>NZ_PJIN01000030.1 GCF_002929705.1 Arthrobacter sp. N199823
TGTTAGCGGCCATGAAAAACTGCCCATAGGCGGCCACGAAAGTGCCCACTGATGGCCAGCAGAAATGCCCATTGGTGGCCATGAGATCTGCCCACTCTTTTTACTAGCCTCGTCGTGTTCTTAACGGCGGGAGCCCCTTCCTGGGGTTTGATGTCGGTGTCTAGTCGCACCAAACCAAACCAGGAAGAGGCTCTGTATGAAGTCTGACGGAGAAATCATGGAAATTCTTGAAGCGTACGATCTTACGAAGTCGTTTCGTGCCGCGGCAGTCCTTGCGGGTTGTTCGCACCACACCGTGGCCAAGCACGTCGGGGCCCGAGAGGCCGGACGGCCTTTGGCGGAACCAGTATCCAGGGAAAAGATCACTGATGAGTACCTGCCCAAGATCGAAGAGCTCGTGGAGAAGACGCGGGGCCGGATCCGAGCCGATGTCGCCCACCAGAAGTTGGTGGGTATGGGCTTTGAGGGATCGGAGCGTTCCACCCGCCGCGCGATGGCCCAAGTTAAGGACGCGTGGAAGCTCGGACGGGTACGCGTGCACCGCCCATGGGTGACCGAGCCAGGTGGCTGGCTACAATACGATTTCGGCGACGGCCCGGCTATTGATGGTGTGAAGTCGGTGTTGTTCGTGGCGTGGCTGGCATGGTCACGGTTCCGGATCGTTATCGCTTTGCGGGACCGGACAGCACCATCGGTGTTCGCCGCTCTTGATCGCTGTTTCCGCATTATCGGAGGGGCACCGGTTTACATCCTGACTGACAATGAGAAGACGGTAACGGTATCCCATGTGGCCGGAGTGCCGATCAGGAACCTGCAAACCGTTGATTTCGCCCGCTACTACGGGGTGACCGTATTAACCTGTCAGCCGGCAGATCCTGCTTCCAAGGGCGGGGTAGAGAACGCGGTAAAGGTCGCTAAGGCTGACATCGTGCCCAAGGAAACGAACCTGCGTGAGGTGTATGGCTCCTTCGCTGAGGTGGAGGCCGCGTGTGAGGAATTCATGGCCCACATCAATACTCGTGAGCACCGCAGCACCAAGCGTAAACCGGCGGCGATGCTTGCCGAGGAGGTCCTGCGCCTGCACCGGGTTCCGGACGATGCCCACACGGTCTCCTTCGGTTTGGCCCGCACGGTTCCGCCGAACACGCCCATGGTCACGTTCAACAACGCCATGTATTCCGTGCCGTCCCACCTTTTGGGGCAGCGGGTGTTCGTTCGTTCCCACGGGGCTGGCCCGGATGAGAAGGTCGTCATTGTTCACCATGGCGTGACCGGCCCGGTGGAAGTCGCCCGCCATTACAGGGCCAGGCCGGGGAGCCCTGCAATCAATGACGAGCACTTCCCCGGGTATGTGGAAAAGATCCCGGGCGACTACACGCCCAGGGCCCGTACCGGGGCCGAGGCGGAGTTCCTAGCCATCGGTGGTGGTGCCGTTACCTGGCTAAAAGAAGCAGCCGCGGTTGGCACTCAACGGATCACCGTGAAAATGGCTGAAGCAGTGTCGTTGGCGAAGATCGCAGGCGTCATTGACGTTGACCGGGCCCTAGGGACTGCGGCGATTCATGGCCGCTTCGCCCACGGAGACCTCTCCTCGATCCTGCAAGCAGGGCGGGCCAGCACCATCACCCATGCCGCGAGCGAGGGCACCTCCTTGACGCAGGGCACCGGTGCTTGGGCCGCGATCACCACCACAACCGCCACCGTCAGTGAGGTAAAGCAGTGAACCCGATCAACACCACCGCCCCGGCACTGCCACAGGACCTCGAGGCGATGATGCGTTCCTTGAAGATGCCCCACGCCCGCGCCTTGGCCCCGGAACTCGTCGCTACCGCCCGTGCCCAGCGCTGGGAACCGGCCGAGGTCATCAAGGCCCTCTTCGCCGAGGAAATCCGTGGCAGGGCCGCCTCGATGCTCGCCACCCGGCGCAAAGCTGCCGGGTTCCCGACCGGGAAAACCTTCGATGTCTGGGACCCGGCCGCTTCCTCGATCCCGGCCCCGACTCAGCAAGCCCTACGGACCCTGGAATGGATCCGGCGCGGGGAAAACCTGGTCGTTTGTGGCCCTTCTGGTACCGGGAAAACCTTCTTTCTCGAGGCTCTGGGCCAGCAAGCCGTCGAAGAAGGGCTGCGTGTGGCGTGGTTCCGGCTTGAGGACCTCGGTCAGCTCATCCGCGCTCACCGCACTGATGACAGCGTCACTAGAGCTATCACCCGGGTGCTGCGCGCTGATCTGGTCGTGATCGATGACATTGGCCTGTTGCCCGTGGGAACCGACGCTGCCGAAGGGCTTTACCGAGTCGTGGATGCTGCCTACGAGAAACGCTCTATCGCGATTTCTTCTAATCTGCACCCGGCTGGCTTCGATGAACTCATGCCCAAGACCCTGGCGACAGCGACCGTTGATCGGCTGTTGCATCATGCCCATCTGTGTCAGACCAGTGGTGACTCCGTCAGGCTGACACAAGCACTGGCTGGGAAGGGCGTGACACAAATGAGCTAAAGCACTGGATCGGACTGGCCAACCACAAATCTATATTTGCGGGCAGATCTCATGGCCATATCCGGGCATTATTGCTGGCCACCAGTGGGTAGATAACCTGACCGCTGGTGGGCAGAAACTCATGGCCCTTGACA
>NZ_PJIN01000031.1 GCF_002929705.1 Arthrobacter sp. N199823
TGCCACGGAAGCGATCTGTGAAGACTCCATACTGTCAACCTACGTTGCTGTACATGCTTCTGTCAACCAAAGTTGCTTCAATGCCACTGCTTGCACATGTCTAGTTCCACTGCCCCGTTGACCGTTCCCCTGCGAGAAGGTTGAACTTCACCGAAAATAGCTTGCGGCAGAATAGAATCATGAACATACCTCCAAACGGCTCACAGGACCTCGAGTCGACCCCGGTTCCGAAGATATGGCCCCTACCAAGACTCATGAAGCGGAACCCGGTCAAGGCTGTTTCCCTGGTCGTTGCTCTCATCGCCATTGCTGTTCTCCTGGTAAAAATGTGGTCACTAGCCAACGGAGGGATGATGATCTTGGCTGGGGCCCTCACATTTTCCTTTGTATTCATACTCTTAGGCGCGTTGCGTCCTCGCCGGGCCAACGACTAACTCTCACTTATCCACCGGCGATTCTCATCTGCCGCGACAGGGAAATCACAGTAGCCGACGACAATCCGAAATATTGTCCCGCAGAGCGTTCGATTTACGGGCGGCGATAAAGCACCGCTACTCCTCGTCAATAATCACAGGTGTGAGCGGGAAAATTGGTCTGCGTCAGCCTAGTGTCGACCAGGCGACATCGATCACGCAGAGACCGTCGCCAGTCTCACGGTAGAAGACATCACCGGGAAACTGATCGCCTGGAGTTGCCCCATCGGGAAGGCCCTCTAGATTGATGTTCCACTGCGGATCGAGTGGAGCTTGCTCACCCCAGTACTCAGCAACGAACCGTTCCGGCTCTCCTGCGGCGCGGCCTTCCCAATCTTTTACCGTGCCGAGGTCGGCTTTGGCGTCTTCGCAGACGAGATCGGATGTTCTGCCGGAAGCGAGGTCTTTGATGAGGTTCTCGGTAGTTTGAATTACCTGAGCGCCGTCGTTCCCCCAAATTAGTGTGTCGACGGAGCACCCGGTCAAGGTCGCTGCGCACGCCGTTGCGAATCCGGCAAGAGCCAAGGCGCGAGGAGTCTTCATGCCTCGAGACTATAAGGTCGCACGTGCACATTTCACTTCGAGCGACGGTTCGACGGTTCGACGGATTCGTGCGGTTCCTCAAACGTGCCCGCTCCGCGTTCGGTTTGCGGGATTCCTTGTTAGGTGCGGCCTAGATGGTGAGTAAATGATTGATAATCGGACGTAGCGCCGTGCAGAATTCTTCTGCCTGTTTTGGGTCATACAGTAGCCGGAGGGCGAAGCCGTCTGAAACTGCAATGATGCCAGCCGCAGCGGCCTTCGGCTGTGATGTGCCGAAAGTCCGCAAGGCCTCCACGAGCTGCTCAGAGGTCCGCTGGTCCTGGCTTATAAGGATTTCGGCGATCCAAGGTGTGTGGACGGCCTCGGCAGCGAACGCATTCCAAGCTATGGCTTCCTCCCTGCGCATCGGGTCGAGGGGCAAAGTTTCCTCGATCATGTGAACCAGGTAGTCCACCGCGTCTCCGTCGAAAGGGATGGCTTCCATGCGTGCCTCGGCCCGGGAAACAACCAAATCGACGGCGGCGCGTAGCAGGGCTTCCTTAGTGGAGAACGTCTTTTGCAAGGCTCCGACGGACCAGCCCGAATCTGCTGCCACTGTGCGGATGCTGACGGCTTGGATGCCACCGCGGACTATCAGGTCCAGCACCGATGCGGCAAAGACATCCCGCTTGTTTACCTCCGTACTCATGATCTTAGAATACGTGTGTATTCTGGGATCATGAAATCGCCGTCAAGTATTAAGAGTGCTCCCGTGCGCCAGTCCTCAGCGAGGTGGGCGGCCGCTTTGGTCGGCGGCCCCACGGACTTGCTAGATTTCCTGATTCCCATATGGGCTGGCGCGGCACTCGGGCTGGATGCGTCGGTGATCGGGCTGTTGCTTGCTACGGAACTACTTGTCTCCTTTGCTGCCAGGTTCCCCGCCGGGCTACTGGCCGATGTGTGGGAGCGCCGAAATATTGCAGCTGCTGGCGCAGCGCTGTATGGGATTTCGTGCGCTGGATACGCACTATCTACCGATCCAGCGATGGCATTTATCTCCGCAGTGTTTGGAGGGCTTGGGGGTGCACTGTTCTGGGTGTCTTTACGCGCCATAGTCAGCGAATCGGCGGACTCAGATTCGTTTGCCTTCCCTAAGTTGATGACGTGGCAGGAAACCGGATCATGGGTGGCTTTCGTCGCTGGCCTGACACTGATAAGTTCACTTAATTTCCTCGGCGTTTTCTTGGCCGCCTCCGGTGCGTGTTTCGTCGCGGCGGTGACGATAGCAGTAGCTCCTAGACGCCCTTCATCGCCCCCGAAACCGACTGAGTCGGCCTTTCCGATGCAACGGTTACGGCCGATGCTGGTTGCCACCGCGCTGACCTCGCTGGCTGAGGCGGCCATTGGACTGCTGTTGCTGCTGCACCTTCAAAAGGCTTTCGATCTCGACGTGGTTTCCATCGCGTTGGTGTTCCTGCCCGGAGCCATTGTGTTGAGTCTGATACCAGGGCCCGCGCACCGGCTCACCATGCGCATCGGGCGGCGCAGGGTCTCCGCTATCGCCGCGCTATCCAGTGCCACATTCGCGTTCGCACTGGCCTTCGC
>NZ_PJIN01000032.1 GCF_002929705.1 Arthrobacter sp. N199823
GTGTTGGAACAGATTATTTTAGCTATCAAAATATATATAATAATGCTAATGAACTCGATACCTTTTATCAAAATAAGGAATATCTCTTTTATGGATATATGAGGCTATATCAACTGACTGGATGGGGATTCAAAGGTTTTATTGCGTTAACTGCTTTATTACAATCTTTATTGGTGTTTGTTATTGTTTTTCAGTTATGGAAAAACTATGGTTATTCTCTTGTTTTGGTTTTTTTTCTTTTTTGGGTTGTTACTAATTTATTTCATACCCAGATGAATATAATAAGAGCATCATTTTCAATTTATTTGTTTGCAATATCAATTCTCTATAAGTTTAGAGGGAAATTATTGTTATCTTTCATATTAATGGTTGCTGCTTTAGGTTTTCATCGCTCTGCTTTGATTGGTTTCTGTTTTCTCGTAATTCCAGATAAGACGTATTTTTTTGCGTGTAAACATGCTTTTAAAATTTATGTGTTGACTTTTTTATTGTTTCTTTTCTCTTATCTTCAGCAAATTATTTATTATATAGTGCAAAATTTATTCCCCTATTACTCACATTATTTATCCTCATTCGATGAAAGTTCTGTGAGTATAATGAATGTACTAACTAAAATGTATTGGATTCCATTTAATTTGCTATTCCTTATCTTATTAAAACTAAAGGTTTTTGTTATAAAAGATAATGAGCGAAAGTTAATTGGTATGTGGGCTTTAACGGTGAATGTTTATTTGTTAATGCTCAGTTTTGATTTTATTTCAAGGGTTAACTACTATTTTGTGATATTTTATATAATCCCGATAATTTATGTTATTAAATACACTGTTAAAAATAGATACTTCGTTTGTTTGTATCTCTCATTATTATACTGTTTTATTCCGTATCTATTAAAGGTTATTCTGTTTCCTATCGCAGAATTTTATTATAAATCATACTTGTTCTAATTTTGAATAATGATGGGGCTTTTTATGGGTAATGAAACAGTATCAATAATTATGCCAGCTTATAATGCTGAAGAAACTATTAAAGATAGTATTTTGTCAATTTTAAAACAAACGTATGAGGATTTTAAATTATATATAATCAATGATAATTCGTCGGATTCAACAGAACATATTATTAAGTCTATTATCGATGAACGTATTGTTTATTTACTAAATCGAAATGGTAAGGGAGTATCTTCGGCTAGAAATGTTGGGATTGCTGCTTGTAATGGTAGATATATTGCATTTTGTGATAGTGATGATGTTTGGTTTGAGACTAAACTCGAAGAACAACTGAAAATATTGAGTGCTGGAAATTATAAAGTTGTTTGTTCAAACTATGAGGTTTTTTATGTTGATACAAATGTAATAAAAGAAAGAAGGTTTAAGGAAGTTATTACATATAATAATATGCTGCAATCTAATCATATTGGTAACTTAACTGGTATTTATGACTCAACTCAGATAGGGAAAGTATATCAACAGGAAATTGGTCATGAAGATTACCTAATGTGGTTAACAATAGTAAAAAAAGCAAAGCTGGTTTATTGCATACAGAAAAATCTTGCCAGATATTATATACATAATACGGGGTTGTCCTCAAATAAGTTCACTGCAGCTATGTGGCAATGGAATATTTATAGAAGAGTATTGTCTTTTTCATTATTCAAGTCATTAGTTCTTTTTTTTATTTATTCAGTAAGAGCTCTTGCTAAGAGACTTTAATTAGAATGGTTTTATTAGGTTTTGATATTATAAAATGTATGTCTTTTAGATCTGATAGTCGATGTATCCAAAAGGTTTAGTTTTTGGGACATAGAGAGATAAGCCTTTCCTAAATATATTAGAAGTAAACCCGTTACTCATATTCAGCCGCTTATTTGCAGCGGTGAGCACCTCAGACAGGAGTAAACAATGTCAAAGCAACAGATTGGCGTCGTCGGTATGGCAGTGATGGGGCGCAACCTTGCGCTCAACATCGAAAGCCGTGGTTATACCGTCTCTATTTTCAACCGTTCCCGTGAAAAGACGGAAGAAGTTATTGCCGAAAATCCAGGCAAGAAACTGGTTCCTTACTATACGGTGAAAGAGTTTGTTGAATCTCTGGAAACGCCTCGTCGCATCCTGTTAATGGTGA
>NZ_PJIN01000033.1 GCF_002929705.1 Arthrobacter sp. N199823
GGACAGGGCATTTTCTAGCTCAATTACACGGTTTTTTAGGCCTACCTGTTCAGGTTGAGCTATGTCATGAACATGTTGAGCTGTGTCAGTGGACAGGTTCTGGACTGCTCCCTGAACAGGATGAAGCCCTGCAGCGAGCAGGCTGGTGAGGGGAATTTTCCAGACACCTTTTGGGTCGCGGTAGGCGTCCGGAAAATCGCCCTGGTCCAACCGTCGTCGAAGTGTTGAACGGCTGGTTGAAACCAAGGCCGCTGCCTCAGTGAGGGTAAAAACAGGACGGCTCACGGGGAAGCGTTCTCCTGCGCCGCAGCTTCGCGTTCGGCTTGCTTTGCGTAAGTACCCACCAAGCCGACAGAGACGCCCAGCTCAGTAGCAATTTTCCGCATGGTCATGCCTTGCTCACGCATCTCGACGATCTTCCGGCGACGCTCAACTGCCCGGGCCTCGTACTCATCTCGTGGTTCAGCAATGTATCGGTAAATCGTTCGTGGGGAGACTCCCAGGCGTTCGGCCAAAACTCGAGCAGGGACATTTCGGCGAACTGGCTTAAGCGCGGGCATTGTTTTCCTCCAAAGCTTCCATGAGGCGAATGTCTCTTGCCGTTGTGCGTTTCTGTCCTGAGGTAACCCCGCCTTTACGTCCGCGCCGTCGCTGGATATCGAGGAAGTCCTGGTCGAACTTCTCTGCCCCCTTGTGGCGGAGGTCGGAGCGCCACACAAAGCGGGCGATGGAGCGAGCGAGGTGGGTGACTTCGAGCTCAGAGAGCGGGCCGGCGGAGAATTCGTCGGCAATGGATCCGAGGTTCTTGTTCCAGGCGTAGGCGTGGACGGCTTCTTCCCAGTCCCGCTGGTCGGGGTAGCGAGTCCAGGCACGGTAGGCCCAGTGGCGCACGGTGTCGAAGAGGGCGACATTACGGCCGATGCCGGTGTTGCGAAGGAGCCGGCGCTCGTTCCACTTGGGCAGCGCGCCGAGGTCGGAGAGCGCAGCGGCGAGGTCCGGGAGGCTGTAGACGGCCTCCATTTCACCCCAGACCGGCAGGTGGTCCTGGTGATACGGGTTCTTGGTGATGCGCCCGCCGTAGGCGACGTCTCCACCGAGGATGGTCGTCAGTCCTGACTCAATGCGGGCCAGCAGGTTTACCGGACGGCGGCTGGCCGCGTCAGTGAGGCAGACGGGGGCCGCGAGGGCGTAGGTGATGTGGCCGTCTTTAGTGAAGGGGTTCAACGCGACGTAGGACGGAGCGGGCAGTCCTGCCAGGTCGGCCGCGTGCTCTGCTTCGCCGCCATCGTGGTCGATCACGACCAGGGAGCGGAGCACCAAAGGATTGGACTCGATATAAGGCTCTCTAAGCGCGTTATCCCGGTTCATGCGCTGCTGGTGCGTCTTCACCCCAGCTAAGGGCGCATGCGGCAACCAGTGGCCGCTGAAGG
>NZ_PJIN01000034.1 GCF_002929705.1 Arthrobacter sp. N199823
GGCAACACCCCCCTGTAAGTATTTGAAGTGGCTAGTCTGTGACTGGCTGGCAGGGTAGGTAATGGTTGTTCTTTCATGACGGTGACTCAACACCCCCTCGGCCCTTGGTGGGCCTTGGATCCGAATTGTCCCGTCATCGTGAGGATGACCAGTGCCTGCCTTGTCCGCTTCGAAGGCTTGATAAGAAGATTGCCCAGAGCTCGGCTCTGTGGCTCGTTACAGGAATGCCTCGTGAGCGACCCCACGGTGGGCTGCCGGCTGCTCGATGACCGCAGAAAACCGAACTGTCGATTTGGAAGGAATGAGTATCAATGGCCACTGTCGCGCATCTATATCCATTCATTATTGGTGTAGACACCCACGCCCGAACCCACACTTATGCCGTCACTGCCGCCAATGGTGAGCAACTTGGTATAGAGGCGTTCCCTAATACGTCCCCAGGTCGAAAACGAGCGATTCTCTGGGTAGCACGCCGTACGCAGGGCGACGCTGATACGCTCTGGGTCATTGAAGGCGTTGGCAGCTACGGTGCTCTGCTCGCTGGCACTGTTTCTCGGGCCGGCTACCGTGTTGTGGAAGCTCCTCGGAGCTATGCTCCGGCCCGGCGTGGTGCAGGGAAGTCCGACCCGTTGGATGCTGCCGCCATAGCCGCATCGGCGCTGCCACTTGAAGAGTCGAATCTACGCAATCCGCGACAGGACGATGGAATTCGTGCCGCTCTGCGTGTATTGGTAGCTGCTAGAGAACAAATGACGCTTGAGCGGACCGCCAAAGTCAACGCCCTCACAGCACTTTTGAGGACCGTGGATTTAGGGGTTGATGCCAGACGGCCTCTGACTGATGCGCAGATCGCAGCGTCAGCTCTTTGGCGTCAGCGAGGTGAGGAATTGGCGCTGGCCACCGCACGTTGTGAAGCTATCAGGCTTGCAAAACGCATTACCGCTCTGGATGGTGAGCTCAAGGAGAACCAAGAGCGCACTACGGAGCTGATCGAGGCTAGCCCAGCCGCACCGCTACTGGAGGTAACTGGTGTCGGGCCAGTGACAGCTGCGGTGGTTTACACAGCTTGGTCTCATCTGGGCCGGGTGCGTTCCGAAGCAGCCTTCGCTGCTCTTGCCGGAGTCTGCCCCATCCCAGCCTCCTCGGGCAATACAGTCCGGCATCGGCTGAACAGAGGAGGCGATAGACGCCTGAACAGTGCCTTGCACATGGCCACGATCGTGAGAACGATACATGATCCAAAAACCCGTGAGTACGCCGAACGGCGGAAAGCTGAGGGCAAAACACCCAAAGAAATACGGCGCATCCTCAAACGCTATCTATCCCGACGTCTCTATCGCCTGCTGAACGCGCTCCACGCCCCGGACAACACGACCACAATCGCGGCTTGACAGATATAGAAGATTCGGATCAT
>NZ_PJIN01000035.1 GCF_002929705.1 Arthrobacter sp. N199823
GGACCACCCTGAGGCCCCACCAATTCTGCTGGTTCATCCGTGATCCCCAACAACCCTAAGAACGGGACCTTGACCAACACCAACGCTTCCGGCAGCGGCGGATCAACCAACACCCCATGAGCCGCCAACTCCACCAACTGCTGTTCATAATCCGCCTGCGGATCCTCCACCACCCCATCCACCACATCACCGACCAACCCAGAGCCATCCCCCACAACATCTAACAGGTCAAGAAGGTTTGCCGGGTTTCTACCCTTTGAATCAGCAGGATCGGCAGGAGCGGCAGGATCAGCGAAATAAAGGGCGGCCGCAACATCCGCGGATTTAGTTCCTGCGGCGGGATCTGTTGCGGAATCAGCGGAAACTAGTCCTGCGGTAGCGGCATCGGGGCTGGTGGAGAGGTCAGCGGCGGCAGGGCTGGTGGTGGGCAGTAGTGTCCCCTCACCACCAGCCCCGCTAGGGGCGACTCCCCCAGTCGCAACACCAGCGAAGGATCCACCGGGCATGGATCCCCCGGGTGCGGAACAATCAGGGGCACCACGGGGCGTAGCACCACGGGGTGGTGCATTGTTGGTGGGGTTTGGTCTTGTGGCCCAGACAGGGACGTCGTCCTGATCAAGAACACTGCCACCCATCCTCCCGGTGGCATCACATCTTGTAGCGGCACCAGTACCGGCCGTGGCATCAGAAGTTGTGGTGGTATCAGGATTTATGCCGGTATCAGTGGTGGCTGGATTCTTAGCGGACCACGGAGGAACATACGGCCTCGTGTCCTGGCCATCGTGGCGGACCGTGGCTCCGAAAGCAGACCCCTGCCCACCCAGCCCACCCACACCTCCACAATCAACACCAGACCCAGACCCGGACCCGGCACCAGTATTTTTGTTGCCGGTGGTGCTCTGAAACCCAGTAGCCTGGCCACCAGTGGGACGAGAATTAACGCCCGTTTGCTGATCGGTGCCATTACTCCGACCGGTTCCGGCGCTCGTGCTCGTTCCGGTGTTGGTCTTTGTGTGCCCGTTATGGGGTTCTGGGTTGGTTGGGTTGTTGGTGGTCAGGGTGGTTTCGGCGTCGTTGAGTAGCTGTGTGGCGGTCTCTGGGAGGTTTTGGCCTAGTAGCAGGATCGCGGCAACATCGGCCCGTAGCTGCGCCAGTGTCCTATGCTCACGACAATCCTGACCCGTCCCAGCAGCATCAGCGATAGCTTGCGCCCGGAGTCCATCAGCCTTGATTGCCCGCGCCATCCGGGTACAACGTGTGTAAATCCCTGAAGCGCTCACCGCTGGCATGTGTAAGCCCAGCCAGGCCATCCCGTCAGCACCTACAGAACACACTAGTTTCCGCTTCGCGAATGCTTCCTTCACCCGGACCGGGATACTCGCAGGAAACATCTTCTCTCGCGCTCTGCGAG
>NZ_PJIN01000003.1 GCF_002929705.1 Arthrobacter sp. N199823
ATGAAAGAACAACCATTACCTACCCTGCCAGCCAGTCACAGACTAGCCACTTCAAATACTTACAGGGGGGTGTTGCCACCGAGATTGGGATGGCAGCGAGGTGATTGCTGATTAGGGGCGCGGCGCCAAAAATATGGACGCCTGTCATAACGTGGATGTAAGACTTTGCTACCGATGGTTGGTCGACCTTGAACAAGAACTAGTTCAAAGGAGCACTAGCCATGATCACTAATGACGTCCAGATCTTTCTAGGCCTCGACGTCGGCAAAACCGACCACTGGGCCTGCGCCGTCACTAAAGATGGCACGAAAATTTGGAATCGGACCCTTCCTAACGACGAAGCCAAGCTCACCGCCGTCTATCAAGACCTCAGCGCCAGGGGCAGTGTTCTTGTTGTCGTGGATCAGCCCGCGACCATCGGGGCATTAGCCGTCGCGCTCGCTCAACACCTGGGTATCCCGGTCGCCTACCTGCCCGGGTTATCGATGCGACGGATCGCGGATATGTACCCGGGAACGGCGAAAACCGATGAAAAAGACGCGTTCATCATCGCGGACGCGGCCCGTACTATGCCTCACACCCTCCGTAGCATCGAGGTTGCTGATGAGGATGAAGCGACGCTGGGCATGCTCACGGGTTTTGATCTGGACTTGGCACGCCAGATCACGCAAACGAGCAATCGAATCCGCGGGCTCTTTACCCAAATCCACCCACCCCTGGAACGCGTCATTGGCCCTTGGCTGGATCACGACGCCGTCCTTGAAGTCCTCGCCTCCTGGCCCACGCCGGCCCAACTCAAGCAGGCCGGCAAAGCGCGGATCGCTGCGAAACTCAAGAAGCACGGCGCACGGCGCCACACCGCCTGGGCAACGACAATCCTTGCCGCACTGGAGAAACAGAGCGTTATCGTGGTCGGCACCGACGCTGCCGCACTAGTGATCCCACACCTAGCCAATCAGTTGATCTCCCTGCATGCCCAACGCGTTGACGTAGCCACTCACCTCGAGAAAATGGTGGAGGCCCACCCTCTTTACCCGGTCCTGACATCCATGCCAGGGATCGCCGTCAGGACCGCAGCGATCATCATTGCCGAGATCTCCGGCAAAACCTTCGCTAACGCCGCAGCCATGGCCTCCTACGCAGGCTTAGCGCCGACCACACGCCAGTCAGGTACCTCGATCAAATCCGAACGTGTCAGCCATTCAGGGAACAAACGCCTGAAACGAGCGCTGTTCCTCTCTGCCTTCGCCTCGATCAGATTCGACCCCGCCAGCCGCGCCTACTACGACCGGAAACGCGCCCAAGGAAAACGCCACAACCAAGCCTTGATCGCACTAGCCCACCGCCGACTCACAGTCCTCTTCGCCCTGCTTCGAGACAAAACCCTTTACGATCTTCCGGAACTAAAAGCTGCTTGACAAAATACATAGGGGCACCCCCCCGGGTGGCGGTCGCTAATGGACCGGCCCCTCGACAGTTGCTGTTCGCGGTGGAAGCATGGCGGTCATGAGAACTTCGGAGTTATTGACTGACGCTTTTGGCAGGATTGGCACCATAGTTGGCGGTGTCTTGGACGGGTTGGAGCCGCAGAAGGCCAATTGGCGCCCCGGCGGGAGCGGCAATTCCATCGCCTGGCTTGTCTGGCACCTGTCGCGCGGACAGGACGAACAAATTGCCGATGTGGCGGGGTCGCCGTCTATTTGGCGCAGCGGAGGGTATGCGGCACGCTTTGCGTTCGAGCTAAACCCGGACGATACCGGTTACGGACACTCCACGGAGCAGGTCTCGGCGGTTCATGTTGATTCCATGGACTTGCTGCGTGAGTACTTCGAAGCGGTTCTGGCGCGGAGCCTGGAGTATGTGGGTGGTTTGGCGGATGCCGAGCTCGAGAGAATCGTGGATGAACGCTGGGATCCACCGGTGACCCTCGGTGTTCGGCTCATCAGCATTCTCGATGATTGTGTGCAACATGGCGGGCAGGCGGCCTATATTAAAGGCTTGCCGGCTCGGGGCAACTCTGCGCCTGCGCCTCGTTAGGACGTAATGGTACGCCAGTCCAAGAGCTACGCACCGTTGTTGGAACAACGGTGCGTAGCTGCAAATTCTGCGACCCAGGCCCCGGCGTACTCCCCTCATGAGGAGGCCCCTTACATATTTTGGCGGCCCCACCTAGACTGACAACAACCCTGCTGACCACCCTCAATCCCGTGCACCATCTACGTGTTTTCAGGGTGCCACATAAGGCGTCAGGGGGTTGATTTCTCATTGCACTTGAAGCGCCACAATGGCGTCTTCTGAACTAACTGGGAAGGAAAAACCATGTCAGGAAACAAAGCCGTTGCCTACAAGGGACCGGGAGTTGTCGAGGTCATTGACATCGACTACCCAACATTTGAACTCAAGGACGGGCCGGGCGTCAACCCAGCCAATGTGGGGAGAAAAGTTCCCCATGGCGTCATCCTGCGCACCGTTGCCACCAATATTTGTGGCTCGGATCAGCACATGGTGCGAGGACGCACCACAGCCCCCTCTGACCTAGTCTTGGGCCACGAAATCACCGGCGAAGTAGTTGAAGTCGGCTCGGACGTGGAGTTCATCAAGGTGGGTGATATCTGTTCTGTACCCTTCAATATTGCTTGCGGCCGCTGCCGCAACTGCAAGGAACGTAAAACGGGCATCTGCCTCAACGTCAATCCAGACCGTCCCGGCAGCGCCTACGGCTACGTTGACATGGGCGGCTGGGTGGGTGGCCAAGCCGAGTATGTTTTGGTTCCCTACGCCGATTGGAACTTGCTGAAGTTCCCGGATCGGGACCAGGCGCTCGAGAAGATGCTCGATTTGACAATGCTTTCGGATATTTTCCCCACAGGCTTCCACGGTGCCGTCACAGCCGGGGTGGGTGTGGGATCCACCGTCTACATCGCCGGGGCCGGACCGGTTGGCCTGGCTGCGGCAACGTCGGCGCACTTGTTGGGTGCCGCCGTCGTTATTGTCGGTGACATGAACGCGGACAGGCTGGCACAGGCACGTACCTTCGGCTGCGAGACCATCGACCTTTCCGAGGGTGAACCGGGTGCCCAGATCGAACAGCTGCTCGGTGTGCCCGAGGTGGATTGCGCGGTGGATGCCGTTGGTTTCGAGGCAAAGGGCCACGGGCACGGCGCGGGCGAGGCTCCAGCCACAGTCCTGAACTCGCTCATGGACATTACAGCTGCCGGCGGGTCCTTGGGCATTCCTGGCCTTTATGTCACGGGGGACCCGGGCGGCATCGATGCGGCGGCTCAAAAGGGCGCCCTGTCGCTGAGTTTGGGCACCGGCTGGGCCAAGTCGCTGTCCTTCACCACGGGGCAGTGCCCCGTTATGAAGTACAACCGTGGCCTGATGATGGCGATCCTGCATGACAAGGTTTCCATTGCCAAGAACGTCAACGCGAAGGCGATCTCTCTCGCCGATGCGCCGCGGGGCTATGCCGAGTTCGACGCCGGTGCTGCCACGAAGTACGTGCTGAACCCGAACGGCTACTTGAACTAGCCAGAGCTGCGGTTTCATCTCTCCACCTGTGTGGCAGTTGTCGAATCGATTTGCCCGAATTTGGGTGGATTTGATCTAACAACTGCCACACAGATTTTTTAGATGGGGGAGAGCACGTGGCGCAACGGCCAGTCGGTGCCGTCCAAAATGATTTGGGCACATGCGCCCGTGGAGGGGTTGACCACTATGGGTGCCGACAGGTTCACCGTGGTCGTGCCTCCCGGGTTCACCACCACCAGCACCAAGGCCGACTCCGGATCTGCGCCGATGGCGGCAAGTTCCGCCACCGGCAGCCGCGGTGTGTACGACGGCACATACACGGCCGGATCCAGCACAAAAAGTCTTGCAGCGCCGTGCTGGGAAGTCAGGGAAAAAAGACCCGGGGTGTCGGCAATTTGGGCCAGCGTGAAATCCGTGCTGGGTTCCAGTCCCGGCGGCGGGCTCAGGAAAAGCAGGCGCTCAAGGTTTATGGCGGCCGGTATCATCGCAGGAAGTCCATCAATGTGGTTGACAGCACCTTCGCCGTGACGCTCAGGGATGCCTGGTAGGCCAGCTCCTGCGTCTTCAGGTCAAGGATTGCCTTGCCCAGGTCAAGGTCTTCAACGCTGGCACGCTGGGATTCTAAGTCAACCAGGGCATTGACGTTGGAATCCTTGGCCCGCAGCAGCGCCGCGTGGCGGGCGCCCACCACCGAGCGCTGGCCGATCACATTGTTCAGTGCGGCGTTGACTGTGTCGATCGAGCCGGAAATATCGGCTCCCGAGCGAAGGTCTGCGGCTATTTTTGAGACCTGTTCGAACACCGACTCCGCGCCATTGACAAAGATGGCTGCGCCATCGGCGTCCACCCGAATGGTTGCCTCGCCGCTGATGCGCCGCACGACAGGGCTGTTCCCTTCGCCCGTAAACGTCGGAGGAGTGCCCTCGAAGGCGAAGCCGGCATCCGAATTTCCGGCGAAAATGGTCCGGCCCAGGAATTTCGTATTGGCCTGGACCAGCAATTCGCTGCTGATGGAATCAAGCTCAGCCGCGATGGCTTCCTTGGCTTCGGGTGTCATGGTCCCGTTGGCTCCCTGGAGGGTGAGGTACTGCACGCGCTGCAACAATGTCACGGACGTATCCAGGGCCCCGTTTGCCATGGTGAGCCAGCCGTCGCCATTGTCAATGTTACGCGCGTGCTGGGCGGCCTGGGCCTGCGCCGCCCGCACGGCCAGGGAATCGGCAGCCGCGGCGGGATCATCGGAGAGCCGGGTGTTCTTTTGCAACGTGTTGGCCCGCAACTGCGCTTCCGCGAGCTTCACTGCGTTGGCCTGCATCCCACGCTGCGCCGCAGTGGAATTGGTGGTCATGGTGACTCTGCTCAGCATATTAGCGGCCCACCCTTCCGGTTTGGTTGATGAGGACGTCAAGTGCCTCATCAATGGCTGTCATCACACGGGCAGCAGCCTGATAGGCGTGCTGGTAGGTCAACAAGTTCACGTTCTCCTCGTCAATGTCCACCGAGGCATTTGACTGCTGGCTGGCAACCGCGTTGTTCAGGGACATGTCAGCCAGAACCGCCTGCTGAAGGCCGCTCTGAATCTCCACGCCAAGGCGCACCACGGTGTCGCTCCACACGGTGTCCGGTGAATCCGCGCCGATGCCCAGCTGGGAGATGGTCGCGGCAATTGAGCCGTCCTTGCCGCCGGCGTTGGGAGCGCCGACCTGAATGCTGCCGGCATCCTTGGGCACCACCGTGAGCCCCAGCGCCGCGGGAACGCCGGCCGTGAACTCGAAAAAGTCGTTGCCCGTGGTTTTGTCGGGGGCAACGCCGCCCTTGTAAACGGGATTGACCGTGTCCGCCAACTTCCGGGCCATGGTGTTGTAGGAGGCTGCTGTCTGGGCGATCATGCCGCCGCTGCCATCGAGCTCGGCCGGTTTCAGAACGGACAACATGCCGGCGAGTTTGCCGCCATCAAGGTCAACAGCGGAACCCGGACGGTGCGCCCATTCCAGTTGCACCGGGCCGCCCTGGGCCATCTTGGTGGCGCCGAAAAGTTTCACTTCATTGGACGTGCTGCCGGACAGCAGGACGTTTCCGCCCAGCAGGATCTCATTGGTCCCGTCAGGCAGCTCCCGGGTGGTGCCGCCAGTCAATTGGGCAATCTTGGCGGTCAGCGTGTTTCGCTGGTCAATGAGTTCGTTGTTGGGCGTTCCAGCGGCCGTGGCTGCACGGATCTGCTTGTTCAGTGCCGCAACCTGGGCGGCTGTGCCGTTGATGTCCTTGACCACAGTGTCTGCACTGCCGCGGGTCTGGGACCACTGGGCATCCATTGCCTTGTACCCGGAGGCGATGCTCTGGGTGAGTGTTGCCGACTTTTCCAGCAGCACGGCCGAGGAGGCGGCGTCGCCGGGAGTGTTTGAGACGCCCTGCCATGAGGTCCAAAAGCCCTGCAACTGGCTGGAAATGCCGTTGGGGCCCGGCTCGTTGAGTGTCTCCTCGATGCTGTTTAGTGCATTGGCCCGGACCCCGGTGTAGCCGGAAGCCGAGAAACTGGTGCGGACGCGCGCTTCCAGGAAGACATCGCCCAAGCGTGAGATGCCGCTGACGCCGACGCCTTGGCCCACCTTGATGCCCGAATCGTTCAGGGAGCCGCGGGCGGGTGTACCAAGCGCAGAGAATTCCGCGCGCTGGCGTGTGTAACCGGCTGTATTGACGTTGGTCAGGTTCTGGCCGGTGGTGTTCAAGCCGGTGCGCGCCGCATTTAGCCCCGACAAGGCCGTGTTCAAGCCACTAAAAGTACTCACATATTCCTCAATTAGGCTTCAGACGCTTTCGTCCAGGAGCCGGGCGACGGCGTCCTGGCTGGTGTGTCCACGGTGGTCGTAGGTGCCAGCCTCGGTGGCCATGTTGGCTGCTGTGTCCTGAGCTGACCGCAAGCCGGCACGCAAGAATTGCAGATTCGTGTCCCGCAGGCCACGGATTTGCTCCACAGTGTTCATCATGGCGCTGTGGTGGTCGCTCAGGATTTCCTGCCACGGCCCGTCAGGGGCTCCGTCTGCCAATTCCAGCAAGCCGGCCTCGTCCGTCAAACCCCACTTCAGGGCCACCTCCCCGGCGACTGCCGTACGCTCCAACGTGGCGGCGCGAAGCCGTTCCACAACATGGCTGACTTCGCGGGTGGCGTTGTCCAGCCACCGGGTCTTGCCCGACGTGAGGATCAAGTGCTCTTCCTCCAGCTTGAAAACTAGAAGTTCGAGCAGTTCCCGTTCACGCCACAATAAAGTTGTTAGTTCCTCGGGACCCATGGAATAAGTCCTTTCATCGGCCCAATCTTGGTTTCATTACGAGACTATCGGCAATAAGGCCTGTCCGGTTAGAGAGTTTTTCGTGCAAAGAACCACCCTGACCTGTGTGGGCCAATTCCAGAGCCTGATCGTGTCGTACAGTTACTTGCATATGTGCGCTGTTGACGGCCGCTGATTTCTGGGGGTGTGCCGTCGCTGCACTCTTATGAATTGCCTAGGGGGCAAACAATTGAATCGCGTTGAGCGCGACGACTTAGTCGTGCAAAATTTGCCACTGGTTGGGTACCTAGTGGCGGAGATCTGCATGCGCGCAGACCACCTGAGCCGGGAAGACCTGACTCAAGTGGGGGCCATTGCCCTCATCCACTGCGCCGAATCCTTCGATGAAGGGCTCGGTGTGCCTTTTGGCGCCTACGCACGACGCCGCATCAAGGGTGCCTTTGCGGACGAACTCCGCCGCGACGATTGGGCCACCCGGGGTGCCCGCACCAGAATGGGCGAGTTGGTGGCCGTCAAGGAGACGCTGACCAACGCGCTCAACCGTGTTCCTACTGTGGATGAAATGGCCGCTGCCATGGGCGTTGAACGGGCCGTGGTTGAGGCCTCTCGAATGGATGCCACCCGCACCATCATGCCGTTGACGGACGTCATTTCCGAGATGGTGGCCGACACCTCCCAAAGCCCCGAGAACGCGCTGATGCAGGCCGAGCATGAGCAATTCCTGGCTCACGCTGTCTCCGCGCTGCCTGCCAAGATGCGCTACGTGGTTGAACAGGTTTACTACCACGATCGCAGCGTCAAGGAACTGGCCGCCGAGCTGGGTTCAAGCCATTCCGCCGTGTCCCAGCAGCGCACCGAAGGGATGCGGCTGTTGCGGGACGGGTTGGAACGGCACTATCTGGCAACGTCCACTGCGCAGTCCCCTGCCCACTCCCGGATCGCGGCCTCCCGCCGCGAGGACTACCTGGCGGAGTTGGGCACCCGCAGCTATGGCGGTGCCACGCGTGCCCGCCTGGCCATGGCCGACGTGCCCCACAGGCCGGGGGTCCCGGCCGCCGGGTAGTGAGACTGGGCGGTGAGACCGGGGAGTGAGATTGCGGCGGTGATGTACCTTACGGCGTGCCCCTGGGTGCCGACAGTGTGGGTTAGCTGCCCATGGATGGGCGGCTTGGACAATACCCAAAACTCACGGAGGATTTACTCATGGGCATGCAAGTCAACACCAACCTCGCGGCAAACAACGCTTACCGCAACCTCAGCACCACCCAGAATGCACTGGGAAAGTCGATGGAGAAGCTCTCCAGCGGCCTGCGCATCAACCGCGCGTCCGATGACGCAGCTGGCATGGCCATCTCCGAGGGCCTGAAGTCACAGGTCAACGGTTACACCGTTGCCGCCCGCAACGCCCAGGACGGCATTTCCGTTGTCCAGACAGCAGAAGGCGCCCTGACCCAGGTGCACTCCATGCTGCAGCGCATGCGCGACTTGGCCGTCCAGGGCGGCAACGACTCCAACAACTCGGACTCGCGCGACGCCATCAAAAAGGAAACGGATCAGCTGACCAACGAGCTGACCCGCATGTCCGAGGCCACAAAGTTCAATGGCAAGGCGCTGCTGAACGGGTCGACGGCGGAAATGACGTTCCAGGTCGGGGCGGACGGCAACGCGAGCAACCAGATCTCCGTTGACCTGTCCAAGGCGAATGTGGCGACCATCGCGGGCAATCTCGGCGCCAGCGGCTCGGCGACTGGATCGACGTTCGCCATTGCCGATGTCGCTACTATTGGCGGCGTCGCAACCTTCACCACGACCAAGGGCGGCGTAGCGACCACGGTTACGACGGGCGACCTCGGAACTGCTGGCACGATTACCAGTGTTGAGGACTACGCCACGGCCCTTCGCAAGGACGCCAACTTCGCAGCCAACTTCACGGTGAGCGTGGAGAAGGACGCCAACGGTGGCGGCAACGCCATCGTGGTAACCGCAAAGGACGGCGGCACGCTGGTGGATGCCGATAACCTCACCTCCGGAGCCGGTCTGGCTGCCGGTATCGCAGGTGCACCTACGACTGCTACCGGGCTGCAGTTCGGCACGGCTGCGCAGGCGCAGGCTTCCCTGGGCAAGATCGACGAGCAGATCAAGCTCGTTTCCGAGGCCCGCGCCGACCTCGGTGCTGTGCAGAACCGCCTGGAGTCGGCAGTCAACAACCTCAACGTTGGCAAGGAAAACCTCACCGCTGCCGCGTCGCGCATCACCGATGTGGACATGGCCTCTGAAATGGTCAGCTTCACGCGCTCCAACATCCTGTCCCAGGCAGGAACGGCCATGCTGGCCCAGGCCAACCAGGCCAACCAGGGCGTCCTGAAGCTCCTCGGCTAAATCGAGTAGCCCGCTGGCGTCATAGCCGGCACCCCTTCGGTGGCCGCGGGAGCGTAAGTCGCTCCCGTGGCCATTGCCGGAAACCCCAGCATCAAGCACTCACCACAGCACAGCGAAAAGGAACCGCCTCATGGGCATGGGAATCGACGGCCTGACGTCCGGGCTGGACACCACGGCCATCATCAATGCGCTCATTGCCGCCGAGGCCCGCCCGCAGACGCTCATGAAGGGCAAGGTTGTCACCGACACCGCCCTGGTGACGGCCATGCAGGCGCTGAACACGAAATTTGCTGCCCTGACCACGCAGGCAGCCGCCCTGGCCAAGGCTGGCGGCCTGGACATGTACCAGGCCACATCTTCCTCCGACGCCATCACGGCGAAAATTGGAGCCGGTGCCCAGGCTACAAGCCTCGACTTGACCGTCAACAAGTTGGCCCAGGCGCACTCAATGGTGAGCGCTCCCATGAAGGAATGGCCTACAACGCCGGCCGTCATGACCTTCGCCAAGGCCGACGGCACCAAAACCGAGGTCAGCGCCGAAACCGGCTCCCTCGACGACATGGCCTACGCCATCAACCACTCAGCCGCCGGAATCTCCGCCGTGAAGGTCGCCTCCGGCGTGGACGTCAACGGTGACCCTCAATTCAGGCTGCAGCTGACGGCCAAGGACACCGGCACGGCCAACGCCTTTACCGCCCACCAGGGAACCGTTGCCGAGGTTGAGGCTGGAACCGCAGTGAGCCTGGCCGGGGTTGCCGGCTCGGCCACCCTGCGTACAGGCCAGGACGCCCAAGTGACCCTCTGGGCCGGCACAGCTGCCGAACAGTCCATCACCTCGGCCAGCAACACCTTTGCGGCCATTGCCCCCGGCATCGACATCACCGTCAACAAGCTCTCGCCAGACCCCGTCGCCGTCACCGTCTCCCGTGATGCCGGCAAGGTCACGGCGGCCGCGAAGGAGCTGGCCAGCGCCGTCAACGTCATTCTCGGCTCCATCTTCACCCAGTCGACGGTAACCTCCGGATCTGGGACGGGTGGCACTGCCAGCGCCAAGGGCGGGCTGTTTACCGGCGAAAGGACAGTTTCCGATGCCAAGACGAAGCTGTTTACGGCCGCCACCGCGCCGGTGGATGGCCTGTCCCCGGCAACCATTGGCATCAACACCACCAAGAACGGTGACTTGGCCTTTGACGCGGATGTCTTTGCCGCCGCCTACGCCAAGGACCCCGTTGCCGCGGAGAAGATGCTCCAAACCATCGCCTCCCGTGTTGCTGAGACGGCCAAGTCAATCTCCGACCCGATCGACGGCGCCCTCACGCAACGGGTCAAGGGGCAGGAAAGCATCATCAATGACCTCAATGCCCAAATTGTTGACTGGGACCTGAGGCTGGCCAACCGCCGCTCATCCCTGCAAGCCGTCTACACTTCCCTTGAGGTGCAAATGAGCAAGATGCAGTCGCAACAGTCCTGGCTGACAGCCCAAATCAGTTCCATGGACGCAGCAAGCAGCCAGAAATGATCACTACACCGAACCGCACCAAGGCGCTCAACGCGTACCAGCGTGATGCCATTCTCTCGGCGCCTCCGGCCCGGCTCCTGACGATGCTCTATGACAGGCTCCTGCTGGATCTTGCCCGTGCCGAAACCGCGCAAACATCCGAAGACTGGTTAACGGCCAGTGAAAACCTGCTTCACGCCCAGGACATCATCGCCGAGCTGTCGGGTTCGCTGATGCCGGAACTGTGGGACGGCGCCGATCAGCTGCTGGGCATCTACAACCATGCCGGGTCCACGTTGGTGCAGGCCAACATTCAGCGAGACCGCCTGCTCACCCAGGAATGCATTGCCCTGCTGGAGCCGCTCCGGCTTGCCTGGCATGAGGCGGCTGCTCTCCCCATGAGCGCCATGCCGGCGGCCCAGGGTGGCAGCTACAGCTCATGATCTGGCCCATGCTCGAGAGCGAGCAGAAATTTGCCGCCGGCCCCGACGAGCCAGGCGTCGCAGAGCTTGCAGATCTGGCTGAGCTGAAGGAACTTGCGGATCTGTCGGAGCTCACGGAGCAGTGGATCCGTGTATTGGATGAGCTCGAAACGCAGCTCTTGCTGGAGGATCCCGCAGCACCGCCCTGGACCCCGCCCTATGATCTGGCCCCCATGCCCGAATCCTTGCGGACACGGGCCGGCACGTTGGCCAGCGCCCAGATCCTGACCATCACCAAACTGCGCGACTCGCTTCAGGCGGCTTCGGCCGAACTGGCCACGCTGGCTCCCATCCGGCAAACGACGTCGGCCGTCTATTTGGATGTCATGGGCTAGCAGCAGCCACCCGGCGCAGGGGATGAGAATTGTTGTGAAACTTTCTTACCGCACGATCATGGCGTCCGATAGTCACTGTTGAGCATGGATCGCTCGACCATTTGGCCAAGGAACGGCCGCCGGATCTCGTCAAGGAAGAGCGCAGTGCTTGATTCTGTGGTCACAGTGGCGCTCACAAGCGCCCTGAACGGCTTGTCCCTGCGCCAACGCGCCATCGCCGACAATATTGCCAACGTCAACACCCCCGGCTACACAGCCCAGAGGGTGAAATTTGAAGAAGCGCTGGCCGAATCCGTGAGCCGCCGGGACGGTGACGTGCGTGCCACCACCGAACGCTCCCTGGAACCCACCCAGCTCAACGGCAACAACGTCAACCTTGACACCGAAACGCTCTCAAACATTGAAACAGTGCTGCGATACCAGTTTGCCGCGCAGGCGGTCAACAGCGAATTCAATGGCATGCGCACAGCGCTGAAGTCACAATAGTGAGTGACGCAATCGGCATCGCCTCCACCGGCCTGACCCTGCACCGCAAATGGCTTGATGCGGTCTCGGACAATTTGGCAAACGTCAACACCGTCACTGCCACCGGCGACGACGCGTTCCGTGCCCGCTACGTCATCGCCCAAGCCGGTGAAGGGGACTCCGGCGTGTACGTTGCCGGAGCAGCCTATGGTGACGCCGAAGGGCGCATGGTGCACGAGCCCGACCATCCCCTGGCCGACGAGGCCGGCTATGTCAGATACCCCGACATTGACCTTGCCTCCCAAATGGGCCAGCTCATCATGGCCCAACGCGGTTATGAGTCCAACGCAGCAGTGGTGGACCGGGCCAAGGCCATGTACGAATCCGGATTGCAGATTGGAAAATAGCCCATGAGTGTTTCGGGAATCGAAGGTGTACAGGCAAGCGCCGGCACAAGCTATCTGCCAGCCGTCGCTGAAGGCAGCGGCGGAGGCGCATTCGGCGCCTCCTTGGGTGATGCCCTCATTAATCTGCAGGGGCTGCAGTCCACTTCGGGCGCCCTGGCTGTCACGGCAGCAACAGGCAGTCTGGACGACATTCACCAGGCAACCATTGCCTCCAGCCGGTCAGCTGTCACCTTGGAGCTGGTCTCAACGTTGCGCATCAAGGGCGTTGACGCGTTCAACGAGATCATGAGGATGCAGGCCTGATGCCGCCATTCGTATCTTCCTTGGCAGGTCGATTTGCAGGCGTCGCCAAGGGTTTCAGCATGGCCCAAAAGACGCTGGTCATCATCGGCATTGCGGTGCTGGTTCTGGGCGGCGTGGCACTTGCCGCCTGGCTGTCCAAGCCAAGCTACACCCCGCTCTTCTCCGCATTGGACCCGGCCGACGCGAATGCCATCGTCACGCAGCTGAAAACGGACAACATCCCCTACCAGTTGGTCAACGGCGGCTCCACCATTTTGGTGCCGGATGCCAACGTTTACGATGAACGGCTCAAGGCGGCCTCGGCCGGGCTGCCCGCGGCAACCACGGCCGGGTACTCCCTGCTGGACAGCATGGGCGTCACCTCCTCCGAATTCCAGCAAAATGTCACGTACAAGCGTGCCATGGAGGGTGAACTGGCCCAAACCATCATGGCCATGAACGGGGTCACAACCGCCTCCGTCAAGCTGGCCGTGCCGGAAAAAACAGTCTTCACCTCAACGAAGGAAGACCCCACAGCGTCGGTTTTCGTTGAGACAACACCCGGGGTCAGCCTCTCCGATGAACAGGTCAACGCCATTGTGCACCTGACGTCCTCCGCTGTGGAGGGACTGAAACCCGTCAACGTTTCAGTGGTTGACTCAAGCGGTGCGGTGCTTTCGGCGGCTGGCACGGGCACCACCGGCACCGGCGACAAACAAACCCAGGCCTATGAACAACGCGTCACAGCAGCAGTGCAGTCCATGCTGGACAAGGTTGTGGGTGCAGGCAATGCCACCGTTTCCCTGACTGCCACCATGGACAAGGCCTCAACTGACAGGGTGAGGGAGGCCTTCACCTCCCCTGACGGGGCACCGGCACTGAATGAATCATCCACCACCGAGACGACCACCGGCGGAACGTCAACCGGCACCGGCGTGCTGGGGCCAGACAACATCGCCGTCCCCGATGGTGCCGGCACCACAGGAAGCTCTTCCGAATCCGAGAAGACCACCAAGAACAACGCCGTCGACAAGGTCACCGAAAACACGCTCATTCCGGCAGGAGCGCTGCAGCGCCAATCACTGGCAGTTGCCGTTGACTCGGCAGCAGTAGGCCGAATCGATGCGGCAACCCTGACGGAGATGGTTTCCGTGGCAGCGGGCATTGACGCCGGGCGCGGTGACACTGTCAGCATGCGGGTGGTGCCGTTTTCGACAGCCCAGGCTGACGCCGCGAAGGCCGCTATTGACGCGGCCAAGGCTGAGGCCGGGGCGGCCGCCACGGCCCAAAACTGGCGCAACATCATGTTTGGTGCGGTGTTGCTCCTGTTGGCGCTGATCGCTGCCGTACTGTACGCCCGCAAGAACCGCCGCCAGGTGCGTGAACTGGTGGATCTCGGGGAGCAGGGCCCGCCCATGATCACCCGGAGTCCGTTGCCGCTGGAGCCCGCGCCGGACACCACTGCCATGGCTGCCATCCCGGCCCCTGTCGCCCTGCCCGTGGCCGAACGAAGCGACACGGACGCCAAACGGGCCTCCCTTGAAGCCATGGCCGGCGCCGACCCGGAAAAAACCGCAGGCCTACTTCGCTCGCTCATGGATGATCGGGCGGGCGTCTGATGGCTGAAGCAACACTGACAGGGGCGCAAAAGGCCGCGGCCCTGCTCATGCAGTTCTCCCAGTCTGCGGCTGCCGCCGTCATGTCCCACCTTTCGGATGCCGAGGCAGAATCGATTGCCGCGGAAATTGTAAAAATGCGCAGGGTCCAGCCCGAGGTTGCCGACGCGGTTGTTGATGAGTTCCATGGACTGGCAGTGCGGGGCAGGCATGCGGCCCAGGGTGGCCGGGATTTCGCCGCGGGCCTGCTGGCTGCCTCCTTCGGCAGCGAAAAGGCCGCAGGTGTCATGGACAGGCTGGCGTCCACCATGGCTGGGCGACCCTTCGAGTTTCTGGACGACGCCGAGCCCGGACAACTGTTGTCGGTGCTGGAAGACGAACTGCCGGCCACAATTGCGCTGGTCCTGGCCCACCTGCGTCCGGACCGGGCGTCGGCGGCACTTGCGGGATTGCCGGGGGAACTTCGTGCCGACGTCGCCCAGGCCATCGCCACCATGGGTGCGGCAACACCTGAAGCTGTTGGCATCGTGGCCGAAACGTTGAAGCAGCGCGCCCTGGCCGTGGTGGCCCCCCGTGAACAGATGGCGGTCATTGGCGGGGTCCAGCCGCTGGTGGACATCATCAACCGCTCAGACGCCGCCACGGAGCGGGCACTGTTGGAGGAGCTGGCGCTGCGGGACCCGGAACTGGCCGAAGAAGTGCGTTCACGCATGCTGACGTTCGCGGATTTGGTGAAGCTGGAAAACCAGGACGTGCAGCTGGTGCTGCGCGGCATCGACGCCAACACCCTGGCCCTGGCCATGAAGGGTGCGCACGCGGCTGTCCTGGAATCCATCCGGGCCAACATCTCCGAGCGCAACCGTGAATTGCTTGAATATGAGTTGGAGGCGCTGGGCCCTGTACGCACCTCAGAAGTGGAACAGGCCCGGGCCGACATTGTGCGGATCATCCGCGAACTTGAAGCCGCGGGTGACATAACCATCCGCCGCGGGGACGAGGATGACATTGTCTACTAAGCCTTCCACCACCCGCCCGGCAGTATTCCCGGTGGTCCCCACTCCCACACAGTCCCAAGCCCACACGGACGCCAAGACCCGCGGGTTCACGCAGGGCCATGCGGCAGGGTATGCCGCGGGACTGCAGTTGGCGAGCCGTGAAACGGCGGCCGCCCGCGCCCGCCACGACGCCGACCACGCCCGGCGGGTGAGTGAACTCGAAGCCCGGCATGCTGCCGAGGTGGAGTCCCTGCGACTGGCCGGTGCTGCCCTTGTGGAGCGCACCGTTCCTGTCTTGGCCGACTCCGAACAGGCCTTGTTCAGCTGCGCACTGGAGCTGGCCGAGGCCTTGCTGGGACACGAAATTCGTGACGGGGAAACCTCCGCCCGGGCAGCCCTGGCGCGGGCTTATGGGACGGGTGAAGCAGAAGTTCCCGTGGCCATTCGCATGAATCCGGCAGATCTGGCCGTCCTGGGCCGTGTCACCGGGATACTCCCAGAAACCCTGACACTGGTGGGGGATCCGGCCCTGAACCGCGGCGACGCCGTGGCGGAATATCCGTACGGTTTCGTTGACGCCCGACTCGACACCGCCGTTGCCCGGGTCAAGGCGGCCCTGGCTGGCGGATCCATGCCGGCACCCGCTGCACAGGATGCGTCATGAAAAGCTCCGTCATCCCCGGGGCCCGGAAACTTTCGCTGGCCATACGTGCAGCAGCCCCGGAGCGCGTGGGAGTCGTGACGGGCGTGGTTGGCCTGGTCGTCCAGGTGCAGGGCCTGCGTTGCGCCGTGGGTGACATGGTCACCATCGGCGGGCGCACGCCCATCGATGCCGAGGTGGTGGCGGTCAGTGCCGGCAGCCTCAAAATCATGCCGCTCGGGCCCATGACCGGGCTGGGGGAGGGCGACCCCGTCCGTGCCAAGTTGGAGCCCATGCTGGTTCCCACCGGCGACGGTCTACTGGGCCGGGTCATCGACGGGCTGGGGCGCCCCATTGACGGTTTGGGGCCGCTCAAAGGTGTGAGCGGGGTTCCGCTGGAGAACAAGGCGCCCAATTCCATGGATCGAGCCCGGATCGCGACACCGCTGCAGACGGGCGTGCGGGTTCTGGACACCCTGACCACCACCGGGCGCGGGCAGCGGCTGGGCCTGTTTGCCGGTTCCGGCGTTGGCAAATCTTCCCTGTTGTCCATGATCGCGCGCGGCACCGAGGCCGCCGTATCCGTCATTGCCTTGGTGGGGGAGCGCGGGCGTGAGGTCCGCGAATTCCTGGAGGACGATCTGGGGCCGGATGGCCTTGCCCGTTCAATAGTTGTCGTGGCCACGAGCGACGAGCCAGCTTTGATGCGACTTCGTGCCGCCTTCACAGCCACCAGGATCGCCGAGTCATTCCGGGAACGCGGCGTGGACGCCATGCTCATGATGGATTCACTGACCCGCGTGGCCATGGCGCAGCGTGAAATTGGCTTGTCGGTGGGCGAGCCGCCAGCCACCCGCGGGTACCCGCCGTCGACCTTTTCAATTCTGGCCCGGCTGCTGGAGCGGGCAGGCACCGACAAGATTGGCTCGGTCACCGGCCTCTATACAGTTCTGGTTGACGGGGACGACCACAACGAACCGATCGCCGACGCCGTCCGCTCCATCCTTGACGGCCATGTGGTGTTGGAGCGAAAACTAGCCGTGGCAGGACATTTCCCGTCCATCGACGTGCTTGGCTCCATCTCCCGTGTGGCCTCCAAGGTGTGCACCAGGGAGCAAAAGGACGACGCCGGGACCCTGCGCAAGGTGTTGGCGGCCAGGGCCGCAGCCCAAGACTTGATCGACGTGGGTGCCTACCAGTCCGGCAGCAACCCGCTCGTGGACGCAGCAGTGCGCCACGGGGCTGCGATCAACAATTTTCTACAACAAGGCATGGACCAGCAAGTTCCGGCACGGCAGTCGTGGGCGGAACTCAACGCCCTCACCAACAACATTTTGGGAGCATAGATGGGCAAGTCATTCCGCCTGGCCGGGCTCTTGCGATTCCGCCAGGCACAGGAAGAACAAGCCGCAGCGGCGTTGGCACGGGCAAACGCCCGGCGCAAGGAACACGAGGGACGGGTGGGACGGGTGCGTGGCGTGCTGGCTGACACCCCCTCGGACCCCGGATCAGCGATGGCTCTGCGGGCCAGTGCCGCGGCCCGGTCGTCCGCGCGCAGCATGCTGTTGGAACTGCACGCCTTGACTGACTCCACCACGCAGGAGGCCGCCCAGGCACAGGCTGAGCTGCTCGCCGCCAAAAAATCCGCGGCTTCCTTGGAGAATTTGGCTGATCGGCACCGGGTCGAGCAACATCACCTCCTGCTTCGCGAGGAACAAATCTTCCTCGACGAGCTGGCGTCTTCCCGCACACCGGAGCACGGCTCACCCAATCTTGGCGCCACGGTCGACTCTAGGTTGGAGAACGCATGAAGCTGCCTGCAACTCTGTTCCCGTCCCTTTCAGCCAGCACAACGACGCGCTCCGAAGCTGCGCCGGGGGCAACAGCGTCGGGGTTTGGCGCGCGCCTGGGCACTGCTTTCGGCGACGCGTTGGGTGAGGCGTTGGGGGATGCGGGCGCCAACACCGCCGACGGGCTGTCCACGGAAGAATCCGCCGGCGCTAGTACCGCCAACGAACCGGCGGAAACCTCCGGTGCCACCCTGCCGGCCCACGGAGGCCAGCTTGCACAGGCCGGGTCGGAGCGTGCACCCGCCAATGACGCCGCGATGACCCAGTTCTGGGCGGCAGCCCAACCCCCCCCGAATCAACATCAACTCGATGCTGCGCTCATGCCTGCTCCCCAAACGCCCGTGGCTGCCGCTTCCGGCGGGGCATCCAACGGCCAGGCACCCGACGGCGGATCCCCGGACGCTGCGGCCGACGGTTTTGCAGCGATGCCGGCAGCTGACCCGGGCGTCGGGACCCCTGCCGGGCCACGCCCCGCCAGCGGACCAGTTACGGCAACCGCAGCACTGAACGGCGGCGTGCCTGTCCACAGCGGTGGCGGAGCGGCGGCCCCTGCTGGCGCGCCCCTGGCTGGCGAAGGTGTGGCACCTCCGGCTGTGGCGGCAGCGACTGCGGTGACGGCTGCGAGTCCAGCGCAAACTACGCCAAGTGCGGCCGTGCCCCAAGGTGGTGGCACCCTTGCCACGGCCATTGTCGGACACCTCGGAAATGCTTTTGCAGTGTCCGCAGAGTCTGCAGAGTCCGCAGCTGTTCCGGATGACGCCGGGCCAGTCGCTGCAACGCTCCAGCCCATGCCGGGAGTTGCGCCAAAATTTTCAGCGGACATCGTGCCGGCAAGGCTTAACAGCGCCATAACGGCCCCACATGTTGAGGGTGAGACCCCGGCGCCTGCGACGGAGCCAGGCCGGCAGGCGGTTGACGCAGCTGTTGCGCCGGCGCCTTCCGCCTCATCCGCTCCAACGTCCGCCGTGATTCCACCGGCGCTCCCGCTGCCAACCCAACCGCCAGTCCCGGCGCCTGGCAGCGCACAGCAGGCTGTGCCGGCCGGCACTCCCATGTTGAGCGAACAACTGGCCCGACCGCTGTTTGCCCTGGCCGCAGCACCCCTGGGCGAACATGTCATGACCATCAACGTGGTCCCCGATGCGCTGGGTCCTGTCACAGTGCGGGCACATCTGGCCGCAGACGGCATCCGCATCGAAATGATGAGCCCAAGTGACGCCGGGCGCGAAGGGCTGCGCAACATTCTGGCGGATCTGAGGCGTGACCTGGCTGCCGGCGGCATGGCAGCCTCCCTGAGCATGGGAACAGGGAATGGCAGCCAGGACCACGGGGCCGGCCACCGCAGCCCCCCAGGGTCCGGAAACCCCTGGAACCCCGTGGCACGGCCCGACGATCCGGGCCCGGCAGCGCATCGCAGGCTGGCGCCGTCGGACGTTCCAACTGCTGCAAACAATTCACTGGACATTACGGTTTAGAAAGGCACCCCACCATGAGCAACGACTCCATCGCCGCGGTGAACACAACAGGTGGTTCCCCGCAGCCGGCATCGGTCAACGGGATCAACAGCATTGCAGGCACGCGTACGCCCAAGCAAGTCATGGACTCCGAAGTGTTCATGAATTTGCTGGTGGCCCAACTGCGCCACCAGGACCCCTCTTCTCCCATGGACACCAACCAAATGATCAGCCAAACCACCCAGCTGGCCACCATGGAGAAGCTGACCAACATGGACACGACAGCCACGGAGAACTTCGCGCTGCAAATGCGCACCTCAGCGGCAGCGCTCATTGGCCAGCAGGTTTCCTGGGAGGACGCCGACGGCACCAAGCACAGCGGCGTTGCCACCTCCGTTTCCTTCGCCGGTGGCATCCCACAAGTCACCGTGGGGGACAAGACTGTTCCGCTGGACGTGATCTCCGGGGTCACCTCCGTTCCGGTCACCGATGATGCGCCCCCGGAAAGCGAACCGCTGCCCGAGCCCGGGCCGGACACCAACGTCAACTAGCCTCCACCACCCAGCACTCCACCCACCCAGCACAGAAAGGCATCACCGCATGCTTCGTTCCCTGTATTCAGGCATTTCCGGGCTTCGCGCCCACCAGACCATGCTCGACGTCACCGGCAACAACATTGCCAACGTCAACACGGCCGGGTTCAAGTCCTCCACAGTCCAGTTCCAGGACACGCTTTCACAGGTGACCCGCGCGGGTGCGGCGGCCCAGGCCGGTGCAGGCGGAACCAACCCCGCCCAAGTGGGGTTGGGTGTTCAGGTGGCGGGCGTTTCCACCAATTTCTCCCAGGGCTCGGCCCAGGCCACCGGCAGGTCTTCTGACATGATGATCTCCGGGGATGGCTTCTTCATCACCAACAAGGGTGGCGAGCAGATGTACGCCCGTGCCGGGGCATTTGACTTTGATTCCCAGGGCCGCCTGGTGTCACCCGACGGTGCACTCCTGCAGGGTTGGGCGGCCGTCAACGGCCAAGTCAACGCCGGTGCCGGGTTGTCCAACATTGTCATCTCCAAGGCGATGATTGCCCCTGCCGAGGCCACCACGGGCGCAACCATGGGCGGCAACCTTCCCGAGGACGCAGCACTCGGCACCGCATTGACCCGCGACATGAAGGTCTTCGACGCCAACGGCCAGGCCCGCAACGTGTCGCTGACCTTCACCCGCACGGGAGCCGGCTGGGATGTGGCCGGCGCCGACGCCAACGGCGCCACGGGGGCCACAGCTTTGACGTTCACCAACGGTGCCGGCGCCCCCGGCACTGCCTTGACCGTTGGCGGCATTTCGGTGGACTTGTCCAGCGTCACAGGCTACGCGGAAATGTCCACCGTGGCCGTCACGGAGACAAACGGCAATGCTGCCGGCACCCTGGATTCCTTCAGCATGGGCACGGATGGAACTCTGACAGGAACCTTCAGCAACGGCGAAAACGTTGTGATCGGCCGCATCGCGCTGGCCAACTTTACCAATGCCGGCGGCCTGGAGAAGGCTGGATCATCCAGCTACCGGGCAACGGCCTCCTCCGGCGCGGCGACCGTTGGTGCGGCAGGCGCCAACGGTCTGGGCGCGCTGACCAGCGGGTACGTGGAGATGTCAAATGTGGATCTGTCCCAGGAGTTCACCAATTTGATTGTGGCCCAGCGCGGGTTCCAGTCCAACGCCCGAATCATCACCACCTCCGATGAAGTGCTGCAGGAATTGACCCAGCTCAAACGCTAACGGCGGCACGAGGTCAATACAAAAGCTGTCCCGCAGCTAACCAATGCGGCGGGACAGCCGACAGTACCATTGTGGGGCGGCTGGCGTCTTCGCAACTCTAAGGATGAGCATTTGATAGTTGTCACGCGTCTGGATGGCAGGCAATTTGCGTTGAATCCGGATCTAATTGAGCGCATCTTTGAATCCCCTGACACGACCGTGGTCATGGCTGATGGGGCAAATTACATTGTCACTGAATCCATGGCAGACATTATTGAAAAGATTGCCCGGTTCCGGGCCCGCATCATCTCGATGGCCCACAACTACTCCGACGACGCTGAAGAGCAGCACTCTCCGCCCAAGCTGAGCATCATCCACACTCCAGGAAACCCCTCCACCAAAGGATAGTAAAGCGATGGATCCCGCAACAATTGCAGGCCTGCTCATAGCCTTCGGTGCGCTGTATGGCATGGTCGCGCTCGAAGGCGCAAGTGTTTCGAGCCTGCTGCTGCCGGCCCCCATGCTGCTGGTCCTGGTGGGCACCATCGCCGTCGGCGTGGCCAGTTCAACCATGAAAGACGTGCTCCATGCGGTGAAGTCGTTGCCGAAGGCCTTCACCGGAAAGCCCCCCAAGCCCGGAGACAGCATTGACGAGGTTGTGGCCCTGGCCGACAAGGCGCGCCGCGAGGGGCTCCTCTCCCTGGAAGCGGCCGCCGCTGAAACTAAAGATCCCTTCCTGCGCAATGCCCTGCAAAACATTGCTGACGGCACTGACGGGGAGGATCTGCGCGAACTGCTGGACGACGCCGTCGAGGCCAAAATCAAGAGCGACCACACGGCGTCAAAATTCTTCATGACCCTGGGCGGCTACGCCCCCACCGTGGGGATCATCGGCACAGTGGTGTCCCTGACCCATGTGCTGGAAAATCTCTCCGCGCCCGAGGAGCTCGGCCACATGATTGCGGCCGCGTTTGTGGCCACCCTCTGGGGCCTGCTGTCCGCGAACTTCATTTGGCTGCCCATTGGCACACGCCTGAGCCGCCTCTCCGAACTTGAGGTGGACCGCATGACGCTTGTCATGGAAGGTGTCCTGGCCGTGCAAGCCGGATCGCAGCCCACGCTGTTGCGTGAGCGGTTGACGGCGATGGTGCCCGCCTACCGCCAGCAGCGGGTGAAGAACGCGGGCGGCGCCGACGCGCAGGGCAAGAAAGCGGCATGAGCAAGCGAGGAAAGTCCGGGCGCAAGCGTCGTGGAAAACCCGAGGAAAGCCACCCCGACGAGCGCTGGATGGCTTCCTATATGGACATGGTCACGGTGCTGATGTGCATGTTCATCGTCTTGTATGCCATGTCCACCGTTGACGAGGACAAATACGTAAAACTTCGGGACTCCCTGGCCACCGGCTTTGGCCAGGTGGCTGTTGGAAAGGTCGACACCGCCTCGGGGATCGTTGTCCCGCCCAAGGACGTCGGCAAGGAGGGCACCTTGACCAAAACTCCCCTGGACCTGGCCAAGGCGGAGGTGGACAAACTCAGTGCCCTGAAGGAATCCATGAGCCTGCGCCTGGAGAACAAGGGGCTGGCCGAGAATGTCCAGTTTCAGATTGACCAGCGCGGCCTGAGCGTGAAACTCGTCGGATCGCAGTCGTTCTTCCAGCCGGACAGCCCCCACCTGTCAACAAGGGCAGCGGAGGTGCTTGACACCATAGCTCCCGTGCTGAAGTCATCAGAGCTGGACATTTCCGTGGAAGGACATGCGGCCAATGCCATCACCAACTATCCCTCCGTCTGGGAGCTGTCAGCCGAACGGGCTGTCGGCGTGGTCAGGCACTTGGTTGAGAATCAAGGAATTGGGGGACGCAAGATCGGCGCCATCGGCTACGGTTCCTCCCGCTCCGTCAATGACAATTCCACCGAACCCCTGCGCGAGCTGAACCGCCGTGTGGACATAGTGGTGCTCTCCAACCAGCCCGAACAAGTGCGGGCCCTGATTCCCGACGTCCTTAAAGCTAGGGCAGCTTCTTCCTAACGAACACACCGCGCCTGCCGATAGTGACAGATATGCCCGTTCTCTCGCCTGTTTCACAGCTGCCCGCTTCCCGGGCCAACAAGGTGGTTGAGGCATACGATTTTCGGCGCCCCACAACACTGGCCCGTGAGCACAGCCGCGTCCTGGAATTGGCCTTTGAAACATTCGCCAGGCAGTGGGGGACGCAGCTAACCACCAAAATCAGGACCGGTTCCGCCGTCGTCACCGAGCAGGTGACCATGGCGAGTTATGACGAGTATGCGGCTTCCCTGCCCGCATCGACGGCCATGGTGTTGTTTTCACTGGATGGCCAAGAGTCCCGCGGTGTCATTCAATTCCCGTCCGAGGCGGCGCTCTTCTGGGTTACGCGCATGCTCGGTGGAGCCTCCACGGCAACGATCCCCGACCGCAAGTTCACCCAAATTGAGCATGCCTTGGTGAAACGCCTCATGGAGGACGCGCTCGAGGACCTGCGGTACTCCTTCGGATCGCTGCTTGCGCAGGTGCCAACGGTTCATGGCATCCTTTTCAATTCGCAGTTCGCCCAGGCGGCCGCCACAGACACCTTGATGATTGTTGCCGGGTTCACCGTCCGGGTGGGGGAGCACAGTTGGCATGCCACCATTGCGCTCCCGGCCGAGATTCTGGTGCAGCAATTGGGCAGCAACAACCCGCTCAGCGACGCAGCGGCGGCTCCGGCCCAGCTGCGCGCCCAAGTGGGGGAAGTCCCGGTGGAGGTGGCCCTGGCCTTGGCCCCGGTGCCTGTCACCCCCAACACCATCTTGAATTTGTCGGTGGGAGATGTCTTGACGCTTCCCCACCCCACCGCCAGGCCGTTTGACCTGACAGTGGGGGGCAAACCGATTGCCCGGGCCATAAGCGTGACCCACGGGTCACGCAAGGCCGGGCAAATTGTTACAACTGAGGGGACAAACTCATGAGCACCACCTTGGCAACCCAGGCTGCAGCCTCCGCGCTGGCCAAGCTGCTGCCTTCCCCGTCACCGCTGTCAGCAACGGTGACGCCCACTGGGGCGGTGCCCGCCGGAGCAATGGGTGTGGCAGTGGACTATGTGGGCCGGCACTCGGCGGAGCTGGCGCTGGTGCTGTCCTCCAGGGCCGAGGATTCCTTGCGTCTGGCCGGAGGATCGGGGCCGTTCTCGCTGCCCGACGTCTTGCGCCCCGCGTTCGAGGCGGCAACTGCTGACCTTGGTTCAGGAGTTTTGGGTGAGGTGACGGAGAGTGGTGCAGTCGTCCTCTTTGCAGATCCCGGTGCAACCGTTTTTCAGTTACTCGACGGCGGCGCCGACCAGGACCCGTATGCCTGGTTGGCCATCAAGATCCGCAACTCAGCCACAAACGGCGGCGGTGAGCTGAGCGCGGCAAACTTGGGACGCATCCACGACGTTGAAATGGCGTTGTCGGTGGTCATTGGCCGCACACGCATGAGCGTGGCCAATGTCCTGGGACTCGAGCCGGGCAATGTTGTGGACCTGGACCGCTCGGCTGGTTCCCCCGCCGACGTGCTGCTCAATGGCCGCCTTATTGCGCATGGAGAAGTAGTTGTTGTGGACCAGGACTATGCCGTGCGCATCACCAAGATCCTTGACACAGCAGAGACGGTTGGCTAGGTGGACGCGTTCCTCCTGGTACTGCGGGTGGGACTTGCCCTCACAGTAGTCATGGTGCTCCTGTGGATGGCGCAAAAGCGTTTCTCCCGTGGCGGGAGTACAGGCGGGCAGGCGCCGGTTGAGGTGGTTGGCCGGCGCAATGTGGGCCAGAAAGCGTCGGTGGTTGTGATTGAATGTGCCGGCCAGCGCTTTCTGCTCGGTGTCACCGAACACTCCATCAACGTCCTGCACACCTCCGATGCGCCCATTGCGGTGCCCGAACTGGACATTGCTGAATTGGGGATTGTGAGCGACCCCGTCTTTGAGGAGGTACTCAAGGCCGCCGGTGAACCCGCCCTGCGCCGCGACCATGCCGCACGCCGGCTCCGCCAACCGGCTCCAGGTGCTGGCGCCCTGCACGGGACAATCTTTGCCCGCAGCACCTGGACACAGGCGGGCGCCGCAGTAAGAAAAGGCTTGAATCGGTGAGCCGAGCCTTCGTGCACCCGCGCAGCTGGGTGCAGGCCGTCGTCGTCGGGGTCCTGCTGCTGACCGTACTGTACCTGCTCGCCATGCTCAACGCTGCGCCTGCGCACGCCATCGGGGTCATGGCCCCCGCCGACCCGCTGGAACCAACACCGCCTACAGATCCGAGCACACCGGATACGGGTGGGGGCGTCAATCTAACCGTCAACGGTTTGGGCGGGACGCCGAGCTCCTCGATTGTCACCCTTCTGGCCGTCACCTTGCTGTCAGTGGCTCCGGCGCTACTGCTGATGATGACGTCCTTCACGAAAATCTTCGTGGTGCTGGCCATGACACGCAACGCGATAGGCCTGCCCACCATACCGCCGAACCAGGTGCTTGCAGGCTTGGCCCTCTTCCTGTCCCTTTTCATCATGTCTCCCACCCTCATCGACATTAACACCACCGCCGTTCAGCCATTTTTGAACGGCACGGTGGACGTCAACAAGGCCTTCGAGCTGGCCGGGACGCCGTTGCGCCAGTTCATGCTGCCGCACACGCGTGAGGCGGACATTGCCCTGATGACCCGTGCCGCGAACAGGGAAAACCCGGAATCGCCCGACGCCGTGCCCATGCTGACGCTGATCCCCGCCTTCATGATTTCGGAGCTGCGCGCAGCGTTCATCATCGGATTTGTCATCTTCATCCCCTTCCTGATCATTGACCTGGTGGTTTCCTCGGCACTGATGTCGATGGGCATGATGATGCTCCCGCCCGTCATGATCTCGCTGCCGTTCAAAATCTTATTGTTCATCCTGGTGGACGGGTGGGGACTCATCATCACCGCCCTCATTCAAAGTTATTCAGGTGGCCCGTGAATTCCGCAGAAGTCTTGAATATTGCCGTCCAGGCCCTGTGGGTGGCTGCAAAATTGTGTGCCCCGATCCTGATTACGGCACTCGTGGTGGGCTTTGCCGTGTCCCTGATGCAATCCATCACCCAGATTCAGGAAGCAACCCTGTCGTTTGTGCCCAAAGCCGTGGCCGTGGTGATAGCCCTTGTTATTTGCGGGCATTGGATGATCACCGAAATTGTGACGTTCACGCACCAGCTCTTTGACAAGATCCCCGCATTGTTGGCCGGGTAGGGCGCAAAAGCCATGAACATCCCCTTGGACCTTGGATGGCTGGAGGCAGCCCTGTTGGCGGTGGTGCGGGTCACCGCCTTCATTGTCATTGCGCCACCCTTTTCCTATAACGCCATCCCGCTGCGCATAAAGGGCATGCTGGCCCTGGGTTTGGGCCTTGCCATGACCAGTCGCGTCACTATTGACCGCGAGGTGAGTGAGACGGGGCCGTTCATTGGCTCCGTCATGCTGGAAGTCGTGACTGGTGCTGCCCTGGGTTTCCTGGTCTACCTGGTGTTTGCTGCCGTCCAGTCAGCGGGCGCGCTCATTGATTTGTTTGGCGGCTTTTCCATGGCCCAGGCGTTCGACCCGCAGTCCATGGTCAACGGCGCCCAGTTCACCCGGCTCTTCCAGATGACAACCCTTGCCCTGCTCTTTGCCTCCGACGGATATCAGCTCATCATTGGCGGGCTGGCCAGATCCTTTGATGCCATCCCTCTGGGCGGCGGCCTTGACCTGACCAATCCGGTGGAGGCAATGGCGGGCGCCGTGACCCAAATGTTTGTGGCGGCCGTGCAAATAGCCGGACCCTTGCTGGTCATCTTGTTCCTTGCCGACGCCGGACTGGGACTCCTGACGCGCGTGGCCCCGGCCCTGAACGCATTCGCACTGGGCTTCCCCCTGAAGATCATGCTGACACTGTCGCTGGGCGGGATGCTCCTACTTGCGTTGGGACCTGTTGTGGCGTCCCTGGTGACCTCAGCCATGACCGCGTTGACGGGGGTGATCAGCCGTGGCGGATGAGCCCAGCGGGGAAAGAACCGAACAAGCCACCGACAAACGCATGCGCGAGGTGCGCCAGAAAGGGCAACTCTCCCGTTCCCAGGACCTCACGGCCTGGGTGGGGGTCGGGGCAGCCGTCATCATGATCCCCAACGTCATTACGCGAGCCACAGACGCCCTGGCAGACCAGATGTTCACTGTGACAGCAGTCGCAGCCAATCCCGAGGTGCCCGCTGCGCTCCAGGCCATGGAAAACGGGCTTTCCTCCCTCGCAGGCATTCTGGGGCTCTTGTTCGTTGCGGTCGTGGTGGCCGTACTGGCGGCAGCCGTGCTGCAGGGCGGCGTGCGCTTTAAGCAGTTCAAACCCAAATACGAACAATTCAACCTGCTCAAGGGCCTCAAAACAGTTGTGGGCACCCAGGCTCTCTGGAATGGTGCCAAGTCACTGTTGAAGACAGCCGTGGTGGGTCTGGTTTTGTACATTGTTGTCCAAGGTTTGAGCACCACCTTGTTGGGGGCCGGTGCACTGCCGATCTCCGAAATGCTGGCCACGGCCGGGCAGGGGCTGGTGCAACTGATTCAGTACGCCGTGGCTGCCGGGATGATATTGGCCGTGGCTGACGTCTTTGTGGTCTCCAAACGCAACCGGAAAAAGACCCGGATGACCAAAAAAGAGGTCAAGGATGAGCACAAAAGCACCGACGGCGACCCGCTCGTGAAATCGGCCAGACGCCAACGTCAACTGTCGATGGCACGCAGCCGGATGATGAGCGCCGTGGCAACAGCCGACGTCGTACTCGTCAACCCAACCCACGTGGCAGTGGCGCTGCGCTACAAACCCGGAAAATCGGCGCCCCGCGTGGTGGCGAAGGGGGCGGACAGGGTGGCCCAGCGCATCCGTGCCGAGGCCGAGGCGAAAAAGGTGCCCATGGTCAGGGACATCCCACTGGCCAGGGCCCTGCATGGTTCCTGTGAATTGGGAGCCGAGATTCCCGTGGAGCTGTACAACCAGGTTGCCGCAGTCCTTGCCTTTGTTATGGCGCTGAAGAAACGCGGCAGTGCTTCCGGGACACACCAAATCCTGCCTACCGGGTCGAGCATCCCGGCCGGCCTGGCCCCCGCCTGAACCATCACGCACCATCAACTGCTTTACCCCGTCAAGTTAAGGAATTCGCCGTGAACCGCAATGTGTCCGCACTGGCCATCCCCATGGGTGTGGTCGGCATTGTGCTGCTCCTTGTAGTGCCCATCCCAACCCTGTTGCTGGACATCTTGATCATCATCAACATCGTGTTTGCGCTGCTGGTGCTCATGAACACCATGTTTGTGAAGAAGCCGCTGGACTTCTCCGTGTTCCCGTCACTGCTGCTGGTTGCCACGTTGTTCCGGCTGGGATTGAATGTGGCCTCCACCCGTCTTGTCTTGGGCCAGGCGCATGCCGGACAAGTCATCCAAGCCTTCGGTGAGGTGACTGTCGGGGGAAACCTGATCATTGGTGCCGTGATCTTCCTGATCCTTGTTGTCATTCAATTCGTTGTGGTCACCAAGGGAGCCGAGCGGGTTGCCGAGGTTGGGGCCCGCTTCACCCTTGACGCCATGCCAGGCAAGCAGATGGCCATTGACGCCGACCTGAACTCGGGCCTGATCACCGATGCCGAAGCCAAGGAACGCCGCGTGGAGGTGTCCGCCGAGGCCGACTTCTACGGCGCCATGGACGGTGCCTCCAAGTTCGTCAAGGGCGACGCCATTGTGGGCATCATCATTATCATCATCAACCTCATTGGTGGCATCGCCATCGGCATGCTTCAGCGCGGCATGGACCTGGCCGACGCCGTGCACACCTACTCCCTGCTCTCCATTGGAGACGGCCTGGTGACGCAGATCCCGGCACTGTTGATGGCCGTGGCCACAGGTATGATTGTCACCCGTTCCAACGCCTCCAGCGACATGGGTACGACGGCGGCCCTGCAGTTGACCCAGTCACGCCCGGCTCTGATGGTGGCCGGGATCGCGGCGATCATTATGGCGGTCATTCCAGGCATGCCTGTGCTGTTGTTCCTGAGTGTTGGTGCCCTGCTGTTGTTTATGGGGCAACGGGTCAAGGCTGCCGAAACCGCTGCGGTCAAGACGGCAGCCCTGGAGGCAATGCCATCAGCCCCACGGGCCGAAACCACCGAGGATATCATTGAACAAATGCGTGTCCAGCCCCTGGAAATTCAGCTTGCCACCGACTTGGTGGACCTGGTCAACGGCTCCGCCGATGACCTGCTGGCACGCATTCGTGCACTGCGGCACAAGGTGGCCATGGAGCTTGGCATAGTGGTTCCGCCGGTGCGCACCCGTGATCACGTTGAGCTGCCGCTGTCCAGTTATGTCATCCGCATCGCCGGAGTGGAGGCGGGGCGTGGCACGGCGCCTGCCGGACGTGTCCTGGCATTGGGGGACAACCTGTCGTCACTGCCGGGCACACCCACTGTGGAGCCCGTCTTTGGGTTGGCCGGAAAATGGGTGCCGGCGGAGATGCGGCACAGCGCCGAAATCGCTGGAGCCACAGTGGTGGACAGGGTTTCGGTGCTGGTCACGCACCTCTCCTCGGTGGTCACAGCGAATGCCGCCAGGCTGCTCAGCCGCGAGGATGTCCGGGTGCTGACGGAGGGTGTCAAGGAGACCTCGCCATCCACTGTTGAGGAGCTGATCCCCGGGCTCATGTCCCTGGGTGAGGTGCAACGTGTGCTGCAGGGGCTGCTCGCGGAGCAGGTGCCGATCAACGACCTGCCCAGAATTTACGAGTCCTTGTCTCTGCAGGCAAAGAAGAGCGCCGACGCCGAGGGCCTCATCGAAGCGGGTAGGGCCGCCCTTGGCCCCGTGGTTGCAGACAAGTACCTGGAAAATGGCTCCCTGACAGTACTGATGATTGATCCTGCCCTGGAGCAATCGCTGCTGGAGGGGCTTCGCCCTTCCGAACTGGGCACCCAAATTGTGGTTGACCCAAGCCGCGTGGAGGGGTTCCTGACTTCCATCACGGAGTTGTTTGCGGACGCCGAAGCGGGCGGGCGCAGCCCCGTCCTGGTTTGTGCCCCTGCGTTGCGACCCGCCATCTGGCGGCTCGTGTCCGGACGCGTCAAGGGACTGCCGGTGCTTTCCTATACGGAGGCGACAGCCGGGAACCCCATCATCGAAACAGTAGGAGTAGTGCGCAGTGCCCACTCAATTTCAGCTTAGGGGCCACAGCCTGGAGAGTTTGCGCTGGCAACTCTTTGAAAAATATGGGGCGGCGGCCCGCATCGTTCGTGCCGAAAGGATCCAGACGGGTGGGCTGTTCGGCATCGGCGCCACCACCTCCTTTGAAGTCATGGTTGAGGTTGACACAATGCCGGCGTTGGGCCGTGCCTTCGGTGAAACGGGCGTCCAGGTTCGCGCTGCCTCCGCCCGCCGATCTGCTGCCCCGAAGCGCGGCCTGGGCGATCTGTTGGCCCAAGCCGACAGGGCCGACGACGCCCGGCCGTCTGGATCCGTACGGGCCATCGAAGCCCGGCCGTCCCGATCCGCCCGGGCCATCGACGCGAAGCCCGACTTTGATGCCATCCTGGAACAGATGGCCGGGGCAGGCTCCGGTGTTCCAGACTTCGGTGCGCGCGATGCTGGCGGGGCAGCGGCGGCCGGTCCCGGCACAGCCTCCCAGGATGAGGGCTCCGCCCAGGACGTGAGGGCAACTCCGCGGCCGTCAACCGTGCCCGGGGACCTGATAGTCCTGGCGGGGATTCGCGACCAACCGCTGATCACCGCGTGGAGCATGGCCGGCGACCTCCAGAACGGGGCCAAACTGCTCACCGCCGGGGACCACCGTTCCAACGATGTCAGCCACGTGTTCCTTGACAGTGTTGAGGTGACGAAGGCGCAGGCCCAGGCGGCCGGTGATGGGAAACCGCTGTTGATAGCATTTAGCTTTGGACAGCGTGGATCCTCAAACCTTTCCATGCTGGCCTCGCTGCGGCCCCAGCAGCTGTGGTTGGTGGTGGATGCGGCTCATAAACCCGAAGACACTCAATCCTGGGTTCGGCGGGCCTGCAGGTATTCAGTCCCCGACGCCCTGGCTGTTCTTGGCGCCACGGACACCGCGACCCCTGAGAGCGTCAACGAGCTCAAACTGCCTGTTGGCTGGGTCGACGGGCGCCAGTCAACAACAAGTGAACTTTAGAAACAACCCCATCTGCACATCCATGGAAGGAACCGCATGCTGGTATTGACACGCAAGATCGGCGAAAAGATCGTCATTGGCGGAAACATAACTGTGACTATCCTCGACGGCGGGCGCGGCGAAGGAGTCCGCATTGGGATTGAAGCACCGCGAGACGTCAGCATTCACAGAAGCGAGGTTCTCGAGGCTGTCTCTGAAAGCAACGTGGAAGCCGTGGAAGGCTCAACAGGCCCTGCCGCTGAAAACTCCGAGCAACTGATCCTGGCAGCACTGGGCCTGACCGGTCCGTAGGCGGACGCCGGTGCCCGGGCCACGGGGTGTCTTACTTTTCCCATGGAGCCTTGATGGGAAAGTATTTTTCCAAAAAGTCCGTGACCAGTTCGCGGCGTTGGTCCGGCGCTGCGTCACCGGAACTGCCGTCATTGAGGCAGAGGAAATCGGCGCACCGCTCCGCCAAGATCTTCCCCAGTGACGCCAGTCCGGCTGTACTGGCGGTATCCACGTAGATGCCCAGGCCGTCCGCATGCATGACCGCCCGCCCCGTCAGCAGGGCGTAGTAGTGGTACAGGGAATTTGTGACTGAAATGTTTTCCGCTGCACGGAAGGTGCTGGCCGCGGTGGCGGCAAACTCCGCGGCAAACTCCTGCTCCAACTCTGCCAGAACCGAGTTGCGCAGTGGTGCTGCGCTGTGTTCCAGATGGTGGGTGGTGAAGGTGCCAAAGCGGTCCCACAGAAGGCGGCGATTAACCCGGGCGGAGTTCTCAAAGCCGCTCCGCTCTGCATCGCTTTCGCCGAGGCCTATGCGGTTGGGGGACAGCATGAAGCGGGTAATTCCGCCTGCCGTGAAGAACATGTCCGGCGACAGGGGGCGGCCAAAGAACATGTCGTCATTGGAATATAGGAAATGTTCACTCAATCCCTCAATATGGTGCAGTTGGGACTCCACCGCCATGGAATTGTGCGTTGGCAGGACGGTTGGATCGACAAAGTGTTCATGGCTGCGAACCAGGGTTACGCTAGGGTGGGCGGCCAGCCACACCGGGGCGGGGGAGTCCGTGGCAATAAAGATGTGCCTGATCCATGGGGCAAACATATGCACCGAACGCAATGCGTATTTGAGCTCATCCACGTGGCGGAACCTTGATTCATGGTCATCGCCCTCACCCAGGACCGCCGTTGCCTCCAGGGCGCGGCGGGATTCAAGGTATGCGGGGGCGCTGCCGTCCACCCAAGAAAACACCATGTCTATCTCGAAGCGGACATCAAAAACGTGGTCAATAAACATGTTTTCAATGGTTGGCCAGCTGCGACCGTAAAGTTCCACGGTGCTGCGCCGGGCCTCGCGGGGGTCTAGGACGCGCCGGGTGATTGAGTTCTCCTGGGGCAGTTCAATCTGCGTGCCGGCGAATGACCACAGTTCAATCTGCACGCCCCACGCTGCGCCGTAGTACAAGCCGCCGCTGGGCTCGAGCCGGGGCCGGAAAAGCCTGAAAATTCGTGTTTCGCCGGAGCGTCCCAGGGCGCCATCGGCGAGGAGGATGGTGGATTTTTTGGTGTCAACGCTGCGGGCATAGAAAGGTTCCCTCGCGAAGGCTGTTGCCAAGGCGCGCTCCAATGTGGGCCGCAGCGAGGTGTCGATGGCAAGCACCGGCCGCTGATCGTTGCCCCGGACCAGTAGATACTCGATGCCGCATGCATCCAAAACCTCCCGCACGGCCAAGAGATCAGCCACCATAGCACCATGCGGTGTGAGCGCCGCACTGCTGTCGGCGCGGTTGATCAACGCCAGCCGTCCCCGGTGGCGCATCACGTCAGTGCGCGCGAGCATGGCGCTCAGGCCGGGCGATGGCGGCGCCGAGGCATTGGCGCTTGGGGTGCTGGGCACGGCAGGCTCCTTCGAAGGCAAGGCGGGCAAGCCACGCCAGCCCTGCAGTGAGCTTACCGCGCCGGAACCTGGCCCACGCGGAACACATGCGCCGGGTCAAAGTGCTGGGCCAAGACTGTCAATTTCTCCAGCACAGCGAGTGTGTAGCCGGCGGCAAATCCGTTAGCTCCGTCAGCTGTTGAGAAGTTGGGTAGGGTGCCGCCAAATGCCTAGGGCGACTTGGTGCCCAGCAGCCCGGCCGAGTGCGCCCTGATGGCAGGAAGCTCCGGCGGTGGTGCGACGCCCACCGTGTGCAGGCCAAAGGAGGCGCTGCGGTGGCACAGGGCGTTGGGCACTTGCCCGTCCCGGGCGAGGGTGCCACCCAGTTGCCTGATCTCCACCATGAGCTGGGGCGAGGCGCTGTCCGGGCCGGCCGCCTCCAACAAGGTGTCTGCCGCTGCAATGCTGAATTTTCCCGCCAAAGGCTCGGGCACCCCTGGCATGGGTGGCAGTTGCATCAGGGCAATGGAGGTGATGGCCGCCAACGGCAGTGTGGGGCACCACTGGGTCCATGTCTGCAGGGCCGTTTCAACGTCGGCAGACCCGAAGAAGAGCGCGCCGGTGTAGATGTGGCGCAGCCGGAGCAGGCTGAATTCCATTTTTGTGACGATGCCTAGGGAACCTTTGCCGCCCCGCAGGCCCCAGAAGAGGTCCGGCGCTGACATGGCGCAGCACGCCGTCGCCCGTCACCACGCCCATGGACAGGACCCTGTTAGACGCGGCGCCAAATGTTCTGGCCATGGGGGTGTAGTCGGCCACCGCTGGCAAAGCCGGCCACGCTGACTCCCGCCGCTGAACCGCTCAGGCCCGCCAGGCCTAGGCTCTCGCAGCCGGACGACACTGTTTTCCACGTAACGCCGGCTCCCGTGGAGGCGGGGCCGCGACCACGTGCCGAGTCGCCCACGGAGCATGCGTCCAGCGAGCGGGTGTGGCTGGCGTGTCACTGGGTTTCATGGTTCCCTCCGGGAAGAGGCCGCAGCGCAATGCTGAAGGCCCCAGACGGCCGACGTTAAAGAGTGCCATCGTGAGGGTTGTCTGGCCACCCTTTTCTTCTCGGCGCAGGCTTTCCCGGCTAGCTGCTCCGGGCGGGGCGTTTGCGGTTGAAAATCAAGGCCACGGCAATGCCTGCCAGCCAGAAATCCTTTGCCAAGGGCGTGCCGATCGACGTGGGGCGGACGCCGTCCTGCTCGGTCATGCCCGGCCCCTTGAGATAGGTAGCTACGAGGCCGCCAGAAAACGCGCCCAGTGCCAGCCCGGCCAGTCGGCTGGAAATGAACGGCGTCAGGAGCAGCGTGCCAATGCCGATCTCGGAATAGCTCAAGTACTTGCCGAATTTTTCTGGTGCCAGTTTGCCCACCTGGGGAATCGCCCGCTGCGCCATTTGCTGCAGGCCCGCGGCTTGCTCCGCCGGGAGACTGAGCTTGTTGATTCCGGAGTTGAGAATGAACGCCCCGGAAACAAGGCGGAGAGCTGCGTTGCTGATACTGAATCCCATAATTTTCTCCCATGTACAAAAGTGGTGGCCTGTGGTTCAGCCTAAGGTTCCATTCCTGCCATGGCTAGTGCTGGCGTCCACTGCCCAAGGAGCGGCCGTCAAGACAAGATGGCAAAAATTAGCCAAAAGGACCGAATCTTGACCCTTAAGGTAACGATTTGGAAACGGTACTTCCGGCGAGATGCAGCATAGGGAAACCTCGGCAGGGTGGAATGGCTCCCACTTGGGAGCAAATCTAAGGAGACACCATGAGAACAAGAGCTTTGCTGGTAGCCGGGGTGGTCGTTGCGGCCATGCTGGTTCCAGTAACGGCCGCGTCAGCCGTGGATGACGTCAACACCAACAAATTACGCAAGTCGGTAACGGTGAGCGGAATCATGGCGCACGAACGCGTGCTCCAGAGAATTGCCAAAAACAATGGCGGAACACGAGCATCGGGGACGCCCGGCTATGCGGCCTCCGCCGACTACGTCAAGAAGCAGTTGAAGAAGGCCGGCTACAAGGTCACCGAGCAGAAGTTTGAGTTCCCGTTTTACCAGGAAGTCACCCCGGCCACCCTGAGCCAGGTCTCGCCGTCGTCGATCCCCTACGAGACGGAATCCATGCAGTACTCGGGCAGTGGAGCCGTGACCGGGGGGCTGATTGCCACCACAAACGTTGTCATTCCGGCAACCCCGCTGCCCAGTTCAGCCTCCGGGTGCGCGGTGGGGGACTTTGTTCCCGCTTCCGCAACCGTGCCCCAGGTCGCGTTGATTCAGCGAGGCACCTGCAACTTCTCCGTCAAGGTAGACAACGCGGTTGCGGCCGGGTATGAAGCGGCAGTGATCTTCAATGAGGGCAACCCAGGCCGGACAGACCTTCTGAGTGGAGTCACACTTGGGGCTCCGGCAGCCATTCCCGTGGTTGGCATCAGCTACGCGGACGGAGTGGCGCTTTACAATGCCACCGTGGCTGGGGCCACCAGCGTTGCTGTCAGCACAGACATCATTAATGAAACCCGCACCACCACCAACATCGTCGCCGATTCCCCCAAGGGCGACAAAAACAAAACAGTGGTGGTGGGCGCTCATCTGGATTCAGTGCTCGAAGGTGCGGGAATCAATGACAACGGCAGCGGCACGGCTGTGATTCTCGAGACGGCGATCCAGATGCAGAATCTGAATATTAAGCCTCGCCAGCAGGTGCGTTTCGCCTTCTGGGGTGCCGAGGAGTCCGGCTTGCTAGGTTCCACGCACTACGTGGCGAGCCTCGAAGATGCGCAGCTGTCAAAAATCTACGCGAATCTGAACTTCGACATGCTCGGCTCGACCAACTACGTGCGATTCGTTTATGACGGTGACGGTTCCGACGAGGCCAATGGTCTGGGAGGCCCTCCGGGATCGGCCCAGATTGAGTCGGTATTCAACGACTACTTCGCAGCGCAGGGCTTGGCGAGTGCGCCGACGGCGTTTGACGGCCGCTCGGACTATGGCCCGTTCATCGAAGTTGGCATCCCGGCCGGCGGACTGTTTAGTGGAGCAGAGGGCCTGAAGAGCGACGAGGAGGCGGCCATCTATGGTGGCACAGCTGGCGCTCCCTACGACGCTTGCTATCACCAGGCCTGCGACACCGTGAACAATCTGAGCACGGCGGCGTTGAACGAGCTCGGTGACGCCACGGCGCATGCCGTCATGACCCTGGCAACCACCAAGTCCGGGTTCTTCGAGGATGGCAGCAGAAGGGCCGCACGTCCGGAGATCTCCGTGGATGACATGCCGTACTGGGGCAGCGGACTGGTCCGCTAGGTCGCAGCTTGTGCTGAACAAGCAAGGCTGTTCAAGGGCCCGGTCTACTGCTGATGCGGCAGATCGGGCCCTTGTTGTGTCTAAGTCGCGCTCACACTGTGCCCGGCCCCAACGTTGCTGCGAGCCCGGCAATCATTGCTTTCAGTCCCAGCGTGAACGCGGCATCAGCGTCATTGCTCCGGGCCGCTGCGGCACAAGCGCCCACCCCCCGTTGCTCCACGGCCTCGCTGAAGTGCGGAGCCTGAGGGGCGAGCGTCCCGGCGTCGAAAATATCGGCGGGTGCGTTGACGTCATAGGCCGAACCGTAAATAAACGACTCCAGCGCCACGACGGCGTCAATGACGGATTCCGGAGCCCAGCCAGCCCGCAGAAATCCGTTCGTAACGGCCTCGTACATGGTGATGGTTGCCGGTGCGTTGGTGACCGGCAGCAGTGCAATGACAGGGATCAGCGGCAGATGTGCGGCGAAAACGTCCCTGTAAGAGCGTGCCCAGCTGGCCACCGCAGCGTCCCATGGTTCGGTGGCGAACGCAGAAACATTCACGCGGCCCATGAGGTGATCCTCAACAAGCAGCAGCACATCCTGCTTTGAACGGACATGGTTGTAAAGAGCTGATGGCGCCACATTCAATGATCTGGCCAAGGCCGCCATGGTCAAGCCCTTGTAGCCGTCATGGCTTATTAACTTAAGTGCCGCCTTGGTGATCCGCGCCGAACTCAGCAGTGCCTGCGGGGGCCGGCCGGCCCGGCGTCGCGATTGATGCAGTTCCGCAGTCTCAGCCAAAGCCAATCCCATTCCTCATCCTTGATCCTTACGCAATGTCCTCGCGCAGCTTCGTCAGGCACCTAGGCGCAAATTTCTTTGGCCTACCCCTTTACGGCAGGAGGTGACGTCCATTACAGTCTATTCTAAATGAACGGCATTCATTTAGTGAAGCGCATCACGGAAAATTTTGCAGGAGAGGGACACAATGACATCGGCAGAAAACCCCGTCACGTTCAATCGCGACGTTGTCATCATCGGCGCCGGACCATCAGGACTGACAGCCGCGCACGAACTGAAAAAAGCGGGCCTGAGTGTTGCAGTCTTGGAGGCCCGCGACCGAGTTGGCGGGCGCACCTGGACTAACACGATCGACGGCGCCTGGCTGGAGATTGGCGGCCAGTGGGTCTCCCCGGACCAGACGGCCCTGATCGGCCTGCTCGATGAACTGGGTTTGGACACCTACTCGCGCTACCGTGACGGGGATAGCGTCTACATCGCCCCCGACGGCACCCGCACCCGCTACACCGGCGAAATGTTCCCGGTCGCCGCGGACACCGAGTCCGAGATGAACAAGCTCATCGACACCCTCGACGCGCTCGCAGCCCTCATGGACCCCGCCGCACCCTGGGCGCACCCGCAGGCTCGCGAATTAGACATCATCTCCTTCCATCATTGGCTGCGCACCCAGTCCGGCAACGAGGAAGCCTGCAATAACATCGGCCTGTTCATTGCTGGCGGCATGCTGACCAAGCCCGCCCACGCCTTCTCGGCCTTGCAAGCGGTCTTCATGGCAGCCTCCGCCGGCTCCTTCAGCAACCTCGTTGACGACAACTTCATCCTCGATAAGCGCGTGGTGGGCGGCATGCAGGGCGTTTCCCTCGCGATCGCCAAGGAGCTCGGCGCGGACGTGATCTTGAACTCTGCTGCCCGGACTGTCCGTTGGGAGGAGAACGACGGCGGCTACCTCGCCACCGTGACTTCCGACGGCGCTACCGTCACCGCCAAGCGGGTGATCATGGCCGTTCCGCCCAACCTTTACAGCCGGGTCTCCTTCGATCCGCCGCTGCCGCGGCGCCAGCACCAGATGCATCAGCACCAATCCCTGGGTTTGGTCATCAAGGTTCATGCGGTCTATGAGACCCCGTTCTGGCGGAAAGACGGGCTGTCCGGCACCGGCTTTAGTGCCTCCTCGTTGGTTCAGGAGGTCTATGACAACACGAACCACCAAGACCCCCGCGGCACCTTGGTTGGCTTCGTTTCCGACGAAAAGGCCGACTACGCTTTCACGCTTTCCCCGGAGCAGCGCAAGAAGGAAATTACCGCATCGCTCGCGGAATTCCTTGGCGATGCTGCTGCTGAACCAGTGGTCTACTACGAATCCGATTGGGGCTCGGAAGAGTGGACCCGTGGTGCCTACGCCTCCAGTTACGATCTAGGCGGCTTGCACCGCTACGGTCCCGACCAGCTGACACCCGTGGGACCCATCCACTGGTCCTGTTCAGATCTGGCCGCTGAGGGCTATCAGCACGTGGACGGCGCCGTCCGCATGGGGCAGTTCACCGCCACTGCCCTGATCAAAGACTTGGTCAAAGATCTGGCGTAGTACGCATGGCAACAACCCCATGACAATAACCCCCTGATCACAACGTCCTGAGGAGGACCCCTATGCGGTATGTAGTTGGATATACGGCCAACGCCCGTGGCGGCGATGCCGTCAACCTGGCTGTGGCCCTGGCCCGCCGTCAGGGGGCCATCTTGGATCTGGTCATGGTGATGCCCCAAGATTCGCCCTACAACGGCGCTTACCCGCCTGTGTCGGGCATTGGCGACATCCTGGCTGAGCAGGTTTCGCAATGGGTGGAGGAGGGGTTGGCCTTGATCCCGGAGGACGTCCCCGCGCAGGCCCACATCCAGCGCGGAGAATCCGAGGCCGAAGCGCTCATTGCTGCGGCGCAGGAGTTGGGGGCTGGGCTGCTGGTGATTGGGGCCAGCAGCACAGGACTGTTCAAGCGGTTCTCCATCGGTTCGGTTGCCAGCTCTTTGCTGCACGCCTCAACGGTCCCGGTGGCTCTTGCCCCGTCGGGTTACAGCCGCACCGAACCCATTACGCGACTGACCTGCGCGCTCGGCACTCGCGTGGGGGCGCAGGAAGTCCTCGCCGTTGCTCTGGCGATGGCTAAGCGCCGCTGCCTGCCTTTGCGGCTGGTCTCCCTCGTGGCGCTAGGTCCTGGAGAGTCGGATGCCACCGTCCAGGACGCGCAAGCCCACCTGAATGGCGTTGCCCAAGCCAGCCACACACTGGCCGCCGACGCACTGGAAACGCTTAAGCCCGACGTCGTGGTTGGCACCGGGCGAACCATTGAGGACGCCGTTGACCGGCTGGACTGGCAGGACGGTGAGCTGTTGATGATTGGCTCCAGCCGTCTGGCCCACAGCAAATCGATCTTCTTAGGCGCCACCGCCAACCGCATCCTGCGCGCACTTCCGGTCCCCATGATCGTGGTTCCGCGCGACTTCGAAATTCCAGACGAAGAGGCCATCTTATGAGCACCCGCGATACTGCCGCAAAAACCACTACCGGGCTGAGCGAGAAGGGCCTGAAAGCCGGATCGGTGGGCTTGATTGGCGCCGTCGTGATTGGCATTTCCTGCATCGCACCGGCATATACTTTGACGGCCGCCCTAGGCCCCACAGTGTCCGAGGTGGGCGTGCACCTGCCAGCCATCTTCCTGGTGGGGTTCATCCCCATGCTGCTCGTGGCCCTGGGCTACAGGGAACTCAACAATGCCATGCCCGACGCCGGGACCTCCTTCACGTGGGCATCGCGCGCCTTTGGGCCGTGGCTCGGTTGGATGGGCGGTTGGGGCTTGATCGCGGCAACCATCATTGTGCTTTCCAACTTGGCGGCCGTGGCGGTGGACTTTTTCTATCTGATGCTGGCGCAAATCTTCTCAAATCCGTCGCTGGCGGATCTGACAACCGTGCTCCCATTGAACATCGCCACCACGTTGGTCTTCATTGCCGGTGCATGCTGGATTTCCTACCGTGGCATGGAAACCACCAAGACCTTCCAGTACGTCTTGGTGGCTTTCCAGCTGTTGGTACTGGGCTGGTTTGCCATAGCTGCATTCGCCCATGTTGCCAACGGCACGGCCTTTGACGCCACGGCCATCCAAGCTGATTGGTTCAACCCTTTCGCTGTGGAGTCGTTCTCCCAGTTTGCTGCTGGGGTTTCCTTGTCCATCTTCATTTTTTGGGGCTGGGATGTCACCCTCACCATGAACGAGGAAACCAAGGACCCGGAAAAGACTCCGGGGCGGGCGGCCACCGTCACGGTGGTAGTCATCATGGTCATCTACATGACAGTCTCCTTGGCCACGCTGGCGTTCGCAGGAATTGGCACGGAGGGCCTCGGCGCAGGCAACCCGGAGAATCAGGGCAGCATCTTCGCTGTCCTGGCCGGACCCGTTATGGGGCCGTTCGCGATTCTGATGTCGTTGGCCATCTTGAGCTCATCGGCGGCATCGTTGCAGTCAACGTTTGTGTCCCCGGCCAGGACGTTGCTGTCCATGGGGCACTACAAGGCGTTGCCCCAAAGCTTCAGCAAGATCAGCCCCACGTACAAGTCGCCCAGCTACGCCACCATTGCGGCGGCCATCGCTGCTGCTGCTTTCTACGTTGTGACGCGCACCCTCTCGGAAAATGCCTTGTGGGACACCATCACGGCCTTGGGCATGATGATCTGCTTCTACTACGGCATCACGGCGCTGGCCTGCGTATGGTATTTCCGGGCAGAGGCCTTCCATGGCATCCGGAGCTTCTTCTTCAAGTTCTTGGCCCCACTGGTGGGCGGGGTGATCTTGCTGGTCATGTTCTTCAAGACCGCCTACGACTCCATGGACCCGGCGTACGGCTCCGGCTCCAACATTGCCGGAGTGGGGCTGGTATTCATCCTCGGGGCCGGAGTGATTCTGCTGGGCGCAGTCTTGATGCTGATCATGAATTGGCGTCACCCGGAGTTCTTCAAGGGCAAGGTCCTGCGCCGCGGAAGCCAAGCGTACAACCCCTAGGGGCGGGTGCGTTTCCAGCGACGGTCTCAAAGTACAAACTCAAAGCACAAATGCCGCCGTTACTGCTTATTGCCCACATTGTTCTGGGGGGCAATAAGCAGTAACGGCGGCATTTAAGGTCCTTGTGCGGGAGGCCTGACTGCCGGAAAGGGCAGGTTAGCTCTTCGGGCGGCGGGCCGCTTCGCGGTCCTTGGCCAGCTTTGCTTCGGCGCGAGCCTTGGCGTGCACGGCACGTTCCTCAACCAACCATGCCGGGGGAGCCTGCAGCAACGCGGTGATTTCCGCCGTCGTGAGTGCCTCGGTGATGTTGGAGCGGTTAAGTCCACCAATAGAGATGTTCAACTTCTGCGCAATGACGGGGCGCGGGTGCGGTCCGCTGCGACGCAATTCGGCGAGCCACTCCGGGGGAGTGTCCTGCAAAACCTTGAAGTCCTCCCGGCTGATCGCGTTCTCTTGGAATTCTGCGGGAGCCGCGGGCAGGTGGATGCCCAGCTTCTTCGCCGCTGTAGCGGATTTCATGGCTTGGGGGGAAGGATTAATGCTCATACATCAAGGGTACCGGTGCGCGGGCGGTAGTTTAGGGGAAAACGGTGCGTTAGGGTAAATAGGTGTCTGAATCCCGCGAACTTACAGTGACCTTTGTCCCGGGTGTGACCCCCGGAAAGTGGATCCACCGCTGGGAGGAGCGCATGCCTGGCGTGCCGCTCGTGTCCACCCCTGTGCCAGAATCCCGGCAGCTGGATGCCGTGCGCGCTGGCGAGGTCGATATGGCGTTCGTGCGACTGCCCGTAGACAAGACCGGTCTGCACGTCATTCCGCTCTACAATGAACTCTCCGTGGTGGTCGCGCCCAAGGACCACCCCATCGCCGCCTTTGACGAGCTCAACGTTGAAGATCTGGCCGACGAATACCTCCTCGCCAACCCGGATGATTTCCCGGAATGGCGCGATATTTCCACCGAAATCGCCGCGGGAACCCGCAAGCCTTTGCCGCCCATGGCCTCCATCGAAGAAGCCCTGGATCTGGTCGAAGCCGGGCTCGGCATCTTGATTCTGCCTATGTCTGTTGGCCGTCTTCTCAGCCGCAAGACGCTGCGTTCACGGTTGCTCCATGGCGTTGCCGAGACCAGCATCGCGTTGGCGTGGATTGATTCCTTCCAGCCGCTGCCCGCTGAAGATGAGGCAGTCATTCAGGAATTCATTGGCGTGGTCCGCGGGCGCAGTGCCAACAGCTCCCGCCAGCCTTCCGTGCAGGCCAAGCAGGACGCTGCCCCGAAGAAGGGCGCCAAGACTGGAAAAAGTACGACGTCGGGACGCACCCCTGCAGCTAAGGGAAAGTCTGTCACGGCTAATCTGCGCGGCGGTGGTCGCCCGGGCGGCAAGGCTCGGGCTGCCAAGCGCGGCCGCCGCTAGGCCCCACGCCCTCCCAAAGTCCAGCCGCTGGCGCGTCTGCACCTTGGGTCCCTCGGGCGCGTGGGCCCACCCGGTCCAGCCGCTGCTCGCACTGCTCGGCGGCCCACCCGCCTCCTCGGCTGGATACCGGGAGTCCTAGAGGTGTTGGCTCTAGACTTGGCCCATGAGCAACCTCGAGGCCAAACCTGATGAAGTGATTTGCGAGTTCGAACAGAACATCGGTGACGCGGAGGTCCTGCCGCCGCGGGCAGTCCCCTTGGGTGGGATCCGGGCGATGGAGGTTCGCAGGACCCTGCCACAGAAGCGTCGCAGCTTGATTGGGGCCTGGTGTTTTGTAGATCATTATGGACCCGATCCGGTCCCCACTTCCGGGGGGATGCATGTGCCCCGGCATCCGCACACCGGCCTAGCAACTGTCAGCTGGCTGTTCTCCGGAAAAATAGACCATCTTGACTCGGCGGGATTCGCCGCCGTCGTAAGGCCTGGCGAGGTGAACCTGATGGTTGCCGGCCGAGGCATTTCACACCAGGAATTCTCCACCGCTGACACCTCGATCCTGCATGGTGCGCAACTATGGTTTGCGCTGCCAGATGCAACTCGCCACATGCCACCAACCTTTGCACACTACGTACCGGAACCTGTCCGCGGTGAGGGCACAGAGTTGCGAGTTTTTTTGGGCTCGCTGGCGGGTTCAACGTCTCCGGTGGCCACCTACACGCCGCCGTTACTCGGTGCCGAAGCTGTGCTGCGTCCCGGATCCCGGCTGGAACTCGAGCTGAATCCGAGCTTCGAATACGGCATCCTGTTGGACACTGGCGATGTGCGTCTAGACGGTGAGCCAGTACCCGTAGACCACCTCGTATATTTGCCCACAGGGCGTTCAGCCTTGCTCTTGGAAGCTGGCCTGAATCCTGCGCGGCTGCTTCTCATTGGCGGGGAACCTCTAGGGGAAAAGATCGTCATGTGGTGGAACTTCATCGGAAGAACCCATGAGGAAATTCTGGCGTATCGTGCGGCATGGCAGGGCGAGATTGGCGTGGAACCGGCTCCGCAGGGAGAAGTCGAAGGCGGATACCCTGACGGGGCCCCTTACCCGCGCTTTGGACCCTTCCCCGACAATATGCCGGATCCCTTGCCGGCGCCGGGCCTGCCCAACGTCCAGCTGCGCCCACGCGGCTAAGGCACACGCGCCAAAAAACTTATTGAGGAGCACTCGTGGATCAGGAATCAACCATTACCGTGCGTCAAAATGCTGACCGTCATCGCTACGAGCTTGTCGACGGCGAGAAGATCATTGGCAAGGCGCATTGGTTGTCATTTGAGCGTGACACCAGCCAGGAGCGGATTTTTTTCCACACCACTGTCGACGAAGAATATGCAGGTCAGGGCTTGGCTGGAAAACTAGCTCACTTTGCGCTTGAGGACACTATTGCTGCCGGGCTGAAAGTAGTGCCCGTGTGCCCCTATATCAAGGTCTATCTACGGAAGCATCCCGAGTACAAGCAGCACGCGGTGATGGTGGAACAAGTACATTTGGACGCGGTCACTGCGGCGGCTTGAGGGGACCTCATGAGCACCCCACGGCGCACCAAGGAAGAGCATAAGACTTGCCACCGCCGCACTTAAACACCTAACCGGCCCCCAACAAGTGGGAGCCGGCGAGTGGATGGCCCCACAATCCCTATGATGCCGGGTTGTTTGGGCCCACGCCCACCAGGTTCCCGGGAAATCGCGCCAGCGATTTTACGGGCCGGTGGGTGGGGACTAGCTTGAAGCGTCGATCTGCTGCTGCTTCTGCTTGTTCACCACGGACTTGACGTGAGTCAGATCCTGGATGACGTTGTTGAGCTGCTTCTTGGAGGTGGGCCAGGTGGTGCCCTTGAAGCGGGTGGCGTCAGGGCCTTCCCAGCGAACGGACTGTGCCTTGCCGTCCAAGTTGCTCATTGCGGAGGTGATCTGGTCGATGGCGTTAGCCAACTTGGAAACCAGTTCTGCCATGTCCTGGGGATCGTTACCAATCATTGCCACGATGTACATCCTTTGCTAGAAAATTCTGCGGTCCTGCCGCGGGGTAACACTCTGGCCGGGAATGTCCGGCTGAGCGATTACTAAGAATCTATCCCGCATTGGCCAGCTCCGTCGATGGGGTGCCCTACCCATGTAGCGCTACCCATGTGCCAAGCCCCAGTTGTCTTTGCTGGCAGCGACGAACGGTTTCACTCCAGGACTCTAGTCACCACAACGGCACTGGACTAGGCTCGAAATCGCGTGAACCTTCAGCATTTAGATACGGTGCGTGGACCGGCCAAGCAATCCGTTCCGGTGCCATCGGCAGATAGGGAAAAAGCAATGGCCACATACAAAATTGGGTATCTCGTGGGAAGCCTGTCCAGCGGATCCATCAACAGAACCCTCTCCAAGGCCCTGATCCGTTTGGCACCCCTTGAGCTTGAATTCACCGAGATCCCCATTGGGGACCTGCCACTGTACAACTCGGATTTCGATAGTGATTTTCCGCCGGCGGGGCAGGCCCTGAAGCAGGCGATCGCAGCCTCCGACGGGATCCTCTTCATTTCACCCGAGTACAACCGGTCCATCCCTGGCGCCTTGAAGAACGCCATCGATTGGGGTTCGCGCCCGTGGGGGACAAACTCCTTTGCCCGCAAGCCCACAGGCATCATTGGAGCTTCCCCTGGCGGCATTGGCACCGCAGTCATGCAGTCCTCGATGCGCAGCGTGTTGAGCTTCCTCGATGCGCCTCAGCTCAACTCTCCTGAGGCCTACATCCGCTTCGACGCGGCGGACTACGGAGACGACGGTGAGGTCAAGAACGCCGACACGGAGGCATTGTTGAGGCACTACATGGACGAATACGGTGCGTTTGTGGCCCGCGTCCTCGATGCCACCGCACCGGGCCATATTGGTGACCAGCACCCGGACTCCAGCAAGTAATCATCGGCTCCCATCCATGAGTGCGGATGAATGGCTGGCCGTCCCCGACCGCTCCATGTCCGCAGGGCAGCACTCCTGAGAGAACGCCGGTTCCTGCCGTAAAGCAATAACCGGCGTTTCTGTGTTGGCAGGGAACTCCGGACGCTGCGTGGACGGGCCGCCATGGCGCATGAATCACCCGGGGAATCATTGACAGGCCAGATGCCCCGTGCCATATTGGCGGCAGTGGTCTAGGACCCGCCCCGGCCACGGTTAGTCACCCCAAGGGAGTCACCGCTGTGAAAGCCGCATTGTGGGAAATTGAGACCTTTGACTATCACACGGCAGGTGAGCCCTTCCGGATTGTGCCGGCGCTGCCCATCGTGATCGAGGGTGGCACAGCACGTGAACGCCGCGAATTCGCTATCAAGGGCGACGCGAACAAGATCCGCAAACTGTTGGTGAACGAACCACGCGGGCATGCCGATATGTATGGCGGGTTCGTGGTGCCACCCAATGACCCCGGAGCGCACTTCGGTGCCTTGTTCTGGCACCGTGAGGGCTTTTCCACTGTTTGTGGCCACGGAACCATGGCTTTGGGGACGTGGGCTGTGCGCAGCGGCTTGGTTCGTGCCCCGGACGACGGCGAGACTGACGTTGTGATTGATATTCCTTCGGGTCGCGTTACGGCACGGATCACCATGGCGGAGGGGAAGGTCCGTGAGGTGGCCTTCCACAATGTTCCCTCCTATGTGGTGGCCAGGGACATTGAGGTCAAAACTGCCGACTTTGGGCGCTTGCGCGTGGACCTGGCCTGGAGCGGGGCGCTGTACGCGTCATTGCCGGCAGCAGCGGCAGGACTGGAGGTCACACCGTCAAACCTGGCCAAGGTGATTGCGGCCGGGCATCAGGTAGCCGCGGGGCTCGCCGGCAACCCTGCCACGCAACACCCCTTCAGCACTGGATTCGAGGGAGTATTTGGGACCATTTTCCACGAGCCGATGACAACCGCCGGGCCAGGGCTGAGGCAGCGCAATGTGAGTGTTTTCGCCGACGGCCAGGTGGCCAGATCGCCCAGTGGCTCAGGTACTGCGGCGAGAGTGGCGCTGCTCAGTGAAGCGGGGGAGTTGGCCGAGGGAGAGATTTTGGAGAACTATTCCATCATTGATTCTCGATTTGCCGCCCGGGTGGTGGACCAAGCGGGGGGCCCTGAGGGTGGGCTGGTGGTGGAAGTGAGCGGACGCTCCTTCCCTGTAGGCCAGGGGAAATTTACGCTGGACGCCGACGACGAGCTCGGGGTGGGATTTGTGTTGCGGTAGCGGTAGCACCCGGGGTCTGGGACGATTGCCAAGTGACTGAATCTACCCGCACCCGTATCGCCAAGCTGCCGCGAGTCCTCAAACCGTGGCGGACCTTCAAGCTTGCGGAATTGTTGCGGGTGGGTAGTTCGCCACTATCGCCGTGGTTGGCCTTCGCCTTTGCTGTTTTTGTCACTGTCTCAGCCTTTGACGACGTGCGTCTTTCTGTCCAGACCAGCCCTGGGGGACAACTCCCGTGGTTGTGGATTTCGTGCACGCTTGCCTATTGGACCGTGTGGATGGCGCTAGCCTTCCGTCCACAATGGGTCGCCGTACTTTTCGTGCTCCAGCTAGCAACCATGCTGCCGCAAGCTGTGATAGGTGGACCACTGTTACTGGCTTTCGGAGCTATTGCCGTGGCAGCATACCGGGCTTCACTGCGCTCACTTACCATCATGGTGGGCGGCTTCTTGGTGTGGCAGATTATCTGGGTGCTCTTCGTTGCGCACATAGGAATGACGCAGTTGTGGGGCTACATTCCCCTCACACTACTCTTCACCGCGCCGGGTTTGGCCATCAAATTACTCCGTGAGCGGGCTCTCCAAGTAGCACTGGATCAAAAAGCAGCCGACGAGACTGCCGCTAGCGCTGCCGTGGATCAGCGTGCAGAGTTGGCGCGCGAACTTCACGATGTTGTGACGCATGGTTTGACCATGATTGCCGTGCAGGCAAACCTTGGCAAGATCTCCAAGGAGGATCTAGCCAAGGAACATGCCCTCACCGAGATTGGTTCAATGGCCAGAAATTCTTTGGATGATCTACGCCGGCTGATCCTGGCCATGCGCACGGACGAGCGGTCATCTGAAGATGCGCCCGCGCAAGACGCCGGGCTAAGGCCAAGCGTAGCTTGCATTGACTTGGAAATGAGCTTTGCAGATATCCAAAAGCAGCTCACCGGCTTGGGTTGCCCCACCCGCATAGAAACCACAGGAGATCTGGACCAGACACCCAACGGCATCCGGCCCACGGTCTTGCGGATTCTGCAGGAGAGCGCCACAAATATTGTGAAGCATTCAGGAAAAGGTGCGCGGTGTGAAATTTCCATGAATGTGGCTCATGATCACCTTGAGTTAGTCATCCGGAATCGAATGACACCAGGTAACCCACGGCTGCCAGTCTCCGGCACTGGACTGGCTGGACTGCGGGAAAGGGCCTCGCGCCTGGGTGGAACCCTTGACTCCGGACCCGACGGCGGCTGGTGGCGCGTCCACGCCATCTTGCCGTTCAAGGATCGCCAAACGTTGCACTAGTACCAGTGTTGCACCAGTACTAGCACAGAGGGGCTGCCGAACCTCTGTGGGACAGCCCTCGGGGATAAACCCTCAAACACTTCAAGGCAAGATTTGGCCATGTGGCCAATTCTTGCCTTTTGAGTACCAAAAGCATGCTCCAAGAGGACAGTCCCGACCGTTTCGCATTGAATGCCGTGGGCTGCCTGCGTAGCGTCAATTGTATTGGGGGGCATCGGGCCTTCGCAGCAGTTGTAGGGCCGGAGTTGGATTCGTCTAGTCCTAATCGATCTTGGAGATCATTATGAATACGCACTATGTAACTACAAGCCGCAACGCGACAGTCAACGGCAAGACGAAGCCCTCAGGCATCTGGCCCTCAGGCTCCTTCCCGGACGTCTCCCGCTGACCTGGAGAATGGATCAGTTCTCCTCATTGCCACAGCTACGTAGACTGTCATCATGAGTGTGATGACTGAAGCTGACGAGACAATTGACATAGTTATTGTTGACGATGAGAAATTCGTGCGCGGAGCGCTACGGACTTATCTGTCTCAAGCCAAGGATCTCGCAGTTGTCGGCGAGGGTGAGAACGGCGAAGATGCCATCCGCCTCGCCCAGGACTGCAAGCCAGACGTATTGCTTATTGACCTCCAGATGCCTGTCATGGATGGCGTTACCGCAATCCGACACATCGTGGCGCAAAATCCGGAGATTGGCATATTGGTGGTCACCGGCCACATCTCTGACGTTCACCTGAGGGCCGCACTCTTGGCCGGCGCCGGGGGGTATGTGGTCAAGGATGCCGAGCCTGAACGAATCGTAGCCGCCGTCAGAGACGTATACGCGGGCGATTGCCCCATCGATCCGGCCGTAGCGCATCTGCTGATCGAGGATCTTCGCGGTAGCCGGCCGGCTACGCGGGCGGAGACGTCAATTGAGCTGACAGGTCGAGAAGAAGAAGTCCTGAAATTGTTGTGCGATGGGCGCAGCAACAGCGAGATCGCAGCCGAACTCTACCTTTCCGAATCCACTGTGAAGTACCATCTGGTGCGGTTGGGGAGGAAGTTCTCCACTCGTGACCGCCTGCAGCTGGTGGTCACGGCGCTGCGCTCAGGACTGGTCGCTTAGTCAGCTCCGCGTCCCATTTACTTTCCTGCCTTAGGCCTAAGTGCGGTGTTATCGGGAACATGTACCGAAAGACTATCCAAAAGGATAGGGGCAAATGGTCCTTTCGGAGTATCGGCGGCGGGCGCTTGGACCTAAGCTGGGATCACCGTCGCCGAACGCGGCACAAAATTCCGCTACCGAAAAGGCATCTCCATGAAAAAACCATTTGCTTCCGCGGGCATTGCAGCAGTTATTGCCGCCGGACTCATCTTGGCTCCGGGGCTTTCGCCGGCTCAGGCCAGCACCTCTGAAGCCCCCGAGACCAGCATTTCGGCAGCCCCGGTGGCCTCTTCCGCGCCAATGGGCGGAGCTATTTCGGGTAATGTGGCCAGCACCTACGGGATGTTCTTCCTGCCTTGCAACTTCCTTGGCCTGCGCCTCTGCTAAGCAGCTAGTTCCACTAAGAACTACTGCTAGAAGTTCCCGAAGCTATGAGTCGAGAGCCCAGACGATTGTCCTTGGTAAATGAATTGAACTAGAAACCCTGCGCTTTGCGATAGCGTTGCATCTGCTGGTGACGGCGGATCAGACTATCGCGGCGCGGGGTTTGTTCTGTCCCGGGCTCTTCTGCCGTGAGATCAATGTGGCTTTCGCCAAATTGCCACAGCAACAGATCATCCAGCAGCCTGTCCGGGCCCGGCGAATACCTGTGTTCCAAGGCCTTGCGGACGTTTGAGATGATCTCCGGCTGCAACAGGGCGGCCAGATCCACTGTCTGCACGAGCCCATGCGCCGCCACCAACTCTGCGGCCCAGCCCCAGTCGTCGTCAGCCTTCCGGTCAACGTGCGGCAGCAGTGTCTGCCACACGGCTTTGATCCGGTTGGGGGTTAGGGAAACGTTTCCCTCGCCGTCGGTGTCCCAATAGCTGGTGACGGTCTCATATCTGTCATGAAGTTCAGAAAATGCTGACTCCACCGTCTCGAGCATGGCAGCTGTGGCGGTGAACTGTCGGTCAAAGTACGGGCTCCAGGCCCGCGGGTCCTGAGACTTGAAGCGGATATCATGCTCAATCTCGCTCCAGGCGTGGGCGAAAATAGTGCGGATCTGGCATTCAAAGAAGTAGCTGCCGTTCGGCTTGGTCTCCGGATCCAGCAACTCCTGGTAACTGCGGACGGCGTCGTTCTGGATGGTGCGCAGGATTAAGTGCCGGCTGGAATACCCGTAGGTACCTGACTCAATGGAGCCAATGTCCTTTTCGGTATCGCCACGGCAGTCAAAGATGCTGCGCTGGCGCTTGATCAGGTTTGCCGCCTGAGCGTTCTCGCCCGGCAGGGTGGTAATGACACGCACGCCAACCATGTCGGTGAGGTTCTTCAACGGCTCGGGGAACTGCAAAGCCGGGGTGGCGTCAGGTTCCGGCACCATCCGCGAGGCTTTCTCGCGGAAGGACTCCACGCTCTTGGTGCGGCTCGTGACAAACAGCGGCTTGTCATCCGCTTCCGAGAGGACTTCGCGGATGAGTGATTCCATCTCAGCTGTCATCTTTATCAGTTCAGGCCGGGTCCGTTCGAAGTCAGCCACAGAGGCGCTGACGGCCGGGCGCAGGGATTCATCAAGTCGTTCCCAATTACTGCTCATGAGATGAGCTTAAGCGTCAGAGTGGGGCGCAGGCGAAACGCAATGCCGCGTGTGACGTAAATTCACAAGATTCATCCCATAGGCCAGAGTTTTGGAATCGCTTCAGTTGGCTTTACGCCGTTGTCCTGCCGAGCGGGCGGTTTTCCCGTGCTGGACCGGATCAGCAATTCGGGGACCAGCGAGAACGGCGGTGCCGGCTCTTTTGAGTCCTGAAGTGTATGCAGCAGTCGGTGCACGGCCAGCTTGCCAGTCATCTTGAAGGGCTGTGCCACAGTGGTGAGCGACGGTGAGCTGAACTCCGCTAGGGCAATGTTGTCCACGCTGACAATGGAAATGTCCTCCGGGATGCGTTTTCCACTCTCATGAAGCGCCCTGATGACACCGAATGCCATCTCGTCGCTGGAGACGAACAGGGCCGTCAACTCGGGGATGCGCGCTGCCAAGAGGCCGTTCTTGTACCCGGACTGCGGGGTCCAGTCGCCGTGTAACTCGAGCGGCACTGACCGCCCGGCCCGTTCAAGCGTGTGGCGCCATCCTTCGCTGCGATCCAAAGCCTCAATCCAGTCCTGCGGGCCGGATAAATGCCACACAGTCTCATGACCGAGGTCCAACAGGTGCGCTGTGGCGAGTTCGGCAACCAGAGCCTGATTAATGACCAGCAGCTCGCTGGATTCTGCCCGTGAACCGTCCAAGATGACGATGGGTGTGGTGGTGCCGATCTTAGCCACCACAGGACTGGAGTTGATCATGGGAACCGCCAAGATGATGCCGTCTGCACCACGGTCCACCAATCCCTGCACTGCAGCATCAATGGTGGCATCGTCCATGGCCGAGATGGAGGAGGTAATCACTGAATGATCCAGTGCCGCGGATTCCGGGAGGTCGCGACTCGACGATGCCCAGTGAAATCTGCCCATCCGAGTGCGTCGAAACAAAAAGTTGAATACCGTTTCAGAGCATATCCCGAACCGCAGCAACGCTTTTGTTGCGCCGCGCGACACTCACACAGGCCTTAATGGAGAGCGGCGAAGCGCCGGAGCATCGTAGGGTTGTGCCATGTTGACTGTTATTGGCGAAGCCTTGATAGATGAAGTTGTCCAAGCTGACGGTGCGGTGTTGCCTCATGTGGGCGGAAGCCCCATGAACGTTGCCGTGGGCCTGGCTCGGCTGGGTCACCCCGTACAGTTCCTGGGACGCATGGGCCAGGACGCCTATGGCGACATGGTGACCGGGCATCTCAAAGCCAACGATGTCCTGGTGCCCTTGGCCCCGGATGCACTGCCCACCTCCGTGGCCCGTGCAGTACTGGATTCCGACGGCGCCGCCAGCTACGAATTCGCTTTGGACTGGACCCTGCCCGCGCTGGCCGCTGGGCACGGCAGGAGTGCTGCCGGGATAACCAGCGGCGACGCCGCCGAAAGTGCCAGTAAGTTCATGCTCAACGGGACAACCTTGCTCCACACTGGATCAATTGCCACGATGCTGGCCCCCGGCGAGGCTCATGTGTTCGATGCCGTGGTGACGGCACATCCGCACGCCACCATCTCCTATGACCCCAACTGTCGGCCCAGCATCATTGGCGATGTAGCCCATGCCCGTGAGCAGGCGGAGAAGTTCGTCCGGTTGGCTGACGTGATCAAGGCTTCCGATGAGGATCTGGAGTGGCTCTATCCGGGCACTGATCCCAAGGAATCGGCCCGCAAGTGGCTGGCCTTGGGTGGTGCGGAAGGCCCCGCCGTCGTGGTTGTGACGCAGGGTGCCGGAGGTCCGTGGGCTGTGTGTGCAGCCGGTGAAGCGGAATGTCAGGTGCCCGGCGTGGACGTCGTGGACACTGTGGGGGCCGGGGATTCCTTTATGGCGGCGCTGCTGTCCAGTCTCGTGGACCGGGAATTGGATGGTGCCCACCGCCGCACGGAGTTGCGGGACATCAACGCCCAAGCCTTGGCGGAAGTCATCGAGTATGCTGCCCGAGCTGCCGCAATCACCGTCTCCCGCGCCGGGGCCAACCCGCCGAACCGTGCAGAACTGCAGAAATAGCTGGGCAACATGGACAACTGTTGAAGCCTGTGCGGACATGAGTAGCGCCGGAGGCAGCACGGAAGCCCAGCTTTGGTCCAAGGTGGCTTAACCTTGGGTATGCGTTTAATTGCCAGCGACATTGACGGAACCATTCTGGGCCACGACGGAAAGATCAGCGACCGCACGGTAGAAGCGTTCGCTGCGGCGGCCGAGGCGGGCGTGGAGATTGTGTTCGTCACCGGACGCCCACCCCGGTGGCTTGAACCCATCCGGGAGCAGATTGGCCACACTGGCATGGTGATCTGCTCCAATGGGGCCGTCAGCTATGATCTCGCCGCCGAGAAGGTCACCGAATCGCACGTCTTGGACTGGGAAACAGTGACGGCAGTGCGCGGCATCATCACAGCGCTGACTCCCGAGCCCTACTTTGCGCTGGAATCCCTTCTGGGCTTCCACGTGGAGGAGGGATTTCTCAGCGCCCGCACCGCTGCCAGTGGGACGTACTATCCGAGCCCTTTGACGCCGGAGATGGCCAACGGTGGGATCGTAAAGATGCTCTCCGTGGTCCATAGCGGCACGGCGGATGAATTCCTGAACCTGGTCTCGCCGTCACTGAGCTCCCTGATCGCCGTCACCCACTCCGCGCCGGATCTGGCGATGCTGGAGATGGGTCCGCTCGGTGTCAACAAGGCCGTGACATTGGCCAAGTACGCCGCCTCTCAGGGGATCGATGCGGCGGATGTGGTGGCCTTTGGCGATATGCCCAATGACATTGAAATGCTGGGCTGGGCTGGTGCCGGCTACGCCATGGCCAGCGGTCACCCGGATGCGCTCGCAGCCGCGGCACTGCAGGCGCCGCGCTTCGAGTACGACGGCGTAGCCCAGGTCATTGAGTCCCGGCTGGCTGCGCTGCGCCTGATTTAAGTAACGCCTGAAACAAATGACCACCAAAGATCTTAGAGAGCATGAGAAACATTAAGACTCCGAAAGCGTTCCTGGCACCCACCCTGCCGTTAGCCATTGCCCACAGAGGCTACTCCACGCAGGGCCTGGAAAACTCCGTGACAGCCTTCCGGGCGGCCACGGAGTTGGGCTACCAGTACGTGGAAACGGATATCAATACCACGGCTGATGGCGTGGCCATGGTGTTCCACGATGCAACTCTGGACCGCACCACCGACATGCAAGGAGTCATTTCCGAACTGCCATATTCCGAGGTGCGCAAGGCCCGGATTGCCGGCCGGGAGCCCATTGCAACGCTGGAGGAATTCGTGGTGGCACTGCCCGAGGTTCGCTTCAATGTTGATGTTAAGGATGCCGGTTCCATAGCTCCCTTGATTGCTGCCATTGAGAAGCATGGGCTGCACGATCGGATCTGCGTGGCCTCATTCTCTGACAAGCGGCGTCGTGCGGTGTTGGCCGGACTGAGCCGAGGCGTGGCCAGTTCCCCGGGAAAAATGCTGTTGGTGGCATATTTCCTCCTGTCGCCTTGGACCCCGGCGTCCCTGCTTCGTCGCTTGATGCGAGACGTTGATGTTCTACAAATCCCCACACACTACAAGGGCCAGGAGATTGTTACGGCGGCTTCGGTCCGCCGGGCGCACTCTCTGGGGCTGGATGTCCATATCTGGACCATTGACGATCCTGCCGAGATGAACAGGCTTTTTGACCTCGGCGTGGACGGGATTATGACTGACAGGGCCGACTTGTTGGCACACGTCATGCGCCAGCGCGGCTACTGGGAGTAATGCTGCGGGCCATGTGGGTGGCGGATGGCAGGATGGACACATGCGAATTCTCATTGCCCCGGACAAGTTCAAGGGGACCCTCACGGGACCTGAAGCGGCAGCAGCCATGGCCGAGGGTGCTCTGCGGGTCTACCCAGACGCTGTAGTGACTGCCCTTCCCATAGCCGACGGCGGGGAGGGCACTGTGGAGGTGGCCGTCGCCGCCGGGTTTTCAGAGCGATTGAACGCCGTAGTAGGACCTATCCTCAAGCCCGTAGGCGCCGTTTGGGGCTTTGACGAGGGCAGCAAGGTGGCTGTCATTGAAACTGCTCAGGCCAGCGGGTACCTGCTCAGTGAACCCACAGTTGAAAACGCGCTACGCGCCCATTCTTATGGCTCTGGTCAGTTGATTGCCGCAGCCCTGGATGCCGGCGCCACGGAAATTATCATTGGTTTGGGTGGCTCAGCCATGACCGACGCTGGAACGGGAGCCTTGCGAGCCCTGGGTCTGAAGTTGCTGGATGTCCACGGGAACCTGGTACCCCTGGGCGGTGGATCCCTGATAGACGTGGTTGCCGTGGATGCCACAGGCCTTGATCCGCGGTTGGCTGCTGTCAAAGTGCGAATGGCCGTGGACGTGGACAACCCCCTTTACGGTGCCGATGGTGCCGCTTACATATTCGCCCCGCAAAAGGGTGCCGACACAGACGCCGTGGAACTTCTGGATGCAGGGCTGCGCAATGTGGCTTCTGTGGTCCGTGAGGCCACGGGGATTGACATGGACGTGCCCGGTTCCGGTGCCGCTGGTGGGTTCCCGTCCATGTTCGTGGCCTACGCTAACGCCTCCGTAGAACGCGGCTTTGACCTGGTTGCCTCACTGATCAATCTGGACAACGCCTTGGCGCAAACCGATCTTGTCATTACCGGAGAGGGCTCATTGGATGCCCAATCACTGTCCGGTAAAGGGCCTCTTGGAGTTGCCGACGCCGCCCATGCCAAGGGGATTCCGGTTGTGGTGGTTGCCGGGCGGATCACCGTGACACCGCAGGAGTTGGCCAAACATGGGGTGGTTGCCGCCGTGAGCGCCACCGATGTTGCCGGTTCCCCGGAAGCGGCGTTGGCGGACGCTGCGCGCTACACCACGCGTGCCACTTCTGAGGCGCTCAACGGGATCTAAAGCCTGAATTTAAAGGAACATGCGCCAAACTCGTGATGAGTTTGGCGCATGGACACCTATGCGCGGAACCCAAGCCGGGTTCCGCGCATAGTGTCACTGGGCGGAGCAGTATGCGCTGAACTCGAGCCTAGGTTCAGCGCATAGTGTTCGCGCAGTAGAGGAGTAGCCGCTCCTCGGCGGGTTTTTACTTCGTGGCGCCTGGCAGGACCGGTGATTCGGGTTCCGGCGCCAGCGGGTCGGTGGCGGTTCCGCGCCACTTCGCCAGGGCGCTCATGCCGTGGAAGATGACCAACGCTGACGCCGTGCCGAGTGCGATGCCGGCGAACTGCAGGTTTCCGATGCTCCACGTGAAGTCGGCGATTCCCACAATCAATGCCACGGCGGCTGTTGTGAGGTTGATGTTGTTGGAGAAGTCCACCTTGTTCTGCACCCAGATGCGCACACCCAAAATGCCAATCATGCCGTACAGCAACGTTGCCGCGCCGCCCAAGACACCCACAGGGACCGTAGCGATCAGCTCGCCGAACTTGGGGGAGAAGCTCAGGATGAGGGCGGCAATGCCGGCAACATAGTAGGCGGCGGTGGAGTACACCTTGGTAGCGGCCATGACGCCAATGTTTTCCGCATAGGTGGTGGTGCCGGAACCGCCGCCGAAGCCTGCCAAGGTGGTGGCCACGCCGTCGGCAATCAGGGCCCGTCCCGCGTACGGGTCAAGGTTCTCACCCGTCATGAGGGCAACGGACTTCACATGGCCAATGTTCTCGGCAACCAGTACCAGGACCACGGGAATGAACAGGCCAAGAATGGCGAAGTGGAACGTGGGAGTCTGGAAATGCGGCAGACCGATCAGGCCGGCGTCGTTCATCTTGGAGAAGTCCACTTCACCGCGCATGATGGCGACCAGGTAGCCCGCCACCACACCAATCAAAATGGCCAAGCGGCCCAAGATGCCGCGGAACAGGACGCTCACCAAGATGATGACGGCCAAGGTGATGACGGCCGTGATCGGGGCGAGCTTGAAGTTATTCCATGCGGAGGGTGCCAAGTTCAGGCCGATCAGCGCCACAATGGTGCCGGTGACAGGGGCTGGCATGAGGCGGTTGATCCATGCGGAGCCGAACTTCTGCACAATCATGCCCAGAATTGCCAGCGTGACACCAGCAATGACCACGCCGCCGAGGGCTCCGGCCACGCCAAATTCCTGTTGTGAGGCCATGATGGGGGCGATGAACGCAAAGCTGGATCCCAGGTAGCTGGGGACGCGGCCGCGGGTCAGGATCAAGAAGAAGATGGTTCCAATGCCGGAAAAGAACAAGGTGGTGGCCGGGGGCATCCCGGTCAGTAGCGGAACCAGGAACGTTGCGCCGAACATAGCCACCACGTGCTGCAATCCGATACCAATGGTCAGAGGCCAGCTCAGCCGCTCATTGGGCGTAACCACCTGTCCCGGGGCGATGGTCTTGCCATCTCCATGAACGCTCCACTTAGTGCCCAGCAAATTCATCCGCTTATCTCCCGTTCCAGGCCGCGCCTGTGCCCGGTCCGCAGATAAGAATATCGGACGCGGGGCCACTTACGGGTGCGGCAGGTGCCCCTCATTGGCTAGAAGCACGACGCCGAGGAGATCGTTGAGTGCGTGCGCCAGGTCCGGATGGGCTAGCTCATACCGGGAACGGCGCCCTTCTGCGATGGCAACGGCCAGTCCGCAGTCGCGCAGACAGGAGAGGTGGTTGGACATGTTCTGACGAGTTACGCCCAATTGAGCCGCCAATTCCGCTGGATACTGCGGTGCCCTGGCCAGATTCATCAAAATCTCGGCCCGGGTGGGATCGGAGAGTGCATAGCCAAAACGGGCCAGCACCGCTGCGTTGCTAATGGGCTTCATTCTCAATATGATACAGCACTTGTTGAATTCAGCGTTCACTGTACTATTGACATATGACTGGTCACAATCATTCCCACTCCCACGCAGGCGCCCCCGGCGAGAGCCATCATGGACGCATTGCCGTCGCCTTGGGGATCACTTTGATGGTCTTTATTGTCCAGGTCATTGGCTCAATTCTCACCGGTTCGCTGGCCCTACTCTTTGATTCCGCCCACGTGCTCACAGACGCCGGCGGGCTAGCCATGGCTTTACTTGCAGCCCGGCTCATGGTGCGCCCGGCCAACAGCAAACGCACGTGGGGCTTTGCCCGGGCGGAAGTTCTGGCGGCCACAGCGCAAGCCGCGGTGCTTCTCGCCGTCGGACTTGTGGTTTTGGTGGAGGGTGTTCAGCGGCTCTTCCACCCCACCGAAATCGCCTCCCAGGAAATGATTGTGTTCGGCGCGATCGGCCTGCTGGGCAACATCGTTTCCATGTTTGTGCTCATGGGCGGGCGCAACAAGAACTTCAACATGCGCGCCGCGTTCTTGGAGGTTGTGAACGACGCGCTGGGCTCGGTAGCCGTCATCGTCGCCGCGATCATCATTTCCACCACCGGGTGGATGCAGGCCGATGCCCTCGTCGCCATGCTGATCGGCGCCCTGATCCTGCCCCGCACCGTGAAGTTGCTGCTCGAGACCATTCACGTCTTGCTGGAATCCACGCCGTCGGGCCTGGACCTGGACGAGGTTCGCAAACACATCATGGAACTGGAGCATGTGCGCGGGGTGCATGACCTCCACGCCAGCCAGATCGCGACAGGGCTGCCCATACTTTCGGCGCACGTGGTGGTTGACGAGGGCTGCTTCCACGACGGCCACGCCGCGAAAATGCTCGACGCCCTCCAGCACTGCGTGGCCGGACATTTCGACGTCAGCGTTGAACACTCCACGTTCCAACTGGAGCCCGTGGGTCATGCCGAACACGAACACGGTGCCCACCACTAACTTGTGCGGCTTCCACCGGGGAAGCCGGATCGGCATTTTTCCGGCGACTATCCGACGCGTCGGCCGCGGGCGGCCTTGGGCGTCTCCTTTACGTCGCCTACAAAAAATGCCGACTCCGGCTCCCCCATGTGGGGCCGAAACGTTAGGAGATGACGCCGTCCACGAGCGCCTTGGCCTCGGCCTGTACCTGGGCCAGATGCTCGTCGCCCTTGAAGGACTCGGCATAGATCTTGTACACGTCCTCGGTGCCTGAGGGGCGGGCCGCGAACCAGGCGTTCTCGGTGGTGACCTTCAGGCCTCCAATGGCTGCACCGTTGCCGGGAGCCTCGGTCAGCTTGGCAGTGATGGTCTCGCCGGCCAAGGTGGTGGCGGAAACGTCTGCGGCGGAGAGCTTGCCCAGCGCCGCCTTCTGCTCCCGGGTGGCGGCCGCGTCGATGCGCGCGTACGACGGCGCCCCAAAGCGATCCGTCAGCTCGTCATAGTGCACCGAGGGTGACTTGCCGGTGACGGCGGTGATTTCCGAGGCGAGCAGGGCCAGGAGGATGCCGTCCTTGTCGGTGGTCCAGACGGAGCCGTCCTTCTTCACGAAGGAGGCGCCAGCTGATTCCTCGCCGCCAAAGACACCCTCGCCGGAGAGCAGACCGGGCACAAACCACTTGAAGCCCACGGGTACTTCCACCAGCTGGCGGCCAAGATCCGCTGCCACACGGTCAATGATGGAAGAGGAAACCAGCGTCTTGCCCACGCCGGCAGTGGCGGGCCACAGGGTACGGTGCGTGTAGAGGTATTGGATGGCCACCGCCAGGTAGTGGTTCGGGTTCATCAGCCCCGCGTCCGGGGTGACGATGCCATGCCTGTCGGCGTCGGCGTCGTTTCCGGTAGCAATGTCAAAGGGCGCACCGGCCTTGAGCTTATTAATCAGCGAGGCCATGGCCGACGGGGATGAGCAATCCATGCGGATTTTCTCATCCCAGTCCAAGGTCATGAAGGCCCACTGCGGATCCACGGTGGGGTTGACAACCGTCAGGTCCAGATGGTGGCGCTCGCCAATTTCGCCCCAGTAGTCAACGGAGGCCCCGCCCATGGGGTCCGCACCAATGCGCACTCCGGCCGCGCGGATCGCATCCAGATCCAGGACGGAGGGCAGGTCATCGACGTAGCCGGAAAGGAAATCAAACTTGCCGGTGGTGGAGGCGGCCATTGCATCCTGGAGCTGCACGCGGCGCACGCCGCGCAGCCCGTCCTCGAGGAGTTCGTTGGCGCGGTTTGCGATCCAGCCGGTGGCGTCAGAATCAGCCGGGCCACCGTGCGGGGGGTTGTACTTAAAGCCGCCGTCGCCGGGCGGATTGTGGGACGGGGTGACCACAATCCCATCAGCCAAGGCGTCCGTGCGGTTCTTGTTGTAGCTGAGAATGGCATGCGAAACGGCAGGAGTGGGCGTGTAACCGTGCCGGGCGTCGATCAATACCTGCACCCCGTTGCCGGCCAGCACCTCAAGGGCAGTGTTTTGGGCTGGTTCGCTCAATGCATGCGTGTCCTTGCCCATGAACAAGGGCCCGGTGATGCCTTGGCCATTGCGGTACTCAATAATTGCCTGCGTAATGGCGGCGATGTGGCCCTCATTGAAGGACGACTTCAAGGAGGATCCACGGTGTCCGGACGTGCCAAAAGCCACGCGCTGGGCCGGATCGCTGAGGTCCGGGTTCAGATCGTAGTAGGCGTCCATGAGGGCGGAGAGATCAACAAGGTCTTGGGGAAGGGCAACAGTGCCCGCGCGGCTAGCCATAATCACAGCATGACAGAGACCACCCGCGAATGGCACGTGTTGCCCAAAGTGTGAACTAGTGCCGGATGCGCCCGGCCCCTTCCGTAGCGCCACTGCTGGACTAGCATGGATGACAACGACAGTCATCATTTGTGCCTACGCGGGCACAGCACCAGTAGGAGTCAAGCATGTCTAATCAGCCGGACAAACCTCAGCCATACGTGCCGCCAGGCTATAACTCACCGCCCGTTCCGCCCTACGTGGAGCCCGTAGCGCCTGCTGCCGCACCTGCGCAGGAACAATACAGCCAACCGCAATACACACAGGAGCCGTACGCTCAACCTGTTCAGCAGGAACAGTACGGCGAGGCGCAGTACCAACAGGCGCAATATCAACAGAAGCAAAACGCTCAACAGCAGTATCAGCAACCGCCGCAGTTCACCGCTCCCACCTACTATCAGGGTGGTCCCGGGTACCCCGGTGCTGTGGGCCCCAAGGGTCTGAGCATGGCCAGCATGGTTGTCGGCATAGTCTCACTGGTCCTGTTTGGATTCTTCATTGTCCCGCAAATTGTCGGCATCATCTTGGGGCACATGGGCCTCAAACGGGAAAATCCCCAAGGCCGTAGTTTCGCCATTTCGGGTCTGGTGATGAACTACTTGGCCCTAGTTATTTACGGCACGATCGTGGGAATCTGGATTGCCTTGCTGTTGACGCTGGGAACGTCCTCGTCCTCCTCTTCTTACTCTTAACCCTGACCGGTTGCTGGCAACTTGCCCACTGTCACAAACGACGGCGGCACCTTTCCTTTCGAATGAACGAAAAGGAAAGGTGCCGCCGTCGAACTTTAAGTCTTGGAGCTTAATGTCTGGACTACATGATTCCGGCCATTAGCTTCTTGATGGGCTTGCGGCCCACGAACAAGACCACACCAAAGGCAATGGACACCAGGCCCACTGCCAGGAAGTAAGGGGTCTCATTGGCGGGGTCGTACCAGCCGGCCAAAACGCCCGACATGGCCGTGCCGAGGGAGACCGACAGGAAGAACAGGGCCACCATCTGGGTCTGGAATGCGGCCGGGGCCAGCTTGGTTGCCAGGGACAGTCCCACGGGGGAAAGCATGAGCTCGGCAACTGTGAAGAGCAGCAGGATGAAGACGATTGCCAGCATAGGGACCGCCGCCATGCCCGCGAACGGGATGAAGCAGAGGTAGGCCACGCCCATAACAATCAGTGCCACGGAGAACTTTGCGGGGGTGCCGGGCTGACGTGCGCCCCACTTGGTCCAGAGTGCGGCAAATACGCCGGCCAGGACAATGATGAACACCGGGTTGATAGAGGTGACCCAGCTGGCGGGAACCTCCCAGCCCAGGATGCTGCGGTCCAGGCGCTTATCGGAGTACAGAGCGATCACGGTGAACTGCTGCTGGAACAGTGACCAGAATACGGCGCTGGCAAGGAACAGCGGAATGAACGAGTACACGCGGCTGCGATCCTCGCCTTTCACTGTTTTGTTGGCCAGGATCACGGCGAAGTAGGCGACCGAGGCGACGATGACGACGGCGACAATGACCCAGATGAGGTTCTCGGCCGTAATGAGCTTCAGGGCAACTGCCGCAACAATAATGACGATGCCGGCAATGGCCAGTCCACCGAACTTGCCATACTGCGCCCGGGGGAGCGGGTTCGGGACATCGTGGGCGGACGCCGGAAGGTTCTTGCGCGTCAAGCCGTACTGCAGCAGGCCGAAGGCCATACCAACGGCGGCGGCCGCGAAGCCAATGTGGAAGCCCCACGAAACCTGCAGCCAGCCGGTGACCAGCGGACCGATGAGCCCACCGATGTTGATGCCCATGTAGAAAATGGAGAATCCTGCGTCGCGGCGGGTGTCATTCTTGGCGTACAGCGTTCCCACCAAGGCGGTGGCGTTAGCCTTTAGGCCGCCGGAGCCGATGCCGATCATGATCAGGCCGATAGTCAAACCAACGGCGCCGGGGAGCAGAGCCAGCGACAAGTGGCCGGCCATGATCAGGATGGCGCTGAAGAACAGCACCCGTTCCGAACCCATGAGCCGGTCCGCCACCCAGGCACCCAGAATCGTGGAGAGGTACACGCCACCACCGTAGGCACCAACAATGGCGAGGGCAGTTCCCTGGTCAATGCCGAGGCCACCCTGCGTGACGGAGTAGTACATGTAGTACGCAAGGATTCCCTGCATGCCATAGAAGGAGAACCTTTCCCACAGCTCGACGCTGAAGAGGTTCAGCAGCATCTTTGGCTGACCGAAAAAGGCGGTGTCGGGATGTTTTTGGGGAGCCGTTGCCGGATCGGCGGGGCTTTTTTGTGAACTCACGTGACCAATTTTTGCACTAATGTCATGGATCGTCACATTTGGGTGCCTGAATCTTCAAGCGGGTATAAGCCCTAGGGACGCCAAATCCCTGCTCGGCCCGGCGTGCGCTTCGCTCACCCCGGGTCCCTTTCGGAGCTACGCTTAGACCATAATTTGCCTTTACTTGCAGGGAGAGAACAGATGTCTGACATCATGAACGTCACGGTAACCGACTTGGCCGAGGATGCCGCCATCCTGGACGTCCGCGAAGACTATGAATGGGAGGCCGGACATGTGGAGGGTGCGCTGCACATTCCACTCGAGCAGCTACCGGCTCGCCTCGAAGAGCTTGATCCTGACGTGGATGTCAATGTCATCTGCCGTACCGGTGGCCGTTCATTCCGTGCCACCACCTGGCTGAACCAAAACGGCTACAGCGCCTTCAACGTGGTCGGCGGTATGGGAGCCTGGTTCGAAGCCGACAAGCCCATGGTCGCTGCAAACGGCGAAACGCCCCGCGTTCTCTAATTTCTTCCTACCAACCAGATTCCACCCCCAACGAGAGCGGCTCTCCATGACATCTGCGCCCTTTGATACCACCCTGCCCCTGACATTCCTTGGGCCAGAGGGGACCTTTACCGAAACTGCCTTGCTGCAGGTTCCGGGCGCAAGTGACATGGTGCGAGTTCCGTCTGGCAACGCCGCCGCCGCCTTGACTATGGTGCGCAATGGCCAAGCCTTCGCCGCCATGCTGCCCATTGAGAACTCTATTGAAGGTGGCGTGCCGGCCACGCTGGACGCCATCTCCAAGGGCATGGAACTGCGCATCTTGCACGAAGTTGTAGTGCCAGTCAGTTTCGTCCTGGTGGCGCCGGCCGGTGTGACGCTCGAGGACGTAAAAGGTGTAGGTACCCATCCGCACGCTTGGGCACAGACGCGCGACTGGTTTAACGAGAACCTCCCGGCCGCCACCCATGTCCCGGCAAATTCGACGGCGGCTGCCGCACACATGCTCGTGACCGGCACCGACGCTTTCCAAGCCGCAGTCTGCGCACCGCTGGTGGCTGCGCAAACCGGCCTGAACATTCTGGCCGCAGCCATCGAAGACAACCTGGGGGCTGTCACACGCTTTGTGTTGGTGGGTCAGCCCGGTGCAATGCCCGCGCCCACCGGTGCCGACAAAACAACTCTGTCCATCCCGCTGCCGAAGGATCGCCCTGGTGCGTTGATGGCGCTGCTGGAGCAGTTCGCTAGCCGCGGCGTGAACCTGAGTCGCATCGAGTCCAGGCCAACCGGGCAGTTCCTGGGCCACTACACGTTTAGCGTTGACGTTGACGGACACATCCACGACGCTCGTGTGGCTGACGCTTTGCGCGGCCTGCACCGAGTCAGCCCTGGCATCCGCTTCCTAGGTTCCTACCCGAGGGCGGATCAGCAGTCGCCGAAGGTCCGTTCCTACAACGCCGATGTCGCCTTTGCTGATGCTGCACGTTGGGTAGATTCCCTCGGCTAGAAGGGACGAGTACTTTCGCGCAAGCACGGGCAAGCCTATGCTTGGCCTATCTCAACAAGATTACTTACCGGAGACGGTAACGAAGTTGCTCCCAGCAGGGAAGAGGCGAGTCAATTATGGATCCGCATGCAGGCACGGATAGCGGCCAGGACGGCACCATCGTGAACCCGGGTCGTAAGACCGGGCCGGATACCTCGGTCGGTGACGAGGGCGACGACGCGAACGAGTTGCGCTTTAACGAAGAGGAACGCCTCATCCGAGAACAGTCGCAACGCCCAGAAACTGACTGAAGGCTATGTGCTCAGAGCCAAGCCGGGTTGAGTTTAAGGTGGTTGCCCCTCAGGATCCTTAGGCCGGGTTGTTGGGTGCGGCCACCCGCACCAGCACCGCTTTGGGCTCCACGCTGACCTTCACGCAGGTTGCCGGGCCGGAGGGGTCGCCATCAATCTGGGTTTCTACGGGCATAACAGTACGAATAGTCAGGTTCTTGGACCGGTAAAAATCAATGACCGGCAGATGGTTCTTGTGCTGGAACACCACTTTGCCGGCCATCGCGATCCACCCCAGGGCGCTCCGGGGACTGATCACCACAACGTCTAGGACGCCGTCGTCAATGAGCGCGCCGGGCACAAAGTCAATGCCGCCGGGCAGCAGGCCACAGTTGGCGAATAGCACGGAGCGGACCTTGCGTTGCTGAGCCGGTTCGTTATCGAGGGTGATGCTGACCTTCTTGCGCCGCCCCGCCATATGGCGCAGGCCGGCCTCACTGTAGGCCAGCCAGCCCACGTGCTCCTTGAGCTTTGAATTGGTGTCATTCATGACGTCCGCATCCATGCCCAGGCCCGCAATAACCATGAAGGAATGCTTTGACGCGGCGCCTGTCACGGCGTCCTCAAGCTCCATGAGTCCGGCGTCAATGTGGCGCTGGTGGCCAAAGAGCGCAATTTGCACGCAGCCAGCCACGTCGGTGACGTCGAGGCTAAGGTTGCGGGCCAAGAGATTGCCTGTGCCCAACGGCACAATGCCCAAAGGGATTTCCGTCCGTCGCAGGGTCTGGCCCACAGCGCGTACTGTGCCGTCTCCGCCGCCCACAATTACGACGTCGGACTTTGCATCCAGCGCTGCCTGCGCCATGGAGAAACCGGGGTCCTCGGCGGTGGTCTCCAGGAACAGCGGCTCCGGCCAGCCGGCTTTGGAAACGGAACGGCGGATGAAGGCCTTGGCTGCCTCGGCGCCATTCTTGGTGGGGTTATAAATGAATGCCACTTGTTGTTTGGCGATGTTGATCTTGTGCGGAGAATCGGCCACGGCACTGCGGGTGTGCTTTTGTGCAAGCTTGCGCACACCAAGCCAACTGGCGGCGGCAACAAGCACAATAATGACCACAATGAGGATGACAAGGAGTTCAGTTTCCATGATTCTCTAACCTTAGCGGCTGAACTTGCATTGATTGGATAGGCTTAGGGCGTGATCGATGTACGAGACCTCTGCGAAAATCCCGAAATTTACCGTGCCAGCCAACGTGCGCGTGGTGCCGAACCGTCTGTGGTGGACGCCATCATCGCCGCGGATAGCTCCCGGAAGTCGGCGATCACCTCTTTTGAGGCGCTGCGGGCCGAGCAAAACGCCTTTGGTAAGAAGGTTGCCAAGGCTAAGGGCGAAGAAAAAGCCGCCCTCTTGGCTGAGGTGAAGGAGCTGGCCGTTGCCGTCAAGGCCGCTGCGGCAGCTTCTGATGCCGCAGCAGCCGAGCAAGACGTCTTGGTGCGCAGCATCCCCAACCTAATTTCCGAGGGTGTCCCCGAAGGTGGCGAGGACGATTTTATCGTCGTCAAAACCGTGGGTACCCCGCGCGAATTCCCCGACTTTAAGCCCAAGGACCACCTGGAAATTGGTGAGCTCATTGGCGCCATCGACATGGAACGCGGCGCCAAGGTGTCCGGTTCACGTTTTTACTTCCTCAAGGGCGTAGGTGCCCGCCTGGAAATGGCGCTGTTGCAAATGGCCATGGATCAGGCCATTGAAGCCGGATTCACACCCATGATCACCCCCACACTGGTGCTGCCTGAGACCATGGCCGGCACCGGCTTTGATGTGGCCCATGACGCCGAGATCTACCGCCTCGCCGAGGACGATCTGTACCTGGTGGGCACCTCCGAGGTGGCCCTGGCCGGCTACCACGGCAATGAAATCATCAACGTCCAAGAACCCATCCGCTTTGCCGGCTGGTCCTCTTGCTACCGCCGCGAGGCAGGTTCGCACGGTAAGGACACTCGCGGAATCATCCGCGTGCACCAGTTCAACAAGGTGGAAATGTTCGTTTACACCACAGTTGAAAAGGCTGCCGAGGAGCACCAGCGGCTGCTCGCGTGGGAAGAGGAAATGCTCGCCAAGGTTGAGCTGCCCTACCGCGTGATTGACACCGCAGCCGGAGACTTGGGTATGTCCGCATCCCGCAAGTTCGACTGCGAAGCCTGGGTCCCCACACAGGATGCGTACCGCGAGCTGACCTCCACCTCGAACTGCACCACGTTCCAGGCCCGGCGCCTGAACACCCGCGAACGTCTCGTGGCTGACGACGGCGGCAAGGGCGGCACCCGTGCGGTGGCCACCCTTAACGGCACGCTGGCTACCACTCGCTGGATTGTGGCGATCCTAGAGCACCACCAGAACGCTGACGGCTCCGTCAACGTTCCCGTGGCTCTGCGCAAGTACTTGGGCGGCATGGAAGTGTTCCCGGTGCTGTAAGGCTTTGCCTTTTATGAACGCTGGGTTACTACTCACACTGTGCAAACAGCTGTGAGTAGTAACCCAGCGTTCATGTTTAAGTCGTCAAATGGGAACTCTAGCGTCGAGTCAGACGGAGCGCCGTCGAGTCAGACGAAGCACATCGTCTGACTCGACGGCGCTCCGTCTGACTCGAGAAGTTCACCGCATTAACAGCCCTGGTATGTGGCATTTTAAGGTCTATCTGCTTCACTAGAACTATGACAATGACAGTAAATACTGCAATCACCGGCATCGATGACCGGCCCACCACAAGCACAAAGTACCTTGTAGCCCTTGACGTTGACGGCACTTTGGTTGACCATGATGGCGTCATGAGCGACGGCGTCCGCGCCGCGGCACGCGCCGTGGTTGATGCCGGCCACCACGTCATCATCGCTACAGGGCGCTCACTCGGAGCCCTCCTGCCCATCGTGGAAATGATCGGCATGCGCACCGGTTACGGCGTGTGTTCTAACGGCGGCGTGACCATCCGGCTGGACCCGTCTCTGGAAAATGGCTATGAGGTCATTGAGCGAGTTACCTTCGATCCGGCTCCTGCCTTGAACGCTCTACGTGACAAAATCCCCGGGGCCCGTTTCGCGGTGGAAGATGCAGAGGGCAACTTCCTGGCCACCTCCCGCTTTCAGGACGACAGCTTTGGCATTGAAGCCCGCGGCGTGGACTTCGAGCACTTGTTGAACGCTGAGGCTGTGCGCGTTGTGGTCAACAGCGCCGAGGCCAGCACCCACGAGTTCTCCGAGGCCATTGCCGAAGCAGGGCTCAGCGGTGTCACCTACGCGATCGGCTGGAGCGCCTGGCTCGACATTGCCGCCGCGGGCGTTACCAAGGCATCCGCGCTCGAGGTAGTGCGATCGTCACTGGGCATTGCTCAGTCGCTGACAGTGGCCATGGGCGACGGTTCCAATGACATTGAAATGCTTCGCTGGGCCGGTCGCGGTGTGGCCATGGGCCAGGCTGAGGCAGAAGTGAAGGCGGCCGCCAATGAGGTGACAACGTCCGTGTACGACGACGGTGCTGCCGCCATCTTGCGCAGCCTGGTCTAGTTCCAATGACCTGATAGTTAAAAGAAAGCGCTTGCGGATAAGGACGGCGGGTTAATGCCATCCGAATCCGCAAGCGCCATCTTTCGAGCTGTTACGGCACTAACCGCAACAGCTCAGGGGACTAGTGGCCCTGCGCTTCGAAGCGCTTGATGGAGGCTTCGAGCTCAGCCTCGGCGGCGGCGCGGTCCGCCCAGCCTTCAGCCTTGACCCACTTGCCGGGCTCCAGATCCTTGTAACGCATGAAGAAGTGCTCGATTTCCTTGACCAGGAATTCGTCAACGTCGGAAAGTTCCTGGATATGGTCGTAACGCTTGTCGTCAACAACACACAGAACCTTGGCGTCTCCGCCGCCGTCATCGGTCATGTTGAACACGGCGATGGGGCGGGCGTCAACAACCACGCCCGGGTGCAGGTCAAAGTCCTGCAGCATGACGAGGGCGTCCAGAGGATCGCCGTCTTCGCCAAGGGTGTTGTCGAAGAAGCCGTAGTGGGTGGGGTACTGCATCGAGGTGAACAGCACGCGGTCCAGGCGGACACGGCCGGTCTCGTGGTCAACTTCGTACTTGACGCGTGATCCGCGGGGGATCTCGATGGTGACGTCGTGCTTCATCGTTATGCTCCTCATGAGGTGGTGTGCGCGGCCAGAGACGGCCTCACGCAAAAAATCCGTCTAGTATGAGGATATAGGCGCTTTTGTCGCGCTAAAAACCCGCCCGGACTTTTCGGGCATCACAATGCCCTTTTCGGCCCGGCGCTTTGCCCACGGGCCGCCTGCCTCAAAGGAACCGCCTGCTTCATGGGACGCACGTCAAAAGCTGTGACGAGCGGCTTGCTCATCTGCGCACTGGCCGCCGTATCCGTTCCGGCCGGGCTGTACCTGGCCCCGGCGTTCCTTCCGCAGGACCCTGCCGCCGTGGCCGTTGTACCTGCCGCCCAGCTGGCACCCACCACCATCAGCACCGTCAGTGGCGTTAACCCGCTGTCGGAGCAAGGGCCTCTTCCGGACGCGGCCCAACTCTCAAAGGAGCTGAAAAAGGCCTTGGCGTACGACGGCGAGGGCACCTTCAGCATGTATGTCACCGATGTGTCTTCCGGCACCGAGCTGTTTTCCCAGGATGGGAAAGTGGCGCGGATACCGGCGTCGAACTTGAAATTGCTGACAGCGGCGGCAGCGCTGAAAACTCTGGGCCCGGACACACGGTTGCGCACAGAAGTGCGCGCCGGGGACAGTCCTCAAGAGATTGTCCTTCGGGGTGGCGGGGACTCCATGCTTGCAGCAGGGGACAGCGATCCCGCATCCGTCATGGGATACGCAGGTCTGGCTACCTTGGCGAAACAAACGGCCGCGGCATTAACCAAGGCCAAGGTCAAAGGGCCCATCACCCTCAGTGTTGACGACACCTTGTTCACGGGGCCCGCCCTGAACCCCAAATGGGCCAAGGGTGATGTGGACGCCGGTGAGATTGCGCCCATTTTCCCGCTCGCTCTGAATGCCGGCCGCTTTGAGCCCGGGGTGCTCAGCGGCCCCCGACCCCAGGATTCGGCCGTGGTCGCGGCGCAAGCGTTTGCCGAGGCGCTCGCAGAGGCCGGGGTAACCACCACGGCAACCATTTCTCGCGCTAGTGGCACGGGTGCGACCCTGGCCTCGGTGGATTCGGCAACGATCGCGCAACAGACCCAGTACATGCTGGATGAATCCGATAACTATGTGGCAGAGGTTATGGGCCGGATGGTGGCGGTGACGTTGGATCGCGAGGCCAGCAACACCTCAGCCGTGGCCGCCGTGCGCCACGTGGTGGAAGAACTTGGCCTGCCCTTAGACGGAGTTGTCACTACTGATAACAGCGGCCTGGCCGAAGGTAATCTGATCAGCGCCGAACGCTTGGTGAAGATGGTGACCCTGCTCCTGGCCGACCCCAGCTCCAACATTGGAGCGGCCTTGCCCGGCCTGCCGATTGCCGGACTGAGCGGATCCCTGGCCCAACGTTTTACCGCGGAACCCCAACTGAGCGGGGCAGGGGTGGTTCGGGCCAAGACCGGCTCGCTCAATGAGGTGACCGCGCTGTCCGGATACGTCATTAACTCCCACGGCAGGCTGTTGGCCTTCTCCATCCTGGGCAATGACCTGACAGGCGGTGCCGCTGCGGCACGCCCCGTACTGGACGGCGCCGCAGCGGTCTTAGCGCAGAGCTAGCCTGCGAGAGCCTTCTCCAGAGTTTCGCCACGCTGCTTTAAGAAGGTGGCGATGATGGCGGACTTGTCCGTGATGTCCTTCTGGCTCAGACCATCACTGGCGGGGATGGACGCTGTGATACTGGTCAGCAGCGATTGTGCAGTTCCGTCATTGAATACTTGCTGATAGAGCTCCTGGTAGGCGGACTTGTAGAGCGCCTGGAATTTGGTGGAGGCCAGGAAACGGGTCTTGAGTGCATTGCCGCCCATTCCGCCACCGACACCGCCGTTACCGGTGCCGGCCTTATTAGCGCCCCCCGCATTAGCACCGCCCTTACCGCCGCCCCCCATGGACAAGGATTCATCCGGGCTGGCCGTGGCATTGCCGCTCAGAGCCAGATTCAGGTCCCAGGAGATGACGGAGATTTTCTTGGTGCTCAGGTTGTAGCTGAGATAGTAGTTTTGGCCAGGCCCTGCCATGTCATCGGAGTTGGCCAGCAGATTTTGGGTTGCCGCGTACTTGGCAAAGGAAGCAACATCAACCCAATTGGCTAGTTCGGTGTCAAAGGTGGCGTCATCGGCCTCATCGAGCCACTGCAAGAAGCTGACAATGGGCGTTGCATCCTGGGAGTCTTCCTTGTTCAACTGCTTGAACTGGTCCTTGTACGTTGCCAGATCGTCGCCTTGGTAGGTAAAGCTGGATTCGGCGTCGGCCTTGAAGACCACGCTGTTGCCGTCGTCGATGCTTTCCCCATATTGCTCATCGGGGTTCTCCAGCAAGAGGCGAGTCTGCGTTGCGGAGCCGTTGACCGAGTAAGTGGTGTAGGAATAGCGCTGGGTGGGCTGCCCCGTTGCCGCTGTGACGGACAGGGCCAGCGCTTCATTGATAACAGGGGTGCCGGGGCGCAATGCCAGTTCGGTCAGGCCGTCATATTGGGTGCCATCAACATACTTATCAAAGCGGATCAGCAACGGCAACGAGGCCGGATCATCTGCCGAAATGTCCGATGAAGCACCCATCCCGCCCCCTGGAGCGCCGCCGCCGGCCATTTCCGTTGGCATGTCGGTGGGCATGGCGCCGTCCCCTCCGGGACCCATGCCTCCACCCTGACCGCCGACCATGTCGGTGGGCATATCAGTTGGCATGTCCGTGGGCATGGTGCCGTCCCCTCCCGGGCGCATCCCGTCGCCCGGAGCACCGCCTGCGCCGGGAGCGCCACCATTCTGACCGCCTTGTGTGCCGCCCAGACCTCGCAGCGTTGAGTTGCCCTTGAGCCTTACGCCAACATTTTCAATCAGGGTGCCGTCGATGGTGATGTCAGCGCTCATCCACGCCTTATCGGAGTCCGTTTCATAGGCTGCGATCATGGCGTCATAGTCGTCATCGTCCCAGGAGAGGCTGACGGTATGAGTAGCCGTGGCATCAAAAAGCTCCACGGAGCCGGTGAGGGAGGTTCCGCCTTTGCCGGTGATTGCCGTTTCGCCGGAACCGGAGCAACCAGCCAGTGACAGTGCCAGAATGGCTGCCGTCGCGGAGAGGAATTGTGCTTTCCTTCGGAATATTTTCAGAAGTGGCTTTTTAGCCATGGTTGAGTCCTTGTTGTCTTGAAGTGGTTGAAAATCAGGGGGATGCGCAGTGGTGTTAGGGTGCGGCTAGGCCGGGGGCGAGCTAGGACCGGTCGCCGGGGCCACCCATACCGCCACCTCCCATGCCGCCACCGGAGGTGTATTCGCCGGCAACCACCGCCATGACTTCCGTGGCTCCTGTGGTGGATCCGGTACTTAGGCCTGTCTTGACATCGGCAGTGCCGCCGGTCAGGACGGTGTACGTTTCCCCGGCTGTGACGGTGGTGCTGGAGAAGACAATCGAGGACGCCTGCTTGCTCGTGACGAACGTTGCCACCACGGCCCCTGTTGCATCGGCAATGTGGACAATCGTGCCAGCACTCACGGCAGCGTCAAACGTGATCTGAACACCCGATTGAGTTGAGGTTTCGCTGGGTGTGACCGCCATTCCAGAGCTGCCAGCGGCAACAATGGTGCCGCCGGAAACGGTCAAGTCCCCGTTGACATCCAGGGCGCCGTTGCCGTCATTGGTGGGTCCGTTGACAACCACGGTTCCGCCGCTGATTGAGGCGGTGCCATTGGAATCAAGTCCGTCACCTTCGGCGTTGATGGTCACCTCACCGCCGGAGATGTCCAGGGTGAAATCGCCCACAGTATCCATGCCGCCGCCTCCGCCTCCACCACCCATGCCGCCCGCAGGGGCACCTTGCGGAGCGCCTTGTGTGCCGGCTTCGGCCTCACCTGCGGCGGTATCGGTGGTGGTGCTGGAGCCGCCAGCAGCATTGAGCCCGTCGTCGGTGGACGTCACATTGACTGTGCCGCCGGAGATAGCGATGTGGGCTGCCTCCAAACCTTCATTGGATTTGGAAACGGTGACGGTGCCATCGCTGATGGTCAGCGAGGTGGCGGCCTTGACGCCGTCGTCACCGGCGGCCACAGTAAGTTTTCCGCCGGCTACCAGCAGCCAGCCACGATTTGCATCGCTGTCATTGCTGGCCTTAAAGCCATCCCCGCCTGCCGTCACGTCGTAGCTGCCGTCGAGCAGAACTGTGTAGTCCTTACCCATGATGCCGTCGTCAACAGCCTTGACGGTGACATTGCCTGCGGCCAGCACCAGGCCGTCCTTGGTGACAATGCCATCGTTGTAGTTGCCATTGACGCTCAGTTTGCCGCTGCCGGCAATGGTCAGGTCCGCTAGTGAGTACACGGCCGCGTTGGCGGCATCCGTTCCGGTATCTGCATAGCTAGCGGCATCGCTAAGTGTGTTGGTGGTGCCGTCTGCAAGGAAGAGGAGCACCTCGTTGGCGCTTTGAATGTCAACGGCAGATCCGGTTGAACTTGTCACCGTGGCATTGTCTAAAACGATCCGAACCACCTCATCTCCTGCGGCAACCACCAGTTCACCATCGCTGAGCTTTCCCGAAATTCGGTAGGTGCCGCCAGCGCTGATGGTGATCTTGTCTCCGTCGAGCGCTACTGCGGCGGCGTCATTTCCGCCGGCGGTGCTGGCGCCATCAGCCAAGCTGATGGTGGTTTCCTTTGCCGCATCCCACGTCAGATCGTCAGCGTCGAAGTGGGTACTCTCGGCGATGCTGCTAGCCAGTTCTGCTGCCGTTCCCGAGGTGGCCACGCTGGGAGCTGACGCCGCGGAACTGGAGGAAGCATCCGCCGTCGAAATTGTTGATGGGGTTGAACAGCCGGCCAGGGCCAAGGCGAGGGCGAGTGCGGCCACAGAGGTGGCGCGGTGTGCTCGGGAGAAGAAGGTCATTGCTCGATTCCTTACGTGTTCGGGGGATGCGGCATGTTGTGCCGCAGCGTGCGGTGCCAGCGGTTGGCGGGCAGTTCCGGCTTGAGGGTTGCCAAGCCGGTGGCGAATTTTGAGATTCGGGAGGGGCGGATGCCGTTCATCCACAGGTATTTGTCGAGCTGTCCAGGGGCGGATCCCGATTTGGTTTCCACCACGAGTTTGTCCGTCATGACCAGAGGATGGGCTCCGGGCAGCGACCATGCGACGTCCACATCGATCGTGGCCCGGCTGTTGGAGTCCGGCAGGTACAAGGTGATCCGGCCGTAGACGGTTTCCAGGACCGGGGCCAAGTTTTCCGGTAGTGGCTGGCCGGTGCCGCCCAGTGTTTCGGCGATGTACGCGGCGCCCTCATCGGTGATGGTGGAGCGATCCGCGAGGTTGTAGGGGATGCGTTCCTTGACGGTGATGTTGCGCGACCCCTCCGTTTTGACTTCCAAGAAGCTGACGCCGCTGTCTAGATAGCTGCGGGTACGGATCTTGTAGCGCCGCCGCCGGCCATAGGCAGCCAAGTGGTAGCTCGCAAGATCAGGGGTGTCGAAGTACACCGAATCGTAGGGGAAGATGTGCCGGTCGTTGGTGTCCAGGACCTGCATCTGGGCATCGAACTGCTCGAAAATATTGGTGAACTTCTCCGTGGGGACCAGGTATTTCCGATCGATGCGTTGTTGCAACGCAGCCTTGAGGTTCAGTTCTTCAAGATCAATGGTGGGCAGCTCTCTGAGCCGCTTACTCAGGGGAGTTTGGTAGCTCACCGTCACTAGGCACCGACCTGGTCAAAACTCCGGCCCTCTGCCGATGAAAGCTGCTCTTGGAGCGGGCCTCGCGGTGCGGTGGTCAGGGTGTGTAGCTTGCGGGCGGGATCAACTGAAAAACGCACATCTACTTGGGTCTTGTCGTTGACGAGATCAAGACACTGGACAATGACGGTGTGCACGGTGCCGCCGAGGACCTCTTCGAGCCTGGCTGTGAGAACATCCGAGTCGCTGATGGCCTGGTCAAGGATGACAGTTTGCTGCCGGTAGGTGGGAAGGACCATGGCGCTGTCACCAATGAATAGGACAAGAAGAATCAGGGCCATCAGGGACAGTGAGATCCATACCGGTTCAACGCCCAGACCGGCAATGAGGCCAAGGGCCAACGCTGAGAAATAGTAGGCCACCTCATGCTGGGAGAGTTCCGTGGAACGCAGACGGATGATGGACAGGACCCCGAACAAGCCAAGGCCCAGACCGACGCCGGCTCCCGAGCTTGAGAGCGCGGTGGCAACTGCCAGCACGCCAACGTTGATAGCGAGATAGGAAACCACCAGATCCCTGCGTCGGTGGCGGCGCAGGTACATGCCAAAGGTCATCACCGTAATCGCCACAAGATCGGCTGCTATAAAAATCCAAGCGCTCATTGTTCACTCCATATTCATGTTCAAGGGGTTCTACTGTCTACATTTCCGCGCTAACCTGTGCTGAATCTGTGCTGGTGGGCAGCTGCGCTTGTGAATGCGAAGATCTTTGCCGCTTCAGTTGCGGGCCGGAGGGTACGGCGTCGCGAGTACGGAACAGAAACCGCTTTTGTACGGCGAAACTCAGGAGGAACAGCACCAGTTCGGTCAGTATTTTGGCGGGGAAGGTGGGCAGACCGGCCTCGGTAAAGCTGAGTAGCAGTCCATAGTTGGCGCCGAGCAGGAGCACCACCAAGGCAAAGTAGCGGCCGGCAGATTTGCGTAGCGGCAGAGATCTGCCCTCGGGGAATGCCATGCTGCGGTTGATAGAGAAATTGACGCCGGCACTCATGGCCCGGGCACCTGCCACGGACAGCCACAGAGATCCCGTGGCCGCCATGAGGGTGAGGAACGCTACCGTGTCAACCAGAAATCCCAAAAATGACGAGCCGGAAAACTTCAACAACGGCGCGTAAATACGCATCGAATCCCGTAGCGGACGAAAATGCGAGGAATCATTTCTATCCAGATAAATGGTGGCGATGGGCACGCTGTCCAGGCGGAACCCCCGGGCCCGGGCCTCGAGGAGAATGTTGAGCTCATACTCGTAGCGGTTCCCGCGGATGGATTGCAGCCACGGCAGCAATTGGGCCGGGTAGCCGCGCAGCCCGGTCTGGGTGTCGCGCAACCAGGTTCCTGTGGCAAGTGCGAAAAAAAGCCGGGTGGTGCTGTTGCCGAAGCTGCTGCGTAGCGGCACCTGACCACTAAAGAGCCGTTCGCCCAGCACAATGATGTCCTGCGCCCGCACCCGCTGCGCCACCTTGAGAATGTCGGCGAGGGCATGTTGGCCGTCGCCGTCGGCGCACACCACATGCTGCCCCGGGTAGTTGGCGACAATGTACCCAAATCCAGTCTTGAGAGCTTGTCCCTTGCCATGGTTATTGGAGTAGCCAATCACGGCGGCGCCTGCAGCCTGAGCCTGGGCAAAGATCGGCTCGAAGGCGGGGCCGCTGCCGTCATTGACAATCAGGATCTGCAGCTCCGCATTGGCCTGCTTCAGTTCCCGGACCAATGAGGGGAGTTGTGCATCTGGTTCAAAGGACGGGATCAAGATGATCATGGTGCGCCTACCTTGCCACGTAGAGAATGTCAGAGGTTCCGCGTTCCTGGTTTTTGCCTAGCGGATTGTTCACGAGCGAACCGTTGAAATACATGGTGGAGGAGCCGCCGCCGTCAATGTTGTAGGCCGTAGTAGCCCCCACATCGAGCATGATCTGGGCCAGCTCAGTCATGGTGACACCCGTGCTGTAGCCGGTGGATCGTCCGTCCACCACCACGAAAACCAGTTCATTGGGTCCAATGACGCCAATGGCTGTCCGTGGTTGCAACCCCTGAATGGAGTGGTTGCCGAAGTTCGTGTCAACCTCCATGGCGTCAATGCCTGCCTTGACGCCGCCGTTTTCAATTAGGGATGGGCCAAAGGAGAGTGTGTTCCAGACGCCGGCAGCAATGAGCGCGGCGGCGTCCGTAGCAGTTTCGTCGTAGACCTGGACGGTGCCGTCGCGGTAGAGGGCGAGCCCTTCGCGGGCGCCCTTGTCCCGGAAAGTGACGCCATTCCGAATTACGATGCCCGTGTCGCGGAAGCCGTAGTAGTCACCGTTCACGGCGAAAATCGCGTCCTTGCCCTCGGCAATGACAGAGGTTTTCTCAACGATGTTCGCGCCGAATTTATTCTCCGCGAAGGCCGATTTCAACTCCGTGGCATCCTTCAGCGTCAGGGTGGCCGTGAAGTAGGTCAGTGTTGAATCGCCGCTGCCATTGGTGACCTTCTCAATGGTCATTGCGGCGTTGTCGGAGGTAAACCCGTTGCTAGTGAGCAGAGGGGCTGTGCCCGTACCTGCGGAGCTGTTGGCGGCGCTCGCCGTGCTGCCGGTTTGAGCTGCCGCCTGGCTGGCCTCAAAGGCGTCGACGTCGTTGATTTCGGTGTGTTCCACCACGAACCGGTCTAAGGCCCACGCCGTGGCCCCGCCGGCAGATACCAGCAGGCCCAGGGCGCCGCCAATCACCGCGCGTCGAGTGGGGGTTTTCTTGGTGCCGCTACCGGCCGGCGCCGCAGCTAAGGGGTGGTCCGTTGGGGGAGGAGAAGTAGTCATACTACTTTTTTAGAGGGCTACTCTGTGCCCCCAACGTGGTCTTTCTTGTGCCGCAGCTGTGAGCCTTAGAGAGTGGGCATGTGGATGGGCAGTGTGATGGTGAAACGGGTTTCACCTGCAGTGCTTTCTGCCGTGATGGTTCCCTGGTTTGCGTGTGTCAGGGCTTCAACGATGGCCAGGCCCAACCCTGAGCTGTTGTCACCGTTGCCGCTGGTACGTGCCGGATCTGCCCGGCTAAAGCGTGTAAAGAGATTCCCTAGGAACTCTTGTGGAATGCCTTGGCCGTTGTCTTCAATGATCAGCTCGGCGAAGCCCTTCTGGGCAGTGAGGCTGACATTGATGCGCGTTCCGGCTGTGGTGTGTTTGCTCGCGTTGGAGAGGACGTTGATGAGTATTTGCCGCACTTCAGATTCCACGGCGAAGACCAGCACAGGTTCTTCGGGGAGTTGGAGCGAGAACGAATGATCAGGGGCGGCAACTTTGCTGTCTTGCGTGGTCTCCATGAGCAGATCCGTCAGATCTACTGAGTCGGGGTCGCCGCGCTGGCCTTCATCGAGCCGGGCCAGAAGGAGCAGGTCCTCCACGAGTGCTGACATGCGCCGGGATTCGCTATCAACGCGGCGCAGCGCCGACGTCCCTGACGGGGTCAGCTTTTCACTCAGGAGTACAAGCTCGGTGTATCCGCGGATGGATGTCAGCGGTGTGCGGAGTTCGTGGCTGGCGTCAGCGACAAATTGGCGCACCTTGATCTCGCTGGCATGACGGGCGGCAAATGAGCGGGTTAGGTGGTCCAGCATGTTGTTGAAAGCCACCCCGACGTCCCCAATCTCGGTGCCTGGTGCTGATGCCATGGGTGGGATGCGTACCTTGATGGCGGCCTCACCAGAATCCAAGGGAAGCGTAGCCACAGTGGTGGCCACGGCGGAAAGTTCATCGAGCGGGCGCAGCGACCGTCGCACAATGATGGTGCCAACGAGGCCGATCAAGGCCAAGCCTGCCAGTGAGACGCTGGCAGTGGTCCAGGCCAGCGAATTCAGAATTGAGTCCCGCTCGGAAGTTGGAAACCCCGTCACAAGCTCACCCCCGGAGGAGCTGGAAGCCGGCGTTGACAGGAGCCGGTAAGTACCGGTGGAAAGGGTCAATTCCGTGGTCTGGCCTGAAGGGACCACGCCATGGACCTTTTGCAGATCGGATGCGCTCAAGGCCACGGCGGAGCCGTCGTCCTGAACCACCGACGACGAGCTGGGAGAACCTGGAATGAAGAGTGCACGCAGCGTTCCTGGCCGCTGGCCCCGGGTGTCCAGCGGGTTGGGCTCAGTGATAGAAAGTGGGGGGACAACAATGGTCCCGGTAGCTAGTTTGGGTGGAGGCCCATTGGGACCAAAGGCACGCGAGGCAACCTCGTGGAGGTTGCGATCCAACTGGGCGGTTAGATAGTTATTCATGGCCAGATGGCCAACTATCCCCACCGTGGCGCAAATGGCGGCCAACAGCACCAGCACGGCAACCACCAACTTGGTGCGCAAGCGGTGACTCTTACGTTGGCGCCCGGCCGCCGTCACGCTATGGCCGGCTTCAGGACGTAGCCCACGCCGCGGACCGTGTGAATCATGGGTGAGCGGCCGGCGTCGATCTTCTTGCGCAGATAGGAAATATAGAGCTCAACGATGTTGGCTTGGCCACCAAAATCGTAATGCCACACCTGATCGAGGATTTGCGGCTTGCTCACCACGCGCCGAGCGTTTTCCATCAGATAGCGCAGCAGCTCCCACTGGGTGGCTGTCAGGTCGATGTCGATCCCACCGCGCGTCACCTCGCGAGTGTCAAAGTTCAGGACCAGATCGCCCACCACAATTTCGGCGTTGTCAGAGGACGCGATGCCGGAACGTTGCACCAGCCTGTGCAGGCGCAGCATGAGCTCTTCCATGCTGAAAGGTTTGGTGACGTAATCGTCGCCACCGGCGGCCAGCCCGGCAATCCGGTCATGGACGCCATCGCGTGCGGTGAGGAACAGGGCCGGGATCTTGGGTGCAAATTCCCTGATCTTCCCCAGTAATTCAATCCCGTCCATGCCGGGCATCATGACATCGAGCACCACCACGTCAGGGCGGAAGGTGCGTGCCGTGCGTAGCGCATCTGCTCCATTGCTCGCTGTGGCAACATCCCAGCTGGCCATGCGCAGACCCATGCTAATCAATTCCGTCAAACTGGCCTCGTCATCCACCACAAGCGCGCGGATGGGGCTGCCGTCAGGATGGGATAACTGCGGAAGGTCTGTGAAGGAATTCCGCGGGGTGTCGGTCATGAACTCGGCTTTCTTATCAAATTTCTTATCAGGGAGCTAAACAGTGGCGTGCTGTGATTGGGTTCCACCCTAGTTCTCAGTGACCTGAATCAGGCCCATAGTGAACTCACTACGACTTAGTCTGGCTACCCTAGTTCTCAGTGACCTGAACCAGGCCCATAGCGAACTCACCATGACTTAGTCTGGCCACCCTAGTTCTCAGTGACCTGAATCAGGCTCATAGTGAACTCACTATGACTGAGTCTGCCCGAGGTTTCCATGCGCCATCCAACTCGTTCCTGTGCCGGAGCTGTGAATCCGGGCAAACTCTTGACGGCGGCACGTTAGGAGGAAGTCGAGATGGCCTTCCCGCCAGCAGATGTACAGGCACATGTGATCTGATGGTAATCATGAGCCAGAAGAGCCGCACAACAGCCGGAACGCCAGCGCCCCCGAACATGATCAATTGGGAGCTTGCCGCCAAAACCGCAGCCAACTTAGCCCCTGCCGGACCGGATTTGAGCGGCTCGGAGATCTCTGCTGCCGTCGAGAATCTGCGCCTCATGGCGGAGAAGTCAGTGCCGCACGTCCACGAGATTAGCCGGCTCGAGGCAGCAAAAGATCTGCACGATTCCGAGGTCCTGGTAGTGGACCGGGCCTCCTGGGCCAAGGCCAACACGCAGAGCTTTGCCGTCATGATGGACCCCGTACTGCGGGCGCTCGCAGCCAAGGCTGCCACATCGTCAAAGAGCAACAGCCCGGCGCCGGGGAGTCCGGGGGCGGCAATTAGTGCCTCTGTCACGGGGGCACAATTGGGTGGCGCTTTGGCCTTTTTATCCAGCAAGGTCCTGGGCCAGTACGACCCCTTCTCCGCTCTTGGGCAGAGCGAGCCGAACACGGCGCATTCCGGTGGCCGGTTGCTGCTGGTGGCGCCAAATATCATCACCGTGGAACGCGATCTGAAGGTGGATCCAGCCGATTTTCGGCTCTGGGTGTGCCTGCACGAACAAACACACCGCGTGCAATTTGCTGCCGCGCCGTGGCTGCGACACCACATGCTTGGTGAAATTGAAAAGCTCGGTGAACTGCTGGTGGGGGACTCCGAAAACTTCGGCGAACGACTCCTGGAATCGGCCAAATCACTGGGCCGCAAAAACAATTCTCCAGCGAATTCAGGCAGCGGAGTAGCGGCCAGCGGCACCCCGGAATCCTCCCGCGGAACACTCTTGGACTTGCTCCAAGACCCCGAGCAGAAGGCGGCGCTGTCCCATTTGACGGCCGTCATGAGTTTGTTGGAGGGGCACGCCAACGTGGTCATGGACGGCGTGGACCAGCGCATCGTCCCCACAGTCCGCACCATCCGCCAGCGCTTCAACGGCCGGGGCAAGGACCGCGGGATCATTGAGAAGTTCATCCGCAATCTCATGGGCCTGGACGCCAAAATGAAGCAATACAGCGACGGCGCCAAGTTTGTTCGCGACACCGTTGCGGTGGTGGGCATGGACGGGTTCAACAACGTCTGGAATCAAGCGGAAAACTTGCCCACCGAGGCGGAAATTCACAATGCACGCCTCTGGGTTGAGCGGATGGGACTGTAAATGACACAGCAACACAGCACCCGCGGCCGCCTGGACCCCACCGTCGGCAAGGCTCGGGCAATGGTGGGTGCACTGCTCGGCATTAAAACCACTGGCAAGAACCTCCCTGTTGCGAACCCGCCGCTGATCTTGGTTGGCTGCAGCGGCGGCCCCGATTCCCTGGCCTTAGCCGCCGTCTGCGCGTTTTTTGCTTCGCGCGGCGAGGTGCGAGTGGGTGCCGTAGTGGTTGACCACCAGATGCAAGAGGGCAGCGCCGCGGTGGCTCAGGCCACCGCGGCGCAGCTGCAGGACCTTGGCTTGGAGCCCGTGGTGGTCCGGACAGTTGATCTGGAGCACGACGGCGCCGGCCCGGAAGCCGCAGCTCGCGCAGCCCGCTTTGGGGCCCTGGAAGAGACGGCACAGCAGCTGGGTGCGCAGACTGTCCTGTTGGGACACACCATGGATGATCAGGCTGAATCCGTGCTGCTGGGGCTGGCCCGCGGTTCGGGGACCCGCTCACTGGCCGGGATGCGGGAACGCCGCGGCAAGTATTTGCGGCCCTTCTTGGGGCTGCGCCGCAGTGAGACATTAGCCATATGCGACGCTTTGGCTCTGACCCCGTGGCACGACCCCGCCAATCAAGATCCGGCCTATCTGCGCGTTCGCGTACGCAACACGGTGATTCCGTTCCTGAGTGCCGAGCTGGGCCCGGGCATGGCGGAGTCGCTGGCCCGTTCTGCCACCATCTTGGGCCATGATGCCGACTATCTGGACCAACTAGCCGGTGCCGAGTTTGAGAAGCTGGCGCAACGCGGTGAAGACGGGGATCAACAGGCCCAGATCACCCTGCCCGAGAAGGAACTGAGGGGACTGGCTCCGGCCCTGAGGATGAGAGTGTTGGCGCTGGCCGTCGTCGAACTTGGGGGAGTGCAGCCAAGCCTGGAACGGCTAGGTTCGGCGGAAAATTTGCTGGCCCGGAAAGGGTCCGCTGGCCCGGTTCAACTAGCCGGAAAAGTCAGTGCTTGGCGGATTTCTCGAAACCAGAGTGTTCCCCACGAAGGCCGCAGCTATGGGAAGCTTGTTCTTAAGCGCAGCACGTAGGCGCAAACTGCACCACATAAAAGCATAAAAACCAGTACAAATCCTTCACAAACAGGAGCCATGGGTGGATTCACAAGACGTCCAAGCCGATCTTAAGCACGTTCTTTACACCAAGGAAGAAATCCAAACACGCGTTGCCGAGCTGGCGGCGCAGATTGATGCAGACTACCAGGGCCGCGACGTGCTGCTGGTCGGTGTCCTCAAGGGCGCTGTGATGGTCATGGCTGATCTGTCCCGCGCCCTGCACAGCCACGTCACCATGGACTGGATGGCAGTGTCCTCCTACGGTTCCGGTACCCAGTCTTCCGGCGTTGTCCGGATCCTGAAGGACCTCGAAACCGACCTCATGGGCAAGCATGTGCTGATCGTTGAAGACATCATTGACTCCGGCCTGACCCTGTCATGGTTGCGCGCCAACCTGATGTCCCGCGGCCCGGCCTCGGTTGAGATCTGCACGCTGTTGCGCAAGCCTGACGCCGCCAAGGTAGAAATCGATGTCAAGTACGTGGGCTACGAGATCCCCAACGAATTTGTTGTTGGATACGGCCTGGACTTCGCCGAGAAGTACCGCAACTTGGACTTCATCGGGACGCTGGCACCGCACATTTACGAATAAGTTCGCGTTCGGGCACTAACAATGCCGCCGTTTTGCGCAAATCGCCTGACGTTCAGTCATGGCAGAATGCGCAGACGGCGGCATTTGTCGTAAATTTCGTTATGCCCTCAGGGAACTAAAGGGCATTCCCGTGCGTGTAGCAATGCGAACGGTGTAAAGCTATTACTTGGGAACGTTTCGGACGCGTCCAGTACGGTATGAATTGGTTGAGCGGGAGGGACGAGGCCTAGCCTCGAACACATGAAAGTCAAAAAACTCTTCAAGGGTCCATTTATCTGGATTGTTGTGGTTGTGGTGCTCATTGGAGCCGGTCTGTTTACACTGACAGGCACAAGCCAGAGCCGCATTGGAACCTCAGACGGTCTTGACCTGCTCAAAAATGACAAGGTCGCCTCGGCCAAGGTCTTTGGTGCCGAAGGCCGTGTGGACATGGTCCTCAAGGACAACTTCGTCAATACCGACGGCAAGGACCAGGGCAAGAACGTGCAGTTCTTCTTTGGTGGCTACCGCGCAACCACCATGGCCGCGCTCATTGACGACGCCAAAATGGCGAAGTTCGACGACCAGCCGGCCTCCAATAACTTCTGGTCCAGCATCTTCTCCCTCCTGATCCCGTTCGTCCTGATCGGTCTGATCTTCTGGTTCCTGTTCTCCCGCATGCAAGGTGGCGGCTCCAAGGTCATGCAGTTCGGCAAGTCCAAGGCCAAACTGCTCACCAAGGACCACCCTCAGGTCACCTTCAACGATGTTGCCGGCGCGGATGAAGCCGTTGAGGAGCTGCACGAAATCAAGGATTTCCTGCAGAACCCCGACAAGTTCACCGCCGTGGGCGCCAAGATTCCTAAGGGCGTGTTGCTCTACGGCCCTCCCGGCACCGGTAAGACTCTGCTGGCCCGTGCTGTGGCTGGCGAGGCAGGCGTGCCGTTCTACTCCATCTCCGGTTCTGACTTTGTGGAGATGTTCGTCGGTGTGGGTGCCTCCCGTGTCCGCGACCTCTTCGAGCAGGCCAAGGCTAATTCACCTGCCATCATTTTTGTTGACGAGATCGACGCCGTTGGCCGTCACCGTGGTGCCGGCATTGGCGGCGGTAACGACGAGCGCGAACAGACCCTCAACCAGCTGCTCGTGGAGATGGATGGTTTTGACGTCAAGACCAACGTCATCTTGATTGCGGCCACCAACCGTCCCGACGTTTTGGACCCGGCACTGCTGCGTCCGGGCCGCTTTGACCGCCAGATCCCCGTGGAGGCTCCCGACCGTTTGGGCCGTGAGCAGATCCTGCGGGTCCACTCCAAGGGCAAGCCCATGGCACCCGGCGTTGACTTGAATGCTGTTGCCAAGAAGACGCCAGGTTACACCGGTGCTGATTTGGCCAACGTGCTCAACGAGGCCGCACTGCTCACGGCCCGCTCCAACGCCCAGCTCATTGATGACCGCGCACTGGATGAGTCCATTGACCGCGTCATGGCCGGACCGCAGAAGCGCACCCGCGTCATGAAGGAACTGGAACGTAAGATCACCGCGTACCACGAAGGTGGACACGCTCTAGTTGCCGCAGCCATGCACAACACGGCGCCGGTCACCAAGATCACCATCCTGCCCCGAGGCCGCGCCCTGGGTTACACCATGGTGGTTCCCGAGGACGACAAGTACTCGATCACCCGCAACGAATTGCTGGACCAGATGGCCTACGCCATGGGTGGCCGTGTTGCCGAGGAAATCGTGTTCCACGATCCCTCAACTGGTGCCTCCAATGACATTGAAAAGGCCACCGGCACCGCCCGTGCCATGGTCACTCAGTACGGTATGAGCGAGCGCATTGGCGCCGTGAAGCTGGGTGCTGGCAGCAGTGAGCCGTTCCTGGGTGGCGGCGGTGGGCAGGGTAAGGATTACTCCGAAGCTGTGGCCTCCATGGTGGATGAGGAAGTTCGCAAGCTCATCGATCAGGCTCACGATGACGCCTACGAGGCCTTGATCGCCAACCGCGACATCCTGGACCGTCTGGCCCTGGAACTGTTGGAGCGCGAGACCCTGAACCAGGCCGAAATTGCAGAGATCTTCATCGGTCTGCGCAAGCCTGCCCAGCGCAAGGTGTGGCTGTCCAAGGACTCTCGCCCCGTCTCCGCGCTGCCCCCTGTCATTACCGACAAGGAGCGCCGCGAGGCTCTTGAAGCCGGAGCGCCAACGCCCGAGTCCGTCACTCCTGAGGACCAAATTGCCAACGCGCACCTGACCGGTCAACTGGACGCTCCCGGTAACCAGCCGGGCATCGATTTGGGTAAGGGCGAGGCCCCGAAACTGCCTGGCCAGCCCTAACACCGGTAGGATCACATCCGTGACTGAATACGACGACGAACAAAAGGTAGACCTGCCGCGCATTGAAGCGGCCGTCCGGGAGATCCTCCTCGCAATAGGAGAGGATCCGGAACGCAGCGGCCTGCTGGACACGCCTAAGCGTGTGGCCAAGGCCTACGGTGAAGTTTTTGCCGGCCTACATCAGGACCCCGCGGATGTTCTGGGTACCACCTTCGACATTGCCCACGAAGAGATGGTGCTGGTCAAGGACATTCCGTTCTACTCGACCTGCGAACACCATCTGGTGCCGTTCCACGGCAGCGCCCACGTAGGCTACATCCCGTCGTCGGACGGAAGGGTGACGGGGCTGAGCAAGCTGGCGCGCCTGGTGGATATTTTCGCCAAGCGTCCGCAGGTGCAAGAACGCCTCACCACCCAGATTGCTGATGCTTTGATTGAACATCTCAAACCCCGCGGCGCCATCGTCGTCGTGGAGTGTGAACACATGTGCATGTCCATGCGTGGCGTGCGTAAACCAGGGGCCAAGACAGTCACCAGCGCTGTCCGCGGTCTGCTTCACGAACCCGCAACCCGGGCTGAAGCCATGAGCCTGATTCTCGGAAGGTAACTAAACACCATGGATTCCCTCGCAGCCGCGCCCGGAACGGGCCCGGCCACTTCTCCCTTGCCCGTTCTGCGAGCCCGCAAGTCGATTGCCACTTTTGCCAAACTGCCCAAAGACCGCACGGTGGTCATGGGGATCTTGAACTGCACCCCGGATTCCTTCAGTGACGGTGGCGAGTACGATTCCACCGAGACTGCCATTGCCCACGGCCTGCGCATGTTCTACGGCGGCGCCGACATCATCGACGTCGGCGGTGAATCCACCCGCCCGGGTGCCGCTTATGTTGACGAAGCCGAAGAGCAGGCCCGCATTCTGCCAGTCATTTCCACTCTGGCCAAGGCCGGAGCGCTGGTTAGCGTTGATACCCGCCACGCCTCCACAGCCGCGCTGGCATTGGATGCCGGGGCCGGGCTGATCAACGATGTTTCCGGTGCCAATGTGCACCCGGATATGATCGCCTTGATAGCTGAACGCCAAGCCCCGTACGTGCTGATGCACAGTCGTGGCGATTCACGCTCCATGGACTCACTGACCGAGTACACGGACGTGGTTGATGAAGTAGTTGCCGAACTGGCAGCGGTTCGCGAGAAGTTCTACGCAGCGGGCGTCTTGGAAGAAAACCTGATCCTGGATCCGGGAATTGGCTTCTCCAAGAACGCCGAACAGAACTGGGAACTGCTGGCAAACCTGGACCGGGTGGCCGCAATGGGCAACAAGATCCTGGTGGGCACCTCACGTAAGCGCTTCCTCGGCTCCCTGCTGACCAGCGCCGGTAAGGCTGCTGCCCCCAAGGAACGCGACGACGCCACCTCCGCCACCACTGCCATTGCCGCTGCTCAGGGTATTTGGGGTGTTCGCGTGCACGACGTCGATGCCAGCCTTGACGCTGCAAAGGTCGCCGCACGCCTTGTGCAAGGCAAGAAGAACCGTGAAGAGCGTCTTGCCGAGCGCCAGGCTGCCCAGTGACGCAGCTTGACACCATCCGCCTGACCAGAGTTACAGCCATTGGGTATCACGGTGTTTTTGACCATGAGAAGCGCGATGGTCAGCCGTTTATCACCGACGTCGTGCTGCACCTGGATGTAGGCGCAGCAGCCGTGACTGATGATCTGAGCAAGACAGCGGACTACGGTGCGGTGGCCGAAGCAATCGTGGCCATGGTGACGGGACCGTCCTTCGATCTGATTGAGACGCTCAGTGTTCGCCTGGCCGAGAAGATCTTGGCGGATTTCCCTGTGGTGCAGGCCGTCGAAGTCACCATCCATAAGCCAAAGGCGCCCATCCAAGTTCCCTTTGGCGATGTGAGCATCACGGTGTACCGAGAGCGCGAATCCGCAGATGTCTGCGCAGCCGAGCCGGCAAGCGCCGGATCAGCCGTAACCTCCGCCGCCGCAGGTACGTCATGACTGTCCCCAGCGCACTAACTCGGGCCATTCTGGCACTGGGCAGTAACTTGGGTGAACGGGAAGGCACACTGGCCAGCGCCGTCGCCGATCTCGTTGACCGCCCGGAGGTACGCCTCCAAAACGTTTCCCCCGTGGTGACCACCAAGGCTGTTGGCGGGCCGGAGGGTCAGCCGGATTTCTTGAACATGGTCATTGCCGTGGACACCACGTTGAGCCCCCGTGAACTGTTGGCCCATTGCCAAGCGGTCGAATTGGCTCACCATCGCACGCGCGAGGTGCGCTGGGGTGCCCGTACTTTGGACGTCGACATCGTCAGCTATGGGGATGAGCGCAGCGACGATCCAGTCTTGACGCTGCCGCACCCGCGTGCCGCAGTGCGTGCCTTTGTGCTGTACCCGTGGTCGTTGATGGATCCCAACGCTACCCTGGCAGGGGAATCTGTGGCGGCCTTGGCTGCGCAGGCCCCGGACATGGCAGGTATTGTCCACGTCCTGGACGTGCCGCCAGCAGTAGTTCCGTAGCAGGATCTTCGGAACTTGTGTGCCCACAATTCCAAACGGCTAGAAAACCAGTACGGTTGAATGAGTAGTCCTCCAAGGAAGCGATGAGGCAACAATGAGAAGCACAATGCGGACCATCAGGCCCGCGTGGTTAGCAGCCGTGGGCATTGTCCTTGCGGCCGTCGGATGGGTGGCCACCTTGCTCACCTCCCGGGCCAGTTTGGCCCTGCCGGTGCTGCCGCTGAGCTCCCTCATCACCATGGCCTTGATAGCTGTGGTGTGTCTGGTTCTGGGTCTGCGGGTGCGGCGCTGGCGCGATGGCAACCGTGACAAGGCCTTTGATCCGCTCCTAGCTGCCCGCACGGTGGTTCTGGCCCAAGCCTGCGCCTATGCCGGTGCAGTGCTTTTCGGTTGGCATGCCGGAATTCTCATTAACCAGATTCCCACGGTGTCCATGCGCAGCGATCTTTCCATCTTCTGGGTCATGGTTGCGCATATGGCCGGCGGCTTGGTGATGGTGGCCATTGGTGTCATTGTTGAACGTTTTTGCAAGGTACCGCCGGAGGACAACGATCCCGGCACATCCAACAGCCGGCCCAAGCGTGATGGGCGCGGGGAGGAAGAATTTGCCTAAGTCACACAGCAGCCTCATTGATCCTGTCGGAGTGAATTTTCTGCCCGTCTCGAAGAAACTCATCACCGCCCGGTTCATCTCTGCCGGAATTGGTGCGTTCATCTTCTTGGCCATCACCATGGTGCCCTTGATCCTGCATTTAATCGGGGTGTGGGCCGGCTACCCGGCCTGGCTGGCATGGGCTGCCCCGGCCGTTGTGGTGGTGATTGTCGGGTGGGAGATGCTTCTGATTCCACGGCAGGTGCGCGCCATTGGCTACGCCGAACGGGACGAAGACTTGCTGATCCGTGGTGGCATTCTGTTCCACAGGGTCATGGTGGTGCCCTACGGCCGCATGCAATACGTGGACGTCACCATGGGCCCGATTGAGCGGATGCTGGGCCTGAGTACCATCCACCTGCACACAGCTTCCCCGGGGACCAACGCGCTGCTCAATGGCCTCCCCGCAGCGGAGGCAGCCCGCCTGCGTGAACAGCTCACCGCCCGCGGTGAGGCAAAATTGGCCGGCTTGTGAGCGAGCGATTACCGCAGGATCCCGGAGCGCAGCAGGCAGCAAGTGCGGCTGAGGCTGCCCTACCGGAGCACGCTGAGACTGCCCCGGCTCCCGCTGCACCTTCCGTTCCGGCGCCCGCTGCGCCGGAGGGTTTCACCACAGATAGCGCCGATACCTGGCACCGCGTCCACCCGGTATCACCCTTGGTTCGGGGCTGGATCGCCGTGGCCGCCGTCATCTTCATCTTTGGCAGAAACTCCCTAGACTCGCTCTTCTCTGGTGGCTGGCAGGACGGCGAAGCCGTGACCGGCGGGACACCGGTGCTGTTCATTCTGATCGTGGTGGGCTCCGCCGTCGTCATTTTCGGTGTGGCATTTTTCTTGTCCTGGCGTTTTACGCGCTATCAGGTCACCGATGAGAATGTGCACATCAACTCGGGTATCATTTTCCGCCAGCAGCGCCGTGCCCGCATTGACCGGGTGCAGGCCATTGACGTGATCCAGCCGCTCCTGGCTCGCGCCTTCGGGCTCGCCGAGCTGAAGTTTGACGTGGCAGACGGTGGGAAATCGGCCATCAAGCTCTCCTTCCTCAAGCTCGCGGAGGCCAAGCGGCTGCGTGCGGCGATTCTGGCGCGTGCCGCAGGCGTAACCATGGATCCGGATCAGCCCATGAACGTGCAAGAGGCGCCGGAAACTCAGCTGCTGGCTCTGCCACCTCGGCGAATCATTGGTGCCGCATTTTTTAGCAGCACCACAGTAGTGGCTGTGGTTTTCATTGCAGGAGCAGTTGTGGCCGTGACGCGAACTGGCGAGTTCGCCATTTTCCTCGGCTTTTTTCCGCTGTTCATCGGTGTCTTTGCTTCCTACTGGAAGACGATCACGAACGATCTGAACTTCCGCGTCGCCTCATCGCCCGACGGCGTCCGGCTGCATTACGGTCTGTTGGAAACCCGGTCTCAGACCATTCCACCGGGTCGCGTCCAAGCTGTGAGTATTTCGCAGGGGCCAGTGTGGCGGCCCTTCGGCTGGTATCGCGTGCAGGTCAACGTGGCTGGCTATGGCGATGACAGCTCGGGCAGTTCCCGCAGTGTTGTCCTGCCCGTGGGCACGGAGGCTGAAGTGATGGCCGTTTTGGGCCTGGTGTTCCCGGACCCAGGGGTGGAACGGCCCTTTGACGTGTTCGCGGCCGGCCTGCGCGGGGTGGGTGCCGATGAAGGATTTGTCCACTCGCCACGGGCGGCGCGTTGGGTTGACCCCATCTCCTGGCGTCACAACGCCTTCCGGGCAACGGCAACAGCGCTGCTGTGCCGCCGCGGCCGGTTCTTCCGCAGTTTGCAGGTGGTGCCGCACGAACGCACCCAATCGTTGGGATTGCGTCAGGGACCGCTCATGGCCCGCTTGGGTCTTGTGAACTTTGAACTGCATTCCACCGTGGGCCCAATCCGTCCAGGGGTGCATCATCTATCAACGGCCAACGGGCTAGAACTCTTCGATGAGCAATCAGCCCGCGCCGCAACGGCACGCCGCATCCAGCGCAGCGAAAAATGGCTGCAAGCGAAACAAACACTTCCGGAGGAACCACATCATGGCGATTAAGCCGGGCCGCCTTGGCATTGGAATCATTGGGGCGGGCAAGGTTGGTGCCGTCCTGGGTGCTGCGTTGCGCGGGGCTGGGCATGCCGTGGTGGGCGTTTCTGCGGTGTCCGAGGCCTCCCTGGACAGGGCAGAACTGTTGCTGCCAGGTGTTCCGATCCTTGACGTGGCGGACATTGTGGAGCGTTCGGAACTGGTCCTGTTGGCCGTCCCCGATGATGCCCTGGCCGATCTCGTGAGCGGCCTTGGTGCTATGGGTGCTTGGCAGGCCGGTCAGCTGGTGGCGCACACCTCGGGACGATTCGGCACGGGGGTTCTAGCCCCGGTCAAGGCAGCTGGCGGCATTCCTTTGGCACTGCATCCGGCCATGACGTTCACCGGTATGAGTCTGGACCTGGCCCGCTTGTCCGACTGCTGCTTTGGCGTCACGGCGGATCCGGCCATGTTGCCCATCGCCCAGGCGTTGGTGGTTGAAATGGGTGCTGAGCCGGTGGTCATTGCCGAGGCCGACCGTGTTCTGTACCACGCCTCACTGGCGCATTCGGCGAACCATATGGTCACCCTGGTGGCTCAGGCAGCGCAGATTCTGACTGACATTGGCGTGGAATCCACCAGCCAGATGCTGGGGCCGCTGTTGCGTGCTGCCCTGGACAATGCGCTGATGTCGGGGGAGTCTGCCCTGACTGGTCCGGTGGCGCGCGGTGATGCCGGCACTGTGGCAGCTCATGCCGCCGCCCTGCGAGAGTACACACTGGACACCTCCTCCTCGGATGTGCTGGACGCCTACTTGGCCATGTCTGCCAGCACCGCAGCTCGGGCTGCCAAGCGGCGGATGCTTTCCGCGGAGGCGTATCTTGGTATTCAAGCGGCTTTGCTCAACGACGACGGCGATCCCAGCCCTGGCGCTCCCGTCACGTAGACGGGCTTGGCGCGCAGAACAAATTTCGCACAGAATACATTTTTTAGCAGTGAAGAGAGTGAAGAACATGAGCACCCTACTGGTGACGACGATTGCCGAACTACGGGAAAAGTCAGGGGCCCTGTTACGCCTGCGAGCAGCGCAGCATGGCCAGGACAGTCAGGATGCAGGCCGCCAGCCCGGCACCCTGGGCTTGGTGCCCACCATGGGCGCCTTGCACCACGGCCATGCAACCTTGGCACGCACTGCTGTAGCGGAAAACTCGGTGGTGGTGGCCAGCGTGTTCGTCAACCCGCTGCAGTTCGGTGACGCCTCGGATCTGGCACGCTACCCCCGCACCACGGATGAGGATCTGGCCTTGCTCAGCGAGGCTGGGGTGGACTTCATGTTTGCCCCGAGGGTTCAGGAGATGTACCCGGACGGTGAACCCATGGTGCGGGTCACGGCGGGAGCGATGGGCAACTTGTATGAGGGTGCCTCGCGCCCAGGGCACTTTGACGGTGCCCTCACCGTGGTGGCGAAGTTGCTGCACACAGCCATGCCCGACGGCGGGCTGGCGTACCAGGCTGCTGCCTCCGAAGATTTGCTCGGGGATGTTGTTTTTCGCCCTGCCTACCGGGCCTATTTCGGCCAGAAGGACGCTCAACAGCTGACTTTGGTCCGCAAGATGGTGGCTGACCTGAACTTCCCGGTAGACATTGTGGCTGTCCCCACGGTCCGCGACGAGGACGGGTTGGCTCTCTCCAGCAGGAACCGTTTCCTGTCAGCGCAAGAGCGGGAATCAGCACTGGTTCTCTCGCGTGCCCTGCGACTCCTGAAAAGCCGGGCCGACGCCCACGAACCACTCGACATTGCCTCGGCTCAGGCACTCGTGGACAGTGCCCCGGGAGTGGAACTGGACTACCTGGAAGTGGTTGATCCGCTGACGCTCCAGGTTCGTGCGGAAAATTGTCAAGACACCCCGTTCACAGGGGAAGCGCTGGTCCTGGTGGCCGCCAAGGTGGGTCCGGTGCGGCTCATCGACAACATCCCGCTGGGCTGAGCCACGCCTGCTATCAACAGGTAGCGTGCCCGTGCTCTCCCACAGATGACGTTGAAGCTGCGCTTGGTCAAGCCAGAACCGTGCGCTGCTCCAAGAGCTGCGCACGGTTCTGGCCTAACGGGGTGCAGGAGCAAAGCTGCTCCGCTACCTCAGCTGGATTGCGCGGCGGAAAGCAGCGCCGTCACATCCTCCAAAAGCGGGTAAGCAGCCTGCGTGCCGCGCTTAGTGGTGGCCAGTGCGGCTGCCACAGACGCCTGCCGAGCAGCGTCCACGAGCGAATCGCCCGCAGCCAAGCGGGCCGCCACGGCCCCTGTGAAGGCGTCGCCGGCGCCTGTGGTGTCCACGGCGTGGACCTTTGTTGGGGCAATCAGTACGGCTGGGTGGGCCATGTTGGTGGAATCCAGCACCACTGAACCGTCGGCACCGAGCGTCACCAGCACCTTGCTCAGGCCGCGCGCAGCGAAACGTGCAATGGCGCCGTGCCAAGCGTCCGCCGGTGCACCGGAGACCGGCATGGCAAAACCGTCAAGGAATGCCGAGGCCTCGTGGGCGTTGACCAGCAACACATCCACCAGCTGCGCCAACTCCTCGGCGATGGGAGCGTAAGGGGAGAGGTTCAACAAGACTGTAGCTCCGGCGTCGTGCCCTGTTTGTGCAGCGGCCAGCACAGTCTCCGGGGCTACCTCCAAACACAGGCAGAGAACAGCGGCGCCGGCAAACACTGCCGGATCCATGTGGGTGGGCAGGAGCGTGGCGTTGGCACCAGCTGAAATGATGATGGTGTTCTCGCCCTGGGCATCGACAGAAATGACGGCGACGCCGGTGGGCTCGGTGACGCGCCGGACGTGTTCGGTATTGACACCCGAACTGGCAGCGGAAGCCAGCAGCATCTCGCCGTTGGCATCCTCGCCCACCGCGCCGAGGAGGGTAACCTGACCGCCCAGCCGGGCCGCCGCAACAGCCTGGTTGGCGCTCTTGCCGCCCGGATTGACCGAAAAACCATTGCCGTGCAGCGTTTCGCCGGGGTTGGGCAACCTGTCGGAGTAGATGGTCAGATCGGCATTGAGGGAGCCGGCAACAACAATTTTGGCACTCATGGCGCAACCTCCGCGTCAATAGGTTTGGGCACCAACAGCGAGGCCGCAAGAGCTGCGCCGGTGAGAGCCAAAGCCACGATTACAACAGTCAAGTAGGAGCCGTGGCCGCCCAGCGGGGCCGTGGCCACCAGAATGGCCGGCAGGACCAAGAAGCTGAGTCCGGCACCGAGGTTGAAGGCGCCGGCGTTCATGCCCGGCAGGAATCCAGGATTTCCAGCCGGAGACAGGACCACACCAAGGCCGTTGAGCATGATGTTCACAGTACCGGCGTACATGATGCCCAACAACACGGTGCCGGCGATCATCCAGCCCAGGCTGTGGAGCCCCAGGAAGCCGATGACGGCCAGTGCCGCCATACTGCCCAGCAGCCCCACCCGCAACATCATGGTGTAGCCAATGACAGGCGCCAGCCGACCTGTGAAGGGGCCAAAGAGCCAGCCCAGCAGCGCGTAGGGCGTCAGGATCAGCAAGCTCATCTGCGTGGCGCCAATACCAAAACCGGGGTCAGTGGCCTGCACAAACGCGGGAACTATGCCGTTGATGACGGCGAAAATGCCTGTCATGGTCAAGGTGGTGGTCAGTAACGGAGCCCAGGTGGAGCGCTGGCGCAGGTGCACAATCTCAACCATGGGATGTGAGGAGACTTTTTCCACGCGCCAGAAAGCCATGAAAGCGAGCACGGCCACCAGAGCCAAAGCCAAGGAGGAAACAAGCGGAACAGTGGTGATGCCGCCCACCAACTTGGTGGCTTCATTGAGGGCAGTGAGCAGGGCGCCCACGGCAATGACAATAAAGAACACACCCAGCCAGTCCATCTTGGTGCCCTCGCCGGGCTTGGATTCCCCGGCGAGGAACACGATCAGCACAGTGGCGATTGCGGCAATGACCACCATGAGCCAGAAGATGCTGCGGAAGCCAAAGTGCTCGGCAAAGTAGCCGCCCACAAAGGAGTCAATGCCGGCAATGCCTCCGTTGACGGCGGTGACCAGGCCCATGAGGGCGCCGTACTTCTTGGGATCCTTCACAGCGGAGTGAAGCATGATCAGGCAGAGCGGAACCGTGGGGCCGCTGACTCCCTGGATGATGCGTCCCACAAAGAGCCAGGTGATGTCAGGTGCCATGGCGGAAATGATGGAGCCGAGGCCCATCATGACCATCATGCCGATGAGCACCTTCTTGCGGCCAATGATGTCGCTCAGGCGCGGCAGGAACAGGGAGAAGACAGCGGCAGCGGTGAAGAACCAGGTCTGCGACAGGCCAATGGAGGCCTGACTGGCGTTGAGTTCCTCGCCCATCGTGACAAGCGCGGGGCTGAGCATGGAGGCGTTGAGCTGGAAGGCCACGCAGGCCGTCAGTAGCGCCACCATCAAGGCGGTGATGTTGCCGGGTTTGCGCAGCAGCCCGGACTGCGAGGTTGCGGAGGTGCTCACGCGTCGACCTCACCAATGCGAACGAGTGCGTCGGTGACCATGTTCCAGAACTTCGCATGATCCAGCGTCACGGCTACGGAGGTCTTGCAGTCGGCGGGGGCGGGGGCGCGGAAATCGGCCACGGTCATGCCAAGGGTCAGCGTCCCGGTGAGCTCAATGTCTACCGGAACCTTCTGGGTGGTCATGACGGTGGGGTCAATGACATAGGCGACTGCGCACGGGTCATGAACCGGCGGGAAGTCAAAGCCCTGGGCATCCTTGTACGTCTTGGCGAAGAAGTCCATGAGCTCCATGACGAACTTGGCCGGCTTGGTGCCTACGGCCTCAATGGCGGCAACAACCTCATCGGTGGCCAGCGCCTGGTGAGTCAGGTCGAGGCCCACCATGACAACGTCCCAACCTGCGTTGAACACAATGTGCGCGGCTTCGGGATCGATCTTGATATTGAATTCGGCCACGGGGCTCCAATTGCCCACGTGGTAGCCGCCGCCCATGAGCACGACTTCCTTCACGCGTTCAACAATGCGCGGTTCCTTGCGGGCGGCCATGGCGATGTTGGTCAGTCCGGCCGTGGGCACCAAGGTGATGGTGCCGGGTTCATGGGACATCACGAGCTCAATGATGAGGTCGACGGCGTGGCGGGGGTCGAGTTCGATCGTGGACTCGGGCTGTTCCGGGCCATCCATGCCGCTTTCACCATGGATGTCCGGCGCGGTGACAATCTCGCGCACCAAGGGGCGGTCGCAGCCTGCGGCAAAGGGGACGCCGGTGATGCCGGCAATGGTTCCAACGCTGAGGGCGTTGCGGGTGACCTTTTCAAGTGTCTGGTTACCCACCACTGTGGTCACGGCAAGCAATTCGATGTTGGGATTGCCGTGGGCCAAGAGCAAGGCCACCGCATCGTCATGCCCGGGATCGCAGTCAAGAATGATCTTGCGGGGCGCGGTGGCGGGGGCGTTGTGCTGTTCCATATTTTTTTCTTCTCCACGTCGTTGGGGCGGCTCCGGAGTTTCCCGGCGAGGCACGGTAACCAAGTGTGGCACCACACCATGTCAACGTCAAGCGCTTAACGTGATTTTCGTCAAGCGCTTGATCCGTTGTGGTTGCGGTGATCTTCCTCGGCGCCGGTACGATCGATCCATGCAGCCGCCATCATCAGCCACCGCCCGCAACAACGGCAATCGCCGCGTCACGGCCGCCACGGTGGCCGCCAGGGCAGGCGTTTCGGCGGCAACGGTATCCCTAGTGACCAATGGCAAGACCGCCGGCCGGGTATCCGAAGAGAACATTGCCAAGGTTGAGCAGGCGGTGCGGGAGCTCGGTTATGTGGTTGATGGACTGGGCAGCTCCCTGGCCAAGGGGCACAGCAATATTGTGATTTTGGTTGCTCCGGACGTGTCAAACCCGTTTTATGCCAAGGTCATTGCGGGCCTGAGGGAAGTTATCGGCCAGAAGTATGCCCTCCTGCTATCCGTGACTGATGCTGGACAAACGCCGGATCCCGAAGACGTGCGGCGGCTGCTGGCCCTGCGCCCCGCCGGACTGCTCATTGATGCGCCCAGTGCACGGTTTCTGGCAGAACTCCAAGCAACGGAACCCATGGTGTTGTTGGATACGGCCGGCATTAGCGAAGACTTGCCATCTGTGAACTTCGACGTGGCATGCGGGGCCCGTTTACTGGCCCAGCATTTAGCGGGGCAGGGGCACCGCAACGTTGCCTACCTTGATAGCTCCACCGGGACGGAAACGTTTCGGCTCCGCCGTGCAGCCTTCTGCGCGGAAGCCGGCGCCTTGGGCTGCGAGGTGGTGGCTGTGGCGCAAACAACCATCGATGTGGGAGCGGCGGCGCTGATGTTTGCCGAAGCGTGGCCACAGTGGTCAGCCGCTGGGGTGACGGCCATTGTCTGTGCCACGGATACTCAGGCATACGGTGTCCTGCAAGAAGCCCGCGTTGTAGGCCTGGCCGTGCCGCATAGCCTTGCCGTCACAGGTTTTGATGACCTGCCGTATTCACAGACGTCCAGCCCGGGGCTCACCACGGTGCACTTGCCGGCCATGGAAATGGGGCGTCTGGCAGGAAAGGCGCTACTGCAAGTAATTGGCGGAGAAGATGTGGCGGCAACGCCAGTGGTCCTTGAAGCGACTCTGGTGGTTCGCGGCTCCACAGTGGCAACGGCCTAGGGCTAGCTGTCTAGGGTCAACGGCCTAGGGTAACTCTCTGGCCTGGCAGCCACTGCTAAAGGGGGGGCGTTGCTTCCCGGCGCAGAGCCCGTGTGTGGGCGACTCGGCAGGAGGCTTAAAGGTGCCACGGAGCGTACACCCAGATTCACCAACTAAACTTGTGAATCGTGAGCCCAGAAAATACCCTTTCCCCTGAACCCAGTGACGTCTCTGAGCAAATGCTCGTCCGGTTGGACAAGCGAGCCAAATTGCTTGAACGAGGCGAGCAGGCCTACCCGGTTGGGGTGGCACGCACCCACACTCTCGAAGAAATTCGGGCCAAATACCCCGAACTGGAGGCGGATACCGCAACCGGTGAGATTGCCGGCATTACGGGCCGTGTTGTGTACGTACGCAACAAGGGAAAGCTGTGCTTTGCCACACTGCAATCCGGATCAGGTGTGCGCCTGCAGATTATGCTGTCCTTCGCCAATGTGGGCGAGGAAGCGCTGGCCAACTGGAAGTCACTGGTTGACCTAGGTGACCACGTCTTCATCAAGGGCGAGATCATCAGCTCCCGCACCGGTGAGCTGTCCATCATGGCTGCCGAATGGGCCATGGCCTCCAAAGCGTTGCGCCCGTTGCCCGTCTTGCACGCAGAACTCTCCGAGGAAATGCGCGTCCGCCAGCGTTACGTTGACTTGATTGTCCGTGACACTGCTCGCGAACAGGTCAGGAAGCGCTCCGCGATTGTTAAAGCCATCCGCGATACGCTTCACGGCGAAGAATACATTGAGCTTGAAACCCCCATTCTGCAGCTGGTCCACGGTGGTGCTGCAGCCCGCCCGTTCCGCACGCACCTGAACGCTTTTGATCAGCCCATGACATTGCGTATCGCCATTGAGCTTTTCTTGAAGCGTGCAGTGGTTGGCGGCATGGACAAGGTATTTGAAGTAGGCCGAATCTTCCGCAACGAAGGCGTCGATTCCACCCACAGCCCGGAATTCACCATGTTGGAAGCCTATGAGGCTTATGGCGACCAATTCACCATGGCAAAAACCATGCAGCGCATTATTCTTGCCGCCGCAGACGCCGTCGGGTCCCGCGTCATTGAAACCGATCACGGTCAAATTAACCTTGACGGCGAATGGCCCTGGCTGCCCGTCTACGAAGGCCTTTCCACTGCTGTTGGCAAGGAAATTACCCCGGAGACCACGGCTGATGAATTGCGTGCCATTGCGCAGGAGCGGGCCATAAAGATTGATTCGGCCTGGGATGCCGAGAAGCTGGTCACCGAACTCTTTGGCGAAATTGTGGAGCCCACGCTAATTCAGCCCACCTTTGTTTGTGATTACCCGCCGTCGGCGCAGCCTTTGGCCCGTCAGCACCGGGATAAGCCCAATCTCATCGAGGCGTGGGATTTGATTATTGGCGGCACGGAGACTGGCACAGCCTTCTCCGAGCTGGTTGACCCGGTCATCCAGCGCGAACGCCTCACCCGGCAGTCGCTGGCAGCAGCAGCCGGAGATCCTGAAGCCATGGCGCTGGATGAAGACTTCCTTCGGGCCTTGGAATACGGCGCCCCGCCCATGGGTGGCCTGGGACTTGGTGTGGACCGTTTGGTAATGCTCTTCACCGGCGTGGGAATTCGTGAAGCCATTCTCTTCCCCTTGATGAAGCCAGAGTAGGAGTAACAAAGAATATGGAATACGTTGCAGTTATCCTTCCGTCATTGGGTGTCGGTGCGCTTTTTTACTTCGCCATGAAGGCGATATTCAACGCTGACCGATTAGAGCGAGACGCGCTGGCACGGGCCGAACATGAAGCGGATATCAAGGATGAAACCGGCGCTTAGTTTAAGCGTCAATAATTAAACTTTGACGTGAATGAATTTTCACACCATAATTTGTTGAGAAGTATTCATTGAAACTATGTGAGGCGACAACTCCCCATGGCACAGAAAATTCACATCACACTTGTGGACGATATTGACCAGAGCGCAGCCGACGAGAATGTCACGTTTGGGCTGGACGGTATCAATTACGAAATTGACCTCTCCGCCGATAATGCGCAAGCATTGCGCGCAGCACTGGCAACGTACATTTCTGCCGGACGCCGCGTTGGTGGCCGGGCAGTACGTGGCCGCGGTCCCGCAGCCGCTCCTAAGGCTGGCAGTGACGTAGCCGCGATCCGCGCCTGGGCCCGTGACAATGGCTACACAGTGCACGAGCGAGGACGCATCCAGGCTGAGATCCGCGACGCTTACTACGCCGCTCAGGGTAACTAGCAGCAGAGTTTTCGCCCTAGATCAGGGCAGCGCGACGGCGGCTTCACCTCACCCGAGGTGGTGCCGCCGTCGTACTTTAAAAGGCACAATGGCCGCGCATGGATCAATTTGCTATTTCCCCTGTGGCGAACATGCCCCCATAGGGCCCGGGTACTGCGTAGCATCAAAGTACGCAGTAAAAGGAGTGTGGCGAAATGTTTGAGCGATTTACTGATCGAGCCCGACGTGTTGTTGTGCTGGCCCAAGAAGAGGCCCGCATGCTCAACCACAATTACATTGGCACCGAGCACATTCTGCTCGGCCTCATCCATGAGGGTGAGGGTGTTGCCGCCAAGGCCTTGGAGTCCCTGAACATTTCGCTGGACGGTGTCCGTGAACAGGTTCAGGAAATCATTGGTCAGGGTCAGCAGGCACCCAGCGGGCACATCCCGTTCACCCCGCGCGCCAAGAAGGTTCTGGAACTTTCGCTGCGTGAGGCCCTGCAGCTCGGCCATAACTACATTGGCACCGAGCATATTCTGCTCGGCCTGATCCGTGAAGGTGAAGGCGTTGCCGCGCAGGTACTGGTGAAGCTTGGTGCTGATCTGGGCCGTGTGCGCCAGCAGGTCAACCAGCTGTTGTCCGGCTACCAGGGCAAGGAACCTGCCGCCAGTGGCGGTGGCCAGCAGCCTGAGGGCCAGCCTGCCGGCTCAGTTGTTCTGGACCAGTTTGGCCGGAATCTGACGCAGGCTGCCCGGGAAAACAAGCTAGACCCAGTCATTGGGCGCGAGCATGAGATGGAACGCGTCATGCAAATCCTCTCTCGCCGCACCAAGAACAACCCCGTGCTGATTGGTGAGCCCGGTGTTGGTAAGACTGCCGTTGTTGAAGGTCTGGCTCAGGCCATTGTGCGCGGTGACGTGCCCGAGACCATCAAGGACAAGCAGCTTTACACCCTTGACCTCGGCTCGCTCGTGGCTGGTTCACGCTACCGCGGTGACTTCGAAGAGCGCCTGAAGAAGGTCCTGAAGGAGATTCGCACCCGTGGCGACATCATCCTCTTCATCGACGAGATCCACACCCTTGTGGGTGCCGGTGCCGCTGAGGGTGCCATTGATGCTGCCTCGATCCTCAAGCCCATGCTGGCTCGTGGAGAACTGCAGACCATCGGTGCCACCACACTGGATGAGTACCGCAAGCACATTGAGAAGGACGCCGCTCTTGAGCGCCGTTTCCAGCCTATCCAGGTGCCCGAACCCACGGTTCCGCTGACCATTGAGATCCTCAAGGGCCTGCGCGATCGCTACGAGGCACATCACCGTGTCTCAATCACCGACGGCGCCCTGACGGCGGCTGCCACCTTGGCTGACCGTTACATCAGTGACAGGTTCCTGCCGGATAAGGCCATTGACTTGATCGATGAGGCTGGTGCGCGTTTGCGCATCCGTCGCATGACTGCTCCGCCGGAGCTCAAGGCCATGGATGGTGAAATTGCTGCCGTCAAGAAGCGCAAGGAAGACGCCATTGACGCCCAGGACTTTGAGGGTGCCGCGTCGTTGCGCGATGACGAGCAGAAGCTCATCACCGCCCGTGCCGACAAGGAACGCCTGTGGAAGTCCGGAGGCCTCGATGAGATCTCCGAGGTTGACGAGGAACTCATTGCAGAAGTTCTGGCGAACTCCACCGGTATCCCGGTCTTCAAGCTGACCGAGGCCGAGTCCACGCGTCTGCTGAAGATGGAAGACGAGCTGCATAAGCGTGTGGTTGGTCAGAATGAGGCCATCAAGTCCATCTCGCAGGCCATCCGCCGGACCCGTTCGGGTCTGAAGGATCCCAAGCGTCCCGGTGGCTCGTTCATCTTTGCCGGGCCCACAGGTGTTGGTAAGACCGAGCTGGCCAAGGCACTGGCCGAGTTCCTCTTCGGTGACGAAGACGCCCTCATCACCTTGGACATGTCCGAGTACTCCGAGAAGCACACTGTTTCGCGTCTCTTCGGTGCACCTCCCGGATACGTGGGCTACGAAGAGGGTGGGCAGCTGACCGAGAAGGTCCGCCGTCGTCCGTTCTCCGTGGTGCTTTTCGATGAGGTCGAGAAGGCTCACGCCGATCTGTTCAACTCACTGCTGCAGATTTTGGAAGACGGTCGTCTGACCGACAGCCAGGGCCGCGTGGTGGACTTCAAGAACACCATCATCATCATGACCACGAACCTGGGAACGCGCGACATCTCCAAGGCGATTGCCACGGGTTTCCAGTCCGGTCCCGACACTCAGACCGGTTACAACCGGATGAAGGCACGGGTCACCCAAGAGCTCAAGCAGCACTTCCGCCCCGAGTTCTTGAACCGTGTGGATGACGTTGTGGTGTTCCCGCAGCTCACCCAGGACGAGATCATCGAGATCGTCGACCTGATGGTTGCTCGCTTGGAAGGCCGCTTGGCTGATAAGGGCATGGGCATCGAGCTCACGCCTGCAGCCAAGATCCTGCTCGCCACCAAGGGCTACGATCCCGCCATGGGTGCCCGGCCGCTGCGCCGCACCATCCAGCGCGAGATCGAGGATCACCTCTCTGAGAAGATCCTGTTCGGTGAGCTCAAGGACGGCGACATTGTCACCGTTGGTGTTGAAGGCGAGGGCGACGACGCCAAGTTCACGTTTGTGGGCACGGCCAAGCCGAACATCCCCGAAGCCATCACGGCTTCAGCCTAAGGTTCCTTCGCACTAAAGCACGACGGCGGCACCCTCCCCACACGGGGAGGGTGCCGTTTTGTGTTTCCTCACCCGTCTCACCCGATTTCCCTTCGCCTACTCGCCCTCCGCGTCGAGGTAGCCGGTAAACGTCGAGAATACGGAGAGGGAACACGATTCTCGGCGTTAACCGGCTACCTCGACGGTCAGGGGCTCGTCCGCAAGCGTCGCGTCACCCGGCGCCGGTCGGGAGTCATAGACTAAAAAGGTGAGTTCTGAATCTACTGCCCCCGTCATTGTCCTCCGGCCCGCCCGCACCTCAGATGTCCTGGCGATCAAAAGTCTCGTAGCGCCTTTGGCCGAGCGCCGAATTTTGATCTCAAAAGAGTCTGTGACGTACTTTGAAACCATCCAGGAGTTTTGGATGGCTGAGGTGGACGGCGAGATTGTTGGTTGTGGTGCACTCCATGTCATGTGGGAAGACTTGGCCGAGATCCGGACACTGGCCACCGCAGATTCCTGGCGAGGCAAGGGAGTAGGCCGCGCCATCGTCGAGAAGCTGTTGGCCAATGGCAGGACCTTGGGCGTCAACCGTGTCTTCTGCCTGACCTTTGAGGTGGACTTCTTTACCCGCAACGGGTTCACCGTCATGGCCGATCAGAGCCCCGTGGACCCGGAAGTCTACTCGGAGCTGCTGCGTTCCGCCGATGAAGGCATCGCAGAATTCCTGGATCTGGCACGTGTAAAACCCAACACGTTGGGGAACACCAGGATGATCTGCCAACTCTGATGCAAACCGGCCCTGGCCCCTGTCAGCCCGAGGGCTGAACGGGCCACGAATCGCCCCGGACGTCCCTACCATCTGCCGTTTTCCCCGGGTAGTGTTCACAGTGGGCGGCAGTGAGGCCGGCCCGCCACCAATCACTGTGATTCGGAGAGTTTCTATCATGAAAAAGCTCATCAATGATCCCAAGACAGTAGTCAATGAATCGGTGGAAGGGTTCGGTCAGGCGCATGCCGATCATGTAACCGTCCACCCTGATCCATTGTTCGTCACGCGCAAGGATGCGCCCCGAGAAGGAAAAGTAGGCCTGGTATCCGGCGGTGGCAGCGGGCATGAGCCGCTGCATGCAGGCTACGTTGGCTTCGGCATGCTCGATGCGGCGGTGCCAGGTGCCATGTTCACCTCGCCCACACCGGACGCGATTATTCCGGCCACCATCGCGGCAAACGCGGGTGCCGGCGTGGTGCACATTGTGAAGAATTACACCGGTGACGTCCTGAACTTTGAGACGGCAGCCGAGATGGCAGAAGCTGAAGGCGTCAGTGTCCGAACCATTCTGGTGAACGACGACGTCGCCGTGGAGGATTCGCTGTACACGGCAGGGCGCCGCGGCGTCGCAGGAACCGTCCTGGTGGAGAAGATCGCCGGCGCTGCTGCCGAGCGGGGGGACAACCTCGACGCCGTCACAGCCATTGGGCAGCGCGTCAACGACAACGTGCGCAGCATGGGCGTGGCCCTGTCCGCCTGCACCGTCCCGCACGCCGGGGTTCCCAGTTTTGACCTTGCCGAGAACGAGATTGAGATTGGCATTGGCATTCACGGCGAGCCCGGGCGGCGCCGCATCCCCATGGAAAACGCCGATTCCATCACGGACCACCTGCTGGAACCGATCCTCGCTGACCTCAAGCCCAACGCTGGCGAAAAGGTGCTCTTGTTCGTCAATGGCATGGGCGGCACCCCCACCAGCGAGCTCTACATTGTCTACAGGCACGCAGCCAAAGTGCTCGAAGCAGCGGGACTGGTGGTGGAGCGTTCGTTGGTGGGTAACTACATCACGGCGCTGGAGATGCAGGGTTGCTCCATCTCGGTGCTTCGCCTAGATGATGAAATGACCGAATTATGGGACGCTCCGGTGAACACTCCGGCGCTGCGATGGGGGATGTAAATGAGCCACACACTTGATGCTGCCTGGGCGCAACGCTGGCTGCGACTCTCCGCCGCGGTTATCGCGGAAAACCGAATGGCCCTGATCGAACTGGACCGAGCCATTGGCGACGGCGATCACGGTGAGAACATGGACCGCGGCTTCAGTGCCATCCTTGAAAAGCTCGACGCCGAGCCACCCGCCACTCCTGGTGCCGCCTTCAAACTGGCGGCCATGACCTTGATGTCGAAGGTGGGAGGGGCTGCGGGGCCACTGTATGGCACGGCGTTTTTGCGTGCCGCAACGGCTGTTGGCGATGCCACTGAGTTGGATGTCAGCACGCTCGCGGCGGCACTGGCAGCGGCGCGCGACGGTGTTGTTGCCCGCGGCAAGGCCGAGGTGGGGGAGAAAACCATGATTGACGCGTGGACGCCCGCTGTCGAGGCGGCGGCTGCTGCAGCAGCAGCTGGCGCGGACCCGGCAGCCGCACTGGAGGCTGCCGCAACGGCCGCCGAGGCTGGGGCGATCTCCACCGATCCGCTCATCGCGCGCAAGGGCAGGGCGAGCTATTTGGGGGAGCGGGCCATTGGGCATCGCGATCCCGGCGCCGCCTCGTCGGCGCTCATTTTACGTGCCGCCGTCCACGCCGCTGAGGATGAAGCATGAGCGTGGGGCTAGTCATCGTCTCGCACAGCGAAAAGCTGGCGGCTGGCGTGGTTGAACTGGCAGCCCAGATGGCCCCAGACGTGGTCCTGGTTGCCGCCGGAGGGATGGACGACGGCGGCATTGGGACCTCGCTGGAAAAGGTCATGACCGCGATGGGGCTGGCAGATACCGGTGCGGGTGCCGTGGTGCTGACCGATCTTGGCTCGGCTGTCATGACGGCCGAGTCTGCCCTTGAATTCCTGGGCAGCCCGGAAACAGTACTGCTGGCCGATGCACCCCTGGTGGAGGGTGCCATTGCCGCAGCAGTGTCAGCACAGTCGGGCGCCTCCGCCGATGGTGTGTGCAAGGCCGCCGAGACGGCACTTGCCCCGGTGCGGGCCACAGCGGTAGGTGAGGTGCACGGCGTCGAACATCAAGGAAACGAATCTCAGGACGGCGCAGCACAGGACGGCGGGCCTCAGAAAGCCGAGTCGCAGGACGACGGGGCCGTGACGGCGCTGCTCACCCTGATCAACCCCATGGGTCTGCACGCCCGCCCGGCCGCTGCTCTGGCCGGTCAGCTCGGGGCCATGGATGTGGAGATTGAGGTCAACGGCGTGGATGGGCAGTCGGTCATGATGTTGATGACCCTCGGCGCCGCGCAGGGCACCGAGCTGAATGTTTGTGCCACGGGGCCCGACGCGCAGCGCGCCGTGGACCTGGTGCGGAGCCAAGTGGAGGCCGGCTTCGGCGAGCTCTGACGCCTCCGGTATCCGGCATCCGGCAGGGGACAGTTCCCTCGCGGGCAGTAAGATTTCCTCGCCCGTTCCTCGTTCCTCGGACCGTGCGGGGAAAATCCATCCCTGCTCCGGGAACTGTCCTCTGCCACTCCCGTGCGCCTCGGCTCGTGCGCTTTCCCGAGCCTTCGCTTTGGTCCGTCGCTTTTGGTCCTTCGCCGTCAGTTTGGCAGGTGGTAGCCGGCATCTGTGAGTTGGGCGAGGCCGTCTACCACCAGGCCAGCGAGGGCGCGCTCCAGCTGGGGTGCGTGGGTGTTCAACTTGTGGAGTTTGCCCAGCTCCGGAGCAACCTCGGCGTGACGTTTTGCGGCCTCCGCGTCCCACAAGAGGTCGGCGTGGATTGGTGAACTGGCCGCCCGCAGCACTGCCATGACTGCGCCGCGCACCTGCCTGTCCGTGCCAGCCCAGGGCTGGCCCTTAGGGATGTAGGTGGGTTCCGGCTGGCCGGCTGCAATCCACGCGCACTGCTCCAGGACCGGGCATTGCCCGCACTTAGGGCTGCGGGCGGTGCAGATGACGGCGCCCAGTTCCATCACCGCGGCGTTCCACAGGACCGACTCGGCGTCATCCTCTGGCAGTAAATCCGTTGCCAAGGTGGTTTCGGCCGCCGTGAGGGCCGGGGCTGGAAGGGCTTGGCCGATGACCAGCCGGGCATGGACGCGGCGAATATTGGTGTCCACCACGGTGGTGCGCCGGCCAAAAGCAAAGGCGGCAACCGCGGCGGCCGTGTACGTCCCCACGCCGGGAAGTGCCAGAAGTTCCGGATAGTTGTCCGGGACGGTACCGCGGTGCTTTTCAACAATTTCCGCGGCGGCAGCGTGTAGGCGCAAGGCCCGCCGAGGATAGCCGAGCTTGCCCCAGGCACGCAGTACCTCGGCGGCTGGGGCGGCAGCGAAGTCAGCAGGGGCGGGCCAACGCGCCAGCCATTGCTCCCACACCGGTTGTACCCGGACCACCGGCGTTTGCTGCAGCATGATCTCACTGACCAGAATTCCCCACGCCGAACAGCTGCGGCGCCACGGCAGGTCCCGGGCATTTTCCTGGAACCAGCTGTTGATGACCTTGTGCAGTTCGGCGGGCGGCACGTTGGGTGAAGCTGTGACGGGCATGGATTTCCTTGGAACGGGTGGATGGCTGAGATGAGGGGCAGGGTTGGACGGCTGAGATGGAGTGGGAGCTGGCATGCCTGGCGTTCAGCTTGTCGGTTCACCGTTGCTTAATAACGGTACCTTCGGTAGCGGATTGAGGAGCTCCCCGGGTGGACGCCCAGACGGTGAGCGAGTCGGACGATGGTATCTAGAGGCGGGTTGAATATGCACGGTGGGCCCCTCGATTTATGTGGGTTCTAGTCCATGCTCTTGCTGCCCTGTGATACTACCAGCGACTTAGCATTGGTCCCGGTCCGGCACCGTTGCCACGCGCAATATGTTCAGCTGTGGCACCCGGGACCGGAACCCGGTAATTTGGGTAATTTGCGCCACCCAATGCCTGACGGCGTGGTTGGTCCGGGCAGGGCAGTTGCTTCGATAGGCTTGAGTTTGTGGGAACTACAGGGAACACCGGTCGTGGCAAGGGCTCTTCTGCTGCGCCCGCTGGCAGTCCTGGGCGCACAGCCAAAGTCTCAGCCAAGGTGTACCGGCGCCGCCGCCTCGTGGCACTAGTCCTGGCACTGCTGGTCATTGGAGCCCTAGTTGCCGGCGGAATCTTTGTAGCAGGCCTGCTCGGAGCCGGATCTCAAGATGCCACCCAAGGCGGAACGGTGGCTAAAAGCAGCACCGAAAAGGCGAAGTCGGCCGCTAAGGCGGGGACTCCGCCGTCGGCCGTGTGCGACGAGGCCGGGATCAAGGTCAATGCCAGCGTCGATAAACCAAGCTACGCCGCAGACGAAAAGCCTGTTCTGACCCTGCAAGTCACCAATTCCGGCAAGGCTAATTGCGACATCAACGTAGGCACAAGCCAAATGGAATTCGTGATCACCAGTGGTGAGGACATTATTTTCAACTCAAAGTTCTGCCAAGCAGACGCCACGGATCTGGTGAAGAACCTGGCGCCGGGTGCATCAGAAAAAGCCAATATGGTGTGGCAGTTGAACCGCACGGCGCCGGATTGCGCCAAAGTAGTATCCGTGCCGGGACGTGGCGGGGCCACATATGCCCTCGTGGCAACGTTAGGGAAATGGTCCAGCGAGAAGGTTTCCTTCACCCTGCAGTAGCGGCATAGCTGCCCGTGGGCAGTATCTGCCGGCAGTTTTAGAGGAAACGGTCCAACAGGCTGGCCTCGGCGATGCGGGAGAGGCCCTCACGAACATTGCGGGCTCGCAGCTCGCCAATTCCATCCACCATCATGAGCTCATCAATCGTGGCAGCCATCAGGTTCTGCAAGCCACCAAAGTGGTCAACAAGACGTCCAGCAATGGCGCGCGGGACTGCTTTGAGGCCCGAAACCAGACGGTAGCCGCGCGGCTGGATGATGGCGTCCAGAGAATCGTTGCCCGAGACCAGGCCTACAACACCGGCAATCAGGTTCAAGTCAATGAGATCGGCCTGGTCAATGTCCTGCAGTGCAGCCACTGCCGCGTCAACATCTGTGGTTTCCGGATTCGTGTAGTCGCGGATCACCATGTCTGCGCCGGAGCCTCGAGTGGCTGAAAGTTCCTCCAGCTGCAGGGACAGCAAGCGCCCATCCACGCCGAGTTCCAGAACGTACTGAGCAATTTCCTCGGAGATGCGGCGTACCATCTCGTGACGCTGCAAGGTGACGGCAACATCGCGGACAGTAACCATGGCTTCGATTTCAAGCGCCGACAAGGAGCTTGTTACCTGGTCCAGCCGCGCCCGGTACCGTTCCAAGGTGGCGAGGGCCTGGTTGGCGCGCGCCAAAACCTTTTCGGAACCTTCAAGGACGTATCGCAGGCCGCCAACATAGAGCGCAATGATCTGCATGGACTGGCTGACGGAAACTACGGGTACGCCAGTCTGGATGGCTACGCGTTCAGCGGTGCGATGCCGGGTGCCCGATTCCTGAGTTTCAATACTGGGATCCGGGACCAGCTGGACAGCCGCCCGCAAAATCTTGGTGGCGTCCTTGTCGCAGACAATTGCACCGTCCATCTTGGCCAGTTCCCGCAGGCTCGTGGAGGCGAAATCGATGCCGATCTCAAAGCCGCCGGAGCACAGGCTTTCAATGGTTTTATCGGAACCGAGCACAATAAGAGCGCCCGTGCGGCCACGAAGAATACGCTCCAGCCCATCACGCAGCGGCGTTCCCGGCGCGACACGGGCAAGAGTGGCTTTCAAGGCCTCTTCGGGGCTGCGAAGCATGGGCGGTTCCTTCTTTTCAGGCGCGGGAATCCGCACGAGTCACAATGCCCATAATAGTGCGCACGGTAGGCATTATCCCGCTTCCATGTGACTAGTTGCGTGTATCTTGACCGTTCCGTGTCCTTTGGCCCCGCAATACCCTCTAGAGGTGCAGGAGAAGCTCCGTGGCCTCGGCGATGTGTTCGATCTGCTTTACCGTGAAGTCCGGTGGAATCGGTCCCGGACCGGCCGCACTTGCCGGCACTAGAGCGTGGGTATAGCCCAAGCGGCTGGCCTCTTGGATGCGCTGGTTAATGCCTGGTACTGGACGCACCTCACCAGCCAGCCCCACCTCGCCAAAGGCCACCATCTTGTTGTGGACAATCTTGTTGGTCTTGGCCGACACAATGGACAATGCCACCGCCAAGTCCATGGCCGGTTCACTTAACCTGGCACCGCCCACAGTAGCCACAAAGCTGTCATCGGCATCCAGCCGCAACCCGGCCCGCTGCTGCAGAACAGCCAACAGCATGCCAACACGGGTGGAATCCAGTCCGCTGACGGTGCGCCGGGGCTGTGAACCGAGGGAGGGGGTCAGCAGGGCCTGCACCTCGGCGAGCAGCGGGCGGCGCCCTTCCATGGTGACGGTGATGCAGGTGCCGGAGACGGGGGAGGAGATGCGGGAGGTGAAGAGCCCGCTGGGATCGGCCAGCCCTTCAATACCGTTGTCCGTTAGGTCAAAACAACCCACCTCATCGGTTTGCCCGTACCTGTTCTTCACGGCTCGCAGCAGGCGCAGACGGGAGTGGCGTTCGCCGTCGAACTGGCAGACCACATCCACCAGATGTTCCAGCAGGCGGGGCCCGGCAATGGAACCGTCCTTAGTCACGTGTCCCACCAGAAGTGTTGTCATGTTCAACCGTTTCGCGGCAGCAATGAGCGACGCTGCCACCTCACGAACCTGCGACACGCCACCGGCAGCTCCATCGACCATGGCACTGCTGAACGTCTGAACCGAGTCCACTATCAGCAAGGCGGGCTGCACTTCCTCAACCTGCCCCAACGCCGTGCCGAGATCCGTTTCAGCCCCTAGATAGAGGGTGTCTGCGACGGCGCCAATGCGTTCGGCGCGCAGCTTTACCTGGGCGGCGGATTCCTCACCCGTCAGGTACAGCACCTTTTGCGGGGCCTGACCATGGTCATTGCGGGCAAACTTTGCGGCCACGTCCAGCAGCAGCGTGGATTTTCCGACGCCGGGCTCGCCCGCCAACAAGATCACGGCCCCTGGCACCATGCCGCCACCCAAAACGCGGTCAAGCTCTGGCACGCCGGTGAGATTATGAGCGGCTTTGGAGGCGTCCACCTCTGAGATTAGCTGGGCAGGGCGCACCACGGTGGTGGCAGCAGTTGTTCGCACCACCACGGTGCCGATTTCCTCAAGGGTGCCCCACGCCTGACATTCGCCACAGCGGCCCACCCACTTCACGGCCTTCCAGCCACACTCCGTGCAGCGGAAATTCTGCCCTGCGTTTGTCTTTGCGCTCTTTGTTGCCATGGTTCAACCCTATCCCCGGGTACCGACATCGGAGCGTGGGCGGGGCGCCTGGGTGAGACGTCCGGCGTCGTGCGTCTTAAAAAAGGGGGAAACGAGAAAAAGGGTTACGCGTCCGGCAGTTTCGCGGGGCTACAGATCTGGGAGCAGTGCTCGGGCCTCGGACGGCTCCATATTAGCCGCCTCGAGCAGGTCCACCATGAGGGTGCGGAACAATAGCACCAGCGTTTCGCCCTCCATGCGCGTGATTTCCAGCGTGGCAGGATGCAGCCGGACGGCAATCTCGGCCAGTGATTCGCGGACGTGGCTGAGGGAGACGTGGGACTTGCTCCCGGTGACGGCCGCGCCCAGCTCATCGACAGCTGCAGCAGTCCCAGAAAGGACCTCGGCCAAGTTGACCATGCCAGCGTCCGAGAGTGCGGTGTTGTTAATGGCCGAGGCGAGCCTGCGGGCCAGAATTCGGCTCGAACGCATGGCGTAATCTACCCGGAGCATAAGCCGGGCCATGCCTGAAACCTCATTCAAATGCCGGCGGTACATGGGCGCCAACTTGGCAATTTCCACCGAGCCGCGCAGGCCCTGGCGCATTTGATCGATGCGATGTTGCTGGCCGCGGGCACGAGCCAGTGCGTGCCATGCGGTGGTGGAATCGTTGTAGGACAGGGAAGCGGCGCATTCACGTAATACCAAGGACAGCTGGAGCAGGACCTCTTTGAGATCGTCCTTGGGCTGCCGGCGAGGATCCTTGGGAATCAAGAACATTGCGGCGAGTGCGAAGCAACCACCAATGACGGCATCCAGGCTCCGTGTAAACGGGCCGCCTGTGGGAATAGGCAGCAACACCACGAGCAAGGACTGAAGCGCCAGTTGGGTGGTGAAGATGACCCCGCTGTCAAGAAAGCGGGCCAGCAGGATAGACAGGAAAACCACCAGGGCTGCCTGCCAGATTCCGGAGCCCAGCCAGTGCAACAGCATGTCTCCGACGGCGATCCCAATGGTGCAGCCAATGCCAACTTCAAGAACTCGGCGGACCCGTGGTTCCCGCGTAAAACCCAACGCAACAATGGCGCTGGTGGCTGCGAACAGGGGACCTTGGTGACCCAGTACCAACTCGGCAAAGTAATACGCGCCCACCGCGCAAACTGACATCAATAAGGCATGAAAAACCGAGCTGGCGCTACGACGTGCACCTTCTTGGGTGCGGTTCTTCAAAAACGAAAATGTGGCGGCGACCCTAGTGGGCTCGGCCGGCGCAAGCTCTGGCATGGGAACCAGTCTATGCGCGAAGAGCAGTTCAGCCTCCCGGCACGCAAGAGCGCCCCTCCCCGCACGCAAATGCATTGAGGGGCGCTCCAGGGAATGCGCAGCACGCGCTTCAAAAGGGGCTAGTTGAAATCCTCGTTGAAGCGGGCCAATATCTTCGCGAATTGACGCACATCGGCAACATCCCACTGGGAGAGCTTGTCAAAGAGAGCTTGGCGGGAGGTGTCCTGTGTTGACTCATACCGTGCGTGAGCTAGCGGAGTCAGCGCCACAATCATGGCCCTGCCATCTTCGGGGTCTGCCGTGCGGGTGATGAGTTCCAGGCTCTCCAACTGCTTGAGCAAGCGGCTCACCACGGCCTTATCAGTATCAAGCTTTTGGGCCAGCTCCAGCTGGTGCATGGATCCGCAACGAGCGAGCAGCATCATTACCGAAAAACTCATCGGCTTCAGATCCGGGTGGATCGTGGCTGCCGGGGTAGCAAGGCTTTTTCTGGCCCGAACCAGCAAGGTGCCAATTTGTTGTTGGGTGTCTCTTACGGCCTCCGCCAGGCCTTCCGCTGGCGGCAGCGCAGGCGCGCCCTCGACGACTGTCGAATGCACCGAACCAGATGCACTCGCCGCTGGCAGCCCGGCTGCTTGAACTGGGTTAGTCACTTGCGAACCGAGTGGTTCTCGGTGCCCGGGACGACTGCGACGGAGGCTTCACTGACATCGACAAGAACTTGTTCGGCTTCTTGAATCAGTGAGACCGAGTTGGCCGCTTCGGCGTCGCTCTTGGCGCGCTCGTCACGGGTCTGGTTGCTCAGTTCAAGGTTTGGCAGGAAGACAATGGCCAAGATGGTGAGAATACTCAGCGGCGCGGCGACCAGGAATACGTGGCCCACAGCATCGCCGTAGGCCGATTCAATGATGACGCGTACTGAATCAGGCAAGCTGTGGACGGCCGGGATATTGCCGCTGGCCAGAGCCGCGCCAATGTCCTTGCCCTTTTCGCCGAGCGCGGCGATGGCTGCCTGCAACTCCGAAGACTTGCTGGATAACAGATCCGCAACCTTGGTGCCCATGAGGGCGCCCAGGACCGAAACGCCGATGGTGCCGCCCAAGGAGCGGAAGAAGGCAACGCCGGAGCTTGCCACGCCGATTTCCTTCGGGGTGACGGCGTTCTGGACGATCAAGACCAGGTTCTGCATGACCATGCCCAAGCCAGCACCGAGGATAAACATGTAGACGGAAACCAGGACGAAGTTGGTGTCGTAATGAATGGTGCTCAGGGCAAACAGGCCCACGAGCTGCAGGATTGAACCTGTCACCATGATGGCTTTCCACTTGCCGCGCTTGGAGATCATGGCGCCGGCAATGGTGGAGATGATCAGCAGACCGGCCATCATGGGGATGGTCATCAGGCCCGACTGTGTGGCGTTGGCGCCACGGGCAAGCTGCATGTACTGGGCCAGGAAGACCGAGGTGCCGAACATGGACACACCCACCGAAATGGAGGCGATGACGGACAAGGTGAAGGTCCGGTTCTGGAACATGGTCAGCGGCAGGATCGGCTCGGCGGACTTGAGCTCCACGAAGACGAAGGCGAGCAGGGCTACGATGGCGCCGCCCACCATCAAGATACTGGGTGTGCTAAGCCAATCGAACTGGCTTCCCGCCAGTGTTACCCAGATCAGCAGTAGCGATACGCCGGCCGTGAGGAGGACGATGCCCGCGTAGTCAATGGAGACCTTACGCTTGGGCTGAACCGGCAGACGCAGAGTCTTTTGGATCAAGATGATGGCGATGACGGCGAACGGCAGCGCTACGAAGAAGTTCCAGCGCCAGTTGATGGCGTCTGTGATGAAACCGCCGATCAGCGGGCCACCCACGGTGCCGAGTGCCATGACAGCGCCGAACAGGCCCATGTACTTGCCACGCTCACGCGGCGAGATGATGTCGGCCATGACAATCTGCGTCAAGGCCGTCAAACCACCGGCGCCGAGGCCTTGGAAGACGCGCATGGTGATCAGCATCGAGGTGTCTTGGGAGAAGCCAGCAATGGCTGATGCGATGACGAAGATCAGCAACGAAAGCTGCAGGAGCAACTTGCGGTTGGTCAGGTCAGCGAGCTTGCCCCAAATGGGGGTGGAGATGGTGGTGGCCAGCAAGGTGGCGGTGACTACCCAGGTGTAGGCAGTCTGGCTGCCATGAAGATCCGAAAGGATTACTGGCAGTGAAGTCGAGACAACAGTTCCGGCGAGGATCGAGACGAACATGCCCATGAGCAGGCCCGTCAGGGACTGCATTACCTGACGGTGTGTCATCCCCGATTCGGACAGCGCGGGGGCTGCCTTTGCGGTGGATATTTTCTGAGACAAAAAATGCTCCATAAAAAAGTGAGGAAAATGGTTGATTGATGTCAACTATATATAAGTAGTTGCTGTAGAGCAACTACTTTTTGTGGTGATCTGCGTCAAGTCCACGTGGTCCGGCAGGTGATCATTCCCCAAAAACGATGAAAAAGTGACCGGCATCGCACAAGATCCAGAAGAATCCCCGCTCTGTTAACCTTCTGTTCACCTAAGCAGGGCCACTGCTTCACCTCGGCCTCCTAATGTCTGAGTAGTAATGAATCGGCAATGCAACCCATCGAAGAGGTAAAAGCGTGAAGTCACTTCACATCGGCCGCGTGGCAGCAGTTCTCACCGTCGGCGTTTTGGCACTTTCAGCCTGCGGCACAGACAATGTTGTGACCCCCGGCAATGGCGGCACCAGCGCTGCAAACACGGGAGCATCCGTCACTGGAACTCTCACGGGTACGGGCGCCAGCTCCATCTCCGCGGCCATGGACGCCTGGAAGGCTGGCTTCGAGTCTGCCAACACCGATGCCAAGATCCAGTACTCACCCGAAGGCTCGGGTGCCGGACGTAAGGCTCTGATCGCCGGCGCCGTGCAGTTCGCAGGCTCTGACGCTTACCTGAAGGACGAAGAACTCGCCTCCGCCCAGGAGAAGTGCGGCCCCGACGGCGCCATCAACATTCCCTGGTACATCTCCCCGATCGCTGTGGCGTTCAACGTAGAGGGTGTCAAGGACCTCAAGCTTGACGCCGATACCATCGCCAAGATCTTCCGCGGCGACATCAAGAACTGGAACGACGCAGCCATCAAGGCAGCCAACCCGGATGCCACCCTCCCGGATCTGGCCATCACGCCCGTTCACCGCTCCGATAACTCGGGCACCACCGAAAACTTCACCGACTACTTGGCCGCAGCAGCGTCCACTGTCTGGACCGATAAGAAGTCCGGCGACTGGCCCACAGCACTGCCGGGCGAAAACGCCAAGGGTACTTCCGGCGTCGTCAAGACTGTCACCGAGACCGCTGGCGCCATCACGTACGCCGATGACTCCGCAGTTACCGACGCCCTGGGCAAGGTAGAGCTGAAGGTTGGCGACGCTTACGTGCCGGTCTCCGCAGAAGCTGCCGCTAAGGCTGTTGACGCAGCGACGGTTGTTGAAGGCCGCTCGGCAAACGATCTCTCCTTGAAGCTGGACCGCACCACCACCGTGGCTGGCGCCTACCCCGCCGTGTTGGTCTCCTACGGCGTATTCTGCGCTCACTACCCGGATGCCGCAACCACTGATCTGGTCAAGGCGTTTGGCACCTTCGTGCTCAGCGACGACGGACAGAAGCAGGCAGCAGACGCAGCCAAGAGCGCGCCGCTGTCCGCAGAACTGGCCGCCAAGGCCAAGAAGTCAATCGACTCCATCAGCGTCGCCAAATAAGCGCACGTAAGCGTCAATAGAAAGTACTAGATTGTCCACCACAAAGCTCGTACCTAAAGCGGGAGCTGGGCAGGCCGCGAAGGGTCGCATCGGAGATAAAGTTTTCTCCGGTGCGGCCCTCACCGCCGGCGCGCTCATTGTTGCCGTGCTCTTCGCGGTGGCCCTGTTCTTGATTGTTCAGGCGCTGCCCACCTTCGGCGCAGCACCTGCAGATATCACCGGCGGGGAGGGGTTCTTCTCCTACATCTTCCCGATCGTGATTGGCACGCTCATCGCCGCCACGATCGCCCTGCTCATCGCCACCCCCATCGGTGTGGCCGTAGCTCTGTTCATCTCGCACTACGCCCCTCGCAAACTTGCCAAGGGTTTGGGCTATGTGGTGGACCTTCTTGCCGCTATCCCCTCAGTCGTTTACGGTGCCTGGGGTGCTAGCTTCCTGGCTTCCTCACTCAAGGGGCCCTACGCCTGGCTGGCTGAGAACGCCGGCTGGATTCCCATTTTTGCCGGACCCGCATCCGGCACCGGCAAAACCATCCTGACGGCCGGCATTGTCCTGGCCGTCATGGTGTTGCCCATCATTGCCTCATTGACTCGGGAGATTTTCCTGCAGGCACCCATGCTGCACCAAGAAGCGGCGTTGGCATTGGGCGCCACCCGGTGGGAAATGATCCGCATGGCCGTTCTACCCTTCGCCCGTGGCGGCATTATCAGCGCCGTCATGCTGGGCCTTGGCCGTGCCCTCGGTGAGACCATGGCAGTGGCACTCGTCCTCTCGTCCGGACCGTTGATCGCTTCATTGATCCGCTCCGGCAACCAAACCATTGCCGCCGAAATTGCGCTCGACTTCCCTGAAGCATTTGGATTGCGCATGCATGAACTGATCGCTGCCGGCCTCGTGCTGTTCTTCATCACGCTGCTGGTCAATATGGTGGCCCGCTGGATCATCAACCGCCACAAAGAATTCTCGGGAGCCAACTGATGGCCACGCTCATGACCGAACGGAAGCGCTCCGCCTTAACCCGCGGCCGCTTGCCTCGCTACACCCCTTATGTGATTGCTGCTGCGGCCATTGTCATTGCCGCGGCGCTCATGTCCCTGATCGGCTTCAACGTCTTCGGCTGGGCAGTGCTCTCGGCAGTGCTGTTCGCCGCTGGAAACGTCATCAGTGCCGCCGTCGTGGAAGGCCGCCGCAAGGCCACCGACAAGTTCGCCACCTCACTGGTTGTTGGCGCTTTCCTCATCGCGTTGTTGCCTCTGGTCTCGGTCATCTGGACGGTGCTGGTCAACGGCGTTCCCGGACTGCTGAACCCTGGCTTCCTCAGCAGCTCAATGAACGGTGTGACGGGCGCCGTCGACAATGCATCGGTCAAAGACGGAACCCCCGTCATGGGCGGTGTCTACCACGCACTGGTGGGTTCAGTTCTGATCACCCTCTGGGCCACCATCATCTCGGTGCCGGTGGGTCTGCTTACCGCCATTTACCTGGTGGAGTACAGCGCCGACAACAAATTCTCCAAGGTCATCACCTTCCTGGTGGATGTCATGACTGGCATCCCCTCGATTGTGGCCGGCCTCTTCGCCGCAGCCTTCTTCGCCATGATCCTGGGCCCAGGAACCAAGACCGGGTTCGTGGCCGCTGTGGCGCTGTCCGTGCTCATGATTCCCGTGGTGGTCCGCTCCAGCGAGGAAATGCTCAAGATTGTTCCCAACGAGCTGCGCGAAGCCGCCTACGCATTGGGTGTCCGCAAATGGCGCACCATCGTCAAGGTGGTAATTCCGACGGCGATCTCCGGCATTGCATCCGGGGTCACCTTGGCCATTGCCCGCGTCATTGGCGAGACGGCGCCACTGCTGGTTACAGCAGGGTTTGCCAGCAGTATCAACATGAACGTTTTTGCCGGGTGGATGTCCTCCCTGCCCACGTTCATTTACACGCAGATCATGACGCCCACCTCGCCGTCGAACGCTGATCCGTCGACTCAGCGTGCCTGGGCCGCAGCCCTTCTGCTGATCATCCTCGTCATGCTTCTCAACCTTGGTGCCCGCCTGGTCGCCAGCCTCTTTGCGCCGAAGACCGGCCGCTAAATTCTTCTGAACGGAAACCCCCACCATGTCAAAACGCATTGACGTTAGTGATCTGAACGTTTACTACGGCGACTTCCGTGCCGTGGAGGACGTCAACATCACCATCGAAGCCAAGTCCGTCACGGCCTTCATTGGCCCGTCCGGCTGTGGCAAGTCCACCTTCCTGCGGACCCTGAACCGCATGCACGAGGTCATCCCCGGAGCTCGTGTTGAGGGCAAGGTGCTGCTCGACGGCGACAATCTCTACGCCGACGGCGTGGACCCAGTGACGGTTCGCAGCCAGATCGGCATGGTCTTTCAGCGCCCCAACCCGTTCCCCACCATGAGCATCCGCGACAATGTGCTGGCCGGCGTCAAACTCAACAGCCGCCGCATGCCCAAGTCCGACGCCGAGGCCCTCGTGGAAAAGTCGCTCCGCGGCGCCAACCTCTGGAACGAGGTCAAGGACCGCCTCGAGAAGCCCGGATCCGGCCTTTCCGGTGGCCAGCAGCAGCGCCTTTGCATTGCGCGCGCCATTGCCGTCTCACCCGAGGTGATCTTGATGGATGAGCCCTGCTCCGCCCTTGACCCGATCTCCACGCTCGCCATTGAGGATCTCATCAATGAGCTCAAGGACGAATACACCGTTGTGATCGTGACGCACAACATGCAGCAGGCGGCCCGCGTCTCCGACAAGACAGCGTTCTTCAACATTGCCGGAACCGGCAAGCCCGGCAAGCTCATCGAGTTCGCCGAGACGGCCACCATCTTCAACAACCCGTCCCAGAAGTCCACCGAAGATTACGTCTCCGGCCGCTTCGGATAGCCCCAGCCTCTCCCCATTCTCGTGCCTCGATTGGGGCCCCTCGAGACTGTGGGCCCACCCAATCTCCGGGGCGATGTTGCTGGAATCTGGCGAACGTGGGTCCACCACGTCTGGCAGGACAGCATTTCTTGCTCTTCCACGAACGACGGCGACACTCACCTCAGTGGTGACGGTCGCCGTCGTACTTTGTTAAGGAAGAATCATGCGGCTGTCGCCGCTGCTGCCGCCGAGTTGCCCGTATGCGCCGGAGTCAAATGTGGGTTCCGCGCATACTGAAAGTCTTGTTCTTTTATGCGTTGGACTCGCCATGAGTTCGGCGCAGAGTGCGTTATGCGCTGGATACAACAGGAGTTGAGCGCATACGGGACGCGGCTTGGAGAGGGTTGCCGGCGGCTAGGCTAGCGGGGAGAGTGCGAGGAAGAATACCGCCCCCAGAGCCACGCAGGCAATAGGTGTAAGGATCCAGGTGCCCGCGATCTTGGCCAACACCTTGCCATTGATGGCGGCGAAGCGTTGGTTCGCGCCGGCCCCGACAACGGCAGCGGTGATGGCGTGCGTGGTGGACAGCGGCATATGTAGGACAATCGCACCTATGAAGAGCAGCGCCGCACCGAGCATCTGGGCGACGGAGCCGCGGAGGGGATCTACTCGCACCAGGCGGTGGCCCAGGGTGTAGGAGATCCGCCAGCCACCAAATGCGGTGCCCAGTGCCAGCAGCACCGCGGTGAAGATGGGGACCCATATGGGTAGTTCGTCAGCACCAATGGAACCGGCGGCCAACAAGGCGAGCAGCACAACCGCCGTCGTGCGCTGACCATCTTGGAGGCCGTGGCCAAAAGCGACCACGGCGCCGGCTACTGACTGCATCTGCTGGGCCCTGCGATTGACCCTATGTGGGGCAGTGTTCCGTGCTGCCCACGTCGCCGGGTAGACGGCAAGGAAACCCAGCACAAATGCCACCACCGGGGAGATGAGAAGGGGTAGCAGGACCAGCGACCACATGGTGAAGTTGATGCTTTGCAATGTCTGGTGGCCCAAGATGGCAGAACCCAGGGACGCGCCGACGAGGCCGCTGATCAGCGCTTGTGTTGACGACGAGGGGAAGCCGCACCACCACATGTAAATACCCCATAAACAGGCGGAGATAACGGCGGCCAGCAGCAGGATCAGTCCCATCTGGCCGGTAGGGAAGTTCGTGAAGAGTTTGTCCGCAAAAATCGCCACAAACGCCACGCTCACTAGCGCGCCGAGGCAGTTGAACAGGCTGGCCAGCAGGACTGCAATGCTGGGTGTCAGGGCGCGGGTCCGGACAGAAAGTGCGACGGCGGCGGAGGCATCGCGGAAGCCGTTCAGGAACGCGAAAACTGCGGCCGTCACGATCACGGCACCGAGCAGGAACGCTACCAAGTCACGATTCCTTGACGATGATGCTGCCCACCTGTGTGGCCACCGTGCGCATCTGACGGCTGGCTGCTGCGAATTGGTCTGACAGGCTGCGGTACTTGGTAAACGTTGTGGCGCTGTGGGACTCCAGCAATTCTGCGACAACGACCCTGTGGGTGTGTTGGGCCCGCTTGGCCAGACGCAGCACTTCCAGCCAATAGTCCTCGAGTCCGTCTAGATCGTTGAGCGACTTCATGGCTGTGGAGGTCAGCTCGGCCTGGCGGGCGAGAATTTCCAGCTGATCGCTGATGCGGGTGGGGGTCCGGTCAAGGACGTAGAGCTCAATCAGTTCGCCAGCGCCTGTGAGGATTTCACTGGTTTCATTCAGCAGCTGGCCCAGTGTGTACAGGTCTTCACGGGGGAGCGGATTGATGAAGCTGGTGCGCATGTTGGTCAGGAGTGTGGCGAAGTCTGCCGTTGATTCCGCTTCTTGCTTGCGCAGCGATTGGGTCAAAGGGGTGAACCCGGTCCGGCCGGCACCCAATAGCTCAGCCAATGTTTGTGTGCCAGCCAAAATATGGTCTGACATGCGGGCCAATGCCTGCAGCCCTGCAGTCTCTTGGGGGAAAAGTCGCAACTTCACGGCGAGACCTTTGTTTAGCGGATTCCTTCGAACAACCGGGGATATTCAGGGCAGAAAAGTGGTGTCGAACCGGGAGCGCCTCTCGGCACTGGGCCGCTCTAGGCGGCTATAAAATGGAGCCCGGGGGTTCCACGGTTCGACACCGCTTTCAGTCTTCTACGTCCGGCCCCGGCTGTCAACTGGACACGGATTTGGTTGGGCTCTCAATCGAGCTCGCCGTTGCGCCACGCTTTAGCGGCGCCCTCGAGATCCTCTGCTGTACGCACCAGTTGGTGGGCTTTTTTAGTCAGGACCGAAGCGTGCTCGCCGTGGGCAGCCTCACGTTCGGTGGCGATGATGGCTTGCCCCAATGCCACCACGCGGCAAAACGCGGCTGAACGGTCCAGCGCCATGTCAAAGTCGCCGTCAAAGGCGCCAGAAAGAATGGCGTTGGCCATGATGGTGATTTCTTCGGCTCCTGGCGGCTCTGCAACACCGGCCACGGCATTGGCCGCTTGTGCCCGTTGCTGCCCGGCCCGAAAGAACACGCTGATGCCTTCGGGATCCTGCAACGTTGCTGCACGCAGGGCATAGAGGCGCCAGAGGGCGCCGGGGAGGGAACGCGCAGGGCTCGCCGCCCACAGTTCCGCGATGGCTTCGAGCCCCTGCTTGTCCGCCAGCTTCACGAGCCGTTTAGTCACGTCTGGATCGTTGCTCTCCCGGCCACCATGGACCAAGGCTCGGGCAGCAAGGTGGGCGGCCTCGGAGACGCGAGCTGGGTCGATGCCACCGGCGTAGTTCTCAAAGTCTGCAGGGGAGAACGGCACCGGCTTGTGCGGACGAGGGGCTTGGGAGGCTGGTCGATCATTCATGACACGACACTACTCCTGCCCGCCGGGCCGGGTCGAGAAGCAGGCCATGACACTGGGGAATCTGTGGCTGTCGGTCATCGCCGCACTCAACGTGAGGGACCCAAGCTGTGGCGCAATTGCATTCTGACGCATGGGGTGCGGTAGTCTGATATGCGTCAACTTTTGCAGAGGTGGTTTCATCGCTGTCCAGGTTGTCCACAGGTCGGGCCTTTAGCTCAGTTGGTAGAGCATCGGACTTTTAATCCGTGGGTCGCGGGTTCGAGCCCCGCAGGGCCCACCGACTTGAAAAATGCTGTTGTTTGACGGATTCGACATGGTTTGAAATATGTCATTTCCGTCAAACAACAGCATTTTTTTGTTTTCAGGCCCGCAAGCACCCCCGGGAAGCGTCCTCCAGTGCGCCAGCAGGGTCCAGAGCCGCCTGAAGTGGCAAGATAGTTCCATGACTATCAATGCCCCCGCCCTTGCACTGACCATCGCCGGATCCGAAGCGACAGGCGGTGCCGGTGCCCAAGCCGACCTCAAGACATTCCAGGAACTGGGCGTCTTCGGCATTGTGAACCTCACTTGCATCGTTTCCTTTGATCCCAAGGACAACTGGAACCACCGTTTTGTGCCGGTAGATCAGCAGGTTATTGCCGACCAGTTGGAAGCCACGACGGCGGCCTATGGTGCCGCTTCCGGCGCACCCACCACGCTGGACACGGTCAAGATCGGCATGATGGGCAGCCCTGCCACCATCACCACTGTTGAAACGGCGCTCAAGGGTGCAGCGTTCAAGAACGTGGTTCTGGACCCCGTACTGATTTGCAAGGGCCAGGAACCGGGCCATGCATTGGACACCGATCAGGCGCTGAAGGCCCAGATCCTGCCGTTGGCCACCTTCGTCACCCCCAACCACTTCGAGGCGGAGTCCCTCTCTGGCATGGTCATCAACAACGTTGAAGACCTCAAGGCTGCCGCCCGCAAGATCCATGAAATCTCCGGAGCAGCAGTCCTCGCCAAGGGTGGAGTGCGGCTGGAAGGCGATGACGCCGTCGACGTTTTCTTTGACGGCGAAACACTGGAAGTGCTCTCCGCACCAAAGGTTGGCGAGGTTGCAGTCTCAGGTGCCGGGTGCTCGCTCGCCGCAGCCGTGACAGCCGAGCTGGCCAAGGGCGCGACCCCTCTGGAAGCTGCGCGCACGGCGAAGGCTTTTGTTACCGAGGGCATCAAGAACCGCGTGACATCGGGCGCACCGTTCACCGCTTTGTGGCAGGGTGGCGCGCGCGGCTAAGCTGCCTGAAACGGGCAGCGGTCACCTGTTGCCACGGCCTGCCCGGTGTGCCAAGCTCACTTTATGAGTGTGAACGAAGCCTTGGAATCCGATCCTTTCGACGCCGCTGTGCGCATGGGCCGCAATGATGCCCGGCACCGCTACGAGTTGTTCGTTGCCGATGAATTGGCCGTGATCATCACGTTCGCGGACCTGCCCGGCCACATCGACCTCATCCATACTATTGGCCAGCCCGGATTTGAGGGGCAGGGCTTGGCCAAGGTGTTGGCGCGCTATGCCTTGGATGACGTGGTGGCCTCCGGTAAACGGATCATCCCGCACTGCAGCTACGTGGCGCGGTTCCTGGCCAAACATCCGGAACCGTACCTGCAGTACACCGATTTTCCGCAGGACGCCTAGATGGCCCGCCCCGTAGCGCTGATTACCGGCGCAACGTCAGGGCTGGGTGCTGAATTTGCCCAGCAACTTGGCCGCGCCCAGCATGATTTGGTGCTGGTCTCCCGTGACGCCGCCCGCCTCGAGGCCAAGGCAGTGCGCCTGCGCAATGACTTTGGCATTGATGTTCAGATCCTGCCCGCTGACTTAATTACGGACGACGGCGTTGCTTCCGTCAGCGCCCGGCTGGCCGACCCGGAGCGCCCCGTAGCGGTGCTGGTCAACAACGCCGGGTTCAGTCTGGTGAAGGCATTCGAGAAGAACTCCGTGGAAGAGGAAACGGCGCACCTGCGCATCTTGGCTCAGAGTCCCATGGAACTCACCCACGCAGTGCTGCCCGGAATGCTGGCCCGTGGTGCCGGGCGCATCATCAACGTCTCAAGCGTGTCAGCCTTTATCCCGCGCGGCACGTACGGCGCGGCCAAGGCATGGGGCGTCAGCTTCAGCCGATTCGCGAATCTGCGCTTTGGCCCACGTGGCGTCAAGGTGACAGCCGTGTGCCCTGGTTTTGTGCACACCGAATTCCATCAGCGCATGGGTGCAGATATGGGAGGCGTGAAGCCGTGGATGTGGCTCAACGCCGAACAAGTGGTGCGCGAGGGACTGGCCGACAACGCAGTGGGCAAGGCAGTTTCCATCCCGTCCCGGCGTTACGCCACGCTCATGGCGCTGGCCAGGCTGGTCCCTGACCGTGTGTCAGCAGCAGCAGGCAACCGCGGCCGCTGATTAAATCGACGGCGTGCCATGGTCTCGAGGGCCCTGAAATTTCGGGGGCACTCGCAACTATGGCACGCCGTCGCCAATGAACTCCTGGGATCTACCGTGGGAGCGGCTGGGGATTAGTCCTCGACGGATTCCGGCCGGCCCACGGTAACCGGGATGCCGGTGCCTGGGGTTGGCGGCTCATAGGATTCGTCGAAGGGCAGGTAATCCATGTCGAGCAACGGATTCTCGTCCTGCGACTTCACCAATTCCTGCGCTTCTTCCACAGTGGCCACGCTTGGCATGGAGCCAGGCAGGGGCTTCTGGGCTGATTCACGCAGGAAGTAGATGCCCACTGCGCCAATCGCGGACGTCACCATCAGATAGTAGGCAGGCATCATCTGATTGCCGGTAAGGGTGATCAGGCCCTTCATCACGAAGGGGGCGGTGCCGCCAAAGATCGCAACGGCAAAGTTGTAGGAGATGCCCATGCCGCCGTAACGGCTGGACGTTGGGAACAATGCCGGCAGCGCCGAGGCCAGGTTTGATACGTAGAACGTAACGGGGAAGGCGATCAAGGCCAGCCCCAGCAGTGTGGTCCAGACGGGACCCACGGCAATGAGCATAAAGGCGGGAATAGCCAGCACTACTGTGCTGATCGCACCGACCCACAGTACGGGACGTCGCCCGATTCTATCGGAGAGGCGGCCTGCCAAGGGGATACACACGGCCATGGCAACCAGAATGGGGATGGTGAGGATGGTTCCGTGTATCTCGTCGTAGCCCATGGAATCGGTCAAATAAGTTGGCATGTAGGACGTGAGCGCGTAGCCCGCGATGTTGGCTGCTGCCACAAGAACCATGGCGAGCAGGACTTGGCGCCAGTACACCTTGACCAAGTGGATCGGGCCGTTTGAGGTGCTCACGTCGCTGTCTGCAGCGGACTTGGACGCCTCCTCATTAGCGTCCAGAGTGGCCTGGAACTGGGGGGACTCTTCGATCTTCATGCGGAAGTAAATGGCAATCAATCCCAAGGGTCCCGCGATGAGGAACGGCACACGCCAACCCCACTGTTCCATGGCCTCCTGGCCCAGGGTCAACTGGAGCACGGAGACCGTTGCGGCACCGATGGCGAAGCCCATGTAGCTGCCCAGATCAAGGATGCTGGCAAAGTAACCGCGGCGCTTGTCCGGGGCATATTCACTGACGAAGGTGGTGGCACCTGCGTATTCACCGCCGGTGGAGAAGCCCTGAATAAGCTTGACCACAACAAGAAGCACTGCAGCCCAGATGCCGATTTGTGCATATCCGGGAAGGAGCCCGACGGCGAACGTCGAGGCCGCCATGACCATCAAGGTCGTGGCGAGCACCTTTTGGCGCCCAATTTTGTCTCCAAGCCAGCCGAACACCACGCCGCCGAGCGGGCGGGCCAAGAAGGTAGCCGCGAAGGTTCCCAGCAGGAACAAGGTCCGAACATCTGGGTCTGCCTCAGGCAGGAACACCGGGCCCATGGTGCCGATCAAGTATCCGAAGACACCGACGTCGTACCATTCCATGGTGTTTCCCACGACGGTGCCGCTAAGGGCTTTCTTGAGCATGGGCCCATCAACGACATTTACATCGTCGACGCCCAGTCTACGTTTTTTTAGTTTGGGCAAACGCGGCTTCTTAAGCTTCGTTTGCCGATGATCTGCGGTGTCCTTAACACCTGATTCCGGTTGAGTCATGCTTCGGTCTATGGGCATTTGTTGATCCCCTTAAGGAGTGCATTTGCTTGCGACTTTCTGCTGCATCGCTACGGGCAGACCTTAAATTCTAGCAGATGGCCCATTCTCAGCCATGACAGGGGGTGCTGTCAAGGCGCCAAAAACCCCGTTATCACGGCCCACAGAGGGTGCGATACGGGGTTTAGCGGAAGGGCGGAATCGCACTCTCCGAGTCACTTGGACCCCCGCTTGCGAGCGGTGGGAATGCGTGGCTGGGCCCACATTCGCGAGGGACCCGCTTGCGAGTGGTGGGAACGCGTGGATGGGCCCACGCGCCCGAGGGGCCCCAACAGAGGGACGAGGTTACAGTGTGCGTGGCTGGGCCCACATTCGCGAGGGACCCGCTACGAGTGGTGGGAACGCGTGGCTGGGCCCACGCGCCCGAGGGGCCCCAACCGAGGGACGAGGCTACAGTGTGCGTGGCTGGGCCCACATTTGCGAGGGACCCGCTGCGAGCTTGCGAGTGGGGGGAGCGGATGGGGACTAGGCGTCGTGGTTGGTCTCCAAAATGCTGACCAGCGAGTCCAAAGCAGCACCCACTGAGTCGTCATCGCTGCGCAGCACAACCGCTTCGCCGAACTCCATGCCCAAGCTCATCAGTGCCAGCATGCTGTCAGCATCAACCGCGTCCTCAATGGGGTCACCCGCACGCGCAATGGTCACCTCAGCGGCCAGCTCGCCGGCGGCTTCGGCAAAGATCGATGCCGGGCGAGCATGCAGTCCAACGGTGCTGGCAATGGTTGCGGTGCGTTCAATCATGGGTTCTCCTGAAAATAATGGTTAAAAGATGGATCAGAGGCCGAGTTCAGCGAGGTCTGGCAGCCCTGCCCGGACCAGCTCGCGAGCCTCGGCGGCAGAGGACGCCGACACCGCCCGGTAGGCCAATGCTGTGGCCGCCTCGCGGGTGACGGTGCGCAGCACGGCAGCCACGGCCGGCAGGGCACGTGGCGTCATGGATAGTGAGCTGACTCCCAACCCGGCAAGCACGACGGCGAGGGCCGGGTCCGCGGCTGACTCGCCACACACGCCAACAGGTTTGGGAGCGGCGACTTCCAGTGATGGGCTGTGTTTGGCTTGGGCAATAGCGCCTTCAACAGTTGCCTGGATCAAGGCCAGCACAGCCGGCTGCCAGGGATCATTCAGGGCGGCAAGCGGCCCCAACTGCCTGTCGGCCGCCATGGCGTACTGGGTGAGATCGTTGGTGCCCAAGCTGGCAAAATCAACGTGGTCCAGGATGTGCCGAGCGGTCAAGGCCGCGGACGGAACCTCAACCATGACTCCGGAGGTTGCGAGCCCGGCGGCGCTACACATGGCGGAAAAATCAGCGGCCTCTGCGGGCGTTGAAATCATGGGTGCCATAACCCAGACCAAGGCCCGGGTTTGGGATGCTGCATCAGCAATAGCGGCCAGCTGGCGGGCAAGGACGCCGGGGCTGGTGATGTCCGTGCGGTATCCCCGCACGCCCAAGGCGGGGTTCGGCTCGCTGCTGTCGGTCAGGAACGGAAGTGGCTTATCCGCCCCCGCATCTAGTGTCCGCACAACAACTTTCTTACCCGGGAAGGCCTCAAAAACGCCCTTGTAGGCGGCTACCTGGTCCTCATGGCTGGGCTCGCTGCTGTTGCCCAAGAAACAGAATTCGGTGCGAAGCAGTCCCACTCCCTGGGCTTTGGCCGCGGCGGCCTCTTGAGCATCCTTGGCTCCGCCAACATTGGCTAGGAGGGGGATCAGCGTGCCGTCGGACAGTTGACCTTCACCGTCAAAGACGCTGAGCAGTGAAGCCTTTTCCTGCCACACCGCAACGGCAGAATGCTCGGAATCGCCTGGTTCGGTGCTTACTGCCCCAGTGGAACCGTCCACAAACACCATTGCGCCCTCCGCAATCTCGGAGACACCGGCCGCTGCAACAACAGCCGGAAGCCCCAAACTGCGGGCAATGATGGCTGTGTGTGACTGGGGTCCGCCGCCCGCCGTGACCAGCGCAATGACCTTTGCGGGATCAAGGGTGGCCGTGTCGGCAGGGGCAAGATCGTCGGCAACCAGGATGAACGGTTCGGCTGAGTCAGGGATTTCCGGGGCGGGGACCCCGCGCAGCACGGCCACAATGCGTGAGCGCACATCCAACACATCATGCGAGCGTTCGGCCATGTAACCGCCCAAGTCAGTGAGCATCTGGGCCACCGAATCGCCGGCTTCCCAGATGGCCCGTTCCGGCGATGTGCCCGCTTTGACTAACTTGATGGCTGCCTTAATCAGCATGGGGTCGGTGGCCATCAGTGCCGTGGCCTCAAGGACCTCCTTACCAGCGCCTTCAGCCCGGCCAGCGCGCTCCAAAAGCATTGCCTTCACGCTTGCCCCGGCAGCCTTGAGGGCATCAGCGGCAGTCTCGGGCGTCGTCGAACTTTCCAAAGATGCACCCGCGGGAGGCTCTGCCAAGGAAGGCGGCATGTGATGGACGGGGCCAATGACGCGGCCCCGGAAGACGCCAACTCCAACAAAGCTTTGCACGGGTGCTCCTTCGAACGTCATGTCGCCTAGCTAGCCTGGCCTACAGGCTGCGTTGCTGCAAGGGTATCAACGGGCTTGCGGACAGCCCAGCGCTTCAGCGCAACCACCGAGAATGCGGCCACCACGGTGCCCAGCACGATGGACAGGGCGAACATGCCCAGATTGCCGATGGCGAAGAAGACGAAGAATCCGCCGTGGGGTGCCTGCGAGGTGACGTGGAAGGCCATGGTCAGTGCGCCGGTGAGGGCGCCGCCCAGCATGGAAGCCGGGATGACGCGCAGGGGATCGGCCGCGGCGAACGGGATGGCACCCTCGGAGATGAACGATGCCCCCAGCAGCCAGGCTGCTTTGCCATTCTCGCGCTCGGCCAGGGAGAAACGCTTCTTATCGATCACAGTGGCTAGGGCCATGGCGAGCGGTGGAACCATGCCTGCCGCCATGACGGTGGCCATGATTTCCCATGGTGCCTGGTTGGCAATGCTGCCGGCACCCAAACCGGCCACGGCGAAGGCGTAGGCCACCTTGTTGACCGGACCGCCCAGGTCGAAGCACATCATGAGGCCAAGGATGATGCCCAGCACGACGGCGGAGGCCCCGGACATTCCCGTCAACCAGTTGTTCAGTCCAACAGTGAGTGCGGCGATGGGGGCGCCAAGGAACAAGAGCATGGCACCGGAGGCGATGATGGATCCCAGGAGCGGGATGATGACCACGGGCATCAGGCCGCGCAGCCAGCGCGGGACCTTCCAGCTGCCGATCCAGTACGCGGCCAGGCCGGCCAGGATGCCGCCTACCAGGCCGCCGAGGAAGCCGGCTCCCATGAAGACGGCGATGGCACCGGCGGTGAAGCCGGGTGCGATGCCGGGGCGGTCGGCGATCCCGAAGGCAATGTAGCCTGCCAGCGCGGGGATCAGGAACGCCATGGAGAGGGCTCCGATCTTGAACGCAACGGCACCCAGGTAGGCACCGAACGGGCCCAAAGCCTGCTCGGGGTAGTCCGTGGGCAGATTGGCCAGGCTGTTGGAGGTGAGGATCTTGTCCGCGAAGTCGGGAATCTGGAAACCGCCCAGCAGGAAGCCCAGTGCGATCAGCAGACCTCCTCCGGCCACGAACGGGATCATGTAGCTGACGCCTGTCAGCAGGACCTTCTTGATCTTGGAACCCAGGCTTTCACCCGAGGCTGCGGCCTTCTGATCGGCCGCTTCTTCGGCACCAAAGTGCGGCACGCGGTGGGCGTTCGGGTTGTCGGACGCGGCCACGGCCTCCTGGATCATCTTGGCGGGCTCGTCGATTCCGCGCTTGACGGGTGAGCTCACCAGCGGCTTGCCAGCAAAACGCTCCTTGCCACGGACATCCACGTCAACAGCGAAAATTACGGCGTCAGCGGCAGCAATCACCGCCGGGTCCAGCGGCGTCACGGCGCCGGAACCCTGCGTCTCAACCTGCAGATCAACACCGGCTTCCTGAGCGGCGGCGACGAGTGAGTCGGCGGCCATGTAGGTGTGTGCAATGCCCGTGGGGCACGCCGTCACGGCAACAATCCGCTTGCGGCGGGGTGCTGCTGCCTCGGCTTCACCGGGAACGGCGGAACCGGCGATGGGGGGCCGGGTGTGGTCGGGCACCGCGGAGCGGGCGGGGCCCCCATCGCCGGTGGAGCCGGGGTCGGTCTGGGCCGTGGCCGGCTTTGGCTTGTCGGCAAGGGCATCCGCCACGAGGGCGACGATGTCGGCCGGGGTTGCCGCTGCGCGCAGGGCTGCCGTGAAGTCCTTCTTGATGAGGGAACGGGCCAGCTTGGAGAGCAGCTTGAGGTGTTCGTTATCGGCGCCGGCGGGGGCAGCGATGAAGAAGACGATGTCTGCCGGACCGTCCTTGGCACCAAAGTCCACGGCCGGGTTCAGGCGGGCCATGGCGAGGGTGGGTTCCAATACGGCTTCGGAGCGGCAATGCGGGATGGCAATGCCGCCGGGAACGCCGGTTGCGGTCTTTTGCTCACGGGCGAGGGCGTCGGCAAACAGGCCTTCGACCTCCGCCGCGCGGCCGGTCTTTGCAATGAGCTCCGCCAAGTTGCGGATGACGGAGGTGGTGTCAGTGCCGAGATTGGCGTCAAGAAGCACCAAATCATCGTTGATGAGGGTTGTCATGTCAGTTCTCTTCGGGTGGGGTCAGCGCCGTCACGGTGATGGCTGCGGGAGACGTTTGTGCAAGGGAAGGAACCATGGTTCCAGGGAGGGAAGCTGCGGCCGCGCCATGGGCCACCGCTTGCTGCAGGCATGCTTCGGGGGAGTCCCCGCGAAGATTTGCCAGAAGATATCCGGACAGTGCGGAATCGCCCGCGCCGACAGTGCTTTTTGCCTTGATGGCGGGTCCACGGCCGTGCCAGGTGCCGTTGTTGGTGGTCAGAACAGCGCCCTTGGAACCGAGCGTTGCCAGAACTGCCCCCACACCGCTTTGGAGCAGAGTAGCGGACGCGGCTGCTGCTGCACCCGGATCCGCCTCAAGCTCGGAGCCGTTGGAAAGACCTGTCAGTTCGGCCAGTTCTTCGCCATTGGGCTTGAGCAAATCAGGGGCCGCGCGCAAGCATTGGCGCAGCGGGGCACCGGAAGCGTCCACGGCAATCCGCGGCGCTCGCGGGCCATAGGCGGCACGAACCGCCTCGATCACCATGGCGTAGAAGTCGTCCGGCGCGCCCGGGGGGAGTGAACCGGCCAGAACGAGCCAGCCCGCGCCGTCGGACATCTTTACGGTCAGGTCAAGGAGGTCACGCAGGTGGGCCGAGGTGAGGACGGGGCCGGGCTCGTTGACCTTGGTGGTGGTGCCGTCGGGCTCGGTGATGGCCACATTGCTGCGTAGGGGTGCGCCAATCGGCATGGCCAGGTGCGGGATTTTTTCCAGTTCCAAGGCGAGGACGACGGCGTCACTTGCGTCCCCGGGCAACAGCGCCAGAGCCTCGATGCCGGAAGCGGTGAGGGCGCGGACAATGTTTACGCCCTTGCCGCCGGGATGCGCGGAGCAGGACGTTGCGCGCTGAACTTCGCCGCGCTGGAGTGGATCTGCCAACTCAATGGTGCGGTCCAGGCTGGGGTTGGGTGTCAAGGTGAGGATCATGCGATCACGACCTCGACGCCGGCGGCGGCCAAGGCGGCGGCAAGCTCGGCGGATGGTTCTGCGGTGGTGACCAAGGTATCGATCTCCTCGAGGGTTGCGAAGCGGACAAGAGTTTCGGTGCCGAGCTTGGAGGCGTCGGCCAGAACGATGACCTGCCGAGCGGCCCTGACCATGGCGGTCTTGGTGGCGGCTTCGACGGGATCGGGGGTGCTCAGGCCAAAGTCTGTGTGCAAGCCGTTGGTGCCGATGAAGGCGATGTCGGGGCGGAGGGCGCCGAGCTGTTCTGTGGCGCGAGCTCCGACGACAGCGCTGGTCAGGCCCCGTACGCGACCACCCACGATGTCCAACAGCAGGTGTGTGTTGGTGCTCAAGGTGGCGGCCATGGGGAGTGAATTGGTGATGACGAGTAGTTCGTCTCCGGTATTGACAGGGGTCCAGCTGGCCAGGCGTTCGGCCAGTGCGGCTGTGGTGGTCCCCGAGTCCAGCAGGATCGAAGCCCGCGGAACGTTAGGGATCAGAGCCAAGGCGGCCGTGGCGATGCGTTGCTTCTCATCCAAATGCTGAGACGCACGTTCGCTCAGGCTGAGCTCCGAGCGGGTCAGTCGATCAACGCTCACTGCGCCGCCGTGGACCCGACGGAGTTGGCCGGCTTCCTCCAGTGCCGCCAAGTCGCGGCGCACCGTCTCTTGGGTGATGGAAAAGAGCTCGGCCAAGTCATTGACGCCAACCCTGCCTTGGGCGCTGACGAGTTCGGCGATCCTGCTGTGCCGTTCCTCCGCGAACATTGTGCTTCCTTCCGATGACGGTCCGTGCGCCGAGCGCCGTGCTGATGCGTTGATGCCGGAACCGATTCCCGTGATGCGAATCACAGGATGTTGTTTCAGATGACTTTATCTGTGTTTATCTTCGAATGTCAACACTATTCCCACATAAACGCAGAAGTTCGAGCCTGTTGTGCGAGCTCGGCCAGCACCTGCCTCATCGATCCGTGAGAAATGGCTGTATTGGGGACTCAGAACAGCCATTTCTCACGGATCGATGGAGATGTCCGGCGAACCGATAGTGTGGCGCCATGGAAACAGTCATCTGGTCCCGCCTCGAGAATGAACGCGCCGGCACTCCGCTGTTGCTGATGCTGCACGGGTACGGATCAGATGAAAGCCGCATGAGTGCGCTGTTTCCCGGCATACCAGCTGGATTCACCTGCGCCGCGCCGCGGGCACCCATGGACATCTCCGGCGACTGGGGCTGGTTTTTGCTGGACTATTTCCTCGCCAATGACTTCGCCGAAGTGGTGGGTGCGGCCACGAAAGTCCTTGCTTGGTTGGACGCCGAGATGGCTAAGCACCACTTCAGCTCCGTTTCGGTGATGGGCTTTTCGCAGGGCATGGCCATGGCGACCACTCTGATCCGCCTGCGTCCCGAGATGTTCACTGCAGGCGTGGGGCTTTCCGGATTCGTGCTGCACAACGAGCTTCTCGCCACCATGGAACCGCTGGCGCGCAAAGTGCCGTTTATCTGGGCCCGCGACCCGCAAGACCTCGTTATCAACCCGGATGCCACCGAATTCACGGCCGAATGGCTGGCCGCCAACACGGATCTGCAGCACGCCCGTTACGACGGACTAGGCCACAACACCAGTGCCGAGGAGCTCGCCGACGTCGCATCGTTCCTGACTGCGAACGTGCCCGGATCCTTCGTGCCGCGCGCCTAGTCTGGACAGCATGGCGAACCAACCAGACGGTTTCGAATTCACCACGGCGCGCGACGGCAACGTCTCCATCACCCATCACGGGCAGCCGGCAACCACGCTGCGGGGCGACGCTGCCCGAAAGTTCCTTGCCGACGTGGCTACCGCCGAGCCCCAAGCCCTCATGGCCAGGGTGACCGGCAACTACCGGCGAGGCAATGAGCGCACGGCCAAGAATCACCCGCGCAACGCACGCTCCCGGGACTGACCGGCTCGCCGCCATTCCGGGGATCGCCGGCCTAGGGGCACATTCTGCTCTCTGTGGGATGGTGATGTTGTTCCTGGCACTTCGCATCCGCGTATTGGCCCCTGCCGTGAAGGGTCCCACCCTGACGCACGACGACGGCACTCCCTTAGCGCTCGCAGGCTGACTCTGCACTGGGTGGGCTCAGTTTGGGCCGGCTGGGTTTGGTGCTCTGAGTTAGTCCTGCCGACGCAACCCAAGTTTTCCTGTCAGTGAACGGCGGCCAGGACCAGGATTGGGCGGCTACGCTGGAGACAAAGAGCTGGAGGCAAAAACAGGCAGGGGAAAACATGGCCAGCAAGGATCTCAACCGTGGGGGAATGCCGCAGGCACCGGGCTTCGCCAAACAACATGGCCCGGTGAACCCGGCCGTTCAAATGGCAGCAGGTGCTGCTTTTGATCCCAACGGCAAGCCCACTCCCGCTGTTCACGGCATGCTGTTGAAGGCCGTTGAGGTACAGCGGCCTCTGGTGCTGGCAAATCTGCGTCGCCTGCGCAAACGGCATCCCAATGCGTCCGCCTACGAACTCAGCCAGCGATTGGAACGCGACTTCCTCAACGGAGTGAGCGGTGGCGGGGCTGCTATTGGTGCCACCGCCATCATCCCGGGCATCGGCACCGTGGCGGCGTTGTCCATTTCTGCCGCGGCAACCGTGGTCTTCCTTGAAGCCACGGCGCTCTACGCGCAATCCATTGCCGAACTTCATGGCGTGCGGCTGGCGGATCCGGAAAGCGCTCAAGTCACGGTCATGGCCATTATTTTGGGTGAAGAAGGCCAAGCCATGCTGCAGGGTTTGACCGGTCATGCCTTGGGCACAGGCAAAACGCCCATGCAGGCTTGGGGCAAAACCGTCAGCAAGAGTCTGCCATTGAGCACCGTCAAAACGCTCGTGGGGCCCATGCAGAAAATGTTCCTCAAGAAGATGGCTGTTAAGGGCAGCGCCTCGGTGGTGGGCAAGGCCCTACCTTTTGGTATTGGCGCGGCCGTGGGCGGCGTGGGCAATTACATGATGGGCAAGGCCGTGATCGGCTCAGCCAACCGAGCATTTGGTCCGGCGCCCATGATGATTCCGCAGGAACTGCTGGCCGAACTCGAATCGACAGCTAAACTCCCGAAGCCGCCCAAGCTGCCCAAGCCCGTCAAGCAGAGCAAGGCGCCCAAGCCGCCGAAGCTGCCCCGGCGCCTGCGCTGAGCTGTTCTCGGCCTGTTCGCGGAATGCGGCGGTCCCAGCAGACCCTAGAAAACCCTGACAGTCAGCCCAGGCAAAGGCAGCGTTAGCCGAACACCAGCGTTGCCACGGTGAAGATCGCCAGGCCGGCCAGTGAGCCAACCACGGTGCCGTTGATGCGGATAAATTGCAGGTCCTTACCCACTTGAAGTTCGATCTTCTCGCTGGTTTCCACAGCGTCCCAGCGTTCCACTGTGTCTGTGATCAGCGAGGTGATCTCGTGCTTGTAGGTTCCTACGAGGTAGGCGGCGGCGTCGGCGATCCACTTGTTGACCTTGTCCGCCAGTTCGAGATCGGACACCAGCCGGGAGCCGAAATCATGCACGGCCGAGGTGAACTTCAGGCGCAGCTCTGAGGTGGGATCGTCCACGGCATCCGTCAGCGCCGTCTTGATGGTCTCCCATGTGCGGCCAGCCAATTCCCGTACTTCGGGGTCACCCAGAACCTGAGCCTTTATGTCTTCGGCTTTGGCGATCATGGCCGGATCATGTTGGAGCTCCTGCGCCAGATCTTTCAAGTACTTGTCCAGTTGCAGTCGGACTTCGTGGTGTGGATTGTCCTGGACGGCCCTGGCAAACTTGTAGATTTCCGTGTGGATCTTGTCGCCGACCAACCCGTCGACAAAGACCGGAACCCAGCTGGGGGAGCGGTCGGTCACCAAACCGGAGATGGTGGCATGGTTGGCCTGGATCCAGGTTGTGGATCGATCAACCAGCAGATCAACTAGAGCATGGTGGTGGCCGTCGGCAAAGATTCGCTCGGCCAGCTTGCCCACGGGCGGGCCCCACGGAGGATCCATCACATGCTTGCGGACCAATGACTCGATGACATCCTGAATGTCGTCGTCCTTCAAGACCGAAATGGCGCCACGCAGGGCGGCGGCACCCTCAGTGGTCACACGATCCGCGCTGCCGGGCTTGGTGAGCCACGCGCCCACCTTCTGCGCAATATGGGTGGTGGCCAGCTTTTGTGACACCACCTCTTCCGAGAGGAAATTGGTTTCCACAAAGTCCCCTAAGGACGCGCCAATCTCATCCTTGCGGTTCGGGATGATGGCAGTGTGTGGAATCTTCAGGCCCATGGGGTACTTGAACAGAGCCGTGACAGCGAACCAGTCGGCCAGTGCGCCCACCATGCCGCCCTCAGCCGCCGCACGGACATACGCCAGCCAAGGAAATCGGGGCTGCAAGGCGAAGGCAAAACAGAACACCACTGCCATGAAAATCAGCAGCGCCAGCGCAATGTTTTTCATGCGTTTGAGCGCCGCGGCCTTCAAAACATCCGGATGCTGAGGTGGAACTGACTGCTCGAGCCTTAGTGTTTGCGCCATGGAGTAAGCGTAGCGTGGAGCCATGACAGTTCAGATCTATGCCCACCGCGGTTCCAGCGCCGCGTTTGCCGAGCACACTCGAGCCGCCTATTTGAAGGCGCTAGCCGACGGAGCCGACGGCGTCGAATGCGATCTCCACTTGACCGCCGACGGCGAGCTTATCCTGTTGCACGACGCTGACGTTGCCCGGACTTCAAACGGGACCGGGCTCGTGTCAGAGCTGACGCTGGACCAGTTGCGCGCCCTGGACTTCAGCAGTTGGCACGGCGCCGTCATTCCGCCCGAATACGGCACCATTGCCAACCAGCTCCTCACCTTGGAGCAATTGCTAGAAATACTGTCCACTGCCGGGCGCTCTCTTGGCCTAGCCATTGAGTTTAAGTACGGGGCCACGTTTAAGCCGCAGCTGGTGGACGCCACCCTCGAAGCCCTGCGCGCTCACGGCTGGGAGCCTGAGAACTCCTCCGCCGGGAACCTGCACATCTCCTTCATGAGCTTCCATCCTGATGCCGTGAAGCACCTAGCCGAGCAGATCCCCGCCGAGCACCTGTGCCAGCTGCTAGAACACGTTCAGGCGAACGATGTCCGCGAAGAACTGGACGTCGGCCCCATCGCCGGGCACACCGTGTCGTTCTTGATGCGCCGGGCCATGAAAGAGGGAGAGGCGTTGATTGACGACGGCGTTGCGCACCTTGCTGGGCCCGGCGTCGAGTATCTGCGGGCGCACCCGGGCATCGGTGCGCGCTGGGTAGCCGCCGGTCGGGTGCTGCGCGTGTGGACGGTGGACACCGAAGCGGACTTGGCACTGTGCCTGGCGGCCGGTGTTGCGCAAGTGACAAGTAATAGGCCACGGGAAATTCGTGAGCTGGTGGGCGCGCTATCTCCTGCGGATCTTGACGCGATGTGATTGCATGGAATCATGGCATCGCGAATTGAAGACTATGCACTTTTGTCCGATCTGCACACCGGGGCCCTGATAGGCCGCGACGGAAGTATTGACTGGTTGTGCTTTCCACGCTTTGACTCACCGGCGGTTTTTGCCGCCCTGCTCGGCACCAGCGACCACGGCCGCTGGCTCATGGCGCCTGCGCACCCTGACGCAACCGTCACGCAGCGCAGCTACCGTGGGCGGACCTTCGTGTTGGAGACGCTGTGGGAAACCCCCGACGGCACCGCGCGCATCACGGATTTCATGCCGGTGGGTGACCGCCGTGCGTCCATTGTCCGCCGCATCGACGGACTCAGTGGCAGCGTTGAATTCACGCAGCGGATTACCGTCCGCCCCGGCTATGGCAAGGTCCTGCCATGGGTGCGGCGCGTCGATGAGGGTGATGAAAACGAAGCAATCGTGGCAATCGCTGGACCAGACGCAATGGTGCTGCGCGGGGATAAGCTACCTCACGCCGTCGAGCGTGAACACGCAGGCAGTTTTGTTCTCGAGGCCGGACAGCGCGTGGAGCAGGAACTGATTTGGTTCCCGTCGCACCGTCCCGTCCCAACGCCCATCAACATTGAAAAAGCACTTGAAGAGACCAGTAACTACTGGAACAAGTGGGCGGCCCGCTATAACCAAGACGGCAAGTACTCGAGCATTGTTGAACGCTCACTGTTGGTGCTGCGTGCGCTGACCCACGAGGACACCGGCGGCATCGTCGCGGCCCCCACCACCTCGTTGCCCGAGGATTTCGGCGGCGCCCGGAATTGGGACTACAGGTTCTGCTGGCTGCGGGATGCGGCCCTGACACTGGAGGCCATGCTGACCCACGGCTACGCCGACGAAGCGCTGAAATGGCGCGACTGGCTGCTGCGCGCCGTGGCGGGGGACCCTGAGGATCTGCAAATCATGTACGGGCTTTCCGGCGAACGGGATCTCAGCGAAGGGGAGCTGGGGCACCTGCCCGGCTACGAAGGCGCGCTGCCGGTGCGGATCGGCAACGGCGCTGTGGGCCAGTACCAGGCCGACGTTGTGGGCGAGGTGCTCGTGGCACTGGAGAAGCTGCGTCTGGGCGGCGGGCACGAGGACCACTTCTCCTGGCCACTGCAGCAGGCAATGCTGGGTTTCGTGGAAAAACACTTGAACGCCAAGGATCACGGCATCTGGGAGATGCGCGGGGACCTGCTCCACTTCACCCATTCACGCGTCATGATGTGGGCCGCCTTCGATTGTGGCGTCCGGGCCGTGCGCGATCACGGCTTGTCCGGGCCAGTGGAACGCTGGGAGGAACTTCGCGACGGGCTGCACGCCGAAATCATGGAATACGGCTTCAACAAGGATCTGAACTCCTTCACCCAGACCTACGGCGGGACCGCCACGGATGCGTCGCTGCTGGTCATCCCGCAGGTTGGGTTCGTGCCGTACACCTCCCCCGAGATGCTGGGCACTGTGGACGCCATGGAGCGGGAACTTGTGGACCGCCACGGGCTGATCCTGCGCTACCGCACGGAGACCGGCCTGGACGGGCTGGAGCCCGGCGAGCACCCGTTCCTGGCCTGCTCGTTCTGGCTGGTTGAGCAGTACGCGCACACAGGCCGGCGCAAGGATGCCGTGGCGCTCATGGACAAGCTGGTGGGCTTGGCCAATGACGTTGGCCTACTCAGCGAGGAATACGACATGGAGCAGGGCCGCATGGCTGGCAACTTCCCTCAGGCCTTCTCGCACTTGGCCCTGGTCCGTGCGGCCGATGCCCTCCACGGTACCGAGCAGCTGAGCCTGTCCGATGAACCGATTGACACCCACACGATGCCCATCATTGTTCCTTCCTGAGGCGGTTTTCCGACACGGATTCCTGGGGTGGTTCTTGCCATGCGGACCGACGTGAGCCCGCGGCGTGTGGCGTGAAACTATAGGGCCATGAAGCTTAGTGAGTCACCGGCAGCCAAAATTGGCCTCTCAATCTCGATTGCCACGGGACTGTACGGGATCTCCTTCGGGGCGCTTTCGGTGGCCTCCGGGCTGACACTCTGGCAGACCATGGCGCTGAGCCTGCTGCTTTTTAGCGGCGGTTCACAGTTTGCCTTCATCGGTGTGGTGGCTGGCGGCGGATCGGCGGTGGCTGCCATGAGCGCCTCGGCGCTGTTGGGTATCCGCAACGGCGTTTACGGCATGCAGATCAATGCACTCTTACGGCCCACCGGCTGGCGTCGTTTTGCCGCCGCGCACGTCACCATTGATGAATCCACGGCGACGGCCACGGGGCAGAGCGATCCGGGCGAACAAAAGCGCGGATTCTGGGTGGCCGGGCTGGGCATTTTTATTCTGTGGAACATCATGACCTGTGTGGGCGCCCTGGTTGGTGCCGCGTTGGGAGATCCCAAACAATGGGGGCTCGACGGCGCCGCAGTGGCTGCGTTCCTTGGCCTACTGTGGCCTCGCATCAAGTCGTTCCAGCCGGCCGCCATAGCCATTGTGTGTGCATTGGTAACCCTGTTGGCGGTTCCCCTGGTGCCTGCCGGAGTGCCCATTCTGGTGGCGGCCGTCGTGGCCGGACTCATTGGGTGGTTCCGCCCCACGCCCGATGCGGGCCACGACGGTGACGGACTGGAACCTGAGCTTGACCCCTATAAGCACGACGTCGGCGACATGCCCGTGCGCGAATCTGGCCCGCGTGGGCACAAAGGGAAGGAACTATGAGCCTGTGGTTTTGGCTGCTGCTTGCCGCCGCTCTGGCTTACGCCACCAAACTGCTGGGCTACCTGGTCCCGGCGAAAGTGCTGGACAATCCCAGAATGTCGCACGTGGCCGGGACGCTGACCATTGGACTGCTCGCCTCGCTCACAGTAGTGAATGCGGCTGCCAGCGGCACATCTGTGGTTCTGGACGCCCGGGTAGGGGCGTTGCTTGCGGCGGCAGTGGCACTCTGGCTCAAGGCCCCATTTTTGGTGGTGGTCCTGGCCGGTGCCGCTGCCGCTGCGGGGCTTCGACTACTGGGTTGGCCCTGAACCGTACGGGTTCTGGTTGGGATCCTGCGGCTGACCGTAAGGCTGTGACGGGGCCTGGCCGTACTGCTGGTTGGGATCCTGTGGCTGACCGTACTGCGGCTGAGCTTGTGCCTGGCCGTACTGCTGGTTGGACGCCTGTGCCTGGCCGTACTGCTGTGGGTACGCAGCGTTAGGGTCCTGCTGGCCGTACTGCTGCGTCTGTGGCTGACCGTACTGCTGAGCCGGGGCCTGAGCGTACTGCTGCTGTGCGTAGTACTGGGCGTACTGCTTCTGCTCCGGCGTCAGGTAGGAGGGACCGCGGTACTGCGCGTCTCCGTAGGAGAGGATGGCGGCGAAAACTACTGGCAGGAAGATCAATCCAACGGTGAAGCCGGTTTCCTTACCGAATGACTTGGACATGTCGTTCATGATGACAATCATCATGTAGATGTTGAAGTAAGGGATGAAAAGGAACCAAAAGTGCGACTCCGGGCGGCCCACCATCTTCACCATCATCCAAGAGTTGTAGAACGGCACAAAGGCCTTCCACTTCGGATGCCCGGCCTTGCTGAATGCTCCGGCCCAGGCGAATCCATTGATCAGCCAGGCGACTGCAAAAATGAGCAGGTAAATACCCATGATGAGCACGACCAGGCCCGCGGCATCGGCGGAGCTTATGGTGCTCTCGTAGTTGTAGTCATAGTCGGAGCTGTAGGGGTCCGGGGCAGGGGCCAGCGGAAGCGCAAGAAGGGAGGAAAGCATGACTGCCACTTTATCGGTCAGCGCAGAATGCGCCAATGGGGTGAACTACCCATAATGGAAGCTAAGTAACGGGGACAAGCCCGGAAACCTTCAAAAACAGGAGACTCTCATGATTGTGGCCTTTTCAGTAGCACCCAGCGGCACACCCACCGACGTTCCGGCAGGAACGGGCGACGACGCTTCCGTTCACACAGCCGTCGCGGCAGCGGTCAAGGTGGTCCGCGAGTCCGGCCTGCCCAACCGCACCAGTTCCATGTTCACCGAGATTGAGGGTGAGTGGGACGAGGTCATGGACGTCGTCAAGCGGGCCACCGAGGCAGTAGGTCGCTATGGAACCCGAGTTTCCTTGGTACTCAAGGCCGACATTCGACCCGGTCATACTGGTGAACTCACCGGCAAGGTAGACCGGCTGGAAGGTGCGCTGGGTGCCTTCGGCGAGTGACCGGCGTCGGACGTTAACAGAACGAGACAGTGGGGGCCGAAATTCGGCACGACGGTCTAATTCCGCCCGCACACGGGTGGAGTAGGCTGCGCTATGACCATTTTTCTGCGCGAGGCCACCGTGGCGGATGCCGAAGCCGTCATGCGCCTGCACATGCGCTGCCACGAAGAAGCGTATGGCCAGCATCTGCCATCGGAATTTTTTGACCTGCGGCGGCAAACGCTACCGGGCCGGATTGAAAACCTCGAAAAGGCCATCGTCGCCGGCCATATACCTACAGTGGCATGCGATCAACAGGGGCTGGTTGGGGTGGCAGCTGCTGGGCATAGCGAGGATCCTCGGGCACCCAAGCCCCTAGAATTGCGGATGATTTACACCCTTGAGCGGGTCTATGGACGCGGCGTCGGGCAGCTGTTGCTTGACGCTGTCATCGGCTCGAAGGCTGCCTTCCTCTGGGTGTTGGCGGACAACCCGCGCGCTCATGCGTTTTATGTCAAAAACGGTTTTGCACTGGACGGTGCCACCGATTTCATGGACGAGGCCTGGCATCGGCTCCCTATAGTCCGCATGGTCCGGGAGGCTGCGGACGAGTGAGCGCAGTGAGTTTGGGTGCGCATGACTGCGACTACGCTGGCAAGGTGACTATCTTGCCCCGCATCGTGCCCCGTCCGCCCGCCGAGAGGCCCTGATGGGCCGCAAGCGAGTACCCAAAAATGGTGCTGAAGAACCCGAGCTGCCAGTCAAGGGGGCGCCGAAAGGCCCCGTGGCCGGAAAGTTTCAGACGGACACCGGCACGGCGGAGCTGATCCCCGACGGCGACAATCCCCATGGCTGGTTGCTCATGCTCAACGGCGTCCAGAGCTCCCACGTCGACCTGGCCGACCCCTTGCGTCTGGACTTTGAATACATGCGCTGGATTATGGCGCTGGTGCAAGACCGGTGGGCTAGCAGTGAGAAGCTGCGCACGCTGAGCCTTGGCGGTGCCGCTTGTTCCATGCCACGCTACCTTGTCGCCGGCTACCCCAACTCCCGCAATGTGGTGGTGGAAATTGACGGGGCATTGGCCAATTACGTTCGCGACTGGTTCGATCTGCCCCGGGCGCCGTTGCTGAAAATTCGCGTAGGCGAGGCCCGTGAAGTGACCGAATCACTGACCGAAGCCAGCCGTGAGCTGATCATCCGCGATGTCTTTGCCGGTTCCAAAACTCCCTATGCGCTGACCACGGCAGAGTTCACAGAGGCAGCCCGCAAGGTTCTTATTCCCGGCGGCGTATATGTTGTGAATTGCGGTGACGCGCCATCGTTGACTACTGCGCGGCGGGAAGCGGCCACCATTGCCGCCGCGTTCGAGCACACCGTTATCATTGCCGATCCGGCCATGTTGAAAGGGCGCAGGTCAGGCAACATCATCATTGCCGGCAGCGATGCCCCCCTAGGAGATGGTGCCGGTCTGCCGCGCACTCTGCTTGGCGGAGCCATGCCCGCCCATCTCTGGGACGATTCCAAGGTCCGCCAGTTCGGCCGCAGCTCCGTGGTGCTCAGCGACGATATCCTGTAGGTCGAATTCTGACTCTGGACCTGGCTGGCGAGTCGCCGAGTGTCCAGATAATGCACGGTTTGACCGCTGAAACGGTGTGAAGCGTACGTTATCTGGACACTCAGCGGGGGTGGGGGCCGATCAGCGCGAGGTGGGTGCCGCCGTCGTACTTGGGTTTAAGGTGCTAGACGGTGAAGGGCTTTCATCCACAAGGACGGCCCGTTCCTGGCCTTTTCCGCGAACCCAGAGCTTGAAGGCGAGCGTCAGCAAGACCAGCCAGAGGGCTCCAACATAGAGTGCCACGCGGGTATCGGCGTAAACGCCCAGGAGCACGATCACGCCCGCCATGAAGAGGGCCGTCAGGATTGAGGCGAGCGGCCAGAGTGGGACAGGGAACGCCGAGGGGGCCAGGGTGTTGCGGGCGATCTCGCGCTTCATGGCCACATGCGATGCCAGGATCATGATCCAGACCCACACCGTGGCGAAGGTGGCGATCGAGGCGATGAGCAAGAAGACGTCCTCGGGGATGGTCGCGTTCAGAACCACGCCCGCCAGCAGCACGGCGGTCATGAGCAGCACTGTCATCCATGGCACGCCGCGCTTGGAGATGCGGCCAAAGACGGCGGGTGCGTGACCCTGGGCAGAGAGGCCAAAGAGGACACGGCCGGCACCAAAAATATCTGAGTTGATCGCCGAGAGCGCCGCGGTGATGACCACTGCGTTGAGGATGTGTGCGGCCAGGGGGATGCCCAGAGAATCGAATATCTGCACGAAGGGACTGGTTTCGCCGGTGATCTCGTTCCACGGGATCAGGGACATCAGCACGCCCAAGGTCAGCACATAGAACAGCAGGATCCGTACCGGAACCGTGTTGACGGCTGCCGGGATGGACTTGCTGGGATCCTTGGCTTCGCCGGCCGTCACGCCAATGGTTTCAATGCCGCCAAAGGCAAACATGACGACGGCGAACGCGGCTAGGAGCCCCACCCATCCGTTGGGCATGAAGCCGCCATTGTTCACAAGGTTGCCGAGGCCAGCAGCGGCCTGTGCGCCTTCCATGTGGAAGCCGAAAACGATGATCGCCACGCCCCCGGCGATCATAGCGATGATGGCGGAAACCTTGATGAGTGAGAACCAGAATTCCAGCTCACCAAAGACCTTGACGCTGAGCAGATTGATGGCGGCCAAGAAGAAAATGATGGCCAGAATCCAGATCCACCGCGGCACGTCATGGAACCAGAAGCCCATGTAGATACTGAAGGCCGTAACGTCGGCAATGGCAACAATGGCCATTTCGAAGACGTAGGTCCAGCCGGTAATGAATCCAGCCAGCGGGCCCAAGTATCGGCTGGCATATTGGCCAAAGGAGCCAGATACTGGGTGCCGGACTGCGAGTTCACCGAGCGCGCGCATCACCATGAAGACGGCTGCGCCGGCGATGATGTAGGCCAGCAGAACTGCGGGGCCTGCCTTTTGGATGGCACTTGAGGATCCGTAGAACAAGCCGGTACCGATGGCAGAGCCCAACGCCATGAAGCGAATGTGGCGGGCAGTCAGGCCGCGGGTCAGGACGGATCCATGGGATTTCATGAGTGGGCTTTCTCACGCAGCTCAGCAAGTGGGCTGCGGCACTGTTGATGTAAATCGGGTGGCCTGTGTCACCATACTGCCGATTTCGGGGCTAAAAGTGTCTTGTTTTTCCTGAAAATCTGGGATTTCAGACGCCAATATTCTATATTGTGCAAAGAGCTATGGCGATCTGCGCCAATGATGAGGGGATCATGACAATCACCGACCACAAACCCTCCAAGGTGCCTGCCGCAGAGAACACCCTGCGCATTTTGAAACTGCTTTCAGCCAAGCGGGGACCCTTGGCGGCTTCCACCATAGCTACCACCTTGGATTTGCCCCGCTCCAGCGTCTACCACCTGCTCGGCGTTATGGAGCAAAGCGGATTCGTCATGCACCTGCATGAAGAGCAGCGTTACGGCCTTGGGGTTGCCGCCTTTGAGCTCAGCAGTGCATATTCCCGGCAGGAACCGCTCTCCCGGTTGGGCCGGCCACTGCTTGCATCCCTTGTGGACAGAGTGGGTGAAAGCGCCCACCTTGCGGTCCTGCATGGGCGCGATGTTTTGTACATTGTGGAGGAGCGGGCCAAGAACCGGCCGTCTCTGGTGACAGATGTTGGGGTCCGGTTGCCCAGCCATCTCACGGCCAGCGGTCGGGCCATTTTGGCGGCGCTGCCGAAATCACAGGTCCGGGCGCTCTATCCCAATGCGGCGGCATTCAGCTCACTGACCGAGGTGCCCAACCCCATCATCAAATACTCAACCTTGTCCGGCCATTTGGATCAGGTGCGGATCCGCGGCTACTCGACCGAAAGCGGGGAAGTGAGTGACGGCTTTGGTTCGGTTGCGGCTGCTGTGACCGATCATCTTGGCTGGCCCGTGGCCGCCGTGGCCGTGACATTCCTGGAAGAAAAGGTGCCTGCTGAGCAGCGGATCAAGTTGGCCGAGCGGGTCGCCAAGGTGGCGGGGGAGCTTTCTGCGAGGATTTACGGCCGCCGCGAGGGCTGATTGGCTGCCCGGGGGTAGTTATTACCAAATGCGCCCGGTGCGCCGTGCGCGAATTGTAATAACTACCCCCGGACGCGCTGGGAACGTCCGCGGCGGTGGCGAATGGTATCGACTACCCCCGCCCCCGATCGGTTCATCTCAGCGGTATTCCGGCCTCATGTAGCAGCTGAATCAGTCGGCGAGGGTCTCTCAGGTCCGCCCAAATCCAGCGGATGACGTTGTAGCCCTTTGCCCGGAGCCGGTCTTCCCGCAACTTCTCCGCGACCACCACTTGGGCAGGAGTTCTACCTCTCAAGTATTTCTGGGAGGAGTATTTTTCGTAGCCATCGAATTCGCCGAATGTTTTCTGCTCTTCCCAGTCAAAATCTGGCCGCCCAATAAAGCCGCGATTGTCAGAAATGAGTGTTTGAAGCGCAGGTAACTTAAAGCCGTGTTCAATCATGATGGCTCGGCTTAACGATTCGCCGGCCGACTCAGACAATGGATCTGCCACGGTGAGGACCCGCTCAACGCGGCCACGTTGAGTTGCATTGGGCAACAATGCGGTGGCGGCCCGGACGTCGTCCTCGCTGAAGAATTGTTGCGGGTTGCCAGGCGATCCTGACAATGGAATTCGCTGGAGCAGTTTGTCCATCGCCGGCAACGAACCTGTCAGTGGAAGACGGACGGCAAGATCCCTCGCTGTTTGCGGTGGCGGTGTGAGAAATACGCCGAACATTTCCCACGGCGGCGGATCGCCAGCTACGGCGTTCACACGGCGCACGCCACGGTTACTTTGACCGCCACTTCGTCCAGGAGAAACAACAGTTTGAACTTCGCTTGGCACTCCGATGACTGGCAAGCCCATGATCTGAGCTGCGGATTCCCTAGCGAAAACGGGCGCGTTCTGAGCCGATTCGTGCACGGCCTGAATGCGCATCCTGTATTTTTCCCACGGTAAGAGCGAATCCCACACTTCAGTTGGCAGGTAGAGGCCGCGGTGAATTCGAAACAATTGTCCCGAGGCGGCCTGCCTGGCAAGTCTGCGGGCCGAGTATTCATCCGCGAACTTGCTTGAAGGAATGATGAACGGTGGGAGCTGGAAGGTAGCCATCGTCTAAGGTTCCGGCTCAGCTTCGTGGGGCGACAGGCCAATGCTGCAAAATGTGGATATGCCCGTACTTGCTTGGCCTGTGGAGTAATCGAAGGGGTCTTCTGCGTAGGAGCAACGGGGGTAGTTGTTACCAAATGCGCCCGTTGGGCCATGTGCGATTGGTAATAACTACCCCCGGACGTGCAGGGAATGTCCGAGGCGGTGGTGAATGGCAATAACTACCCCTGGCTGCGCGGAGAATGCACGTACGTGCTGTCGTCAAGGAGGCAGGGGAGCGTTCCGCGAGGGTCTACGCCGGCCCGAGGGCTGACTGGCTGTTCGGGCGTTCTGCGAAGCCATAACAGCATGTCTGAGATGCCGGACAGTCGGGCCGGAAAGGTGCAGATTTCCGCACGATAAAGCGGAATAGTGGGGATCAAGACTGTCACAACAAAAGGATCCGCCATGACTGCCGCCCAGCCCCACGAAGTCACTCTCTCCTCCGCCGGGGTCACCCCCGAGGACGTCATCGCCGTGGCCCGCCACAATGCCAAGGTGATGATCAGTGCGGAGGCGCTGGCCGGCGTCGAACGGGTCAGGGAACATATTGAAAAGTTGGCGCATTCCGAGACGCCCGCCTACGGCATTTCCACGGGTTTCGGAGCGCTGGCCAACCGCCACATTCCGGGGGACATGCGCACGCAGCTGCAGAAATCGCTCATCCGCTCCCACTCAGCAGGCATGGGTCCGGCTGTGGAGCGCGAGGTGGTGCGGGCGCTGATGTTCCTGCGCGCCAAAACTCTGGCCAGCGGCCGGACCGGCGTGCGCCCGGTGGTCCTGCAAACCATGGTGGATGTCCTCAACGCCGGGATCACGCCTGTGGTCCGCGAATTCGGTTCGCTGGGCTGTTCCGGTGACCTGGCGCCGCTCTCGCATTGCGCCTTGGTCCTCATGGGTGAGGGTGAGGCGGCTGGCCCGGACGGTGTCATCCGTCCAGTCCCCGAACTCCTCGCCGAGGCTGGCATTACGCCGGTGGAATTGGCAGAAAAGGAAGGCCTGGCGCTGGTCAACGGCACTGACGGCATGCTTGGAATGCTCCTGATGGCCATCGCGGACCTGCGGCTTTTACTCACGACGGCGGACATCACCGCCGCGTTGAGCGTCGAGGGGCTGCTCGGTACCGATCAGGTATTCGTGCCCGAGCTGCACATGGAGCTGCGCCCGCATCCGGGTCAGGCGGCGAGTGCCGAGAACATGCTGGCTGTTCTGGCCAACTCGCCGATCGTGGCTTCGCACAGGGTGGGCGATTCCCGGGTGCAGGATGCCTACTCGCTGCGGTGCGCCCCGCAGGTGGCCGGAGCCGCCCGCGACACCGTGGACCACGCCCTCATGGTTGCCACCCGCGAACTCGCTGCTGCGATTGACAACCCCGTGGTGCTCCCGGATGGCCGGGTCTCCTCCAACGGCAACTTCCACGGGGCACCGGTGGCGTACGTGCTGGACTTCCTTGCGATTGTGTCCGCTGACGTTGCCTCCATTGCCGAGCGCCGCACCGATCGCATGCTGGATCCGGCACGCTCGCACGGATTGCCTGCATTCCTGGCCGGCGATCCCGGCGTTGATTCGGGCCTCATGATCGCCCAGTACACGCAGGCCGGGCTGGTCTCTGACTCCAAGCGTCTGGCCGTGCCCGCCTCCGTGGACTCCATTCCCAGCTCCGCCATGCAGGAGGATCACGTCTCCATGGGCTGGCATGCTGCCCGCAAACTGCGTAAGTCCGTGGAGAATCTGCGCCGCGTCCTTGCCATTGAGCTGGTCACGGCCACCCGTGCCATTGATATGCGTACCGCCATGTCCGACGGCGTACTGGTCCCCGGCCCGGCTGGCGCCGCTGTGATTGAGGTACTTCGTGCGACGGTTCCCGGACCGGGCAGCGACCGTTTCCTCTCGCCCGAACTGGAAGAAGCTGACCGCCTAGTGGGCTCCGGAGCCATCCGTGACGCCGCTGAGCAGGCCACGGGTCCGCTCCACTAGCCTGCACCTCGATGTGGCGGAGCGCGGCACCTCGCGCATCTGAAAGATTCCTCTGGAATGTCTTTCGACAGTGCAAGCCCAAAGGTGTTTAATATTTGGTACGTTGTGATTCAAACGTATATTCGAATGGAATCCTTTCTTGAAACTCTTCCGTCTGGCCGTCCATCACGCAAAACCGTACTGGGCCTGGGTTATGGCCGTGCTGGTGCTGCAACTCATTTCCACCATCGCGGCACTGTACCTGCCCAGCCTCAACGCCCAGATCATTGACCAAGGCATTTCCAAGGGTGATACCGATTTCATTTGGTCCACCGGCGTGACCATGATCGTGGTGTGCTTTGTCCAGGTAATTTCGGCCATTGGTGGCATCTACTTCGGCGCCCGCACGGCCATGGCCATAGGTCGGGACCTGCGCCGTGAGGTCTACCATCGGGTCAACGCCCTCGGCGCCCTGGATGTGAGCCGCTTCGGCACGGCCACGCTGATCACGCGCAACACCAACGACGTCCAGCAGGTCCAGATGCTGGTGCTCATGGCGTTGAACTTCATGGTTTCCACTCCCATCATGTGCATTGGCGGGATCATCATGGCCCTGCGCGAGGACGTGGGCCTGTCATGGCTGCTGTGGGTTTCAGTGCCGCTGCTTTTCATTGTGGTGGGCTTTCTGGTGGTTAAGCTGCTGCCGCTGTTCCGCGAAATGCAAGACCGGATCGATACCGTCAATGGCGTGCTTCGCGAGCAGATCACCGGCATCCGCGTTATCCGTGCCTTTGTTCGCGAGAAGTTTGAGGCGCAGCGCTACCGCGAAGCCAACATGGACCTGACTCGTGTTTCGGTTCGTGTGGGCAACTTGTTTGTGCTCATGTTCCCCGTCATCATGATGATCCTGCATCTGGCCACCGCCGCCGTGCTGTGGTTTGGTGGGCACCGGGTCGACGCCGGATCCATGCAGATTGGGTCCCTCACCGCATTCCTGCAGTACCTTCTGCAGATTCTGGTGGCCGTCATGATGGGCGTCTTCATGGTCATGATGATTCCCCGCGCCGCCATCTCCGCCGAACGCCTCGATGACGTGCTCACGGCCGAGCCGAGCCTGAAGGTACCGTCGGCTCGAGAGCTCCCGGTGACTCACGCCGTCGAATTTTCATCGGTGTCCTTTGGGTATCCCGGTGCCGAGCGGCCCGTGTTGAATAACATTTCGTTTACCGCTGAGGCGGGAAAAACGACGGCGATTGTCGGCTCCACTGGTTCCGGCAAGTCCACGCTGTTGAACCTCATACCCCGCCTTTTCGATCCGCAGGACGGTTCGGTGCGCATTGGCGGCGTGGACGTCAGCGAGCTCAGTCGCAAGCAGTTGGCGGAGCTCGTGGGCCTGGTGCCCCAGAAGCCGTACCTGTTCTCCGGATCTGTGGCGAGCAACCTGAAGTTTGGCCGCCCCGACGCGGACGATTCCGAGCTGTGGGAGGCGCTTCGCGTGGCCCAGGCCAAGGACTTTGTGGAAGAGAAGCCCAAGCAGCTGGCCACACCCATCGCCCAGGGCGGCACCAACGTCTCCGGGGGGCAACGGCAGCGGCTATGTATCGCCCGTGCGCTCGCGGCCCGCCCGCGCATTTATCTCTTCGACGATTCCTTCTCGGCCCTCGATGTAGCCACCGATCAGCGGCTGCGCGAATCCCTGCACGGCGCCACGGCGGGGGCCACCATGATCATTGTGGCTCAGCGCATCTCCACCATCCGGGAAGCCGACCACATCATTGTGCTCGACGGCGGCGAAATAGTGGGCGCAGGCAACCATGACGAGCTGCTCGAAAGCAATGAAACATACCGCGAAATTGTTGAATCTCAGCTCAGCATTGAAGGAGTGTCCTGATGGCGCGCAAAGCAAAGGACGCGAAGTCCTTGGAGCAGGCGCCGGAGCTGGACGCGCTAGAAGAGGACCTGATCCCCGAGTACAAGCCCAGCGAGGCTGACGGGGACATGTTTGGTGGCACGCCCGCCAAAAAAGCCGAGCACTTCTGGCCGTCAGTGAAGCGGCTCGTGGGGTTGTTGCGCCCCGAACGGTTCATGTTCTCCGTGGTCATCGCCCTGGTCACAGCCTCCGTGGTGCTGACAGTCATTGCCCCGAAGATCCTAGGCAAGGCCATGGACGTCATCTTCAACGGCGTCATCGGCTCGCAGCTGCCCGCGGGTGTCCCGCTCGAGACGATCATTGCCGGCATGCGTGCCGAGGGTAACAACCAAATGGCGGACATGCTCGCCAAAACCAACCTTGTGCCCGGTGCCGGGATCGACTTTTCCCAACTGAGCCGGTACATCATCTTTGTGCTGGCCCTGTATATGGTGGCCTCAACGCTCATGTGGCTGCAGGGCTACCTACTCAATGCCCTCGTGATGCGTGTGGTGTTCCGCCTGCGCGAGGACATTGAACGCAAGCTCAACCGCCTGCCGCTGGGCTACTTTGACACCAGGCAGCGCGGAGACCTGATGTCCCGGGTGACCAACGACGTCGACAATATCCAGGCAGCGCTGCAGCAGGCGTTCTCGCAGCTGGTGCAATCCGCACTGACTGTCATCGGCATCGGTGTCATGATGTTCATCGTCTCGTGGCAGCTGGCCCTGATTGCGTTGATTGCCCTGCCGCTGTCTGCCATTATTGCCGGTGTCATTGGCACGCGCTCGCAGAAGCTTTTCGCCGCCCAGTGGAAGCACACGGGTTCACTTAACGGACATATTGAGGAGACCTTCTCCGGCCTGGAGCTGGTCCGCGCCTATGGCCGTGACGAGGAAATGCTGGCCGAGTTCGACGAGCGCAACGATCACCTTTTCAAGGCAGCCTTCGGGGCACAGTTTGTCTCCGGCATGATCATGCCGGCTATGCAGTTTGTCTCCTACCTCTCTTACGTGCTGGTCGCCGTCGTGGGCGGATTGCGCGTGGCAACAGGCGGCATGACGCTCGGTGACGCCACAGCGTTCATCCAGTACTCGCGTGAGTTCTCCCAGCCCATTGGCGAGATGGCCGGCATTGCCAACATGATCCAGTCCGGCGTAGCCTCCGCCGAGCGGACGTTCGAGATCCTTGACGCCGAGGAGCAGGACGAGGAACAGGATTCGGCGCTGTTGCCGGCCCAGACCGACGGTCATGTGAAGTTTGAGAACGTCTCATTCAGCTATTCGCCTGACACCCCGCTGATCCGGGATGTCTCCTTCACGGTGCAACCGGGTCAGACCGTGGCCATTGTTGGTCCCACCGGAGCTGGCAAGACTACTTTGGTGAACCTCGTGATGCGCTTTTACGAGCTCACGGGAGGGCGTATCATGCTCGACGGCGTGGACACCCGTGAGCTGTCCCGGGAGCAGGTGCGTGCCCAAGTTGGCATGGTGCTCCAGGATGCCTGGCTCTTTGAGGGCACCATTCGCGAGAACATTCGCTACGGGCGTCTGGACGCCACCGACGAGGAGATTGTTGCCGCCGCCGAGGCCACCATGGTGGACCGGTTCGTCCGCCAGCTGCCTGACGGCTACGACACCGTCATTGATGCCGACGGCGGAACGGTCTCGGCCGGCGAACGCCAGCTGCTCACCATTGCCCGCGCGTTCATTGCGAAGCCGTCGCTGCTGATCCTGGACGAGGCCACATCCTCCGTGGACACCCGCACCGAACTTCTGGTCCAGCACGCCATGGCGGCACTGCGCACGGACCGGACCTCATTCGTGATCGCCCACCGCCTCTCCACCATCCGCGACGCCCACACCATCTTGGTCATGGAAGACGGCGACATCGTGGAACACGGCAACCATGAGGAACTGCTCAAGCGCCGCGGCGCGTACTACGACCTCTACATGACGCAGTTCCAAGGCGGCCACGGCCTAGAAGACGAGGTAGCCGCAGAGGTCCACTGAGGGTAGAGCGGCGGACCGGTGGCTCGGCCCAGAACGGCCGGGCCACTCGAGGGCAGTAAGATTTCTGCGGCCGCGGGCGGCCTTGCTAAGAGATTTCCGAGGGTTCCCCGCTGAGCTTGCGAAGCGAGGGAAGGAAATCACGCCATCCCCGCTCCGAGGCCCAACCGCCCGAAGCCACAAGCCGTTTGGGAGGCACCGCCGACCTCTCGCGGGCTTACCGCAGCAGGGTGTCGATGAGGCGGGCCGCTACTTTGGCTGTGCGGTTGTCGATGTCGAACTCCGGGTTCAGTTCCGCGACGTCGAAGTGGAAGAGCTTCCCACTCGCGGCCACTTGGCGGCACACGGCCACAATGACCGGTAGCGGCACGCCGTAGGCCGCGGGGGCGCTGACACCGGGCGCCGTTTCGGCTGGCAGCACGTCCAGATCAATGGTCAGGTACACGATGTCTACGGTCTCCAGGAACGAGTCCACAAACGCGTGTGTGCGTTCCGCCGAGCAGTCCTCGTCCAGCAGATACTTCACGTCCAGCTCGTGCGCCGTCTCGAAGAGGGCGCCCGTGTTGTTGGGCTCGCTGATGCCGACGACGGCGTAATTCAGTTCGCGGTCGGCGGCTGCTTCCGCGTGGGCCATCTGACGAAACGGCGTGCCCGAGCTGGGTGCCGGCGCGTCACGCAGGTCAAAGTGCGCGTCCAGGTTCAGCACACCCAGCCGCGCACCGTTGGCCACCGCTGCAGTTCCTGCCACACCCAGGTAGCTGGCAAACGCGGTTTCGTGGCCCCCGCCCAAGACCACGGTGAGGTATCCGTCGTCGAGCATGGACGTCAGGGCAGTGCCCAAGCGGGCCTGGCCAGCCTCTAGCTCGTCTCCGGTGACCACTATGTCCCCGGCATCGGCCACTGAGCGGCTCCCATGGAACGCCAACGAGCCCAGTGCGGCTCGGATGGCGGATGGGCCACCGGCAGCGCCGGTACGACCCAGGTTGCGGGCTACACCGGCGTCGGAGCGGAAGCCGATCAACGCAGCCGGCCCGGGGAGTGCGGCATCCACTGCGGGGGCCGCTGTTGCGGACACCGTCTGCCACCAGCGGCGGTGGGTGGGGGAGTCGCCGTCGTTCCTTCCAGTCCACTGGGTGGGCGGTACATCAACGGCAAGTGAAGAAATGTTCATGGTTCCAGCAAACCGCAGCCGCCCGCTGAAAGCCATACGCAGGGCCAACGGAAGGTCTCGCATGGCAGACACCCCAAACCGCCGAGCGAGGGGGACTTGTCCGGTGCCAATCGCGGCGGCCCGTCAAGTCGGTCAGGCGTACCTGTATGTTTAGGGACAGCGGGTCGCGCGGTGTGAGCCAGGTAACTAGCGTCACGGTTGATGTGTCGCAAGTCCCTAGGCCGTTGTGGACGTTTTGAATATCGCCATCCAACCAAGTTGTGCCAGTTCGCTGACATCAATGTTGATTCAGTGACTCACAATGACAACTTAAGGATTACCCATGCGCCGCACTTACGCATTTCCCGCCATCGTTGCCGTAGCCGCACTCATGCTGACCGGCTGCGTTGACAACAGTGATTCCACGTCAGGTGGCGGTAGCTCATCGTCCCCGACTGACGGTGCCACGATCAAGAAGAACGAAGCAATCGCAGCGGAGCTGCCGGAAAAGATCAAGAGCTCCGGTGTCCTCAATGTGGGAATGGCCAACAACTACCCGCCCAACGAGTTCAAGGACGCCAACGGGGAACCCGCAGGGTGGTCGGTGGATTTGACGAATGCGCTGGGCCAAGTATTGGGTCTGAAGGTCAATTTCGACATTGGCACGTTTGACAACATCCTGCCGTCGATCAACGGCGGCAAGGATGACATGGGCATGTCATCCTTCACGGACACCATCGAGCGTGAAAAGCAGGTCGACTTCGTCAACTACTACTCGGCCGGCATCCAGTGGGCATCGCAGACCGGCAAGGCCGTGGATCCCAACAACGCCTGCGGCCTAAAGGTAGCGGTGCAGGCCACCACCTACGAGGACACACACGAGGTCCCCGCCAAGTCCAAGGCGTGCACGGACGCGGGAAAGCCCGCCATTGAAATCTTCAAGTATGACGCGCAGGACCAAGCAACTAATGCCCTAATCGTGGGACAGGTTGACGCCATGAGCGCCGACTCGCCTGTCACCTTATACGCGATCTCGAAGACGGAGAAGAAGCTTCAAACGGCCGGTGACGCCTTCGAAGTTGCCCCTTACGGCATCCCCGTGGCCAAGGACTCCGCCTTCACGCCGGTCCTGCAGAAGGCCCTACAGTCCCTCATCGACGACGGTTCCTACACCAAGATCCTTGAGAAGTGGGGCGTGGAAAGTGGCGGAGTGGAGACGGCCGCCATCAATGTGGCTGCGAAGGGTTAGCCCGTGAAGAATCCTCAGGGGCAGGGTGGCATGACACCTGCGGAGAATGAACCGCTTGCTGCCGATCAGGAGGGTGAGGCCATCAAGGCCATCCCGCTGCGCCACCCGTGGAGAGTCCTCATTGCTGCGCTCTTAGTCTTGACGCTGGCCGTATTTGTCATCGATGCTGGCCAGCGTGAGGAATTCGGCTGGGCCAATGTCAGCAAATACATTTTTGACAAGAGGATCAGCCAGGCTGCGTTGGTCACGCTGCAACTGACGGTCTATGCCATGGTCATTGCCATCGCTCTGGGCCTGTTGCTGGCCATCATGCGGCTTTCACCGAACCCTGTGGTCAAAAGCGTTGCGTGGCTGTACATATGGATCTTTCGCGGGACGCCGGTCTATGTTCAGTTGGTGTTCTGGGGAATCGTTGGACTGATTTATCCGGTGCTCACCATCGGGGTGCCGTTCATGACACCGTGGATCTCTTTTCAGAACGACATCTTGACCAACCTATTCGTCACGGCGGTTATCGGCCTCGCGCTCAACGAGGCCGCCTACATGTCTGAAATTGTCCGGGCGGGCCTGCTTTCCGTCGATGAGGGTCAAGAGGAAGCATCGCGGGCCTTGGCGATGTCGTGGGGCCAGACGATGCGTGTTGTGGTGGTGCCGCAGGCGATGCGCATCATCATTCCGCCCACCGGCAACGAGGTCATCTCCATGCTCAAGACCACATCGCTCGTCGCGGCCATCCCGCTGAGCATCGACTTGTACGGGGTGTCACGCGGCATCTCAGCCGTGACGTTTACACCGGTGCCGCTGTTGATTGTGGCCTCGCTCTGGTACCTGCTGTTCACCTCGATATTGATGGTTGGTCAGCACTTCATTGAAAAGCGGTTTGCCCGCGGGTCCGGCCGGCGGAAGGCGGAAAAGTCGCTCCAACCGCGTGGGCCGCTGCCAGCTGCGGGGGACATCACGAACATTAGAGTGAACAATAAATCGGAGGACAAGCAATGAGCGGCACACCCATGGTGCTCGCGGACCGCGTGTCCAAGAGTTTCGGCTCAAACAAGGTCCTCAGAAGCATCAGTCTGAGCGTCGAGCCCGGTGAGGTGCTGTGCCTTGTGGGGCCCAGTGGTTCGGGCAAGTCGACGTTCCTGCGCTGCATCAACCACCTGGAACGTGTGGACGCGGGCCGGCTTTCCGTCGACGGGCAGCTTGTTGGTTACCGCCAGAAGGGCGAAAAGCTCTATGAACTCAGGCCAAAGGAAGCGTCCTTCCAACGCCGAGAAATTGGCATGGTGTTCCAGCGCTTCAATCTCTTTCCCCATCTGACAGCCTTGGAGAACATCATCCAGGCGCCCATGAGAGTGAAGGGGATTCCAAAGGCGAAGGCGATCAAGCGTGCCATCGAGCTGATGGAACGCGTGGGCCTCGGCGACAAGGCAGACCACTACCCCGCCCACTTGTCCGGTGGTCAGCAGCAGCGGGTGGCTATCGCTCGAGCGTTGGCGATGGATCCCAAACTGATGCTTTTTGACGAGCCGACGAGCGCACTCGACCCAGAATTGGTGGGGGAAGTGCTAGACGTCATGAAGGAACTGGCCAGTACCGGGATGACCATGATCGTGGTGACGCACGAGATGGGTTTCGCCCGGGAGGTGGCTGATTCGCTCGTCTTCATGGACGGAGGCGTCGTCGTTGAATCCGGGAACCCTCGCGAGGTGCTTGCCAACCCGCAGCACGAACGGACCCGGGCGTTCCTCTCCAAGGTGCTCTGACACTTCCCGGCGTCTCGCATGGCAGAGACAAAAAATCGAAAGGTGAGTAGTTGCTAATGTTTCCGAGAAACATTAGCAACTACTCACCTTTCGAGGGAGAGGAGGTGCGGAGGAGCCGGGTTACTTGACCCCGAACATGTCCTCAATGACGCCGATGCCGAAGAATAGGGTGAACGCTGCGGCCACGGCCCACATCAAGGGGTGAATTTCCTTCGCGCGGCCCTGGAACAGGCGAATCAAGACGAACGCGATGAAGCCGGCGCCGAGGCCGTTGGCGATCGAGTACGTGAACGGCATGAGCGTGAAGGTCAGGAAGGCCGGGATGCCGATGCCCCAGTCGGACCAGTCGATCTTGCCCACCTGGGAGACCATCATGAAACCAACCACCACGAGGGCCGGGGCCACGGCTTCGAAGGGAACGAGTTTGATCAGCGGGGTGGCGAACATGGCCACCAGCAGGAGCAGACCAGTGACAATCGATGCCAGACCCGTGCGGGCACCTTCGCCAATGCCGGCACCGGACTCAACATAGATTTGGTTGGATGATGCTGACGCGCCACCACCGGCGATGGCGCCGAAAGCGTCAACGAGCAGGACCTTGTCAACGTCCGGGATGTTGCCATCCTTGTCCATGGTGCCAGCCTCTGCGGCAAGACCCACCATGGTGCCCATGGCATCAAAGAAGATGCTCAGCAGGATCACAAAGGCCAGCAGGATCGCGGCCAGGGCGCCCAGCTTGGAGAACGCACCGAAGAGGTTGACCTGACCAATCAGGGACAGATCAGGCCAGGACCACGCCGAAAGCTGCGGCGACACCAAGGACCAGCCCTGCGGGTTGCTTGTGGTGCCGTCGAAGGACGGGCCAATATGCAGCGTCATCTCAAGGATGTTCGCGAGCAAGGTGGAGACCAAGATACCGATCAGGATGGCGCCCTTGACCTTACGGACCACCAAACCAATGGTCAGGATCAGGCCGACCAAGAACACCAGCGTGGGCCAGCCCATGAGCTTGCCGTCAAAGCCCAGACCAACCGGAACCGTGGTGCCGGCGACGTCGGGGATGCGGCGCACAAAGCCGGCGTTGACCAGGCCGATCAGCGCAATGAACATACCAATGCCCACCACAATGGCTGTCTTTAGGCCCTCAGGAACAGCCCGGAAAACCGCTGTACGGAAGCCGGTCAGCACCAGAATGAACATGGTGATACCGGACAGGACCACTAGGCCCATGACATCGGGCCAGGTCAGGCCAGGGTTGGTGGCCACAGTGACGGCGATGAACGCGTTGACGCCCAAACCTGCCGCGAGGGCGAAGGGGTGTTTAGCCCAAGCGCCCATCAGGATCGTCAGGACACCGGCCACGAATGCCGTCACAGCCGCAACGCGCTCCAGGCCCAGCACTTCACCGGTGGAGTCGGCGCCGCCGAGGATCAGCGGGTTCAGCACCACGATGTAGCTCATCGCGAAGAACGTGGCGAAACCACCTCGGATTTCCCGCGAGTAGTTGGAGCCGCGTTCGGTGATCTTGAAGTATTTGTCGACCGCTGACAGCCTGACATCCGTTTTGGTAGCCATGTAAAGAGCCCTCCGGGCAAAGTGAAAAGAAATTAAGTTATTCGAGGAAATACTAGCTGGTAATGCAGGGGCGGGAGATAGTGGTGGCCGCTGGAATTTACCTGCACTGTGAAGCACGACGGCGTCCCTTGGCTCATGGGTTGGTCTGCCCTATGTGCCGCCCCTGTTGGGTAAACTCCCATATTGCTGGGGTAACGTGAGGTGGCATTGCCCCAACGATCGAAGGACGTTCCGCCGTGATTCCTCCCGTCAGTCGCCACTCTGGTGAGACGAACATGACATCAAAAACACTAGTGCGCCGATCTTTGGTGGGTGTAATGGCACTTTTGCTGGTGTTCTTTGCTCCGTCGACGGCCGCCTTTGCCCACGATGCGGTGACCGAAACTTCCCCGGCTGATGGCTCAACGGTGGCCACCGTCCCGGAGCAGATTCAGATCACGTTGAGCAACACACCCGCTGTTATCGGCTCGCAGGTGTTGGTAGTTGACGAGGCGGGCACCAATTGGGCCTCCGGTGAAGTTCAGGTCCTCGACAAGGCAGCCACCCAGGAGCTGCGCCCCGGAGCTCCTGCCGGCAAGTACACGGTTCAGTGGCGCCTGGTGTCCTCCGATTCCCACCCCATTGAAGGCACATTTAGTTTCACTGCCAGCTCTGCCAGTTCGGCCACTGCTGTGAGTCCAGCAGCTGGCGCAGCCGCGGGGCCCGTAGTTTCCGTCCAAGCCCAGCCGGAACCCCAGTCAGAGCCTGTTGCCGATGATTCAGCGGTGCCGTGGAGCATCATTGGCTTGGCCGTTGTCCTGGTGGGCATTGTGGTTGCCATGGTGGTTGTTGCCCGACGCCGGCTTGCTCGCGAAGATTAGTCTTTCCACCAAAAGCCCGCTGCCTATCCTCCAAGGGTAGGCAGCGGGCTTTTGCCGTTTAGGGCGGTGCTGCCGGGGCCTCAGGCGATCGCTGCGACCTGGCCCATTTCCATGGCCGCAATGCGGGAGGAAATGGAATGACTGGCTCGCTTAGCCTGGTGCAGGATTTCTTGGGTGGTGGGAACGGCTAGATCGCCCACGCCCACCAGGTAGAGGCCCAGGACATGCATACCCGTGCGTACGTCGCTGGCGGTGGACACGCCAACGCTATGGAGCACCTTGCGTAATTGGCTGAGGGCACCTCGGGTAAAGACAATGCTGTGGGCGGTAACGGTGCCGGTTGTTGTGAGCACTCGCCATTGGTGCGAGGCGGCCATGTCTGCGTCGTGGTGGTCGCCGTCGTGGTGTGTGAAGTCCAAGGCCTGGGTTGCCGGGCGGATATCCAGCTCATTGCGCCGGGCGTAGTGCTCCAGCAGCCGGACAATCTCGCTCCGTTCACTCAAGGCGGCCAGGCTGATGCCGCCCGTGGTGGGCGGCGCCGTGGGCTGCTTCAAAGGACAAGAACTATCCACCACGATGGTCTTGATACCTTGTCGGTTGAGTTCTGCCGCAATGGCTAGAGCGGAGAATCCGGAGCCAATCACCATGGTGGTGGTGCTTTCAGTGGTTTTTCCCTGCAATGCTGGCGCGCTGGGGGTATGCAGCGGCACTGTGCTGGCCCGGGGTAGGGCAATTTTTGTCGCAGCCATCATGGGCAAATGCCTCCTCGAACGGTAGGAGAATTCACGGTCGGCACAGACCAGGAAGGACTGCGCCGTAGGGCGGATCAAACAGGTGGGGATGCCCAAGAAATCAGAGCAGCACCCGATCCAGATAGGCGTTGCGAAACACTCTTTTGGGATCGAGAACATCCCGAACACTACAGAACTTTTCCAGGTCTGGGTAGAGCTCTGAAAAGTCTTTCGATTGGAGGAAGTGCCACTTGCCCCAGTGCGGCCGCCCAGCGTGTGCCTGGAAGATTTCTTCGGCGGCCCGGAAGTACTCCAACGGCGATGTTTTCACATGCTGATGGATGGCGATATAGCCGGTGTCGCGCTGGCTTGCCGTTGACAAGGCAATGTCATCCGCCGCTGCGCTGCGGACCTCTACAGGGAAGGAGATCTGTAGTCCACGCCGGGTGATCATGGTGTCCAGCTCGGCCAGCACTGTGGGGATGTGGGTCAGCGGTACGGCGTACTCCATTTCCCTGAATCGCACTGTCCGCTGTGTGGCAAAGACCTTGTGGGAGGCATCGCCAAACTCCCTGTTGCCCGTGAGCTTCGCGGCCATGGTGTTGATCTTGGGGATCACGGAGGGCGCCGTGGCAGAAATGTTGCACAGGGCAGAAAAGAGAGTGTTGGAAAGCAATGTGTCATCCACCAGATGAGAGGCCAAAGACAAGGGCTTCACGCCCCGCGGCAGCCCGCCCGGCCCATACCGGGTGTTGGTTTTAGTCAGGGCCGTCTGGGTATGTGGAAACCAGTAGAACTCAAAGTGATCGTGGGCGGCGTTGCGTTCGGCGAGCGACTCCACCACTGCTGCCAGCGGCTCCGGCCGTTCCACCGCATGGAGCATGAAGGCATCCACACACGCCAAGGTGACCTCGACAATGATGCCCAAGGCGCCAAGTCCTACCCGGGCCACCGCGAACACCTCTGGGTTCTCGGTAGCGGAACAGCGCTTCACCTCGCCAGTTCCCGTGACGAGCAATAGAGCGCGTACCTGAGTGGCAATGCCGCCAAATTTCAAGCCGGTGCCATGAGTACCGGTGGAGATGGCGCCGGAAATGGACTGCTGGTCAATGTCGCCCAAATTTTCCATGGCCAGCCCGTACGGTGCCAGCAACGCGGGAATTTCATACAAGCGAGTGCCGCCAGCGATCGTGACGAGTTTTGCTTCTCGGTCCACGTTGAGTAGCCCGCTGATGCCATCGAGGCGTAACTGCACGCCACGGGTCAGGGCAATATCGGTAAAGCTGTGCCCAGCTCCCACAGCCTTGATGGTGCCACCGCCGTCGGCAACGGCTGCGACCAGCGCCGAGACTTCGCCTACCGTGCTGGGCAGCTTCACGGCGCTGGGCCTGCAGTGCTGGTCACCGGCCCAATTCCGCCATTCACTCATACGAACGCTTTACCTTCCCCTCGATAGGTGAGCGCTCTGCCCACCCATTGTCCGCCGTCGATCATTTCCAAGGCGTCAACATGCTCACAGACTTCTCCGGACTTGGCATGGCGGAACCAGACTTTGTCACCGATGGCCAAAGTGGCGGCCGCTGTCCCGCGCAGGGGTGTCTGGACCTCACCGGCGCCCTCGGTGCCAATGAAGGACAGCCCGGCCGGGTGGACGGCCACGGGGGAGCGGTCGTTTCCTGCGGGGCCGGAGGCAATCCAGCCACCGCCCAGAACCGTGACAATGTCAGATGCCGGGCGTCTCACCACGGGAGCGGCAAATCCGACGGCGTGGGCTGGGGTGAAGCGCGAATAGCCGTCAAACAGTGTGGGGCCGAACAGCCCCGAACCGGCCGCCAGCTCCGTCACGGCAGGATCGCCAGAGGTGAGTTCCAAGCTGCCCGTGCCGCCGCCGTTGACGAATTCGAGATCGCACACATTCCGTACGGCGGCCACAACGTTGGCGCGACGGCGCATGATCTCGGCCATGGACTGGCGCTGGATCTGCTTCAGTAGCTGCGATTTGGCTAGATCGGCCACCTTGTTTCCCGTGTGAGGGGTGTCCTGCAGGCCAGCGATTTGGGCCTCGTACGCCATGATGCCCGTGAGTCGGAAAAGAGCAGTGTTACCTTGCCGGTAGCCGTTGATCGCCAGCGCCAGCGCGATGGCATCGGCTCCGGTGCGCACGGGGGAGCGGTACACGCCAATGTGTCCCAGAGCGCGCCCGGCGGCGGTAGGCCGCCAGGATGCGTCCAGATCCAGACATAGCCGAATAGGTGCAGCCGGACTGAGAGACGCAAGGGTTGCAGCCATCCAATCCAGTTGTTCCGAGGAGTCAACCATCAGCGTCACACGGGCGCAGGCCACAGGATCGGCGGCTAGCGCTCGCAGGGCAAAGGGATCGGCGGTGGGGTAGCCCACCACAATGTCAGTGAAAGCATCCGAGGGATCCGCGGCAAGCCACAGCGCCTCCGGGAGGGTGAACCCCAACACGCCGGAAAATCCAGGCTGAGCCAGCACGGCACGCAGAACCTCTTTGTTTCGGATGGACTTGCTGGCCACCCGAATGGGCTTTCCCGCGGCCCGCCGCAGCAAAGATCCGGCATTGGTGGACAGCGCCTGCACATCCACAACGGCCAACGGAGCGGACAATTCTGCACAGGCTGAATCCGCCCCGGCCCAGATGGCATCCTGAGAACCGGAGGCTGCGGCCAGCTCACCGCTGAGGCCGCGCGCCACGGCCGTATCAAGGAGTTTCAACATGGAGGCCTACTTTCCTACTTGCGAGTAATGCCAACTGTGTCACATGTGGGGGCGTAGCTGAATAGAAGGCAGATGAAGTCATGTTCGGCGCTCGCCGCACGGTAACTTGACGTGCATCACTGAACCCGCAATAGTCACAAGTACAGGCCGCGACGGTGAGGCATTCGCTGATTTTTAGTCTCTCCGGTATGTATGAACTAGGAGGCGCATCATGTCCAGTCAAGAGCAATCACCCCAAGGCGCAGCGCAGCAACCCATCCCAGCACCAACAGGGATTGTGGTAGGAATCGATGGATCCAAGCAGAGCAATTGCGCCTTGATTTGGGCGGCTCGGCAAGCCAAATTGCGCAAAGTTCCGCTGCACCTAGTCACCGCTTACACCGTGCCCATTTTTGCCGCCTCAGGCCTCGACGGCGGTTACGCAACCGTGGACGACGACGTCATCCGACAAGGTGCCGAGGCTGTCCTTCGCGAATCTGCCGCCACCGTGGCTCACCTCGATATTGAGATGGACGCGCGGGTTGAGAACGGCGACGCCGCGGGCGTCCTTCTGGAACTGAGTGAAACTGCCGAACTACTAGTCTTTGGCTCACGCGGCAGGGGTGGCTTCATAGGGAGGCTTTTGGGTAGCGTCAGCTCAGCACTGCCAGCCCACGCGAAATGCCCCACCGTAACCGTGCCACTGAGCTGCGCTCCACGGCTGGAGGCTGACTTGGAGGCGGGCACTGGTAAATCCGGCGTTGCCATTGAAAAAGTCGTCACTGTGGGCGTGGATGGTTCAGATCAGGCCCGCTATGCAGTCCTTGTGGCAGCCGAACAGGCGCAGCGCGCTGGCTGCACCCTGCGGATCATCTGCGCTGTGCAGCCCTACACAGGATCGCTGGCCTGGTTGCCTGCGCCGGTGGATCGCGAGGCGTTGTTTGCTGAGATCCAGCTCCAGCTTGATGCCGGTGAGAAATGGCTGCGCAATCACTTCCCGAAACTGCCCATTGAGGTGAAGCTACTGGAAGGGTCCGCCGTCGAAGAACTCGTGAAGGCTACCGAAACCACTGAGCTCGTTGTCATGGGAACTCGTGGCCGGGGCGGTTTCGCGGGCATGATGCTCGGCTCCACCACCGACGGCGTGCGGCACCATGCCAAGGGTCCCATCATGGTAGTGCGGGACAGGGAAGATCCTCGTCAGGATGACCGATCTGCCTTTGGCCCGTTGCTGCAAGCCTGAGCCGCAGCTAGATCTTGGTAACGCCGTGAGCCGTGGTCCTCTCCGATTCAGGAGAGGACCACGGCTCACGGCGTTACCGGGCTGAGTGCGCTAGTACCGGGCCGCGTAGGGGTACAGCGTCATGTAGGGAGTCATGTACGCCAATGAGGTGACAGCCACGGGTTCGCTGTAGTTCAGTGCCTGGACGACTTGGCCGTTTCCAATGTAAATGGCGACGTGGCTGAAACGGCCATTGCCGTCTTCGTTGAAGACCAGCAGGTCACCGTATTGCATCTGTGACAACGGTACCCGGACAGGAGCGGCCCAGAACTGGTCCGAACCTTGGCGCGGTACGGACTTGCCGGCTGCCGCGAAGGCCTGCTGAACCAGCCCGGAACAGTCAAAGGCGTTAGGCCCATTGCCGCCCCATTGGTAGGGGCTGCCAATCTTGGACATGGCGTAATTGACCATGACCTTGGTGTAGCTGCCCGACGGTGCAACGGGTGGCTTGATCACTGGCGGCTTGGGAGGTGCCACCGGTTTCGGCGCAGGTGCTGGTGCCGGAGCGACAGGAGGCTTGGGAGTCTGAGTGACAGGCGGTTTTGGCGCTTGAGCGACAGGAGGTTTTGGCTGCTGGGGTGCGGGGTTTGCCGGCTTCGGCGCGGGCTTCGGAGCGGGGCTCACCGGCTTCGGTGCTGGTGCTGCTGGAGCCTGAGGAACCGCAGGAATCACGGCTGGCGTGGTGCCGGTTACCGGGGGCCGCACCGGTGCAGGCGCATCCTTGGACGCTGCAATCTGCTCCTTGAGCGCCTCGTCGCGGGCTTTCTGGGCCAGGGCGTCAACCCTGGCGCCTTCTAGGGCCACGGTGGTGTTGTGCAAACTCGCAAGCCGTTGCAGCAAGACATCGCGTTGGGCTTGATTATCAACCACGACGGCGGCCTGGGCGTCAGCCGCGCTTTGGGCCAAAGCTCGGGAGGACTCAGCCGTTGCCGTAGCTTCCTTGGCGGCGGTGCTTGCGGCCAATGCTTGAGCATCTAATGCGGCCGAGGTGGAGGCAGCGGCCTCGGCCGAGGCAAATGTATTGGCCCGGTTGGAACTCAGAGCCATGAGGGTGGACGCCTTGTACAGGGCATCATCGCTGTCGTCGCTAGTGACGAGTGTCTGAACGCTCAGCCCCATCCCACCGGACTTGTATAGATCGCCGGCCAACTGCCCCAGCGCCGTCTTGGCCTCTGAATTTGCGGTACGGGCAGCGTCCGATTTTGCCCTTGTTGTTTCCGCTTCGGCTTGGCGCTGAGCCAAGACCACCAAAGCTTCTGTGTAAGCGTCGCTGGCGCCCAATGCGGCCATGCTGGTGGCCTGCAGGCGGTCATTGGCAGAGCTGAGAATGGCTTCAAGTTCGGAAGCAGCGGCGGCTGTGGCTGCTTCGGAGGTCTTGGCCTTAGCGATCTCGTCTTCACTCGGGATGGCAGGAAGGTGGGGAAGAGGGGCGAACTTTTGGAACGCCGTCGAACTTAATGCACTTGTGCCAAAAACCTGTGGGGAGGCTGCGGCGGGGGAGAGTAGGGCGGCAGAAGCCAAAGTGACACAAGCCAAGGTGGCGGTGCCACGAACCAAAAAGCGCATACTCATCCAGAAGCCTCACTGCAGGTCGGTTGGTGAATGCCGTAGCTCCTTATAAGAGCGCAAGCCTGAGGCTGGGGACTCACGGCGCATTTACCCAGCTATCCAGACCCTACGGCCCCGCAGAATGCTTTGGCAACACGAAAAACACCAGTCACATAAACAACAACAGTGTCATTTAGCCCCAGCCGAGCTCGTGGAGCCGCTCGTCGCTGATGCCGAAGTGGTGGGCAATCTCGTGAACCACTGTCACGGTGACCTCATGAATGACCTCATCGCGGCTGCGGCAGATATCCAGAATAGGCTGGCGAAAAATGGTGATGCGGTCAGGCAGCGAGCCTGCGTCCCACCAGGAATCACGCTCGGTGAGCGGTGTCCCCTCATAAAGGCCCAGCAGCACGGTATCCGGATGTTCGCCAGGGGCCGGCTCGTAATCGTCGGCGATAAAGATGGCCATATTATCCATTTCAGCGCGGACGCGTGCAGGAATCTGCGTTAGTGCCGCGTGTACGGCAGCATCGAATTCCGCCTCGCCCATGCTGAATGGGGTGAAGGATGGGATGCCAGCCAGGGGGTTGTGATGCATGACTCAATCCTAGTTGAAATCTCGCTAAAACACGGGTTTTTTGGGTTTCGGGGAGGCGTCCTGAGGGGTTGAGGAGGGCTGTTTTTGGCCAGTCCGGGCCGCTTGGTGGATCCTCGTTTTGTGTTCTGGGCAAATAGGCCCTATAGTTTTTGGAGTCCACTTGGAACCGAGGCGCTGGAAACGACGCCGAGGCAAAAAGGATGACTAGGCCCCCATCGTCTAGCGGCCTAGGACACCGCCCTTTCACGGCGGCGGCACGGGTTCGAATCCCGTTGGGGGTACTTGCGAGTGAGTGGTAAACCGGATGAAAAAATGCTGGTACGCTATTACTCGTGAAAATCACGCAAACGTGTGAGAGAAACAAAAGCAGTAAATGTATGGCCCTGTAGCGCAGTTGGTTAGCGCGCCGCCCTGTCACGGCGGAGGTCGCGGGTTCGAGTCCCGTCAGGGTCGCTATGGTTTTCTTGGCTAGCTCAAGAAGATCTGGTGACGATATTTTCAGATCACCAAGGCTCTGTAGCTCAGTTGGTAGAGCGTTCGACTGAAAATCGAAAGGTCACCGGATCGACGCCGGTCGGAGCCACCAGCAAGACCCCTTAGAAATAAGGGGTCTTTCTTGTTTTAAGCGTTCTGCTCATTCCAGCCCCGGTCCAGGGTTAGCAGCGCCGGTCCAGGGTTAGCGGGGTGCAGCGCAACTTCGCAACTAACGTCGCAGCGCCAGCAGAGCAACACCAACGTCAGTGCCAACAGAGCAGCGTGATGCCCTGTGTCACAATGGCCATGAGAAGTTCGGAAGCGCTCCGCCAATGGCGGAAGAAACTTAGGGGTCCTCGTGCAGATGACAAGAACTATGCGGAGATTGTTTCGCTTGTTGGCAGTTTTGCTCCTGGTTTCCATGGTGAGCACCGGGTGCTCCTTGATCCCGGACGCTGGCAGCGCAGGAGGGGGTTCCGCGTCCAACAAAACCAGTGACGCGCAGGATCAGCAGCGAGATCCAGTTGCGCCCGAAGGAACCGCTAGTGGCTCAGTTCCCGATCTGGGCGCACTGGCAGCTAATGCCGAGGCATGTCTGAGTGTGACGGCGGTGGTTTTGGCAGGCAGCAGCTTGGCGCTCCTGTCCAAGTTCGACTCGAGCGGTGAAAACACCCGGAAGCTGGCCGATCAGGTGAAAGAGTCCATGAAGAAGGTCCCAGCTGAGCTCAAGGGAGATCTGGAAAACCTTTTGACGGTTGTCAATGAGACTGCTGTGGACGGCAAGGCGTTCGATGAAAATAAGTTCAAAACGGCCATGGAGCCTATTGGTGCATGGGTTGAGAATAATTGCGGCGGCCAGTAACGGCAGAGTTTTTCTGTACTGCAATTAGCAGCGGTGGGGGCCTGCGGCGTTGCCCCCCAACTTTTCGGTGAATAGGCTTACCGTAAAGGAAACAGAAAGGGCGCGTTGATGGACTCGCACGACTTAGCAACAGGTAATCCCGCTCCCACTACCCTCACCGCAGGCGTTGGGCGAACAGTCATTGCCGAAACGGCTGTGGCCAAGGTGGTTGGCATTGCAGCTCGCAGCGTACCGGGCGTGCACGCGCTCGGTTCGGGTGCTTCACGTTCCATCGGAGCCATCCGAGAAGTGGTGGGCGCTACCGATCTCACCCAGGGAGTCAGGGTTGAAGTTGGCGAGTCCCAAGTGGCCGTCGATCTGGTGCTGATGGCCGAGTACGGTTACCCGCTCCAAACGCTGGCCAACACGGTTCGGGCAGCCGTCTACGGGGCCGTGGAGGAACTGGTGGGCCGCGACGTCATTGAGGTCAATATTGAAATTACGGATGTGTTCATCCCATCCACTGACACGGAAAAGCCTGCCTCCAAGTCCCGGCTTTCGGACCGTTTGAGTAGTGCAAAGTCTGCGGTAACACCTGCGGCAACCCCAACAGCTGCCACTGCGCCGGCTCATGGCATCGCGTCAACAGAAACAGAGGAACAACTGTGAATCTCAGCGTTGTTTGTGCAGCATTTGGTGCGTTCCTGGCATTCATGGCCTTCGCCTTTGGATTCTGGGGCTTTATTATCAGCGCGATCTTCATCGCTGTGGGCGCCTTTGTAGGCCGGGCTGCCAGCGGAAAACTTGATTGGCGCGGTGCCCTTGATGCGCTCACGGGCCGCCGCTCGTCGTCGTGAGTGAGGAACTGGTGCCAGCGCGCGATCTTGCCGGCCACAACCGCATCAGCACGCAGGCGCTGAGCTCCCTTGCGAAGGCTACGGCGGGGCAGGTGCTGGCTGTCCCTCCCGCTCACGTGCGGGTCAGCTGGAATGACGACGACGGACTCTTGGCTTTGTCTATCTCCTCGCCCATGGGCGCGCCACCCTTGAGTGCGGTGAGTCGGGATCCCGATCGGCTCACACAGGGCGGGGGCAGTATTCTCGCCCGTGCAACGGCGGCCAAAGCCAGTATCCTGACGCAGGTTGAACATCTGAGCGGCTCGCGCCTGAGCCGTGTTGACATCCGGATTTCCGGGCTGCTGGTGCGCGAAGAGGGGAGGGTTTTGTGAGCGGCCCGTCTCAAGAACGTCAGAGGGACTTGGACCGGCACATTCTGCGCCGGGAGACCCATTCGCCCCGGTCCGGTGCCGCCGTCATTGCCGCCTGTCTGGTGGCCGCGACAGCCCTGTACTTCATGCTGGAATCGATGCTGGCTGCCTTGGGTCAGCCCACGTGGCTGGCAAGTCCCGGAATGATGTTGCAATGGATTGCCGATCTCCCCGGCGATACCCCGCGGGCACTTCTGGGTGCAGCCGGGATGCTACTGGCCCTTTTTGGCCTGATCTTTTTATGCCACGGGATCCTGCCGGGTCGGCGGGCTCGGCACGTTATCAGTCATCCCCGCGTTGCCATTGTGGTGGACGATGAAGTGATTGCCTCTGCTCTCGCCAAAACCGCCCGAGTGGCCGCCGGGGTGACTCGAGAACAGGTCATGGTGGTAGTTTCGGCCCGCCAGGTGCAGGTCAATGTGCGGCCAACGTCCGGCATTCTTTTGTCTGAATCGCAGATCCAAGGGGCTGTGGAGGCGCGGGTGGCTGACATGGGATTGAATCCCGTGCCTTCCGTGAGTGTAAAACTAACTGACAGTGGGGTGATTGGCGTATGAACGGCACACCGAGAGCCCTCAATAGGTTCTTACTGTCAGTGATTGGGCTGGTCCTGCTCGTTGCAGGGGCGGGAGCGGGTGTTCTGGCCGTGAGCCCCGCTGCGGCCCGCTGGTGGCAGGGTTACGCGCAGGCGCAGCTGGACTGGTTGCTGGACGTGGAGGCTCGCACACGGCTTTTGCTGACCTCCCAGAGCTGGATTTGGCTGGCCGTTGCTGTGTTCTTCCTGCTGGTGGCGATCGTGATGATTTCCTGGATCGGCAATCAGGGCAAGGGACGGGCTAGCACGTTGCTGGACTATCAAGGAAACGCGGACGACGACGGAGCCGCCGGAGCGGTTAAGCTCAGTTGCGCTGTGGCCGAGCATGCTCTCAAGAGTGCGCTGATGGAGCGCACCGACCTTGTGGGCGTCACTGTGACAAGTTATGACTTCCGCCGACAGACCGCTATTAAGGTGCGGGTTCTACCCCGCCAAGGAGTCTCACCCCACAAGGTGGCCGGTGAGATCGCGGATCTGGTGGCGGCGTTGGATGAGCTGCTGGGCTTTGAAGTTCCGGTTCTCCTGAGCATTGGCAGCGGTGCAAGGTCACGGTTCACCAAAGCGGAACGAGTCCGCTAGTCTCGTTTCATCATTACCCTTGAGCATGACTAGCCTGGGGGTCCATAGCAAAGCATGAAGGAAGGCATCATGACTGAAAACAATGCAGGCAACGGCGCAGAAGCAGTAGACAAGGCCAAGGAATTCGCCGCGGACGCTGTGGAAAACGTCAAGGACTTCGCCGGAGACGCAGCCAGCAAAGCCAAGGATGTTGCCGGTGATGCCACGGAAAACCTCAAGGACTTCGCCGGAGACGCCACGGAAAACATCAAGGAATTCGCCGGCGACGCTGGTGAAAACATCAAGGAGTTTGCCGGTGACGCTGCCGAGAACGTGAAGGAATTCGCGGGGGACGCTGTGGAGCACGCCAAGGGTCTTGGCGCCAAGATTGCCGGCATCTTCAAGCACGACAAGTAACTACTGCTTCATCTAAAAACCCCACGACGGTCCTCGTTGCACTGGCAGCGCTGTGACGGTCGTGGGGTTTTTAGTTTGCTCGAGCCAGTTGACGCACGGGCATCCACCGGTTTGCCAGCCGGCGGTAGGCTGCGGCAGCGCCGGTGAGGTCCCCGTCGGCCAGACACTCCAACCCCATGTGCACATCGGCGGGGGAATCGTCGGGGTGCACTCGGTTGGCCACGGGACCATAATCCAGTTCCACCACGCCCGCGTCATTGAATCCGGCAAGCCAGTGGCCCAAATCTTGGAGTTCCTCAAAGAGGTCCAACTCCGGGGCCATGGCAGCCAGCATGCCTAGGGTTCGCTCCACTCTTCCCAAGGCGGTGGCCAGCGGCACCTGGATCCGCACCGTCAGGACCCGGCCATTGGCCTCAACCACTTCCATGCGGTCATTGGCATATACCAAGATGAACCAGCTGAAGGGGATGCCCCAGGTAGAATTTCGGGTCTGGATAGGCAGCTCAAGATGGCTTGCATGCGAGGCGTGCTCCAGCTGCCGGGTCCATTGTTCTTGTGGAAGAATCAGCGATGCCAGCGCTTTCATGTTGCCGGACAGCAGCTCACTGGCGCTGGCAATCGAGCGGGCCACCACCTGGTTGGGTGCGTACAACGTTTGTTCCCCCGCACCCATGGTGAGCACGCGCACCCTGTCTCCATCCGGCGTCGGAAGTGGGGTAGGGAGGGCCCGGCTCACCCGGTCAAGGGAGTCAGCCAGCTCGCCGGCATCGACGCTGATCCCGTTCTGTTCGGGGGTTCGCAGGCCCTCAATGTAGGCGAATTCGGCGAGCGTATATGCCTCACGAGGCAAGTAAACGCGCAGGCTGGAGATGAAGGGGAGTTGCACCCCGCCCAAATACAGCCCGTTACTCAATGCTCAGCCCAGTTCCACAATGACTGGGGCATGGTCTGAGGCGCCCTTGCCTTTGCGTTCCTCGCGGTCAATGTCAGCGCCGATGACGCGGGCGGCGAGTGCCGGTGAGGCCAGCGTAAAGTCGATGCGCATGCCCTCTTTTTTGGGGAAACGCAGCTGGGTGTAGTCCCAATAGGTGTAGACGCCGGGGCCCGGGTGCAAAGGGCGGACGACGTCGGCAAAGCCTGCCGCTTCAAACGCCGCGAACGCTGCCCGCTCGGGTTCGCTGACGTGTGTCAGGCCTTGGGTGCGGAAATAGTCGATGTCCCAGACGTCGTCGTCCTGGGGTGCGATGTTCCAGTCACCCATCAGCGCGATCTGGGCGTTCGGGTCGGCCGTGAGCCAGCCCGTGGCCTGGTTCTTGAGCTCGTCGAGCCACTGTAGTTTGTACGGCATATGTTCGTCGTCCAGCGCGCGCCCGTTGGGCACGTACAGGCTCCAGATGCGTACACCGTTGCAGGTGGCAGCGATGGCGCGGGCCTCCTGAACGGGGTCCTTACCTCCCTTGCCAAAGGTGGGCTGGCCGGAAAACGTCCGCTCCACGTCGTCCAGGCCAACACGGGAGGCGATGGCCACGCCGTTCCACTGGCTGAAGCCAAAGTGAGCTACCTCGTAGCCGTTGTTTTCAAAGAGCTCCCAAGGGAAGTTCTCGTCCTTGCACTTGGTTTCTTGGATGGCCAGAACATCCGCGTCGGTTCGGCGCAGCCAGTCCTCGACACGGTCGGCACGGGCACGCAGGGAGTTCACATTCCAGGTAGCAATCTTCACCCCTCCAAGCTATCAAGTTAAGCCGTTCATAGGCGGTGCACTGCTGTGTCGTGCCGAAGGGGATAAGGGCGCGGCATGGAAGGAACTGTGGGGAGGGACACTACCCCAGAGATTGTGATGTTGCCTAGGGTTACAAAACTGTAACGGTTGCCTCGCCGTATAGCCGCGGTGCCACAGCGTGTGAGATGTCGCTCGGATACGGGCAAAAACCGACATATTCAGCCCTTAGCGAAATTGTCTCTGTTAGCGTGGGAAGCGAACCAGTAGACCGACAAGCCTGCGGGCAACTGCCACCAACGTACGTGTTCATGACGAATCATGTTCCCCGGGGAAGTGGCAGCCAGACACAGGCCGTCGAACTGGCGGTAGGGATAGCTTCCCGATTCTTGCCCTTGAGCGGCAAGACCGTCTTTCCTTGCAGCCCCGGCCGGGGCGTGCGGGGGAGAGAAGAGTTTGACGCGTAACAACGCCTGCAGCACGAGATCAACAATCGCGCTCGTTGAGGACCTGCCATAGCGGGTCCTGAACTTTCGTGTAGATGGGTACTACGTGTACGAATCCACAGACAAAGTCACACCAGAAACGCAGATTATTCCGCCCGATTCCGGGCCACAGCGCACTGAAAATGACATTGCGCTGAGCGTGAGCAATGTTTACAAGGTCTTCGGCAAACGACCTGCCGAAGTGATCAAGCGGCTCAAGGCCGGCAAGAAGCGCGATGAATTGACCGCGCTGGGAACAGCTGCTGTTATCGACGCCTCCTTTGAGGTCAAAAAGGGCGAGATCTTCGTTGTCATGGGCCTTTCAGGCTCCGGAAAATCCACCTTGATCCGCACGCTGAACGGGCTTTGGGCCCCCACCGAAGGCTCTGTAGTGGTGGGTGGGACCGACATTTCCAAGATTAGCGACAAGGAATTGCGCCGCGTTCGCCAGCAGAAAATCTCCATGGTGTTCCAGCACTTTGCGCTCATGCCGCACCGAACCGTTCTGGAAAACGCCGCCTACGCACTTGAGGTGCAGGGTGTGGCTAAAGCTGATCGTTTGGCCCGAGCCGAGAAGGTCCTGAACTTGGTGGGCCTTGAAGGTTGGGGTGCCAAGTACCCCAGCGAGCTCTCCGGAGGTATGCAGCAGCGCGTGGGCCTGGCCCGCGCCCTGAGCGCAGAAACCGACATCCTGCTCATGGACGAGGCCTTCTCCGCGCTCGACCCGTTGATCCGGCGCGAAATGCAGGAACAGCTGGTGCTGCTGCAGTCCGAGCTGGAGAAGACCATCATCTTCATCACCCACGACCTCAACGAGGCCATGTTCCTCGGCGACCGGATCGCCGTCATGCGTGACGGTGAAATCGTGCAGATCGGTACTCCGGACGAGATCCTCACCAGCCCGGCCAATGACTACGTGGCCGCGTTTGTGCAGGACGTGGACAGGACTCGCGTGCTCACCGCCGGCGGCGTGATGGAGCCCGCGCTTGCGGTTGTGAACCTCTCCGGCGGACCGCGAAACGCCTTGCGCACCATGCGTGACCTGCAGGTTTCGGCCGCTTTCGTGGTGGACCGCCGTCGTAATTACCTGGGCACCGTCCGCGACCGTGACGTCATGAAGCAGGTTGAGGCGCACAGCTCCGACCTGAACTCCGTGATCCGCAAGAGCATTGAACCGGTCAGCCCCGAAACGGCCCTCAACGATCTCTTTGGCCGCGCAGTGGAGAGCCCCATCCCCTTGCCGGTCGTGAACGACGCCGGCCGGCTGGTGGGTGCCTTGCCGCGAGTGACGCTGCTGGCCGCCTTGGGCAACGTCCCCTCCACCACGGGCGAATTCCCTGTGGTGGATACGGCAGTGGCGCCCATCCCCAAACAAATGGTCACCGATGCACTGGCTAAAACCGAAGGAGACGCATAGTGGAAGCGAATTTCAGGATCCCACTAGGCGACTGGGTGGAAGTAGGCCTTGACTGGCTGACAACCACGCTGGACGGCTTTTTCCTTCTTGTGCGGACAGTTCTTGTTAGTGCCTATGACGGACTCGAGTGGCTGTTGCAGGCTCCTCCCTACTGGGCAATTATTGTGGTGTTTGCCGCGATTGCCTGGTGGGCGAGCGGCTGGAAATTGGGTGTTGGCACGGCAGTTGGCTTCCTCGTGATTGTTGGCGTGAACCAATGGGAAAACGCCATGAACTCCTTGGCGCTGGTTGTCATTGCCACAGTTGTGGCCGTTGTCATCAGCATTCCGCTGGGTATCTGGGCGGCCCGTTCAGATCGGGCCTCGGCCATCATCAAGCCAATATTGGACTTCATGCAGACCATGCCAGCCATGGTTTATCTGATTCCCGCGCTTGTCATGTTCCGGGTGGGCGTGGTGCCCGGTATTGTGGCCACGATCATCTTCTCGATGGCACCCGGTGTCCGCTTTACTGAGCTGGGCATCCGTGGCGTGGATAAGGAAGTTGTTGAAGCAGGGCACGCCTTTGGCTCCAGCCCGAGCAAAATTCTGCGCCAGATTCAGCTGCCGCTGGCGCGCCCCACCATTATGGCCGGCGTTAACCAGGTCATCATGCTCTCGCTGTCCATGGTGGTCATTGCAGGCATGGTCGGAGCCGGCGGTTTGGGTGGAGACGTTGTTGCCAGCCTGAGCCGCATTGACGCCGGGCTTGGCTTTGAGGCCGGTATTGCCGTGGTCATCCTGGCAATCTTCCTTGACCGCGTGACGGCAAGCTTCGGCACTAACGCCACAAAAAAACGTAGCAAGAAGTAACGCCCCATAACAGGGGCAAAAAATAGCTTTACAAACCAATCGCGGCAGCAATGCATTAAGTGCTGCCAATGAAAGGAATGAACCGTGAACAAGAAATTTTTGAGTGTAGCTGCCATTGCCGCAACATTGGCCCTGGGTTTGAGTGCCTGCGGCGCGGGCAGTGAGGGGGCGGCCCTGGAGAACGGTGACAAGCAGGACCTCACCATTGCCGTCTTCAATGGCTGGGACGAAGGAATTGCGGCCTCCGAGCTGTGGAAGGTCATCCTTGATGAGAAGGGCTACGACGTCAAGCTGCAAAGCGCCGACGTCGCACCTGCCTACTCTGGTCTGTCCACGGGTGACTATGACGTGGCCCTCGATACCTGGTTGCCAATTACACATAAGAGTTACATCGAACAGTACGGTGACAAGCTCGTCGATCTGGGCGCGTGGAATGACGATGCCAAGCTGACAATCGCCGTCAACGCCGATGCCCCGATCGATTCTCTGGACGAGCTGGCGGCCAACGCAGACAAGTTCGGCAACAGGATTGTTGGCATTGAGCCCGGTGCCGGCCTGACCGAAATTACCACGGACAAGGTCATCCCGGGTTACGGCCTGGACAAGATGGAATACCTGACCTCCTCCACCCCTGCCATGCTGTCGGAGCTGAAGACAGCCACCACCAAGGGCGAGAACATCGCTGTCACCTTGTGGCGCCCGCACTGGGCCTACGACGCGTTCCCGGTCAAGGACTTGAAGGATCCCAAGGGCCTCCTGGGCGACGCTGAGGGCGTACACACCTTCTCCCGGATGGACTTCGAGAAGGACTACCCCACGCTGAACGGTTGGCTCAAGGACTTCAAGATGGACACCAAGACGCTGGCCTCGTTGGAGAACGCCATGTTCAACGGCGAAGCAACCAAGGATTACACCGCGATCGTTGAGAAGTGGATCGGCGAGAACCAGGAATACGTGGACTCCCTCACCAAGTAACCCTCACCACCCAGACGCTTCCTCAGGTTTGGGGCTTAAATACGGAACGCTTCTTCACATAAGTGCGGAAGCGTTTCGTTTTTAACCCCATTTGCTGAGGAGGCGTTTGGGGTGTGGCTACTTCCACCACGTATCAAGTAGGGACACCGGCACGGTGCGCTTGTGCCGGCTGCGCAGAAAGCGGCCCTCGATGCCCTGCGCGGCGGCTTCGCTGACGTCCTTACCTTCGAGGTAGTCGTCAATGTCGTCATACGTGATCCCGAGTTCGTCCTCGTCGGTGCGGCCGGGCACGCCGTCGAGAAGGTCGGCGGTGGGAACCTTTGCCCACAGCTGTTCCGGGGCGCCGAGTTCCCGCAGCAGTGCCCGGTTCTGGCGCTTGTTCAAGGTGAACAGTGGCAGTATATCGGCACCGCCGTCGCCAAACTTGGTGAAGAAACCGGTGACAGATTCTGCTGCGTGGTCGGTTCCGATGACGAGCAAGTTGTCGTGGCCTGCCAAGGCATATTGCGCGATCATCCGGGAGCGGGCCTTGATGTTGCCCTTGTTGAAATCGGTGACGTCTTCCGTTGCGGTCTTAGCGAATTCTGCCTCAAAACCGTCCACAGCCGGAGCGATATTGAAGGTTCGCTCATTTTTGGCGTTGATGAACTTCAGGGCTGCCTGGGCATCGGCTTCATCGTGCTGAATGCCATAGGGGAGGCGCACGGCGATGAAGTTCGCCTCGATGCCCTCCGTGGCCAGTTCCTCAACCGCTAGCTGGGCCAGCCGGCCAGCCAAGGAGGAATCCAGTCCGCCACTGATGCCCAACACATAACCCTTGGTGCCTGTGGCCTTGAGATAGTCCTTTAGAAACGTGACACGGCGGGTAATTTCCGCAGCCGGGTCAATCGTGGGTTGGACGCCAAGTTCTGCAATGATCTGTGCCTGTAGTTCGCGCATGTGATCAGCATAGTTGGTGCATGTTTCGCCGGTGTTGCGTGCGCCCATTTAGAATGGATCCCATGACCTCAACACTTGCTGCTGACCGCGCCCGCCTACTCGAACTTGTTAAGGAGCTGGCCGTAGTTCACGGCAAGGTAATCCTGTCCTCCGGTAAGGAGGCCGATTACTACATCGACCTGCGTCGCATCACGCTCCACCACGAGGCTTCTCGCCTCGCCGGCCGCGTCATGCTGGCCATGCTGGACGACGCCGGCATTGAGTTTGAAACCGCCGGTGGCCTGACCATGGGCGCCGATCCCGTCGGAACCGCCCTCATGCACGCCGCCGGCGACGCTGGCCGTGCCATTGACGCGTTCGTGGTCCGCAAGGCACAGAAGTCCTACGGCATGGGCCGTCAGGTTGAGGGCCCCGGTGTTGATGGCCGCAAGGTTGTTGTCTTGGAAGACACCTCTACCACGGGCGGCTCGGCACTGACCGCAGTTGAAGGTGTGCGCAAGGCAGGCGGAAACATTCAGGCAGTGGCCGTGATCGTTGACCGCGACACAGGAGCCAAGGAACGCATCGAGGCCGAGGCAAACGTCCCGTATCTGTTCATCTTCGGCAAAGACGAGCTCGGCCTGGACTGACACGTCGGTCCACACACAACGGCATTCCCCGGCGACTTTCCGCTTCATCGGCCGGGGGCGGTCTGCGGGATCTCCTTTGCCGCGCCTTCCGGGAACACCGGTGTGGGCGGCATGAAACCATTTGAAGGGTCTGTCTTGTCGAAGCTTTATTTCCGTCACGGTGCCATGAACTCGGGCAAGTCCACGGGGCTGCTGCAGGCGGCGTTCAACTATGAGGAGCGCGGTCAGCGGGTTCTGCTGGCGAAGCCGGGCGTGGATACGAAGGGCGAAAGCTCAATTGTCTCCAGGCTTGGCGTCAGTCGTGAGGTCGATTTTGTCATCCCTCCGGGTTCGGACGTCCGCGCCCTGTTCGCGGCGCAAGCTGCCGGCGATGCACCCGATGCGCTTCTCCAGCACATGGACATGGCCCCGGTGGCCTGCCTGCTGGTTGACGAGGCGCAGTTTTTGGACCCTACCCAGGTTGATGGTCTGTTCCGCATCGCCGTGCTGGACCGGGTCCCGGTGCTTGCCTACGGTCTCCGCACCGACTTCCGTACTAAGGCCTTCCCCGGCGCGGCCCGGCTGCTGGAAATTGCGCACTCCCTAGAGGAACTCAAAACCATTTGCCGCTGTGGACGGAAGGCCATGTTCAACACCCGCCGGGTGGGTAGCGAGATAGTGTTCGACGGCGATCAGGTCGCCATTGAGGGCGCCGAAGTTTGGTATGAATCTCTCTGCGGTAATTGCTATTTGGAAGCCTCGGGCGGCACGCTGGGCTTCTGACGCGGGCAGTTCTCCCCATCGCGACGATTGCTGGGGAGCGCTAAGCTCACACCAAAGCGTTGCCTGTCCGGGCTGCGCAGATGGATGGAGTCCTCATATGTCAGTGCAGCCGCCGTGGCCAAGTGGGCCCGGATCCGACCCGGAACCGCAACAACAGCAACCCGGTCACTACGCTCCGCAGCAACCACCTGCGGCCCCCTATGGGCAGCCGCACTATGGCCAGCAACAGTACGGCCAACAGCCGCCAGCAGATCCGTACGGCTCCCAGCAATACAACGCCCAGCCGTACTACAACATGCCCGGCGGAATGCTCCTCGCCCCGAAAAAGAAGAGCGCACTGCCGTGGATCCTCGCTGGTGGGGGAGTCGTGGTGCTGGCGGTCGTGGTGACGGTTGTAGTGCTGCTTTCCGGACTAATTGCGGGCGGAAACAAGGCCAATATGGTGGATGCGCCCACCACCTCTGCCTCCTTCCAATACCCGGAAGGCTGGGTCCGAACCGCTGAGAACGCCACCATTATTAACGAAGACGGCAGCCGGCCTGCTGAACGCTTCAGTGCCGTGAATAATAGCGATCCAGCGACTTCCATGATGGTGTACGAGGCCGGCGATACGCCAACAGGTGACGTCACCACGGAGAAGATCCATGCAGCGATCGATCAGGGTCTGGCCGCTCAGCGTGCGGCCACTCAAGAGGATCTGGTCTATTACCGCAGCACATCAGCTTTCGGGTGCCTGCAGGATTTTGCGTACACCAGCCAACCCGTCATTGTTGAGCGGGATGGCCTGTACGGCTATAGCTACGGCTACACCTGCTCTAGTTATAAAGGCAACATCACAGGGGAATATCTCGTTGCCTACGACACCTCGGGTGTGTCGCACAGAATGACTGTGGAAGCCCTAGATGCCGAATGGGCCAGCAATGAAGCCACCCTGACCTCCATCGTTGATTCATTAAAACCTGCACTCTAGAGGCAACGGACTGTCACGCAAAAGGGTGCCTCGCCATGTTTTGGCGCGGCACCCTTTTGCGTGTCTAAATGTCAGGATCCCTCGACGCTAGATGTGCGGAATCAGATCTGCCACTGAATTCATCACCTGGTCGGGACGGAAGGGGTAGGCCTCGATGTCTTCAGGTTGTGTGATCCCGGTGAACACCAACACCGTGTGCAAGCCCGCTTCCATGCCCGCAATGATGTCGGTATCCATACGGTCGCCAATCATGGCAGTGGTTTCCGAGTGAGCCTCGATGCGGTTCATAGCTGATCTGAACATCATGGGGTTGGGCTTGCCAACAATATAGGGTTCGCGCCCCGTGGCCTTGGTGATCAACGCCGCGATGGCGCCGGTGGCAGGCAACGGACCCTCGGCGGAAGGGCCTGTGGCGTCCGGGTTCGTGGCAATAAAACGGGCGCCGGCACCAATGAGCCGGATGGCTTTGGTGATGGCTTCGAAGGAGTAGGTGCGGGTTTCGCCCAGCACTACGTAGTCAGGCTTCTGATCAGTGAGAATGAAGCCTGCCTCGTGCAACGCCGTCGTCAATCCGGCCTCACCAATGACATAGGCGCGCCCATGCGGCATTTGAGACTTCAGGAACTGGGCGGTTGCCAAGGCCGATGTCCAGAGGTTCTCCTCAGGGACATCCAGGCCAGACTGCTTGAGTCGGGCGGCGAGATCGCGGGGTGTGTAGATGGAGTTGTTGGTCAGAACCAGGAAGCGCTTTGAGGTGTCTACCCAGCGTTGGATCAGTTCGGCCGCGCCGGGCACAGCCTTGTTTTCATGGACGAGCACGCCGTCCATGTCAGTGAGCCAGCATTCGATGTCAGCGGGTTGACGTTGTTGCACAGTGGTCATGATTCCTCCTGAAAGTGGCCGGATGCCCTACCCTCAGTCTTGCAGATTCACGCAAGCAGCGGGAATGGGGCCTAGTCACACCGGCTAAAGTAAAACGGTGAGCAATTCCAGTCAGATCCCTTCCCCTGCCGATTCCACCGCCCCGGAAGGTGCCGCGCCCGTTGAGGCGAGCGAATATTTAGAGCCCCACCATGAAGTAGGTGTTGGCCCGTGGGAGGGCGAGCTGCCCGAGGGCGATCACTGGGACCCCGAATTGCTGGCCAACGGCGATCGCCGCAACGTTTTGGACGAGTACCGGTACTGGTCCATGGACGCCATCGTGGCCGAGCTGGACACGCGCCGCCACGACTTCCACGTCGCCATTGAAAACTGGCAGCATGACATGAATATTGGCACCGTGGTGCGCACCGCCAACGCCTTCCTCGCCAAGGAAGTGCACATTATTGGACGACGGCGGTGGAACAAGCGCGGCGCCATGGTCACCGACCGCTACCAGCACGTCCGCCACCACCCCACCGTTGAGGACTTTGTTGCCTGGGCGAAGGGCGAGGGTCTAACTATCATCGGCATCGATATTTTCCCGGACTCCGAGCAGCTGGAAACGTACGAATTGCCCCGCAACTGTGTTTTCGTGTTTGGCCAGGAAGGCCCGGGGCTCAGCGACGAAGTACACGCCGCCGCGGAAACCACCTTGTCAATTGAACAGTTTGGTTCAACGCGGTCCATTAACGCCGCCTCAGCCGCCGGTATTGCCATGCATGCCTGGATCCGCCGGCACGTGTTTGATCAGCGGGTCAGCTAGTCCCAATGCCGTGAAGTTGAGCGACCATCGCCGGACCCCACTCGGGGACTCAAAGTCGGCCTGGACGCGGCGCATGCTTCGGAACCGGCCGAGATCCATTCACAGGGAACGCACAGTACGACGCTGGCATCGATTCTCCGGGAATGGTCGTTGAAGCGGGTAGAGACCCACTGCAGCCCAACCCTCTGGAGCCCTTTGCCAACCATGTCCACGACAGCGCCCACAACAACCGCCACGCCACCGAATCCAAGGCTGGCCGATGCCCGTTCGGCTGACCCGTCCCGCCCCCGCTCCATCGTGCTGCTGGGCATCGACGGGGCTGGCAAGACCACGGTCGGGACAGCGCTCGTGGCCGAAATCCGGGAATCCGGGACGCCTGCCCAGCTACTGCGCAACCCGGCTGGACGCCGCTGGATGTCGCGCGTGGCCGCACGCTTCGGGATCGTACTGACGCCAGTATGGGCCAATCGCTTGGAGTCAGTTGTGCGCTCCCTCAACGTGCTGTCGGCCCACGTCCGGGCTGCGGGATTTACCGGCACCACCGTCATGGATCGCCATGTGGCGTGCCAGTTGGTCCTGCGTTCGGTCCGCGGGCTGCCCCAGGGGGTGCTGATGCCGTGGTTGCTTTCCCAGCTGCCGGAACCGGATGCGGTCATCCTGATTGATGTCCCGGCCGATATTGCTCATGCCAGGATCCTTGCCCGCGGGGAAGACAGCGAGACCCTCGCCTATCTGAGATCGTCGCGCGAGGAGTACCTGGAGCTTGCGTTGTCCAGAGGCTGGCACATCATCGACGGATCAGGCACGCCGCAACAGGTCGCCGCCAAGACCCGACGGGCCGCGACAAGCAACAGCTCAGCTTTGCATTTAGCCTTTGGCGGAAAATCTCATTCCCGGTCCACCAGCCCCACTCCCTAACGTCACGGCATTGCGGGCGGGTCCGCCGTCGTGCTTAAAAAAGTCCACAGACTGAACGTTGACTTCATCTTGTTCGTCACGGTGGACGCACTCGCTAAGATGGAGGAAGCCATGCGGGACTGACCTGTTGTCAGCCCCTTTTGTACCGTTCAGCCCAGAGGAGCTCTTCATGCCCATCGCAACACCGGACAAGTATGCCGAAATGATCGACCGCGCCAAGGCTGGCGGATTCGCCTACCCCGCGGTCAACGTGACATCCTCACAGACCCTGAACGCAACCCTGCAGGGCTTCGCCGACGCCGGAACCGACGGCATCATCCAGGTTTCCACCGGTGGCGGCGCCTACTGGTCCGGCGCTGGCGTCAAGGACATGGTTGCCGGTTCATTGGGCTTCGCAGCATTTGCTCGCGAAGTTGCCAAGAACTACCCCATCAACGTTGCTCTGCACACGGATCACTGCCCGAAGGACAAGCTGGACGGCTTTGTACTGCCGTTGCTGGCTGCTTCCGAGGCTGAGGTCAAGGCTGGCCGCGACCCGATCTTCAACTCCCACATGTGGGACGGCTCCGCCGAAACCCTCGAGGAAAACCTGCGCATTGGCCGCGAATTGCTGGCACGCACACACGCAGCAAAGATGATCCTCGAAGTTGAAATCGGCGCTGTTGGCGGCGAAGAAGATGGCGTCGAGAACGCCATCAACGACAAGCTGTACTCCACCATCGAAGACGGCCTGGCCACTGTTGAAGCCCTTGGCTCCGGCGAAAACGGCCGCTACATCACCGCGCTGACCTTCGGTAACGTGCACGGCGTCTACAAGGCCGGCAACGTCAAGCTGCGCCCGGAAATCCTGAAGGAAATCCAGGCCGCTGTTGGTGCCAAGATCGGCAAGGAAAACCCGTTTGACCTGGTCTTCCACGGCGGATCCGGCTCCTCCAACCAGGAAATTGCCGACGCTGTTTCCTTCGGTGTCATCAAGATGAACATCGACACCGACACCCAGTACGCCTACACGCGTCCGGTTGTTGACCACATGTTCTCCAACTACTCCGGCGTCTTGAAGGTTGACGGCGAAGTAGGCAACAAGAAGCTTTACGATCCCCGCGTCTGGGGCGCCTCGGCCGAAAAGGGCCTGGCTGCACGCGTTGTTGAGGCTGCCTCGCAGCTCGGCTCCGCAGGCAAGACGTTCAAGTAAATGTCTGACGATTTCCGCAAGAATCTCCTCGGCCCGGAGCCCACACTGCTCCCGGCCGAGGTGGATGTTCAGGCTCGCTTGGACGCTGGGGATGAAGCAGTTGATTTGGCTGCGGGCAATCCGACGTCGTCGCTGCTGTGGGCCATTTTGGCCGACGAAGCGTACGCCGAAGGCCGCACCATCGAGTCCTACGCCTACGCACGCACCGGCTACCACCGCGGCTTGGATTCGCTGCGCCGCAACGGTTGGCGCGGAACCGGTCCTGTCCCGTTCGAGCATGAGGGCAACCGTGGATTCCTGCGCGCACTCTACGCTCTGGGCCGTGCCGCAGGCGCTATCGGCGAATCCGATGAAGCGGCTCGCATTGCCACGTTCCTGAACGACTCCGACCCGTTGGCTACCGCCGCGATCGAAGCCGCACTCTAACGTTTTATGGTGGGCGCTGCACACCAAAAGAAATGACACCGATTCCGCTTTCGGGCACCTATATCTCGGATTTCGAAAGCGGAATCGGTGTCATTTTTCGTAGCTGGCCGACTAGTGGCTTCCTCCAGCGATGGATCCAGAGCTGGCTAGTACCAGCAGGACGCTCTGAGCTGCGGTGATGTTCTGGCAAGGTCACCAACAGTCTCAATTTCGTGTCACTTTCCTGCAGACGCTTTGGCGTTGATGAGGGCGACTGTGGCCTGCTCTGGTTGCTGCGCCCAAACCAGTTGGATTAGTCAGATATTGGCGAGCATCGACCTGACGATTTTCAGAGTGAGAAGAGGGGCTCATATGGACGGAAGTTCTGTCCCGGATAAGGCCCGGGAGATTCTTTGCGCGACAGTTTGTCCATGGCTAAAGGGGGCACCCCTTGCGGGACTTCACGCTCGGCCCTCCCCAACCAGGCGCCCTAGTGTCAGAATGAGGCCATGGACATAGAGAACTGGTGGCCCCTTCTGGACTCATCGACCCAGCAATGGTTGATCAACAACAACGGAGACGTTGTGCCGTCATCCACCCTTAGTCAGATCATTGCTCAGGCAGGCCACCCCACGGCAGATACATCTTGGGTTGGATCTAACGTTCCAGAGGAATTTTACCTCTCGGATGAAGCAACCGACTGGATAGAGAAAATAGCGAACGACGAACCCTCTGTGAGCGAGTAGCCGATCCAAATTCGGGTTGCCGTCGCCTGACATCAACGAGGCACGCAGTCCCGCAGAACGTTCGGTTTGCGGGCTCCTAAGCGCTTTCAGGCGGTGGCTGTTTCAACACCACCATGGGGTTTATTGATCTGCCGGACACTGTCCAGCCTGCAACTCAGCCCCTGATCGATCGACTCGCGTTCGCCGGAACGGAGCGTCGCTCGAGCACCACAGTGGCAGTCTCTTCATCCACGACGTCGGCCAGTTCTTTCAGTTGAACGTCTACCTCTCGAAGAGCTCGAATCAGCAGTGCAGGTCCTAGCTGAGCGGCTGCATAACTGCGGTACCGGCTTGAAGGGTCGTTTTCTGCAGGCCGACCCAATCACACATCGGCATAGTAGTGGAGGGCTTTGACCGGGATCTTAGTCAGCTGGGCGAACTCGCCGATAGTGGACAGACGTCTATCATTGCCCCTCCTCCAATCGGAGGGTCAAACGCGCAGCTTCCGCTCCACCCGGACGATAATTCTCTTGACCGCCGGGACGCGGACTGGCCCGGCATTTGAGGTGCCCGCAGAACGTTCCCCCTTCGGAGTTGTCGGCTTCTGAAATTCTGTGCAGGGCAAGTCTGAAGAATCAGAGGAGTGAAGGCGACTCGTTACTTTATTGCACTCGGCTCCGGAAAATGACAGGCGCTCACTGGTGCGGTTGAACGCGTTTGTGGTCCGGGAAGAACCCGTGTGCAAGACCCCAGAGGATGGCGTTGGAGCGGTCAGTTACCCCGATACGGCGGTAACAGCTTCGGATAAAGGTCTTGACGGTGTTGATTGATAACCGGGCCCTGTCGGCGATCTCGGCATTACTTAGACCCTGGGTGATCAGTGCGAGGACCTCGGCCTCCCGTTGGGTTAGGCCTTCTTCGCGGCCGGGCCAGTCGCCTAGGCTCGTTTTCGCTTGACTGCTGGATCCTTGGAAGACTTTGCCTTCTCCCCGGTGGATGTCGTGGAGGGCGCTGACCAGTTGGGCTGCGGGCAAGCCTTTAGAAAGATATCCGCTGGCCCCGTTGGCAAGTGCCGCCTGGACCCGTGTTTCATCGAGGTCCCAGGAATAGACGACGACTTTGCCGGCCAGCGGATTGCTTGCCAGTTCGTGAACGTCCGCGCCGTCTCCTGGGGTCGCGGCAAAAGTATCGTAGAGCGTGAGGTGGACGGGTGTGTCTACATTTTTGTTTAAGTCGAGTTCAACGACTTCCAGCGTGTCCCCGTAGGACCGAAGCATCATCTCCAGCCCTCGCAGCACAATTTCATAGTCATCCACCAGGGCAATGCGAAGGCTTTCCATACCCCTACTGTAAGTCAGTTATGGGCAGACAAGTCCACCCCTAGGGGTGAAGAAGGTAACCCCCTCCGAGAAATAGGCTTCGAGGATGGAATCAACTCAAACCATGAACAGAGCCACGCCGGGGGACGACGATCTGGGCCAGGCGACTGTTCGGGAACTTATTGTGAAACTGGCCCTGACCGAGGACGAACTCAGAAATGTCGCCAACCCCGAACGGACCGCATTCCTTGTGCGGCGCGAGCAGGCAATAGTGGTGGCGTTGCACCGGAATGGACTCGCACTCAATGGCCGGGGCAATTCAAAATCTCTTGAGCCATCGATAGCCGCTTGCTCCGTTGAAGACATGGTGGCCGAGTAGTGGCGACGACAACCATTCCGCCTGCAAGTCCGTGTCAGGCGGAGCCCGCTCATACCCGCTCATCGACCAACCTGCAGGCGGGGGCCGCGAAGGTGGTAGTCAGCGATGCCGGCATCGAGATCCACGGATACGTGGTTACCCGGGAGGGGAATCACGTCCGTGTCGTGTGGGCGGTAGCGTCCGGTCGTCACCGCCAGCGCACTGTCACAGCTGAGACGGTTTTCCAGCCAGGCAACAACCGCCGCTGGGACGGATACGTCATCACTGATGAGCAGCTCTCCGTAATTCGTCAGGCAGCCCGCTGACCGGGCGGGACGTGACCGACCTCATGTACGCCCGACCCCGCAGCCCGTTACTCCGCGAAAAAGATCTGGCCGCAAGCCATGAAAACACCAGAACTTCTCCACCGTTCCGTGGCACGACTCCCGGCAATGCGATGCAGGAATCAATCAGCCGAACCATGGCTCCAGGCCCCTCGTCTTTAGGCATTCCCCTTTCGCCAGGACCAGCAAGGTCAGGGGCCGGGATGAGCGCTGATGAGTTGGTGCTTCAGTTCATGGGGCTCGCCGATGCTCTCTCTCGCCGCTATTTTGCCGCGGGATGTGAGGTCGACGACCTTCAGCAGGTAGCCAGGCTCGGACTCGTAAAGGCCGCCAGGAGGTACTGCGAGGCGGAGAATCATGGATTCATGGCCTTTGCCGTGCCGACCATCACCGGGGAACTCAAGCGATACCTCAGGGACCATTCCTGGGCGGTAAGGCCACCGAGGCCCATCCAGGAAGCGCGGCTCAGGATCAGGCAAGTACGCCCCGAACTGACGCAGCGCCTGGGGCGTGAGCCCTCAACCGCCGAGCTTAGCTCCGTGGCGGGTATATCAGTCGTGGAAGCGACACTAGCCCTGCACGCGGAGATGGCCATGATCGCCCAACAAATCGAGCAAAGTGACGCGCCAACGTGGTCCAAGGGGCCAGGGCCCGACGTTATTTTAGCGGTGGATGACCCCGGGTATGAACGTATTGACCAAGAGCTGACGGTGGAAGCAGTGCTCTGGGACGCGAGCGAGGAAGATAAGCGGCTGCTTCATCTGCGCTTTGTCCTGGAGCTGTCACAAGGGCAGATCGCCCGAGAGTTCGGCGTCAGCCAGATGCAGATTTCCCGACAACTCAAGCAGTTGCTCGACCGCCTCCGGCGCCGCCTGACCGAACCTGCCAAGCACTAGCCAACAACACTGGACTCACCTCGAAGCGATCCCGTCCCGCTCCCTCTGCAGAGGAAACAGGACGGGATCGGATCCACAGCCCGAACACCATGGGGACTGGGCGGAAATTCAAGCCCCGGCGGTCCTCGGTGTCGCTATGCCCGCTGAACGGGCCAGGGATCTTCAGTCATTTCAGGCGCGGCGGCGGACAACGGCACCATAAACGCCCAAGACAACGAGTGAGCCCACGATGGCGACAAGCCATGTTTGTAAGTTCCAGAAGTTCTCAAGGCCGACGCCGAAGATCGCCCCACCGATCCAACCGCCGAGCAAGGCACCCACGACTCCCAGAAGCATGGTGATCAGGATGCCGCCACTTTGACGGCCTGGCAGAATGGCTTTCGCGATCGCACCAACGATGAGTCCCAGTATCAGGAACGCGATAAAACTCATGAAATAACTCCTTCTCGGTTCGACTTCTCAAGTCGAGTCAGGGCAAGCCCTTATGGGCCCGCCCAGGTGTCAGCGCCAGACTCAGTGGCCGCTGACGTCCTTCGCAGCGTCCTTAACATGCTCGCCGGCCTGCTTGATACCGGCGTTGGCCTGGTCCACTTTGCCCTCGGCTTCGAGTCCTCGATCATCCGTGGCAGCACCGATGTGCTCCTTGGCCTTGCCCTTGAGCTCCTCGGCCTTGTTGCCGATCTTGTCTCCGATACCCATTGCCTTCTCCTTTTCGTTGTGAGAGCGGAAGAGGAACTAATGCGTCCCTCCTCATCCCTGTCCGATGCACGTTCGGTGCACGGCAGTGCGACACTGTGCCGCGAGCCTCACTCACTACATTTCCCTCAAAGCGGGACGCCCAAACAAATCAACCGGTTCGGGATCTTGCATCCAGCGATGTTGTGGGGAGAAGAGTCTTCACGGGACAGCCTTTCACCGCCAAAATCACGAGAAAAGTGGAGATCCGGAGAGGATATTACTACACTTAATTCCGTGGAAAATCTGAGCTTCACGGAACTGCCTATGGGTCCCAAGCCGGGCCGAGCTGAACCCGTAGCGTCCATTTCCAAGGCGCGTGCCGCTGTGCTTGAACGGCTGCGCCAGTTGGACGGCACGTTGAGCGTTGAGCAGTTGGCAACAGCGACCGGCCAGCATGCCAACACCGTCAGGGAACATCTGGAGGCACTGACGGGGGATGGCTATGCGACCAAAACAGCTGCGCCCAAGGAAGGCCGGGGCAGGCCTGCGTGGTTGTATCAGGCCACTGCCACGCCGGCCGGTCCCGTTGGCTACGTGGCCCTTGCTGCGGCCCTAGCTCAGCATCTTGCCGCCACCAGTGCCAACCCGGCCGCCGCAGGTGAGAGTGCCGGACGGAGCTGGGCAAGGGCCTTGCCTGGTACTTCGCGTCTCGGAACGGTTGCAGCAGAAGAAGTTCCCGGCAAGGCCCGTGGCAAGGTTGCGCGCCAGCGCGTGGCAACGGCGCTTGGCCAAGCCGGATTCGGGGTTCAAGGAAATCATGACGCAACCGAGTTGAGGCTCACCACCTGCCCCCTTGTGGAGGTGGCCAAGGGAAACCCTGACGTGATCTGTGCCGTCCACCTGGGCTTGGCGAAGGAACTGCTTTCGGGTAGCGGACTGCCGGAACAGGACGTACTACTCCTACCCTTTGTCGGGCCCGGATTCTGTACGCTGCACCTGCCCGGAGGCGTCACCCCATGACAAGGGTGACGCCTCGACTGAGAAAACTACAGAAACCCAAATCTACGCTCCTGCGCAAGCACGTGTGCTTGATTCGGAGTTGAGGAATCAGTCCCAGATGTTGTCTCCGCGCAGCGTTGCGTCAACGCCACCATCGATGTAGATGGTCTGACCCGTGGCGTGCGTGTTTTCCTCGCTGGTCAACCAGGCGAGCAGTCGAGCCAGCACGATGGAATCCGAGTGGTAGTTCAACGGCATGGGCATGCTGTCATCAACCATCTTCCGGCCCTCTTCGGTAGCGAGCAGCTGCTCGGTCATCGGTGAAATGACGGTTCCCGGAGCAATGGCGTTGAGGGGGATGTGTGCCCCGGCCCAGCGCTCGGTGATGGATTCCCGACGAACCCAGCGGCTCAGGGCGCGCTTGCTTGAGGGGTAGTTCAGGTAGCCGGCAGGTCCCTGGGCGGCCAGTGCGGCACCAATTTCCAAGGCCTTGGCTTCGTCTCCGGCCAGCATGGCATCAACCAGTTCCGCTGACGTGTTCTGCAGTGTTGCCGCGGAACTGACGACGGCGGCACGCGGCGCCGGGCTCTTGGCCAGGACGGGGGCCAAGTGTTCCAAAAATTCAGTGACGCCGAAGTAGTTAACGCTCACCGTCAGGGGGATGGGTGCTGCGATGCCGGCGCAGGCGATGACGGCGTCGATGCTGCCGCCAGCCAAGTCAATGGCCCGGTCGGCGGCGGTTTTGCGCCCGGCGGTGGTACTGAGGTCCGCCTCGATCTCGGCACCCTTCAAATCAACGCCAATGACGATCTCGCCACGGTCGCGCAGAAGGGCTGCGGTGGAGGCGCCAATTCCGGATCCTGCACCAGTAACAACGTAGGTGCGGGGGGTTGTGGTGCTGCTAGTCATGTCAGGTGTCCTTGGTAAATGGTGTGGATAAAAATTAGGCTTTGTTGCCCAGCCGATTGGACAACATGATGGTGGAGGACTCGAACCTCGCCAGAAGGCGCGTGAACTCGGCCCGGTCCTTCTCTGGCCAGCCATTGAGAAGATCGCCAACCACGCCGTTGCCGGCGAGGACCAACTTCGCGGCAATCTGGTGCCCGGCGGCGGTCAGCTGCACCCGCTGTGCCCTGGCGTCGCTGGGGTCTGAGACTCGCCCCACGAGGCCGGCCTTGGAAAGCCGGGCGGTAATCTTGCTGATATTGGAGGCTCCCGTCACCATCTTGGTGGCGATATGGGACGGCCGCAACGGCCCGTCATGGGACAGAATCGTCACCAGGGTGATGGCTCCCGGGTCAAGGTCCACTCCTTCACGGGCTGCGACTGCCGTGAGAAATTCCGGTGCCGTCCATTCAGCCAGCACGCGGGTGAGCGAGGCGATGAGCGCTGCGCCATCCGAAGTGGATGCCGTGCTCGAGTCGTTGGAAAGCATCATTTCTCCTTGGATCCGATGATAAATTTAATGTCCTAAGGACAGTATATCTCTTTTGGCTTCCGACAGACAGCAATAAAGCAAAAATTATTTCCCAGTGGACGTCTGGGAGCGGCAGGGGGCTATGCCGACGCGCAGCGGGAGGTGCAGCGCAAGGAGGGGACGTCGTCGTACGTTCAAGACGCGCGCCACAAGGGGCAAATGTGCGTGCGCTGGAGCATTCCGGTAAACTCAACTGGTAAGACCCCCTTGATCACTCGCAGACTGCAGCGACGCTGGAGAAGGCAAGTGGTTTCCAAGGGGCATTTTCGTGTCCGGACGGTGTACGGCGGAACAACCGCTGAATGATGCAGCGCCCGGCTCAACTTTTTGAGCAAGGGGGAGGATCCCATGCCAGCAATCGTGATCGTCGGCGCCCAGTGGGGCGACGAGGGCAAGGGCAAGGCTACCGATTTATTGGGTGGCCTGGTCGACTATGTGGTGAAGCCAAATGGCGGTAACAACGCCGGGCACACCGTTGTCGTAGGCGGTGAGAAGTATGAGCTCAAGCTCCTTCCTGCCGGCATTTTGAGCCCCAACGCAACACCCATCATCGGTAACGGCTGCGTCGTGAACCTTGAGGCGTTGTTTGAGGAAATCGAGGGCCTGCAAGCTCGCGGCGCGGACACGTCCAAGCTGCGCATTTCCGCCAACGCCCACCTGGTGGCCCCGTACCACCAGGTGCTGGACAAGGTCACCGAGCGGTTCCTTGGCAAGCGCGCCATTGGCACCACGGGCCGCGGCATTGGCCCGGCCTACATGGACAAGGTGGCCCGCCTGGGCATCCGCGTTCAGGACCTCTTTGATGAGTCCATCCTGCGTCAGAAGGTGGAGGGTTCGCTCAAGCAAAAGAACCAACTTCTGGTCAAGGTGTACAACCGCCGTGACGTGGAAGTGGACGAGGTGGTGGAGTACTTCCTGAGCTTCGCCGAGCGCGTACGCCCCATGGTCATTGACGCAACATTTGTGCTCAACGAGGCGCTGGACCGCGGCGAAGTAGTGCTCATGGAAGGCGGTCAGGCAACGTTCCTGGACGTGGACCACGGCACCTACCCGTTCGTCACCTCCTCCAACCCGACCGCCGGTGGCGCCTCGGTTGGTTCAGGCATTGGCCCCACCCGCATCACCCGCTCCGTGGGCATCATCAAGGCCTACACCACGCGTGTTGGTGCCGGCCCGTTCCCCACGGAACTCTTCGATGACATGGGCATTTACCTGCAGACAACCGGCGGCGAATTCGGTGTCAACACCGGCCGCCCCCGCCGCTGCGGTTGGTACGACGCCATCTTGGCCCGCCACGCCACCCGCGTCAACGGCTTCACGGATTACTTCGTCACGAAGTTGGATGTGCTCACGGGCATCGAATCGATTCCGGTATGCGTTGCCTACGACGTGGACGGGGTGCGCTTTGATGAAATGCCCATGACGCAGACCGATTTCCACCACGCCAAGCCCATTTTCGAGTACTTCCCGGGCTGGACCGAGGACATCACCACGGCCCGCACCATGGAAGATCTGCCCGAGAACGCGCGCAACTACATCCTTGCGCTTGAGGGCATGTCAGGCACCCGGATCTCCGCCATTGGCGTGGGCCCGGACCGCGATCAGACTATCGTGCGCCACGACCTCATCAACGACAAGTAGCTCACTGGTCCACAGTATTAGGGAAGGGCGACGTTCGGAACTTAACTTCCGTACGTCGTCCTTCTTTTTTGTGCGTGCTGGCTGGGTGAGGGCGGCACGGTAAGGGCGGGACGGGCTAGTCTGGTTCCACAGAGAATCGAGCGGAAGGACCATTGCCATGAAGGTCAGCGTTGGACAATTCAACCCAGGCGGAGACGTCGTCACGAATCTGGCCACCATGCGCAGACTTGCTGTGACTGCCGCGCAAGAAGACAGCAAACTAGTGGTGTTCCCTGAAGAAGCCATGTTCTCCGTGGGCCGCATCGAGGGCGATTTTGCCGCAACAGTGGACGCCAACTGGACCACCTTTGTGCAAGGGCTGTCCATGATTGCCTCCGAGGTGGGGATCGCCGTCATTGCTGGTGGCTATGAAACCAGTGGTGAGGCGCGCCCCTACAACACCGTTGTAGCCCTCGGTGATGATGGTGAAATTCTCGGAACCTACCGGAAACTGCACCTCTACGATGCCTTCTCATACCAAGAATCGACCCGCATCAAGCCCAGCGACCGCGGCATCACCCTCGTGGAAATTGGCGGCTTCAAGGTAGGCATCATGACCTGCTACGACATTCGCTTCCCGGAACTGGCGCGAGCGTTGGCGTTGGCTGGGGCGGACATGATCTGTGTTTCTGCGGCCTGGTTCAAGGGCGAACATAAGATTGACCATTGGGAGACGCTTCTCAAGGCGCGGGCCATTGAAAATACCTGCTGGGTGGCGGCTGCGGGAACCTCCAGCAAGCATTGCATTGGGCATTCAGCCATTCTTGATCCCATGGGTATTGCCCTTGACTTCCTCAATGACGAGGCTGAGGGTGTGGTCACCACAGATGTCACGCATCGCCGTATTGAGGAAGTCCGGGAGTTCCTGCCGGTGCTGCGCAACAGGCGCTTTGAGGGCAGTTCAGCGGTAGTTCCTGCCGGTTAGAAAGTTCCCGTTGACGGGGCAACTGGCTGTGGTTAGTGTCATGACTATGGACCTACGGCAGGAGGACATCATGAACGACACCAGGATTTGGTCCGTGTTAAAGGGCATGTACCCGGTTGCCCTGGAGGACGTTCCCTTGGACGGTCAATGGCTTGAACCGCCCTTTGCCGACGATTCCAGCGGCCGGGCCATTGTCTGCAATGACGGGGATTTTCAATTCGTTGTAGTGGACCGGAAAACCGGAGCAGTGCTGTTCGTTTGTGAAGACGAAGAAACCCTCATGGCCTCATCGCTGGAGACCCTGCCCGCCATTGTTGCGGCGTGGGGAGCCATTGACCGCGACACCGTTGGGCCCGAAGACGACGATGACTTTTCCGCCGTCGCCAAGAGCTTTGAAACGTTGCTTTTGGAAATTGATCCGGCTGCAGCGGGTGCCAATGAATTTTGGCACCGCTACACCGAGGAACTGACCAGCCAGGACTACGTGGACTTCGACGATGATGACGACGCCGAGGAAGAGGACGAGCAGGAGCCCGACTCCGGAGACAACGATCGGCCCAGCGCCGCCGATTCATTCGTGGACGCCTGAGCTGAGCCGGGCGTAAGTACCAGTCTCTAGCGCCGGGTTGTTAGGACCAGCGGCGAACGGCCCACTTCTCCGCGAGGCCAAGCAAGGCATCTGTGGCTTTGCCGAGAACTGCCAGCAGCACAATAGCTAGCAGCAATCTGTCGGTGCGGCCGTTGTTTTGTGAATCGGTCAATAGGAATCCCAGACCCATGGATGAGGCAATCAGTTCAGCCGCCACAAGGAACAGCCACGCCTGGGCCAGTGCCAGCCGGAGCCCGGAGAAAATGGCCGGTACTACGGCAGGCAGTTGCACCGTGGTGAGCAGCTTGAGCCCTTGCAAACCGAACGCTCGCGCGGCTTCCACGAGGTTTTTGTCCACATGGCGCAGAGCCAGCGACACCGTGGTGAACACCGGGAAGAATGCCCCAATTACAATCAGCGTGACCTTTGAATCCTCGCCAATCTTCATCCACAGGATCAACAACGGCACCCAAGCAAGCGACGGCACAGCGCGTAGTGCTCCGATAGTGGGCCCCAGCAGTACTTCGGCGATCTTTGACAGCCCCACGAGGGCACCCAAAGAGACACCCAGTGCCGCCCCGGCCAGGAAGCCCAGGAGCACGCGTTGTGTGGAGATGGCCACATGGCTGAACAGTTCATTGCGGGAAATGAGCTCGGTCCCGGCCTCAAACACTGCACGCGGTGACGGCAGCTGCACCGGCGAGAAGAGCCCTGCTGCTGTGCTCAGCTGCCAGGCCAGCAGGATCAACGCCGGGAGGATCATCCCCAAGCCCAACTTGACCCAACCGTTGCTCCAGCGAGAGCCATTGTTCGTGGAAACCTGTGCGGGCCGCGATCCTGGTGCTGGAGCACCCGGCGTCAGGGTGGTGACGCCCATAGCGCTGAACCCTTCAGTGGTAGTGGGGAACACGGAATTGCCTGTTGCCCCCGGGTTGCCCAGGTTGGTCATCAGGATTCCTTGATTGACTCGGGATTTGCCTTCAGGGCGAAGGAATCATCCAGCAGGCTGGCCAGAGCTGTGTCTACCTCGGCCTGAGACTTGACGTCGCCGAGCTCAACAAAGGTGGGCCCGATCTTGGCCAAGACTGCGCGCTGCTTCTCACCTGGAATGCCTGAGACATCGAGGTTGCTGCGCTTGAGAATGACAGTGGTAGCAACTTCTGGCTTAAGGCCGGCAGCATCTGCCAGAATTTGAGCCGTTTCCTCGGGATTGGCGGCGGCCCAGACACGGGCCTTCTCATAAGTGTCAACCACTGTCTGTGCCAGCTCGGGCTTGTCTTTGAGGAATGATTCGGTGGCGTTTAGGAAGCCATAGGTGTTGAAGTCTAGGTTGCGGTAGAAGAGGGTAGCGCCCTCCTGCTCGGCCGTGGCCATGATGGGATCCAATCCAGCCCACGCGTCCACGGAGCCGTTTGCCAAGGCTGCGCGACCGTCAGCGTGCTGGAGGTTTTCCACCGTCACGTCCTTGGTGCTCAAACCTGCCTTTTCCAAGGCCTGGACCAGGAAGAAGTAGGGATCGGTGCCCTTGGTAGCTGCCACCGATTTGCCCTTCAGATCGGCAACCGAGGTGATGGCCGATCCCTTGCTGGTGACAAGTGCCGCCCACTCCGGCTGGGAGTACAGGGAGATCGTTTTGATGGGTGAGCCGTTGGCGCGTGCCAGTAGTGCGGCGGAACCTGCCGTGGAGCCGACATCGATGGCGCCGGCGCGCAATGCTTCGTTGGCCTTGTTGGAACCGGCGGATTGTAGCCACTTTACTGTGACATTCTTCGGAGCCAGCGTTGTTTCCAGCCAACCCTTTTTCTTGATGACCAAGCTGAGCGGGTTGTAGGTGGCGAAGTCGATGGTCAAGGTGCTGGCTGCGCCATCCTTGCCGGCGGCATCGGTAGCTGCGTTCTCGCCAGCGCAGCCAGCCAAGGCCAAGGCGGAGACTGCGGCGGTGAAACCAAGGAAGGAACGGCGGTTGAAAATAGCTGCATTAGGCATGATGGTCCTCAAAAATGGGTGTGGTGGAGAGATGAACGAAGAAGAAGAAAGAAGGAGAGGGGCTAGTGGCCGTCGACGCCGAGGCTGGCGAGCAGCGAGCTGCGTAGTCCGGCCAGCTCGCTGGAAGCCCGGTCGCGGGGGCGGGGTCCGGGTACATTGACGGTGCGCACAATGGTGCACCCCGGCGTGTCCGTTCCATCGGAGCCGAGCAGGATGATCCGGTCTGCAAGCTGCAGCGCCTCATCCACATCGTGGGTGACCAGCAGCACCGTGGTGGGCTCTGCCGCATGCACGTCCAACAGCAGGTCCTGCATGGTGATTCGGGTCAGCGCGTCCAGTGCACCAAACGGCTCGTCTAGCAGTAAAACCGCGGGATTGCGGGCCAAGGCCCTGGCTAGTGAGGCCCGCTGGGCCATGCCGCCGGAGATCTCCCGCGGGCGGTGACCGGCGAATTTAGACAGGCCCACCAGCTCCAAGAGGTTTTTCACCACGTGGCGCCGCCGGGCAGCGTCTGCGCCGGAGGGAACCCCAACCGCCACGTTGCTGGCGATTGATTTCCACGGCAGGAGACGGGGTTCCTGGAAGGCCACGGCACAGCGTGAATCAATGCCGGATACGGCGGTGCCGTCAATGCTCACGGTGCCGGTGCTGGGCGCATCCAATCCGGCTACGGCGCGTAGAAGGGTGGACTTTCCGCAACCGGAAGGGCCCAGCAGGGCCACGATTTCCCCTGCCTGGATGTCAAAGCTGACATCACGGAGCACCGTGTGAGTGCCAGCCTTGGAGCTGAAGGACCGGCCAAGAGCCTCAAAAGAGACAGGCATGGCCGCAGTCCCTTGGGGATCGGAAACTGCCGTTGGTGGCGCCGCCGAATCAGTGGACACCGTTCGCGAAAGCAAAGCAGACATGAAAACACTCCATCGTTCCTGGCGGTAGCACCCTGCCGGCGATGACTCCTCTTGCGGGGTGTCAACCAGGGTTGCTGCGGCGTCGCTGAGCCAGATCTCTCGGCCGCTCGGGATGGTCGCTCTAAGACTAGGTCCTGGGGATGAACCAGCTGAAATTGTCAGAGGTGCGCAGTTCTCTAGACGTAACAATTGTGGTTGGCGAACCGCCGGGCAAGCGTAGTGGCATCGGTGGGCGCCGGGCCTAAGCTCATGAGATGGAACATATTAATGACCCGCAGGTGATTCACAGACTACTGACCACCCCCGCGCGCTGGGCAGTGGTTGGCCTCTCCGGTAACCCTTTGCGACCGGCCGTGGGTGTTTCCTTGTTCCTCCAGCGCCAGCTGGGCCATGAGATCATCCCCGTGAGCCTGAAGGGGGACGACGTTCATGGTGCCAAGGGGTACAAGACCCTCGCCGAGATACCCGGGCGCATCGATGTGGTGGACTGCTTTGTGAACTCACACAAAGTGGGTGCGGTGGTTGACCAAGCCATTGCCGTGGGTGCCAAGGCTGTTTGGCTGCAGCTCGGCGTGATTGATGAGGATGCGGCCCAGCGCGCGCAGAATGCCGGTCTTGAGGTAGTCATGAACACCTGCCCCAAGATTGAAGCAGCAAAGCTCGGACTTTAACCGACGCCGGCATCGAGTGCCCTAGCACCCCAACTTCCAAGTAACTGCGAATAAATTAGGACAGCCGATATGCCCCGCCACTTTGCCAATTCCCGATCCCGAGGCCGCTGGGTGGCATGGTCAGTCATGATTTTAGCCATCGCCCTCGTGGCAACGGGCGTCTGGTGGGTCACCTCCAACAGTTCACAGTTTTCCAGCGCAGTTTCAGGGGCGCCCGATCAGAGTGCCCAGGCAGCAAGCAACACTGCACCTACGGACACTGGCGTCCCGGTAAGTACCCCGGCGGAAAGTGACGCGCAGTCGCCAACGCATGCTCCGGCGTCGGAGGTTCCAACCACTGCCCCGCCCACTCTGGCGCCCACGAATCCGGCAACCGGGCGGGTGGACACGCTGGACGGGCTGGTGCCGGATTATGTGCTCCCGCCCATTGAAAACGGGATGGTGCCCGTGCTGACCAAGGTCCCCACCGAACAAAAAGTGGTGTTTTTGACAATCGACGACGGCGCGATCAAACGGGATTCGGACCTGGCACTGCTGGAGAAGAACGGGATCAAGGCGTCGCTGTTCCTGGCGCACAATTTCATTGCAGGAAGTTCGGATTTCTACAGGAAATACACGGCGGCCGGGCACCTCATTGAGGACCACACCATGACCCATAATCTGGACTTTATTCACCTGAGCTACGAGCAGCAAAAAGCGGAGATTTGTGGGATGGCCGATTTCGAGGAACAGCAGTTCGGGCGCCGGCCAGTCTTTTTTCGCCCTCCCGGCGGTCCCTACACGATGGCCATTCGCAAGGCAGTCGCGGAGTGTGGCATGAAGGCCATCGTCGACTGGGAAACGAAGGCTAATGCTGGCGGGATGGACTACCAAGTGGGTGCCGGGTTGCGTCCGGGCGACATTGTGCTGATGCACTTCCGTCCGGAGTTCCCGCGGGACCTTGCGGCCTTCCTGAAGGCGCAAAAGGCGGCGGGGCTCAAGGTGGTGCTGCTCGAGGACTATCTGGCAACTCCGTAGCTCCTGACCGGCTTCGGCGCGCAGGTGCAGGGTGCCTGCTCAGGCGGTAGCGTAGATTCCATGACCAAGACCGTGTACTACACCGCATCAACGCTGAACGGGTTTCTGGCGGATAAACACCATTCCCTGGACTGGCTCTTTGCCGTGGATACCGCAGGATCTCCGGACATTGCCGCTTTCATGGACAGCGCGGGCGTTTTCGTCGAGGGCTCATCCACCTACGAGTGGATACTTAAGGCTGAGAATTTGTTGGCGGAGCCAGCCAAATGGCAGCAGTACTACGGCAGCAAACCCACCTATGTGTTCACGTCCCGGACCTTGCCCGTGCCCGACGGCGCCGATGTCCGCTTTGTCAGTGGCGACGTGGCCGGGGTCCTGGAAGAGATCACAGCAGCTGCCGGAGATCTGAACGTTTGGGTGGTGGGTGGTGGCGATTTGGCCGGCCAGTTCCTCGATTGCGGGGCGCTGAATGAACTGGTTGTCACCTATGCTCCGGCCGCCCTGACAAGCGGGGCGCCCCTGCTGCCACGCAACGTGGGCGTCGATTCTCTGGTGCTGCGCAGCGCTGAGAAACAGGGTGAATTTGCTGTGCTGACCTACGGAGTTCGTGGCAGGGAAGGCAGCACGCAGAGCGCTGAAGGCGGTACACCGTGAGTTACGTTGGAGCCGATGATCTGCGTGCCGCGGCGCTAGCTTTGACGGGAGCCTATGAGGACTTCCCTTTCGGGCCCGAAACCAGTGTTTTCAAGGTGAAGGCCCCCAGTAGCGGCGGAACGCAGCGGGCGGGTAAGGTGTTTGCGCTGGGCGATCTTGACGCCGAACCGATGCGGATCAGCTACAAGTGCGATCCCGAGCTGGCGCCAGCACTACGCCAAGCCAACCCCGGAATCACTGCCGGCTACCACTTGAATAAAAGGCACTGGAACACCGTGGACACATCTGTGGTGGAGCAGCAAATGGTGCTGGAGATGTTGGAAGATTCGTACGATCTTGTGGTGTCGGGGCTGCCCAAGTATCAACAAGTTGCATTGGAGTGGAGCGCATATGTCGCCAAAAGCTAGGCGTGGCCCCCTTGATTACCCTTTTCTGGGCCTGACCAGGCTGGCTGTGGAAAAATCCGCAGACACCATCGAATGGCCCAAGGGTTTTGATCATGTGGATAAGACGCTCGCCGTCGGGGTTGGTCAGGCGGCATTCGACGCGTTAGCTGCGGGCATCATGAGCTGGGAAATACAGCGCCGGGCCGGGCTTCACGTGAAAGCGCCGCCGCGGGCAGTGGTGGGGGCTCAGGTGGTCAGCGGTTTTGGAGTGGGAAACTTGCGCCTGCCCGTGCCGTGCGAGGTGGTGTGGGCCATGGAACCGCAGTGGGTTCCGGGCCCCGACGGGCGGGATATTCAGCTGGCAGGGTTTGGCTACGGCACACTACCTGGGCACCCGGCTCTGGGCGAGGAAGCGTTCATCGCCATGATGCAGCCCGACGGCGGCGTGTACTTCAGGCTGCTGGCCTTCAGTAAGCCTGCAGGTCTGATTTACGCACTCGGCGCCCCCGTCACCAAGCTGACTCAGGCGGGAGTCACCCGCTCCTACCAGCAGGCGGCACGCACGCTGACGGGCGGCTTTTAGGCGCTTTGGCCGGGCTGTTTTGACGGTGGAGTAACAAAAAACCCCGGCCAACTCGTGAATGAGTTGACCGGGGTTTTTGCGTTTGGTGGGCCCACAGCTCCGAGGGGCCCCAACCGTTGGGCCCAGGCTTGCCGGCCGGGGAAATCACGTCAGCGATTTCCCCGGCCGGCAAGTGGGGACTAGCCGAAGTACTTCGGCAACGTGCCTTCGTGTGCTTCGCGGAGCTCGTCCAGCGGAGCGCTGAACAGGCCCTGCAGATCCAAAGCGTTGCCGGCTGCGTCAACAACACCAATGCGGGACACCGGGAAACGGCGGGCCGTGCACATGTCGTTGAAGCGGACTTCTTCGCTGCGGGGAACGGACACAATGGCACGTCCCTGCGTTTCGGAGAACAGCAAGGTGAACAGGTCCACGCCGTCGCGCGCAGCAACCTCATCCAGGGCCACGCGGGCACCGGTGTTGTTGCGGAGGGCGGATTCAACGAGAGCTGCCGCGAGGCCACCTTCGGAGAGATCGTGAGCTGCATCGATCATGCCGTCGCGTGAAGCATTGATCAGGATTTCGCCCAATTCGCGTTCGATCGCCAGATCAACCTTGGGCGGCAAGCCACCCAAGTGACCGCGCAGGTTGGCCCACTCGGAGCCATCCAGATCATCAGCCGTGGTGCCCAGCAGGTAAATGGCCTGGCCATCCTCAGCCCAGCCTGACGGCGTGCGGCGAGCAACGTCGTCGAACTTGCCCAATACCGCAACCACAGGGGTCGGGTGGATCGGGGTGGTGCCCGTCTGGTTGTACAGCGAGACGTTACCGCCGGTGACGGGGATGCCCAGCACCATGCAGGCGTCGGACAGGCCGCGGATAGCCTCGGCGAGCTGCCACATGACATCCGGATCCTCGGGGGAGCCGAAGTTCAGGCAGTCACTGACGGCCATGGGGATTGCGCCCGTGGTGGCCACGTTGCGGTAGGCCTCGGCCAGCGCCAGCTGTGCGCCGTGGTACGGGTCAAGGAAGGTGTAACGGCCGTTGGCGTCGGTAGCCAGGGCAACGCCTAAACCGGTTTCCTCGTCCACACGGATCACACCAGCGTCGTCCGGGAAGGCCTGCGCCGTGTTGCCGCCAACATAGCGGTCGTACTGGTTGGTGATCCAGTCCTTCGAGCACATGTTGGGGGAGGCGATGAGTTCCAGCACGGCGGCCTTGAGTTCTTCCGGAGCGGAAGGGCGGCTGGCATCGGCAGCTGAACCATTGAACACGTCAGCCTGAAGGGCATCCTGCCACTCGGGGCGGGCGAACGGGCGGTCGTAAACCGGGCCGTCGTGAGCCACGGTGCGGGGATCGACGTCGACAATTACCTCGCCCTCCCACTTGATGATCAAGCGGCCGGTGCCGGTGACTTCGCCGAGCCAGGAGTACTCCACAGCCCACTTGTCCATGACAGCTTCAAACGCAGCCATGTTTTCCGGCGTGACAACAGCCATCATGCGTTCCTGCGACTCGGACATCAGGATTTCACCCGGTGTCAGGGTGGGGTCGCGGAGCAGAACGGAGGTCAGTTCAACTTCCATGCCGCCGTCGCCGTTGGAGGCCAGCTCGCTCGTGGCGCAGGAAATACCTGCGGCGCCGAGGTCCTGAATACCCTCAACAAGGGATCCCTTGAACAGCTCGAGGCAGCACTCGATGAGCACCTTCTCGGCAAAGGGGTCGCCCACCTGCACGGCGGGGCGCTTGGATGGCTTGGTGTCATCGAAGGACTCCGAGGCCAGCACCGAGGCGCCGCCAATGCCGTCGCCGCCGGTGCGCGCACCGAACAAAACAACCTTGTTGCCCTTGCCCGAGGCGTTAGCCAGGCGGATATCTTCGTGGCGCATGACGCCAACAGCCAAAGCGTTGACCAGCGGGTTGCCCTGGTAAATGGAGTCAAACACCATTTCGCCACCAATGTTGGGCAGGCCCAGCGAGTTGCCGTAGCCGCCAATGCCGGCAACCGCGCCGTGCATGACGCGGGCGGTGTCCGGGTGATCGATGGCGCCAAAACGCAGCGGATCCATGACTGCCACGGGGCGGGCACCCATGGAGATAATGTCGCGGACAATGCCACCGATGCCTGTTGCGGCACCCTGGTACGGCTCAACGAACGAGGGCGAGTTGTGGGACTCGATCTTGAACGTCACGGCCCAGCCGTCGCCCAAGTTGGTGACGCCAGCGTTTTCGCCGATGCCAACCAGCATGTCCTTCTTCATTTCCTCGGTGACCTTGTCGCCAAACTGGCGCAGGTGGTTCTTGGAGGACTTGTAGGAGCAGTGCTCACTCCACATCACGGAGTACATGGCCAGCTCAGCGCCGGTGGGGCGTCGGCCCAAAACCTTCACGACGTCGTCGAACTCGTTTTGCTTCAGGCCAAGCTCGGCCCACGGCAATTCAACCTCGGGGGTCACTTCGGCGTTAGCAACGGTGTCAATGTTGAACTTCTTGGCGGGCTCTGTTGAAATCTCGGACATTTACTTGCCTCCCAGAAGGGTGTTCAAAACTGAGGTGAAGAAACCCAGTCCATCGGTGCCGGTGTGACCGGGGCCGTAACCTGTTTCAACGGCGTGCTCGGGGTGCGGCATGAGGCCCACCACGTTGCCGGCAGCGTTGGATATGCCGGCAATATCGCGGCGTGAACCGTTGGGGTTGGTGCCAACATAGCGGAATGCCACACGGCCCTCGGCTTCAAGGGCGTCAAGGGTTTTCTCGTCAGCAATGTACTGGCCATCCTGGTTTTTCAACGGGATGGTGATCTCCGCGCCCGGCGCGTAGGCGTTGGTCCAGACGGTGTTGTTGTTCTCAACGCGCAGCACGGTGTCGCGGCACAGGAACTTCAAGTGGTCATTCTTGATCATGGAACCGGGCAAAAGGTGCGATTCGGTCAGGATCTGGAAGCCGTTGCAAATACCCAGAACAGGCAGTTTCGCATCTGAGTTGGCGGCGTCAATGATCTGTGACATCAACGGCGCAAAGCGTGAAATGGCACCGGCGCGCAGGTAGTCGCCGTAGGAGAATCCACCGGGGATGATGACGGCGTCAACATCGGCCAGGACGGTGTCAGCGTGCCAAAGATCGACGGCGGTGGCGCCGGACAGGCGGACGGCGCGGCTTGCATCGCGGTCATCGAGGGTGCCGGGAAAGGTCACCACGCCGATGCGGGCGCCGGCCAGTCGGGAGTCAACAGGGGCCAGTGTGGCCCCGCCAATCAAGGGGGTTTCAGTCACGGCTAGTCCGCCACAACTTCAACGTTGACAACGTCTTCGATGACCGGGTTGGACAGCATGGTTTCCGCTGCTTCGCGAGCCTGGGCCAGGATCTCCTCGGTCACCTCGCCATCCACGGTCAATTCAAAGCGCTTGCCCTGACGGACAGCGGAGAATGCGGTGAAGCCCAAGCGGGGAAGTGCGCCAACAATGGCTTTTCCCTGCGGGTCCAGAATTTCGGGCTTGAGCATGACGTCGACAACGATCCGAGGCATCGAAGGAACTCCTGGTGTTTAAGAGAGGGTGCCGCGGAGGTGCCGTCTTACGCCAACTTATCGGGTCACTTGTTGCTGACCTGAAATGTCATGAGAAGGCGCTCCGCGAGCTTGCCATTCCATTCTACGCAGTGATTCCAAACTCAGGAATTTCAGTGGCGCAGCTCGCATTTAACTTCTGGGCGGTGACTGATTCAATCGGCAGACCTTGACCTGCGAAGGGTTGTTTTGTGACCCGCGACACGCTACGGTGGTGGGATATTCCATGTCCTGTAAGTCACAGATTTACGGTGGAATGTACTTGAATTGGGGACAGCCACGCGGCCAATGAGGGCCGCTTTGAAAGGACCACATGAATTCCACCGACTTCCAGCGCCGATGGAAAGCACCCCGGGCAGCAGCAATTGCCGGGATGCTGACGACAGGCCTCTTGACCAGCATGCTCGCCCCCGCAATTGCGCAGGCCGCTCCGGCTTCCGAGACTCCCAGCTACGAACAGCAGGTGCTCGCCAAGAACGGCGACAACGCCATTGACCCGGTGCTCGGCAAGTCCTATCGCATCCCAGCTTTGGCTGACATGGGCAACGGAGTGCTTCTGGCTTCTTATGATGGCCGTCCTGATGGCGGAGATTCTCCGTCACCAAACTCGATTGTGCAGCGCCGCAGCACCGACGGTGGCAAGACTTGGGGCGCGGCGACGTTTATCGCGCGGGGTCAAGTCACGGCCACCGGAGTACAGCGCTATGGTTTCAGCGATCCGAGTTACGTGGTGGACAAAGAAACGGGCACGGTCTTCAACTTCCATGTCTACTCCAAGGACCAGGGCTTCGGAGGCAGTATCTTCGGCAATGACGATGCCAACCGGCAGGTCATCAGCGCTCAGGTCTCCGTCTCAACTGATGGTGGAATCAGCTGGTCAACTGACCCGGACCGTGGGCCAGCGCTGCCTGTTGTGGCGAGCTACCCGGCGTCTTCACCCTATGCCGACTTTGACGGACCGCTGGTCACCACTGTCGCGAAGCCGGTGGGTTCAACCGTCAATGGTGTGAGCAATGTGGGAGGGGTTGCCGGTATGTTCGCCTCCTCCGGGGAAGGTATCCAACTCAAGTACGGCCAGTTCAAGGGCAGGCTGATTCAGCAATTTGCTGGCAAGGTTAAGCAGGCTGACGGCAGCACACTCATTCAGGCCTACAGCCTCTATTCCGACGACCATGGAAAGACCTGGCAGCGCGGGGCTTTTGTCGGCACCGGCATGGATGAAAACAAGACGGTCGAGTTGTCCAGCGGCGACGTCATGATGAACTCCCGGGCCAGCAGCGGCGGCAACGGCGGCCGCAAGGTGGCCATTTCCAAGGACGGCGGCGTAACGTTCGGCCCAGTCACGGTGGACACCCGCCTGGCTGACCCCGTCAACAACGCCTCCATTGCGCGCATGTACCCGGATGTGGCACAGGGCTCGGATGAAGCCAAGATGCTGCTCTTCTCCAACGCCAACAGCACCACCGGCCGCCAGAACGGTACCATCCGCTACTCCTGCGACGACGGTGCCACTTGGAGCGCCGGCAAGCAGTTCAAAGCCGGCGTCATGAGCTACTCCACCGTCACGCCCCTAGGCGAGGGCACATTTGGTGTCTTCTACGAGGGCGACAGCAACACCATGACGTTTGGCAAGTTCAATACAGAATGGCTGGGCATCGAGTGCGGCGTTGAGCTCACCGCCAAGGCTGTCACGGGCGCCAACGGTGAAACCGTGCAGGCTGAACTGACCCTGGTGAACGGAAGCGAGAAGGCAATCACCGGAGCCAAGGCCTCCTTCGCGGCGCAGAACGCCTGGACCTTCGGAACCTCTGCGTTCGCCGACGTTGCCGCCGGCTCGTCCGCCACCGTCACCGTCCCGGTGACCATCCCCGCCAGCGCCAAGGCCGGAAGCTATTCGGTCACGGCCAAGGTCAGCTACGGCACCAGCGAATTCAGCGCAGTGGTTCCCGTGACCGTCACCGGCGGCGCTGCACCCACCATCGGCCTCGGCGTCGTGGGCTCGCGCACCGACAGCAGCCGCGACCTTGCCGCCACGCCCTACACAGTTGGCGAAAAGCTCCCGTACCAGTTCGCCGTCACCAGCCTCAGCAATGTCACCTCCAATGTGGCCCCTGTTGCGGGCAACTTTGACCCGTTCCTGCCCCCGGCTGGCGGCAACTGCCGCTGGAACAACCTGGCCATGTGGGCGAACTACACCTGTGGCACGCCCCGCCACGCGGTCACGGCTGATGAACTGGCCAACGGCTTCTTCATCCCGCTGACCACCTGGTCCGTCACCAGTACCGGCTTGGCAAGCAAGACGTTCACCATCACGGGTAGCGAAGTTGATGTGTTGGCGCGCAACCCCGAATTGTCGGCCACCGCGGTTTCCGTGTGGAACGATGTGGACGGCAACGCGTTGGCCAGCGCCGGTGACACGCTCACCACCACCGTCACGGCCGGCAACTCCGGCAACGTCACCTTGACCGGAGTTGCCGGGCTCGGCACCGACCACGGCACCCTGGCCGTTGGTGAATCCGCCACCTTCACGGAAACCCGTGAACTTTCGACGGCGGAAATTGCCGCAGGTGCCGTGTCGGAGCGTACCGTTGCGCTCGCCGCAGTCAACGGCACCAAGGATGCGGCACAGGACGTCGTCGTGCAGGCAGTTGAGCTGCCCGTGCTCCCGGCGATGCCTGACTTTGAGCCGTCCGTCAAGCGTGAAAACTTGAACAGCCAGGCTCCCATTGACCTGGGTCTGCGCGACGGCAAGTACAGCATCGGCGACACCGTCACCGTAAGGAACTTGCCGGCCAATAAATGGAGCTACGTGCACCTGAACCAGCACGGGGCCCGCATTGGCTGGTTCCTGGCCGATGCGCAGGGAACTGCGTCGTTCATCGTTCCTGAGGGAACCAAGAACGGCAAGGACACCCTGGTCGTCTCCGATCAGAACGGCGAATTCTTGTCCTTCGGTACCTTCCACGTCACGCCTGCCAACTAAGCGCAGCTAGTCCTCACGTAGAAGAGACTGCTGGGTGGTTCCGCGTATTAGCGGAGCCGCCCAGCGTCACCTAATCACCGGGACGCCGGGGGAAATCGATATCATTGCATCATGACTTCAGTTGCTGCCAAGTGGTCCGGAATGTTTTCGATACACGAGAGCGAGGACGGCGCTCAAAGCTTCGAAAGGCTTGATCCCACCGGGTATCTGCCGCCCTTCACTGACGGTTTGGCCAATCGTGCGGCCATGGCCGCTGGCATTCGCGCAGCCTGGCGCAGCGACGGCGGAACGCTCACGCTTGAGGGCCACGGCGCCGAGGATTGCGCACCCTATGATGTGCTCGTCAACGGACTTCGCACCCATCGCCTGCCCGCCATCGGCGCCCACCGATATGTGCTCGAGCTGACAGAGCTCGCCCCCAATTCCCTAGTCCAGCTGTGGTTGCCGCACTTTGGTGACCTCACCATTAGCCAAGCAACGCTCGACGGCGAATCCGTCACCTCAGTGGGTGAAGAGGGTCCGCGGTGGATCACCTACGGCAGCTCCATCACGCACTGCCAGCAGGCCGACGGGCCAACGCAGGCCTGGCCAGCGCTCGTGGCAAACGGCAATGGGTGGCGGCTGAGCAACCTGGGCTTGGCGGGGGAGTGCCAGTTGGACCCCATAGCCGCTGACACCATTGCCCAAACCCCGGCGGACATCATCTCCCTGTGCGTTGGCATCAACAGCTACAACGCGGCCGTCTTCTCCGAGCGCAGCTACGGCCCGGCGCTCCAGGGATTCATCAACACGGTGCGACGCGCGCATCCCGCCGTGCCCCTGGTGGTCATCACACCCGTTCTTTCCTTGCCGCGTGAGGACAAGGTCAACGCGGTGGGCTGGACACTGGCCGACTACCGCCAAGCCACGGCCGATGTTGTGACGCACCTGCAGGCCCAGGGTGATTCCTGGCTGCACCTCGTGGACGGCGCCACAGTGCTCACGGCGCAGGAAGCGGCGGAGCGTATGCCCGACACCCTGCACCCCGACACCGAGGGCTACGCGCTCATGGCGCAGCGGCTGTCCCCGAAGCTGGCAGCCTTCCTCCCCTGACCCGCCCCGCTGCCGGACCCTCCCTCACCTTTCGGGGTCTTTTCCCGGACCCTCCATCAGCTTTCGGGCATTTTTGACCGACGCTTCCGCAGTGGATGAATCGCAGGCCAGGTGCGGTGGTGCGGCGTCGGCCCGAATGCCCCAATCGCTGGTGCGGCGTCGGGTAGAAAGCCCCAATCGGTGGTGCGGCGTTACGGGAGGGTGTCCACTGCCACCCGCAGCCGCTCCCGCAGTACCGCTGATTCCGCGCTGAATGCCCGCTGGTGTGCCACGTAATCTGACTTGCCCGCCGCCGTCTCAATGGGAATGGGAGGGTAACCCCACGCGGCGAGATCGTATGGGGAGGCCTGCATGTCCATGGCCCGGATCCGCCACGACAGCTCAAAACAGTCCATGACGAGTTCGCTGGGCAGCGCCGGAGACAGCTTGTACGCCCATTTGTAGAGGTCCATGTTGGCGTGCAGGCATCCCGGTTGCTCCAGATCGCGCTGGTTCTCACGCGTAGGTCGCAACTCATTGAGTCCGGAAGCCTGCGGCGTGTAAAAACGGTAGGCGTCAAAATGCGTGCAGCGGATGCGGTTCTCCTCCACCGTCCTATCCGTTCCGGCCGAGCCTAGCCGCAGCTCGAGATATTCGTGCCGCACGGCATTGGCTTCCTGCTGGTACACCATGCCCCATTCATGCAGCCCGAAACAGCCAAATTGCGCGGGGCGTGCTGCCGTGCGGCCCAGGATGATCCGGGCAAAATCGACTGCTTCCTTGCGCTTTTCCAGAAACTTCTCAAGATCAAGGACGACGCCGGACCCCTCCGTGGGTGCCCCCGCCTCCTCGAGCTCGTTCCCGGCAGCCGGGCGGTAGAACTTCCAGCCCAGGCGCTCGGCCGCGGCGGCACCCGTCAGCACTACACCGGCGCCAGGGTGCCAGCGGGAAAGCTGGCCCGGCTTCTGCGTGTAATACGTGAAGAGGAAATCCTCCACAGGGTGTTTCTGATTTGCCGAGCGGCGGGCCAGGTACGGGGCGGCGTACCGGTCAACGCGTTGTTGGTGCGCGGCCGCCCGAGCCTGCCACGCACTCTCAGGCAGGGAAAGTAGGGCTGGGGTCATGATCTCAATTATCCGCCATGGCGGCGGTGTCATGGGCGGGCGTGCCCGTCATCGCCGTGTCGGGCACAGCGCCGGCGTCCGCGTGGGTGGCAGCATCGATCAGGGTCATCATTGAGTGGTGCAGTACCATGGCGCTTTCGCGAGTCAGTCCGAGCCGGGCCATCATGGTCCCCGGCACGGAGAGGGCCTTCTCGCGCAGGGCCGCGCCGGCTGGGGTGAGGTCAATGGCAAGTGCGCGCTCATCGGCGCCGTCCTTGGTGCGGGTGAGGTAACCAAGTGCTTCAAGTCGCTTGAGCAAGGGAGAGAGGGTAGCCGATTCCAGCAAAAGCGCGGCGCTAATGTCCTTGACACGGCGCGGGGCCTGCTCCCACAGGGCAAGCATCACCAGGTACTGCGGGTGGGTCAACTGGAGTTCGGCGAGGACTGGCTTGTAGGCGGTAATCACGCTGCGGGAGGCCACGCTGAGGCCAAAGCACAGCTGGCGCTCCAGCAGCAGATCATTCTCGACGGCAGTCACGGTGTTGCTCCTCATTTAGTTAGTGCACTAAGTATCAGAGTACTATGGATACTGTCGCCACAACCGATCGGGTTGAAAGCATGCTTACAACCCCTCACCGCAAGGACTGCCAGCTATGCCCAAGACTCCTTTTGTTCATAGAATGATGCGCTTCACGGGCCGTCTGCGCTTTATTTTTGGCCCTGCAGTAAGCAGCCCGCTGGATCATGAAATGACGCCTGAGAACAAGGCGCTGTTGGCATCCCAGAAGGCCGCGTCCCAAGCGTTCATCACCGCAACCAGGCCCGATGGCAGCACGTATTTGGTGCCACGTGACCCGGAGGATCAGTCCCTTCGCTAGCTCGCCTCTGTGTGCGCAGCAGTACATTCATGTGTGCCATTGGCGCCCTGAGGCGTAAACTGGAGGGATCTTGCGCACTAAGGTTCTCTTGTGGAGGGGGGTGTTGATGATGACAAACGGCGAAAGGTTCGTGGATAAATTCATGCATGCCACCGAGAAGTTCAAGAAGGTCTATGGGGCTGCTGACCAGGGCGACATGGATTCCCCTGTGGTACATCGCCATGACGAATTCGAGGACAACAGCGAAGAGCAGTTGTCTCACTTCGAAGAGCGGACAGATTCAGAAGGCCACCATTACGCAATCCGCAAGGACGAAGAACCAGCCGAAGAACATTAGCGCCAAATAAGAAGCTGAGCTGCAGAATTCTGCAGCTCAGCTTCTTGGCGTTGGGCCATAGTGATGGGCCCACGCCGGCGAGGGGCCGATTGGGCCCACGCTCATCAGGTTCCTAGGAAATCGCGTCAGCGATTTGGGATGGCGAGGTTGGGCCCACGACGGCGAGGGACCCGCTGCGAGCTTGCGAGCAGGGGGAGCCGGTGGGGCCTAGCGGCCAGTGCCGCCGTAGACCGTTGCCTCGTCGTCAGTGTCCAGGCCAAAAGCCTTATGAACGGCGCGAACTGCCGTATCCAGCAGGTCCGCACGGGTCACGACGGAGATGCGAATCTCGGAGGTGGAGATCAAATCGATGTTCACGCCGGCGTCGGACAGGGCCTTGAAGAAGCTGTAGGAGACGCCCGGGTTGGAGCGCATGCCGGCACCAATCAGTGACAACTTGCCAATCTTGTCGTCGTAGATCAGGTCCTCAAAGCCAACGTCTTCTTGGCGGGCGCGCAGGGCAGCCAGCGCGTCCTCGCCCTCAACCATGGGCAGCGTGAAGGAGATATCCGTCTTGCCGGAACCGTGGGTGGAAATGTTCTGCACGATCATGTCAATGTTGCTGTGTGCCCCGGCAATGATGCCGAAGATCATGGCGGCCTTGCCGGGGATGTCCGGCACGCCAACAACTGTTACTTTGGCTTCGGACCGGTCGTGCGCCACGCCGGAGATGATTGGCTGCTCCAAGGCAACTCCCTCTGAGATTTTGATTTTGTCATCGGGGCTGGGCAGAACCCAGGTTCCCTCGTTGTCGCTAAAGGATGACCGCACATGGATGGGCAGTCCAAAACGTCGAGCGTATTCCACGCAGCGCAGGTGCAGGATCTTGGCGCCCGAGGCGGCCATTTCCAGCATTTCCTCACTGGAGATCTTGTCGATCTTTTGAGCGCTGGGGACCACTCGCGGATCGGCCGTGTACACGCCGTCGACGTCTGTGTAGATCTCGCAAACGTCAGCGTTCAGGGCGGCGGCCAGTGCAACAGCTGTGGTGTCGGAACCGCCGCGGCCCATGGTGGTGATCTCGTGGGTTGTACGGCTCATGCCCTGGAAACCGGCAACAATGGCCACCTTGCCCTTGTCCAGGGCGGTGCGCACGCGGTGCGGGTCCACATCGATGATGCGGGCCTTGCCGTGAATGCCATCGGTAATCATGCCGGCCTGGCTGCCTGTGAAGGATTGGGCCACGCCACCCTGCGAGCTAATCGCCATGGCCAACAGGGCCATGGAAATACGCTCACCGGCGGTCATGAGCATGTCCAGCTCGCGGGCCGGGGGATGCTCGGAGACCTGGGCGGCCAGATCCAGCAGCTCATCGGTGGTGTCACCCATGGCTGAAACGACGACGACGACCTCGTTGCCGGCCGCTTGGGTGCTAACAACCCGGCGGGCGACGCGAAGAATGCCCTCGGCGTCGGACACGGAGGAACCGCCATACTTTTGAACAATCAGGCTCATGGGTGCACACTCATTGACTTACCTAACGCAACACTAGGAGAGAGGAAAATTGCTGCCGCTCACGCCGGGCCGCACCTTACGCTGGGCCAAGTGCGGCGTCGTCAGCGCGGAGGGCAGTTCAGGCAAGTTTAGCGCGGAGGGGTGCCAACGTGGAATTGTCGTGTCCACATGGTGGTCTATTAAGTCATGGCTCTTACGTCAAGGCTATGTCAGGGCTGTGCAGAGATTTGCAGCGAACCCCTAAAATCTCCGACGGCGGGATGATGACGGGACGCTTGCCGAGGCCTAGGCTGATCCCAAGACCGCGACTGCGGCGCCTAGGGAGGTAACGATGACCGAAGACCAGCCACCGCCGCCTGTTGAAGTTGAAGTCGAGACGCCTGAAGCCATTCCGCCGGAGCCCTTTCACGGGCTCAGCGCCACCGGGCTGTCCCGCAGCTTTGGTCAAGTGCACGCCGTCGTAGATATGACACTGCACGCTCCTGCCGGGCAGGTTACAGCCCTCATCGGTCCCAATGGGGCCGGCAAAACCACCTTGTTGCTGATGCTGGCGTCGCTGCTGGCCCCGGACACCGGAGCGATCAGCATCATGGGGATCGACCCGGTCAAGAACCCGTCCGCGGCGCGGGCCAAGATCGGGTGGATGCCTGACACCCTGGGCGTTTGGGAGGCGCTGACCGCGCGGGAAATCCTGACCACCATGGGCCGTTTTTACCACCTGCCCAAGTCCACCATTGCCAGCCGGGTGACGGAACTGCTGGAACGGGTCAATCTTTCGGCACTCGCGGACCAAAAAGCACGGGTGCTTTCGCGTGGACAACAGCAGCGGCTGAGTCTGGCGCGGGCGCTGCTTCATGATCCGCAGGTGTTGTTGCTGGATGAACCGGCCTCCGGGCTGGATCCAGGATCGCGTGTTGCGTTGCGCAGCATCCTGCGTGGCCTGGCTGCCGAGGGCAAGGCCATTGTGGTTTCATCGCATGTGTTGGCTGAGCTTGATGAAATTGCCGACGGCGCTGTGTTTGTCAATCAAGGCCGGACGGTGCTGCTGCAATCGGTGGAGCAGGCAGTGGCGCAAGGACGCAAGTACTCCATTGCGGCGCTCGATGCCCCCGCTTTGTCCGCGGCGCTGGCGTCCTTGGGTGTTGACTTTGTCCCCGGCTTTGGTCGGCGCGATGCCGTGGTGGTCACTCTCGGTTCCGAAATTCTCGCAGCCAATTTGCTGCGAGAGCTGATCACCGCCGGTGTTCCCGTGTCCGATTTTGGCCCCGCCACGGGTGCCTTGGAAGAAACGTATCTAAGTATGGAGGTGGAACAGCCATGACAACGCTCCATGATGAACAGGCACCCGAGAATCAACAGTCCCCAACGGTGGACCCGAAGGGCGTTCCCGGTAAAGCTGGTCGCTACCTTGAAGGGATCACCGCTGTCATTGGCATGGAACTACGCCAGCGGCTGCGCTCGCGTGGTTGGTACATCATGCTGGGGATCTGGTTTGCGCTGATCTGGCTCGTGACGGCTCTGGTCTGGATGAGTTGGAAAGCGCAGTCCGGCTACAACTTTGACCCCGGATTTGGCAGGGTGAGTCCGGGACCGCTGATTTTTGAGGCGGTGTGTGCCTTTGTCTTGCTGTTCGGACTGCTGGTTGCGCCCGCCTTCTCGGCCAATGCGATTAGCGGCGACCGTTCCGCCGGAACACTGGCCATCATGCAGGTGACCCTGCTGCGTCCGGGGCAGCTCTTGTGGGGGAAGTTCCTCGCCTCGTGGGTTGTCAGCCTGGCGTTTCTGGTGGTGAGTGTGCCGTTCCTGATTTTCGGCATCGCCCAAGGTGGTCTGGGTGTCGGCTACATTTTGGTTGCCCTGCTCATGCTGGCCCTTGAACTCGGCGTGGTGTGTGCCCTGGGCGTGGGGATTTCTGCGCTGGCCAACAGGCCGCTCTTTTCGATTGTGGTCACGTATTTGACAGTGGCCGTTTTGACCTTTGGAACGCTGATCGCCTTCGCCCTGGGCGCTGCCGTCAGCAACGGCACGGTGGAGGCTAATCAGCCCTTCTATAAGGGCATGGAGATGTACCCGGATGAGCAGGCCCCGGCTCAGGACACGGAGATTTATCCACCGGTGCCGCTTCCTACGGACGTCACGGATCAAAACGACGAATACGCGTGCTACGGGCCGTTGCAGCCGCAATCGGTGAGCCGGACCGAACGGGTGGCGTGGCTGCTGGCCATGAACCCGTTCGTGGTGGTGGCCGACGCTATTCCCTACCCAGCGCGGACCACCCAAGAGCAGTCCTACGGTGTGAACGGCGTGTTTGAGAACATCAGCCAGGGTGCCCGGTACGCCCAAGCGGGGCCAGATGCTACGTTCCAGTGCGCGGGAGGCAAGGTCACGGCGTCGCGGTTTGACCAGCAGGTGCCGCTCTGGCCGTTGGGCTTGGGGCTGCAATTGCTGGTGGCGGGGGCAATCCTGGCCCTCGGCTGGCGGGCGCTGCGCACCCCGGCTGGCAAGCTGCCCAAGGGAACCCGGGTGGCTTAACCCTCTTCCTTAACGCACGACGGCGTCCGGCTCACCTAGGTGGGCCGGACGCCGTCGGACATTTACAGGGAGTTACGCGACGGGAACCTGAGCGCGCGGGGCCTTCATCAGGACCTCATCGGCCGGAACCTGACGGATGGCACCCTTGTCGGCGCTGGTGGCCATGGAGGCGTAGGCGCGCAGAGCTGCGGAAACTTCGCGCACGCGGCCCACCGGACGGTAACCCGTGGTTGACTCGAGCAGTTCCCGGCGCTCATCCAGCTCGGATTCACTCACCAGCAGTTCCATGGACCGGTTGGGGATGTCGATGCGGATGCGGTCTCCGTCCTGAACCAACGCGATGGTTCCACCGGCAGCCGCCTCGGGGGAGACGTGGCCAATGGACAAGCCGGAGGTTCCGCCGGAGAAACGGCCATCCGTGATCAGTGCACAGACCTTGCCCAAACCCAGACCCTTCAGGAATGAGGTGGGGTAGAGCATTTCCTGCATGCCGGGGCCACCGCGGGGGCCCTCGTAGCGGATGACCACCACGTCTCCAGCCTTCACCGTTTTGGACAGGATCTTTTCAACGGCTTCGTCCTGGGATTCGCAGACCACGGCCGGGCCCTCGAATGTCCAGATGGACTCGTCCACGCCAGCGGTCTTGACCACGGCGCCGTCGAGCGCGATGTTGCCGCGCAACACACCCAGGCCGCCGTCCTTGGAGAACGCATGGGTCACATCGCGCAGGCAACCTTCGGCCGCGTCGGTGTCCAGCGAGGTCCACTCGGCCGACTGTGAGAAGGCGGTGGAAGAGCGCTGGCCACCGGGGGCGGCGGTCCACAGAGCCTGAGCCTCGTCAGTAGCCTTGCCGCCGCGGATATCCCAGTCGTCAAGCCAATCGGTGAGGCCCTCAGAGTGGACCGACTTGACGTTGGTGTGGAGCAGGCCGCCACGGTTGAGCTCACCCAGCAGGGCGGGGATGCCGCCGGCGCGGTGCACGTCCTCCATGTAGAAGGTCTTCTTGCCGGCAACGTTTGGGGCCACCTTGGCCAGGCACGGCACCTGGCGGGACTTGGCGTCAATGTCCTCGAGATCGTACTTGAGGCCGGCTTCCTGCGCTGCGGCAAGCAGGTGCAAGATCGTGTTGGTGGAACCGCCCATGGCGATATCCAGGGCCATGGCGTTATCGAACGCCTCGAAGGAGGCGATCGAGCGCGGCAGCACGGAGGCGTCGTCGTCCTCGTAGTAACGCTTAGCGATCTCGACGGCTGTGGCACCGGCGCGCTCGTAGAGTTCCTTGCGGGCAGTGTGCGTGGCCAACAGCGAACCGTTGCCCGGCAGTGACAGGCCGATGGCTTCGGTGAGGCAATTCATGGAGTTGGCCGTGAACATGCCGGAGCAGGAGCCGCACGTGGGGCAGGCGTTGTCTTCGATGAGCTCGATGTCTTCGTCGGAGACGGTAGCGTCCACGGCGTCGGAGATGGCGTTAACCAGATCCAGCGAGCGGATGGAACCGTCGGTCATGGTGACGCGGCCAGCTTCCATGGGGCCGCCGGAGACAAACACGGTGGGGATGTTCAGGCGCAGCGCGGCCATGAGCATGCCGGGGGTGATCTTGTCACAGTTGGAGATACAGACCAGCACGTCGGCGCAATGCGCGTTGACCATGTACTCGACGGAATCGGCAATCAGGTCGCGGGAAGGCAGCGAGTAGAGCATGCCACCGTGGCCCATGGCGATGCCGTCATCCACGGCGATGGTATTGAATTCGCGGGCGATGGCGCCAGCCTTGTGGATCGCGTCGGAGACGATCCGGCCTACGGGAGCAAGGTGCGTGTGGCCCGGGACGAACTCGGTGAAGGAGTTGGCGACGGCGACGATCGGCTTGCCAATGTCTGACTTGGCAACGCCGGAGGCCATCATGAGGGCGCGGGCGCCGGCCATATTGCGGCCGTGGGTGACTGTGCGTGAACGTAATGGAGGCATGACACCCAGTTAACCAGCATTCGGTGCAGTTCTGGAAGACGGCGCTAATACTAGTAGTGGCAGTGCTAGATTTGGTGAAATGAATGAAGAACGACGGCGTGAGCTGGGCCAGTTTCTCCGTGACCGCAGGGCTGGGCTGCTTCGGGCGGAACACGGCTTGCCGCCCATTGGCCGCAGCCGGATTATGGGGCTGCGCCGTGAAGAGGTTGCAGCCTTCGCCGCCGTCAGCGTCACCTGGTACACGTGGCTGGAACAGGGTCGGGACATCAACGCTTCCCGCCAAGTATTGGAATCCATTGGTCGGGTGTTACGGCTCAGCCCGGCAGAACAGTCCTATGTGCTGGCGTTGGGTGGCCACGGAGCTGTCCCGGCGCCAGGTGTGGTTGCCATTGAATCGGTCCCGGCGCACCTGCAAGCACTGCTCGATGCCGTGGACTTTCCGGCGTTTGCGGTGTCTCCGGACTGGGGGATTGCGGGCTGGAACAGCGCCTACCAGGCGCTGTATTCACACATTGCTGAGGTGTCACCGGCCGAACGCAACCTGTTGTGGCTTGTCTTTACCGACCCGGTGCTGCGCCAAATGTTGCCCGATTGGGACATCACCTCACGGAACTTTGTGGCGGAATTCCGGGCCGAGTCCGGCTCCCGGCTGGGATCAGCGTCCCACACGGCCCTAGTTGCGAAACTTCAAGGCGCCAGCGTGGAGTTCGCGAGCATCTGGGCTGAGCACGTAGTGCTGAACTTTTCCTCCCGACGGCGCGTTTTTGTTCATCCGATCGTGGGGGAGCTGACGTTTGAGCAGCAACGGCTGGTGCCCGCCGATGTCCCGAACCTGCACTTTGTCATGTACGTGCCCACGGCAGGGACGCCCACCAAGGAGCGATTGGCGCAGATCGCGGCGGGCGGAGCGTAAATAACGCGGCCCCTGCTCATCGAGGTGACACTTTATGTTGATGTTGAGCAGCAACATCAACATAAAGTGTCACCTCGATTTCGCGGAGGGCTCTACGTCAGCGCGTTGCGGCGGCCTTCGAAGGCGCGGCCCAGGGTGACCTCGTCGGCGTATTCCAAATCGCCGCCCACCGGCAGACCTGATGCCAGGCGCGTCACGGCAATGCCCAGAGTTTTCAGCATGCGTGAGAGGTATGTTGCTGTCGCTTCGCCTTCGAGGTTGGGGTCGGTGGCGATGATAATCTCTTGGATCTGAGCATCGTTGAGGCGTGTGAGCAGTTCGCGGATGCGCAGCTGATCGGGGCCAATCCCGGCGATCGGATTAATGGAGCCGCCCAGCACGTGATAGCGGCCGCGGAAAGCACGGGTGCGCTCCACGGCGAGGACGTCTTTGGACTCTTCCACCACGCAAATGATGGTGGGGTCACGGCGTTCATCGCGGCAGATATTGCACAGTTCCGCCTCCGTGACGTTGAAGCAGACCGTGCAAAACTTGACGCGTTCCTTGACAGTGGTGATTGCGCTCACCAGACGCACCATGTCATCCTTATCGGCTTCAAGGATGTGGAAGGCGAGCCGCTGAGCCGATTTCGGGCCGATCCCTGGCAGGCGCCCCAACTCGTCAATGAGCTCCTGAACTGCTCCCTCGTACACACTGCCTCTTGTCTATTGCTGGTTATTTCAAAATGGTGGTGGGGCTAGCTCAATGTGAATTATTGAGCGGGCGTTCCTCGATGAGTACTCCGCCAAGAATACGCTCGACGGCGGCTTGTCCCACCACGCCGGATTCTTCGATGGTGACATCGTCCGGGCTGGGGACGTCTTCCACGTACGGAGTGTTGGCCGCGGCGGCCGGTGTCTGGACGCGCGCTGCCTGAGCCGCTGGACTGTTGGCCAGGCGCTGATACATGCTCAGCTTCTCCCCGGCCTCTGGCCCGTTCGACGCCGGATCCTCCTGAGCTGGAGCCGTCACCGAGGGTTCGCCCTGGCTGGGGGGACGTGGCGCTTGTGCGACGGTGCTGACCGGTGCCGGTGTCGGCTCGGGGCTTGCCGCAGGTGCGGCCGGTTCTGCCGTGGGAGCAGGGGATAGCGGGGCTGTGGAATGAGCTGTGCCAGAACCAGCTGGGCTGGATTCTGAGTCGATGGGTCCTGCAGTTCCCGAATCTGCCGTACCCGGCTGAGCCCAATCGGGTGCGGCAGACACGTCACCCCAACCGGGATCGGCCACATCGGATCGACGGGCCTGGCCCAGCGAAACTCCCCAGTCCTGAGCGGAGTCTGCGGGAGCTTGTTGGGTGGACTGTTGCGCCACCTGTTGGGCGAGCAGTTCACTGCGGCGCGGTGTCTCGGGCAAGGCCGGTGCGGCTACGGGCTCCTGAACCGCAGGTGTGTCCCAGCCCGTGGTCCACGCCGCAATGGGTGAAATCTTGGGCGGTGTGTACGCCGGGGCCGGGGCGGAAGCCGGGCTAGTGGCCGGGGTAGCGTCGCTGGGAAGGTACGAGTCTTGCGGCGGGTACGCCGAGCCTGAATCGTAGGGATCCGCCGGAGGAACGAACTCGGCGTGGGGTTCATCCCAAGGATCGCTGGGTTCCAGTGGACCATCCCAGGGAGCTGACTCCATAGCGGACGTGACTGCAGGGGAGGGTACAGCGGCTGTGGGTGCTGTGGTCGCCGCTGATTCGGAGGAGGGAACAGCAGCGGAGGAGGGCGCAGCCTGCTGTTGCGTTGCAGGGCCGGGTGACGGCGCCTCTGGTGCGGGCGCTGAAACCGGCTCCACGGGCAGTCCCCAAGAATCGTGCAAAACGGCGGCGGCAGGCTGCCCCTGTGAGGGGGCGCCCTGCTGCCAATTCTGTGCCTGAACGGGCGCTGCCGCTTGGCCCGATGCTTGAACCGGGGCTGATGAGGGCGCCGATGCTTGAACCGCGGCCGGAGCTGCTGGCTGAACGGATGCTTGAATCGGGGCTGATGCTGGGGAGGACGCCGGCCTCTGTGTCTGAACCTGTGCCTGTGGCTGAGCAGAAACGGGAGCCGGGGCAGCCTGCGCGGGGGCAGTCATCTGGCCTTGGCTGGTGACACTTTCTGCCCTCGGGGTGGCATTGTTGCCAGGCCCTCCACCCTGTGGTGAAGGGTTACCGGTTTGAACTTTTGGGTTTGGTTCAGAGCTCGCCTTCGGGGCTTCGCCGTCGACGGGGAGGATCTGGACGTTAAGGCCCAGAACCTGGTTGATGGCCTGCTGGAGGTTCGCCAGGTGCCCGCCATTACTGAAGGCTGCAATGAGGCCGGTGGAGGGAAGTCCGACGCGCAGTTCTTGTCCGTCAAATGTTTGCGGCACCACGTTTTGGTTGACAATAACCCACGAGGCCATGCGGATATTGCGCAGTGCACCGATGATTTCCGGCCACGCTCGACGGATGACTTCAATGCCGGAGGTGCCACCGGCTGAGGTGCCCGCAGACGTACCCGCAGCGGGAGCGCCGCCGGAGTTTACGGCAGCGTCAGGCGGTGTGGGCTGTGTTGGTGCTGGCTGGTCTGGCTGAGCCTGCGGTTGAGCCTGAGCAGGGGCCGTGTTTGTAGTGGTTGTAGCGGCCGGGGCTTCGTGCTGGTGGGCAACAAAAGCAGCATCACCAGTAGGCGTGGGCAGATCGTCCCAGGTGCGGGCAGGGCGAGGCACCTGTTGCGGCGAAGCTGTGTCGGCAGGCTGAGCTGTGTCAGCAAACTGAACTGGCTGAACTGGTTGGCCCTGCTGGGTAGTCTCAACGTGCGGAGCTGCCGGAGCGGATTGAACTGGCTGAACCGCTTGAGCTGACTGAGGCGTCGACGAAGAGGCTGACGGCTGTGCCGCCGGAGCTACCTGTGCCGTTGCGGGGCTGGCATCGTGGGTTTGGCGGGCCGCGACTTCGGCGCCGGCGGCTTCCTTAGCGCGGGCCAGCTGAGCCCTGACAGCGGCCAATCCGCCACTAGCACCGCCGCCGGAACCAGCACTGCCGGAGGTGACAGGAGCGGAATCGTACGAGTCCGGCGCAGCACTTGGGGCGGGGAAATTCTGGGAAGGCATTCCCTGGGCGGGAACCGCGGCGGGGGCCTCAGCCGAGGGGGCGGCCAGCGGGGTGCCGGCGTAGTTGATGCGGCGTTCAAGTTGGTCGAGCCTGGTGGCCATGCCGCGGCTGGAGGCGTCAGCCCCCGGCAGCAGGAGGCGGGCCCCCAGCAGTTCAAGGTGCAGGCGCGGAGAGGTTGCGCCTGTCATCTCGTTGAAGGCTGCGTTGGTGATGTCCGCTGCACGGGAGAGCTCGGCGGCACCGAGCTGGGCTGCCTGAGTCTGCATGCGGGCAATGAGTTCATCCGGGGTGCCGCGCAGGATTGCGTGGGCACTTTCCGGCATGGCCTGAACGATGATGAGGTCGCGGAAGCGCTCCAGCAGATCCTCGACGAAGCGGCGGGGATCATGTCCTGTCTGAATGACCCGGTCCACGGACTTGAAAACCGTGGCGGAGTCACTGGCAGCCAGCGCCTCAACGATGTCGTCCAAGAGGGAGGAGTGGGTGTAGCCCAGCAGATCCACGGCTAGATCGTAATCCAGGCCTGTCGCAGCGGCGCCGGCCATCAACTGGTCAAGGACCGAGAGGGAATCGCGCACGGAACCGCCACCGGCACGTACTACAAGGGACAGAACGCCGGGAGCAACGGCAACGTTTTCCTGCTCGCACAATTGTGCCAAATAGGCCATGAGCGGCTCCGGGGGCACCAGCCGGAAGGGGTAATGGTGCGTACGGGAGCGGATGGTGCCAATGACCTTGTCGGGTTCAGTGGTGGCAAAGATGAACTTGATGTGTTCCGGAGGCTCTTCAACAATCTTCAGCAGCGCGTTAAAGCCTGCCGAGGTGACCATGTGGGCCTCGTCAATGATGAAGATCTTGTAGCGGTCACGAATGGGAGCAAAAGTGGCGCGTTCACGGAGATCGCGGGCATCGTCAACACCACCGTGGCTGGCGGCGTCAATTTCAATGACATCCAGGGAGCCGGCGCCGCCGCGGGCCAGTTCAACACAGCTGTCACACTCCCCGCACGGATGAGAAGTGGGGCCCTTGGCGCAGTTCAGGCACCGGGCAAGGATGCGAGCCGAGGTGGTTTTTCCGCAGCCGCGGGGGCCGGAGAAGAGATAGGCGTGGTTGACGCGGTTCTTGTCCAGGGCAGTCATCAGCGGGGCGGTGACATGTTCTTGGCCAATGACAGTGGCGAAGGAATCGGGACGGTACCGGCGATACAGGGCTGTTGGTGCACTCACAAATGAAACCCTATCTAATCCGCCTGACAAATTGCCGCACGATGCGCGCATATTGGGGGCATCTGGGGATAAATAAAGACCCCCCATGCACCCGCCAGAGCCCGCTTACCCTTGCTACCTTCCGGTCCTGGGGGAGTTCACAGGGTGACGCCACATGAGGGGCCGTCAAACAGCTTACCTGACAGGGGCGGTGCGTGCGAATCCGGCGGTTCTCATGGTGGGCATATCAATTTTCGACCGACGGTGGTACGTTCGCCACATACAGGGCGCAAGGCCATTTTTATGCAGGTCCCGCAATGATTTCGCCCTGCGTTGCCCGGGCCGCCAAGGAAGAGGTAGTCATGTTTAGCTACGGACTATTCGAATGGGTTTTCTGGGTGCTGGCCATTGGAACAGGACTTTTGGTGCTCATGCGCAGTGAAGTCCTCTCCTCTCACTCATCTCAACGGACGCATCGGCACGCCGGTCAGCAATCGCTCTTGATTATTCTGGCGGTGGTTTTTGCTGTGTGCGGCTTTGTCACAGCGGTCATGGCCATGCGCGCCACCATGTGATGGACCCTGCGGAGAAGGATCGGGCTCCGATGTGGCCCCGATGTGGGGTTAATTTCCCGGCAGATCACCGCGACACGCACCTGAGGTGAGGAACGTCACCTCGTATGACAAATGTTGTAAAGTTGGCAGGGTGCCGCAGCGTGGCAGGAATGCCTGATTGTGGCGCTGGCGCCTTGTGCGCCTCACCTTTATGCGAGGACTGCCTTCCGGAATGAACCGCATGAGACATAGGGGTAGTGGGGCTTGAACGGGGCCACGCTGCCCCTATTTTCTGCCCAAAAGCCTTCCTGAGTCACTCTGTCGGGAGTCGGGGGAAACCACGATTCGTGACTTCGGTACTTTGTCAGGTACTCTTGAACCTGCCGTGTTTCGCACGGCAAGCTGGAGGATTCGCCTAGCGGCCTATGGCGCACGCCTGGAACGCGTGTTGGGTTAACGCCCTCGGGGGTTCAAATCCCCCATCCTCCGCCAAGAAAGACCCGGAATCGCACAAGATTCCGGGTCTTTTCTCGTTAATCACTAGGGCGCCGTGGCGACCAGCCGTCGACCACAAGTCGGGGTTAGCGGCCAAAATGTGTGTACAGCCCGGGCATGTCAGTGGCTTCTTCCACTTTCGGGGGTTCGCGGGCCGGTTTGCGGGGCTCACCCGAGGTCCGGGGGTAGTTATTACCTTTCGCGCCTGGCTGGCCGTGCGCGAAAGGTAATAACTACCCCCGGGCACGAGGAGCGTGTCCGTACCGGCCGCGAATGGTAACTTCTACCCCCGAATCCAAGAGCCCGCGAGCACAAGTCGAGCAGAAGTCGACTTGTTTCCCAGTGATCGCTGCAGCGCCCCGCCCGGCGCTAGACTCACCCTGTGACTACGCAAACCTTAAACATCATCCCCCTCACCCTCAGCGACGGTACTGCTGCAACGCTGCCCGAGCTGGCTCCCAAAGCTGTTCTGCTCGTTAATGTGGCCTCCAAATGCGGCTTCACGAAGCAGTACGACGCCCTCGAAGCCCTGCACGCCAAATACCGCGACCAGGGTCTGAGTGTTGTTGGCGTTCCCTGTAACCAGTTTGGCGGCCAGGAGCCCGGCACTGAAGAAGAAATCGTTGAGTTCTGCCGCAAGAACTTCGGCGTGACGTTCCCCCTTGCCGTGAAGACCGAGGTCAATGGACCCGACGCCAACCCCATCTACGCCCTGCTCACCGGTGACGGCGCCGAGCCCATCAAGTGGAACTTTGAGAAGTTCCTCATCACGCACGACGGCGCCGTGCAGGCCCGCTTTGAATCTGCTGTTACGCCTGACTCAGCCGAGCTGGTAGCGGCCGTAGAAGCTGCCCTCGTCTAAGGATGGCTGGCCGCCGGGAGCCACAGGCTGGCTCCCGGCTGGGAGCTACTTGGCCAAACCGTCCAGCCAGAACTGCAGGAATGCTGCGCCAGCGAAGTCATTGACAACATCGTCGCCCAGTTCCAGATCCGCGGCGGTCTTCACCGGGTAGGGCTTTTCCGGGACGCCTTCGGCCGGGCGGACATCGATGTGCTTCACGGCGTGGCCCTGGTGGAAGAGCCAGTCAGCCATGGCGTAGTCGGTGCGGGAATCGCCCACGGTGCGCCAGGCCTCCGGAACAATTCCCTGGGCGGCCAGCAGCTCCACGGCCCGGCTGGCGCCCAAATCCTTGCCCAAGCGCACCGATTCAATGTCGGTGGAAATGATGGAGGGGTCAACCCGGTAGTCGATGCGGCCCGCTGACCCGGGGGCCCGGTGCTCAAGGCGCACGGCACCTAAGTCGTGGATGGCCAGCAAAGTCAACGCATCGGCGTCGAACTTTTCCTGCTCGCCCAGGTAGACACTGCTCTCCACCTCAATGTGCTGTTCCACGGAGACCATGGCGCGCTTGGTCTCGTCAAAGAACATGTGCTCGGCGTAGGAATCGGCCACAAGATTGCGGATGTCCTCGCCAAAACCGGCGGGCATGGCCAACGACTTGTCGACGTGGACGGTGCCTGGGCCCTCAGGTGTGAAGCTGAACCAGACGGCACCCTTCTCGCAGATGGCGTGGACAATGGAGCCCTCGGGCAGGCCGGCCTGGAGCATGGGGACCATCAGCTGCTCGGCAATGAAGGCGTCGGATCGGCCGGTATTGAAAACCACGGGGATACCCAGACGCACCAATTCGATCAAGTTGCTGATGATGCCGGGGGAGACCCGGCGGGTGACGGGGCTGGCCAGCGGGCCGTCAACATCGAGGAGCAGGGCAAGGGGAGGATGCGCGATTGTCATGTCCCCATGTTCTCAGTAAGGGCCAAAGATGACCCACTTTAGGTAACCATTTCGCAACACGCCGGGCCGCTGGGGGTGGCACAGTTCCTTTCACACCCACTTGTCCCTAGTCTGGGGAAGTGATCTTCAAAGCTGTTGGCGACAATCGCCCTTACCCGGACCATGGCTACATCACGCCCAAGGACTGGGCGTCCGTAGCGCCGCGCCAGGTCCGCCTGGCTGAACTGGTCACCACCAAGGCGAAATTGGACTTGGAGGCGCTGCTGGCTGAGGATTCCACCTTCTTTGGCGATTTGTTCCCCCATGTGGTCCAGTGGCGGGGCGAGCTCTACCTCGAGGACGGCCTGCACCGCGCCGTGCGCACAGCGTTGCATCAGCGCACTATCTTGCACGCCCGAGTCTTGGTGATAGATGACTAGGACGCCTGCGGGTCCGCCCTTGGGTAATCCCGCAGATGATCCCGATGCAACACCACCTTTTGCTGCTCCGGGAAGTTCTCCCGTAGGAAGCACGACGCCGGAGACGCCAGCCCAGGTGCCGGGCATGCCCAGCCAGCCGCCGCATGGCGTTGCGCCGCCGCGCCCGTCGTCGACGCAACCCGCGTTAGAGGATGCTGCAGAAGATGAGGCGGCTGACGGTGATGCTCCGGTGGACGAGGCAGCAGACGATGATGTTCTGCTCACCACCCGCCAGCGTCGCCGTGCCGAGCGTGAAGAGCGCCGTCAGGCCAAGGATGAAGCCTACGAGCTGCGCAGGCAGCGTAAGAAGGCCAAGGATGGCACCACCTGGCGGGGCCACCATATCGTGGACAGCCGTGGCTTGGCGGAGGCATTCCCGGAACCAGAGACCCCTGAACTATTGCCAAGCACCGTGAACCGGCGCATCACACACGCAGTGGTGCTGGTGCTGCTGTTGGCACTCGTCGTGGCAGGGGTGGTCTTAGTCGGCATGGTCCAGAGGGGCGAGCTGGAGCTGAAATTAGGTGCCGGAAAGCCCAGCCCAACACCCCTGTCCTGCCCCGCTGAAATGTTGAAGTACCCAGCCAACAAGACTGTCGTGGTCAATGTTTACAATGGCAGCAGCGTCGAGGGTGCCGCTGGAAAAGTGGCTGCCGAGCTGAAAAAGCGCGGCTACCAGGTCAAGAAGATCGACAATGAGGTCATTGACCCGGTGGCACCGTCCGTCATCATCTCCGGCCCCGGCGGCCACGCGGGCGCATTCAACTTGCAGCGCAACTTCCCCAATAGCGAATACCTCGAGGATGATCGCAAAGACGCCACGGTGGATGTGGTGTTGACAGGACAGTTCGGTGACCTAGTGGCTGCTAAGCAGGTAGATCAGAAGGCTGGCGTGTTGTCCTGCCCGCGGCTGAATCCGCCGCCTAGTGTTGCCCCGAGTGCAGGAGCAACAGGCGCCCCGGCAGTTCCATCCGGCAAGCCTTGAACCAGCGCAAGCCCAAAGGTTGCGCGAGCCCCAACCTTTCGCCAAGTCTTAGCTCAGTGTGAGGGGGCGCCCTTCGGCGTCAAAGCTGGCGCCAACGCCGGCCTGAATAAACCTGACGGCCCCGGCAATGTGGTCCTCATCGGGGGTTTCCACATTGCGCCGGGAAGCGCTGGTGGTCAGCGAACCGTGGATCAGCAGCACCAGCCCGTCAACATCTGCCACGGGTAGGTAATGCCGCTCGATGCCGTCGCGCAGGATGTCCGTCAGCAAGGTGTTCAGTTCACCCACATGGACTCCCAGCTTGGCGAACGATTCGCTCGAGAGTACCGAACGCATGGCCGGACCCGGTGGGAGGTGACGCCGCGTGAGGTCTTCCATCTGCGCCCGGACGTACAGTGCCAGGCGGTCCACGGGATTGTCCAAGCCCTCGAGGCTGGTCCGTAGCTCAACCACAAAGCGGCCGGTTTCATCCAGCGCGTACGCCACCAGGAGCTGTTCCAGATCGGCAAAATAGTTGTAAACGGCGGTGCGTCCTACGCCGGCGGTTCTGGCAACATCTGTCATGGTCAGGCCAGGTAGGCCATGGGTGAACAGAAGTTCGCCAAAGGCGTTGAGGATCTTGCGCTGCGTCTGCTCTCGCTGCGCCGCGTTAGTGGAGGCGGCTATTCTGGGCATACTGACAGTTTAGCGTCATTTTGTCAGTAAAAGTATTTCGCCGCGGTACGCCTGGGCGCGCTAGCGCTGGATCGCCTCGCGCCGAATGCTCAGAACACGCACGACGGCGGCACTGACGTGCCGCTCGAATGGCAGGTCCGCTGTGGAAAGCAGGGAAGCCGAGAGTGCCTTGTCAATGCACTTGGCCACCAGCCGTTCAGGGATCTGCAGGGACCGGCCAAAACGCAGCCAGTCATTGCGATTCAGCCCCGTGCGGCTGCCTGCGCTGCCGCCCACCGGGAGGGCCATGCCGGGGTCGCGGGAGGGGTCGCCGTCGGTGAGCTCGGTGAGGATGCCGCCGGGGACGCCTGCCGCGAAGCCCTGTTCAATCTCACTGGCCAGCGTGCATTGCAAATCGTAGGCCGGGGCCACCAACCATTCACCAGTGCTTTGCTGGACCACTGAAATATTCTTGGCGTGCAGGTTTCCATTGCCTGTAAGCCACGCAAAAAGGAACTGCAGGAAGATGTTTCGTGCAGCCAAAGCCTTGGAAGAACACATGCTGATGGCGGCTGAGGCCACGGCCTCGCTTGGTACCGAGTATTTGCGGCTGGGCCCCAGGCCCAGCAGCTGCGCGCAGTCCTCCACCGCCAGTGGTCCGCTGGGGGACCGGTCAAAACGGGAGACGAGCAGCGCGGCCTGGCCAACGCCGTCGTGCACCAAGCGGGCATCAGCCACGGGGATGGACAGCCCCCGTGCCTTGGTGAGGAGGAGGTGTTCGGTCTCGACCTGATGCTGGTGGCTGCCGTCGTTGAACTTGAGGATGTAGGCGCGGGTGGGGTCTTTGTCGTGGCGGTAAGAGGCCGTGACCTTGTCCTGCAATCCGGGCAGCACCGAGAGGTCAACGGGGCCAGGGACGGCAGCAAAATCGGCAAAGTTGATGTTATCCATGGTTTTGGTGACAGTCAACAGGGATGGGATCGTCTCGGGATTCTGCCCGGCGGCAACAATCTGGACATCGCCAAGAGGGTTCTCACCGGCGGCCACGAGCAGGGAGAATTCATCATCCATGGTGGTTTTGACGGCCCACCGCAGCTTGGCCAGCCGCTCGCCCTCCGGCAGTAGCCCAGCGAAGAAGGCCGGCACGCTGCCATGGCTCAGCGTCACGGGGACGTCTAGCGCGGGCAGGGTGGAGGCGATGCTGGGCCCGCCAGCTTTCAGGTACTCCGGCAGGTAGGCGAAGACAACACCCAGGCCGGCCTGCCGGGACAGCGTCGCCGCTGCAACACCTCGCTTATACACAACGGCTCGGGTGACGGCCTTGGCGTATTCGAGGTTCTTCACCGGGTGACCGCCAGCGTCAGGCTCATGCCCAGGGCTGCCGTGACGGCTGTGAGGATGTCCAGGCGGACGGTTTCACGTCCATTCTCCAGATCACTGAGCACGCGGGTGGAGATGTCGGCGAGATCGGCGGTTTCACTTTGGGTCAGGTTTAGCGATCGGCGCCTCGCCCGGAGGGCCGCGCCCAATTCGGCAACATCCATACTGCGCCGCCCCTTTCCTCGCAACTGGTACTAAGTTTTCACAGGCAGCTGAGTGTCCTGTGGCTCCATCCTAAGCCTGCGGCGTCGTTTTTCGGCATGATCTTGCAGAAAATGACGGCTCACTTCCGCGGGGTGCACTTCTGTGGGGCATGCAGCCGCAGGGGTGCCGCCGCAGGAGGACTGTGGAGCTGAGCCGTCTGGGTTGACTGAGCAGTTTGGGCCGACTGGAACGTCAGGCCTGGGCTAGTCCCCAAAAGGAGGCCCGTCATGGGAGCTGGCAGTCATTGGCTACTGTTGAGCGGTGACCAATTTTCTTGTAAAACGACCCTGGACCGGCCGCATCGGCGCACTTTTGGGCATCATGGTCATGGCATTGAGCCTGCGTACTGCCGTTTCCGTGGTGCCCCCACTGTTGGGCGAGCTCAAGGGAGAACTCGGTTTCGACGCCGCATCCACGGGTTTGCTGGCCATGATGCCACCGCTGATGTTCGCCATCTTCGGCTTGCTGACACCGATCCTGATCCGCCGGTTCGGGCTCGAGAAGGCGCTGGTGGCCGCCGTCGTACTGGCAGTGCTGGGGCAGCTGGCACGTGCCGCAACAGATCAGGTCTGGCCTTTCCTGGGCTTCACGGCCGTGGTCATGGCCGGCTACGGCATTGGCAATGTGGTGCTGCCACCGCTGGTGAAGAAATATTTCCCGGACCGCGTGGGCGTGGTGACTGCCGGTTATGTGACGCTCTTGTCCGTGGGCACGGCCATCAGTCCGCAGCTGGCTGTGCCGGTGGCGGGTCTGAGCAATTGGCGCGTGTCCATTGGCATGTGGGCCTCGGTGAGCCTGGTGGTGCTGCTGCCATGGATCATCCAATTTATCCGGGACAGGAAGGAACGCGCGGTAACTCACGACGGCGCCTCCGGGCCGGCTGCCCACCTCACCCCGGCGGGGTCAGGCACCGGACACGCACCTCGGCTGCGGCCATGGCGCTCGCCGGTGGCTTGGGGGCTGGCCATCTTCCTGGCCGGCAACTCCGCCCAGACCTATGTGTACTTCACGTGGTTGCCCCCGTATCTCTCCGGTCAGGGGCTGGACGCCGCCACGGCAGGCACAGCGCTGGCCTACTTCGCCATCCTTGGTCTGCCCGTGAGCTTGCTGGTGCCGCTTTGGGTGCCGCGCATGAAGAACCCGATCGTGGCCATCAGCCTGTTCGCGCTGTGCTGGGCCACGGGACATCTTGGCCTGTACCTCTCCCCGTTGGACGGGACATGGCTGTGGGTGACGTTCTCCGGGTTGGGCCAGGGCACCTTCGCCACAGCCCTGCTCATGGTGAACTTGCGCTCGCGGACCACGCACGGCTCCTCGGTGTTGTCCGGTTTCAGCCAGGGCCTTGGCTACGCGGGCGCTGGCATTGCACCGCTGTTCTTTGGCACCATCCACGACGCCACCGGCTCATGGACCGCCTCCTTCGCCATGCTTGGCGTTTGCCTCGTGGTCATGATGACAGGTGCCGTCATGATCAATGCCAAGCGGTACATTGAAGATTCGGCGCCGGAACCAGTGGAGAGCGCCAAGACCCCGGTTGCCTAAGCTTTCCCAAGCAACGCTCCATCACGTATCGGGCCGGTTTACCCAACGCTTCCTCACATATGGTGATGTTTTGAGCAGCGCTCCCTCACTACCTACAGATGACCTCAAGGAGTAAGCAGCAATGACCTTCCGATTTTTAGTCACTGATTCCATCCCGGATTCGGGACTTCAGATGATGCGCGACGCCGGTGAGGTCACCGTATTGCCGACAGCCCCAAACCCGGCCGAACTGCGTGCTTTGTGTGCCAGCGGCGACTATGACGTGTTGCTGTCCCAGCTGGCTGACACTGTCGATGGGGAACTGCTGGCCACCGCCAAGTTACGGGGAATCTCCAACTATGCCGTGGGCTTCAACAACATTGACGTCGCAGTCGCCACCGCCAAAGGCATTCTGGTGAGCAACACCCCCGGCGTCCTCACTGACGCCACTGCCGACATTGCCCTGCTGCTCCTGCTGGGGACGGCCCGCCGAGTAGTGGAAGCTGATGCACTGGTCCGCTCCGGCGGATTCGAAGGGTGGAAACCCCAGCTGATGATCGGCAGTGACGTGGCGGGGCAGGTGCTGGGCCTGGCTGGATTTGGGCGCATCGCCCGGGCTACGGCACGCCGAGCGCTGGGCTTTGGCATGGACGTGGTGTTCTCGCCCCGCCCGCCGGCCGAGCGAATGGTTTCCGATGAAGAGCTGGGGGAATTCGCCGGAAAGGTCCGTCAACTGCCATGGCAGGACGTGGTGGCTCAGGCCGATTTCCTCTCCCTCCACGTCCCGCTGACCGAGGATACCCGGCACCTTGTGGACGCCTCCGTCTTGGCTGCCATGAAGCCGGGCGCGATCCTGATCAACACGGCCCGCGGCCCCGTGGTGGATGAGGCTGCACTAGTCACGGCGCTGCGCGAGGGCATCATTGCCGGCGCTGGCCTGGATGTTTTTGAGAACGAACCGGCACTGGCGCCTGGCCTGGCCGAGCTCCCCAATACGGTCCTGCTGCCTCATGTTGGCAGCGCAACGGGCCCTGTTCGGTCCAAAATGGCCGTGTTGGCAGCGGCCAATGCGATCGCCATGGCAAAGGGCCAACTCCCGCCGCACCCAGTCAACCCCGAGGCACTCCCCGCCTGACGCTGGCTCGGAAACCCGGATATGGCGATTTTTCGGCCAACGCTCGCTCAGATCCGGGAAATTTTGAGCAACGCTCCTGCCGTGTCGACCTCACCCAAGGCGCACCCAGGGCGCACCCAGGGTGAGGTAGGTGCTCTGGGCGGGATCCGGCGTCGAACTTAAGAGACTTAGCTGAGAGGCAGCTGATTAGAAGCTGGAAGAGCTTCCGGAGCCGGAGAAGCTGCCACCGCTGGAGCCGTAGCCCGAACTGGAGGAACCCGAGTCGCTGCGGGAAGCTTTCACCTCGTCACGGGCGCTGGAATAGCCTGTGGTGAAGGACGGCACCGAGTAGAAGGCGCTCCAGCCGTAAACCGATCCGAGGATGGTGGGCGAGCTGCTGCGGTAGGCGCTCTTGCGGCTCGTGTCCATGGCCCGACGCATCTGAGACTTCTCGGATTTGGTCTTGGCATACTTTTCAATCATGGCATCCGAGTGTTTTTGCAGCGCGGCCGTCAATTCTTTGCGCAGCTCCCGCAGACGGTCGAGGGCCTCTTCAGGTGTGAGCTGACCTTCTTGAAAAGAGGCCCCCAGCTGATCCAGCTCGGACTTCTTTTGCGCGTGGAGGGAATCCAGCGCAAGGGTGGTGGGCAATCCTTTGGCCTCGCTTTGGGTGACTAATGTTGGCAACTGGTTGAGGTCCTCAAGCAGCGGCTGCGACTGCCGATCCCAAGCGCCCTCCCACCCAGAAAAGCGGTTCAGGAGCGTGTTCGTGTCACCAATGACATCGTCCAAGCTGTCCAAGTCCTCGGCCAGATCCGCGTACTTGCCCACGATCTTCACATTAGCGCTCTGGGACAATTCCTTCTTGGTGAAGGAATGAACCTGTTGATTGAGCACGCTGGCCTCGTTGTAACGGCTGCTGAAATCGCGGTACTTTTCCAGCACTAAGGCACCGTAGCTGGAGGAATCCGGGATGGTCTTGGCATTCAGTTCCGTGGTGTCCAGAGCGAGGCTCACACTGGAAAATCCGGCGTCGCCGCGTTGGAGGTGCTCGGCCGCCTTGGTGCGATTTTTGCTGCGGACGGCAGCCCGGACGCCGAAGCCCAACAGGGCAATGCCGCCCACGACGCTGGTGGTGATGATGAACGCGGCTGATTGGTACCAGGGCTGGTTGATGAGCTTGGCGGCCTTCTTGACGCCGGTGATGGTGCCATCGGTCCACTGTGCATCGCGGAACAAGTCCTTCACAGATTCCTGGATGGCCTCTCGCTTTGCGGAAGACACCTTGCGGTCCTCACCCATGTATGTGCCTACGTGGCGCCCCTGCGGGTCGAAGGCAAAGATGAACAGCCCATCGGCCCACTTTTGCCCGTCGGCGCTGATCCATTCAGGATGGCTGGCCCGGGCATAGCGCAATACTTCTTCATTGAAGTTGTCACTCGCTTCACCGTTGCGGGTGTAAATGGCCACTGTGGTGGGGGAGCGGAAGTTGATCTTCTCGAGCGCTGGCAGCAATTGCGGCTGGTACAGCACCCCCGCGGTGTCCTCTATAACGATGTCTGTGGGGGTCTGTGCCAGGGCCGCCGGAGCCACGCCCAACAGAGCTAGAAGTATCAGAGCAAGAATCCCCAATAGCCTTTTCATAGCCTCAGCCCACCATTGCCGCGGTGCAAATGGCAAGTTTGGAAGCTAATCCGCAACTTGGGGCACCAGACTGACTTCCCCGGCGATCTTGCGGCCCGTCTTCTGGACACTGCCCCTTGCAAGGAATAACGTGGCAATCGCGGACCCGTTCTGCCGTTGAAGTGTTGCAGGACTCGCCGCCGAACAGTGAGGTAGATACATGTCAGAGGTCAAGGCCGTTCTCGCAACTTTGGATCAAGAGCTCGAATGGCAGCGTGAGTTTTACAAGCAGCTGCATCAGCACCCTGAACTGAGCTCCCAGGAGTTCGCAACGGCGCAATCCATCGAGGAAAAGCTCACGGGCTTCGGTTTTGCGGTTCAGCGGATCGGAGGCACCGGCGTTGTTGGGGTTTTGGAAAATGGGCCCGGGGCGTGCGTGCTGGCCAGGGCCGACATTGATGCCCTGCCCGTTACCGAGGCCACCGGTCTGGACTATGCCTCCACGGCCACCGTCGCGGACACCGACGGTTCAACAGTGGGCGTCATGCACGCCTGCGGCCACGATGTGCACGTCACCGCGCTTCTCGGCGCGGCGAAGCTGCTCGCGGACGGGCGCGACTCTTGGTCAGGGACCTACATTGCCCTGTTCCAGCCAGCCGAGGAGACCGCCGCCGGTGCCCGCGCCATGGTCGACGACGGATTGGTCACCAAGGTGCCCCGGCCCGACGTCGCCCTTTCCCAACATGTGATGGCCACCGAAGCTGGAACCATTGGCACCACGGCCGGCCCCATCCTCTCCGCCGGGGATTCGCTTAAGATCACCGTCCACGGGCGCGGCGCTCACGGGTCCATGCCGCACAATTCCGTGGATCCTGTGGTGCTGGCCGCTTCCATTGTGATGAAGCTGCAAACCATCGTCTCGCGGGAGACCATGCCCGGGCAGTTTGCCGTGGTCACGGTGGGAGCATCGAACGCCGGGACCAAGTCCAACATCATCGCCGACCGCGCCGTGCTCCTGCTGAACATCCGCAGCTATGATGTAGCGCTACGTGGCCGCGTCATTGCCTCGATTGAGCGGATCGTGCGCGGCGAATGCGCGGCCGCCGGTTCGCCCAAGGAACCGGAATTTGAGTACTACGACCAGTACCCGCTGACCACAAATGATGCCGAGACGAACGCGCGCGTCACAGCGGCCTTCACCGAGCACTTTGAGCCCGGGATGGTCTACCAGACTGCACCGGCGACGGCGTCGGAAGACTTCAGCAGGCTGCCTGACGCATTCGGCGTTCCCTACACATATTGGACTGTGGGATCGGTACCGCCTGATGTGTACCGTGCAGCGGTGGAAAAGGGTACCGTGGCCCAGGACATCCCGGCGAACCACTCACCGTTCTTCGCACCCGCGATTGACCCCACACTTAGCGTGGCCACGCAGACTCACGTTGTTGCAGCATTCGCCTACCTTGGTAAGGAGAGCTGAGCGTCAGGAGCTGGCCGCCAAGAGCTGACAGCCAGGATCTGGCGTGCGGCAACTGACCGCCGTAGTTTATGCGCCGGACTGAACAGCGGTTTGGCGCTGCGAGAGTGGCAGCGCCAAACCCAGCTCGAGTGTGGCGCATAACGTTTGGAAGTTGGGGGTGGTTTGGCGCTGCGCGTGCAGCAGCGCCAAACTCAGTCCGAGTGTGGCGCATAAGGTAAGGAAGCAGCGACTGCCCGGCGACGGAACGGCGGAAATACCCGAAGTGGTGCCGGCTTTACAGCGTCCCGAACTGCCGTGAAGAAGATTTCAGGCATCGCTGCGCTGGTTCCGCGCATCCGGTCGACTTGGGACTCATGGTTTGCACCTTATTAACCTGCCGTTCAACAGATTCCCGCCAACGTGTCGTTCTGACCTGCCACAGTGACTGCAATGCATCCACGTCTGGAAGGTTCGCCATGAACGATTTGAAGAAGCTTTTGCCAATGCTCGGCCACACCCGCGGCAAGCGCAGTGCCGTCACCTGCCAGCTCAAGTGTGACAACGCTTGTTCCAAGGCCGTGTGCAACACGTCCTCCAACAACTACTTCCGCGATATTGTCTCGACGGAGTTCTCCCGCCGTTCGGCTATGGGAATCGGCTTGGCCGGCGTGCTCAGCACCGCTGTGATGGCTCACGGCAACGGCAACGGCAATGGCAACAACGGAAACGGAAACGGCAACGGCCAGAAGGGCAAGCTCGCGTTCACGCCCATCAAGCCGGTCGACGCCGAGGTTGACGCCTTCAACGTTCCCGCCGGTTACGGCTGGCAGCCCATCATCCGCTGGGGCGATCCGATCTTCAACGAAGCACCGGACTTTGACTTTGCTAACCAGAGTGCAGAAGCGCAGGCTGGCCAGTTCGGTTACAACAACGATTACCTGGAGATCCTGCGCCAGCCCAACGGCAAGCGGGGTCTACTGGTCTGCAACCACGAGTACGTGAACGCGCAGATCATGTTCCCCGCTGCTCCGGCTAATGAGGCCGAAAAGGCGCAGCGCCGAAACATCTTCCGCAACGCCGTGGGTATGAGCGTGGTTGAGTTGGAGCGCGATAAGAAGGGCCAGCCGTGGGAGTACATCCGCGGTGGCAAGCTGAACCGCCGCATCACCCTGGACACCAAGTTTGAGCTGACGGGTCCGGTAGCTGGCACTGACTTCGTGAAGACTGCAGCGGATCCGGAAGGCCGTTTTGTCCTTGGCACCTTGGGTAACTGTGCCGGTGGAACTACTCCCTGGGGCACCATCCTCTCCGGTGAGGAGAACTTTAACGGCTTCTTCCGCACCGAAGGAACCAGTGTTGAGGACCGCCGATACGGTCTGGGTAACAACGTCACCGGGATGGGCTGGGAGAACGAGGACCCCCGTTTCGATGCCCGCGGCGAGGCGTACCGCAACGAGCCAAACCGCTTTGGCTACATCGTGGAGATCGATCCGGAAAACCCGAACTCCGTTCCGAAAAAGCACACCAGCATGGGCCGCTTCAAGCATGAAGGCGCCAACGTCATCATCGCTGACAACGGCAAGGTGGTGGCTTACTCCGGCGATGACGAGCGCTTTGATTACCTGTACAAGTTCGTCTCCAAGAACAAGTACAAGAAGAACAACAAGGCTCACAACATGACTTTGTTGAGCGAGGGCGATCTCTACGCTGCTCAGTTCACCGGCGATTCTGCCGTGGAGATTGACGGTTCCGGCTCGGTTCCCGCGGATGGCGCCTTTGATGGCTCCGGCAAGTGGCTGCCCTTGGTTGTCAACGGCAAGAGTGCCATCGCCGGCATGAGCGTTCAGGAAGTTCTGGTCTACACCCGCCTCGCCGCGGACAAGGCTGGAGCCACCAAGATGGACCGTTGCGAAGACGTGGAGCCGAACTTGAAGACGGGCAAGGTCTATGTGGCCTGCACCAACAACACCAACCGTGGCGTGGGCGCAAATGCGGTTGCTGACGAGGCAAACCCGCGCACCAAGAACCGTGACGGTCACATTGTGGAGATCACCGAGCGCCGCAATGACTCCACCGCCACCACGTTCAACTGGAACCTGCTGATGCTCTGTGGTGACCCCGCTCAGAACTCGACAACGTACTTCAGCGGCTTCCCCACAGACAAGGTCAGCCCCATTTCCTGCCCGGACAACCTGGCGTTTGATACCCAGGGCAACCTGTGGATCTCAACGGATGGCGCGCCGTCGGTCATTGGCTACAACGATGGCCTGTTCAAGGTGGGCTTGGAAGGGCGCAACCGCGGCAATGTGCAGCAGTTCGCTTCCATGCCGCGCGATGCCGAGACCTGTGGGCCCATCGTTCACGACGACGAGTCCATGGTTTACGTGTCCGTGCAGCACCCGGGCGAGGACGGGACGTACGGGGCGCACACCTCCTACTTCCCCGACTACGTTGCCGAGGGTGCCACCCCGAAGCGCGGAGACGTGCGTGCACCCCGCCCCTCTGTTATCCAGATGTACCCGGTGGGCTGATCCCGCTTTTTCAAGCACGACGCCGGGCCCGCGCCTTCCAGCGCGGGCCCGGCTTTCTTATCTGGCCTCACCCTGAGTCTGCGTGGGTGGGAAGTTGCCCCAGCATCGACTCAAGCAAGACGAGGTGAGCTCCAAGACTCGTTGTCTACAGTCCGTTGATTGACCCCGCGAGGCTCCGGGGCCTGTCGACGAACTCTATGACGGTTCCATCCGGATCCGTCACAGAGCCGATGCTGCCGACCCCGCCTGCTGCGGGTTTTGCCGAACCGTCGGTGGTGGCTCCGATGGAGACCAAGTTGGCAAGAGTTGCCTCGTCAACGGCAAAGGCGATGTGGTGCAATCGTGCCCCGCCGTGCAGGGTGGGGATGGGGGTTTGTTTTGCAACGTTCATCCCCAGATTGCGGGTGTAGAACTCAAACGTACGATCGTGATCTGACGCTTGAAGTGAAAAGTGATCTATGGCTTGTATGTGCGGGTGGGGCACCGTGCCCTTACGGAGCGGAAGGTCCCGTTGGAGCAACTCAATCGAGACGCCGTCCGGGTCGCGCACAACGGCCTGGCATCCGGCACCGGATGCTGCCATCCGAGGTTCCACTACCGCTTCAGCACCACGCTCCACGATCCGCGCGAAGTCATCGTCCAGATTGTCACTGTAAAAACAAAGATGGTGCGGCTTTCCTGCATCCTTGGATTGCGCGACGGCGGGATCTTGAGTCCCCTTAAAGCTGAAGAGTGACGCCTTCGGCCGTGCAAGCGCTGGCGTTAGCGAAGACAGCATCGCGAACGGCGTCCTTTGATGCCTGTTCTATCTGACCTCCGTCTGATGCGGCTGATGCGCGGTCAAGTGCGATGATGCTCAAAGAGGCGAAGAGCCCGACGAGATTCCCTGAGACTGTGCCTTGGGCGTCTTGCGCCTTCATGTAGATGTCTTCGTAGCCGTTTTCGTTGTCGACGGAAACGGCCGCGAACTCGGCGTAGAGGGAGTTAAACGTCTCGCAGGCGTCCTTGACTGTCTTTGCCCCAGTGGCTGCGGCAGAGTCCACCGGCGATTCCGCCGAAGCTGTAGGAGTGGCTGTCTTTGGAGCTGATGAGGTTTCCATCGCTGTGGGGCTCGAGGCGCATCCAGTCAGTCCAAGCAATCCGGCAATCGCTACCGCCGCAAAAGTTCTCTTCACAATGCTGCTCCTGTGATGTCTGTTTGTCGATGAGAGGCCGTAAAACAGCCTAACTGGACGTAACTAATGAACCACAACTCACTATGGTTCATGACAGCAATGACCGCAGCCTGGCTACCGGGAACCGCACCCTTTCAAACTTCTGCAACGAGGTGAGTTTCAGCGCCACCTGCAGTTGAGGTGGTGCGGCCTTTCCTCCCGACGCATTAGTTTCAGTCGAGAGGAAAGAGTTTGATGCGCCAGTGTGCCAGTAACAGCGTTGCCCAATGCTGGTTGGTCCCACGTTTCGTCGATGGCAGCCAAGCCGGAGAGCAACACCGCGGCCATCCACAAGAAAGCCGGGAACTACTTCCTAGACGTCAAGGCCGCCAACCTTGATTCCTGGACCGTTAAGATCGACGAGAAGAAGTAGCGCCTCCGGGAACCACGACCAAACCCGGCACGGCATTAACGCCGTGCCGGGGTTAGTCGCGAAGTGCGCAAGTATCGCTGAGTCCCGAATATTTCAGCCTGCTGCGACTTGTCGAGCAGACTCAATTTCCTCAGCCCGCTCGGCATTGGCTTCTGCCGTCAAGCGGGCACCCTCCTCTGCATCCAGGGTCAGATTTTCCCCAGTCTTTGGATCAAAGAGATGCAAGCGGCGTGTGTCCAGCCAGAGCTCGGCCGGACGTCCACCGCGGATCTTGCTGGCGGCATCCAATGTCACCACAACTTGCGGTCGCAGCTCATCGGCGTCCATATCCCGTGCCAGGCTGTTGAGCATTTCGCGGACTTCCGGGGCCGGATCGAAATTGATGTAGCCGTACTGTTCATTGCCCAACCACTCAGTGTGAGTCAGTTCAGCGGTGAAGGTGGAACCGTGATGAAGCTTGTGCTCCTCTACCAAAGAAGCGTCCTCAAAGAACTCGGGACGCACCCCCACCAGTATCACCGGACGGTCTCTGGCCTTGTCTGCTTTCTCTGGGGAGATTTCAATGTCTCCGATGGCTGTGCTCAAGATGTTCCCCTCGAGGCTGGCCGGCAGGAAGTTCATCGAGGGTGATCCAATGAATCCTGCCACGAACAAGTTCACCGGCTGCTCGTAGAGCTCACGTGGTGAAGCGATCTGCTGCAATTCACCCTTCTTGAGCACGGCGACTCTGTCACCTAGCGTCATCGCCTCGGTTTGGTCGTGCGTGACGTAGACAGATGTAGTGGCTAGCCGGCGCTGCATCTGAGAAATTTCCGAACGCATCTGACCGCGCAATTTTGCGTCCAGGTTTGATAGCGGCTCATCAAAGAGAAACGCATCCGCCTGACGAACGATGGCCCGGCCCATGGCCACCCGCTGGCGCTGCCCACCGGATAAGTTGGCCGGTTTACGTTGGAGATGGTCTGTGAGTTCCAGCATGGCCGCGGCTTCTGTGACCAGCCGCTGGACATCCTCTTCCTGGTGTTTGCCCTTAGCTAAGCGCAAAGGGAAAGCAATATTCTCAAACACCGTGAGGTGTGGGTACAACGCATAGTTCTGAAAGACCATGGCAAGATTTCGATCTCGGGGAGCCTTGTCATTGGCACGTTGCCCGCCGATCATCAATTCCCCGGAGGTAATGTCTTCCAAGCCCACGATCATGCGCAAGATGGTGGATTTACCGCAACCCGAGGGGCCTACCAAGATGACGAATTCACCATCTGCGATGTCAATGCTGACATCATTAACTGCCGGAAAGCCGTCCCCGTACTTCTTGACGATGTTCTTGAGGGTGATAGCAGCCATGCTCGCGATCCTATTCTGTGAGTAAAGGTTTCAGCCCTTGACGGCGCCCTGGGTCAAGCCCGAGACAATTTGGCGTTGGAACAGCAAGACCAACAGGACCACGGGAATCGTCACGATGATGGCCGCAGCCGAGATGGCGCCCGTTGGCGCTTCAAACTGGGATGCGCCTGTGAAGAAAGCCAGAGCCGCCGGCACCGTTCGTGCGCTTTCAGTGGATGTGAGAGAAATGCCGTACACAAAGTCATTCCAGGCGATGAAGAACGCAATGATCGCCGTGGTGAAGACCCCGGGTGCAGCCAGAGGAACGATCGCCTTGCGGAAGGCCTGCCACGTAGTGGCCCCATCAACTTGAGCCGCCTGTTCAAGTTCCCACGGAATCTGGCGGAAAAATGCTGCCAGCGTCCAAATGGAGATTGGCAGCGTCAGTGACAGATACGGAATGATCAATCCGAGCCACGTGTCATAGAGGCCAATGTTGCGCCACAGGTTGAACAGCGGCGTGACGATCGAGATGACAGGGAAGATCGAGACAGCCAGAGCTGTTGTCAGCACAATTTTCTTGCCAGGAAAATCTAGCCTGGCAATGGCGTAGGCGCACAAGGTGGCTAGCACCACGGCGATCACGGTGGCGATCAGTGCGATCCCGATGGAGTTGCGTAATGCCGACAGGAACAGTCCCTGGGCGTCTCCGACCAATATCTGCTGGTAGTTCTCCAACGTGCTAGCGCCGGAGCTGGGCAGGAATTTTCCTGAGGTGAGGTCGCTGGGTGCCTTGAAAGATGTCGAAAGAATGGATGCCACGGGAAAAAGTGCGTAAATCAGCACCAATACTGCGATCCCCGACCAAATGATCTTTTGCTTTCCGCTGGTCATGACTTGCCTCCCTGCGTTCCGGCGAGATCCACCTTGAAAAGTTTGATGGCAACAAAACAAATGATCAACACGCACACAAACAAGAGCACTGAAATAGCTGACCCGAGCCCAATTTCCAGCCGCGAAATGGACGTCCTGTAAGCCAGCAGTGACAGCACCTCGGTGCCGTGGGCCCCGTTGGTCATAATGAAGACATTGTCAAAGATTCTGAAGGCGTCCAGGGTGCGGAACAGGACGGCAACCATAATGGCCGCCTTCATGTTGGGCACAATGACCTTCCGAAAGCGTTCCCACCACGTAGCGCCATCCACCTGAGCTGCCTCGGTGAGTTCGCCGGGCACCTGCGCCAAGCCAGCCAGCAGCAGCAGAGAAATGAAGGGAGTGGTTTTCCAGATCTCCGATGCCATGATGACAAAGAGCGAAGGCCAGAATTCGGCGAACCAGTTCAGATCTGGGTTAATTCCGGGTATCCAGCTGAACCAATGGTTGACGTAGCCGGAGTTGATGTCGAAGGCATAGAACCAGGCGTAGGCGGACACCACTGTAATGATTCCGTAGGGAACCAAAATAGCTGTACGCAACAGACCCCGCAGGGATTTGATGGCCTTATCCATCACAAGAGCCAGTGCAAAGCCCAGAATCAGCTCAATCACGACAGTGACAATGGTGATGATCACCGTAACGCCCAGGTCCCGCCACCAGACAGGATCGGAGAGAACGGTAACGTAGTTGGCGAACCAAATGAACGCCTTGTCATCAGGGGCCGTCAGCCGTAGGGAAAACAGCGAGTCCCAAAAGGCTTGCAGGATCGGATACAGGGTTACGGCCAGCATCACAATAAAGGCAGGCCCGGCCAGATACCAGCCCAGTCTGCGCTCAGACTTGGCGCGGTCGCTCAGATGTGGGCGGCGGCGCTGGGATCGAGTTGCTGGTGTGCCCTTGGACGCTTTGATTGAGGTGCTCACAGCAGCCTGTCCCCCCTAAGTACAGCAAGGATGAATTCTTGGGAATTCTGTGGAGTTGTTGCAGGATCAACCGCTGACGGTGGAGTCCAACGCTGCTGCAATCCCGTGGAGATTTCGTTGTAGAACGGCGTCTGTGGCCGGGGCGCTGCGAGCTTGAGTGATTCTCGGATCGTCGCTGCCATGGGGAATTGCTTCTCCACCCGCGGATCGTCATAGGCCGTGGAGTTTGACGGCGGATTGCCGTTGGTCACAAAGTAAGTGGCCTGGTTTTCCGGAGAGGTGATGCACTCGATGGCCTTGTAAGCCAGATCCTTGTGCTGACTCTTGGAGCCCACTCCCAAATTGATCCCGCCCAGAGGAGGGGCAGTATCGGTTTCCGTATCAACGCGGGGGTAAAGCGTCCAGCCAATGTCATCGAGGACATCCTGGTCAACACTTCCTGCTTTCACAGCCGCATTCGTTGCCGGCCAGACAAATGGATAATTGACCATGAAGGAACCCTTGTCCCCTTGGAAAAGAATCATGGAGTCATTTTCCGTTGAGGTGGGCAGTCCCGGTCCGCCAAGATTCTTCTTGCCGATATTGCCAATAATTGCCGCAGCCTTCTCGCCTTCTGGAGTGGTCAGGCCGAGCTTGATGTCATCAGCCCGGGCTCCCGGGTTAAGCAGGATATGCCCGCCGGCGGACTCAATGAGGGCGTTGATCCATACGGTCATGGACTCGGCTTGGGCACCTTGGACGCCGAGGTATTTGCCTTGCTTCTGGGTGGCGTCCATCAGTTGGTCCCACGTCACCGGTTTTGTCATATCCAAGCCAGCGGCTTTGGCTACGGATTTCCGGTACCAGAGGATTTGAGTGTTAGCCCAAAAGGGAACCGTCACCAGCTGGTCTTTCCAGGTTGCCCCTGCCAGGGCACCGTCCAGAATGTTCTTACTGGTCCGCTCTGCCACGTCGGCGGGAACCGGAGCTAGAAAGCCAGGCTCGGCAAGTTCGGGAATGAAGGGTGGATCGATGCTCATGATGTCCAGCGAAGAATCGCCGGCAGCAAGCCGACGGGCCAACTGCTCACGTTGTGCGGCCGCATCCTTGGGCAGGAGAGAAGTTTCGATCCGGTAGGCGCCCTTTGCTGCCGTGGTGCAGACCTGAGCCAAATCGGCTTGGCCTCCATCGTCAGGATTGATGTACCAGGTCAGGGTTGGGACACTGTCTGAGGCGGCACAGCCAGGCAAAATCGTTAGGCCCATCCCCAGCGCCACGATGGCAGCCCAGTGTCTGAGCCGTTTCCTTTTCCCGCTTCCACGGATGGTGATGGCACTCATTTGTGGCATATTACGTTCCCTCCCAACGTAGCCATCGGCTGGACTTCCGTAACGGAATAGCAGCCGACTGTGATTTCCACCATAGCCGCGGGGAGGGTACTTGGCCATGGGAGGGCGTGGATTTTAGCCCTTTGGTTGGTGCCCTGGGATCCTAGAGACTACTTCTTTGTCTCGTCGTTTGGGTGCTCTTCGCGGAGTTTGGCCTCGCGGGCCTCCAGCTCGGCCTTGAGCTTGCGGAGCCTTTCGGCTTCCAGCTTTTGGGCCCTGTTAACCGCCAGGTTGCGCAGGAACTCGGGGTCGTCGTCGGGTGCGGTGGAACGCTGTTGACCCCCAGAAGCAGGTCCGCGCTGACCGGCAGTGGTAGAGCGGAATGAGGATGCTGTGCCCGGCTGATTGCGGGCATACTGGGGCCGGCCAAAGAGGAACCACAGACCCACGCCAATGACGTTCAGGAAGATGATCACCAAGATCCACGCGGGCTTGGGAATGCTGCGTACGTCATTGGCTTCGCTGCGAATGCAGTCAATGAGTCCGTACACAAACAGGACAACACCTAAGGTCACTGGAATGATATAGCGCATACTTCATTCTACCGTTGACAGAAAAATCAGCACCTGCTTAGGGCATTGGGGAGACACCCAGCTTCAACCGCTAAACTTGCTCCGTGGCTTTCTTCAAATACTCCCTGATCCGCGGCGTGCTCTTTATGGCGTTCTTCCTCGTCGCCTACCTCGGGGTGAAACTTCAGCCCTTCTCCGCAGCCGTGATTGCTGCCCTGTGTGCCTTTGTGGTCAGCTTCATTTTCCTGCGCAAGCAGCGTGACGGAGCCACCTCGGTTGTGGCCGATCGCTTCGCCCCGAACGCCAACACCACCCAGTCGGCCTCGGCTTTGGCCGACGCCGAGGCTGAGGACGCTCTCATCGACGAGAACCCCGATGTCTGGATTGACGCCGACCGCAAGCCCTCCGCGGACAAGAGCGAATAAGTCCTACAGCCCAGGGATGGAAATCGTTTCATCCTCGGCGGGTGCGGTCTGAAGAGCCACTGAGTTCCATTCACTGAAAATCATGGTCCCCGTGTCCTGGCTCGCGGAACCCTGCGGCTGCATCTGAAGCAGGAAGGGATCGCCCTCGGCTGCGATCCACACGATTGCCTCTTGAGAGGTGTACCTGAAAGCCTTGGTGCCCTTGAGGTCCACGATGGACTGGTCGGTAATCGTGCCAAAATCGGCTTCCGCCAGCCCTTTGTCACTGAAGGAATTCAGCAGTGTGGGAATACTGATATTGCCGAACTGGCTGGCGTCAGTAATCACAATCCATTTGTCGCCGACCAGCGCTGCGACTGAGCCCGCAGTTTCCTGCCCCACGTTCTGTGCGAGGAACTCTCTATCCGCCTTCAGGTAGTTGCCCCCGTCGGCGGCAAGCATGGTACTTTTTGCGCCGTTATTGGTAACTTCGGCCAGTGAGTTGGACCCGTCGCGGGTGCCGGAAACTTTGATTTTCACGGTGTCGCCGTCGCGCGAAATGTCGCCGGCGATGGAGACGGATGTGGCACTCTTGACCGTTTCGGTGACCTTGGGGAAGATTTCCTTGGCGTCGGGAACGGTACGGGCTGCGGATGTCGGGGCAGTCTGTGCGGTTGCAGATCCCGCGGCGTGCGTGGGCGAGGGCGACTGAGCAGCCCCGCCGCATCCGGCCATCGCCAGTAACAGCCCGGCGGTCATGGGCAGGAGGATGACCTTGTTTCTGAAGGCGTTCATGAACGTGTCCTTTGTGTGGAGTGTCAGAGTGCGCTGAGCTACTGCCCCAGCAGCCCGGTCAGCACCATGGCCACGGCAAACAGCACGCTGAAGCCCAAGTTGATCAGCCCTGTCTGCTGCAGCACTGGGATCAAGGACTTGCGCTGTTTCCCTTGAAGCATGAGCCAGCTGGGCATCAGCATGAACGGCACCAGCAACAGCACCAATAAGATCCACGGCTTGGCCGGCACCAGGAACATCATGAGCGCCAGCGACAATGCCAGCATCACCACATAGCTGAGCCGCGCATTCTTGTCCCCGAGCCGCACAGCGAGAGTTCGCTTGCCTACTTCGGTATCCGTGGGGATGTCGCGGACATTGTTAGCCATCAAAAGTGCGACGGCGATCAGTCCCGTTGCGATGGACCCCAACACTGCCGCTAGGCTCACCTGCCCGGCTTGGGTAAAGGTGGTGCCCAACGTAGCCACGGGGCCGAAGAACACAAACACGAAAACATCGCCGAGGCCCATGTATCCATAGGGATTCTTCCCGCCGGTGTACCCCCACGCGGCCAGAACCGCGCCGGCTCCCACCAGCAGCAGCCACCACGCGCTGGAGGCGAGGACCAGGCCCAAGCCCGCCAGCATTGCCAGCCCGAACATGGTGAAGGCCGCCATCTTCACGTGCGACGGCTTGGCCACCCCGCTACCTACCAGACGCAGCGGACCAACCCTGACCTCGTCGGTGCCGCGGATGCCATCGGAGTAGTCGTTGGCGTAGTTCACACCAATCTGGAGGAGCAAGGCGACCAACATCGCCAAAATTGCGCGCCCCCAGTGCAGCGCACCAAGATCGTAGGCTGCGGCCGTACCGATAATGACCGGAGCCACTGCCATGGGGAGGGTCCTCAGACGGGCTCCGGCAATCCATTGACCCACAGTGGCCACAGCGGTACTCCTTATGTGCAGTTGAATGAAATATTCGGTAGTGCATAAAACAAGATAAAAAATATGTGAGCCCGAGCATCGGGCCCACAAGGTTAATTGTGCCGCTTGTCGGGGCTAGGCAACATTTGCAGCTTGCGTCAATGCCGTCAAAATTGCCGATCTATCGGGCTTTCCATTGGGTAGCAGCGGCAGCTCGGAGACGAACACCACAGTCTTAGGGACCAGATGCGGCTCCAGCAACGCCCCAGCCGCGGCCAGCAACTCGGCCTCGGTGCATGAAGCCACTACCATCGCGGCCACCTGCTGCCCCCACTCCTCGGATGGAACGGGAAGCACAATTGCTTCGCGGACACCCTGCACCCGGTGCAAACCATCCGTCACGGCTCCGGGCGAAACCTTCAACCCGCCGGTGATGATGACGTCATCAGCTCGGCCCAGCACGCGCAGCCGTCCCTCACCATCCAGATCCCCCAAGTCGCCGCTTTCATACCAACGCACCATCTCGCCGTCGTCCATTTCCTCAGTGAAGGAGGCGGAGGTGAGAGCGGCATCGCCCAGATACCCGGTGGCCACCATGTCACCGCCGAGCCAGACCCGGCCGTCTCGGATGGCCAGGCGCACGCCCTCGAGCGGGACGCCGTCGTACACGCAACCGCCGCAGGTTTCGCTCATGCCATAGGTGGTGATTACGTTCAGCCCGGCACCGCGCGCGGCCTCGAGCAACACGGGGTTCAGGGGGCCGCCGCCGAGCAGAATCGCGTTGAAACGGCGCAAAACGGTCAGCGTTTCGGCGCTCGGGTTGGTCAGCAGGCGGCTGAGCTGCGTGGGGACCAGAGAGGTGAAACGCATCTTGTCGGTCAGCTCAAGGGCGGCCTCGGTGAACGCTTCGGGGGTGAACCCGCCGCTCAGATCCATGGCCCACGGGCGGGTTCCGGCGAACAGGCTGCGCACCAGAACCTGCAGACCGGCCACGTAATTCATGGGTAGCGCGAGTAGCCACTGACCCTCGCCGGACAGCGCCATGGCCGTGCCCACCGACGACGCTGCCAGCGACTCAACACTGAGCATGGTCCGCTTGGGTGTGCCTGTGCTCCCCGAGGTAAGCACGACGGCGGCAATCTCGGTTTCGCTTCCTTCGGCAAGTCCCAGCTCGCTTTGGGGGATGAGCGTGAAGCTGCCGTCAGGGGCGATCTGGACTGCGGGGCCTTCGCCGGAGAGTGCTTCGGAGAGTGCCTTGAGAAGGGGTTCAATAGTCATGAGTACCTATATATAGGGGATTAGAAGTAGTAAGGGAAGGAAGACCAGTCGGGGTCGCGTTTTTCCAGGAACGCTTCCTTGCCCTCCACGGCCTCATCCGTCATGTAGGCCATGCGGGTGGCTTCGCCGGCGAAGACCTGCTGACCCGCCAGGCCGTCGTCGGCCATGTTGAACGCGAATTTGAGCATGCGGATGGCCTGCGGGGATTGGCGGGCAATGTCTGCCGCGTACTCCAGTGCCACGTTTTCCAGATCCTGATGAGCGACTGCCTCATTGACGGCGCCCATGGCGACCATGTCATCGGCAGAGTATTCGCGGGCCAGGAAGAAGATTGCGCGGGCGTTCTTCTGCCCGATCTGGCGGGCCAGCAGCGCCGAGCCGTATCCGGCGTCGAAGCTTCCCACAGTGGCGTCAGTCTGCTTGAACTTGCCGTGTTCGCGGGAGGCGATGGTCAGATCCGAGACCACGTGGAGGGAGTGTCCGCCGCCTGCTGCCCAGCCGTTGACCACGGCGATGACAACTTTGGGCATGGTGCGCATGAGGCGCTGGACTTCCAGAATGTGGAGGCGCCCAGCGCGAGCCGGATCAATGGTTTCCTTGGTTTCGCCCTCTGCGTACCGGTAGCCGTCGCGGCCGCGAATGCGCTGATCGCCGCCAGAGCAGAAGGAATGGCCGCCGTCCTTGGGGGAGGGGCCGTTGCCTGTCAACAGAACAGTTGCGACATCCGGGGTCATGCGGGCGTGGTCCATGGCGCGGTACAACTCATCAACCGTGCCCGGGCGGAAGGCGTTGCGGACCTCGGGGCGGTTGAAGGCGATGCGGACGGTGGGGAGGTCCTTGATGATCTCACCGTTTTCGCCACGTTCCACTTGGCGGTGGTAGGTCATGTCAGTGAAGTCGAAGCCCTCAACCACGCGCCAGCGGGTGGGATCGAAGATGTCAGATACCTGGGGAGGAAGATTCGTTGCGTTCACGCTAACGATCTTAGCTGGCAGGGTGAGCTGGGGCGCAGTAGACGTCGTGCTGTTGTCACTAACTGATGCAGAATTCGTTGCCTTCGGGGTCTGCCATGGTGAACCACGAATGCGGGCCTTGGCTGGCTTCCCAGAGGAAGGTGGCACCGCGTGCTTCCAGATTTGTGCGAACAGTCATTTTGTCATCATCGCCGAGCCGGACGTCCCAATGGATGCGGTTCTTGCCTAGCTTTTCCTGATCGCTGCGCTGGAACAAGATGCGGGGCGCTCCGGCACTCATGTCCTCGTTTGGGTTGATCGCTTGGCCATCAACCCAAACGAGGACGCCATTGTGGAGCTTGGTTTGTTCCTGGGTGGCGAAACCCTTGGCGACCATGGACCGGATGAAATCCTCATCTGAGGGTTCCACCTGCCAGCCCATGGTTTCTGCCCACCAATCGGCAAGAACGTGCGGATTGGTGCAATCAACCACTATTTGTAATGAGTAGGCCATGGGGAAAGTCTGCCGGTGCCGGCGCTGGGTGTCCAGAACGTGGTTTATACGCAGGCCACGGGTGCTGGGTCTGCGTATAGCCAAAGTGGACTTTATTTATACGCACGCCACGCCCGGTGGAGCTGCGGCACAATGATTCTGCCGCAGCTCCAAGGGTCCCGGCTGCTTATAAATAAAGTCGCGGCTGCGTATTCGCGGGGAGGTTATGCCAGTACGCGCAACTTGGACGTGGAACGTCCAAACAGGGCGTGGTCCAGCGACAGCTTGCCGGGGCCAACCAAGGCAATAGCCAGAGCCGATGCGCCCAAGAGCAGCACCAGCTCGTAGCCGCCACCTTCTACGAATACGCCCGCGGACGCGTGGACCAGAATAATGGCGCCGAGCATGTTCAGCGTCAGCAATGCTGCGAACGGGCGCGTTGCCAGACCCAGGATCAGGGCGATGCCACCCACCAGTTCCAGTGTTGCAATAATCGGTGCGATCACATCAGCGGCAGGGACGCCCATCTGGGCAAATGCGCCCTGGGTTCCGACGATGGTGAATTCGTTGTACTTCTGCCAGCCGTGGGCTGCGAAGAGGAAGCCAACCACAATCCGAAGGATGGTTCGGGCGGCTGTATTCAGGGCAAGGTTGTTCATAGGATTCTCAACGTTTCTTTGGGGTCATGGGGCAGGCCTTCTGGATGAAGCGCCGAGCATCAAATAATTGAAGCTTCAATAAAATCATGTCATGCAATAAGTTGATATGTCAACCAAGGGTGTTGGGTAGTCCCATCGGTGGTCAGGCGAAGCTTTCGTGCTGGTATCCGCTAGTGTTTTTTCATGAGCCCGATTGAACCCGTCACCCTCCGGGGTAAATATGTCACTCTCGAGCCACTGAGCCCGGACCATCACGATGACTTGGTTGCTGCGGCGTCCGACGGCGAGCTGTGGAACCTTTGGTACACCACAGTGCCGCGTCCTGAGAGCATGCGCGCCAATATTGAGACGCGCCTGGCCGCCCACCAGGCCGGAACTGAGCTGTCCTTCACGGCGCGGCAGAATGATCCCGCAACGGGGGAGCCGGGCAAGGTGATTGGACTGACCAGTTATTACGCCATTGACCTCAATGTTCCCCGGCTCGCAATAGGTGCCACATGGAATGCGCTCAGTGCCCAGGGCACGGGAACCAATCCGGACAGCAAAAAACTCCTACTGCAGTACGCGTTTGAGACGCTTGGCTGCGAGGTGGTTGAATTTCACACGCATTGGATGAATACGCAATCGCGGGAGGCTATTGCCCGCCTCGGCGCCAAACAGGACGGCATCTTGCGGGCCCATCGCCGCCTGGCTGACGGTTCACTGCGAGACACTGTTGTCTTTTCCATCCTGGCCGCCGAGTGGCCGCAAGTCCGGAACGGGCTTGACTTCCGCCTCGCCAAACAACGCTGACATGGATGCGTCGCAGCCAGCCGCCCCGCAGTGGGAAGGTGCCGTCAATGCCCGCCCTCTCACCGGCGACATCTACCGGATGGGCCGCAGCGAGTGGCTCACCGAACACGGCTGGCAACAGCTCAGTGACGACGGCGTACGCACCGTCATCGATCTCCGGAACCCTGTCGAACGCAAGCGTAGGCCCACCGACCCGGTGGTGAGTGAGGCTGCGATGGTGGGGTTCGACGTCGTACATTCACCCACGGAAGACCCTGACGATCCCTCCTATCAGGAACTGTTCCTCCCCTACATGAACCATCCGCGGCTCTATACGGACATCGTGCGACTTTTCCCCCTACAGGTGGCCAGAGTCTTCAAGGAATTGGCGGCGGCGCGGGGGAAAGTGGTGATCCACTGTTCGGCAGGGCGGGATCGGACCGGGCTGATTGCCACCTTGCTGCTGACATTGCTGGGGCAGGAGGAGCGGGCCGTGCCCCAGGATGAATTGGCGGCGCGCGGCATCAACGAATGGCACCGAGTCTCGCCCGTGAAGCATCCCTATGAGCAGCATCTGTCTGAGGCGGAGTTGGCGGACGTGGTGAGGGGGCGTGGTCAAGCGTTGCAGGCATTCGCTGAAACCATGGATGTGCGGAATTTTCTGCTGAACAATGGGGTCAGCGCAGCCGAGATCGACGCCGTTATTGTGCGGTGCCGCTCGTCATGATGGCAAGGGGAGAGCCGGATCTCTTCTAGACTGATCCGCATGCATAAACCCCAAGCCGCAAAGTCTGCCGCCACGAACTCCACGAAAATGAAATTTCTCGTGATCGCCTTGATCGTTGCGATGGTCGCGGTTATTGGCGGAGGCACAGTGATGGGGCTGATGATGGGGGACAGTAGCGACGCGCAGACGCAGGCCGCCGCGGCTGCGCCGGCTCCTGCCGCGGCACAGAATCGCGAATGGAACGGCACCCTGGAGTTCAACGGGGTTGAGATGAGTGTGAGGCTCTTCGGCGATAAGGCCCCGCAGGCCGTGGCGTCGTTCCTGCACTTGGCGGACACGAACTTCTTTACCGGGACAAAGTGCCACAGGCTCACCACTGGCGGCTTCGATATCCTCCAGTGCGGCGATCCCACGGGCACCGGCGCCGGTGGTCCGGGTTACGAGTTTGGCCCCATTGAAAATGCGCCGACTGACAATCTCTACCCGCGCGGCACGCTCGCTATGGCGCGTACGACTGATCCCAATAGCAACGGCAGCCAGTTCTTCATTGTGTACGGCGACACGAGTATTGGGCGGGACGCGGCTGGCGGCTACACCGTTTTCGGCGAGATCACCGGCGGCCTTGACGCGGTGGAAAAGGTTGCCGCGCAGGGAACTTCCGACGGCGGTCAGGACGGGACACCTGTTGCTCCCGCTGTTCTGGGGGCTGCGAGCTTTAAGTAGCTTGCCGGTCATGCCCCTGCAATGTCAGGGCCTCCTCCTACACTCGGGACTAGCAAAGCGAACTCGAGTGGGGGGATGAGTTGCATGGCAGTTCCGCAAGACGCTCGTGACATGGTTATCTGCGTGCCGCCACGCCACTGGTTGATTCAGCCCGGGGACCCCGCTGCTCCAGCAGACCCTGGCGTGCCTGACCGGGAATGGAACGAGAACGAAACGCAGCAGCTTCTGGAGCTGTTCCGAGAGGGGCAGAGTCCGAGCGAGATAGGGGAGGCCCTGAGCGTTGCGGAACGGGACGTGGTGGTTCGGCTGCTGAGGATCCTGATGAACGCCCAGGGCAGGCTTGACGATGAATCATTGGCGTTCCGCTCCGGTGAGGCATACTCCCGTGACGATCAGATTCGCCTGCGCGCTATGTACGCTGACGGCTGTTCATTGATGGAAATTTCCCAGGCGCTGGGCCGTTCGCCGTTAGGTGCTGGCTGGAAACTCTTGTCCATGGGGCTGCCGGCTCGCTGACCGGCGAGATCTAGGGGATGACTGCAGGGGATTGCCGGGTTGGAGCGGCTATGGCACTTCTTGCCACGGCCCGGATACCTTGGAAATCGAGTACCTTGTAGATACCGGCAGGCTGCCTGAACTTCCAATGACTCGAGGAACTTTGCGTCTTCCCCAGAAATTCAAGAACTGGCTCTTCAACGCCCCTGGCGTTGCGGATACGGCAACACACAGCGGGCTGGTTACCCGGGCCGCAGCTCGGGCTGCCACCTTGACGGGGGAACAAGCCGAGGATCTCCTGCAGCAGCTCCCCGACAGTGCCACCTGGGGTGATGAGGAGCTGGAAAGCTACCTGGCCGTTGCCAAGGTTTTCGTCCAGAACAGCCTCGGCATGGCACTTTTTGACACGCAATTGCTGGCAGCCGCCACCATGGTGCGCGGCACCGTGGTGGAGTTGGACACCGGTGAAGGCAAAACCATGGTGGGCGCCTTGGTTGCCGGAGCCCATGCGCTCCGCGGACGCCGCGTGCACGTCCTGACTGTTAATGACTACCTGGCTCAGCGCGATGCCGCCTGGATGAAGCCCTTCTTCGAACAGCTTGGCGTTGAGGTGGCCTCGGTGACCGAGTCAATGGAACCGCAGGGCCGCCGGCAGGCCTATGAGGCAGACATTGTGTACGTTTCAGTCAACGAGCTGGGCTTCGATGTGTTGCGCGACCGCACGTGCACCGAGCCGGAGCAAACCACCTTGCAGCCTTTTGATGTGTGCATTGTGGATGAGATCGACTCCGTTCTAGTGGACGAGGCCACCCTTCCGCTGGTTTTGGCGGGCCGCGCGCGCAGCGAGCTGCAATCAGTGGATGTGGCGGACTTTGTCAAAGCGCTGCGCCCCGGAATCGACTTCATTATTGAAGCAGACAAGCGGAACGTTTCGCTCACCGACGCGGGGCTGGCCGAAGTGGAGGCGAGGTGGCCCGGCGTCGAACTTTATTCGACGGCAGGGACCCCATTGTTCTCTTCCATCAACACGGCGCTGCACGCCCAGGTCCTGCTGCATCGCGACGTTGACTACATTGTGCGCGACGGCAAGGCTGAGATTGTCTCCGATTCCCGTGGCCGGGTGGCTGCGTTGCAGCGCTGGCCCGATGGCCTGCAGGCGGCCGTGGAAACCAAGGAGGGGTTGCACACAACCGAGCAGGGAGAGGTTCTGGACCAGCTGTTGGTGCGGGATCTCATCAAGAGTTTTGCCACCGTCACGGGCATGAGCGGGACCGCCGTGGCCGTTGCGGAGTATCTGCGCACGCATTACGAGCTCGACGCCGGACGCGTGGACTCCCATGCGCCATGCATCCGTGCGGACCATCCCGAGAAAATTTACGCCACAGCTGCCCACCGCGATGCCGCAGTGGTTGAGGCAGTCCAAGGGGCTCACGCCACGGGACAGCCGGTGCTGCTGGGCACCCATGATGTGGCGACATCCGAGCGTTTCGCGTTGCTGTTGGAGGCTGCGGGCATCAAATGCCAAGTCCTCAATGCCCGCAACGACAGCCTCGAGGCGCAGGTCATTGCCCAGGCCGGGCGCCGGGGGAGCATTACTGTCTCCACACAGATGGCTGGCCGGGGCACCGACATTCTTTTGGGTGGGAGTCCTGCGGACCCTGCCGAGCACGCCGAGGTGGCCGTGCTGGGCGGGTTGCTGGTTATTATTGTGGGCCGTTTCTATTCGCCCCGACTAGATGCTCAGCTCCGCGGCCGGGCTGGACGGCAGGGCGATCCGGGGGCCAGTGTCATCTTCTCGAGTATGGAAGACCCGGCCGCCAATGGGCAGGAAACGCACGGCCTGGAACTTAGCAATACGGTGGCCCAAGACGCGGACAGCGACGGGCTGGTCACCCGGGCAGGTGTGTCCGCGCTGCTGGACAAGGCGCAACGGCTCGCCGAGGCCGAACGCTTCACCACACAGCAAAACTCGTGGAAGTACAACGAGCTGATCGCCTATCAGCGCAGGGTGGTGCTGGCGGACCGGGAGACGTTCCTTAGCGACCTGGATGCGGCGCTTTACGCGTTGGCGGAACGTGCCTACGGAGACGGCAACGGTGACGGTGACAGTGACAGTGACGGCAACGGTGACGGCGGCGACAGCGGCGACCGTCTGGACGAATTGCGCAGCGCACTCGGTGAAACGGAACTGGCTCGTGTGTGCAGGGCCGTGATGCTTTTTGAGCTCGACGCGCAATGGAGTGACCACTTGGCGCAACTCTCGGAGCAACGGGCCGCCATCCACTTGCGCGCGCTGGGCCGGCAGAACCCGTTGGATGAATTCCGCCGCGAGACCATCAGGACATTTGAAGGCTTCCTCGAAGACGCCCGCGCAACTGCGCTCGACACCGTGAAATCTCTTAAGGTCATTGATGGCCATGTAGACCTTGACGCCGCCGGCATTCGCAGCGGATCCGCCACATGGACCTACGTTGTGGATGAGAATCCGTTTGGAAATCAAACAGACCAAATTGTGAAATGGCTCCTGAAAAAGATGGGTAAATAGCTTTCCAGCCCCGCCCAATGCGCGAATACTGGTGAACAAAAGGGCAATATTCGCTAGGGAGACGGACGCCATGGGCAAGCTCATTTACGCAGCCATCACATCACTTGACGGCTACATCGAGGACAAAGTCGGCGGATTCGCGTGGGCCATGCCGGACGACGAGGTCCACAGCGCCGTCAACCGTCTGCAAGAGGATATTGGCACGTTCTTACTTGGGCGGCGCATGTTCCAAACCCTGCAGGTGTGGGAGGAGTTCTACGGGAAAACCGATCTCGCCAAGGTCATGCGGGATTACGCCACGCTGTGGCACGGAACGGACAAAGTGGTATTCACCAAAACCCTTGATGAGGTGTCCACGTCAAGGACCAGGATCGAACGCATTTTTGACCCCGAGACCATCCGTCGCATGAAGGCCGACGCCGATCATGACCTCTCCGTGGGTGGTGCCGAACTGGGTGCTACAGCGTTGCGCGCCGGGCTGGTCGATGAAATCCATCTCTTCATCTCCCCGGTCATGGTGGGCGGAGGGAAAGCAGCACTTCCTGAGATCAAGGAAACCCGGCTGGAACTGCTGGGACAGCAACACTTTGGCAACGGCGTCGTCCATTTGCATTACGGAGTGAGGAACGGATAGCAAAGGGCAAAATGACGCCCAGATTCACGCGTCACAAAGACCCGGTCGGCTGCACTTTAGGGAAGCATGGAGAGGAGTAAACCATCCTTTTAGAAAGCAGCTATGAGCCACCATCTTGACCGCAGTCCGCACCCCTTGACCACGGCGAAAGTGGCAGCTCAGCAGCTCTTGACGGAGTTACCGGCCGTCTCCCAAACAACTGACGCGCACACGCTGTTCTTCGATGCTCCGGCGCAGGAATTCACGCAGGCTCTGCCGCTGGGCAATGGCCGGCTCGGAGCCATGTGTTACGGAGGGGTGGGCGGCGGGCGGATCACGCTCAACGATTCCACGGCCTGGTCAGGTGGGCCCGGCAGCGAGGCGGCTAATACGCGCGGCCTCAAGGATGGTCCGGCCACTATTGCCAGGGCGCGGGAGGCAGTGGCAGCGGACCTTTTCGCCGTTGCCGAAACCGAATTGGGCAAGGTAGCCACGGCGCATACGCAAAGCTATTTGCCGTTTGCCGAGCTAGTGTTCGAGCTGGACTTTGGCTCCGGAGCGCAGACAGCGCAGACCGCCCAGCAGTACCGACGCACCCTGGATTTGCGCAGCGCCCTGCATGAACACAGTTACACGGTGGCTGGCCGGAGCATCACCGAGCAGGTTTACGTCTCGCCCGCGCATCAGGTGATGGTGGTGGAGCTCCGCGTGATGGGCGAACCTTTGCCTAAGGTCACGGCCGCCTTGGCCAGCCAACTGCGCATCACGGCAGCCACGTCGGATCCCGGGGCTGCCACCCTCGATCTGCAACTGCCCACGAACGCGGTTCCCGATTACGCCAACCCGCCCACCGGCGTCGAATATGACCAGCCCGGACGCGAGTCATTGCGCGGTGCCGTAGTAGCGCACTGGCAGCATGACGGCACGGAACTCTCGGGCGGAAAAGACCAGCACGACGCCGGGACGTTGGCTGCCGCTGGCGTCTCCCGTTTGCGCCTTGTGCTGGCCACCGCCACCAACTTTGTTGGCTCACACCTTCCCCTGGATCCTCACGTTGGTGCCCCGCTCGACCACGCTACCGACTTGGTCGAGGCCGCCTCGGCGTTGTCCTCCGCGGAACTTTTCCAGGCTCATAGCTCCAATCATCAGGAGCTGTACGAGCGGACCGAACTGGATTTGGGTAGCCCCACCGGTGATCTGGAACAGCCTACCGATGTCCGAATCCGTGAAACCCCTGCCGATCCCGCACTCGCCGCTCTCCTGTTCAACTACGGCCGGTACCTGCTCATCAGTAGCTCCCGCCCCGGCACCCTGGCCAGCACCTTGCAAGGCATCTGGAACGAGTCCATGCAACCGCCGTGGAGTTCCAACTTCACCATCAACATCAACACCCAGATGAACTATTGGGCCGCCGAGAGCGCTAATTTGGCCGAGTGCCATGAGCCGCTTTTTGACCTCCTCGAGTCCCTGTCGCAGAAAGGCCGGCACACAGCACGGACCGTGTATGGCCTCGATGGCTGGGTTGCCCACCACAACACGGATGCCTGGGCCTTCACCTCGCCTGTGGCTGGCGACGCCTCGTGGGGGTTCTGGCCCATGGGAGGTGCCTGGCTGGCCACCCACCTCGCCGAGCATGTGCGCCACGGCGGAAGCGAGCAGTTCGCCGCAGAACGGGCCTGGCCCATTATCAAGGGGGCCAGCGAATTCGCTTTGGGCTGGCTCGTTCCGCAAGCCGACGGCACCTTGGGCACATCCCCGTCCACGTCCCCGGAAAACCACTTCCAAACTGAGGATGGAACCATTGCCGCTGCTGGCCAGAGTTCCACGGCGGATCTGACCATCATCGCCAGGCTCTTCCGTGCGGCACTTGAGCTGGCGCCGGTTGGGGAGCCTTTGACGCCCCAGCTGGAGGCAGCGCTGGGGCGCTTGCCTCAGATTCCCGTGGCGCCGGATGGCACCATTTCAGAATGGGCACAGTCCTATGACCAGCCGGAACCCACGCACAGGCACGTCTCCCACCTCTACTTTGCCTACCCCGGCGAGACCGAGCTGACCCCGGATTTGGCCCAAGCAGTAGCCCGCACGCTGGACGCCCGTGGCGATGATTCCACCGGCTGGTCGCTGGCGTGGAAGCTGGCACTAAGGGCCCGGCTGAAGGACACCGCGGCCGTGGAACGGCTCTTGGCCCTCGTTTTCCGGACCGCGGGGGAGCAGCATAGCCCCCACGCAGGCGGGCTCTACCCCAACATGTTTGCCGCCCACCCGCCCTTCCAAATTGATGGCAATTTTGGTTTTGTGGCAGGTGTTGTGGAGTGTCTGGTGCAAAGCCATACCGGGCACATTGAGCTGCTGCCAGCGGTTCCGGCCCTGTGGCCAGAAGGATCGGTGCGGGGCCTAGTGGTGCGCCCGGGAATCGTCCTGGATCTGAGCTGGAGCACTGAAACGGGCGCCCCTACACTGCTCTCGGCCCGGCTGCGGGCTAAATCCAAGGCCACGGCCGGGCCGGCGAGCGTCTCCTGGGGTGAGCTCAGCGCCGCTGTGCATGTCAGTGACGAGGGCTGGACCGAGCTGTTCCCGGCAGATTTTTCCTCCTAAGACACAAATAAGCGGGGTGTGTCTGCCGTGAATTCCGGCAGTCACACCCCGCTGCTATTCAGGGAGTTACCGTGAGCCCATACGCGATTAGCGTTCGACGGCGGTGACTTGGCTTGCGCCGTCGACCTTGGTCACGGTGACATCAAAGAGCGCCGTTCCGCCGCTCTGAGTGGGGATCGAGACCACTGACCGCTGCCCCTCGGAGGGGGCAAATGCGATGAACTCAACCTCCTTGTTCCATGCGTATTCGGGCCGGTCATTGACGGTCCCCAAGGGGAGAACTGCTCCGGGGCGGACGTAGGTGGCGGCGCTCAGCACGGAGAACGTCTTGGTGTGCCACGCAGGTCCTTGCAGCTGATCGCCGGTTTCCAAATGCGTCCAGGTGCCTTCGGGCAGGTAGAACTGAACGCTGCCGCTGGCGTCCATCACAGGAGCTACCAACACGTCCGAGCCCAACATGTACTGCCGGTCCAGAGCCGCGCAACTCGGATCCCGCGGAAACTCCAAGAACATGGGCCGCATCATGGGCGTCCCTGCCGCATACGCCTCCTCGGCACTGGCCAAGAGGTAAGGCATGAGTCGCATTTTCAGGTTGGTGAAATGCCGGAGGACGTCGCTTGATTCTTCGTCCACCAGCCACGGCACTCGGTAAGAGTTGGAACCGTGCAACCTCGAATGGGAGGAAAGCAGGCCAAAAGCAATCCAGCGCTTGAAGATGTCCGGATCCGGGGTACCTTCAAAACCGCCAATATCGTGGCTCCAGAATCCGAAGCCTGAGGAGGCCAAAGACAAGCCACCTCGCAATGATTCGGACATGGCGGCGAACGTGGATTCGCAATCCCCGCCCCAATGAACAGGCAGCTTCTGCCCGCCAGCGGTGGCGGAGCGAGCAAACAGGACCGCCTCGCCGTGGCCCAGTTCCTTGGTCAGCAAGTCAAAGACTGTCTGGTTGTACAGCTGTGCGTAGTAGTTATGCATCCGTTCCGGGCAGGACCCATCATGCCAGCGCACAGTGGTGGGTATCCGCTCGCCAAAGTCGGTCTTGAAGGAATCCACGCCCTGACCCAGCAGGGTGCGGAGCTTTTCCTGGTACCAGCGGGCCGCCTCAGGATTGGTGAAGTCAACCAGCGCCATGCCGGCCTGCCACATATCCCACTGCCAGACGGAACCATCCGCATTCTTCACCAGATACCCCAGCTCCATGGCTTCCTTGAACAAGTAGGAACGCTGAGCAATATAGGGGTTGATCCACACGCAGACCTTCAAGCCACGATCGTGGAGACGCGCCAACATCCCCTCGGGGTCAGGGAAGGTGGCCGGGTCCCAAATGAAATCTGACCAGTGGAAGGCCCGCATCCAATGGCAATCAAAGTGGAACACGGACAGCGGCAGACCGCGCTTTTCCATGCCGTCAATGAACGACATGACGGTTTCTTCGTTGTAGTTGGTGGTGAAGGAGGTGGAGAGCCACAGCCCGTAGGACCACGCCGGGATGCGCGACGGGCGGCCGGTCAGCTCCGTGTAGCGGGCCAAAATGTCCTTGGGGGTGTCCCCATGAATCACAAAGTACTGCAGTTTCTGGCCTTCAACACTGAACTGCGTGCGGGAGACCACCTCGGAACCAACCTCGAAGGAGACCCGCTCCGGGTGGTTCACGAAAACGCCGTAGCCGTTGTTCGTCAGGTAGAACGGCACATTTTTGTAGGCGAGGTCGCTGGAGGTTCCGCCGTCTTCATTCCAGACGTCCACCGATTGGCCGTTCTTGACGAACGCACCAAACCGCTCGCCCAAACCATACACATTGGTCCCCACGCCCAAGGTGAGCTGCTCATGCACGTAGTTGTTTCCGGCAGCATCGGAAATCACGCCAATGCTCCTGGGCACGGAACTGGTGAGCACATGACCGCCGGCCATGAAATCAACGCCCCAGTCGCCGTCGGTCTTGATCCGTGCGCTCAAGGCACCAGAGGTATACACCGTCTGGTTTTCTTCGATGGAGATATTGACCTCGGGGTTGCCCTCCGTCACCTCAAAGTGCGGGCCCAGATCGAGAGCCCCTTGAAAATGCTCAATCGTCACGGAGATGACATCTTCTAGCGGGGAATCAAAAGTGATGGTCAGCTGCGGGCAGTTCAGCGCATCGCCACGAGCGTTGATGCGCTGGGTGGGAGCGAACACCTCGAGCTTGCTGCCGTCGGCAACAACCTCGGACACATCACGAGGGTTCAGCGCTGTGATCCCAGGGCGGTGCAGCCAATATCCGTCGGTGAATTTCATGAATAGACTCGATTCTTCTTTTGTGAAAGTACTTTTGCCCCATAAGGGGGAAGTGTGATGGTGGTGCTGGTGCCGAAGGTTCCGGGCAGTTCAACGGAGGAAAGGGTGGGGCCGTGATTGAGCAGGAACAGCTGGTCCCCGCGTTCCACAGCCTCAATATCGTCAGGCAGTCCCAGCGGCACCGGAACCTGAATACCGGCCGCGGCGACGGCGGACATAACAAGTGTTTCCAAGGCCTCGGCCGGAAGATCGGCACCCACGTACCAGGCCTCACCGGCACCCCACGGGTTCGCTGTAATGGCTGGTTTGCCGGCCAAGCGCCCCGCACCGAAATAGGCCAGGGTCCGCGTGTTGGGACCGTGAAGTTCCAGATCTTCGGACCAGATCGAGGCGTGGATGTCCTGCAGTTGGGTACCCGTCGAGGGGCTCGTGAAGACGAGCGGGACGGGCTTGTCCAAGGGCAGCCATTCCTCGCCGGAGACTCCTAGAACTTCAGCGAGAGCTCCCGGGAAACGGCCCGTGGCGAGTTTGGCTTCCTCATTGGCTACCGCGCTGAAGGGGCCCACCACCATGTGCCCGCCGTTGGAAACGTAGCGCTTCAACGCGGTGGCGGCCGGCTTGCCCAGAAGAAAGAGGTTCGGCAGTAGGACCAGGTCAAAGCGGTCCAAATCGGTGTCCGGATGAACCACTTCAACTGACAAGCCGTGCCGCAATAGCGGCCGGTAGTAGGCTAGCAACTGCTCCATGACCTGCAACTTTTCAGAGGGGCGTGCCGCAGATTCGGCAGCCCACCAACTGGACCAGTCGAACAGGATCGCAATCCGGGTTTGGCTCGGCGTCCCCGCCAGGGCGCCGAGCTGGGCCATGTAGGCGCCAAGGGCTGCCGCTTCGCGGAAAACGCGAGTTTTGCTGCCGGCCAGTGGGACAACAGCTGAATGGAACCGTTCGGCACCAAAAGAGGATTGCCGGAACTGGAAGAAGCACACACCATCGGCCCCACGGGCCACGGCTGAGAGCGCATCCACTTGCAAGGCCCCTGGCTCCTTGGCCACATTGTGCCCGCGCCAATTCACTGCTGAGGTAGCTGATTCCATCAACAACCACGGCTTGCCACCGCTGAGACCACGGCACAGGTCATGGGTCAACGCGCCCAGTTGCCACGACTGCGGATCGCCTGGATCCGTGTACCAGTCATTGGCAACAAAGTCCGTCTCGCGCGCCAAGGAGTTGTAGTCCATGCCTGAGAAGAAGCCCATCATGTTGGTGGTGATGGGATGGGTGGTGTCGTACCGCGAGATGATGTCCCGTTCCGCCTGAAACAAGGAGACAAGCTGATCCGAGGTAAACCGCTTGAAGTCCAGTTCCTGCCCGGGGTTTCCAATGTAGGGGGCGCTGCGCGGAGGCAGAATCTCTTCCCACGTTGAATACTGCTGGGACCAAAACGTGGTTCCCCACGCATCATTGAGCCGCTCCAAGGTCACGTACTTGCCCATCAACCATTCACGGAATGCGCAGGCGCTCTCGTCATCAAAACTAATCTGACCCAACTCGTTACCCACATGCCACATGGCCAGGGCCGGATGCTGGGCGTAGCGTTCGGCAATTTTAGCCGTAATGGTTGCGGCCGCTGCGCGGTACTTGGGAGAAGAAGGATTGAACTGGTTGCGGGAGCCGTACCAAAGAGTGTGGCCCGAGGCATCGGTGGGCAGTGTTTGCGGGTACAGCTTCCCCAGCCAGGGTGGCGGGGATGCTGTGGGGGTAGCGAGGCTGACCCGGATGCCGCCCGCGTGGAGCAGATCCAGCACCTCATCGAGCCAAGCAAAGTTCCACTGGCCCTCTTCAGGCTCAAGTTGAGCCCAGCTGAACACCCCCACAGTGACGAGATTGATCCCGGCTTCCTTCATGAGCGCAACATCAGTTGGCCAGCTTGCCTTCGGCCACTGCTCCGGGTTGTAGTCGGCACCAAAGATGAGTCCTTCACCCGGCATGGACGAGGCCAGTCCAAGTTGCTGCCTGTTCATGAATTTCCTTCCAAATTGGATCGGTTCAATCGAATGTGATGATCTGAATTTCGATAAATTGTGTGCATTAGGGACGAATTGGTTTAAATAGATGCTTATAAACAGGTACCGTTTGGTATCGAAGCGCTTCGCTTAAATTAACGGCTACTGTGATGAAGTTTGCGGTTGTGAAAAGGAGAGTTGCATGGCCACCATGAACGATGTCGCCCGGGCGGCCGGAGTGTCCACCAGCACGGTGTCATATGTGCTCAGTGGTAAGCGGACCATCTCCCCTGATACTCGGGCCGAGGTGCTGGCCGCCATTGAAAAACTTGGCTATAGCCCCCACGCTGGCGCTCGCGCGCTGGCGTCCAACCGGTCCAACGTTCTGGGCCTCATGGTTCCTTTGCGTGAAGACGTCAACGTCAGCGTCGTCATGCAGTTTGTTTCCGCCGTGGTCACCACAGCCCGAACCTTCGAACAAGACGTGCTGTTGCTGACCCAGGATGACACTGACGGGATTGCCCGGGTGATGTCCCAGTCCATTGTGGACGGCATGATCATGATGGACATTGAAGCCAAAGATCCGAGGGTGCCGCTGCTTGCCAAAATGCGGAAGCCGGCGGTCCTGATTGGACTGCCCGACGACGCCCAAGGACTCAGTTGCGTAGATTTCGACTTCGCCGCGGCATCCCGAGTGTCCGTCCGCCACTTGGTGGACCTGGGCCATCGGCGTGTGGCGCTGATTGGCTCCCCGCAGGCATCGCTGGAACGCCACGCCACGTACGCGGACAGGGTGCGTAACGGTTTCGAAGCTGCCGCCAGCGCAGCCAACGTGGACTTTGCCAGCCGAGCGTGTGAACCCACGGCGGCCGCCCTGGCGCACGCGCTGCAAGATCTGGTCACGGGAGTCGATGCGGCCACCGGGCTGGTGGTGCACAACGAATTCCTGCTCCCGATGCTGCGCGACACCCTGAGCGAGATGGGTCTGAGCGTCCCGGCGGATATCTCCGTGGTTGCTATCGCCCCCACCGACGTTGCCCTGGCCAGTACGGCTCCATGGACAGCCGTCAGTATCCCCGCTCATGACATTGGCCGGACCGCCGTAGAAATGGTCATGGAACGGATGCACACCGAAAAGCCTGCGGAGGTGCGGCTCATTGTTCCGAGCCTGGTGCAGCGCGTCACCACCTCGCCGGCCAAGGCCAGCGTCTAGAGCGACGGCGCCAAGGTAGGCGCCTAGGCCAGAGAGGCCTGGTTCGGTGGGTTTCGGAGCCAACAGCTTCCGGACCCCACCGAGGTGGCTGGGTGTGAACATTACCCCTTCACCGCACCAATCATGACGCCCTTGGTGAAGTGCTTTTGCACAAACGGGTAGACGAACAGGATCGGCACCATGGCCACCACAATCACTGCCATCTGCAAGGCCAGTGACGCCGCAACGCCCTGCCCCACGGCGATCTGACCAGGCACGGAAACGCCCTGCAGAACATAGGAACGTAGCACCACCTGGAGCGGATTCTTTGAGCTGTCATTGATGTACAAGATGGCATTGAAGAACGCATTCCAGTAGCCAACGCCGTAGAACAGTGCAATAACGGCTGTGACGGCCTTGGACATGGGCATGACAATTTGGCCCAGGATGCGCCATTCACTGGCACCATCAATCCGGGCACTGTCAAGGATGCCCTGATCGATGCCCATGAAGAAACCGCGCAAGATGATGATGTTGAAAACGGAGATACAGCTGGGCAGGATAAGCGCTGCATAACTGTCGATCATTCCCAATCCGGAGACAAGCAGGTAGGACGGGATCATGCCTGCTGCGAAGAACATGGTGATCAGCAGCACGAACAAAAGCGGCGTGTGGGCCAGTGTTCCGGGACGGGACAGGCCGTAGGCGCAGAGTACCGAGACCACCAAGCTAAGGACGGTACCTACTGCCGTAATGCCAACGCTGACCATGATGGCCCGCGTGACTACGCCGCCTGTGAAGATCTGCCGGTACGCATCCCAGCTGATCTCACCTGGGATAAGGACCAAACCGCCGGCATTGGTGATGGTGGACTGGGTGGAGATGCTGGTCAACACAATGGTGTAGAGCGGTAGCAGAACGGCGAGAACAACAATGATCAGGGTTGCCGACTTTGCCGCCTTGATGGCCTTGGACGGTTCCTCTTCCCAGGCTGCCCGGGTGGGCGCCTCGCTACCGGGCCACCGGAGTCCGCCGGTTTTTTTGGGTAATTTTTCGATGGTGGTCATTTTTTGGAGTACACCCCTGCTTCGCCGAATAGGTGGGCAACTTTATTGGCCCCGAGGATCAATGCCAGTGACACCACGCCCTTGATGAGCCCGGCGGCTGCGGCATAACTCCAGTCACCGTTTTGAACACCTGTGAAGTAGACAAAGGTGTCGAGTACTTCCGAGGCGCCGGCACCTACAGCATCACGCTGCAAGATCAGCTGTTCGAAGCCCACCGACAAGGAATCGCCAAGACGCAGGATCAGTAGCAGGATGATGACCGGGCGCAAGCCGGGCAAGGTGACATGCCACATGCGTTTCCACCTGCCGGCACCGTCCACGGCTGCTGCCTCATACTGAGACGGGTCAATGGCGTTCAGCGCTGCCAGGAACACGATCATGCCCCAGCCGGCGTCCTTCCAAATGGACTGGGAGGTGATCAGGAACAAGAAGGTGTCAGGGTTGGTCATGATGTCCATGCCCTGCCAGCCGTTGGCTAGCAGCTGCTGGTTCAACAGCCCCGCGCCACCGAGAATCTGCTGGAAGACTGCAACAACTAGAACCCAGGAGAAGAAGTGTGGCAGGTAAACAATGGCCTGAATCGTGGCCCGTAGCGCCGGGCGAACCAGGGAATTGAGCAGGATGGCCAGGATGATCGGGATAGGGAAGAAGAAGATCAGCTGGAAGGCCGTAATGACCAGGGTGTTTTTGACAGCCACCCAGAAATTGGCGTCACTGAGCACCCTGGCAAAGTTGTCCAGGCCCACCCAGGGGCTATTGGCAATGCCAACGAAAGGTGAGTAATCCTGAAATGCCACAATATTGCCCATGATGGGCACATAGGCGAACAGTCCCAGCAATAGAACTGCCGGGAGGGTCATGAAGATGAGGGACTTGTCGCGGCGGAAGCGTGCCTTCAGACCGAGGCCAATGCGAACCTCGGGCTTGTCCTTACCGCGACGCGTCTTGGGGCCGGAGCCCCCGGAAGCAGCGGCTTCCGGGGCGGCATCGCCAACTTTTGTCAGTGTGGTTGTCATGGGTGGCTGCCGGCTCACGCTGTCAAGAAACCGGTGTAGAACTCACGGAGCTCATCGCCACCGTTCTTCTTCCACGTGGCAAGTTCGGTGTCCAGATCGCTGATCTTCTTGCGGCCGCGGGCAATATCCATGGCCAGATCGTCGAACGGCTTGTTCAGTGAACCGAACTTGTTCGGCTCCTCGATCTGAAGGCCGAAGAACTGCTCTTCAACAACGAACGGGGCCTGGCGGGCTTCCCACTCGCTGGCCGTCTTGACGTAGCCGGGGTACTGGACCTTGGAATTAACCACTGGCGGGCTGACCAGGAACGAGTAGGTGCTGGTGACCTCGGCAAGGCCCTTTTCAGTAGACTGCGGGATGTTCTGACTGTCCTTGGTGAAGTGCACACCCTCGACGCCGTAGTTGATGAGCTGGTTTTCCTCGGTGCCAAACGGGGCGGCAAAATAGTTGGCGAGGGCGAGCAGTTCCTCGATCTTGGCCTTGTCGCTGTTCTTTTTGATGAAGCTGAAGATGCTGGCCGGTGAGCCGCGGAACAAGGTGGGGTCACCGCCGTCGGCCGCAAAGAAGTCCATGGGAACCATGTCGTACTTCGGGTTGGTGGGGAGCATACGCGCCAGGGATTCGTGCCAGCTGCCGAGTCCGTCAGTGGCCATGAGTGAGGCGCCTGATTCAAAACGGGCCTTGGACTGCTGCAGGTTCCCGGCGACAGCATCGGGGTGCACGGCTCCGGAGGCAAAGAGTTTCGCGATCCATTCCAAGGCGGCGCGGTACTCATCCGTCTCCACCTTGTTCTGGAGAGCGCCGTCAACGAGCTTCCATTTCGGCGCAACGCCGAACATGATCTGTGCGCCGTTCCAAACATCCTCGGAGCCCCAGCGCTTCTTAGCTGGGTTGGTCAGTTCCTTGGCAATGGCGAGGTATTCATCGGCGCTCTTGGGGGCCTCGAGGCCGAGCTCGGTGAAGATGTCCTTACGGTAGAAAATGGCATCCGTTATAAGGGTGCTGGGGTAGGGCAGGCCGTAGAGGCCGCCCGCAAAGGCACTGAACTTCCAGGCCGCGGTGGGCAGGTTGGCCAGGTTCGGGTATTTCTCGATCTTGTCGCCGGATAGGTACGGGGCGAGGTCCTCGAAGACGCTGGTGACTGCCTGACCGAAGCGCGGGGGCAGGTTCCAGGAGGGGATGACAACCCAGTCCGGCACATCCTTGGGGGAAGCCAGAACTGTCTGGATCTTATCGCCGTAGGTATTGCCGTCATTGACCTGGAAATCAACAGTGGCGCCAATGGCCTTGTTGACGGCCTGGTAGTAGCTGTTGTTGGCAAGAGCCGGCGGGACTGTCCACCACGCCGGGGTCATGGCCTTGTATTTGCCGCCCTTGCCGGGCACCTCGGTGACGGACTTGACCAGTGTTTCTGGAATACTGATGAAACCGGGAGTTGAGCCGTTGACGCTGGCAATATCCGGGGTGACCAGATCGATGGGGACGTAGCTGGGGACGAGTTTCGCCACTGAATCAGCCAAGCCCAGGGACGATGTCACTTGGGCCTTGCTCGAGCCGTTTCCGCAAGCCGTCAGAACGCCTGCCGTGCTCAGTGCAACCGCGGAGATGCCGACGAGACCCAGAAAGGACCGGCGATTCAGGCCATTGGTCCCTAGCGGGGAAGTAGTCGCTTGGCGATTTTTCCTCATAGTGTGTCACTCCTTTGTGATGGCATATGCCATTGATTGATTCGTTGTGGCGCCGTTCCCACGTGAGTTCCATGGGGTTTTAGCGCTCGAAGCAAGCGAGGGAAATCTGTTGAAATAGTGTCGATGCGCTTCGATTAAATCGATTCTAGGTTAGGTGACACCCGTCACGCAACATTGAGTTTTCGGCTGTAATTATATGAAAAAGTGATGTAACAATAGAACCCAATCCCTTGCGCAAGCGTTTAAACATAAAACACCTTTCCGGAGAAACCACCATGACTCAACCCGTCGCCATGACCACTCCTGCTCCCGAGCTCGCCAGTACCGAGCCAGCCGGCCATGAGCCCGCCAATAATGTGCAGCCCGGCAACAGCCCCGAGCAGTTATTGGCGCAGTTGAGTCCTGCGGAGAAGGTGGCCATGTTGCACCAGCATTCACCGGGCGTTCAGCGGCTGGGGATCGCCGCCTATCAGACAGGCACTGAGGGTGCCCATGGGGTTGCCTGGTTGGGGAAGGCCACTGTTTTTCCGCAGCCGGTGGGTTTGGCTGCCACATGGGATGAGGATCTACTCCAGCGCGTTGGGGATGCTGTGGGACGTGAGGTCCGGGCCAAGCGCCAGGAAAACCCCTCGATCAGCCTCAACGTGTGGGCGCCCGTGGTCAACCCTTTGCGGCATCCGCTGTGGGGCAGGAACGAGGAGGGATTCTCCGAAGATCCCGTCCTGACGGGCCAGCTTGCCGGGGCCTTCTGCCATGGCCTGCGCGGAAATGACCCGGCCCGTTGGCAAACAGTGCCAACGCTGAAGCACTTCCTGGGCTACAACAACGAGGTTGATCGCAACGTCTCCTCCTCGCAGCTGCGGGCCAGAGTCCTGCACGAATACGAGTTGCCCGCCTACAGCACACCCATCGCAGGAGGCGCAGTGGGCGCCGTCATGCTTTCCTACAATCTGGTCAATGGCATGCCCGCCCATGTTTCCGATCTAGTGGCGGAGCACTTGCGCCAGTGGCCCGGGGGAGCGGATCTGGCGATTGTGACTGACGCTGGGGCGCCCACGAGCCTGTACAAGGCCGAGAAATATTTCCCCGATGCCCCCGCAGCCTATGCCGCGGCGCTGTTGGCCGGCGTGGATAATTTCACCGACGACGGCGACGATTCAGCACCCTCTAGTGCCCACCTGGAAGCGGCTCTGGAGCGCGGGCTGATCACCATGGACGACGTCGATGCGAGCGTTTTGCGCATGCTGCGCCTCCGTGCGGCAACGGGTGAGTTCGGCGAGGAGATTCACGCAGCGCAGTCGGGTGCCGACGTGGCTGAGCAGGCGGGGGCCCACCGGGCTCTGGCTCGTGAAGCAGCTGCAAAATCTGTGGTGCTGCTGGCCAATAATGCCATTCCTACTGCCGCGGAAGGCTCGACGGCGGCCCCCCTCCTGCCGCTGCCGGAAGACCCTGGACCGGTGGCAGTCATCGGTGCTTTGGGGACCCACGTCCTGACAGATTGGTACAGCGGAACGCCGGAATATGAGCTCAGTGTAGCCGTTGGTTTAGGTGAAATTTACCCGAGCGTTCAAACGGTGGGCGGACACGATGTGGTTGCCCTGCGCAGCATTCGGACAGGCCGTTACCTCGGCACTGCTGCCGAGAATGAATCCCTTGCGGCAAGCTCCGCCACCGCCGGAGCCGATCAGCTCTTTGAATTACAGGATTGGGGTGGCGGGGAAGTCACCTTGCGGGCCCGGGGCAACTCGCGCCTGCTGGCGGCTGGGAATGACGGTTACCTTTACCCCAGCGCCACACGGGTGGGCGGCTGGATTGTGCAGGAGACCTTCCGCCTCCATCGGGACAGCGACGGCAGTGTCCGGCTGCAACACGTGGGCACCGGCAAGTGGGTCCACATTGAGGCGCACACAGGCAGCGCCCTGCTCGTGGCTGGCGATATCGAGGTGGCCGACCGCTTCACGCTCCGCATCCAGGAGAACGGTTTGGAAGCAGTGGCGGCAGCCGCTGCCCAGGCGAGTGTGGCCGTCGTCGTTGTTGGCAATGATCCGCACTTGGGCGGACGGGAGACGCTGGATCGCAGCACCCTGGAATTGTCGCAGCGCGATCAGGAAATGGTCAGGGTAGCGAGGGAGGCGAATCCCAACACCGTGCTGGTGATTGTTTCCTCTTACCCCTATGCCTTGGGTGACTTGGCGGATACGCCGGCCATTGTGTGGACCTCGCATGCCGGTCAGGAGCTGGGGCATGGCGTAGCGGACGTGCTGTCCGGAACCGTGGAACCCTATGGCCGACTGCCGCAAACGTGGTTTGCCCACGATGACGATCTGCCAGATATTTTGGACTACGACATCATTTCAGGTGGCGGAACCTACCAGTACTCGCGCGCCGAACCCTTGTATCCCATGGGTCACGGGCTCGGCTATTCAACGGTGAAGTACAGCGATTTCTTGGTGACAGACCACGGCGATGCCTGGCTGGAAGCATCGCTGACTGTACGCAACACCGGCGACCGTGAACTGGCAGAGCTGGTGCAGATTTATGCGGCAGCGCCGGATCACCGCTTCGAATTCCCGCGCCGGCTGCTGCTTGGTCATGCCCGAGTCATGCTGGCCGCCGGCGAAGAGCGGGTGGTCAAGGTGGCCATTGCTCGCGAGCGGTTGGCCACGTTCAGCGTCACATCCTTGGCGATGCTGACCGAGCCGGGGGAGTACATTTTCCTCGCTGGACGGTCGGCGCAGGACCTGCCGCTGTCAGCTAGTTTGGTGTTGACAGGGGCGGGCAGTTGCGACCGGGAGCCCGGGGACACCGTCCGTGCCGAGCACTTCGATGCTGCGCACGGGCTGGAATTGGTGCCGGAAACGCACCTCGCTGGCACGGCAATCACGGTTGCGTCGGGGCATCGTTCAGCGTTGGCCTATTACAAGAACTGGTCCGCGTTGCCTGCTGGGCCGGGTGAGCTGCGGGTGCTCGACGGCGGCAGTGGAGGGGTCAGTTTTGAACGCGCCGGAGCTGCCGGGACATGGTTGCCGTGGCTGACGGTGGAGGTGCCTCTAGGCTCCGGCGGGGTTATCAACTTTGATCTCCCAACGGTGGTCAACGGTCTGCCTGCCGATCTTCGGGTAGGGATCTCCGGGGACGTGACGCTGGTGGCGTTGCGTCTGGGCAAGCACTAGATCAGCGGGCCAGCATGCCCCACACAAAATAGGCCGAAGATGCGCCGGAGGCGCCGATGACCAGGGCAAAGCCGGCGAGCCAGAGGACGGACGGGACACCGGTTGACTGCGCCAGCAGGTAGGCATCAGAACTGGTGAGTTGGTTGCGGCGGCGAGTGTGGACCGCCGCGACCTTGAAGAAGTCGCGAACCGAGCCGACGGCCAAGGCGATCCCCAAGGTCAAAATCGCCCAGCTGACAGTTTGCGGGGTGGCGAACATGACCAGGGCCTGCGCCACCGCCGCGCTCAGCAGGGCCACCACGATCCCGGTGAAGTTCCGCAGGAATATCAAAGCCAACAGCAGGATCAAGGCGCCGATGGATGCTGCTGCACCTGCCCATCCTGCCGACACTGACCAGACAAGTGCCAGCCCCACGATGGCAGGTGCTGGGTAGCCCCAAAAGCCGGACCATGTGGCGCTGAAACCGCGCCGGCCGCTGCTGACCAGCTGGCCGGAATGGTCCAGCCCAATCTTCAGGCCATGCACCACACGGCCTGTCATGAGCGCAGCAAAGGCATGGCCGAGCTCGTGCACAAACGTCACGTATAGCCCAAACCAGCGCCACGTTACGCGCGGGATGCTCAGCACAACGGCCGCGCCAATGATGGCGAGCAAGATGCCCAGGGGGACACTGAGCGGATCGGTGCGGGTGAAGCCGTTGGCAATGGCAGCCCACCAGTTCGCGGCGGTATTTCCCAGTTCTCCGGCGGCATTAGTCATTCCAGCAGAGTAGACGATGAAGCTGGCAGCACAGGCATCGGGCTGGCGGGCGAAGATCCGGCCCGGGCCACCGCGGGGCGGCTGCAACATGGTTTTTTAGTGGTCTCGGGGAAATAGGCCCGGTGATGGAGCGTCCGTGAAAAATGCCCCAAAGGTGATGACGCGTCGGTGAAAAACTCCCCATATATGAGGAAGCGTCGGTGGGAGGGCTGTTGACAGATCCGCCCCTGACCGTGCAACACTGGAGAAGTTCGCATCCCCTACGTCAGGTATTACGTTGAAGACTTGGTTCGCTTTCGCCTAACCGCGCTGAAGTGATGCACGCCCACCTCTGAGAGGTCCGGCCTGCAGCTCGGCGCATTCACTTGTCGAGGAGAACCATGCAGAACACCCATCCCATTTCGCTGTCCCGGCTCACTTTTGGCTGGCCGGACGGCACCCCCGTCTTCACTGACGTCTCGGCTGTTTTTGCCGCCGGCCGCACCGGCCTTGTTGGTCCCAACGGCACAGGAAAAACCGCGCTGCTGCGCTTGATCACAGGAGAACTGGCGCCCGGCAGCGGAACTCTGATGACGTCGTCGAACGTTAATTACCTGCCGCAGAAGCTGACCCTGCGGACGGAGCAGACCGTCACGGGACTGCTGGGCATGGCTGAGAAGCGCCGTGCGCTGGCCGATGTGCTGGCCGGGCGGGAATCGAATATGGCGGAAAACCTGGAGCTCATTGGCGACGATTGGGACCTGGAGGAACGTGCCGTGGCCCTGCTGTCCGGGTACGGGCTACCGGCAGATGGCCCGGACTTCCTGGACCGTACGGTGGGCACGCTCTCCGGCGGCGAGGCCATGATCACCGCGCTCGCGGGGCTGGAGCTCACGGCCCGTCCCATAACGCTGCTCGACGAACCCACCAACAATCTTGACCGGACCGCCCGCGAACGCCTCTATCAGGCGGTGGAGCGGTGGCGCGGCACGCTGGTGATTGCCACGCATGACAGGGCGCTGCTGGAACGTGTGGATGCCATCGCCGAGCTGCGCCCCGTCCGCAGCCGTGCCTGGTCCGGGGAACGCGTGGAGCTCATCCGGCACGGCGGCAACTGGTCTGTCTATGAGGCGGAACTAGCCGCCGAACGTGAGACGGCGGAGCGTGCCGTTCGCGACGCCGGAGCCCGGCTCGCCACGGAAAAGCGACAGCGCATTGAAGCGGAGACCAAGATTGCCCGTCGCGCCAAGGCCGGGCGGAAGGCCGCGGATTCGATGCCCAAGATCCTTGCGAACGAGCTGCGCAAGAAGGCTGAACAGTCGGCAGGCAAGGTGCGCGGCACCATGGGCAGCCGGGAGTCTGATGCGGCGGCGGCCCTGGCGGATGCCCGCGACGCCGTCCGCGCCGAGACTCGCATCCGCATCGATCTGCCGGACACTGCCGTGCCGCCCGGCCGGACAGTGCTCGATGCGCCCGCCAGGGTGGTTGACCTGGGTGAACTGCACGACGGCAGAGCGCCCCTTGCGCCCGATGCGCGCCTGACGCTGCGCGGACCCGAGCGGGTGGCATTGACTGGGCCCAACGGAGTGGGGAAGACGACCCTGTTGAATGCGCTGGTGCCGTTGGCCGCGGTGCCTGTTGGGTACCTGCGGCAGCGAATCGGTTTCGGCTCCGCTCGCACCGGTGAAGTGTGGGAGGGGCTGGATGATTCCTTGTCGGTGCTTGAGAATGTGAGGGCGGCGGCACCATCGGCTGATCCGGCCGAGGTGCGTGAGCAGCTGGCGCGCTTCCACTTCCGCGGCGATCTGGCCCACCAGCCCGTGCGGGAACTGTCGGGCGGGGAACGGTTCCGGGTGGCGCTGGCCCGGATCCTGCTGGCCCAGCCAGCACCGCAGCTGCTGCTCCTGGACGAGCCAACGAACAACCTGGATCTGGTGTCCACGGAACAGTTGGTCTCCGCGCTCGCCGATTACAAAGGGGCCATGGTGGTCTCTAGTCACGACGACGCTTTCCTCGCAGCGCTGGCGCCAGAACGGCATTGGGAACTACGGCGGCCGGCCGCAGGAGGTGAGGCGACGGCGCAACGTTAGTGCCGCCGTCGTGCTGCCAAACAGCGGATAGGCTGAAGGCGTGACTGAACTCTCAAAGGCAACACACCGTTTTGAACTGACCCTGCGCAAACCGTGGCTGGGTTTATTTCCCAAGCCCACAGTGGTGATTGACGGCGTGGCCCAACCAACGCAGTGGGGCACTCGAAACTGGAAAGTGGCCGGGGACGTGGAGGTCACGGTCTTCCTCTATAACCGGATGTGGAAGTTTGGGGAGGCCAGTTTCACTGTTGAACAGGGCACTTCGCGGGCCTTGGTCTACTCCGCGCCATGGCTCCCGTTCCGCCCGGGGACGGTTCAGGTCTCCGCATGAGCCCGGCCGGCATGAGCCCGTCCGCGTGAGCCCGGGCGGCCAGCAGATCTGCTTTGTGGGTGATTCCTTTGTGGCTGGCGTTGGAGATGAAACCGCCTTGGGTTGGACCGGTCGGCTGGCAGCCCGGCAGGCCGCAGCGGCGCGACCCGTCACCGCCTACAATTTGGGCATTCGCGGCAACACCTCCGCTCAAATCCTCGGCAGGATCGGCGCAGAAATCGACCAGCGGCGGTCCCCACTGCGCCCCACCCGTGTGGTTGTCTCCATGGGGGTCAACGACACCACCTCCGTGGATGGCATACCCCGGGTTCACCCGGATGATTCGTGTTCCAATCTAGAGCGCATTCTGGAGATTATCTCCGGCGATCCCATCCTTGTTGTGGGACCGCCGGCAGTTTCCGACGATGCACAAAACGCTAGAATCGCTCAGCTCTCCGCGCACTTCCACGCGTTGTGCAGTGCACGGGGCATTCCCTACGTGGAGGTCTTCTCCGTGTTGGAACGTCACCCCGTGTGGCGGCAACAGGTTCTGGAGGGCGACGGCGCGCATCCGCGGTCCCAGGGTTACCAGGCTTTGTATGAACTCGTGGCACCCACATGGGACCGCTGGATGAATCACTTACCGGGTTTCGGCGAGCAGCTTGCCTAGGAGCTGCTCGCCGTCCACCTCCAGTCCGCGGGCGGAGAACCAGACACACATGTTCTTGCAGTCTCGTGCCAGCAGCTCCGCTCCTTGTAAGTTTCCAGCCAGGTCCACCAGCTGCGGCAGGTCAATGATCACCAGGCGGTCGCCGGCGGCAAGCACGTTATAAGGTGAGAGGTCTCCATGCGCGAAGCCCAAGCGTGCGAACGCCGTCATGGCATCCACAAGTTGGTGCCAATAACTGCGCAACTGTTCAGCGCTTGGATGCGTGGCCTGCAGCCGTGGGGCCGCAGCGCCCGGGTTCTCGGGGTCGGCAATGAATTCCATCAGAATTTCACTCCCGCAGATTTGCACGGGGTAGGGCACTGGGATGCCGTTCTCCCACGCCATACGAAGGTACGTCCATTCGGCATTGGCCCAACGGGCGGCCTCCACCTCGCGGCCGTAGCTGTTGCTGTTCTTGATGGCCCGCGCATCGCGTGAACGCCGCACCGAGCGGCCCTCCGTGTAGGTGGATGACCGGTGGAACAGGCGTTGATCGGCAGACCTGTACCGTTTGGCTGCCAAGAGGGCTCGCCGTGATTCTGTGGCCCGCTCAACAAGAAAGACGTCCGCTTCCTTGCCGGTTTTTAGGACGCCGAGCTCGGTGTCAATAGCGGCGGCGTCCTCAATCACGAATTCGGGATAGGGAGTGGGCCCGCGCATGAGTTTCTCAAGATCGGGCCACGTTGACCAGCGCTGGTTATCGCCGAGGGAATCGTCAAGGACGCTCCAGTCGGCTGAATGCGGCTTGCGCTCAAGGGGCCCATTTGTGAAGCGGGGCCGAGAGGACTTGCGGTTGATTTTTTCGAAGTGCTGGGCGTCAGTGGAAAACTTCATGGGTGGATCGACTCCTGGGGAGGAAAGCATGGATGTTTTGGGCGTGAAAGGCTGCGCGAACAATCATGGGGTCCTCCTTAAAGTCGATTCGACGGGTGCATCAGACCAGACAAGCTGATCATGTCCGGCCATGTGGTGTCAATGATGATTTTGCCCGGCTCCTACTCCACGGACGGTGCCGGAAGTAGCCGTGAAGGGCCAGGAAACAGCAACGTGAAGCCGCGTGCACCAAGCGAATATTTTCCGGAAACTTCCTGCTGGTGGCCGCCGGCAAGGAAGGCGGGTACGGGCAGGTGATTTCCGGGCCGGGTTTTCCACTATCCCCACCGGGCTGTCGCAGGGCGCACTGGCGCCGGCAACCTTGCCGTCGTATGCCAGGAGGTGGGGAAAATCAGCGGGCAGCGGCCGGTCTCAACATGAATCTGGCTCCCGAGCTGGACACCGTGCACAGTGCCGCTCTTGCGCCTTAGAATGTCCCCGATCGGCTACCAAGAACGGGAGTATGGCTACAGCCCGCAAACCGTTTCCAGTCATGGCAATGCTGTTGCCGCAGGCATGCGGCAGGCCGCCATTGTTCCCACCGTCAACCAAGGTGTCCGGTTGGTCATGGTCTCCAGCGCTTACTAGAAGCGGATTGACTCGGCCAACATCGCCCCGTTCTCTCGGACCACTGTGGGGGCATGCTGCGTGGCGATCTGGGCTTCACCGGCGTCATCCACTCCTACGACCTGTGCGCGGCAAAACAGCTGAGTCCTTGTAGCCCGGCAAACCGTGCCCTGGCCTTTTTCAACGCTGGCGGCACGATGCTCCAGTGTGCATCCCTGCAGAACATCTCAGTGATGTATCAAACCGTGCTCAACGCAGCGCACGGTAAAGCGTCCTTTGCTGGGGCTTCTTTAACCTCATCTTCTAGCGTGCTCCCACCCGGGCACGGCGCAGACGGCTGCAGCTGCAGTCAACTAGGCCAAAGGGTGGGCTAAAAGGTGGGCTTGACCGGCGTCGGGCTTGAAGAAACGGCCGCTGCCGGGATGGATCCCCAGCGCTGCCAACCGGCGATCGCCAGCCCGGCCTGCACCACGTACAGGAAGATCAGCACCGAGCCCTGCGCCGACATGACAGTGCCGTAAACAGCAGCAATCGCGGCGACGAAGAACAGGAACCATGCCCAGCGGGAACGGTTCGCCAGGCCCACGAGCGCGGCTGGCACTATCCCGGCCAGGACTCCAGTGACAAAGAAGGTGAGCCACGGGGCTTTGCTGAGCGGGGCGTGCAGACCCGTGAAAATTGCGGCAACGCTCACTAGCGAGGCCAATGAATACAGCACGGCAACTGCCACCGGCGCCACCACATCCGGCGCTCTGAATGCTCGCAGCACCACGGCGCGCGTCATGGGGGCGGACAACGGTAACTTCCGAAACAACAGCAGAGCGTACACGGCGGCACCAACGCCAATCGCCGTGGCAATCGCCGCTCCGGCACCGAACAGCATTATTGCCGCAGACGAGCTCAGCAGCATGGGCGGGAACGGGAGCACTGACGCGATTCCGGCCAAAAGCAGGGCAGCAACGGCCAGTCCCCAGCCAACATCATTGCGCCGGCCAATCAGAAACAACGCCGCACAGAGCAGCAGCGCACCCAAGATTGTGGCGGCCGTCGCGGCTATATCGAGGGGCCCGGTCATTCGTCCGAAGAGCAGCTCGCCAATTTCATACATGCCGCCAACTCTAACGCGCGGCTTACGGGGTGGGAGAACTACCACGTGATCCACGCCGCCATTCGGGCCTAAGTAAGACGCGGCATGCTTGGATGGAGGGACACGTGCGAAAGGTAAACAAATGACCATGTCCAGTGGAATTTATGTCAGTGCAACTACTCCCGGTTCTGGTAAGACGTTGGTGTCACTCGGATTGGCGGACGCCCTGCACCGACGCGCGGATAGGATCGGCTTCTTCCGCCCCATCACCTCCGCGCTCGACCCGGAAGCGGACCCCACCGTGGCCATGTTGCGCCGCATGTATCAGCTGGATCCGCAAGTGTGCCGTGCCGGCATGAGTAGTTCCGAGGCCCGTGCGCTCATGGCCGCTGGCCGGCGCGAGGACATCGACTCCCGGGCCGTGGAAATCTTCAGCGACATCTCCAAACATGCCGACGTCATCATTGTTGAAGGCACCGATCTGACGGGCCAAGACGCGGCAGTAGAGTTCGATCTCAACGCCCGCCTGGCCAACAATTTAGGCCTGCCCATGCTGGCCGTTGTTGGCGCTCGCGGACTGAGTGCCCAGGAAATCGCTGACGCCGTGGACGTGGCCCGCAAAGAACTGGCCGCCGAGAGATGTTCGCTGCTGGCCATGATGGTCAACCGCGCCGATCCGGACAATATGACGGCCATTGCCTCCGCCATTCGCCCGGGAAACAGTCATCGCCCGGTCTATGTGATCCCTGAAATTCCGGAGATTTCCCGGCCCACGGTGGGGGAGGTGGCTGCGGCCCTTTCCATGCGACAGATAGCTGGCAGTTCCGAGCTGGAGCGCGACGTCCACGCCATCAAGGTCGCGGCCATGACAGTGGGTAACTTCCTGAGTCAGCTGGACTCCAATGATCTGGTGATTGTGCCCGGTGATCGCGCCGATGTCATGGTTGCCACCCTGGCGTCAGCATTTTCCCCTGAATTCCCGGTCCCTAGTGGCATGGTGCTGACCGGGGGCTTGGCACCGGATCCGCACGTGCTGCCCTTCCTGGCGCACGCACCCTTCCCTATTTTTGCGCACGACGCCGACACCTTCAGTACCGCAACTGCTGTCAGTGAGGTGCGCAGCGAGATCCATACGGGACAACGGCGGAAAATCGCCGCCGCAATGGGTGCTTGGGCCCGCAACGTGGATGAGCATGAGCTGCTGGAACGGCTCACACTGCCCCGGCCGGCCACCATGACCCCGCTACGGTTCCTGCATGAGTTGATCGAACGGGCCCGCAGCGAACGCAAACACATTGTGCTCCCCGAAGGCAACGATTCCCGTGTGCTGGGCGCCGCCGAAATTCTGCATCGCCGCGATGTGTGCGATCTGACCATTCTGGGCTCGGGTGCAGCCGTTGCGGAACTGGCTGCCTCCCACGGCATCGATCTGCGTGGCATCAACATTGTTGACCCGGCGACCTCCGAACTGCGGGAGTCCTTCGCTAGTGAGTACCAGCGGCTGCGCGCCCACAAGGGAATGGATCTGGCCCGGGCCCGCGAGGCCATGTTGGATGGTTCCTACTTCGGCACCATGATGGTCCAGCTGGGCCATGTGGATGGGATGGTCTCCGGCGCCGCCCACACCACAGCCAACACCATCCGCCCGGCACTGGAGTTCGTGAAGACCCGCCCCGGAGTCAACATCGTCTCCTCGGTGTTCTTGATGCTGCTGGAGGACAGGGTGTTGGTGTACGGAGATTGCGCCGTCAACCCCGAACCCAATGAGGAACAACTGGCAGACATCGCCATTGCCTCCGCAGCAACGGCAGCCCAATTTGGGGTGGAACCGCGTATTGCCATGCTCTCCTACTCCACCGGCGGCTCCGGATCCGGTGAGGCTGTGGACGAGGTTCGCCGGGCCACCGAATTGGTTCGTGCCGCCCGCCCGGATCTGGCCATTGAAGGCCCCATCCAGTACGACGCCGCCGTGGATGCCTCCATCGCGGCCTCCAAATTGCCGGCCTCTGCCGTGGCAGGGCAAGCCACGGTGTTCATTTTCCCCGATCTCAATACCGGCAACAACACGTATAAAGCAGTGCAACAATCCTCCGGGGCGGTCGCCGTCGGGCCCGTCCTGCAGGGACTCAAGAAACCCATCAACGATCTCTCCCGCGGCTGCACCGTTGAAGACATTGTTAACACCGTGGCGATCACGGCCATTCAGGCCCAAACGTCCGGCACCCCTGAAAGCAGCCAGCCCGCTGAAGCTACTGAAGCTACCGAAGTGAAGGATTCCTAATGCGCGTGCTTGTCATCAACTCCGGCTCATCCTCCTTGAAGTATCAAGTAAGGGACACCGATACCAATGAGGTTGCCGCCAGCGGCCTCATTGAGCGGATTGGCGAGGAAGGTGGTGCAATTGCCGATCACGGTGAAGCCATGACTCAGGTGGCGGCGGCACTGGCGGACGAGCTGGCGCACAAGCCTCTGGACGCCGTGGGACACCGAGTGGTGCACGGCGGGGAGCGTTTCAGCGAACCGGTGTTGATCACCAATGAAATTACACGCGCCATCGAGCGGCTGAACCCCCTCGCCCCGCTGCACAACCCCGCGAACGTGCTGGGCATCCGCGCCATCACGGCGAAGTGGCCGGACATGCCGCAGGTGGCGGTTTTCGATACCGCGTTCCACCGCACGCTGCCCGAACACGCGTGGCGCTATGCGGTGCCGGATTCGCTCTACCGCAAGTACGGGATCCGCCGCTATGGCTTCCACGGCACCTCGCACGAGTTTGTGACCGGCCGCGCCGCAGCTCTCCTGGGCATCCCGGTTGAGGAGTTCAACGCTGTGGTGGCGCACCTCGGTAATGGTGTTTCCCTCACGGCGATTCAGGGCGGTGCGAGCATTGACACCTCCATGGGTTTCACCCCGCTGGAGGGCCTGGTCATGGGCACTCGCAGCGGAGATGTTGATCCGTCCATCCTGGTATTCCTGCAGCGCCAAGGACTCTCCGCTGACGAGATCGACACCATGCTGAACAAGGAATCGGGCTTGAAGGCGCTCGCTGGCAACAATGACATGCGTGCCATTGTGGACGCCGCCGAATCCGGTGACAGGCATGCCCGGCTCGCCCTGGATGTCACCTCTTATCGGTTGGCGAAGTACATTGGCGGCTACCATGTGGCGGTGGGCGGGGCGCAGGCGTTGGTGTTTACGGCAGGGATTGGCGAGAACTCAGCCCAGTTCCGTGCCTTGGTGGCCTCCCGCCTGGGTGCGCTGGGCGTGAAGCTCGACGACGCAGCGAACCTGGTGCGCTCAGGTGAACCCCGGGTGATCAGTGCCCCCGATTCACAGATTCCCGTGCTGGTGGTTCCCACCAACGAAGAGCAGGCGATCGCAGAGGCGAGTGCCGCCGTCGTGCTCTCCTCCTAGACGCTCCCTCAGCGATAGGGGTGTTTTGGTAAACGCTCACTCACCGTTTGGGGTGCCGGGGTAGGCTCGTGGCATGGTTGAAATTCCCTATCCACTGACCACACAGCGGCTGGTCCTGCGGCGCTTTTCCACCGCGGACCTTGACGCCTATTACGACTACCAGCGGCTGCCGGAAACGGCGCGGTACCTGTACGGCGAGGCCCGCAGCTACGCCCAGTGCATGGCGAGAATTGCCCGATATGTTGAAGAGCCGTTCTGCGCTCCGGGGCATTGGGCCACCTTCGCCGTGGAGCTCCAGGGGCAGCCGGGCCTCATTGGTGAGATGGCGTTGAAGTGGAATGAGGGCGGCAAACCCGAGGGGCCGCAACCGCAGCGTTTTGGCGAAATTGGTTGGACCATGGCACCCACGGCCCAAGGCAAAGGCTATGCCACCGAGGCTGCGCGGGCGGTGCTGGAGCTGGCCCTGGACCAGCTGGATTTCTATCGTGTTGAAGCCCGGCTCGATGCCCGGAACGCGGCGTCGGCCGGCATTTGCGAACGGTTGGGCATGCAGCGCGAGGGCGTGTTGCGCAACAACATGTACTTGAAGGGCGAATGGACCTCTGAGGCCGTTTACGCCGTGGTGCGCAGCTGACCGGAGCCGACCGGACAAAAACGCCGCCGTTCCCGCATATTGCCACCGGTCTACGGACCTGCGGCAATATGCGGGAAAGGCGGCATTTTTCACATCTGGGCGGCGCGCATGCCAGTGGCCGCTCAGCGAAGCTCGGTTGCCCCGATCGCATCAGCCAGGAAGGCGTAGTCCCAGGCGCGGGTCTTCCAGCCTTCGTAGCGGCCGGACGCACCGCCGTGGCCGCCATCCATCTCAATCTTCATGACAATCGGCTCGGTTCCGGTTGATACTGCGCGCAGTTCCTGCACCCACTTGGCCGGTTCCACGTACAGCACGCGGGTGTCATTGAAGCTCGTGACGGCGGCGATCTTCGGGTAAGCCACGGCCTGAACATTCTCGTACGGAGTGTAGTCCTTCATGTATTTGTAGACGTCCGGATCGGTGATGGGGTTGCCCCACTCTTCCCATTCCAAGGCCGAGAGCGGCAGTTCCGGATCCAAAATGGTGGTCAGGGCGTCCACGAAAGGCACCTGGGCCACAATGGCCGCGTACTTTTCCGGGGCCAGGTTTGCCACGGCACCCATCAAAAGCCCGCCGGCCGAACCACCCATGGCCGCAATGCGGGAAGGATCCACCCAACCCGAGCCCGCCAGCCAGTCCGTGGCGGCCACGAAGTCGGTGAACGTGTTCTTCTTGTTCAGCTTCTTGCCGTCGTCGTACCAGGGTCGGCCCATCTCGCCGCCGCCGCGCACATGCGCAACCACAAAGACCACGCCGCGATCCAGCAGCGACAAACGGGGCACGCCAAATCCCGGATCCATGCTCATCTCATACGAACCATAACCGTAGATCACGCCGGCGTTGTTACCGTCGCGGGGAAGGTCAGCCCGGCGCAGCACCGAGAGCGGAACTTTTGTTCCGTCGTCGGCCGTGGCCCACTCGCGCGTGGCGACATAATCTTCGGAGCGGTAGCCGCCCAGAACGGGTGTTTCCTTGCGCAACAGCAGCTCGCCGCCATCATCGCCTACCGGAAGCACGTAGTCGTAAACGCGCGGCGGGGTGAAATCAGAGGTGTACACCAAGCGGATGACGGGGGATTCGTATTCGCTGCCGCCCATGGAAGCCGTGTACAGCTCCTCATCGAAGATAGGTTCGACGGCGGCCGCCTGCGCCGCGGTCCCCAAGCCTTCCAGCTCGGTCACCCGAACGCTCTCGATGGTGTTCTTGCGCAGCGAGACCACCATGTGGGTGGCCGTGACAGATGCCCCGTTGATGCGTACAGCAGGATCATGGGACACCACAGTCTCCCAGACCTGTTGGTCCACAGGCTTACTGAACTCCGCAGCGTCAACCAGGGAAATCATGGAGTTGACGGCGTCACGGTCGTGGGTGAGCAGGACCTTTTCGCGCCCGTTCACAAGGAAGGGTTCGGCGTCGTACAAGATCTCGGCACTGCGGGGGATGAGCACCTGTAGGCCCTTTTCCGGGGCGGCGAAGTCCAGAAGGCGAGTTTCGCTGAACTCGGAGCAGCCGATGCTGATCATGAGGTGGCGGCGGTCGGCAGATAGGTCGAAGCCTGTCCACATGGCGACGTCGTCCTCTTGGTAAAGGACCTGATCGCTGTCCACGGGGGTGCCGAGTACGTGGGTTTTGACTTGATGGGGGCGCCAGGAGTCATCGGCCAGCATGTAGAACAGTGTGGTGCCATCGGGGGAGAAGGCCAAGCCGTAGAAGGCGTTCTCGATGGTGTCTTCAAGGAGCTCGCCGGTGCGCAGATCCTTGATGCGGACTGTGAAGAGCTCATCTCCTGCGTTATCCACGGCGTAGGCGTAGAGGTTGCCGTCGCGGGTAACGGCGGCGCCGCCGATCGAGAAGAACGGCTGACCCTCTGCTTCAACGTTGCCATCGAGGATGATTTGCTCGCCGGGGACGTCCACGCCGGGCTCAATGAGCGGGGGAGTCCAATCATCGAGGGTGCCATTGCTTTCGGCTCGGACGCGGCACTGAATGCCGTAGGCCTGGCCCTCCACCATGCGCCCGTAATACCACCAGTCATCCTTGCGGCTGGGCACCGAGAGATCGGTTTCCTGCGTACGGTTCTTGATCTCGTTGAAGATGTCCGTGCGTAGCTGTTCCTGGCCGGCTGTGAGCGCATCAGTGTAGGCCTGCTCGGCGTTCAGATGCGCCACGACCTCAGGGTTTTCCTTCTCGCGCAGCCACTCGTAGTTATCCACAAAGGTGTCCCCGTGGTGGGTGCGTTCCGTGGGAACCTTCTTGGCCACGGGCGGCTGGACGGGGGCGCTGGAATCCGCCTGGCTGGCCGGCAGTGACACTGCGGGGAGCGAGTTTGCGGGGTGGGACTCGGAATTGTGCGTGGGTGCTGCGGCATCGGAAGTCGTCATGATTCCACTGTAGCGAGGCCCGCCCTTGGGTTTGCAGTCAGCAGCCGGACACTATGCCAAGAGCGGAGCACTACTTGGCCACCCTCCCGCGGGTCCGGATGGCCGATTGCCCGCCCGTCCGCGGGCTCGAGTGTCCAGTTAATGTACGTTTGAGCCTGATTTCGGCCCCCAACCGTACGTTATGTGGACACTCGGCGGGGCGTGGGGTATTTCGGCTCAGCTGACCCTGGCTGCACCACTTCGTGACCGCTCCGTCCGCCTGTTCAGCCGAGGATCACCCTGCGGGTCCGGCTGGCCGATTGACCGCCCTCCCGCGGGCTCGAGTGTCCAGTTAATGTACGTTTGAGCCTGATTTCGGCCCCCAAACGTACGTTATGTGGACACTCGGCGGGGGTGTGGGGTATTTCGGCTCAGCTGACCCTGGCTCTAGGGCAGTCATTGACCGCTTGTCCGTTCCATGGAATATTTATAGAACGAACGGTCGGTAATTTGGTGGCCGGTCCCGGTGGAGGCATGGGCCGCACCGACGAGCGCGTTCGAAGGGTGTTTTCATGGCCGCAGCAACACCGCAGGCATTCCTAGTGGGAGGCGTCCGCACGCCCGTTGGCCGCTACGGTGGGGCTCTCGCCACCGTCCGGGCCGACGACCTTGCCGCCCTGAGCATCAAGGAACTCATCGCCCGCACCGGGATTGATCCCGCCGACGTGGACGAGGTGATCCTCGGCAACGCGAACGGTGCCGGTGAGGAAAACCGCAATGTGGCCCGCATGGCGTGGCTCCTGGCCGGCTTCCCGGACAGCATTCCCGGCATCACCGTCAACCGGCTGTGTGCATCCGGCATGAGCGCCATCACCATGGCAAGCCACATGGTCAAGGCCGGAGCCGCAGACATTGTGGTGGTCGGCGGTGTGGAGTCCATGACCCGCGCGCCCTGGGTCATGGCCAAGCCAGAGAAGGCGTTCGCCAAGCCCGGGGCTACCTTTGACACCTCCATCGGCTGGCGCTTCACCAACCCGAACTTCCTCTCGGGCGAATTGTCCCGGGACGGCAAGATGGCCTATTCTATGCCGGAAACCGCCGAAGAAGTGGCCCGAGTGTACGGCACCTCTCGGGAGGACTGCGACGCCTTCGCGGTCCGCTCACACGAGCGCGCCCTGGCCGCCATTGCCGCCGGGCGTTTCCGGGATGAGATTGTGCCCGTCACCGTCAAGGGTCGCCGCGGCGACACCGTGGTGGACACCGATGAAGGTCCCCGCCACGGCACAACACTGGAGGTACTGGCCGGGCTGCATCCCGTGGTGGCCGGGGGGAAAGTCGTCACAGCCGGCAACGCCTCGAGCCTGAACGACGGTGCCTCCGCCATCATCGTGGCCTCCGAACGGGCCCTGCAAAAGTACGGGCTCATCCCGCGCGGCCGCATCCTCGACGGTGCCGCAGCCGGCCTCGCGCCGGAAATCATGGGCATGGGCCCGGTCGTGGCCAGCCGGAAGATCCTGGAACGCCAGGGCATCGACGTGGGCCGCCTGTCCGCCGTCGAACTCAATGAGGCGTTCGCGTCCCAGTCGCTGGCCAGCATGCGCGAACTCGGGCTGGACCCGGACACGGTCAACAACGACGGCGGCGCCATCGCCCTCGGCCACCCCCTGGGCTCCTCCGGTTCCCGGATCGTGGTCACGCTGTTGGGCCGGCTGGAACGCGAAGCCCCCGGTGGAGTTGGCCTCGCCGCCATGTGCGTCGGCGTCGGCCAGGGTGCCGCACTGCTGGTGGAGGGATTATGAGGAACGACGCCGGCACCCGCCTCGATCCCGCGGCGTTCACCACCCTGCTGGTCACCGAGGTTGACGACCGCCTGGCGGTGCAGTTGAACCGGCCGGCGGTTCGCAACGCAATCGACGCGCAGATGGTGGCTGAGCTGCACGCCGTATGTGAGCACCTGGAGTCAACGCCCAAGGTGCTGATCCTCTCCGGCACTCCCGGCAGCGGCGACAGCAAGGGGATCTTTGCCTCAGGCGCGGACATCGCCGAACTGATTGAACGCCGCCGTGACGACGCCCTGCAGGGCATCAACTCGGGGCTGTTCGACCGGATCGCCCAGTTGCCGATGCCAGTCATCGCGGCCTTGGATGGCTACGCGCTCGGCGGCGGTGCCGAGCTGGCCTATGCCGCAGACTTCCGGATCGGCACCCGCGCCCTGCGTCTGGGCCAACCCGAGGCCGGACTGGGCATCATGGCCGCCGCCGGCGCCACCTGGCGGCTCAAGGAATTAGTAGGCGAGCCCATGGCCAAGGAGATCCTGCTGGCTGGGCGCATCCTCACGGGTGAAGGTTGCCTGCGGGTGGGACTCATCACTGAACTGGTGGAGTCCGCCGATCTCATGGCCGCCGCGCACGCGCTCGCCGGCAAGATCGCCGCGCAGGACCCGCTGGCCCTGCAAGCCACCAAACGCGTCTTCCATCAACCCCGCGAGGCCCACCCGGCGGTGGACAACCTGGCGCAGGCAGAGCTGTTTGAATCGCCCGCCAAATTTGAACGCATGCAGGCCTTTTTGGACAAGAGGAAGAAATGAGCACAGTGAAGACTTTGCCGGCCCGTGTCGGTGTCTTGGGCGGCGGTCGCATGGGCGCCGGCATTGCCCACGCCTTCCTAATGGCAGGCTGCGAGGTGCTGGTCGTGGAGCGCGATCTCGATGCCGTCGGCAGCGCCCATATTCGGGTGGAGCTTGCCGTGGCAAAATCCGTTGAGACGGGGGTTGCGGGCGGTCCGGACGTGACCACTGCGGGGATTGTGAAACGGCTGAAGCTCTCCACCAACTACGCCGACTTTGCCGACCGCGAACTGGTGGTGGAAGCCGTTCCGGAGACCTGGGATCTGAAGGTCTCCTCACTGCAGGGAGTGGAAAAGCACTTGGCCGCCGATGCCGTTCTGGCATCCAACACCTCCTCACTGTCCATGTCCGGGCTGGCCGCCGAGCTGGCACGGCCGCAGAACTTCATTGGCCTGCACTTCTTCAACCCGGTCCCGGCGTCGACCTTGATCGAGGTGGTCATGGCCAAGCAGACGGCCCCAGATCTGGTAACCACGGCGAAAGGCTGGGTGGAGGCGTTGGGCAAGACCGCCGTCGTGGTTAATGACGCACCTGGGTTCGCATCCTCGCGGCTTGGGGTGGCGATCGCGCTGGAGGCCATGCGCATGGTCGAAGAGGGCGTGGCGAGCGCCGAGGACATCGACGCAGCCATGGTGCTCGGCTACAAACACCCCACCGGCCCGCTGCGCACCACAGACATTGTGGGCTTGGACGTGCGGCTCGGCATTGCCGAATACCTTCAATCAACGCTGGGGGAGCGGTTTGCGCCGCCCCAGATTCTGCGGGACAAGGTGGCCCGCGGCGAGCTGGGACGCAAGTCCGGTAAAGGATTCTTTGACTGGGCCTAGGCGCCCGGCAACGGCCCCACCCCACCCCAAAACCAACACCGAAAGGACGTCTCGACGATGACCACTGCAACGCTGATTGAAACTGTTCCGAGCTACATCGAGGATGCCTGGTGGACCCCGGCGGACGGTGAATCTGGCGTTGAAGCGCGCGACGCCAGCACGGGCGAGGTGCTGGCCCGCGTGTCCACCGAGGGGCTTGACCTCGGCGCCGCCGTCGAGCATGGACGCACGGTGGGTCAGGCTGAACTCGGCAAGCTGACCATCCACCAGCGGGCCCTGAAGCTGCGCGAGCTGGCCGCCTACCTCAAGGACCGGCGCACGGAGCTGTACGAGGTTTCGGCCCGGACGGGCGCCACGAAGATCGATTCCATGGTGGACATCGATGGCGGCATTGGTGTGCTATTCACCTTCTCTTCCAAGGGCCGGCGCGAACTGCCCAACTCCAATGTCATTGTGGATGGTCCCGTGGAGGTATTGAGCAAGGACGGCTCGTTCGTCGCCGAGCACATTTACACCCGCATCCCCGGCGTCGCAGCACAGATCAACGCCTTCAACTTTCCGGTGTGGGGCATGTTGGAAAAGTTCGCCCCGGCGTTCCTGGCCGGCGTCCCCACGATCGTCAAACCGGCCACACCCAGCGGTTATCTGGCCGAGGCGGCCGTGCGCGCCATCGTCGAGTCCGGGATCTTGCCGGCAGGTTCCCTGCAGTTGATCTCCGGCTCCGCCCGGACCCTGCTGGACGTCCTGGACTACCGGGACATGGTCTCCTTCACGGGATCCGCGTCCACCGCGAATGTCTTGAAGAACCATCCCAACGTGGCTCACGGCGGTGTGCGCTTTACGGCGGAGACCGACTCCCTCAACGCCGCCATCCTTGGCCCCGACGCCGTTCAGGGAACTCCGGAGTTTGACGCGTTCATCAAGTCCGTGGTCACCGAGATGACGGTCAAGGCCGGCCAGAAGTGCACCTCCATCCGACGCGCCATCGTGCCGAACGAGCTCAAACAGGCCGTCATCGACGCGATCGGCGCACGCATCAGCGAACGAGTGGTGGTGGGGGATCCCCGAGCCGAGGGCGTCACGATGGGTGCGCTGGCCTCGCTGGAACAGCTCGCGGATGTCCGCGCTGCCGTCGAAACGATGATCGACGCCGGTGGAGAGCTGGCCTATGGCACCCTGGACGCACCCGCCGTGACGCGCGCGGACGGCACGGTTGCCGCCGTCGTTGATGGTGCCTTCATGTCGCCGGTGCTGCTGAACTGGGCTGACGCCGAGGCGCCGGAGGTTCATTCGCTGGAGGCGTTTGGTCCGGTGTCGAGCGTGATTGGCTATGACACTCGCCCCGGCCGTGACGGAAAGGGGGTCGACGTCTCCGAGGCTGTCCGGCTCGCGGCACTCGGGGCCGGATCCCTCGTGGCCACGGTTTGCACGAACGACCCCGCCACTGCGCATGCCCTGGTGACGGGCATTGCCGCCCACCACGGCCGCGTGCTGGTGCTCAACCGCGAGGACGCGCGCACGTCCACCGGCCACGGCTCGCCAGTGCCGCACCTGGTCCACGGCGGACCCGGCCGCGCCGGCGGCGGCGAGGAACTAGGCGGCATCCGCTCGGTCAAGCACCACATGCAGCGCACCGCCATCCAGGGCTCGCCCAACATGCTCACGGCCGTGACCGGGGTTTGGCACACGGGAGCCGCCCAAGTGCTGGCCGGTGATCCCGGGTTTGGCGCAGTTGCCGGGGCCGTGCACCCGTTCCGGAAGTCGCTGGCGGAACTGCACATCGGCGATGGCTTTGTCTCCGGGCTGCGGCAGGTGACGCTGGAAGATATCACCGCCTTTGCGGACTCGACAGGTGACACCTTCTACGCCCACACTGACGCCGTGGCCGCGGAGAAGAACCCGTTCTTTCCCGGGATCGTGGCGCACGGCTACCTGCTGGTGTCCTGGGCCGCCGGGCTGTTCGTGGAGCCCGCGCCCGGCCCAGTCCTAGCCAACTACGGGCTCGAGGGGCTGCGCTTCATCACCCCGGTGGCGGCCGGTGATTCGATCCGCGTGACGCTGACGGCCAAGAAGATCACCCCGCGCGTCACCGATGAATACGGCGAGGTCTGCTGGGATGCCATTCTGCACAACCAGGACGGCGAAATCGTGGCCACCTACGACGTGCTGACGCTCGTGGAGAAAGAGGACACGCTGTACAAGTAGGTGTTACAGCTCTTCGACGTCCACCAGGTTGTCGTAGAAGCAGACGTAGCCGGCAATTTCGACGGCCGGCGGCAGCGGCGTTTGGTAGCTCCATGCCACGTCGCCGTCCGGTCCGTCCGCCAACCTCCAGTAGCTGGCGGTTCCCTTGTAGGGGCACAAGGTGGTGGAGTCGGTGGACGCCAGGGCATCCCACTTCACGTCGGCCGCAGGGATGTAGATCCGCTCCGCGAGGTTCGTCTCAAACACTATGAGCGGGGACGTCGACTCCGCCAAGGTCAGCTGCCCGGCCATGACCCGGACGTGGCGAGAGCTGTGCCGGATATCTACGCGGTGGAACGGGTCGCGGGGGTGGGACTGGACGGGGTCGTCCTCTTCCAGCCAGTCGAATGCATCCGAATCAAACGCCACGTACCCTTCCAAATCCGGGTCATCGAAACCGAACGCTGCGGCTTCGGCCGTGCGTCCGCCGGCGGTGACATCAAATGCGGTCCCAGGCGTGCTGTGCCGGCTGAACGAAATGCCGGGGTGCAGCACAGGGGGAGCATCGGTGCCGGTTGGGCCGGGAGCGGCGGGGCTCAGGACACCGACGACGCCGTCTGCCGGCACCGCATAACAGGGCACCACCCGCCGGGGTTCCCAGACGATGACGGCACGGCGGGAGTCCAGAACCACATCCGTGTCGAGCAGGGCCCGAATGTGCTTGGTTGTGGGTTCGTAGCGGAGTTCGCGCGAGAGCGCCTGCAGGGTTGTAGAGATTTTGGTAGCCATGACACCAGCGTGCGCCGGGCTGGGAGCAGAGTCAACGGCTAGCGGTGCAGGCCTTGGAACGCCATGGAAATCACGTCGTCGGCCAGTTTCGAGGCGGAGAGCGGGCCGCCGGGCTTGTACCATTCGACGATGGAGTTGATGGTGCCAAAAAGCAGCCTGGTGATGGTGCCGGGGTCAATGTCGGTGCGCAGCCTCCCATCCTGCTGGGCCGCCGACACGAGCGAGGTAATAGTGCGGTCAAAGGTGCGGCGCCGCGCCAGCGCATCGCGTTCCATCTCCGTGTTACCGCGCAGGCGCAGCAGCAGCGTGACGAAAGGCAGTCGCTCCACGAGCACGCCGATGGTGCCTCTGAGCACAAACTCAAGACGGGCGTCGGCAGCTCCGGACGTGGCGCCGTCGAGCCCTAATACAGACTCCAAGCCGCCCAGAGCCTGCTCCAGTGCCAGTCGCAGCAGGTCCTCCTTGGATGGCACATGGTGGTAGATGGCAGATTTTGAGATGCCCAGGTTCTCCGCCAGGATGCCCATGGACGTGGCCTCGTAGCCGTGCTTGTTGAAGACCTCGACGGCGATGCGCAGCACCGACTGTTGGTCATAGCCGGGCCGGCCGCGCTTGCTGGTGGCGGCGGTCGGCGTGGCGGTGGGGAGGGTGGCAGGCATGCTTCCTAGTTTCTCACGCTGTCAGACTTTCGGGCGGTTGTCGTAGATCCGGCGGAGCTTGCCGCTGGAGCGGGCCAGGGAACCGGGCTCAACGATGTCGATGGTGCAGGAAGAGCCCACATGGATCTTAATCTGCTCCTTCAGGGCCAATCCGGCAGCGGTGCGCTCGGTCGGCGTCGTGTTTTCGCGCGGCTCAATGTGGACAGTCATCTCGTCCAGGCGCCCCGTTCGGTTCAGCTCCAGCTGGAAATGTGGGCTCAGGGCCGGGATGCGCAGGGCAATTTCCTCGATCTGGGAGGGGAACAGGTTGACCCCGCGCAGGATGATCATGTCGTCGCTGCGCCCGGTAATGCGGGCCATCCGGCGCATGGACGGACGAGCCGTGCCCGGCAGCAGGCGGGACAGGTCCTTGGTGCGGTAGCGGATGATCGGCAGTGCCTCCTTGGTCAGCGCCGTAAACACTAGTTCGCCTTCCTGACCGTCCGGCAGCACTGCATCGGCCCCGATGGCCGGGTTGAAGGGGTCGATGATCTCCGGGCGGAAGTGGTCCTCCCAGATGTGGTTTCCGTCCTTGGTCTCCATGGATTCCCCGGCAACCCCTGGCCCCATGACTTCTGAGAGCCCGTAGATGTCGCACGCGTCGATGCCCAGCCCTTGTTCAAGCTCGTGGCGCATTTCCTCGGTCCACGGCTCGGCGCCGCACACGGCAAACTTCAGCGACGTGGTGCATGGGTCGATGCCGCGGTGGAGCATGGCGTCCATGATCGTCAAAAGATAGGTGGGCGTGCACATGATGGCGTCCGGCTCAAAGTCCGTGATGAGCTGGATCTGCTTTTCCGTCTGTCCGCCGGACATAGGGATGACGGTGGTGCCCAGCGCCTCGGCTCCATAGTGGGCCCCGAGTCCGCCGGTGAACAGGCCATAGCCGTAGGCGTTGTGGACCAACATGCCCGGGCGGATGCCGGAGGCTCGCATGGACCTGGCCACCAGGGAGGCCCAGACGTCGATGTCGTTGCGTGTGTAGCCTACAACTGTGGGGCGGCCCGTGGTGCCCGAGCTGGCGTGGATGCGCACCACCTCGCTTTGCGGCACCGCAAACATGCCAAACGGGTACTCCTGGCGCAGGTCTTCCTTGGTGGTGTAAGGGAACTTGGCAAGATCCGAAAGCTCGCGCAGATCCGAAGGGTGGACTCCCGTCTCATCAAACTTCCGCTTGTACAGAGGCACTGTCTCGTAGGCGTAGGCCACCGTGTGTTGCAGCCGGGTGAGTTGCAGCGCCTCGAGTTCCTCGCGGCTCATGAGTTCGGCGGCGTCCAGGGCGGAGGGGTCATTAGGGGTGGAAGCGGTCATGGAGGCCGGGCCCTTCTAGTTGGTGTCGCGGTTGGGGATGGTCCGACTGCGGCCACGGAATTCGGCAACCACTGTGCTGGCGGCGTCATCGGAAAGGCTGTCCCCGCTGAATACCTGGACGTCGTACAGGCCACTGCGGCCGTTTTGCTGGCGGCGGTTGGCAACGGCGGTGATGCGCTGGCCCGCGCGGGTCGGGGCCAGGAAGTTGACGTCAACGCCGGCAGCAACGGTGACCGTGCTGCCGTCGGCGGTTGCGGAATTGCAGGCCAGAGCGAAGGCGGAATCGGCGAAGGTAAAGATCATGCCGCCGTGGGTGATGCCGAAGCCGTTCATCATTTCGGGGCGCAGCGTCATGGCAATTCTGGCGTGGCCATCGCCTAGGGCCAGCAGTTCGATGCCCAGCCACTCGGTGGCGGGGTCGTTGGCCAGCATTGGGTGCTCAACTGCCGGGTCGATGGGCGCCATTGGCAACTCCTCACATTTTCTAACCGAATGTTCATTAGGTAATACCCTCCCGGGCGGTCCTGTCAATGCTCGGCCATTTGGCGGTCTACTGATTGACGGGGCACGAAGTCCACTATATTCTGAACGAACGGTCGGTAATTAATTCCGGCAGCAACCTGAAGGAGATGCCATGGCACACGAAGCGCCGTCCGAGGCGGACGCGGCCGGAGCCGAGAACTTTGAGCGCATCCTGGCCAAGGATTCCCGTGTGGAGCCCAAGGACTGGATGCCTGACGCGTACCGCCGTTCACTGGTGCGCCAGATCTCCCAACATGCGCACTCGGAGATCATTGGCATGCAGCCGGAAGCCAACTGGATCACCCGCGCGCCGAGCCTCAAACGTAAATCCATCCTGATGGCGAAGGTCCAAGACGAGGCTGGCCACGGGCTATACCTGTACTCGGCCGCCGAAACACTGGGCACCAGCCGCGACGAGATGATGGATGCACTGGTGCAAGGTACGGCCCGCTACTCTTCCATCTTCAACTACCCCACCGTCACGTGGGCGGACATGGGCGCCATCGGCTGGATGGTGGACGGCGCAGCCATCTGCAACCAGGTTCCCCTGTGCCGGGCGTCCTACGGACCCTATGGCCGGGCCATGGTGCGGGTATGCAAGGAGGAATCCTTCCACCAGCGCCAGGGATTCGAGATCCTGCTCGAGCTGGCCAATGGCACCCCCGAGCAAAGGGCCATGGCCCAGGACGCCGTGAACCGCTGGTACGCCCCGTCACTGATGATGTTTGGCCCGCCGGATGACGATTCGCCCAACTCTAAGCAGTCCATGGCCTGGAACATCAAGCGCTTCAGCAACGATGAGCTGCGGAACCGTTTTGTGGGCATGCTGGTCGAGCAGGTCAAGGTGCTGGGCCTGACCCTCCCGGACGACGAGGTCCGGTTCAACGAGGACACCAAGAAGTGGGAGCACGGGCCCCTCGACTGGGAAGAATTCAAGGAAGTTTTGGCCGGCCGGGGCCCCTGCAATGCACAGCGCCTGGAGCGCCGCCGTTCCGCCCATGAAGACGGCGCCTGGGTCCGGGAGGCAGCTTCGGCCTACGCGGAGAAGCAGGCTGCGGAGCACGCACAGAAAGTAGCAGCCTAAGCATGAGCCCCCAAGAATCCACCGAAAGTACGACGCCGGCACCTGGGGAAGGTGGCCATCGCTGGCCCCTGTGGGAGGTCTTTGTGCGCTCCAGCCGCGGCCTGAGCCACGTCCACGCAGGATCCCTGCACGCTCCCGATGCCGCCATGGCACTGCGCAATGCCCGCGATTTGTACACGCGCCGAAACGAAGGTGTGTCGATATGGGTGGTCCCCTCCGACGCCATTGCCGCCTCGGATCCCGACGCCAAGGGCGCCTTCTTTGAGTCTCCGCAGGGCAAGGACTACCGGCACGCCACGTATTACACCAAAAGCGAAGGGGTGAAGCATTTATGACACAGTCCCTGGGCGATGCCTCCGCCTCCGCCACCCGCATCCTCCCCAGCAGCTCCCCTCGCTCGCAAGCTCGCGACGGGGCCCTCGCCGCCGGGGCCCCACCAGGCAACGCACTCCGGCCCGAGGACATCGCCCTGGCCGCACAACAGGGTGCCGCGAAACCCGGTGAGGACGTGGCCAACTACGCGTTGCGCCTTGGTGATGACGCGCTGATTCTGGCACAGCGCCTGGCACACTGGATTTCCCGTGCCCCAGAGTTGGAGGAAGACGTGGCGCTGGGCAACATCGCCCTCGACCAATTGGGCCACGCCCGATCCTTCCTTACTTACGCGGGCAGTGCATGGGGCAAGACTGAGGATGAGCTCGCCTATTTCCGTCGCGAACCGGAATTCCGTTCCGCCCACCTTTTTGAGCAGCCCAACGGCGATTTTGCGGCCACTATTGCCCGCCAGTTCATCGTGGCCAACTACCAGTTCCCGCTCTACCGGGCCTTGGTCAACTCCAGCGACCCCTTGCTGGCTGCCATCGCCGCGAAGGCGGTCAAGGAGGTCGACTATCACCGCGACCACAGCACTCAGTGGGTGTTGCGCCTGGCCGGCGGCACCGAGGAATCGCGGCGCCGCATGATCGCCGGGTTGAAACTGATGTGGCCATTTGTTGGCGAGCTGTTCGAGGACGATGCCTTGACAGCGCGACTCGGCGATGCCGGGGTCGTGCCCTCCAGCCTGAAAGCGGAGTTTGACCGGGCCACGGCGGAGGTCCTGGACGAGGCTGAACTGGACGTCTCCGCCTATCCCATGGCCACGGGCGGGGGCAGGCAAGGCCGCCATTCCGAGCACCTGGGATTTGTGCTGGCCGAGCTGCAGGTGCTGGCGCGCGAATTCCCCGGGGCAAGCTGGTGATCGCCGTGGACACCCTCTCGCCAACGTCCCACACAACTGCGCAGCAGGCAGTTTGGGACATTGCCGCCCGCGTCTGTGACCCCGAAATTCCCGTGCTGACCATCGCCGACCTTGGCATCCTGCGCGCCGTTGAGGTGTACGACGCCGACGGGCCGGGTGCCGCTGCCGGAAAGCCTTCTGTCCGGATCACCATCACGCCCACCTACACAGGTTGCCCGGCCATGGACGCCATCCGTGCGGATCTCGCCACGGTCTTCGCCGCCGAAGGGTACCCCCAAGTAGAGGTGCTCACCGTGCTGGCCCCTGCCTGGACCACTGACTGGATGAGTGCCGAGGGCCGGACCAAACTGGAACAGTATGGCATCGCGGCACCCAGCGGGCATTCCACCGCGGGAGGCCACAGCGGCCCGGTCCGGTTGGCCCTGCAGGTCAAATGCCCACAGTGCAGTTCCCTGAACACTAAGGAACTGACCCGCTTCGGCTCCACGTCCTGCAAGGCGCTGTACGTCTGCCAAGACTGCAAGGAACCCTTCGATTACTTCAAGGTGCTGTGATGACCGTCCCCGTTGATGCCACCGCCCGGCGCAAAACCTCCTTCCACGAGCTGACCGTGGCCCAGGTCCGCCGGCTCACTGACGACGCCATCGAGGTGACCTTCGCCGTGCCGGCCGAACTAGCAGGCTACTACGACTACCTACCCGGCCAGTATGTGGCCCTGCGCGTCCACATGCCGGATGCCACGGGCGTGGATCGGGAGCTCCGCCGCAGCTACTCCATCTGCGCGGTCCCCGCCCAGTTCGACGACGGCAGCTCCGAAATCAAGGTGGCCATCAAGCGCGACCTCGGCGGGGAATTCTCCACCTGGGCCAACTCGGAACTTGCCGCGGGGGCGCTCATGGAGGTTATGAGCCCCATGGGCGCGTTCATCTCCAAGCACGTCGGCGCCAACCGTGACGGTGCCGTCTCCAACGTGCTCAACAGCATGAACCACCCGGAAGACATGGTCCGCTCAGCCGGAACGTATGTGGCCATAGCGGCAGGCTCCGGCATCACGCCCGTCATGGCCCTGGCACGATCGCTGCTGTCCGGAGACCCGGAGACCCGCTTTGATTTGGTGTACGCCAATAAGGCCACCATGGACATCATGTTCCTGGAGGAGCTGGCGGATTTGAAGGACAGATATCCGCAGCGATTCGCCCTCCACCACGTGCTGTCCCGCGAACAACGCATCGCCCCCGTCATGAGCGGACGCCTCGACGCCGCCAAATTGGAGGCGCTGCTGGGTACAGCAATCCACACCGACGACGTCGACGAATGGTTCCTGTGCGGCCCGTTCGAGCTGGTCCAACTGTGCCGCGATGTCCTCGCCGCCCGCGGGGTGCCGACGGCGCAGGTCCGCTTTGAGCTGTTCACCACGGGCCGTCCCGACCGCCCCGAAGGGCAGGCCGGCCGGCCCGTTCTGGTGGACGAATCCGAGGAAACGTACAAGATCACGTTCACCCTGGACGGACTCAAGGCCGACATCCTCAGCCCTACCCACGCCAGGGAATCCATTCTCAACGCCGCATTGCGCGTGCGCCCCGACGTCCCGTTCGCGTGCGCCGGCGGCGTCTGCGGCACTTGCCGGGCCAAGCTGGTCTACGGCACCGTGGACATGGAGGAAAACTATGCCCTCGAGCCCGAGGAAGTCGACGCCGGCTATGTTCTCACCTGCCAGTCCCGCCCCACCACGCCCGAAGTCACGGTTGACTACGACGGCTGACGCCAGGGGTCTGGGCGGGCGTACGCTGTTCCCATCCAATTAAGGAGCCCTCATGATTGAGCTTTCCATTGCCGACGGCGTCGCCGAGATCGTCCTGGACGCCCCCTACAAGCTCAATGCGCTGGATGAGACTGCCTTGGTGGATCTCAGTGATGCGTACGACGCCGCTGCTGCCGCCGCCTCCGCGGGCACCGTCCGGGCGCTGCTCATCCGGGGAGAGGGACGGGCGTTCTGCGCCGGCCGCGACATTGTCGGGGTGGACGGCGCCAACGACGACGCCCGGCGCTACTTGGAGGGTTTGTTGACTCCGTTGCTGCAGAAGGTGGCAGCCTTTCCTGCCCCCACTTTTGGGGCAGCACAAGGCGCCTGCCTCGGTGTGGGGCTGGGACTGTTGATCGCAACTGACGTGGTTTATGTGGCGGAAAATGCCAAATTTGGCTCACCCTTTGGCAACCTCGGGGCCACACTGGATTCCGGCGGCCATTGGCTGTTCACAGAACGGCTGGGCGCGCACCGCACTCTGGATTTGATTTACTCATCCGAGCTCATGAGCGGCGCTGACGCTGTGGCAGCTGGTTTGTTCAGCCGGGCCAAGCCGGCCGAAGACCTGCTGGACTTCACGCGGGCCGCGGCAGCGAAGGCTGCTGCCGGACCCACCCAAGCCTTCAACGCCAGCAAAACCCTGGTGGCACAAATCCGGGACCGGCGGCTGGGACTATGGGACGCCGTCGTGCTTGAAAATGCAGCGCAGGTGGCACTGTCGAAAACGGTCGACTACGCGGAAGGATTTGCGGCGTTCACGGCCAAGCGGAAACCCGAATTTAGGGGGCAGTGACGCCTTCGGGTGGGTGAGAGCGGCGGCGGGCTACAAAGGGCCATGCCGCTGTCAGCACGCCGAGCGCCACAAGAACGAACGCTTCACCGGGGAAGTCGGCCACGCGGAGGGCAATGGCCGCGGCCAAATAGGGCAGGGCTGCCCACTTCAATGGGGTGTGCTTCAGGCGGCTGCCCCAGGCAAAGAGCAGGAGCGCAAAGAACAGACTCAGTTCAAAACGGGCCGACCATTCGACGAAGAAGAAGATGCCGCCCACAATCACCAGGACTCCGGCCGCCGAGATGGTCTGGCGGCGAGCCTCCGCACCCTCCGAGCCTGCCTTTTTGGTGAGGGAGAGTGGCAGCCAGATCAGGGCCGCGCAAAAAGCCGGAAGCAGCGGTGTCAGAAAGAACACGGGAGCGCTGATGGTGGCCGGGTCGCTCGCGCCCAGAAACAGCATCAGTGCCGAAAGCAGGGCCCCGAGACCGGCAGCCATGAAGACCAGTCCGCTCACCGCCGGAGCTTCCTGAACGGCAATGGCGGTTTCGGCAGCTTCTGCCCGGAGTGTGTGGTGATTCTTCATGTATCCATCGTCGCAGCTTTCTCGGCTGCCACAATGCAGCCCCAGATCAGTTCAGGGGACGGGTTCCTTCCGGCAGGGCGCCGTTGTTGAGGAGTGCCGTGGCGGCGTCAGCCAATGCTGTCAGGGCCACACGCTGTGTCCATGGACCGTAGGAGATTCGCGCCACACCCAACTCCTGAAGTGTGGCCGGAGAAAGTGATCCCGGGACATTGATGACGCTCACTTTTCCGTGACCGATACCAGCCACGAGAGCCTTGACGGTGGGCTCATCCAGCTTGCCTGGGACGAAGATGCAGGCGGCGCCCACCTCAAGATAGGCACGGCCACGTTCAATAGCTGCCTCAAGTACTTCGCGGGGGTCGTGGTCAGCACCGCGCAGGAACGCGTCCGTCCGCGCATTGAGAACAAAGTCAATGCCTTCGGCAATTCCGGCGTCGGCGGCTTGCTTCATTTGCGCCACGGCCTGCGCGAGCGGGCGCATTTGGTCTTCGATGTTGGCACCTGTGATCCCGACGCCGATGGCCCGCCGCACCGTCTCACCCGGATTCCCGTAGCCGGCCTCAAGGTCAGCCGAAACCGGCAGCTCGGTGGCCGCGGCAATGCGGCCAACGGCTTCGATCATGGTGGCTACCGGGATGTGTTCGCCGTCTTCATAGCCGTAGGATGCGGCAATGGAGTGACTGGCAGTGGCCAGTGCTTGGGTTCCGGGGAGATCTGCCACGACCTTGGCCGTGATGGCATCCCAGACATTAATCAACTGCAAGATTTTTGGATCCTGATGAAGTCGGAGTAATTCGGTGGCTTTCGCTGCGGTATTTGCCGGTGTGGGAGTCATGGCTTCAGCGTAGCTGCGGCGGGCAAAAGAAAACAGGCACGGTAGCTCAGACGGTGGCTCAGACGGTGGTTCACCGGGTGTCGAGGTCCTCGAAGATGAGGTGTGTCTTCGTATCGAGTACGCCGGGCATGGATTGCAGCTGGTCAAAGACCACGCGGCGCAGGCCTTCATTGTCCTGGGCTCGCACCAGCAAAATGACGTCAAAATCACCGCCAACCAAGGCAATGTGCTCCACCTGGGGGATGGCACGCAACTGCTCCCGCAATTCCCGCCACCCATGCTGGCTGACCTTCAAGGTCACGTAAGCGCTCGACTTCAGCCCGGCCTTCACCGGATCAATGAGCGCGGTGAACTTGCTCAACACTCCGGAGGACGTCAGCCGCCCAATGCGGGCATAGGCGTGGGCGCGTGAAATGTGCACGTTCTGGGCCACTGCGCTGACGGAGCTGCGCCCGTCCCTTGTGAGTTCGGCAAGGATGAGCCGGTCGATCTCATCCAGCTGGAGTGATTCCGGGGGCACGGGTGTATTTGAATCCATGGCTCTCCTAGTGATTATGTCTTTCAGGTTAGGGGTAATTGAACAAAAGTTCCAGAGTTTTGGGCATCTAAGGCGACAGTCCGTAGGTAATTGCATACTGAATTTAGCGGAATATCTTTGGCTGTTTCTGTTGCTGCGGAAGGAATGAGTGTTCAATGACGAACCACCCAGAATTTATGGACCACCCGGGGAATGCGGCGTTGCTGACCGGTCAGCATGGTGAATACCTGCTGCCCTCCCAGAATCCGGTGCAGCTGATCACCCCTGAGGGCGCCATACGCCACCGTGGAGACGGGCACAGCGCCGGGAATTTTAAGGACAGCTATCCCATGCCTTCGGCGGAAACCTTGCGCCGGGGCTATGCGGGATTGGTGCTTGGGCGGCGGATCAATGAGCAGGCCGGCGCGTTGGTGCGGCAAGGACGTATGGCCGTGTATCCGTCCTCGCTGGGGCAGGAGGCCTGCCAAGTAGCCGCCTGGATGGTGCTGGAGAGCAGCGACTGGCTGTTCGCCAGCTACCGGGACACCGTCGCCATCATGGGGCGCGGCGTGAGTGCCGCGGAAGCCTTCGAATCTCTGCGCGGTGACTGGCACAGCGGATTCAACCCGTACGACTACAACACAGCGCTGCCCACCACACCCCTGGCCACGCAATTGCTGCACGCCGTTGGTGTGGCACATGCGGCCAAATTGCGCGGCGAGGACACCGTGGTGCTGGCCATGTGCGGCGACGGGGCCACCAGTGAGGGCGACTTTCACGAGGCCCTGAACTTTGCCGCCGTCTTCCACGTCCCTGCCGTGTTCCTCATCCAAAACAACCAATACGCAATTTCGGTCCCGCTCATCCACCAAAACGTTGCCCCGTCCCTGGCCCACAAGGCTATTGGTTACGGCATGCCCGGCGAGCGCGTTGACGGCAATGACCTGGCGGCGCTGCTGACGGTGCTGGGTACAGCAGTTGACCGTGCGCGAAAAGGTGGCGGGCCGGCGCTCATCGAGGCGCACACGTACAGGATGGAAGCCCACACCAATGCCGATGATTCCACCCGCTACCGCTCCGCCGAGGAGGTGGCGCAATGGGTGCCCAAGGATCCTTTGAAGCGCCTGCGCAAATACCTGTCCGACGCCGGAGAGCTGGGTTCGGAGCACGAAGAGACTTTCACTGTGGCTGCGGATGGCGTGGCGAAACAGCTGCGCGATGGGCTCAATGCGCCCAGTTCGCCTGATCCGCTGGACATGTTCCGCTTCGTCTACAGCGAACCCACACCGCAACTACGCAAGCAGAGCCGGCAACTGGCCGCGGAACTGGCGGCTGTGGCGGTTGCTTCTGCCACTACCGCTGCTGGTGGACATGGAACGGAGGCGAGGTCATGACTGCAGTCCCGGCCCTGGCGCCGGTGGAAATCTCCGGACGGCAGGAGCTGACCTTTGCCAAGGCGCTGAACCTGGCCATGGCAGACGCCATGGCAGAAGATCCCACAGTGCTGGTATTCGGTGAAGACGTGGGCACCCTGGGCGGGGTATTCCGTATCACTGACGGGCTGAAGAAGCGTTTCGGTGAGGAACGATGCTTTGATACACCGTTGGCCGAATCCGGGATTGTCGGGATGGCCACGGGCATGGCCATCAACGGCATGAGGCCTGTGGTGGAGATGCAGTTTGACGCCTTCGCGTACCCAGCCTTCGAGCAGATCGCCAGCCATGTGGCCAAGATGGGCAACCGCACCAGAGGCCGGGTCCGCCTGCCCCTTGTCATCCGCATCCCTTACGCCGGCGGGATAGGGGGAGTGGAGCACCACTGCGATTCTTCGGAAGGCTACTACGTTCAGACTCCGGGACTGACTGTTCTGACGCCGTCGACCATTTCAGATGCTTACATTTTGTTGCGAGACGCCATTGCCTCCCCGGACCCTGTGGTGTTCATGGAACCGAAGAAGCTGTACTTTTCCAAGGGCAGCGTGGACGTGGATGACTTGCGGGCACGGTATGCCTCTGCCGCCGGTACGGGAGGTGCGCTCGCCAGCCAGTCAACCATTGGGCAGGCGGCCGTGATCCGGGCTGGTACTGATGCCACGCTCATCGCCTACGGTCCGTCGGTGGCGCCAGCGCTCGCCGCCGCGGAAACTGCTGCCGCGGAGGGCCGCTCGCTGCAGGTTATTGATGTCCGGTCCCTGGTCCCTTACGACGAGGCGACCATCGATGCCGCTGTCCGCGCCACCGGCAGGGCCGTGGTCATTGCGGAAGCTCCGGGTTTCGCCTCGATGGCAGCAGAGATTGCGGCCGGAATTCAGGAGCGTTGTTTTCATTCACTGGCAGCGCCGGTGCTGCGGGTCACAGGCTTCGATGTCCCCTACCCGGCACCGAAACTTGAACACTATTACCTTCCCGGCGTTGACAGGATTCTGGACGCCGTGGACCAACTGCAATGGGAGCATTCATGAGCGTGCAGACAAGCGGGCAGGTATTTCTCCTCCCTGACCTCGGCGAGGGACTCGTTGAAGTGGAGCTCGTGACCTGGCTGGTGGCCGTCGGAGAGCGAGTGGAGGTTGACCAACCCATCGCTGAAGTTGAAACCGCCAAGTCAGTGGTGGAAGTTCCCTCACCCTATGAAGGAACTGTCACAACACTGCACGGTGCAGAAGGGGACGTTCTGGCGGTTGGCAAACCATTGATCACCATTGCCGCGCCGGGATCGCAGACTGAAACGGAGGTGGCACCGGAAGGCTCTGGCAACGTGCTAATTGGCTACGGCACCTCCGAGGCGCCCGGAACTGGTCGTCGCCGGCCATCGTTGGCCACCGCGGCCCGTAGTGCGCCGCTGGTCATTTCCCCGGTGGTCCGGAAACTAGCCAACGATCACGGGATCGCGCTGGTGGACCTTCAGGGGTCGGGCGAGGCTGGGCTCATCCTTCGCGCGGATGTGGTTGCTGCCATTGGCTCGCCACCATCGGAGGAGGAGCCGGAGACAGGTGAGCCACTGAATGAGCGGGACGTGCGGGAAGGCGCGGAGGAGGTGTCCGGCGTCGTCCATCAACGAACGGGTCTGACGGTGACAGCGCGGCGTCCGCTCAGCGGCATGAAAAAGGCCGCGGCCGCGTCACTGGTGCGCAGCCGGCGGGAGATTCCGGAGGCCACTGTCTGGGTGGATGTGGACGCCACAGCCCTGCTGGAATTGCGTGCCGGGCTGGGCGAGAACGCGCCAAGCGTGCTCGCGCTGCTGTCACGATTTGTGACAGCGGGGCTTAGTAATTTTCCGGAACTGAATATGTCACTGGAAAATCGTGATGGTATTGACGAGCTCGTCTCGTATGCCGGGATCAACCTCGGTTTTGCTGTGCAGACTGAGAGGGGTCTGATGGTGCCGGTACTGCGGAACGCGCAGGGGCGTACGGCGCGGGAGCTGGATGGTGCCATTGCTGAGCTGGCGGCTGCCGCCCGGGCCGGTAGGGCGAGCCCCGCGGAGCTGTCCGGTGGCACGTTCACCATCAACAATTACGGGGTGCTGGGCGTGGACGGCTCGGCAGTCATCATCAACTATCCCGAGGCCGCGATGCTGGGACTGGGGCGCATCATTGACAAGCCGTGGGTGGTTGACGGAGAACTGCGAGTGCGCAAGATGACCGAGTTGACGCTGGCTTTTGACCACCGTGTCTGTGACGGCGCCGTTGCCGCGGGTTTCCTGCGATTCGTGGCCGACGCCGTGGAAAACCCGGCCGGCGTGCTGGCCGATCTGTAACCTCGCAGGCCCCACCGTAACCACCTGTCGTCAGCGGCCTGTCACCAGCCGCACAGCACCGGGTAGGGCTAGGGTCGGAGCATGACAAACCATCTGGCGAATCCATGGAGGAGGCTAGGCGGCGGAATTTTTGTGCTGGCCAGCAATTCCGCCAGGGCCCTGGTGAACATCGGTCTGGTGGTGGGTTCCGAGCGAGCGCTGGTGGTTGATACTGGCGCCGGACCACGCCATGCCACCGAGATCCTCGCCGCGGTGCGCACGCTGACGCCGCTACCCCTCGTCATTGCCAACACCCACGCTCATTGGGATCATTTCTTCGGCAATGCCGTGTTCCGTGCCGAAGGGGCCCTGTCCGACGTCGGTACTCAGTTTTGGGCCCACACCGCCACCGCTCGCGGCATGGCCGAAACGGGGGAGTCCCAGCGGGCAGAGGTAGCGGGCCTGGAACCTGAGATGGCTGCCGGCTCGGGGTCGCAGACGGAGATTGTGCTGCCCACGCATTTGATCCGACGGGCACCGGTGGTGCTGGACCTTGGCGCGGTCAACGTGGAGTTATTCTGCCTGGGCCGCGGTCACACCAATGGTGATCTGATGGTGGGCGCCCCCGGTGTGCTTTTTGCCGGCGACGTGCTGGAAGAAGGCGCGAAGCCGCAATTTGAGGGATCGTTCCCGATCGAATGGGCGGCCGTCCTGCGCAAACTTGGCGGCATGGGTGCCACTTATCCGGTCATGGTGCCAGGCCACGGCCAGCCCGTGAATGCTGCGTTTGCCGCAAAGCTCGCCGAGACCGTGGAGGCGGGACCCAGAGCCTAGGCTGCCGCACTTCTGAGCACCGCCTTCTGAGCACCGCCTCCCGCTGAGCGGCCGCTCACCCCGAGCGCCTCACCATGAGCACCGCAGGGCTACAGTGGGGGAAGTGAAAAAATCAGCGCAGCCTAACGAATTCAGCCTCTGGTCAATTGCCGTTCCGGCGTACGGACCGTCGCTGCTGTTTGGCATAGGTGAAGGTGCCATTTTACCCATCATTCCGCTGAGTGCCCGTGACATGGGATCGTCCCTGGCGGGTGCAGCCTTAGTAGTGGCACTGATTGGCATTGGCTCGCTCATCTGTAACATTCCGGCCTCCTTGCTCACCGCCAAGTTCGGTGAGCGGTTGGGCATGGTCGGGGCAGCGGTGCTCAGCCTGATAGCCCTGTTGCTGTGTGTTTTCGCCACCGATTTGTGGCTCTTTGCCATCGGCGTGCTGCTTATCGGCGCAGCCTCGGCCGTCTTCCACTTGGCCCGTCAGAGCTATCTCACGGAAGCCGTGCCGCCGCTCATGCGCGCCCGAGCCATGTCCACATTGGGCGGCGTGGGGCGGATCGGTCTCTTCGCCGGACCGTTCATTGGTGCGCTGGTGATTCACCTGGTGGGAATCTCCGGAGCGTATTGGGTGGCCGCAGTTGCCATAGCCGGCGCTGGCGTTCTGGCGTTGTGGCTGCCAGATCTGGTCAGTGACAAGAATGAGAGGTTCACAGGCCCGGCTCCAACAGTGCGCTCCTTGGTGGCGGCTCATCGGTCTCTCCTGCTCAGCGTGGGGATCGGAATTCTGTTGGTGAGTGCGGTGCGCTCAGCCCGGCAAGTGGTGGTGCCCTTGTGGGCCGATAACTTAGGCCTGAGTCCAGCCGCCACATCCCTGATCTACGGCTTGTCCGGCGCCATCGACATGCTGGTGTTTTATCCGGCCGGCAAGGTCATGGATAAGAAGGGGCGTAATTGGGTGGCCATCCCGTCCATGGTCCTCATGGGTGCCGCTCTGCTCTTGATGCCGCTGACAATTGGAGCCACATCACTGCTGATGGTGGCCTTGTTGATTGGGTTTGGCAACGGCATCGGATCAGGGCTGATCATGACGCTGGGGGCCGACTACGCTCCGCGGCACGGCCGGGCTCAATTCCTTGGCATCTGGCGGTTCATGGCTGATATTGGCGGATCCAGCGGACCAGCCATCCTTGCGGGGCTGACGGCCTTGATCACGCTGTCCTTTGGAATTGCCGCAACCGGAGTGCTGGGACTAGCAGCGGCAGCAGTCTTGGGATATTCCATTCCCCGCAACAAGGTCATCGAGCGCTAAGCACCCCAGCGCAAGTCCAGGGCGCTAAGAACGTTTGGACCGGCGTCGTACGGGCAAGGTCAGCAGCAGCGTACCGGCAACTGTCAAACCATAGCCGCCCACCACAATTTGCCCCACACCCGCAAGGAAGTATTTGGTGGTGCTGGTGGCCTCGGGCGCCGATAACTGCCACACGAGCAGGGCCACTGCCAGCCCGGAAAACAGTGTCAAAATGGCCGTGATCAGGACCCATCCGCGGCCCGAGGCCCAGTGCATGTGCGAACCCAACCACACGTTCCAGCTTGGCCCCGTTCGCATGACGGCCAGCGCCGCCAAGGACGTCCAGAACGCCACGACGAAGAATGCGGCAAGGACGTCGGCCGGGCGGTGCCATTGGTTGATGAGGGTGGAGATGCCGGCGAGAACGGCGTAGCTGCCACCCACAAATGCGGCAGCGGGACGCCACCGGGGGGAGACCACCAGGAACACGGCGGCTGCGGCACTGGCAGCCAGCGTGCTGTGCCCAGACGGCAGCGAATTCAAGGCCAGCGTTGGCACGCCCAGATCAGGTCGATCGGGCAGGCCAGCCTTGATCAGTTGGGTGGACAAATTGGCGGCAACCATCGCAGCCAGTGCGATCCCGGCCGCCTTCCAGCGCCGCCTGACCAGAGTGACAAAGAGCACCACCACAATGGCGATCACCAGTGAGGTAACCGGCAAAAGGTCTAGCACCTTGGCCGTTTGGAGCCCAATTTTGGACTGCGCCACGGCGGCCTCAACCAATGCGGACTCGTCAAAAAACTGGCCGGTGGTGGTGTTGACGAAGAAGCGGTAGCTCAGGATGATCCCGGCCAAGCTGATGATCGCCGCAAACACAAAAGGCCAGGCGGCGATGCGTGCGGGGGTTGAACCGCCGGATCGGGCGCGTTGCTGGGCAGCGTGGGTATTCATTGACTTAAGGTTCCCACATGTTCATGGGAGCTCGCTGACCATCGCGGTACAGTGAAATCATGCCGACTTTCCCCCCGCTGGATGAAATTCTTGCCAACGCCCACGTTGTCGCCTTGCCCATGAAGGTGAAATTTCGGGGCGTGCTGGTGCGCGAGGTCATGGTCTTCTCCGGTCCTGCCGGATGGGCCGAATTCTCCCCGTTTGTAGAGTACGACGACGTCGAGTCGGCCAGGTGGCTGGCCTCGGCATTGGAGGCGGGCTGGCTTGGGCACCCCGCCCCCGTGCGTGACTGGGTGCCGGTTAATGCCACGGTTCCGGCTGTCTCCGCCGAACAAGTGCCGCAGGTACTTGCGAATTTTGACGGGGCTCAAACGGTGAAGGTCAAGGTGGCCGAGGCAGGCCAGTCGCTGCGTGAGGACGCCGCGCGGGTTGGCGCCGTCAGGCATTTACTGCCGGAAGCCAAGATTCGCATTGACGCCAATGGCGGCTGGGACGTGGATCAGGCGGTGCAGGCACTGCGGCTGCTCAGCGTGTTCGGGCTCGAATACGCTGAACAGCCGGTGGCCAGTATTGCCGAGATGGCCGCTGTGCGCCGGGCTGTGAACGGCTCGGTACTCATTGCGGCGGATGAAAGCGTCCGCAAGGCCACAGACCCGCTCGCCGTGGCCCGCGCTGGGGCGGCGGACCTCTTGGTGATCAAGGCCGCGCCGCTGGGTGGCGTGCGCCGCGCCTTGGAAATTGTGGCTGAAGCGGGGCTGCCTGCGGTGGTGAGCTCTGCGCTGGACTCCTCGGTGGGTATCAGCACCGGCTTGGCGCTTGCCGCTGCGCTGCCCGAACTTCCCTACGCTTGCGGGCTTGGCACGGTATCCCTCATGGCCGGTGATATTTCCGAGCCAAGCCTGGTGGCAGAGGATGGCGGAATGCACCCACGCGAGGTGGTGGCCAACCCCGAGCTGCTGGAGCTCTTTGCCGCACCCGCCGAACGCCGCGATTGGTGGATGGAGCGTCTACGCCGCTGCCACGCTCTGCTGTAGGAGGTCCTGCCACGCCCATAGCTCAAGCCCGTGTGCGCTGCTCACGGAAGGGTGCGTCACCTTTCCGCCCATCACATTTAGGCCCAGGGCCAGGTCCCGGTCATTGTGCAGTGCCGCTGCCACACCGTTATTGGCCAAGGCAAGTGCGTACCTCAGGGTGACATTGGTCAGTGCATAGGTAGAGGTGTTGGGAACAGCGCCAGGCATGTTGGCCACGCAGTAGAACAAGGCATTGTGCACCCTGAAGGTCGGGTCTTGGTGGGTGGTGGGCCTGCTGTCCTCAAAGCAGCCGCCTTGATCCACAGCAATATCAACCAACACGGAACCGGGCTTCATCCGGGAAACCAGATCATTACTCACGAGCTTGGGGGCTTTCGCCCCGGGGATGAGGACCGAGCCAATAACAAGATCGGCGTCAATGACTGACTTCTCCACCTCATATTTGTTGGACGCGACGGTCTTGAGGCGGCCCTGATATTGCGCATCAAGTTCACGGAGCCGGTTGGTGTTGATGTCCAAAATGGTGACATCGGCGCCCAATCCCATGGCCATCGCTGCCGCGTTGGACCCGGCGACCCCGGCACCGAGCACAACAACTTTTGCTGGACGGACCCCTGGAACCCCGCCCAAGAGAATCCCCTGGCCGCCGGCGGGGGCCATCAGGGATGCCGCGCCCACCTGCACGGAAAGTCGTCCCGCCACTTCTGACATCGGAGCCAGTAGCGGAAGCGAGCGGTTTGCGGTCTGAACGGTTTCGTAGGCGATTGCCGTAACCCCAGCGTCAATCAGTGCCTGCGTGAGTTCCGGTTCCGCCGCCAAATGGAGGTACGTGAAGAGGATGAGGCCTTCTCGGAACCGGCTGTACTCGGATTCGATGGGCTCCTTGACCTTCATAACCATGTCCGCACGTGCCCACAACTCATCGGCATCAACGACGATCTCTGCCCCGGCCAGCGCATAGTCCTCATCACTGATGCCCGATCCGACGCCGGCGCCAGCCTCAAGCAAAACCTGGTGCCCCGATTCCCGGAGCTCATGAACTCCGGCCGTGGTGATGGCGACGCGGAACTCGTTATTCTTGATTTCTTTGGGGACTGAGACGATCATGGGTTTTCCTTTGAAAGCTGCTGTGGTGGGTGTCACAAGGGTTGCAGTTTCTGTTCATCTTCGCCATAGTCCGCGTAGAATCTACGGACAGAAGCGCATAAGTGGAAGATTTCCGCAGCGTCAAGGAGGCATTGCCATGCCGGAACCGAAGAAAATACGGCCGCCTTTGGACGCCCTGGACCACAAATTGCTTAGTCTTTTGGTGGCGGACGCACGCGCCACCAACCAGTCGCTGGCCGATGCCCTGGGGATTGCTCCTTCCACCTGTCTGGCCAGGCTCAAGGCGCTCAAGGAAACAGGTGTCATTGAGCGCTTCACCATTGACGTTGACCCGGAGGCACTGGGGCGCTCGCTGCAGGCTCTCATCAGTGTGCGGCTGCGGCCGGGTGCCAGGCACCTGATGCAATCATTTGCCGAGGACCTTCGGTCTGTGGCAGATATTTCGCAGTTCTTTGTGCTGGCGGGCACGGATGATTTCCTGATTCACGTTAAGGTTCGGGACACCGCACATGTCCGGGAATTCGTCCTCGAGCACCTCTCTTCCAACCCAGCCGTGGCCGCGACCCAAACCAACTTGATCTTTGAACACGTGTGGGGCGATTCCCTGAATTGAGTCCCGGGAGGGCCTTCGCTCAGCGCCCGGCACCCTGCTGTGGGTGGCTACAGTTAGTGGTGTGACTTTACTGAGCTCGATGGATGCTGCCCGCTATGTTGTTGATGCGCTCGAACGTGCAGGAGTGCGCCACGTGGTGGTGGCCCCCGGCTCTCGCAGCGCCCCGCTCGTGTACGCCCTGGCCGAGGCACAAGCCGATAAGCGGATCACCGCGCATGTGCGAATTGACGAGCGCGTGGCCGGATTCACCGCTCTGGGGCTGGCCCTGGGCGCCAAGGGCCCCGCGGCAATTGTGACCACGTCCGGCACTGCCGTGGGCAATCTGCTCCCGGCCGTCATGGAGGCCAACCACGCTGGGGTGCCGCTGCTGGTGCTCTCCGCCGATCGTCCCGAGGAGCTGCGTGGCACCGGGGCGAATCAGACCACGTTCCAGCTGGATCTCTTCGGAGACCATGTGCGCTTCGCCACCGACGTTCCCGCTGGGAACGATCCCACCAGCGCAGTATCCACCGCCCTTACGGCTGCTCTTGGACGGCTCGAGGGCATCCCGGCTGGCCCGGTGCAGGTCAATTTGGCCTTCCGGGACCCGCTGACTCCCGCCTTGGACGGTTCCGAATGGGAGCGGCTGCTTCCGGTCATCGAGGCTCCTGACGCCGCGGCTGGGATCGCGGATGAGCTCCTCCTGAAAGCTCAGGCCGTGTCAGCTGCAGACTCGGACGAAGCCGTCACCGCCGCTGCAGTCAGCGGCGCCGAAGTGGCTCCCGGGCCCAGAGACGGCATTGGCGCCGAGTATCTCGCAGAGGCCCCGCTCCGGCCATTCCCTAGCTCCTCTTCTAGTCCCATATCTGGTCCCTCGTCTAGTCACCGAACGGTAGTTGTTGCCGGACATGGAGCCGGTCCCGAGGCCGAACACTTTGCCCGGATGCTTGACCTGCCGCTGCTGGCCGAGCCCTCGTCCAACGCTCGTTTTGGGCCCAATGCTATTGGCCCGTACCGGATGCTGCTGGATAAATTTGGACCAGAGAGCGCGCTTCCCATCGAACGAGTGGTGGTTTTCGGACGCCCCACACTGTCGCGCCAAATTAGCGCCCTAATGGCGCGCACGGATCTGGAACGGGCACTCTTCGTGCCGGAACCTGTGCCGTGGTTTGAGCCCGGGCGCCGCACTGAACTAATCCTGACCCAATGGGATCAGCTGCTGGGCTTTGCCGGGAGGGGCCCCGAGGGATGGTTGCAGGCTTGGCAGGAGGCAGGCGAACGGGGCGAGTCAGCCCTCGACTCTGTAGTGGCTGGCACATCCAAGGACACAGCCGGGAGACCAGGTCGCGGACAACTCGCCGCCGAAAGCACCCTGAATGGCCTGCAGCTTGCCCGAGCAGTCTGGGATACGGCTCAGATGGATACCAGCAGCATCCTCATGCTTGGTTCCTCCAATCCGGTCCGTGACGCAGATCTGGCCGGCCAGCCCACCGTGAAAAACGGGGCTGCCGTGCACGCCAACCGAGGCTTGGCCGGGATTGATGGCACCATTTCGACGGCAACGGGACTGGCGCTGGCTACCGGCAAAACAACGCGAGTGCTCCTGGGTGATTTGACATTTTTGCACGATTCCGGCGCCCTGAACATTGGCCCCCTGGAGGCACTGCCCCAGATCCAGGTCATCGTCCTGAACGATGGCGGTGGTGGGATCTTCTCCGTTTTGGAGCATGGAAAGCTGGCCGAGGCACCGGACTACACAGCCACCGTCGAACGGTTCTTTGGGACCCCCCATACGGCAAGTTTGGGGGCGTTGGCTGCGGCCTTTGGCTGGAGCCACGTTTCGGTCGGCACCCCGGAGCAACTGGCCAAGGCGCTGGCCGCTCCTGTGCTGTGGCCGTGCGTCATTGAGGTTGTTGCTGCTGGGCGGGGTGACTTGCGGGAGCTCCACGCCAGTATCGCCGAGGCCATAGCGACCAGCTGAGCCGCAAGCAATACATAGGATTTGCTCAGGTAGGGCATAGCCAGAGTCAACGCTTTCCTGATGAAGTAGAGGCATGACAAATTCCCCGCATCCCCATCACGACAAGGGCCTCGAATTCGATCTAGGTACCATGTTGAGCCGTCGCCGCACTCTGGGATTGGTCCTGGGCGCGGGTGTTGCAGCCAGTCTTGCAGCCTGTTCACCGGCAGAGGGCGGCTCCAGCACCAGTACTAGCAGCGCCGCCGGGAGCGGCACCACGGCAGCTTCGGCGGCACCCACCGCCGCAACAGCCACGAGTGCAAGCGCCACGCCCACAGCTCAGGTCACTCGGGCGTTGGCGGAATGCACGGCCAACTCCGTGGATACCCCGGAAGAAACCGGCGGTCCCTACCCGGCCGACGGCTCCAACGGCCCCGATGTCCTCACGGCATCCGGGGTGGTCCGGCAAAACATCGTCTCCAGTTTCGGCGCCTCCACCACCAAGGCGGAGGGCATACCGCTGACCGTGACGTTGACGCTTTTGGACAACGCGCAGGGCTGCAAACCGTTGGGGGGAGCCGCCGTCTACGTCTGGCACGCTACCCGCGACGGCAAATACTCGCTCTACGATCAGGGGTTGGAAAACGAGAACTTCTTGCGCGGAGTTCAGGAGGCCGATGCCAATGGCCAGCTGAGTTTCACCACCATCTTCCCCGGGGCCTACAACGGGCGGTGGCCACACATCCATTTCGAGGTGTTCGAGTCCATGTCCAACGCCACAGCGGCCGGCCAGATCCTGCGCACGTCCCAAATCGCCATGACTGAGGCCTCCTGCAACGAGGTTTACGCCTCAGCCGGATACGAATCCAGTCAGCAGAACTTCCCCAAAACGCCCTTGGCGCGGGACATGGTTTTCGGGGACGACGGCGGCATCCACCAACTTGCGTCAACCGCCGGATCAGTATCAGCCGGATTCACCGCGGCCCTGAACGTGATCATCTAGGAGCCGGACCGGACCGAGCCAAAGGCCCGAAGCGGGCAAGCGGAAGCCAAAACAGCTGGCGCCAAAGGCCCGAAGCGGGCAAGCGGAAGCCAAAACAGCTGGCGCCACAGGCGCGGCGCAGGGAGACGGAAGCCGAAAGCACCTGGCGCCACAGGCACGGCGCAGGGAAACCGAAGCCGAAAACAGCCGGGGTCCCGGTTCCCGGAGCGGGGATGGCGTGATTTCGTTCCCTCGCTTCGCAAGCTCAGCGGGGAACCCTCGGAAATCTCTTACCAAGGTCGCTCAGCGACCGAGAAAATCTTACTGCCCGCGAGGGAACCGAGACCCCGGCATTGGCCGTTAGAGTACCCGGCTGAGGAACTCCTTGGTGCGGTGATGTTGCGGGTTGGCGATGATCTCGCGCGGGTTACCGCTCTCTACCACGACGCCTCCGTCCATGAAGGTGAGGGTGTCGCCTACCTCGCGGGCAAAGCCGATCTCGTGAGTTACCACGATCATGGTCATACCGGACTTGGCGAGGTTCTTCATGACTTCCAGAACGTCGCCCACTAGTTCGGGGTCAAGGGCGGAGGTGGGCTCATCGAAGAGCATCAACTCCGGCTCCATGGCTAGTGCGCGGGCAATAGCAACACGCTGCTGCTGCCCGCCGGAAAGCTGGGATGGGTAGAAGTTGGCGCGGTCGGACAAGCCCACCATCTCCAACAGTTCCAGTGCCTTCAGCTTCGCGGCTGCCTTGGACTGACGCTTGACCTGGGTAGGTGCTTCAATCACGTTTTGCAGGGCAGTCTTGTGCGGGAACAAGTTGAAACGCTGGAACACCATGCCGATCTCACGGCGCTGGGTCGCGATCTGTTTGGTGTTCAGATCGTGCAGTTTACCGTTGACCTCCCGGTAGCCGATCAGGTCATTGTGCACGTAGATGCGGCCTGCGCTGAGAGTTTCCAGAAGGTTAATGCAGCGGAGCAGGGTGGACTTTCCTGAACCTGACGGGCCAATAATTACGGAAACTTCGCCCGGCTTGACCGTCATGTCAATGCCCTTGAGCACGTGGTGATCGCCAAAGAACTTATGGACGCCCTGAATCTCTACCAGAGGTTTCACTGTGACGGGTTGGGCGGCTTGTTCAGCGGATGTGTGGGTTGCGTCAGGCAAGGTTGTTCCCCCTTGGAAGCATGATTGGGTCAGCTGCGGCCGGTGGCGGCACCTTGACCGGCGCCTTCATAACGTTATCTACTCCCTTGCCGAAGTGCCGTTCAACGTAATACTGGCCAACCATCAATACCGAGGTAATGACCAGGTACCAGAACGCAGCAACCATGAGGAGTGGGATAGGCAGGAACGTACGGCTGGCCAACGCGTTGGTCACAAACGTCAGGTCCAAGGTGAAAGGAACGGCCAAGACCAGCGAGGTGGTCTTGAGCATGCCGATGGTCTCATTGCCTGTGGGCGGGATGATGACGCGCATGGCTTGGGGCAAAATAATGCGCCACATGACCTTGGAACGGCGCATACCGAGGGCCTCTGCGGCTTCCATCTGGCCGTTGTCCACGGACTTCAGACCAGCGCGGAAGATCTCTGCCAGGTAGGCGGATTCATTCAAACCCAAACCAACAATGGCGGCGACTGTGGCGTTGATGACGGTGGCAGTGTCCCAAGAAAGTAGCTCAGGCCCAAACGGCACTCCGAGAATGATCTTCGGGTAAAGCACGCCAACAGATCCCCAAAACAACAGCTGGGTGTAGACGGGCGTTCCACGGAAGAACCAGACCCACACCCAGGAGACGTACCTGAACAAGGGGTTGTCTGATTGGCGCATGAACGCCAACAAGATCGCCAACACTATGGCGATGACCATGGAAGAAACGGTCAGGACCAGCGTCCAACCCACACCTTGAATGACAAGAACATCAAAAACATAGGTGCGGAACGTGCCCCAATAGAACTTGGGATTGGTCGTCATTGACTGAATGGCCAGAATAACCACCAGCAGAATGACGGCCGCGCCCACCCACCTCCACGGGTGCCGGACGGGAATTGCGTCAATCAATTCCACGTCCGAGCCCGGGCCGCGGGAAGCCCGGAATGATGATCGTCGGCTCAAGGCTTTAGCCCGCCGTCGGGTTCAAGACGGACTTGGTCAATGCGCCGTCCTGGTTGTTCCACGTGGAAAGAATCTTGGTGTAGCTGCCATCCTCGATGAGCTTGTTCATGACCTTCTCAATGACTGCGGCGAAGGCTGCGTCATCCTTGGCGATGGCAATGCCCTGTTCGGCGGAATCATACGTCTCGCCGAGAGTTTCCAGCTGGCCGTTGGTCTTGGCCAAGGCGTTGTTGATGATAGGGGTATCGGCGCTCATGGCGTCGATGGTGCCGCCAACCAAACGCGTGGTGACGTCTGTCTGGTTTTTCAGGGAAATAATGTCAATGGCCGGCTTGCCGTCAGCCACGCACTTGGCGGAACGATCCTTGACATCCGGATCTTCCTCAACGGTGCCTGTCTGGACGCCGATCTTCTTGCCGCACAGGTCATCCATGCTGATGCCCTTGGGATTGCCCTTCTGCACGGCCCAGAGAACGCCAGCGTTGAAGTAGCTGACAAAGTTCACAGCCTTGGAGCGCTCGGGGTTGATGGTGAAGGAGGAGATGCCCAGATCGTAGGCGCTGCCGATCTTGGGAATGATTGAGGAGAAGTCAGCCGTGTGGACAACGGCCTTCTTGCCGAGCGTGGCCGCGATGGCCTTGGCAATATCCACGTCGTAGCCGATGGGAGTCTGGCCATCTTTGTCCAGGAACTCGGCTGGCTCATAGGAAGTATCGGAGCCTACTTCAAGAGTGGCCTTGTCCTTCAGTGATGCTGGCAGCAACGCGATGAGGGCATCATCCTTGGCCACCGTGGTGGGATCGAAAGCGGCAGCTTGCGAAGCTCCTGAGCTACTTTCCGTGCCGCCATCTTGTGACGCTGTGGTGCAGCCTGTCAGTCCGAGAGCCGCAACGGCGAGGACGGCGGCGAATCGCAGGCCCAGCTTGGAAGAGTTGTGCATTTTTTACCCTTTGTGTAGTCCCTAAGGAGCCAGCATTTGACATCTAGTGTAACCCTCGGTGACTTGCCTCACAGTCAACAAGATTTCACTATTGAACAACTTTCTGTGATCCCGTGCAAGAGATTCAGGGGGATTACTGTCTGAAATCCCGGACTGTCAAGGGTGATCTAAGGGTGGTTTGGCAGGTTTAGGGCCTGCAGCATGGGCCGAAGTTTTGCCCACGTCTCAGCCAGTTCCGCCTCCGGGTCGGAGGCTTCCACGATGCCTGCGCCGGCATAGAGACGCACGCTGTGAGAATCCTCCAACACCGCTCCACGCAGGGCAATACCCCATTCGCCATTGCCAGCCCCATCGAGCCAGCCGACAGGACCGGCATAGGGTCCGCGGTCCATCTGTTCCAGCTGGAGGATGAGAGTTGCAGCTTCTTCCCGAGGCGTTCCGCACACGGCAGCAGTGGGGTGTAAGGCCTCAACTAGGGCTAAAGACGTAGGCACGTGCCCGTTGGAGCTGGCCAGCTGGGCGCTCACATCGGATGCCAAATGCCACACGTTGGGTAGTTCCAAAATGAATGGCTCCGCCGGGAAAGACATGTCTGTGGCAAAGGGGGCGAGCTGCCGGATGAGGGAGCGAACGGCGAAATCGTGCTCCTGACGCTGTTTGATGGAGCCGCCCAAAACCGAGTCGGCAAAGCCGGTGGAACCGGCCGGTTCGTCTTCACGGTCAAGGGTTCCGGCAAGTACGCGAGCCTGGGCTGTGGAGCCGTCCACTTTGATGAGGATCTCGGGCGTGGCCCCCACCAAACCGCGGACGCCATAGGTCCAGCATTCGTCGTACAGGCCCACCAATCGTTGCAGAATTGAAACTCTGCGCACCGGTTCCTCGAGTGTTGCGAGCACATCGCGAGCGAGGACCACTTTTTCCAAGCCTCCGTGGGCAATGGCCGCAACGCCGGAGCGGACGGAGTCCTTCCATTGTTCTTCGCTGAGCGCACCGGAGCGAACGGTGCCCGCCGAGGGGGTGCCCGGCGTCGAACTTTCAAAGGACGAGGGAGCGGAAGAGGAGCCCAGTTGCCGCAGAAGGGCCAGTGCGGATTTCTCGGTGGGCGTGATGCCGTCCAAGGAGAGCTGGGTCAGCCAGGCGGTGCCCGCGGAGAAGCCCACCACTAGGGCCGGGACTATCAGCACGGATTCGTAGGCGCTCGTGGTGGAGAAGGCGAAGGAGCCAAAAGCCATGGCTCCGGTGCCGGGCATGCGGATGGAATCGTCTACCTCCGCGGTGGCCAGGAGGGATTTCCACCACTGTTCGGCGTCGGAAAAGCGGGAGGCACCGGTGCCAGTGAAGGAGGCGATTTCGCCAAAGCCCATCAGGCCTTCGCCGCGGCGCAACCAGCACAGCGGCCCGTCCGGGGAATCAGTGGAGCCCGAGTCCAAAAGTGCGCTGGGTACAACGATGCCAAGCTCCGCCAGCGTTGCCGGTGTCAGGGCCAGGGTGAGGGCGCGCAGCGAAAGGGAATCAGTCATGATGAGTCCAGATTACTCGCTGAGGGGCCAAAATTCGGCGTACTGGCGGTGTGATGGCCCACAAGCGGCCCCGGCACGCCTCCACAATGCGCGAAGCCGGGCAAAGTTTGAGAGACTAAGGGAGTGAACCGTGCATCTTTGGAGAAGCGTCCGGAAGAAATGGCTGCCATGTTTGACGAGGTGGCCCCTAAATACGACGTCGTCAACGATATTTTGTCCTTAGGACAGACCCGTCGCTGGCGGCGCATCGTGGTGGACGCCGTGGGCACCGTGCCCGGCCAGCGGGTCTTGGACCTGGCCGCCGGTACCGGCACCTCGAGCGAACCGTTTGCCGACGCCGGCGTGGACGTGGTGGCCTGCGACTTCTCAGTAGGCATGCTTAAAGTTGGTAAGCGCCGACGCCCGGACATTGACTTCGTGGCCGGAGACGCCACAAACCTGCCCTTCGCAGACAACTCCTTTGACGCCTCCACCATCTCCTTTGGGCTGCGCAACGTGGCGGATCCGAAGAAGGCACTGCGTGAAATGCTGCGCGTGACCAAACCCGGCGGAAAACTGGTGGTGGCCGAATTCTCACACCCTACCTTTGCTCCGTTCCGCACCGTATACACCGAATACTTGATGCGCGCCCTGCCGCCCATCGCCAAAAAAGTAGCTTCTAACCCAGCCGCCTACGTGTACCTGGCGGAGTCCATCCGGGTCTGGCCCAATCAGGACAACTTGTCCGCGTGGCTCACCGAATCCGGCTGGGACAAGGTGGCCTACAGGAATTTGAGCGGCGGCATTGTGGCTGTTCACCGTGCCGTGAAGCCGCTGACCGGCCCTGGCAACGCTGCCGGTGCGCACTAACCGTTCGCAAACCGTGCATTACCCCGTGCTCTAACCCGTTCGCTAGTCACTCGCTAACCGTAAGGAAACCCCACCCACCGTGAAGGTACTGATAGTAGGTGCCGGTCCCGCCGGATCCACCGCGGCCTGGCACTTGGCGTCCGCCGGGATCGAGGTCACCGTGCTGGAGAAGACCCGTTTCCCGCGTGAAAAGGTCTGCGGTGACGGACTCACCCCGCGTGCCGTGCGTGAAATGCAGCTCATGGGCCTGCCGCACGACCCCGCAGAAGGCTGGCGCCGCAACAAGGGCCTGCGCCTGGTGGCCGGTGGCCGTCAGATCGAGGTGCCTTGGCCCGAGCTCACCGACTTCCCCAACTACGGACTTATCCGGACGCGTTTGGGCTTTGATGAATCACTCGCCAGCCATGCGCGTGCCGCCGGAGCCGTGATCCTTGAGGGCCACTCGGTGACGCAGGCCCTGACTAACGACGCCGGAACTGTCGTAGGTGCCAGGGCGTCACTCTTGGATGGGGCTGGCCGGAAGACGGGCGAAACCGCTGACTTCCACGCCGATGTGGTGCTGGCTGCTGATGGGAACTCCACCCGGACGGCGCTCTCCCTGGGGCTTGAGAAACGTGATGACAGGCCCATGGGTGTTGCCTACCGTACCTACTTCACGTCTCCCCGTCACGAGGATGACTGGATGGAAGGCTGGCTGGAACTGCCCGCACCGGATGGCCGGACGTTGCCAGGGTACGGCTGGGTCTTTGGCGTTGGTGACGGGACCTCTAACGTTGGCCTGGGTATCCTGAACACCTCCAAGGAGTTCGGCAAGCTGGATTACCGTGCAGTGCTGCGCGATTGGACGGCCTCCATGCCCGGTGAGTGGGGCTTTACCCCGGAAAACCAGGTGGGTGCCATCAGGGGAGCGGCCCTGCCCATGGCTTTCAACCGCACCCCGCACTACTCGGACGGACTGCTGCTGCTGGGAGATTCCGGAGGCATGGTCAGTCCTTTCAATGGCGAGGGTATTTCCTACGCCATGGAATCAGGCCGCTTTGCAGCTGAGCACATTGTTCGGGCAGCTGGCACCAACTCGCGGTTGGCCGCCGATCACGCGCTCTCCAACTACGGCACGCTGGTGCGTGAACAGTGGGGCAGCCACTTCACGCTAGGCCGGGTATTTGCTTCCATGATTGGCAATCCCACCATCATGAAACTGGCCCTGCGCTCGGGCATGAGCGTTCCGGTGCTGATGCGTTTTGTTGTCCGACTCATGACGAATCTGACCGACACGGATAAACGCGGTTTTGAGGATAGAGTGATTCATCTACTGGAGAAGCTCGTCCCTGCCACCAGCAATCAGGACATTACCCGCACATCCAAGCAACAATCCCTACCAATAGTTAGTGTTGAGCAGTGACTACTTCCGCGAACCACAGCTGGACCCATGCCGGGCAAGGACGCCCCGAATCACACGATCCCAATCCCAGCACCATGGCCATTGCCACCGGGCTGCAACTGCCGTCCGGTTTCAATGCCGTGGCAGAGGACCCGGAACTGGGACCCTCCATCTCCATGAGCATGGCAAAGGTGGAAAAGGTATTGCGTGAAGCAATCGCCCATTCCGATCCTTTGGCAGATGCCACCAGCCGCCACTTGGTGGAAGCCGGCGGCAAACGCATCCGCCCGCTGTTGGTGCTGCTTGCTGCACACCTCGGAGACCCGAACCGGGCCGAAGTGGTGCAGGCCGCCGTCGTGGTTGAACTGACCCACTTGGCCACGCTCTACCACGATGATGTGATGGACTCGGCGCCGTTCCGTCGCGGCGCTCCCACCGCCCATGAGGTGTGGGGCAACACTGTTGCGATTCTGACAGGTGACCTCATCTTTGCTCGCGCGTCGATCCTGGTCTCGGCTCTGGGTGGCCGTGCTTTGGAAATTCAGGCCCGTACTTTTGAGCGTCTGTGCCTTGGTCAGCTGCACGAAACCGTTGGTCCGCGCGAGGACGAAGACCCCATTGAGCATTACCTTTCCGTCATTGCTGACAAGACCGGATCGCTCGTTGCTGCTTCGGGTCAGCTTGGTGCCATCTTCTCCGGTGTTTCAGAAGAAGGCCAAGAGGTTCTGCTGGAATACGGCGAAAAGGTGGGCGTCGCTTTCCAGCTCGCCGATGACGTCATCGACGTGACCGGGCTGAAGCAGGTTTCGGGAAAGTCACCCGGAACCGATCTGCGCGAAGGTATCCCCACGCTCCCTGTTCTGTTGCTGCGTAACGCTGCTGCCGCGGGCGATGCTGACGCTGCCGCCGTACTAGCGCTGGTTGATGGTGATCTGAGCAGCGATGAAGCACTTGCTGAGGCGGTAACCGCGTTGCGCGAACACCCCGTCACGATGGAATCCTGGGCCGTTGCCCGCGAATGGTCCGATGCTGCCATCGCAGCACTGGCACCGCTGCCCGAGGGAATCGTCAAGACGGCTCTGGCCAGCTTTGCCGAAGCCGTGGTCTCCCGCGACGTCTAACACTTCCGTTTCTGGCTCGAAGATCCGGGTCGGGGCTCGAAATCCCCAGGTTGGCCTCGAGTTGCCCGGTTTCGCGGCCGAGCGTCAGGTTTCGGGGATCGATTTCTCAGGTTTGGCCTCGAGTGTCCACTTAATGTACGTTTCGGGGCCGTTTTGGGCGCTGAGCGTACGTTATGTGGACACTGACCGGTGGGTCAGGGGTTGCGGCGTGGATCTTTGGCCGCGAAAAGTTGACTGGGCCGCCTAGCTGAAGTCTTTGCGGACGTTGAGAGTGCCCAGCAAGGACCGGTTGGCTAGATTCTGCGGATCCGGCCAGCCGCCACGCACCAGCATCCGGGCCAGCTTGGTCACCGCAATGAGCCCGCCATTGCGCATATCCTCTCGGCGGAGCACCACTTGATGCCATCCCAATGATTGGGTAATAAAGTCCCGATCGCGATCCTTGGCCTGCTGTTCTGGAGAATCATGGTGCAGTCCGTCGTACTCCGCGCAAGTCTTGTATTTGGGACATGCCAGATCGGGTTCCACCAGCGAGTGTCCGGCGTCGTCCATGATCTTGTAGTTGGGTTGGAATTCTGGCAGGCCTGATCGGTTGATGGTCAGCCGCAACCGAGTTTCTGGCGCTGAGTCCACTCCGATTCTGACAAGTTCCATAGCCGCCCTCAGCTTGGTATAGCCACGGGCACCCGTGTGCTGGGCAAGGTAAGCCTGCAAGACGTTGAGTTCCACCGTGGCGATTCTGACACGGCCATTATTGCGTTGGTGGCAACAGACAATCTGATCCCCTACAACCACTAACTCATCAACGGTGAGTAATGGCGCGATGTCCAGGAATGTTCGCGCCGCCGAAGTGACTGGAACTCCACCAAATTCATCAATGTCGGTCCGCTCCAGTTTTAGTCGGTGGCCGCTCACGTGCCGTCGCCTGGGTGGTGGACTGCCGTTCGGCCTGGAGAGGTCGAGTAATTGGCGTTCTTGGAATCTCGACGGCAAATACAGGCCATGAATCTTCGCTGCCGTGATGTGGCTGATGACGCCATCGCCAGTCAACGCAGTGTAGGGACGGCAATGGTCTAGCAACTCACAGTCAACTGTTTGGGGAACGCGAATACCCCGGCTGGGTTTCAATAAATCTGCTGAACGGATACGACGGGCAGATAACCGGGCATGGTGCGCCTGGGCCAGAGTGAAAGGCCGCAGGGCCAGGTGCAGTGGAAGTTCCGATGGTTTTCTCATGCTTCCAGTAAGTCTGAAATTGAGCCCTCGTAGCGGCGAAAAAGGCCAATCGGGCAAATCTGTGGATAACGCAGGCTCTGGGCCTTATAGAACGGACAAATCATTTTGCCGCGGACCGTAGCTCTTGGAGGACGGGGTGTACGCCTGACGCAGCATCGTGGGGTGCCAGATGGGTGCCGGGGCGGCTCGAGTGTTCATTTAAGGTACGGTTTGGAGGCCCAAAACGGGCCGAAACGTACGTTAAATGGACACTCGGCGCAGGGTGGCTGGCGCGGGGTGCTGTTCAGGAAGTTGCCGGGGCATGGGGCTCGGGCACTCGGGACTCGGCGCGGGGCGCTGAAAGACCTAGGGAGTCAGCCTTTCAAGGTCAGATCTTGGCTCCCATTCCGGGGAGTGAAAAGGGGCTGGCACCTTCGGCGCTGTTATTCCAATGCGTGGGTGCGTTGCGGCGTCGAGCTTCTGCTTCTGAGGCCGTAGCCAAGCCGGCATCATCGACGCTGACCATGACACCACTGTGCTGGAGATTGAAGAATCGGATCACAATGCGGCGGCCGTTGACGTTCCACACACATGCCTGGACCACGGGATCATGCCAAGGGTTGTTTCCCTCGCCGTAGCGTGCGGTGAGCTGGCTGTGAATGCTTTCGTAGCCTTGGCGGGTGGAGGGATTATCCGTACTCATGGACGAATACAGCTGCATGCTGATGCCTAGGAACCTCCCACTATAGGAGGTCCACGACGAGGAAATTTCCCCGCCAGCCAAGGGAGTGCGCAGCGAATAATGTGCCACAGCTGGAACGGCGCTGGCCTCATCCCACGCCGCTCCTGTGATGAGCCCCAGGCGTTCAAACCACGCTTTGCGGTCAAAGTCGGAACGGGGCCACATCCCCTCGACCAACTTTTCGACCAAGCCAACCACTGCAGCCGGGTCCGGATTCAATACGCTTGTGGGCTCCTGTGCGTTCATAACGCCACGCTACCGCTCCCGGATGAATATTCCCATAGCTCGCGTCTGCGTAGTTGCTGTGGATTAGTCCTCGTCGCCGAAAACCCAGTCGAGCATGTCAAAGACGAACTCGCTGAAAGTGCCTTCCTCGTTGATCCAAACACCAGTGGCGTTGTTGCGGCGCCACACGATGGGATCGGGAACATCGGCCTGATCGACCAGAATGCCCCAGGTGTAGGCCTCGTCCTCGTCTTCAAGGAACAGAAGGTAGCCGTCCTGAACTTCCAGCTCTTCGGGATCCCAGAAGTAGTAGTACGCCTCCATGAGTTCCTCGCAGTTACCCACGGCGTGCAGGAATTCGCGCAGCGCCAACGGCACCGTGAGCTGCAATTCTGCAAAGACAGCGTCCAGATCCGCCCAGTCAATCCCGTCGGCTTCCTGCCACGGCTCCTCCAAATACAAGGGAACCAGGCCACGGAACTTCTCTACGAACATGTCAGACATTCAAATCTCCACAACTGAGCAACAGGCGATTACAAGCTACCTGCAATCTTAGTCGCGACGGACGTGCAGGATGCGCCGAGCAGCCCAACTGCGCGATGCCAGCGGAGCATGCCAGCCGTAATGCAGACTTAATAGGCGCAGGAGGAAAACTGCGACGGCGGCAACGGTGCCAGTGATGAGGTTCAACCAGCCCGCGTGCCACAGCACAGCGGTGAGGGCGGCGCCAACCAGCGCCGGGATCGCGTACAGGTCCGTAGGATCAAACACTTTGGGCACTTCATTGGCTGTGATGTCACGCAAAATGCCGCCACCCACCGCCGTAGTGACGCCCAGGAGTACCGCGGCCACGGGGTTCATCCCGGCGCCGAGGGCTTTGAGGGTGCCAGTGATGCAAAACAAAGCCAGCCCGCCGGCGTCGAACATCAGCAGTAAGCGCCCACTTCGCTGGACGTTGCGGACCATGAAATACACCAAGGCCGCAGCAAAGAGCGGCGGCAGCAGATACTCCGGATTCAGGAACGCGGCAGGTGGACCGTCGTTCAGGACGATGTCCCGGACCACACCGCCGCCCAGGCCAACCATGCATGCCAGCAGCACCGAGCCGACCAGGTCGAACCCCTTTCTGGCGGCGAGTAGACTGCCCGAGACGGCGAAGAAAAAGACGCCCAAGAGATCAAGAGCGAGCGGTAGATCAATGGTCATGGAAGCAATCTTTGCGTGGAGGCTTTGCGTGGAGGGAGGGAACAGTAAGTCAGCGCCAGCGTACCGTGTCGGGGCAAAATATCGGCAAATTTCTTGGCGTCATCGGGTTGGTTTGTGACTACGCTGAGGGAATGAGCCGCGTCCAGCCATTGATTCATGTTCAGGACTTCCAGATGCACTTCGGTGCGAAAAAAGTCATCGAAGGGCTCTCCTTCGACGTAGCACGCGGGGAGACGTTTGGGTTTTTGGGCAGTAACGGCAGTGGAAAAACGACGACGATCAGGGCTTTGCTGGGCATCTACCGTCCCACCTCGGGAACCCTGGAGATTAACGGCAGGGTGTTCAGTGACGACTTTGGCGCCCGGCTGGGCTACCTGCCAGAAGAGCGCGGCTTGTACAAAAAAGAGTCGGTGTTGGATGTCATGAGCTACTTTGGGCGGCTCAAGGGCTTGTCCAAAAAGGATGCCCAGGCCTTTTCAAGGGACTATCTGGACAGGGTTGACCTCGCCGACAAAGCCGATGTGCGCGTGGACAAGCTCTCCGGCGGCGAACAACAAAAAGTTCAGTTGGGCGTGACCATCATGAATGATCCGGAGCTGCTGATCCTCGATGAACCCACCAAAGGCTTTGACCCGGTGAACAGGCGCCTCCTCATGGACATCATCGAGGAACGCAAGGAGGCAGGGGCCACTGTCATGATGATCACCCACCAGATGGAAGAAGTGGAACGGCTCTGTGACAGGATCGTCCTGCTCAAGGACGGCAAAGCCGAGGCCTACGGAACCATTGGCCAGGTTCAGAACCAGTTTGGTGGCCGGACCATCAGGCTCAAGTATTCCGGGGCCCTGCCGCCCTCGCCGCACTATGACATCACTCTGCAGGAAACCAATTACGCCGAGCTGTCACTAGATGATTCCGTGGATGAGTCTGCCGTGCTGAAGGACCTGGTACTTGCCGGAGTGGTGGTGCGAGGCTTCGTAGCGGCCAAACGCAGCCTGGAGGACATCTTCATTCAGGTCTACGGCGAAGTGCCGGGTGACGACGGCTCGCCACCCGGCGACGCGTCAGGTCTAGGACTAGGAACAGGCCCCGGGGCTGTACCCCCGCGCGGGGCCAAGCGGCTCGCCGCCCGCGGCCTACGCCGGAAGGGAAATGGGCCGGATGGCACGCCATAATTTGGGCACGGTAGTGCAGTTTGAATTCATTCGGACCGTGAAGAAGCGGCGGTTCTGGATCGCCACTTTGGCCATCCCGGTGTTGTTGGGGATTGTTTTTGCCTTGGTGTTTGCCAGCAATTCCAGCACGCAGCAGCGTTCGGATGAGCAGAAGAACCAAACGCTGGCCTTTAGCTACTCAGATGCCTCCGGACTCATTGATCCGGCCCTAGCCAAAGCCATGGGTGGCACCGTCGAGAAGGACCCAGGGACCGCCGTCGAACGTGTCAGGGAGGGCACACTCAACGCGTTCTTTAGCTTTCCGGCCAGCATCGGCAAGGAGCCGGTGAGTGTTTACGGGGCGGATCAGGGTATTTTCGAGAACGGTACGTATGACGCCGTGGCCAAACAGCTGGTGGTGCTTTCCGCTGCGCAAAAGGTGGGTTCTGCGGAGCTGACAGAGGCCGTGCAGGGCAATTTCACCACAGACCTGCAGACCTTCAAGGACGGCCAAATATCCGGCGGATTGGAAACCGTGGTGCCGCCATTGCTGTTCCTGGTGTTGTTTTACGTGGTGATCATCCTGCTGGCCAACCAAATGCTCGCCTCCACGTTGGAGGAGAAGGAAAACCGGGTCACGGAGATGATCCTGACAACCTTGAACCCCACAACGCTGGTGGTGGGCAAGGTCATCTCGCTGTTCCTCGTGGGTGCGGTGCAGGCGCTGGTGTTTGCTTCGCCCATGGTGCTGGGGTACCTGTTCTTCCGCAAGCAGCTCGCCATCCCGGACTTTGACCTCTCCAACCTGCAATTCCAGTTCCTGCCCATGCTCATTGGGGGTCTCTTGTTTGTGGGTGGCTTCATCCTGTTCACGGGCGTGCTGGTGGGAATCGGGGCTGTCATGCCCACAGCCAAAGATGCCAGCACGGTGTTCGCCCCGGTCATGATCATGATGTTCATCCCGTTTTATATTGTGACCATGGTGGTGAGTGACCCCGGCTCGCTGATCGTAAAAATATTTACCTTCTTCCCCTTCACAGCGCCTATTACGGCCATGTTGCGCAACGCCTTCGGCTCACTCAGCGGTGCCTCTGCGGCCATTGTGATTGTTGAACTGTTCGTGTTTGGGTTCGTGGCCCTGCGCGTCGCGGTGCACTTGTTCCGCTACGGATCCATTGAATATTCGCGCAAGCTCTCCCTACGCACCGCCTTCGCTAGGAAGCCTTGAACCGCGTGCAGAGCGTGCCGGGGCGAGTGTTGTGGGTGGCCATCCTCGCCTCCTTTGTAGCATTCCTTGACGGCGCCATTGTCAACGTCGCCCTGCCCGCCATGACCCGCGAGCTGGGCGGCGGCATCACCACACAGCAGTGGGTGGTGGACGCCTACCTTCTGGCTCTGGGATCGCTCATTCTGATCGCAGGCTCCCTGTCCGACACCTTCGGCCGCATCCGGATCCTCCGCGCCGGCCTGCTGATCTTCGGGGCCGCGTCATTAGCCTGCGCCGTCGCCCCAAGTGCCCTGCTGCTCATTGTGGCTCGAGGTATCCAAGGTGCCGGGGCCGCGCTACTAGTGCCCAGCTCGCTCGCGCTCATCACCTCAACTTTCCGGGGACCCGCGCAGGGCAAAGCCATCGGCTCGTGGACGGCCTGGACTGGAACCGCATTTCTGGCCGGGCCGTTGATAGGCGGACTCCTGGTGGACTACGGCAACTGGCGGCTGATCTTCGCCATCAACGTCATCCCCATTGCCGCCACCCTGTTCCTGCTGAAGGGGCTTGCCATCCCTCCCGCACGGCTTCCCGTACTTTCCCCCGTGAAGCACGACGCCGGAACCACCTCCCTGCCCGCGGCACCTGTTGCTCCTTCCGTCACCGCCGAGCCCGGCGCCCGAGCAAGCGCGCCCGTCTCAGTGGCGCCGACCGCGGCACGGGTCGATGTCATCGGGGCTGTTCTGGCCGCCGTCGGACTGGCCGGGACGGTTATTGCCCTGATTGAACAGGAGCGGCTGGGGTGGGGGAGTGCACTGGTGTTTGGGCCGTTTGTGCTGGGGATTGTTGCGCTGGTGGCGTTCCTCTGGTGGGAGTACAGCACCCCTGCACCCATGATGCCGCTGGGGCTGTTCCGGATCCGAAACTTCGGCGTGGGTAATATTGCCACCACCTTTATCTACGCAGGGTTGTCGTTGGGGCAGCTACTGGTCGTGCTGTTCTTGCAGGAAATTGCCGGGTTCACGGCGGCCCAGGCGGGGCTGGCATCACTTCCAGTGGCTGTGATCTCGCTGCTTCTGGCTGGGCCGTTTGGAACGCTCGCCGGCAAATACGGACCCCGACTATTCATGGCACTGGGACCACTAGTGGCTGGCGTGGGGTACGCGATGATGGCATCGGCGGCGGAACCTTTCAATTTTTGGTTACAGATTCTGCCCGGACAGCTGGTGTTTGCCGTGGGGCTGTCCATAACAGTTGCGCCTTTGACGGCGGCCATTCTCGGGGCGGTTCCGGCGGGGCAGAGCGGAATTGGATCGGCCATCAATAATGCCGTTTCACGTGTGGCTGGGCTCATCGCCGTGGCGCTCGCGGGCGTGCTGCTTGGCGGCGTGCTGGATTACGCATCATTCCGTCGGGTCATGGTCATTACGGCGCTGCTGTTCTTGGTGGGCAGCGTGGTTTCGGCGCTAGGGATCAGCAATGCAGAGGCGCGGCGGCAGCGCGGCGGTGCGGAGACCGGGCCCGCGGTGGCTGATGATTGATCGGGGACGGGGACGGGGACGGGGACGGGGACGGGGACCGAGACCGGGCTCGGGGCTGCCAGCCCAGCGGACTCTTGACGCAATATCGGTGCCCGGACAGCTACTCCGCTGACGTACATTGGCTGTGAAGAATTCTTGGGAAAGGACCCAAACATGGAGCATGAAACCGTGATGATTGCCTGCGCCCACGGCACGAATAACGCCGAAGGCCAGCGACGCATCAGCCAACTCAGGGCGGATATTGCTTTGTTACGTCCGGGGTTGACGGTGCTGGAGGCGTATGTTGACGTGCAGGAACCGGCTCTGCCAGAAGTGGTGGCCGGGCTGGCCGCGCACGTGCACGCCGTGGTGGTTCCGCTGCTGTTGACCGTGGGCTTCCACGTTCAGGTGGACATTGCTGACGCCGTGGCCAGCCGGTCAAACACCTGGGCCGCCGCGCCGCTGGGACCCGATCCGCGGCTGGCCAAACTACTCGATGAGCGGATCGGTACGCTCCCTGCGGGGTGGGGCATTGTGTTGGCCGCGGCAGGTTCCTCACGCCCCGAAGCCGCCGAACCGATTGAGGTCCTGGCCGCCGATCTTGCTGTCCGCCGCCCAGAGCGGATTCTTGCCGCTTATGGCGCCAGCGCCCGGCCAACGGTTCCGGACGCCGTGGCACAATTGCAAGCTGGCGGCGCCGCAGGGGTGGCCGTGGCCTCCTATTTGCTGGCCCCAGGCTACTTCCACGACCAGTTGTCATTGGCGGGCGCTGACCGGGTTGCCCCACCGTTGCTGCCCTCCAAGCTTCTGGCGGAACTGGCGCTGGAACACTTTGACGCGGCGCTCCTGCGCAACGTTGCGCCGTAACGGTGCACTGCAGAAGTGGCGCACTGTTGTGCAGTAACAGTGCGCAGGATTAAACAGCACGACGCCGGACCCGCGCACCTAGGTGGGCGGGTCCGGCGTCGTGCCCGGCAGTGACACTTCCCGCGGAGGTGCCAAGCACACCCCGGTGCGAAATGGGTGGGTGTGACGAAATGTTGCCCAAGGTGAAGCAGCGTTGCATGAGTGATTGGTGAGGGAACAGGGTCGATCTACGCTCGTTCTCATGACACAGACAGCTCTAGCCGGAGCGAACGCCTCTGGCACTGCGGCCGCAACAAGTTCCGCCGAGGCACCCGCCAAGCGAACCGTTCGGGCCCGCCCAGCCGCCAAACCCCACGGCCAGTGGAAGGTTGATGGCACCGCGCCGCTGAATCCCAATGAGGTGTGGAAGCAAGAAGACGGTGGGCTGAGTGTCCGCGAACGGATCGAGACCATCTACGCCGCCGGTGGCTTCGACAGCATCGAGAAGACAGATCTGCACGGCCGTTTCCGTTGGTGGGGGCTGTACACCCAGCGCAAGCAGGGGATTGACGGCGGCAAGACAGCCACCCTGGAACCCCATGAGCTTGAAGACAAGTACTTCATGCTCCGGGTCCGCATCGACGGTGGGTCTCTGACCACGGAGCAACTGCGCGTCATCGGACAGATTTCCACTGAATTTGGCCGCGACACCGCGGACCTGACGGATCGCCAGAACGTCCAGCTGCACTGGGTGCGCGTCGAGGACGTCCCGGAGATCTGGAACCGACTCGAGGCAGCGGGACTGTCCACAACCGAGGCCTGCGGTGACGTGCCCCGTGTCATCCTGGGTTCCCCTGTGGCCGGCATTGCCAAGGACGAGATCATCGATCCCACCCCTTTGATCAAGGAGGTCAGCGCCCGGTTCATTGGCGATCCGGAACTGGCTAACCTGCCCCGCAAATTCAAGACTGCCATCACCGGGCACCCCTCGCAGGACGTGGTCCACGAGATCAACGACTTCGCCCTGGTTGGCGTGGTGCACCCCGAACTTGGCGCCGGCTACGACCTTTGGGTGGGTGGCGGCTTGTCCACCAACCCGCGCCTGGCCGAGCGCCTCGGCGTCTTCGTGTCCCCCGAGGTTGCGGCCGAGGTGTGGCTGGGCGTCACCAGCATCTTCCGCGACTACGGCTACCGCCGCATGCGCACCAAGGCCCGACTGAAGTTCCTGCTGGCCGACTGGGGACCGGCCAAGTTCCGCCAGATTCTGGAGGACGAGTACCTCGGTCACAAGCTGCCCGACGGCGAGCCCGCGCCCAAGCCCACCTCGCCCGGTGATCACATCGGCGTGCACGAGCAGAAGGACGGCAAGTTCTTCATTGGCGTCGCACCTACTGTGGGCCGGGTTTCGGGGTCCACATTGACCGCGCTGGCCGATGCCCTTGAGGCCCATGGTTCCTTCCGCCTCCGCACCACCCCGCACCAGAAGCTCGTCATCCTCGACGTGCCCAAGGAACAGGTGGAACCGCTCATCACGGTGCTGGATGGATTGGGGCTCTCCGCCCGCCCGTCGCTGTTCCGCCGCTCCACCATTGCTTGCACGGGCATCGAATACTGCAAGCTAGCCATCGTGAACACCAAGGACACCGCGGCCACGGCCATCAGCGAACTGGAAACACGCATCGCTGATCTGGTGGATACCGGCGTTCTGACCCAGCCGATCGCGTTGAACATCAACGGCTGCCCCAACTCCTGCGCCCGCATCCAGACCGCGGACATCGGCCTGAAGGGCATGATGCTTCCCACGGACGACGGCGGCACCGCCCCCGGATTCCAGGTCCACCTAGGTGGCGGGCTGGCCACCGACAACCGCGTTGAGGCAGGCCTGGGCCGCACCATCCGCGGCTTGAAGGTCACCGCCGCAGAGCTGCCCGACTATGTGGAGCGTGTTGTCCGCCAGTACGTTGGTGCCCGCACCGACGGTGAAACGTTCGCCGAGTTCGCCCACCGTGCCGATGAGGAGTTGCTGAAATGACCGTCACAACGCTTCGTTCGCATGACGAGCTCAAGGCCATCGCCGAGGCAGGCGCAGCCGAGCTGGCCTGGGACGCGTCAGCTCAGGAGGTCATCGCCTGGGTGTCGCGCAACTTCGAAACTGGCGCGGCCGCCGTCGCCTGTTCCATGGCCGACGCCGTGCTGCCGGCGCTGGTTGCCGATCAGCTGCCCGGTGTGGACGTGTTGTTCCTGGACACGGGTTACCACTTCCCCGAAACTTACGCCACGCGCAACGAGGTGGCGGAGAACCTGCGGGTCAACATTGTGGACGTGCTGCCGGTGAACACCGTTGCAGAGCAAGATTCGCTGCTGGGCAAGAACTTGTTTGCCAGCGACCCTGCCCAGTGCTGCGCACTGCGAAAGGTTGAACCGCTGAGCCGGTCCCTCTCTGGCTACGAGGTGTGGTTCACCGGAGTTCGCCGCGACGAGGCCCCCACGCGCACCGACACTCCGTTGGTGGTGTGGGATGAAAAGAACGGCCTGGTCAAGGTCAATCCCGTGGCCACCTGGACGTACGAGGAGCTGATCAGCTACTCGGATGACAACCTTTTGCCCGTGAACCCCCTGCTCAGCCAGGGTTACCCGTCCATCGGCTGCGCACCCTGCACCAACAAAGTGGCCCCCGGCGCCGACCCCAGGAGCGGCCGCTGGGCCGGAACCTCCAAGACAGAATGCGGACTACACGTATGAGCACCCAAATTACAGACACAACGATCGACCTGGCCGAGGCGGCAATCGGCGAGCAGGCCGCCGAGCTGAACTCCCTGGACCTGCTCGAATCCGAGGCCATCCACATCATCCGTGAGGTGGTGGCCGAGTTTGAGCGCCCCGCGCTGCTGTTTTCCGGCGGCAAGGACTCCGTGGTCATGCTGCATCTGGCCACGAAGGCCTTCTGGCCTGGCAAGGTTCCCTTCCCCGTGCTGCACGTGGACACCGGTCACAACTTCCCGGAGGTCATCGACTTCCGCGACCGCACGGTTGAGCGTTTGGGGCTGCGCCTCGAGGTGGGCTCCGTGCAGGAATTCATCGACTCCGGCGAACTATCTGAACGTGCCGACGGCACCCGCAACCCGCTGCAGACCGTGCCGTTGCTGGACGCGATTGCTAAGAACAAGTTCGACGCCGTCTTTGGCGGCGGCCGCCGTGACGAGGACAAGGCCCGCGCCAAGGAGCGCATCTTGAGCCTCCGTGACGAGTTTGGCCAGTGGGATCCGCGCAACCAGCGCCCCGAGCTGTGGAACCTGTACAACGGCCGGCATACGGTGGGCCAGCATGTGCGTGCGTTCCCCATCAGCAACTGGACCGAGCTGGACATCTGGCGCTACATTGCCCGCGAAAACATTGAACTGCCGGGCCTGTACTACGCCCACGACCGCGAAGTGTATGAGCGCGATGGGATGTGGCGTGCCGTGGGCCCGGTTTCCGAACCGCGCCCGGATGAGGAAGTCATCATCAAGCAGGTCCGCTACCGCACCGTGGGCGACATGTCCTGCACGGGCGCCGTGGCCTCCAACGCAACAACTGTCCACGACGTAGTACGCGAAGTTGCCGCCTCCACCCTGACAGAACGTGGCGCCACCCGGGCCGATGACCGCATCTCCGAGGCAGCCATGGAAGACCGCAAGAAAGACGGCTACTTCTAATGAGCACCACTGCACTTGAGCACTCAACCCTGTTCCGCTTCGCCACGGCCGGCTCCGTCGACGACGGCAAGTCCACCCTGGTGGGCCGGTTGCTCCACGATTCCAAGGCCATCCTGGCCGACACGCTCGACGCCGTCACCCGCACCTCCGCGGACCGCGGCTTTGGCGGTGAAAACGGCAGCACACAAAAGATTGACCTGGCGCTGCTGACTGACGGACTGCGTGCCGAGCGCGAGCAGGGCATCACGATCGATGTGGCTTACCGCTACTTCGCCACTGACCGGCGCAGCTTCATCCTGGCCGACTGCCCCGGGCACATCCAGTACACCAAGAACACGGTGACGGGCGCGTCCACTGCGGATGCCGTCGTCGTACTTATTGACGCACGCAAGGGGGTGCTGGAGCAGACGCGCCGGCACCTGTCCGTGCTGCGCCTGCTGCGCGTTCCCAACGTGATCATCGCCGTCAACAAGATTGACCTGGTGGACTTCAGTGAGGAGATTTTCCGCGCCATTGAGAGCGATGTCCAAGCCGTTGCGGCGAACATCGGCCTCGGTGACGTGGTGGTCATTCCGGTGTCCGCACTGGAGGGTGACAACGTGGTGGAGCGCTCCACCCACACCCCTTGGTACACCGGCGCCAGCCTGCTGGACCTGCTGGAAACGCTGCCCACCACGGACGAGCTGGAGCGCGGCCTGGAGCCGTTCCGCTTCCCGGTTCAGCTGGTGGTCCGGCCGCAGGGTGCGCTTGCTCCTGAGCTTTCCAACGCGGACGACGCCGGAGCCTCCTTCCGCGATTACCGCGCCTATGCCGGCCAGCTCGCTTCAGGAGGCGTCTCGGTGGGGGATGCCATCACGGTTCTTCCCTCTGGGCGGACTGCGACGGTGGTGGGCATCGACTTTGCCGGCCGGTCCTTGGAACAGGCCGTGGCGCCGCAGTCGGTGTCGCTGCGCCTGAGCGAAGAGATCGACATTGCCCGCGGTGACGTTATTGCGGCAACGGGTACCTTTGGCGAGGTCAGCCAAGACCTCTACGCGGAGCTGTGCTGGCTGTCCACGAAACCCCTGCGCGAGGGTTCCAAAGTCTTGATCAAGCACGGCAGTAAGACGGTCCAGGGTCTGATCAGGGCCGTCACGGGGAAGCTGGAGCTGGAGTCGTTTGAGTACCAAGCTGCATCCGGACTGGAGCTCAATGACATTGGAACGGCCCAGATCCGGTTGGCGTCGGCGCTGCCCATTGAGGTGTATGCGCGCCACCGCCGCACGGGTGCGTTCCTGGTGATCGATCCGCAGGATGGCAATACGCTGGCCGCTGGACTTGTCCGGGATCATCCCGGCGACCACGAGGACGAGCGCTACAGCATCTAGGCCCACAGTGAACAATGCCGCCGTTCCCGTATATTGCCGCCGCTATACCCTGCGGCAATATACGGGAACGGCGGCATTTTGTGTTTGACCATTGCGAAATCTTGGGGCAAAGTCTGGAATTTCGGCGGGGCGTGCCATAGGGTTAGCCCAAGATCGTGTTCGAGCCGAGGTCTCACGGCTTGGAAATTGCTTCAATATTTGTTTGCCACGTTTGTTTGCACGGTCTCGCAAGGTCTCATGTGAGCATTACCAGCGTAATCCGAGGGGGTGGACGCAGTGGATAGCAGCCCAGAATCATGGACGTTGAACGCTATTTTGCCGCGCGCCCTCCGAATTGCGGTTGGTGCTGCTCTATTTGCTGCCGTTCTGATCTTGCTGGGATCGGCCGGTGCTTTTGCATCCTCCGGAGCTAGCCCGGCATCTATTGCCGCGTCGAAGCCCGCACCAGACAAGGGCAAGGGGCTCCTCTCTGGAATCTTGAGCCCTGTGGTTGACGTGGTAGACAAAACAGTTTCTCAAGTACCTGTCGTCAAAGACGTGTTGGGAAACAATACCGTTGGCAAAGTGGTTGCCCCCGTTTCAACAGTGACTGACAAGGTTGAAAGCGCAGTGACGGCAGTACCGGTGGTCGATTCGGTTGTGGCTCCTGTCCGCCAAGTAACCAACGCGGTGGTGCCGCCAGTTATCAATGTTGTGGAGACCGTCGCATCCCCCGTCGTTAGCGCAGTTGATCATGCGACGGCGCCTGTTGTGCAGGTGGTTGCGCCCGTTCTGAGCCCGATTACCGGAACCGTCCAGCCAGTTGTAGACGGTGTCACTGGCGGCGTTGCCGATGTTGTTGACACCGTGGTGGTACCTGTACTTCCCTTGGTTCCGAGCACTCCTAACCTTCCCGGAACGCCGAGCACCCCGGTTGTTCCGAACGTACCAGCGGCACCCAGCAACCCGGACACAGCGGTCACGCCAGTGACTCCCGGAGATATGGATGGAAACAACACCCCAGAGGGTCCCAGCGGCGTTGAAACACCCGGAAGCTTTCCATCAGGGAACCTCGGAGACGGTGACGCCGTCGAAGGTTCTCGCGCTGAACTGAATCATTCAGCCAGTGCCGAGGCGGCTGTGAAGGCCGGAGTTGTCACGTCTGGTCGCCAGCTCGACGCGCAGGACGGTGCAGCAGTCTCCGGGGCGCTTGCACCTTATTTGTCCGGTGGGCACGCTCTCGGAGCTTCAACTGCTGGTGAGTCCACGGCGCAAGCAGCCGCCCAGAGCGGTGAACCGACTGCCAGCTGTGCCTCCGATTCCCAGGCCGCCGCTGTGGGTCCTTGTGCCCCTGCCGTGGCTTCGGTTTCCGTTCAGGGACCTGGCTCCGGCAGCAGTGCAGGGGGCTCAGGCGGTCCCGCTGGGCCTGTGGCCGCTAGTGAGAACACGTACGCACAGTTTGTCCTCACAGGAGGGGCCGGTGCCTTGGCAGGCGCCGACTGGCCCCTGCCTGCCTCCATGCCCGAAAACCCCGGATCAACACCTGACTAGATGACCTTCTGCCTTTCCCCTTTTACTGGGGAGGCCAAGGTCTTTCCTTGATTTGCGACCGCAAACAAGGCCAAAAAATCTTTGTCAGGAGTTGGACAACATGCATGCAATTATTCGTCGATCGCTGTGTGCAGCGGTCTTTGCCGGAGGACTTCTTGCCCTCGGCGCAGGAGCAGCAAGTGCTGCAGAGCAGTCAAATTCAGATGCCCCCAATGCACCTTCCGTGCTGGCGAGCCAGCTTTCCCACACATCCGGTCACACCGACAACAACCAGTCCGCAGACCTCCTTGGCGGTTTGCTCGGTGGGGTGGTTGGTGACGTTCTGGACAATGTTCAGGTTGCGGTTCCGGTGACTGTTCCGGTGAACGTTTCGGGTAACGCTGTGGGTGTTCTTGGGAACGCTGTTTCCAATGATTCATCGGCTGTGAACACGACTGTTGCGCCGAGTGTGGATCAGAGTTCTAGTCAGGCTCCCGCTCCGGCTCCGGCGCCCGCTCCCGTGAACGACGGCGGTTTGCTCGGTGGGGTGGTTGGTGACGTTCTGGACAATGTTCAGGTTGCGGTTCCGGTGACTGTTCCGGTGAACGTTTCGGGTAACGCTGTGGGTGTTCTTGGGAACGCTGTTTCCAATGATTCATCGGCTGTGAACACGACTGTTGCGCCGAGTGTGGATCAGAGTTCTAACCAGACTCCCGCTCCCTCTAACGGCGGCGGTTTGCTCGGTGGGGTGATTGGTGACGTTCTGGACAATGTTCAGGTTGCGGTTCCGGTGACTGTTCCGGTGACTGTTCCGATGAATGTTTCAGGTAACGCTGTGGGTGTTCTTGGGAACGCTGTTTCCAATGGTTCGACGGCGGTCAACACAACGACACCTGGTACCCCGTCGTTGCCGACGACTCCGGTGGTTCCGGTGACGCCGACGACTCCGGTGGTTCCGGTGACGCCGACGACTCCGGTGGTTCCGGTGACGCCGACGACTCCGGTGGTTCCGGTGACGCCGACGACTCCGGTGGTTCCGGTGACGCCGACGACTCCGGTGGTTCCGGTGACGCCGACGACTCCGGTGGTTCCGGTGACCCCGGTGACGCCTACGACCCCGGTGACGCCGTCATTGCCGGCCACACCGCTCACCCCCGCCGCACCAGCAACCCCGCTGGCCCCGGCAACGCCGCTCACGTCAGTTGTTCAGGGTGCACCGGCAGTGCATTCACCCGTGCTGAACGCTATGGGCTCCGGCATCCAGGCAATGAGCAACGGGGCAACTGCCCAGTTGGCCCACACAGGTACCGGGCTGTGGCCCATCTTCTGGTCAATTGCCAGCCTTATGGCCGGGATGATCCTGACCATGCTGCGTCGGTTTAGCTTCCAGTAGTAACCATTTTCTGAAGTGCAACGATGCCACCGTTTCCGCTTTCTGTTGGGCGTTACGCCATGGCAGAAAGCGGAAACGGCAGCATTTTATGTGCACATCCATTGACACCCGGGGTATGGAACGAAAATATGAAAAGGTCGGAATAACTACGGTCCCGACAACAACCCAATAAGGGAGTCATAGTCATGGCCACACAAGTATTCATCAACCTTCCCACTGCGGACCTTGACCGCTCCAAGGACTTTTTCTCCGGACTGGGATGGAAGATCGAACCCAACTTCACGGATGAAAACGCCGCGTGCGTGGTCATCGACCAGAATATTTACCTGATGATGCTGACGCACGACTTCTTTGCGACGTTCACCGACAAGCCCATTGCAGATCCGGCAACGTCACTGCAGGTACAGACGGCTCTTAGCTGTGACAGCCGTGAAGACGTTGACGCGATGCTGGAGAAGGTGCTTGCAGCTGGCGGTAAAGAGCCTAGGCCTGCTCAAGATATGGGTTTCATGTACTCTCGCGACTTTGAAGATCCTGACGGGAACTGGTTCAGCATTCTGTGGATGGACCCCAAGGCTGCCGAGCAAGGCCCCGAAGCATTCTTGTCGGAGACGCAGGAGAGTTAACGGGGTCACGCTGGGCGGTTGCCACCCCGGAACCGCCCAGCAGTCCCAGAATTAGGGAAACAACGATGAAAGGGTTTGACGGGGCTGGTCCTGCGCTAGTCATTGAGCCGTAGGCGGGTCAATGCTCCGCGGAGTGCTGCGTGGAATCTGGTTGCGAAGGACTCGCAGCCCGTTCCTTGCTGCGCCCCCTGCTCCGGTTCCTTGCAAATCTCTGGAGCAAAAGCTTTGGACTTTCCAGTGTGGAAATCCACCTTCTTGACGAGGCAAATGCGCCCTGTGCTATTGTTATTATCAAGTTGATAATAACAATCCTTGGAGGGCATCATGACACCGCTCATCAGCTGGCTCAACGCCACCGCATTCACGCTCATCAACAATCCCGTGAGCTGGGTCGAGGTCATCGGCTTCGTTACAGGTGCCGCGTGTGTCTGGGGAGTGGCCCGGCAGAAGATCTGGAACTGGGGCGTCGGCATCCTGAATAATATTGCCTTCGTCATCCTCTTTCTCGGCGCCGGCCTCTACGGTGAAACAGTCCTCCAGATCATCTTCGCTGCGATTGCCGTCTACGGCTGGATCAAGTGGTCGCGCGGAGCCAACGGAAAAGCTGGCAGCAACGATCTGCCCATCCGAGACGCAACACGAGCCGAAGTCGCGGTGGGAGCGAGCGCAATAGTCCTCGCCACGGCGGCCATCGCCTACCTGCTCCACGCCGGAACTGACTCGCAAGTTCCCATCCCCGACGCGTTCGTGTTGGCTGCATCGCTCGTGGCCACCTACGCCCAAGCCAAGAAGATTTTCCAACACTGGTACGTGTGGATTGTGATTGATCTGGTCTCGATTCCGCTCTACTTCAGCCGAGGACTGGCCCTAACCGGCATCCTTTATATTGGCTTCCTAGCCCTGTGCATCTACGGTCTGGTCGGCTGGAACCGCCTCCGCACAACAGCCAGCCCCGTCAATATCGAAATGGCAGGAGTCTGAAAATGAATACAAATGCCCTCGTCATTGGCAAGTTCTACCCACCCCACGCCGGCCACCGGCATCTGATCGAAAAGGCAGCTGCCGGCGCAGATCATGTTTACGTTCTCGTCCAGAGGAGCCGCTTTGAAACGCTCACCGCGGCGCAGCGGGCGGACTGGCTGAGAGAAGAGTTCGACGGCGCCAACGTCACCATCGTGCCGGTCCGCAACGACTGCCCCGAAGACTACGCCAGCGATGAGATTTGGACCGCGCAGTTGGAGAACATGCGCTGGGCACTGAAGGCCCAGGGCGTGGAGAAGGTCGACGCCGTCTACACCTCGGAGAGCTACGGTGAACGCTTGGCGCAAGCATTCGGCGCCGTCCACGTCCCCGTGGATCCGGCCCGCGCAACGCACCACATCAGTGGAACCATGTGTCGCGAGGACCTGACCGGGAACTGGCACCAGCTGGTCCCTGCAGCCCGGCGCGGACTGGCAGTCCGGGTGATTGTGGTGGGTGCGGAATCGACAGGAACCACCACGCTTAGCGAGGACCTGCGGGCGCATTACCGCCAGCAATTCCCTGCGATCGCCGACGTTCCCGAATACGGCCGTTACTACACCTACCAGTTGCTTGAGGCGCTGCAGGGCACCCGCGCCGACGCCACCGTCGAGGATCTGGTCTGGACCGCTACCGATTTCGGCATCATTGCCAACCGCCAGACCGAGTTGGAACAGGCCGCCGCGGAAGCCGCCCCACTGGTCATAGCAGACACCGACGCTCTGGCCACCACTCTCTGGGAACGCTACTACCTAGGCGATGGAAGCTACGGATCCTACGACGCCCAGACGCACTTGCCACGACGCGACGTGTATCTGCTGACCGATCACAACGGCGTCGAGTTCGAGGACGACGGTTGGCGCGAAGGTGAACACCGACGCCCTGAAATGACCGAATGGTTCAAGGAAACACTCACCGACGAAGGCCATTCGTGGATTCTGGTCACCGGCAGTCCCGAACGCCGCCTCGCGACAGCCACGGCCGTCATCGACGCCATGCTTACCCAGCAAAACACGTTCACCTCGGCCGCCTGGCAGAACCGAACAGTATTTACGGTGGCAGCATGATCCCCAACTCCTCCCAGGACTCGCAAGCTCGCCCCGGGTCCCTCGGAGTTGGGGGCCCACCGACGAAAGCTCGCCCCGGGTCCCTCGGAGTTGGGGGCCCACCGACGAAAGCTCGCCCCGGGTCCCTCGGAGTTGGGGGCCCGCCTGAAACAGAAGCCACGTTCCTGGCTGGCTATGACCCCAAGGATTACCCGTCCGTGGCCTTGACCGTGGACCTTGTGGTTTTTGCGGTGGCTAACAAAGTGCTTCACGTGGCGGTCGTTGAACGCGGTGCTCAGCCATTCCTTGGCAACTGGGCTCTGCCCGGCGGATTTGTGCAGCCGGGCGAGGATGCCCTAGCTGCCGCGAACCGCGAACTCGCTGAAGAGACCGGGCTGGATCTGGGGGCACACCGCGTGTTTGTGGAACAGCTCGCCACCTTCAGCGCACCGCAACGGGATCCACGGATGCGGGTGGTCTCCGTGGCGCATCTGATTCTCCTAGCGGGTGACGGTACCAACTTGGTAGAACTACGGTCCGGCACGGATGCCTCGGACGCCCAGTGGCTGCCCGTCCACGCAATGGATAGGACCAGTCTGGCCTTCGACCACGCAGACATCCTCGCTGCCGGACTGGAACGGCTCGCCGGAAAAATGGAATACACCACCATAGCCGCACAATTAGTTCCCGAAGAGTTCACTCTATCGGCGCTCCGTGACGTCTATGCGGCGGTGTGGCAGGCGGAACTTCCAGCCGGAAACTTCACCCGAAAAATGCGCACATCCTTGACCCCCACGGGACGAAAGGTGCAGGCAGTGGGGGCTCCGGCGTCGCTCTTTACAATAGGAAGCGAGTGGATCTCCCCGCCCTGGTCCCGGCCATAGCCCGCAAGGGACGAGGAAAAACTGGAGCCAACCCTGTTGGAAGTTGCTACTGGTTGCTTACTGCGCTCAGTGGGGGCAGTAGTTCACCTACTATGGAAAGTGCTGGTTTCCTTCTGCGTAGCTCGCGGACTTGAAGAAGGACCATGAACAAATGAGGAGGGCGCAGGTGGCCAATGCTCCAACAGTCTATGACGTAGCCGCAGATGCCGGGGTGTCTATCGCCACGGTCTCGCGAGTGCTCCGACGCCCCACAGACGTTCGTGAAACGACTCGCGAACGGGTCATGGTCTCAGTGCGGAAGCTCGGCTATGTACCGAGTGGCTCGGCTAGGGGTCTCGCGGCGCGTCGCACCGGTGCCCTCGGACTCTATTTTCCGGGATTCGATGCGATGGATGATCTGGGTGAAATCAGCAACCTCCTAGGCAATGATTCACCAAGCTACTCCCTTGTCAATGACGTGGGTGGCACTCCAGAGGCCCACCAGCATGATCTTTACTTCGACGAGGTTCTTCGCGGAGCCGAACTTGAGGCATGGCGCCAAGGGTTCGCCCTCACTGTGGCCATCGGGCGGGGTGGTTTGGCGGCTGATGCAGTCCGTGACATGGCCGGCCGTGTCGATGGCCTACTGGTGCTGGCGCAGAGCGTTCCCGAAGATATTCTGGAGCAACTCGCCCGCCGATTACCTATTGTTGTGCTTGCAAGCAGGGCGCACGGGGCCCCCTATGACAGTGTGACTGTGAGCAATCATGAAGGAATGCATGCGCTCACTGCACACATAATTGACGACTTGGAAATCTTTGACATCGTCTATGTCGCGGGCCCGCTCGACTCTCCGGATGATACCGACCGCTGGGCCGGTTGCGAATCCGCGATGCGTGAGCGCGGTATGGACCCCGGGCTGATTAGGGTCCAGCGCGGTGAGTTCACCCGGGCGTCCGGTCGTCGTGCCGGGGCGGAATTGCTAGCCGACGAGGCCCTTCCTCAAGCGATTATCTGTGCCAACGACCAAATGGGGCTCGGTGTGCTCGACGCGCTCATCGGTGCCGGAATTCGAGTCCCGGAGGACGTGGTTGTGACGGGATTTGATGGGATTGAAGCCAGTAATCTCTCATCACCAAGGCTCACGACGGTGCATCAGCCGATGGAACTGGTTGGGCGTGCCGCAATCCAGCTTATGCAGCGCAGGCTCGATGATCCGGCAGCGGAGTCGGCCAGCATTCGGCTGCCCGTCAAGGTGCTGCTCCGGGAAAGTTCAGAGCGGAAGTAGAGAACCACGCAATTGTGAATGGGTCTTGCGGGATCGCAATGTATGCGCATACACTCGGGGGAGACCAGAGGGTGCACAGGCACCCCGGCGCAGCGCAGCCCTGATGGACTGCCTCGTGACAGAGAAGACATGAGGAAGCAAGAGTGTCAATGACGAACTCAAAAACGCGAAGAAAACGCTTGTCGGTGATCGCCGGAATCTCTGTCGTAGCCATGCTTATTTCCAGTTGCAGCATCCAAATCAAGAGCGAACCGGACCCGTCGATCCCGCGCGACACCATGTTGATTGCCGCGGATAAGGGCTCTCCCATGTTTGAGAAAATCTTCAATCCCTTTCTCTTCAACAAGCGTGTCGCCGCAAGCTACGTCTATGAGCCGCTCACCGCCGTCAACGTGCTTGACGGAACGCAAACTCCGTGGCTGGCCGAAAAGGTGACGCTGAAGGATGCCCGCACCATCGACTACACCATCCGTCAGGGCGTCACGTGGTCTGACGGTGAAAAGTTCACACCGGAAGACGTTGTGTTCACCTTCAACCTCATCAAGAAATACCCGACACTGGACGTCAAGGGCGCATGGCAGCACATCGCGAGCGTCGAAGTGGACGGGGACCATGTCATCGTGCATCTCAAAGACGATGATGCACCGGCGGCCGATGTCATCTCGCTGACGCTCATCGTGCCGGAGCACATCTGGAAGGATGTGAAGAGCCCGGACACATGGCGGGATGAGAACCCGGTAGGCACCGGGCCGTTCACGGTCGGCAACTTCTCATCCCAGCAATACACGATGGACAAGAATCAGGACTACTGGCAGAGCGATAAGGTTCAAATTCAGCATCTCGTGCTTCCTGCGGCCACGAGTGAACTCGACATCGTGACCAAGGGCTTCGACTGGGCGTACTCGTTCATGAGCAACGTCGAGGGCACGTGGGGTGCGGCCAATCCAGACAACAAGAACTGGTTTCCACCGGGTGGGGTGATCAGCCTGGTGCCCAATCTTGCCAAGGCCCCCTGGGACAACGTCGATCTACGGAAGGGCCTCGCCCTGGCACTTGATCGCGACAAGATTGCCGATGCCGCAACTGAAGGATACATGGGCAAGGCCGGCCAGACCGGCCTCATGCTGCCCAACCAGGAGGCTGAACTCAACCCGGAGATTCCAAACGACGGCATCGTCAAGCAAGACGCCGATGCCGCGCTGGCAGCCTTCAAGAAAGCCGGGTACACGCTTGTCAACGGCACAATGGTTGACGCAAGCGGAAAGCCGTTCACTTTTTCCGTGACCACGGCCAACGGCTACGCCGACTGGCTCCGCGCCATCCAGGAAGTCCGCAAGCAGCTCGCCGCGATCGGCATCGACATCACGATCAAGCAGCCCCAACCGGCCGGCTACCAGCAGGCCATCCAGAACGGCGACTACGAGGTTGCCATGGGCGGCATGGGTGGCGGCAACGTCTTCCAGGCCTACAACAGCCTGCTCTCCAGCGAGTTCTACGTAAAGAACGGCGAGCTGGCGCCCAGCAACTTCCAGCGCTACAGCGACCCCAAGACAGATGCCCTGCTCACGCAGTACAAGGAAACCATCGATCCCGCCAAGCAACTTCAGATCAGCCACCAGCTACAGAAAATTGTTTACGACCAGCTTCCAGTCATAGGCCTCTACTATGGGGGGCTTTGGGGGCTGTACAACACCTCCAAGTTCACCGGCTGGCCAACCGCGGAAGACCCCTACGCGCCACCGCAAACCTATGACTCGAGCCCCCTGCTCATCTTCACCAAGCTCAAACTCGCAAACAAGGACGGTGAGTAGTCCATGGTGTATGTACTTCGGCGCATAGGATTCTTCCTGCTCACACTATGGGCGGCCGTCACCCTGAACTTCCTGCTTCCGCGCATGATGCCGGGTTCACCAACCGATGCTGCGATTGCCAAGCTGGCCCAGAACGGGCCGGTCACTGACGCCACCCGCAAGGCCATCGAGGCCCAACTCGGCGTGCCGGATGGAAACATACTCGAGCAATATTTCGGATACTTGCATCAGGTCCTCACCCTCGACTTTGGTGTTTCGTACACTTTCTACCCGCAGTCGGTTTCCGAGATGATCTGGCAGGCTTTCCCGTACACGATCGTGCTGGTCGGGTTCGTGACGATCATCGCGTTCATTCTGGGAACCCTCATTGGTGTCCTCACTGCATGGAAGCGCAACACCTGGCTCGACGCACTGCCGACACTGAGTGGCAGCTTTGCCAGCACGTTCCCTTACTTCTGGACGGCGCTTTTGCTGCTGTTCTTCGCCGGGTACGTCCTGCACCTGTTCCCTACATCCGGCGCCTTCGGCCCAACCGCCACCCCGGCATTTACATGGGACTTCTTCATGGATGTCTTGTATCACGCGGCCCTTCCGGCACTCACAATCCTGATTACCTCGCTCGGCGGGTGGATCATCGGAATGCGCAATGCGATGATCAACACGCTCGGTGACGACTACGTGACGTTTGCCGAGGCCAACGGACTTAAGGGACGCACTGTCGCCATTCGCTACGCGGCACGCAACGCGATCTTGCCAAATCTCACCGGCTTCGGCCTCGCCCTTGGCGGTGTCGTTGGCGGCTCGGTGCTCGTTGAGCAGGTGTTTGGCTATCCGGGCATCGGGTACCTCCTCTTCAATGCCGTCATCGGCCAGGACTATCCGTTGATGCAGGCATTGTTTCTGATGATCACAGTCAGCGTGCTCATCGCAAACTTCCTCGTGGACATCATGTACGGGGTACTCGACCCAAGGACACGACGATGACAACTACACAGAACATCTCGACAGCCGCGCCAGGAGTGACGAAACCACCGCGCAGGTTCACCTTCATCACCCGATCCACCGCGACCCTGTGGGCTAACTGGAAGTCACGGCTTGGGCTCATTATTCTCGCCTGCTTCATCCTCGTGGCAATCTTCGCGCCCCTGCTGGCTCCCTATGGTGCCTCACAAGACGGCTTCGAACGCAATGCGGACGCAAGCGCGGCGCATTGGTTTGGGACGACGGCGGCCGGAGAGGACGTGCTCAGCCAACTGATCTACGGATCGCAGATCAGCGTTGCCGTCGGCTTCATTGCCGGGCTGCTCTCCACCATTGTTGCCATGGTCATCGGCCTGAGCTGGGGCTACATCCGCGGATTTGGTGCCGATGTCATCAACTTCATTGTCAACCTGTTCCTGGTCATCCCCGGGCTGCCGCTCATGATCGTGATCGCTGCCTATCTGCAAAACGGCGGACTCGTCATGATCGTCGCCGTCATCGTCATCACCGGGTGGGCGTGGGGCGCGCGCGTGCTGCGTGCCCAAACGCAGACGCTGCGATCACGCGACTTTGTCACGGCGGCCCGCTTCTCGGGGGAGCCGGCTTGGCGGATCGTGTTCAAGGAGATCCTGCCCAACATGACCTCGATCATCGCCGGCGGATTCTTTGGCGCAGCAACAAGCGCCATCCTCGCAGAGGCCGGGCTCGAATTTCTCGGCCTGGGCGACTCCAGCATCGTCAGCTGGGGCACCATCCTGTACTGGGCACAGAACTCCAACGCCCTCCTGACCGGGCAATGGATACTCCTGTTCGCTCCCGGCCTCTGCATCGCCCTGCTCGCACTGAGCCTCACGCTCATCAACTTCGGTGTTGACGCGATCAGCAACCCACGCCTACGTGAAGGGAAGTCACGATGAACCCTATTCTTGAGGTCAAGAATCTCTCGGTGGTCTATGAGTCAAGCGGATTCAATGCTTTGCAGGCCGTGGACCACGTGTCATTTGCGCTCGAGGCCGGCGAGTTCGTCGGCCTGGTTGGCGAGTCAGGCTCCGGTAAATCAACGCTAGGGCTGGCAATCACTCGGCTGCAGAAGTCGCCCGCCCGCACCAACGGCGGAGAGATCTTCTTCCGGGGAAAAGACATTCGTGAGCTCGACGCCGAGACGTTGCGCCAGCAGCGCCAGGGCGGCTTCGCGATGGTGTTGCAGTCGGGCATGAACGCGCTCAACCCGGTGCGCACCATCCGCAATCATTTCATTGACATCTTCCGTGCCCACGGGCACGTCGGGAAGTCCGGTTGGGACGCTCGCCAAATCGATCTCATGGAGAAGGTGGGGCTCCCGAAGGAGACCCTCGCCCGGTTCCCGGGCGAACTCTCCGGCGGAATGCGCCAGCGGGTGTCCATAGCCCTTGCACTCTCGCTTGAACCGCAGCTGATGGTTTTTGACGAGCCCACCACCGCCCTGGACGTGCTGGTGCAGCAGGCCATCATGGACACCATCAAATCGTTGCAGAAATCCGAGGGATTCACCGCCGTCCTTGTCAGCCATGACCTGGGGGTTGTGCTGGAATCGACGCAGCGGGTCTTGGTCATGCACGAGGGCCGCATCGTCGAAGATGCGCCGAGCCGAGACATTCTTGAAAACCCGCAAGACGAGTACACGCGGATGCTGCTGAGCCACTACGCCGACCCGCGTGCCGAGGTGGTCGAGCTGCCCGGCTTCCCCGATCGGGCCAGGCGCGACACGGGCGCCGCCGCCAGGACGTCGGGCGCCACCGCGAGGGATGGTCGATCGTCCGACTCCGCGATCGTCGTCGACCACGTGTCAAAGGTCTACCCGCCGCCGCGCAGGGGCGAACAAGCCGTCACAGCCGTCGATGATGTCTCCTTCACGCTCGAGCCAGGCCAGTCGCTTGCGCTCGTGGGCGCCTCGGGCAGCGGAAAATCGACCATCGCCAAGCTGATCACAGGCATAGAGAAGCCAACTGCTGGCACTGTCACGTTTGGTCAGCTCGATGTTGCGCAACTTGGCAGACGCCAGATTCGCGAGCTGCACAAAAACGTGCAGATGATCTTCCAGGACCCCTACTCCGCACTGAACCCACTGCACACCGTGGAATACACGCTGACCCGTCCGGTGGTGAACTTTGGCGGTCTTCGCGGGCCAGCAGCCAGAAAGCGGGTCCTTGAGCTGCTCGAGACCGTGGGACTCGCGCCCGTGGAACAGTTTGCCGCCAAGCTGCCTCACCAGCTCTCCGGCGGACAGCGCCAGCGCGTGGTCATTGCGCGTGCACTCGCCAGCAACCCGCAGGTGCTCATCGCAGACGAGCCAGTGTCAATGCTGGATGTGTCGCTGCGTGCCGGCGTGCTGGCACTGCTGGAGGATCTGCGCGAGCAGTGGGGCGTCAGCATGCTGTACATCACCCATGACCTGCTCAGCGCGCGACTCGTGACCGACAACATCATGGTGCTCAACGGCGGCAGGGTGGTGGAGCGCGGCAACACGGCCCAAGTGCTGCAGCATCCCGAGGATGAGTACACCATCCGCTTGCTCGACGCCGTGCCCAATCCTGCCCGGGCCAGGGGTGCCGCCGTATGAGCCTGACCCGGATCGAGGCCTTCGGGGCGCCCGCCGTGCCCGACGGCGTGTCGGTGGTCGGCATACAGGCCGGCGTCGGCCAGCTCACCGCCTACCACGCCGAGCCGGCGGGGGAGTCGCGGGGAACCGTTCTCATTGTTCCCGGTTTCACCGGGTCCAAGGAGGACTTCCGCGAGTTCTTGCCACGGCTGTCCGCGCTGGGCTGGGACGTCTGGGCCTACAGCCAGCGCGGCCAGGGTGATTCCGTGGGGCCGCCGGGTTTGGAGAACTACACTTTGGAGCTCTTCGCCGCTGATGTGCTCGAGGTAGCCGCGATCATCGGCCACGGTGATCCGGTACATCTGCTCGGACACAGCTTTGGCGGGATTGTTGCACCGGAAGCCGCGATCGCCCGGCCCGGGGGCTTCCTGAGCCTCACCGTGCTCTGTTCCGGTCCCCACGGGTGGCCAGGCCGGCACTCCGACACGAGCGAGACGCTTGCACAAGGGGGCAGCATCGGGCTCTGGAACCGGGACAACCCGCACACGCTCGGGCTGGCCGACGATTCGTTGACGCCGGAGGAGGCATTCCTTCGGCTGCGCGCGGCGCGCACCTCAAATGAGAATCTGGTCTCGGGTGCCGAGATACTACGAACGCACGTCGACAGGAGCGCCGAGATCACCGCCACGGGGTTGCCTGTGCTCATTGCGCACGGCGAGCACGACGACGCGTGGCCGGTTGAGTGGCAGCAGGCCATGGCCGGGCGCATCGGCGCGGACTATCAGGTGATTGCCGCTGGGGCGCACTCACCGCAGCTGGAAGCGTCGGGGGCAACCGCCGTCGTGCTTGATCAGTTTTGGGCGCAGCACCCGCCGCTCGCCAGAAATTCCTGACCTTTTAACAGCAACACAAGGAGTAACATGCTCAGCTTTCCCAACGGCTTCCTATGGGGTGCTGCAACCGCGGCCCACCAAATCGAGGGCAACAACGTCAACAGCAACTGGTGGATGATGGAGCACGCCGCAGGCACAAACATCGTGGAACCAAGCGGCGACGCGATGGACAGTTACCACCGCTACCGGGAGGACATGCGGCTGCTGGCCGATGCCGGGCTCAACTCCTACCGCTTCAGCATTGAGTGGGCGCGCATCGAACCGGAACGCGGGTTTATTTCGCGGGCGGAGATCGACCACTATCGCCGCATGGTTGACGCCGCCCACGAGTTTGGGCTCAACCCGACAGTGACGCTCATGCACTTCACCGTGCCTCGATGGATGCACAACGACGGCTTCTGGCGCGCCGAAGATGCCGCAGACCTCTTTGCCCGCTACACGGAATCGGTCCTGCCGATTGTTTCCGATGGCGTTGACTACGTCTGCACCATCAATGAGCCGAACATCGCTGCGATGCTGGCCGGGGGAGAGGACGCAGCAAACCTGGTTGCCTACGGCCTTCCGAACCCGGATCTTGGGGTTGCGGATGCGCTGCTCGAGTCACACAAGCGCTCCCGAGAGGTTCTTTCAAGCGTTGCAGGTCTCAAAACGGGATGGACAGTTGCAACACAGGCATTCCACTCCACTGGCGAGCCGGGTGCTGACGAAAAGCTACACGAGTACGGATATTCCCGCGATGACTGGTATCTCGAGCAGTCTGCAGGGGATGATTTTGTGGGCGTGCAGGCCTACACACGAACCTTCATCGGGCCAAATGGTCCGCTGCCCGTGGCAGACGATGTCGAAACTACGCTCACGGGCTGGGAGTTTTTTCCCCAGGCGCTCGAGCTCGGTGTGCGTAGCGCGTGGGAGCTGAGTGGGGGCGTACCCGTGATCGTGACTGAGAACGGCATCGCAACTGCCGACGATACCCGTCGCATCGCCTACACCGACGGCGCCCTACGCGGCCTTCACGCCGCAATCTCCGATGGTGTTGAAGTGCTCGGTTATCAGCACTGGAGTGCCTTGGACAATTACGAGTGGGCCAGCGGCTTCCGGCCGACCTTCGGGCTCATCGCCGTCGATCGAGAGACGTTCGTGCGGACCCCGAAGCCGAGCCTCGGGTGGTTGGGTAACGTGGCCAAGGCGAACGGCCTGCCGAATATCTAGAGCGCCGTGCTGGCGTCACGCAATGAGTGGCTGAAGGGTCGGGTTCCGTCGCAAGAACCCGACCCGCTCTTTTGCGGGCGGGCACAGGATCGGGCGGAGGAACCTTTCGGCGAACCACCCCGTTGAGCTGGACAAGCCCGGTAAAGCTGGGAGAATTTGAAGGAGGGCCGGATGTAACATGCGGCCTGGATTGGCAAGGGGGGACACCATCGAAGGTCAGGCCGTGGAAGTCGCGGGAATTGCAGTGGATGAATCACGATTTCGGGAACAGACGCTCAAGGACGCCGCACAGGCCATCCGCAACACCATTGTGGGCAGGCTTCATGATGACGGACTGAACCACCACGACGTGCAGTTCCGCGTGAAGAAGCCGGAGTCTGCGGCCGAGAAATTGATGCGCCGTGGTCCCGATGGCGAATTGAAATACCCCGGTGGCCTCGCCAAACTCGATGACTTGATTGGCGTGCGCGTCATCCTGTACGTGGAATCGGACATTGAAGCCGTGGCCATCGCCCTGAGCAGCCAGTTCATCTGCCACGACGATGAAGACAAAACGGCCATGATGCGTAAAAACGGTGGCATTGGCTATGCAGGACGGCATCTGACGCTGGAAGTGCCCACGAACCATCCGCCCACCAACTGCAAGGACTACACCGGATACCGCTTCGAGGTTCAAATCCGCACCGTTCTTCAGCACGCCTGGGCCGAATTTGAACATGACATCCGGTTCAAGGGATCCAGCGGCGACAATGCCGAGATCAGCCGTGCATTCACCATGGCCTCAACGCTGATTGAACTGGCGGATCAGCAGTTCGTCAACATTTCCGACACCCTCAAGCGGCTGCAGTCCGAGGGTGCCATTGAGGCTGTTCCACAGACTGAAACTCTCGACGCCGGATCCCTTCAGGGTGTGTTGACACGGGCCTTCCCGCAGTACCGCAGCAGCAAGGAAAACCAGTACGACTGGATGGTGAACGTCTTGGCTGCCAACGGGATCGATACCGTCAGTGCGGCCGAGGAGTGGTTCCGCTCCATTGACCCGCGTAGTGTGGCCAAGCTGATGGAATACCGGTTCAACCCGGGGCAGGTGCGCATCGCCGACGATCTGCTGCTGCAGTCTTTTGGGGAATCTTATGTGGACGCCACGAAGTCGGTGGGCAGCGATAGGAATCGCGAATCCAAGCTGCGATCGAGACTCCGCCGGCTCCGCACCGAGTGGGACAGCCAGCAAGAAGACTGAACGGCAACGTCCCTTCAGGTGTGTGTGAGGGGTGATCGGGGGCCCGCGCGACCGAGCGAAACGGCGCGGCTGAAGTGCCGCCGTCGTGGTTAGCCTTGGTTGGCCGCCCATTCGGCAACCCGCGAGGCACTTTCCGCTTCGGAAATATCCTCTACGCGGGTCAGGATGGACCACCGGACGCCAAACGGGTCCCGGATACTGGCAAAGCGGTCACCCGAGACAAAGTTGGTGGCGGGTTCTCGCACCGTGGCGCCAGCCGTGACCGCCCGCTCCAGCACGGCATCGACATCGGGGCAGTACAGACCCAGCGAATAGCAATCGTCCTCACCTGCGGGAGCGGGAACCAAGTGGTACGCGGGGCTCGGTTCGCCAAGTTGCAGACGCCCGTTGCTGAACTCGAGCTCGGCATGGGCCACCACGCCGTTGAACTCGGTGACCGAGACGGCCCGGGCCCCGAAAACGTCTTTGTAAAACTCGATGGCCTCGGCCGCTCGAGGGATGCTCAGGAACGGGGTCAGGCTGGTGAGGCCATGGGGCACCCCATGAGTCGTGTTCTGTCCATGGGCGGCGGTGGTTGTTTCTTGTGAAGTAGTCATGCACTTGAGGCTACGCAGCCGCACTCGAAGGTGCTTGTAGATTCGCGACTTCATGCTCCATAGACTGGCGAAGTGCCCAGTTCCTTCAAAGGGATCCTGTATCCCGCCAACCTGCCAACCTTCCATCGCCTGCCCGCGCCCCAACACCTCGAACACCTGGTTCAGTGGTTTTGGATTCCGGAATGGGACATTGAACCTGGCCGGAGCTCACGCCAGCAGGTGATTGCTTTTGCGGCCTGCAATATGGTGGTCCAAGCGGATCACGTTGAGATCGCCGGACCAACAACCCGACTTTCCCACCAGGACCTGACAGGACGCGGATGGGCTGTGGGCGCGCTGTTGCGCCCCGCGGCCGTTCCGTTCTTCACGGGGAATCCTGCCATGCTGCGGGATGTAAAAGTTGACTTGGAGCTGCCCGATCTCCAAGACGCCGTGGTTCACGCCATGGAGCCTCCAGCTGCGGGGACGCTTCCTGAGACCCGGCGTGAAAACGCCGCAGCCGCTTTTTCTGCGTGGCTTTCCAACACCTTTACGGAAATTTCGCCGGAAGCTCGGCTCGCCAATGCTATGGCCGAGTTGATCGCCAGCGATCCCAGTGTGGTGCGGATCGAGGACGCGGCAGCCAGGCTGTCCATGTCCGCGAGAACCCTTCAGCGCCTGTCGCAAAAGTACGTGGGCCTCAGTCCCTCAGCCCTCATCCGACGGCGTCGGCTGCAGGAAGCCGCCGAGAGGACCCGCACCCAACCGGAGGCAGACCTGGCAAGCATTGCCGTTGAATTCGGCTACGTGGATCAGGCGCATCTCACCCACGATTTTCAGAACGTTCTGGGGCTGACACCGGGAAACTACCGCCGTGCGGTTGAGCGGGAAAGTAACTAGGAAGCTTTTGTGACGCGGCGTGAATTCCTGTGACCCTGCGCGTCAGAGTCGTTGAGCGGCTCCGGGAATTTCCCTACCGTTGAGCCATGTCTGAAAACTTGCCCGGGACGAATGAAGTAAAAACCATCCGCATTGTGGCCGGGCAAAAAACCCGACGCAAAATTCGCGGCATCGAGATTGCGGCCATAGCCACCTTGATTGGCTTGATTGGCGCGGGTGCAGCCGTTGCGTCGTCGGCGTCCCGCAACGTCGAAACATCGGTAGCCGCGCCGACTCAAGCCGAAACGTTGAAATTGGGCTACTTTGCCAATGTCACCCACGCCCCGGCACTTATTGGCGTCAATAACGGCATCCTGGCCAAGAATCTGGGATCCACAGCATTGGAAACCCAAGTATTCAATGCCGGTCCCGCGGCCATTGAGGCCCTCAACGCCGGGGCCATCGATGCCGCCTATCTTGGCCCCAACCCAGCCATCAATTCATTCGTCAAGAGCGGCGGCGAATCCATCCGCATCATCGCCGGTGCCACGAGCGGCGGCGCGCAATTGGTGGTCAAGCCGGGAATTACCACAGCCGCAGCGCTCAAGGGCAAGGTCCTGGCCACACCACAACTGGGCGGCACCCAAGATGTGGCCCTGAGGTCATGGCTCGCCGGAGAAGGATTTGCCACGACTCCCAGCGGCGGTGGCGACGTCACAATCAACCCCACCGACAATGCCAGCACCCTCAAGCTCTTCCAAGAGGGAAAGATCGACGGCGCTTGGCTGCCCGAGCCCTGGGCCTCGCGTCTGGTGCTAGAAGCAGGGGCCAAGGTCCTGGTCAATGAAGCAGATCTCTGGGATAAGGGTGAGTTTGCCACCACCATTTTGATTGTCAACAAGAGCTACCTCGAGAAGCACCCCGAGACGGTTGAATCTCTGCTGGCAGGCAACGCGGAGTCCATCGGCTGGCTCAATGGGCACCACTCCGAGGCTGCCAAAGCTGTCAACGCCGCGCTCAAGGCCCAGACCGGAAAAGCCCTTGCCGACGATGTCATAGACAGGTCCCTGAGCGAGCTGACATTTTCCGCCGATCCGCTAGCCGCAACCTTTCCCAAACTCTTGCAGGCCGGCGTCACTGCGGGCGTTGGTACACAGGCAGATCTGTCCGGAATCTTTGACTTGGCACCTCTAAATAAGGTCCTCACCAAGAACAAGAAGCCCGAGGTTTCCGCTGCAGGGCTGGACTGATTCTAAGAATGTGACGTTGCGTGAACCAGCGTGACCTCGAGCGTCGCTTTCATTGAAGCGGCGCAGCTCAATTCCTTACGGTTTAGACATGGAAAAAAGTCGAACTCAGCGACGCTGGCGCGGTGTGGAGAGCCTGATCTTGGCAATTCTCCTGGCCCTGATCGGGGCCGGGGCCGTTGCCGCCGGATCACACAAGACGGCTGCACAAGCCACGTCTGCTGAGCAGACCACCACGTCTGAGTACACCACCACGGCAATAGGAGTGAGAGCATCATGACGCAGCTGCTGAGTGAGCACGGTGGCACAGGCACTGTCCCCAGCGCAGACGCCGGCACGGGCGCCGAGAGCGCCGGCCGGGCACCCGTCGTCGTCCTTGAAAACCTTGGCAAGAGCTTTGGCTCCGGCGCCCCCGTGCTGGAGGACATCAATGCCACCATTCGCCAGGGCGAGTTCGTAGCCCTGCTCGGCGCCTCGGGTTGTGGGAAATCGACGCTTCTGAATATTATTTCCGGCCTGGATGGGCCATCCTCGGGTGCCTTGGAAGTGCCGGCCGATGGCGCCGCGTTCATGTTCCAGGATGCATCGCTCTTCCCTTGGCTCACGGCACGCAGGAACGTGGAACTAGCGCTCAAACTGCGGGGCGTGGGCCGGGCCGAACGCAAGGCGCGCTCCGTCGAGCTGCTGGAGCTGGTGAACCTTGGCCACTCGATGGACAAGCGCCCGCATGAGCTTTCCGGCGGAATGCGCCAACGCGTGGCGCTCGCTAGATCGCTGGCTCAGGACAGGCCGTTGCTGCTCATGGATGAGCCGTTTGCCGCGCTCGATGCCATCACCCGGGACCTGCTCCACAACGAGCTGGAACGTGTGTGGAAAGAGACCGGCCGAACCATTATTTTTGTCACCCACAATGTCCGCGAAGCCGTTCGCTTGGGCCAGCGCGTGCTGTTGTTGTCCTCCCGGCCGGGACGCGTTGTGGCCGAATGGAATGTCTCCGAGGAACACCGCACGGATGCCGGCGCGGCCGGTGCGCTCACCGCCGACATCACCACCCGATTGCGCCAGGAGATTCGCAAACATGCCTGAAACAGTAACGTCGCCGATGCTCAAGAGTGGCACGGAAGACGATATGCGCTCCCTCGAAGCAGGGCTCGATTCGCTGCAATCGGACGCCGTGGAACGTCGGAGGATCGATTTCTCTCGCGTGCTCCTGCCACTCGCCGCGTTCATTGTGCTGTTGCTGGCCTGGCAGTTCTATGTTTCGTTGGGGCTGCGGCGCCGTGATCTGGTGCCCGGACCGCTGGACGTACTGGGATCGCTGGGGGCGCTGTGGCAGGCCGGTACCGCCCAAGAAGCGGTCTGGACCTCGCTGCAACGCGGCATCATCGGCTTCACTGTCAGCATTGTGGTTGGCACGCCTATTGGTTTGCTGCTTTCTCAAGTCCGGCTCCTGCGCCGGGCCTTTGGCCCGCTGATTTCGGGGCTGCAGGTGCTGCCGTCCGTGGCTTGGGTTCCGGCCGCCATCATCTGGTTCGGCCTGACCGACGCCACGGTGTACTTCGTCATGTTCATGGGCGCCATCCCCTCCATCATCAACGGCCTGATTGCCGGCGTGGACCAGATCCCGCCGCAGTACCGCCGTGTTGGCCAGATCCTGGGCGCTTCGCGGTGGGAGATGGCAGTCAATGTGGTGCTCCCGGCCGCGCTCCCTGGCTATGTTGGCGGGCTCAAACAGGGTTGGGCATTCTCCTGGCGATCCCTCATGGCCGCCGAAATCATTGCCATGGGAGGCTCTTTGGGGTTCGGGCTGGGTTCCCTGCTCGAGCAGGGCCGCCAGCTCTCAGACATGGGGATCGTCATGTCGGCAATTCTGGTCATCTTGTTCGTGGGCATCGCCGTGGAGCTGGTGGTCTTTGCACCCGTGGAAAAGCGGCTGCTGCGCGGGCGCGGCTTACTGGCCGGGAGCACGCGGTAGCAGCTGGTCCACCCGCGCCCGTGCTGCTGTTGCCCGGCAGCTGCACTCGCGGTGATTCCAAACAGCAGCAAACAGGGGTGCCGGGGCCCGCTCCGATTCCAAACAGCAGCTAACCGGGGTGCCGAAGGCTTGCACCCCCTTTAGCTGCTGTTTGGAATCCCGCTGAGGATCATCACCCCCTTTAGCTGCTGTTTGGAATCCCTATGGGGATCAGCACCCCCCTTATCTGCAAATTCGAATCCGATTTCGCCCACATCACGGGGCTTTGGGTGGTGGCACCGTATGTGTCCTCTGATTACGCCGCGTGAACGGGTGTAACGCAATCCTTGTTCACCGATATTTCACTTCTCTAAGGTTTTGTTTCATGGCAATTGTGGATCTGTACCCAACCTCGCTCCGGCTCCTGGGCCGCCCCGTTCTGGTGGTGGGCGGCGGCACTGTTGCGGCGCGCCGTGCCAAGGCATTGCTCGACGCCGGAGCTCAAGTCACCCTGGTGGCTCCGGTTCTGTGCGCCCCGGCACGGGAATTGGCGGATGCCGGCTTGGTGCGCTGGCACGCCCGCGGCTACGAATCCAGTGACATGTCCGATGCCTGGTACGCCGTGGCGGCCTCGGACAACAAGGACGTGGACAACCATGTTGCTGCTGATGCCGAAGCAAACCGCGTCTGGTGTGTCAACCACTCCAGCGCGCAGGAATCTGCGGCCTGGACACCTGCTGTGGCCACCGTTGAAGACGTCAAGGTGGCTGTCAATGCCGGGGGAGACCCGCTGCGAGCGGTGGCCATCCGGAATGCTATTGCCGCGGCCCTTGAAACCGGTGACCTGCCACTGCAGCGCTACCGCAATAATGCCAACTCGCCGACCGAACTACGCGGCCAGGTAGCCCTGGTTGGTGGCGGGCCCGGCGCCGAAGACCTTATTACTGTGCGCGGGCGCAGGCTTCTGGCTGAGGCCGATGTGGTTGTTGCCGACAGGCTCGGCCCGCGCGGACTGCTGGAAACTCTGGGCGCAAACGTCAGAGTTATTGAGGTCGGCAAGACCCCCGGCCACCATCCTGTGCCGCAAACTGAAATCAACGCCATCTTGGTCCGCGAGGCCAAAAAGGGGAACCGCGTGGTCAGGCTCAAGGGCGGTGACCCGTACGTCCTGGGAAGAGGCGGCGAAGAGGCCATTGCCTGCCGCGAAAACGGGGTGGATGTAGAAGTTGTCCCCGGCGTTACCAGCGCTGTCAGTGTTCCTGCAGCCGCTGGAATCCCCGTCACCCACCGTGGCTTGGCCAAGGCATTCACCATGATTAGCGGCCATGAAGAACTTGAAAACGTCCCGCACGGCAGCGATCACACAGTGGTGCTGCTCATGGGCGTGGGCACGCTGAACCGCTCCATGCCCATCCTTGAGGCGGCTGGCCGCGGCAGCGACTGCCCAGTGGCCATCATCGAAAATGGTTTCGCCATGAATCAGCGCGTAACCATCGGCACGCTTGGCACCATCGTGAGCCTCGCTCAGGCGGGCCAGGTGCGTAACCCAGCTGTCGTCGTCGTTGGTGATGTGGTGAGGGTTAGCCCGCTGGCACCTGCCGAAATCGCCACTGCCTACTACGGCACGCGGGAAACGCTCAGTTCTCTCTCTTAGACTTATCCATAAGCCCCTTTGAATCACAAAGAAATGAGCACAGCCGTGTCTTCACACACTTCAGTAGCGCCCGGTACGCAGGATCGCCCGCTACGCATCGCCGTGATCGGCTCAGGTCCGGCCGGCGTTTATGCCGCCGACATGCTGACCAAGAGCGAGCAGGTGCGTGACGGATTGGTTGTCAGCATTGACCTTTTTGACCGCTATCCGGCACCGTATGGCCTGATTCGCTACGGCGTTGCCCCCGATCATCCCCGCATCAAGGGCATCATCAATGCCCTCTACAAGGTGTTGGACCGCGGGGATATCCGCTTCTTCGGCAATGTGGATTACGGAACGGACCTCTCGCTGGAGGATCTGCAAAAGCACTACGACGCCGTCATTTTCGCCACCGGGGCCATCAAGGACGCGGATCTGAACATCCCCGGTATTGAGCTGGATGGCTCCTATGGCGGTGCTGACTTCGTGTCCTGGTATGACGGTCACCCCGATGTTTCCCGCGAATGGCCGCTGACCGCGAAGGAGATTGCTGTCATCGGAAACGGCAACGTGGCCCTCGATGTAGCCCGCGTGCTCTCCAAGCATGCTGATGACATGCTTGTCACTGAGATCCCGGAGAATGTCTATGCCGGTCTGAAGGCATCGCCCGTCACCGACGTTCACATCTTCGGCCGCCGCGGCCCCGCACAGGTGAAGTTCACGCCTATGGAGCTGCGCGAACTCAGCCACTCCAAGGACGTGGACATTGTGCTCTACGAGGAGGACTTCGACTTCGACGAGGCCTCCGACGTTGCCGTGAAGAGCAACAACCAGATTAAGACCATGGTCAACACGCTCACTAACTGGCTTGTTGAGCAGGACGATGACGCCGCGGACCCCACCACGGGTGCCTCGCGCCGCCTGCACCTGCACTTCCTGCACAACCCGGTCGAGATCACGGGCGCAGACGGCAAGGTCACGGGCATCACGTTTGAACGCACCGAGCTTGACGGCACTGGCAACGCGCGCGGCACCGGCGAGTTCATCGACTACCCGGTCCAGGCCGTGTACCGCTCCGTGGGCTACTTCGGATCTGCTGTGCCGGATGTTGAGTTTGACCACCAGCGCGGCGTTGTCACGAACGACGGCGGACGCGTCCTGGCCGCGGACGGCACCCACGTGCCGGGCATCTATGCGACGGGCTGGATCAAGCGCGGACCGGTCGGTTTGATTGGCCACACCAAGGGTGACGCCCTCGAAACCATCACGCACCTGCTCGCTGACCGCGAAGGGCTACCGCTCGCTGCCGAGGCCGCCCCGGAATCCGTGGTTGAGCTGCTCGATTCCCGCGGCGTGGAATTCACCACCTGGGAAGGTTGGCTTGAACTGGATGCCCACGAGAAGGCGCTCGGCGCTGCCGCATCCGCGGACGGCACCGTGCAGCGCGAGCGCGTCAAGGTGGTGCCGCGCGACGAGATGGTCGCTGTTTCCCGCGGCGCCTCCATCGTCGGCTAAGCCGGCGCTGTCCGGACGTCCGACTTCCCTCGCGAGCAGTAAGATTTTCCGCTGCTGGGGACGCTAAGAGATTTCCGAGGGTTCCCCGCTGAGCTTGCGAAGCGAGGGAAGGAAATCACGCCATCCTCGCTCCGGGGAGTCGGACGTCCGTCCTGAGCGGGTTAGAAGTTCAGGTTCTCCGCCACCGTCTCAAACGCGGCGTCGGGGTCGCGGGCCTCAATAGCTGCGAGCAGGTCCTCGTGGCCTTCTTGCGGGCAGCCAATGCCCTGGCCGCCGCTATGGGCTTCCAGATCGGTGCGGAAAACACCTCCGAATGACTCGTACAGCTCGGCCAGCAGCGGATTGGCTGATGCCCGGGCCACGGCCAGGTGGAATGCCCAGTCGTTCGCGACCCAACCGGCGGTGTCATTGGTGTCCCATGCGCGACGCCGGTCTGCCAGCAAGGTGCGCATCTCACATTTCTGCGCGGCGGTGGCGTTGTGCGCGGCCAGCCGGGCGGCCTGGGTGTCCAGGGCCAGCCGGACCTCTACCACGTGCTTGTTGCCGTACCGGCCAATAAATTTCTGGGTTGCCCCGGCGATCTCGCTCGTGGCGCGCACATAGGTGCCATCGCCGCGCAGGACTTCAAGCATGCCCACGTGGGCCAGCGACTTAATGGCTTCCCGGAGCGTGCCGCGGGAAACACCGAGTTCCTTCATGAGCTCCTGCTCGGACGGGATGCGCGCGTTGACAGCCCACAGCCCGGAGCTGATGGCGTGCCGCAACTTGCTCGTGACTTCCTGGGCGAGAGGCTCGCGGTGCGAGGTTGTCAGGCTCATACTGGCTTTCCTTCCGGGAGCGGCACAATGGTCATGGCGCCGGTGTTCCGCCCGCCCCTGTCCCGGGAAGCACCGTCCCGCCCGGGTGCCGTGAGCATCCATGCCAGCACCGCCTGCGCCGCGGCCACGGCCACCAGCAAGATCAAAGGCAGAGTCCAGCCGCCGCTGAGGCTGTGCGCCAGGCCCATGCCGAACGGGCCCATCGTCCCCACAAGGTAACCAACAGACTGGGCAGCGGTGGACATGGCGGTGGCCTCCGCTGTCGTGCTTCCGCTTTTGCTGATGACCACCAGGACCAGGGCAAACACGCCGAAGCCGAATCCGAGCAGCAGGGCGGGTGCCACGGCGGCCTGCGCCGGGAGCAGTAAAAGTGCGATTGCGCCGAGCAGGTAGGAGCCGCTGGCGAGCATGAACGCGAGGCGCAAACCGCCGGGTCGGCTGGCCACTGCGAGCAGGCCGATGTTCGTGACCACAGTGACAACCTGGGCCAGCCCAAGCATTAGGCCGGCTGTGGCGGGGTCCAGGCCGCCGTCGATCAGGATCAGGGGCAGCCAGCTGATGATGGAGTACGCGGCGATGGCCTGGATCGTGAAGAATGCCGTGATGAGCAGGCCCTGGCGGGTTTTCAGCAGTTTCCACGGTGATATGGCGCTGCCCTGTGCCGGCGTTGGGCGGCGGTGCGCAGCGAGGGCGATCGGGATGAAGGCCAGCAGCGTCACGACCGAAAGGAGGGCCCACGCGGCCAGGCCCAGCGACGGCGAGTCCAATTGCATGGCCAGTGGCACGCTGACGGCGGCCGAGATAGTGGCACCAAACGACATGGTGATCGTGTAAACACCCGTCATGGCGGCAGTCTTGTGTGCGTAATGCTCGCGGATGAAGGACGGCATCGCCACGTTGCACACGGCCAGTCCGGACATGCTCACCACCGTGCCCAGAAGCAGCATCCCCACGCTGGGCACCGCCCGCAGTGCGAGGCCCGCCGTCAGGGTGGCGAGTGCGATCGCGATGGCCTTCTCAACTCCAAAGCGGCGGACCAGCCATGACGTTCCCGCCCCGGCGATAGCGAAGCAGAGCGTGGGGATTGAAGGCAGCAGCGCCGCCGTGAGTGCACCGTAGCCGAGCACCTGCTGGAGGTCGTGGTAGAGGGCCGAGGCGCTGGAGATTCCTGCGCGGAGGTTGAGGCCGATCAGCACGATGGCAAGGATGCCGAAGGCGGCTGTGAGCCGCTTTCTGGTGCGCGGCGCTGGGCCCGGGGCGGGAGGTTGGCTGGTGGGCGGCGGTGCGGCGGGGTCCTGCAGGAATTGAGTCATCGGGTCAATCATAAGACGTTAGACGTTTAAGGTCTAAGCGGGCCGTTTGGTAGAAATATAAATCTGGTTTGACGCTGGAAAATATCTTCGCTGCGTCGTGGGGTCGTGACACTTTGCCGTTCCGTTTTCCGTCCCACGCCCTGCGAGTTACTCTCGGCATTTCACAGGTGGGCTGGAAGCATTCAGACGGGCGCCCGCAAACCTCAGCTCTGCGGGGCAAGCCTGCGTACGGCAAGTGCCAGCCACAGTTGCACCCGGTCAGGCGTCAGGGCGGGGTCGTAACCTGTCAGCTCGGCGATCTGGGTCAGCCGGTAGCGCACGGTGTTGCGGTGCAGGGCAAGGGTCTCGGCGACGGCAGCCACTGAGCCGTTGAGCTGCAAATACGTTTCGAGGGTTTCAACGAGTTCGGCGCCGTGGGCGTCGTCGAACGCTGTCAGCGGCCCCAACGCTTCAGCTGCCATGTCAGCCATCGGGACATCTTCGCTGGCGAGCAGAAGAGAGGTCAGGCTCAGCCGCTCCGGGACGTTGACTTCCAGGCCGCGGGTGGCAGCTTCACGTGCTTCAAAGTAGCTCCAGCGCAGTCCATTGGCCTGTGAATACGCGCCACCAATTCCCACTGGGGCGGTGATGCCAAGGTTGTGCATTTGATGGCTCAAGGCCCGGCCCAGCGTTGCTGGATCACCGGCCGCAGTGGGCACAACCAAGAGCAGTTCCTGCCTCCCCTCGGAATCGATGGTGCCAGCAATGGACGTTTCCAACTCAGTCGGCAGCGTGATGGTGGCAAGGGAGGCGAACTTGCTCTCCTCAGTGCTGACCAGCAGGACAAAGTTCTTAGCCGTTGGTGAGATGCCCAGGTTCTCGAGCCGGGCAGCAGAATCGGCCGGTTCAAGAGTGCCCCGGACAATGTCAGAAATGACTTGGCCGGCGATCTGGCGTGCACTGTGGCGTCGCTGCACCACGTTGTTTAACTCAATACTGATGAGTCCGCGCGCATAGTCAACAATTCCGTCATCATGAAATGGCTGCCGGAGCCAGAGCGTGCTGGCATCCCGTTTGCCCGTGGACAGCGCCACAGCATGCCAACCGGCGTCGTCCGGGGTAGTTCCGGGCGAGGTGGCCGCAACTTCGCCGCCGTACTGGGTGACAGAAAGATCCGTGGCCACCATGGACCCAAGCTTCTTGAGCAGAGCCGGTAGCCCTCCGCCGGTCAGCAGCGAGCGGGCTAGTACCTGATGCTCTCGCAATAGGCGTTCAAGCTTGGCGTAGTGGTCTGCTGAGCGGGCATCCGCCACCAACTTTCCGATGGCAATGAAGGGCGTACTGTAGGGCACCTCCACCACCGGAACGGCCCAGCGATTTGCCTCAGCCAACAGGGCAGGCGGCACCGAATCATGCTCAAATCCAATGCCAAAACCAATTCCGACGGCGCCCGCTCGCTTGATCTGTCGAACAAAGGAACGCTGGGCGTCGGCCGTGCCCTGCCGTGCTCCCGTGGTGAGAACCAGCTCGCCGCCGCTGAGGAACGACTGAGGGTTTTCCAGCTCCGTCACGGCGACCCAATCGATCGCGGCGGTCAGCGGAGTGCGGGTGGAGCCCAAGTTTTTCAGGTGCAGGCCGGAAATGCCCAAAAGGTCAGCCAAGGAAAGTGCCATGCCATAACTATACAAACGCACTACGACGAATGTTTGATGTGGTGCACTTGGCTATTCGCTTGAAGCTGGCTGGGGGCTTAGGCTTTCGCATATGCGGCAGATCTGCCGCCTCGTCTACATCGAGCTCATGCGCTTCGAGTTAAAGAGGTTGAACACCGTGGTCCACACCTTGCAGAACTTCATCAATGGAGAGTTCGTCGCCGCCACCGGCACGGAATCCCTAGATATTGTCAACCCAAGCAACGGCGAAGTGGTTGCCACGGCACCGGTCTCCAGCCAAGCCGATGTGGATGCCGCCATGGAGGCAGCGGCCACTGCCTTCAAAACCTGGAAGCGGGCCACGCCGGGCCAGCGCCAGAGCGTGTTGCTCCAGCTCGCCGACGCCATTGAGGCACGCAGCAGCGAGATCGTAGAAGCCCAGCACCGGAACACCGGACAGGTTAAGCAAATGATCGCTGACGAGGAAGTCGCTGCGGGAGCGGATCAGCTCCGCTTCTTCGCCGGTGCAGCCCGCCTGCTCGAGGGCCGCTCAGCAGGTGAATACATGGAAAACTTCACGTCCTATGTGCGTCGCGAGCCCGTGGGCGTCATTGCTCAAGTGACGCCTTGGAACTACCCCTTCCTGATGCTCATCTGGAAGATTGGTCCGGCACTCGCAGCCGGCAACACGGTGGTCCTCAAGCCCAGCGACACCACCCCGGAAAGCACCCTGGTGTTTGCCGACATCGCCAAGGACATTGTTCCTGCCGGCGTGCTGAACTTTGTGCTGGGCAACGGGGCAACCGGTGCAGCCATGGTGGACCACAAGATTCCGGCCATGGTCTCCATTACCGGGTCAGTCCGGGCCGGCATCGCCGTTGCCACGGGTGCTGCCAAGGGACTCAAACGTGCTCACCTGGAATTGGGTGGCAAGGCCCCGGCCATCGTCTTTGCCGATGCAAATCTGGGCAAGACAGCCCAGGAGATCGCAGAATATTCCTTCTTCAACGCAGGCCAGGACTGTACGGCCATCACACGCGTGCTGGTCGAGGAGTCTGCCCACGATGAGTTCACCGCTGCTCTGGCCACGGCCGCTCAAGGGCTGGAAACAGGCAACGCGGATGAGTCCAAGAACTATTTCGGTCCGCTCAACAACATTAACCACTTCAACGCGGTGGTCAAGGTTGTCGAGAACATTCCGGACTACGCAACCGTTGTTACCGGCGGCAAGCAAGTGGGGGAGAAGGGCTTCTTCTTTGCACCCACCGTTGTGGATGGCGTGAAGCAAAGCGATGACATTGTCCAGCAGGAAACCTTTGGCCCCGTCATCACGGTGCAGACCTTCAAGACCGAAGACGAAGCGGTGGAGATGGCGAACGACGTCGACTTTGCCCTGGCTTCCAGCGTGTGGACCTCCAACCACGGGGTAGCCATGCGCGTCTCCCGCGACCTGGACTTTGGTGCCGTGTGGATCAACACCCACATCATGCTCACGGCCGAGATGCCACACGGCGGCTTCAAGCAGTCCGGCTACGGCAAGGATCTGTCCATGTACGGCGTGGAGGATTACACCCGGATCAAACACGTCATGAGCAATCTAGACGCCTAGGAAGCACGACGGCGGCACCCCCTCGTGCGCGCCTCCCACCAACATTGAACGCACCTTTTGAGAGGAACACCCATGTCTGAAATTAGCTACCGGCTTGAGCAAAAACGCCACCTTCTCGGAGCATTCCCCGGTCCCAAGTCGCAAGCCCTCGATGCTCGACGCAAGTCAGTCGTCGCAGCCGGCGTTGCCTCAGGCGTACCCGTTTACGTTGCGGACGCCGACGGCGGCATCATCACCGACGTTGACGGCAACTCCTTCATTGACCTCGGCTCAGGCATCGCCGTGACCTCCGTGGGCGCCTCGGATGCCAACGTTGTTGAGGCCGTCCGCGAGCAAGTTGGGCACTTCACGCACACCTGTTTCATGGTCACCCCGTACGAGAGCTACATTGCGGTCGCCGAGGAGCTCAACGCTCTGACCCCCGGCACGCATGAGAAGCGCACCGTGCTGTTCAACTCCGGCGCCGAGGCAGTGGAAAACGCCGTCAAGGTTGCCCGCCTGGCCACCGGCCGCGACGCCATCGTTGCCTTCGATCACGCCTACCATGGCCGTACCAACTTGACCATGGCGCTGACCGCCAAGGCCATGCCGTACAAGACCAACTTCGGCCCATTCGCACCGGAGATCTACCGCGTGCCCATGAGCTACCCCTACCGCGAAGAAGTCGACATCAAGGGTGAAGAGGCCGCGCGCCGCGCTATCACCATGATCGAGAAGCAGATCGGTGCCAGCTCTGTTGCGGCCATCCTGATCGAGCCGATCCAGGGTGAGGGCGGCTTCATTGTACCGGCCGAAGGCTTCCTGCCAACTCTGGCCGCCTGGGCCAAGGACAACGGCGTCGTCTTCATTGCCGATGAGGTCCAGTCAGGCTTCTGCCGTACAGGCGAATGGTTCGCCACCGCGCACGAAGGTGTTGTCCCGGACATCATCACGATGGCCAAGGGCATTGCCGGGGGCTTGCCGCTCTCCGCCATCACGGGCCGCGCCGATCTTATGGACGCCGTGCACCCCGGCGGCCTCGGCGGCACCTACGGCGGAAACCCGATCGCCTGCGCCGCCGCGCTCGCTGCTATCAAGACCATGAAGGAGCACGACCTCAATGCTCGCGCTGCCAACATTGAGCGCATCGTCACCGAGCGTTTTGAGGCACTCGTTGCCGAAATGGGCGAGTCCGGCATCATCGGTGAAATCCGTGGCCGCGGCGCCATGATGGCGATTGAACTGGTCAAGCCCGGCACCGCCAACACCACCAAGGAAGTCAACGCCGACGCTGCCAAAGCCATCGCCGGGGCCTGCCTGCAGGCCGGTGTCATCATCCTGACCTGTGGCACCTACGGCAACGTCATCCGCCTGCTCCCGCCGCTGGTCATCAGCGACGAGCTCCTGAACGACGGCCTAGACGTCCTGTCCGACGCCATCCGCGCAGCCTAAGCAGCACCCCGCATCAGCGATTGGGGTGGATTCGGCGACGCTGCATCAGCGATTGGGGTAGATTCGGCAACCCTCCCTCAGTAGTTGGGAAAAGGACGTTCGACGGCGGCACCTGGGATGAGCTCTTGGCTCACCCCGGGTGCCGCTTTTGTGCGTCATGGGGCGTGGGCCTGAACTGTGATGGGTAGGCTGGGAAGAATATTTTCCACGAGGCACGGCACATTGGGGTGGCATGGGCAGTCAAGGGTTTGACAGGAGATATCCGGCGATGTTCCAGCCGGGAGGCGAGGGCGAAGATGGTGAGCTGTTTGTGCCGTCGCCGCTGCCGTCACGGAAAAGTCCAGACACGGCGCACTGGGATGTGCGTCCCCCCGGTCCGCCGGCGGTACGTACGGCCGCAGCCATCTGGCCGTCCGCGCCGTCCGTGGTGGAAGTTCCCTGTCTGTCGACGGGAGGCCTGGTAGCCGGACAGGGGCCACTGGTAGTTGACGCCCGCGACTCGGGGGATCTTGGACCTAGCGGCTACGGGCAGGGCAACAACGATCCGGAGAGGCAAGAGCCAGACGGTCGCTATCCTGACGAGCGTGAGACAGCCAGCAACGATCCCGAGTGGCAAGATGGAGACAGCAACGATCTGGATGAAAGCCAGGCGGCGGGCCGCTCAGGGCGGGAGATTCAGTGGAACGCCAAAACCTGGGCCATCTGCCTTTCGGTCATTCTGCTGACCTTTGCCGGTTCGGCATTCTGTCTCCTTGCCACGCAAATCATCCCCGATGCAGCCAGCGTGGACCCCGCAGAGCATCAAGGGATCCCTGTGGCCCCCTGGGGTGTGCTAATCCTGCCGGGGGCTTCGGCGCTTCTTGCCGCGGCCTTGGGTATGCTGGCCGGTTTGTTCATTGCAGCAGCACGGCACTACACCGCAAGGGCGTGGTGGCATCAGGGTGCCGCGGCAGCCGTGGGAATTGCGGCTTTGGCAGGCGGTTTCGTGGGGATTTTCAGCGAAATGTTGTTCGCCGAGACCCTCTACAATCCCGGCGCATTCCAAGAAAGCTATTACATCCCCTGGTTCATTGTGTTTCAGCAAGCAGCCTTGCAACTACTGCTATTGGGACTAGGCGCCCTCGCGCTGGTTGCAATCATCCGGCCGGGAAAGGGCGGTGTTCCCGGCAGGCCATCCATTCCGGTGGCCTTGTGGACAGGCATCCTCATGAGCTGTGCTGGGGTGTGGACCTGGTTTGCCTCGCAGCTGTATCCGCTGGTCGAGGGCCGGATGGTCACGGTGGACGAGCAGCAGAGCTACATGGTGCAGCCATGGACAAACATCATCAGCCAGGCAGGCGGACCGCTTGTTTTGGTCGGTTCCGCTGCCCTGTTCTTGTGGGTGTTTATGCTGGCGACTACACGGCGAACCGCCGTGGAACCGGTAATCGAGGACGAGTGGGAACAGGTGGCCGGCAATGAAGCGGGATGAATTCGATGCGCGATACCCGGCGATGTTTCAGCCAGGCGGCGAGGACCACGACTTTCGGGTGGATATTCCGCAAGCTGCTCCGCAGAATTCGGACCACGCCAGCTTCCGTGCGCCGCAAGCACCCAGAGACGTTCGTGCCACGGCGGTTCGTGCCAGAGAAGCTCGTGCAACTGAGGCAGACGCCCGGGCAGGCAGTGGGGAACAACTATCTGAACACGCCATTGAATCGACGCACCGCCCCCAACCCGAAGCTCGGGAAGGTCACACACGCCACTTCAGCTCCAATGACAATGACCATGACCATGACCATGACCACGAACACGAACACGAACATGAGTACGGCGAGCACGAGGAGCACCATCATTTCGCCTCACCTCTCACCCGGCGTGTGAGCCGTTGGTCCGCTAGATCGTGGGTTGTAGCCAGCCTGGCTATTCTGGTGGTCTTTGCCGGATCAGCATTCTGCCTCTTTGCGACCTTTCTCATTCCCAGTTCTGCAAGCCCCAATGCAACTGCCTTTCACGACGTGCTGGTGATTCCTTGGGGGAACATGATTTTTCCTGGTGGGCCGGCTTTCTTGGCGGCCGGTCTGGGCATGTTTGCGGCCATGTTTTTGCTGGCCGCGCGCCATTACCCAACGTTGGCGTGGCGGTTTCAAGCAGTGGCGGCTTTGGGCGGGCTGGTAACGCTTGGAATCGGGTTAATGGCGGTGTTCAGCGAACACCTTTTTAGCCAATTGCTCTACAAACTCCCCAACTACCAAGAGAACAGTAACCCTCTACAGTGGTACACGGTGTTCGCCTTGACCGCTGTGCAACTGATGATTCTGGGACCAATCATTCTGGCTCTCGTTGTGGTCCTCCGCCCGGGTAGAAAAGGGACTCCGGGCACAGTCACACCTAAGACGACGTTCTGGACAGGCACGTGCATCACCGCAGCTGGCGTGTGGGCGTGGTGTACCCCGCAACTATTTCCTTTGGCGCGGGGCACCACCGTGAAACTTATGGAAGGCCAACAGATAGAGACCATGCCGTGGACGTACAACCTGTCCCAGACCGGCGGCCCTCTCATCCTTGTGGGGACGGCTGTGCTGTTCTGGTGGGTCCTGATCCTGGCCACCAGTCACCGTGTGCTGGTGGAGACAACCCCGGTGGAGACTGGCAGCGATGACGCCGGTCCCCTCGAGACCGCAGAAGGCAGCTATATCCAGGGCCCGCCATGAGTCCAGACACTTATTGCGCCTGGGTAAGCCGCGGGGAAGCTGTTGTCCAAGCCACCCGCCGTTGTACAGTCAGTGCTAGAACTCCGGCACAGTGACGTGTCGGGCACCGCGAAAGGTTGCTTCATGAAATATGTAGTGGGATACCGGCCAGATGAGCGTGGCGCTGATGCCGTTGCTCTTGCCACGGTCATCGCCAGAACTCAAGGTGCGCAACTGCATCTGGTTCATGTGGTTCATGACGACAAGAACGTGGATGACGATGTAGAAAAACAAGCGTTGGGCATGGTGTCCAGTGATGTTGAGGCCACCTTTTCTACTCGCGTTGCCGATTCCTTTGTCCACGGACTGATCGATGCCGCCAAAGAGGATGACGCCGTCATCATTGTGGTGGGTGCCGCTAGCAACGGCCTCTTCAAGCGTTTCACCCTGGGCTCGGTGGCCAACGGGCTGCTCCATGCATCGCCTGTTCCCGTGGCACTCGCCCCTCGCGGATATAACCGCAAAGCTCCGCTGACGCGACTGACTGTCATGACCGGAATGCGTGCGGGATGGCAGGCAGTGCTCGACGTCGGCACCACCGCAGCCTCCCGGCGCCACGTGCCACTGCGGCTGGTTTCTGTAGTGGAAATCGACCAGTTGAATCAAACCGATTTTGATCTCGACAACGCCTTGAGCCCGGCTAAGCAGCATGTAAACACGGTGCTGAGCGCGGCCGCCGCCAAGCTCCCGGACAACAAGGTTACTGTCACGCTCGCGCACGGCCGCAACATTGAAGAAGCCATTGACGGGATCGGCTGGAAATCCGGTGAACTGGTGGTGGTCGGATCCAGCCGTCTCGCCGAAAACCGCAAGATCTTCCTCGGCTCCACGGCCAACAAGATCCTGCGCTCGCTGCCGGTGCCCATGGTGGTTGTCCCGCGCGACTTCGTATCACCTGGAATCTGAGACGTTTGAGGGCCGTTACTTCTCCAGGAAAGCGTCGCTGAACAGGAGCTGCAGGCCCTCTGCCATGGTGGGGTGTGCGATCACGGCATCGCGCAGGCGCTGGTAGGGCAGCTGGCCGAGCATGGCCATCTGCACCACGGCAATCACTTCACTGGAGTCATGGCCCAGCAGGCTGACACCGAGGATCTGGTCAGTAGCGCGGTCAACCACGGCTTTCCAGATGCCGTCCAGATGACCCACTGTGCGTGCGCGGGGGATGGCTGTCACGGGCATGCTTGCCACCCGAATGTCGTGTCCGGCGGCTCGGGCGTCCGCCTCGGAGAGGCCCACGCGGCCCAGCTCCGGCGTGGTGAAAACACCGTACGGAATGAGCCGATCGCGGGTGCTGTGCAGCGAATCTTCTGAGGTGGCCGCAAGATTCGCCTTCAGAATGCGGTAATCGTTCCATGACGCATGGGTGAACTGTGGTGATCCTGCCACATCTCCGGCAGCCCACACACCAGGGGCCGTGGTCCGCAGGAATTCATCCACCTGGACCAGTCCCTTGTCTGTAAGTTCGACGCCGGCCTCCTCAAGTCCCAGCTGGGCCGTGACGGGTTCGCGGCCCAGAGCTACCAAGATCTCTGCTGCCTCTGCGGTGGTGCCGTCAGAGAGTGAAACGGTGACGGTGCCGTTGGAACGGGAGACCGATTCGGCCGAGACACCCAACCGCACGCTCACGCCGTCGGACTCTAGAGCGCTGGCAACGGCCGACGAGACATCAGCGTCTTCACGGGGGAGCAGGGCATCCCCGCGCTGGATGATGGTGACGGCGACGCCCATGATGGCCAGCATGGAAGCGAATTCGCAGCCGATATATCCGCCGCCCAGGATGATGATGCTCTCGGGCAGTTCGGCCAGGGTCAAGATGCTGGTGCTGGTCAAGGGGGCTGCCGCGTGTAGGCCGGGAAGGTCTGGAACGGAGGGCACCATCCCGGTGTTGACCACCACGTTGGTGCCGGACAGCGTGCGGCGCGTGCCGGCGTCGTCGCTCACTTCAATGGTGTGCGGGCCGGTGAAGCGGGCTTCGCCAATCACCAAATCCATGCCGGACGCCAGGAAGGACTTGCGCTGTCCTGCAACCATGGTGCCCACCACATCCTCCTTGCGGGCGCGCAGCAGGTTGATGTTGATGGCGGGGGAGTCGGTGGCGTCAATGCCGAATTCCGCAGCCCGCCGGGTGAGCGCCAGCAACCGGGCACTGTTGACGAGTGTTTTTGTGGGGATGCAGGCGACATTGATACAGGTGCCGCCAATCATGCCACGTTCCACCATTGCTACGCGTTGGCCAGCTGCTGCCAGATCCATCGCTAAGGATTTTCCTGCCTTGCCGCCTCCGACTACCAGAAGGTCAAAGTTTTCCGTTGTCAAAAGTGTTCCTTACGTAGCTTTGGTCAGGAATTTGCTGGAGCTAAGCTTCGCAGTCGGGATGACTTGCGATAGTGCAGGAGCATGTCGGTCACAAGGATGATCAGGGCCACCCAGACGATCGCGAAGCCGATCCACCGTTCAACGCTCATGTGTTCATCCAGAAGGGTGATGGCGATGATGAACTGCACCACTGGGGTCATGAACTGCAACAGGCCGATGCCGGTCATGGACAGGCGCCGGGCTGAGGCGCCAAAGAACAGTAGGGGCACGGCGGTCACAATGCCGGCGGAGGCCATCAACCAGAAGTGGCCTGCGCCCATCCCTGTCAGCGTGGCCTGACCCATGAGTGTCACTATCACGATGGCTGCGATGGCGAAGGGCGTCAGTACTGCGGTTTCAATACTGAGGCTGGTGATGGCGTCTACCCTGCCGCCCACGCGGTTCTTGACGAAGCCATAGAGTCCAAAGCTAGCTGCCAGAATGAGGGCGATCCAAGGCAGTTTGCCGTAACTGAACGTCAGGACCACCACAGCCACGAAGCCAATGCCGACGGCCGTCCACTGCAAGGGGCGTAGCCGTTCTTTGAGTAGAATGACGCCTAGTAGCACGGAGAAGAGGGGATTGATGAAGTACCCCAGGGAGGCTTCAATGGTGTTGCCGGTGGTTACCGCAAAGACATAGGTGAGCCAGTTGATCACGATGAGGAAACCCGCAATGGTCAGAGTCCCCATGATGCGCCGGCTTCTCAGAGCGGCGCCAATCTTGCCCCAGCCGCGCGACACGGTGATGATGATCGCGCAAAAGATCACTGACCAGACCACGCGGTTGGCCACAATTTCAATGCTGTTGGCTGGAATGAGCAAGATGAAGTACAGCGGCATTAAGCCCCACAAGCCGTAGGCGCCTACGCCGTAGAGCGCACCCTTTGCGCCCTCGGACCGGGCAGGTTTGAGTGCCTTTTGTTGTTTACCGGAAGTGCCGCTTATTTGAGGTTTGCTTTGTGTCACACAGCCCATAACAACACCAATAGCAATTAAATGCCATGTCCACTTGGAAGTGACTGGACGGCAACGTCCGTGTCAGTTGTTCGCGCGGGTTTGAGAACACGGGCGCCACCTGGCCGTTGGCCTGCGGAAACCGCTTCTCGGTCAGAAGGCGTCCCTAAGGAAACCGCCACAATTTCGGGGCGAAGCAGCCAGTTATTTGCTGTTGTTGCCCGTGAGTAGTTGATCACTTTCTCAGACGGACTCTTTCGGGCGCCGGTTGTAGCCAATTAGACTAAGAAAGTAGCGCTTAATTCGCGCTTCCTTGTGCAACAGTTTAACCAGCGACCCTGCTGATGTTGCGATTCTTCGGTTCGGAAGGACTTCTGTCTTGGCTAACTTGAGCACCACCCGCCCCATCCGCGTTGCCATCATCGGCTCTGGCCCGGCGGGCGTGTATGCGGCGGACATTCTGACGAAGTCCCAGGAAGTGGCTGGCGGGGACATCCAGGTGAGTATTGACCTCTTTGAATCGCAGCCCGCGCCGTACGGCCTGATCCGCTATGGCGTCGCCCCAGATCACCCCAGGATCAAGGGCATCATGAACGCCCTGCATAAGGTGCTGGACCGTGGGGATATCCGCTTCTTTGGCAATGTCATGTACGGCCGGGATCTGACGCTCACGGATTTGCGGGCCCACTACGACGCAATCATCTTCGCCACGGGGGCCACGAAGGATGCCGTGATGGACATCCCCGGGATCGAGTTGGATGGCTCCTATGGCGGTGCTGACTTTGTCTCCTGGTACGACGGTCACCCCGATGTCTCCCGCGAATGGCCCCTGACGGCCAAGGAAATCGCCGTCATCGGAAACGGCAATGTTGCCCTCGATGTGGCCCGCGTGCTCTCCAAGCATGCCGATGACATGCTCGTCACGGAGATCCCGGACAACGTCTACGCGGGGCTGAAGACTTCACCTGTCACCGATGTGCACATCTTTGGTCGCCGCGGTCCCGCCCAAGTGAAATTCACACCGTTGGAACTGCGCGAACTTTCGCACTCGCGCGACGTTGACATTGTGCTCTACGAGGAGGACTTCGATTTTGACGAGGCCTCCGATGCCGCCATTAGGAGCAATAACCAGGTCAAGATCATGGTCAACACTTTGACTAATTGGCTTGCGGAAGAGCACGACGAAACCCGGGTTCCGGCGTCGCGCCGCCTCCACCTGCACTTCCTCCATACGCCCGTGGAAATCACCGGCACCGATGGGCGCGTTAGCGGCATTAAGTTTGAGCGCAATGAATTGGATGGCACGGGCAATGTCCGTGGCACGGGCGAGTTCATCGACTACCCGGTCCAGGCCGTGTATCGGGCCGTCGGTTATTTGGGTTCAGAGCTGGCCGAGATTGATTTTGATGCCCGCCGAGGCGTCATTCCGAACGACGGCGGACGTGTCCTGAGTGCCGACGGGACCCATGTGCCGGGCATCTATGCCACGGGCTGGATCAAGCGTGGACCGGTGGGTCTGATTGGCAGCACCAAGGGTGATGCCTTGGAGACCATTGGCTGCCTATTGGAGGACCGACTCAGCCTGCCCGTGGCGCAGTTCCCCGGGGAGCAGGACGTGAGCGACTTGCTGGAATCTCGCGGTGTGGAATTCACTACCTGGGAAGGCTGGAACAAGCTGGACGCTCACGAGAAGCACCTGGGTGAAAGCTACAACGCTGCTCACGGCGTTGCCGTAGTGCGCGAACGGATCAAGGTTGTTGACCGCGAACAGATGGTCAACATTTCCAAGAAATAGCAGCCGCCAACCGCAGGACGAACTCTTGCAGCGGGTAAGGCACTTTGTGGCCCCAAACCTCCGGTTTGGGGCCACAATCATTTGGCTGTCAGCTCTTCCACGCCGACGGAAATGGGCTGGGACGGTGGGCACGTTCATGGTCAGGGTGCCCACTCCTGGCATCCTGCACGGCTATCCCGTGAAAATCAGTGTGGCGGCCAGTGGTGCGGAGAGCTTCAACGGCTGGATCTGGTTCAAATAGGAAACTTGGGTGACGCGCCAAGACGGACACAACGTCTCATGATTTGAGATAAAGTATTTGAAATTGAAGACTTCTGGTAGTGCTTCGCTAATGTGGTGAAGTTGCAAAATACCCGACGATTAAGCGGTCATTATGAAGTTATTCCGAATCAAATCAATTGAACACTCCCTTGCTGATGCTGAAGAGCCCGGCCACGGCCTCAAGCGCTCGCTGAGCACCTGGGACCTGATGATCATGGGCATCGCCGTTGCTGTTGGTGCCGGCATCTTCTCGGTGGGGGCCAATGCCGCTGCAAACCACGCCGGCCCGGCTGTCTCTATCTCCTTCATTCTGGCTGCAATCACTTGCGCGCTGGCCATCATGTGTTATGCCGAATTTGCCACGGCCATCCCCGTTGCGGGCAGCGCCTACGTTTTCACCTATGCCACGGTTGGTGAGCTCTTGGCCTGGATTATCGGCTGGAACTTGGTTTTGGAATTGCTCATGGCAGCGTCGGTGATCGCCAAGTATTGGGGCATCTACCTCAGCAACTTCTTCGAGGCCGTCAATCTCAACGTCCCTTCCAATGTGGCGTTCGGTCCTATCACCGTTTACTGGGGACCACTGGTTGTTGTTTCCGCCTTCACTTTCATCCTGGTTATGGGAACCAAGCTGGCAGCGCGGATCAACAACGTCTTCACGCTGATTAAAATCGGCATTGTCCTCTTCGTGATCGTGGTTGGCTTCTTCTACGTCAAGATGGATAACTACAAGCCGTTCGTTCCGCCGTCTCAGCCGGCCCCGGCCACCGAGAGCTCATGGCAGCTCCAACCGTTCTTGTCCTTGCTGACAGGCGCCGAGCCGTCGATGTACGGATTTGCCGGCATCATTTCAGGTGCAGCCCTAGTCTTCTTTGCCTTCATTGGCTTTGATGTAGTCGCCACGAGTGCTGAAGAGGTCAAGAACCCAGCCAAGACCCTTCCTCGGGGCATATTTGCTGGACTTGCTGTCACAACTGTCCTGTACATTTTGGTCACGCTGGCCGTGACCGGCATGGTGTCCTATGAGGACCTTGCCAATGCGGCCGACCCCTCATTGTCAACAGCGTTCTCGCTGGTTGGTGCCGACTGGGCCGTGGTCATTATTTCCCTCGGATCACTCATTGGCCTGACCACTGTCATCATGGTGCTGCTGATGGGCCTTGCCCGCGTCATGATGGCTATGAGCCGTGACGGGCTGCTGCCGCGAGCCCTGAGCAAGACCTCCGACAAGCACGCCACGCCCGCCAGAACACAGATCTTGAGTGGTGTCCTTGTTGCCGTCCTGGCTGGCTTCACGCCGGTAGAGGTGCTCAGCGAAATGATCAATATCGGCACGCTCAGTGCTTTCGTCATGGTCAGCATTGGCATTTTGGTGCTTCGCCGAAAGCGTCCAGACCTCAAGCCCGCTTTCCGGGTTCCGTTTGGCCCCGTCATTCCTGTGCTCTCAGCCCTGCTGTGCATTTACCTGATGCTGAACCTGGCCACTTTGACGTGGGTTTTCTTCGCCGTCTGGGTGGCTGTGGGCTTGGTGTTCTACTTCAGTTACGGACACTGGAATTCCAGATTGCGCCGTGAAGAAGCGGCACTCACAAAAACTGTTTGAGCAAAACTGAAGTAGAGCCGATGCAAGGTAGGACAGCTGTGCGACGCTGGAAGGCATGAGAAAAATGCATCCAAGGACGCTAGCGGATGTAGCGCCTGAAGCTGTGCTGCTGGCCGGGGCGGGCCGGGCCGTTCTGCTGCAGCTGGCCAACCCGGCCGTGGGGCATGGCGTGGCGGACCATTCCAGCTTTGCCACCGACCCGCTCAAGCGACTGCACGGCACTCTGAGCTATATCTATGCACTGAGCAACGGCACCCCGGCCCAGCGCAGAAGCATGCAGCGGCAGGTGCAGCGAGCTCATCTGCCCGTCAAGGCAGCCGGAACCCCGCGAACACCCGCCTACGACGCCTCCGATCCCCAGCTGCAGCTGTGGGTGGCGGCCACGCTGTATGAGTCAGCGTTGCAAATATACGACGCCGTGTTCCCGGCGCTTTCCGCCTCCGAAGCGGAATCGGTGTACCAAAGTTACGCCATCCTGGGCACAGCATTGGGCATGCCAGCAGATCTTTGGCCACGCACTCGTGCTGACTTCGCCGCGTACTGGGCGAAGCAAGTGGATCAACTCAGTGTTGATCTGACGGTTCGGGGAGTGGCGGCGGAGCTGCTTGCAGCGAGGCAGGCGCCATGGGGGATTCGAGTCCTCATGCCGCTGGCCCGCTTCCTGACGGCGGGTCAGCTGCCGCCCACGGTGCGGGACATGTACGGCTTTGCCTGGTCGCCTCGCAAGGAGCAGCTCTTGAATGTCTGTTTCCGGATAATGGCGCTGCTGGTGACCATCGCGCCAAAGGCTATCCGCCACGCGCCCATGCGTTTCTATCTCCGGCGTATTCCGGACTAGGGCTTGCTCGAGACGGCCAACCCTGCCGGCAGTGGCCCTTGTTCATGGTGCGGCATAGTGGATGACCCAGTCCACCAGGGGGCGTAGTTGTTCCCAGCGTTCGGCGATATGCAGTTGGGCGCTACCATCGTCGAGCCAGTCCGGTATCCCCAGCAGTAATGAGGCACTCAGTGTCTTGTGGCGGAGCAGGTGCGCCCGCGGGTGATCCCGAGGAAATCCCCGGGGTGTGGTTTTTAGGTCTGGCGGGGCCACAGTGAAGCCGTCTGCGGCTAGCTGATTGAGGATGTCGAGCAGAGCCGTCCCGCTGGACGTGGCATCCACAGCAGCCCGAAAGCGGGCCAGTTGAGCTGGTGCCGCGGACCTGTAGCCGCCGCCCACGCTCAGCCCGCCAGCATCCAGATGGAGATAGTATCCAACATCTTCATAGGGTGAAAGGAACATGCCCTGGGCGCTCTTGTACGGCTCTTGGGTGGTTGAAAATCTCATGTCCTTGTAAGGGCGGAAGATCTTGCCCGGACCAAATCTAGCTTCCAAGCCGCTTCGGAGAGCGGAAAACGGAGCCAGCACATCGGCGTCGTAAGTGTCTTTGTGCGCCAGCCACCAACTGCGGTTGTTATTGCTTTCAAGGGCGGCGTAAAACTCCAGGGCTGCCGCGGGAAACCCGGTGAATGTATCCATGGACTGAGCCTAAAGAGCGCGGGAGGCTCCCACCAGTACCTATGCCGGGAACGGGCACACAGCTGGCCTAAACAATGGCTGTGGAGGAATTAAAAGGGACGCGCCGCGGCCGCTTTACTGGACTCGGTCCAGAAAGGCGGATAGTGTGGGAGCCATGGAAAAGGAACGAACAATCGAGGACTTATTGCGGGCAGCATCGCTGCGCGTGACTCGTCCTCGCGTTGCCGTTCTCAGTGCGGTCAGCACCCACCCTCATGCCGATGCCGACACCATCATCGGTGCTGTTCGCACCGACCTGGGAAGCGTCTCCAAGCAAGCCGTCTACGACGTGCTGGCGGCGCTGGTAGAGGCAGATCTGGTACGCCGGATTGAACCGTCAGGCTCGCCTGCGCGGTTCGAGACACGGGTAGGGGACAATCACCACCATGTGGTCTGCCGCAGTTGCGCAGACATTGCAGATGTGGACTGCGCCCTCGGCGAGGCACCCTGTTTGCATGCCTCCAACAGCCATGGCTTCAGCATTGATGAGGCCGAGGTTATCTACTGGGGCACCTGTCCTGACTGCACCGCCAAGAGACTTCTGAACGAGCAAGACCCAACTATCACTAGGAGCGATAAGTAAAGATGACTATCGAAAACACCTCCCCGCTGACAACAGCCGCAGGCGCGCCTGTTGCCAACAACCAGGACAGCCTCACAGCCGGTCCTCGCGGACCCATGCTGCTGCAGGACGTTTGGTTCCTAGAGAAGCTGGCTCACTTTAGCCGCGAAGTCATCCCCGAGCGTCGCATGCACGCCAAGGGCTCCGGTGCCTTCGGTACCTTCACGGTCACCAACGACATCACCAAGTACACCAAGGCAGACATCTTCTCCGAGGTGGGCAAGAAGACCGAGCTCTTTACTCGCTTCTCCACGGTTGCCGGTGAGCGCGGCGCTGCCGACGCCGAGCGTGACATCCGCGGCTTCTCCGTGAAGTTCTACACCGAGGAAGGCAACTGGGACCTGGTTGGCAACAACACCCCCGTCTTCTTCTTCCGTGATGGCCTGAAGTTCCCCGATCTGAACCGCGCTGTCAAGCGCGATCCGCGCACCAACCTGCGCAGCGCCGAGAACAACTGGGACTTCTGGACCAACCTCCCCGAGTCCTTGCACCAGGTCACGATCGTCATGTCTGACCGCGGCATCCCCGACGGCTACCGTCATATGCACGGCTTCGGCTCACACACCTTCTCCCTGATCAACGCAGCGGGCGAGCGTTTCTGGGTCAAGTTCCACCACGTCACGCAGCAGGGCATCAAGAACCTCAGCGATGCCGAGGCCGCCGCAGTCGTTGCTGGCGACCGCGAGTCCAGCCAGCGCGATCTTTTCGACTCGATCGAGAACGGCGACTTCCCGAAGTGGAAGCTCATGGTCCAGATCATGCCCGAGGCTGACGCTGACACGTACAAGTACCACCCGTTCGACCTCACCAAGGTCTGGTCCAAGAAGGACTACCCGCTCATTGAGGTTGGCGAGTGGGAACTGAACCGCAACGCCGAGAACTACTTCGCCGATGTTGAGCAGGCTGCCTTCTCCCCGGCCAACGTTGTTCCCGGCATCAGCTTCTCCCCGGACCGCATGCTGCAGGCCCGCCTCTTCTCCTACGGCGACGCCGCCCGCTACCGCCTCGGTGTCAACCACCACCAGATCCCGGTGAACGCCGCGAAGAACGCTGTCAACACCTACCACCGCGATGGCCAGGGCCGCGTGGATGGCAACCAGGGCCGCACCCCCGGCATTGAGCCGAACTCCTACGGCCGCTGGCCCGAGCAGCCCGCCTACGCGGATCCGGCACAGGCTATTGGCGCCATTGCTGACCGGTTCAACTACCGCGAAGACGATGCCAACTACTTTGAGCAGCCCGGCATCCTGTTCCGCGAAAAGATGAGCGACGAGCAGCGTCAGGTGCTCTTCGAGAACACCGCCCGCGCCATCGATGGAGCCTCACAGGCCACCATCGAGCGTCACATCTACAACTGCACCCAGGCCGATCCGGCTTACGGGGCAGGAGTACGCGCGGCCATTGAGGCTCACCAAGCGTCCAAGGCATAGTCCTTAAAGACGTACGACGGCGGCACCCACCTTCGCTTATTGCGGAAGGTGGGTGCCGCCGTCGTTAGTTAACGCAGGTATCCGGGTGTCCCAGTCCCTCGAGGATGCAGTAGTTGCTAATGTTCGGCGCGAACATTAGCAACTACTCACCTTTCGCGGAGGGTGGGGAGGGGGCCAGGGGAGCGAGGAGGGGGAGTGGAGGAGAGGGAGGAAGAGCCAGGAAGGCTAGCCGAGGAGGTGTTCGCGGCCAAACATGGCGGCTGTGGCCCGAGCAGAGGGTGTTCCTGCATCGAGATCCGCGCCGGCTGCCACGAGCAGCGCGACCACCGCGTCTTCGCCCTTGAACAGGGCGCCTGCGAGGGGCGACTGGTCCCGCTCGTTGCGCAGATCCACGTTGGCTCCGTGCGCCAGCAGCATGGAGACAGTGCCGGCGTTGCCCTTGTAAGCGGCCAGCATTAGCAGGGTGTTGCCGCCGGCGTCCTGGACGTCCACATCAAGCCCGTGGTCGAGGAAATCGGCCAGTTCAGCGCCCTTGTCGTCGCGAGCCAGGTCCATGGCGAGGGCTATAACCTGTGTGGTCTGGTCTTCATTGAGGGAGGAGTTGTTGCTCATTTCTCTACAGTAGGCGATGGCTTGGCGCTTGTCCCGGCATTCTCCGCCGGAACAGCCCCAGCAGGGACCGTCCCATCCGGATGCGGCAGATCCAGGCCTCCAGCCTCAACGAAGCTAGCAAGGCGGTCATCGTTGCCATGCTCGCGGGCGAAAATTTCAATGCTCGGCCAGGCACCCCACAGATCTGTGGCCCAGACAGAGATGCCAGCATGCCTGGGGCTGGTATGCCAGGCAATGTCTTCAATGCCCTGGACTAGTTCCAACAGCGCCGCCGTGTCCACCTGATCCAGTGAAGCAACGGGAGAACGGGGAAGAGCCGTCCAGTGTCCAACCCTGAAATCGTTGCCGGGTATGGCGCGGGCTGGCTCGACATGGAACGCACGGTTCTCCCACCCCTCAGGCGCCGATTCTGCGGGTACTGACGGTCCCTCCGGCGCTGGTGAATCGCTCGGCAGAGGGCCCTCGGAGCCCGGCTCTGACTTGGTCTCCGTGTTGCTGGCCAGCCATTCGCGCAAGCCATCGTCTACGTCTTCGGTGCGCTGCACCGCTGAACGATGGTGAGCTGGGCGGACAAGCGCGGAAGCCGCCGTCGTGCTTCCCGGCCACACAAAAAAGGTGTGCAGCGAGGGGGTGGACGTCTCGGCAACCGGCTCGCCAATGGCGTCGCCCACGGGCTGCCAGTTCCGCGAGATATACAACTGCGCTCCCGTTGCGCCCACCAGCTCGGTCAGGGCTCGCCGCAGTGCACCGTAGCAGCGCAGGAGGTCGGCTGCGGAGTCGGGGCCGAACGCAATGGATGGATCATTGAGCCGGATCACGAAATGACCGTCTGTCAGAGGAGCTTTGGGCCGCCGAATACTCCAAAATGTCGAAGTGAACAATTGCTCTTGTGCAACTGGCACGTGTACCTCCCGGACAGTGTAATTTCTTGTCAGCCTAACGCAACGCAGTTGAGCCCCGCACGTAACGTCCTGGAGTAAGACAGAATGGAATCATGCGATTGATCTTGATTAGGCACGGCCAGACCCCCAACAACGTACGTGGTGTTCTGGATACCGCTGTCCCGGGACCGGGTCTGACGCCCCTGGGTGAACTGCAGGCAGCCGCCATTCCCGACGCTGTTGGAGGGCAGAGCATTGGAGCCCTGTACATTTCAAATCTGACCCGCACGGCGTTGACGGCGGCTCCACTGGCTGCCGCACGCACCCTTGAACCGGTGGTTCGGGACGGATTGCGGGAGATCAGCGCAGGCGATCTGGAAATGAAAGGCGACAAAGCCTCGATAGAGGCCTATCTGTTTGCCGTTAAATCCTGGCTAACGGGGGATCTCTCGGTCCGCATGCCCGGAGCCGACACCGGATTTGAGATCTTGGCACGCTTCGACGCCGTCGTTGAAGAAGCCGCCGCTGCCCACCAGAACGTCGCCATGGTCAGCCACGGCGCCATGATCCGATTCTGGGCGGGACACAGGGGTGTCAATATCGATTGGGCCGACCCCAAATATCACGACCTGTCCAACACCGGCATTGTCATCCTGGACGGCGAGCCCACGGGCAGTTCCGCGCCGGGTGGCTGGCGCATTCAAGCCTGGCATGGTGAACCAGCCGGAGGATTGAAGGGTTTGGACGCCGACGGACCCACAGCTGAAATGACCACGGAGAATATAGACGCCGGGCATGAAGAAAACTAATAACTCCGCTCCGGACAAAAGATCAGATCCGGCCAAGAGCTCCGATCCGGACAAAACTTCTGAGCACCATCACGGGACTGCACCTGTAGTCGCAGCGCCCGGTCATCAGATTAGCGCCGGGGCTGAAGCTTTCATACCCTTTAATACAGTGAACCTTTGGCGCATGAAGGGGATTAGCTGGGTCTGGCTGGGAACGGCCGTTGTCTGCATCGCGCTGCTTGCCGTGGGCGCGCCGCTGAATATGAGTTTGTACCATATGTCCCTGCCGTTCGCGCTGGGGATGGCCATTTTGCACTCGGCGTCGCTGGGATTGACTGCTGCCCGACCCGTGGCTGGTGTGATTGTGTCACTGGTGCCCCTGATTGTTATGCCGTTGGTGTCCGATCCCGTGGGGGCAGCACCCATGCCTTTCAGCGTGGTTGCCATGATCACCCAAGTTTTGGTGATCGGCGTTGCCGGGCTGCGCATGCATTGGATGGTTCCATCGGCTGCGTGGCTGGCCAGTGTGATGGTGGGTGTTATTTCCAATTATCTGACCATGCCCCATGGGCAGTCGGACGGCGCCCAAAACAATGTTGTCATTTTCGCCGCTGTATCCGGTGGGCTCATGGTGGCTGCCGTGGTTGCCCAGCAATGGCAACATCTGCGCACGGAGCTTGCCGCCGAACGCACGGTCAGCGCTGAGGAACAGTCGCGGCGCAGATTGGCTGAGGAGCGCACCCGCATTGCCCGCGAGCTCCACGATGTGGTGGCCCATGGAATGTCGGTGGTGGTGGTCCAGGCAACCACAGCCAGCTACCGGCACGCCGGACTCAGCGACGAACTCAAGAAAGAGTTCGATGACATTGCCGCAAACTCTCGCCGGGCCATGACGGAGATGCGCAGCATGCTCGGTTCGCTACGCAACATGGAAGCGGGGCGCGAGCTGGGGCCACAGCCCACCCTTTCCGATCTGCCCCAACTCTTTGCCTCGGCCCGTTCTGCGGGGATACGCATCGCAGAACCCGAGCTGTCCGACGTCGAAGGTCACGACATTGGCGAGGTCATCGCCTTGACCACCTACAGGATTGTGCAGGAAGCGCTGAGCAACGTCATCAGGCACGCACCCGGTGCTCAGGTACAGGTGAGGTTTTCCATGAAGAGCGGCAGCCTGAGCATCTCCGTGATCAACTCCAGCTCGGACATAGGGGCCGTCATGGCGCAGCTGGATAAGGGCCCCCACGTGGGGCAGGGCCTGATCGGAATGCGGGAGCGTGCTGCCATTGTGGGCGGTGCGGTGGTGTGTGTGCCAACTCTCGACGGTGGCTTCTCCGTCACGGCGAAACTGCCACTCATCGCCACTAACGGCAGAGAAGGCAACCGAGCATGAGCGTCAGCATCAGAGTGTTAGTAGTGGATGACCAGGCCATGGTCCGTGAAGGGTTTGCCGCGTTGCTTGGCGCCCAAGACGACATTGAGATTGTGGGGCAGGCCGAGAACGGTGCTGTGGCCGTGGAGATGGCGGCCACGCACCGCCCCGACGTGGTGCTAATGGACGTTCGCATGCCCGTCATGGATGGATTAGAGGCCGCGCGCCGAATCCTCGCCGATGCCTCTGAATCAGAGGCCACTCATGTGCTGATGCTGACAACCTTCGATGTGGACGACTACGTTTACGATGCGCTGCAATTGGGGGCCAGTGGTTTTCTCCTCAAGGATGCGCTCGCGGAGGAGTTGGTGGCAGCTGTCCGCATTGTGGCCTCCGGGGAGGCTTTGCTCGCTCCTTCCGTGACGAAGCGGCTGATCGAGCAGTTTGCCATTTCACGGGCACGGCCGGAGCTTTCCCAAGAGCGGCTCGAAGGTCTCACGGAACGGGAGCTTGAGGTCATGACGTTGATTGGCCGGGGTCAATCAAACCAGGAAATCGCCGCTGCACTGTTCATTGCCCAGCAGACGGTAAAAACGCACGTCAGCAAGATCCTGGCCAAACTTGATCTCCGCGACAGGGTTCAAGCCGTGGTGCTTGCCTACGATACCGGGTTGGTGGAACCGGGCAGTTGAGCCACGGAGTTTGATGCTGGCTTGCGTGACTGTCTCTTTGGGCAGTGTTCCTCGGTTGGACTGCACCAAAGGTGCAATTTGTTGTGTTACCGATAACTTTAGGCGACATTTCGCGGTGGCCTTGCTACAAAAGTGCTAATTTCTTCACAGTGGCGCAACGGGGGCAGCAGCTGTGGGCGGTGTCCTTGCGCTCGCGACAGATCCTTTTGTCCTATCTGGACAGTGTCCTTTGGGCCACGATTTCTACGCCGGGTGCCGTGCCAACGGGCACTGTGTACCCCCGACACCTAGGAACTCCGTGAAGAGAACCTCGCCATTTGGCGGCGCAAATAGAAAAAGTACGGCCGTGGCAGGTGCGGTTTTGGCCGTTATGCTCGCAGGAGTGGGCGTCATGACGACACCAGCACTGGCCGCCCCTACCATTCCCCTCGATGCGGCAGCGTCCGTGCTGGCCGCAGGAACCGCTGAGCTCGACTTCAGCGGACTGACCATCAGCGGCCAGGTTGGTGATGCGAGCCGTGACGTCTTGATCAACCCCTACACCGTGGGGGAGGAAATATCCTACAGCTTCAAGGTTGCCAACAACCGCTCACAAACCGTGACAGTGGTGCCGGTTTCGGGTAGCTTTGCCCCCTTTGTTCCTGCCGACGGCGCTGGCAACTGCCGTTGGGCCGGGCTGAGCGCAGGAGCCAACTATACCTGCGCGACACCCAAACACACTGTGACGGCAGCGGATCTGGCTGCCGGCAGCTTTGCGACGGCCACAACGTGGAGGGTTGGCAATGAAAGCAAAACGCTTTCGACGGCGCCCGTTGCTTTGCGCGCAAAGGTCGACACCTCCGTGGGGCAGGTGAGTATTTCCGGCACGCCCAGTAACCCGCAGCGCAACACGGCGACGAATCCGTACGTTCCGGCTGAGGCGTTGCCTTACACTTTCACAGTCAAAAATAATGGCACCACAACTGTTACGGTGACCCCCGAATCAGGGCCATTTGCCCCCTTCGTTCCGGCCGACGGTGCCGGAAACTGCCGCTTCATTAACCTCAAGGCCGGTGCCAGCTACAGCTGCACCACAACCAGGCACACCGTGACTCGTGAGGAGTTGGATTCGGGGTTCTTCCAGCCGATCAGCACGTGGAAAGCTGGGGCCACCAGCGGCACCATCACCACTGACGCCGCCAAACTGGGTACGCCGCTGGCTGATCCCTTCTCCGGATACCTCAACGCTGGCGGACCCGACCGTGGGCTGGGCTTCCACGATGTTGATAAGACTGGGGGTCCGAGAGTCATCCGCAACGATCTGTCTGCCGGAGCCCTCACAGGAATGGCGGAGTTCGCACAGAGTCACACCATCAATCCCGCCGGGAACGACGCCACCGATATGCCGGATCTGGTGGCTGAGCGTGCAGCCTTGCTACTCTTCACGCCTACCGCAGCCACCAGCTCAGTCAGCGTCACCGCCAGTGTTAAGGGCGTCGCCAAGGGCGTGTTTGTGCTGAATGCCCCCGACGCCCTGCCCGAAACCGATGCGAATTTCCCGGCCGGGCGCCCGGCTGTGGTGTACTCCAAGCGGGCGTGGAGCGTTGACCTGCCCTGGGATGTGGTTGTCCCCGGACTTGAGCTGAGCTTCACTGACGCTAGCGGCGCAAACGGCACCCTTCCGGCGTCGAACATCACCATGGCACCGCCAGCAGAATTAGTCATCAACAACATTGAATTGGGCATGCTGACCACGCCCAATATGAACGGCGACCATGCCTTCATTAACAAGCCAGCAGAATCGGCAGCGGATTACTTCCAGACCATCCCGGTGTCCAAGCTGATCATGGCTAAGTATGAAAGTGTCCAGCTGGAGAAGGTCATTGTGGCCAATGGAAACATCTACACGCCGGGCAGCCCCTCCGTGAGCAACGGCGATGTGTATTCGGGGGACATGCGTGAAAACGTGGGCAAGGCCCAGGTCTCCACGGGCATCAACCTGGCCAACTTTGGCCAGACCTCCGGGCCCATGAACCAGCAGCAGCCGTCCCTGTACAACCAGCGGATCATCCACCACTCGGCCGGACTCTACGCCAATGGACGAGCCGAACACGGCCTCTCGGGCGGCAACGGCATGGCTACGCTGTACGCATCCAGCGGAAATGAACTCAGCCACGAGTTGGGTCACTCTTACGGATTGGGGCACTACCCGGGACAGAATAATTCACTCACGGGCGACGCCGCGATCATCAACACCACGCACCACTCCGAGTCCGGCTGGGGCTGGAATGCCTACCGCGACGCTATGCGCACCAACCTCCAAATGGGTAGTTTCAAGCCGGATGGCATAGGCATCAACGGTGTCACGTTCAAGGAGACCTTTGCCGGATCCTACAACTACTTGAAGGATGCCATGTCCGGAGGTTGGCAAGAGGGAAACTACTCCAACTACACCTTCCACACCGGCTATAGCGCAGACCGGATCCAGGAATCATGGAAGACCGTTGTCCCAGACTTGGACTACCCCAGCGGATACCGCAACTGGGATGCGGCAACGCAGAGTTACCTTGACGCCAAGGCGGTCAACGCGTCCTTCAACGCACTCCGTCCCACTGCGGTGGGGGTGCCCGTTGTGACATTACTAGGTGGTTACGTCCCTGCTAATGCCTCGAAGGCAGTGCTCTACCCAGCATTCCGCTCCAACTACGGAAACGCCTTCAACTACCCTGCGCCGGTTCTCGACGGGCCGCCGGCTAATCGTGTGTGCTGGATGGACGTTGACTTTCTTGATGGCACCTCAACGCAGTTCGCGCTCAGCGGCGGCGTAGCCGGTGTCCCCGTGGCTAACGCGCTGCAGTTCAACATCAATATTGCCCAAGCTGACAAGCCCACAGCGGCTCAGCTCTCCTGCAAGCAGGACGGCGTGGTGTCCCAGTACGGTGATCGCATGACGATTGCCACGGATCTGCCCGCCATGGCGGCAGCCGTGACCATTGGTCAGGACGCCGGTTACACGGCAGTGCGCGACGCTGAGTTGCCTGCCCTGCAAACCGAGCTGGAGGCACTGGCGTCAAGCGACTTGCCGCTGCTGAGTAAGTCCTCGAACACGGCGTTGGACTCCTGGCAAGACAGCCTAGATCTCCTGAGCCCGGCTGCCAAGACCGTGGCAGAGACCATTCTGGAGCATCAGACGGCTGCGGGCAACGCGGGTAAGTTCCTGCGCTACTACCAGGACACGGTTTCCACGGAGGCCACGCAGGCACGTTTCAAAGGGCTGCTGAAGAGTTCAGGACTGCTGGCTTCCGTGGATACCCAGGTGGTGCCGGAAGGCTCCGTCATCAAGGTTGATCGTGGCAATTCTGGAGTTGCGGATGGATACTGTCTCAAGCTCTTCACGAACGACGACGGATCGCTGGAAGCCCGCGTCCCCACAGCTGCCACTGTGGCCACCGAGTGCACGGGGGCCGCGGATGAGAAATGGTTCATGGATGTACGCGGTGCAGTCCACAACGGCGCCCATCCAGAGCTGTGCTTGACGAGCAGCAATCCCAGCCGCCCGTCTGCGTGTGAGACCTCAAACCTCACGCAGCGGTGGACGTACCTGACCGACGGACATTTGACGTCGGTGGCTACGCCGAGCCGGTCCCTTGACCTTAACCGGTCAACCCGGCTACCGATTCTGTACAACACCTCCACGGGCAGCAACCAGAAATGGTTGGGCTTGACTACCAGCCCTGTCGTGGCAATGGGCCTGATGGATGCGGCGTCCATTGAGACCATGGCCGAGTTGGGCTTGTAACCGACCCTCATGCAAGAGCGCCCGCAGCAGCGGCCCCATCCCTTTTCATCAAGGAGTGTGGCCGTGGCTGCGGGCTGTTTTGCTTGTGTGCCTGAAGCTAGGCCTGGGGCTGGACCAGCTTGAACATGGCGCCGGTGCAGTCGCTCAGACCTGCAATCCTGCCGTAAGGGGAATCCTCAGCTGCGTTGATGATGGTGGCACCCAAGGTGAGGGCCGTGGCGATGGTGGCATCGACGTCGTCCGTCTGGAAGTAGATCTGCCAGTTGGATGGCATCTGGTCCGGCAGGAACCCGGCAGCGTCCATGATGCCCGCCAGCTCCTTGTCGCCGTCCACCAGATTGGTGTAGCGGAACTCGGGGGTGTCGCTCATGACTGAGGTTTCCACGCCGAACACATCGTGATAGAAGCTCACAGCAGCCGGGTAATCCTTGCTGTGGAGCTCATGCCAAGCGGCGGCGCCGTTTTCCTCGTGCGATTGGAAACCAGTGTGGCCGCCGAACTCCCACAACCCGATTGAGGCACCGCTAGGGTCGCCGAGCATGGCCATTTTGCCCTGTTCAGGGACATTCAGGGGCTCCATGTAGGCGATGGCACCGGCGTTCTTGGCTGCGGCCATGGTGGCCTCGATGTCATCAACACGCAGATACGTTGTCCACATATCAGGGTATCCCTCGCCATTTTCCTGACTCTGCATCAGCCCGGCAACGCTCTTTCCGTTCTTGAAGGCCATGGTGTAACCGCCGTACATTTCCTGATCCCCAACCTCGTAGGACCAGCCAAACAAAGCAGCATAAAAATCTCGCGACTTGGCGATGTCGGAGGTCATCAGATCAATCCAGCACGGTGCTCCGGCGGGAATTTCTTGAGAGTTCATGGCAGCTCCATACGTCTTGTCTTGCTAAGGGATAGATCTAGGGTCAAGGGAAGACTATGCCGGTCAGAGGGCTGCGGACAAGAGCAAAAAGGCGCTGACCGGGGGAATGTTTCCAATACTCTCTTGGGAACATTCCGCAGGTCAGCGCCTCTTGTGATTGCGGAGGAGGATCTGGGGATCAGCGCATGTTGACGAACTGCAGATCGGCGTCCTCGAACTTGCGCAGCATGGCCATGACTTCCTGAAGATCGTCGCGGCTCTTGGAGCTCACGCGCAGTTCATCACCCTGAATGGTGGACTTGACGCCCTTGGGGCCCTCGTCGCGGATGAGCTTGTTGATCTTCTTCGCGATGTCCTGAGCAATACCTTCGACGATCTCGGCTTCGAGACGGTATTCCTTGCCTGAGGCGAAGGGCTCACCAGCGTCGAGGGACTTCAGGGAGATGCCGCGCTTGATCAGCTTGGATTCGAAGACGTCCATGATGGCCATGACACGTTCCTCGGAGTTGGCCTTCAGCAAGATCTTTTCGCCGCTGAAATCGATCTCGGCACCCACGCCCTTGAAGTCGTAGCGCTGGACTACTTCCTTCTGGGCCTGGTGCAGGGCGTTGGCGACCTCTTGCTTATCGACTTTACTGACGACGTCGAACGTTGACTCGCTGGCCATGATTCCTCCATAGGCTTGGAAACTTGAGTGGTTGATTTGCCTCCTAGCCTAGCTGGCCAGTGACCAGAGTGCCCGTTTTGCGCTGCATCGTGCCGCTCACAGTGTCCTCCGAGCGATCACGCGGCAAGCGCACATGTGGGCTGTGCACTGTAGAAGGTGGAAAGAGTGTCAGTTTGAGGAGGACCCATGAAACTAGATGAAGACCCCGTGCCACCGCCTACCGCTGAGTCCCCGGCCGGCAGCTCAGTAGCCTCCCGTCATTCCGACGCGAGGCACAAGCCAAGCCGGAAAACAGTGGGAAGTGCCGTTGCAGCAGTAACTCTTGCCGCAGTGACTGTCTTGAGCGGACCCGCTCTGGTTGGCGGATCATCCTCAAGTTTTGAACCCGGAAGCATCATCGGGTCCCCGCCAAATTCCGCGCCGACTCGGATTGCTGGCGTTCAGGAAGACATGGCCCGAGCCGTGGAGTTGCATCAGATTACGGCTGAGCAGGCGGCGTTCTTGGAAAGCCAGTTAGTCAAACGGATCCAACGCGACGTCTGAGGCGTTCACCGGCGGGCCTTCTTGGGGCGACAAGGCGGGTCCCGCTGGGGCCGAATTGTCTACCGAATGTAGTGTGATTGACGCCAATTTTGGCACCTTGGTGCTCTCGATTAGATTCTTGAGCAAATTCCTTGTACAGTTTTACTGCTTCCACTTGTTGGGAGCGAAAGTCGGACCCGAAGTTTGGGTCCGGTTTGGCCATGGCAGATTACCCGAGCGGCCAAAGGGGGCTGACTGTAAATCAGCTGGCAACGCCTTCACTGGTTCGAATCCAGTATCTGCCACCAAACGGGAAACCCGGAACCTCGCGAGTAAAATCGCAAGGTTCCGGGTTTTTTCATTTCCTGAGCCTCACTGAGCGGGAGTGGGCTCCGGTGGCGCCGATTTCGGACCAGGCTCTGCCAATCCGGTACGGCTTGGCTGCCAAAGGCGAACTACAGTTAAGGCATGGAATACGTCGTGCCGCTGCTCATTGTGCTTGCCATTGTCATTGCTGTGGTTGTTGGATCCCGGCTTGTGGGACGGCGCAACCAGCCGCCACGGGCCACAGTAGAGGCAACTGGGGCTGGCACTGCACCCAAGGTGGCCGCCAACAAGCGATCGCGCCGTGAAATCACGCGGGAAGACGCGCAGGAAGCCAGTGCCAGGCTGAGCCCGGAACAGCACAGGAGTGTTTACGCTCTGATCGCAAGGCATCAGGTGCTTAACGCCGTCAAGGAATACCGCAAGGCGACCCGTCTGGGCCTCAGTGACGCAGCGCAAGCTGTGGCCGCCTTGGCCCAATTTCCGCAACCCACGCCCGAGCGCCCGGCCGCCGCGACCGCCGTCGAACATCCCAACAACGGGTCCGCCGCGCAGCCTGAGCCCAGCATTCAGGAAGGGCCGCTGACCGTGGAGGACATCATCAACGCAGGCCCCGCCACGCAAGCGACGCCGGCAAGTTCATCCCCGGAGCTCAAGCCGGAATCACGTGCCAAGCCTATTGCTGCCGCGGGCAGTTACCGGTACCGCGCCATTGTCTCGCAAGGTGATGAGGTCCGTGAGGTGGTCAGCACGCGTCTGAATGCGGAGATTTACGCCCAGATTCGCCAACTCGCGCTATCCGGAAAGTACGACGACGCTGCTCGCCTCCTGCGTGATCACGCCGACATTGGGGTGGCGGATGCGCAGGAGTTCATCTCGATGATTGGCCCAGAAGACTAAGCACTGGTTGGCGTGGATCTCGTCTCAAAGCAGGGACGGCGCGTCATATGTGCGCACAAGTATGACCAAACGGACAGTCTTGGATAATGTTTGGCAAGCGTCTTATAAATTATCTGCCGGAAGGGTATTCTCCCGGCCATATCCCTTGGGGGAGTGCTTGAACATTTCCATGCGCCTCGGCTCGCGAAAGCTGCGCTATTTCCTGTTCGCTGTTCTGGCTGCGGTGGCCGTCGTGCTGCCCTTGCTGGTTGCGCCGACTTCGGCTCATGCGGCTGCCACGACAACCACCCGCATTGCCAACTTCACGGCCGGTCCTGCCACAGTTGTCAAGGGTAAGAGCATCACCTATTCCGGCCTGGTGCAGCGCCCCTCCGGTAAGACCTGGGTCAAGACCGGAGCCGTTACGGTGAAGGTTTACTTTGACGCTGATGGTTCTGCCCCTAAGAAGCTGGTCCGCACGCTGAAGACCAATTCATCGGGCTCATTCAAAGCGGCCGCAGTGGCCACGGTTACCGGCAAATGGTCCGTAACTCTCCCGGCTCAGGGCAGTTACAAGACATCGTCCACGAGTGTACGTGTGGTCAAGGTGGTGCCGGCTCCCAAACCGACGTCGTCTAAGCCCGCCAGCAAGTGGAACTGCCCGTCATGGGCCCCCATCAAGGGCAACGCGCCGAGCAAGATCTACCACCTCAAGAACCAGCGGTTCTACGCGAAGACCACTCCTGAGATTTGCTTCACCACCGAGGCTGCCGCCAAGAAGGCCGGCTACCGCAAGTCAAAGGTCTAGAGCCACGCTCTAACGCTGCGCATCAAAGAAGTGCCCGGTCCCTGTGGGGCCGGGCACTTTGCTGTCAGCGGTGAGGATCAGAGGGCCTCGTTGTCGCTTTCCAACACAAAACCATCCTGATGGTGAATCAATTGGCGGCCCATGCCGGCGTCAAGCTGGATCCACAGGCATTGGCGGTCGTGGGAAATGGTCTCCACGCGGCCCGACAATCGCCAGCCGCGATCGTTAATCAGGGCCACCGGTGCATCCTTGGGCAACGCGGGCCACACATCGTGGTTCTCAGGATTAATAAAGGCTCGGTGGTGCATGCGGCGGGTCATGGGTTCTCCTGGTGTGAAAGTCATCGCTGCTTCCTTATCTACTTACTCAATACCGCAAGCTTGCACGGGCCAGATGAATAAGCTGTGAACTGAGTGTGACTTTCGGTTCACGGCTCCATGAATCTGCCCGCACGGAACGGTCCCAGATGTGTGACTATGACCGCTTAGTGCTCACGCGGTGAGCGAAACCACAGCCAAACGGGAGGCTCATCCCGTACGGTTAAGGCATGGCTACAGTAGAAATCACCACGGAATCTTTTGGCCCCACCATTGAGGGCAACGACATTGTGATCGTTGATTTTTGGGCTTCTTGGTGCCAGCCCTGTGTGCGTTTTGCGCCCACCTTTGAGGCTGCCTCCGAAAAGCACAGCGACGTTGTGTTCGGCAAGGTGGATACGGAAGCGCAGCAGCAACTCGCCGCCGAAGCCAACATCACCTCCATCCCCACGTTGATGGCGTTCCGCGAAAAGGTGCTGGTGTTCGCCCAGCCCGGCGCCTTGAACGGTACCGAACTGGAATCCGTCATTGACGCCGTCAAGGCTCTGGACATGAGCGAAGTTCATGCAGCCGTCGCCGCCAAGGCCGCCGAAGGTACCGCCGCCGAGTAACAGTCCGCTGTCGGGCCCTGAAACCTCCATCAACAGCATCGACCCGTGAGTTAAGGCTGCTTAGATTCGTCTAAGCAGCCTTAACTCACGGGTCGATGCTGTTTCTGAAGGCTGTATCTCTAGGTGCGAACCAGCTCTACCGGCTTTACCAGCAGGGCGCTGAGGGATTCATTGAGGTCCTGCACGGCAATGCCCTTGCTGTGCTTGGTCAGGTCCTCTTCGGAGGCCCACTGCTCAGTCAAAACAATCTTCTCTTCCGATTCCTCGGTGATTTCATACTGGATGCAGCCAGTCTCTTCGACGACCTGCTCAATAGCGATGTCCAATGCAAGCTTCACACGGAAGAATTCGCCCTCGTTGGGGATAAAAGTGGCCTGTAGGTTGATGATCTCGCTCATGCAACCAGCCTAGGCGATACGAGGGTTCGGGCGGGAAGTTGTTCCGCTCTATGAACGCCCGCAGTACTGTTTCCGAACAGCGAGTTAGTGTCCGCGATGGTCCTGAATACTCATCCGCGGCCCGAATGTGGGTTTGCGGAAACCGCTGAGCTGTAGCAGCCGCACCACGCGCTGGCGGTGCCCGCGCCACGGTTCAAGAAGTTCCAGCATGCCCGCGTCGTCCACTGGTTCTCCGGCCAGTGCCCAGCCCACATAAGCGGCAAGGTGGTAGTCGCCCACCGCCACGTGGTCGGCATCGCCGTGCGTGCGCTGGGTGACTTCCGCTGCGGTCCAAGCCCCAATGCCTGGAATGCTTTGCAGCTTGCTGCCAGCCTCTGCTGCCGGCAGGGCACTCAAACGCTCCAAGCCCGACGACGACCGTAGCATCCGCTGAACCGTGGCCGAACGCTGTGGTCCAACGCCAGCCTTGTGCCATTCCCAGGATGGAATGGCGGCCCATTGGGCAGGTGTCGGCGCGACGATCAAATCGGCGGGGACCGCTGCATCTGTTCCAGTGCCGGGGGCTGCCGAGCCGAACTTTTTCAACAGGATCGCGTAGCCGCGGCGGGCCTCAAGTGCCGTGACTTTCTGCTCCAAAATGGCCGGCACCAGGGCGTCAACCATGCGCCCAGTGGCAGGCAGGCGCAGTGCCGGGTGCCACCGTCGTGCTTCCCGAACGCGGAGAGGGAGCGTCTCGGTAACGGCAGGGGAGTCAAAAGTGGACCAGTCGTCCTGGGCACCCAGCAGCGCCGGGGCAGAATCCAGAGCATGGCCGGCGCCCGGACCCCAAGCCCGCGCATGCAACTCGGTGCCTCGCTGAGAAATGCCTAAAGTGGCAGGGCCGGCGGGGGTATTGAAGGCCAGCCATGCGTTGTCCGGAGCGATCCGCACGGTCCGATCGCCAGGGCCGCGCCCAATGATGCCCAACGTCTGGGCCAGCGAATACGGGGCGCCAGCATCCCAGACCGCGATGGGGCCCTGGTGTGTGGTGGTCATGGATCCATGGTCGCATGCAGTGCTGGGAAGGGCTTGGTAATGTGGGCAGCAACTGATAGCTTAACGTTTATCGTTATTATCGATCAACGTTAAGTTTGGGGTGTTCTGGTGGTCTTTTCAACAGGGTGGTCATGGTTGATTGTGGTGGCGGTTCTGGCAGTCGTGGCCATGATCCTGTTCATGGGCAGGCGCACCGTAAAGGACCCGGAGGCTGTGGCGGGAGGCGTGATGGTTCGGGCCACTCGGCGCATCGCCTGGCTTTACGTGGCCGCGTGTGTGGTGGGTGGGCTGAGCACTGCCGCAACCATTGTGTGGGGAGACGCCGTCACTGTGCGGTTACCTGTGCAAGAGTTCTGGCCGTCGCTGCCGGAATCCGTGGAGGTACAAAATCCATTGGCCGTGGTGGAGGGTGGCGGATTTACAGGGGCCGACGTGAGCCTGAGCGGACTGGCGATGCAGACGCGCATCATGCTGATGGTCGCAGGGCTGGCGCAAACCGCGTTGTTTGTCGTCGTCGGGCTTGTCATTATTCGAATGTGCTCCTCCGTTATGAACAAGACACTCTTTGGAGCAAAACTCGTCAGAGGCGTTCAGCAGGTTGCCGGCGTCGTCATGATCGGTGGAATGGTGTGGCAGATTGCTCAGCTTTTTGGCGGCACCATGGCTGCCAATGAGGTCCTCGGTGCCACAGCGTGGGGCATGTCAGGAGAGACCATCGAGTGGACCGACATCCACAACATCGTCGGCCTGCCACAAATCGCCTACTCCTGGGAATTCAACTTCTGGCCCATTGGAATAGGCCTGGTGCTCATGGTGCTTGCTGAGTTGTTCCGTCAGGGCAGTAAGGTCCAAAAGGATACGGCAGGGCTCATCTGATGGCAGACGAGGAAGAATCCGGGATCCACTGCCGCCTCGATGAGCTGCTGGCCGAGCGCGGCATGACACTGACGCGGCTTGCGGAGCTCGTTGATATCAGCATTGTGAACCTCTCTGTCCTGAAAAATGACAGGGCCAAAGCTATTCGCTTCTCCACGCTCGTGGCTATTTGTCGTGCGCTCGAGTGTGAGGTGGGGGAGCTACTAGAGGTGGCCTAGCCATCGTGGCCCGGTTTAGCTGGGTAAACCAGCGCTCAGCCACAGCGCCAGGACAGCCGTGGGCAGCAGAACCAGCACCAAGCACAGGCCGGCAAGTGCGTAGGAGCCCCAAGAGATGTTGACGCCCATGGCCTTGAGGCGGCTATGCCACAACAAGGTTGCCAGCGATGCCCATGGAGAGATCAATGGACCCAGATTGACGCCGATCAGCAGCGCCGCGAGTCGGAGCGGGGTATCGGCTAGTGGCTCCAAAGCCAGGTAGGCGGGCAGGTTGTTGACGCCGTTAGCGCTCAACGCACCCGTCCCAGCGAGCTGGAGCAGGCTCAGGAATCCGTTCCCTGTGCCAGCCACCGGGCCCAGAGCCTGCGACAAGCCATGATCGTGGAAGGCAGCAACCACCATGAATAGGCCAACTGTCAGCAATAATGGTTGGATCGGCACCATGGACCACCGGAGAACCGAGGGGCGCCGGGTCATGAAGACAATCAGCAGGAAAATCGCCGCAATGCTGGCCGGAATAGCCACCGCAATACCTGACACCAACGCGGGCAACAGGAGCGCCACGGTGATGGCACTGAGTACCAAAATCCGCTTGTCTGTCACCGGCGGAACTGTCGGTGCCTGGTACTTGCCGTGCAGATCTTTGCGGAACAACAGCCACAGAAAAAGCATGGGCACCACAATTCCCGCCACAGCCGGAGCCCACAGTAGCTCGATGAATCCGAGTGGGCGAAGGTCTAGCTGATGCTGGGCCAACAGATTGGTCAGGTTTGATACCGGCAGGAACAACGACGCCGTATTGGCCAGCCACACGGTGGTCAGCGCAAATGGCAGAGGGTGGATGCGGGCATGCCGGGCCAGTGTCACCACCACCGGGGTGACCAACACCGCCGTCGTATCTAGGGACAAAAAGACGGTGCTGAGAGTAGCCAGCGCAACCACCAGCAGCCAGAGGACAAGGACGCGCCCACCGGAGGGCCTCGCCGATGTTGACTGGGCACCCCAGCGGACCATTCTGGCGGTGACGAATCGGAAGAGCCCTGCCAATTCCGCCAATTCCGTCACGATTGTCATGGCAACGACAAAGAGCAAGATCGGCACCGTGCGGGAAGCCAGATCTAGTGCTGACGCCGGGCTCAATATCCCAGTGACGAGCAGAAGTAGTCCTGCAAGGAACATCGCGGACGGACCCGAGGCGGCTACCAGTTTTTTCACGGTTAGCTTCGATTCTCGGCGGCGAGCTCTTCGGCTGTCTGCTGGAGTAAGTCTCGGCAGGCCAGCAGGGCCGGACGACGGCGGCTGGACCGTCTGGCTGATGTGAAAATGGTGCGTCGGGGTGCTTGGGGCAAATCGATCAGGGCAACGGGTGTAGGGCGCCCCGTCCACATCAAATCTGGCATGAGTCCCACAGCATTGCCCGATTCAATAAGCCTGATTTGAGCCTGCAGATCCGCCGTTTCGAACCGTACATCCGGCTCGAAACCGGCCTGCCGGCACGCTTGTTCGGCCCAATGTCGCGATGCCGCGCCGCGTGGTTCCATGACCCATGGCAGCTGCGCGGTGTCCGCAATGCTGGTGATGGGCCCGGTGTGTAAGCGGCTCATGCCGCCGCTGACACCTTCGGCGGGGACTGCCAGGCGGATGGCATCGGTGGTCAGTACCACCCGGTCCAGTTCCGGATGCAGGGGCGCCGCATGGCCGGGATATTGTTCGGCAACCACTAGATCAAAGTCCCGAGCCCAGGTCTCATGCAATGCAGTTTCGGGTTCCCGCTGAACCATCTCAATGCGGACATCCGGGTAGGCGTGCGCCATGGAGGTGAGCATGGCCGGGATCAGGGCTAGTGCCGCCGACTGGAAAACGGCCAGCTTCACGGTTCCCGTCACGGTCGTTAAAGAAGCGGACATATCGGCCTCAGCGCGTTCCAGCGTTTCCAAAAGCTCGGCCGTGTGCTCCACAAGAATTTCTGCTTGTGCTGTGAGTTGCACGCGGCGGCCCACCTTGCGGAACAGTGGGACACCTACCTCTTTCTCCAGCAGCGCCAGCTGTTGGGACACGGCAGAGGGGCTGTATTGCATCACTGCGGCCACGTCGGCCAAGGTTCCGCGAATATGCAATTCGCGCAGCAATCGGAGCCGTTTTAGCTCGAGCATCGCCCCTCCGGATTTGTTAAGAAAAAGTGTTGAGTAATCATCATAAAACACCACTTTTGCTAATTGAACATTGGTCTCATACTGGAGCTGAAGGGTACGCGAATCACAGCCGCAAGATGCGGTGCGCGCGGCCACCTGAGCTTATTGGACACCAGCAGAAAAGAAGCACACAACAACTATGACAAGCACTGTCCCTGCGGCCACCGCCGCGACCATTCCGGTTCCCAGCAATGATCTTGCTCAGGAAACCGTTGCTCTTGTCCGGCACTGGCTGAGCGAGGCCGCCACGTTCCCGGCTGATGTTTCAGCCCAGCGTCTGGCAGGTGTCCTGAAGGACCCCAATGGGCTGGACTTCACGGTTGGCTTTGTTGACGGCGTGGTCCGTCCTGAGGATCTGTCAGTTGCAGCCCGCAACCTGGCCATCCTGGCCCCCAAAGTTCCGGCTTTTTTGCCCTGGTATATGCGCAGTGCCGTCCGCCTCGGTGGAGTCATGGCCCCGATCCTCCCGCAGCTGGTCATTCCCATTGCCCGCAGGGTGCTCCGCGAGATGGTGGGCCACCTCATTGTCGATGCCACCGACGCCAAGCTAGGCCCGGCCATCGCTAAGATCCGCAAGGATGGCGTTGATTTAAACGTAAACCTTCTCGGTGAAGCCGTCTTGGGCGAAAATGAAGCCGCCCGCCGCTTGGAGGGGACATTGAAGCTCCTGGCGAGGGACGACGTCGACTACGTCTCCATCAAGGAATCTTCCACCGTGGCACCCCACTCTCCGTGGGCCTTCGACGACGCCGTCGATCACATCGTTGAGAAACTCACCCCGCTCTACACGCTGGCCAACTCCTTCGCCAAGCCCAAGTTCATCAACCTGGACATGGAGGAGTACAAGGATCTCACCATGACCATCGCGGTGTTCAAGCGCATCCTGGACAAGCCCGCGTTCAAGAAGCTCGAAGCCGGGATTGTGCTCCAGGCCTATCTGCCGGACACCCTCGCCGCCATGATCGATCTGCAAGAGTGGGCCGCCACCCGCCGCGCCGAGGGCGGTGCCGCCGTCAAGGTCCGCATCGTCAAGGGCGCCAACCTGCCCATGGAACAGGTTCAGGCTTCGGTCTTTGGCTGGCCACTGGCCACCTGGGGTACCAAACAGGATTCCGACACCAACTACAAGCGCATCGTGAATTACGCGCTGACCCCCGAGCACATCAACAACGTCCACGTTGGCGTTGCCGGGCACAACCTCTTCGATGTGGCCCACGCCTGGCTCCTCGCCAAGCAGCGCGGCATCGATACCACCATGGGAGCGCTCGAGTTTGAAATGCTGCTGGGCATGGCCACCGGCCAGGCCGAAGCCGTCCGCAAGGATGTCGGATCGCTGCTGTTGTACACACCCGTGGTTCACCCGGGCGAATTCGACGTCGCCATCGCTTACCTGATCCGGCGCCTCGAGGAAGGGGCTAGTCAGGACAACTTCATGTCGGCCGTCTTTGAACTGTCCGAGAATGAGGCCCTGTTCACGCGCGAGCAGGAGCGTTTCCTGGCTTCTCTGGCCGATCTGGACACCACGGTTCCGCCAACCAACCGCATCCAGGACCGCAACCTCCCTGCTGTTGCAGCGGCAGCCGGATTCGCCAATACTCCGGATACCGACCCTTCGCTGGTGCCTAACCAGGCTTGGGGTAAGGAGATCCTGGCCCGCATCCCCGGCTCGGTGCTGGGCAATGACGTGGTTGCCGAGACCACTGTCACCGAGCTGGAGCAGCTAAACACCATTGTGGACACCGCACTTGAGCACGGTGCAGCCTGGGGTGCCATGAGCGGTGCGCAGCGCGCAGAAATCTTGCACCGCGCCGGGGATCTCATCAACACCCGTCGCGCCGATTTCATGGAGGTTATGGCCTCCGAGACCGGCAAGACCCTGGACCAGTCCGATCCCGAAATCAGTGAAGCAGTGGACTTTGCCCACTACTACGCGGAGAGGGCCAAAGACTTGGAAATGGTCGACGGCGCGTCCTTCGTCCCAGCGAAACTAACCGTGGTGACCCCGCCGTGGAACTTCCCCGTGGCTATCCCGGCAGGCTCCACTTTGTCCGCGCTGGCCGCCGGTTCCGCCGTGGTCATCAAGCCGGCACCGCAGGCGCAGCGCAGCGGATCCCTCATGGTCAAGGCCCTGTGGGATGCCGGTGTGCCCCGTGAGGTGCTGGCCCTGGTGCAGCTTGGCGAGAACGATCTTGGCAAGGCCCTGGTGTCTCACCCCGCCGTCGACCGGGTTATCCTCACAGGTGGTTATGAGACAGCGGAACTGTTCCGGAGTTTCCGCACTGATCTTCCCCTGCTGGCCGAGACCTCCGGCAAGAACGCCATCATTGTCACCCCCAGCGCCGATCTGGATCTGGCCGCCAAGGACGTTGTGCAGTCGGCATTCGGCCACGCGGGCCAGAAGTGCTCGGCAGCATCATTGGTCATCATGGTGGGCTCCGTAGCCACGTCCAAGCGCTTCCGCAACCAGCTCATGGACGCGGCCGCCAGCCTCGCTGTTGGGTATCCGGAAACCGCCACCACTCAGATGGGGCCCATCATTGAACCGGCCTCCGGCAAGTTGTTGGGCGCGCTGACCACTTTGGACGCCGGTGAGAGCTGGGCCCTTGAACCGCGTCAGCTGGACGCAACCGGCCAGCTTTGGTCACCTGGTGTTCGCACAGGTGTCAAAACTGGCTCCAACTTCCACCTGACCGAGTTCTTCGGCCCGGTGCTGGGTGTCATGGAGGCCGCGACGCTCGAAGACGCCATTGCCGCGGTCAACGCCATTGACTACGGGCTCACCTCTGGTCTGCACTCACTGGATTCCGCTGAGATTGGCCTCTGGTTGGACACCGTCCAAGCCGGAAATCTGTACGTGAACCGCGGTATCACCGGCGCTATTGTGCAGCGTCAGCCCTTCGGGGGCTGGAAGAAGTCCGCTGTTGGTGCGGGTACCAAGGCTGGTGGACCCAACTATTTGGTGGGCCTGGGTTCCTGGACCTCGGCCGAATCCAAGGCCACCGCACTGTTGGGCGACTCTGCCCGCAAGATGCTGAACGCGGCCTCGGATTTGTCCGCCGACGAGCTGGGGTTTTTGACGCGCGCGCTCCACAGCGACGCCGCGGCATGGGCCCAGGAGTTCGGCATAGCCCGTGATGTTTCGGCGTTGTCGGCCGAGCGCAACGTGTTCCGTTACCTGCCGCTAAACCCCTTGGTTCGTCTGGCCGAAGGCGGATCCATGGCCGAGCTCATGCGCGTACTCGCGGCAGGACTCCTCGCCGGGGCCACTCCGGAAGTCTCCTCCGGCGTCGAACTTCCCAGCGCTTTGAAGGCGCTGCTGCTGAGCCTGCGCATTGCCGTTACCGCCGAGAACGATTCCGAGTGGCTGGCTCATGCGCAGCGCTTCGGTGCCGGGCGCATCCGCCTCATTGGTGGGGACGCTGCAGCGGTGTACGAGGCAAGCAACGGCCGTCCTGACCTGGCCATTTACCATGGTGAGGTCACCGAGGCCGGGCGCGTGGAGATGCTGCCGTTCCTGCACGAGCAGGCCGTCAGTATCACGGCGCACCGCTTCGGTACGCCCAACAACCTCTCGGCCGGGCTGATCTAACCCCGCCCTGCACTGCCACGCCACGCCCCGCCCCGCCCCGACGCCGCGAAAGGTGAGTAGTGAGCAATGTTTCCAACGAACATTGCTCACTACTCACCTTTCGCGGTCCGGGGGAGGAGGGGTCCGGGGCAGGAGGGGTCCAGGGGCGGAGGGGGTAGGGGAGGAGAAGTCAGGCCTGGGCGACGCGGACCATATTTCCGGACGGGTCGCGGAAGGCGCAGTCCTTGGGGCCCCACGGCTGGTCAATGGGCTCCTGCAACACCTCGGCACCGGCGCTCACTGCCTGCTCAAAGGTGGCGTCAAGATCGCTGGCCGTGAAGTTGAGCATGGGAAGCACGCCCTTGGCCAGCAGTTTCGCCAAGGCATCGCCGTCCTCCTTGGACCGGCCGGCGTGTGGCTCGGAGAGTACGATCCCCAATCCCGGCTGTGCCGCGGTGCCCAGGGTGACCCAGCGGAAGTCGCCGTTGCGCACGTCGTTCTGGACTTCCAAGCCCAGAGCGTCGCGGTAGAAGGCGATGGCCTCGTCGGGGTTATGGACTGTCAGGTGCGTGTACTGCAGTGAAATAGTCATGCCACCAACATTATGGCCCGGTGTGCCCCAGCGCTTCTTGATTCCTGCTCGACTTTCCGGAGCCATCGCGCGCCGGCCGGGTGGTCACCCTGACAAAGCACGGCGGCATGGCCTCAATAGCGCTGTGGTCTCTGGCCTTGTAGCTACTGGGAGTTTCGCGCATGATCTCCGTGAAACGGGAGCTGAAGGAGCCTAAGGAGGTGGCGCCTACTGTCATGCACGCGTCAGTCACAGAGGCGCCGGCACGCAGCAGCGCCGAGGCCCGTTCGATCCGCCGCGTCATGAGGTAGCTGTACGGGGATTCCCCATAGGCCTCTCGAAATTTCCGAGAAAAATGGGCGGGGGACATGAACGCCTTCGCCGCAATGGTGGGCACATCCAGTGGCTGGGCGTAGTCCCGGTCAATCATGTCCCGGGCCTTGCGCAGCAGCGTGAGCGTGGCCAGCTCCTCCGCTGTCATGGCTGGCTCCGTCATGGCTGGTCCTGCCTCGGCTGAACCCGGCTCGCGGAAACCCGTTCGGCCAAACGGCCCAGCCATACATCTGCCTCGCGCGGGGACCTCAAGCGCACCACGCGAAGCCCCGGAAATTTCTCCTCCAGCGTCGGCACCAACACCTTGAGCTTGTTCCGGGTTCGCCAACCCCACCGAATAATGTGATCGGAGTCGGTGAAAATCCCCCAGAGCGGGCCTTCGTAGTTGCCGTTCCAGAGTTCCTCACGCTGGCTCCGGCGCCGAACCGTGCGCCGAATGAGCCGCACCATGGATACCGGCATGGGGTAGTCCAGCCAAATGAGGGTGTCAGCACGCTGTGCCAGTAACCGGCGCACGGCCGCGTACTGCCACTCCGAAACCCAGGTGGGCTCCTGGGTGAGATGGTCGACGTCGTTCATGAACTCCGCGCGCGGCACCCAGTTGGGCCCGTGGAACAGACTGTCCAGCTCGGTGTACTCAATCCCGAGTAGCGCGGCCAGGCGCCGGGCAAGGGTGGACTTTCCTGCTCCGGAAACTCCCGCAATGAGGATGCGTTGCGGGTGCTCCGGGAGTGGATCGGAGACTGTGAGCATGCTCCACAGTTTATTGCGCCCACAGCCCCAAAGAGTAACCTGTCTTGGCCAGTTCCGCGGCGGGGTACTACGTTTGGTGTATGAAGTATGCGAACTCTGTCCTGGACCTTATTGGCAACACCCCCTTGGTGAAATTGAACAAGGTGACCGAGGGCATCGCCGCCACCGTTTTGGTCAAGCTTGAGTACATGAACCCGGGTGGTTCCGCTAAGGACCGCATCGCCGTCAAGATGCTCGATGAGGCTGCCAAAGAAGGCAAAATCAAGCCCGGCGGCACCGTAGTGGAACCCACCAGCGGCAACACCGGTGTGGCCATGGCCATGGTGGCTCAGGCCCGCGGTTACAAGTGCGTGTTTGTGGTCCCGGACAAGGTGGGCGAGGACAAGCGCGCCGTGCTGCAGGCGTATGGCGCCGAGGTTGTGGTCACGCCCACGGCGGTCGCTGCTGACAGCCCGCAGTCCTACTACGGTGTCTCGGATCGTCTGGTTCGCGAGATTCCCGGCGCCTACAAGCCGGACCAGTTCTCCAACCAGAACGGCCCGTTGAGCCACTATGAAAGCACCGGCCCCGAGATTTGGCGCGATACCGACGGTAAGGTCACCCACTTTGTGGCCGGCGTTGGTACCGGCGGCACCATCTCTGGCACAGGCCGCTTCTTGCGTGAGGCTTCCGCGAACCGTCCCGAGTCCGACGGCGGCGAGGTCAAGATCATCGGTGCCGACCCGGAAGGCTCTGTCTACTCAGGTGGCACGGGACGGCCGTACCTTGTGGAAGGCGTGGGCGAGGACATGTGGCCCGACTCCTACGACAAGCGCGTGCCTCACCAGATCATCGCGGTCACGGACAATGACAGCTTCGCCATGACCCGCCGCCTGGCACGCGAGGAGGGCCTGCTCGTGGGAGGTTCCTCCGGTATGGCCGTGGTGGCCGCGCTGGAAGCTGCGAAGGATCTGGGGCCTGAGGCCGTCGTCGTCGTGCTTCTTCCGGACAGCGGACGCGGCTACTTGGGCAAGATTTTTGATGACAAGTGGATGCAGTCGTACGGCTTCTTGAAGGTCACCGATGAGCCCGCCATTGGCGATGTACTCAAGGCCAAGACCGGTCAGCTGCCGGCGCTGGTGCACATTCATCCAAACGAGACAGTGCGCGATGTCATCAACTTGATGAGCGAATACGGCGTTTCCCAGATTCCCGTGCTCACCGCCGAACCGCCCGTGGTGATGGGTGAGGTGATTGGCTCAGTCGATGAACGCACCCTGACCGGCAAGCTGTTCCGGCACGAGGCCAAGCTGACTGACGTCATTACCGAACACATGCAGCCGCTGCTGCCCATCATCGGCTCGCTGGAACCGATCTCTGCCGCCCGCAGCAAATTGCAGGATGTGGACGCGCTGATGGTGACGTTTGTGGGGGCACCCGTCGGTGTGCTGACCCGTCACGATCTACTTACTTACCTCAACGACTGATTCGCTAGGAGAACACCATGACTGAAGGCTTTAACACCCGCGCCGTCCATGCCGGGCAGACCCCCGACGCCACCACCGGATCGGTTATTCCGCCCCTGTACCAAACCACAACGTTCGCTCAGGACGGGATTGGTCAGCTGCGCAACGGCTACGAATACGGCCGAGGCACCAACCCCACCCGCGACGGCTTGCAGACGCAGCTCGCAGCCTTGGAAGGCGGCGAATTCGCGTTCAGTTTCGCCTCCGGCCTGGCCGCTGAGGACGCCCTGATCCGCGCCCTGCTGGTCCCCGGGGATCACATCATCATGGGCAACGACGTGTACGGCGGCACCTACCGGCTCATCACCCGCGTCCTGTCGATCTGGGGCATCAGCAGTGCCGCCGTGGACATGAACGACGGCGGGGCGCTGGCTGCCGCTGTCGCCGCAGGCGGACCCGAGGGCAAGACAAAGATGCTCTGGGTGGAGACGCCGTCGAACCCCATGATGAAGATTACCGATATCGCTGCGCTCGCCGAAGTGGCTCACGCCGCGGGCGCGCTGCTGGTTGTGGATAACACCTTCGCCTCGCCGTACCTGCAGAACCCGCTCGCACTGGGTGCCGACATTGTGGTGCACTCCACCACCAAGTACATCGGTGGGCACTCGGATGCTTCCGGTGGCGCCATCATCCTCTCCGACGCCGAAGCTGCCGAGAAGATCGGCTTTGTCCAGTTCGCCGTGGGCGCCGTTTCCGCACCCATGGAAGCCTGGCTGACCACGCGCGGGCTCAAGACGCTCGGCGTCCGCATGGACCGCCACTGCTCCAACGCACAGAGCATCGCCGAATGGCTGCTGACCCGGCCCGAGATAGAAAAGGTCCTCTACCCGGGCCTGCCAGATCACCCCGGTCACGAGTTGGCTGCCAAGCAGATGCGCGGCTTCGGTGGCATGATCTCGGTGCAGTTCAAGGGTGGCGAGGCGGCCGCGCGCAAGGTGGCGGAGTCCACGCACCTGTTTACACTGGCCGAATCGCTGGGTGGCGTTGAATCGCTCATGAACTACCCCTCGGACATGACGCACGCATCGGTGAAGGGTACCGAGCTCGCTGTGCCGGAAAACCTGATCCGCTTGTCCGTGGGCATCGAAGACGTCGCTGACCTGCTGGCCGATCTGGAACAGGCCCTAGACGCCCTCTCCTAGCCTCCCGTGCAGACGCTCCCTCAGATAACGGGCATTTTTGGGGAACGCTCGATCACATAATGGGCTGTTTTTACGGACGCTTCTGCACTTGGTACACACCAAGTGCAGAAGCGTTCGTGTTTTAAGCCCCGTATGTGAGCGAGCGTTTATGGTGGCTGGAGTGGCGCAGGGAACCCCATAGCGATACGCTCCTGCGCCCAGATCTGCGGCGTCTGGACGTCCAACAAAAGTTCTGTCGCTTAAATACACTATCAACCTGTTAAAATATATGTCAGTAAGGTAACAGTTAGCTGATTTGCATATCGATTTGGTATCGCTTTACTCTTAGTTATGCCCTACTGGGCGGGCGGCACTTTTTGCCCCCACGATTGCCCGGGCCTTCCATCACCAAACACCGTCATTTGGAAGGCTCCGGAAACAACCTCCATATCTATAGGTTGGACGGTGGCGCGCAGATGTCCGGGGACGGATGGAGCGCAGGTGACCTTCAGGAGACCGCATCGATGAAAAATACTAAACTTACTCGCAATATCGGCCGCGTATTGGTCATTGGCGCTATCGCCGGTGGCGGCATGGCTATGGCCGGAACCGGGGCCAACGCGGCCGACGGCGGCACATGGGACGCACTAGCTCAGTGTGAAAGTGGCGGCAACTGGGCCATTAACACAGGTAACGGATTCTCGGGTGGACTTCAGTTCACCCCTAGCACGTGGGCTGCCTTTGGTGGAACCGGAGCTCCGGAAAGTGCTTCACGCGAGCAGCAGATTGCCGTGGCCGAGCGCGTCCAGGCCGGTCAGGGCTGGGGCGCATGGCCTTCATGTGCAGCTCAGCTTGGTTTGAGTGGTGGCGGCGGACAGGCTTACACTCCGGCGGCAGTTCCCGCAGCTCCTGCTCCTGTAGCGGCTCAGTCCGTTGAAGTTGCCCCGGTTCAGCAAGCTCCGGTGCAGGCTCCCGTAGAGCAAGCCCCGGTTCAGCAAGCTCCAGTAGAGCAAGCTCCAGTTCAGCAGGCCCCTGTTGAGCAGGCTCCGGCGGCAGTTCAGGTAGCGCTCAGCGGCGAAAGCTACACCATCGAATCAGGTGACACCTTGAGCATCATTGCCGACAAGCTCGGCATCGAAGGTGGCTGGGAAAGCCTCTACCAGGCCAACGTGGACACCGTGATCCACCCGGACCTGATCTTCACAGGCGCAGTACTGCAGCTTCCGGCCTAGCCCCACCGCCCAACGCGGCATCACTTTACGGCCTAAATACGCCTAACGCGGCATCACTTCACAAGAAGTGATGCCGCGTTAGGCGTTAACGGCCCGAAAGTGATGCCGCGTTTGGAGTTAATAGCCGTAAAGTGATGCGGCGTCTGTAGTGGGGGTTACACGCGTGAGGCTGTGGCGCCTACCCGGGTGGCGGCGTCGTAGCTGTAAACGGGCTTACCGCCGATGAAGACCTTCATGGCCCGCTGCATAACATCCAACGGGTCGCCGCTCCACAGCACCAGATCTGCGTTCTTGCCAACCTTCAGTGAGCCCATCTGCTCGGCGAGGCCCAAAACCTTGGCCGGGTTGATCGTGATGGCGCGCAGGGCAGTGTCCCTGTCCAGGCCCTCCTTGACCGCGAAGCTGGCCTGGTGGGCTAGGAAGTTGATGGGCACCACCGGATGATCGGTAATGATGGAAATTTCGACGCCGGCCGCCGCCAACTTGCCCGGGTTGGCAATGGACCGGGCACGCAGCTCAGGCTTGGACTTGGTCGTGAACAAGGGGCCAATCAGCACCGGAGTGCCACGCGCAGCGAGCACATCGCCCAAAACGTGGGCTTCTGTTCCATGGTCAATGACCAGATCGTAGCCAAACTCATCGGCCAGCCGGATAGCTGTGGCAACATCATCAGCGCGGTGGCAGTGTTGACGCCACGGCACCTCTCGTCGCAGCACCATGGCCAGTGCCTCCATGTGGGCGTCGCGGGGGCGCGGCTCCGGCTTGGCCATCCAGTTCTGGGCGTCCATGAATGCTTGGCGGATCACTAAGGCAGTACCCAAACGGGTGGAGGGGGTCTGCTTCTTGTCCCCATAAACGGTTTTTGGATTCTCGCCCAGTGCCGACTTCACACCGCTGGGGGAGCGCAGCACCATTTCCTCGATGTAGCGCCCGTGCGTGTGCATGGCAATGGCCTGCCCGCCGATGGGGTTCCCAGAGCCCGGGTTCACATTGACGGTAGTGATACCGCCAGCCAACGCGTCATCAAAGCCAGGATCGAAGGGATCCACGGCGTCGATGGCCCGCACCCCGGCCATGACCGGATGAGTCATCTCGTTGACGTCGCTTGTGGAGCCAAGCTCACCCTCCGGATCCATGCCGAGGTGAACGTGCGCGTCAATGAAGCCCGGGAGCAGCCACTGACCCTTCACATCCAGCACATCGGCCCCCTCAGGAACCACAATGGAAGCGCCCAGACCAAGAATCTTGCCGCCCTCAACCAGTACGGTACCGTCAAACGGTGCACCTTCCACCGGCACCACATGAGCGTTCGTGATGGCCAGAACACGCTTTTTCGCCGCAGCAGCGGCCTCCCTAATGGCGGCGCTGATGCTTGCTGTATCGGGCTTGGGAGCAACAGCCACCGGCTTCTTTCCGCCCTTGCCCGGTTTACTTGGAACAGAACCTGGCTTGACCGGAACAGAGCCTGGCTTGCCCGCCGGAGAGGCCGCCCTGCGGGTAACGCGACCTGGGATGAAACCGGGAGTGGGGGTGGGCTGAGAGCTGCTCATGACTGCCTTTCGTGTGCCAAGTATGGACTCCTCCAAGCTACAGCGTATTTTTGGCCACCGACGGAGCGCGACACGCGTGCACTGCGCGCAGCTCAAATGCAGCCCATACGGCACCGCTGTCACATCAGTTGTCACATCAGCAGCCTGAAGGCCCATGACCGTAGGCTGGTTCAATGCATAAGAAAATAGCTCTCATCACCGGCGTGGGCCGGACCGTGGGCATTGGCGCCGCAGTTGCCCGCGCGCTCGCCGCCGACGGCTGGGACCTGGTCCTGAACTATTGGCAGGCCTACGACGCGCGCATGCCCTGGGGTGTCCAGCCCGACGACGTCTCCGTCCTCACCGCCGAACTCGAATTGGCCGGTGCCCGGGTGTGGGCGTTCCCGGCAGATCTGGGTGACCCGTCCGCCGTCGACCGTCTCATGGAGGCGATCGCGCAGGAGGCGGGGACGCTCACGGGCATGGTTATGTCGCATTGCGAATCGGTGGATTCGGGCATTCTGGACACCTCGTTGGAGAGTTTTGAACGGCATTTCGCCGTCAATACCCGCGCTAATTGGCAGTTGATTGCCGCGTTCGCCCGTCAAGTGAAGCACGACGGCGGCGCGATCGTTGCGCTGACAAGTGACCACACAGCGTTCAACCTGCCGTACGGCGCCTCCAAGGGCGCCCTCGACAGGGTGGTAATTGCGGCCGCGCGTGAATTGGGCGGGCAGGGCATCAGCGCCAACGTGCTCAACCCCGGCCCCGTGGATACAGGCTGGATGGATGAGGGAACCCGCACAGCGATGACCGCCCTGCAACCGGGTGGCCGGCTCGGCACGCCCGAAGATGTGGCTCCCACTGTCGCTTTTCTGCTCTCGCCAGGCGGGCGGTGGGTCAGTGGGCAGTTGATCAAGGCCGACGGCGGTTTCTCCGCCTAAGCTCTTTGCGTCTGCGCACGGTTAAGTGTGAATCCTGCGCCACTTGCTCAGCTGCGTACCATTCACTGTTAACCACGCGCAGACGCAAAGTGACTTCCTGTCAGGAAGGCGTCAAAATTACCGCAGCCAGCGTAAAGAACACGTAAAAACAAGCTCCAAGCCCACGCCACGGGTGTGCGATTGAGTCAAGACATCAACGCACATTGTGAAAGTAGGTTTGCTGTGGATTTAGTGACGTGGCTAATTTTGGGGCTGGTGGGACTGGCCTTGCTGGTCTATCTGCTGGCCGCCCTCATTCGCCCCGAGAAGTGGTGACCGGCCACCATGGATCTTAACGTTTTCTCGCTGGCCACCCAGCTCGCCGTCTTGATAGTGGTGCTGGCTGCCCTGCACCAGCCACTGGGCAAATATCTTGCCAACACCTTCACCAGTCACAAGCATTTGGCTGTGGAGCACGGACTCTACAAGCTCTCCGGCGTTGACGCCCACGCCGACCAACATTGGAAGGTGTACCTGCGTTCGCTGCTGGCGTTCAGCGTGGTGTCCATCGTGTTGCTGTTCCTGGCTCAGCTGTTGCAGCGTTTCCTGCCCCTCAACCAGGGTATGGGGGCAGTGGACCCTTGGGTTGCCATGAATACGGCAGTCTCCTTCGTCACCAACACCAACTGGCAAACATATGTCCCGGAAACCACTCTTGGCTTCGGGATCCAGATGATGCTGCTTGCTGTGCAGAACTTCCTCAGTGCAGCTGTGGGGCTGGCGGTTGTGGTGGCCCTGATTCGCGGACTCACAAGGGCCCAAACCAGCAATCTGGGCAACTTTTGGGTTGACCTAGCGCGCGGCACCCTTCGCGTCCTGCTCCCAATGGCAATTGTTGGCGCGGTTGTCCTGATCATCACCGGTGTCATCCAAAACTGGGGCGGCACCAACATCCACACTCTCGTCACGGGTGCCCAGCAGACGGTTCCGGGTGGTCCGGTGGCTTCGCAGGAGGCCATCAAGCTTCTGGGAACCAATGGTGGCGGCTACTTCAACGCTAACTCCGCCCACCCGTTCGAAAACCCCACGGCTTTCAGTAGCTTGTTCCAGGTATTCCTGATCCTGGTTATTCCGTTCTCACTGCCGGCCATGTACGGGCGCATGGTGGGCGACAAACGCCAGGGCTACACAGTACTGACAGTGATGGTGGCATTCTGGCTGGCGTCCACAATATTCATGTCGTGGGCCATCGGCGCCTTCAACGGTAGCGGCACCAGCGTGGGTGAAGGATTTGAGCAGCGTCTGGGCGTTGCACCCAGCGCCCTGTTCGCCACCGCCACCACCCTGACCTCAACGGGGGCCGTGAATGTGGCCCACGATTCCCTGCCGCCCCTGGCCGGCGGCTTGGCCATGCTGAACATGATGCTGGGGGAGATTGCTCCCGGAGGGGTGGGATCCGGCCTATACGGGATGCTGATCCTTGCCGTGGTGGCTGTCTTCATTGGTGGCCTCATGGTGGGGCGCACCCCGGAGTTCTTGGGCAAGAAGATTGGCGCACCCCAGATGAAGCTGGTGGCCCTGTACATCCTGGTCACCCCCACATTGGTACTGCTGGGCACGGCCATCACCGTGGCAACGCCCGCACTAGCAGCAGCGGCGCCCGCCGAAGGCCCGCATGGCTTCAGTGAAATCCTGTACGCCTTCACTTCAGCTGCGAACAACAACGGCTCGGCCTTTGGCGGCATCACCAGCTCCGGTCCGGGGCTTGCCACCATGCTGGCGCTGGCCATGCTTATTGGCCGCTTCCTGCCCATAGCGCTGGTGTTGGCGCTCGCCGGCTCCTTGGCGAAGCAACGCAAAATCCCCGCCACAACAGGAACCCTCGCCACCCACGGACCGCTCTTTGCCGTGTTGTTGGGCGGTATCTCCCTGATCCTGACCGCACTCACCTACTTCCCCGCGCTCGCCTTGGGCCCGGCTGCAGAAGGACTCCTGAAATGAAGCTAGATACACTGCTGGCGGCGCTGCCCCTGGCTTTCCGCAAGCTCAATCCCCGCCAAATGATCCACTCCCCAGTCATGTTTACGGTGCTGATCGGCTCCATTGTCTGCACCGCCGTGAGTATCCAGCAGCTGGCCATTGGCTCCGACTCGGCAGTATTTTCCATCATTGTCACGGTGTGGCTCTGGCTGACGGTGCTGTTTGGCAATCTCTCCGAGGCCATAGCCGAAGGGCGTGGCAAGGCGCAGGCCGACAGTCTCCGTGCCGCCCGCACCTCAGTCATGGCACGACGCCGGACCCGGGCCTTGGTGCCCGCCGGCCAGGCAGGTGCGGGCCGGGACAGTGACGGAAACACAGTGTATGACGAGGAACTCGTGCCCGGCACCGACCTCGAGGTGGGTGACATCGTGATCTGTGAAGCTGGCGATCTGATCCCCAGCGACGGCGACGTCATTGAGGGCCTGGCCAGTGTGGATGAATCGGCCATCACCGGCGAATCCGCCCCGGTCATCCGCGAATCAGGCGGGGACAGAAGCTCCGTCACCGGCGGCACCATGGTGCTCTCGGACAGGATCGTCATCCGGATTACGGCAGCCAGCGGCAAGACGTTCCTGGACAGAATGATCTCCCTGGTGGAAGGTGCCACTCGGCAAAAGACGCCGAACGAAATCGCGTTGAACGTGCTGCTCGCCTCGCTGACCATCGTGTTCGTCGTCGCCGTTATGACGCTTGCGCCGATGGCCAACTTCGCCAGCGCCCTACCCACCCCCGTGGTTCTGGTGGCGTTGCTGGTCTGCCTGATCCCCACCACCATCGGTGCCCTAGTGCCAGCCATCGGCATTGCCGGCATGGACAGGCTGATCCAACGCAACGTCCTAGCCACCTCCGGCCGTGCCGTGGAAACTGCCGGCGACATCACTACCCTCTTGCTAGATAAAACTGGCACCATCACCTATGGCAACCGCCGCGCCGTGAACTTCATAGCGGCCGACGGCGTGAACCAGCAGGTGCTCATCGAGACGGCACGTTTGTCCTCCCTGGCAGACGAGACACCCGAGGGTCGTTCCATCGTTGAGCTGGCGCTTGGCGACCCCGGATCGAAAGGAGCGCAGGATGTCACGGCCCAACTGACCGTTGATGTTGACGTGATTGAGTTCAGCGCTGTCACCCGCATGAGCGGGCTCAACCTACCGGTGGGGCACCCTGCCAACTCAACCTCAGCGGTACTTGAGGTACGCAAGGGTGCTGCGTCCGCCGTCGAACGCTATGTGAAGGAACGCGGCGGATTCCTGCCCCAAGAACTTGCGGAAGCCGTGGCGAACATTTCCGGGACCGGCGGAACGCCGCTCCTGGTGGCCACGTACAACGGCGAGCGCGCACAGGCTTTGGGCGTCATCCATTTAGCGGATGTGGTCAAGCCTGGCATGAAGGAACGGTTCGCCGAACTGCGGGCCATGGGCATCAAGACCATCATGATCACCGGTGACAACAAGATCACCGCTGCCGCCATTGCCGCCGAGGCCGGGGTGGATGACTTTGTTGCCGAGGCCACCCCGGAGGACAAGCTGGCGGTCATCAAGGCCGAGCAGGAGGCCGGACGGTTGGTGGCCATGACGGGGGATGGCACCAATGATGCCCCCGCCCTGGCGGCGGCGGATGTGGGTGTGGCCATGAATTCGGGCACCAGTGCGGCCAAGGAAGCGGCCAACATGGTGGATTTGGATTCGGACCCCACCAAGCTCATTGACATTGTGGGCATTGGCAAGCAGCTGTTGATCACGCGCGGATCGCTGACCACATTTTCGGTGGCGAACGACGTGGCCAAATACTTTGCCATTGTGCCGGCCTTGTTTGCCGCCACGTTCCCCGGGCTGGGGCTGCTGAACATCATGGGGCTGGCCTCACCCGAGAGCGCCATCCTCTCAGCGGTGATCTTCAACGCCCTTGTCATCGTGGCACTTGTACCCCTGGCGCTGCGCGGGGTGAAGTATCGGGCTGTCTCGGCGGCCCGTGCCCTGTCGCGGAACCTGCTGATCTTTGGGCTTGGCGGCGTCATTGCCCCGTTTATCGGCATCAAACTCATCGACCTGCTGGTCTCCCTCATCCCCACGATTGCCCAGCGCTAGATCTAAAGGACATCACAATGAACGCTTATGGACGTCAACTTTTCACGGCTTTGCGATTCCTGCTGTGCGCCACCTTGTTGTTGGGGCTGGCTTACCCGGCGCTTGTCTTTGGGCTGGGCCAGCTAGTAGCTCCGGCTCAGGCCAACGGATCCATCATCACCGCCGGTGGGCAGGCTGCCGGGTCTTCACTGTTGGCCCAGCCGGTGACCGGCACTGCCTACTTCTTCCCGCGGCCCTCGGCTGTGGGCTGGGACCCGGCGACGTCGTCGGCCAGCAACCTAGGACCCAACCAGGCCGCGCTGGTGGAGGCGATGGCCACCAACCGCGCAGAGGTAGCGGCACGGGAGAAGACATCCATGGATGCCGTGCCTGTTGACGCAGTCACGGCCAGTGGCTCCGGGCTGGATCCTGATATCTCCCCGGCATACGCAGCCCTGCAGATGCCGCGCGTGGCCGCCGCCAATGGGCTCAGCGAAGCGGCCGTACAGGAGTTGATTGCGGAGAACACGAGCACCGGGGTGAACGCTTTTCTGGGCCAGTCATCGGTGAACACCACCACCTTGAACGCAGCCCTGGCGGCTGTGCAGAAAACTGCTAAAGGCCTGCGAGAATAAACTATGACGCGCGGCATATTGCGAATCTTCCTCGGTGCAGCTCCCGGGGTGGGCAAAACCTACTCCATGCTGGAGGAAGGTCATGCCCAGGCCGCGGCAGGTGTTGACGTGGTGGCGGGCATTGTTCTGGACCACGGCCGGGAGCAGACCCGCGCGCAACTGGCCGGACTCGAGGTCCTGCCGGCCCGGATCATCAACTACCGAGGCACCGATTTTGCGGAGCTGGACGTCGCTGCCCTGTTGGCGCGGCGTCCGGCCCTGGCCCTGGTGGATGAATACGCCCACTCCAACATTCCCGGGGCAGGCAACGGCAAGCGTTGGCAGGATGTGGAAGAGCTCCTTGCCGCGGGCATCGATGTGTACTCAACTGTCAACGTCCAGCACCTGGCCTCGCTAGGGGACGTGGTGGAGACCATCACCGGCGTCCGACAGCAAGAAACAGTGCCGGATGACGTGGTCCGCAGGGCTGAGCAGATAGAACTGGTGGATATCCCGCCGGAACTGTTGCGCCAGCGGCTCAGCACCGGCCATGTATATGCCGCCGACAAGGTGGATGCGGCCCTGGCCAACTACTTCAGGCTTGGTAACCTCACAGCGCTGCGCGAACTGGCGCTGCTGTGGCTGGCCGACAGGGTGGAAGAGGGTGTGGCTGCCTATAGGGAAAGCCACGGCATTGCCACCAGCTGGCCCACCCGCGAACGTGTTGTGGTGGGGCTGCCCGGCGGGCCCGAGGGCGAGGTGCTGCTGCGCCGTGCCGCCCGTATCCTGAGCCGGGTCAGCGGCGGGGAGTTGCTCGCCGTGCACGTGCCCCGGTCCGACGGCGTTGCCGGGGACGCGCCGTCGGCTCTTGAAGGGCAGCGCCAACTGGTCACGGACCTGGGCGGAACGTACCACTTTGTGGGAGGGGCGGACCCTGCTGCGGCGCTGCTGGATTTTGCCAAGAACGTGGGCGCCACCCAAATAGTCATCGGTTCCTCGCGCCGCAAGCCACGCCTGGGCTTCCTCTTTGGCCCCGGGGTGGGTGCACGGGTGGTCCGGGACGCTGGGGACATGGATGTGCATATGGTCCCGCATCCCTTGAGTGGCTCCGGCGGACCTGTGCGCAACAGGGGTGAGCTGAACAAGAAACGCGTCATTGCCGGATTTATCCTGGCTGTGGCGCTCCCGATCCTCGTGGAATTCTTCACGGGAGCCTTGAGCCTGCAGACCACCATGGTGGTCCAGCTGGCGGCGACAGTCGCCGTTGCCCTGGTGGGTGGCCTTTGGCCGGCGGTGCTTGCCGCCGTGTGGGGGAGCGTGCTGCTGAACTACTTCTCGGCACCCCCCGTGGGAACCCTGAACATCAGCGACCCGGAAAATTTGCTGACCCTGGCCGTTTTCCTGTTGGTGGCCGTGGCTGTTGCCTTGGCTGTTGACCAATCCGCACGGCGCTCGCGGGAAGCTATCAGGGCCGGCGCCGAGGCCGCCACCTTGAGTGAACTGGCCCGCGGAATCCTTGCCTCCCAGGACACCGTGCAGGTGCTGCTCGAACAGCTCAGGGATCATTTCGCCATGCGCGCGGTGACCCTTTTTCGCAACACCACGTCAGCCGGTTCCCAGCCCGGGGCTCAGCCCGGAAGCGCTCAGGACGGCAACGGCTGGAGCATGGAAGCCTCTGTGGGGGATGAGCCACCGCTTGTCCCCGAGCAGGCCGACACCCTTGAAGAGGTGTCCGAGCACTGGATGCTGGGCCTCTCGGGGCGTATTTTGCCGGCCAGCGACAGGCGCCTGCTGAGCGCTTTTGGTGCACATTTACTGGCCCTGGAACAACGCGAGGCGCTCAGTGTCACTCAACGTGAGAACCTGCAGTTGAGCCAAGACAACAATATCCGGACCTCTGTTTTGCGGGCCGTGTCCCATGATCTGCGCACGCCACTTGCCGGGATCAAGCTGGCCGTCAGCAGCCTGCGCCAGAGCGAGGTAACCTTCAGCCCCGAGGATGAAGCCGAGCTGTTGGGCACCATTGAGCACTATTCGGACAGGATGGATGCGCTGGTGGGCAACCTTTTGGACATGTCTCGCCTGAGCGCCCAAATGGTCAGCCCCATTGTGGGTCCGGTGGCCTGGCAAGAGGTGCTTCCCGCCGCCTTGCATGGCGTCCCCGCGGACCGGGTGCGCCGGGAACTGCCACCCAACATGCCTGCCATCGACGCCGATCCTGGCTTGCTGGAGCGGGTCATTGCCAACATTGTGGAGAACGCCGTGAAGTACGCCCCGGATTCGGAAATCTTGGTGGTGGGCTCCATCGGCGGCAGTGGCAGTGCCACCATCAACGGTCACCCTGCCAGCGAGTTGCGTGTGGTGGATCATGGCAAGGGTGTTCCGGCGGCCGAGGTCATGGCCATGTTCAGGCCTTTTCAGAGGCTCGACGACGTCTCTTACGGTCCGCAGGGTGGCACAGGTGTGGGCTTGGGGTTGGCTGTTGCCAAGGGATTTACCGAAATTATGGGCGGTGTGTTGGAAGCGGCACAGACTCCCGGTGGCGGCCTGACAATGATCATTCGCATGCCGCTTTCCACCGGGATTATGAGAACACTTTGAGGACTTTGCCATGACAACAGTTTTAGTGGTTGATGACGAGCCCCAGATTTTGCGGGCCCTGCAAATCAACTTGCACGCCCACGGCTACACGGTGGTGCCGGCCCCGAACGGGACCACGGCCTTGGCCGCCGCCCAAACCCAGGCGATTGACGTCGTCGTGCTTGACTTGGGGCTGCCGGACATGGACGGTCTGGAGGTCATTGCGGGGCTGCGCGGCTGGACCGAGGTACCCATCATCGTGCTCTCCGCCCGGCACGGATCCCACGACAAGGTGGAGGCGCTGGATGCCGGAGCCGACGATTATGTGACAAAGCCGTTCGGCTTGGATGAGCTGCTGGCCAGGTTGCGGGCGGCCACGCGACGTTCAGGTGCACAGACTGAAGAGCCGCGGGTGGAGACGGCTGAATTTACCGTGGATCTGGCCAATAAACAGGTGTTTCGGCACGGTGAACCGGTGCGGATGACACCCACCGAGTGGAGCGTTTTGGAACTTTTGGTCCGTAATCCCGGCCGTCTCATCAGCCAGCAGCAGATCCTCACCGAGGTGTGGGGGCCAGCTTATGCGAAGGAAACTCACTATTTGCGCGTCTATATGGCTCAGCTCCGGCGGAAACTTGAGCGCGATCCCGCAGCGCCGGTTCACCTGTTGACCGAGGCGGGCATGGGATACCGCTTTGCTCCTTAGGACAGCATTTTAGGACGGCACTGTGGGTCGCAATGTAACGAGGGGCCCGGAAAATTAGTGGCAGAATTGCAGGGCGCCATTGGCCCGGGTCGCCAGCACTGAGCGACCCCATTGGCTCACTTACTTTTAGCTAACTTTCCAAGGAAAACTGCATGAAATCTGCCCCGCCCGTCGGCAAGGCACGCACCATCGCCCTCATCTCCTTGTTCATGGCTTCGTTCATGGAACTCCTTGATGCCACCATCGTCAATGTCGCACTGCCGGACATCGAGCGGGCTCTCGGCGCTGCGAACGCCGAACTCCAGTGGATGGTGGCCTCCTACACGTTGGCCCTGGCCATTGGTCTGATCACGGGATCCCGGCTAGGCGATATTTACGGGCGCAAAAAGATCTTCATCATCGGTCTTGTTGCCTTCACTGTGGCCTCGGTGCTGTGTGGAGCGGCCATGAACCCGGAGATGCTCATTGCCTCCCGCGCCCTCCAGGGGTTCGCCTCGGCGGCCATGATTCCGCAGGTGCTCTCCAGCCTGCAGGTTATGTACAAGCCCTCCGAGCGGGCCGGGGCCATGGCCGGATTCTCCGCACTTGCCGGCGTTGCCGCCGTCTCCGGCCCCATCCTGGGTGCTGTGCTCACAAATGCCAATATCTTCGGCTGGGGCTGGCGCACCATCTTCTTCGTCAACATCCCCGTTGGAATCTTCGCCGTCATCTGCGCCATCAAATTCGTTCCAGAGTCCAAGGCGCCGGTGCGGCACAAACTTGACCTGTCCGGCGTCGTTATTCTTGCGGTGGGCATGATGGCGATTCTCTACCCGCTGACCATGGGACGCGAGGAAGGGTGGCCCCTGTGGACCTACCTGTCCATGGTGTTTGGTGTGCTGGTACTGGCGGGCTTCGTGATGCTGCAGCGCCGCGAGGAAATGCGTGGCGGTGAGCCATTGGTAGCTGTTTCGCTGTTCAAGAGCCGACCGTTCGCCGCCGGTATTGTGATGATGTTCTTGTTCTTCATCCCCATGAACGGCTTCTTCTTGATCCAAACCCTGTTCCTGCAGGTGGGTCTGGAATACCCCATCCTGAAGGCCGGGCTGACCATGGTCCCGTTCTCCATCATGGTGCCGATTCTGGCCGGCATCTCCGCTGCAATTTTGGCCAAGAAAATTGGTCGTGTGGTGCTGCAGCTGGGGCCGCTGGTCATCGCCGTCGGCTTCATCGTGTTGATCTTCACGGTTCAGTCCGTAGGTGGCGCCGTCACTCCCTGGCACCTGTTGGCCGGTTTGGCGCTGAGTGGCGCCGGATTCGGTATGGTCGTGGCACCCGTGGGCATCTTCGTGCTCTCGGAAGTTCCCACAAAATTTGCCGGCAGCGCCTCAGGCCTGTTTAACACCACCAGCCAACTTGCCGGCGCCTTGGGTGTTGCCATCATCGGGACCATCTACTTCAACTCGCTCGAAGCCAGCACCGGCACTAGCCAGTCGGCAGTGTTCATTGACGGCTTCACGTTCACTATGTGGATCATGGCCGCAGGCATGGTGCTCGCGTCCCTGGCGGCGTCGTTCCTGCCACGCTGGGCTAACGATTCAGATGTTTCCGGGCCCGTGGACTTGGTTGACGCTTAGGTAACATCCGCCTGAGCTGCACTCCACTTGAGGTGCACTATTGGTGCACTCCGCTGCGTCGCTTATGCGCTGAACCCATCCCGGGTTCGGCGCATAAGACTGTGGCTCAGTGTTTATGCGCTGAACCCCTCTCGGGTTTGGCGCATAAGTGTCTATGCGTCCTACTCAGCCCGGGTTCGGCGCATAAAGCTGTGGCTCAGTGTCTATGCGCTGAACTCGGGATGGGTTCGGCGCATAAGACAGCTGCTCAGTGTCTATGCGTCCCACTCGGCACGGGTTCGGCGCATAAGACAGCTGCTCAGTGTCTATGCGCTGAACTCGGCCCGGGTTCGGCGCATAAGGCAGCGGCTCAAAGCAGGCGGGGCAGAAGGGCTTGGCACAGATGCCGGTGGGTGGACCTGCGGGGGCTAGGTAGACCCCACTTGCCATAGTGTTTAACCATGACTGACGCAGCGCCACAGGCTGGCACCATTCTTGCCATTTGCCGGGTCCACCAATTGATCACCACCAAGACCGGCTTCGGGGTGACAGCCATTGACAAGCGTGCCGTTGATGGCCCCGTCAGCCTGCGCAAGTACGGCGTGTTCGGCGACGTGCAGGCAGACACCGAGAACCATGGCGGTCCGGATCAGGCCATTTACGCCTATTCGCAAGAGGACGCCGACTACTGGTCCGCCGAACTTGGCCGGCCCATCGCCCCTGGCTTGTTTGGCGAAAACCTGCGCACCCAGGGCATCGAGACCACCCACGCCGTGATCGGTACCCAATGGCGCATCGGCAAGGCTCTGCTGGAAGTCACCTCGCCACGGGTTCCGTGCGCTACTTTCGGGGAGCGGATGGGCGAGCCGCAGTGGGTCAAGCGGTTCACTTTAGCCGGACGCGTGGGTGCTTATCTGCGCGTGCTGGAACACGGCAAGGCTAGTGCGGGAGAAGCCGTCGTGGTTGAGCATGTGCCCAGCCACGGCATCACGGTGGGCAAGTTCTTCAGCGACGCCACGGCCCAGGATGTGCATATCTTGCAGGACCTGCACGACGCCGGAGAGCTCACCTTGGCGGCGCATTACTGGCCCTACTTCAAGCGAATCCTCGCCGCGAGCAACCAGATCTGAGAGTAAACAAGCGCGGGCGCAAACGTCACGGCCGCAGCCTGTGTGCCGAACCTCACGGGGCTGTATCGACTTTCCCTATAGTGCAGCGGTAGTGTATGCCCTACAATTTAAATATCCCCCACTCCGGTATCTCCTTTTATTTTCTGCCCAATTTTTGAGGCAGGAGCCTGAAGTGTTTGGGGCCCGCATCGTTTTAGCGGGCAAGTAGCGTTCATAGGGGATTGCCGGCAAAGAAACGCCATGCAGCGTTGAGAAACTTCAACGCTGACAGCAGCACCAATGGTGCGCACATGGCGCGAGATCCTGCCCGGGATGCCGAGAAGCGGCTGGATTTCCTCACGCGGCGACACCCGCCGCCTGGCCCTATGAATGAGGACATTTTGACTGTGCCCGAAAACTTGACTGAAAATTCTCCCGCTGTGGAGGAAGCAAACGAAGTTACTTTCGCCGATATGGGTATTGACGGCCGCGTGCTGGCTGCCCTGAGCGACGTTGGCTACGAGAAGCCCTCACCCATCCAGGCTGCAACCATTCCGTTGCTCCTTGAAGGCCGTGACGTTGTTGGTTTGGCCCAGACCGGTACCGGTAAGACGGCAGCATTCGCCGTTCCCGCCCTGTCTCGCATGGCTGAACTGATGGACCTCAACGGTCCCACCAAGAACACCCAGATCTTGGTCCTCGCTCCGACCCGCGAGCTTGCGCTCCAGGTTGCTGAAGCTTTCACGTCCTACGCCAAGCACATGGATAACTTCTCCGTTCTCCCCGTTTACGGTGGATCCGCTTACGGCCCCCAGCTGGCCGGTTTGCGCCGCGGAGCACAGGTTGTTGTCGGTACCCCCGGCCGCGTTATCGACCACCTCTCCAAGGGCTCGTTGGACCTGTCCAACCTGCAGTACCTGGTTTTGGATGAAGCCGATGAGATGCTCCGCATGGGCTTCGCCGAAGACGTTGAGCAGATCCTGGCCCAGACGCCGGCCGAGAAGCAGGTTGCACTGTTCTCCGCCACCATGCCTGGCCAGATCCGCCGCATCTCCAAGCAGTACCTGAACAACCCGGCCGAGGTGACTGTCAAGTCCAAGACCACCACCGGCGCCAACACCCGTCAGCGTTACCTGCAGGTCATGGGCCCGCACAAGCTCGATGCGCTGACCCGCGTACTTGAGGTTGAGAAGTTCGAAGGCGTTATCGCCTTCGTTCGCACCAAGATGGCAACCGAAGACTTGGCTGACAAGCTCAAGGCACGCGGCTTCCAGGCTGCCGCCATCAATGGCGACATCCCGCAGCAGCAGCGCGAGCGCACCGTTGAGGCTCTGCGCGACGGCAAGATCGACATCCTGGTTGCTACCGACGTTGCGGCTCGTGGCCTTGACGTTGAGCGCATCACCCACGTCATCAACTACGACATCCCGCATGACACCGAGTCCTACGTGCACCGCATCGGCCGTACGGGCCGCGCCGGCCGCTCGGGTGACGCAATCTTGTTCATGACTCCTCGTGAGAAGTACTTGCTCCGCGCCATCGAGAAGGCCACGCGCCAGCCCGTTGAGCAGATGCACCTGCCCTCCGCAGAGACCATCAACTCGCTGCGTTTGGGCAAGTTCGCTGAGAAGATCACCGAAACCCTTGCGACCAAGGATGTCGCCAAGTTCCGCGACTTGATCGCGTCCTACGAGCAGGAGCACGACGTTCCCGCTTCGGAGATCGCTGCAGCCTTGGCCGTCATGGCACAGGGCGGCCAGCCGTTGCTCGTCAACGACCTGCCGGCAGCACCGGAATACCAGAAGAAGGACCGTGCCAAGGACGGATTCGGCTCACGTGGCCCGACCCGCACCTTGACCGAAGGCAACGCCACCTACCGCATCTCGGTGGGCCGTCGCCAGCGCGTCATGCCCGGCTCCATTGTTGGTGCCATTGCTAACGAGGGCGGCCTGTCCTCCTCGCAGATCGGCGGCATCGACATCCGCTCAGACCACACCCTGGTCGAGCTGCCCGCAGAACTGAGCAAGGATCAGTGGAAGGCTTTGAGCCGTACGCGTATCAGCGGCGAGCTCATCAACCTCGAGCTGGACAACGGCCGCCGCCCCGCCGGTGCCGGTGCCGGAACAGGCGCCCCCTACAAGGCCCGTGAAGAGCGTAACGACCGCGGCCAGGGCGGCTTCAAGAAGAAGTTCGACGGCGACCGTGGCGGCTACCGTGGTGGTAACGACCGCGGTGCTGACCGCAACGCCGACCGTGGCGCTGACCGCGGCTTCAGCAGCGATCGCGGCCAGGGTCACACCGGTCACGGTGCCGGCGATCGCCGTCCCCGCCACGAAGGTGGCCAGAGCTTCAACAGCAAGGGCAAGTGGTAAACACCGCGCCCTAAGGCACTAATAAGGCCGGTCATCATTGTGGTGACCGGCCTTATTTTTATGTTCATTTTGTGCTGATTCTGATTTTCTTTTGCCAATTAAGATTCCATGTGACGCAACTCATGCATACCCCGCGGATTGGTTGAAATGCCTTGATTTCTAGGGCTTTTCTGCCGATTGAGAGCGTTTCATTACGAGTGAAAAGTTCCTATTTAGACCAGGTTAGGCATGCTGGGACTAGGCCGATTTCGCATCCATCGAAAGCGCTGGTAGAGTATTTCTTCGTTGCCCCCCTAGCTCAGTGGTAGAGCGCGTTCTTGGTAAGAACGAGGTCACCGGATCGATTCCGGTGGGGGGCCCGGAAATGAGTAGGCTCGTGTCAAGACGGTTTTGACCGGTGCGGCACGGGCCATTCTCATTTATGGCGGCATAGCTCAGTTGGTTAGAGCGCACGACTCATAATCGTGAGGTCCCGAGATCGAGTCTCGGTGCCGCTACCCAAGAGAAACCCGCAGTTCCCAGCCCGCAAGGGCAGAGGAGCTGCGGGTTTTTTCTTGCCTGGACTCGCCGCTAATTGCCCTTAAGCGCCTTCAGCTGCCGTTCGGATCCGTGGCGTAGGCTGGCCCAACAAGCTACCCACACGAGAAGGAGTCGCACGTGAACAAGGTCTTGATTATAGGCGGGCACGGAAAGATCGCACTTTTGCTGGCACCGCTGCTGACGGCGGCGGGCACCCAGGTCACCTCGGTGATCCGCAACGCAGCCCACATTGACGAGGTGGCGGCTACAGGGGCTACCCCCGTGGTGCACGACGTCGTTTCCTCCTCGGTTGCGGAGCTCGCCGATCTCTTCGCTGGCCAGGACGCCATCGTCTGGTCTGCAGGGGCCGGGGGAGGATCCCCCGAGCGAACGTACGCTGTTGATCGTGACGGCGCCATTGCGTCCATGGACGCCGCCGTGGTTGCGGGTGTGGAGCGCTACATCATGGTCTCTTACCTTGGCGCCAGCACAGACCACGGTGTGCCGCCTGAGGACAGCTTCTTCGCCTATGCCGAAGCCAAGGCAGCCGCGGACGCACACTTGCGCCAGACCGGGGCCCTTGCATGGACCATTCTTGCCCCGGGTGCCCTGACGCTGGACCCCGCCACGGCGTTAATTGACCCCACACCGGCAGCGGAGCGCGACGCAGCCGCACCCACGAAAACGTCCCGAGCGAATGTTGCCCTTGTCGCTGCCGCCGCACTGGCGCACCCGGAAACCATCATGCACACCATTGAGTTCAGCGACGGAAGCATGTCCATTGAGGATGCGCTGACCCGCGTAAAATAGAGCGAGTGGAACAGCTCGTATTAATTATCGGACTCTTATTCGCCACCGTGCTTGCCGTCGGTTTGGGGGATAAGCTCCGGCTGCCCTATCCAGTGTTGATGCTCATCATGGCGGGGGCGCTGACGTTCATTCCAGGCTTCCCTGATCTCCGGATAGATCCTGAACTGATTCTGCCCATCTTCTTGCCGCCCCTGCTGTTCGCCACGGCACAGAAGAGCTCCTGGTCAGTCTTTAGAATCCGCTGGCGCACCATCATCATGCTGGCTGTGGCACTTGTGGTGGTCTCCACTGCTTTGGTGGCCGGAGCCGCGTGGTTATTGATCCCCGGCATCGGCATTCCGGCGGCCATTGCTTTGGGGGCCATGGCCGCTCCTCCTGACCCGGTAGCCGTGGAATCGGTGGCCAGTCGGGTCCACATGCCCCGACGTTTGATCACAGTGCTGCAAAGCGAGGGGCTGTTCAACGACGCCGCCGCTATTGTGATCTTCCAGGCGGCAGTAGCTGCCGCCGTCGACGGGCAGCCGTTCGGCGTCGGTGTGATTGGCAAGTTCCTCTTGGGCGCCGCCATTGCCATCATCGTGGGGATGTTCATGGGCTGGGTGACGGGGCTGATCGCCAAACTGATCACGTCCCCCGTGGCCCGAAGCGCTGTCACCCTCGTGGTTCCTTTTGCCGCCTACATCTTGGCCGAGGAAGTCCACGCTTCCGGTGTCATTGCAGTGGTGGTGACAGCCCTGGAAATGAAACGTCACGCCCGGGCAGAGGACGCTACCGAACGCATCACCCGTGCCGCCTTCTGGGACGTTGTGGAGCTCTTGGTGACAGGGCTGGCCTTCGGCCTGGTAGGGCTGGAGGCTCGCGAAGTCATCCGTGTGGAGGGCACGGCCATTTGGGGCATGCTGCCCATGGCCATCAGCATCAGCATTCTGGTGATTGTGGTGCGCGTGCTGTGGTTTGGCATGATGGCGATGCTGTCCAAGAAGCGCGACGGCGATTTACCACCCACTGGCATCAAGGACGTCATCATCTTGAGCTGGTGCGGCATGCGAGGGTTGGCCACCTTGGCTCTGGCCCTGGCGCTTCCTACCGTGCTGCCCACAGGGGAAGCGTTCCCCGGTCGCCACGAGATCATCGTGGCAGCCTGCGCGGTCCTACTGACCACCCTGGTGCTGCCGGGCCTGACACTGCCGTGGCTCATGCGGGTGCTGAAGGCGACGGACGACGGCGTGGAGGAACGTGAGGCGGCCAAGCTCATGGCGCTGCGTGCTCAGGACGCTGCTGTGGCGGCGCTGAGGGACAACGACATCATCAAGAACCTGCCGCCTGAAAAGACGGCGCTCGTCAAGGCGCGAATGCAGCGTCTGCAGGCCGAGCTGTTGGACGGCAGCCTCAAGAACGAAGGACAGGCCGAGCGCCGCCGTCGTGGCCGTGAATTGGCCATCGCCGTGCAGACAATTGCCCTGGATGCTGCTCGCGCAGAAATCTTGATGGCCCGCAACGAACCTGACACTGATCCTGAAGTTGCGGATCGGGTACTGCGCCAACTGGATCTGCGCACCATGATCATGCCGGACTAGTCCCCAGCCTCTCCCAAAGCTCGTTCCTCGCTTCGGGTCCCTCGAGGCTGGGGGCCCAACGAGTCTTGGCCCCTCGGGCGCGGGGGCCCATCCAGCCTCTCCCAAAGCTCGTTCCTCGCTTCGGGTCCCTCGAGGCTGGGGGCCCAACGAGTCTTGGCCCCTCGGGCGCGTGGGCCCACGTATGTCGGCCCAGCCACGCCCTCCCCAACGACAGGTGTCAGGCTGACTGGGCCTGTTCATGTAGGTGCGCCTCCGGCCGGGCCAGGCCGTAGTGCTCTCGCAACGTCTGGCCGGTGTACTCGGTTCGGAATAGGCCTCGCTCCTGTAAGAGCGGGACTACCTTGTCCACAAAGTCGTCCAGCCCGGCCGGGAACGTTGGCGGCATGATGTTGAACCCATCTGCGGCACCCGTGGTAAACCACAACTCAATCTCGTCGGCCACCTGGGCAGGAGTTCCGATGAAGGTGAAGTGACCTCGGGCGCCGGCCAACTTTGCTGTCAAGGCACGGATGGTTAGCGATTCCTTCCTAGCAACGTCAACAATTAATTTCTTCCGGCTCTGCGCTCCGTCCGTTCCAGCGGGAAGCTCCGGCAGCTCGCCGTCCAGCGGGTATCCAGAGAGGTCAAAGTCCAGCTGCTGCGAGAGTTGCTGTACGCCATACTCGGGGTTGGCGAGGGAGTTGAGGAAGTCATATTTCTCCTGGGCTTCCTCCTTCGTATCGCCGATGTAGGCGCTGATGCCGGGCAGGATCAACAGTTCCTGGGGGAAGCGGCCAAAGGCAGCTAGACGGCCTTTCAAATCGGCATAGAATTCCCGCGCGGACTCAACGCTCAGATGTGCCGTGAACACAGCTTCGGCGTGGCGGGCGGCAAACTCCTTGCCTGCCTCACTGGACCCTGCCTGAACGAGCAGCGGATGGCCTTGGACCGGGCGCGGCAGATTGAGCGGACCCCGGACCTGAAAGTGCTTGCCTTGGTGATTGATCTCGTGGATCTTGTCCGGGTCGCTGTAGATGCCTGTGGCTTGGTCGGCCACCACTGCATCATCGGCCCAGCTGTCCCAGAGCGCCTTGGCGGTGTCCAGGAATTCATGTGCCCTTTCGTAGCGCAGGGCATGGGCTGGCCGGTCCGCAAGATTGAAATTCTTCGCTTCGCCCTGCCCGGCAGAGGTGACGATGTTCCACCCTGCCCGACCACCACTGATCCGGTCCACGGAAGCAAATGCCCGGGCCAGCGAATACGGCTGGTTATAGGTGGTGGAGGCCGTGGCGATCAGTCCGATCCGCTCGGTGGCCGTAGCCAGCGCCGAGAGCAGCGTCAGCGGCTCAAAAGAACTGTAGGCGTTGTACCGAATGTTGCTTGAGATGGCGAGGCCGTCGGCCAAAAACAGCGAATCCAGCTTGCCGCGTTCTGCCGTCTTGGCGATGCTGAGGTAGTGCGCAATGTCCTGTTCCGCCAAGGGATTCACATCCGGGTGGCGCCACGACGCCTCATGGTGGCCTGTGCCGTGGACAAAAGCGTTCAGGTGCAGTTCGCGTTTTTGCGTAGCCATGGCTAGTTCACCGGCGCAATCACGGAGTAGGCAGCGGAATCGCCCTGCAGCGACTGGCTGGGCTGACCGGTAATGCTCACGGGGATGTCGCCGGCAATCGTGACGCGGTTCAGGGTCCGCGGGGCGCCGTCGTAGTTATCAGGGGCGTAGTGCTGCGTGATGCGGTTATCAAAGAGCACCAGCTGGTTGGGCTCCCAATTCACGCGCACAATGTTCTCCGGACGGGTCACATAGGCTTGCAGCAAGCGGATGATGTCCTTGGATTCCGTATTGGACAAACCCACGATCCGCAGCCTCTGGGCAAAGCCGCCAATGAACAGGCCCCGTTCCCCGGTCAGCGGGTGGACGCGAACCACCGGATGGACGGATTCGAAGATCTCACGCGTGAATTCGGCCCGGCGCTCGGCGGCATTGGCGTGCTCAAGATTCTTGGGTACAGAGTAGTCGTAGTCGTTCGTGTGAACGGCCCACAAGGTATCGGCAAACGCCCTGAGCTCCTCCGGCAGGTCTTGATAGGCCGCAGCCGAGGAAGCAATCAGCGTCTCACCGCCATACGGGGGCAGCGTGATGCTGCGCAGGGTGGATGCCTGCGGGGGATTGTGGACGAACGTGACATCTGTGTGCCAGGTGTTGGCGGAGCCGTTTTCGCTGTCCACGGGAAGGACATTTGCGGCACCATCCACAGGGGCCACGGTGGGGTGGGCGGCGGTTAGCGGGCCAAAGTAGCTGGCAAAGCGAACCTGCGCCTCATCCGTGGTGATGTTGGCTTCACGGAAAACCAGGGCCTTGTGCTCATTGAGCGCCGAGCGAATCGAGGCGACTTGGGCAGGGCGCAGCGGAGCGCTGAGGTCCAGACCCCGAATTTCGGCGCCAATCCGGCTGCCGAGCTTGGTAAAGGCAAGAATTTCTGTTGAAACAGGTGTATCTGTAATGACTGACATGGACATTTCCTTCGGGTTTGGTGTGCAGCTAAGGGTTGTGATGGGTGTTTAAGAATTGAAGGTGGTGCGCCACCGGGAAAAGTGGCGTTCGGCGCCAACCAGCAGTGCGTTCACCAGCAGGCCTAGCAAGGACACGGTGAGGATGCCTGCGTACATTTGCGGAATCAGGAAGCTGTTTTGGGCATTCGTGATGAGATATCCCAAACCTGCCTTGGCGCCCACCATCTCGGCGGCGATCAGCACCAGAATGGCTGAGGTGCCGGCCATCCGGATTCCCGTGAAAATGGTGGGCACGGCGGACGGCAGAATGACCTTCCGGAAGAGGGCTGGACTGCGCAGCCCCAGCGATCTGGCGGCGCGTACCAGCAGCGGATCTACGGTGCGCACCCCCGCGATGGTGTTCAGGAGCACGGGGAAGAACGCCGCAAAGGCCACAATGGTGATCTTGGATTCCTCACCGATCCCCAACAGGAGCGTGAAGACTGGAAGTAGCGCCAAGGCAGCGGTGTTGCGGAACAGCTCCAGCAGCGGGTTGAGGAAGGAATGCAGCGGACGGTACCAGGCAATGACCAGCCCCAAGGAAATACCAAGGACGACGGCGATGCTGAAGCCAGCTGCCGATCGCGTGAGGCTGGCCGCCACGTGGCTTTGTAGGGCTCCCGTGGCAACGAGGTCTGCGCCGGCCATCAGCACTTCGTGCAACGGTGGCAGGAAGACGCGGGTGGAATCGCTGGCCAGGTAGCGCGGGCCCAACTCCCAGAAAGCCAGAAAGAGCAGGACTGCCGCCGATTTCCATAGCCAGGCGCCGGCAGTGGTGACGGCTTGGCGCCACGGCCGTGCCGCCGTCGTCCGCGGCCTTTCGGGGAGGCGGGCGGTAGGGGCCTCGGGGCGGGGCGATGCTGTGGCCGTTCCCTTTGCTTGCGTCAGTAGGGCACTCATCAGGCGACGCTCCTTTGCTGGGTGGGTACTTCATCCGGGGCAGTGCCATCCGGGAGGACCTTGCGGTGGCCGGCGTTCTGGGCGGCCTGGACCTCATCGTGGAGCAGTGACCAGACCTTGTGCCGGTGCTCGATGAAGGTTGTGGTGGAACGGATGTCTGCTTGTTCTGACCGTTCGCCCAAATCAATGTCAACGATCGCCTTGAGCTGGCCGGGACGGGAACTCAGGACGGCGACGCGTTGGCCCAGGTAGACGGCCTCATCGATCCCATGGGTGATGAAGATGATGGTCTTGCCGGTCTCCTGCCAAATCCGCAGCAGCTCATCCTGGAGCTGTTCGCGAGTCTGGGCATCCAGTGCCGCGAACGGTTCGTCCATCAAGAGAATGTCCGGTTCGTAGGCGAGACTTCGGGCGATCGCGACGCGCTGTTTCATGCCGCCGGAGAGCTCATGAGGGTATCGCTCCGCGAAGCCGGTGAGGCCCACCAGTTCAAGGTACTCGTTGGCCTTGGCAGCACGCTGACGGCGGTTCAGCCCGGTTCCTTCCAACCCCATGGAAACGTTCGTTGCTGCCGTTCGCCAGGGGAACAGGGCGTATTGCTGGAAGACCACGGCGCGGTCCTGACCGGGGCCAGTGACCTCCTTGCCATCCACGAGGACCTGGCCGGAGGCCGGGCGGGTCAAACCCGCCAGCAGGTCAAGCAGAGTGGTTTTGCCGGAGCCGCTGGGGCCAACGATCGTCAAGAATTCTCCGGCCCTGACATCGAGGTTGAAGTCATCTAGCACTACCAGTGAGGTGGGGGTGCTTGGCAGCCGGCCCGTGGTGCGGCTGCTTTTCGGGGCACGAACGGTGAAGGCCTGACGAACGTGTCGGAGACTTATTTTCGCGGTCATGGTTATCCCTTCGAAGCCGGGGTTGAAGAAGTAGCAGTGGCGGCGAGCGCCAGGTCATTGAAATCATTGGTGTAGTACTTGCTCGGCTGCAGTTCCCCATTGATGAGACCGGCGTCCTTGAGATAGCCGGCCCAAAGCGTGAAGTGCTTGTCGTCGATAATTCCGGCGTTGGGAACGCCCACGCTCTTCCAGTACTCCAGGGCATCGGTGCTTTCGCTCCGGCCGCGGGCCTGGATGATTTTGGTGAATCGGGCTATGACGTCAGCACGCGGCGTGGTGGTTTCCCACTCGATGGCTTTGGCAACACCTGTAGTGAAGGTTCGTACAGTGGTGGGGTTCTTCTTGATGAAGTCATCGCGAAAGACATATTGGCCGCCGGGGAATGAACCGAAGAATTCCACGTCTGTAAAGAGCGCGCGCAGGCCTCCGGTGGCTAGGGCCTTGTCTTGGAGCACGGAGCCAAGCGATCCGGCGTCGATCTGGCCCCTGCGGATAGCCTGTTCGGTGTCATTGGGAGGCAACACCACCAACTGCACCTGCTTGATCTGGGCCTCGCTGAGTCCGTTGTTGGCGAGGTAGGTGTGGATGACAGCTTCTGATTGCCCGCCGAGGGTATTGACGCCGATCTTTTTGCCGATCAGGTCCTTGGCCGTTCGGATAGGGCTGTCCTTGGGCACGTAAAATCCTGTGAATGTTTTGTCATCCGAGCCGTAGTAGTTCACAACACCGGTGATCTGAGCGCCGGCATCGGCGAGCTTGACCACGGCTCCGGTGAAGGCGCCACCAAAGTCAGTCTGGTTGGTGGCCGCCGACTGGATGTCCTGCGGGCCGCTGATGGTGTTGCCTACCCATTCCAGAGTGAGGCCATCAAGGTAGCCCAGGTCCGCGGCGAGCTCTGGAAGGGTGACCGAATTTGCTGATCCTTGGTACTTCAAGGTGGTGACCTCGGTGCTGCCACCACTGGCCGTTGCGGGGCCGCCGCAGGCAGAGACAGCCATCGAAAGGATGATGGCGGTCGCTGCGGTGGCCAGTGGGAGGAAGCGTTTCATGGTGTCCAGTCCTGTTGTTGGTCCTGCACCTCGTTCGAGGATTCAGCCTTCGCTGCTTGCAGGGGATTTTTGGTGGTGTGAACGATGTAAACGGACTTCCTGCACAGGGGCAATCATCTTCGACGCCGAGGGACACGGCGGGAAATGTGGGGCAATGAAGGGCTACACGGTGTCATATTTCGCTTGTGAGGCCTGATTTCCTGCCGTGACAAAAAGTCTTGACGGGGACGCCGTCCGGGGCACTAATACGTCCTCTATCCGAAGATTCCTTGACTTGGTGCTGGCAGCGGCGTCCAATGAAGGCATCGTGTTCTACTGGGTAACGCGTCGGTGTCAGGAGCCGGTCATGAGTTCAGTTCTCGCATGGTTTCAAGGCATCCTTCCGGCATCGCCAACGGATCCAGCGGAGCTTGCCCAGCGAACCCGGCTGACAGACTGGCGCACAGGGACTGTGGCGGTCTTGGCGGTGACGCTGTGGATTGCCATGGCCGAAGTGGACAGGCTGATCGCCGACTCCGCCACGGCCACCGGAAGGAGCGCCTCAGCCAGCTCGTTGCAGGCCCTGGATCCCCGGCTGGGTCAGGAAAACTGGGGCCTTTGGCTGAGCCTGCCGGAGGACATCCGGCAACAAGTCTGCGGACTCTTGGTGATCTATTCCGCTCTGGATGCCGTTTTTGCCATTTTGTACATCACGCTGCTGTACAGCTTCTTTTCCTCCAGGATCATGGCCAGGCTGGCAGTTGGTGCCGTGGCCGCCGGTGAGTTAGCGGAGCTGATCTTGCAAGGGCAAGGCATCCGCCAACTGCGGCTAGGAACACTGCCAGATTTTCTGGGCTCTGCACTCATTGCCTCCGGTGTGAAATGGGTGGGCCTGGCTGCGCTGCTGTTGTTCGTGTTTGTTTATCCAAGTTTCCGAACGTCTGCGGGGAGCTGTTTGCAGCGGGCCTGGCGAGCCTTGTTCTTTCACCGAATCTCCGTTGCCATGATTGTGGTGATTGGGGCCCTGGCCCTGGTGCCCATCCCTGGGGTGAACGATCAGATGCCTGATACACAAAGGGCATGGGTTGATGCGGGGTTGAACAAATTTGTCGTCACCAGTTGTGCAGCGCTCTTAGTATCAGGCGGGTTGTTTTATCTGGGGCGGCGCCGCAGTGAGTTGGCCTGGTCGCTGTATTTCGGGGTGCCGGATCCGCCCAATGAGCCACCTAAGTACTGGATGTGGGCGTTACCGCCTGCGCTGCTGGGGATGGCCAGCATTATTGTCGCCATGACAACGGGGCTTGTGGTCCCTCTGGGGCGGCAAACGGCTGTGGCCGGGGGGATCCCGTTGGCCGTATCAACTGTGAGTATTCTTCTTGTCATTTTTTCCGGGCCCGGGGTGCCGGTCACGCCACGGCCAACTAAGCCACATCGGGCCATGGATGCCTGGCGGTGTGGTGATGTGCTGGCGATCGTGCTTTTGGCAGTTTCAGGCATGGCGCTTGTCAGAGCATTCGCAGCTCCGCTGGCCTTGGGCATGGTCGGTGCCGTGGGCTTCGATGAGTCTTTGTGGGCTAGCTTCCGCTATTTCGTGGTGGGCATGCTGATCGTGGCATTGGCTTTCCCTCTGGGTGCGTTTCTGGTGAGGTGCCTCTGGGGTGGAATTCTTGATCCCCGCGTGATTGCCGGAACCACGACGAAAAAGGTGACAGTGATCGTGGCCTTGGTTTTTATGGGGGTGGGGTTTGCCTTTGCCATGAACCCGGTAGCCGTGAGCAAGTTTGCGGGAGTTCCTGGAACGGCGCTTCTGACCATGGGTGCCTGGGTCATGGTGATCGGGCTGAGTGTTGTGGCTCTGCAACGTCAGGTTCCGCTGCAGTTGTTTAGGCGCATGGGGCTGCGGGCAAATCCAGTCATCAGTTTGCTTGCGATGGTGCTTGCAGTGGGGTCCTTGAACGGTGGAAATCCAGTACTGCACCAGGTGAGAGAAAAGGCTGCTTCCGCAGCGGTTGAGGCAGGATTAGTTGATCGGCCGAGCCTGGGAGAGTCTTTTGACTCCTGGCTGAAGCGAGATGCTAATTGCGGCATCGATGTCACCTCGGTGGAGGGCACCAAGAGTGCGCATCAGGTCCGGCCAATGATCCTCGTTGCCGCGGAGGGTGGAGGAATTCGCGCGGCCAGTTGGACGGTGCGGGCGCTTGAGAAGTTATCCAGCGCAGGTGTTTGCGGGAGCAATTCGGTGTTCATGTCCTCGGGTGTTAGCGGTGGTTCGCTTGGCCTGACACTGAGCCGGCTCTACGGAGAGCACGCCGTGTCCACGATGGAGAAACTGGCCCAGCCAGATGCCTTGGGTGCTGCCGTTGCCGGTGCCATGGTGGGCGACATTGTTGCCTCCGGCACCGGGCTCATGATCCCCACACGGTTCAAAGACCCGGTCACGGGCGTTGAAAACGTTGCCTGGAATGATAGGGCCGGGCTGGTGGAATCTGTGTGGGAGGAGTCTGCAGGCAACTTGGCGCAGCCATTCGATCCCACGATTGCTGGACCAACCGGAGCGCTCGTGCTCAATTCAACAGACACGGGAACCGGCTGCAGGGTCGTCATCAGCCAGATTGATTTGCCCAGTGCGAGCGATGCCCAAACCACGGGCCCGGCCCATGGTTTGTCTTGCGTTTCGGGGCAGGGATTCCCCTTGTCCGTGGATCTTTACGCCCAACAGGTGCAATGTCCCCTTGAGCTGCGTTGGTCTACTGCCACACTGCTCTCCGGGCGGTTTCCTATTATCTCCCCAGCTGGCAGGGCGCCAGCAGTGACGGCAAGCCCGGGTGAGGGGCCCCAATGCCGCATGCAGCAAGGATTCCAGCTCATCGATGGCGGGTATTCGGAAGGGTCGGCATTAGGGACCATCAGTGATCTCTGGCCCAGCCTTCAAGCGGAGATCATTGATCACAACGCCTGCGTTCTGGCGGTAACCCTAAGGCCGGCAGATCAGGGTGGAACTGCTGAGGATCCCTGCGCGGGGGTGGACGCGGCTGCGGATCTAGTGGTTCCCGTCTTCTTGTTCCTACAAAACTCCCCGGGCGCAGACATCGTTGGCCAGCCGCCGCAGGCAGCGGGTGAATTGGCAGTGCCCTTAGCTGGTCTCAAGGCGGCCAAACTGCAGAGCGGCTCTGCGGCCTGGATCCAGCGGCTCGAAGCTGGTGCCGCTGCGTGCCCCTCGACCTCGCCAAGCAATGAGTGTGTGAGCGCCGCCGCAGGCGTCCGGGCAGCGCTGGGGGACCTGTCCGTCGTCGTGGTTGCCACCAACAGCGTGCCAGCACTGGCGGCGCCGCTGGGATGGTCGTTGTCGAATATGAGCCAGCACCAGCTTGCAGAGGCCATGGATCAGGAAGCGCTCGTGACCGGCGATGGCACCGGAATGCAATCTTTCGCCAAGCTGTTGAAGTACCTGGGTGGTTAGCGAATGTGGTGCAATCCGCCAGTAAAAGCTACGTCACTTTGTGGCAGGCCACAAGGAAACTGGCGGCCCAGCCGTATACGGTAGAGGTATGTCTAGCACCGTTGGCGATGAAGCCGCTTCCGCACCTGTCCGCACTCGCAACATCCCCGCAGAGATTGCCCGCTCGTGGCTTCTAGTACCGGCAACTCGTCCCGAGATCTTTGACGAGGCAGCCAGCTCCCGCGCAGACGCCATTGTGCTGGACATCGAAGATGCTGTTGATCCCAAGATGAAGGATGCGGCCCGCGCCGACGTCATCGACTGGCTGCGCAACGGCGGCCAGGCCTGGGTCCGCATCAACGATGTCCACTCCAAGTTCTGGGCCGACGACGTTGCCAATCTGCGCAACGTCCCCGGATTGCTCGGCGTCATGCTCGCCAAGACCGAACAAGCCGAGCAGGTCAAGGAAACTTACCACCGTCTCGACGGCAAGACTCGCGTGCTGGCACTGGTTGAATCCGCCCTCGGCATCGAGGAGGCCAACAACATCGCCCGCGCTGAAGGTGCCTTCCGCCTGGCGTTCGGCTCCGGCGACTTCCGCCGCGACACCGGAATGGCCGCAGACCGCGAAGCCATGGCCTACCCCCGCGCCAAGCTCGTCGTCGCCAGCCGCGTCGGCAACCTGCCCGGCCCCATCGATGGCCCCACCGTGGGAACCAACCACCCGATCCTGCGCGAACAATCGGCCATCACGGTCTCCATGGGCATGACCGGCAAGTTGTGCCTGGCCGTCGACCAGACCACCATCATCAACGAAGTCATCAGCCCCACCCCCAGCGACGTCGCCTGGGCCACGGACTTCATGAACGATTTCAACGCCCGCGGCGGCGTCATCCGCGACGGCTCCGACCTTCCGCGTCTGGGCCGCGCCGAGAAGATCATGAAGCTGGCCGTGGCCTACGGCGTTCAGCCCGCACTCTAGCCATCGTGGCGCAGTTGGGTGGGCTGGTCCGCGGCGTGACGTGGAGCCCTGAGGGGCCGTCCTTGTCACTCACCGCGGACGACGGCGATGCGCGGCTACCTTTGCTGCCCGGACAGTGGCTGAGGTTTGAGGTGCTTTCCGGCGATGGCGTCCCGGCTCGGTTCTGTCTGGGGTTCACCCGGGTAGAGGCGTCGGGGCAGCCGCAGCATTTCCCATGTCCGTCAGGACAAGGGGCCGAACGCGGCTTTCAGTGCGGCGCCTGCTTCGCCAAGGACCAGATGCGGCTCATGCACGACTTCCACCGCAGCGGCCAGGGCTCACCAGGCCTGAAGGCGTACCTGTCGCAGCAGCACTGGCTGTACATAGCCACGTTTGCAGACGGCACCACAAAGGTGGGCACAGCCTCTGAACGGAGCAAATGGAGCCGTCTGGCCGAGCAAGGTGCGCTCGTGGCCCGATACGTGGCACGGGCTCAGGACGGCTCGGTAGTGCGGCACCTGGAAGACGCCGTTTCCACCAATCTGCCGCCTACTCAGTTTGTGCGCGGTGCCGCAAAGTTCGCCGCGCTACTGCATCCTCGGCCACCGCTTCACGTGGAGCAGACCAACAAGGCGATGGCCGACGTCGTGCGTGGTTTCGTGGCAGACCTGCCGCTAGAAGGGTTCGAAACTGCCGATGAACAGTGGCCCAGAAGCAGCTTTTCGGATGCCGTGGCGACGCCAAGCCGGCGGACGGCTTACCCGCAGCCGCTGGACTCGGGGACGCACGGCCTCAAGTTAAGCTCTCTGCTCGGCCCCACAGCCTTGGCTGAATTGGATGGGGCGGACGGGGATTTCCTCGTGGATTTGGCTGCGCTCAAGGGGCGCAAGATTCGTCTGGGTGACTACCAAACCGAGGTTCCGGCGCTGCAGGAATCCCTCTTTTAGTCCCCACGCCCTCCCAAATCTCACTCCTCCCCAGCCGCTCCCACCGCTCGCAAGCTCGCAGCGGGTCCCTCGCGGCCGTGGGCCCATTCGGGCCCCTCGGCCGGTAGACTTAGCCTTGTGCTAAACGACTTCTGGGAAACCGCTCCGCCGGCCTACAAATACACTGTTTTTGCGGGCATGGGGCTGACCTTCATCGGCATCATCATCATTGTGATCGGCGCTGTGACAACCACGCCGTCCATGACCTTCATTGCCCTGCCGATCATCGGCGCCGGACTTCTGGCCCATATGGTTTCCATGGGCCTGCGCGGACGCAACATCCGCAAGGAACTCAAGGCGGCGGAAAAGCGCGAAGCCGCTCGCAAAGCCGGAAACCAATAACCTACTGACGCTGACACGGACGCAGTCACGTTAAAAGACGGAGCTTGCGGGAAAAGATGGCCGTCTAAGCCCATCCGAACCCGCAAGCTCCGTCTTTTCGATCGCTGGCCGGCAGCTCTGCCTAGTGGTCCACAGGCTCCGGTGCCGTGACAGCACTGCGGAGGGTCCACATGCACATCAGTGCCGCGGCAAGCATGACGACCACGCTCACCATGGCGACAGTTCCTGAGCCGGAATCGAAGGCATGCTTGGCCGATTCCAGAAGAGCATTGCCTTGGCTGGCGGGCAGCGCGCCCGCCACATCAATGGCCCCGCCCAGAGTCTGCGACGCCGTCTCGTGATCGGAGGCTGAGACGCCCTGCGGAATCACCACATTCATCCTGTAGGAAGCGGCCAGGATGCTGCCCAGAACGGCCGTTCCCAGGACCGATCCCACCTCGTAGGCCGTCTCTGAGATGGCAGAGGCCGCTCCGGCTTTAGCGGGAGGCGCTGCCGAGAGGATGAGGTCGTTGGAGATGGTCTCGGCGGTGCCTACACCTGCGCCGAGCACGGCGAAGGCAATGATGATGCCCAGAACGGATCCGTCGGTGTTCAGCCACACGATTAAGAAGGCCGTGGCGTTGAGTAGGAGCCCGCCCACCACTAGCCAAGACGGCCGGAAGTGGTTCGCGAGATTTGCCGCCAGCAGGCCGAAGACGATGGTGATCGCCAGGCCCGGAACCAACACATACGCAGCATGTGTGGGGGAGAGGCCCACCACCAGTTGCAGGTGCTGGGTGATGAAGTAGAGGAATCCCACCAGAGCAAAGATGCTCAGCAAGTTTGCGCTCACGCTGCCGCTGAACACCGGGTTCTTGAACAGGGAAACATCCATCATGGGATTCTCTCGGCGCATCTGCCGGCGCACAAACACCACGCCGAGGGCCAAACCAACAGCAATGATGCCCAGGTTCATGAGGCTCACCCCGGATTCGGCGATCGCCTTGATGCCGAAAATGGCCGGAAGCATGGCGCCGAAGGACAGCAGGATGCTCCAAACATCGATCTTGCCCGGGTTGGGATCCTTGGATTCGGGGACAAAGATCGGGGCCAGAATCAGGAACGGGATCAGGACTGGAACTGCCATCAGGAAGACGGCGCCCCACCAGAAGTGTTCCAAGATGAAGCCACCCACAATGGGGCCCAAGGCGGCGCCGCCGGAGAACCCCGCTGCCCAAATGGCAATGGCTGTTCGCCGCTGGGCCGGGTGCAAGAACAAGTTGCGGATCAGCGACAGCGTGGAGGGCATGAGCATGGCGCCGAACAGGCCGAGCAGGGCGCGGTAGCCGATGAGGGCTGTGGCGTTGGGGGCAAAGGCGGCAAAAATGGAAACTGCGGCGAAGCCGATGCTACCGATCAAGAGCATCTTGCGGCGGCCAAATCTGTCAGCCATGCTACCCATGGGCACCAACAGGGCCGCCAGAACCAGCGGGTAGACGTCAATGATCCAGAGGAGCTCGGACGCTGACGGTGTCAGCGCCAAGGAGATGGAGGGGATGGCAAAGCTCAGGACCGTGTTGTCCACCGAGACCAGCAAGACGGGCAGCATCAACACAACCAGGGCAATCCAGGTGCGGATTCCTGCGCGTTGTGGGGTGTGAGTCGATGTGCTGAAAGTTGAAATTGACGCCATGCCAAGAGTCTATACCGTCCAGCCGGTACAGTAAACCGTCTGGACGGTGCACTACATCACCTCGTAGTGTGGAGCTATGACTACACAGACCTCCACGCGTGAGCGGATCCTTGGCGCCTATGAGGATCTGCTCATTGTTGACGGCCCCCGAATGGCCACCCTGGATGCCGTTGCAGCAGCCGCCGGGGTCTCCAAAGGCGGCCTGCTGTATCACTTCAAGAGCAAGGAAGCCTTGACCGAAGCGTTACTGGTGAAGTTGCGTGCGTATGCCGAACTGGACTTCGTGGCCATGGCCCAGGACCCTGCCGGATGTGCCAGCTACTACGTGCGGACAAGTGTTTTTGGTGACTCGCCCTTTGACCGGGCCATTGTGGCCGCCCACCGCCTGATTCAAAGCGATGAAGATGTGGTTCGGCTCGTCTTCTCAGAAATTCACTCCCGATGGTTTGAACTGATTCTGAGCGATATTGCCGATCCCGCCGTGGCACGGGCCGTCATGCTCCTAGGGGACGGGCTGTACTTCAACGCAACAATTTTTGGTTTCCAAACGGGGGGCGCCAGCTCCGCGAATCCGCAAGAGCAGGTTGACGTCGCGTCGCTCCTTGAGGTCGTCGCCAAAATGAAGTCCAACGCGCGGTCTTAGGGTGCGTCACTCGGCATGTGCCCTATAGGCTTAAGCCCATGACCATCAACCCAGAGCTGCAGGGGCGCAGCTACGCATTAGGTGAACCGTACAGTGTTGGCAGGGAGTCCATTCGTGACTTCGCCAGGGCCGTCAAAGCCACTCATGCAGCCCATTTTGACGTTTCCGCAGCTCATGCTTTGGGCCATGCCGATCTTGTTGCACCGCCCACCTACGCCATTATCGTGGCGCAGCGTGCCGATGCCTTGCTGATCAATGACTCCGATTCCGGGATTGATTTCTCCCGTGTGGTGCACGCGGAACAGCGCTTCACCCACCACCGTCCCATCGTGGCCGGCGATGAGCTGCTTGCCGCGCTGCACGTGGACACTGTCCGCGCCATGGGTGGCGGGGCTATGATCACCACCCGTGCAGAAATTTCAACTGTCGACGGCGTTGCTGTCGCCACCACAGTGTCCGCCATCCTGGTGCGCGGAGAGGGACAGTAATGACGACGCAAAAAGTTGAGATGGCAGATTTGGCCGTGGGCACCGAGATCGGCTCACGCACCCTGGAGATTTCCCGTGCGGACCTGGTGAAGTACGCCGGTGCCTCGGGCGACTTCAACCCGATCCACTGGAACGAACGCTTCGCCCGCGAGGTGGAGCTCCCCGGCGTCATTGCCCATGGCATGTTCACCATGGGTGCGGCAGTGCAGTTGGTGACTGACTGGATCGGTGACCCGGGCGCCGTCCTATCTTATGGAACGCGCTTCACCAAGCCTGTTCCCGTGGCTGATCTTGATGGCGCACCGGGTGCCGTTGTGGAAGTTGTGGGTGTGGTGGGTGCATTGGATGCCGAAGCCGGCACCGCACGTGTTGACTTGACGGTGACGCTAGACGGCCAAAAGGTGCTGATGAAGGCGCAAGCCACCGTTCGCGTGACGTGAGTCAGGTTTCCGCCTGGCGAAACGGTGTTGTCACCGCCTACGCCGGTTCCGGGTTGGTCTTTGCCACCTGGGTCTCACGCATTCCCGCCATTCGCGATGACCTGGGGCTGACACCTGGGGAAATAGGGCTCATGCTCCTATGCATGTCCCTGGGCTCCTTTGTCTCGGTGGCGGCATCGGGTCTGGTGGTGCTGCGGCTTGGCTCCAAAATGACCACTCGGGTCAGTATTGTTATCCAAACCATCGGTGTCCTGATCGCCGGTCTGGGTGCCACCGTGTTCGCGGATCCATTGGTGGTGGGAGCCGGGCTGGTGCTGGTGGGACTCGGCACGGGCAGCTGGAACACGTCCTCAAATATTGAGGGAGCCGCGGTGGAACGCGCTCTGGGCCGGCACATCATGCCACGCCTGCATGGCGCCTTCAGTATCGGCACCGTGGTGGGCGCCGGGCTGGGGGCCCTCGCCGCCTCCGTCCACGTTCCGGTGGCCGTCCACCTGTCCCTCGTGGCGGTTGCGGTCTGCATTGCCGTGCTGATCGGCGCCGGCCACTACCAGGCCGACAAGCTGGACTCCTCCGGAGTCATGGTGGACCTCGGTGATTCCAGCGCTGTTCCGGGCACGGGTCCCATCCCGATCATCACAGCCGGCACCGCAGGCACCGCCGGGACAAGAGGCACCGCCGAAAGTCTTAGCGCGGACAAGGCTGCCGCTGAGAAGAAAGCCGGGAAGGCGAAGATCGCCGCCGCCTGGCGCGATCCCCGCACTCTCCTGCTCGGCGCCCTGGTGCTGGGCCTTGGTCTGGCCGAGGGCGCTGCGGGCGACTGGGTCGCATTGGCCATGGTTGACGGCTACGGCTCAACCGCCGCGATCGGCGCAGTGGGTTATGGCATCTTTGTCTCCGCCATGACCATTGGTCGCTTTGCTGGAACCGTGGTGCTGGACAAGTTTGGCCGCGTCAGCGTCTTGCGCGTTGGTGCCGCACTGGCCGTCATTGGCTTGGGTCTGTTTGTTTTTGCCCCAACTGCAGAGATCGCCTTGGCCGCACTGGTGTTCTGGGGACTTGGCTCCGCGCTGGGTTTCCCTGTGGCGATGTCTGCTGCCTCTGACGATCCCGAGCACGCCGCCGCTCGCGTCTCCGTGGTCTCCACTCTCGGCTATGGAGCTTTTCTCGGCGGACCGCCGTTGTTGGGGCTGCTGGCAGAGCATGTCGGGGTGCTGCATTCGTTGTTGGCGGTGCTGGGCATGTTGGTCATTGCCTTCTTCCTGACACCTGTGGTGCGCAAGCCGGCGTATCTGGACGTGAACCAGCCAGCTCTCAAGCGATAGTCTGGACTGGTGAATGAGCAAAAGCTTCTGAGTTCCCTGACCACCCTTAATGTGGGAGGTCCAGCTCGCAATTATGTTGAGGCCACCACGGAGGCGGAGATCATTGCCGCCGTGCGGACTGCGGATGAGTCGGGCGACCCCCTGCTGATCATTGGTGGCGGTTCCAATCTGCTCGTCTCAGATGACGGCTTCGCTGGCACGGTCCTGAAGATTTCCAGCCAGGGTTACGCTGCGGACTCAGAAGATTCCTGCGGTGGCGCCTCCGTGGTTGTCCAGGCCGGCCACAACTGGGACGATTTTGTTCACCAAACCGTGCTGCACGCCTGGAGCGGTCTGGAAGCGCTGTCCGGAATTCCCGGCAGTGCAGGGGCAACTCCGGTGCAAAATGTGGGCGCCTACGGCTGCGAGGTTGCACAGACCATTGCCGCTGTGCGCACATGGGACAGGGAGAAAAACGCTGTCCACACGTTCACCAACCATGAGCTCAACTTCGGCTACCGTGATTCATTGTTGAAGGCTGCCACCGTCAATGGGTCCCCGCGCTATGTGGTCCTCACTGTGGAATTCCAGCTGCTCCTTGGCCGGATGAGTGCTCCCGTGAAGTACGCGGAGCTGGCACGCCGCCTCGAGGTAGAGGTCGGCAAGCGCGCCAATTCGCTGGAGCTACGCCGCACCGTGCTGGCCCTGCGCGCATCCAAGGGCATGGTCCTTGACCCGGCCGACCGCGATACCTACTCCACCGGTTCTTTCTTCACCAACCCCATCGTCTCCGCCGAGATTGCCGCCACCCTGCCCGCTGACGCACCGCGCTGGCCCGTAGGCGAACTGGTCAAACTCAGCGCCGCCTGGCTCATTGAGCATGCAGGGTTCTCCAAGGGCTTCGGCTTGGCCGGCGAGCTGTCCGCAGCGGTTGCGGGTGGCGCATCTGTGAAGCACGACGCCGGGGCCCCGCCGCGTGCTTCTCTCTCCACAAAGCACACCCTCGCCATTACCAACCGTGGCGGGGCCAGCGCCCAGGACATCCTGGCGGTTGCCCGCGAGGTGCGGGACGGCGTCGTGCGTGAATTCGGCATTACGCTAGTCCCCGAACCCGTTCTTGTAGGCTGCACGCTGTAGCCACCTGCACCCCAGCCTCGTCCCTCTGCCGGGGCCCCTCGCAGGCGTGGGCCCAACTACCCTCGCGATTTCGGGGCCATGCCGCCGCTACTGGTGATTGCCGCCGCTCCAGGGTGGCATCACCAGTACCGGCGGCATTTTTGTCCCGGAGGCCCTGCACCCCTACCCGGGTAGGGGGTTAAGACGGCTCCCGGGTGTGATGTGTGCCGCCACGGATATTCGTAGTGTTAATGGAAAGATTCAGATTTTTCTATTACCTGGTGCTTCCTTCTAAGGCGGGCCAAGACGAGGAGCCTCATGTCGTCGGCAACACTTGATAACCCGGATGTACTGGACGAAACCGTACTGGACGAAACCGCAGTGCTGACCAAGCCTGCCAGGAAGCGTCCTGCCCGCGATCGGCACGTCACTGACTTCATTGCGCTGACCGAGCAGGTCCGCGCCGCTGGCTACATGGAACGCGACATCAAGTGGTATGTGTTGCGCATCATTCGTCAGAGCATCGGCTATCTGGCCGTCTTTGCACTGTTCCTGACGCTTGGCCAGAGCTGGTGGCAGATGGTCACCGCTGTGTTGTTCGCCTTCATGTGCACGCAGACTGCGTTCATCTCGCACGACGCCGCCCACCGTCAGGTGTTCGCCTCGGCGAAGAAGAACGCCTGGCTGGCCCGCATCTCCGGAAACTTGTTTGTCGGCCTGAGCTACGGCTGGTGGATGAACAAGCACGGCAAGCACCACCTGAACCCGAACAAGATCGGCGTGGATGGCGACATCGATCCCGGCGCGCTCGTGTTTGACCCCGAGAATGCTGCCAAGCGAACCGGCTTTGCCAAATGGTTTGCCCGCCGCCAGGGTGCCTTCTTCTTCCCGCTCCTGACACTTGCCGCGCTGGATCTGCACATTGCCGCCGTGAAGCGCGTGCTGGACCGCAAGCAGATTGTGCCTGAACGTAAGGCTGAGATTGCCTTGCTGGTAGTGCGTTTGGTCTTGCTCCCCGCCTTCACCATCTGGTTCCTGGGTTGGGGCATTGGCCTGGCCTTCGTGGCCGTGCAGATCATGGGCCTCGGCCTGTACATGGGTTGTGCCTTCGCACCGAACCACAAGGGTATGCCGCTGGTTCCCAAGGACGTCAAGATTGACTTCATGCGCCGCCAGACCCTCATGAGCCGCAACATCTCCGGCGGCTGGTGGGTTGATGTTGGCATGGGTGGCTTGAACTACCAGATCGAACACCACCTTTTCCCCACCATGTCATCCAAGAACCTCAAGGCCGTTCAGCCGATGGTTCGCGAATACTGCGCCGAGCGCAACATCACTTACACGGAAACCACGCTGGGACAGTCGTACATGATCGTCATGCGTTACCTGAACAAGGTAGGCCTGGGCCAGCGCGATCCGTTCGAGTGCCCCATCACGGCCAGCATGCGCACCGCCCGCTAGCCTCTGGCCCCACCCGACGCGGCATCACTTTCCGGCCCTTTTTTCCAAACGCCGCATCAGTTAACGGCGTGGGGTTAGATTTGGGACATGACACTTCGTGTTTCCCCGCTGACCTTGTCCAAGCTCCGGCTCGCCGCACAGCTCATCCTTCCAACGTCCACCAGTCCCGCACAGGGGCCGGTGGACGTTGTGCGTTGGCTGACAGCTCTGCAGGGCCAAGACTTGCCAGGTGCTCTGTGGTCCATCGGCCTGCGCTCGTCCGGCACCGTCCGGAGCGAAGTCGTGGCGGCGTTCAACAGTGGCGAGTTGGTGCGTTCCTGTCCGCTCCGTGGCACCCTGCACGTCACGGCGGCCGAAGACCTGGGTTGGATTCTTCGCCTCACGGCTGAGCGCATGTTAACCGCACAGGCAACTCGCCATCGCCAGCTGGAAATTACTGCGCCTGACATCGATTTGGTGCGCGATCTAGCTCTTGATTTATTGGAAAGATCGGGTGGCCGGGCCACTCGGGAAGAACTTTTCGCCGTGTTTGAACAGGCAGGCCAGGGGACCAAGACGCAACGTGGCTATCACTTATTGTTCCTGTTGTGTCTGGAAGGAACACTGGTGCAGGGCCCGATTAATAGTGCCAGCACGGGTACCGCCCAGTTCTACGTCAACTCAAAAGAATGGATCAAGAACTCGCGCGTGCTGGATAGAGACCAATCCTTGGCAGAGCTGGCCCTGCGCTACTTCCGCAGCCACGGACCGGCAACCATCAAAGACTTCCAATGGTGGACCAAGCTGACGCTCAAGGACATCAACAGAGGGATGGCACAGCTGGGGGACCAGCTGGAAACGATCGACTGCAATGGTGTCAGCTATTACCTGGCTCCGGCGACGGCGGCGTTGCTCGGGGACGGTATGGAAACCGGGGACGGTGCAGAAAAGGCAGGCAGTGCAGAACCACTGAGACTGCCCGGGGCCAGATCAGTGATTCTGCTCCCTGGCTTCGACGAATACCTGCTGGGCTACACGGACCGTAGTGCGGCGCTGGCCCCGCACCACGCGCCGCTGACGGTGCCGGGAAACAACGGGATGTTCAAGGCGACAGTTGTGCTCGGCGGACAAGTGGCTGGCACGTGGCGCAAAGCGCAAGGGACGGCCGAGAAACAAAGGCAACTGGCCGGCGTCGTGCTTCCGGAATTTTTTGGGGAGATCCGGCCAGCACAGGCGAAGGCTCTGGAAAAACAGGCCGCACGCTATGCCGCGTACTTAAACAACTGACCCGCAGAGTCCGCCAAAGCGTTCCCTGCGGGTCAGTGTGTCGTCGGGTTAGAGCGTGCCGACGGCAATCTTGAGCATGCGGCGCAGCGGCTCGGCGGCACCCCAGAGGAGCTGGTCGCCCACGGTGAAGGCGCTGATGTATTCCGGGCCCATTTCCATCTTGCGGATGCGGCCCACGGGGACCTCCAGCGTGCCGGAGGCGGCCACGGGGGTCAGATCCGCCATGGAAGCTTCCTTGGTGTTGGGAACCACCTTGGCCCACTCGTTATCGGACGCCAGCAGGGACTCGATCTCGGCAACGGACAGGTCTTCGCGCAGCTTGAGTGTCAGAGCCTGGGAGTGTGAACGCATGGCGCCGATGCGTACGCACAGACCGTCCATGATCACGCGGTTGGCGTCAGTGGTGCCAAGGATCTTGTTGGTTTCAACCCCTGCCTTCCACTCTTCCTTGGACTGGCCGTTGCCCAAATCGGCGTCGATCCAGGGGATCAAGGAGCCAGCCAGCGGCACGCCGAACTGGGATGAGTCGATGCCTTCGCGCTGGTGGGCCAGGACCTTGCGGTCAATTTCCAGAATGGCCGACGCCGGGTTGTCCAGCTCGGAGGAAACCTCGGAGTTCAGCGTGCCGAACTGGTTCAGGAGTTCGCGCATGTGGCGGGCGCCGCCGCCGGAAGCAGCCTGGTAGGTCATGGAGGTACCCCACTCGACCAGGCCGTTCTTGAACAGCCCGCCCAAGCCCATGAGCATGCAGGAGACGGTGCAGTTGCCGCCCACAAAGTCCTTGACGCCAGATGCCAGCCCGGCGTCAATGACGGCGCGGTTGATGGGGTCAAGCACAATGATGGAGTCGTTGTTCATGCGCAGCGTTGATGCCGCGTCCATCCAGAGCCCGTCCCAGCCGCGGTTGCGCAGCTCGGTGTGCACACGGCTGGTGTAGTCCCCGCCCTGAGCGGTGACAATAATGGGAAGTTTCGCCAGAGTGTCAATATCAAAGGCGTCTTCGAGCTTGCCGGCATCGCCGCCGGTAATCGCCGGGGCATTGCCGCCGGCGTTCGAGGTGGAGAAGAAGACGGGGTTGATATCGCCGAAGTCGCCTTCGTCCTGCATACGCTGCACCAGGACGGAACCGACCATGCCGCGCCAGCCAACCAGGCCGACGGAAGGAACACTGTTATTGGTCATGCCCCAAGTTTACGGTGGAGGGGCAAACTAGCGGCAAATCCGTGTCATCTGATGAACATGTACGACGGCGTCTGGCACCTTTTGCGGTGAGTTGGGCTTGGTGCGGGGCTGGCCAGGTGGGGTGCTGGCCGGCCAAGTTACCAGTCCTTGCGGGGGATGCCCTTCTCCTCAAGCCACCGCTGCCGACGGCCTGCAATGATGAAGCCCCAGACGCCCGTGGCGGCGGCACCCAAGAATATCAGGCCGGCATAAATGACGCCCGGCATGGCAAAGCCGGAAAGCGTGGCCGGGTAAAGGGGGACGCAGGCGATGACGAGCATGACAACACCAAGTACGCGAATGGCGTTGGGATTCTGCAGCGGTGTTTTAGCGTGGAATGTGTAATCCGGTGGGACGCCGCCCGGCCCGAATTCGTCCTGGTACTGGCTTACATTGAAGGGGCCTGGATCGTGGTTCGGGCCGTTAGGCCCCGGTGTCGGGCGAGTCATGACTTGCTTGGCTTCCCTCTAGGTGTTGATTGGATCCTTAGTGGCAACCGCGACACCGCTACTGCGGCCGGATCAGCGCGATGCCACGTGCCTTGCGAAGTCTCTCCGCCTTGTGCTCGCGGGCAAAGTACACCCAGCTCCACGGTACAAACATTCCAGCCAGGAGCAGGGGAACGATGTTCTTCAAAGCTTCCTGCGGCCCTGCCTGAATCCAATGGATGATGAACATGACCCAAAGGGCGCCATTGATGACTGTCAGCAGCAGCGAGATTGTCAACAGTCCGCCTGCGCTGTTCATGGGCTTTACGGAACTTCCCACTGAATCCTTGTAAACACCGTATTCTTCAACCGTCATGCCTTGGCGAAAGGCCTCACGTTCCACTTCGGACTTATAAAAGCCTTGTCGCCGTTCGTGACCGGAGCGGTAGGTAGTGTCCCCGGGTTGTGCGGCATGGGCACCCTCAGGTTTTGGCGGTTTCTCGCTCACGGCAGCCTCATCTCCTATCAGATGTATGGTCTGGCCTGCTGGTCATGGAACATTATTCTGCCGGTGTGGGAAGGCCCCGCTGGCGCCGCAGGCGTGTGGCCTTGGCCTCCTTGACGAGATTCCAGGTGGAGTAGACGATGACCAGACCGAAAAAGGCAAAAACTACCCACAGTCCAGCAGGGACATCCGTATGTCCGCCCCGAACTCCCACACTCAGGGCCCAGAAAAAGAGGCTTAGAGTGATCACTTCACCCGCCACCAAAATTGCATGTCCCCAGACCGTGCGGATTTTGGGTCCGAGTCCGTTGCGAGCCACCCCATATTCCTCCGGGAGGTAGCTGACGAGTTCGCCGTTGAAGGCGCGGCGCAGGTAGCGTTTCTGGCCGCCGGCAACTGCCTGCTCGTGCCAGGCCGTAGCCTGCTGGTCCCGCCAAGCGCGTTGTGGATCCACAGCCATCGGCTAGTCCTGCCGGATCGCGCGGATGCGCTGGAGCACGTCTGCATCTGTCAGGCCGGTGATGGGCTCAATGTCTTCGGGGCCGGGGGAGTTGTAGCCCACCGTCCAGGAGGGGCCATCGCGCTTGAGCAGGAGCTCTTGCCCTGTGGTGTCTTCCCGGCGTTTGATGGTTGCACCGCCGGAGGGGTTCTCCTCCAAGTGCTTGCGCATAATCCAGAAATTTCCCTCCGCTGGCGAGATCTCTGGCTTCTGCGCCATAGCGAACCAGGTCAGGTAGGCGCGAGGCTGGAGAATAATGCCGTAGTTGGGGGCATCAACGCTAATGACGCTATCGCCGCCGTCGGCCGTCAGTAGAGAAATTTCCATGCGCCGCGTCGCCGTGGACAAGGCATGCGTGACGGCTGCTACGGGTCCATTGATGCTCAGTTCACCGCCCGATTCAACTGTGGCGAAACCTCGCGCCACCAAGGACGAGGCACCAGCGAACAGGACCTTGTCATCATCGAGTTCCGCCTCGATGCGAAGTGCCGCAGCACTGGCTGTCGTGGCGTCACCTCGGACCAAATTCAGCAGCGCTACAAGTTCGGCGAAACCGAAGCCGATTGCGTCGGGGAAGCCCTGCTCTGTGGACGTCGTTGCCTGAGTCAAAATAGTTTCTCCTCTGTAATGGAAGTCAAACGATGAGATGCGCAGTGGTGAGGTATCGCGCAGTTAGAAGCCAAAGAACTTGGCAACTTTCTTTCCGGTATCTGCCACAGCATCAACCACTTCCCCGGTACCTTCAGCAATCTTTTCCCCCACGTAATTGACGGAGTCGTGGATGATCGGCACGTTGTCATATAGGAACAGTGCCCCGCTGGCCACAGCCGCAACCGTTCCGACCGGGGGTGGCACAAAGGATAGGACCCCGAGCGCCGTCTTTGCCGCTGAGTAGCCGGCCTCCCCATACTCGCCGTTAGCCAGATGGTTGACGCTATCGATCGCATCCAAGCCAACGCCCACCACTCCGAGAGCGTGACCGCCGGCTTCCAAGAACTTGAAAGCCTTGCCGGTTTCCGCCACATTGAACGCCGAGCCCCAATTGCCGTCAAAGAGATCCGAGGACATGTTGGCGAACTGGCTGAAAGCATTGCTCTGCTGGAAGGCCTTCCACGCTGCTGGATCGAAGAAGCCTGCCCGGTTGGCCTTGCTCGCCATAGCTGCAATGTCGAAAATTCCGGCACGCATGTTGGGGATGAGCTTGGCCCACTCATAGGCGTTCCAACCGTTTCGGAACGGTGAGTCCTCGTCCGCCAGCCAATCCGGGCCAAACTTGACGATGGGATTCTCGCCGCCGCCTTCGCCTCCACCGCCTCCGCTAGAACCACCGGGCCCGCTCAGGCTCGAAGCCGAGCTGGCCTGTTCCTGCTCCTGCGCGTTCTTTTTGAGGAGATCGGCAGACTCATCGAGCATGGCGGCCGTGCGGGAAATGACACCGCGGTGTTGACCGCGCCATTGTGAGGCGAATCGCTGTGCGTCAGGACCCTGCCAGTAGCGCGGGAGCTGGTTCACGGCACCGTCGATGATCTTCTGGGCTTGGACAAGCTTTTGCGAGTTGCCTGAGAAGTCTCGGGCCAAGGCCCGGAGTTCTTCAAGGTCGGCACCCAGCATTTCAGACATAGTCGCTCCGGATTGTGAGGGATAAGGAAAGTGTTGCAAGTCTGCTTAGAGCCTAGCTACAGCACCGCCGTACCGCGATGGTGTGGACTCCCCATCGCCCTATTTGGGGAGCAATTACTCGGGAGCCGCGAACTCGGTCTCGCCCTTGGCCCACAGGGTGATCCGGTATTCGGTCCCGTTCTTCGAGGTGTGCCAGCCCTCCACGGGCGACGCCCCTCGGAACGTCCAGTCCTGGCCCAGCCCAGGAGCTTGCGTATCGCCGGCAACGTCTGAATTGATGACTGTCACCACGGCCACATTGCAGTGCTCGGCTGCCTGCGCATAGACCTGGCCGCCGCCAATGACCCAGACTTCATTGCCGCCGGGGGAGAACTGCGCCTCAACGATGGCCTCCTCAAGCGAGTCAAGCACGACGGCGCCGCTAGCCTCAGGCGTGGAAGCCCACCCTGGTTGCCGGGTCACCACGATGTTGGTGCGCTCCGGCAGCGGGCGGAACTTGTCCGGGAAGGATTCCCAGGTGCGCCGTCCCATGACCACCGGGTGGCCCAGAGTGACGCGCTTGAAGTGGGCCATGTCCTCGGGCAAGTGCCACGGCATGCCGCCATCGGCCCCAATGACACCTTGGTTAGTCTGAGCCCAGATCATGCCGACGATGGGCTGGGTGAAACGGTAGGTGGAGAGGGACTCGCTCATACTGCTATCGGCGCCTTAATTGAGGGGTGGTGCTGGTAGTCGACCAGCTCAAAGTCTGCAAATTCGTAATCAAAGATCGAGTCGGGTTTGCGGTTGATGCGCAGCTTTGGGTGCGGGTACGGTTCCCGGGAAAGCTGCTCGGTGACCTGCTGGATGTGGTCGTCATAAATATGCACATCTCCGCCGGTCCAGATGAATTCACCGGGCTCCATGTCCAGTTGCTGCGCCATCATCATGGTCAGCAAAGCATAGGAGGCAATGTTGAACGGCACGCCCAGGAACGTGTCCGCTGAGCGCTGGTACAGCTGGCAGCTGAGCTTGCCGCGTCCGTCCTCGGTGGGGGCAACATAGAACTGGAAGAAGGCATGGCACGGCGGCAACGCCATGTTCTTCAGCTCAGCCACATTCCAGGCCGAGACAATGTGCCGGCGCGAATCAGGGTTTTCCTTCAACGACTCCATGACGGCGGAAATCTGGTCGATGTGCTCCCCGTCCGGGGTGGGCCACGAGCGCCACTGTACGCCGTACACGGGACCAAGCTCGCCGTCGTCGTCCGCCCACTCGTTCCAGATCTTGACACCATTCTCCTGGAGCCAGCGCACATTCGAATCGCCGCGCAGGAACCATAGCAGCTCCATGGCGACCGATTTGAAGTGCACGCGCTTGGTGGTGATCAGCGGGAAACTCTCGCTCAGATCAAAGCGCAGCTGGCGGCCAAAAACGCTGCGCGTGCCGGTGCCGGTGCGGTCTGACTTCGCGATGCCGTTGTCCTGCACATCGCGCAGCATGTCCTCGTATGGGGTCAAAATAGTCACGCCAGACAGTCTACTTCTACTTGCCGCGCTGGTTCAGGCGCCCTTGCAACAGTGTGACGAGCATCTTGCCGTCCAGCCCTGCCCGTTCACCTTCTTCAATGAGATGTTCGACGGCGGCCATCACCCCGAGTGCGTTCGTCACCGGCGGGGGCGGGTGCACCGCAGTCGCTCCGGGATTCCGTTCATCGGCTAGGGCGCCTTGCGGCAGTAGACCTTCTGCCACTACGGTGCCCTGCCTGCGGTTGGTAGTGACAAGGCCGGCGGCCTCCAGCTCCTTGTAGGCGCGGGCCACCGTGCCGGCCGCCACCCCAAGGTCCGCAGCGAGGCTTCGAATGGTTGGCAGCCGGGTGCCTGCTGGCAACTGACCAACGGCAATGAGTGAAGAGATTTGTGTCTGGACCTGTTCGTACGGTGGGGTTCCCGTTTGCAGGTCAATGACAATCTGAGCGTCCATGGCGCTACTTTTTCAGAGGTGTGGCGTCAGAAGTCTTCGTTGCTACGGGCATGAAGTCGGCCGGAGTGAAGCCTCTGACCGGGTAGAAACACAGGGTGGCTGCAACCACTAGAGCGAATGCGCCGACAACCCCGAACGCGGAATTCGCTGACTCCCCGCCGAACGTTGGTTCCGTTCCCACGGCCAGCAACGCCGCTGCCAGAAGAGCGAACAAGCCGCCGCCCACCGTTCGGCAGATCCTAAACAATGACCGCCTGCGCAGCGTTCTATCCAGCAACTCCGAAGCATTACTCAATCCTGGGCGCAGCAGGACAACGCGTGCGGAAGCTGCGCCCGCGAATAGGAGCGCCACAGCGCAGACAAGGGGAACTAGGAAGTGCGGCGAGGAACTGCCAAAACCTGGCCAGTCATACATGCCTCCCCTATTGATGCTGTTACTCATGATGAGCAGGGGAATGAGACCGAGCCCGCCAACGGCAACGGCGAGAATAAGTGTTGTGGGAACGGCCGCTTTGAGGCGGGTACGGGTGGTACCGGGAGTGGCGTAATTTTTTCGCAACACGAGCTCCAAGCATAAGTGCGAGAGCAGCACGAAAACCAAGGCCAGTGTGAGCGGGCCCAGCCAGCCAAACCACGGCACAGTCAACCACCCAGCCACGAGGCCAAGAGTTCCGGCCAGTGGTGCCGTGACACCTGCCGCATTGCTCAGTTTGGCCGCGGCGGGGCCGTCTCCTGCGGAAGTGGCCTCAGCTCTCCCGGTACTGAACAAAGTGTTGTATCCGGCGTCGTCCGTGGGGGAGTCAAGGAATGGGGGCTTCCAGAACAGCATGGCAATGAGGACGACCATGTTGACTATGGCCAGCCAGTTCACCCATGAGGTTGTGGTGGAATCCGGGGCTGGCTGGCTCAGATAGTTCCCGGCGATTGCGGCCAGCCCGGATGCGACGGTGGCAGAGACGCGGAGCAGCCGATTCATGCCGATGGTCCGCAGGGTGTTGTTTTGCTCCAGAGTCAGATTTTCAAGTGACCTGCGCGAGGCAATGAGGCGCATGACCAAAAAGGTACCGACGGTGAGAAGAAGAAATCCAGCACCCAGTGCCGTGGCGAGGACATATCCGGGCGTGCGTCCGTGCTGGGTCTGAATCGATTGACCACTCTCGCCGAGGATGACGCTGGTAGCGGAGATGAATCCGGGGGCGAAAAAGAGCCATGAAAGAGTGGCGGCTGTGAGCGCGAAGATCCCTGCCACGGTCCATCCCAAGGCCGGCTCGATGTAGTCGCGGGTACGCCGAAACTCCAGAACTGCAACGCGACGGGGCGACTTTGGTGTGGGCCAGGTGGATTGCCCGATGGCGTGGACAGCAACTACCGCCACCACTGGGCCGAGAATGGCAAGCCAGGGGATTGTCGCCCAGGGTTCTGCCTGCAGTTGGTCGGGATTGTAAATTCCGGCCCGGTTGGCGCCGGTCAGGCCGCTGAACGCCCAAGCAATGACGCCGGTCCACAGGGCGTGCTTGCGGATGTGCTCAAGGGATTTTGATGCAGCTTTGCTCCACACGAACATGCGCAGGGCCAGGTACGCCACAACTGCGGCGCTGACACCCACCGTGCCTACAAGGACCAGCAGTTCCATCCAGTTGATATCAAACATCATTTCCCCCATGACCGATGAATCTTTGTATCGAGTGTACGGTACAAAGATTCATCGGCGCTAGGGTTTGTCGCCGTATGGCGGTTTCAACCACGTCACCGGTGGGGAACTGTGCGTCCTAGTTCCCCTTTTTGGAAATTGCCGCCGCTGCCGCACCAAGCCGGGTTTATCGAGGCTGGATTTGTCAGTCTTCGTAGGGCTTGTGCTGCTCCAAGGCCACAATGGTGCCGGGTTTGTCCACGGAAACGTGCGCAATGAGGACTTCGCCGGGGGATAGATGCGGATCAAGGAAAGGCAGAGACTGACGCATTGCGGGGGGCATATGCCCGGCCAGGGCCTTCAGGACAGTGGGCAGCACCGGGCGGTGGGTGCACAGGGCAGTGGCCGATGAACGTGTCAGCATCTTTTCCACGACCGCGGTCACCTTGGCCGGATGGCGTTTGTGATCGGCTTCCGTCAACCATTGCACTACCTTGACCTTGGCCTTGGTGGCCTGCGCATAGGGAGAAATGGTGGCGATGCAGCGCAGCCAATCACTGGTGTAGATGCGGCCTGGGTGCCATGCCATAAGCAGTCGATGCAGGTACAGGGCCTGCCGTTTGCCGGTGGCAGCCAGCGGACGTTCGCCCTCCGCCCGTGTCCACGATGAACGCGGCTTGGCTTTGGCGTGCCGGATGATCACCAAGGGCCACGTGCTCAGTCTGGAACCTTCATAGGCTGCTACTAGCGCTTCCAAGGGTTCTAGATCTGACGGGTTGGAGAGCAGCACACGGGCCTTGCCGGGACTGCACCAAAGAGCAACATCCACTTCCTTACCGTCCGGGAGTGCTGGCAGATCATCCACTGCGGCAGCCCAGTAGTGGACTTCTTTGCAGCCCGGTTTTACGGCATAACGAATAGACGGCAGCGGAATGCCCAAGGTGATGGCCAGGCCCACTTCCTCAGACACTTCCCGCACTGCACATTCGGGCAGAGTTTCGCCCTTGTCCAGCTTGCCTTTAGGCCAGGACCAGTCGTCGTAGCGCTGACGATGGATCAAGAGAACTTCAAACTTTTTCTTCTTAACCCGCCAGCAGAGGGCGCCAGCGGCATAAATGGAGACTGCCATGCTCTCGTCAAGCGGGGTTTCCAGGTGTTCAGTGTTGCGCATTAACGGTGCTGTGCAGATCGTGGACGTGACCGGCTGGCAAGCAACCATGATTGAACATCGAGCAGGGGGTTTCCTTCACCATCTAGGTGGTGGCGCTTCCACTCGCCCTCCTGATCCAGATGCCAGCTGGCCGTCTGCGGATCGAGGTAGCGGCTCAAAAGTGAGTTCACTTCGGCGATGTCGTCACGGTTGGACAGTCTCACCAACGCCTCGACGCGGCGGTCCAGGTTCCGGTGCATCATGTCAGCAGAGCCAATGTAGACAATGCTGTTGTCACCACCGCCATTAGCAAAGGTGAACACGCGTGAGTGCTCAAGGAATCGGCCCAGTACCGATCTGACAGTGATGTTTTCACTCAGACCGGGAATGCCCGGGCGCAGTGAACAAATACCACGCACAATGACGCCAACTTCCACACCAGCCTGTGAGGCGCGGTAGAGCGAATCGATGATGGCTTCATCCACCATGGAATTGACCTTGATCCGAACCTGCGCCGGCAAGCCAGCTTTTTTGTTCGCGATTTCTGCGTCGATCAGATCGATGAGGCCACTGCGCACGGAGCGCGGAGCCACCAATAGCCTGTCAAAGGAGGTCTTCGGGGCGTAGCCCGAGAGCTGGTTGAACAGCTTGGACAGGTCCTCGCCCACCTGGTTGTCTGCCGTCAGCAGCCCCAAGTCTTCGTAGTACCTAGCCGTGCGGGGGTGGTAGTTTCCCGTGCCAATGTGGCAGTAACGGCGCAGGCCGTCCTGCTCCTGACGGACCACCAAGGAAAGCTTGCAGTGAGTCTTCAGCCCCACAATGCCGTACACCACGTGTACGCCAGCCTGCTCAAGTTTCCGGGCCCAAGAGATGTTGGCCTGCTCGTCAAAGCGAGCCTTGATCTCCACGAGAGCCAAGACCTGCTTGCCAGCTTCGGCCGCGTCAACGAGCGCATCAACAATGGGCGAATCGCCGGAGGTCCGGTACAGGGTCTGCTTGATGGCGCGCACCTTGGGATCCGCTGCAGCCTGCTCCAAGAAGGCCTGCACCGAGGTGGAGAACGCGTCATAGGGGTGGTGCAGCAGGATGTCACGACGGCGCATGGCAGCAAAGACGTTAGCCGCCTTTGAGGTTTCCGAAGCGTTCAGATCACGGGACGTGTGAGCCACATGCTTGGGGTAACGCAGATCCGGCCTATCGATTCCACCAATGATGGACAGGCCGCGCAAATCAAGCGGAGCCGGCAGGAAGTAAACCTCTGACTCGTCAACATCAAGCTCGCGCACCAACAGCTCAAGGATGCTGGGGTTGATGTCTGTTGCCACCTCAAGGCGCACCGGCGGGCCGAACTTGCGGCGCAGCAGTTCCTTCTCGAGCGCTTGCAGAAGGTTCTCGGCGTCGTCCTCTTCTACCTCGAGGTCTTCGTTACGGGTCACCCGGAAGGTGTGGTGCTCCACAATTTCCATGCCTGGGAACAGCTGGTCCAGGTGCTGGGCGATAACTTCTTCCAAGGGAATGAAGCGAGCCACCCGGCCGGGGACGGTACCGGCGCGGGATCCGTCGAGTCCCACCAAGCGGGGGAGCAAATCCGGCACTTTCAGACGTGCGAAGAGTTCCTTGTCGCTGACGGGGTTACGAACCACCACAGCCAAGTTCAGGGACAAGCCGGAAATGTACGGGAAGGGGTGTGCCGGATCCACCGCGAGCGGGGTGAGGATGGGGAACATCTTCTCGGCAAACATCTTTGAAAGCTGAACCTTGGAAGGGTCATCGAGCTCATCCCAGTGGACAAGGTGGATGTGCTCGTAGGCCAACGCCGGACGGATCTGGTTGGCAAAGACATGGGCGTGCCGGGCATGGAGCTCATGGGCGGCGTCGCTGATTTGTTCCAAAACCTCCAAGGGGCTCAGCCCTGCGGGGGAGGGCACAGCCAAACCGGCGGCGATGCGGCGCTTCAAACCAGCCACCCGGACCATGAAGAATTCATCCAAGTTGGAGGCGAAAATGGACAGGAACGTGACGCGTTCCAGCAGCTGCAGGTCAGGATCTTCTGCCAATTCCAGAACCCGGGCGTTGAAGGCCAGCCAGCTCAGTTCCCTGTCAAGGAAACGGTCAGGGCTCACATCACCTTCGGGAGTGAGTGAGGGTTCGAATTCCGGGATTTCAATTCGATCCTGGGTGGCCCTGGCCGAAGGGACTTCGCCAGCAATAAAGCGTTCCCTGCCAGTGGCGACTGCCGTGCTCGGAGAGCCTTTGTATTCGCGCTTCATCGATAAGTCCTCATGGTTGGAGCTAGTGGATCAACTTTACAAGCCTGGTCGCTACCCGCAGGCGGGCTAGGCGGAGAGAGGGCCGTACATGACGTCGGAGTCCCACTTTGTGAAACCAAGTTTGCGGTAGAGCGATACTGCCGCTTCATTGTCCGCATCAACGTAAAGCATAATTGCTCGCAGCCCCGAGTTTTGCAGGTAGTCCATTCCTTGGCGGGTGAGGGTTTTACCCAGGCCAAGCCCCTGAGCGGCAGGTGTGACACCCACCACGTAAACCTCTCCCATGGCGGCCTGGCCTGCGCGGGCAGGATGAATCTTGGTCCAGTGGAACCCTAAGATTTCGCCTGCGTCATTCACTGCCAAGAAGAACCCCTGGGGGTCAAACCACTCTTCTGCCATGCGCGCCTGCAGGTCCGCCAGAGTCAGTGAGCCCTGCTCGGGATGATGGGCAAAGGCTGCTGCATTGGCGGCCAGCCAGCGCTCTTCATCGTGGTGCGGGACAAATGTCCGCAGCGTCACGCCGTCGGGCGCTTCATAGTGCGCGGCAGTCTGTGGGTCAGCGGACGACGGCGCCTGCCGGACCAGGCGCATACGCCACAGTTCCCGGATGGCGTGGTAGCCGTAACTGGCGGCCAGATCGGCGGCCGCCTCATGGTCGCCGTGGGACCAGGCCTTGATTCCCTGCAAGCCGCGCACTTCAACTAGTTTGTCCGCGAGGATGGCTCCAACGCCGTCGTTGCGGTAGGCGGGGTGGACCACAATCTCCAGAACGCCTTCACTGCCATTGAGCACCACCACCGCAACCCCTGCCAGATCCTCCCCGACAGTGGGGGAAGCGTCCTCGGGAGCATAGGTGAGCAATGTCAGGACGGTGTGGGGACCGGCGTCGGCGGATTTCATCTCCACCAAGGTCTGCTCAGAGAAGGGCGGGTTGCCGTCGGCATCCTCGGCAGCGGCAATCACGGTCTGGATCTCTTGCAGCAGCTCGGGCCCGGGGGCGCCTGAGAGTACTGTTACCGGCCAGCTATCAGTCTTTGCGGGGCTCATGTTCACAGCCTAGTGTGCACTGCTGGGGTAATGCGAGACTCGGCGCGCTCTCATCACTGCCCGCTCACGCTCACGTGCCTGAGTTTGCGTGGCAGAGGGGAGCTGGCATAGAGTTTGAGGGCAGCAGGATGGATGAGCATATTCCGCCTGCTGAACTGGGGGGATGCACCAGTGGGGTGTCCTCGATACGTTCGACCCGTATGTCCTCCACTTTCATAAAGTAAGGCCCGTTTCCTTCGTGGAAACGGGCCTTACTTTTATGGGTTAGGGATTGTTCCGGCTTCCGCCATGGATTCTTCGGGGTGGCGGGACACTGTTAATCGGTACCCCACATTTCGCACAGTACTGATGAGGTTTTCGTTCTCGCTACCCAGTTTGGCGCGAAGTCTACGCACGTGAACATCAACTGTGCGGGTGCCTCCGTAGTAGTCGTAGCCCCACACCTCATTGAGCAGTTGTGCGCGGGTGAAGACGCGGCCCGGGTGCTGGGCTAGATATTTCAGGAGTTCAAATTCTTTGTACGTCAGGTTCAATGCGCTGCCGTGGACGCGGGCTGTGTAGCTGTCCTCGTCAATGACAATGCCGGAGGCGTGAATCTCCTGGTTGCCTTCTTCTTCGGACGCCGGAGCCCGCGTCACGGCCAGCCGGATACGGGCTTCAACTTCCGCCGGGCCTGCGGATTCAAGGATCATGTCATCGGCAGCCCAAGCGGCAGTGACCACAGCCATTCCGCCCTCGGTCAGAATCAAAAGAAGGGGAATGCTGATGCCCGTGGCACGCAATATCTGACAGAGGGAACGCGAACCTGCCAGATCAGTCCGGGCATCAACCATAATGATTTCAGAGGGGCGTGCATCGAGTAATGCCGTGGCTACGGCTGGCAAGATGTGGATTTCATGGCTCAACAGTTCCAGTGCAGGCAAAATATCCACGGATGAACCGTGGTTGTTGGTGAGCAATAAAATCTGCGACATGTCTCCCTAACAAAGTGGCTGAAAAGCGCATCTTTGAGCGTAAAACCGTCGGCGGAGCCCGTCTGGCGTCATCACCACAAACTAAGACGCTCCGCGACAGGGTTGTTCCACAGTGTACCGGCAGAATAAGGCAGGATTGATGTGTGAAGTCATCTATAGCCGGACTTATTGGAATCGTCGCACTAGCTCTGCTAGTGGCAGGGCACTACCTTGGACTTGGATACACGGCGGGAGTGAGTATTCTCCTTGCCGTCATTTTTGGGTACGGCTGGCCCCACTATCTGGCCATACCGGCCAAGAAGACATTGGGTACTGTCATCGCTGCAACAGGCGCCGCAGCGGCCCTGACTGCCGCCATGGCTGAGGGCAAGGATTATCTGGCGTGGACTCCTATTTATATTGCTGTGGGGTTCGGGGCTGTCATGGTGGTTCAACTCATCCGCGGCACAGGTCAAAAAAGGCGCCTGGAGTCCACATTGGGAGCTGGGGCAGGGGTTGTCATTGCAGGGTTTGCCTGTGGATGGGTGGCTTCCTATAGGTTCCTGGGTGAGCCGGGAATGACATTCATCGTTGCCATCAGCGCAGCAGTGGCGCTTCTGGCCGGAATGCTCCCATGGCCGGACCGGATGTCTGCTCCTTTGGCCATTGTGCTGGCCGTATTGGCCGGGCCGCTGACCGCGCTGCTGGTCTCCGATGTCCGCATTGTTCCAGCTGCCGTATTGGCGATCGTGGTGGCAGCCATCATTGCGGCGTTCCGACGCCTGCGAACACTCACCCTGCCGCTGATTGCCAGTCCGGCACTGAATGTGGCAGACCTTGTGAGCGAGGCGAACGGTGAGGGTGCTCTACAGGGCGCCTCTGACGCTGCATTAAGCGCCTCCGGCACTGCAGTAACAGGAGCAGCTCAAGGCCCCGTAGCGAGCTCGGCTCCAAGCCCAAGCAGCCGGCCAGCAAGCGCCCTGACCCGGGCAATCAGCACGGCAGCTGCTGCGCTGGCCCCCATCTTGTCCATCGGCGCCATTGTGTACTTCGTAGAGAAAATTCTCTTGTCCTAAACGGTTGACCCGCGCCGGCGAAGGGCCTATTGCCGAGCCCCGGGCACGCCAGTGAATCAACCACGCGCAGAACATTGTAGGATGGCAACATGAGCGTACTTGCCTTGGAAATCTTCTTCATCTGCCTGCTGGCTTTGGCCGGCATAACCATGGCCTGGTTTGCCGGACTGGTGGTGTGGCGCCTGTTCAAGGGCCAGCAGTAGTCCGTCATGCCTATTGAAATCCCGACGGACCTCACCCCTGAACTCGTTCCACTCTCGTGGCTGCTGGGCACCTGGAAGGGTGCCGGGCGTCTTGGTACCGGTGAAGATGACTCGGAATACTTCACCCAGACCGTGACCTTCAGCAGCAATGGCCTGCCGTATTTGCAGTACTCGGCCCAGTCTTGGCTGACGGATGAGCACGGCGCTATTTTGCGGCCCCTCTCCGTTGAAACCGGCTTCTGGCAGCTGGACCGCCCCATGAACGATTCCGATGGTGGCCCCGGTCTGATTCCTGCGGATATTGTTCCGGCACTGCGCACGGCCGACGACGTCGAAGCCCTCCGCAATACTGATGGCGGCTTCGACATCATGGCCAATATTGTTCATCCCGGCGGCATCTCCGAGCTGTACTACGGCAGCATCAAGGGGCCGCAGATTCAGCTGTCCACCGACGCCGTGATGCGCGGCGCAGGTGCCAAGAGCTACACGGCGGCCACCCGCATTTTTGGCCTCGTCAACGGTGACCTGTACTGGCGCTGGGACGTGGCTGCGCAGGGCAAATCATTGGCCGCACATGCCTCCGCTGCCTTGCATAAAATTCCCAGCGCACCCTAACTGGGATAAGCACGACGGCGGATCCGGTCACCGGCCGCTGCAGGCAGCCTCCGTTTGACGGATCTGTGGGCTGGCTGGAATAGGCTCACAAGAGAAGGCGTTGCACCCGTTATGAGCTATTTGAGTCCTTTGTTGAACCGTTCCGGCGCCGTGGCAGCAGGCGGCCTCGATGCCGGCGTTGCCGCGCACTATGGGGATCCCAACCGTGAACAGCGGCTCCTGATCGGATACCTCGGTAAGGCGCCCAGTGCCGTGGTAGATCTGTCCCACCGCGGAGTGGTGAGCGTCAGTGGCCCGGACCGGCTGAGCTGGCTCAACACCCTCTCCTCCCAGGCACTGACAAATCTGGCCCCCAATGTTGGCACCGAACTGCTGTTGCTCACCATTCAAGGGCGCATCGACTACGACGCGCGGGTGGTAGACGACGGCGAAACAACGTGGCTGATCGTGGAGACCGAGGAAGCAGCTCCGCTAGCCCAGTGGCTGAACTCGATGAAATTCATGCTGCGTGTGGAGATTGCTGATGTTTCCACAGACTGGGCCGTTGTGGGCTCGGTAGTGCGGATTGGAGAATGGTCTGCGTTGACCGTGTGGGAAGATCCCTGGCCTAATATATCCGCCGGCGGTTACAGTTATGCCGCGGTGCCGGATGCAGAACACCCCGGACTTGAGCGCCCGTGGTTTGAATACCTCATCCCGGCCGCAGACCTCGTTGAGACCGTGGGGCAGCGTCCGTTGGCAGGGGTTTGGGCTGCAGAAGCGCTGCGTCTGGCAGCCTGGCGGCCTCGCCGCGGTGCGGAAACGGATGAGAAGACCATTCCGCACGAGCTGGATTTGATGCGCACTGCAGTGCATTTGAACAAGGGATGCTACAAGGGCCAAGAAACCGTTGCCCGCGTTCATAACCTCGGCCGCCCCCCGCGCCGTTTGGTGTTCTTGCAGTTGGATGGATCCTTGCACACCCTGCCCGCCGTGGGCAGCGAGGTGCTCGTCGACGAGCGGGTGGTTGGCACTGTCACCTCCTCGGCTCAACACTATGAGATGGGCCCCATTGCTTTGGCGCTCGTGAAACGTTCGGTGGATCCGGACGCCGTACTGATCGTTAACGACGATGGGGAGCAGTATCCGGCCAATCAGGAACTCATCGTTGCCACAGATGCTGGCCAAGTTGTAGGACGACAAACGGGATTCCTGCGCTCACCGCGCTGATACATCCGGCACCATAAAAACCCACAACAAAGTGCAGTCGCCAGAGTGGCAGGCGCTCTTGTGCCGGATTATTCCACGTGGAATAATTCTTGCGGAGTAATCGGGAGGAGGATCATGACAAAGGCTAGGCACTTGACGCCATTGGGCATATCCGCTTTAGGCCTACTTGTTGAACGCCCCATGCACCCTTACGAGATGTATCAAGTGCTGATGCAGCGTCGGGAGGACCGAATAGTGAAGGTCCGCCCAGGCACGCTCTATCACGCAGTGGGCCGTTTAGCTGCTGCTCAACTGGTGGAACCTATTAGCACCGAACGGGACGGCAATCGGCCCGAGCGAACCACCTACGCTATCTTGCCCGAGGGCAGGGTGGCGTTGGAAAAGCGTGTCAAGGAGATCTTGGCTACTCCGATCAACGAATACCCGTGTTTTCCGCAGGCCTTGGACGAGGCACACAACCTACCCGCTGAGGTCGTGACCGATCTTTTGGGGCAGCGTCTGGCTGCCTTAGAAGTGGAACTGGCTGCGTTGGAGACGGGAGTTGCCAACGCGTCGGCGAAGGGCGTTGAGCCACGTTTCTTGATCGATCTGCATTACCAACAGGTCTTACTCAATGCCGAAATGCAGTGGATCCGAGAGCTCTGCGCAGATATTTCCTCCGGAACACTGCGCTGGTGAACCAACCACATCTGCTATTTTTCTAGTTTTAAGGAACACTCATGGAAGTCGTAGCAAAACCGTGGCCCGCGTTATGGGCACTCGTTCTGGGATTCTTCATGATTCTGGTGGATTCAACCATTGTTTCGGTGGCGAATCCGAAAATCATGGAAGGCCTCAACACCGACATCAACTCGGTGATTTGGGCTACCAGCGCCTACCTGCTGGCTTATGCCGTCCCGCTTCTGGTGACTGGGCGTTTGGGCGACAAATACGGCCCCAAAAACCTCTACTTGAGTGGGCTGACAGTCTTCACGCTGGCGTCCCTCTGGTGCGGATTCTCCGGGGACATTAGTACCCTCATCATTGCCCGCGTGGTCCAAGGTCTAGGTGCGGCCATGATGACGCCACAAACCATGGCGATCATTACCCGGATCTTTGCCCCGGACAAGCGCGGCCCGGCCATGGGTTTGTGGGGTGCTACCGCGGGTGTGGCGATGTTGGTTGGCCCCATTGTGGGCGGTCTCCTGGTGGATGGGCTCGGCTGGGAATGGATCTTCTTCGTCAACGTCCCCGTGGGAATCGTGGCATTTGTGCTGGCATGGCGATTGGTGCCCACACTGACTACTCACGAACACAAATTTGACTGGCTGGGTGTCTTGCTCAGCTCTGCTGGATTGTTCTTGCTGGTCTTTGGTATTCAGGAAGGCGAAAGCTTCGACTGGGGTGTCATTGCTGGTCCCATCACCGTTTGGAGCCTGATCATTGCCGGAATCCTCTTCCTGGGTGCGTTCGTCTGGTGGCAAGCGGTGAACAAGGGTGAGCCACTTGTCCCGCTGCACCTCTTTAAGGTGCGCAATTTCTCCCTCGCCAACGTCGCCATCACCTCCATGGGTTTCAGTGTGACGGCCATGAGCCTGCCCTTGTTCTTCTACTACCAGCTGGTCCGCGGTATGACGCCCACCCAATCGGCTCTCATGATGATTCCGATGGCGCTGCTCTCGGGTATCTTGGCTCCCTTTGTTGGCAAGCTCGTTGACGCCGTCAACCCCCGATATGTTGCCTTCGTCGGCTTCATTCTGATGTCCATTTCGCTCGGCTGGACGGCCCTGTTGATGACTCCAGACACCCCAATCTGGCTGTTCTTGCTTCCCAGTGGCCTTCTTGGTGTTGCCAGCTCGGGTATTTGGGCTCCACTGTCGACGACGGCCACCCGCAACCTTGGCCCGCGCGAGGCTGGCGCCGGGGCTGGCATCTACAACACGACACGCCAGATTGGTGCGGTTTTGGGAAGTGCTGCAATCGCCGCGTTGATCTCCGCACGGTTGGCGGCCGAATTGCCTGCCGGTGCCACCGGCAGCGCAACCGGTGGAACAGGCCAATTGCCGGAGATCCTGCATGCCGGATTCTCCACCGCTATGGCGCAGTCAACGCTGCTGCCGGCGGCCGCCGTGCTGCTGGGCGCTGCCATGGCTATCTGCTTTGCCAAGCCACGCGATGTCACTGCTATTTATGCCGAGTTTGACCAGTCTGAAGAGAAATCCGGGTCAGCAAGCCAGCCACACTAAAACCGGTACTGATGGCCAAGGCATGGGCAGCGGCATTGTTCACATCAGACTGCCACTGCACGATCAGCCCGGCGGCCAGTGCCTCGTGGGCGGCAATGCTTGTGGCCAGGCGGCCCAGGCCCTGGCGCCGGGAAGCTGGCGCCACTAGGGTGCCCAGCTGAGCTAGTAGTCCTTGATGCTCGGCGTACGCACTGCAGGCGAGGGGTCCGGCGTCGGACTCGCCCGAATCCATGACAGTGAACTTGTGCTCCCGGCTTGAGAGGCCCACGTCGTTGACGTCGTCCGGCGGACACAATGATTCAAGCCTCGAGACCTCTTGTGTCCCCGTAGAAACATGGACGGTGTGCTCGGGCTGGTGCAACTCCAGATCGTCGGCGTAATACAGGGCCTGGGTGCCCAGCCCGCGGCCGCCGTCGAGCCTTGTTAGTCGCAGCATGGTGGAGTGGTCGCTAAGTTCGTCGTCACTGTACGCCTGCGCGGCAGTCAGAAGGTGGGCCGGCCCGCTGAGGATGGACTGGTTCCACAGGCGCAGGAAAGTCAGCTCGGTACTTTCCGTGGCGTGGGTGAACCGGCCGTTCCGGGTGTCCGAGAGCAGCGAATCCGTGGGGAGGGCCAGCGCCCGTTCCCAGGCCAGCAGAACGATGGGTGCGGAGTTCAGATCGAAGGTCATGCTTTAACGCTAATGCCCGCAGCAAACAATTGCTGCGGGCATTAGCTATGTGCGGGTGGAATTGGGCTCCTCTAGCTGCTGTGCGCATCGTTGCACAGGAGTCATACCTTTGTGGGCCCCGTCGCAACACTCCATGATCCACCTCACAATGCGAGTGTTTCGGCAACGGTTTTAGAGTGAAACTATCCAAAAGTACAGCCTGACCGTCTAAAAATAGAGTGTGACTGTCCAAAAGTAGAGTGTTGACCACTCGGGTATTAGTTAGCCCAACCTCCCTAATCTAATGAGGCGCACATTTGCGCGAATCATTAGTTCGTTTTGGGGGAGTTGTCATGCGTTTTTCCACGTCTGCCCGACACCGGCATGGAAGCCGGCGTAGATCCGGTCCGGCTGGCAGGACAGCAATGCTGCGCGTAGCCGCCGGCATGCTGGGCCTGGCACTCGTCGGAAGTGTCGGAGTGGGCGCAGTGGCGTCCTCCCCTGACACCGTCGATTTGCCAGCCGCCGCTGCCGAGGCGACGCCGGCTGCCGCGGAGACCACTCCTGCTGCTGCGGACCTGGCAGCCTCGGAGACTACTCACGCTGCTGCGGCTCCGAGTGAAGAGCCTGCGACAGTCGGCGAAGCTACCTCCGAGCCGGTTGCGCCCACGAAGGCTGCTCCCAAGGCCCCGGTCATCGACGCTGCGCCCAAGGCCCCCGCTGCCCAGCAGCTCAAGGTGGCCCCACAGGCATTGGTCACTGCGCTGAATAACCCGGTACTTCCGGGCAAATGCGGGCTGAACATAGCTATTGTTCTCGATCTTTCCAACTCCCTGCTTGACACGCACGTTTCTGCTTCGAAGACTGCAGCCAAGAGCGTTGTAGACAGCTTGCGCGGCACGCCGTCCTCTGTGGGGGCCTACACTTTCGGAACATTCGCACCGGACCGCACCAACGCGTCCATCGCCAAGTCATCGGTGTCGACAACGAACGGTGCCAATACTGTTAATACCAAGATTGGGCAGTTCAGTCGGGTACCCACCAGCGTAGGTGGCACAAACTGGGACGCCGCACTGCGCCAGATCCCCACGAGTCAATATGACATCGTTTTGTTTGTCACCGATGGTAATCCGACTGCTTACGGGACACCGAACTCAAACGCCAACCAGTCTGTCCCCCGGAACAACACTGATTTTGGGCTAAGATCCGATGCCGTAGACCTGTCAACGGCAGTGACCGCTGCGGACGCTTTGAAGAATTCCGGCACATTCGTCATGGGACTGGGCGTGGGGGCCGACATCAACATGGCCAATATTCAAGCCATTTCTGGCCCCGTTTCGGGAGCCGACTACTTCAAGATCGATGACTATGACAAGTTGACGGCCAAGCTCACCGAGATAGCGCTGAAGAACTGCCAAGGCACGGTCAGCGTCGTCAAGCAGGTGCGTGAACTGGATGGGACGCTTGCACCCGCAGCCGGTTGGACTATCAACGGCAGGGCAACGGACGACATCTCCCCGTTCAACGCAGTCACCGGGACTGACGGAGCCGTGAACTTCAAGGTCAATAACCTTGTTTCAAGTGGGCGCACGGTTCAATTTGCAGAAGTACAGCAGTCGCAGCATGTCCTGGAACTCCAAAACACCAAGAATGCCAAGTGCACCAACAACGTTACGGGCGCAAATGTGCCAGTCACCAATTCAGGTACTCTCGGTTTTACCGTGACGATAAACCCGGCCGATGCCATCAGCTGTGAAGTCATCAACGCAAAGTTACCGCTGCCAGTGGCAAAGGTGACGGTCACCAAGACCTGGGTCAACGCCATTGCTGACGACAAGGCTTCCTTCGCCGCTAACGGCGTGACGGGTTCTTCTGACGCGCCGAACAACGGCAACGTCATTTCGGCCAGTTTCCCCCAGGGGACCACGGTGAACGTGTCCGAGGTACTAGCAACGGCCACCAACAAGGGCAGCTATACCTCGACGCTCAAGTGCACCACGGCCACGGGAACCGTGGCTCAAGGAACCTTGACGGGAAGCTTCACGCTCGGTGCCAGTGACGTCATCTGTTCGTTCACCAATACGAACAAAGCAGCGACAATTATGGTTCAGAAGCAGTGGATCGTGGACGGCAAGCCCTACACCAATGGCCAGCAGCCCGCCGGCATCTCTGCCGCACTGACCCTCACCGGGGCCACCGCCCCGGAGTGGGGAACGGTGTACCCCGGATACTTTGCCGGCAACACGGTCACCATCGCCGAGACTACAACCATTGACCCGACCATGGCCTGCAAGGTCACGGACTCACAGGTGACACTCGCCAATGGAACGAAGATCTCGAGCAATGTTCCCTATGCTGCAGTGCTGGCCGCCGGTGACAACAGCTACACCGTAACTAACACGGTGAAGTGCACCACGGTGCTGACATTGCTGAAGTTCATTGACAACAGCAACGGCGGGACCCTGGTTCCCGGTGACTTCACCCTGACGGCCAAGCCCGGCACGGGAGAGGCACTGACGGTTGCCGGCGCCAACACTGTGGCGGATGCCAATACCAAGTCCGTGACCGCTGGCTTGAACTATGCACTGAGCGAGGCGAGCACACTCAAGCCCGCGTACCTGCAGCTGAGCCTGCAGCGCTACACCGGCACGATCAATGCGGACAAGAGCCTGGCTAATCCGGATGCCTGGGTGGATGCCGCATCGGCTACCGTCTCGGTGCAGACCGGTAAACACGAGGTGTATCGCTTCGTCAACGCCAGTGTTCCAACCTTCGCCCTCCCGCTCACCGGCGGCACCGGCAACTGGACGTACATGGTTGTCGGCGGAGGACTCCTCCTCGTGGCGATCTTGTTCACTGCTTGGGTTCTGGTTCGAAAGTTCAAGACCAACCGCTAGCACCCGCGGGGCTTCAAGCCCCGCCATCAAACCACACAATTATTGCCAACATCACCACCACCACCGATAGGAACCATCTCATGTCCACTGGACGAAACCCGCTCAAGCGGCGGATCACCGCCGGTCTCGGCATCGCCGCCCTCGCCACCGCAGCACTCTTCGGAAGCATGCTCCCGGCTAGCGCCGCAGATGCTGGCAACATCGACACGGCTGCTGCAAAGTCGCTGACCATCCACAAGTTCGCGCAGCCGGCTACGCAGGGAACTGCCCCCAACGGTCTCGAACTCCAAACGCCTCCTCCTGCAGCGGATGCATTGGTTGGTGTCCATTTCAAGATCGAGAAGGTGACCAACATTGACCTGAGGACCAACGCAGGTTGGGCGGCCACCAAGACCTTGAAGCCTGCCGATGTGGCCGGGAACCTTGAGTTCATCATGGAAGATAAGACAGCCGCAGGTGGTGTCCTGAAGTTTGACGGCCTCGAGCAGGCTGTCTACCTTGTGACGGAGACCGCCCCGGGCACTAACAACATCGCATTTGCCGCCCAGCCGTTCCTGGTAACTTTGCCGCTGCCTAACACAACGGACAACACCTGGATCTACGATGTCCACGTCTACCCGAAGAACTCACTGTCTTCGATCACCAAGACGGTCAACGACTCGGCTGCCCAAGGCCTCGGTAGCAAGGTCACCTGGAACATTGCCGCCACGGTGCCCAACACATCTGAAGGCAACTCGCTGAAGAGCTTTGCCATCGAAGATGTGCTCGATCCCCGCCTCACGTTCAGTGGCGCCACAGTATCGCTGGTTCCGGCCAACGGCCTGCTCGCAACTGACTACGAAATCGACAGCACCACGGTGCCCGGCACAGTCAAGATTAACTTCAAGGCTTCCGGCCTGGCCAAGCTCACCCCCGGCACCAGCGTTCAGGTAGCCCTGGACACCACCGTGACTACACTCGATGGCAACGGCAGCGGCATCATCACAAACGATGCCAGCGTCTTCGTCAACGACAACAAGGCCACCTCTGACAAGGTCCAGACCAACTGGGGCAACGTCATCATCCACAAGGTCTCTGCCGGTGAATCCAAGAAGAACCTGCAGGGCGCCGAGTTCCAGGTCTACGCAACTGAAGCCGATGCCAAGGCCGGCAACAACCCCATCTCCGTGTCAGGCGAGACGGTCTTCACCACCAACGCTGACGGCATCGTCAACATTGCCGGTCTGAAGGCTAAGAACAATGGCGCCGGAGCGGACATCACCTACTGGCTGGTTGAGACCAAGGCTCCGGCCGGTTACAACATCTCCACCACCGTAAGCAAGGAAAGCCCGAAGTCCTTCACCGTCAACACCGAGATCACCACCGCCGTTGACATTGTGGTTGAGAACGTCCAGACACCGCCGTTCACGCTTCCCCTCACAGGTGGCTCCGGCACGGCCATGTTCATGACAGTTGGTCTGGGACTGCTGGCTGTTGCCGGTGGTGTGGCCTTGCGCAAACGCAGCACTCGCCGCACGGTTCAGGCATAGTCAACACCCGCATGACTCTGGAGGGAGACGCACGCCGCGTCTCCCTCCAGAGACCTTGACTGAGGAGTCCGCCCGCACATGGGAAGACACAACACGCTGGTACCGGCCAGCACGGCAACGAGCCTGCGGGCAAAGGTATCGGGTTCAGTGGTGTTCATCGCCGTACTGGTCTTCGTTGGCGTCAGTGTCCTCCTCTACCCGGCCACCGCGAGTTGGTTCTCCACGTTGCAGCAGTCCGAGGATCTGGCCACCTATGGCAACAGCGTAGAGGTTCTCGGCCCGGAAGGGCGCAGTGAGGCCCTCGCCGCGGCCAGGGCCTACAACCAGACCTTGACCGGGGGCGCGTTGCTGGATCCGTTCAGCAACGTACCAGCAGATGAGCAGACAGAAGCTGGTGAGGAATACCGAAAGCAGCTCTCCTTGAGCTCGGACGGTGTGATGGCACGCCTGCAGATCCCCTCAATTAAGGCGGACCTGCCGGTCCTCCATGGGACTAGCGATCCGGTGCTGCGGCGGGGCGTGGGGCATTTGTTTGGCACCGCACTTCCGGTAGGCGGTGCCGGCACGCATGCGGTGCTGACGGGCCACTCGGGAATTCCGGAGTCAACCCTCTTCACCGATCTGGAGAAGGTCAAGGTTGGCCAGGATATTTCGGTGGAAGTCTATGGTGAAGTTCTCACATACCGTGTGACCCAGGTTGAAACCATTTTGCCCACCGAGACGGAATCCCTGCGGCCGGTGGAAGGCGAAGATCTGATCTCCCTGATCACCTGCACCCCCATCGGCATCAACACCCACCGCCTCGTCGTGACCGGCGAACGGATTGACACCCCGCCCCAGGAAACGACTAATGGCGGCACATCAATTAACCTCGACTTCCCCTGGTGGGCAGTCGGGTTGGGAACCGCAGCGGCCGCTTCCGTCACCATCCTTGTGGTGGGCGGACGCCGCAATAAGGAACGCACAGAATCCTGAGACCCCCAAGGTCCAGGAAAATCCGGGCAGCCGCACCCCCAGGCGGCTGGCCGGACCGCAGTGAAATGAAAAGCCCCTCTGTCCCCCGGAGGGGCTTTTCTTGTCTACATGGCCCCACTCAGGAACCCCAAAACAAAACAAACGCCCCGCAGCAATGAATGGCTGCGGGGCGTTCTCGATTCAAGGCTTAGCCGAACAGGATGGCGGCTTCGTCATAGCGATGCTGCGGTACTGTCTTGAGGTTCCCCAGAGCGGCCTCGAAAGGTACGTGCTCAATCTCGGTGCCCTTGAGCGCCACCATGGTGCCCCAGCGTGCTTCCACTACTGAATCCACGGCAGCCATGCCCAAGCGGGTAGCCAGAACGCGGTCAAAGCTGGAAGGGACACCGCCACGTTGGATGTGGCCCAGGATCGTGGCGCGGGTTTCAATCCCCGTGCGTGCTTCGATCTCGGGTGCCAGCTGGTCACCAATGCCGCCGAGACGGGGACGGCCAAAGGTGTCAAGGCCGCGCTCGGAGTGTGCCGAGTCCTGGTGGTCGGGGACGAATCCTTCAGCCACGACAACCAACGGCGCACGGCCACGGTCGTGTGCTTCCTTTACCCATTCAACGATCTGGTCCATGCTGGTCTTCTGCTCCGGGATCAGCACGGCGTGGGCGCCGGTGGCCATGCCGGCATGCAGGGCAATCCAACCCACATGGCGGCCCATGACTTCGGCAATCATGCAGCGGTGGTGGGATTCGCCCGTGGTGCGCAAACGGTCGATGGCCTCGGTGGCAATCTGCACGGCAGTGTCAAAGCCGAAGGTGTAATCCGTGGCGTCAAGATCGTTGTCAACGGTCTTGGGCACGCCCACAATTTTCAGGCCAGCATCGGTGAGGCGGCGCGCGGCGGCAAGGGTGCCTTCGCCGCCAATCGCGATCAATGCATCAACGCCGAGCCGCTCCATATTGGCCTTGATGACGTCGGGGCCACCGTTGCCTTCGAAGGGGTTGGTTCGGGAGGTACCCAGGATAGTACCGCCCTGCTTGGAGATGCCTCGGACCATCTGGCGGGGGAGGTCCATGACATCGCCCTCGACCACGCCGCGCCAGCCGTCACGGAAACCAACAAATTCGTGGCCGTAGGACTTGATGCCCTTCAGAACGATTCCGCGGATCACTGCGTTCAGCCCGGGGCAATCTCCGCCGCTGGTGAGAATTCCAATCTTCATGTGTATTTAGGTCCTTCGAGGGATGGAGTCAATGTGGTTTGAGCGCATCATTGAGCTCCTCATCAGACCATTCTAGACGTAGATGTGATCTCGGCAACCTCGCGACCGTTCCGTGGACGTTCGCTATTTCCTTTGCAGCAGGTTGACGGCGCCCCCTGCCACCATGGCAACACCTGCTCCGAGCAGCAGCCACATGGTGGTGAGTCCGGCATCCAGGTTCAGGTCCAGCTGGGTGGCCAGGATGAGCAGGATCCCTGCCACAAGAACGACGGCGCCCCACACTATGGTGCCCACGCGGGCCGGGTGCCGCCCGGCCCGCGTGCCGGCGGGCGAGTTCTGGAGTCCCGGAGTCTCGCTCCCGGCCGCAGCTTCGTGGCTCGGTGACGGTGTTGGGGATGACGGTGTTGGGTCCGTGAAATAGCCGGCCGGCGGGCGATGACTGCCACCACCGGTGGTGCGCTCCGGTTGCTCGAGGGGTTCTGTTGGATTGTTCACGGTGTGCTCCACTCTGTCTGGGGTTGCTGGGGTTGCTGGGGTTGCTGGGGTGTCTGGGAGGTGCTGGTTGTCCGTCACGGAGCTGCCGGCACAGTGACGATGTCAATGTTGCTGGCCACGGCCTGCAGGGTGATGACTAGGCCATAGCCTGTGGCGCTGGGATTGATGGTGCTGGTCATGTCCTGGGTGAGGACGCCGCCGTCGTTCTTTCCATCGATGGAGAACTGGGCGGCCGCCAGCTCACTCTTCACCGTCACGGGGATGCCTGCCGGCACCATGATGCTCATGTTGGCGGTGACTGCCTTGAGCGGCACGTCCACGTCGGCGCTTAGGGCGGTGCCGTCTCCGAGTTGGGTCAGGTCAAAGGTGGCATTGCCCAGCACCACCGTCCGGCCGTCTTCCGCGGCAGCTACGGAGCTGGGGGTCCAGCTGGTGTTGTTGAATGCGTCGACTGGCGTGTTGTTGGCGGGCAGGCTGAGCAGTCCGGCGAACATCAGGGCCAGAACGGCAAACGTCCCGAGTCCGCCAGCCGTGCGGCCGCTCATTCCTGCAGCCACAATGCCGAGTCCGGCAGTGATGGCCGCGGCAGCCGCCGCGACGCCGGCCTCGTAGCCGCCGAGGTGGATGACATTGCCGGCGTCCAGGAGCAGCACGGCCGCACCAACCACGGCAGCAGCGCCGATTACCAGAAAACTACCTGCCGCGCCCAGGCGGGGCTTGTTCTTTACGACTTGTTTTTTGATGTGCATCTGCGGAGTGGGCAGATATGGCTGCTGGATGTAGGGCGCTGTCGGCCCGGAAAACATGGTGGGGCTGGTCGGGCTGGTCGGGTTGGCAGAGCCTCGGGGGCCGTAATCCGCCGCTTTCACGCTGTGGCCGGACCAGGACTGGCCGGGCTGCTGCCCCGCTTCAGGGCCCGGAGCCCCCTGCTGCGGTGCGGCGCCCGAGTCGAAGGAGCGAGCATTCTTAGTCTTGTCGCGGTTGATGACCCAATAGATGAGCCAAGCAACGCCGCCGACCCAGATGACGGGCCAAAAGAACCAGTCCCCGTCGCGGAACGCCCCTGTGCCGGAGCCTCCCAAGCCCAGCAGCGTGGTGATACCGGCTCCTGTCATGCCGGCACTCCAGCGTCCACGGGCCACCTCCTCAACATGAATGCGCCCGTCCGGCTCGGGCAGGAGCGCCCATGCCACGCCATAGGCCAGCAAGCCGACGCCGAAAAAGAGCGTCAGAACTACGGCGAGCCCGCGCACAATCACGGGGTCAATGCCCCATTTGTCCGCCAGGCCGCTGCAGACGCCACCCAACCAGCGGTTGCTCCCGCGCCGGATGCCCAGCCCGCGGAGCCACAGGAAGAATTTTGCGGATTCCGATTGTGGCGGGGCGAAAGCTGGTGCCGGTTCCTGAGCATGGGGTTCATCCTGCACTGGAACCTCGTGTGGGTCTTGTGCTGTCGGGGCCGGTTCTTGCGGTTCCTGCGCTTTTGGTTCCGGAGCGGGGCCGGCTGGTTCTTCTGGGACGTCATGTGGGGTAGTCATAGTTCAATGGTGTCCCGCGGAGCTCCTCGGCGACTATCGGGGGTGACCCTGAAAGAACCCTGAAGCACCCCCGAAAGGGGGCCGGATGGTTGCGGGGCGTGCTTGGATTGAACCATGAGCGCAAAGATGTACCGCACCCAAGAGCGCATGGTCGCCGGGGTTTGCGGGGGACTGGCCGAACACCTCGGCGTCAAGGTGGGGTTGGTTCGTGCCATCATGCTTGGCGCCAGCTTCTTCTTCGGGGCAGGTCTGGTCTTCTATGGGTGGCTGTGGTTGCTGGTGCCCATGGCGGGGGATGAAGCCCGGGAGCGCGGCTCTTTGCTGGACGAGGACGGCAACCCCCGGCTGACGCTGTTCCGGCCCGCACCTGGCGCTCGGGAGGAAAGCAATAGCAACCCGACTCGTCAGCGTCTCTCACTAGGCTTCCGCGAAGTGGCGATCGGCGGCGGACTGGTCATTGCCGCCGTCGTACTCTTTGGGCAACAGAGCGGATGGAATCTTCAGCTGGGCACCCTCATTCCGCTGCTGATTATTGTCCTGGGAGCCGTGCTTGCGTGGATGCAGCTCGATGACACCCGCCGGATCGGGCTGCTCAGCGCCGCCAAAATGAACACACCCATGGCTTTGCTGCGGTTAGGTGGCGGCATCGCCCTGGTCATCGCCGGAGTGATTGTCATTGTTGCCGGCTCCGGTTCTTGGACACTTGTGTGGTCCTCAGTGGTGGCGTCCTTGGCCGTGCTGGCAGGGGTGGCTCTGGTGCTGGCGCCCTGGGTACTGAAATTCTGGCGGGAGTTCCAGTCCGAACGAGCCGGGCGCATTCGCGAAACTGAGCGGGCGGAGATTGCGGCTCATCTGCATGATTCAGTGCTGCAGACGCTGGCCCTGATTCAAAAAAGCGCAAGCTCGCCCGCGGATGTGACTCGATTGGCCCGCGCTCAGGAACGCGAACTGCGCGAATGGATTTATCAGGACGCCGCGCATAATGCCGGGGCGCTCGTGGAACGGGTCAAGGCAGTGTGTGCTGAAGCGGAGGATGTCTACGGACAAGCCGTGGAAGTGGTGGCCGTGGGTGATGCCGAACTGACCGACCGAGGCAGCGCACTGGTTCAGGCTGTCAGGGAAGCGGTGTTCAATGGTGTGCGGCACGGTGGCACCACGGTCTCCGTCTATGTTGAAGCCGGAGCGCAGGGCGTGGATGTGTTTATTAAGGACCGCGGGCCAGGGTTTGATGTCGAGACGGTTCCGGCGGACAGGCTGGGAGTGCGGGAATCCGTCGTGGGACGCATGCAGCGTAACGGGGGGGCTGCTGAGATCATTAGTTCGGCGGACGGAACCGAAGTGCGGTTGCACCTGCCCAGCGAAACTCCAGCCACCGAGGAAGCGAAATGACAATACCGCCAACACCCATCAGGGTTGTGATTGTGGATGACCACGCCATCTTCCGCTCGGGCCTCAAAGCCGATCTGGCCCAGGACATTGTGGTGCTGGCCGAGGCTGCCACCGTTGAACAAGCCATCGTCGCCGTCACTGCCGAACAGCCCGACGTGGTGCTGTTGGATGTGCACCTGCCAGGCGGGCGCGGTCAGGGCGGGCGTGAAGTCATCGCAGGCTGTGCCGCGCTGCTGGCCAGCACCAAGTTCCTGGCACTGAGTGTTTCCGACTCTGCCGAGGACGTGGTCTCGGTGATTAGGGCCGGGGCGCGCGGCTATGTGACAAAATCCATTTCCGGCGCTGAGATCTCCGACGCTGTCCGCCGAGTGGCCGGAGGCGACGCGGTGTTTTCACCACGCCTAGCGGGGTTCGTGCTGGATGCCTTTGGCACCGCCGAAGTCGCAGTGGAAGACGAGCTGGACAAACTCTCGGCACGGGAGCTGGAAGTCATGCGGCTCATTGCCCGCGGCTACTCCTATAAAGAAGTGGCTAAAGCACTGTTCATCTCCATCAAGACAGTGGAATCCCACGTTTCCGCCGTACTGCGCAAACTTCAGCTCTCCTCACGCCACGAATTGACGCGCTGGGCCGCAGACCGCCGCCTGCTGTAAGGGATTTCTGATGTTATGCACCGAACTCCGCCGTGAGTAGTGCGCATAAGGTAATTGGACCGCGCTGATGCGTTGCACTCAGCTTGAGTTGCGCGCATAAACACTTATGCGCACAACCCGAGTCGAGTTGTGCGCATAAGGTCAACGCTTGGGCGGATTACTTCGCTGAGCCTAGGAATTCCTGCAGGCGCGCCACACCGATTGCGAGGTCGTCGTCGCCGAGTGCGTAGGACAAGCGCATGAAGCCGCTGGGACCAAAGGCCTCACCTGGCACAACAGCAACCTCGGCCTTGTCCAGGATCAGAGCCGCCAGTTCGGCGGACGTGGCGGGGCGGATGCCACCAATTTCACGGCCTAACAGGCCGCGGACATCTGCGTAAGCGTAGAAGGCGCCGTGCGGGGTGGGGCATTCCACGCCGTCGATGGAGTTCAGCGCGGCAACCATGGCTTGCCGGCGGCGGTCGAAGGCAACCTTCATTTCATCCACTGCCGTCAGCGGTCCGGAGACTGCCGCTAAGGCAGCCATCTGGGAGACATTGGCCACATTGGATGTTGCGTGGGATTGCATGTTGGTGGCGGCCTTGGTGACATCCAAAGGCGCGATCATCCAGCCCACGCGCCAACCGGTCATGGCGTACGTCTTGGCCACGCCGTTGAGGATGACCACGCGGTCGCCCAACTCGGGTACCGCAGTGGCAATGGAAGTGAAGGGAACGCCGTCGTAGGTCAGGTGCTCATAGATTTCGTCGGTGATAACCCAAAGGCCCTTGGCCGCGGCCCAAAGGCCGATTTCGCGGGTCTGCTCGGGGGAGTAAACAGCACCTGTCGGGTTGGACGGGGAGACGAACAGCAGCACCTTGGTGCGCGGCGTCAAGGCGGCCTCGAGCTGCTCCACGGTGACAAGGTAGCCCTGCTCGGGGCCTGCAAAGACCTCCACGGGAACGCCGCCGGCCAAGCGGATGGCCTCCGGGTACGTGGTCCAGAATGGCGTGGGAATGATGACCTCGTCGCCTGGATCGAGCAGTGTCGCGAATGATTCATACACGGCCTGCTTGCCGCCGTTGGTCACCAACACCTGGGCTGGATCTACTGCATAGCCGGAGTCACGCAGAGTCTTTTCTGCGATGGCCTTGCGCAGTTCGGGAAGCCCCGCAGCTGGCGAGTAGCGGTGGAATTTTGGTTGACGGGCCGCAGCTACGGCCGCTTCAACAATGTAGTCCGGGGTGGGGAAATCCGGTTCGCCCGCACCAAAGCCAATGACAGGGCGCCCTGCAGCCTTCAAGGCCTTGGCTTTGGCATCAACGGCCAGGGTTGCGGATTCGGCAATCGCGGCGATCCTTGCGGAAACACGGCGGGAGTGGACTTGACCAACGCTCAATTCGGCAGACATCAGGATTCTTTCTTCGGTGGGAGGCCCAAAATACAAACTTCGTCACCCTCTACTTTAGGTGCATCCGGTCCTCGGTTCGACTATCGCCGCATCAATGCGTAGAATGGATAATCGGTGTTCAAACACCATGATGGTTCACGCCTTCAAGCCGGTTTGGAATCACGGCCTTGAGACTGTAAGTTATTCATGGTTTACAAACGCCGAGCGGATCTTTCAACGCAGATGATGTTTCGGTTTGTGTGTGAATCCCAAAGGGTAGTGGCGCAATTGGTAGCGCAGCGGTCTCCAAAACCGCAGGTTGCAGGTTCGAGTCCTGTCTGCCCTGCGCATGGAAGTGGCATCTTTGTTTCGCGGCTTCGTCGCAAAATGAGTTCCACCTCCAAGCGAATACTAAGCACGTCGCGCGGTCCGAATCTACGGATTTGCGAGTTCTCCAACGAACGATGAGTGAGGCACTGGTGTCCGAAACTGCGGCAAGCGGTTCCAAGGGATCTGCCAAGAAGGCTGGAAAGCCCGGCAAGCCCGGCTTTTTCGCTGGCATCGCCCTCTTCCTCCGCCAAGTCATCGGCGAGCTGAAGAAGGTTGTCACACCCACTCGCAAAGAGTTGATTAACATGACTACCGTTGTGTTGGTATTCGTAGTTATCGTGATGGGTATTGTTACCGTCCTGGATCTCGGCTTCGGCCAAGCTGTGCTGTGGATCTTCGGTGGAAACGTAAACCTCGAGCAGTAAGACGCTCAAACTGGCCGACCCCGCTGAAAATATTTGGCATGGGTCGGTTTGAGCCATTTAAGAAACGCACAAGGAAAGCAGGAAATTCGTGTCTGAGCTGGAGCCCGAGGCAACAAACAGTGAGCAGGACCAGGACACTGTGGTTGCTGATGCTGCCATCAATGCCGACCTTGATGTTGTTGACGGCGAAACTGCTGACACTGTAGACGCAGAAACTGCGGAAGCAGCAGAGGCAGAAACCGTTGATGCAGAAGTTGACGCAGATGCAGAAGCAGCAACCGACGAGCCGGCCGCTGACGCCGAGCCTGAGGTTGACCATGCCGAAGAGTTCAAGGCTAAGCTGCGTCGCCAGGAGGGTGACTGGTACGTCATTCACTCCTACGCCGGTTACGAAAACCGCGTCAAGGTCAACCTTGAATCACGAAGCCTGTCGCTGAACATGGAAGATTACATCTTCGAAATTCAGGTCCCCATGGAAGAAGTCGTGGAGATCAAGAATGCACAGCGCAAGGTTGTTAACCGCGTTCGCATCCCCGGCTACGTGCTGGTCCGTATGGACCTGACCGACGCCTCATGGGGCGTTGTTCGCCACACTCCCGGTGTTACAGGCTTCGTTGGCAACGCCCACAACCCGGTTCCGCTGCGTTTGGATGAAGTCTTCTCCATGCTTGCCCCGATCTTCGAAGAGCAGCAGGCAGAAGAGACCGGCGTTCCGTTGCGTCACGATCCCAGCGACGCCGAGATTGACTTTGAGGTTGGCGAAGCCGTCATCGTCAAGGATGGTCCGTTCGAAGGCCTGTCCGCCTCGATCTCCGAGATCAAGCCCGAAGCTGCACAGCTGGTGGTTCTGGTTTCCATCTTCGAGCGTGAAACCCCCGTTACGCTCGCATTCAACCAGGTCACCAAGATCTAGTTGCCCCTAAATTTCGTTCCGCAGGGGCGTGCTTAGTTCCCTGCGAAACGTTCGGCCGGACGCCATCTGGCCACCCACCTTGGACGCGCTCCGTCGACCAAGGAAAGATATTGAGAGAAGGACCCTACATTGGCTCCCAAGAAAAAGGTCACCGGCCTTATCAAGCTGCAGATCCAGGCAGGCGCCGCTAACCCGGCACCGCCCATCGGTCCCGCGCTTGGCCAGCACGGTGTCAACATCATGGAATTCTGCAAGGCGTACAACGCTGCAACGGAATCCCAGCGCGGAAACGTTATCCCGGTTGAAATCACGGTTTACGAAGACCGTTCATTCACCTTCATCACCAAGACCCCGCCGGCTGCAGAGCTCATCAAAAAGGCTGCAGGCATTGCTAAGGGTTCAGGTACGCCGCACACCGTCAAGGTTGCTCAGCTGACCAAGGCTCAGGTTACCGAGATCGCCACCCAGAAGATGGTTGACCTCAACGCCACGAGCATCGAAGGCGCAGAGAAGATCATCGCCGGTACCGCCCGTTCCATGGGTGTCACCGTCGAAGCATAAGTCTTTTTAGACTTTCGCTTTACGCCCATTTGGGCACAACAAACATTAAGAACGACGCCGGATGACTCACCTTGAGTGGGCACGGCGGACGTAGTGGCAGGGCCCGCGCGGTCCTAACGACCACAACTGCACAAGGAGAAACGCAGCATGGCAAAGCGCAGTAAAGCATATGAGGCAGCTCAGGCCAAGATCGATGCGGAGACAGTATACGCACCCTTCGACGCCATCAAGCTCGCCAAGGAGACCAACCCCTCCAAGTTCGACGCTACCGTTGAGGTTGCCTTCCGCTTAGGTGTAGACCCTCGCAAGGCTGACCAGATGATTCGCGGAACGGTTAACCTGCCTCACGGTACCGGTAAGACCGCTCGCGTCCTGGTTTTCGCAACCGGTGAGCGTGCAGAAGCTGCCATCGCAGCTGGCGCCGACTTCGTTGGTACCGACGACCTGATCGAAAAGATCCAGGGCGGCTGGACCGACTTCGACGCAGCCGTTGCTACACCTGACCTCATGGGTAAGGTTGGCCGTTTGGGTAAGGTTCTGGGTCCTCGTAACCTCATGCCTAACCCGAAGACCGGTACCGTCACCAACGACGTTGCCAAGGCTGTTAACGAAATCAAGGGTGGAAAGATCGACTTCCGCGTCGACAAGCACTCCAACCTTCACTTCATCATCGGCAAGGTTTCCTTCGACGCTGAGAAGCTGGGCGAAAACTACGCAGCAGCTCTGGAAGAAGTGCTTCGTTTGAAGCCGTCAGCTTCCAAGGGCCGCTACCTGCAGAAGGCTACCGTCTCCACGACGTTCGGCCCCGGCATCCCCGTGGATCCGGCTGCAACCAAGGTAATGGTTGAAGCCTAAGCTTCACTAAATTCCTGAGAAAGGGCTGACGCAGCGTTACGCTGCGTCAGCCCTTTCTTGTTTGCATGCTGGTACGTTAGAAAGATGACTGAAACAGTAGGGGAGGGAGCACAGGTGCAATTTCGTATCCGTCAGGCTGGCGCAGCTGATGCTCCCGCGCTGGCAGAGCTTGCCGCGCTGACCTTTCCGGTGGCTTGTCCTCCCACTAGCCCCAAAACCGAAGTAGCAGCGTTTATTCAAGCGCATCTTGGGCCTGATACCTTCGCCGCGTATTTGGCAGATCCGCTGCGGGTGATATTTGTCGCCGAAGATCAAGCTCCCTCAACGACGGGCCGCCTGCTGGCTTACACCATCTTGGTAGACACGCCCCCGGTCGATGCTGACGTGGCGGGGCTCGTGAGCGCACCGGACGCCATCGAATTCAGCAAGTGTTATGCACATCCTGACGCTCATGGCCACGGTGTGGGGGCCAGCATCATGGCTGCCAGCTTAGATTGGATTGCCAGCCAGGGGCGCCAACATACTTGGCTTGGGGTCAACAGCGAGAACGAACGCGCGCAGAAATTTTATCGGAAGCATGGGTTCGCCATAGTTGGCACCAGAAGCTTTCAATTGGGGAAACAGATCGAGCATGATTACGTCATGGTGCGGTCGGATTGAAAGAAAGAGACAGGTATTTTTGCCATGGCTGAAGCCACCGTCGAACAATTGCGGGTTCCTGAGAATCTTTTGGATAGCTCTGCTGCAGACTTCCTAGAGGCTGTGGAAGTCTCCCGACAAGTCCGCATCAACACGTGGGGCAATGATCTTCTGGCCTATACGCCTGCGGAGCTTTTCGCTCTTTGCCACGATCCCTACGAGTGGTACGTGGTCCTGGTGGCGCGCAATGGCTCAAAGATCATTGGGCGCGCCGGCATCGCGATGCCACTAGATGACAACACCGACTTGGCGCATGTGACCTTGGATGTGCTGCCCGAGGCGGCAGGAAACGGCATTGGCCGGAAACTTCTCGAAGCGGCTGAGCTCTTTGTGAAGGGTGAGAATCGCAAAATTGTGGTGGTTGAGACCAATCATCCCGCTGCAGATCTTGAAGCTGCCGGCTCCACCGGAGAGCGGATTCCCGCAGCTCAGGGAGGTAGTGATCTCCCGCTCAAGAGCCGCGAAGCTCGTTTTGCCAGCAATGCCGGCTACGCACTGGAACGTGTGGAGCAGTTCAGTGCCTGCACCATGCCTCCTCCCGGAGATCTCCTGGCACAGCTGGCCCGTCGGGCTGAGGGAACGCATCAAGGCGCCTACCGTGTTCACCAGTGGCTGGATGCCTGCCCCGAGGAGTGGGCCGCGGACTTTGTCCGTCTGGAAAAGGGCCATAACGAAGACGACGGCGATCTTGGTACTTGGGATGTGAAGCAGCTTCGAGAAGCCGAAGAGCTGTCCCGGCTCACTGGTCGGCGCACCATTGTCAGCGCGGCTGAACACCTGGAAACAGGGGCGCTAGTGGCTTTCACCTCCATTTCATTGCTGGGGCATCGTGACGACGTAGCTTTCCAGGACGACACCGTGGTGGAGGAAGTCCACAAGGGTAAGGATGTGGGGCTGTTCATCAAGGTTGCCAATATGGAACAGCTGGAACTGCATTTTCCCACGTTGCGAACGCTCTACACCTGGAATTCCCCGGAGAACCAATACATGCTGGCAGTCAACGCAGCCTTGGGGTACGTTGGCGCTGGCGTAACGGGGCAGTGGCGCAAGGACTTCAACGCCGTCGATTAGCTACGTGAGCCGGAAGTGTGGCCTATTGCACCTTTCCACGATTTGGATTCATGGCGGCCGCTCCTGTAGGCTTGAAGCACCAAAGACCGTCGGTCGATGATAATCACCCCCAGCTTGATGATGCAGCATGCATCCTGATGCGCTGGATATGGGCAGTTTTTCATCCGAAAGTCCTTCAACAGGACGGCCAGCGCAGGTGCACAAAGCTTATGTAGCAGTGTTGAACCGGGAGAAATCCCATGGATCCGCTGCCACCAAACGCCCCGTACATCTGTGCGGGGCGTTTTTGTTTTACCAGATGCCCTCACAGGTTGACGGCAGGACCAGCAAAGGCCGGCAACTATTCCCGGAAGGAGTGTTATGGCAACGCCAACAAAGGTGGCTGCAGTTGCAGAAATCACAAACGATTTCAATGAGTCAACTGCCGCAGTCCTAACCGAATACCGTGGGCTCACCGTAGCTCAGCTCAAAGAGCTGCGCGTTTCTCTCGGCCAGGACACCAAGTTCTCGGTTGTTAAGAACACCCTGACTGCCATTGCGGCTAAGGAAGCTGGTGTTGATGCTTTCGAAGGTCAGCTCTCCGGCCCCACCGCAATTGCGTTCATCAAGGGTGACGCTGTTGCAGCAGCAAAGAGCCTGACGGATTTTGCAAAAGCCAACAAGCAGCTGGTCATCAAGACCGGTCTGTTCGAAGGTAAAGCTCTCGATGCTGCGGGAGTTGCCGCACTGGCCGCTCTCGAGTCTCGCGAACTGCAGCTGGCACGCATTGCTGCCGTCCTCAAGGCTCCGATGGCCGCCGCTGCGCGCACCATCGAAGCTTTGCGCGTGAAGCTCGCCGAAGGCGCTCCTGTTGAAGAGGCTCCGGCCGCTGAAGAAGCTCCCGCTGCTGAAGAGGCTCCGGCCGCTGAAGAAGCTCCGGCCGTAGAAGCCGAGACCACCGAAGCATAGCGTGCGCCGTCTTCGGACGCGCCGCCTGCCAGCAGGTGATCACCCCTAGTATTTCCCTAGATCCAACAGGGTTTAGGTTTATGGATTCGCCCCTCGCGGGCAAAACACAGAAGGAGCGCCACTCATGGCTAAGCTCACCAACGACGAGCTCATTGCAGCTTTCAAGGAACTGACCATCATCGAGCTCTCCGAGTTCGTTACCCTCTTCGAAGAGACCTTCGAAGTAACTGCTGCTGCTGTTGCAGTTGCAGGCCCCGCCGGTGGCGGAGCTGAAGAAGCCGCAGAGCAGACTGAATTCGACGTTATCCTCGAAGCAGCCGGCGACAAGAAGATCGCTGTTATCAAGGAAGTTCGCTCCATCACTTCCTTGGGTCTGAAGGAAGCCAAGGAGGTCGTTGATTCGGCTCCTAAGGCTGTTCTTGAAGGCGCAACGAAGGAAGCTGCTGAGAAGGCCAAGGAAGCTCTCGAAGCTGCCGGCGCCACGGTTACCCTCAAGTAATCACCTCGCACTTCTAAAGAAGCCCCGCACCAATTGGTGCGGGGCTTCTTTGCGCCTGTCCCCGACGCTGCATCATCTTTTGGGCTTTTTTGGGCGACGCTGCATCATCTTTTGGGCTTTTTTGGGCGACGCTGCATCATCTTTTGGGCACTCACGCTAGGCGCTCGCTCACCCGCCCTTCAAATATCGACAGCAAGTGATGGAGCGTTGGCCAAAAACACCCGGGATGTGATGAAGCGTTGGCCGAAAACGCCCGGGATGTGAGGGAGCGTTGCTATTCGGGCACGGAGATGTCGGCCACCACGGCGCCGTAGGCCGCTACAAGTGCGTCCGCATCGACGAACATGCTGTAGCCGTGCTCGCCAGCGCCCATGGCAACCTTGCGCCCGGATATGCTCTCGTCGGCGTAGACGGGCCACGCCGTAGTGCTGCCCAGGGGAGTGATGGTGCCGCGCTCGTAGCCCGTGGCTTCCAGGGCCACCTCCGCCTTGGGCATTTGTAGCTTGTTGACACCAACCACCGTGCGTAGCTTGGGCCAAGAGATGGAACGGCCGCCGGGCACCAGGGCAAACAGAAACGTCCCATCACTTCGCTTGACCACCAGAGACTTCACAATGTCCTGTGGCGTGATTCCCATGAGAGTGGCAGCCTCTTCCAAAGAATTGGCTGCAGGGCGGGCAAAGATTTCTACTGCGAGTCCGCGTGCTGCTGCGTCCGCCGCGACCCGGGCATGGCCCTCGGGCAAAGAGTCGCCGGTCATTCTGCGTCCCGGAACAGCAACAGAGCTTCCCCCTGGCCGCCACCGCCGCACAATGACACGGCAGCCTTTCCTGTCCCTCGCCTGCTCAATTCCATGGCTGCATGCAGTGCCAGCCGCGCGCCGGAGGCCCCGATGGGGTGGCCTAGCGCAATGGCGCCGCCATGGATGTTGCACTTCTCCAAGGGGAAGTCCAGATCGCGCAAGGACTGAACAGCAACTGAGCCGAAGGCCTCATTGATCTCAATGAAGTCTAGGTCCGCCACGGTCCAGCCTGCCGTTGAAAGCGCCCGGTTAATGGCATTGGAGGGCTGCGAGTGCAGTGAATTATCGGGCCCGGCCACCTGACCGGGGGCGCCCACCACAGCGAGCCACGTCAGGCCGTGCTCTTCCGCATAGGCGCGCGATGACAACACCAGGGCGCTGGCGCCGTCGGATAGGGGAGAGGAGTTCCCTGCCGTAATGGCGCCGTCAGCGGTAAAGGCTGGACGCAAGCCGGCCAGAGTATCCACAGTGGTCTGCGGACGAATTCCCTCGTCCTGATTCAGAGTCAGTGGATCGCCCTTACGCTGGGGAACCAGCACGGGGACGATCTCGTCGGTGAAAACACCGGCTGCGGCCGCTACAGCTGCGCGCTGGTGTGAGGCTGCGGCCACCTCGTCTTGAGCGGTGCGGGTGATATTTAGCCGAATGTTTCCACGTTCCGTGGACAGGCCCATGGAGTCGTTGTCGAAGGCGTCCGTCAGCCCATCATGTGCCGCCACGTCGAGGGCCTCGATGGCGCCATAGGCCCAGCCTTTGCGTGATCCTGGCAAAAGATGCGGGGCCTGAGTCATGGATTCCTGCCCTCCGGCAACCACCACGTGAGCTTCCCCACTTCGAATCAGTCGCGCAGCATCAATGATTGCTGTCAGCCCGGACAGGCAGACCTTGTTGATGGTCAGCGCTGGCACATTCCAGCCAATGCCAGCTCCCACGGAGCTCTGCCGTGCCGGGTTCTGACCGGCACCGGCCTGGAGAACCTGGCCCATAATGACCTGATCGATGTCCGCAACGTCCACGCCCGATCGGGTGAGCGCAGCGGCGATAGCCTTTGCGCCAAGTTCGGCGCCGGTAAATGACGCCAGCTGACCGTTCAGCCGCCCCTGTGGAGTGCGGGCTCCGGCAAGAATTACTACATCGTTTGCTTGTGACGCCATGGCCGCACTGCTCCTTGAACCTTATTCCGCACAGGTCCTCGTTGAACTGTGCATCCCTTCCATAGAATCTAACAGCACCGCCCCCTGTGAAAATTCCTTTTGGCTGTCCGACGGCGGAGCAAACGGAGTATTATGGGCGTGCAGCGGCGGTGAGAATATCCATACTTGCGATTTTCCAAATCTCGGGGTAGACACGCGAGCCCTTAAGGCAGTAGAGTAGATCTTTGCGTATCCCTCTTTACCTTCAGCCTTCATATAGCGGTGGGCTTTGTTTCGGTCAAGGGTCATGGAAACACGCGCCACAGGGCAGCATTGCTGCACTTTGAAGCGTCTTCCGCGGCTTTTTGGCCAGCGTTCCTCCGGGTTTGATGACCGGGAGAGAAACGGGTAAGGGTTCGTAAGAACAAGCCTGCAGGTCTGTGGAAGGATCCCTCTTGGTCGCCTCGAGCACCTCTAATGTAAATAACGCTGCAACCGCTATCGATTCAAACAGCACCGACGGTGCAAAGAGTCGCATCTCATTCGCTAAGATTCACGAGCCGCTTGACGTGCCGAATCTGCTTGCACTCCAGACCGAGAGCTTTGACTGGCTCGTAGGTAATGGACGCTGGCAGGACCGCATGCAGAGTGCTGTGGATACTGGCGATGACAGTGTGGCCGTCACCTCGGGTCTGTCCGACATTTTCGAAGAGATTTCCCCCATCGAGGACTTCCAGGGCACCATGTCCCTGTCCTTCACGGAGCCGGAATTCTCTGACCCCAAGTTCACCGTTGACGAGTGCAAGGATCGCGACGCTACATACGCCGCACCGCTGTACGTCAAGGCCGAGTTCATGAACAACTTGACCGGTGAAATCAAACAGCAGACTGTCTTCATGGGCGATTTCCCGCTCATGACCAACAAGGGCACGTTTGTCATCAACGGCACCGAGCGTGTTGTTGTTTCCCAGCTGGTTCGTTCCCCGGGTGCTTACTTCGAGCGCACAGCGGACAAGACCAGTGACAAGGAAATCTTCACCGCCAAGATCATCCCCTCACGTGGTGCATGGTTCGAGCTGGAGATTGACAAGCGCGATCAGGTTGGCGTTCGTCTTGACCGCAAGCGCAAGCAGTCAGTCACAGTACTGCTGAAGGCCCTGGGTTGGACCGAAGGCCAGATCCTGGAAGAGTTCGGCGAGTTCGACTCGATCCGCGCCACTTTGGAAAAGGATGCCACCACAGGCCGCGAGGATGCCCTGCTGGACATCTACCGCAAGCTCCGTCCGGGCGAGCCGCCCACAGTTGACGCTGCTGACGCACTGTTGCACAACCTGTACTTCAACCCGAAGCGTTACGATCTGGCCAAGGTTGGCCGTTACAAGATCAACCGCAAGCTGGGTATTGATCTGCCGTTGAGCGACGAGAAGGCTTCCGTGCTGAGCGTGGATGACATTGTCGCCATGATCAAGTACTTGGTTGCTTTGCACGCCGGCAACAAGACCACCAAGGGCCAGCGCGACGGCGCCGAGGTTGACCTCCGTGTTGACGTCGACGACATCGACCACTTTGGTAACCGTCGTATCCGCGCCGTTGGCGAGCTCATCGAGAACCAGGTCCGCACGGGCCTATCCCGTATGGAGCGCGTTGTTCGCGAGCGTATGACCACTCAGGACGTCGAGGCCATTACGCCGCAGACACTGATCAACATCCGTCCCGTTGTGGCAGCTATCAAGGAGTTCTTCGGAACTTCTCAGCTCTCACAGTTCATGGATCAGAACAACCCGCTGGCCGGTCTGACGCACAAGCGTCGTCTGTCCGCGCTGGGCCCGGGCGGTTTGTCCCGTGACCGTGCAGGCATGGAAGTTCGAGACGTTCACCCGTCGCACTACGGCCGTATGTGCCCCATTGAAACCCCTGAAGGCCCCAACATTGGTCTGATCGGTTCCTTGGCTTCCTACGGACGTATCAACCCGTTCGGTTTCATTGAGACCCCGTACCGTCGTGTCAAGAACGGCTTCGTCTCTGACGAGGTTGATTACCTGACAGCTGATGACGAGATGGATGTTGTCATCGCACAGGCCAACGCGCCTCTGGATGCCAATAGCCACTTCGAAGAAGAATCTGTTCTGGTTCGCCAGCGCGGTGGTGGCGGCGAGCCCGTTCTGATCCCGGCCAACGATGTCGAGTACATGGACGTTTCCCCGCGCCAGATGGTGTCCGTGGCAACTGCCTTGATTCCGTTCCTCGAGCATGATGATGCTAACCGCGCCCTCATGGGTGCGAACATGCAGCGTCAGGCTGTTCCGCTGGTCCAGTCCGAGGCCCCGTTTGTGGGTACCGGCATGGAGCGCGCAACTGCTGTTGACGCCGGAGACGTTGTCATCGCCAAGAAGGCCGGTGTGGTCTCTGAGGTATCCGCAGACGTCGTTGTCATGTTGAACGACGACGGCACGGAGATCAGCTACCCGATCGCCAAGTACCAGCGTTCCAACCAGGGAACGGCTTACAACCAGCGCGTTCTGGCCTCTGAGGGTCAGCGTCTGGAAGTTGGCGGCATCATCGCTGACGGTCCGGCAACGGACATGGGCGAGCTTGCCTTGGGTAAGAACCTCTTGGTTGCTTTCATGTCATGGGAAGGTCACAACTACGAGGATGCCATCATCCTTTCGCAGCGCATTGTTGCTGAAGATGTACTCTCCTCCATTCACATCGAAGAGCATGAGATCGATGCTCGCGACACCAAGCTTGGTGCTGAAGAAATTACTCGGGACATCCCGAACGTTTCTGAGGAAATCCTTGCTGGTCTCGACGAGCGAGGCATCATCCACATTGGTGCTGAAGTTGAAGCCGGCGACATCCTGGTTGGAAAGGTCACGCCCAAGGGCGAGACCGAGCTGACCCCGGAAGAGCGTTTGCTGCGCGCCATCTTCGGTGAGAAGAGCCGCGAAGTTCGCGACACTTCCCTGAAGGTTCCCCACGGTGAATCAGGAACCGTCATTGGTGTCCGCGTCTTTGACCGCGACTCCGAAGATGACCTGCCCCCCGGTGTGAACCAGCTGGTTCGCGTCTACGTTGCCAACAAGCGCAAGATCACCGATGGTGACAAGTTGGCTGGCCGTCACGGTAACAAGGGTGTTATTTCCAAGATCCTCCCGATCGAAGATATGCCCTTCTTGGCCGACGGTACCCCCGTTGATATCGTCCTGAACCCCTTGGGTGTTCCGGGTCGAATGAACGTTGGCCAGGTCCTGGAAATCCACCTCGGTTGGGTTGCCAAGACCGGTTGGAAGGTTGAAGGTGAGCCTGACTGGATCAAGAACCTGCCGAACCTGCCGCGTGAAATCGGTCAGACGAAGGTTGCTACTCCGGTATTCGATGGCGCCCGTGACTCTGAAATCACTGGTCTGCTCGATTCCACCACGCTGACTCGTGACGGCGAACGCCTGATCGATTCTTCCGGTAAGACGCGTCTGTTCGACGGCCGCTCCGGCGAGCCGTTCCCGGACCCGGTTTCCGTGGGCTACATGTACATCTTGAAGCTTCACCACTTGGTGGACGACAAGATCCACGCCCGCTCCACGGGCCCGTACTCCATGATCACTCAGCAGCCCTTGGGCGGTAAGGCGCAGTTCGGTGGACAGCGCTTTGGTGAGATGGAAGTTTGGGCACTGGAAGCATACGGCGCGGCGTACACGCTGCAGGAACTGCTGACGATCAAGTCCGATGATATTCATGGCCGCGTGAAGGTTTACGAGGCCATCGTCAAGGGCGAGAACATCCCGGAGCCGGGCATCCCGGAATCCTTCAAGGTTCTCATCAAGGAAATGCAGTCGCTGTGCCTGAACGTGGAAGTTCTTTCCACTGACGGAACAACGATTGAGATGCGTGACTCGGATGAAGAAGTCTTCCGGGCCGCGGAGGAGCTGGGCATCGACCTGTCACGGGCCGAGCCTAACTCTGTCGAAGAAGTTTAGTGAGTCGACGGCGGTGGCCAGCCCGCCGCCGTCGAACCTTCACTTCCTCCCGTACCCGCTTAGACATTCAGACTTAGAGAATTAGAGAGAACAGGACCCATATGTCCAGCGAATCCTCCTTCGGCCTCATGCAGATTGGCCTGGCCACCGCGCAAGATATCCGCGACTGGTCACACGGCGAAGTCAAGAAGCCGGAAACTATCAACTACCGCACGCTCAAGCCGGAAAAGGACGGGCTCTTCTGCGAGAAGATCTTCGGCCCTTCCCGTGACTGGGAGTGCTACTGCGGCAAGTACAAGCGCGTGCGCTTCAAGGGCATCATTTGCGAGCGTTGTGGCGTTGAAGTCACCCGCGCAAAGGTACGCCGTGAGCGCATGGGCCACATTGAGCTTGCCGCTCCCGTAACTCACATCTGGTACTTCAAGGGCGTTCCCTCGCGCTTGGGCTACCTCTTGGATCTGGCTCCGAAGGACCTTGAAAAGGTCATTTACTTCGCTGCCTACATGATCACCAGCGTCGACGATGCTGCCCGCCACGAAGAACTGCCGAACCTCCAGATCGAGCATGATCTGGAAAAGAAGCGCATGGTGGACACTCGTGACTCCGACATCGCCACGATCGCCCGCGACCTGGAAGGCGAGCTTGCTCGTCTTGAAGGCGAAGGCGCCAAGGCTGCCGATAAGAAGAAGGCTCGCGACTCCGCGGACCGTCAGATGGCTAACGTGCGTAAGCGCGCCGACGCCGACATCGACCGCCTCGAGCAGGTCTGGGACCGTTTCAAGGCTCTCAAGGTTGCCGACCTGGAAGGTGACGAAGCTCTTTACCGCGAACTGCGCGAGCGCTACGGCATGTTCTTCGAAGGTTCCATGGGTGCCGAAGCCATCAAGAGCCGTCTTGCGACGTTCGACATGGCTGGCGAAGCCGAGATCCTGCGCGACATCATTGCCAATGGCAAGGGCCAGCGCAAGACCCGTGCACTGAAGCGACTGAAGGTTGTCAACGCATTCCTGACCACCAACAACAGCCCGCTTGGCATGGTTCTGGACGCCGTCCCGGTGATCCCGCCGGAACTGCGCCCCATGGTTCAGCTCGACGGTGGCCGTTTCGCCACCTCGGACTTGAACGATCTGTACCGTCGCGTGATCAACCGCAACAACCGTCTCAAGCGCCTGCTTGATTTGGGTGCTCCGGAGATCATCGTCAACAACGAAAAGCGCATGCTGCAGGAAGCTGTTGACTCGCTCTTCGATAACGGTCGTCGTGGCCGCCCCGTCACCGGTCCGGGTAACCGTCCGTTGAAGTCCCTGAGCGACATGCTCAAGGGTAAGCAGGGTCGTTTCCGTCAGAACCTCTTGGGTAAGCGCGTTGACTACTCTGGCCGTTCGGTTATTGTTGTTGGCCCGCAGCTGAAGCTGCACCAGTGTGGTCTGCCTAAGCAGATGGCTCTGGAGCTCTTCAAGCCGTTCGTGATGAAGCGCTTGGTTGATCTCAACCATGCTCAGAACATCAAGAGCGCCAAGCGCATGGTTGAGCGTTTCCGTCCCCAGGTTTGGGATGTTCTCGAAGAGATCATCACCGAGCACCCGGTACTGCTGAACCGTGCACCAACCCTGCACCGTTTGGGTATCCAGGCGTTCGAGCCTCAGCTTGTTGAAGGTAAGGCAATCCAGCTTCACCCGCTGGTTTGTGGTGCTTTCAACGCTGACTTCGACGGTGACCAGATGGCAGTTCACTTGCCGTTGAGCCCCGAAGCTCAGGCTGAAGCTCGCATCTTGATGTTGTCCTCGAACAACATTTTGAAGCCTTCTGATGGCCGTCCCGTGACCTTGCCGTCACAGGATATGATCATCGGTCTGTACCACTTGACCACCAAGCGCGAAGGTTCTGTTGGCGAAGGCCGCAGCTTCTCCACCGCTGCCGAGGCCATCATGGCCCACGACGCCGGTGAGCTGCACTTGAACTCGCAGGTGAAGATCCGTTTGGATAACTTCATTCCGGGCGTCGAGCGCAAGGGTCCGGAAGGCTTCGTTGCTGGCGATTCAGCCATTATCGATACCTCACTGGGTCAGGTCATCTTCAACGAGACTCTGCCTGCGGATTACCCGTGGATCGAAGCAGTTGCCGACAAGGGCCAGCTCTCCGAGATCGTCAACGACCTCGCCGAGCGGTACCCCAAGGTAGTTGTGGCAGCAACACTGGATAACCTGAAGGATTCCGGTTTCTACTGGGCCACCCGTTCAGGTGTCACAGTTGCTATCTCGGACATTAAGGTGCCCGAAGCCAAGCCCGCCATCTTGGAAGGCTACGAGATCAAGGCCGCCAAGGTTCAGGCTCAGTACGACAAGGGTCTGATTGCTGACGAGGAGCGCCGCCAGGAGCTCATCGACATTTGGAACCAGGCAACCAACGAGATCGCTGATGTTATGCGCGCATCCTTCGCCGCATCCAACACGATTAACCGTATGGTTTCCTCCGGTGCTCGTGGTAACTGGATGCAGGTTCGCCAGATTGCCGGTATCCGTGGCTTGGTGGCTAACCCTAAGGGTGAAATTATTCCTCGCCCGATCAAGTCCTCTTACCGTGAGGGCCTGTCGGTTTTGGAGTACTTCATTGCTACTCACGGTGCCCGTAAGGGTCTGGCTGATACCGCTCTGCGTACGGCAAACTCCGGTTACCTGACGCGTCGACTGGTTGACGTTTCACAGGATGTCATCGTTCGCGAAGACGACTGTGGCACCGAGCGCGGTTTGACTCTGCCCATCGCTGTCGTTGATAGCAATGGCGAGTTCGTCCTGCACGAGGAAGTCGAGAACAGCGTTTACGCTCGTACCTTGGCCTCCGAGGTAGTGGACTCCTCAGGCACTGTCTTGGCTGAAGCCGGAGCCGATGTCGGAGATGTTCTCATCGCACAGCTGTTCGCAGCTGGTGTTGAAGAGATCAAGGTCCGCTCGGTTCTGACCTGTGAGTCAACTGTTGGAACCTGTGCTCTTTGCTACGGCCGTTCACTGGCCACCGGCAAGACCGTGGACATTGGTGAGGCCGTCGGTATTATTGCCGCACAGTCCATTGGTGAGCCCGGTACCCAGCTGACCATGCGTACCTTCCACACCGGTGGTGCTGTTTCTGCCAGCCGTGGCGAGGACATCACCCAGGGTCTGCCCCGTATTCAGGAGCTCTTCGAAGCACGTACCCCCAAGGGTGTTGCTCCGATCGCAGAAGCTGCCGGCCGCATCAACATTGATGAGTCCGAGAAGACCATGCGTTTGATCCTGACACCGGACGACGGCACCGAAGAGATCGCTTACCCGGTTCTTCGCCGTGCACGTCTGACGGTTGCTGACGGTGAGCATGTTGAAGTTGGCCAGAAGCTCATTGTGGGTGCGGTTGACCCCAAGCAGGTTCTGCGTATCCTCGGCCCGCGTGCCGCTCAGAAGCACCTCGTTGAGGAAGTTCAGGGCGTTTACCGCAGCCAGGGTGTGGGTATCCACGACAAGCACGTCGAGGTTATCGTCCGCCAGATGCTTCGCCGCGTCACGGTCATTGAGTCCGGCGATTCCAAGTTGCTGCCCGGCGAGCTCGCCGAGCGCGGTCGCTTCGAGACGGAAAACCGTCGCGTTGTGTCCGAAGGCAAGAAGCCGGCATCAGGTCGTAACGAACTGATGGGTATCACCAAGGCTTCCTTGGCTACCGAATCATGGCTCTCCGCCGCATCCTTCCAGGAGACCACCCGCGTTCTGACGCAGGCGGCCATGGAAGGTAAGTCGGACCCGCTGTTGGGTCTGAAGGAGAACGTGATCATCGGTAAGTTGATCCCTGCCGGCACCGGCCTTCCGCGCTACACCAACGTCACGGTGGAGCCCACGGAAGAAGCCAAGGCCAACCTGTTCACCGGTCCGAGCGCATTCAGCGACTTTGACTACGTGGGCGGCGTAGGAGATCTGGGCAACGAGTTCCGTGCCATCCCCTTGGATGACTACGATCTCGGTACCAACTTCTCCGGCTGACATTAGCTGACTAAGAGAGTTGTCGAGGGTCCCGAACCGAGCTTGCGAGGTTAGGGAGGCAACGAACGTTCGACGGCGGTGAGCCACCTGTAAAGGGTGGGTCACCGCCGTCGAACTTTAAGCGACGCTCGCTCAGATAATGGGGTGATGTGGCAAACGCTCCTGCACAACTACACAGCTACAGGGAATAGTCGCCGGACTTCCACTTCTCCCACTCCCAGGTGGAAAGAAACTTTTCCGCACTGGCATGACCCTTGGCGTGCATGTCCCGTTTGTCTCGGGCTGTGAGCTTGAAATCTGTTGAGTGGCAGGCGGAGCATCAGTCCTCGTGAAACATCAGAGACAATCACCATTAGCTTGTACCTCTGGGACGGTGGTAGTTCACTGTCTGGATCGTCCTCCTGTAGATCAGCCCATGTGCGCACGCCATGTTCGGCGAGGGTATCTGCGAGCCAGTCAGGCAGGAAGCCACCAGCGTAGAGCCCTTTATGGAGGAACAGACTTGCCGTTGCTCCCACTCCGGGGATATGTGAAAAGAACCCCACCTCGTCTTCGAAGCGCAAAAAATCCAGCTGCTCCATGACAGTTTTCACCTGTGCAACACCCATGCCTGCGGCAAGGGGACCGGCAACTATTGCCGTGCCGACGTGCCGGCAATTCGATGAAAAGTGTAAGGATCACTGTGGGCGGCCAAAGCGGCTACCGCGCCGACCAAACTGGAGCCTTTTGCGTCGCCACCTTCAAGAACCAAATCTGGATCACTCATGACGCACCTGCTCAATTGCCAAGCCGACCCGCAAGTGAGGCGCCGTCGGCTCGAAAACGCGGCCGACGGCGTCGTTGGGTATCTCTGAGCGTGCACCTGCTTGCTTAGCCTGTCAAGTACGTGCCTAGAGGCGGATTCGTGCCAGAGGGGTAACCCATGGTAATGTAATTAGTAATTGTTAGTGTGGCAGTGGATAAGAGTGTCAACTTCCTTACGTTTAGGCGTAAGAAGTGGATGCGGGTCCGGGTTGTACGGTTCTTGTACAGCGAATGCCACATTTTTGCATGCCTAGGCGCTGTGAAGTCGCCAAGTCTGCGACTACCAGTAAAAGGCTTTCCCCGGCGGCTGTTTAATGTGAGCGTCGGGGCCAGCAACACGAGAATCCACTCGAGAAAACAACGGAGAACACGAAAGTGCCTACGATTAACCAGCTGGTCCGAAAGGGCCGGACACCCAAGGTCACAAAGACCAAGGCTCCCGCATTGAAGGGTAGCCCCATGCGTCGCGGCGTTTGCACGCGCGTTTACACGACCACTCCGAAGAAGCCGAACTCGGCTCTGCGTAAGGTTGCACGTGTGCGCCTCAACGGCGGCGTGGAAGTAACTGCTTACATCCCCGGTGTAGGCCACAACCTCCAGGAGCACTCCATCGTGCTCGTTCGTGGAGGCCGTGTTAAGGACCTTCCCGGTGTTCGTTACAAGATCGTCCGTGGCGCATTGGATACCCAGGGCGTTAAGAACCGCAAGCAGGCTCGTAGCCGCTACGGTGCAAAGATGGAGAAGAAGTAATATGCCTCGCAAGGGTCCGGCCCCCAAGCGGCCGCTAGTTGTAGATCCCGTATACGGTTCCCCCTTGGTCACTCAGTTGATCAACAAGGTCCTCGTTGACGGTAAGAAGTCCACCGCAGAGCGCATCGTTTACGGTGCACTCGAAGGTGTACGCGAAAAGACCGGTGCTGATCCCGTTGTTGCCTTGAAGAAGGCCATGGAGAACATCAAGCCGAGCCTTGAAGTTAAGTCCCGCCGTGTTGGTGGCGCTACCTACCAGGTTCCCGTTGAAGTCAAGCCGGGTCGTCAGACCGCACTTGCTCTTCGCTGGTTGGTTGGTTACTCAAAGGCTCGCCGCGAGAAGACCATGACCGAGCGTTTGCGCAACGAAGTATTGGATGCCTCCAATGGTCTTGGTGCCGCTGTTAAGCGTCGCGAAGATACCCACAAGATGGCAGAGTCCAACAAGGCCTTCGCCCATTACCGCTGGTAACTAGAGCAAATAGCTTGCCGGCGGCTCAACCCGCCGGCAAGCTTTCCGCTCATCTCTAGACAAGGGAGAAACCGTGGCACAGGACGTGCTTACAGACCTTCTGAAGGTCCGCAACATCGGCATCATGGCCCACATTGATGCTGGCAAGACCACTACCACTGAGCGCATCCTGTTCTACACGGGTGTGAACCACAAGATCGGCGAAACGCACGACGGTGCTTCGACGACTGACTGGATGGAACAGGAAAAGGAACGCGGCATCACCATCACGAGCGCCGCCGTGACCTGCTTCTGGAACAACAACCAGATCAACATCATTGACACTCCCGGCCACGTTGACTTCACGGTGGAAGTTGAGCGCTCCTTGCGAGTTCTCGATGGCGCCGTTGCTGTCTTCGATGGCAAGGAAGGCGTTGAGCCGCAGTCCGAGACCGTTTGGCGTCAGGCTGACAAGTACAACGTTCCGCGTATCTGCTTTGTCAACAAGATGGACAAGCTCGGTGCTGACTTCTACTTCACCGTAGACACCATCATCAACCGCTTGGGTGCCAAGCCGTTGGTAATGCAGCTGCCGATCGGCGTCGAGAGTGAATTCACCGGTGTTGTTGACCTGATGACGATGAAGGCATTCGTCTGGGCCGGCGACTCCAAGGGTGACGTCACCATGGGTGCTGCTTACGAAATCCAGGAGATCCCCGCGGATCTTCAGGAAAAGGCTGAAGAGTACCGCGCAGCCCTCGTTGAGGCCGTTGCAGAGTCCTCCGAAGAGCTCATGGAGAAGTACCTCGAGGGCGTAGAGCCTTCCATCGAGGAACTCAAGGCTGGCATCCGCAAGATGACCGTCAACTCTGAGATCTACCCGGTCTTCTGTGGTTCTGCTTTCAAGAACCGTGGCGTTCAGCCGATGCTCGATGCTGTCATCGATTACCTGCCGAACCCGATCGACGTTGGCGCAATGATCGGTCACGATCCTCGCGACGAGTCCATCGAGATCAAGCGCGAACCGAGCGAAACGGAGCCGTTCTCGGCTCTGGCGTTCAAGATCGCTACGCACCCGTTCTTCGGTCAGTTGAACTTCATCCGCGTGTACTCCGGCAAGGTAACTTCCGGTACACAGCTGCTGAACTCGACAAAGCAGAAGAAGGAACGTATTGGCAAGCTCTTCCAGATGCACGCCAATAAGGAAATGCCCGTAGATGAGATCCACGCAGGTCACATCTACGCTGTGATTGGCCTCAAGGACACCACCACCGGTGATACCTTGTGCGATCCGGCTAACCCGATCGTTCTTGAGTCGATGACCTTCCCCGCTCCCGTGATCTTCGTTGCCATTGAGCCGAAGACCAAGGGTGACCAGGAGAAGCTCTCCACGGCTATCCAGAAGCTCTCCGCTGAGGACCCGACGTTCACCGTCAACCTCAACGAAGACACCGGCCAGACCGAAATTGGCGGCATGGGCGAGCTCCACTTGGACATCCTTGTGGACCGCATGCGTCGCGAATTCAACGTTGAAGCCAACGTTGGCAAGCCGCAGGTTGCGTACCGCGAAACCATCAAGCGCGCCGTTGCTAAGCACGACTACACGCACAAGAAGCAGACCGGTGGTTCAGGTCAGTTCGCTAAGATCCAGATCGCCATTGAGCCCCTGGATACTTCTGAAGGCGAAATGTACGAGTTCAGCAACAAGGTCACCGGTGGCCGTGTTCCTCGCGAATACATCCCCAGCGTTGACCAGGGCATCCAGTCCGCACTGCCTGATGGCGTGCTGGCCGGTTACCCCATGGTTGGCATCAAGGCCACACTGCTTGACGGTGCGTCTCACGATGTTGACTCCTCCGAAATGGCCTTCAAGATCGCCGGGCGTATGGCGTTCAAGGAAGCTGCTCGGATGGCCAACCCCATTCTGCTTGAGCCGTTGATGGAAGTTGAAGTCCGCACCCCTGAGGAATACATGGGTGAAGTAATCGGTGACATCAACTCTCGTCGTGGCCAGATGCAGTCCATGGAGGACGCAAGCGGTGTCAAGGTCATCAAGGCTCTTGTTCCCTTGTCCGGCATGTTCGGTTACATCGGTGACCTGCGGTCCAAGACCCAGGGTCGTGCCGTGTACTCGATGAAGTTCGATAGCTACTCTGAGGTTCCGAAGGCTGTTGCCGACGAGATCATCCAGAAGGCCCGCGGCGAGTAGTCGCTCTTTTGACTGGGTCGCATCTGGCATTAGGCTGGATGCGACCCAATCTGAAGCAATTTCTTAAATATCAAAAGCCCCCAGTAGACTTATTTTGATTTCAGTGACGAACAGCGTCTCTGAGAGTAAGTTTTCTAAATGTTCTAGGAGGAACCTGTGGCAAAGGCAAAGTTCGAGCGGACCAAGCCGCACGTTAACATCGGCACCATCGGTCACGTTGACCATGGTAAGACCACGTTGACTGCTGCCATTTCCAAGGTACTGTACGACAAGTACCCGGATCTCAACGAGCAGCGTGATTTCAGCTCCATCGACTCGGCGCCGGAAGAGCGCCAGCGTGGTATCACGATCAACATCTCTCACGTTGAGTACCAGACCGAGAAGCGCCACTACGCACACGTAGACGCCCCCGGTCACGCTGACTACATCAAGAACATGATCACCGGTGCTGCTCAGATGGACGGCGCTATCTTGGTAGTTGCTGCAACTGACGGCCCGATGGCTCAGACTCGCGAGCACGTTCTGTTGGCCCGCCAGGTTGGCGTTCCCTACCTGCTGGTCGCACTGAACAAGTCCGACATGGTTGATGACGAAGAACTCCTCGACTTGGTCGAAATGGAAGTTCGCGAACTGCTCTCCTCACAGGGCTTCGACGGCGACGAGGCACCTGTTGTCCGCGTTTCCGGCCTGAAGGCTCTGGAAGGCGACCCCGTATGGGTCAAGTCCGTTGAGGACCTGATGGAAGCCGTTGACAACAACGTTCCTGACCCGATCCGCGACAAGGACAAGCCGTTCTTGATGCCGGTTGAAGATGTCTTCACCATCACCGGTCGTGGCACCGTCGTTACGGGCCGCGCCGAGCGTGGCACCTTGGGCATCAACTCTGAGGTTGAGATTGTTGGTATCCGCCCGGTCCAGAAGACCACGGTTACCGGTATCGAAATGTTCCACAAGCAGCTCGACGAGGCTTGGGCCGGCGAGAACTGTGGTCTGCTGCTCCGCGGTATCAAGCGCGAAGACGTAGAGCGTGGCCAGGTTATCGTGAAGCCGGGTTCCATTACCCCGCACACCGATTTCGAAGCCAACGTCTACATCTTGGCCAAGGATGAGGGCGGTCGTCACAACCCGTTCTACTCCAACTACCGCCCGCAGTTCTACTTCCGCACCACGGATGTTACCGGCGTCATCACCTTGCCTGAGGGCACGGAAATGGTTATGCCTGGCGACAACACCGAAATGACTGTCGCGCTGATCCAGCCGATCGCCATGGAAGAGGGCCTCGGCTTCGCTATCCGCGAAGGCGGCCGCACCGTTGGTTCAGGTCGTGTCACCAAGATCATCAAGTAATTTCTAATTACTTAGATCTATAAGGAAGGGCCCCAGCTTCGGCTGGGGCCCTTCTCTTGTTTAAGACTTGAATGCACGCTTGACATGCCACTTGGGTGGGTTTCGCGAGGTACTGCGGAGCTGATGGAAATGTGCGACGGCGGATGCGCCCCTTCTGCGCGGATCGCCGCCAGAGTGGTGCCCGGCCCGGGCACCGCCCGTTAGTGAGTGGGTACTATGCCGTCCACGATGCCCTGCACCAGTGTTGCGTCCAATGGCTGTCCGGCGTTGATCGACAGCAGCGTGGCACCGGCAAAGGTGCCCTCGGCCAGGACACCGATGAGCGTGGCGCGGCGGGGGACGCCGTCGGCGTCCTTGAAGGAGACTGCATAAGCGTAGGCTTCCTTGCCGGGACTGTTGATGCTGCCCTGCATTTCTTCCACGGCGCCGTAGTTCTGCACATAGTGCGCGGCCATGCCCTGAGTCCAGGCGATGACGCCGGCCAGAGTGGCGGCGGTGGCGTCATCGCGGATCAGCGAGACCACATCGCCGTTGGCCAGGCTGAACTGGCGGCTATTGGGCCCGGCGCTGGACTCGGGGACTGGCTCCGAGCCCTCGGGCAGGGTGAGGGTCAGTCCTAGGTCGGTTTGAAATTGATGGCTCAAAGTGGGGCCTCTCGACTGCGTGTAGCGACTTGGTCTGGCGGGGATGATGCTGGGGTTACGGCGCTACTTGGCGGGGCCGTAGTGCGATTCTCCGCGGATGGGCTGGTAGCTCTCATCGTAAGCTGACTTGTGGGCGGTTCCGGCGTTGACGGTGGTCTCGGACGAAGCACCAACCTTCAGTGATGCGGCACCGCTGTCAAAGTCAACCAAGTTGTTTTCCGTGGAGACAACTGAATTTGCCTGCACGGTGACGGCGGAGGCGTGGTAGATCTTCTCCAGGTCGGTTGCGGCGCCTTGGTCATTGCCGCTGGCGGTGTTGCCTAGGTAGCTCTGGATGAGTCCCTGGTTTTCTGGCGTGTTCTGCAGTTCCAGACTCACGGTGCCTTGCACACCGGCGGCGGCTTCGGCGCTAGGGCCTTCCTTGACAGGGGTCTCGCCGAGGAATTCTGCCAGCGGATCCTGGGCATTGGGATTAGCCTGGACCTCCGCGGAGCCTTCCAAGGTGCCCTTGAGGTCAATCGTCATCTTCTGGATATCGCCGTCCTTGTCCATGGACAGTGTCACGCCCGCTTCACCGTCGCCGCCGAACTTCATGCCTTCGCCAAGATCCAGCTCCGCGCTAACCGAAGCTTTCACGCTGGCGCTTGCGGTCCCGTCGTCCAGGTTCCGCTCATAGGCGAGGTCCAGTTTGGCCGAGGCGGAGGCGCCGTCGGTGATTTCGCCCGTGACGCCGATGGATAAGGTTCCCTTGGCGTTCAGGTACTCCTTGGTGGAACCGTGTTGGTTGGCTGCGGTGTCCAGTGTCCCTTCGATGTATTCGCCAGGGTTCTTGACGGCCTCGGAGGCGCGTCCGAAGCTGTCCGGCGGCAGGTCGTTGAGCATTTGCTCTCGGGCAGCCAAGGCTTCCTCGAGGCTGTTGAAGGTGTAGGTCTTGGATAGCTCGCCGGACAGGGTCGCGTTAGCTCCTGCCGCTGTGCCGGGGGTGTTGACGCCTCCGCCGACATCTCCTGCGAGGGTCAGCTTCACCGATCCGTCAGCGTTTTGCGTAATCTGACTGGAGAGGTGGGCGCCGCCATGCACCCAGGCGATCTGACCGTCCACACCGATCTTGTCGGTGTGGGAGTACATGGGAATGGACGATTTTGCCGTCTCCACGAGGTGTTCGCGGATGGCGCGCTGGTCTTCCAGAGGGAGCTTGTCCTCTAGGGCAGCCAGATAATAGGCATTGGGGATGCCATTTTCGTCCTGGCCGTCCAGCAATTCCTTCTGCTGTTCGTCGCTGAGACCATTCCACCAGTCCCGCACGTCCTGCTCGCTGCGGTTGCCAAGGTTTTCCAACTCGTCCTGAAGTGTGCTGGGGGACTTGTCCCCGCTATTTCCGCCACCAGCGTTTCCGCTGCCGTTTCCGCCGCTGCCGCTCAGGCTGCTTTCACTGGAGGCGGTTTCCTGCTCTCTGGCCTGGGCCTTCAATTTATCCGCGGTGTCGGTGAACATCTCGCTGGCCGATTTTATCTGTGGCCGCAGGCGAGCCGTCCAGTCCTGGCGGAACCGCTGGGCATCGGGTCCGGTCCAGCGCGCACGCATGATGGTGGGGTGGAGCTGGCTGGAGGTAGATTCCAGAGCGGATGAGTATTTGTTGAAGAGCTTGGCCAGTGCCCGGAGTTCTTCCGGGTCGGCGCCGAGCATTTGTTCGTTCATGTCAGTCCGTTCGGGCGGGGGTGGCCTGCGGGTGGGTGCGGGGCTACACGTTCTTATGACCAGCGTAGAAGATGTGGGCAAAATTTCCGATGGGCAGTAATGCCCATGGTGCGGCAGCGGCGGCGCTATAGGCTGGAATCATGGCAATCAGCAAGCAACAAGTTCCTGCGCGGACACTCCGAACCGCATCCATCATCATCTTGGCGTTTGCTGCAGCCTTACTGCTGTTTGGCTTGAACATGTTTCAGTTGGGGAGCAATCCGGGGAATACTGCTCGGGACCTGCAGGAGTCAGGGCTGCCTGGAACTGTCACCGATGCCCGGGTCAATGTGGGCCTTAACGACAGTGGGATACATCAATCCTTCAGGGTGGAATTGACGTTTACGGGCAGCGACGGGACGGAACACACGCTCACTACCAACCACTTTCCCGACTATCCAGGCCCCGGCATCTCCACTCGAGGCTGGTTGGTGGACTTCCCCACGAAGGGTGAGATCGTGGGCCAACCCGTGCGCTACCGCCTGGGTGAGAGTCCCGCCGTCGAGCTAGAGAGCGAAATTCCGGCACTGACCGCCACGGGCTGGAGCTTCCCCAACTATCTGGGCCTGGGACTCATGGTCCTCGGCGTTGGTGCGGGCGTTGGCGGAACCGTGAGCCTAGTGCGCGCCATACGCCGAATTCAGGAGGGCTGATCCGTGCCTCAGGTCGTTGCCGAACGGACTGTGCGGCTGGATGCTGCCACAGCCTTCGAACTCTCCCAGACCACTGGCAACTTCCGGCTGAAGTGGGACCCGTTCATCCACTCGCAGCATTTTGAGGGCGGTGCCACTCAGGCGGCCAAGGGTGTGCGGACCCGGACGCGGTCGAGGATGGGGCTGCTCATGGTTAGCGAGTACGTCTCGTATGTCCCGGGCCGGAACGTCGGCATGAAGATGGTTACCGGGCCGTGGTTTTTTGAGCAGTTTGGCGGTGGCTGGCGTTTTTCCGAGCACGACGGCGGAACTCGCCTAGTCTGGAAGTACACCTTCTCCTGCCGGCCGGGATGGCTGAGGTGGCTGGCTCACCCCGTTGGCGAATGGTTGCTGGGGCGGGAGATTGAGCGTCGTATTTCAGCGTTTGCCACGGCCTGCGGAGACGAGGCCCTAATTGCTGAAATGCTGTCGATTTCAGACGCCGGATAGTTATATCCATTTGGTGGTCTAAGTGGTGGTTTTGTCCACCTGCTGGCCTAGGATGGGAGCCTACAGTCACTAGGGGAGTCGCATGAACCAGGATCGGGTACCTGAAATTCCGGCCCAGCCGCCCTCACCGTCTGCCGTTCAGCAGGCCTATCGCAGCGGCTACCTGGACGGGCACCTTGCCGGTTGGCGCGACGCCCTTGCAGCCCAGGCCGCCCAGACTGCTTCCGGCGTCCAGATCACACAGGCGGCACCGGCACAACCTCTTGTGACTTCTCCTGTTGCTGCACCGCCCGTTAATGGGCCGCCGGTTCCCCAACTGCAGCTTCCCCCGCCTCATGCACTGCAACAGCCACTGCAACAGCCCGTGCAAGGGCCAACGCAGAGCCAGACCTTCCCCGCCCGGCCCGCAATGGCCGGCCCCCCGCCAAATATCATGCCGGCGCCCGTGCTCCGCCAAGCCAGCCCCATGGCACCGCCGATCATGGCGCAGCGTCCGCCACATGTTCCCCTTGACCCGGCCGCCTTGGCCGCCCGGAAGAGCCGGCGGGAAACCCAGAACATCAACATCACCTTGTACGTTGCCAGCCTGCTGATGGTGGCCGCCGCTGCCTTGTTCGTTGGCAGCAGCCAGCCGGTGCCCGTGCGGCTTGTTGGGGTCTGGCTGGCCACGGCGCTTTTCTATGGCGCTGGCCTGATGCTCCACAGCAAGGTTGCCAGGCTCAAGCCTGCGGCTGTTGCCTTCACCGGCACCGCGCTGGCCATCATTCCTTTCGCAGGTCTGGCCACGTACAACCTGGGCTTCCCCGACGCCCCGGTTGTGTGGCTCGTGACGTCGCTGATTGGCACCGTGGCTTATGTGGTTGCGGCCGTGCGCTTGCAAAGCCGGCTGGTTGTTTACCTGTCCCTCGCCTTCCTACTGTCCACTGCGTGGTCTTCCGTGGCGGTCCTTGGCGCGGCGCTGGCCTGGTACTTCGCCGCATTGGTTGTCTTCTCGGCACTACTGTCCCTGGCCGGACACCTGCTGGGCAAAAGCGGCGACGAATCCAACTTGTATGCCAAGCCGTTGTCCGATCTGGGTCCTTGGTTTGCGCCCGTGGGCATTGCCGGTTCGCTCGTCTTCTCGCTCGCCTTGAACGCGGCCGACCACACCCTCGTTTTACTCGCGGGTACCATCTACTACGCCGTGATGGTTTCCCTCTGTGCCCCTGCAATGCGCAGGTGGAACTACCTCGGCCTCAGGGCATCCGTGACTCTTGCTGCTCCCTTTATAGGCTGGCTGATCCAGTCCGAACTGGCGTGGTCGGCCGGGGCATTCACGCTTGGACTGGCCCTGCAAGCTATTGCCGTGGCCTACCGCCGGGACCAGCTGACCCTCTTCTTCCGCGAAGGCCGTTGGGCTGACCGCGACGTGTTCACCAGCGTCCCGCTGGTGGCCGCAGGTGCTGTGGCGTGGACCGTTGGTCTGGCCCTTCCCTTCGGCGTGGAATCGGGCAACTCATCCTTTGTTGCTCTGGGCCTTGCGGTTGCACTGATCACCGCAACCGCTGTGGTGCCCGCGTTCCTGCCCAAAGGGGAGTGGCTGCCACTGCCAGCCGTGGCGCTCACTCTGCTATGCGCACCGTTCCTGACCGCATCGGATTGGATGGTCCTGACGGCGATTGGCGCTATCTACTCGGCCGCCAGGCACCTGTTCGCGCGAAACACCACTTTAGGGCATGCCATGCTGATTGTGGCCCGGGTGCTGGTGAGCGCCTTTGTGGCAGCGGCGCTGGCACAGTTCATCCCCGCCCAACCGGGCAAGGTCCACTTGATCCTCGCCGTCATGGCCGGAGTCTCGGCGTTGCAGTTGCTGACCGATGCCATGCTGGCCAGATTCGGTGCGGCAAACCCGGCCACCAGCTATTCGGCCGCGGCTTGGGCAGTGGTGGGAACCGGACTGGTGGTGCTGCTCTCGGTTTCCTACGCAGGCCAGTCAAGACTTTCCTTCCTTGGCGCCGCCGCACTGCCCCAGCTGCGGGCGGAGTTCCTGGTTTCGGCTCTTGCCATGGGGCTTGCAGCGGCCGTACTCTCCCTGACCAAGCTGCCCCGCGCTGGAGGGTTCTCCCGCGCGGAGGTGGTGGCGCCGTCGTACCTTGTCATTGCCGCGCTGTGCACCGGACCAGTCTTTGACGCCGGTGGGGCCAGCATCGTCTGGGCTGCCGGGCTGGCCTACCTACTGCTCGCGGGCAGCCTACTGCGCCAGCAGAAAGAAACGCTGCACCGCTGGGCCTACTGGCGGGCGGCACGGGCAGTTTCCCTACTGCTGGCCATTGCGCTTTTCCAGCTGTGGCGGGAGTTCGATCCGGCGACAACCCTTGCTGGCACCCCCGTGGGTCTTGGCACAATCATGCTGGTGGCCTTGCTGCCCCAGCTGGTGATCCTCACGGTGGTGGCAGGGCATGGCCGGCGCATCTGGGGGCTGCAGGTCGACGTCGGGCTGACGCTGGCCGCCGTTGTTCTCATGGCGACACCGGGAATCCTCGCTTCTGAACTTGGGCTCTGGACGGCGCGGACTGCCGTTGTATTGGCTGCAGCGGCGGTGTCTGCCCTTGCTGCGTGCGGCACTCTGCGCAGCGCCGCCATGTCCACGGTGCTGTGGGCCGGACCGGTGGCACTGGCGCTGCTCTCGCTACTCTCGCTGGGTGACCGCCCGCAGGCTGCCGTAGTCGTTGGAATGCTGACGCTCACATCTGGGTTCCTGGCGGCCCGGGCCGGCACCGAAGGTCTACGAGGAGGGCATTTCCTGCTCGCCAGGGCGGCCGTATTCGGACTGGCTTGGATTGTTGTCAGGGAGATGACGGACAACCTCGAGGTAGTTTCACTGGTACTCACTGGAGTGCTCCTGCTGCAACTGGGGCTGGCGTACCTTGCCGGCGTGCCAGGGCGGTTCAATGCGGCGGTGGGTCAGGAGCAGTTCCTGCGGATCGGCCTGTGGCTGCTGCTTGGCGCACAGGTGCTGGTGCCGTTTTCCTATGTGGTCCTGTCCCTCGGATTCCAGCCCTCGGGAACAGCCCTTCGCTGGGTGGTTGCGGTGGAGCTGGTGGTCCTGGCCGCTTCGGCACTGGCAGCCCAAGTGTGGTTGAAGCAGCGCGGCGCCTCCTACCTGGCCATTGTTGCCGCCATGGGCGGCGCGGCCGTGATCGCGCCTGTCATGTGGCCCGGCGCCACGGCGCTGATACTCCTTGGACTCTGCGTCGCGGCTATCGTGTGGCGCTGCGCCAGCGAGCCCGCCGCACCCGAGATGCGCTGGTACTGGTTGGTAGCCACGGGCAGTTTCCTGGTCACTGCCACCATTGTGGATAGCGCCGCCGCGACAGGCATTTTTGCTGCGATGTGGCTGGTGGCTGGCCTGGCGCTCTTGCTGGGTACCCATGTCATGAAGCTCCCGTGGCTGACGTTGCCCGGCTCCCTCATGGTGCTATTGTCCGCTGTCCTTTTCGGCATCCAGGTGGACGATCTCGTGGACAACACCGGATACGCTTCCTTAGCGGCATTCGTGGTGGTTGTGGGCACGCTATACATTGTGCGCATGGTCCTGCTGTCCCTGGTCCGGGAACCGCAGGTGCAGCGAGGCGCTCTGGTTGCCGTGGCACTCGGCGGCGGAGCCCTCTTCGCTTTGTGGGCCGTGGGATACGACTCCACAGCACTGCTGGGCGCCGCTGCCTTCACAGGCGTTGCGGTGCTCGGCTGCGTGGAGGTTCCGCCCGCGCGCCGCCGTTTGGCCATGGACATTGCGGTGCTGGCCTGCGCCGTGACCTGGTTCTGGGCCTGCAGCGTGTATGTGGACCTGGGCTTCTTCTGGTTCGTGCAGTGGACAGCCCTGGCGCTGGCCGCGCTAGCCGTGATCCGTTATCAGGCCAAACAGGCAGCCGCTGGCAAGGGAATGCTCATGGCGGCAGCTGTTGCGGCAAGCCTGGGCGGGTTCCTGACCATCTTCAGCGGCGATGCCCTGCAGCAGCTTGTTTCGCTGCTGGTGTTCGTGGCGTTGCTGGCTGTTGGCTTGGGCCTGGACGAACGCGTTTTCACCATTTGGGGTGCCGTAGGAGTTGCCACAGCCGTCATCTGGTACCTGCGCGGCTTCACCTACATCTTGCTCGCACTGCTGGCGTTGGGCCTGATCGCCTTCGCCATTTGGCGGTTGAATCGCAAGAAGCCGCAGGGGAGCAACCCCATGCCCACGGATCCGGGCAGCCAACCGCCCCTGCCCCCGTACCTGATGGCCCGTCCAGAGATGGGGCAACAGACTCCAACCCCGCCGCAGTACGCGCCACAGCAGCCGGAGCAGCAGTACACCCCACAGCAGCCAGCTCCACAGCAGCCCGGGCAGCAACCAAGGCAGCCAGAGCAGCCTCCGTCCCAGTACTGAAGGGCCCAGCTCTGATCGGGAAGTAGCCCTGATCGAGAAGGCGACAGGGGATACCGACGGCGGAACATCCCTCCCAACCGGCCGCCGCCCAGCCTAGCGGCACCCGGGTGGGGGAGCAGCGGGTGCCGGGACCCGCCGTCGTATTTACCGGACACCCTTGACACGGCTGACAGCCCAGGCTCCGGCCAGCGCGGTGACACCGGAGACCACAAACAACAGTGTGAAGCCGCCAACCGCACTGACCAGCAGGGCACCCAGCATAGGGGCGAAGGCCTGCGGAACCGTCAGGGCGATGTTCATGATCCCCAAGTCCTTCCCGCGCGAGAGTTGATCCGGCAGCACTTGCGTGGCCAGCGCCTGGTCCACAGAGAGGAAGCAGCCATAGCCCAGACCCAGAAGGGCGGCGGCGAAGGTTGCCGCGCCCATGGTGGGTACAAAAGCAAGAATCAGAGCCGCAGCAGCTTGGAGAATCGAGGAACCAAAGACAAAAGCCCGGCGCCTGCCCCATTTGTCGGAGAGCCGGCCCAGCCACAGCGAGGCAATGATCACGAAGACCATGTACACGAGTGTCAGTACTATCAGCGAGCTTTCGGCGTCGTCCACCTTGAGCCCGTACATCAAGAAATAGAGCAGCAGACTGGTGCCAAAGGCGTTGCCCAAGTTAACCAAGACGCGGCTCAGAAGCGTCCAGCCAAAATCCGGATGCTTGCGCGGGCTGATCCACAGGCCCTCCAGCAACGTTCGCCACGTCAGCGGCGCAACGATCCCCTGGGGCAGCACGGCGTCAGGAATAAGGAGCAAGAAGGGTAGGCCCAGAGCAACCAGGAGTCCGGCCATCAGGGCATATCCGCCAAAAGTGCCCAACCCCAGCGCCATCACCAAAACCAGGCCGGCAATGATGCCAATGGCTTGCGGGGCCGAAATCCAACCCGACACATAGCCGCGCTGATTCACCGGCACCTGATCGGAGATGGCAGCCGTCAACGCTGCCGTCAGGACGCAGAAAAACGTACTCGCAGCCACCCAGCAAATCCCGATGCCCAGCAGCGATGTCTGCAGACCCAAGAGCAGCAAGGACGCGGCGAATCCCGACGTGCCCAAGGCGATCCATGGACGACGGCGGCCGAAGCGGGACGTGGTGCGGTCCGACAACGCTCCGGTGAGAGGGTAGGCGAGCAGGGCGAAGGCTCCGGCGATGCCCGAGATCAGGCCAAACCCTAGAACGTTCTCTACCCAGTCCGTTGCCTGCAGATACTTCTCCACCTGCAAAGGAAGCAGCAACTGGACAGGCGTCAACTGGGCAATCCAGACACCAAACCAGCTCAGCGCAAAGAACAGGATCCACCGTCCGCCAACTCTCCGGGTGGGGACAGCCGCAAAGGACTCCTGGGTTGGGGGAGCGGGGATACTCGCATCTCCGGTGACATTGCTCACGCTTGAAGCATCTCACGCGCGTCAAGAGCGCTAAATGACGCTGGCGTCGGGGCCTTGCTCGTGCATACGAGGCCAGCGCCTACCTTGGCCCGATTGGTAATAATCGGGCGAATCCGGCATACTTATTGAGTTGCCCAAGTGCTTTTTCGTGTCCCGGTCGAGATAATGCTCGTCGCAGGGTCCAAGTTAAAGACCAGGTGCAACAAGTCCCTTGCATAACTAGTGCGGGTACGTGCGCGAATTATTCGCGACACGCCCGACCGCGGGGGGCGGAGCTGCGATGGATTGAGGAACCCGGATTTATCCGGATTCAGTTCATCGGGAGCGTGGCTGTGAGTGCCACACATTGAACAGGAAAAGTAAACAGCGTTTACGTCAACAGCATCGCTACTACAGGTTGCTTCGTTACAGGAAAGAGAGTCACGACGCCATGGCGGGACAAAAAATCCGCATCCGGCTGAAGTCATATGACCATGAGGTTATTGATGTTTCAGCCCGGAAGATCGTTGAGACGGTCACGCGCGCAGGCGCAACGGTAGTAGGCCCCGTGCCGCTGCCCACCGAGAAGAACATTTTTTGCGTAATTCGTTCTCCTCACAAGTACAAGGACAGCCGCGAGCACTTTGAAATGCGCACGCACAAGCGTCTGATCGACATCATTGATCCCACGCCCAAGGCAGTTGATTCGCTTATGCGTCTCGACCTGCCGGCCGACGTGAACATCGAAATCAAACTGTAGGGAGGTGCTGAGAAACTATGACCGCGACCCGAAACACTAAGGGCATCCTGGGCACGAAGCTCGGCATGACCCAGGTCTGGGACGAGAACAACTTGCTTGTTCCTGTAACTGTCGTCCAGGCCGACTCCAACGTCATCACCCAGCTGCGTAACGCAGAGGTTGATGGCTATGTAGCGATCCAGATCGGCTACGGCCAGATCGATCCCCGCAAGGTCACCAAGCCTTTGGCTGGTCACTTTGAAAAGGCAGGCGTTACGCCTCGCCGCCACGTTGTCGAGCTGCGCACCGCAGACGCCGACACCTACACCCTCGGCCAGGAGCTCTCCGTTGAGATCTTCGAAGCCGGCCAGAAGGTCGACGTCGTCGGTACTTCAAAGGGTAAGGGTTTCGCCGGTGTTATGAAGCGTCACGGCTTCAAGGGTGCTCCGGCATCACACGGTGCTCACAAGAACCACCGTAAGCCCGGTTCCATCGGTGGCGCGTCCACCCCTGGCCGCGTTTTCAAGGGTATGCGCATGGCAGGCCGTATGGGTGCCGAGCGCGTAACCACCATGAACCTTACGGTTCACGGTGTTAACGCCGAGAAGTCGCTGCTGCTGATCAAGGGTGCCGTCCCCGGCGTCCGCGGCTCGGTCGTACTCGTACGCACCGCCGTGAAGGGAGCATAAGTAAATGACTACTGTCAAAGTAGATCTGCCCGCAGAGATCTTCGACGTACAGACCAACGTGCCCTTGCTGCACCAGGTTGTCGTAGCTCAGCTCGCTGCTGCGCGCCAGGGTACACACAAGACCAAGACCCGCGCCGAAGTTTCTGGTGCAGGCCGTAAGCCGCATGCACAGAAGGGTACCGGCCGCGCCCGTCAGGGTTCAATCCGTGCTCCTCACATGACCGGTGGTGGCGTTGTCCACGGTCCGACCCCTCGCGATTACAGCCAGCGTACGCCCAAGAAGATGAAGGCTGCTGCTCTCCGCGGTGCCCTGTCTGACCGCGCACGCAACGGCCGTATCCACGTAGTTGCTGAATTGGTTTCCGGCACCACGCCGTCCACCAAGGCTGCAAAGGCTGTTTTGGCCGCTGTTTCAACTCGCAGGAACCTGCTGGTTGTCATCGAGCGCGCCAACGACGCCACTGCGCTGAGCGTACGTAACATCACCAACCTGCACGTTCTGTATGTTGACCAGCTCAACACCTACGACGTACTCGTTTCTGATGACATCGTCTTCACTCAGGCTGCATACGACGTTTTCGTTTCCGGCCGCGCCGCTTCTGAAGCTTTCGCTTCGAGCATGCTGTTGGTTGAAGACCTGGTTTCCGAAGATTCCAACGATGACGCCGAAGGCACCATCAAGGGCAACAAGGACTCCATGAAGTACCACGTGCCTGGTTCACGCTGGTATGACGCCACTGAGGCCGAAGTTTGGTTCACCACGGTTGAGGACGCCAAGGCCGCTGGCTTTGTCCCGGCCGGCGGCGAAGCTGCCCAGACCATTAAGGAGGACGGCAAGTGAGCGCCGTTACCATCAAGGATCCGCGCGACGTAGTGCTTGCACCTGTCGTTTCGGAAAAGAGCTACGGCTTGATCGACGAAGGTAAGTACACCTTCTTGGTCGACCCCCGCTCAAACAAGACCGAGATCAAGCTGGCCGTGGAGAAAATCTTCTCCGTCAAGGTCGACTCGATCAACACCATCAATCGTGCTGGTAAGCGTAAGCGCACCAAGTTCGGATGGGGACAGCGCAAGGGCACCAAGCGCGCCATTGTCTCCCTCCGCGAGGGCACGATCGACATCTTCGGCGGTCCGCTTTCATAAGCGGAGACCACTTTAACGAGGAAATATACTATGGGAATCCGTAAATACAAGCCGACAACCCCGGGCCGTCGTGGCTCGAGCGTTGCCGACTTCACTGAAATCACGCGGTCGACGCCGGAGAAGTCTCTGGTTCGTCCTCTGCCCAAAAAGGGTGGCCGTAACAACACCGGTCGCATCACGACTCGTCACAAGGGTGGTGGCCACAAGCGCCAGTACCGCTTGATCGACTTCCGTCGTCACGACAAGGATGGCGTAAACGCACGCGTTGCTGAGATCGAATACGATCCCAACCGCACCGCACGCATCGCCCTCCTGCACTACGTTGATGGAACCAAGCGTTACATCGTCGCTCCGAACAAGCTCAAGCAGGGCGACTTCGTAGAGGCCGGTCCGGCAGCTGATATCAAGCCTGGCAACAACCTTCCGTTGCGCAACATCCCCGTGGGTACTGTTATCCACGCTGTGGAGCTGCGTCCCGGTGGCGGTGCCAAGATGGCTCGTTCAGCTGGTGCCTCGGTTCAGCTCGTCGCCAAGGAAGGCAAGTTCGCCCAGCTGCGTCTGCCCTCCGGCGAAATCCGCAACGTTGATGCGCGCTGCCGCGCGACCATCGGCGAAGTTGGTAACGCTGAGCAGTCCAACATCAACTGGGGTAAGGCTGGCCGTATGCGCTGGAAGGGCGTACGCCCGACCGTCCGCGGTGTTGTCATGAACCCGGTCGATCACCCTCATGGTGGTGGTGAAGGTAAGACTTCTGGTGGACGTCACCCGGTTAACCCGAACGGTAAGCGCGAAGGCCGTACCCGCCGTCCCAACAAAGAGAGCGACAAGCTGATTGTTCGTCGCCGCCGTACTGGCAAGAACAAGCGATAGGAGCCTGGAGACATGCCACGTAGCCTGAAAAAGGGTCCCTTCGTTGACCAGCACCTCTTTGTAAAGGTAGCTAGGGAAAACGACAAGGGCACCAAGAACGTAATTAAGACCTGGTCCCGTCGATCGATGATCATCCCGGACATGCTGGGTCACACGATCGCCGTACACGATGGTCGCAAGCACATCCCCGTGTTTGTAACTGAGTCGATGGTCGGGCACAAGCTCGGCGAATTCGCCGCAACGCGGACATTCCGCGGCCATGTCAAGGACGACCGTAAGGGCAAGCGCCGCTAGGCGCTTGTCAATACGGCAAAGACGAGAGAGAGATAGCAATGGAAGCCAAGGCAAGTGCGCGTCATCTGCGCGTAACGCCTATGAAGGCCCGGCGCGTCGTCAACCTGATTCGTGGCAAGCAGGCGAATGAGGCATTGGCGATTTTGAAGTTTGCCCCCCAGGCAGCTTCGGAGCCGGTCTTCAAGGTAGTCCAGTCCGCAGTGGCAAATGCCCGCGTTCTGGCGGATCGCGATAGCATCGCGTTCAACGAAAATGATCTTTACATCAGCGAAATTTTCGTTGATGAGGGCCCGACCATGAAGCGGTTCCAACCGCGTGCTCAGGGTCGTGCGTTCGAGATCAAGAAGCGCACCAGCCACGTCACAGTGGTTGTCGCTACCCCCGTGAAAGAGGAGGCTCGCTAAGTGGGACAGAAAGTAAACCCGCACGGGTTCCGACTCGGTATCACCACGGATCACCGTTCACATTGGTTCGCGGACAGCAACAAGCCCGGCCAGCGTTACAAGGACTTCGTAAAAGAAGACATCCAGATCCGCGCACTCATGTCCACGGGCATGGACCGCGCAGGTATTTCCAAGGTTGAGATCGAGCGCACCCGTGACCGTGTACGTGTGGATATCCACACCGCACGTCCCGGAATTGTTATCGGTCGTCGTGGAGCAGAAGCAGACCGCATTCGCGGCGAGCTCGAAAAGCTCACCGGCAAGCAGGTTCAGCTGAACATCTTGGAAGTCAAGAACCCGGAAGCTGATGCTCAGCTCGTTGCCCAGGGCATCGCAGAGCAGCTGACCTCACGTGTGGCTTTCCGCCGCGCGATGAAGAAGGCAATGCAGTCCGCACAGCGCACCGGCAGCGTCAAGGGCATCCGTGTCGCTTGTGCTGGTCGCTTGGGTGGCGCTGAAATGTCACGCACCGAGTTCTACCGCGAAGGTCGTGTGCCCCTGCACACCCTGCGTGCCAACATCGATTACGGCTTCTTCGAAGCCAAGACCGTGTTCGGCCGTATTGGTGTCAAGGTCTGGATCTACAAGGGCGATGTCACGTCCAAGGAACTGGCTGCTCAGGCAGCTGCTGCTCCTGCCCGTGGCCGTGGCCCGCGTCGTGACGGCGATGACCGCGGAGCCCGCGGTCCCCGCGCCGGTGGCGACCGTCGTCGTAACGACCGTCCTGAGCGCACCGAGGCAGCTGCCGCGGTTGAAGCTCCTGTAGCTGCAGAGGTTGCGGCTCCGGCAGTAGAAGGAGGAGAGGCGTAAATGCTTATCCCACGTCGCGTAAAGCACCGTAAGCAGCACCACCCCGGTCGTTCGGGTCAGGCTACTGGCGGCACCGTGGTTTCATTCGGCGAGTGGGGCATTCAGGCCCTCACGCCGGCATATGTAACCAACCGTCAGATCGAGTCTGCTCGTATCGCAATGACTCGCCACATCAAGCGTGGCGGTAAGGTGTGGATCAACATCTACCCCGACCGTCCCTTGACGAAGAAGCCTGCTGAAACCCGCATGGGTTCCGGTAAGGGTTCTCCCGAGTGGTGGATCGCAAACGTCAAGCCGGGTCGTGTTCTCTTTGAACTCTCCGGTGTATCAGAAGAGGTAGCACGCGAGGCATTGCGCCTGGCAATCCACAAGCTGCCGTTGAAAGCACGCATTGTGCGTCGCGAAGGTGGTGAGTAGAGATGTCAGTTGGTTCCAAGGAACTTGCCCCTGCACAGCTTGACGGGTTTGACAATGCACGTCTTGTCGAAGAACTCCGCAAGGCAAAGGAAGAACTGTTCAACCTGCGCTTCCAGTCGGCCACCGGCCAGCTGGAAAGCCACGGTCGTTTGCGCGTTGTAAAGCGCGACATCGCCCGCATCTACACAGTGCTGCGTGAGCGCGAGCTGGGCATTCGCCCGGACGTCGTTGCCGCTGCACCCGTGGAGAAGGCCTCCAAGAAGGCTGACAAGGAAGCCAAGAAGGCCTCCAAGAAGGCTGAAGCAACAGAGGAGGACGCCAAGTGAGCGATTCTGTAGACAACACCGAAAACGGCGCGGAGACTCTCGTTCGTAACGAGCGCAAGAAGATGCGCGGTTACGTAGTTTCCGACAAGATGGACAAGACCATCGTTGTTGAGGTTGAAGACCGCGTAAAGCACGCTCTTTACGGTAAGGTTCTTCGCCGCAACAAGAAGGTCAAGGCCCACGACGAAGAGAACAGCGCCGGCATCGGCGACCTCGTCGTCATCAGCGAGACCCGCCCGCTCTCCGCAACCAAGCGTTTCCGCCTGGTTGAGATCGTAGAGAAGGCTAAGTAAGCCAACTCACGCACTTGTGCGTGGTTGATTACTAAAATGTTGGGCCCGTTGCCACTTGTGGCGGCGGGCCCAACATCGTTTAACACCCAATGCTCGACGGCGCTCCTCGCCTGCGGTGGTCCCGGTGGTTGACCGCCATTTTTCCGGCGACTATCCGGCCCGTCGGCCGCGGGCGGCCTTTGGGGCCTCCTTTACGTCGCCTACAAAAAATGTCGGCTCAACCACCGGCGGCCCGAGGGTTGGCCACGCCGTGTGGGGGAGGTAACGCCTTTGGTGGGCTGGCAGCGTACCTTCAGGTTCCGCCGTCGTGCTAGGATTATTTATTGCTGCGCCTTTTCTGTGCCGCCGTTTTCGGCAGTGACAGTAGGTGCGCAATTACCTCGTAAATGCTCGTGCCACTACAAACTGCCGTTCGATGCGCGGATTTATCCACGTTCCCGGTGCGGAAAGTGCAGTTGGCATGAGGTATTTAGGCGTGTTTTGGCAAAATCCAGGCACGTCGAGAGACATCCCGAACAATACGTTCCGCAAGGCTTGTTCACAGATACATTGTGTCCAAGAACCGGCGCGACGAACAGGAGACACTAGTGATTCAGCAGGAGTCGCGGCTTAAGGTTGCCGACAACACGGGTGCCAAGGAAATCTTGACAATCCGCGTTCTCGGTGGATCTGGGCGCCGCTACGCAGGCATTGGCGACACAATCGTCGCTACCGTCAAGGATGCAATTCCGGGCGGAAACGTTAAGAAGGGTGACGTCGTTAAGGCTGTCATCGTTCGCACCAAGAAGGAACGCCGCCGTGCGGATGGTTCCTACATCAAGTTTGATGAGAATGCAGCTGTCATTCTCAAGGCTGACGGGGACCCCCGCGGTACCCGTATCTTCGGCCCGGTTGGCCGTGAACTTCGTGATAAGAAATTCATGAAGATCATCTCGTTGGCTCCGGAGGTGCTGTAACTTATGGCAAAGATCAAGAAGGGTGACCTGGTTCAGGTCATCACAGGCGCCAAGGCTGAGCGTGGCGGCGACCGTGGCAAGCAGGGCAAGGTCCTGAAGGTGTACTCCGAAACCAACCGCGTGTTGGTCGAGGGCGTAAACCGTGTCACCAAGCACACTAAAGCCGGTCAGACGGAACGTGGCACCAACACTGGTGGCATCGAAATCGTCGAGGCTCCCATTCACATCTCAAACGTTGCTGTAGTGGACCCGTCCACGAAGAAGCCGACTCGCGTTGGTTACCGCACCGAAATCGTTGAGCGCGATGGCCGCAAGCGTGAAGTACGCATCCGCGTTGCCAAGACCTCGGGGAAGGATCTGGCATGAGCGCCGCAGTAGCAGAGAACACACCCAAGATCACACCTCGCCTGAAGACCCGCTATGCAGCGGAAATCAAGGCTGGTCTGGTTGAGGAGTTCAAGTACTCAAACGTTAACCAGGTTCCGCGCTTGGTCAAGGTTGTTGTCAACATGGGTGTTGGAGATGCCGCTAAGGACTCCAAGCTCATTGACCACGCAGTCCGCGACCTCACCGCCATCACCGGCCAGAAGCCCCAGGTTTCCAAGGCTCGCAAGTCGATCGCTCAGTTCAAGCTGCGCGAAGGCATGCCGATTGGTTGCCACACGACTCTCCGTGGAGATCGTATGTGGGAATTCCTGGACCGCTTGGTCACGCTGGCTCTGCCCCGTATCCGCGACTTCCGCGGCCTCAGTGGCAAGCAGTTTGACGGCAACGGCAACTACACCTTCGGTCTGACCGAGCAGGTTATGTTCCACGAGATCGACCAGGATTCCATTGACCGCCCCCGCGGTATGGACATCACTGTCGTGACCACAGCCAAGACCGATGACGAAGGCCGTGCGCTGCTTAAGGCACTCGGCTTCCCGTTCAAATCCGAAGATAAATAATCTACGTAACAGGTCCGTTCAGCGGGTATAAAGTGTGCGAATTCAATTCGCCCACTTTGTTGCCACGCGAAGGAAACCGTTTCGAGGAAGGGCAAGCGCCCAAATGACAATGACAGATCCTGTCGCAGACATGCTTACGCGTCTGCGCAACGCAAACTCGGCACACCACGACACCGTGACCATGCCGTTTAGCAAGCTTAAGGGCCACATCGCCGACATCCTCAAGGCACAGGGTTACATCTCTGCCTGGAAGGTTGAAGACGCTGAGGTTGGCAAGAAGCTGACCATCGACTTGAAGTACGGCCCCGCACGTGAGCGTTCAATCGCTGGCCTGCGCCGTATCTCCAAGCCCGGACTGCGCGTTTACGCAAAGTCCACGAACCTCCCCAACGTTTTGGGTGGTTTGGGTGTCGCTATCCTGTCGACGTCTTCAGGTCTTTTGACCGACCGTCAGGCTGCCAAGAAGGGCGTGGGTGGGGAAGTCCTCGCCTACGTCTGGTAGTAGAGAGAGAAGGGAAATAACTTATGTCACGTATTGGACGTCTCCCCATCTCCGTGCCTGCCGGCGTTGAGGTCAAGATTGCAGACAGCCTTGTTTCCGTCAAGGGCCCGAAGGGAACGCTGGAACTTAATGTTTCCAGCCCCATCACGGCTTCGATCGACGAGAACATCATCACCGTTAGCCGCCCCAATGATGAGCGCACTTCGCGTTCACTCCACGGTCTGACTCGTACCCTCATTGACAACCTGATCATCGGTGTCACTGCTGGCTACGAAAAGAAGCTGGAAATTGTTGGTACCGGTTACCGCGTAGTCGCCAAGGGCAAGGACCTCGAGTTCGCTCTTGGTTTCAGCCACCCGGTCCTCATTGAGGCACCGGAAGGCATCACACTGGCCGTAGAGAGCCCCACAAAGCTCTCCGTGTCAGGAATTAGCAAGCAGCAGGTGGGCGAAGTTGCTGCCAACATCCGCAAGCTGCGCAAGCCCGACCCGTACAAGGGTAAGGGCGTTCGCTACGCTGGCGAGATCATCCGCCGCAAGGTCGGAAAGGCTGGTAAGTAACCATGGCACTATCCGTACGAGGAAAGTCCAAGGCCGCAGCACGCGGCCGTCGTCACCTGCGAGTTCGCAAGCGCGTCAGCGGAACGACTGTGCGTCCGCGCCTGGTCGTCAACCGTTCAGCCCGCCACGTATTTGTTCAGGTCATCGATGACACTCAGGGTCTGACCCTGGTTTCAGCATCGACCCTGGAAGCAGACATGCGCGCATTTGACGGTGACAAGACCGCCAAGGCTAAGCGCATTGGTGAGCTCGTTGCAGAGCGCGCCAAGGCTGCCGGTATCGAAGCTGTTGTCTTCGACCGCGGCGGTAACCGCTACCACGGCCGTGTTGCAGCTATTGCTGACGGCGCACGTGAAGGCGGTCTGGCACTGTGACCGAAAACATCAACAAGGAGAACACTGTGTCAGAAGCAACTGCAGCTGACGGTGCAACCGCGAAGACTGAAACTGCTGCTGGCGCCGATAACGCCCGTGGCCGTGGCGGTCGCGACGGTGCTCGTGGAGGCCGCGACGGTGGCCGTGGCCGCGGTGGCCGTGACGGTGGACGCGAGGCTGAGAAGAGCCAGTTCATCGAGCGCGTTGTCAACATCAACCGTGTTGCCAAGGTTGTCAAGGGTGGTCGTCGCTTCAGCTTCACCGCTTTGGTAATCGTCGGCGACGGCAACGGCATGATCGGTGTTGGCTACGGTAAGGCTAAGGAAGTTCCTGCCGCTATTGCCAAGGGTGTTGAAGAAGCTAAGAAGTCCTTCTTCCGCGTTCCCATGGTTGGCAAGACCATCCCTCACCGCGTACAGGGCGAGGCCGCTGCAGGCGTCGTTATGTTGCGTCCGGCTGCAGCTGGTACCGGTGTTATTGCCGGTGGCCCGGTTCGCGCCATCTTGGAATGCGTTGGCATCCATGACGTGCTGTCCAAGTCTCTCGGTTCCTCAAACGCCATCAACATTGTTCACGCGACTGTTGCTGCTTTGAAGAGCCTGGAAGACCCCAAGGCTGTTGCGGCTCGCCGTGGCTTGCCGTTGGATGAAGTTGCTCCGGCTGTGCTGTTGCGCAATATGCAAAAGGCGGGTCTGTAATGACTACACCGAAGAACGTTCAGCCTTCTGACAAGAAGCTGGAAATCACTCAGATCAGGGGCGTCGTTGGCGTCAAGCAGTTCCAGAAGGATACCCTTCGCTCACTGGGTCTCAAGCGCATCGGTCACTCCGTTGTTCGCTCGGCTGACGCTGTGACTGTTGGCATGATCAACACGGTTCCGCACCTGCTCAAGGTTGAGGAGACGAAGTAAAGTGGCTGAAAAGAACACTGCTGAGACTGTTGAAAAGCAGAATGCACTCAAGGTCCACCACCTGCGTCCCGCACCGGGCGCCAAGACGGCTAAAACCCGTGTTGGCCGTGGTGAAGGATCCAAGGGTAAGACCGCAGGTCGCGGTACCAAGGGTACCAAGGCTCGCTACCAGGTAAAGGCTGGCTTTGCTGGCGGCCAGCTGCCGTTGCACATGCGTCTGCCCAAGCTGCGTGGCTTCAAGAACCCGTTCCGCGTTGAGTTCCAGGTTGTAAACCTGGACAAGCTGAACGAGCTCTTCCCCGAAGGTGGCATTGTCACCGTCGAGGCACTCGTTGAAAAGGGTGCGGTTCGCAAGAACCAGCCCGTGAAGGTGCTGGGCACCGGCGATATCACCGTCAAGGTTGACATCACCGCTCACGCATTCTCCACAAGCGCAATCGCCAAGATTGCTGCTGCCGGTGGAACCACTACTGAACTCTAATAAGTTCACGAGTGCGCACATCTAGCGACTAGACTCTTGGTGGACGGAACTTACGGTTCCGTCCACCAAGAGTCTTTCGTTTTATCCGGATGTTTCCGAATGCCCGGATAATGCGCCTATGTTATGCGTAACAGTGCCGATGCGAGCTGCATCACCCACTAGACTCTTTCCTTGGGCCTCATTTAAGAAGCCACTCATCACTACACATCAGGAGGACGCTTGCTTACCGCATTTGGCCGCGCCTTTCGCACGCCTGATCTGCGACGCAAGTTGTTGTTCACGCTGGGAATTATTGCCATCTTCCGCTTGGGCGCTTTCATCCCCTCGCCTGGAATTGATTACCGAAATGTCCAACAGTGCGTGAATGCTGCTGACACAAGCCAAGGTATTTACCAGCTTGTGAACTTGTTCAGTGGCGGCGCCTTGCTTCAGGTTTCCATTTTTGCTTTGGGAATCATGCCTTACATCACGGCTAGCATCATCGTGCAGCTGCTCCGCGTAGTGATCCCCCGCTTCCAGGAACTTCACCTTGAGGGTGCTCAGGGTCAAGGCAAGCTCACCCAGTACACGCGTTACTTGACGATTGCACTGGCTTTGCTCAATGCCACCACCTTGGTAACCCTTGCACGCTCTGGCCAGCTCTTTGCTGGTTGTGGTGCTGCAGGCTCCCCGGGCGCCTTGATTCCCAATGACAGTTTGATCACCATCTTGTTGCTCATCATCACCTTGACTGCCGGTTCCGGTTTGATCATGTGGATGGGCGAGCTCGTCACTGAAAAGGGTGTCGGCAACGGCATGTCCTTGCTGATCTTCGTGGCTATCGCCGCCCAGTTCCCCACCTCCCTTGGCGCCATCCTGAAGACTCAGGGTTGGGGCACCTTCTTGACGGTGCTGGTCATTGGTTTGGTGGTAGTTGCTTTGGTTGTGTTCGTTGAGCAGTCTCAGCGCCGCATCCCTGTGCAGTACGCCAAGCGCATGGTTGGCCGCCGCACTATGGGCGGTACCAGCACGTACATCCCGATCAAGGTCAACATGGCTGGCGTTATCCCCGTCATCTTTGCCTCCTCGATGCTGTACCTGCCGGCCTTGCTCGCGCAGTTTGCCACACCGGCGAACAGCACGGATCTGCCAGCTTGGGTCGAATGGATCAATAACTACCTCACCCGTGGTGACCACCCGATCTACATGATGTTCTACTTCCTGTTGATCCTCGGTTTCACGTACTTCTACGTTGCCATCACCTTCAACCCTGAAGAAGTGTCAGACAACATGAAGAAGTACGGCGGATTCATTCCCGGCATCCGCGCAGGCCGTCCCACACAGGACTACTTGCAGTACGTTATTTCTCGCATCACGCTCCCGGGTGCGCTGTACCTGGGCATTATTGCCCTGATCCCCTTGATCGCGCTGGTCTTGGTTGGGGCAAACCAGAACTTCCCATTCGGCGGAACCTCAATCCTCATTGTGGTCGGTGTTGGTTTGGAGACAGTGAAGCAAATTGATGCACAACTCCAACAGCGCCACTACGAAGGGTTATTGCGATGACAAGAATGCTGATTATTGGACCTCCCGGGTCAGGAAAAGGCACACAGGCGGAACGCATCTGTGGAGAGCTGGACATCGTAGCCATCTCCACGGGCGATATCTTCCGCGCCAATGTGAAGGGTGAGACACCCCTGGGCGTTGAGGCGAAGAAGTACATCGACAACGGTGACTTTGTGCCCGACAGCGTCACCAACCGGATGGTTCGCGATCGGCTCGCTCAGAGTGATGTGGCAGAGGGCTTCCTTTTGGACGGCTACCCGCGCACCTCACCCCAGGTGGACGAACTGGATGACATCTTGGCCTCGGCAAACGCCAGCTTGGATGTTGTTGTGCAGTTGACCGCCGACGACGAAGAACTCGTCAAGCGCCTGTTGGGCCGTGCGCAGGAGACCGGTCGTAGCGATGACACTGAAGCAGTCATCCGTCACCGGTTGGATCTCTACCGTGAACAGACTGAGGTTGTAGTGTCCCGCTATGCGGAGCGCGGCATTTTGGCCAAGGTCGACGGTCTCGGCGAGATGGACGACGTGACATCACGTGTCATGGAAGCCATCAACAAGTTCAAGGGCGACAACGCCTAGCAAGCAGTAAGTTTTATCAATCCGTGCCGCATAGGCGCTGGGTTGTGAAGGAGGGCTTCTTCCCGCACCATGGGAAGGAGCCTTCAATCATTTTCGAAGCGAAAGGATTCTTTCATGGCGTTTGGCCAGCAAAGAATTGAGTACAAGACCATCGATCAGATGCGCATCATGCGCCGCAGCGGGCTGATCCTCGACGCGGCACTGAAGGCCACCATCGCAGCTGTCGCCCCGGGCGTAACCACGGGCGAGCTGGATGCCATCTTTGCCGGGGAATTGAAAAAGGCCGGAGCCAAGTCCAACTTCTTGGGCTACTACGATTTCCCTGCCACCATTTGCACCTCAGTCAATGAGGAAGTGGTGCACGGCATTCCTGGAGCGCGGGTACTGGAAACCGGGGACTTGATCTCCATTGATGGCGGCGCCATTGTGGAAGGCTGGCACTCCGACTCGGCGCGTAGCACCATTGTTGGCGGCGCCGCCGCGGAGGATCCTGCTGACCGTCGGCTCTCCGACATCACCGAAGAGAGCATGTGGGCCGGCATTGCGGCCATGGCCTCAGCCAAGTACGTGGGCGACATTGGCGACGCCATAGACGAATACGTCACCTCACAGTCCGGCCCGGAACTGGGTATCTTGGAGGACTACGTCGGTCACGGCATCGGATCCGCCATGCACATGCCCCCGGACGTACTGAACTACTCCTCCAAGCACCGCGGCCCCAAGCTGAAGGCAGGCATGTGCCTGGCTATCGAACCCATGCTGGTTCGCGGCAACTTGGAAACCATCACCCTTGGCGATGACTGGACGGTTGTCACCAAGGACAAGTCGCGCGCAGCTCACTGGGAACACTCAGTGGCCGTGCATGCCAAGGGCATTTGGGTACTCACCGCGGACGACGGCGGTGCGGAGCGACTTGCGCCGTATGGCGTCACCCCGGTCTCGCTAGATTAGTCCCCAGCTCCTCCCCAATGAAAAACGCTGGCGCGTTTTTCATTGGGGCCCCTCGGAGCTGTGGGCCCAACGTTCTGCTTTACTCGGGAGCGTGGGCCCAACGCCATGCTTGGCTCAAGTGCGACCCAACAACTGGGGCCCCTCGGAGCTGTGGGCCCAACGTTCTGCTTTACTCGGGAGCGTGGGCCCAACGCCCTGTTTGGCTCGAGTGCGGCGCCTAGTTAGTCATAGTTGAACCCCGGTTCCAGTCTTCACTGGAGCCGGGGTTCAACTATTTAAGTCGTATTTGCCTGCTGTCCACCTTGCCGCCATGCATTGGGACACTGCGCTGCGTACCTTGGTCGAGGAAGCCCAAGGACTGCGCAAAGACACAATGGCAGTCCTCCTTGAAAACCACAAAGAGGAGTGCAGCATCATGCGCATCTTTGCCCACCGGGGCGTATCAGCTCACTTGCCGGAGAACACCAAGGCTGCCTTCGCGCGCGCCATTGAACTTGGCATTGACGGCATCGAGCTCGATGTCCATTTGTCCGCTGATCGCATCCCCGTAGTGATCCACGACGACACCGCTGACCGCACCACGAACGGCACGGGAGGCATCGGTGAATTCACTGCCCGACAGCTGGGGCTCCTTGATGCCGGCGCCGGGGAGTCTGTGCCCACCTTGTCCGAGGTTCTGGCCATGGCCGCCGGGAAACTACGTGTCAACATTGAACTCAAGGACGCCACGTCTGTGGAACCAATCGTTCAGGTAGTCACCGAGGCCACTGGTGTTGATTGGTTTGCCTCCTCGGCAGATTGGGGAGCACTGGCAGAATTGCGCCGACTGTTGCCCGATGCCAAAACGTATCCGCTGTGCGTAGGGAACCTGGAAAAGCTGAGCGCTCTCTTGTCCCGAGACGACGACGCAGACCAGTTCGCGGGCCGCGGAATTCAGGCGGCCATTGATTTCGCCGTTGAGCACGGCGGTGAAGGCGTCTCCATTTGGGAAGGCGGTCTGGACCACGACGACATTGCCCGCATCCACGCGGCCGGACTACAGGTCTGGGTCTGGACTGTCAATGATCCCGAACGCGCACTGGAACTGCTGGAAATGGGAGCCGACGCGGTCTGTACCGATGACCCGGAACTCATCCAGCAGATTCTTCCATCGCAGTGCTCAGCCGACGCGCCGTCTGCTGCGGTTGAGTCCGCTGTGTTGGAATCCGCTTCGCTGGGGGGCTAGATCGTGACCCAACTCGCCACGGCGCAGTCTGGCAAGAGCAAGCCCAACACTAAGGCGGCTGGCAGCACCCCACGAATGACCCGGAACGCCTCCATGGTGCCGCAGCGCAAGCGGCGCACACCGTGGAAGTCTTGGCTGCTGTTCCTCGCCTTTGCCGGACCCAACGTCGCACTGCTGATCATCTTCACGTACAAACCGCTGATTCAATCGCTGCAGTACTCGCTGTTGCAGTGGAACATTGGCTCCGCCACCGCCCGCTTTATTGGGCTGGATAACTACACGAACTGGTTCAGCGATCCAGCCACCGCCAACGTTGTCCGAGTCACCGTCATCTTCACGGTATTCACCGTTGGTGGCGGCATGGTGCTGGGACTCTCGCTGGCGCTCCTGCTGAACCGCAAGCTGCGCGGTACGGGACTGGCTCGAACGGTAGTCGTCGCGCCCTACGTACTCTCCGGAGTCGCCGTCGGACTTCTTTGGCTTTTTGTCTTTGACCCTAACTTCGGGATCCTGGGGGCGGTACTGAAAGCCGTGGGTTTGAGCTCACCAGACTGGTATAACGATCCCCAATGGGCACTACCCATGCTCATCGTGGTTTACCTGTGGAAAAACGTGGGCTACGTAGCCCTGATTTATTTAGCTGCGCTACAAGCTGTGCCCCGCGATCTGATCGAGGCCGCGACCTTGGACGGCGCAGGCGCCTGGGCTTGCTTTAGGAACGTGGTGCTGCCGCTGCTGGGCCCCACCACGTTCTTCCTGTCCGTAACCACATTGCTGAGCTCGTTGCAGTCCTTCGACATCATTCAGGCAATGACGCAGGGCGGGCCGCTGGAGGGCACTACCACCATGATGTACCAGATCTATCAGGAAGGCTTCGCTACCGGGCGGGCCGGGTACTCCTCGGCGATCGCCACAGTGTTGTTCGTGGTCCTCCTGATCATCACAGCTGTGCAGATGCTGGTTGTCCAAAAGAAGGTGCATTACTGATGAGTGCTGATGTAAAAGACAAGCACGCTGTGACCGGCGCTGTGAAACGCTCAGTGACAGGGAATGTTCCGGCCACGCCCAGCAAGATCGGATGGGTCTCCCGGGGCCGGCTGAGCGGGTATCTGCTGCTCGCGGTTGCCGTTGCCGCCATGATTCTGCCGCTGGTGTGGATGATGCTGGCCAGCTTCAAGAAGCGGGACGAAATTTACACAGTCCCCATCCAGTGGCTGCCCGCCAGCTTTGAGCTCTCCAACTACTTCGCCGCGCTGGAGGCCGTACCGTTTGGCAACTTCTTCATCAACTCGCTCATCACCACGGTGGTGGGCGCCACCTTGAAGATTGCGCTGGGCCTGACCACCGCTTATGCAGTGGTGTTCTTGGATTTCCCGTTCAAAAAATATGTGTTCGCTCTGGTGGTCTTCGCACTGCTGATCCCACAACAGATCGTGATCATCCCCAACTACACCCTGATTTCTGATCTGGGCTGGATCAACACCTATCAGGGGCTGATCGTTCCTGGCCTGGCCAGCGCATTTGGCACGTTCCTCTTCCGGCAGCATTTCTTGACCTTGCCCATCTCCGTCCTGGAAGCGGCAGCGCTCGACGGGGCCAGCCATTGGCGCCGGCTCTGGACGTTTGTGGTGCCCATTTCCGCACCAACCATCGCCGCCGTGGCGCTTGTCTCCATTGTGTCGGAGTGGAACGAGTACCTCTGGCCGCTACTGGTGGTGGACCGTGCCGAGATGATGACCCTGCCTGTGGGCTTGACCCTCTTGCAGAACAACGACGGCGTGACTAACTGGGGCGTGCTCATGGCCGGCACGGTGCTCATCACCGTGCCGGTACTGATCGTGTTCTTCCTGCTGCAGCGGCGCATCGTCACGGGACTCACCTCCGGCGCCGTGACCGGCTGAGCCACACTCTTCCTTCCCTCGAATTCCCTCGAATCTGCAACATCATAATCGTGCCCTCCGCAGCCCTGCGGGTGTGGCAACTAAAGTCAAGGAGAACAGCATGAACGCTTCACCCTTTGCCAACTTGAACCGTCGCCAGTTGCTGCAGCTGGCAGCCCTTGTTGGTGGCTCCGCAGCCTTGGCAGCGTGTGGGGGACCAGCCGTTGGAGAAGCCGGCGGCGCGGCCACTGACAAGGCCACCGACTGGACAACTGTGACGCCCGCCAAAGAGATCACCTGGTGGTCCAATCACCCCGGCACGTCCAAGGACCTTGAAACTGAACTCATCAAGCGCTTCACCGCGGAAACTGGTATCAAGGTCAACCTCGTGACGGCCGGAGCCAACTATGACGAGGTGGCGCAGAAGTTCCAGGCCTCGACTGGCTCCAGCAACGTCCCCGATCTGGTGATCGCCAGCGATGTCTGGTGGTTCCGTTACATGATCAATGGCCAGATCCTGCCGCTGGAGGCGTTGGCTGCGCACTTGGAAATGGATACTGCTGACTTCAACACCACCCTCTACAACGATTACGAGTTCGGTGACTCTCACTGGGCCGTTCCTTACGCCCGCTCCACCCCGCTGTTCTATTACAACAAGTCAGTGTGGAAGAAGGCCGGACTGCCTGACCGCGCCCCCAAGACGTGGGCTGAATTTGATGAGTGGGCACCCAAGATTGCCGCCACATCGATCACCCCATTGGGTCTAGGCAAGGGCACGTCATGGAGCGCATGGTGGTTCTGCAACATGCTCTGGGGCGCCGGTGGAGCTTACTCCAAGGACTGGACGCTCACCTTGGATACCCCTGAGGCACTCGAGGCTGCCAAGTACCTGCAGAAGATTGTGTATGAGGACAAGAGCGCGGCCGTTACCGCCAAGGACCAGGTGGCCGATTTCGGTGCCGGGCTGACCGGTTGCACCATTGCCTCAACAGGATCCCTCACAGGGCTTCTGGACGCTGCCAAGTTCGACGTCGGAACGGGCTTCCTGCCCGAAGGCGCCAAGGGTGTGGCTTGCCCCACGGGCGGGACCGGCTTGGCGATCCCCGCATCGAAATCGCCCGAACAGCAGCTGGCTGCTGGCATGTTCTTGAAGTTCCTGACGAACGCCGAGAACACCGCCTACTTCTCCTCCAATACCGGTTACATGCCGGTACGTACCTCAGCTGTGGAGGGCGAGGCCATGAAGGCCGTTTACGCCGAGAAGCCGCAGTTCCGCACAGCTGTTGATCAGCTGGCCACCACCCGTGTCCAGGACTGGGGCCGCGTGTTTGTTCCCAATGGCGACAAGGACCTCACCACAGCGATTGAGAAGATCATGCTCCAGCAGGCCGACCCCACCGAAGCATTTGCCACGGCCGCGGCCTCCATCACGAAGTCTTACGAAGAGAACGTGTTGCCTTACCTGTAAACGATCTACTCTAGAATGGCCCGCAATGAACGGGTGAAAAGTCCCAGCCCCGGGACCTTTCGCCTGTCCCTGCGGGCCATTTTGTGGTTCGGGGCGACACCACTCTGTTGATTCCGTGTCGATACTGGGTCGATTCCTTGTCGACTCCGTGGTGAATATCGGGGCCCCGGTAGATAATCAAGACACGGCAGTTAGTGCACCACAACACCGGCGACGAGGGAGTTCAGCTGATGTCTCAGGGAGCAACACAGGGAAGAGCACAGGGAAATACCGAGGTGGAATCACACGGATCCATCACCGATGTGCCCGGCATTCGGGTGGGGCAGGCTCAACGCCGCACCGAGGGCTGGCTCACCGGCGTCAGCGTGGTGCTACCGCCGCCGGAGACCATTGGCTCCGTTGACGTCCGCGGCGGCGGACCGGGCACCCACGAGACTGACGCGCTGGATCCTTCCACCATGGTTTCCACCGTTGACGCGGTGGCGCTGACGGGCGGCAGCGCTTACGGGCTCGCCGCGGCCGGGGGAGTGCAGCGATGGTGCGAGGAGAATGGACGCGGCTTTCGCGTGCCCGGTGGCGTGGTGCCCATTGTTCCGGCGGCAGCCATTTTCGATCTGGGGCGTGGAGGTGACTTCTCGGCGCGGCCCACCCCGGATATGGGCTACGAGGCGGCACTTGACGCGGCGAGCTCAACGGAAGGGGCCGACGTCGTTCGTGGAAATGTGGGTGCCGGAACAGGAGCCGCCCTTGGGGCTGGCAAGTTTAAAGGTGGGCTCGGCACAGCATCCGTGAAGCTCACAGGAGCGAATGCGCACATTGTGGTGGGGGCGCTGGCCGTGGTCAACGCAGCAGGCATCCCGTGGCAACCGGGTCAGCGGGCGCCAATAGCGGGGGAGGGGCTGAACACCACACTGGCGGTGGTGGCTACGAATGCGAGGCTCACGGTTGCCGAGGCGAAACGGACGTCAACTGCAGCGCATGCCGGCATGGCGCGGGCGCTGAATCCGGTCCACACGCTGGCCGACGGCGACACCATCTTTACGCTTGCCACCTGCGCCGAACGGCTGGTGCCGCACCCGGACATGCCCGTGGCAGCGCTGATTGAGCTGCAATCGGCTGCGGCCGAGGCAGTACGGCTGGCTATCTTGGATGGTGTGGCTTGTGCAGAGGCCGTGCACACCCCGGCGGGGACCCTGTTACCGTACCCAGGAGGGCCGCTGCAGGGGTCAATTTAACTTATTTGCATAATTGCACTAGAGTAGGTTGTTGGTTGTCTGTGCCTGCCCATCAATGGGATGTGCACGGGTAAGCAATAATCAGTAGCAAATCGAACGCCGTACATAACCAGTTCCTCAAGGAGCTGCGAAAGACGGCGCAACAAAGTTAGCGGAGGATATGGCCAAGAAAGACGGGGTCATTGAAATCGAGGGCGTTGTGACGGAAGCGCTGCCCAACGCGATGTTTCGTGTTGAGCTGACGAACAAGCACATCGTTCTTGCCCATATTTCAGGAAAAATGCGCCAGCACTACATTCGTATCCTTCCTGAGGACCGAGTTGTGGTGGAGCTGAGCCCGTACGACCTTACACGAGGTCGTATCGTCTACCGCTACAAGTAACCACAACTGCAATCACGCAAAGGAATGCCATGAAGGTCAAGCCGAGCGTCAAGCAGATCTGCGATAAGTGCAAGGTGATTCGCCGTAACGGTCGAGTCATGGTGATCTGCGAGAACCCGCGCCACAAGCAGCGCCAGGGCTAATTTCCTTCTTTTGAAGGAAACCCCGGGCTCATGCTCACGCAAGTAAATTAATAAGGCAGCACAAGTTGGACGAAGGCGAATCTAGGTTCGCAACCGGACAATGGACCCCTGGTCGGAGGCCAGGGCCGCATTCACAAAATATGCGGGTGTACTGCCTACGACCTCCGGTTTACACATAGGAGCAGCCAAATATGGCACGTCTCGCTGGCGTAGACCTTCCCCGCGAAAAGCGGCTGGAAGTAGCGCTTACATACATCTACGGCGTGGGCAAGACCCGTGCAAAGAATGTCCTGGCCGAAACGGGTATTTCCCCGGACGTCCGTGTCAAGGACCTTTCTGACGCTGAACTCGTTCAGTTGCGTGACAACATCGAGGGTAACTACAAGGTTGAGGGTGACCTTCGCCGCGAAGTAGCAGCTGATATCCGCCGCAAGGTTGAAATCGGTAGCTACCAGGGTATCCGCCACCGTCGTGGCATGCCCGTGCACGGTCAGCGCACGAAGACCAACGCACGTACCCGTAAGGGTCCGAAGCGTACCGTCGCTGGCAAGAAGAAGGCCGGCAGGTAAATCCCGCTAGCCGGCTTGAAAGGTTGCGTAAGCAGCTGCTCAGGATGCTGGCAAGCGTGGGCTTTAGCCTATGCCGACCCCTCATTAAACTTTAGTAGGAGAATAAAATGCCCCCAAAGACTCGGGGCGCGGTTCGTAAGCCGCGTCGCAAGGATAAAAAGAATATTGCGCTGGGCCAGGCGCACATTAAGAGCACCTTTAACAACACCATCGTTTCCATCACGGATCCGAACGGTGCTGTCATTTCATGGGCTTCTGCCGGTGAAGTTGGTTTCAAGGGCTCGCGTAAGTCAACTCCGTACGCTGCACAGATGGCTGCTGAAGCAGCTGCCAAGCGCGCACAGGAGCATGGCCTTCGCAAGGTTGACGTTTTCGTAAAGGGTCCGGGCTCGGGCCGCGAAACGGCTATCCGTTCGTTGCAGGCTGCTGGTCTTGAAGTTGGGTCCATCTCGGACGTAACGCCCAGCGCCCACAACGGTTGCCGTCCGCCCAAGCGCCGTCGCGTATAACGAGAATTAAAGCAACAGAGTTGGCCTCCACTCCGGTGGGGGCCAACTCCGCCGCCGTTAACTCTCGTCAGTCGCCATTTCCACTACCTGTGTTGCGTCATATAGCGGATGCTCGCTGAAAGGAAAACCCAGTGCTCATTGCACAGCGCCCCACCCTATCTGAAGAAGTAGTTTCCGAGAATCGCTCACGGTTCATCATTGAACCGCTGGAGCCCGGCTTCGGTTACACCTTGGGAAATTCACTGCGTCGGACCCTGCTGTCCTCCATCCCTGGCGCTGCTGTCACCAGCATCCGCCTCGATGGCGTACTGCACGAGTTCACCACGGTTCCCGGTGTTAAGGAAGATGTCACTGAGATCATCCTGAACATCAAGGGCCTCTCCGTGTCTTCGGAGCATGACGAGCCCGTCGTCGCCTACCTGCGCAAGCAGGGCCCTGGCGTTGTTACGGCTGCCGACATTGCTCCTCCGGCCGGTGTGGAATTCCACAACCCTGACATGCATATTGCCACGCTGAACTCGAAGGGCAAGTTCGAACTCGAACTGACCATCGAGCGCGGTCGCGGCTACGTTTCAGCAGCTCAGAACAAGAACGTAGATCAGGAAATTGGCCGTATCCCGGTTGACTCCATCTACTCACCCGTTTTGAAGGTGACCTTCCGCGTGGAGGCTACCCGTGTTGAACAGCGCACCGACTTTGACAAGCTGATTGTTGATGTAGAGACCAAGCAGGCTATCTCCCCGCGAGATGCCATTGCCTCTGCCGGCACCACGCTGGTTGAATTGTTCGGTTTGGCTCGCGAGCTGAACACTGCCGCTGAAGGTATTGAGATTGGTCCGTCCCCGACGGATGCCGCTCTTGCCGCAGACATGGCCCTGCCGATCGAGGATCTGGACCTGACGGTTCGTTCCTACAACTGCCTCAAGCGTGAGGGCATCCACTCCGTGGGTGAACTCGTTGCTCGCTCCGAGGCTGACCTGATGGACATTCGTAACTTCGGTGCGAAGTCCATCGACGAGGTAAAGGCAAAGCTGGTTGAGCTCGGTCTCTCCCTGAAGGATTCCCCTCCAGGATTTGATCTTGCCGCCCGTGCCGCAGCCCTTGATGAGAACGACGACGCTTTCGGCGACGACGAACTCTAAAGTTCGAACAACAATTTTTTAGTCGGCCGGGCGGATGTGCCTGACACATCCGCCACGGTTCGGCTGACACTTGAGGAGAAACACCATGCCTACACCCGCTAAGGGTCCCCGCCTCGGAGGCGGAGCGGCTCACGAGCGCCTGATGCTCGCGAACCTGTCCGCTGCTCTGTTCGAGCACAAGCGGATCACCACCACCTTGACCAAGGCCAAGCGCCTGAGCCCCTACGCAGAGCGACTGGTAACTTTCGCAAAGCGTGGAGACTTGTCTTCACGCCGCCGCGTTCTCGGCCTGATCAGCGACAAGGGCATTGTCCATGAGCTGTTCACCGACATCGCCAAGGCTGTAGAAAACCGCGATGGCGGCTACACCCGCATCACCAAGATCGGCAACCGTAAGGGCGACAACGCTCCCATGGCTGTCATCGAGCTCGTTCTGGAGCCGGTCAGCGCTAAGCAGGCCGTTGTGAAGGAAGCTACCGCTGCCGCCGTCAAGGCTGCCCCGGTTGAAGAAGCCCCGGTTGAAGAAGTTGTAGAGACCGAAGTAGTAGCTGACGAAGCTGCTGCTGAAGAGTCCAAGTAAGGACTAAGCGAAAGCTTAGATTTTGCTAAGAAGGACCCGTTGCCCCCTAGGGGTGACGGGTCCTTCTGCGTCGGTGCCAGGCATAGGGCCGGTAGAATTGTTTCCATGCACAATCCGAAAATGACCCCCGAATACCGAGGCCTGATTCGGGCACGCTTGGACATTGCGTACGACGGCGGACCCTACAGTGGGTGGGGCATTCAAACAGTCGAGCGCACAGTCCAGGGCGTGATTGAAGAAGCCCTGACGCTGATCATTCGCCGCTCCGTTCGGTTGACTGTGGCCGGGCGTACGGACGCCGGTGTTCACGCTCGCGGACAGGTGGCGCACTTCGATGTCACCCCCGAAGAGTGGGACGGGCTCCGGAGAGGGCACGATACCGCCCCGGAGGAATCGCTCAAGAGGCGACTCAACGGCGCGCTCGGCAGTGTTCTGCGCGAACTCCGCGGGACCGTGCAGATCGTGGATGCCTCACGGGCTCCCCAGGGCTTTGATGCGCGCTTCTCCGCTCTCTGGCGCCGTTACAGCTACCGCATTGCTGATGGCTCCACCCATAAAGACCCCTTGCAACGGGCCCTGACGCTGTGGCATGAACAGGACCTGGACGTGGCTTTGATGAATCAAGCCGCGGCACCCTTGCTAGGGCTGCAGGACTTTGCGGCCTTCGCCAAGCCGCGGGAAGGGTCAACAACCGTGCGGACTCTCCAGCGCTTTGATTTCCAGCAGGATCTTGATGGTGTGATTAACCTCAACATTCAGGCTGATGCTTTCTGCCACAACATGGTCCGAGCACTACTTGGGGCAGCCTTGCGGATCGGCGAGGGGCAAGAGGCTCCGGAGTGGATGTATGAGCGATTAATCGCGGGAATCCGGGACGCAAAGTCAGTTTTGGCCGCTCCGCACCCGCTGATCCTGGAGGAAGTTCACTACCCGCACGAGACCGCAATGCATGAAAGGGCAGTGCTCACACGAACCCGCCGGGCCGTTCCTGAGCCCGTTCTGTGAAGGATTGCTGAGTTTCACGGATCCCCGCTTTGACCCAGCCCCATTATTAAAGGTATCGTTGGTAGTCGTTGTGCGTGTCCTATCCCGATACCACGCGCCCGTTACAGGTCCGGTTGCAGGACTACCACTGAACGGGCGTCATCGGGAAGTGTAAGGATGACTGGTGTTAGAGCCCTCACCTCTGTTCCGGTAAACGCATAGATAGCAGGTGTCAACCATCTGTGACACCACCTAAGAACAAGAAACGAAGGCAAAAACCGTGCGTACGTATACCCCGAAGCCCGGCGATATCTCCCGTCAGTGGCACATCATTGATGCCAACGACGTTGTCTTGGGCCGTCTTGCCAGCCAGACCGCAACACTGCTGCGTGGAAAGCACAAGCCGACCTTCGCTCCCTATATGGATATGGGCGATTTCGTCATCATCATCAACGCCGAGAAGGTTGCCCTGACCGGCGCCAAGCTCGAACAGAAGCGCGCTTACCGCCACTCGGGTTTCCCGGGCGGCCTGTCAAGCGTCAACTATGCAGAACTGCTGGAGAAGAACCCGGTTCGCGCAGTGGAGAAGGCCATCGCTGGCATGCTCCCGAAGACCAAGCTGGGCAACGCTCAGATCAGCAAGCTGAAGGTCTACCGCGGCGCCGAGCACCCCCATGCAGCACAGCAGCCTCAGACTTTCGAAATTACCCAGGTCGCCCAGTAGTCCTGGCCACCGCCTAAATCATTAACCAAGGAGAATCGTGGCTCAGAACACTGAAGAGCTGAACACCGAGGCCGTTGTGGCCGAGGAAGAAGTTTTGACTAGCTACACGAGCGAAAGCTCAGCTGCAGCAGATGCAGCACCCAAGAAGGAACGCCCGGCACTGACCGTCTCAGGCGCAGCTGTTGGCCGTCGCAAGCAGGCAATTGCCCGCGTTCGCGTCGTACCCGGCACCGGCAAGTGGGTTGTTAACGGCCGCGAGCTGTCCAACTACTTCCCGAACAAGCTGCACCAGCAGGAAGTCAACGATCCGTTCCGCCTCCTGGACCTGGACGGTGCCTACGATGTTTGGGCCCGCATCCACGGTGGTGGCCCCTCAGGCCAGGCCGGTGCTTTGCGTCTTGGCGTTGCTCGTTCCTTGAACGAGATCGACACCGAGAACAACCGCGCCATCCTGAAGAAGGCTGGCTTCTTGACTCGTGACGCTCGCGTCATCGAGCGTAAGAAGGCTGGTCTCAAGAAGGCTCGTAAGGCTTCGCAGTACTCCAAGCGCTAATCCAAGCCTCCCCGGACCTCGTGCCTCGGCACGGGACCCTAGGCTTGTTTTAGTTCTCGGCTCCACAAGCGCTAAATTCAGCGCTACCAAAAATCCCCTGTTCGCTTCTGCGAACAGGGGATTTTTTGTGTTCCCGGCCCAGTTTGGTGGGAACAGCTGCCGTTTGACGTTTTTCGCTAGGGTTCAAACGGTAGCGGAAACGTCAAACGGCAGCGGATTCTTAGCACGGTGGAGCTGGAGCGTTACGCCCCGCACTTGGGCCGAACTTGTGAAGGGCGGGGGATTGTGTCAGAGGGCATGGCGGCTAGGGGCCGGTTTTCTGCGCTCGATGATTTAGACTGAACCTGATGTCAAGATTATTTGGAACAGACGGTGTCCGCGGTTTGGCCAATGGCCTGCTGACGGCTGAATTGGCCCTATCCCTCGCCCAGGCTGCAGCTGTAGTGCTGGGTCATGAGCAAATGAGCGAGGGTAAGCGCCCCCGTGCGGTGATTGCCCGCGACCCACGAGCCAGTGGGGAGTTCATTGCTGCTGCCGTGGAGGCAGGGCTGGCGAGTGCCGGCGTCGACGTATATGACGCAGGCGTGCTCCCCACTCCGGCGGCGGCGTTTTTGATTGCGGATCTGGGTGCCGACTTCGGCGTCATGATCTCCGCCTCCCACAATCCTGCACCGGATAACGGCATTAAATTCTTTGCTAGGGGCGGCACGAAGCTTCCCGACGATGTCGAGGACGCCATTGAGGCCCAGCTGCAGCAGAACGCCTTCCGCCCGACAGGGGTGGATGTGGGCCGCATCCAGCGCTTCTCAGACGCTGAGGACCGCTACATTGTGCACCTGCTCGGCACCCTGCCGCACCGCCTTGACGGCCTCAAGGTTGTCTTGGACTGCGCTCATGGTGCTGCCAGCGGATGTTCACCTCAGGTATTCACCGATGCCGGGGCCCAGATTACTGTCATCGGTGCCGATCCTGATGGCTTGAACATCAACGACGGCGTTGGCTCTACACATTTGGAGCTCCTGCAGGAAACCGTCCTTGCCACCGGTTCAGATCTGGGTATTGCCCATGACGGCGATGCCGACCGCTGCTTGGCCGTGGACCATGAAGGCAACATCATTGACGGCGATCAGATCATGGCCGTTTTGGCTCTCGCTCAGAAGGCTGCAGGCGAGCTCAAGGATGATGTCCTGGTGGCCACCGTCATGAGTAACCTCGGGTTGAAGATTGCCTTGCGCAATGCTGGCATCACCATCCACGAAACAGGTGTGGGCGATCGCTACGTCCTCGAGGAGATGCGGCGTGGAGATTACACGTTGGGCGGGGAGCAGTCCGGTCACGTGATCTTCTCCAAGTACGCCACCACTGGTGATGGTCTCCTGACAGGTCTGCAACTGGCTGCCCAGGTCGCCAAGACTGGTAAGAGCCTCAAGGAACTGGCAAGCGCCATGACCAAACTGCCGCAGATCATGATCAACGTCAAGAACGTTGACAAGAGCCGGGCATCGTCCATGCCGGCCATTAACGCTGCTGTTGCGAAGGCCGAAGCTGAGTTGGGCGATACCGGGCGTGTCTTGCTGCGTCCCTCAGGTACCGAGGCGCTGGTTCGCGTCATGGTCGAGGCTGCAGACGTTGAAACCGCAGAGCGCATTTGCAATGACCTCGTCACCGTTGTCAGGTCGGAGCTCTCGCTCCAAGTAAGTCAGATGTAGAGCCAGACCCGAACACATGAAGACATAGAGAAGGCGGCAACCCTTGGAGGGGTTGCCGCCTTCTCTATGTCGGTGGAAAGGAGTAGTTAGTGAAGTCCGCCGCCGGGCGTGGCCTTGAGTGCATCGCGGATTTCGGTGAGCAGCTCGATCTGAGGATCGACTGCCGGCTCCTCTTCCTTGATGCCCAATTTGGCATTGCGGCGGGCGATGATGTGGTTCATGGGCACGACGACCATGAAGTAGATAGCGCCAGCAACAATAATGAAGTTGACCAAGACGGTGAGGAAGACACCGAACTTGATATCAACACCGTTGATGGTCAGTAGTGCGAAACTATCGAAGTCGGCGGAACCAAATATTGCTGCGATGAGCGGCATCAGGATGTTCTCAACGAGGGAGTTTACAACTGCCCCGAAGGCTGTACCGATGACAACTGCGACGGCAAGGTCTACGACGTTGCCCTTCATTATGAAATCTCTGAATCCCTTTAACATGCCCCCAAAGTACCCCATTTCGAATGATTTCGGGTGGATTCGACGTTAATGGAGGGAAAAATCTGTAGTGCTATTTGTAGCCGGGAGCGCCCGGCAGGCCCAAGTATTCCTCGTATGTTGGAATTCCAAGAGCCACAACATCCTGTGCCACCTCAACCCCCACGTACCGCAAATGCCACGGCTCGGCCCAATAGCCCGTGACGGCCTCTGAACCGGTCAGGTAACGCACCAAGAAGCCGTAGTCTGCTCCGTGGGCTGCTACCCACTGTGCAGCGGCGGTCTCTGCAAAGCAGGATCTGAAATCGCAGGCGTTCCCGGCCTTGCCATCGCCAATATCGATGGCAAGGCCGGTTTGATGCTCGGAGAATCCCGGATGGGCCGATGTTGTGTCGGCAGCCTCCGCGCCCTTTTCTGCCGCGTAGCCGTTGTAGAGGCCCACTTGGGTGTCGTAGGAGCGATAGCTGCTCATGAGGGTGATGCTGACACCTTGCGCGGCCGCTGCACCAAACATGCGTTCAGCAGCGCTGGCTGCCTCGGCGCGCAGCAGGCCCGGTTCCCCGGAGCCCACGGCCACCGCAGGGGTCACCAGATCAGCCGGGACGTGCGCCAGTGGCTTGAGTGCGTTGCGTTTATTGACGAGCACCAAGGTGCTCTTGGGGTTGAAGACGTCCAGCACGGTTTTGTCGCCTGCCGCAGCAGTTGCTGTTCTGGCGGCGAACAATTTTTGGACCGGGGCCCCTGCGACCGAACCTTTGACCAGAAGCACTGGCGGCGTGGTTACAGGTGCGATGGGGGCGGCAGTCACCCCGGACACCGCAAGGTCCGGGGAAACAGTGGCGGTAGCGGTAGCAGAGGACGGAGCCGAAGCAGGAGCTGTGCTGGCCGGATCGGCAGGCGCGACAAGTGCCTGGGAGGTGACCGGCGTCGTGTTTAAGGAAGGTGACGAGCTGGCAACCGAGACTACCGACGCGTCCGTGGAGTCTGCCAGGGCCACGGCGCCATTGAAGATCAGGGCCGCGCCGAGCAGCGAGATCAGCACGCCTGCCGGCCGGGGCCAGGATAATTCGCGGCGCAGGCGGGCCCCCGTGGTTTGGCGCGGGCGGCGGGCCTGATGAAACCCCACCACGGGCACTAGACCTTCCTCAGCAGCATGCGCCTGATGGAATGGTCGGCGTCCTTGGTGAGCACCAACTGCGCGCGGCCACGAGTGGGCAGCACGTTCTGGAGCAGGTTTGGCTCGTTGATGCTCTTCCAGATCTTCGACGCCGTGGCTGTCGCCTCGACATCGGAGAGCTCCGCGTAGCGACGGAAGTAAGAATCGGGATCCGCGAACGCGCCGCTGCGCAGGGATCGGAAGCGGTCGATGTACCACTGCTCAATATTGCTCGTTTTGGCATCCACATAGATGGAGAAGTCGAAGAAGTCACTCACGGCCAGACCAGAGCGGCCATCGCTGCGGGGGCGGGCGGCGGCCAGCACGTTCAGGCCTTCAACGATCAGAACGTCGGGGCGGCGGACTACTACTTCCTTATCCGGCAGAATGTCATAGCTCAGGTGGGAGTACATGGGAGCGCGGACTTCTTCAGCGCCACTTTTGATGGAACTGACGAAGCGGAGCAGGGCCCGGCGGTCATAGGACTCCGGGAAGCCCTTGCGCCCCATGAGGCCGCGGCGTTCCAGCTCGGCGTTGGGGTAGAGGAAGCCATCAGTGGTGACCAGCTCCACATTGGGAGTGTCCGGCCAGCGGCACAACATTTCTTTAAGCACGCGTGCCGTTGTGGATTTGCCCACAGCAACGGAGCCGGCAACGCCAATAACGAAGGGGGTGCGGGAGCCGCGTTCACCCAGAAAGGTAGTGGTTGCATTGTGCAAATGTTCGGCCGCACCGACGTAGAGATTAAGGAGGCGGGAGAGCGGCAGGTAGACATCGTGGATCTCACGCATATTCAGTTGATCGCCAAGCCCACGGAGCCGCTGGACGTCTGATTCGTCTAGGGGTTGCTCAATCTTGTTGGCAAGGCGCGACCACGTCTGGCGGTCCAGCTCCACAAAAGGAGAGGTGCTGACGCCGTTGTTTGGCTCGGTTCTTTGCGCTGTCACACCTGCAATTCTGCCTTGTTTGGGGTGAGGTGGGAAACGAGGGGTGAACAATGACGCGGGGGAGGCGAGGTGGGAGGTGACACTTTTTCATGACATTCCCGCGGAAGAGGTAGAACGTCCTCCCAATTCTCTAGGGCTTATGATTGTTTTTCATGTGTGGAATTGTGGGATACGCCGGTACCGCCCCGGCTCAAGGTACTGATTCATCTGCCGGGCAACGGGCCCTCGAAGTCATGGTTGAAGGTCTGCGCCGCTTGGAGTATCGCGGCTATGACTCGGCCGGAGTTGCCGTAGTTGGCGCCGAAGGTATCGCCATGCGCAAGAAGAGCGGCAAGCTTGTCAAGCTCCTTGACGAGCTGGAGTTGAACCCGATGCCTGCTGCAAGTGCCGGCATTGGTCACACCCGCTGGGCTACGCACGGTGGACCCACCGACGCCAACGCCCACCCGCACGTTGTAGGCAACGGAAACTTGGCCGTGGTCCACAACGGCATCATTGAAAACTACTCGGTCCTCAAGGCGGAACTACTTGAGCGCGGGCACACCTTTGCCTCTCAGACCGACAGCGAAGTTGCTGCCACGCTGCTCGCCGAGGTCTACACCAGTCTTGCTAAGACCCTCGATCCCTCCGTGTCAGCTGGAGACCGCCTCACTACAGCCATGCGCCAAGTGGCGCAGCAGTTGGAAGGCGCGTTCACCTTGCTCGCCACCCATGCAGACGCCCCTGGCGTTGTTGTGGCTGCGCGCCGCAACTCCCCACTGGTTGTTGGTCTTGGCGAGGGCGAGAACTTCCTTGGCTCCGATGTTTCCGGATTCATCGACTACACCCGCAGGGCAGTAGAGCTGGGCCAAGACCAGGTCGTCACCATCACCGCTGACACCGTCCTGATCACCGATTTCCATGGCGTACCCGCCGAGGGCCGCGAGTACTTGGTGGACTGGGACGCTGCTGCAGCGGAGAAGGGTGGCTTCCCCTCCTTCATGGAGAAGGAAATCCACGACCAGCCGGACGCTGTTGCACAAACACTCCTGGGCCGTAGTGATGAAGCTGGCAACCTAACGCTCGATGAAATCCGTGTTGATCCGACCGTGCTCAAGAGCATTGACCGCATCATCGTGCTGGCGTGTGGCACATCCGCCTACGCCGGACAGGTGGCACGGTATGCGATCGAGCACTGGTGCCGCATCCCCACCGAAGTGGAGCTGTCTCACGAGTTCCGTTACCGGGATCCGATCGTGGACGAGCGCACCCTGATCGTTTCCCTCTCCCAGTCCGGTGAAACCATGGACACCCTGATGGCCGTGCGTTACGCCCGGGAACAGGGCGCCAAGACGGTCGCCATCTGTAACACGAACGGCTCCACGATTCCGCGTGAATCAGATGCCGTGCTCTACACGCACGCCGGTCCTGAAATTGCTGTGGCCTCCACGAAGGCATTCTTGGCACAGATTACTGCCGCTTACCTGCTGGGCCTTTATTTGGCACAGTTGCGCGGAAACCTGTTCCAGGGTCAGATCAAGGACATCCTGGCTGAACTGGCCAAGACTCCTGCCAAGATCGCCGAAGTCCTCAGCAACGCGAAGCAGATCGAAGATCTTGCCAAGAGCATGGCCGACACCCGCACCGTGCTGTTCTTGGGCCGCCACGTAGGCTACCCCGTTGCCATGGAAGGCGCCTTGAAGCTCAAGGAGCTGGCCTACATTCACGCAGAAGGTTTTGCTGCCGGTGAGCTCAAGCACGGCCCCATCGCCTTGATTGAAGAGGGCCAGGCTGTCATCATTGTGGTGCCGTCCCCGCGCGGCCGCGATTCACTGCACTCCAAGGTAGTCTCCAACATTCAAGAAGTCCGTGCCCGTGGCGCCATGACCATCGTGATTGCTGAAGAAGGCGACGAGTCCGTGCGCGAGCACGCCGAGCACGTCTTCTACATCCCCGAGACCAGCACCTTACTGGCTCCCTTGCTCACCACCGTGCCGCTACAGATCTTTGCCTGCGCACTGGCTACGGCCAAGGGCTACGACGTGGACCAGCCCCGCAACCTGGCTAAGTCCGTCACCGTCGAATAACCCTCGAATACGCGTCGGGGCTAACAACCTCGAATAGTCATTGACAACTGTGGACCCACCTTTATAGGTGGGTCCACAGTTGTTATGCCCCTGAGCGGCGGGTGAGTGGCGAGCCCTCTGCAGCAGGTCCCCGGCGTGCTTGCCTGCACGGAGCGCAGCGGGGGATAGGGTTGAGCCATGATTATTGGCATAGGTGTGGATGTTGTTGATATTGAGCGATTTGGCCGCCAGTTGGACCGGACGCCCGGGCTCCGTGAACGCCTGTTTGTGCCGGCCGAGCGTGGCCTGAATACCCGGTCACTGGCTGCGCGCTTTGCCGCCAAGGAGTCCGTGGCCAAGGCCCTAGGTGCTCCCGCCGGCATGAACTGGCAGGATTGCTGGATTGGTCTGGACGAAAACGGGCCCACCATCAATGTGAAGGGCACCGTTGCCGCCGTGGCGAAATCCAAAGGCATCAAGCACTGGCATCTTTCCATGAGCCACGACGGCGGGATTTCCACTGCCATGGTGATTGCCGAAAGCTGACATGATCAGCGCCCACACCGCCGCAGCCGTCCGCGCCGCCGAGGAGCCGTTGCTGCTAGCTGGCCGTGGAGCGGAACTCATGCTCCGGGCATCGCACGGGCTGGCTCAGGGAGTTGTCAAAATCTTGCGTTCACGCGGCTGCGGTGTTTACGGCTCGCTGGTGCTGGTGCTGGCCGGATCGGGTAACAATGGGGGCGATGCGCTCTACGCTGGCGCCTACTTGGCCGCCCGTGGTGCACGTACGACGGCGGTCCTCACCGGAGCGCGGACCCATCCGGAGGCGCTGGCTGCTTTTCGTCGCGCAGGTGGGCGCTGCATGAGACTTGCTGACGCTCCCCAAGAGAGCGCGGCGGCAGACGGTGCGGCCCGGGTTGACACTCCCGAAGAGAGCGCAGTGCGAGACTGTGCGAACCGGGAGAGCGCTGCCCGGGGGAGCGCAGCCCAAGCGGCGTTATGGGACGAAGCGGTGCGGGCCGACGCAGTGCTTGACGGGCTCTTGGGTACAGGCGGGCGCGGTGGTCTGCGCGGTGCTGCTGCCAAGTTTGTGGCCCGGCTGCAGGCGCTCGAAGGGAGCGCCCGGCCAGCCGTTGTGGCCTGTGATCTACCCAGTGGCGTGGACGCCACTACGGGGGCGGTCCGCGGGCCGGTGCTGCGCGCCGATATGACAGTCACCTTTGGTGCGCACAAAAGCGGGCTGCTCACGGCCCCGGGTGAACAATGGTGCGGCGCTGTGGAATTCATCGACATTGGGATTGCGGATTTCCTTGGGGAAGCCACGGTGTTCCGGCTCGAGGCTGCCGATCTAGGGACGCTGCTGCCGCAACCGGCCGCTGCTGACCACAAATACACGCGGGGAGTGGCAGGAGTCGTGGCAGGGTCAGGGCAATACCCAGGGGCCGGACTGCTGGCCGTTTCTGCAGCATCGGCGTGTGGGCCCGGTATGGTGCGTTATCTGGGTCCGGCCGCCGTGGCTGCTGCCATTCATGGCCGCAATCCCGAGGTGGTCTGTTCCGAGGCTTCACCTGCAGAGCTACGCGTGCAGGCGTGGCTGGTGGGGCCGGGGATTGACGGCGACAACGCTCAGCGTGAACGGGCCGCTGATGCCATTGCCTCGGGGCTCCCCACTGTGGTTGACGCAGGCGCGCTGGAGCTGGTTGCTCCGGCGCAGAAAACTGACAATGCGCACTTGATTCTCACGCCGCACGCAGGGGAGCTGGCAGCCATCATGGCCCGGGCAGGGATCGGACTGGACCGGGCAGGCATCGAGGCGGAGCCGCTCGCTGCGGCACGCACGGCAGCGGAGCTATTCGGCGCAGTGGTCCTGTTGAAGGGAGCCACTACCGTGGTGGCCGCGCCCGACGGCAGGGTGTTCACCCAGTCCAACGGCACCCCGCGGCTGGGGACTGCCGGGAGCGGTGACACCCTGGCCGGGATTCTGGTTGCCCTGCTGGCCATGGCTGCAGCGACACAGCCGTTGGTGCCCTACGATCTTGCGCGTACTGCTGCGCTCGCAGCAGCGTTGCACGGTGAACTGTCCAGAGTTGATGCAGACGCCCCACTGAACGCCGGGGAGCTGGCGGCGCGCATCCCCCACGTGTGGGCACAATTGTGCCAAATAAAACCGCAGGGTTGACAGCACTTTTCTAGAAGGAGAAGCTATGGATATTTGGCCGGGGAAAAACCATCCGCTGGGCGCCCGAGCGGATGAGGACGGGACCAACTTTGCCCTGTTCAGCGAAGACGCCACCGCCGTGACGTTGTGCCTCTTTGATAAAGATGGAGCCGAGTCGCAGCTGCCACTGACCGAAGTGGATGGCTATGTGTGGCACGGCTACGTTCCTGGGGTGCAGCATGGACAGCGGTATGGTTTCAGGGTTGACGGGCCATGGGACCCGGCCGATGGGCTGCGCTTCAATGCCGCGAAGCTGCTGCTGGATCCTTATGCAAAAGGGGTCGAGGGGGCCGTGGCGTGGGGCCAGGAGGTCTTTGCCTACCAATTGGGGGAGCCGCTGCTGCGCAACGATGCAGATTCGGCCGCCCACACCTACCGCAGCGTGGTGGTGGATGACGCCTTTGATTGGAATAATGCCGACGGCACGCCCGATCACAGCCCGGATATCCCGTACCACGAGAGCGTCATCTACGAGGCCCATGTCAAGGGACTGACACAGTTGCACCCGGACGTCCCGGAGGAGCTGCGCGGCAGTTACGCCGCAGTGGCCCACCCGGCCGTGGTGGCCCACCTCAAAAAGTTGGGCGTGACCGCCGTCGAACTTATGCCGGTGCACCAGTTCGTGCAGGATGAACGGCTCCTGGAGCAGGGATTGCGCAATTACTGGGGCTACAACACCATTGGCTTTTTCGCACCTCACAATGAGTACGCCTCCGCGGGGGATCCCTGCGACCACGTCCGGGAGTTCAAAACCATGGTCAAGGAACTGCACCGCAACGGGTTGGAGGTGATCCTCGATGTTGTCTACAACCACACGGCGGAGGGGAGTCATCTGGGCCCCACGTTGTCATTTCGTGGCATTGACAACGCCGCCTATTACCGCCTGCAGGAGGAGAATAAGGAACAGTATTTGGACTATACGGGCACAGGAAATTCGCTCAACGTCAGGTCGCCGCACTCCCTGCAGCTCATCATGGACTCGCTGCGCTACTGGGTGAGCGAGATGCATGTGGACGGTTTCCGCTTTGATCTCGCAGCCACGCTGGCCCGAGAATTTTACGACGTCGACAAACTCTCATCCTTCTTCGACATGGTGCAGCAGGACCCCATCGTCTCGCGAGTCAAGCTCATTGCCGAGCCGTGGGATTTGGGGCCCGGAGGCTATCAGGTGGGCAACTTCCCGCCGCAGTGGACCGAATGGAACGGGCAATTCCGGGACACTGTCCGCGATTTTTGGCGCGGTGAACCCTCCACGCTGGGGGAGTTTGCTGCCCGGCTGACAGGGTCATCGGATCTGTACGGGAATTCCGGGCGGCGCCCCGTGGCCTCGATCAACTTCGTCACGGCCCACGACGGCTTCACGCTGGCGGATCTGGTGAGCTACAACGACAAGCACAACGAGGCCAATGGGGAAGAAAATCGTGACGGTGAATCCCATAACCGCTCCTGGAATCACGGGGTGGAAGGGCCCACCTCTGATCCGGCTGTGCGCGAGCTCCGTGCGCGCGGCCAGCGCAACTTTCTGACCACCCTCCTGCTATCCCAGGGCGTGCCGATGCTGCTGCACGGCGATGAACTGGGGCGCAGTCAACAGGGCAACAACAACGGCTACGCGCAGGATTCGGCGCTCACGTGGATCGATTGGGAGCATGCCGATTGTGCCCTCATCGACTTTGTCTCCCAGCTGGGAGCATTGAGAAAAGCGCACCCCGTGTTCCGGCGTCGTAGGTTCTTTGACGGTCGGCCCGTGGAACGCGGGGACGACGGCGCACTGCCGGACATTGTGTGGCTGCGGCCCGACGCGGCAGCCATGACCCCTGCCGATTGGGACAACGGATTTGGGCGCAGCATTGGGGTTTTCCTCAATGGAGGGGGCATTCCGGACTGCGATACAAAAGGCCAGCCAGTGGTGGATGACTGTTTCCTGATGCTGTTCAACGGTGGCGACGGCCCAGTGGACTTCACGCTCCCGGCAGAGGACTACTCCACGCGGTGGGTGGTAGAAATCCACACCAACGGTGTCAGCGCCAGCGAGTTCTCGGCCGGAGCTGTGGTTGCTGTGGCGGCGCACTCCGTGTTGGTGCTGCGCGCCCCGGACAGGAACTAGACCCAGATCACAGTCCAGCCGGGGAACCGTGGCAAGATGGCAGGTATGACTTTTCACGCCGCGGAGAACCGCTATGAAACCATGCCCTACCGACGAGTCGGCCGCAGTGGACTGAAACTGCCAGCAATCTCGCTGGGTTTGTGGCACAACTTTGGAGACGATAAGCCCTTCGAGGTGCAGCGCGATATTCTGCGCCGCGCCTTCGATCTGGGCGTGACGCACTTTGACCTGGCCAACAACTACGGCCCGCCCGCAGGAAGTGCAGAGACCAACTTTGGCCGTCACTTCAAGGATGACTTTGCCTCGCACCGCAACGAACTGATCATTTCCACCAAGGCCGGCTACGCGATGTGGCCTGGCCCGTACGGCGAATGGGGCTCACGCAAGAGCCTGCTGGGCAGCCTGGACAGCTCGCTGACACGCATGGGCCTGGACTATGTAGACATCTTCTACAGCCACCGCCCCGACCCGGAAACCCCCATGGAAGAAACCATGGGAGCCCTGGATCACGCGGTCCGATCCGGCAAGGCACTGTATGCGGGGATCTCCTCCTACACGCCGGCCCAGACGCTGGAAGCTGCCCGGATCTTGAAGGAAATGGGCACCCCGCTGCTCATTCACCAGCCCTCCTACTCCATGCTCAACCGGTGGACCGAGGACGGGGAGCCGAACCTTTATGAAACTCTCGACGCCGTCGGGGCCGGTTCCATTGCCTTCTCGCCCCTCGCTCAAGGTGTGCTGACGGACCGTTACCTCAAGGGCGTGCCGGCAGATTCGCGTGCAGCCAAGGAGCACTTCCTGTCGGAGAATGACCTGACGGAAGAGAAAATGGCCCGGGTACGCGGACTCAACGATATTGCTGGAGCACGCGAGCAGTCGCTGGCGCAGATGGCCATTGCCTGGATCCTGCGCGATCAGATCAAGGGCACCCCTGTCACCTCGGCGCTCGTGGGCGCCTCCAGCGTCACCCAGCTGGAAAACAACGTGGCCGCCATCAACAATCTCGAGTTCAGCGAAGCCGAGCTGACCGCGATCGACGAGTTCGCCGTCGAATCTTCCATCAACAGGTGGAAGCAGAAGTAGCCTTAATCACAGTTTCATGCACAAATGCAAGGGTCTGTGACAAAATAACGAGACTTTGGCGTCCCGAAGGAACAAAAACGGGACGCCAAGAGTTGTCTAGAATGGTTAAGGCGCCGTAGGGGCGTCAGATCCGGCTAAGTAGCCGTGCGTCGTGTCTTTATGGTTACCGTGAAGTCGTGCGTCGACCCAGCACCATAGTGTGTGCGCCGGATCCGTGTGAGTTTTATGAAGGAGTTCCGTGTCCAATCATCCTATTCGGGTCGCCATCGTCGGTGTAGGCAACTGTGCCTCATCGCTGGTCCAAGGCGTCCAGTACTACCACGATGCAGACCCGACCGTGAAGGTTCCGGGTCTGATGCATGTTGAGTTCGGTAAGTACCACGTGAACGACGTGCAGTTTGTTGCTGCATTCGACGTTGACAGCAAGAAGGTCGGCCTGGATCTCTCTGAGGCCATTGGAGCCAGCGAGAACAACACCATCAAGCTTGCAGACGTGCCGAACCTCGACGTTCCCGTACTGCGTGGACACACCCTTGACGGTCTGGGCAAGTACTACCGCGAGACCATCGTTGAGTCCGACGCCGAAGCCGTTGACATTGTTGCAACGCTGAAGGCCGCCAAGGTTGACGTCATGGTGTGCTACCTGCCCGTTGGCTCCGACGCCGCTGCGAAGTTCTACGCACAGTGCGCCATCGACGCCGGTGTTGCCTTCGTCAACGCCCTCCCCGTCTTCATTGCCGGCACCAAGGAATGGGCCGACAAGTTCACCGCAGCCGGCGTGCCGATCGTGGGCGATGACATCAAGAGCCAGATCGGTGCAACCATCACGCACCGCGTCATGGCTAAGTTGTTCGAAGACCGCGGCGTTATCTTGGACCGCACCTACCAGCTCAACGTTGGTGGCAACATGGACTTCAAGAACATGCTCGAGCGCGATCGCTTGGAATCCAAGAAGATCTCCAAGACTCAGGCCGTCACCTCCAACACCTCTGCCGTGTTGTCCGCTGACGACGTGCACATTGGCCCGTCGGATTACGTAGCCTGGCTCGATGACCGCAAGTGGGCCTTTGTCCGTCTTGAAGGCCGTAACTTCGGTGACGCGCCGGTTTCATTGGAATACAAGCTCGAAGTTTGGGATTCACCCAACTCGGCCGGTGTCATCATCGACGCCATCCGCGCAGCCAAGATCGCTTTGGACCGCGGCATCGGCGGACCCATCCTGTCGGCCTCCAGCTACTTCATGAAGTCCCCGCCGGAGCAGTACAACGATGACATCGCCTTCGAAAAGGTAGAAGCCTTCATTCGCGGCGACGCCTAACATCCCCTCTCGACGCGGCATCACTTTCCGGCGTTTTTCTGCCGACGCCGCATCACTTTAGGGCGATAAATATGGGACGCTCCCTCTTTGAGGGTGCGTCCCATTGCTTTTTAATCTGTTGGGAACTTTCTTACGTCATGCCCTTGAAGCCGGAGGCCAGCTTAGGATCTCGCCACGCTTGATACAGCGCCTTACGAATGCGCATCACAGCGTCCTGAAAACCATCCGCCAGATCTTTCTGCGTAAAGATCAGCACGATCCAGCCAGCGTTTTCGAAAGCCTTGTCCCTGCGCCTATCGCTGAACCGCTGCAACTCGTCGAGGTGATGGGCGCCGTCGTACTGCATGGCGATGCGCCGGGCACGATAACCGGCATCCGCCGACGGCCCGCCCTCGCGGCCCCACAAGGTGAGCTGAAGTTCTGGCTCCGGCAGGCCGGCGTCGGATATGGCCAGACGCAAGAGGGTTTCGGGTGCTGAATCTGCCCCGACGCGCATGAGGTCCAGGGCGTCGCGGGCCCGCACAATTCCTTGGAGATTGCGGTGACGGCTTGCCATCTCGCGCAGCGATGTGAGGGTGGCGTAGGGTTCACTGCGGCCCTCAAATTCGGCTCTGGGCCGGCGAATGAGCTGGTCGCCCATGCAGACGAGATCAGTCAAGGGAAGCACGCGTGCCAGATCGAGCCAGGTGCGCGAACGAGTGCTCAGCTGCATCCCGTCCACGGATTCGATCTCGCCGCGCAGCGCTGTCACATTGTGGCTGACGATGCCTTTTCGGCGCAACTGCGGGAGCTGGCGGGGCTTGCTGAGGTGTAGCTCTTCCGAATCTGCCAGCCACGGCGGCAGAATTAACTCGTGAAGCCGTGCGGCCGTGGAATGCGAAATCCAGGCACCGGGCGAAGCTACCGAGAGCACCCGGGCGGCATCCCGGAGGTCAAAATCCCAGCCATCCGGCCGGTAAATCCCATGGCTCACGTTGATGTGCTGGTGGTTCTTGAGCTGGTCCGGGGTCAGGCCAGAGGCAAGTGCTTCACGGTAGGTGAAGGGTGCCTGGGTGAGAGAGAACGCGTCGCTGGGTTCCATCTCTTAATTGTGGCCCAGCGCGGACGCCTGCCGCAGAAGTTATCCACAGGTAGGAACGCCAACCGGCCCCCACAAGAGTGTGGAGGCCGGAAGGTGATGCGGCGTGTGGGAAAAACCGCCGGAAGGTGATGCGGCGTGTGGGAAAAACCGCCGGAAAGTGATGCGGCGTTGGGGTTAGGGGGTGAGCCAGAGGGTTGTTTCGGGCGGGATTGTCCTTGCCTGTTCTGTTCCTGTCTGTTCGCTCCCTGCCTGTCCGTTCCCTGCCCCTTCGCTTCCTGTGCCGTCCGTGCTTGCCGCGCCGGAGGTGAGGACTACCCTGGACAGTTCGACGCCGGATGGCAGCACCGCGGGCACCGCCGCAAAGTTGGTAATCACCTCCCAGCCGTTGGGGCGGCGGTAGTGAATCACCTCAGATTCGGGGGAGCTGAGCCACTCAAGTGACTCGTCAGCCTGCAGCTCGCGTCGCAGCTTCAGGGCCGCCCGGTACATTTCCAACGTTGAACCGGCAACCCCGGCCTGGGCGTCGGCCGCGAACTCGCCAAACCACCCCGGCTGCGGCAGCCACGGTATGCCACCAAAACCGAAGTTGGCTTCGGTGGCGGACCATGGCAGCGGAACCCGGCAACCGTCACGGCCCTTGACCTTATTAAGGGTGCGGAACCAGGTGGGATCCTGCAACACCGAAGCAGGTAGCTCTGCGGCTTCGAAAAGCCCCAGTTCCTCGCCCTGGTAGAGATAGGCGGAACCCGGAAGCCCCAGCATGAACAGCGTTGCGGCCCGGGCCCGGCGCAAACCGCGCGCCAGATCGAGTGCCGGGGTAGCGCCGTCGGCCAGTAGCCACGCTTCCAGGTCCTCGCGGGTGCTGCCATCCGGCAGACCGTAGCGGGAGGGATGGCGAACCACATCGTGGTTGGAGAATACCCAGGTGGACGACGCGCCGGAGGAGGCGGCCTCCGAAAGGCACTTCTGCGCAATGGCACGGAATTCCGTGGCAAGAAACGGCGCCTGCAGCAGATCGAAGTTGAACGCCTGGCCCAACTCTGTGGGGCGCGCGTACTTCAAACGACGGTCGGTGAACGGTACCCAGGCCTCGGCCACGGCAGCCTTGGGTGGATCGTATTCATTGAGAACTGAGCGCCAACCCTCAAAGACTTCATGCACGGCGTCGCGGTCAAAGAGGGGATCGCTGCCGTCATCGACGAGGATTTCCAGGTCCGGCTTGGAACGCAGCGGCAGGGACATGTCCTTGACGAGTGCGTGCGCCACATCGATGCGGAAGCCATCCACGCCGCGGTCAGACCAGAAACGCAAGGTGGTGTGGAAGTCCTCCCGCACCTCTGGATTGTCCCAGTTGAAATCGGGCTGTTCGGTGGCGAACAGGTGCAGATACCACTGGCCCAGCGAGCCAGCGTTTGGTCCGGCCGCTTCCACCACCCGCGTCCAAGCAGCCCCACCAAAGTGGGAGGGCCAATCCGAGGGCGGCAGCTCGCCGTCGTCCCCTAGTCCATCCAGGAAATGGTACCGGGCACGCTCCGCGGAACCTGGTGCAGCAGCAAGAGCTGCCTTAAACCAGGTGTGCCGGTTGGAGCTGTGATTGGGCACCACGTCCACAATCACTCGGATGCCGGCTGCGTGCGCGGCAGTCACCATGGCATCGAAGTCCGTCAGCGAACCCAAGCGGGGATCGACATTGCGGTAATCATCGACGTCGTACCCGCCGTCGGCCAGCGCGGAGGGGTAGAACGGGCTGAGCCAGATCGCGTCAATGCCCAGCTCCGAAAGGTAGCCCATGCGTGCCGTGACGCCGGGCAAATCGCCCATGCCATCGCCATTGGAATCGGCAAAACTGCGCGGGTAAATCTGGTATACGGCCGCTTGGCGCCACCACGGTGCCAGCGACTCCGTCAGCGACTCTGCCGCTGACGCTGACGGCAAAGCAGAAACAGAACCAGTAACAGAATCGGAAAGTGATGCGGTCATTATTTGATGGATCCTCTCATGACGCCGGAAATGACCCAGCGTTGGGCGAAAATGTAAATCAACAGCAGCGGGGCCATGGCCATCAGGTAGGAGGCAAAGGCTGTTGTGTAATCGGTATTGAATTGTCCCTGGAAGACGTACTGCACCAGGGGCAGGGTGCGGGTAGTGGGGTCCGAAAGGATCACCAGCGGCAGCAGGAAATCATTCCACGCCCACAAACACGTCAGGATGCCAACGGTAGCGTTGATGGGCGTCAGGATGGGAAAGATGACCTTCCAAAACGTGGTCCAGGTGCTGGCGCCGTCCATGACAGAGGCCTCTTCAAGCTCGGCGGGGATGGATTTAATGAACGCCGTGTAGACAAAAACATTGAAGCTGAGCCCATACACCGTGTAGAGCAGGAACAGTCCAACCGGATTATCCAGCCCCAGTACGGCCATCTCCTTCGTTACCGGCAGCATGATGATGGGGAACGGCACGAACAGAGCGGCGATGAAGAAGTAATACAGCGCCTTGAAAAATGGCCGGTGCATGTTGCGGGCAATAGCGTAGGCCACCAGCGAATTGGTCAGGATGGTCAGGATGACAGCCGCGACCGTCACGATGCCAGAAATCAGCAGCGCGTTGGGAAAATTGGTCAGCTTCCAGGCGTTGGAAAAGTTCTCCAGATGGATGCTGGTGGGCAACGCCAGCCCGTTGCCGTTGAGCTGATCCGAGGATTTCAGGGCGGTGACAATGGTGAAGTACAGCGGGATCAGCACCGTCAGGGACAGCACGGCGGCCAGGAGCGTCAGGGGAATGTTCACTGAGGAACGACGGCGGCGCGTGGCTGGGGTGCCGGCCTCCGGCTTTTCGATAAGTAGACTCATTGAAGCTCAGACTCCTTGCGTGAGAGGAAGCGCATTTGCAGCAGCGACAGGACAACGATGACCACCAGATAAACCACTGAGTTGGCCATCTGGTAGCCGTACTCCCCGCCTTGGAAACCGCCGCGGTAAATGACCATGGCCACTGATTCGGTGGAGGTGCCGGGGCCGCCGTTGGTCAGGGCCACGATTTGGTCGAACGCCTGCAGCAGGCCCTTGAGGGCAAGGACCATATTGATGGTGAAGTAGCCGGCGATCATGGGGAACGTGATGGAGCGGAACTGGCGCCACGGGGACGCCCCGTCCAAGCCGGCAGCCTCATACAATTCACCGGGGACGGTTTGCAGGCCGGCCAGGTAGATAATGACACTGAAGGCGATGGACTGCCACGCCGTAACACCCACGATGCCCAGCCACGCCAAGTCAGGGTTGGCGAGGATGGACGTGGAGAGCCATTCAATGCCCAGCGCCTGGCCAATCAGAGGCAGGTTGTTGGAGAGCAGGTAGTTGAAGACGTAGCCCACAATCAGCACGGACAAGATGTTGGGGATAAAGAAGATTCCGCGAAATGCCGTCTGATACTTGATCTTGGAGTTCAGCAAGATGGCGATAAAGAGCGCCCCAACATTGACCACAATGGTGGTGGTGATGGCGAAGAGGAACGTGAATCCGTAGGACGCCATGATCCTGTCATCTTTGAACAGGTTCACGTAGTTGGACAGTCCCACGAAATCCCATTCGCCGTAGCCGGCGTAGTCGGTGAAACTGTAGAACATGCCCGTCACAGTGGGGACTGTGTGCAAGATGACGAACAAGACCAAGGCCGGAACAACCATCCAGTAGAAGGTCTTGCTGGGCCGGGACGGGCTCCGGCGTTGCAGCCCGGCTGTCGTGCGGGGCTTATTGGCCGTGGTGGTCATGATCTAGTCCCCTTTCTTGGTGATGGTGCGGGCGGCAACCTTTTCAAATTCGTGGTCCATGCGGGCCAGAAATGCCGGTTGCTTCTTATCCAGCACGAACTGCTGCAAGATCGCATCAAAGGGGATGCTCGCAGGAACATGGTGGTCGAAGTAGCCGATCACACGGCCGTCATTGAAGAAGCCCTGCATGCCTGCCAAGGCAGGATCGACGCTGGGGGCCGCATCCTTCACAGGTGTCAGGGAAGATTGGGCCTTGGCGTAGTAGTCCAGCACAGCAGGGGACATGAGGTATTCCACAAACTTCTTGGCCTCTTCCGGGTGCTTGGTGTCCTTGCCGATGGCTAGGGTTACATCCACACCGGAGACCAGGACGTTCTTGGCGGGGTCGTTGGTGGTGGGGTATGGGAAGGACGCGATCTTCGCATCCGGGTTCGACGCGCGGATGGCCGGGATCGCGAAGCTGCCTTGCAGGTACATGGCTGATTTGCCAGCTCCGAAGGCGGCATTGCCATCGTTGTAGCCTGCGCTCTGAGCGCCGGGTTGGGCGTAACTGAAGAGTTTCAAGAGTTTAGTGGAGGCTTCCGTTCCGTCCTTGGCAAAACTGGACGCGCCGGTTGCCGGGGTCCAGCCGGAAGTTCCAACACTGTCAAAGAAGTCCGCGGGCATGAGGTTTCCGGCCAGGTTGACGAAGGAGGGCAGGACCGTCCAAGCGTCCTTGAGGGTCATATAGAACGGATTGACGCCGTTGGCCTTGAAGGTGTCGGCGGCTGCGATGAGCTGATCCCACGTTTGTGGCACTGCTACCCCGTTGGCAGCAAAAATCTCCGGGTTGTACAAGATGCCGCTGGCATTGTTGGCAAACGGCAGACCGTTTGTTTCGTTGCCGTGGCAGGTACCCAAACCGTTCAGAATGTCCTGAACTGCCGGCTGGACACGTGGGGCCGCCGGCATGCCTGACAGGTCGGCAAACACGCAGGCTTTGGCCAGATCACCGAAGTTGCCGTTGCCATTGAGCGTCAGCACATCAGGTGTTCGGTTCTTGACCAGCAGTGTCCTGATGGCGGTATCCGGGTCCGGGGAGTTATTGATGACCACATGGATGTTGGGGTTCTTGGCCTCAAAATCCTTCACGATCTGGGTGAACTGGGCCACCGCTTCGGGCTTGAACTGAAAAAAGTCCAAGGTGACACGGCCGTCGTCGTTCGTGGAACAGCCGGTCAGCACCAATGTCAGTGCCAGTGCGGCGGTAGTACCGGTGGCCATCAGCTTGCGGCGGAAATTGCGCCGACCGGGCTGTGATTTCCTGGCCAGCTGGCGCAGCAGCGCCGGCGGGCCAGATTCTCGCTCATGGTTCATTGGAACTCCTTAGTTGGCCTGATCAACAGTGATCAAAACGGCTTGTTCGGGGAAAAGTACGGGGGACGCCAGACCGGTGGAGGCCAGGAGGCGCCCGGAGATGATCGTTTCGGCAAGGGTCCAGTCAAGGGGGGACTGGCCGTTGCCGAGCTGATCATTGAGGGGTTCTGAGAGCTGGACCCGGTAACGCGTGTCCGGGAGCAGCCCCGGCAGCGTAATACGCCCGGACGGGTACGTGGTGGATGCTGTGCGCTGAGTGAGGGAGTAGACGGCGCGGCTACCGTCTGCGGCAACGACGCCGCGGAGATCCATTGCCGGATCGGGCAGGTCCGCGTGGACGCTGGTGCCGGTGTGGAACAGCTCCCGGTTCTCCTTGTGGAAGGCGATCCAGCCCGCAAGTTCCTCCGTCTGTGCCTCAGAGATGTCCGAGATGTCCCATTCAATCCCGAAGTGGCCGAAAATGGCGGTGCGGGCCATGAACCCCAGGCTGTGTTGGCGGTCGGTGGAATGTGATTTTGGCCCGCCAATGTGGGCGCCCATGAGCTCGTAAGGCACCAGGAGCCCGGTGTTGGCTTGGTTGTCGAGGCGTTCGAGCGGATCGATGCAATCGCTGGTCCAGATCCTGTCCGTGTAGTCCAGGATGCCCAGATCCACCCGGGCCCCACCCGAGGCGCAGCTTTCAATTTCCACGCCGAGGTGGCGGGTCTTCAGCTCCGCAAGCAGCCGGTAGAGGGCCAGCGTGGTCTTGCGCACGCTGGGGTTGCCCGTGTGGGGATCGGCGGCATCGAGCAGGTCACGGTTGTGGTCCCACTTGATATAGCTAATGGGGTATTCGGACAGCATGGCATCAAGGCGGTCCAACAGGTACTCGAAGCACTCGGGGTTGGCCAGGTTCAGTACCTGCTGCTGGCGTGCGGAGACCGGCCAGCGTCCGTCGGTGTGCAGGATCCAGTCCGGATGCTTGCGGGCCAACTCGCTGTTCGGGTTCACCATTTCCGGCTCAAACCACAGCCCGAACTCCATGCCCAGGCCGCGCACATGGTCAATGATGGGGCCCAGGCCGTCCGGCCACACGGCAGCGTCCACAAACCAGTCACCCAGCCCGGCAGTGTCATCGCGGCGGCCCAGGAACCAGCCGTCATCAAGGACAAAACGTTCGACGCCGACCACGGCAGCCTTCTCGGCCAAGCTTTTGAGTGTGGTCAGCTCGTGATCGAAATACACCGCTTCCCAGGTGTTGAGGGTGACGGGCCGTGGCCGGCTTGGGTGTTGGGGGCGGGCACGAAGGTCTTCGTGAAATCGGGCCGAGAGCTGATCCAGACCGTGGCCCCAGGAACCCAGCGCCCACGGGGTGGTGTGCGAGTCCCCAGGTGCCAAAACCACTTCCCCCGGCAGCAGCAGCTCCCCGGCGCTCAGGAAGCTGTCACTGGTGATGGTGCGTTCGGCCGACAAACTGTGATTGCCACTCCATGCCGTGTGCACGCCGTGGACCAGGCCGCTGCGGAAGCCGAAGCTGTCCTGGCCCGCCAGCATGAGCAGTGTGGCATCCGCACCGGGGCGTCCGCGGCGGCTTTCGCGAACATGGGCGCCCACCGTCAGTGGGCGGCGCTGGGAGGTGCGCTCCTTCAAATGGCGGCCCGTGAAATCTTGAACGGTGGTGGCGCTCGCCGGCAGTGGGAACACTGCGGTGAGCCGGTGCAGCAGGTAGTCGCTGTCCCCGATGTTGCTCAGGATGTGCCGCTGGCGCAGCACCCCCGCAGCGCTTAGCTCCAGCTCCGTGACCAGATGCAGTCCTCCGGCCGGGTCCTCAGCGGTAATGGTAAGGGAGGAGCCATCGGCGTGTGCCGCCGTGGTGCTTAAGGCGCTAGCCCAACCACCGGCAGCGCGCTGGCCGAGCAGTGCGGGGGTGCCCTGCCAGCCAAATGTCTCCTGCGGCAGGAGGCTCAGGCGGGCAGGAACGTCAATGCCGCCGGAAACGCGCTGGGGACGGGCTGCTGCTGCGAGCGATGCCAGCTCGGCGGGGGAGAGGGTGCCTGTGGCTTGGCCCCAATGAATGATGGTGGGTGTGCCTGCCGTGTCCAGGTCCACGATGACCGAGGTGCCGCCGCGATGCAGCTGGAGCTGGGCGGGAAGTGAAGAAGTTGTTGTGCTCATTGAATAGTTTTACCGCGAAAGTAATTGCTGTGTCAAGGGTCACCTTGATTGCATGATTGCGGCGAAATACTTGATTTCAGACTGGAATTATGTTTGAAGTGCAATAAACTTGTTGCTATGAACACCGTTGCCCACACACCGAGCCTGCCTGCTCCAAGCCGCCCTGGCGAGAACCGCGGACAACCGGAAGCTCTCGCGGAATCTGCCCTTGAACTGGCTCGGCTGGTGCTTGTCCGCGGTCCCATTTCCCGCGGGGAATTGGCCAGGGAAATGAAGTTGAGCATTGCCAGCCTCACCCGCTTGGGGAAACCACTGCTCGATTCGGGTCTGCTCATTGAGGGCCCTCTGGTTGCCGACGGCACAGTGGGGCGTCCCGTGCGATTGCTCGATGTTCCCAACAACGCGGCATGGTTTGTGGGCGTGAAAGTGACAGGAGATAGTCTGCAGGCTGTGGTCACGGACATTCGTGCCACTATTCTGGCGGAAGCTGTGCTGCCGCTGCCCGAGAAATCGTCCGCTGCCGTGGTGGCGGGTATTGCGCAGCTCACTGAGCAGCTCGGGGCGCAAGCAGGTGTCGCCGTCGCGGGGGTTGGCGTTTCCCTGGGTGGGCAGGTGCGGCCGGACGGCGTGGTCCACCGCGCACCGTTTCTGGACTGGAAAAACGTGCCTTTGCAGAGCCTGCTGCAGGACTGGCTGGGACTCCCCGTGGTGGTAGAAAATGATGTGACAGCACTTGTGGCCGCCGAGCAATGGTTTGGGGCGGGCCGCGAGGTGCCCGATTTCGCCGTGATTACCGTGGGCGCAGGAGTTGGCTACGGACTCACCATTCGCAACCACGTCATCCGAACAGTGGATACCGGATTGGGGCTGGGCGGACACTTTCCGTTGGATCCCAACGGGCCGCTGTGTGCTGAAGGGCACCGTGGATGTTCCACAGCTATGCTGTCCATCCCCAGTATTTGTCTGCAAATTTCAGCAGCCTTGGGCCGCCCGGTGGACTATGGGCAGGCGTTGGACCTTGCCGCAGAAGGAAACCGCGCCGCAGCGGCAGTCCTGGAGGCAGCGGCAAAGTCTTTGGGGATCCTGATCGCCGCGGCCACAAACCTGACAATGGTTAACACGGTTGTGCTAGGCGGGGAAGGCGTGGCGCTTTTCGCGGCGAAGGAAGCCACAGTGCTGGCTGCCTTGGCAGCGGGGCGGGACCCGGAGGCAGCGCCGGTGAAGGTACGGGTGGCATCGGCCGATTTCACCGAATGGGCGCGTGGCGCGGCAGCCGTGGCTATTCAAGCCCAAGCATTCATTCGCTAGCGTGCCGTGACCAGCATTCATACTCTGTAGGCTTCCAGCATGGTGCGTTAGCATGGCAGAACCTCGAGGAAGGCGTCACCATGCCAAGAACGCATCGTCTCAGCGGCGCCGCGAAAGCGGTAGAAGCAATCAAAGCCATGAAGGGAGTTTCCTCACGGCTCACGGCATCATTGTTGATGCTCTCCGTCGTGACAGTAGTGGCCGCGTGCGCGCAGCAAGGCCCCGAGTCCGGACCGTCTAGCTCAGGCAGCCAGCCGCCTGCGATCCCGATCCCATCCGCCACGATCCCAGCAGCGACCGAGAGCCCCGCAGCCGTGACACCACCCTCCGCCAGCGGGATAGACCTCACCATCACACTCACAGAATCGTCCCAGGCCATGCCGCGGACGTTCCGTCTTGTGGCCGAAGGCGCCACGCCCGGACCTGAATCCACCTTGCCCGATCCGGCCGCCGCACTGGCCGCTGTGGAAAAGTACGGCGAGAAAATGTTCTTCCCCGTCCCGGACCCCAACCGGGTGTGCACCCAGCAATATGGTGGCCCGGAAATTGCCCAGGTAACCGGCTGGTTCCACGGCAAGAAAGTCAACGCCACCTTCAAACGCACCGATGGCTGTGAAATCAGCCAATGGCAGGCTCTAGCTCCGCTCTTTGGTGCCCTCGGTGGCGGCACCGGCAACATCTAATCGGTGGCGGCACCGGCAACATCTAAACCGGGCGAAATTAGGACCCAGCACCACCAGATGAGGCAGAACCGGAATAGGCACCACTAGATTAAGCAGCACCTCAGCTCAGGGCAGGTGAGCGCTAATCAAACCAGCCACGCACGACGGCGGCCATCCAGTCCAACTGGATGGCCGCCGTCGTGCGTGGACTAACTGCTTTTCTAGAGTTGCTGGACCCTAGAGCAGCAGATCCGTGGGAGCCTGTTCGACGGAGAATTCCGACTGCCCCTTCTTGGGCTTATCTTTGCCCTTCTTATCCTTGACGGGACCGCTATTGTCCTCATCCGGAACCACAGCGGTGCCACCGGGGGTAACAATGACTGAGACAAACGTCTGCGTGCCTGCGTCGCCAAAGGATACCCGGCCCAGATAGTTACCCGGTGCCAGTCCGGTCCAGCTCAACGTGACGTTTCCGGACTTGCCGTTAGCCAGCTTGAGCGGGTTCGGTGAAACCTTGGCGTTGCCCGCATCTGCTCCGAGGATCGCGGCATCAACCGTGGCCTTGACAGCCCCGCCATCAGCGCTGGAGTACAGATTGGCCAGCACCTGGTAAGTCCCGGGGGCCGGATTGGTCAAGGTCAGCGTCTCACTCGAGGACGCCGTACGCACATCGCTGTACTGCCCCTTCGGGTTGAAGACGATCATGTCGTAATCGGCACCCTCATCCGCGGAGATGACCTGGAACTTGGCCAGCTCGGTTCCCTCCGGAACAACCACCTGCTTCAAGAAGTTTGAGGCGTTGTTGCCCACAGCGAGCGGACCGGGAACCAACTCAATAGCACTGGAGTCAGCCTTGGACAGGCCATTGAGGCTCAAGGCCACAGGAGCGTTGGTACCGGAAACTACCGGAATCTTGCCACTGCTGTTGCCGTTATTGGTGCTGAAGCTGATCTCCGGCTGCACCAAAGCGGCCAACGGACGGACAGCAACCGGGGAGGTTACCGTAGCTCCGGCGCCCTGCCAGGTCAGGCTGCCCATGGCAAACGCGCCCAGGGCTGCCTTGTTGTTCTCGAAGGTGACCTTGAAGGTGCGCTGCTGGCCGGCCTGAGAGAAGTTCAGCACCGACGGGGTGACCTTGACATTGACGCCGGGGACGTTGGCGGTGGCCCGGTACAAGCCCGGAGTCAACGCCGTGACGGTGCGGGTGACTGTGACCTTGCCGGCCAAAGAGCCCACCGCGAAGGATGCCACATTCATGTCACGCGGCGCGGTACTGCCGAGCCCGGGCATGCCCAGATCAATGCCGGTGCCCTGAATGAACTTCAGGTATTCGGTGTCACCGGCGTCATACACGAGCCCCGGCGTCAGCGCCTTGACCACGGCTGTCTGACCGGCACCTGTTGCAAAGAGATCGGTGTTCTTGCTGCCATCGGCATTGACCACATTCGTGGCCGTTGTCATCATGGCTGACTTGACCGCGGCCGGTGACCACGTAGGGTTCTTGGCCATGACCAGTGCCGCGAAACCGGCAACATGCGGTGCAGCCATGGAGGTTCCGGACATCATGCCAAACTGGTCCCCACCGGTGGCAATGGGGGAGACCCCAGCCAGAACGGCGACGCCTGGAGCTGCAACATCGGGCTTGAGCAGATCAGAGCCGACTGCTTCCAGCGGGCCGCGGGAGGAGAAGCCTGCCACCTGCGGCTGCGGTGTTACCGGCAGTCCCGTGGTGTCATGGTCAACCAAAGCCACCAAAATGTCCGGGTTGGCCGCGATCTTGTCCTTGATGAGCTGTGTTGCTGGCGGGTTCACATGAATAGTAGGTACGGCGTGCAGGTCCACATCCTCGGAGGACGGGGTGACGTTGGTGAGGATCATGCCCACACCTCCTGCGCGCTTGACCTCGGCGCTCTTCGCCGTACGGTCAATCACACCGCGGTCACACACCACGATCTTCCCGGCAACTTTGCTGCCATCCAAGGTGTTGGGTCCACACAGCTCCGGGTTGGCCGCACCGGCGGCGGCTGCCGTGGTGGCAAGTATGACGTGGCTGGCGGGCACGCCCTGGCCCATCATGCTGGCGCCGCGGAACTTGCTGCCATCAGCGAATTCCGCTGTGCCCTGAAGCTCGGAGGAGAAGGAGGTGGCAGCCACGGTGGTCAGCCACGGCGCGCCGTGGTTAACAGTGCCTGCCGTGGGGCCGGAGTTGCCAGCCGAGGCCGCCACAAAGATTCCGGCTGAGGTGGCTGAGAGGAAAGCCAAGGACACCGGGTCAGTGGTGGAGGTGGTGCTACCCGAGATGGAGTAGTTCAAGACATCCACGCCGTCCAGAATGGCCTGGTTGATGGCGGCAACAGCCGAGGAAGAGTAGCAGCCACCGGTGTCCGGATCGGTATCTTCCCAGCAAATCTTGTAGATGGAGAGCTTGGCAGCTGGGGCAACACCACTGGTAACGCCCATGGCGCGGTCACCAATTTTTGCCTTGACATTGGCGTTACCGGCGGCAGTGCTTCCGGTGTGCGTGCCGTGGCTGGCAACGTCCACGGGTGAGAGAACTTCTTCGGGTGCCCTGTCCTGGGGTGCCACGTAGTTCAGGAAGTCATCGGCAAAGTAATGTGCGCTCAGGACCTTGGAGTTACAGGCACTGCCGTCGAAATCGGCTCCCGATTCCACGCCCTTCTGGCATTCGCCGGAGAAGGTGTCGCCGTTTGCCTTGAGCATGGCGATGTTGCCGTCATCGGTGCGGTAAGGGACGCCGACTACCGGGTCCCCCGTCAGCGGAAGGACCTCGTCACCGGCAAAGAACGGGCTCGACGGCGTGTAGCCGGTATCGATGATACCCACCACAATGCCTTCGCCAGCCTTGTTCTGCCCGCCGAAGTTCTTGTTCCAGCTGCCGTTCTTGCCGCTGAGACCAAGGAAATCGGTGCTGGAGTAATCAGGGGCGTTCTCCGTGTCCGGGGCAACGGTCAAGACGCTTGGGTCCTTGGCTAAGGCCAAGGCCTGGTCAGCGGTGAGATCCGCAGAAAAGCCATTGAGGGCGGCGGTAAAGGTGCGCTTTACCTTGACGTTTTCCGTCTTGGCAACGGCAGCTTGCTTGGTTTCAAGGTGCTTCTTGTACTTCTTAACCTCGGTGCGCGCCGAATCAAGCTTTTGCCCCGCCTGCGGCTTCGTGGCGGCAAGGCCAGCTGTGCCGCCGTCGTACATGGCGATGGGCTGCTCGGCGAGGACAACAATGTAGCGCCCGGCGGGGAAGCTCAAAGGGTCAACATTTGTTTGAGTGATACTGGGCATGCTCAGCTGGCTGGGGTTGGCCGATGCTGGCAGTGCCCCCACTGTGGCCAGTAGCAACGGCAGGCCGGCGCCAATCGCCACGACCTTCCGCAGTCCTGAGCTTCGAAAGAGAGTTCTTCCCGTTCGTTTCATGGTCATGGTGCGGTGAACCTTTCAACAGGATCTACGTGCGGCCTCTTGCCTCACGGGTGCAACATGGCAAGACGGCAGACAACTTTGACAAGTGATGAACGAGTGCCCAAAGCGCTGTGAGCCGACGAAGCCAACGGGAAAAGGCTACCGATCGGTAGCCTGCTTGTGACCCCTAACACAGCCGCAAATCAAGGAACTAGCCGTAAAGCTAGGGCAAGCACTGTCTTTTGGCATAGAAGTGCAGCCGAATGGATCAAGCGCCTGCCTAGCTCTTGACAGGATTAATCGAATTAACGGTCCTAATCGACGTGACGGCTCTAGCAGCCTGGCGGGGCGATGTATTGGTAGGTCAAGGCCAAGTCATAGCTCAACACCGTGTGCGCGGCGGTTTGTTCCCAGCCAAATTGGCCGGCAAAAACAGAGGCGGCGCGGCCCATATCGATGCGAGTTTCGCTGAAGTCATGCAGGGAGGCGATCGCCTCGGCCCAGAGCTGCGGGGACCTGCCCTCGACCAGCAAGCCGGTGCGTCCATCGCTGACTGCGCGGGGGAGACCTCCAACATTCGTGGCAATCACCGGGGTGCCGCAGGCCTGGGCTTCCAAGGCGACCAAGCCGAAGGATTCACTCGAAGAGGGCACGGCCACAACGCTGGCACTGCGGTACCAATCGGCTAGTTTACTGGCCTCCACGGGAGGGTAGATGGTGGCGGAATCCTGCAGGCCACACTCTTCGATGAGTGCTTGAAGATCATATTTGTCAGAGCCGCTGCGAGAGCCCAGAAAGGAAAGCTGCAGGTCAATGTCGGGGCGTTGCGCCCGCAAGATGGCGGCGGCCTTGACTAAAACGTGGGGACCCTTGAGGCGTTGCAACCGCCCAGCGAAGACAACGTGGAAGCGTCCGGGGGCAATGCCCAGATCCTGCCGCGATCGGTCCCGGAAGGCCGGCTTGAATATTTTCAAGTCCACACCGGGAGAGACCACATCGATGCGTTGTTCACAGCCATCGTAGTGGCGCTCCAGCTCAGCGGCCTCGGCTGTAGTGTTGGCGATCAGCCGCGTTGCCGCGGCCACAATGTGCTGTTCGCCGTCCTCGCGCACACCGGGTTCGGCGCTCTGACCCTGAGGCAGGTGCTGATTCTTCACCCGCGCCATGGTGTGCATGGTGTGGACGAGCGGGAGATCCAGGCGTTTGGCTGCCAGGATTCCGGCCATCCCAGAAACCCAATAGTGGGAGTGGATGACCCGAACGGGTTCCCCCGGCAGGGCACTGACGTGATCGGCGACGGCGTCGGCCATTTCCGTGATCAGCTCAGGGAGAGCTTCCTTGGACACCTTGCCGAAGGGACCCGCCACAATATGGTGGACCGATACCAGGGAGTCCAGCGCAACGGTTTCAGGCTGATCGGGCGAGGTGCGGCGGGTGTAAATGTCCACCGCCACGCCCGTTGCCGCGAGTTCCAGTGCCAGCGCCCGAACGTAGACGTTCATGCCGCCAGCGTCACCGCCACCGGGCTGATCCAGCGGTGAGGTGTGGAGGGAAAGCATGGCGACGCGCCGAATCTGATGCATGGCGTTCCTCTCCTACTGAACTGTGGCGAACCCTGCCGAACACTACTGGTCCGGGACGTTCAGTGTGTCAATAACTGAATCAATCTTGCCACTGCCAGCAGCTCCAAGCTAGCCGAGGTGGCAGTGCGGCCCCAAGATTGCGCAGCTGGCCTGCTGAGAGGGCTAAAATGGATGGGTGAGCCACTTAGTTGTGCCGGTTCCCGCGCCTGCTACAGGCCCTGAACGGCAAGCCATCATTGACCTGTCCGCAATCGCCAACAACATCCGCCACCTCCGTGAAATCGTCGCCCCGGCGAAGTTCATGGCCGTGGTGAAGGCCGACGCCTACGGGCACGGCATGATCGAGGTGGCCCGCACGGCTGTTGCTGCCGGGGCAGGGTGGCTGGGCACGGCCCACGTCAGTGAGGGCTTGGCCCTCCGCGCCGCGGGCATTGACGTGCCCGTGCTTTCGTGGCTGCACACCCCAGACACGGACTTCGAAGCCGCTGTGGCCGCTGACATTGATCTGGGGTGCTCCGGCTGGGAGCTGGAACATATTGTGGCGGCGGTCCGGGCCCGGCAGCACCCCGCCCGTGTGCACCTGAAAATTGATACGGGCCTGGGCCGTAACGGCAGCACTCAAGAAGACTGGCCGGCGCTGGTTGCCGCGGCCGTGGCCTACCAGGCGGAGGGGTTGCTGCGCGTTGTTGGCGTTTTCAGCCACCTCGCCGTGGCCGACGAGCCCGAACGTACCGAGACGGATGAACAATTGGCCCGTTTCCGTGAGGCCGTGGCCATTGCCGAACAAGCCGGGGCCTGGCTGGAAGTTCGCCATATTGCCAACTCACCCGCCGCCATGTCCCGGCCCGATTCGCACTTTGATCTTGTCCGCGTGGGGCTGGGCATCTACGGCCTGTCACCCTTTGCCGACCGCACCTCCGCGCAGCTGAGCTTGGTCCCGGCCATGACATTGCAAACCCAAATTGCCAACTGCAAGGACGTGTCCGCCGGCCAGGGCATCTCTTACGGGCTCAACTACAGCACCACAGAACCCACCACGCTGGGTCTTGTTCCGCTGGGCTATGCCGATGGTATTCCGCGCGTCGCCAGCGGAGGCCCCGTCCGTGTCAACGGCATCACCTACCCCGTGGTGGGGCGGATTGCCATGGACCAGATGGTGATTGACCTGGGTCCGCACGGCCGCGATGGCTTTGCCCAGGCCGCTGTTCCGGGCTCTGCTTTGGGCGCCACCGCTGAGCTGTTTGGCAACGGGCACGACGGCGGACCCCTCGTTGAGCAGTGGGCGGCGGCTGCCGGGAGCATCAACTATGAGATCGTGACCCGGATCAGCCAGCGGGTACCGCGGCGCTATGTTGGCGGGGCCGAGACCGGTGGCGCAGTGCAGGCAGGTGGCGCTGCGTGATGGCCTGGGAATTTTCCACCAGCACTGCTGCGCAAACCCAGCAGTTGGCCGAGAACCTGGCCAGGCTGCTGCAGGCAGGCGATCTGATCATCCTCAGCGGAGAACTGGGTGCCGGAAAAACCACGTTCACCCAAGGCCTCGGCCGGAGCCTTGGCGTGCGCGAAGGCATCATTTCGCCCACCTTTGTGTTGGTGCGCATCCACCCCAATTTGCCTGACGGGCCCAACCCGGGCGGCCCCGATCTGGTCCACGTTGACGCCTACCGCTTGGGTTCGCCCGGCGAAATTGATGACATTGACCTGGAAAACACCATGGACAGCTCCGTGACAGTGGTGGAGTGGGGTGCCGAACGGGTGGAGCATCTGGCCGCCAGCCGGCTGGAAATCGAGCTGGTGCGCGCGGTGGGTGGCGACACTCCAGCAGCTGGCACGCCCGCAGCTGGCACGGGTGGAACGGGTGCCTCCGACGTCGAGGGTACCGATGCGCTCGAGGGCACCTTTGACTTCACCGACGAAGACGACGACGAACCCCGCACCTTGCGCTTGCACGCAGTGGGGCCGCGCTGGGAAGGCACCGACTTTTCGGCGCTGGGCCAGCTTGTGAACACAACAGAATAGATGTAAAAAGTGCGAATCCTGACTATTGACACCTCCGCTATCGCCAGCGCCGCGTTGCTCGACTTTGACCCCCTGGACCCGGTCCGAACGGCGGAACTGGTGGCCAATTTTGCCACCACCGATACCCGCAGCCATGCCGAAGTACTGGCCCCTGGCGTGCAGTCACTGTTCACCGACCCCGTGACGGAGGGTCCGGCCTTGGATGCCATTGTGGTGGGCACGGGCCCAGGTCCGTTCACGGGTCTGCGTTCCGGAATTACCATGGCCCGCACACTCAGCTTCACGTGGAGTGTCCCTTTGTACGGGATGATGAGTCTGGACGCGTTGGCGCATCAGGTTTTTGATGCCCCTGCTTACCGTGACGGGCGTGCTGTGGGTCCGCTGGCTATGCGTGACTTTGTGGTGGCTACTGACGCACGGCGCAAGGAAGTTTACTGGGCGCGGTACAGTGCCGGGGCCCAACTGCTGGATGGGCCCCATGTTGGTTCTGCCGAGGAGATCAGCAGCGTTCAGGTGTTTGGGGCGGGAGCTGGACTGTATGAAGAGGTCCTGACCGCCAACGGTTGTGAGGTCTACCCACTGTTTGCCGATGCCCAGCCCACAGCACTTGAACTGGGCCGCGCAGCCGCGCGCAAGATCGCCGCGGCAGGCTCCCTGGCCGGTGCCGGACTCCTGGATTCCACTCCGCTTTACCTGCGTGAGTCCGATGCCAAGGTTCCCGGTCCCCGGAAGCGGGCACTCTAGATGAGTTGCGGAACGCACCAGCCGGCTGTTCTGCGCGACATGGAGCCAGCGGACATTGACTTCATCACAGCCCTTGATCAGCAGCTCTTTGGGATCGATTCCTGGCCCCGGACCATGTTTGTTGATGAGCTGGCTCAGCCAGAAACCCGGCGGTACATCATCGCGGAGCTGCCATCCGCCGTCGAACATCAGGCCAAGAGATGCCAGGACACAGCAAACCAGGGTAGCGAAGGCCTGGAGATGACGGTGGCTGGCTATGCCGGCTTGATGTGTGTGCCACCCATCGGCGACATTCAAACCATTGGCGTGCTGCCGGAATTTGAGGGTCGCGGCATTGCCCGGGCCATGATGGACGAGCTCATTGCCGAGGCGCGGCGGCGTGGCGCCGAGAACATCATGCTGGAGGTCAGCTCCACCAATCCGCGGGCGCAGCGGCTATACCAGCGCTACGGTTTTGAACACATTCATACGCGGCGCAGGTATTACCGCGACGGTTCGGACGGGCTCATTATGCGCCTGCAGCTGCCCGTTTCCACCACTTCGAAGGACCCCTCATGAACCAGTCCAACCCGCTGATCCTCGGGATTGAATCATCGTGCGATGAAACCGGCGTGGGACTGGTGCGTGGCACCGAATTGTTGACCAACACCGTCTCATCCTCCATGGAGGAGCACGTTCGCTTCGGCGGAGTCATCCCGGAAATTGCCTCGCGGGCACACCTTGACGCGTTCGTGCCGACCCTGGCCGCCGCGCTCGCCGATGCCGGCGTGAGCCTCGAAGACGTGGACGCAATTGCGGTCACGAGTGGTCCCGGTCTGGCCGGTGCGCTCATGGTGGGCGTCAGCGCAGCCAAGGCGCTCGCGCTGGCCACGGGCAAACCGCTGTACGCCATCAACCACCTCGTGGCACACGTGGGCGTGGGCTTATTGGATGAGTCCATTGCGGCCGTGTACGACGGCGGGGCCCTCCCTGAGAATCTTGGTGCCCTTTTGGTTTCCGGCGGACATACCGAGATCCTGCGGGTGCGCAGCATCGCCTCCGATGTTGAGTTGCTCGGTGCCACCATTGACGACGCCGCAGGGGAGGCCTTTGACAAGGTGGCCCGGCTGTTGGGGCTGAACTACCCCGGCGGCCCCGCTATTGACCGTTTGGCCAAGGAAGGCAATGCCAAGGCCGTGCGATTCCCGCGCGGGCTGACTATGCCCAAGTACATGGGCACGGCCGAGGCCCCCGGTCCGCACCGCTACGATTTCTCCTTCTCCGGGCTCAAGACCGCCGTGGCCCGCTGCGTGGAAGGCTACGAAGCGCGCGGTGAGGCGGTCCCCGTGGCCGATATCGCGGCGTCGTTCCAGGAAGCCGTGTTGGATGTCATCACCGCTAAAGCAGTGCTGGCCTGCCGCGAACAGGGCATCACCACGCTGTTGCTGGGCGGCGGTGTAGCTGCCAATTCACGGTTGCGGGAACTGGCCGGGCAGCGGTGCGCATCCGCCGGGATCGCGCTCCTGGTCCCGAAGCTCTCGCTCTGCACCGACAACGGTGCCATGGTTGCGGCCCTGGGTGCGCAACTGGTCATGAATGGCGTGGCCCCGAGTGATCTGTCCTTTGCACCGGATTCCTCCATGCCGGTGAGCCGCATCAGCCTCTGACCCAGATCGACGTTAAGTGTCACCTCGAATGGGGGACGGGTTTTGGGGCGCCCGACGGCGGAGCCTGGCTGCGCGGAAAATGACCCCTGCGGCGAACATCACCAGCCCGGACAACACCGCTTCCACCGGCAGCGTGGCCACCAAAGCTACGCAGGCCGCGGCACCCAGCACTTGCAGGAACTTGGGGTAGCGGCGGTCGGGGGCGCTTTGGGTGAAGGCGGCCACATTGGCCACGAGGTAGTAGACCAGCACGCCGAAGGATGAGAATCCGATGGCGCCGCGCAGGTCCGCGAAGGCGATAATGAGGCAGATCACGGCCCCGAGAAGCAATTCTGCCTGGTGCGGAACCAGGAATTTAGGGTGGACGGTGGCCATGAATCGTGGCAAATCACCCTCCCTCGCCATGGCCAGGGAGGTCCGTCCCAGCCCCGCCACCAAGGCGAGCAAGGCACCCAGGGACGCCAACGCGGCGCCCACCCGGACCACGGGAGCAGCCCAGGCCCAATCCCCGGTGACCACAGCGTCGGCTAGCGGTGCTACGGAGGAGGCAACGGCGTCGGGCCCTAAAATGGCCAGCAGCGTGATGCACACACCGGCATAAATGGTGGCGGCGATCCCTAGTGAGAGCAGGATGGCGCGCGGAATGGTGCGGCGCGGATCCCTGACTTCCTCACCCATCGTGGCGATCCGGGCATATCCGGCAAAGGCGAAGAACAACAGCCCGGCCGATTGCAGGATCCCGTACCATCCGTGCGAAAAGACACCTTCGCCCAAGAAAGTGCTGCTGCTTGGCGCGGTGCTGCTTAACTCGGTGCTGCCTAGCCCGGTGCTGCCGGTCCACGCCGCCGCAACCGCCAGCGCCAGGGCGGCCAGGACTGCCACCACAATGATCCGGGCCAGTGCCGCCGTCCGGCTCACGCCTCGGTAATTCACCGCAACCAGAAGAACTACCGCGGCCATCGCCACCGGCCGCTCCCATCCGGGCGGGGCTGCGTAGGCGGCGAACGTCATGGCCATGGCAGCGCTACTGGCCACTTTGCCAATCACGAATCCCCAGCCGGCGAGGAAGCCCGGCCAGGGTCCAAGCCGCTCACGGCCATAAACATAGGTACCGCCGGAGGTGGGGTAGGCCGCGGCCAGCTGGGCCGATGAGGTGGCATTGCAATACGCCACGATGGCGGCCACGGCCAAACCAAGCAACATTCCGGAACCGGCAGCCTGCGCCGCGGGCGTAAAAGCCGCGAACACGCCGGCACCGATCATGGAACCCAAGCCAATGACGACGGCGTCAACCGTGCCCAGCTTGCGGTCCAGAGTTTGGGGATTGCTCATTGGCCCGATCGTATCCGGCACAAGTGAACGCGGTATGAACGCTCATGAGTGAGGAAGCGTTGCGCAAAAATGCCCGAAAAGCGAGGAAGCGTCGGTGGGGCGGGGTTAGGCTGCGGGCAGGGTCAGAACCATGGTGGTTCCGGCCGGGCCGGTTTTGGCGACTTCAATGGTTCCACCGGCGGCCACGGCAATCTCACGGACCAAGGCCAGCCCCAAACCATAGCTGCGCCGTCCGCCAGCCGCAGGGTCGGTGCTGTGGGCGAAGCGGTCAAACACCCGGGACGGGGCGATCCCGGTGATGCCGCTTCCGGTGTCGGCCACCGTGATGGACACCGTCCGTCCGGCATGACTAACGGCCACCGTGATGTGCCCGCCCTCGGGGGTGTGGTTCAGCGCGTTGTCTACCAGGCCCAAGACGGCCCGGCGCAAACTGTTGCCGTGAATGCGGACCCGGGGGCCGCCGTCGTACGTGGTTTCAAGGTGCACGCCGCGCAAGGCCGCAACATCGCGCAGGCTCTGAACCGCCTCACGCACCACGGGGACAACAGTGATCGCTTCGGCGGGATACTCAGCCCCGGCGGTGGCGGCGAGCAGGAGTTCCTGGACGGTGGCGGTGAGGGCTGCGGTGTCCTGGCGGACCAGATCCAGTGCGCGGGCCGTCTCGCTGCCAGGGTCCGACTTGGCCTGGGCCAGCTGGACGCGCGCATCCAGGATGGTCAGTGGCGTGCGCAGTTCATGGCTGGCGTCTTGGACAAAGCGGCGCTGCAGTTCAAGGGCCCGTCCCAGCGGGCGGATGGCGTTGCGGGCACTGAGCCAGCCGATGCCGCCAGCCGCGAGAATTCCGGCAAATCCGGCTAGGACCATGGCCTTGAGCATGTCGTTCGATTCCACATACACTCGGGCGGAGGGGTCGGCAGAGACCGCATCCGGGTGCTGGGAAACGTACAGCATGTAGGCGGCGGCTGCGATGATGACCACCACCACCATGATGGCGATGGCCACGGCAATCTTCAGACCCACCACGACGGCGGCGCGCCTCAGGGCCCGTGAATCAGAGGAGGCACCGGCCCGAGTTGGCCTAGTGTCCTGCCTCCGGGGGCCGGTCACGCGCCATCTCCAATCTGATAGCCGAGCCCGTGAACGGTCCGGACCAGCGACTTTGACACCTTCTTGCGTAAGTAGTGCACATAGGTGTCAATGACGCTGCTCGAATCATCGCGATGGGATAGCCCCGCCAAGAGCTCCTCGCGGGTGAACACCTTCTCGGGGCTGGCCGCCAGCAGGGCCAGCAGCTCGCTTTCCTTGGCCGTCAATCCGACGAACTCCCCATAGGGTGAACGCAGCGAGCGGTTGGCGGGATCAAAGAGCCAGCCGCCCACGTCCAACAACGGCACCGCAGCCGGGAAACGCCGGGTCACGGCACGCAGCCGCGCCCTCAGCTCACCGGCATCAAAGGGTTTGGACATGTAGTCGTTAGCTCCGGCGTCGAGCCCGGCAATCTTGTCAATTGTGGCACTGAGCGCGGTCAGGATGATGGCGGGGGTGGCGATGCCCTTGCGGCGCAGTGCGGCGAGCAGTTCCAGTCCGTCCATGACAGGCAGGCCGCGGTCAATCACCATGACATCCCAGTGTTCTGTGAGGCCAAGGTGTAGGCCCGTTTGCCCGTCCGCGGCGAGCTGGACGTGGTAATCGCCGGCGAGCAGCTCGGCGGTCAGGGGGCCGAGGATGGGATCGTCCTCCACCAGCAGCAGTCGCGGGAGCTCAGGGGTGTGCATGCTCATTATTGTCCCCCGCCGACTCGCCTTCCGGTGCGGAAAGCAGCGTTCCGGAAGCTGCAGCGCGGCGCTTGAGTAGGAAGCTGATGACGCCCGGCAGCACGGAAACAAGGACAAGCGCGACGGCGATCACGTCAATGTTCTTGGAAACAATTTCGTAGTGGCCCAGCCAGGTGCCCAGCAAGGTGATGGAACCGGCCCAGCCCAGGGCGCCGGCAATGTTCCACAGCGTGAACTTCTTGTGGTCGTAGTTGGCCACGCCCGCCACGAGCGGCGCGTAGGTGCGCACGATGGGGACAAAGCGGGCGAGCACAATGGCCCAGCCGCCGCGCTTGGCAAAGAATTCTTCGGTCTCGGTGAGGTATTTGGTTTTCAGGATGCGGGCGTCGTCCTTGAACCAGCGGCGGCCAAATTTGCGGCCCAGCAGGTAGCCCACCTGATCGCCTGTCACGGCGGCCAGCACCACCACACCGATCAGCACCGGGAGGGAGAGGTTCAGTTGGTTGTGCAGCAGGCCTGCCGTGAAGAGGAGCGAATCACCGGGCAGGAACGGGAACAGGAGCCCCGATTCAATGAAGACAATCAAGGCGACGACGGCCAAGGTGGCCGGGCCCAGGCTGCTCAGCAGCGCAGCAGGATCCATGACTGACAGCAAACCCGCAGGGACGGCGTGGGGAAGGGATAAAGCAATGGTGTGCAGCAAGGCAAGCCTCAATCGTGAATTCGGGTGGGTGAAGAAGTATTGCTCCCACTTTTAAGGGTAGACCCGCCGGGAACGGGGTTCATCCGGGACATCGCCCAGGCCACGGCCGCATTCCACACACCCGCAAAGAAGAACACGGCCGCGCTCGCAGCCAGGAACGAGGCGGCGACATCGGTGGGGTAATGCACGCCCACGTAGAGTCGGGACCATGCAACCACCACCGGAACCAGAACGCCCAGGAGCACGGCCGGGCGTGCCCATCGGGTCTTTCGCAGGAGGAACCAGAACGCCCAGGCCAGGCCCACCGCGAGTGCGACATGTCCGCTCGGGAAGCTGTTGGAACCCGTCTCCGGTGCCAGCGGGTCAAGGAGCAGCGCCGGGTTGGGCCGCTGCCGGTCAACAATGACCTTGAAGAATTGGCTGGCCAGCCACCCCGAGGCAGCGACGCCGCCAAAGGCAAGGGCATTGACGGGCGCTTTGCGGACCAGCAGCAAGAACAGGCACACCAGGGCGATGATGGCCACTCCGCCGACCGGGGAAAACGCCTTGTCCAGTGTCATGGCGAGGGCTGTCAGCACGCCCACATGGTTCCGGCTCAGGTCCTGGTCAACATCGAACTCGCTGGCCGTGAATCTCGGCGTGGCAACGGCGAAGAACCCAAGGGCCAAGACTGCCACGGACAGGACGGTGACCCACAGGCCCCAAAACCGTGGGAGGGGCAGCACCGCCAGCCGGGTGCGTAAGGGGGCGCCGGCGTCGTGCATGGATGGGGGCGGGGAAGCCATGGCGGGCGCCTTTCAAAGTGGAGAGTGAAGCTCTTCCTCCACTGTCCCGCGCACCGTCTAAGAAATTTCTAAGAATTCCCCGCCGCCCGCAACGCCGCATCACCAAATGGCGTGTTTTCGCCAACGCGGCAGCAATGAGTGCTGCCGCGTTGGCGAAAAGTGCCCATTAGATGCTGCCGCGTTTGGCGGCATTGGGTTACAGTGCGGAGAAGCGCAGAACCAGCGTCCTTGCCTCTGGGCGCAGGGCAAAGTCGGGCCACACATCCGGTCCGCAGGCGCGCGAGCCCAGGCCGTGCTGCGCCGCATCAAGATACAGGTAGCTGTGGCTTGACGCCGGAAGCTCGTGCGGGTGCCCGGCCGCGGTGACCTGCTGTGCCGTGTGCCGGGCCAGCGAGAACCCGGGACGGCGCCCCAGTGCATCCGGATCGGCCTCAATGCGAAGCCACGGAGCCCCGTTGCGGGAGAGCTCCAGTGAGCGCACATCGCTGCGGTGCCCGGTTTCCTGCGGCCGGGCGTAGGGGACATTCAGCTCATCAATGGAGCCGCTGTGCCGTCCCACAACTGTTGCATGCATGCTGTCCGCGTAGGATTCCCGTGGGCCGGCGCCGAACCATGAGGCACCGTCAATGTCCGTGGGCAAGTCCAGCCGCACGCCGATCCGGGGGAACACCAGGTCCCAGCCCGCGCTGGGCATGATGTCCAGGCGCAGCCACAGTTCCTCGCCCGCCAGCTGCCAGTTCTCCTCTACCGCTACGCTGGCGGCACTGTTCGCGGCAGCGTAGCGGGTCCGGACCCGCAGTCCGTCCGGCAGCGCGGCAACGTCCTCGACGCGGCGCGTCAGCCGGTCAAGTCCGGCCTGCTTCCACACGGCCTCCGACGACGGTGCCGGAACACCTTTCCCGTTGTTGAGCCAAGGATCTTCCGGGCCATAGGCGCCAAATCCCTTGCCCCTGTCATTGTCGGTCGGTGCCCGCCACAGCTCAAGCCGGGGACCGGACACCGGCAGGCCTGCCAGCGCAACGAGCGCTCCTGCGTCGAACATGGCATGGCCCAGCTCAACGGGAGCCGCGCCGCTGACGGGCGCGGCCGGACGGGGCGCGCGCGGTGCGGATTGCGGCGCCGAGAGGTCCAGCTGGGTTGCGGCCAGCGGATGCCCGGCCGGGGCCCACTCCGTGGCGTCGCGCAGTACGACCTCCATCGTCAACCAGGTTTCGCCTTCCGGCGCGGCAGCGACGGGCGGCAGTGTGAGCGTGACGGATTCGCCAGCCCGCAGCGGACCGTCTGCGCTGTCGACAGCCAGCTCCCCTGAGGCGGCGACGGCGCCGTTGTGCTCCACCCGCCAGCGAAGCACGACGTCGGACGCGTCAGCCGTGTGCCGCAGGTTCGCGACAGTGAGCCGCGGCGCACCGCCGTCGTCCAGGGCCAGCGACAGGCGGATGGGGGAGACGATCTGCTTGTACTCATGCAAGCCGGGGGTGGGCGTGGAATCGGAGAGGACCATGCCGTCCATGACGAAGTTGGAATCGTGGATCACCTCGCCAAAGTCGCCGCCGTAGGCAAAGAATTCCGTGCCGTCGGCGGTATTGGCGCGGATGCCGTGATCGCGCCACTCCCACACAAAACCGCCGTGCAGGCGCGGGTATTTGTCCACAAGTTCCTCGTACTGGTCCATGGCGCCGGGGCCGTTGCCCATGGCGTGCACGTACTCGCACAGGATGAACGGCCGGGTGCGCTGCCGGGCCGATTCGGCCGCGTCGCAGCCAAGGAGCAGCGCATGAGAGTCGTTGCGGCCAATGGAATCGGTCTCCGGGATGGAGGAGTACATGCGGGAGTACACATCCGTATAGGCTCCCGTGTAGTCGCCCTCATAGTGGACGGGACGGGAGGCGTCACGGGCGTGGGTCCAGGCTGCCATAGCTGCCAGGTTTGCGCCCGTGCCGGATTCATTGCCCAGGGACCACATGACGATGGAGGCATGGTTCTTGTCCCGCTCCACGGTGCGTTCCATCCGGTCAACGAAGGCATCGCGCCACGCGGGGACGTCGCTGGGGTTATCCACCCAGCCCTGCCGGTGGAAGCCGTGGGTTTCCAGGTCGGATTCCAAAATGACCCAGAAGCCCATCTCGTCGGCCAGGTCCAGCAGGCGCGGGTGCGGCGGGTAGTGGCTGGTCCGGATGGCGTTGACGTTGAAACGCTTCATGAGCGCCATGTCCTCGCGGGCGTCGGCTTCATCAAAGACGCGTCCGCGGTCCGGGTTGGTCTCATGCCGGTTGACGCCGTGGAACACGACGCGGCGGCCGTTGACCAGGAACTGGTCACCCACGATCTCCACGGTGCGGAAACCCAGGCGGAGCGTGATGCTCTCCGCCGCGCTGGACACCGTGGCCTCGTAGAGCCGGGGGATTTCGGCGGACCAGGGCTCCACGTTGTCCACTGTGAAGGGGACGACGTCGGCCGGCGAGTCCCAGCGTACCGCAACTCCCAGCGCGGGCACCGTGAGGGTCACCGGGTAGGCGTCCGCCTCCGCAATGATTTCCGGATCGAGGGTGCCGGTGCCGGCTCCCTGCCCCGCGCCCGCGCCGGTGTCAGCCGTCCATCCGGTGCGCAGCCAGACGTCGGTGATGCCGCCGGCGGGGCGGGCCGCCAGTGTGACGTCGCGGAAGATGCCCGGCAGCCACCACTGGTCCTGGTCTTCCAGGTAGCTGGCGGCCGACCATTGGTGGACGCGCACCACAAGAAGGTTGGAGCCGGGGCGCAGCGCCGCGGTGACATCGAACTCCTGGGCGAGTCGGCTGCCCGAGCCCACCCCGATTTCCTGCCCGTTCACCCAAACCTTGTAGCGCGATTCGACGCCGTCAAAGCGCAGGGTGAGTGCCGCCGTCGTACTTTCAAACCAGGCGGCGGGGACGTCAAAGCTGCGGCGGTAGTCTCCTGTGGGGTTGGCGTCGGGGACGAAGGGCGGATCGACGGGGAAGGGGTATTGCACGTTGGTGTAGATCGGGCGGCCATATTTGCCCTCTCCATGCAGCACCCAGTGGGACGGGACGGGCAGGGTGTCCCAGGCGGAGTCGTCGAAGGATTCGGCAGCCACACCTTCCACGGATTCCCCGTCGGGCAGCACGGATCCGGCGCCCGGGGTTCCGGGGGCGGCCGGAAGGAGCCGAAAGCGCCAGTCCCCGTTCAGTGAGAGCGAGGGGGCGTCGGAATTCAGCCAGGAACGGGCCGGCACACGCAGGCCGGAGCCGGGGCCCTGGTCGGTGATGTACGAAACGTCTGCGGGGGTCACTATTTTACGGATCCTTCTGTAAGGCCGCCGCGCCAGAAGCGCTGCAGCACGACCATTGCGATGGCGAGGGGAATGATGGACAGGAGCACGCCGCCGGTGGTGAGCTGGTAGAACTCGGGCAGGCGGTTGACCTGGGTCAGCCAGTTGTTCAATCCCAGCGTAATGGGGTACAGCTTGGTGTCGGAGAGCATGACCAGCGGCAGGAAATAGTTGTTCCAGACGCCCACCAGCTGGAACAGGAACACGGTGACCAGCGCCGGGGTGAGCATGCGCAGCCCCACAGTGTGGAAGATCCGGATCTCGCCGGCACCATCGAGGCGGGCCGCTTCGAGCAGGGCGGGATCAACAGTGGCCTGAGCGTAGATGCGGCACAGGAACAGCCCAAATGGGGAGACCATCGACGGCAGCAGGACACTCCAATAGGTGTTGGCCAACCCCATCTGGCTGAAGAGCAGGAACAGAGGCAAGGCCGTGGCCGTGCCGGGCACCAGCACGCCGCCCAAGATGATGCCGAAGACCAGGTTGTTGCCTTTGAACTGGTATTTGGCCAGGGCGTAACCTCCGGCTGCGGCAATGTAGGTGGCCAGCACAGCGCCGATGCCGGCATAGAGCACCGAGTTGCCGAACCAGCGGACGAAGATGCCGCCGTCGTAGCTGAGCACCTGGGACAGGTTGTTCCACAGGTTGAATTCGGCGGCGAAGGCAAAGCCGTTGGTGGCGAACAAATCCGCGGTGGACTTGGTTGATGCGACCACTACCCAGTAAACGGGTGCCAGAAAGTACAGGGCAGCCACCACGAGAATGCCGGTGACAAGGATGGTGGTGCCCTTGTTGCGGCCCGGTGCCTTCGTCCGTGTATTCGTCTTTGAGACGGATTTCAAGGGCGTGTTGCTCAGCTGTGCTGTCATGATGACTTCCTATTCGTGAATGCTAGGAAAGCGAAGGAGAGCGCAAAAGCGACTAAGGCGATGAGTACGGCCTGGGCGGCGGCCACGTTGTAGTCGTTGTACGCAAAGGCTGTGGTGTAGGCGCTCAGGTTTGGCGTGTACTGGCTGTCAATCGCCGGGGACACTGTTTTGAGGACCTGCGGCTCGGCGAACAATTGCAGGGTGCCGATGATGGAGAAGATGGTGGTCAGCACCAGGGCCGGCTTGATCAGGGGCAGCTGGATGGACAGCGCCACCCGGACCGGGGATGCGCCGTCCATTTTGGCAGCCTCATACACCTCGGTGGGTATGGCCTTGAGCTGCGCGATGATGATGAGCATGTTGTAGCCGGTGTAGCTCCACGTGACAATGTTGGCGATCGACCACAACACGGTGTTCGGCCCCAGGAAATCGGGGGACAGGCCGAACAAGCCGGCAATATCGATCAAGGGACTCAAACCGGGCACATACATGAAGGACCAGAGGATCGTGGCGATCACCCCGGGCACACCGTAGGGCAGGAAAAAGGCTGCCCGGAAGAAGCCGGGCCACCGTGCCGAGGCAGATTCCAGCAGCAGCGCCAAAATGGTCGCCATGATGATCATGACCGGGACCTGGACCACCCCAAAAAGGAGCATCCGGCCCATGGAAGCGATGAAGTTTCCATCGGCCAGTGCCTGGGCGTAGTTGGACAATCCGGCAAAGGTGCTCGTAATGCCGGCCTCGCCAAACAGGCCGTCACGCGTGACCTTGGTGAAGCTGGAGAGCACGGCAGCAAGGATGGGCAGGATGAATGTCAGGACAAAGAGGGCAAGGAACGGCGCCAGCAGCAGCCAGGGGGCGCGTCCGACGGCGGATGCCCGCCTTCCGCTGTTCCGCCGGCTGGGGGAGGGGGCACGTCCGGGACGGCTCGGTGCCCGGCCGCCGGCTGTTGCGCCGGCCGGTTCGGTCCTTGGGGGAGTGGTGGTCATGCCGATTCCTTCCTGATGCTCAGGCCGCTGTTCTTGAAGACGGTCATGATTTTCTGTTCCGCGTCAGCCACTGAATCCACGAGGCTGGTTCCTGATGATTTGAGCCGGAATCCGTCGCTGAGGATGTTGAAGGACTGCTGTTGTGAGGGCCACCAGGACCACTGGGTATTTTGCTCCAGCGCCGCCGGGGCGAAGACGTCCTGGTTGTAGTTTTGGCCGCTGAAGAAGCCCGAAGGCTGTTGGCGCGTGGTGCCAATAACGTCCGGGACGGGGGACCAGCCGATGCCGCAGTGTTCGATTTCGGCGTCGATGCCTTGCTGGGTGGAGGTCAGCCAAGCCGCGAATTCCAGGGATTCGCGCGGGTGCTTGCTGTTGGCCAGGACGGACACAGCGGAGCCGCCAAGGTAGCTGGAACCAAAGCCGGCCGAATCCCAGCGGGGCATGGCAGCCACCTTCCACTGGCCGGCACCGCCGCTGATGCCCTGGACGAGGGCGTCACCCCAGCTGGCCGAGGTCAATGAGGCGATCTCTCCCTTGCCTGCGGCCGCAAACCAGCCCGGCGAATACGCGCCAAAGTCGGTCTGGACAAGGTCCTGGTCGATGGCCTTGTCGAAGAACCGGGCGACCTTCAGGGTTGCGTCGTCGGTCATGTTGATGACCCAGCCGTCCTCGTCGGCCCGGAACCACTGGGCACCCGCCTGTGTGGCCAGGGCTGTGAAGAAGCCGGCTTCTGCGAGCGGGAAGCAGTCCATGTAGGTCTTGGCTTTGCGGAGCTCCGCGGCCACCCCGGCCCACTCATCCCAAGTGGCTGGGGCCGTGGCACCTACCTTGTCCAGGACAGCGGGTTGGTAGAACGTCGCCATGGGCCCCGAATCCTGGGGGATGCCGTAGACGCCGCCTGCGTAGCTGGTCTGGTTCCACAAGGTCTTGTCATAGCGGTTGGCGAACTCATCTGAACCGTAGCGGTTGAGGTCCACCAGGCCGTTCACCATCATGAAGGAAGGGATGACTCCGTACTCCACATGGGCCAGGTCGGGCCCGCCCCCGGCTGCCAGCGCAGAGTACAGCTTCGGGTAGCCGCCCTGGTTGCCGCCGGGGATCCATACCGTCTTGACCTGCACATTGGGGTTGGCGGCATTCCAGATGTCCGCCACCGGCTGCAGGTTCTTGAGCCAGGACCAGTATTCAAGGGTGATCTTTTGGCCGGAGGCCGAGGCAATGGTGGGGGCTGCGTTCACGGACCGGGTTCCCGGCGTGGCGCAACCGGACAACAGCCCAAGCGCGGCTGTGCCAAGGCCGCCTTGCAGCAGCTGCCTTCGTGTTATGGGGGGCATAGCCTGCTCTCTCACTTCGTTGTGTGGGCCCGGTAAGCCCTCTGGGTGAATCTAATTCCGTCGGGTCCGGAGCGCCCTTTTTTGGGGACGGGAGAAAATTTACCACAAATCTCGAGCGATTACTCGAATTTCAATAAATTTATCGAGTGACTACTCGAATTTCAATTATGTTACTGGGGAATGTGGACTAAGCTGGCATTCCATGACCACCACGCCAACCGCCCCGTCCGCCAAACGCGGTCCTTATGCCAAATCCAAGCAGCGTCGGGAGAGCATTGTGACCGCCGCCCACGAGGTTTTTGCGGCACGAGGCTACCGGGGCGGATCGCTGCAGGACGTGGCCGACAAGGTGGGAATGAGTCAGACAAGCCTGCTGCACTATTTCCCGTCCAAGAGTGATCTGCTGTTGGCTGTGCTGAATTGGCGTGACAGCGTGACGGGAGGCGGGCAGCCCCGGGACCCGGAGGAATCATTGGTGGATGCCGTGGTCCGCCAGGCACGATTCAATGAAACGGTGCCCGGAGTCATTGAGCTCTACGCGGTTTTGTGCGCGGAATCGATCACTGACAATCACCCCGGGCTGGATTTCTTCACCGAACGTTTTGAAAGGTTGCGCAGCAGCTACCTGAGGGCGTTCTCAGCGCTCGCCAAGGAAGGCCGGCTGCGCCCTGGCGTCGACCCCGAGCGTGCCGCGGCAAGCTTGATCGCACTGTGGGACGGCATTCAAACCCAGTGGATGATGGCCCCGGAGCGCATCGACATGGCCGGTTGTCTGCGTGACTACTTGGAATTGGTGATCCTGCCCGAATAGGGACCCGACCGGCTGTACTTTGGGAGGGTAAAGGGCCTAGTTGCTGGCCATCTCTGCCACGAGTTCACGCACGACGGCGCGCAGCTCGCCCTGGTTGGCGGCAGCGACTCGGCGCTGGCGCTGGTAGCTTGCCCCCGTGGCAATGATGTTCTCCACACTGGCGAGTTCGTCGGCACAGCCTAACTTGGCGGCTACGGGTTCCAGCTTGTTCAACAGTTCCACCAGGTGCTCGGTGACGAGTTGTTCCTTGCCTGCGGCATCGAGGATGATGATGGCTTCCATGCCGTATCTGGCCGCGCGCCACTTGTTTTCCTGGATGTGCCACGGGGGCATGGTGGGGATGGTGCCGCCGTCGTCAAGGGTGTCAGAAAAGTCTTGGACCAAACACTGAGTTAGGGCAGCAACGGCACCGATTTCCTCCAGTGTGGACATGCCGTCGCAGATACGCATTTCAATGGTGCCCAGGCCAGCCACGGGGCGAATGTCCCAGCGGATTTCATTGTGTGCGTCGATGACACCGGTGGTGAACATGTCCTGTACATACGATTCGTACGCGGCCCAATCGGGGAATTGGAACGGCAAGCCAGCGGTGGGTAGCTGCTGAAACATCAGAGCCCGTTGGGAGGCGTAGCCGGTGTCCTGACCATTCCAATAAGGGGAGGATGCCGAAAGCGCCTGAAAATGTGGGAAGTAGTTGACCAGCCCGTCCAGAACCGGCATGGCCTTGGAGACATGGTCCAGACCGACGTGGACATGGACGCCGTAAATGAGCATCTGGCTGCCCCACCACTGGGTCCGATCCACCAGCTTGGCGTAGCGTTCCTTATCGGTCACAACTTGGCTAAAAGGGTCGCTGAAAGGGTGCGTTCCGGCGCTCAGTAGGTCCAAACCCAGCGGCTTGGTTGCCTCACGCAGTGTGACCAGGCTTCGGCGCAAATCCTCGGTGCCTTCAGCAACGGTGTGATTGACGCCCGTGACCAATTCCACAGTGTTTTGCAGCATCTCACCCTTGATCTGGGGGTGCTCACCATCAATCCAAATGCCCGGGTCGGCGGCCTCAATGTTGGCAAAAACGTCGTTGGCCCGAGGCGCCAGATCGCCGCTTTCGGAGTCGACGAGCGCAATTTCCCACTCCAGACCCAGCGTAGATTGCTCAGATTTGGCGAAATCGATCTTCACGTGCGAGGCCTCCTTGGCAATGCTGGGACTATGGCTGCAACGCGGTACGGCACCAGCTGCAATCTGATTGTAGTTCAGGATCTGCGGCACAATGGATGCATGCCGATCCTGAACAAAGACATGACCTTATGCATTTCCCTCGCGGCCCGCCCCAGCAATATTGGGACGCGCTTTCATAATTATCTCTACGACGCCCTCGGACTGAACTTCGTCTACAAGGCCTTCGCCCCGGTGGACCTCGCACAGGCCGTCGCTGGCATCAGGGGCCTGGGCATTCGTGGCGCCGCCGTCTCCATGCCATACAAAGAGGACGTCATTGCGCTCATCGATGTCATGGATGCCTCCGCCACCGCCATTGATTCCGTCAACACCATCGTGAACACCGACGGCGTGCTCACCGCCTACAATACCGACTACCTCGCCATCGCCCGGCTGCTGGCCACCAACGCCATTGATCCCGCGACCACTGTTTTGTTGCGCGGTTCCGGTGGTATGGCCAAGGCTGTTGCCGCTGCCATGCACGACGCCGGATTTGCGCACGTCACGATTGTGGCTCGCAACGAAGAGCGGGGCCGGGCACTTGCCGCGCTTTATGGATTCTCGTGGCTGGCCGAGGTGAGCGATGCGAGCGATGCCGGCATGCTCATCAACGTCACCCCGTTGGGCATGTCAGGCGCCGACGAATTGGTGCAGTCCTTCAGTGACTCACTGGTGAACGCCGCGCAGGTGGTGTTCGACGTCGTGGCGCTTCCCGCCGAAACCCCATTGATCAAGGCCGCCCGGGCAGCAGGAAAGCACGTGATCACCGGCGCCGAGGTCATCGCCATTCAGGCGGAGGAGCAGTTTGTGCTGTACACCGGTGTGCGCCCCAGCCCGGAACTGGTCCGCGAAGCGTCCGAGTTCTCCCGCTCCTGACACCGACGCTTCCTCAGCTTTCGGGGTCTGGAGGCTGACGCTTCCTCAGCTTTCGGGGTTTGGAGGCTGACGCTTCCTCAGCCGCCAATTTTGGCTGGTCGTCTCTGCGGCGCTGTCACTCTCCGGAGGCGAATCCCGAGGCAATCGATGGGGCTGTCCATGCCTGCCGCAGTGCTTGCTTGATGTTTCTGACGGCTTGGTCGAACCCATCTGCCAAGTCTTCGTCGGTGAAAATTAGCACCTGCCAACCGGCTGACCTGAACGCCTTGTCGCGGCGGACATCGCTTTGGCGTTGTATCTCGTCCAAATGATGCCCTCCGTCGTACTGCAGGGCGATCTTCTTGTCGCGGTACCCGGCATCGGCAGAAGGGCTTGTTCGGGTGTCCCAAAGTTTCACTTGCAGCTCCGGCTCCGGCAGTCCGGCGTCGACCATGGCCAGCCGCATGAGAGTCTCCGGGCCGGAATCGGCGCCCACCCTCATCAACTCCAGAGCCTCCCGGGCACAAACAATGCCCTGCAAATTTCCATGCCTTAAGACCATGCGCCGGAGGGATCCCCGTGTGGCGTACGGTTCGCTCCGCTCTTCAAATTGAGGCCGTGGCACCCGGATCAGTTGATCGCCGATGCACACCAACTCTGGCAATGGCAGGATGCGTGCCAGATCAAGCCAGGTCCGGGCACGGGTGCTGATGCGCAGCTGCCTGTCGGTTTCCACCTCATCCGGAAAGGCAACTGTGGCGTGACCGTGGATGCCCTTCCTCCTTGCAGATGGCAGAAACTGGGGCTTGCTCAAATGCAGCTCGTCCGAATCGGACAACCACGGAGGCAGGATGAGCCCCTGCAGCCGGGCAGCCGTGGAATGCGAAATCCAGGCGCCCGGAGTGGCGGCACTAAGGGCCTGGGCAGCTTCGAGCAGGTCGAAGTCCCACTGCGCCGGGCGGTACAAGCCACGGCTGACATGGGCAAAGGATCGGCCTCTTAGCTGCTCGGGCGCGAGTCCGAGGTCCTTGGCCTTAGAAAGCGTGAACGGGCTGCCGGGGACGGGGAGTTCGTCGTTGGTCTCCATGGTTAAATGGTGTCCCAAAAATTCGATGTCTGCAGAAGTTATCCACAGCCACCGTCTGCCCACTGTCTGAGAGAGCGTCAGCCGGACGGCTCGAAGCGCAGGATGTGAGGAAGCGTCCGCGGGAATGGCCCGAAACGTGAGGACGCGTCGGCCAGAATGTCCCGAAAGGTGAGGAAGCGTCGAGGGGGTGGTTAAGGGGTGTGGGGCTCCACCACAATGGCAACGCGGTCCTCACCAATGCGGGTTAGTACCAGAGTTGCCTTGTTGGGGCCCTTTCCGGACCCGGTGAGGAGTTGGCGCCGGAGCTCTTCCGGTGTGGTGGAAACTCCGCGTTTTTTGATGTCCAGCACGCCGATCCGGTTGGCCTTGACCCAGGCTTTGAGGGCCTTGACGTTGAACGGCTTGACCTCGATGACCTTGTAGCTTCGGGCAAACGGGGTATCGATCGGCTCATCGGAGGACAGATATGCGATGTGCTCATCGAGCAGATGGGCGTCCATAACCCTGGCTAAATCCGCCACGAGACCCGCACGGATAACGGCACCGTCGGGCTCGTAGAGGTAGCTGCTGACGGGGCCGATCTGTGCGTCCTGCTCCTGCGGCTGGTACTTTTCAGTGCTGGTCAGCTCGGAGCTGCCGTGCTTGCCAATGACCAGTGCGGCGCGTCGAATGCCCGGGCGGGCCAGCTGGTTGAAGTACAGCCCGGCTTCCACCACGTCGCCATTGATGGAAATCCACTGAGCTTCTGCGGTGTCCGGAACGGCGTCGTGGGGGATGCCGGGCCCCATCTTCACGCCCACGGCCAAGCCCTTATCCGCCAGTGACTCTACAAAGGAGAGCGGGGGTGAAAAAGCCTCGGGATCAAAGAGCCGGGTGGTGCCTGAGGTGCTGGTGGTACGGCGGGCAGGATCTAGCCACACGCCCGTAATTCCATCAAGGTCCACCTCCTCTGCTTTGGCGCACAACACCTTTGCATGCGGGAACGGCATCAGGTTCACAGTGGTGCACGCGGCGGTAATCTCATCCATTTCCACAGCCGTGACATTGATGTCCAGGCTCGCCATGGCCAACGAATCTGCGCCGAGGCCGCAGCCCAGATCGGCAACATTGGTGATGCCAGCCGTCGTAAATCTTTGTGCGTGCAGCGCAGCGATGCTCAATCGGGTGGCTTGTTCAAGCCCAGCCTGGGTGAACAGCATTTGATGCGCGAACTCGCCAAACTTGGCTTCGGCCTTGGCTCGCAGCCGGGACTGGGTCAATGCGGCGGCGACCAGCTCGGGGGAGTGGCCAGCTTTACGAAGAGTTTCGTTAAGTTTGAGAGAGTCTGCCTCGCTGTAAGGGCCCAGGGATGACAAAAGTTCCCAGCCGTCAAGGGTCAGGAGCGGGGAAATTGCGTCTAAGGACATGACGCAAGCCTAACCGGAATACGTGCTGTGATAAGAGTCACGGTAAATACGGCAGGAATAATTTGCGCAATTATTTTCAGATGCAATAGCTTGGGGGGACTGCTTATAAGGATTGCCTAAGCTTATCTACCCTTGGAGAACTAAGATGCTGAAGAAGCACCTACTGACGCTTGCCGCCACAGCCGCCGTGCTGGCACTCACTGCCTGTGGCGCCGAGGCCCCGTCAGGCGCCAGCGAGGAGAGCACTGCCGCTCCCACGTCCGTCACGGTCGAGGACAACAATGGTTCACAGACCATCAACCTCCCACTGAAGTCAGTGGTTGCCACTGACAACCGCACCTTTGAAACCCTCTCCGACTGGGGTGTGAAGCTCACCGCTGGCGCCGTGACGTTGATGCCGAAAACCAGCGCCTACAAGACCGATACCTCGATCATCGACTTGGGCAGCCACCGCGAACCGAACCTCGAAGCCGTTGTAGCTGTGGCTCCTGATCTGATCGTCAACGGTCAGCGCTACGCCCAGTTCCACGATGACCTGGTCAAGTTCGCACCCAAGGCCACCGTCCTTGAACTCGACCCCCGCGATGGCGAGTCCTACGACGCCGAACTGAAGCGCCAGACCACAGTTTTGGGCGAGGTTTTCGGCAAGCAGGCTGAAGCCAAGAAGCTCAACGATGACCTCGACGCGGCGATTGCCCGTGCCAAGAAGGCCTACCCTAAAGGCTCCACCGTCATGGGGCTGATCACCTCCGGCGGCAATATCAACTACGCCGCTCCCGGCAACGGCCGCAGCTTGGGCCCGGTCTTTGACATCCTGGGCCTGACCCCGTCACTGGAAGTCAAAGACGCCAGCACCGATCACCAAGGTGATGACATCTCCGTTGAAGCCATTGCCGACTCCAACCCGGACTGGATCATCGCCATGGACCGCGATGCTGCCACCAGTGCAGATGACCCCAAGTACGTTGCCGGTAAGGAACTGCTGACCAAGTCTGAGGCACTGAAGAACGTCACCGCCTCCAAAAAGGGCAATGTCATCTTCATGCCCAACGATTCCTACACCAACGAAGGCATTCAGACGTACACGGAGTTCTTCAACTCCATTGCCGATGCATTCGAAGGTAAGTAATTTCCGCTTTTCCTAATGTGGTGGCGGATCGAGCCCTTGTGGCCCGATCCGCCACTGCGCTGTTTTCCACTGCGCTGCTTTCTCCCGCGTAGGTTCCGTGAGCAATCTGAAAGGGACGGCTGGACGAATGACGGCCATAACCACCAGAGCCCCCTCCAAGGGCAAACTCTTTGACCCCAAACTCATCATCGGCATTGCCATCGTGGCCCTGCTGCTGGTGGTTTCCCTGTTTACCGGTGTTTACGACATTTTCGGCGGCAAGGACGGCGGGGAAATGTTTGCCATCACCCGCATCCCACGCACCATTGGGCTGGTGTTGGCGGGGGCTGCCATGGCAATGTCCGGGCTGGTCATGCAGCTTCTGACGCAAAACCGCTTTGTTTCACCCAGCACCACCGGAACCACCGAATGGGCTGGACTGGGCCTGCTGGTGGTCATGATTCTCTTCCCCACGGCCAGCATCCTGGCGAAAATGTCAGGCGCCATTGCGGCCGCCTTCATCGGCACCATGATCTTCTTTTTGTTCCTACGCCGAGTGTCATTGAAGGCATCTCTGACAGTGCCCATTGTGGGCATCATGCTTGGCTCGGTTGTCGGGGCAATTTCGACATTTATCGCCCTGCAAACCGACATGCTGCAGAGCCTGGGCATCTGGTTCGCAGGTAGCTTCACCGCCGTCCTCCGCGGGCAGTATGAGGTGCTGTGGATCGTTGCGATTGTGGCCGTGGTGATTTTTATTGTCGCCGATAGATTTACCGTGGCCGGCCTCGGCGAGGACATCGCCACCAATGTGGGCCTGAACTACAACCAGATCATGCTCCTCGGAACAGCGCTGATCGCCGTCGCCACCGGTGTTGTTACCGTGGTGGTGGGAAATCTACCGTTTCTGGGGTTGATCGTTCCGAACATTGTCTCCATGTTCCGAGGCGATGATCTGCGCAGTAACCTGCCCTGGGTATGCCTGCTCGGCATCGCGATTGTGACCGTCTGCGACCTGATTGGGCGAACCATCATCATGCCCTTCGAGGTACCGGTTTCGCTGATCCTGGGCATTGTCGGCGCCATCGTATTCATTGGTCTTCTCTTAAGGCAGCGTCGAAATGCTTGATACCGCCACCGCGACTCCTGCCCGCAAAACCCCGAAAACCAGATCGCTGGTCCGTAAATCGGGTCCACTGTCCACCAAGGCAGTCGGCCGCCGGTACTGGATTGTCCTGAGCCTGTTGATCGTGCTGGCGCTGGGTTTTGGTGCCGGTCTGCTCGCCTGGGATAACCCGATGCCCGTGGGTTCTTCCGGATTCTGGCTCATTGCCGAACTACGCGCCACTAGCGTCGGCGTCATGCTTATTGTGGCTATTTGTCAGGCGCTGGCAACAGTCAGTTTCCAGACAGCCACAAATAACCGCATCATCACCCCTTCCATTTTGGGCTTTGAATCGCTCTATATGGCAGTGCAGACGGCGGCTGTATTCTTCATGGGCGCGGCTGGAGTTGTTGCCGTCCAAGGAGTCCCGCAGTTCATCTTGCAAGTGGCCATCATGGTGGCGCTCTCGCTGGCCCTGTTTGGCTGGCTGCTGTCCGGCAAGTATGGAAACCTGCAGATCATGCTCTTGGTGGGCATCGTCATTGGTGGCGGGCTCGGCTCCGTGTCAACGTTCATGCAACGCCTACTGACGCCGAGCGAGTTCGACATTCTCACGGCCAGACTCTTTGGCTCCATCTCCAACGCCGATGTCAGTTACCTACCCGTTGCCATCCCCTTGGTGGTGGTGGCCGGGGTTCTGCTCCTGCTGAACGCACGGCGCCTGAACGTCATCGCGTTGGGCAAAGATGCGAGCATCAACCTTGGCTTGAACCACCGCTTTGAGGTGATGCGCGTCTTGTTCTTGGTCTCCATCCTGATGGCCGTCTCCACGGCGCTGGTGGGCCCCATGACGTTCCTCGGATTCCTCGTGGCCACGCTGTCCTATCAGCTCGCAGACACCTACGATCACCGCTACATTTTCCCCGTCGCCGTGTTGACCGGATTCGTGGTTCTCTCCGGCGCTTACTTCATCATGAAGAACGTCTTCTACGCCCAGGGCGTGGTCTCGATCCTCATTGAAGCCATTGGCGGAACCGTCTTCCTCATCTTCATCCTCAGAAAGGGCCGCTTGTGATAACGCTCAAGGACGTCCACAAGAAATACAGCAGCGATGTGGCCATTGGCCCGGTGGATCTGGTCATTCCCACCGGCGGAATCACGGCCATGGTGGGCCCCAATGGTGCAGGCAAGTCCACGTTGCTGACCATGGTGGGACGACTGCTGGGACTGGACGCAGGAACCATCGAGGTGGCAGGCTACGACGTTGCCAGTACGTCCTCGAAAGACCTGTCCAAGATCGTCTCGATCCTGCGCCAAGAAAACCATTTCGTCACCCGGCTCACGGTCCGCCAGCTGGTGGGGTTTGGCCGCTTCCCCTATTCCAAGGGCAGGCTAAACGCTGCGGATGAGGAAATCATCAGCCGTTGCATTGACTTCCTTGACTTAGAAGATCTGGAAAACCGCTACCTCGACCAGCTCTCCGGCGGCCAGCGCCAGCGTGCCTACGTTGCCATGGTTTTGGCCCAGGATACCGAACACGTCCTGCTCGATGAGCCGCTGAACAATCTGGACATGAAGCACTCCGCTCAGATGATGCAACACCTCCACCGGGCCGCCGCAGAACTGGGGCGCACCATTGTGATCGTGCTGCACGACATCAATTTTGCCGGGCACTATGCCGACTACATCTGTGCCGTGAAAGACGGATTAGTCATCGAGTTCGGCACCCCTGCGCAGATCATGACCGACGAGGTCCTGACCCGTGTCTTCGACACCCCGGTTGAGGTTATTGCCGGTCCACGCGGCCCGCTGGCCGTCTACTACTAACTGTCCTTGCGAATCCAACGGAACGTGATGCGGCACAAGACCAGGCCGGCCACGAGCCACAGTCCCATGACGAGAGCCACGAGTCCCAAATCCCAGGAGCCGCTGGACTCAGCGGCCTCGAAGGTTGCTGGCAAGAACACACTGCGCATGCCCTGAGCCATCCATTTCAGCGGGAAAATGCTGGCGAAGTTTTGCAACCACTCTGGCAGCTGGGCAAAGTTCAAGTACACGCCAGAGATGAATTGCAGCACCAACACCATGGGGATGACCACGGCTGTGGCACTCTTTCCTGTGCGTGGCAGCGCCGAGAGAGCAATACCCAAAACGCAGCTGGTCATCACTCCGAAAAAGAAAACCCAGACAAAAGTCAGCCATTTATCCGCTTCGGTGGGAAGTTCCACGTTGAAGGCAAATCTGGCTACCAAGAGCAGTAACAGCACCTGCGCCACCGAGCTGACAAGGACCATGCCGATCTTGCCAATGAAGTAAGAAAATACCGGCAGGGGAGTGCCGCCCAAGCGTTTGAGCGTCCCATCCCCCTTTTCTGTGGCAATATCCACGGCCAAGTTCTGGACACCGCTGAGCAGCATGCCCGCAGCCACCATGCCCGGGACATAAAACGCAGCCCAGGAGATGCCGCCACTGCCGTCAGGGGCTGCGCCAACGTTTTCGGTAGTGCTGAAGGCGACGGCAAAGATGGAGAGCATCACGATCGGGAACAAGAACGTGAAGAACACCGAATCGCCCTGACGGAAATACAGTTTGAGTTCGTAGCCAATGCGGAACATGCCCAGTTGCACAGTCTTCATGCCGCACCGCTTTCCAAGCCAGCCGCGTGAGCGCCCACCATATCCAAATAAATGTCCTCGAGACTTGGCCGGGTGATTTCCAGACCCGGCACCTCCCCGCCATGTTCTGCGAACAGCCGCGCGGCTAGTGCCGCCGGTTCGCTGGTGCGCTCAGCATGGTCGGCTCCGTCTTGGCGCCACCGCACCAGAGGAACACGGGCACTGGCTCCGCCAATCTCGTCAATGGGGCCAATGTCCACCAAGGTGCCCCCAGCAATGACACCTGCCCGGTCGGCCAGCATGGCCGCCTCGTCGAGATAGTGCGTGGTCAGCAAGATGGTGGTTCCTTCGCTTTTCAGCTCCTTGATGAGGTCCCAGAATTGGCGCCGGGCCTCCGGGTCAAAGCCCGTTGTGGGTTCATCGAGGAACAAAAGCTTGGGCCGGCCAATGATTCCCAAAGCCACATCCACACGCCGACGCTGCCCGCCAGAGAGTTTGCTGATCCGCGTTTTGGCTTTGCTGCCCAGACCCACGGCCTCAATAACATCGGCCACCTTGCGCGGATGCGGGTAGTACGAGGCGAAGTGATTCAGTTGTTCAAGCACTGTGACGTTGCCGCTTTCGCCCGTTGACTGCAAAACAATGCCCAATTGGGCTTTCCAGTCCAAGCCGCCGCGCTGGGGATCAACACCCAGAACGCGGACCTCTCCGCTGGTCCGGTCCCGGTAGCCTTCCAAGATTTCAATGGTGGTGCTCTTTCCCGCCCCGTTGGGACCAAGAAGTGCAAAGGTTTCGCCTTCGTGGATGTCGAAGCTGATGCCATCCACGGCTGTGAAGCTGCCGTAGCTTTTCTTCAGGTCACGTACTTGAACAGGGCATAAAGTCATGGTTGCATCCTTGCACTCGGCCGCGTTCACGACAACAACGTTTCCCGCCGCCTACCAGGGCCGACACAAAGGTGCGCCGTGAGCGAAACCCGGCCCGCCGTCGTCGTACTTTTTGGGGTGAAACTGGCACTCGCCTTGACCGAGTGCTAATCGATTCCCTAGAGTCAGAGTTAGCACTCTCACCCCGAGGGTGCTAACGCGCTGATCTTTTGGCCATGGGAACATCACCGGCACCGCGACGACGGTTGGGTTCCACACAAACATGGCTGCCAAGACAGCCGTCCATAAAATTTTCGTGTGAAGGAGAGGTCCTAAGTGTCGGTCTCTATTAAGCCTCTTGAGGATCGTATTGTTGTTCGCCAGCTCGAAGCAGAGCTGACTACCGCTTCCGGTCTGGTTATCCCGGATACTGCCAAGGAAAAGCCCCAGGAGGGCGAAGTTGTGGCAGTTGGACCCGGCCGCGTTGACGACAACGGCAACCGCGTCCCGATCGATGTTGCCGTGGGTGACGTTGTTATCTACTCCAAGTACGGTGGAACTGAAGTGAAGACCGGTGGCGAAGAGCTGTTGGTTCTCTCGGCCCGCGACGTACTGGCAATCGTCGTTAAGTAACGACTTTCGTCAACCACTTTTGTAAAGCCCCGTGCCCGTTGATCCCTAGGGACCGGCGCGGGGTCTTTGCGTGAAAGGACAAACGCATGGCAAAGCAGCTTCAGTTTAATGACGATGCACGCAAGGCCCTCGAGGCCGGCATCGACAAGTTGGCGGACACCGTCAAAGTAACGTTGGGCCCGCGCGGTCGTAACGTTGTGCTCGACAAGAAGTGGGGTGCCCCCACCATCACCAACGACGGCGTGACTATCGCTCGCGAAGTTGAGTTGGAAGACCCCTACGAGAACCTTGGCGCACAGCTGGCCAAGGAAGTTGCCACGAAGACCAACGATGTTGCCGGCGACGGCACCACCACGGCCACCGTTTTGGCACAGGCACTTGTCAAGGAAGGCCTGCGCAACGTTGCCGCAGGTGCGGCTCCCAGCGAGCTCAAGCGCGGCATCCAGGTTTCCGTAGAAGCCATTGCCAAGCGCCTGCTGGAGAATGCTCGCCCGGTTGAGGGTGGACAGGTTGCAGAAGTTGCCGCCATCTCCGCTCAGAGCCAGGAAATCGGCGACCTGCTCGCCGAAGCGTTCGACAAGGTCGGCAAGGATGGTGTCATCACCATCGAAGAGTCCTCCACCACCTCCACCGAGCTGGTCCTCACCGAGGGCATGCAGTTCGACAAGGGCTACCTGTCCCCGTACTTCGTCACTGACGCAGAACGCCAGGAAGCAGTCATGGAAGACGCACTGGTTCTGATCAACCAGGGCAAGATCTCCAACCTGCAGGAATTCCTGCCGCTGCTGGAAAAGGCACTTGCTGCCAACAAGCCGCTCTTCATCATTGCTGAAGACGTTGATGGCGAGGCACTGTCCACGCTGATCGTCAACCGCTTGCGCGGCACCTTGAACGTTGTTGCCGTCAAGGCTCCGGGTTTCGGCGACCGCCGCAAGGCCATGCTGCAGGACATTGCGATCCTGACCGGCGCACAGGTTGTCTCCCCGGAGATTGGCCTGTCCCTGGATCAGGTTGGCCTCGAGGTACTGGGTACGGCTCGCCGCATCACTGTCACCAAGGACAACACCACCATCGTTGACGGTGCTGGCACCGCTGAGGATGTTGCTGACCGCGTGGCTCAGCTGCACGCCGAGCTTAAGCGCACCGACTCCGACTGGGACAAGGAAAAGCTGCAGGAACGTCTGGCCAAGCTGGCTGGCGGCATCGGCGTGATCAAGGTTGGCGCAGCCACCGAGGTCGAGCTGAAGGAAAAGAAGCACCGCATCGAGGACGCTGTCTCAGCTACTCGTGCAGCTTTGGAAGAGGGCATTGTTGCAGGTGGTGGTTCCGCACTCGTGCAGGCCGCCAAGGCACTCGATGACGACGCTGACGTTGCAGCCCTGACAGGCGATGCAGCAACTGCTGTTGCGCTGGTTCGCAAGGCCGTTGCTCAGCCGCTGCGCTGGATCGCACAGAACGCTGGCCACGACGGCTACGTTGTTGTACACAAGGTTGGCGAACTTGAAGACGGCTTCGGCTTCAACGCAGCTACCGGTGTCTACGAGAACCTGGTCAAGGCTGGCGTCATCGACCCGGTCAAGGTCACCCGTTCAGCCCTGCGCAACGCTTCCTCCATCGCGGCTTTGGTGCTCACCACCGAAGTTCTCGTGACGGACAAGCCTGCCGAGGACGAAGCAGCACACCAGCACTAGTCCCCACTCGCCGGCCCGGTAAATCGCTGACGCGATTTCTCGGGAACCTGGCGAGCGTGGGCCCAACGTTTGGTGTTCCTCTGCACAAGGGACGGCGTTTGCGGGTTCGGACGGTTGTATACAGCCGTCCGAACCCGCAAACGCCGTCCTTTTTTGTTGGACTTGTTGGACTTGGTGAAAACGTTGACTAGGGCGACACTAATAGCATGAACGATTCTGCGGAGCGGACATCGCTGGCAATGAAGCCTGAGGTTCCCGGCGAGCTGCCCTCGACGGCGGCAGTTCGGAAATTACCCCGGGTCAGGGGTTTCATCCGCCGCTATCCCATCGTGGCCTTGACCGCTGTTGTCATGGTCGCCGCCGGCGTCCTGGCCCTGACCGGCCTGGGCGTACAGGCCCAATGGGTGGCGAGCGTCTACGCCGTCGGAATTGCCCTCTATCAGGGCGTTGGCATGGTCAAAGGCATCATGCGCGGGCACTGGGGCATCGATATCCTTGCCGTTACCGCCATCATCAGCACCGTGGCCGTTGGTGAGTACTTTGCCTCGCTGATCATTGTCATGATGCTCTCCGGCGGCGAGGCGCTCGAGGACTTTGCTGCCGGACGTGCGCAGCGGGAACTGAGGGCCCTCCTGAGCCGCGCGCCCAGCATCGCGCACCGTGAGCGGTTGGGTGGGGTGGTTGAAGACATTCCCACGTCCGACGTCGAACTTGGCGATGTCTTGATCGTCAAACCTGCGGAGGTCGTCCCGGTAGACGGACTGCTCCTGTCGGACTCCGGCTCCTTTGATGAAGCAGCACTCACCGGTGAGAGCCTGCCCGTTGAGCGGGTGGCGGGCGACGCTGTCATCAGCGGTACCGTCAACGGCTCAGCCGCCGTTCGGATGCAGGTCACGGCACGTGAGGCCGACTCACAGTACAGCCGGATTATTGCCCTTGTTCAGGAGGCCGCAGACAGCAAGGCGCCGGTGGTCAGGCTGGCTGATAGATACGCGGTTCCTTTCACCATCCTGGCACTGGCCTTGGCCGGCGTCGCCTGGTTCCTGAGCAAGGACCCCTCCCGATTCGCCGAAGTCCTGGTGGTCGCTACCCCGTGCCCGCTGCTGATTGCAGCGCCCGTGGCGTTCCTCGGAGGCATGAGCAGGGCCGCCAAGGCCGGCATCATTATCAAGAACGGTGGGACGCTGGAACTGCTGGCCAACGTCAAAACCGCAGCCTTTGACAAGACCGGCACACTGACCGGCGGTCATCCAACGCTCGAAGAAGTCCGGACCGCAGGCACCGTGTCAGAAGAAGAACTCCTTGCCTTTGCGGCATCGGCAGAGCAATACTCCTCCCACGTCCTTGCCGCGGCGGTCATTGCCGAAGCTGATGCGCGCGGGCTCACCCTGCTCCCGTCGAATGATGCCGTGGAACACGCCACGAACGGGGTGCTGGCAACGTGCGGCGGCCGCACAGTTGTTATCGGCAAGCCCGCCTTTGTCGCCGAAAAGTCCACAGGCGTGGTGCCGGCTGATCTGTCCGGCGGCCAGCTGGCGGTCTACGTTGGCATCGATGGTGTTTTCGCTGGAACGCTGGTCATGAGCGATCCCATCCGGCCCAATGCGGCGGCAACCATCAAGACGCTGAATTCCTTGGGCGTGCGCAACACCATCATCCTCACAGGTGACGCGCAATCCACGGCGGACCACGTGGCCCGCCAGGCCGGAATCACAGAGGTCAAGGCGGCACTTCTCCCCGAAGACAAGGTCAGGATCGTCAACTCCCTGGCCCCCGTCCCTGTCCTCATGGTGGGCGACGGCATCAATGACGCACCGGTCCTTGCCGCGGCCGACGTCGGAATTGCCATGGGAGCCAAAGGCTCCACGGCGGCGAGTGAATCCGCGGATGTGGTCATCATGCTCGATGACATCGCCAAAGTGGCCCAATCCGTTGAAATTGGCCAGCGGACCATGAAGATCGCCATTGAAAGTATTTGGATTGGCATCGTGCTGAGCGTGGGACTGATGATCGTGGCCGCTTTGGGGTTCGTTCCTGCCGTTGCCGGAGCTCTGGCGCAGGAACTGGTTGACCTGGCCACCATCCTCAACGCTCTGAGGGCGTTGTTGCCGGGACGCAGAGCCAGGCGTTGATCGGTCTCTGTGTGACGCAACGAACGGGAATAGGGCAACAGCCGCTTTCGTTTTAGACTGTAACCAACGCACAGGCTAGCTTCGTAATTACGGGACCGGCCATTGGATGCACACACCCCCCACCGGTTCTACCCCGCCAAGGAGCCTTCGTGTCCCAGCCTGAAATTCATGATCCATTCGCCTTTGTTGGACTGACGTATGACGACGTCCTGCTCCTTCCCGGACACACCAACGTGATCCCCTCTGACGCTGACACCAGCTCACGGGTTTCCAAACGCATCACTGTCCAGACTCCGTTGCTTTCGGCCGCCATGGACACCGTGACCGAGTCGCGCATGGCCATCGCCATGGCCCGCCAGGGTGGCTTGGGCGTTGTGCACCGCAACCTGTCCATTGAGCGTCAGGCCGAAGAAGTTGATCTGGTCAAGCGCAGCGAATCCGGCATGATCACCAACCCGGTGACCATCGGCGCCGAGGCTACGCTTGCCGAGCTGGACGAGCTCTGCGCCCGCTTCCGCGTTTCTGGCCTGCCGGTTGTGGACAAGGACGGTCGCCTCATGGGCATCGTCACCAACCGCGACACCGTCTTCATCCCGGAAAACGAATACTCCACGCGCCTGGTCCGCGACGTCATGACACACATGCCGCTGATCACCGGCAAGGTCGGCATCAGCCGCGAAGACGCCTCCAACTTGCTCGCCAAGAACAAGATTGAGAAGCTTCCCCTCGTTGACGACGCCGGAATTCTCCGCGGACTCATCACCGTCAAGGACTTCGCCAAGGCCGAGCAGTACCCCTTGGCCACCAAGGACGATGAGGGTCGCCTGCGTGTTGGTGCAGCCATCGGCTTCTTCGGCGACGGCTACGAGCGCGCCATGACCCTCGTCGAGGCCGGGGTGGATGCCTTGTTCGTTGACACCGCCAACGGCCACAGCCAGGGTGTTCTGGAAATGATCGCTCGCCTGAAGAGCGAAAAGGCTGCCGCCCACGTTGACATCATTGGTGGCCAGGCAGCTACCCGCGAAGGCGCTCAGGCCCTGATCGACGCCGGTGCCGACGGCATCAAGGTCGGCGTTGGCCCGGGCTCCATCTGCACCACCCGCGTTGTTGCAGGTGTTGGCGTCCCGCAGATCACCGCCATTTACGAGTCCGCCAAGGCTGCCATCCCAGCCGGTGTGCCGTTGATTGCCGACGGCGGTCTGCAGTACTCGGGCGACATCGGTAAGGCCCTGGTTGCCGGAGCCGATACCGTCATGATCGGTTCCCTGCTGGCCGGTACCGAAGAGTCCCCGGGCGAGACAGTGTTCGTCAACGGAAAGCAGTTCAAGGCTTACCGCGGCATGGGCTCACTGGGCGCCATGCAGACCCGTGGCAACAACACCTCCTACTCCAAGGACCGTTACTTCCAGGCCAACGTCTCCGGCGATGACAAGCTCATCCCCGAGGGCATTGAAGGCCGCGTTGCTTACCGCGGCCCGCTCGCCTCGGTTGCTTACCAGCTGGTTGGCGGCCTGCGCCAGACCATGTTCTACGTTGGCTCGCCCACCATTCCCGAGCTCAAGGCCCGCGGCAAGTTTGTCCGCATCACGGCTGCCGGCCTGAAGGAATCGCACCCTCACGACATCACCATGACAGTGGAAGCGCCGAACTACAACAAGTAGTCCCGGTCCTTAAATTACGACGGCGGTGACCCACCTTCCAAAGGTGGGTCACCGCCGTCGTGCTTAAGGGGGTCCTGGAACCAGCCAGCTCCTAGCTGGCCGATATCCGAGGTGCTCGCAATGTCAGGCTGCGAGTATGGCCTTGAACGCGGTCATGGCCTCTACCGCGCTGTGGTTTTCTTCAGTGAACTCGGATTCGCTGCCGCTGCGGAGTACCCATTCGCCGGATTCCACGGCTGTCAGCTGTGCCACAACCGCTTCGCCATCAACACGGAGGCGGCGCACCACAGCGGTGGCTGGTAAGCCCTCAGCAGCACCGGTCAGGTATTCATTGCTCAAGTGCAGGGCCAATTCGAGCATGGCGGCACCTGATTCAATGGGCTGAATCTCGTGAACGCCGTAGGGGCTGAGGCTCAGCAATACCGCCCCCACATTGGATCCCACGGCAAAGAGCACGTGTTCGCTGGTGGGTGTTGTGAGCTTGATTTCAAGCCACTCCTGGGCCTGCGAAAGCACTGTACCCACCACAGCGCACCGGTCCACGGGAACAATCTTTTCACCCTGGGGCGAGGCAAGTCCGCGCACCAACAGTGTGGTCAAGCCGGCATTGTGCAGCAGCTCATTGTCACCGTGTTGATCAAGGCGAAGCAGTCCTAAAGTGACGGCAGCAGATTCTGTGGGAGTCATCGATAGCAGGACAAGGAGCTCGTGGTCAGTCATGCGAAGTTCGGTGTCAGTCATTCCTCCAGCGTACTGGCGACTCGCAGAAGCGGCGCAATGGATCCCCTCACAAGGGGCCGAAGTTCCGGTCTGCTACGGGGTCGCGCCAGGTCAGGGCCAGAGATTCCAGCTCCCGCCGCACCTTGGAATCTTGGTCGATCCGGCGGCGGAAGAAACGCTTACCGTGCTGGGCACAGTACCCGGGGCCGGCAAAAACACTCAGACAACCCAGCAGGAACAACAAGCAATACGCGGCGAGGGTGAGTACCGCGGCAAGGCCCTGAGCCAACTGGCTTTGAAAGACCACGAACAGCAGAACCCATGAAGCCGCAGCCATGAACAGCGCAAGGCCCAGCCCTGAGCCAGTTGTTCCTGCGGCGCGTGAGATTGCCGGTCCTCTGCCGTGCACCACGCCCGGCAGTTTTGCCCGCGCAACAAGCCAGGCCGTGACCACCAATGCCAGGCCGCACAAGAGCAGCAGAAGCCAAACGGCCACGGAGCCCGGAGCCGTAAGCAGTGTCAGGGCACTGCCGCCAATCAGCGTAATGCCGAGCCCACCAACGGCGGCCCGGAAACCCAGCCACTGTCCGTATGACCAAGCCATGTCCCGGAGCGCGGACGTAGATTCTACGGGTGCCATTCGTGCGGCATCGGATTGGAGCCAGTAGTCGAGGCTCTGCACGTATGCCGAGGCGTGGACTGTGGCTGCAGGCTGCACACTGGCCGATGTTGCTTGGCCGGGTCGGGATCTTGGTGGCTTCGGGTGCGGCTGAAATCTCATGCCGCCAGTTTAGGGGCTAACCCCGCGCCCCGCCCCGGATAGAATCAACGCATGCTTTCCCCCTATGACCACACCACCGAATATTCGCATTGGGATTCCGGGCTCTGGACCCGCGTCCTGGCCGCATCCGGGGTGCGCAACCCGCTCACCGACACCGCGTTCACTGAGGCGATGCTGGCCGGGTTGGCGGGCGGTATTGGTTTCATGATTTTCACCTTTGAGTACAAGGACATCACCACGGCATCGGCCGTGACGCGCTTCCACCCCGGCCCGTACACGGAAAATCTGCTGCGTCGAAGCGGTGCCGCCGTCAACATCCAGCAGACGGGAAGCGCCTCCCTGGCCCAAAGCCGGCTCGATGCGGCGCTGGAAACGGGAATTCCCGCCGTCGTGCGCGTTGTCCGCGGCAAACTGCCCTGGGTGGCACAAGACCCGCTGGCCGACATGGAATCCGTGGACATGGCCGTGGTGGGCCGTGACGGTGAGGACTACCTGATGGACGACGGCGGCGGGAGACTCGAACGGATCAGTTCCGCCGCGCTGGCGCAGGCGCGCAGCACTCGCAAGGCGGATAAGCACTGGCAGGCCCACGTTGTGGTGGGCAGCCGCGCCTTGTCGGAGGAACTGGTGGGCGAGGCGCTGACGGTTGAGGTGATCCGCCAGGCGATGGCGCAGACGGCGCAAGAACTACTCTCGGAACAGGCGCCGCATGGGGTGCCAGCGGGTTACGCCAAAAACTTTGGCATTCTGGGCATGTCCACGTGGGCGCAGCGGCTAAGTGACGGCACCTCAAAGCACGGCTGGCTCAGGATTTTTCGTGACCCGAAACGTGCGTCGGTGGGTATGGGCATGTTGCATGGGTTGCTGGCCGGACGGCGGTTCAGTGGACCCGGTGCCTTGCGTCCGTTGTATGCGCAATTCCTGCGTGAGGTGGCGGAAATCGCTGAGGGGGTGTCCGGTGTCGAACGTGGCAGTCTGCAAGAAGCCGCCGCACAATATGCCTCACTGGGGGCACATTGGGACGCGCTCGTGGCCTTGGTAGCTGCGTCGGGGGACCCGGACTTCGCCGCGATGGCCGCGCAGGTAGAGGCTATTGCCGTGTTGGAAAACGCTGCCGCCGGGACGCTGGAATCGGCTGCCGGCGTCATTTAATGCCTCTGGCCCCGCCTGCGATAGGCTAGGGGCGTGACTTATGAGATTGAGATTGGCCGTGGAAAGCGCGGGCGCCGCGCATATTCGTTGGATGAGATTTCGATTGTGCCCGCTAGGCGCACCCGTGATCCTCAGGATGTGTCGGTGAAGTGGCAGATCGACGCTTACCAGTTTGAGGTGCCCGTCATTGGCGCTCCGATGGATTCCGTCATGTCCCCGGAGACTGCCATTGCGCTGGGCAAGCTCGGCGGACTCGGTGTGCTGGACCTTGAGGGTCTCTGGACTCGCTACGAGGACCCGCAGCCAGTTCTGGATGAGATTGCCGCACTGGAGGGCTCGGTCGTTGACCCCGGGACCACCAGCCGCCTGCAGGAGCTCTACAACGCACCCATTCAGGCTGAGCTGATCACGGCCCGCCTGGCCGAGATTCGCGCCGCTGGCGTGACTGTCGCCGGATCCTTGACCCCGGGACGTACCCAGGAGTTCTACAAGACGGTGATTGCCGCCGGCGTTGACATCTTCGTCATCCGTGGCACCACCGTCTCGGCCGAACACGTCTCCAAGTCCACCGAACCGTTGAACCTCAAGCAGTTCATTTACGAACTCGACGTTCCCGTTATTGTGGGCGGTGCAGCCGGGTACACCTCCGCACTGCACCTCATGCGCACCGGCGCAGCAGGCGTCTTGGTCGGCTTCGGCGGAGGCGCCTCCACCACCACCAGCCGCGCATTAGGCATCCGCTCACCCATGGCCAGCGCCATCTCCGACGTCGCAGCTGCACGCCGCGACTACATGGATGAGTCCGGCGGACGTTACGTGCATGTCATTGCCGACGGCGGAATGGGCTCCAGCGGCGACATCGTCAAGGCCATTGCCATGGGTGCCGACGCTGTCATGCTCGGCGCAGCACTTTCCCGCGCAGCCGAGGCCCCCGGGCAGGGTTGGCACTGGGGTGCCGAGGCACACCACCAGGAACTGCCGCGTGGGCACCGCGTGAAAATGGACACTGTGGGAACGCTGGAGGAAGTGCTGTACGGCCCCGCCCACCGCGCCGACGGCAGCTCCAACCTCATCGGCGCCCTGCGCCGCTCAATGGCCACCACCGGCTACTCCGATTTGAAGGAATTCCAGCGGATCGACGTCATCGTCAACCCCCGATGACTCTCAGCTGTTGTCCCTGAAAATGCCCCGATCCACTGGATCGGGGCATTTTTGTCTCTTCTCTCCTCCTTTGCTTCCGCTACATGGTGGCCTCAGTGGCATGCCTCTCGTCACGGGCTATTCACTCCCCTTCGCCAAGGGTCTGCGCATAGACTGATCAGAAGTTCTACTCACACCACCAGCCTTTGAAAGGTACTGATGACACCGGGTTCGTTGGAACGCTATGAAACAGAATTGACCAACTCCGGGCTGGTCATTTTGGAAATGGCGGCGGAGACTAAAGAAGACGCCGCAGCCCAATTGGCGACAAAACTCTTTGAACAGGGTCGAATTTCGGATCTGGCCGGATTCCTCGAGGACGTCAATGCCCGCGAGCATCAGATGGCCACGGGCCTCCCGGGCGGGATCGGCATCCCGCACGCCAGAAGTGAATTTGTCCAGCAAATCTCCATCGCCGTGGGTATCACCAAGTTCGGCCACAGCCTGGATTTTGGTGCCGTCGACGGGCCCGCCACCGTGATCTTGCTCATTGCCACGCCGGCCAGTTCCTTCTCCGCTCACTTGGAAGTCTTGGCAACCCTGGCCAGGTCCCTGTTCAAGGAAAACTTCCGTGAATCTCTGCGCCGAGCCCATGACGCGGAGGTCATTGCCGAGCTCATCAACTCCAGCTTGGTGTTCTTCGACCATTAGTCCCCAACTGCTCCCCAAGTGCAGGTCGCGAGCGACCTGCACTTGGGGCCCCTCGCAGTTGTGGGCCCATCCACGCCCTCCCATCACACCTTCTCGCAATCAGGCGCATTCGTTGTTCTACACGGTTACGAAGTACCGTTGAAGGGTGTTGAAAACTGCCCTAAGGCCCAAATGGATTGCCGCGCTGTTGTTTGCGCTGGTTGTCGCCGCTGTTCTTGTCCTCCTGAGCCAATGGCAGCTTTCGCGTTCGCTGGAGAAGGACGTGGCCCCACCCTCGGTCACTGAAAAAGTGCAACCGCTGTTGGAAACCATGCGTCCTGGTCTGCTCATGACAGGCGATCTTGAGGGCCAGTTGGTCACAACCAGCGGCCATTTCGATGCCAACAAGCAGGTTTTGGTGCCGTCCCGCATCGAAAACGGGCAGGTTGGCTACTGGGTCGTCACAGCCTTTGTAGTGGATGGTGCGCCGAAGCTGGAAGGCGTTGCAGCCACGAAGGAAGTGGTTATTCCTGTAGCCCGCGGCTGGATTGCCACCCCTGATGAAGCAGCTGCTGCGCCAGGGGGCACGCTCACCATTGAAGGGCGTCTGCTGAACACCGAAGGTCCTGAAGTTTCACCAAATCTTCCGGACGGGCAGATCTCAACACTCTCGACCTCAGAACTGACCAACCTCTGGAACGTCAGCACCTACGCGGCCTTCATCGTCTCGCACGAGGAAGTTCAGGACGGGGCAAACGTTGGTGCCTCGGCCTCGGCCGGCACGCTGACACCAATCACCGTCACAGCAACCGACCAGAACAACAAGGTCAACTGGCTGAATATTTTCTACGCCATTGAGTGGGTGGTATTTGCCGGGTTCGCGCTGTTCCTTTGGTGGCGGCTGGTGGCCGACGAGTATCGCCGCGAGCAGGATGAACTCTTTGACATCGATCATGGGAACGACGACGATAACGACGACGTTGAACCTGATGGCGACGTGGACAGCGAAAAGCAGCTCCCGACGTCGTAATTCACCACGGCATTACCTCCGTATCACCTATCGCCACGATTTTAGCTTCAGAGCAGAATGAGGAGCCCCGGCAGTGACCGAGCCCATGAACACAGAGCCCATGAACACAGAGTCAGCCCCCACCGGGCCTGCAGCGAAGGTGGCACCCAAACGCCGTTTTGGCGGCACTCCCGCGCAGATCATGACGGCCTTGAGGTTCTATAAGTACCTGGCCTATGCCACCGGCACCATGCTGCTGCTTCTCGTGATTGAACTGATCTTCCGCTACGGCTTCAACAGCGTCTTGGTGGCTGGCGGTACCGACACCACCGGTACCGCGCATGGCTTCGGATTGGTCAACATTACCGGCGGTGTCATGCCCGTCACCGGTGGCGTAAACCTGTCAACCATGGTGCTGATTGTGCACGGGTGGATGTATGTCATCTACCTGATTGCCGATTTCCGCCTCTGGACGCTGATGCGCTGGCCGTTCGGCAAATTGGTGCTGATCGCCCTCGGTGGTGTGATTCCCTTCCTGTCGTTCTTTGTTGAGGCCAAGGTGCACAAGGAAGTGCTGGCCGAAGTTGCAGCCAATCCCAAGGCTGGCAAGCGCTACTAGCCCCACCAAACGCCGCATCACTTTCCGGCCATTAATCGCAAACCCTTCTGCAATGTGTGCGGGAGCGAAACGGTTTTAAGCCCTGAAAGTGGTGCGGCGTTTGAGGCACTGGTCACGGAAATGAGCGCACGGGGACCAGCGTGCCGCGCCGTGGGTTAAGATTGAAGCGTGACTAATCCCGCTACGGCCCAGACTTCCCAGAAGCCCGTCCTGGTTGTGGACTACGGTGCCCAGTATGCTCAGTTGATTGCGCGCCGCGTGCGTGAGGCCAATGTGTACTCGGAAATCGTGCCGCATACCTATACAACTGCGCAGTTGCTGGCTAAAAACCCAGCTGCCATCATCCTCTCCGGTGGACCTTCCAGTGTCTACGCGGAAGGAGCACCGAACGTTGGTGCGGACCTGTTTGAAGCAGGCATCCCCGTTTTGGGCATTTGCTATGGCTTCCAGGCCATGGCCGCTGCCCTCGGCGGAACCGTCGCCCAGACCGGTCTGCGTGAATACGGTTCCACCCAGGTTCAGATCCTGGGCGAAAGCCGCTCCATCCTCAGCTCCACCAATGCTGACCAGACCACGTGGATGAGCCACGGCGACAGCGTGCAAGAAGCCCCCGAGGGCTTCGATGTGCTCGCGTCCTCCGCCGGCGCACCCGTTGCCGCGTTCGCCAATGAGGAGAAGTGCCTCTTTGGTGTCCAGTGGCACCCCGAGGTCAAGCACTCCGAGTTCGGCCAGAAGGTGTTGGAGAACTTCCTGTTCAACGGCGCCAAGCTGGAAAAGAACTGGACTGCCACCAGCATTCTGGATGAGCAAGTTGAACTCATCCGCAACCAGGTTGGCACCGCCCGGGTCCTCTGCGGCCTCTCCGGCGGCGTTGACTCGGCTGTGGCGGCTGCCCTGGTGCAGCGCGCAGTGGGCGATCAGCTCACCTGCGTGTTCGTCAACCATGGCCTGTTGCGTCAAGGCGAAGCAGAGCAGGTGGAGCTGGACTTTGTAGCGTCCACCGGCGCCAAGCTGTATGTCGCCAACGAGCAGGACCGCTTCCTGAACGCCTTGGCTGGAGTTTCTGACCCCGAGACCAAGCGCAAAATCATTGGCCGCGAATTCATCCGCGCCTTCGAGGAAGCGGAGCGTGCCATCATGGCCGAAGCCGCTTCCGAGGGCGAAGAGATCAAGTTCCTGGTCCAGGGTACCCTGTACCCCGACGTCGTGGAATCCGGCGGCGGCGAAGGTGCTGCAAACATCAAGAGCCACCACAACGTGGGCGGCCTGCCTGAAGATCTGCGCTTTGAGCTCGTTGAGCCGCTGCGGGCACTCTTCAAGGACGAGGTCCGCGCAGTTGGCGCCGAGCTGGGCCTGCCGGCCGAGATCGTTGGCCGCCAGCCGTTCCCCGGCCCCGGCCTGGGAATCCGCATCGTCGGTGAAATCACCGGCGAACGCCTGGAACTGTTGCGCAAGGCTGACGCCATTGCCCGCGCCGAGCTCACCGCAGCCGGCCTGGACAACGAAGTATGGCAGATGCCTGTTGTGCTGCTGGCAGATGTCCGCAGCGTTGGTGTCATGGGCGATGGCCGCACCTACGGTCACCCGATCGTCTTGCGCCCTGTGTCCTCCGAAGACGCCATGACGGCCGACTGGTCACGCTTGCCGTATGACCTGCTGGCCAAGATCTCCAACCGAATCACCAATGAGGTGGAAGGTGTTAACCGCGTGGTTCTGGACGTTACGTCCAAGCCGCCGGGAACCATCGAGTGGGAGTAATTCCCTAGGTAACGCTGGAGGGCGCCAATAACCCGCATATTTCGGGTCTAATTTGGTGCTCTCCAGTGTGCCGAACAGGCAATGGAGGGCTAGGAGCGATAGCCTGAATTACATGTCAGTATGGTCAAGACCGTTCCGCTCAAGTGCAGAGAAGAAGGCACCCGTGTCCGAAGTTGCAGGGCCCAAGGAGAGCTCTTTGGAGCTCCAAGCCTGGCTTGCGGGATTGGACTCATATTCTGGTTCCGATACCGCGCTTGCCTTCGCAATGACCGAGTACGGCAGTATCTCGCTCACGCACGCCAACCCATCGGGTCTGGCCCAGCTCCTGGCTGGCCGCAAGACCCGCCTCTCCACGTTAATTCGTGAACCCGAACACTATGCCGCCGCCAAGAAGGCTGCCGCTGCATTGCGGGCAAAAATCTTTGAACTGAGCACCGATCGCGGGATCGACGTCGGATACCTCGCCGCCGGGATGGCCCGCTGGCCTGCCGATGGCAGCACCGGTACTGATGTGTGTGCGCCCGTGTTGTTGGCCGCCGTCGCACTTTCAGTCCGTCCGGGCCAAGACGACTACGAACTCCAGCTCATGGAGCAGGCTCAGATTAATCCTGCCTTGGTTAAACATCTGGCCCACAGCACCACCATCCACTTGGATGCATCTGCCTTGGGCAGGCTGGCTTACAGCACAGCACGCTTTGACCCGGCGCCGGTGTTGGACCGGGTCCGCTCACTCTTGGCAAGCATTCCCGGCGCCACCGTGGAACACAGCTTGGTGGTTTCCACCTTCGCGTTTCTCGCCGACAACCTCAACGATCCGGCACTGCTCGACGCACCGGAATTGGTCGAAACGTTGCAGCAGCATAGCGGTGACGACGTCCTGCCTGTTGAGCTGGAACCAGATTTTTCCCGATTCACAGCACTAGATGAACGTCTCCCGGACGATGAGATTTTAGTGCTCGACGCCGATCCCCAGCAGCAGTACGTGCTGGACATGATTCGCGCTGGAGAGTCCGTGCTGGTGTCTACCCCGCCCGGAACTGGCCAAACCCAGACCGCCATCAACGCCATTGCGCAGCTAGTCCATGATGGCAAGAGTGTCTTGGTTGTGGGCGAAAGGCGAGGCACGCTCAATGAGCTGGCCCAGATCCTGAACGAACACGAGCTTGACTCCCTGTTGCTGCAGCTCAGCGCCCAGACCGGACCGCAGCAAATCAAGTCGCAGCTGATCCGCTCCATCACACGCAATGAAAAGGCTGTGGAGCCTAAGCTCGGCAGTCTGCATGAGACCTTGGTTGACCACCGTCACCAGCTGGTTGACCACGTAGCAAGCCTGCACAATGTGCGCGATCGCTGGGGGTGCTCGCCCTACCAGGCGATGCAGTCACTGGCTGAGCTGACATCCATCCATCCGGCTCCTGCCACCACGGTGCGCCTCAAGCGCAGCGTGCTCGATAGCATTCGCGACCGCAAGGAACTTAGCTCCAGACTGCGTCGTGCCGCCGAACTGGGCGCCTTCAGTCAAGTAGCTGTCACGAGCGCTTGGCACGGTGCCCGTATGGTCACCCGCAAGGAAACCGAAACCGCGTATTCCTTGGCTGAGCAGTTGCACGGTCAGGTACCCGGCTTTGCTAAAAAGATGAGTGAAGTGGCTGATTTTGGCCAGATTCGTCAGGGCCACTCCTTTGCTGAATGGGGCCGCCAGCTGAACATGTTGGTGGCTATCAGGGAAAGCCTGGATAAGTTCAGCGCGGATATTTTTGACTGGTCCACGGATGAAATGATTGCCGCCACGGCCACCACTGCGTGGCGCCGCGAACACGGCGTGGACATGCCAGCCCTGCAGCGGGCCCGTTTCCGCCGCAACGCCAGGGATCTAGTGCGCCCGGGCGTACACATTGCCGATCTGCACGCTTCACTGGTTCTGGTGAATGAGCAAAGTGCTCTCTGGGCCGAAGCTGCCACGAGTAAGCGCCATCCCACGGTGCCTTCCGGACTTGCCGAGTTGAGCCGCACGTTCATTGAGCTGCGCGAGAAACTGCTCAAATTGGGTGCCGTTCTGGAGCGTACTGTTGACGGTGGCGATCTGCTGAACTTCAATTCCGGTGAACTGGTTGGCCGCCTCGAGGCGCTGGTTGGCTCGCAGGACACCTTGGAAACCTTGCCGGAACGCACACTGTTGCTTGAAGGCATGCGCGAACAGGGCCTGGGCGAACTGCTGGATGATCTTGCCCGGCGAGAAGTCCCTGCTACCCAGACAAGTTCCGAGCTTGAACTAGCATGGTGGCAGTCCGCCCTTGAAGCCATGATCAGCGGTGATGAGTACCTTGCCATGTCCGACGGCGAGAACCTCCGCCGCTTGGAAGCTGAGTTCCGCTTGGCTGATCAAACCCATGTTGCTTCCACCCCCGGACGCATCCGCTGGGGCCTTGCCCAGCAGTGGGGTCAAATCTTGGCTGGCCGTGATCGCCAGGGTGAAATGCTCCGCAATGTCCTCAAGGACGGCCGCGTTTCCCTGGCTGCCTTGAGCACTCAGGCTCCTGACTTGCTGCGCAATCTGGCGCCTGTGTTTGTGCTGAGCCCGCTGGTGGTGCCCTCGGCGCTTCCTGCTGGGTACCGTTTTGATGCGGTCGTTATTCTGGACGCCGAGTCAACCTCGCTACAATCGGCGCTGCCTTCGCTGGCGCGTGCCGATCAGGTGATTGCCTTTGGTGATGAGCAGACTGCCTGCCCGAAGAGTTTCACTGTAGCCGTCAGCGCCCCTGGCCGGCGTGATGCAGAGCAGCATGCGCTTGAAAGTGTTTTCGGGGCATTGTCGCGGGTTCTCCCGCGCCATAGGCTGACTGTCTCATACCGTGCTGTTGACGAAGAGCTGGTGCGCCAGCTCAGCCGCGGCTTCTACGATTCCCAGCTGGAACGGTTGCCGGATGGCCGTGCCGTTACGGGACTTGATCGCGCTGTGAGTGTTGATTACCTGCCGGAGGGCAAGGGCTTGCCCGGCACAGATAATGGTGGCGTGGAATCCGTAGTTGCCGAGGTTAACCGTGTTGTTGACTTGGTATTTGAACACGCACGGGTACGTCCTCGCGAGTCGCTGGCCATCATCACTGCCAGCGACCGTCACGCTGTCCGGGTTGCTCAGGCTATCCGTCTGCAGATGGCCAACCACCCGCTTCTGTCGGAGTTCTTTGCCTCCGGATCCGAGTCCTTCCGCGTCGTCACCGTTGACCGGGCCGCTGGCTTGGTCAGGGATCGGGTGATCTTCTCCCTTGGCTACGGACGAACTCCGCACGGCCGCGCCCTGCACGGCTTTGGGCCACTGTCCGAGCCCGACGGACGTGCCAAGTTCGCCTTGGCCATGACTCGCGCGCGCTCACACATCCACATCGTCACGTGCTTTAGGCCCGAAGACCTGGATGAAAGCCGCCTGAGCTATGGAGCGCTCGATTTCTTTGAGCTCCTCAACCGTGAGATGGCAGGAAACTCACTTTTGGGAACTCCCGCCAGCCGCGCGTTGGACAGCGAAAAAGAAACCGGCGAAGACCCACTTGTGGCCGATCTTGCGGATAGGCTGCGCGCACGCGGAGCACGGGTTTGGCACCACTATGACGGCGCGTTGGACATGGCGGCGGCACCTGATCCCCATCAGCTGCTTGGCCGTGAGGACCACGAAATCCCAGCACCTGTTGCGGTCGAATCCGATGGCACAGCTAAATACCAAAAGATGAGCGTGCGTGAACGTAGCAGGCTGCGCCCACAGATGCTTGAACGGCTGGGCTGGCGTTACGTTTCGCTGTGGACCATTGAAGTGTTCACCGACCCCTCAAGCTGCGCCGATCAAATTGCGTTGTTCCTTGGCATGGGCTCAGCTGCGGCTGACGCGGACTTTAGCTCCTTGTTGGGGGAGTCCCTGGACACGTCCATGACTGCTGTCATTGATTCGCCGAGGTCACGCCGCCGTCAGGAAGTCGAAGTGGATGCCAGCACCGAGCCGGGCGAAGACCTTCCGGTAGCAGCATCGAGTGAGAAAACGTCAGAAGAATTAGAAGAAGGAGCGCCGCTAGTGAGCGAGCAAGCGGATGGTCATGACAAAGCAGATTCTGTTGGCACTCCTAGCGAGGGACAGCCTGGCGAGCAAGAAAAAGAGCAGGACAACAAGGCTGTAGAAGCTCGTCCGGACTCAGAACTTTTGCCCAAAATTGCGCCGCACGATGCAGACCACACCTGGGGAGACCGCACCTCAGACCGTGGCCATGATGCATGGTTGCGCGAGAACAAACCCCCGCATTGGGGATAAAGAACGTAAGGACCACCATGGCCACTCCGCCAAAATTCCCGGGGCGGGGTGCCCTCCTCGACGATAAGTCCGGGACTCCCAGACCTGTTACACCGTCATTTGTTACCGTTGCGGCATGGCTCTTGGGTGGTGCAGCACTCATGCAGGTTATTGCCACAATTTCTGCTCTGGTGTATTCGGTCTCGGCGGAGCGTAGGGCTGCCTTGGAAGAGCAGATCGCTACCATGACAGGTAATGCGCCAAGCCTCAACTCGCTCCAAAACATGGGTGTCCTGACAGTGGTCATGGCCGGGCTGGTGACAGTTGGTGCCTATGTGCTCTTCGGCGTCTATCTACGCAAGGGCCGATCGTGGGCCCGGTTGGGTGCGGGAGTGTTGGTGGCTCTAACTGTCATACAACTGGTGGGTGTCAGCTACCCGGAGGGGTTCACAACACTTGCCCAAGTGATTCTTGGTGCGCTGGCAGTGGCTCTGTGCTATTTGCCTGAACCCAGTAAATTCTTCGCAGCCGTAAAGGCTTCCCGATCCTGAGTGTGGCCCAACCGGGCCTTAATCGGGGCTCCCCGTAGCCGTTTGGCTGCCCTCTTGCGGTACCAGAATCAAAAAGACTTTTCCTTGTGTGCTGGCCCCTGCAAGCTGTAGCGCTTGTTGCGCCGACGCGGCCACCACTACCATCCCTTCCACGTTCTGGGCGGGCAGCAGGGTGCTGTTCGATTCGGCCAGTTTCGGTGTCCAAAGGACGGGGACGGCGCTGGCCAGGATTTCGTTTTGCACTGGCCCATCCATGACTTCTGAGCGGCTTAACACCACTGTCACCAGCTGGCCTTGGCTCAGCAACGTGAGTGTGGCTGGATCGCTGACCCGCAAGGGGACAGCCTGTGTGCCCGGGAGCGAACCGATCAGCAGTTCATTGCCTAGCAATGAGGCGTCAGTGAGGACTTCCCCGCGGCGTACCGGACCGGATAGTTGGCGCCCCAACCATGCTGATTGGGCTGATGCCGACTGCGCTGTTGCTGGTTCACCAACTTCTGGTAGTGAGTCCTGTGGCGGCCCCAGATCCTGTTCGGGGCCTGGAGCCAGCTCTGACGCCTGACTCAGAGACTGACCTGGACTTTGACTTAGTTCCAGGCTGCCTGCTTGGTGCGCGGTAAAGGCGCCGTCCGGAATCATGCCTCGGGAAACCGCCGCTATTCTCACGTCATTGCTGGTCAGGGCGTGCCCAGCTGGCAAGTCACGGACTGCCACCAGAATCTGATCTGTGGCCGGGCTCGACGGTGTGAGTTGCCCAACGGCCACGGCGGCAGCTAAGCAGAGAAGCAGCGCTGCCAGCAAACGCCGCCGACGCCTGGCTGTCCGTAGCAACCTGTGGAGAACGTTGGGACGTGCGGAGCTACTAGACCCGCTGTTCCACTGCCAAGAAGGTCCCGGGTAATTCCGGGGACGAGTGGGGGATGATGCTCTGTTCATGAATCAACGCTAGAGATTCAGCCACCACGAAAAAAGGGTCAGTCACCAGAATGTGGAGAACAGTGGGTACTGCGGTTCCTGTGAGGGAACAGAGCGCAGATGACGCGGTGTTAGCTGCCCGCGTTGGCAGTGGCAGGAGTCTTTGAGGCGCTGGAGCTAGCAGCGCTCGAATCACCAGTACTGGATGATCCTGAAGTGGCTGAGGCAGCACTGGATCCTGATGTTGAGCCGGCTGTAGCAGCCGCAGGAACGGAGCTGGAGGCGCTCCGTGAATCGGTGCGGTAGAAACCTGATCCCTTGAAAACCACGCCTACGGAATTGAACTTCTTGCGCAGGGTGCCGCGGCATTCGGGGCAGACTGTCAGCGAATCCTCGGTAAAGGACTGCTGAATGTCAAAAGCGTGGCCGCAATTTTTGCAGGCGTAGGCGTACATGGGCACTGAAGTTCCTCCTGGATACATGCGTCAGGACCCTGCTCATTGACAACTGCACGGTTGCCAATTCATGGTCCCTACTTTGAATTCTATCATCGAGGGTAAAACGCCCAGCTGCTCGCTAACATTCCCGCAGGCTCTCGGAAGGGGCTGCCTGGGTAAATGTTCGGCTCGTGTGCAGCCGCTAATTCCCCTAGCTGCGCTTTTAGAGGGTTTTCACTGTATTTCACTGTGCTCGCTTGCGGCCCCCAGCTGAATCCACGCCGACGGTGTCAACGCGTAACCCACGGGTATATCCAAGGTGTCGTGCGGTAGCGAACCAGCCGGAACACATTCGTCGTCGTAGACCATGGCGGCCAGAGGACTGTTTGCGGCACGGGGCAAGAACCTGTCGTAGTAGCCGCCGCCTTGGCCAAGTCGCACTCCCGCCGTATCCACAGCAAGCGCCGGAACTATGACGGCCCGAATAGCCGACGCGACCGATTCCGGAGCGGTCGACCCCGACACCGACTCTCCGGCTGCTGTGCCGGATGCGGCCGTCAGCGACTCAAACGGGAGGCGGAGACCACGAGGCTCCATGACTGGTGCCAAAGAACTCCTGACGAGTTCGGCATCCGGGTGCCATAGGACCCAGCTGAGCTGGAAGTCGGGTTCACAAACGGGCACGTAGACGGTGTAGCCAGCCTCTGCGCAGGCGATGAGAAGGCTGCGCGTGGGCGGTTCCTGACCGGTTGACAGGTAGGCGCAAACAACACCTCCCGGGTTTCCATCGTCCAACATGGCCAGCCATTCCAGTGTGATCTTAGACAACTTGGCGCCATCTAAATCAACCGTGCTGGCCGTTGAGGCGGGAGTGGCGCGTGCCCGGCGTCGGGCACGAATGTGGGCACGCAATGCAACTTTGTCCATGATCATGAGGCCCATCCATTCAGAAAGAGGTAACAGCCTTCAAGGTACTGTAGCGAGGTTTTTTGGGGGAGTTCGGTTACCCTTGGGGCATGACTTCTGCACAGCATGTACGTAAAGCGGTAATTCCTGCAGCCGGATTGGGCACCCGATTCCTGCCTGCCACCAAGGCTATGCCCAAGGAAATGCTGCCCGTTGTTGATAAGCCTGCCATTCAGTACGTGGTTCAGGAAGCCGTCAGCGCCGGACTGACGGATGTTTTGATGATCACGGGCCGTAACAAACGCGCTCTGGAAGATCACTTTGACCGTGTTCCAGTCACCGAGCTCCTGCTGCAGGCAAAGGGCGATACCGAACGCCTCGCAGCCGTGCAGCACGCCACCGACCTCGGCGAGATTCACTACGTCCGTCAGGGTGACCCCAAGGGCCTAGGTCACGCAGTGTTGCGTGCCAAGACTCACGTGGGGAACGAGCCGTTCGCTGTTCTGCTCGGTGATGACCTGATCGATGAGCGCGATGAACTCTTGACCACAATGATCGAGGTTCAGGAACGCACCGGCGGTTCTGTGGTGGCCCTGATCGAGGTGCCCAAGGACAAGATTTCTTCCTACGGTTGCGCTGACATGACTGTCATCGAAGGCGAAGACTATGTTCGGGTCAACCACTTGGTGGAGAAGCCCGCAGTGGAGGATGCGCCGTCGAACTTGGCAGTTATTGGCCGCTACGTCCTGCACCCGGCCGTCTTCGAGGTTCTGGAGAACACCGCTCCGGGGCGAGGAGACGAAATTCAGTTGACGGATGCGCTGCAGACCTTGGCCACCATGGAGGGTGAAGGCGGCGGCGTCTACGGTGTTGTATTCTCCGGACGCCGTTACGACACCGGAGACAAGCTCAGCTACCTCAAGGCTGTCGTTACCCTGGGTTGCGAGAACGAAGAGCTGGGTGCGGATCTGCGCGAGTGGCTGGGCGAGTTCACAGCCGACCTTCAGGCCTAAATTCGTGTGGGGACGGGCCATCTGGCCAGTAACGTTGGAATCCGGCGATTTGATCCTGCGCCCCATCAAGATTCGCGATCAGGGGGAGTGGACGCGGGTCCGCACACGCAATGCGGCGTGGCTGGAACCCTGGGAAGCTAGCAGCCCCGCGGGCCCGAGCCAACTCCCCACCTATGCGGGGATGGTTCGCGTCCTGAACCAGCAAGCCAAGGACGCTGCGGCGTTGCCGTTCATCATCACCGAGCGGGTCCCGGGGTTGTCCAAACCGGCCATTGTTGGGCAGCTGACTGTTTCCTCGATTGTCTGGGGATCGGCCATGTCGGCAACCTTAGGTTACTGGGTGGACCAGGACCGGGCCGGCCGGGGCATTGTGCCGACGGCAGTTGCCATGGCGACCGACCACTGTTTTCAGGCGTTGGGGCTGCATCGGATGGAAATTAACATTCGCCCGGAAAACGTTGCAAGCCTCCGGGTTGTGGAGAAGCTGGGCTTTCGTGACGAAGGATTGCGTCCGCGGTACCTGCACATCAATGGTCGGTGGGCAGATCACCGCAGTTTCGCGCTGACGGCCGAGGAAGTCCCTGAAGGGATTCTGGCCCGCTGGCTGGCTCGATGATTCCGTCAGTCACGATTCGCACATTTCAACGTAGCTAGCACGCAGAGCATGGCTGGTGAGACTCCGTGCGTCCCGCAACGTAAGAAATGACAGTTTTTACGGCTTGGGTGGCGACACACCGGCAGTAATGCTGGAAGGGGCATGTTTCACCTTTAGGGTTGAAATGTGGCCGGACGCGCGCAGTCGGTCCACCCAATCCAGCAGTTGCAGGAGACGTCAATGGAAAGCATTACTTCCGACGCCCACACCCACGTGGAGCCGGGACCTTCATCAGCTGTGCCCTCGGAAGCAGTGAAACCGCTACGCATCCGATGGGGCAGGACGCTTTTTGCCTGTGTGGGTTTACTGGCTCTCTTGACCGCCGGCATTACAGGCGCGTTGAACGTTTTCTCTCTTGGCTCGCAGGCTCTGGCATGGACCTCCTTGGCAGTTTTTGCTGGCGTCATTGTTGCCCTTCGCTTCCTCGCTGTGCGTGATCAGACGGCACGTCGGAACGCCCGCAGTGCTGCCATTGCGGCGACTCGGGCTGAGGAAGAAGAATCCACTGTTGAGGCCCCTGAGCCTCGGGAAACTACACTTTTCGACCGCGCAGAGGGTGCCGAACCCGCCCCGGTGCAGAAACCGCTTACAGCTGAAGAGCTGCGCGCGGCAGCCATGCGCGTGGCTGCTAAGGGCAGCGCCGATGCCAAGCTGGCACATACCCAGACGCTGGCTGAAGGCGAACTGGAAACTGAAACGTGGGAGCCCGTTGAGGTTCCCGTTCCCGGTTATGTGACGGCCGCCCGAGCGCTGAGCTTGGAGAAGCCGCTGAATCTGCCGGAGGCGCCAAAGTCCGCTGGTACCTCCATCAAGGCTGATCAGGCCGGAGTAGGAACTGCCTCGGGTCATGTAGGGGTGGCAGCCGTTCCGGATGCTCCGCTGGAAGAGGGCCAGGCTCCTGCGAAGCCAGTGTCGCCTGCGGTTGCCGAACGCAGCCAATACGCCTTGAATAACTTGGATGATGTCCTCCAGAGGCGCAGAGCCTAACTTTTCATACTTGTCGAACAGCCGGGTCCTTTGGGCCCGGCTGTTTTGCTGTCCTTTCTGGCGTACTGTGAGCTCCATGGTGTTGATCGCAGTGGCGGGAGGAACCGGGTTGGCCGGACGGGCCGTGGTGGCCCATGCCGTTGCCGCCGGGCATCAGGTGCGCTCGTTGAGCCGGTATTTGCCCGCACTTGAGAAACGGGTGCCCGGCGCCGAATATATCTCGGCCGACTTCCGCGCAGGCACAGGAGTGAGGCCGGGCTTGGCGGGCGTGGACGTGCTTATTGAAACGCTCGATGCCCGCTCCGGGGCCGCGTTGCGGGCGCTGCCGATTATGTCAGTTGCCGTGCTTGATGCCGCGGCCAAGGCGGGAATTTTTCGATGCGTGCTGCTGACCATTATTAACGCAGGGGAGTGCGCCAATGGGTACTACCAGGCCCAGGCTGCGCGTGCCCTCAGCTACAAAAAATCGGGCATGTCCACCACTGTGGTGGAGGCTGCCCAATTCCACAACTTAGTAGCTGGGATCTTCTCGACAGGAGCCAAAGTGGGGGTCATCCCGTCCTTCAGAGGGGTTTCCTTCCAATCACTTTCGACGCCGGACCTGGCGGAAGTCCTTGTGACGCACGCGTTGCGTGACGGAGCCGAAAAGCGCCTCGTGTTTGCTGGCGGGCCGGATGTACAGTCGATGCAACAGATGGCCCAAGCTTGGAAGTCGGCCACCGGCAGTAAGTCCGTTGTAACGCCGCTGCCGTTACCTGGTTCTCTCGGTGTATTTCTGAGAGCGGGGAAGAATTTGCTTCCTGACCTTTCTGCCGGGCCTGTGGGTACCGGAGGGGGAGAGGTTGTGCTCGGTTCCGTGGGGTTCGGTGAGTGGCTGGCCGGCCGAGCCACGGCCTGAACGTAGGCCACTCAAAGTGGGCCGGGGCGCCTTTTGGGCCTGATTTTGTGCGTTGGGCCATCGCGGGTTTATTCTGGAAAAACCACGCCGAGCTGCAGCAATGCGAGACGAGTTTGGGGCTATGGCGCAGTTGGTAGCGCGCTTCGTTCGCATCGAAGAGGTCAGGAGTTCGAATCTCCTTAGCTCCACCAAAAAGTCCTCCTGCCGCGGAGGCCAGCCGCTCCGCGGCACTTAGTGGCGTAAAGGCGGCTGGCGCCTACAACCCGCAGAGGTCGGCGTAGAAGCGCTCCGTGCCCATCTTCTGAATACCAAATCAGTCGCAAAGAATCCATTGTCTTTCCAAAAAACCGGGTATATCGTTAGGTATCGGTAAGTATCGTTCGCGATTGATTAAGGAGAGCAAAATGCACAATTCATTCCCTGCAGGTGGATTCATGGGCAATAACTTTGACGGCATGTGGCAGGCCGTGGAGGAGTTTCGCTCGCGATTCGAAAAACCTTCCGGAACCCGCGCTGGCCGTGGAGAGCTGCGTTCGGCGGTGTTAGCTCTGCTTGCCGAACGGCCCATGCACGGCTACCAAATCATCCGTGAAATTGAAGAGCGAAGCAAGGGGAGTTGGAAGCCCAGCGCCGGTTCCGTTTATCCAACACTCCAGCTGTTGGCTGATGAAGGCTTGGTCAGCGCAGAGGAGTCCAACGGTCGCAAAATCTACTCGTTGACTGACGCCGGCCGGTCCGACGTCGCCAGTTCTGAAACGAAAGCACCTTGGGACTCCGCCAGCCCGGCATCGGTTGGTGGCTTCGCGGCGTTGCCTAAGGCAGGGGTGGAACTCGCTCAAGCCGCGGCCCAAGTGGGGCGCACCGGTTCGCCGGAACAGGTTGAGGAAGCCGTTCAAGTACTCAAAGAAGCACGGCGCCGGCTCTACTCCATCCTCGCCCAGGACTGACTGGGTGACCCCGGTCCGTCGGAAGGAACCAAAGCCCGGCGCCGGTCAATACCGTGCCCGCTCCCGGAGGATTCTGCGGTTTGCGGCGTGGCATTTAGCGGTGACGTGGTGGTTTGAACTCGTTCTGCCGCGCATCGGACTTGGCAAGATTGCCGAACGCAATCGTGCCAAGCGGATGCGGCGCTTTGCACAGCGATTCCACGACTTGGCGGTGGAACTCGGCGGCTTGATGATCAAGGTGGGGCAGTTCATGTCCTCCCGACTTGATGTGCTCCCGCCGGAGATCACTGCAGAACTCGAAGGGCTGCAGGATGAGGTGCCACCTTTCCCGTTTGCCGCCATCCGGGACTTGGCCGAGGCTGAGCTGGGTGCCTCGCTGGGCACGCTGTTCGCATCGGTGGATCAATCACCCATTGCTGCCGCATCCCTCGGCCAGGCGCACCGAGCCTGGCTTCGTCCCGACGATGTTGCTGACACGGGACTGAGCGCTGTGGTGTTGAAGGTACAACGGCCGGGTATTGATGAAATCGTCGAGGTTGATCTAGCCGCGCTGCGCAAAGTGGGCCGCTGGCTAAGTCATGTGCGTCTCGTGTCCGACCGGGCAAACGCGCCTGCCCTGGTTGAAGAGTTTGCCAAGACCAGTCGCGAGGAGATCGACTACCTCAATGAAGCGGCCAATTTAGAGCGCTTTGCTGCAGACTTTGCCAGCGACGATCGGGTAAGCACTCCCGCGGTGGTCTGGGAGCGGACCACGCGCCAAGTGCTCACGCTTGAAGACGTCACGGCCATCAAGATTACTGACTCCCAAGGGCTCCAAGCGGCCGGTATAGATCCGGCCAAGGTTGCCCCTGTCTTTGCTGAAATTATGTTTGAGCAGTTGTTCACGAATGGCTTTTTCCATGCGGATCCGCATCCCGGGAACATCTTCATTACGCCAAATCCCGAGCCGTCGCCGGATCACCCCTGGACCGTGACGTTCATCGACTTCGGCATGATGGGCGAGGTGTCGGCTAAGACGCGTAGCGGTCTGCGGAAGCTGCTGATCGCGGCTGCGGGCCGTGACGGTAAGGGGCTGGTTGCGGCGATCAGCGATGTGGGCGTGCTGGTGCCGTCTGCCGATACCGCTGCGCTTGAGCGGGCCATGACCGAACTCTTTGCCCGGTTTGGCGGGATGGGTTTCGCGCAGTTGCGAGATGTGGACCCGCATGAATTCCGCGAGTTTGCGCTGGAATTTGGTGACGTGGTCCGCTCACTGCCGTTCCAATTGCCGGAGAACTTCTTGCTCATCATCCGGGCAATGTCCCTGACCTCTGGCGTGTGCAGCTCTTTGGATCCCCAATTCAATTTGTGGGACTCGGTGGAACCCTTTGCCGCACAATTGCTCCGTGATGAGCGCGGAAACCTGGTGCGTGACGTCGCCAAGGAAGCGTTCGGCGTCGCATCTCTCACCTTGCGCTTGCCTAAGCGCGTAGATGCGTTACTGACCCGGGTGGAGGAAAGCTCTCTGCCGGTGACCAATCCTCGCTTGGAGCGACAAATGGCCCGGCTGATCCGCACCACACAACGTGGGGTATCCGTCGTCGTATTTGCCGCATTGATCATCTCCGGATCGGTGATCAGAGGCGACAGTGAGGTAATAGGCAACGTCCTGATGATTGCTTCTGCAGTCCCGTTGCTACATGGGCTGTGGGTAGGTCGGTCGCGTCTGTGACTCCTGCGCCAAGACGAAAATACCAGGTCTTGATTAGTTAGCCTAGCTAGTAATAAGATGAATGTAATATACATTTATCTAGCTATTGGTGATGGTGGAAACTATGCAGACGAGCTCGAAGAGGAGATGGATTGGGCTGGTTTTTATCAGCCTTGCCGTCTCCTTAATCATTGTTGATTCAACCATTGTCAACGTCGCCATCCCTGCCATCGTGGATGATTTGGGGGTCACTTCAACCCAGGTCCAGTGGATTCAAGAGTCCTACACGCTGGTGTTCGCAGCGCTGCTATTGGTCTTTGGTGTTCTTGCCGACAGATTCGGTCGGCGCAGACTTTTGCTGCTCGGTGTCATCATCTTTGCTTCAGCCTCAGTCCTAGCTGCGTTGAGCCAAAGCGGTGATTTGCTGATTGGTTCGCGTATTCTCCAGGGCATTGGCGGCGCCATGGTCTTGCCCACTACTCTCTCCATCATCAATTCCACGTTCCGAGGCAAGGAAAGGGCGCTGGCCTTTGCCATATGGGGTTCCACCATTGGTGGCATGTCAGCCGTTGGTCCTTTGCTGGGCGGATGGCTGACCACGTACTTCTCGTGGCGCTGGGCATTTGGCATCAATATCCCGCTGGGCATCATCATTGTCATCGGAGTACTCCTGTCCGTGGATGAGTCCTCCGATAGCAGTTCCAAGAAAGCCGTTGATTTTGCTGGCGCGGCGCTCTCCATAGTGACCTGCGCGGCGCTTGTTTTTGGGCTGATCGAAGGCCGAAATTACGGCTGGTTGCTAGTCAATAACCCCTTCAGCGTGGGCGGCTGGACGTGGCCCTTTGAGGTTTCGCCGGTTCCGTTAGCCTTTGTCATCAGTGTGCTGGCTGGTGTCATTTTCGTGAAGAACGGACGTGCGCGTGCGCGCCGGGGAGCCGCTACGCTGCTGGACTTCAGCCTCTTTTCCATCCCCTCCTTCCGTAACGGCAATATCGCGGCCATGATCGTGAGTATGGGCGAGTTCGGGATCATCTTGTCCCTCCCGATCTGGCTCCAGAACGTCTTGGGTTATTCGGCACTGCAGACAGGACTTTTGTTGCTTCCGCTGGCTGCCGGATCCTTCGCGGCCAGCGGCTTTGCCGGTGCCTTCGGCAACAAGATCAAACCGGTGACGATTGTCCGGGTAGGCATCGGGCTGGAAATCATTGGTGTGGCTTTATTGGGTGTGATGATCAGTTCCAACACACCGTGGGGAGCCTTTGTGCCCTTCCTGTTTATTTACGGTTTGGGCGTCGGGCTCGCTACGGCACAGCTCACAGGAGTGGTCCTGAAAGATATTTCTCCGTTGAAGAGTGGACAGGCCTCTGGGACTCAAAGCACGGCCCGGCAAGTCGGTTCCGCCTTGGGTATCGCTATTTTGGGAACAGTTTTGTTCAGCACGGCCACGGTGCAGCTAGATAATTCCTTGAAGGATCAAAACCTGCCCCAGGCGGTGCGAGACAAGACTGTGACCGCAGTGGTGGAAAGTTCAGGAGCCTATATCAGCGTCCTGCAAAAGGATCCGGCCAATCAGGCTGTTGCGGAGGCTGCTCGTGAAGCGTTCTCCAACGGAACTAAATACTCCGCGTACTTCGCCGCCGGATTCCTGACCTTGGGCCTGATCGCCACTGCGTCCTTGGGTGGGGGAGGGCCCAGAAGAGACCCTGCCCGGGGAATGGACGACGACGTCGAAGAACCCGCTACGCCTGCCTGATCGGCGCATGGTGTCATCACGTAGATAGGCCACTGTCACTTGGTCGAGGTGGGCAGGCCTAGGAGCAGTCAGAAGTATGTCTCGTCGTCTTGGGGGACGTAGGAAAGAAGGCTGATGCTGTTAAGCATCAGCCTTCTCAATGGCTTCTTGTAATCTAAGTGTCTCGGTATTCGACGAGCATGATTGAGCCTCGGGGGGCGATTGTTACTTTGGTCTGCGAGAATCCCCGAGGCCACCGATGGCGTCGTACTCAATCTGTCCAGTCCGGGGATCGAACTGCGGCCGTTGCAGGTGTGCAAACTCGCCTGCTGTGCGTCCTCCGAATGGCCGGCCGTGATCTGCGTATTCCTCCCGGAAGAAGACCAGACGCCACGGTCCCAAGATGATTCTGGCACCCGTACGCAGGATCCTTGCCTCCGAGCCCTTAGGGACATCGCCGTGCGGAACAAAAACGTACTCGTCTTGATCTGTATGAAGAATTTTCCCGTGAATCGCGGCAAGGTCAGGCAATTTGAAGTGTGCTTCGTCCCCGCTTCCCAGCACCGTGGTTTCTAAAGTGAGGTTATATTCGTGTGGCGGGAGGCCGTCCCACGTTGCACTGTCCCGGACAAAGATAAGGCGTGGCCGTCCTCCTCCTCGCGCGTAATGAGTAGTTGTGGGCCTCATTCGATACCGCCGTTGGAAAGTTGGCGATAGCGGAAGTGGGGTGGACGGTGGCATGAGGCTTGCACTGTCACGTCCAGGTCCTTGCGCCTTGACCACGGTGGCCCAGGTGCTCGCCTTGCCCAGCTTGATATGAGGTGACCTGGTGATGATTTTCTGGATAGCGGAGACTTCTACTGCCCCGATGCTGGCAATGGTTCCTTCCGGAACGGAAATTCTCACGGTAATTCCCCGCTGTGCCAAGGCTTCAGCCGCAACCCGCAAGGCTGGCAATTGTCTCCTGGAGCCAAGCCTGAACAGGGCTGCGCTGTCCGTGTGGACGTGAATTTCCCGCCCGCTTGCCTCGATTCTTCCCCTGACCACGGTGGCTTCATGGTCTCCGTCTGCAGGCAGGGTGGTGGAGAACTCAAGATCAATGTCAAAACGCATGGCTCACCGCCTACTGCTGTAATTCAGCGGAAGAAGCGCTCTCATTGTCACTGGTGGTCACTCGCATTGTGCCATTGAATTTCCATGTTGCCCTCGGCGCATCAGGCCCGATATCCCGTGGGACCTCAACCGTCATGTCCATGAAGCTGTAGTTGACCACTGCTCCACGGCCAGTGAGATAGGACCAGAGCTGCTGGCCCAAATCGGACCAATCGCTAACTGGCACTGATCGGAAATCCTCGGCGAGCGAATCGTTGTCAGTCATGACGTTCCCTTCACATTGGTTCTAGCTGCCAGGTGTTGACTGCCAGCAGCGACTGGGCACTCAGCTCGGGTGCGGCAGCTGGTGATTGTGCGCTTGATGTAACCATAATGATGTCCCGAGCAGATTGCTAGAGTGGCATACTTCACACGAAGGTAACAGTTAAAATTTCTTACACCTAGCCAGGTTGGAAGCTTTAGTCGCCACGGCTTGGGTGGAATTGGCGTTGCACCTTGCCGCATGGGCAACAGGGCTCAAGCCGCTCGGTACAACGGCTCAAAGTCGTGGCGTCGTAGAGAACTTCGGTGATGTGGTGCCGGCTCGTTTCGGCAGTGCCGCTGCTCTATAGCCTGTGGAGCGGGCGGCGCTTTCTCCTATGAGCCCATATCAAAGCGCCTGTGCCGAGGATCAATGCCACGGCGGCTGCCGCCTTGAGCTTCGTCAGTCAGAGCCTGGCCGAAACCACCAAACCGAGAAACCCGAGATAGCCCAGAGTCCCCGTGTTCCACTGCGGTGACGGTCGGCCGTCCATCCCGGAGATGAGGGTGTACGTTCCAGGGTTGCGAACGTGGAGGGCTGATCCTGCCCTGTTAGTTGGGCGGCCGACATGCTCAAACCACAACAGCACGCCGGCTGATGTCATGGAAAGTCCCATCTCATTCAAGGAGGGACACTTAAGCGCCCGTGTCTGCTATCTATCGCGACCCTCATCACAGTTGTTTTGATTCATTCAAAACAACTGTTAGGGTTGAAGCATGGCAGAAGATACGCAGCAAGAAGTCTTGGCGGGCAGGCTCAGGTCGGCCCAGCTGAAGGTGACGGCACCCCGGATTGCGGTCCTTGGTGTTTTGTCCGGCCATGGACATCTTGATGCGGACTCAGTATTTTCAGCAGTCACCCAGCAGCTACCCAAGACATCCCTGCAAGCTGTCTACGGTGTGCTCTCAGCGTTGGTCACTTCCGGTTTGGTTCGCAAGATTGAACCAGCAGGTTCGCCGGCGCTCTACGAAGCCCGGGTGGGGGATAACCACCACCACCTCGTCTGCTTGAACTGCAAACGCGTCGAAGACGTGGACTGCGTCATCGGCGAGAGCCCCTGCCTGACGCCGTCGAACCTTCACGGCTTCGCTGTCCAGGTCGCAGAAATCACCTTCTGGGGCGTTTGCTCCAGCTGCCAAGCGGCCACGGCTGAACTTGAGCCGACTTCATAGCTAGCCAAAACCACGGCTAAGCACCCGGCTCAGTTTTCGCTGACCTAAACCAACAACTACGACGTGGCGCGATTCGCCACGCCTCGCTCCATCGCGCCATCATTCAACCAAGGAGACACCTTGAATACCACTTTCACAGCATCGAATTTCACAGCATCCAAGCACACCATTGTCCGTTTTTTCACGGAAGCAACAGCAGATGGGGGCTCACTTTCGGCCACCCCAGCGCTCAGTGGTTCATATGTAACCACCGCGGCGCCTCGCAGCAGCCAGCCGGGCAGCTACGTCACAAGCGAAAAGGCCCAGCCCGGCCGCGCTGGGAGCTACGTGACCACCGCGGCGCCCCGCGCGAATCGCCCCGGCAGCTACGTGCACAGCGAACTGCGCCGCTGAAGCCAGCCCGTGGCCGCAATTCTCCCATCCCGCCCTATCGCGACTGGGTGTCGGCGTGCAGCCCGGCTAACGTTCTGGCGCGCAGGGCCGCCTTCTACCGGGGAATCCGGACCAACACTGTCGCGGTGGACACTTAGAGCGTAGCGTTTGCCCATGGACTGGAAATTGGAACTCATATTCGTGCCTGTCTCCGACGTGGACAGGGCCAAGGATTTTTACGTAAATAAGGTGGGCTTCAACGCCGACTACGATGAGCGGCCCGGAGATGGCATCCGTTTTGTGCAGCTCACGCCGCCCGGCTCGGCCTGCTCCATCGCTATCGGTGAGGGGCTGACCGACGCCGCCCCGGGCACGGCACCCATGCTGCAGATGGTGGTGGCCGATATCCAGGCAGCCCACGACCAGCTCGCGGCCAATGGTGTGGACGTCAGTGATGTGGCTGTTCTGGAATGGGGCCACTTCGTCTACTTCGCCGATCCCGACGGCAACACGTGGGCAGTGCAGTACTTGCCTAATCGCCCCAACGGCTAAAGCGCTCCACGCACGACGCCGGGTACTCACCAGAGGTGCCCCTCGTTGCGCACGGTGTCCTGCTCACCGCCACGCACGGTACCGTGCGATGGGTGGACCCGTTTAACGTTGTTGACCGTCACATGTGTATTCTTATCACGCCGCCACTATGGCGGTTGTCATCGGGATTGTAACTTTCGGCAAGACCCTGAGACGCCACGCCTCGTGCATCACAATGCGCTGGGCATCCGTCTGTCTTTGTCCGAGGATTCATCCATGACAACGCATTGTGCGTGGGCCGCCAATGGCGTCGCCCGGCACGCAACACTGTGCGTTCCTTCTGGAAACACCTTGTTCTCCTCGGCTCAGATATTGGCTTTGACGACGTCGTCAAGCTACGAGTAAAGGGAATTGTCGTGTTCAAGCAACTTTCAAAGATCGGCAAGGCATTCATGCTGCCGATCGCCATCCTGCCTGCAGCCGGCTTGCTGCTGGGCATTGGCGGGGCTCTCTCCAACCCCACCACAGTCGCGGCCTACCCAGTGCTGGATAACCATATCCTGCAGGGAATCTTCGGCGTCATGTCGGCTGCCGGAGCAACGGTCTTTGACAACCTAGCGATCCTGCTCGCCGTCGGCCTGTGCATTGGCCTCGCCAAGCGTGACAAGGGCACAGCAGCCCTCGCAGGTGTTGTTGGATACCTGGTCATGGTGGCCACCATCAAGGCACTTTTGGGGATCTTTACCCCCGATTCCGCTGCAATTGACACCGGTGTGGTTGGCGCACTCGTGGTGGGTGGTGCAGCCGTTGTGCTGCACAACCGCTTCCACAACATCCAACTGCCAGCTGTTCTGGGCTTCTTTGGCGGATCCCGCTTTGTCCCCATTGTCACGGCTTTTGCGGCCATCTTTGTTGGCGCTGCTTTCTTCCTCGTATGGCCGCCTGTCCAGATCGCGCTGGTCAACGCCGGCACGGGAATCGCCGGCATGGGCGCTTTCGGAACGTTCCTGTATGGCTCGCTGCTTCGTCTCAGCGGTGCAGCCGGTCTGCACCACATCATCTACCCCATGTTCTGGTACACCCCGCTGGGCGGCACCGAAATGGTCAACGGGGTTCAGGTGATTGGTGCGCAGAAGATTTTCTTCGCTCAGCTTGCCGACCCGAACCACGTGGGACTGTTCACCGAAGGTACCCGTTTCTTCTCAGGCCGCTTCGCCACCATGATGTTCGGTCTGCCGGGCGCCTGCCTGGCCATGTGGCATGTCATCCCCAAGGGGCGCCGCGCCAAGTACATGGGCCTGTTCGCCTCGGTTGCGCTGACCTCCTTCGTCACCGGCATCACCGAACCCATCGAGTTCATGTTCCTCTTCGTGGCACCGATTCTGTACGTGATTCACGCATTCTTCGACGGGCTCTCCTTCCTCATTGCCGACCTGCTCAACATCAGCATTGGCAACACCTTCTCCGGCGGTCTGATCGACTTCCTGCTGTTCGGAGTCTTCCAGGGCAACGATCGAACCAACTGGCTGCTGGTCATCCCCGTGGGCATCGTCTGGTTCTTCCTGTACTACTTCACGTTCAAATTCGTTATCAAGAAGTTCAAGTTCGGTACCCCCGGTCACTTGGAAGATACGCTCGGGAACGACGTCGATGCCGCCGCTGCTGGCGACGCTGAGCTGGTCCCCGCAAATGTAGGAGACGCCGAAGCTGGTACCTCGATTCAGCGGGAGGCCGCACAGGTCCTCGCCGCACTGGGCGGGGCGGAGAACCTCGAAGAGGTTGACGCCTGCATCACCCGCCTTCGTGTGTCCGTCAAGGACCCCAGTCAGGTGGACAAAGAGAAATTGAAGAAGCTTGGCGCGGCCGGTGTGTTTGAGGTCAGTGGCGGCGTTCAGGCCGTCTTCGGTGGCAAGGCAGTGCTGTACAAGAGCGCGATTAATGAAAGTCTGGGTCTTGACGACTAGTCACTCGACCAACGCTTACCAACTCTAGGAGTCACCCAAGTTGCTGAAAATGTTCAAGAAAAAGGGCGAGCAAATCTTCGCCCCGACCGCAGGAACCGTCATGGCTCTGGCCGATGTGCCCGACCCGGTTTTCGCCAGCGGAGCGGTAGGCGAGGGATTCGCCGTCGAACCTTCCGAGGGTTCCTTCACCAGCCCGGTAGATGGGGAGCTGATCCTGGTTGCCAAGACGCTCCACGCCTTTGCTGTGCGTACGGATGGTGGGGCAGAAATCCTGGTCCACATCGGAATGGACACCGTCAAGCTCAAGGGTGCGGGTTTCACAGCGCACCGAGCCAAGGGCGAGCAGGTCAAGCGCGGCGATGTCATCATCACCTGCGATCTGGCCCAGATGACACCGCTGGTCCCCTCCATGGTCACGCCGGTTCTGCTGACCAATGGTAAAGATTTCGCCATTGCCGAAACCGAAATCGGTGCAGCCGACGGAACGCCTATCATTACCGTTCGGAAGAAATAGCATGCTGGCCTTCACAGGTGCTGCCTGCGCCTTTGCCACTGAACAGATCGCAGCACCATGGATCTGAGCAGGGGAAGCTCCGCAACCATCAAGCGGGTCTACAACAACAACGTTCTTCTCGCCGAGCTTCATGACGGCAGTGACATGGTTCTTGTGGGCAAGGGAATCGGGTTCAATCACAAACCCGGGGAACTCATTGCGCTTGACACTGCGGATCAGAGGTTTGTTCCTGATGGCAGTTATGCTGCCAGCCACGTTGCCGGGGTGCTCGGCGATGCTCCCATGGAGCAGATTGAAGTGGTTCAGGAAATTATGGCGATGGCTCAAACCGAACTGAAATTGGAGCCCCGGCAGTCATTGCTGGTCCCGATTTTGGATCATTTGGGTTTCGCCGTGCAGCGCGCCAGTGAAGCCCTGAGGGTCGACTTCCCACTCCGCTGGGAGGTCGCCCAGCTATACCCTGCTGAAGGAAATTTGGGCAGGCGAGTTGTTGCGCTCATCAAGGAACGGCTCGGCGTCGTTTTGCAGGAAGAAGAATGGGTGGCGTTTGCCCTCCACTTCGTCAACCAGCAGTGGTCTAAGGCTGATTTCTCCAAAACGGTCTCCATGACCGAGACCATCGCCGGAGTCTTTTCCCTGCTGTCCTCGCGCTGGGGCACCAATATCGACGAGAACAAGCTGAGCTCGGCCCGCTTTGTAACCCACCTGCGCTATCTTTTTGCGCGATCGCTCGAAGCCACCAGCTCCGCGGCTTTCGAGGTGGATGTTTTAGCCTCCGTGCGGCAGGCCTACCCGGAAGCGGCCGACGCGGCCCTCGAGATTGCAGTGCACATCGGGGCCGCCCTTCGCCGGAAACTCAGTGATGCCGAGGTGTCCTACCTGGCACTGCATACAAGTCGGCTTTATGTCGAAATGCTCAATACTTAGGATTCATTCATGATTGACACAGCTACTGCCATCACCGGAACGGGTGTTGTGGCTGGGCTAGGCTACGCTCCGGTTCAATGGGTAAAACCAGCGCCAATTCTGCCCCTGGGCCATGACAGGCTCGTTGGCGAAGCCCTCCGAGACGCCGAAGTGACTCGCTGGAAAGCAGCCGTTGAGACGGTGGCTTCCCGGCTCACTCTCCGTGCGGCAACCAACTCGGGGGCGGCAGCTGAAGTCCTTGGCGCAACCGCCGCCCTGGCTACTGACCGCGGACTGCAGCGAGCTGCAGGCAAGCTCATGGCAGCCGGATCCACCGCCGAAGCCGCCACCGTTGATTCGATTGCACAATTCATCGTGAAGTTTGAAAAGCTTGGCGGGCTGATGGCTGAACGGGTCACGGACCTTGGCGACATCCGCAACCGGGTGGTCTCCGAGTTGCTTGGCTTGCCGGAGCCCGGCGTCCCCACTCCGGTTGCCCCCATCATCTTGTTGGCTGAGGACTTAGCTCCTGCGGATACGGCGACGCTTGACCCAGCCTTGATCCATGGCATCGCCACCCGCTTGGGCGGACCCACCAGTCACACGGCCATCATTGCCCGGCAGCTGGGAATTCCCTGCGTGGTGGCTGCTACAGATCTGCAGGATGTGCCGGACGGCGCAATGGCCCTGATCGATGGCGCTGCTGGAACAGTGGAAGTTGGTGCCGACCCGGAGCAAGCTGAAGCAAAGGTACAGGCAGATGCTGCACGCCGAGCCGCTGTCCAGTCCTGGAAGGGGCCCGGCCGCACTCAAGATGGCACCGCTGTCGAAGTTTTGGCTAACGTCCAAGACGGTGCCGGAGCACGTGCCGCGGCAAAATACCCGGCTGCGGGTGTAGGGCTTTTTCGCACGGAACTTTGTTTCTTGTCCGCCGCGCACGAGCCGTCGGTGGCAGAACAGGCCAGTATTTACAGTGAAGTTTTGGCAGCCTTCCCGGGGCAAAAAGTTGTCATTCGCACCCTCGATGCCGGATCAGATAAGCCTGTTCCCTTTGTTGTTCATCCTGACGAGGAGAACCCGGCATTGGGTGTACGGGGCATTCGCCTGGGCAACGCCGATCCGGGATTGTTGGAGCGTCAGCTCGATGGTATTGCCCTCGCAGCCGAACAGCAGGGCGTGGCCTCGGCTAAGGTGATGGCGCCCATGATCGCCACCGTCGATGAGGCACGCGACTTTGCTGCCGCGTGCCGGCAACGCCGGCTCTCACCGGGCATCATGGTCGAGGTGCCTTCCGCAGCGCTACTCGCGGACGCATTCTTGGCGGAAGTGGACTTCATGTCCATCGGCACCAATGACCTCACGCAGTACACCATGGCTGCTGACAGGATGGCGCCTTCACTGGCCGCACTGACAGACCCGTGGCAGCCGGCCGTATTGCGCCTCATTCGGCTCGCTGCGGCAGCTGGCACCAGCGCGCAAAAGCCTGTTGGGGTGTGTGGTGAGGCAGCAGCCGATCCGCTATTGGCCTGCATCCTGGTGGGTCTTGGCCTGAGCAGCCTGTCCATGGCACCCAACGCAGTGGCCGCCGTCGGACTTCAGCTGGAGTCCGTGACTCTGGAGCAATGTCAGCAGGGCGCAGCCGCCGTTTTGCGCTGCACCACCGCGCGCGAGGCCCGGTCCATGGCCCGCGAACTGCTTTCGTAACTATTCAAAAAAATCTTTCAAGGAGAAAAAGTATGACCACGCAAACAGTTGTTGTTGGATCACCCGTAGGCCTGCACGCGCGCCCGGCCGCCATGATTGCCACGGCCGCGGGTGCCTACGAGGAAGAGATCCTCCTGAGCATCGAGGGCGAAGATGAAGTGGATGCCACCTCGGCACTGATGATCATGACGCTCGGCGCCGATTTTGGTGCGTCTGTGACTGTGGAGTCGGAGAACGCTGCAGCAGTAGCTGAAATTGCTGCCCTGATCGCTAAGGATCTGGACTCCTAAGCAGTTTTCCCAGTTATACGCAAAGGCACCCCGATCCTCGGAGCGGGGTGCCTTTGCGTATGCCGGGTGGGTGCTTGCGGAGCAACCATCCGATTATGTGACATGAACCACTTGACGGCGTGCGCTGCATGCTGACAGGAAGAAGGTGATCGCATGGCCAGCGCCAGCGCCCGCGGCACCATTAGCGTCCACCGGTCAATAGTTCCGCTGCCCGCCACCCAATAAGGGTGAGGTCCGACGCCGTAGGGCACCGAATCGATACCGTCACCAATATTGGTGGCTAAGCTACGCCACGTCAGTCCCTGCCCGCTGAGCGTGTAAGCGGCTTCGACGGCCCAGCGGTGCGGATAGTCATCTTGGTATTTGCCGGCGTTGAGGATGGTTTGCGTTCCGGAAACGTGACGGGTGGAATTGCTGTGCAGGACTTCTCCTCTGCGAGAATGTGACGATGAGCGAAAATGTGTCGGCAAATGCGCACCCACCCGTCATGGCGGACGTGGCCGCTAAGGCAGGGGTTTCACATCAGACCGTCTCACGGGTGATCAACAACCATCCAAACGTAAGCGCCAAGACGCGCACCGTGGTCGAGGCTGCCATCGCCGAGCTGGGGTACCGGCGCAACACCGCCGCGAGGCAATTGGTGACACGCCGTTCGGAAACGCTGGGTGTAGTCGCGCACAATATGGGGCACTTTGGTCCGGCACATATTTTGTTGGGCATTCAGGAAGCTGCCCATGCTTCCGGGTACGCCGTCAACACTGTTGGCCTGCCAGATGTGAGTGAAAAAGCCATAAAAGAGACTGTTGAATACCACCTGGCACATCAGGTGGACGGGCTTGTGGTCATTGCCCCGCAGGAAGAGATTGTGCGCACCATCGAGCGGTTGAACCCGGGTGTTCCACTGGTCGCCATCGGTGACATCGGTGCTGCGGGCGTCCAAAACGTGGGTGTTGACCAGCAGCGCGGCGGTTGGTTGGCCACACAGCATTTGATCGATCAGGGGCACCGGAAGATCGCCCACATCATGGGGCCGGTGGATTGGCTTGACGCTCAAGCCCGGCGCCGCGGTTGGGAAGCTGCCCTGGCCAGTGCAGGCCTGGAAACCGGCCCGTTGTTGGTGGGGGACTGGAGCGCCGAGTCCGGTTACGAAGCCGGCAAGGCCTTGATCGACAGCACCGACTGCACGGCAGTTTTTGTTGCCAACGATCAAATGTCCCTCGGCGTGATGCGTGCGGCGTACGAGCGCCAACTGACACTCCCTCGCGACCTTTCCATCGTTGGTTTTGACGACAGCCCCGAATCTGGCTTCTACTTCCCGCCGCTGACAACCATCCGGCAGGATTTTGCTGAATTGGGTCGGCGCTGCGTAGGGATGCTCCTAGATGGCATCGCCGGCAACGATCCCTTGTTCTCGGTGCGTATTCAGCCGCATCTCATAGTGCGCGGCAGCACCGGACCACGTCCTGTGGCGCTGACACGTAGCTAGCGTCCGACGCCGGTCATGTAGTCATTCTCGTGTGTCCGGTGAGCTTTTCCGGCTCCAAAGTCCGCCGTATCTCTTTTGCATATTTTGTTAGCGTTCACAGGTTTGATGTCAAGTTCTGCGTGCCATGGTGCCCGCGTGAGACGTGGATCCTGAGATAGTTCCGTCCTGGCTCGTCATAAATACGTCGAATCGCGAACCGTCCTTTTGTCCAGGGAGTCTTTAGATCTAGGGATTTGCTGCGCCAAGAAGTATGGAAAAATGCCTCCGCTTATCTCGCTACCCTCTTGACTTGGCATTGCATTTCGGTATTGTTAGCGTTCACAAATACTTTACTTCCGGGCTGCCAAAGAAGGCTCACCGGTCGCATTGGCTGAGAGGAACGCATGGTGACGCAGGATTTATACGTAATCGGGGTTGATTACGGAACGCTGTCTGGCCGGGCCGTAGTGGTACGGGTTCGCGATGGGGCGGAGCTGGCCTCCGCCGTCGTTGAGTACCAGCATGGAGTGGTTGAGCGCTCGCTTCCGGGGTCTCTCGACAGGCTGCCCCCGGAATGGGCGTTGCAAGTTCCGGAGGACTACCGGCAGGTTCTCAAGCAGGCCGTGCCGGCCGCAGTTGCACAAGCCGGGATCGATCCTGCGAGCGTCGTGGGTATTGGAACAGACTTCACGGCCTGCACCATGGTGCCCACCACTGTGGACGGAACGCCACTCTGCGAACTGCCGGAGTGGGCCAATGAACCCCACGCCTTCATCAAGTTGTGGCGTCACCACGCTGCGCAGCCCCAAGCTGAGCGCATCAATGAGTTGGCTCGGGAGCGTAACGAGAGTTGGCTGCCGCGCTATGGTGGGCTGATCTCCTCGGAATGGGAATTTGCCAAGGGACTGCAGCTTCTGGAGGAGGCCCCGGCCGTTTATGAAGCCATGAGCCACTGGGTGGAAGCCGCCGACTGGATCGTTTGGCAGCTGACCGGCAGCTACGTCCGCAACGCCTGCACCGCCGGCTATAAGGGAATCCGCCAGGACGGGCACTATCCCTCCCAAGAGTTCCTTGCTGCCTTGAATCCCGGCTTTGCCGGCTTTGTTGTGGACAAGCTGGAACACACCATTGGCAATCTGGGTGATGTTGCCGGGACGCTCAGCGCCGAAGCCGCTGGCTGGACAGGCCTGCCGGAAGGCATCCCTGTTGCCGTTGGAAATGTGGACGCTCACGTCACGGCCCCCGCAGCCAAGGCCGTCGAGCCGGGGCAGATGGTTGCCATCATGGGAACCTCCACCTGCCACGTCATGAGCTCCAGCGAACTCCGGGAAGTCCCGGGTATGTGCGGAGTGGTCGACGGCGGAATCATCCCCGGGCTGTACGGCTACGAGGCCGGACAATCCGGCGTGGGCGATATCTTTGGCTGGTTTATCAAGAATTCAGTACCAGAGAGCTATGTTGCCAAAGCGGCCAAGCGGGGCATGGGCATTCATGAATACCTCACGTCATTAGCTGAGCGCCAGAGCATTGGTCAGCATGGTCTGATCGCTTTGGATTGGCATAGCGGCAACCGTTCGGTCCTTGTAGACCATGAACTCTCCGGCGTCGTGGTGGGCCAGACACTGGCCACGCGTCCCGAGGATGGTTACCGCGCACTCCTGGAGGCCACGGCCTTTGGTGCACGTGTCATTGTGGAAACCTTCAACACTGCCGGTGTTCCCGTGACGGAATTCATTGTGGCCGGCGGGCTCATGAAGAATCAGCTGCTCATGCAGATTTACGCCGACGTGCTGAACATGCCGTTGTCCACCATCGGCTCAAGCCAGGGCCCAGCTCTCGGCTCCGCCATCCATGCCGCCGTAGCCGCCGGGCAGTACTCGGACATCCGCTCCGCCTCGGCCGCCATGGGCAGCGTGAACAAAGCCGTTGTCACCCCCATCCCGGAAAATGTGCGCGCTTACAACGCGTTGTTTGCCGAGTACCAGCTGCTCCATGACTACTTTGGCCGGGGTACTAACGACGTCATGCACAGGCTCAAGGCCATTTCCCGCAATGCACACAACGTTGCTTTGGAGGTGGGGTCATGAGCCAGACAGATGACGCTGCAACGCCTGAGCTGTTGGCAACCATCGCCACCCTCCGCGAGGAAGTATGCGCTCTGCATGCAGAGCTGGTCCGCTATGAACTCGTGGTGTGGACGGCAGGCAATGTCTCGGCCCGGGTGCCCGGCGCAGACCTCATGGTCATCAAGCCCTCTGGGATCGACTATGGCTTGCTCACCCCCGAATCCATGGTGGTCACCGATCTCTACGGAACCCCCGCGGACGGGCCATGGGGCAATCCCGAGCTGACGCCGTCGTCCGACACGGCAGCGCACGCCTACGTTTACCGGCACATGCCAGAGGTTGGCGGCGTGGTGCACACCCATTCCAGCTACGCCACGGCGTGGGCAGTGCGCGGCGAGGCCGTCCCGTGCGTGCTAACCATGATGGGCGACGAATTCGGCGGGGAAATCCCCATCGGCCCATTCGCGCTCATTGGCGACGACTCCATAGGCCGCGGCATTGTCGAGACCCTCAGTGGCTCGCGCTCGCCGGCTGTGCTCATGCAAAACCATGGCCCGTTCACCATCGGCGCCACGGCCAGGGCTGCGGTCAAGGCCGCAGTGCTGTGCGAGGAAGTGGCCCGCACCGTGCATCTCTCACGTGAGCTGGGTCCCATGATCCCCATTGAGAGCGCACACATTGACCAACTCCACCAGCGCTACCAAAACGTCTACGGACAGTAACCCACCCACCTCGTGCTTGAAGGAATGAACATGTCTTTGAAGTTGAATAATTCCCCGCAGCTAAATAATTCGCTGGCCGGAAGCGAAGTCTGGTTCCTGACAGGAAGCCAGAACCTCTATGGCGAGGAAACCCTGCGCCAGGTGGCCGAACAGTCCGCCGAAGTGGTCAGGACCCTGCAAGAATCCAGTGAGATCCCGGTACGCGTGGTGTTCAAGGATGTGTTGAAGGACTCCGAGTCCATCCGCCGTGCAGCCCTTGACGCAAACTCGGATGACAAAGTCATCGGACTTATCGCCTGGATGCACACCTTCTCGCCTGCCAAGATGTGGATCCGCGGCCTTACGGAATTGAACAAGCCGCTGCTGCACCTGCACACCCAGGCCAACGAGGCGCTGCCGTGGGCTGACATTGACTTTGATTTCATGAACCTGAACCAGGCCGCCCACGGCGACCGGGAATTCGGCTACATCCAGTCCCGCATGGGCGTTGCGCGCAAGACCGTGGTGGGCCATGTGTCCAACCCGCTGGTGCGTGAGAAGATCGGGACTTGGACGCGTGCGGCAGCCGCCGTCGCCCAGGTCCGCACCCTGAAACTTGCCCGTTTTGGCGACAACATGCGCAATGTGGCCGTCACCGAGGGCGACAAGACCGAGGCGGAAATCCGCTTTGGTGTCTCGGTCAACAGCTGGTCCGTCAACGAACTGGTGGAGGCCGTTGATGCCTCCTCCGAGTCCGACGTCGACGCCCTCATCGAGGAGTACCTGCGCCTCTACAACGTGGCACCGGAACTGCACCCTGGCGCCGAACGCCACGATTCCCTGCGCTACGGGGCCAAGATTGAACTGGGCCTGCGCAGCTTCCTCGAAGCCGGTGATTTCGGGGCTTTCACTACCAATTTCGAGGACCTGGGCGGCCTGCGCCAGCTCCCCGGCCTGGCCGTGCAGCGGCTTATGGCTGACGGCTACGGCTTCGGTGCCGAGGGCGACTGGAAGACCGCCGTGCTGATCCGCGCGGCCAAGGTCATGGGCGAAGGCCTGCCCGGCGGGGCCTCCCTTATGGAGGACTACACCTACCATCTGGTCCCCGGCCAGGAAAAGATCCTGGGCGCACACATGCTCGAGGTCTGCCCGTCACTGACAGCCGGCAAGCCCTCGCTGGAGGTCCACCCGCTCGGAATTGGTGGCCGCGAGGATCCCGTGCGCTTGGTGTTCGACGCCGATCCCGGCGCCGGCGTGGTGGTGGCCATGTCCGACATGCGCGAGCGCTTCCGCCTCACCGCCAACAAGGTTGAGGTTGTCCCGCTGGATGAGCCGCTGCCTAATCTTCCCGTGGCCCGCGCCGTGTGGAAGCCGCTGCCCAACTTTGCCACTTCTGCTGCTGCCTGGCTAGAGGCGGGCGCAGCCCACCACACAGTCATGAGCACCGCCGTCGGCATTGAGGCGTTCGAAGATTTTGCCGACATCTTCGAAGCCGAACTCCTGGTCATTGACGAGGACACCACGCAGCGCGGCTTTGCCCGTGAGATCCGCTGGAACCAGGCGTACTACCGCCTGGCGCAGGGGTTCTAGAAATTCAGGTTCCCAGCAGGTGGAAACAAAGCGGCGCCCGTCCAGTTCTTGGACGGGCGCCGCTTTGTTTATGGTGAGTTTAGAGAATGCTGAACATCTGGCAGGGGCACGACACGGCCAAGGGCAGCTGCTCCACATCCACCGGCCACCTGTCGCGCGGTGACCAGCCAAGGTCTGCCAGCGCGTTGCCGGTGTCCCACCGCGTGGCCGAATCTGCGGAGACTGCGTTGTAAATGCCGAAGCCTGCCGGCCGGGCCAGCGCGGCGCGAACCAGACGGATCAAATCCTCCGTCGACAACCATGTCAGGGCGTACTGCTGCTCAACCAGCGCCCATCCTGTCAGGCCCAGCCGCAAGCACGATACCGCGTTGCCCTGCGCATCCTGATACAGCCGGGCCAGCGCCTCGATGGCCACTTTGCTAGCACCATAGGGACAGCACGGGCGGGGGATAGCTAGAGGGCTGATCCCATGCGCGCCATCTCGATAATCCATACCGCTGGCATGCACCGAGCTGGCCACCACCGTGCGGCCCACCCCGGCATCTGCTGCGGCATCGAAAAGCGACGCTGCCATGTCCACATTCCCCATTGCCTCCTCGGCCGAAGCGGCAGGGGAGGCGTTAGCAGCAAGGTGAATGACGACGTCGGACTCCTCAACACAATGCCGGGCAAAGCCGGCGTCGCGGAGATCTCCCACCATTAGCTCATCACCGGGTTCGATGACACCTGGCAGGGGAGCGGTCTGGGACGTAATCCGGAGGCGGTAATCGAGGCGCAAACCCGGCAGCAGCAGCTGCCCCACGATTCCGGTTCCGCCCGTGAGCAAGAGCAGTGGTTTCACGCCCGAGCCGTCCTTTCGTATTACTTGCTGATGCCTACCGTCATGCCTTCAACAATGCGCCGTCCAAGCCAGATGAACAACGCCAGAACGGGTGTGACAACCAGTACGATCCCGGCGAAGAGCCCGCCCCAATCGGCCCCATTGAACTGGGACTGATCCAGGAATGCAAGGAGCGCAATGGGCAGGGTCCGGTTCTCCGCCGTGGTCAGCATGACCAGCGAGAACAGCGTCTCATTCCAGCCACTGATGACTGCCAGCATAAACGCCGTCACCAAACCCGAGCGTGCCAGTGGCAGCACGATCTGAATAAACGTGCGGATACCGGAGGAACCATCGATTGCCGCAGCTTCCTCAATTTCCACTGGCAGAGAGCGGAAGAACCCCGCCAGCAAGAACACTGTGAAGGGGATGCCCAAGCCCACCATGACCACAATAAGTCCCTGCACGCTGTTGATCATTTTCAAGTGGGAGATGTCCTGGAACTTAGCCAACATGACATAGATCGGTACTAGGAGTACCTGCCCGGGAACGCCCAGACCCAGCACAAACATCAACGTGAACGTCGAGGAGAGTCTCCGGGTGGACTTGGCCAGAACATAGGCGGCCGGGGCAGCAATCGCCACCACCAGGAGGGAAGAAACAACTGTGGCGACCACTGAGTTAATGGCTGCAATGCCGAACCCGCCCGTGTTCCAAGCTGTGGCGAAATTCTCCCAATGAGGCTGAGTGGGGAGGCCCAAGGGATCGCGGGCGATGTCGCGGGTATCGCGCAGGGACGTCATCACCATCCAAACAACCAGGAAGAGATTGAAGGCCACCAAGAGCCAGACAATGACCCGCCCGATCATCCCGCCGATGGTGGGCCGGGACTTCATACTTGACTTGCGCCGTCGAACTTTCAGCGGCGGAAGGGACACCGCCGACTCCACCACGGGGGCGGTCGGTGATTGCGTTAGAACGTGATTCACTGCTGCACCCTTTGCTTACTAGATTTCAATGGCTTCACGGCGCAGCATGCGTCGCAGGCCGATGGTCAGAACGGTCACCAGAGCAAGGCTGACGATTGCGGCCGCCGCGGAAACACCGAATTCACGGGATCCGCCGCCGAAGGCAGCTTGGTAAACGTAGAGCGCCGTGGACCAGGTGCTGGCTGGAGGCGCCTGTGCGGTGGAGCCGCCAAACACCAGGATCAACTCGAAAACCTTAACCGAGCTCATGGTCCACAGCACGGCGCAAACCGAGATCACATCCCAGGCAAGGGGGAGTGTCACATGCCGGAACTTGGCCCAAGGGCCGGCACCGTCAAGACCGGCGGCCTCATAGTAGTAAGCCGGAATCTGGTCTACTGCGGACATGATGATGGTGGTGAAGTAGCCCGTGGCGCTCCAGATCATCACGATCATGATCAAGTTGAAGAGGTTGTCTTGGGCCAGCCACTTGGGCGGGTCCTGGACTCCAACGAAGGCCAGAAGCTTGTTAATCGGACCGGCCGGGCTGAACAGGAAACCGGCAAAGATGCCGAACACCATGGCATTGATCAAAGTGGGGAAAAAGAGGACGCTGCGGACAAATTTCCGCCCCATCATGTCCCTCAGGATCATGGTCAACGCGAAGGCGAATACGAAGGTAACGATCCCAACAACGAAGAGGATCTTTAGCGTATTAACGATGGACCCAATAAATATGGGGTCCTTGGCCAGCTGGATGTAGTTATCAGCGCCTCGCCACTTGAGTTCGTTGATGCCATCCCACGTGTGCAGGCTAAGCCAGCCGGCATAGAGAATCGGGACAATGTAAAACAAGACCATCAAGAGCAGTGCTGGCAGCAACATGGGCCAGTACAAGCGCCGTCGGCTGCGTTCAATGGCGGACATGCCGGCACGCGGGCGGCCAGTACTGCGTCCGCGTGCCGGGGAAATTACGGGAGTTGCCATGGTTAGCCCTTGGCGTTCCAGTAGGCGATGGTTGCCGCTTTGGCTTCCTTGACGTATTCCTCAGCGGAGACCTTGCCCAAGAAGAGTTTGTCGAACGTGGGGTTGAAGCCCTTGTCGATGACGTCGCTCGAGACACCGTCGGTGGGCAGCCTCGTCTCGTTGTCGGCAAGGATAGCGGCAACGTCGGCCAGCTGCTTAGGCGCGTCTACGTCGGGACGGGCCGCCAGGTTGTTGGCGTCGGTGGAGATGCCGGACATGCGGTCTTTGTTGCTGAAGTACGCGATGAACTGCTTCGCCTCATCCTGGTGTGCGGCCTTCTTGGGGACCGTGAAGCCGAAGAGCAAGGTGTCATTGGCTGTGCTGGCGTTGGTGGCGGTGCTGGGGAAATTGAACGCGCCGTAGTCAAAGCCTTCTGCTGCGTACTTTGCAGTCTCAGCCGGAGCCCAGCTGCCCATCAAGAAGTACAGGGCCTTGTTGGCGGCCCAAGCATTCTGCTGTTCGGGGTACTTGGACGCGTCGTAGCCCTTGATGATGTAACCCTTGGTAACCAATTCCTGGATCTGCTGGGCTGACTTGAGGACTGCTGCGTCATCCCACGCTGCGCCGGTCTTGTCTTCCATCAGCTTCTGGAACGCGCCGTCGCCCATGTTGCGATTGATCAGGTAATCGAACCAGTAGCTGTTGGCCCACGTGGCATCGCCATCGGCTGCGATGCAGCCCATCTTGGCGTCTACGGCTTTCTGGCAGTTGGCCAACAGCTCATCCCACGTTGTGGGGGCTTTGGGCGCGACAGCATTGGCCTTGTTGTAGAACACCGACACGTTGGATACCGAGTACGGCACCATGTAGTTCTTCACCTCTCCGCCGTAACTGGGCAAGATATCGAAGTACTTCGACGGAATCACATCGGCAACTGTGTGTTCTTCCTCGCCGGGAATCTTGGTCGACAGCACCGAGGAGAGGTCTGCGGCCTGGTTCGTTGCCGCCAGTGCCGGACCAATCTTGTCGTACGCCTGATCCACCAGATCAGGAACGTCTCCGGAGAGCAGCCCGGTCGTCACCTTTTCTAGAACCTTGCGGCCTTGCCACTGGACATCGACTTTGATGCCGGTGTCTTTTTCAAAAGACTCAAGCGATGTCTTCAACACCGCCGCCTGGGGCTCTGTCTCGGTCCACATGGACCAGTAAGTTAGGGATTTTGCACCGTCATCCGGCGATGCCGAAGTGGTGGTGCAGCCGGATGCCGCAAAAGCGACGGAGGTAGCCAGGATGGCACCAGTGGCAATCTTGAGCCACGCATTGGGGTGAGTCATGAGCGTTCCTTACGAATGGTCCGATGTGATTGACGCCCGGGTTGGAAGCCGATCTGGCGCTGTGTGAGTCTAATCACAGGAATCTGTTACTTGTCAATTGAATTTACATAAAATTCATCCCATGTCGTAACTCCGCGGGATTATTTCGCATATTTTCGCTTGAATACCGGGACTGAGGATTGCTGGTGTAAAGATAGTTGACAAGAATTTGATCTGATGGCACATTGAAGGCAAAGTCCGTAGCGCCCATTGCCTGGCGCTTGATTGGTAGGCCATTGCCACCAATGAGCCCTGACCACTCGGAGAAACATGAAGATTACCAAGATCGAAACCTTCCAGGTCCCTCCCCGGTGGCTGTTTCTGCGGATGGAAACAGATGAGGGAGTCGTTGGCTGGGGTGAACCAGTTGTTGAGGGGCGGGCAGATAGCGTGGCCGCGGCCGTCGCCGAGATGTCCGACTACCTCATTGGCCAAGATGCCTCGCGGATCGAAGATCACTGGCAGGTTCTGACCAAGGGCGGTTTCTACCGTGGGGGCCCAGTCTTTTCCAGCGCCGTCGCCGGCATCGACCAGGCTTTGTGGGATATCAAGGGCAAGGCGCTGGGCGTCCCGGTGTATGAGTTGCTTGGTGGCGCAGTCCGGGACAAGGTGCGCATGTACACGTGGATTCACGGTGACCGTCCGGAAGAGTTGGCCGAGTCCACACGGATTGCCATGGCTGCTGGCTTCGACGCAGTGAAGTTCTGCCCGGCGACAAAGGTGGCCCCGCTGGACACGGCTGCTTCTATTCGGAGCATGGTCAACAATCTGGCGGCTGTGCGAGAGGCAGGAGGTGAGTCCCTCGATATTGCCTTGGACTTCCATGGCAGGTTCACCCCTGCCATGTCGCGGCGAGTATTGCCGTTGATGGAGGAATTCCTGCCCATGTTTGCCGAAGAAGTGGTGGTCCCGGAACTGTCCGCCGATCTGGGTCTCATCACGCAGGCGACCTCCATCCCAATAGCCACCGGTGAAAGGCTCTACTCCCGTTGGGACTTCAGAACAGTGCTGGGCAACGGCGTGAGCGTGGTTCAGCCTGACCTCAGTCATGCCGGCGGCATCTCCGAGGTTCGACGGATCGCCGCGATGGCCGAGACCTACGGTGCACTGCTGGCACCGCACTGCCCTTTGGGACCGATCGCCTTGGCTGCCAGTCTGCAAGTGGATATCGCCAGCCCCAACTTCCTGATACAGGAACAGAGCCGCGGCGCAGAATATACCCAAGGTCCCGATCTGTTCGACTACCTTGTGGACCCGGTCGTCTTTGACATGGGCACCGGCTACATTAACCGCCCGCTGGCCGCTGGGCTCGGCATTGAGATTGACGAGGACAAGGTCCGGTTCGAAGCCGAGACACCACACCACTGGCGCAATGCCATCTGGCGCCAGGACGACAACTCCTTCCTCGAATGGTGAAGGCGGCAACGGCCCAATTTGTGGCCGCTCCGGCAGGGGTATTATGTGCCGAGCTAGGTGAAACGCCGCGGCTAGATGAGCGGACCGGGGAACTCATCTGGACCGACATCACCGCTGGCATGGTTCATTTTGGCGACGTAAATGGCGATGGAATTGAGCTAGTACGGAGCCTGAACGTTGGTGCGATGTCCGGCCCCGTGACGCCATTGCCTGAGGCCGGCGCAGGCTGGATCATGGCCAAAGAAGGCGGCATTGCCCACCTTGCCCAGGATGGCACAGTCGCCATCTTGGCTGCCCCCGAAGCCGGCCACCCCACTGCCTTCAACGACGGCGTCGCCGACCCCGCCGGAAATCTGTGGGCCGGATCCATGGGCCGCAACGGAATCCTGGGCGCGGGGCGGCTTTGGTGTTTTGACACAAACGGGAGCGCCACCGTCGCACTGGAGGGCATCGGGATCTCCAACGGCCTGGACTTCACAGCCGACGGCCGCACCGCCTACTACGTCGATACCACTACCGGCACCTTGGAAAGGTTGGACATCGGCCCGGCTGGCACCATCACCGGCAGGCACTGCATTGTCACTTTTCTTCCAGGGGAGGGTGACCCCGACGGACTGGTCCTCGACGATGAAGGATGCATCTGGGTGGCGATGTGGGACGGCTGGGCTGTGCGCCGTTACTCGCCCGGTGGCGAGCTGCTCGCCGTCGTCAGTGTCCCGGTAGCGCGGCCAACAGCTGTGTGTTTTGCTGGCGGCTTGCTGGTCATCACTACCTGCAGCGGGTGGCTGCCCGAGGATTGGAAGCAAAACCAGCCCGACGCCGGGCGGCTTTTCACCGCCCGCGTGGGAGCGAGCGGACCGCCTGCCCGCTCCTACCGTGGACCGCTGGCGATTGCACTACCAAGCGAAGGGGAAAACGGATGAGCGGCCAGATGACCGAAGCAAAGACCGATGCGCTGACCGACAAGCGACGAATCGACGTGATGACGTTGGGGGAGACCATGGCCGTAGTGGCTCCGGCACGCCCGGAGCCACTGGAAATGGCGGCGGATTTCATCCTCGGTACGGCAGGCGCTGAATCCAATGTTGCCCAGTACCTCGCCGAACGCGGACACAAGGTTGCCTGGGCCAGCCGGGTGGGGGATGACGCGCTCGGTCGGCGGCTGGCCAAAGAACTTGCTGGCCGGGGGATTGACCTCTCTTATCTGCTCATTGACCCGGACTCGTCCACGGGCGTGATGTTCAAGGATCCCGGGACCGGCGCAACGAAGGTGCAGTATTACCGTGCCAATTCGGCGGCCTCCTTAATGGGGCCGGAACTGGCAGACACGCTGCCCTGGCATCAGCTGGGCCTGCTGCACCTCTCCGGAATCACACCGGCGCTCTCACCCAGCTGCCGCGCCATGATGCAGGCCTTGTTTTCCCGCGCGGCACAGGAAAACGTCCCCGTGTCCTTTGATATCAATTTTCGAGAAGCACTGTGGCCGGCTTCGGTGGCTGCGCCGGTGCTTTTGAAACTCGCCCAGCAAGCCGACTTTCTCTTCGTGGGCCTTGATGAGGCGCAGGCGTTGTGGCCGAATTTGGTGTTCGCCAGTGATGTCAGGGCACTTATTGACAGGCCCAAGCACCTCATCGTCAAGGACGGGGCAGTGGGGGCCACCGAATATGACGGGTTGCAGCTTACCTTTGTGCCGGCAGCTCGCGTGGACGTGGTGGAAGCCGTGGGTGCCGGCGATGCCTTCGCCGCCGGATACCTTTCCTCCATGCTCGACGGCGGCAGGCCCACCCAGCGCTTGGGCCGGGGTCATGAGTTTGCTGGCCGGGCCTTGCGTAGTATCAGTGATTTTCAAGCGATGAATGGAACGGTGGCCAACAATGGGCAATGATTACTTCGATGACATGTTTTCCGCAACCCCCGTCATGGCCATTCTGCGGGGGATGGGAACTGAACGCACCCTGAAAGTTGCGCATCTCGCGTGGGATGCCGGGATCAAGTCCGTGGAGATTCCCATCCAAACTCCATCGGATTTGGCCTCTCTGCGAGCCGTGGCAGCGGCAGGGCGAGAGCGGGGTTTCCCCGTAGGTGCCGGGACTATCGTCACTTCCGAGCATGTTGTGCAAGCGCTTGACTGCGGAGCCGCGTTTGCTGTGAGTCCCGGCACCGATCGGCTGGTCATGGAAGCCTGCCGCGAGGCGGGGCTGCCGCAGCTGCCGGGCGTTGCAACTGCCAGTGACATCCAGGTAGCTATCTCTATGGGGGCGAGCTGGGTCAAAGCCTTCCCCGCATCCGTGCTGGGCCCGGCATGGCTCAAGGCGATGGCTGGACCGTTCCCCACGATGAATTTTGTGGCGACAGGGGGCATTGACGCCGACAATGCGACTGCGTTCCTCAAGGCCGGGGCGAAGGTGGTCGCGGTGGGATCAGCTCTAGAAGACCCCCTCCAGCTCGAGCTCCTGGCCCGGTATGGTGACGGGCCGTTTGACATGTCCGGAGCGGAACTGGAAGATTCAACAAATGCATACTAAAGGCGGTGCTTTGAAGGGGTTGCGCACCAACAACAGGCGACAGGTGTTGGAGCTCCTTCTCAACGAAGGCCCCATGCACAGGGCCGAGCTGGCCCGGCGCATGAAAACCTCACGAACCACCATCACCAACATCACCAATGAGCTGTTGGAACGTGAAGTTGTGCTCAACCGCGCCCCAGACCAGGACACCAGCGGTCATGGGCATGAACTGGTGGCCATCAACCCGAGTGCAGGCTACAGTCTGGGCCTGGACTTCACCCTCGATCAGGTGGCAATCAATGTCTCCGATTTGGCCAGCAGCACAGTAGTACAGACCTCCTTCGCTGTTGACCCGGCCGACACTGCCGAGTCCAGAGTGGCCGCTGCGGCCGTCATCGTGCGCCAGCTGCTTTCCCGTGCAGGTATAGATGATGCGAACATCGTCGGCATGGGCGTTGGTGTGCCGGGGCAGATCGACAGGCGAACGTACAAGGTGGGTGGCTCCATCCCCGGCCAGGCGTGGTCCTTGGTAGATGTTCGAACCACCTTGGCGAACCACCTGCCGTTTCCTATCTTTTTGGAAAACAACTCACGGTTGGAAGGCTTCGCCGAACAACAATGGGGCGCCGGCAAAGACAGCGAAAACATGCTGTACCTGAACTTTTCCAGCGGCGTTGGTCTGGCCTTGTTTGATGCTGGGCACCTCTACCGCGGCAGCATTGGAGCAGCTGGCGAAGTGGGACACATGTCTACGGACATCAATGGTCCGGCTTGTCCGTGCGGAAATCGTGGTTGCCTCGTCCTGCGCACTGGAACGGCTCATGTTCTTTCGCTGCTGCGTCCAGCTCTTGGTGCCACAGCGACTTGGGATGATGTGCTCCAGGAAACCGGTGCGGGCAACCCCACCTGCCTGTCGGTACTGTCCGAGATCGGTACCATGGCTGGCCGTTTTCTTGCCGGTATCTCGAATCTGCTGGACCCGGAACTCATGGTCATTGGCGGTGAGCTGGCCCAAACAGGGGAACCGTTCATGGGCCCGTTAACCACGGCCTTGAAACTTCATACCCTGCCCCTGACCAGCTCGCATTTGAGTGTGGTCCAAGCCGTGCTCCCGCCGGGAGCCAGCACGGGAGCCCGTGGTGGTGCGGCCCTGGCGCTACGCGAAATGGCGGGTACTTCAGCTATTGACAAACTCGGGGCTATATAGGGCCTTTGAGGCAAATATAATCTGCTTGAAAATTATTCATTCCGTGAGGAGTAATTCTTTTTAAGCTAGTTGATGCGAGATTGAAATCGCAGCAAAAAGAATATTATTAGAATGGGCTATTGTCGCGCCCTGAATGGCGCGGAGACGTGTTTTAGCTGAGGGAGTTCTGTCTTATATTTGCAGTGACAATTGAATTATTACATGGCGCTGGAAATGCGTTATTCAAGCCAAAAACCGCATAGATTCGGGGCTATATCGGAGGCCACGACATCGCTTTCAGGACGCGTCGTCTCCGGTGCGACTAGTTGTGCCATTTTTTAATTACGGGAATATGAATCGGCTGGAAATTAACATTAACAAAGTTGCCAAATAGTATTGCGAGTCACATCAGGTGTGTGCTTTGATTGGTTTCATTGATCGAAAGAAACTTAATGTCTCATATTCTAAAAGAATGTGAGGCGCCATATATTCAGTGGCGCTCTGCTCTTGTCTTTTTGGCGCCATCGCTTTTGATCACATCAAACTCACTGTCCTGGACTGGGCACGTTTACGGCCCAGCGCCTCGTCACTTCAAAGGAGATCCCCATGGAAAAAACATCTGATCAGTCGCGACTTGGCCAAGGGAAGGTCGTTGGGCGCCGCGCGTTTGTTGGCGCTGCCGGCATGGTCGCCCTTGCTGGCGTTACCGCCTCCAAGGCAGTAGCGAGTCCCTCCGGAACGAGCATCCAAGACGGCGCCAAACTTGTTTGGAGCGAACATTTTGACGGCGAGGCACTCAATCAAGACCTCTGGGAGTACGAGCTCGGAAACATCCGTGGCAATGAGCAGGAGCACTACTCGAGCAGCCAAGAAAACGTCCGGGTCAAGGACGGTCAGCTAGTTATTGCCGTCACCGACAGGCCCGTGGAAGATCAGTATCGCAATACCGCCAGGCACGGTGCAAAAGCGCGCCTGGTCAAGTACAACTCAGGCAGCATCCGAACCCATGCCAAGAAAGACTTCCTTTACGGAAAGCTCGAGGTCCGGGTCCGCCTTCCCAAAGGCAAAGGCGCATTCCCTGCCATTTGGATGCTGGGACACGAGTTCCATCTTGACGGACGCATCGCCACTTCGCAGGGGACAGGCTGGCCAAGCTGTGGGGAGTTGGACGTTGTGGAATTGATTGGAGCCCCAACTGCCAGCAGGGCCAGCCAAGGCGAAATCGCCTCCTCAGGCGTGAGCAATCGCAAAATCTATGGCACCCCGCACTTCGCCTACAGTCGGGGCGATGCTGACGGAGACGGCAGTTACAGCCCCCAAACATTGGGTGGAGCGGCCGTGATTGGCTCGGATTTCAACGACGACTTTCATGTGTTCGGAATTAACCGGACGCCGGAGAAGCTCGAGTGGCTTCTTGATGGGCAGGTATACAAGACCCTTGTCTTTACCGACCCTGACCCAGTGGAAAACGAGCGTCGGAAAGCTGCAGCGGCGGGCATGCTCCGCCCCATGTACCTGCAAATAAACCTCGCCACAGGAGGCAACTGGGCTGGCGACGCCGGTGACTACTTGGCCCAGGACGGGACAGAATTGGTCGTTGACTGGGTACAGTACTCACAAACTGACGCGCAGAAGGCATCCGATCAGGCCTACTATGCCGCACTTCCTGTTATCAGCGGCGTAGCTGATATTGCCATCCGTCAGGGGCAGCAGGTGAACCTCGCCGAACATGTGTCTGTTAACCGGGCCGGATACGAGGTTGTCTGGTCAGTCAATGACACCCCCATGTTCGTCAATGGCGGCGTCACGGGTGGGCGGAATGAGGTTCGCGTTGTTGCCAGCAGCAAGGGCTCACCGCAGACCACAGCAGACTTGCCCGTCGGTGTGTACTCGGTCTACTACACTGCTCTTCCCGTTGGCACAGATTTGGGTACAGCCTACAAGTTGGCGCCAACCATTCCCACCAGACGCGCAAAGGCAACTCTTGCAGTTCTGCCGGCTGCTGGTCTAACTGGTAACCCGCACGCCGCTGTTGCGAGTGTCAAAGTGCCGACTGGCTGGACTTTCAGCAAGCCGTCCCAGAAATTGAATCGCGAAATCAGTTTCGATGTGACGTTCGTTAACCCATTGGATGGCAGCGTTCCGTCGGCAAAACGCCTGCCGGTGGACTTCACCATCCCGAGGGATGCCATCACCTGGCGATGATCTGACGCGAAGTGTCGCCGTCATCGGCCAAAGCTCACGGGGCCTAGAAACTGATGGCCTCGTGAGCTTTGAACGAACTGCTCCCCGAAATGTGGGCTGGATATTTCATGTCCTGGCTTTCGGGGAGCTTTTCGCGCATCTCTCGGCAAGCGCGATGCGAAGCGTCAACTCGCTCGGCACCCCTAACTTCGCCTTACAGGGAACGGATGCTCCACTGGGCGCTGTGGCTTCCCCAGCAGGCAAAACGATGAGGTCAAGCTGCGAGTGGAAAACATCAGGAGGGCAGGTCATGGGTTCCACAGCCAACCCGATGCGATGGTTTTGCTTCTCGGGACGATCTGCTGTGTGTATTTGGACCCAGGGGCAGCTAGCATCCCAGCTCATGACTGTGCCACCGCCGTCGGCGGCCTCGAGGCGGACTTGGGCTACGCCGTCGTCCGTTCGACGCAGATCCGTGAAGGCATGATCGATCTCCACGTCACCGATTTTCCGTGACTGGCGAAAATCGAACCGCGGGTGCGCCTCCACCGCGGCGGTGTGTGTGGGGATCAGCCTGTCAGGGGTGATTTCAAGGACGCTGGCGGCGGGCAGCAGCAACTGCCAGTCATCAAGCGTTCTTTGATGGATGAATTCCAGATTAACTAGAAGCTGCCGATTCCGTTGCCGATCAGGATGAACCCGAACACAACGAGCAGCAGGCCGGTCATGACTGAATGGTTCACCTGCAGCCACTCCATGACGGCGCGCAGTGGCACAGCCACCTTGCGCGGAGCCACGAGGTAGGCCGTAACGGGCACCAGCACCGTCAAGGAGGCCAGGACGATGTACGCGAGCATGGCCCAAATTTCGGCACCCGGCTCCAGGGCAGCGGCACCGATGGCGACACCCGCTGCGGCAGTAATGGCAAAGTTCTTGGGGTTGGCGGCCGAGAGAGTCAGCCCCATGACCACGCTCCGCCTTGGTGAGTAGCTGCTGGCGGAGGCCATCCAACGGGGGAGGGGCCCGGCGTCGTTCTTCACAAAGCGCTTGGTGAACTTCCGTGCTGCCATGACCAGTAGGAAGGCGCCCAGGAGGATCCGCAGGACGCCCGCCACTGGGCCCGGGTCGGAGCCGGTGCCGTCAAGGAGGTCAAAGGCGAAGGTTAGGACGGAGACGATCACCGCGAGCCCCGCCACCCAGCCGCCCAGGAACGCCAATCCGTTGACGCGCGGTCGGGCCGATCCAAGAAGTAGCACAATCATGATGACGGGAAAGGGGCTCAGGGCCACGCCCAAGCTGAGAGGGAGGATACTTCCTATGACGTCGTTCATGGCGACTTTCCGTGGTCTAGTGAGGTGCCCAAAGTCTTTCACAGGACGGAGGGGCGCCAAGGCATGGGGAGTAGCCCCCGTCGATCAGTGAGGTGACTGGCTAGAGGGTCAAAAGTAATCGCATGAAAGTCAATATTGGGTGGAGATGATGCTGGAATTTCTTGGGGCCGATATTGACGATCTCCGAGCGTTTGCTGCAGATCTGCCCGTGACCACTGACAAGATTTTGCACGCCAGCATTGTTGCCAAATGAATGCCCGGTCTGCAGTATATTCAATCCTCGCCACACACCTGCTGGGCCTGCCCTTGATGTCAGCCTGCGGCGCTGTTCCCGGGCCAGAACCCACCACCACAAGGGACTCCACCATGAGTACTGACCAAGCCTGCACGGGAACCGGTCACTATAGGGTTATTCCATCCGCAGTGGGGCCGTTTCCCGGTCTTCCCCAGTCCTCTCTTGGGGCTGGATACACTCCTCAGAGGGGACTCGTGGGAACCAAAGCTGATGCCGATGCGCCCACCGTCAGCGTCATGGTGTGGGCGGATGAGCCCAAACCGTCCGTCGATGAAACGTTCAGGAACCTGGCCATTGAGTAAGAATTGTCTTTCAGGGGGTACATGTTGATGGTGACCTCAATTTGCTCCGACACCGCCCACTTCGATCTGGTGTCCCAAGCTGAATAGTAAGTACGACGGCGGCTGGTGAGGTGGCGCCAACTCGCCAGCGGCCGTCGTGGTTCAGTTAGAGCAGTTCTTTGCGCAGCTCTGCAGCCGACTTGGGGGAGAGTAGTCCGGGGGCCACGTCGAACACGGTTTTGGCGCCGAACTGGCCCGTAGAGTTCATTCGGTGCACGGCGCGGGCGTAGGCCACCAGCACGCTGGAGGTGAATTCCGGGTTGCTCTCCAGCGCTAGGGAATACTCGATGACCTGAGCGTGTCCGTCCGTGGTGTTCCCGCTGCGAATGACAAAACCGCCGTGCGGCATGGCTGCGTGATCGCGGGCCAATTCCTCGGCAGTAATGACGTTGACGGTGGTGTGGTACTGGTCAAAGTAGTGCGGCATGCCCACGATCTCGGCGCGCACGGCATCCTCGGAAGCGCCGTCTTCGAGCACCACGAAGCACTCGCGCGTGTGCTTCTGGCGTGTGGTCAGCTCGGGGCGCGAGCCGCTACGGACCTGCTCAATGGCGGTCTGGGACGGCAGCGTGTACTGCACGCCGCCAGCCACCCCATCCACGCGCCGGATAGCGTCCGAGTGGCCCTGGCTCAGCCCGCGGCCCCAGAACGTATAGGTGTCGCCGTCGGGCAGGAGCGCCTCGCCGTAGACACGGTTGATGGAGAACATTCCAGGGTCCCAACCAGCGGAAATTAGCGCGGTCTTGTAGTTGGCCAGCGCGGGTGCATCCACGGCGGAGAAGTACTCCGGGATACGGGCGTGGGTGTCGAAACTGTCCACTGTGTTAAATAGTGCAGCCAGCGCGGGGCCCTGATCTGGCAGGTCCGACTTTGAGCCGCCGCACAGAATCAGCACATCAATATCGCCAGCGTGTCCGGCCAGCTCGTCCATGGAGAACACCGGGGTGTCCGCATGCAGCGACATCAGGTCAGAGGGGTTGCGGCGTGTGTAAATACCCACAAGCGCCATGTCCGTGTTCTTGGCAATTGCCGCCTCGACTCCGCGACCCAAATTTCCGTAGCCTGCAATTCCAATGCGAATTGGCGCGCTCATGTGCTCTCCATCCAATCGTTGATCGGCAGCAGCCCACGAGGCGGCTGCTGCCTCCAACCCACTAGGGTACCGTCTGCCGCCGAGACGACGAATCGGTAGATGCGCTGAATACGAGTACTTGAGCAAAATTCGAGGCTGACGTCTGGTGGCTAGGGAAGCGATGACTTCTAAGGCCGGATGAGCTCCTGTTCCAAGAACTCTAAAGTCATACTCCAGGCAGCGAGTGCTGGTCCTTCTCTATATACGGTGGCATTGGTGTCGTTGAAGAAGGCATGCCCAGCCTCCGGGAACACGGTGGGCCGGAAGTCGACGTGGGCCTGATGCATCTTGGCGGTGAGCTCCGGCAGAGCATCCATGAGCGCGGTGTCGTTGGCCCCGTAGAAAGCGAGGATTGGGCAACTTATGCTGGCGAGGTCTTCGGGCGAGTAATTGGCATGGCCATAGAACGGGACTGCCGCTGCGAGTCGAGGTTCTGCCGCCGCCAAAGAGAATGCGTAGGTCCCGCCAAAACAGAATCCCACAACGGCTGTCCGGTCCATGCCCTCTGATGTTGCGTTCAAATAGTCAAAGACCGCAGCAACGCCTGCTTTAGTTCTTGCAGCCATTTCCGGGGAGTTCATCGGAGCTGTAGCCTCGCGGATGAGGGGCTGCACCTCCGCCCGGGCCGCAGGATCCGCGCGGCGTTCACCCAATTCGGCTAGCAGTACCGCATCCAGGCCCGCCAAGCCCATCAGATCGGGAGCTACAGCGAGGTAACCAGCGGCGGCAAATCTGTCTGCAATATCCCGCGTGTGCGGATTTAGCCCCCAAATCTCATGAATCACCAGCACCGCACCCCGGGCCTGGCCCTGAGGCTCCGAACGGTATCCCTGAAATCCCTGCCCCGCCGCCACAAAATCGATCATCGTTCCCATGCCCTAAGACTGGCACGCGCAGAGGTGAGTGGCCAGAGGAACATTCTGCAGCCGAGCGCAAGGTGAGGATGCTGACCGAGGCCCCGTACCGCCGTCGTACTTCTCAAACGAAAGGACGACGGCGGCACGCGCCACCGCGGGCCCCTCCGCTGCCGGTAAACTGGGCGTGGGTGTTTTCCGTGCCCCATCTCCCGCAACAAAAGGACCACACCCATGAGCTTGATCCGCCTCAATGACGTTTCCGTGCGCTTCGACAAGGTTCAGGTGCTGCGCGAGGCGTTCTTCAAACTCGAGGCGGGGGACCGGGTGGGCCTGATCGGGCGCAACGGCTCCGGAAAGTCCACGCTGCTCAAGCTCGTCATGGACCAAGTTGAGCCGGATACCGGAACTGTCAGCGTGGAACTCGGCACCAAAATTGGTTACTTCTCGCAGTTCTCAGAGTTGAACGGCGAGCAAACCATCCTCGAAGTGCTCGAAGAAGTCTTTGCGCACGTTAAGGAGATCGAGGCCGAGCTTGCGGAGATTGACGCAGCGCTCGCCGTCGATCAGTCCGAATCTGAGATGGACCGGCTCATTCACCGCCAATCGGAGCTTTTTTCCGATATGGACCGGTTGGACGGCTGGGACTATCAGCGCTCCATTGACAAGGTTCTGACCACGCTCGGCTTCAATCAGGCCCACCGCGTGTGCGCCATCGATGAGTTGTCCGGCGGCTGGCGAAACCGTGCAGCCCTGGCCAAGATCCTGCTTGAGGCACCCGATGTCCTGCTGCTCGATGAGCCCACCAACTACCTTGACGTGGCCGGCGTGGAATGGCTCGAGAGCTGGTTCAAGAACTTCAAGGGTGCTGCCCTGATCGTCTCGCACGATAGGAAGTTCCTGGATGCGGTGGTCACACGCATCGTCGAGGTTGAAAACTTCCACCTGCACGAATACCCCGGCAACTTTGGCGAATATGTGGTGGCCAAGCAGTTCCGCCTCAAGTCCCTGGAAAGCCAGTTCATGCACGAATCTGAGCTACTGGCCTTTGAAGCCGAAGGAATTTCTGATCGCCGCGAGGCCACGAAGGCTGCCTCCAAGGGGCTCGATTCCAAGCTTTCCAAGATTAAGAAGTCGCGCGCACCGCGTCCCGTGGACAAGATCATCACCGAGATTTACAGCGGACTACACGTCAAGGATGTGCTGTGCCGGGTCGAATCACTGACCAAGTCTTACGGTGACCGCACGCTGTTTAACGACCTCAGCTTTGAGATTCGCCGAGGCAACCGGATTGTGGTCTTGGGATCAAACGGCTCGGGAAAGTCCACGCTGCTGCGCGCCCTCACAGGCGAAGAACCTGCCGATTCCGGATATGTCACCTGGGCCAAGGGCGGCGGGCTCATCTCCTACAACCTGATTCTTGACGAGCTGGACCCCGAGGACACCGTCACCCACGCCGTCAACGCCATGCCGGACAGCCTGGCCTTGACGGCCACCAAGAAGTCCGTCAACCGTTTCCTTGCCATGTTCCAGTTCTCCGAGGCTGATCTCAAGCAGCGCATCGGCAACCTTTCCGGTGGGCAGCGCGCCCGCGTCGCCATGGCCCAGTGTCTGCTTTCCGGTGCCTCAGTTTTGGTGCTTGATGAGCCTACTAACCACCTCGATATGTCGAGCACGCAGGTCATGGAACGAGCGCTGCTGCACTTCCCGGGAGCCGTCCTCGTGGTCAGCCACGACCGTTTCTTCACAGACAAGATCGCCAATCGCCGCCTTGTATTCAACCCCGAGGTTCCCGGCGAAGTCGTGGTCCTCGGCGGGCACTAAATTAAGTAGGGAGCGGGGCCCTTCGTCTGTTCCTTCCTTTTCCCTTGAACCGTTGTTGTCCTGTGATGGACGACGGCGGTTCTTGCGTTAATCTCTTCTCCGCTGGCTGTGCTTTGTGCGTGGGATGGGGACGGGACGGGGTGGCTGGGTTTGGGTGGGTCAGGCTGGCTCGGTTTGGGGCGGGCTTGGGTGGCTGGTTGCTGCGGAATGGGCCGGGGTGGCGGGTTGGGTGGGGCGGGCTGGGCCGTGTTGGGATTGGGCAGGCTGGGTTGGCGGCTTGGTTCTGCCCCGGTGGGTTGCTTGGGCCGGGTGGTTCTGCCTGCAGTGTGGGCTGGCCTGGTGCGATGCGATGGTTTGGACGTTCTCTAAAACCCCACGCAAACCTTCTTTAGAGCACTTTCACACCACACTTGTTAGAAGTTACTTTCTAGTAAGTATTGCGGTTAAGTATCGGTATGTTTAGGCTTGTTGTATGAGTATTCGGGAGGTGTTCCCCGGGGACCG
>NZ_PJIN01000036.1 GCF_002929705.1 Arthrobacter sp. N199823
TGTGATGTGTCGCGACATCGTTGACTGATGTAGCGAGACATTGTTGACAGAAGCTCTCTCCTTCGGGAGGGGGCTTTTGTTATTTTTTGGGTTGGTAGCTTTTGCTGGGGTCGATGGTGTGTTCTGCCAGGAGCACGCCGGTTTCTGCATTGGCGATCATTACTTCGGGTCCGGCGATGAGGACTATGACGTGTTTTCCCTTGTGAGCTCGGCCGATGGCCAGGTGCCGCATGGCCCCTTCATAGCGCAGGCTGACTGTGCCGGTGCTGTCGATCTTGTCGTAGCGGACTCGCCAATGGCGCTCTGAGGGCTGTGCCGGTGCGGCTTTGGGTAGTGAGGTGTACACCTCTGCCGGGGTCTTGCGGTCCAGCGCCCTGTGGGGGCGTTCCTGGTTGTAGATGTGTTGAAACCGTGCCAGCTGTTCATCTAGTTCGCGGCAGCTGCCTGCGGGTGGTTGGAGTGCTAGCCATTTCTTGAGGGTCTGGTGGAAACGCTCAATTTTCCCTTGAGTCTGCGGATGATACGGCGAGCCGTTTTTCTGGATGATTCCCAATTTCTTCACGAGGTACTCGAAAGCGTTCGGGCCCCCTTTCCCGTGCGCGAATCGGGTCGTGTAGACCATCCCGTTGTCTGTCAGGGTTGAGGCCGGGTAACCTTGCGTTTGCGCAGTGCTGGTGAACGTCGTGGTCACTGTAATCCCCGTAACGCGGGGGTGAGCGCTGATATGGAGCAGGTAGCGGGAGCAGTCATCGAGCCAGGATATGACCTCAATATCCGTGCCGCCAGCCAGGGTCCAGTGGGTGAAATCGGACTGCCAGGTTTGGTTGGGCTGGGCCGCTTCAAAGCGGTGCCACGAGGAACGAGGGCGTTTCTGTGGTTGTGGCACGACCATCGCTGCGCTGCGCAGGATCCGCCAAATCGTGGAAACCGCCGGCGGACTCACACCCTCACGTCGCAGACGGTCAGAGATGGATTCGGCACCAGCATCCAGACCCGCGGCGACCAGCTCGGCTCGCAGGGCTGTGATTCTGGCTCGCACGTCCTCGGAGGTAGCACCAGGATGACTGCTAGGGCGGCGAGATCTGGGTTCCAGCCCCGCCTCACCAAACTCCCGATAGCGCCCCATCAGCACATGCACCCATTGCCGGCTGACATTGAAACGACGAGCGGCTTCACTGGGAGACAACCCCATCTCAAGCACAGCAAGAACAATGACACGATTCTGATCCAAGGACGACATAACCCATCATCCCCGCAGTCAACGATGTCCCGACACATCAAATGCCCTACTAACACCGGGGCCGCCACCAGAGTCAAGGATGTCCCGACACAGCTGTCAACGATGTATTGAAACCAGACAC
>NZ_PJIN01000037.1 GCF_002929705.1 Arthrobacter sp. N199823
CTCGCAGAGCGCGAGAGAAGATGTTTCCTGCGAGTATCCCGGTCCGGGTGAAGGAAGCATTCGCGAAGCGGAAACTAATGTGTTCTGTAGGTGCTGACGGGATGGCCTGGCTGGGCTTACACATGCCAGCGGTCAGTGCTTCAGGGATTTACACGCGTTGTACCCGGATGGCGCGGGCAATCAAGGCTGATGGACTCCGGGCGCAAGCTATCGCTGATGCTGCGGGGACGGGTCAGGATTGTCGTGAGCATAGGACACTGGCGCAGTTACGGGCCGATGTTGCCGCGATCCTGCTACTAGGCCAAAACCTCCCAGAGACCGCCACACAGCTACTCAACAACGCCGAAACCACCCTGACCACCAACAACCCAACCAACCCAGAACCCCGTAACGGGCACACAAAGACCAACACCGGAACGAGCACTGGTCCGAGCACGAGTACTGGTGCTGGGAATCCAGCCAGTCAGAGCACAGGGTCTGGGTCTGGTGTTGATTGTGGAGGTGCTGGAGGGATGGGTGGGCAGGGGTCTGCTTTCGGAGCCACGGTCCGCCACGATGGCCAGGACACGAGGCCGTATGTTCCTCCGTGGTCCGCTAAGAATCCAGCCACCACTGATACCGGCATAAATCCTGATACCACCACAACTTCTGATGCCACGGCCGGTACTGGTGCCGCTACAAGATGTGATGCCACCGGGAGGATGGGTGGCAGTGTTCTTGATCAGGACGACGTCCCTGTCTGGGCCACAAGACCAAACCCCACCAACAATGCACCACCCCGTGGTGCTACGTCCCGTGGTGCCCCTGATTGTTCCGCACCAGGGGGATCCATGCCCGGTGGATCCTTCGATGGTGGTGCGACTGGGGGAGTCGCCCCTAGCGGGGTTGGTGGTGAGGGGACACTACTGCCCACCACCAGCCCTGCCGCCGACCTCTCCACCAGCCCCGCTGCCGCTGCCGCAGGAATAGTTTCCGCTGATTCCGCAACGGATCCCGCCGCAGGAACTAAGTCCTCGGATGTTGCGGCCGCCCTTTATTTCGCTGATCCTGCCGCTCTTGCTGATTCAGAGGGTAGAAACCCGGCAAACCTTCTTGACCTGTTAGATGTGGTGGGGGATGGTTCTGGGTTGGTCGGTGATGTGGTGGATGGGGTGGTGGAGGATCCGCAGGCGGATTATGAACGGCAGTTGGTGGAGTTGGCGGCTCATGGGGTGTTGGTTGATCCGCCGCTGCCGGAGGCGTTGGTATTGGTCAAGGTCCCGTTCTTAGGGTTGTTGGGGATCACGGATGAACCAGCAGAATTGGTGGGGCCTCAGGGTGGTCC
>NZ_PJIN01000038.1 GCF_002929705.1 Arthrobacter sp. N199823
AGCAAGCGAGCTTGCCAGCAACCAAAAAACAACGGGGAAAGAGAGAGAAAAGTAAGCAGCTGGCCGGGTCACACCGCTCACTCACCCCACACCTTCGCACAAGGAGCACAACCATTATGAGCATCACAACGCTGACCGCCGTTGCCACGCAGGACACCAAGGAAGTCATCACTCACGGCCAGATTCTGGGCGACTTCCACGAGGGCGACGGGTACGACTGGATGGAAGCTATCGAAACCGAGGGATGGGCCGTAATCCCCAACTGGGGCATTGACGGCTGGGACTTGGGCCAGTGGCCCTACGTCATGGTGGCAGGTACTCGCACCGCCGACGAAAAAGGCCCCCTGTGGGGCATGGTCACCTATTGCGAGGGCGACGTATCCACGACGTGGTACCGCGAGCAGAAAGCCCATTGGGCAGCTGTTACCGCCCAAGCTCATTTCAGCTGGATCAACGGCCAAGCCCACGGGCCTAAGGACTTGCCGGAAAAGCTGGCCGACATTCCCGCCCAGTATGCCCAGCCTTACCCCGGCTGGCTCGACTAGCCAAGTGAATTCGTGGTGGCCCTCCCAAAAGCGGGGAGGGCCACCACAGCCCGACCAATCAGCAGCGAAAGAAAGAGCCGTCATGACGATTTACATTTCCGCCACAGACACCGCAAAGCTTGTTCGTAAGGCCTTGAAAGAGAATTTCCCTGGCACTACGTTCTCAGTCCGCACTACCAAATACGCAGGCGGGGCGAGCCTTGACGTGAACTGGACCGGAGGCCCGACGACACCGAAAGTTGACGCCGTGGTCAAGGGGTTTGAAGGTACCGAGCCGGACGCATCCGGTGACTTCTACGATCCGGTAATCCACGAGAAGAACGGCCAGCGCATCCACTACGGATCTGATCACATTCGCACTATGCGCATGATTACCCGTGCGAGGTACGAAGAGATACAGACCGAAGTGCTGGCAGCGCTGAAGCTGGGTGTCATCTACAACGGCAGTGCCTTCCCTGTTCCGCAGATAGTGCTGGAACGAGCCCCTCACTTCCGGTATGCCCAGGGAACCATCCATGATTTTGTCCGAGCTATTGCGGACAGCCAAGACGACGGCCTGGACTGAGACTTAAAGGGCCGGCGCTGGCGCGCCGGTCCTTGTTCCTGGTTCTCGTCCGCTGGCGCGGAGCGATAACCGAAGGTGGGTTACTCGCTAGCTCGCAACCCACTAATGGGCGTCCGCTGCGCGTCCGACTGTTGGGGGTGGTCCCGGCTCCGCAAGCTCCGCCGTGCCCGCCCCTGCTTTTTG
>NZ_PJIN01000039.1 GCF_002929705.1 Arthrobacter sp. N199823
GCTAAGACCCACAGCGCCGATGGTACTGCATTCGTGAGGATGTGGGAGAGTAGGACACCGCCGGACAACACGTAAAAGAAGGGTAGAGGCCCCACACCAAACACGGTGTGGGGCCTCCCCGCATTTAACAACCCTTTTATCACTGAACAACCTTTTTTCACGGAATGGTTTCCACGGAACCGCGTTCACGTAAAAACCCCCGCCAAGGCTTAGAGCTCACGGCTAACAACAACCGCTACACCCCAACTACTCTTCATGGCCACCCCAACCAGGGTGGCCACACCTGTCTAAAGCACGTAGTCACCAGCCAGCAGCTACTCCACCGCCGGCACCGCCGGCGCTGAAGCGGACCCCGGTGATGGCTCTTTCTGGCACCACTATTCATGGCCACCCCACCCCGGGTGGCCATTGCTGTTTAGAGTCCGTGGTGGATGCCGTGCTGTCATGGGGGCTAAGCAGCGGTGTCGTTCTCGGTTGCCTGTGGGTTCAAGCTACACAAGCGACAGTGGTGGTCGGCCAGGGCGCTCGGGGTGGATCTGTGGAGTATGGCGGCGTGGGATCCGCATTGCTGTTCTTACCTGGATGTTCGTTTGCTGAAGGTCCTGCGATGAGTAGGCGGCAAGAAGTCAGTAGTGGCCGGTGGGTAGTTGGCAGGTGTCGGGCCTCGTGGTGTGTGGGGTGGTGGGAGGTGTGTGGAGTGCGGGTGGAATTCCTCTCTAGCGGGAGGTGATTTTCTCTGTGCGGCATGCCAAATCATTCTTTGGTGGGTATCAGCAATATCGGCCGGCTAAGTGGTGGCTATTGAGGTGGTGGGGGTTGCGTGTTGCCATGGCTTGATCGTTCTCTGGTTCGTTCATGGCGTGGGGGAGTGCGGGCGTTTTGTTTCGCGGCGCAGGGGTGTGGGTCTTGGGTGTTGGTGGGGTTGCTTGGTGGGCTTGAGTGCCGCGGTACTGCGGGGTTTGAAGGGGCGGCTGTGCTGTGGCTATGAACGGGGTCGCTGGCGTTGGTGGTGTGGGTGCCGTCGTGGATTTGCGTGGTGGCGAGTATCTGTGTATTGTTACTATCTGTTGCTTGCGCAAGGTTGAGCCGCTTCGAAAGAAGCAAAGTTTCATAGTCTCCCATCTCGCAGGTATCCAACCTAAATAATTCATTGTTATTGATGACTCTTTTGAGTTATAAATAATGATGAGAAATAAGGGTTTATGGAATTCATGGAGTGACCAGCCGCACATGGTGCGGAGTGGACAAAATGAATACAAATGAAATAAAGTATGAATATCG
>NZ_PJIN01000040.1 GCF_002929705.1 Arthrobacter sp. N199823
AAAAAGAGCTGGAAATCATTGCAATCCTGGATGGAAATCAGGGCGCCATTATTCTGATGAAGAGTAGTGAGGTGATCAAGAGGCAAGCTCAATTTCAATTCCGCCAATGGTGATAACATCGGCCCCATAACGAGGGACCAAAGTCACCACCACACTGTCATCATCTTCGGCTTCCAAATCCTCCAACAATTCACTAATCCCTATCCTGAGGATCGTGTTCTTCTTTTTCCCATGGGAGTGTTGGTGTGGCACGTTCACAAAGCTTCCGGCAAACTCCGTGTTGTCAGGCCTGCTGACTGGATCGTCTTCGTCGTTGATGAATATGTCAAACTTCACGAACTTATCCCTTTCTAGCTCTATTCCTTTGATCACCAGCACTTCTTCTTCATCCTCCTTCTCCTTCTTACTCCTTGATTTCCTTGGCCTTGGAACATCAACTCTCAACGTTGAGTCCAATTTTATGGGGAAGACGATGCTGCTGCTACTTGGAATTTCGGCTGCATTCGCTACTCCAGACTTGTGCTTCAATTTATTGACGACCTTCTTCAATATTTGACGGGGCTTTGGACGGGATTTCAGCCATGGAATATCAACCTCCTGATAGGCATACCTGAGTTTGGTAGGGTCGAGACAGTCGCGGACCTTCACGCGAATAAGTTGGGCATTCTCGTCGTAGAAGACGAACCCAGCGTCTAGCCAATCTGGGTCGGTGAAGTCCTTTCTCTTGCCTCCTAACCCTTTCCACACCGTCCACATGCGGTCCACATTAGAATGGTGAGAGAAGAAGATTGGGTCTCTGGCCGCAGAGTAGAAGTTGCCCATGTCCTCAATATTCGGCTGGGTGCGGTCACCACACCATATGTGGACTGGACCATGTGGGATGTTCTCAAGGGTACCCTGGCCGGGGTCAGGTTCGTCGCCGGCACGATAAGCGGCTCCCATGAAAAGACTAGTAGTCTTGGCACTCGATACAATTTGCCGGTACATAATGGAGAGATTGCTGGAAATTTGTTGCTCATTGGTATCATTGCTGTCGGTGAGGTTGTAGTCGAGATCGATCAGCTTTGGCGGCTGATGTTTGGCGTCGCGAAGCTTGTCGTAGAGTGGTGAGTTAGGGTCAGCAAACATGGCAGGCATTTGCATGCCAGCAGGAGCATCCCAGTTCCAAAACGGCAAAGCGAAGGTGGGATCATTAAT
>NZ_PJIN01000004.1 GCF_002929705.1 Arthrobacter sp. N199823
GCCACCACTAAATACCGAACCCGCCCGGCCCGAATACCCCAAATGGCTCAAAAACCTCATCACCAAAACCACCAAAAAACCAGCCAACTAAACCAGCCACACCAGCCGGACCACGCACCTAAAGCACCCTGACCGCGCAGCTAAACCAGCCAGACCAGCCTGACCAATCCGTAGCCGGAGGGTCACCCACAACTTACTGTGCGGCCCGACTTACGGTGCCTGCCGACTTACGGGATTGGCCGCCGCTTCCCGCCTGTCGTATGCTGAGAAAAGAACGCCCCCGCAGCCATGAACTGATGCACTCAGCCCATGCATGCACGCACCAGTAATCCTCGGTGAACAACTGCTGGCAGGCGGCTGGGTAGGATCACGAACGGGACGGCCCGTTTGCTCACTTGATTCGGGGACGACCTCGTAGAACAGGTTTGAACCCATGATTGCACCAGCCATACGCTCCATTTTCACCCCTATCGCGATCGCCCGCATTGTTGTCGGATGGGGAGCTGTCGCAGCCCTGATATTCATGGGCCCGCTCCTCACCCCGCCGGTTCCCACGCCAGCGCTTGTCACCGCGCTGCTGGCAATTGTCGCTGTCATCCTCGTTTGCGCTTTCGGGGTGGTTCACGAGGCCGAACATCTCGCCCGTCGCCTCGGCGACCCCTATGGTTCACTTGTCCTGACACTCTCGATCGTGCTGATCGAAGTGGTCCTGATCTCCGCGGTCATGCTGGGCCCAGGCGAGCACGCCACCATAGCGCGCGACTCCGTCATGGCAGTTTCCATGATCATCCTCAACGCAGTCATCGGCCTCTCAATACTGCTCGGCGGACTCAGGCACGGCAGCCTGCTGCACAACCGAACGGGCACCTCCGCCTACCTCGGCATGATCATCGTCCTGACCTCGATCGCCTTTGCACTCCCGGCCTTGATCGGTCGCGATGGTTCATACACTGCTGGCCAGCAAATCCCCGTCATCGTGCTCGCCCTGGGCCTGTACGCCTTTTTCCTTGTCCGCCAGATGGGCGCTCAGGCCAGCGACTTCACTGAGGTTGATCCCCGCCTGTTCGCCCCCAACAAGGCCGCCACGTCGAGAAGCAAAACCAAGAGCGACGGCGTCTCCTCCAACGGCGCTGCCTCCCCATCTCCCGCGGTTTCCACGCCAGCCATGCCCATCGCGGGCATCCTCGCCAAGCACCGCACCGAGATTATTCTGCGCATGGTTTTGTTGGTTGTCACGGTGCTGCCCATCGTGCTGCTGTCCCACGATATGGCCACCCTTCTGAACGACGGACTCAGCCGCGCAGGTGCGCCCGTTGCCCTTTCAGGGCTCTTGATCGCCATGATCGTTTTCCTCCCGGAATCCATCACTTCGGTGCGCGCAGCACTGGGTGGCGAAGCGCAGCGAGTTAACAACCTGTGCCACGGCGCCCTCGTCTCCACAGTAGGTTTGACCATCCCTACGGTGCTCATCATCGGGATGATGACGGGCCAGAACGTGGTCCTCGCGGAGTCGCCAGCCAACCTGCTTCTGCTCGGTGTCACAGTGTTACTCTCCGTCAACACCTTTGCCGCGAAGAAGGTAACGGCCATGCACGGCGCCGCCCACCTGGCGGTATTCGCCATGTACGGACTCGTCATCTTCTCCTGACCTTTGCCCAGAGCACGAACAAGGGTGGGAACCAGACCGAGGACGTGGATCCAGAGCTGCGTCAGGCCCTGGCGTTCGACGCCGGCCACCTGGCAGAAACGCTATGGAAGGAAACGGTGAGTAACACTGTGTTGGAATTTGGGCAGTAACGTTATTGACTGATTCCTATGTCTATCAATAACAGGGCCGCCGATATTTCTGAGCTGCTGAAGCAGCAGGCGGCCTTGATGCGTGTGGGGGACAAGCTGCCCTCCGTCAGGGCGCTATCCAAAACCCATGGTGCTAGTCCTGTGACCATCACCGAGGCGATCAGCACACTCTCAAGACTGGGGGTTGTGCGTGCAGAGCCAGGCCGTGGCACCTTTGTTGCCGGACGGGGTCAGAGCGAGAATTCATCCCACCCGGACTACCTCTCGCCAGGTCAGGAGAACCAGGAGCAGCAGTTCGTAGCTGGCCGAAACCAGCTCGCAGAACCCGATTACGCCTGGCAATCCTCCACTTTGGGCCGGTCCCGTATTGACGCGGGCCGTGCGGGGCGGCTGGATTCACACAGTACAGCTGGCCATGTGCAGTTGTCGTGGGGTTATCTGGCACCGGAACTGCAGCCCTTCGATGAGTTGCGCACCTTGGGGGTCCGCTGCGCCAGAAGCCATCGGGCCTGGACGATGGCCCCGCCCATGGGGCTCCCGGAATTGCGCCGGGTTTTTGCCGGCCAGCTCAGTGCGGAACCGGAGGACATGCTGATCATGCCAGGTGGGCAGCAGTCGCTGGTGTTTGCCATGCGCACCTTGGCCGATCCCGGGTCTACGCTCATCACCGAGAGCCCCAGTTATCCCGGAGCAGCCATTGCGGCCCAGTCCGCCGGGCTGAATCTAGCTGCGGTCCAGTCAGATGCACACGGAATCATCCCGGAGAAACTGGCCGAGGCTTTGGAGCGCACGCATGCCAAACTCATCTACCTTCAGCCCTGTTACGCCAACCCCACAGGTGCCATTCTCAGCCCCGAACGTCGCGTAGAAGTCTTGGCTTTGGCGAAGCGTTACGGTGCTTTCATCATTGAGGACGATTGGGCCCGGAACCTCTCTCTTGATGGAAACGCCCCGCCACCGCTATTTACTCAAGATCCGGATGGACACGTGGTCTCCATCGCCACACTGACCAAACCGGCCGCACCAGGGCTGCGCGTGGGTGCCATTGCCGCAAGAGGCCCTGCCGGGGAACGGCTGCGCACGGCGCGGATTGCCGACGACATGTGCGTCCCCCCGCTCACACAGGAAATTGCGCTTGGCCTCTTAACATCCTCGGCTTGGCCACGCCACCTCACGCGGCTGCGGGCCGGATTGCTGGAGCGCCGTGATGCCATGGTGGAGCAGGTCCAAACCTCCATGACCGGCGCAAAGGTGCCCAACGTCCCCACCGGCGGCATTCACTTGTGGGTCAAACTTCCAGAAGGCACCAACTCCACAACATTCACCACGGCGGCACACCAAGCAGGAGTACTCATCGGCGACGGCAAGCAGTACTACGTGGACGAACCCCCTGCCTCGTTCGTCCGTTTGTCCTTTAGTGCCGCGTCGATCCCGCAAATTCGTGCGGGTGTGCAACGGGTAGCAGCTCTGCTTTAGCCGTCGGTGATTAGTTCCTAGGCCTCAGCCTCCGGCAGGCCAAGCAGCGCGTTCTCCACCAGCTCAGATAGTGCAGGGTGGATCCAGTACTGCTTCTTCGCCACGTCATGAGCAGTTTGACCAAAATGCATGGCCTGAATCAGCGGCTGGATGACGGTGGCCGCTTCCGGCCCAATCACGTGCGCTCCCAGCAGCAAGCCAGTGGCAGGGTCAGCCAGCACCTTCAGGAAATGGCCGCTGTCTTCCCGCGCCCAACCAGCGGCAATGTCGCCATAGTTTTGCACTTTCACCGCATACGGAATTCCGGCCTTGATGGCGTGCGCCTCGGTGATACCAACAGAGGCAATCTGTGGATCACTGAATACCGCGGCCGGCACAAACCGGTGATCTGAACTGATGAGCGTGTCCGGGTGCGCCAAGTTGTGCTTGACCACCTTGGCCTCGTGGTTCGCTACGTGCTTGAGCTGGAACTTGGAGGAGATGTCGCCCAACGCGTAAATGCCCTCGACGCCGGTGCGCTGATGCTCATCAACCACCACCCGGCCATGACCGTCCAGTTCAACCCCGGTTTCCTCCACGGCCAAGTTCGCCCCGTTGGGTTTGCGTCCAGTAGCCACCAGCAACACCTCGCCCTGCAGCAGCTCCGAGCCGTTGGGCCCCTCCAGTTGAAGTTCGACGCCGTGAGCTAAGTCCCTCACGCCACTCACCTTCGTCTCAAGCAGGACTGTGTAGCGCGCCGCGGCCTCCTTGGTGAATTGCACCGAGACATCATCATCTTGAGACTTGAGCAGCCGCTTTCCTCGCGCAATTTGAGTGACCTGCACGCCAAAGGAGGAAAACACATGGGCAAATTCCGCAGCGATATAGCCGCCACCCAGAATAATGATGCTGGCAGGCAACGTCTCCAGCCGCATGATCGAATCTGAAGTATGGAACGTGGCTTGGCCCTGGTTCTCTCCAGCAGCGAGGCCGGGAATGTCCGGGATAACAGCATGGGAGCCCGCAGCCAGAACAAATCTGTCGGCAGTCACCTCGGCGGTGCCGCCGTCGTGCAGGTCAACGTGCAAGCTCTTGTGCCCGGTGAATCGGCCGCGCCCGGCAAAGACGGTGATGTTGGGGCACTCGGGTCCTTCTCGGTACTGCCGGCCACCGGCTTCGATGGCGTCGATTCGCCCGAAGATTCTGTCCCGAATGCCCGGCCAGTCCACGGAATTCAGCTGGGCGTCGATGCCCAGCGCCTTGCCGTGCCGCGCGGCGTCGGCCAACTCTGCTGGATGGACAAACATTTTGGTGGGGATGCAGCCAACGTTCAGGCAGGTACCGCCGAAGTGGCCGTCCTCCACGATAGCGATATTCCAATGGTCAAACTCCGGTCCCGGGATGGAGTTTCCGGAGCCGGTACCGATGATGACGAGGTCAAAGTGAGGCATGGGGAGCGCATCCGTTCAGTGGGGGAATAAGCACGAGGGATTCGAGTATGGCAGGTTCCGCACTGTTCCCGGCACACAAAGGTCCGCCGCCGCAGTGATGCGCCGGCGGACCAAGAGTCAGCCTATCCTCAGATCGCCACCAGTCTAGATCCAGAGGGGTGCTGGGGGTGTGTTGGTGATGGTGGTGCGTCCTGCTGCCCAGCCGAGGATTTTTGTGAGGGGGCCGGTGATGGTGATGGCGTCGGGGTTGGTGAGGTCGCCGTAGCGGGTGTCGCTGCCTTCGACGTCGATGATGAGGCCGGTGTCGGTGCCGCGGGTTTTCCAGGCGCTGGTGATGTCTTGTAGGAGTCGTTCCAGGACTGGTGTGGGGATGTCTGTGACTGTGGCGCCGTTGTTAAGGTCGACGGCGTGGAGCCAGACTTCGCGGGTGCGCATCCACACCGTCTCCGATGCGGGAACGGTGCGGCCCTGGGCGGTCTTGACCAGATTGGACCAGTTCTCATCGGGCAAGTCGCGCCATTCCACGCTCAAGTGCACGGCGGCGTGATCGGTGAGATTACGCAGGGCGATGGGGGACAAGGTCGCACCAAAGTCTATTTCTTGGTTGCGGGCGGTGGGGGAGGAATACATGGGTGTCTCCACCCCGGTCGCGGCCCACTCAATCAGGCGAGCAATCGCGCGTGCGTTATATCCAATATGCGCGGCCAGGTGCCGACGGCTCCAGCCGGGCAAGAGGGAATCGCCGTCGAGTTCCTCATCGGAGAGCTCATTGAGTTTACGGGCGAAGAACGCGGTACCGCGCCGGGCCTGCAGGAGGGCTTCCTGCAGGTACGGATCGGTGGTCAAATCATGGCGGGCAACCATCAGACTTCCGTGACTACCTTGTTGGTGAGCGTGCCTAGGCCCTCGATCGTGGTGAGAAGGATCTGGCCCTCGGCGAGGTAGCGCTTGGGATCGCGAGCATGGCCGACACCGCCGGGGGTGCCGGTCGCGATAACATCACCTGGGTTGAGGGTGATGATGGTGGAGATGTAATGCACCAGGAACTCGGGGGTGAAGACGACATCGCCGGTGGGGGTGGACTGCATGATCTCGCCATCAACCGCGGAGGTCATGAGCGGGCCGGCCGTGAATTCATCGCTCGTGACCAGAGCGGGGCCGAACGGGGTGCTGTTCTCCCACGTCTTACCCTGCAGCCACTGGATGGTGCGGAATTGGTAGTCGCGCATGGAGACATCGTTGAGCACGGCGTAGCCGGCGATGTGATCACCTGCGTCGGCTTCTGGGATGCGACGTCCGGGCTTGCCGATGATCACGGCGAGTTCGGCTTCCCAGTCCACGGCGTCCGATTCTGCCGGTAGGGCCAGGTCATCGTTGGGGCCGATGAGGGACTCGGCGTACTTAGCGAACAGGGTCGGGTACGGGGGAACTTCCCGGCCCATTTCCTTGATGTGGTTACGGTAGTTATGGCCCACGCAAATAATCTTGCCCGGTGCGGGCACGACGGCAGCCAAGTCAGCACCGGTGTACGGGTGGGTTGCCCCGGTAGCGGCTGCCGCAACAGTCTTCCAGTCCGGGTTCTTCAAGAGTTCACCGACGGAGGCGTAGCCGTCGATTTCGGTGAGGGTATCGCCGTCTTGGCGGACAGCCTGAGTGGGTGTGGTGCCGTTGGGGGTGCGCAGAGTCAGAAGTTTCATGTTAGTTAGTGCGTCCTTCGATGTAAGTACGGTTGAGGTTCAGGCGTTCGATGATGGGGTGGTCACCGAAGTGGAAAAGATCAAATTCTGTTTCAGCGTGCAAGGAGAAGGCTGCCCAGGACGGGACCACGATCAGATCACCCTTTTCCAGGATGTTCGTTTCGCCGTTGATCACGATCGAGCCGCGTCCTTCGAAGACTTGGTAGACGCTGGAGCCGACTTCACGAACGGTCTCGGTGGAAGCACCGGCACGTAAGCGGTGGAACTGGGCCCGGATGGTAGACATGACGTCCCCGCCGGTGGTCGGGTTCACGAAGCGCACAGCTGCATGACCCTGGGAAACGGTGGCCGGGTGGCCCTCATCTTCGAGGCGGAGCTGTTCGGTCAAGGCACGGTCGGTGTGCTCCCAGCGGTAAGCACCGATGGGGGAGGAGATGGTGTTTTGCAGGCCGGAGAGCGGGCGCAGGCCCGGGTTGGCCCAGAGACGTTCGGAACGGGAGATATCAGGGGTGGATTCATCCGTGACTCGCTCGGTACCGAATTCAAAGAACGCGGTATCGGTGTAATGCACGAACGGGATATCCAGGCCATCGAGCCAGGCCATGGGCTGATCGGTTTCGTTATGGTGGCCGTGGAAATTCCACCCCGGAGTCAACAGGAAATCACCACGAGACATGCGCACCGGGTCCCCGTTAACAACAGTCCAAACCCCTTCGCCCTCGACGACAAAACGGAACGCGTTTTGTGAGTGGCGGTGTTCCGGTGCTGTTTCGTGTCCGCCCAAGTACTGGATAGCAGCCCACAGAGTCGGGGTCACGTAGGGCTTACCGCCCAGACCCGGGTTAGCCAGAGCGATCGCGCGGCGTTCCCCGCCACGACCCACAGGCACCAGGTCACCGGAACGCTCAGCCAAGGGGAGTAGCGTGTTCCACCGCCACACATGCGCAACAGCCTTAGGGGTCGGTACCATCGGCATCAGATCAGCGATCTGCGTCCACAAAGGGATCAGGTTCTCAGATTCAAAGTCCTGGTACAACACCTCCAACGCGGCGGCCTCTTCTGGCGTCGCCTCGGGCACTACCTGCCCCGCGGCAACTGACTCATGCGTGATGTTATCGGCGTTGATGGACACTTCTGACCTCCTGCTGGGAATAATAAATGTTGCTCTGGTCACAACCCTAGGGTGGGGTCTCATGGTGTCAAAACAAATTCTGTCTAGCAGAATTTATTGGCTAAAACTGCCGCTGTCGGTATTCCAGTTGGGTTGGAGCGCAGAAAAGAGGTCAGTCTCTGGCGGCTGGATTTGCGGCAATGTCCACTTCCAGTTGGCGCCGCATCTCGGACAGGCTTTGCACCAGACCCGCATCAAAGAGCGGCCGGAAACGCGCCACCGGCGTCGCTACACTCAGGGCGCCCACCACGTCGCCGGCGCCGTTGTGCAGGGCCATGCCCAGAGCGCTGATGCCCTCCTCTGTGCCTTCGAAATTTGCGGCAAATCCGTTGCGGCGCACGGCCGCCAGTTCCCTTTCAAGTGCCGGAAACTGTTTTTCGGAAACAAAATCTCCACCAATTTCAGAGCTATTGCTACTGAACAATTTGCGCACGATGGCGGGATCAAGTTCGGCCAACATGGCTTTGCCGCCCGAAGCTTTGTGCGCTGACATGACGCTGCCTTGGCGATCCCCAACCCGCAGGGCGTTAGCGCTTTCCACGGTACTGAGGAACCTGACCTTGGTACCCACGCGCACGGTGAGGTTGACGGTCTCATTGAGGTGGGCAGCAAGGAGTTCCATGTGGGGGCGGGCTAGATCGCGCAGCTTGAGGCTCCAGCCCAGTCCGGCAGGCCCCACTCCGATCGCCACGCCTGGAACATAGTTCTTGAACTCGTCTTGGACCGCAAACCCACGGTAGACCAGCATGGCCAGCAGCCGGTGTGCCGTGGAAGGGGCCACTCCCAGTTCGGCCGCAGCGTCCTTGAGCCGCAGCTTGCCGCCGTCTCGCAGCAGCTGCAAGAGCCGTAACGCGTTGTCTACCGCTTCGATGGGATATTGGGGTTTATTGCGTGGGTCAACATTCTGCATAGCAGAATCATATTGCAATTGAGCTGTGAAGTGGGCCACCATCGTGAGATGGATTACACAACTTCTTCAGCCGGTAGGCGCACCAAGTCCGCCGCTGCCGGCCCGGACGGCTCCACAGGCCCCAAGATCTCCCGGCCAGCTCTCATGGCCGTTCTGGTCTGCTGGCTGCTGGTGGTGTTTGACGGCTACGACTTGATTGTCTACGGTACCGTTCAGTCCTCACTGATCAACGACACCGGCTGGGGGCTGACCAAGGCCACGGCGGGAACGGTCGGTTCACTGGCCTTTGCCGGCATGATGATCGGCGCTATCTTCGCCGGCCGCCTGGCCGACAAGCTGGGCCGCCGCACCACAATTCTTGGTTGCTCCATTGCCTTCTCGCTTTTTAGTGTCCTGTGCGCCTTCGCTCCCAACGCTTACATCTTTGGAGCCCTGCGTCTGCTGGCAGGAATTGGCTTGGGTGGATTGGTTCCCTCAGCCAACGCGTTGGTAGCGGAGCTGGTGCCCGTCAAGTGGCGATCAGCCATTGCTACGTTGATGATGTCAGGTGTTCCCATCGGCGGAACCATTGCCGCCTTGGTTGGCATTCCACTGATCCCGGTCTTTGGATGGCCTGTCATGTTCATGATTGCCGGGTTGGCCTTGGTGGTTGTTGTGCCGCTGGGCTTCAAGTACCTACCCAAGACTGCCGCACCCACCTCTTCCACAGAGCGCGGCGGATTTGGCGCATTACTCAAGGCACCGTACTTGGGGGCCAGCATCCTCTTTGCTTTAGCCACGCTCGCAACGCTCTTTGCCTGGTACGGTCTGGGCACCTGGCTTCCCAACCTGATGCAGATGGCCGGCTACAACCTCGGCTCAGCACTGACCTTTGCCGTGGCCCTGAACTTGGGTGCGGTGGCGGGCTCGGTCATAACAGCGTGGGCAGGCGGCAGGTTTGGACCTGTTCGCACCGGAGTGGTTGCCGCAGCCGTGGCTGCCGCAGCCTTGGCGGTCATCGTTTCAGGACCGCCCGTGGGAGTTGTTTACGCAATGCTCGTCTTGGCAGGCGTCGGCACCCACGGCACCCAGTGCCTGATCATTGCAGCCGTTGCTACCAGATACCCCGCCCATCTGCGCGGCACGGCACTTGGTTGGGCACTCGGCGTCGGCCGGATCGGTGCCGTGGCTGCTCCCCAGGTTGGTGGCGTACTGCTGGCCGCCGGGATGGGCGTCAATTCGAACTTCATGGCCTTCGCCGGCGCCGCAGCCGTGGCCGCCATCCTTCTCTGGGTTATCTCGGTGCGCATCAAAAGCACCCCGGAATCCATCACCACTTCATCCGTCTCCACCTCGTCCGTAGGAATCACCAATGTCTAATGCACCTTTGTCCACCACGGCCCAGTCCAGCACCGGCACGGCAACCACCCCAACTCAGGATGTCCTGGTAGTTGGCGGCGGCATGGCCGGATTGGCAGGTGCCCTTGCACTGCGGGAAAATGGTGCATCCGTAACCCTTGTTGAAAACGCTGCCGAATTCGGTGAAGTAGGAGCGGGTCTGCAGATGGCCCCCAACGCCTCCCGCGTCCTGAAGCGCTGGGGCTTGCTGGAGAAGGCCCTGGAAATCGGCGTCCAGCCCAAGCACCTCGTCTTCCGTGACGCCATCACCGGTGAGGAATTGACCCGCCAGTCCCTCGGCGCCGAATTCGAAGAGCACTACGGCGCCCCGTACGTGGTGATCCACCGCAGCGACCTGCACCGCATCCTCCTGGACGCTTGCCGCGACTCCGGAGTGAACCTGCAAAATGGCGTTTTTGTCCAGAAGGTAGAGACCGACGGCGTTAAGGCCCGGGCGTTTGCCGCCAACGGCGACGTCTACGAGGCTGATGCCGTTCTGGCTGCAGATGGCTTGAAGTCAACGTTGCGCAAGGCTGTCTCCGAGGACACTCCCGTACCGTCGTCGTATGTTGCTTACAGGGGTACCGTGCCCATCACGGACGCCACGCCTCAGGCCGACCTGGAAGACGTCATTGTCTACCTGGGCCCGAACTGCCACCTAGTTCAGTACCCACTGCGCAAGGGGGAGTTGCTGAATACGGTGGCCGTGTTCAAGTCGGCTTCGTTTGAACGTGGGGAAGAGCAGTACGGCGGCGTTGACGAGCTCGAAGCAGCCTACAAGGACTGTGTCCCTGCCGTTCAGAACGCTTTGGCGAACTTGGCCACCAGCATCCGCTGGCCCATGTATGACAAGAACCCCATTGAGAACTGGGTGACCGGCCGCATGGCACTCATCGGCGATGCCGCACACCCCATGCTCCAGTACTTGGCACAGGGTGCCTGCCAGGCATTGGAAGATGCGGCAGTTCTGCAGGAAGTGACGCAGGGGACCGTGTTCACCGAAGCCGGTATTGACGCTGCAGCGTGGGAAGGCGCATTCAAGGACTTCAATGAGGCCCGCGCAGCCCGCACCGCACGCGTCCAGCGCACCGCACGAGTCTGGGGCGAGTCCTGGCACGTTTCCGGCCTGGCACGCACGCTTCGCAACATGCTGTTCAAGAGCCGCGGCGACGGCAACTACCAGTACAACGACTGGCTGTACGGCCAGGAAGGCGACGGCGTTCCCTCCGTGAAGCCGGTCGAGAAGAAGGTTCTCGCAGGCTAATTGCGCTAACGCTGCCACAAAGAAAGTGCCCGTCCCAACTGTTGGGGCGGGCACTTTCTTGTTTCAGGCTAGGCGGTCTGGCTAGCTTGGTCGAATGCCCTCGAGTAACAGTGTCAACGCGCGTTGAGCGGACACAGGCCAACCGGATTCTTTGACAGGGGCCGCCACGTGCGCCATGGCTGACATCAGTAGCATGTCCGTGGGCTCAAAGTCGTCTCGGACTACCTGCTGCTCCTTGGCCCTTGCCACAAGAAACTCAAGCTGATGCGTTATCCGATGCTGGAGGGAGTCCAGGGCTTCGTGAAGTTCTTGATGGGAGGAGCCTCGGGCCCAACCGGCCCCGCCGACATAGCCACCAAGAATCAATTCACGCATGCCACGATCGTTCAGAAATTGTTCCGTGGACTTGGTCAAAAAGTAGACCAGCCCCTCCCAGGGATCCTCGTGACCATTGGCATCAATCGACAGTTTCTCACCGTAGTCAAGGTGCTCTCGGTAAACTTCCAGAATCAACAAATCTTTGTCACGGTACCGGCGGTACAGGGTTGCCACTCCCACGCCGGCGGCCTTGGCAATGTCAGCCAGAGGCACCCCCAGCCCATCCTTGGCGAACAATTCATGGGCCTCTTGACGCAAGTGCTCTAGGCGCGCGGTGACGGACTCAACAGCGGCAGCTTCCGCAGTAGCTTCCGCGGCCGAATCGTGGGGGTTCATGCCCGGCAAGTGTGTCATGCAAGTGGCTTTCGGTAGTAGGGCGGGTTACAAGTGGCGTCAACCTCAGTCTATCGTGAAATTAAACACGGCGGAATAGCTGTTCCGCATGAGCTAAGCTATGAGGAATAGTTGTTCCGCTGGGACAGCTTCATCACCTGAAAGAAGCAAAAGAGACTTATGAGCATCGTTACAAAATCGGACCAGAGGAGCCAGACTCCGCAATTGGCACCTGACTCCAAATGGGTCGGCCTTCGCTGGTGGTCCATGTTGGCCATCGGCATGTCCCAACTCATGGTGGTGCTTGATGCAACCATTATGAACGTGGCGCTTCCGAGCGCCCAGATTGAACTTGCTTTTTCGGACACACTCCGTCCGTGGGCCATCACGGCCTACGCTCTCGCCTTTGGCGGTTTGCTCCTGTTGGGAGGCCGTATTGCTGACCTGATGGGTCGCAAGCAGATCTTCCTCATTGGCTTGGTGGGCTTCGCCGTAGCCTCGGCACTCGGTGGCGCTGCCCCCACTTTCGCGATCCTGCTGGCCGCGCGCGTACTGCAGGGAATCTTCGCGGCCCTGTTGGCTCCGGCAGCTCTCTCGTTGTTGACCACCACCTTCATCGATCCCGCAGAACGTGGCAAAGCCTTTGGTATCTTCGGTGCTCTAGCTGGTGCCGGAGGCGCTGTCGGTCTGCTGCTCGGTGGCGTGCTGACGGAAACACTATCTTGGCGCTGGACGCTTTACGTCAACATCGCCTTTGCGGCCATTGCTTTTGTGGTGGGCCTTATTGCCATCGCCCCCACAGCGAGTGAACGGGGCGTTAAGCTGGATGTTCCGGGCGCCATCTTTGCCTCATTGGGCTTCTTTGCCTTGGTCTTCGGATTTACCAATGCTGAAGAACGTGGCTTTGGTGACGTGCGCACCTGGGGCTTCCTCGCCGCCGGACTGGTTCTGCTCGTTGTCTTCGTCATGATCCAACGCAAGGGAAAGTCTCCGCTGCTGCCGCTGCACATTGTGCTTGACCGGGATCGGGGAGCCTCCATGATCGCCATTTTCGTCGCTGGGGCAGTGGTCTTTGGTGTGAACCTGTACCTGGTGTACTACCTGCAGATCGTGCTCGGTTTCACCCCGTTGCAAACCGGCTTGGCCGTACTCCCGTTGTGCTTGGGAATCATGATCGCTGCGGTTGTTTCTGCCTCGGCACTCATGCCCAAGTTGGGGGCAAAGATGCTGGTTCCGGCCGGCATGGTCATCTCTGCCATTGGCTCAGTCCTGCTGATGTCGGCCAAGGCTGACAGCAGCTACGCTCTGCATGTCGCTGTGCCGATGTTCGTCATTGCTCTTGGTCTGGGTGCCATTATTTCCTCGGCAATGAGCGTAGGCACCTTGGGTGTTGACCGCCATCATGCGGGTGCCGCATCCGCAGCCGTGAACGCATCACAGCAGCTTGGCGGCTCCATTGGCCTAGCCGTGCTGAACACCTTGGTTGCCGGAGCAACCATCACGGCTCTCGACGGCGGCAAGGGTCAGCTGGAATCCCTCGTCGGCGGTTACTCAGGCGCATACTTCGCCTGCGCCGTGTTGCTGGTGGTAGGCGCCATCGTGACGGCCCTGATGTACAGACGCCGTGCCGACGCGGCCGTTCCCACCGGCGAAGCAGCCGTGCACATGTAGTCTTCTGGCGCCTGCAGTGCTCGCATGGCCAGCCAGCTGATAGGCGGCTAAAGAGGTCCGCCTTGTTTTGCTCGTGCTGACACTGATGCCTAGAACTCCGACCCGCAGGATCTCAGGCTGGCATGTCAACCACGGATGGGTTCGATGAGTAGCGATCTAAGCAGCCTCGTGGATCCTGGCAACATTGACGCAGCCCTCCTAGCGGCTAGGGGATTAGATCCCGAACGCATCAGGGAATCCCTGTTCAGAGGTGACGGATTTATGACAGATTCGGCAGATTGGTTCGCTCGGGCATACCTCACAGAATTAGCCGATGTTCCACACGCCGAACAAATCGGCGCCAAAATAGCTACCGAGTCCAAAAAACTTGTCATCGAGTACTTGGCAGAATCCATTGGTGGAAAAGACCTAGAAGATTGGGCAACCAGCCAAGAGAGACCCCTGAGTCAAGATCAACGCAACGCCTGGCGAGAGGCAGCACAACAACTCCGGGAAATTTCCGTTCCCTAGAACACGAGATCCGCACTGGCCTTGGCAAGAGCTAGGCGGGAATCGAGCGAAAAGAGCGGGGCTGCAACCTTGAAGGTTGCAGCCCCGCCGAGTTCCCGCAAATGCTGCCTAGGCGCTGGTGGCGTCCTGCACCTCGCCGACCAGTTCCTCGATGATGTCCTCCAAGAAAAGAACACCAGTGGTGTTCCCCTCCGCATCAAACACTCTTGCCACGTGGGCGCCGGTTCGGCGCATGACTGCTAGGGCATCTTCTAGCTCAAGACCACTGAACGTGGACGCCAATGCCCGAATACGCTTCGCCGGAACTGGCTCGTGGAGCTTCTGAGCCGTGGTCAGGTCCATGACGTCCTTCAGGTGCAGGTAACCAACAGGTTCCCTGTCAGCGTTCACGAGGATGTAGCGGGAGTACCCGTGTTTGGCCACCGCAGACTGGATGTCGGCGGGGGAGGAACCCTCCGGCAACAGGACCATGTCACGGAGCGGAACCTCAACATCGGAGACCTTCTTGGTGGTGAACTCAAACGCGTTGCTCAGCGTGCCACTGACATCGTTGAGCATCCCGTCACGGGTGGATTGCTCCACGATACCTGCCACCTCATCCAGGGTGTAGGCGCTGGTGGCTCCGTCCTTGGGCTCCACCCGGAAGAGGCGCAGGATGGCGTTGGCGATGCCGTTCAGGCTCCAGATCACCGGTTTGACGATGCGGGCCACCATGACCAGCGGCGGAGCCAGGATTAGGGCCGCACGTGTGGGCACGGAGAAGGAAATGTTCTTCGGGACCATTTCACCGATCACCACGTGCAGGAAGGTGACCAGCAGCAGCGCCGTGATGAACGCGATGATGCCGATGGCCTCCGCGCTCAGGGAGGTCAAGCCTAGCGGGAGTTCGAGCAGGTGGTGGATCGCCGGCTCGGAGACATTGAGAATCACCAAGGAACACACGGTGATGCCCAGCTGGCTCGTGGCCAGCATCAGCGTGGCATGTTCCATGGCCCAGAGGGTAGTCTTCGCTGCCTTGGAACCTGCCTCAGCCTTGGGCTCGATCTGCGAACGACGGGCGGATATGACGGCGAATTCCGCGCCGACAAAGAAGGCGTTGATGACCAGCAGCACGACGAGCCAGATGATTCCGGGAAGATATTCACTCATGGGTCAGGTCCTGGGTCATGTTCTCGATGATCTGGTCGTGTTCGCTCCGGGAAGGGTCCAGCGGAGTGAATTTCAAACGCTCAATATGGGTCCCCAATACGCGTTCCACGCGCAGGGTGCCTTCTGAGAGGGACACTTCGTCGCCGAGTTCGGGGATTCGGTCCAGTTGGTCGGTGACGAAACCTGCGAGGGTGTCATATTCCTCGCCGTCCGGAACCTTGATCCCGGTGCGGTCCAGCAGTTCGTCCGGGCGCAACGAGGCGTCAAAGGTCACTGAACGCCCGGTTTTCACGACCCCGACACGGACCTTGTCGTGTTCGTCCTCCAATTCCCCGACGATCTCTTCCACGAGGTCCTCGAGAGTGACGATTCCGGCGGTTCCGCCGTGTTCGTCGGAGACGATGGCTACCTGCAGGCCCTGCTGGCGCAGCAGTCCCAGAAGCGATTCAACGCCCATCGATTCGGGGATCCGTAACGGTGCATGCATCAAGTCGGCGGCGAGCTGTGTAGCGCGTTGCTCCACGGGCAGGGCAAAGGCCGCCTTGACATGCAACACGCCCAGGATTTCGTCACGGTCCCGGCCGATCACCGGGAAACGGGAGAATCCTGTTTGGATGGCCAAGGCAATGATGTCCTCGGCATGATCCTGTGCATCTACGGCGACCATGCGCACGCGCGGTGTCATCACATCTGCGGCGCTGAGCTCGGAGAAGCGCAGAGTGCGATGCAGCAGCGTGGCGTGGTCCTGGTCCAGGACCCCTTCCAAGGCCGAGCGGCGAACCAACGAGCTGAGTTCCTCGGCGCTGCGTGCGCCGGAGAGTTCTTCCTTCGGCTCGATGCCGAAAGACCGAATGATGGCGTTGGCGGTGTTGTTGAACAGCAGAATTACGGGTTTGAACACGGTAGTGAACAACGCCTGAAAGGGAATCACTACCTTGGCCGTTGCCAACGGCAGGGCGAGGGCGAAGTTCTTGGGAACCAGCTCGCCGATGATCATGGAGAACACCGTGGCAATGAAGATGCCGATCACTGCGCCGATCCCCGGCACGAACGTTTCCGGAACTCCTACCCCCAGCAACGGACCCCGCAGCAGCGAACTAATAGCCGGTTCAAAGGTATAGCCGGTCAGCAGGGTGGTCAGGGTGATGCCCAGTTGGGCGCTAGAGAGGTGCGTGGAGGTGATTTTCAGGGCTTTGATGGTGGGGCCCAGACGTTTTTCTCCGCGCGCGGCGCGGGCTTCAAGGTCGTTGCGGTCCAGGTTGACCAGCGCGAATTCGGAAGCGACGAACAAGCCGGTGCCCACGGTGAGGACCAGACCAATGCCGATCATGATCCATTCATACATTGGGGCGCCCCTCTCCGGTGGGTGTCGGAATCAATCCGACAGGTGGGGAGAGGGGCCAGGGCATATGTGTTGGGGGGTCATCCATAGTATGACCAACTATACGGGGCCTGCCGGCCGGTAGCCGTGTTTTTGTGGCGCAGAAACCTTGATGTTTCCCGTGAATGTTCGTTCCCTGAAGCGGCTGCGGTCGCCTTCGCGTCCTTACCATCCACGGACCCGGGGCTAAGCCATGTCTGGAGATCCGAACCCCACCAGCAGACGGGGGAATAGCTGCCAGACTCCTTGCTGAAGGGTAGCGAGCGCATCGGCGCTGCCAGTATGAATGTCTAACAAACACTGCTGGAACATGCCATCGAAGAGAGCATAAACAGTGCGTCGTGGCAAAGCTATTTCGGTACCGTGGAAAGCTGCGTAGGTACTGACGATGGTCCAGATCATTGTCTCAAGGCTAGAATCGACCTCGGTGACATCTGCGTGGAAGTCGTCGTCAAACATGCTCTGATTGCGTAGGTCGTACCAAAGTCTGTGCATGGGAGTATCGTCGCGAGCCGATGCGGCCAAGGCCGCAGCAAAAGCCAAGCGCACTTGCTCAGCAGAGGTGGCGTTGGATGTTATTGCGTCATAGTGCCCAACACAAGCCAGCTTGTATTCGCGCACACAGTAGGTGATGAGCTCTACCTTGTCGCGGAAGTAATAGTGGAAGACCCCGTGAGAAAATCCGGATTTCTGGGCAATCTCCCGCAAACTGGTTCGGGCATAGCCAAAGTCGTTCAAGGTGGCCAATGCGGCGGCTGCCAGTTCCGCCCGGCGCACCTCAAACCTTTCCGCCTGCCGGCTCTCTGAACTCAAGGCATCAGCAACAGAAGCCTGCGTTGCGACATCCGATTCGGTAGCTTCCCTGACAACATTCCGATTGGTCATCATTGCCTCTCTTCTACGGCCACTATAGACCGAAAGGCGCGGATTAATGCGTGATTCGCACTTGAGAGTGCCCCGCGGACCAACCCAGTGCAGTGACTGCCACAGGACTAACCGAGGCGGGCACCGACTGGGGCATAGGCCAAAAGAGCCCGTCCCCGCACAGTGACCGTGCGCAGGGGCGGACTCTCTTGATGTGGTTCTTTCACTTCAGATCTAGGCAGTGCCAGCCAAGGCGTCCGCGCCGGCAAGGCGAATCAGCGGGACAGCAGCAGGACGCTCACAGGTGCTGGCAATGGTGACGAGCGCACCGGTATGCGCTGATTTCAGCACCGATTCCATGACTTCCAGCGCGTGGTAAGCCAAAGCGCCGCCTGCGCGGGGTTCCGCTCCGGGAGCCGTGGCGGCCAGATCATGCAGACCAATCCCGCGTGAGCCATCCACGTAGCCGGCGGAAACGGGCAGTGTTTCCCACTCGCTATCGCCAAGACGGCGCAGCTGTACATCTCCTTCGAACCTATTGGGATCAGGAACAATCAGAGAACCGGATTCCCCGTGGATCTCAATGTTGGCAGCCCGTGTTGCGACCGCATCGAAGCTCATGATCACGGTCGAGAGAGCGCCGGATTCATGAACGAGGACGCCACTGACATGGGTATCCGTTGATACGGGGATAACCTCACCGGCGCGGGGACCGGAGCCGATGGTCCGCTCGTCCCGGGTGTGGCTGGCAGCACCAATCACTGACTTCACCGGGCCCAACAAGGTCACCAACGATGAGACGTAATACGGGCCCATGTCGAGCAGCGGACCACCACCGGGCACATAGTAAAAGTCCGGGTTGGGGTGCCAACGCTCGTGCCCGGGGCACATCATGGTGGCTGTTGCCGAGATGGGACGGCCAATAAGGCCGTCATCAATGGCACGCCGGGCAGTCTGCGTCCCCGTCCCCAGGACGGTGTCCGGTGCGCAGCCAACAGTGACTCCGGCAGCGGATGCGGCAGCCAAAACAGTGGCCGCCTCCTCGGCAGTGGCCGCCAACGGTTTTTCGCCGTAGACGTGCTTGCCCGCTGCTATTGCCTGTAGCGCTACTTGCGCATGCGCGGCAGGGATGGTGAGGTTCAAGACCAACTGGACCTCGTCGTCGTCCATCAATTCCGCCACCGAAAGCGCGCGCACGCCGGGCAAATCAGCGGCCACGGCCTGCGCTCGGGCCACATCCAGATCCGCAACGGCAACCAGCCGCAGCGTGTCTAGGGACGGGAGCGTCTTTAGATACTGGGCAATGATGTTTCCACAGCCCACAATGCCGATGTTGAGAATATTTAGCGGCTGGCCCACAACATGCCTCTTTCAATGATGGTTTTGACGTTGGGATCTTCAAGAATTTCTACACGGTGGCCAGGGGTGGAGACGAAGATTCGGCCCTTGCCCCACTGGCGTGTCCAAATCGCGGGGGAGGTGACCTCACGGTTCCAGGCGTCCCACGGACGGACCTTTTGCGTGGTTGTCGCGAGTACATCGATGTAGTCATCGGCCAGGACCCAGTACTGTTCGGTCACCAGATCGAAGTCGCCAATACCCTCCGTGATGGGGTGGTTGGTGGCCGCCGGGGCCATAGTGACGGTGTAGGGAACGTAGTTATCTGACTGTTCGCCCGTGGCCTCATCGGGATGATTTCCGGGGTGGCAGGCGAACTGGCCGCCAATCAGGTGCAGGTAATCGGAGTTGTTGCGGTACGAATCGGCGATCCCGCCGTGCCAGCCGGCCAAGCCTGTGCCATTTTCAACAGCGGTACGCAGACCTTTGAATTCCTCCGGCTCTATTGTGGTCATGGTGTTGCACTGCACGATCAAATCCACTCCGGCCATGTAGTTGGCATCGGCGTAGACGGCCGGGCTTTCTTCAATGCGGACGCTAAAGCCGTTCGCACGCAGGTACGGGATGAATAAATCGGTGGCCTCAACGGGTTGGTGTCCGTCCCAGCCGCCGCGCACAACGAGCGCGTTTTTTGTCTCTGTCATGAGTTTTCCTCTTGGTCTGTGGTGGTGAAGATGCTGTTCTTCGTAGCGCTGTCTTCCACTGCGGCCAGGACGCGTTGCACGCCCAACGCCTCAGCGAACGACGGCGTGGGTTGGGTTTTGTTACCCAGTGCCGTGACCAGGTCCACCACTTGATGCGTGAAGCCGTGCTCGTAGCCCAGGCCGTGTCCGGTGGGCCACCAGTTGCCTACGTAGGGATGTTCGGGTTCGGTGACCATGATGCGGTGGAAGCCGCGGGAGCCGGCTTCATCGCGCTGATCGTAGAACTGCAGGAAGTTCATATCCTCGAAGTCGAACGCCAAGGAACCCAGTGAGCCATTTACTTCCAGGCGCATGGCGTTTTTCCGCCCTAGAGCGGCACGGGTCGCCTCGAACACGCCGATGGGACCGCCGTCGAACCTTGCGGAAAAGATGACAGCGTCATCAACTGTAACCGGCCCCATTTCGGTACTGGCGTCCACTGTGGTGTTCCCGCCGAGTCCCACGAACTCCCCGCCAGTGGGGCGTTGGGTGGTAAAGGTTTCCATGATGGCGGAGACGCCGGTGATGCGTTGGCCGGTGACGAATTGTGCGGCATCAATGCTGTGTGCGCCGATGTCGCCGAGCGCGCCAGAGCCGGATTTCGTCTTGTCCATGCGCCAGGTCAGGGGTCCGTTTTCATCCGAGAGCCAGTCTTGGAGGTATTGGGCGCGGACATGACGGATGGTCCCGACTTTGCCGTCGGCGATCATGCGTTTCATGAGTGCCAAGGCTGGGGTGCGGCGGTACGAATACCCGCACATGGCAAACACGCCGTTGCGGGCCGCCTCCGCCGCGACCTCGGTCATTTCCTGGGCCTCGGCCACACTGTTGGCGAGCGGTTTTTCGCACAGAACGTGCTTGCCTGCCCGCAGTGCTGCGATGGCGATTTCAGCGTGGGTGTCTCCGGGCGTGCAGATATCGATCAGGTCAATATCCTCGCGTGCAATCAGTGCCCGCCAATCGGTTTCCGTGGAAGCCCAGCCCATCTGTGCGGCGGCATGTTCGACGGCGGATTGGTTACGTCCGGCGATGGCCGTCAGTTCCGGGGTGAGAGGTAAGTCGAAGAAGCGGTGCGCGTTGCGCCACGCATGGGAGTGGGCTGCTCCCATGAAGGCGTAGCCCGCCATGCCCACACGCAAGGCAGGATTCTGCGGTGTCATATGAATAGTGTCCTTTCGAGAGCTACTTGCTGAATCCGGCGGTGAGGCCGCTGAGCAGTTGGCGGCGGCCAATGATGTACAGCACCAAGATGGGCAGCGTGGTCAAAACAACGGAGGCCAGAACAGCGGGGATATTGACCGAGTACTGGCCCTGGAACGTCCAGAGCGCCAGGGGGAGTACGCGCAGCTCAGGGCTTTGCGTCAAGATCAGTGGCAGCAGGAAGCCGTTCCAGACGCCCAGACCGTTGTAGATGGAAACTGTGACAATGGCCGGCTTGGTCAGGGGTAAGGCTAGGCGCCACATGGTCTGCCATTCACTGCAGCCATCCAGGCGCATGGATTCAAACAATTCATTAGGAACGTCCCTGATGAAGTTGGAAAGAATCAGCACGGTGAGGGGGATGGCAAACGCGATCGATGGCAGTACCAGCGCCAGCAGTGAATCGTACAGATTCATCTTGATGATCAGCAGGTAGACCGGGATGATGGTGGCCTGCAGCGGGATGGCTAGTCCCATCAAGAACAGTCCGTTGACTCCTTTGAGGAACCGGCTTTGACCGCGCACAATGGCGAAGGCAGCCATAAAGGAGAACCCGACTGCGGGTACGGTGGCACCCAACGTGACGATGACGCTGTTCAGGAAGTAGCGGCCAAAATCATTGGCAATCACCATCTTGTAGTTGTCCAGCGTCGGTTCCGAGGGTATGGCCAGGGGGTTTTGACTGAAGTACCCGGCCTGAGACTTGAAGGACGTCACCACAATGTAATAGACCGGGATGATGATGATGGCCAGCCAGATCCAACCAGCTGCACCCGCTGGCAGGTTCAACTTTCTTAGGCGGTCGCCAACACGCGTGGCTGAGTTGACGTTCCGCTTGGTGGGGGTTGCCCGTGTTGGCAAAGTAGTTGCCATGGTTACATGCCTTCCAATTGGCTGCCGTTTTTGTCTTTTCCGCCAAGTCGTTGCAGCCACAAGGCGATACCGAGCCCCAAGACAACCAAGATCACGGCTGTGACGCTGGCTTGACCCATCTGGTTGGCTTTGAAGCCGGTGAGGTACATGTCGAGGGCAAGGTTGCGGGTGGCATTGCCAGGCCCGCCGCCGGTCAGCACAAAGATCATGTCAAAGTAGGTCACAGCACCCACCACCATCAGTGTTGAGGAGGTGATGATGGTGTATTTCAGCTGTGGCACCGTGATGTAGAAGAACTGTTTAACCCGGCCCGCACCATCAATGGATGCCGCCTCATAGAGCGACTTGGGAATCTGGCGCACACCACCTTGGTAGATCAGGGTGTGGAAGGGGATGAATTGCCAGGAGACCACAAAGATCACTACGCCGAGAGCCAACTGGGGCTGACCCAGCCAGTCCTGCGCCAAGATCGGCATGTGCAATCCGGCGGCCAAGCCAAAGTTGGGATCCAGCAGAGCCTTGTAGGCGATGGCAATCGCCGCGGAGGACAGCAGCAGCGGCAGGAAGTAGAGTACGGCCAATAAGGCCCGGTACTTCTGTGATCCTGCCGTGAAAGTACCCAGCAGCAGGCTGATGGGAGTCTGGATGACCCAGGTTAGGACCATGATGAGGAACGTCAGGCCCAATGCCTTGTACATGGAGGGATCGCTAAAGTAACGCAACCAGTTTTCCACACCGTTGAAATTGATGGCACCAATGCCGTCCCAGTCGGTAAAGCTCAGTACCAGCACACCCACTAGTGGGACGATGGCAAAGACTAAGAAGAGAACCAGAGCAGGCACCACTAGCCAATTCAAGGCGCCAGTAGCGGTGGAGTGAGACTTCTGGCTATCAGCCTGTGCACCCTCTGGCTTGCCCCCACCAGAGCGCCGGCCTTTCCGTTGCGTTCCTGAGCCTCGCTCAGTGATGGTCACGGATGCGCTCATTTGCCAATCGTCGCATCCATGTTGCTGGCAAACTTTTCCGGAGTAATCGACTTGGTGAACAGCTGGTCAATGTTGTTCAACAGGGCTTCGGCGGCTGTCGGGCTCAATGCCTGATCCCACGATTGCTGGAAGTTGGGAGCATCCTTGGCAGAGTTGTAGACGTACGTCAGGAAGTCCTTATCTTCTGTAGCAGCCAGCTGGTCTTCAATGCCAACAACAATGGGTACGGCCCCGGATTCGATCCAGGCGGTGACTTCCGCCGGGCTCAGGAGTCCTTCGGCAAAGTACTTCTTGGCAGTGTCCACTTCCTCCGCTGTTGCCTTGGAGGAGATGGACATGTACTGGCCGGGGTTGCCCACCCCGTTCTTAGCATCGCCCTTTCCGCCAGTCACCGTGGGGAAATCAACCCAACCCAAGTTTCCGCCGGGAACAAAGTCGCCGCCGTCGGCCTTCATTCCACCGTAGGTCCACGCACCATGGAGCATCATGGCAGCTTTTCCGGTGTAAAGCAGGGCCTGATCTGCGTTGGAATCTGCTGTGATGGAGTTGAAGCCCTTGATGAAACCGTTGGCAGAGACTAGCTCCTGGATCTTGGTCAAGGCCTCAATAGCGGCCGGGTTGGACCAAGCATTTGCCTTCCCAGCGAAGATGTCGTTGAAGACCTCCGGGCCACCAACCCTGTCAAACATCAACTCCAACCACATCATCGACGTCCAGCGGGACTGGCCGGCAAGCGAGATGGGAGCGATGCCCAGATCGTTGAAAGTCTTGCTCAGAGCCATCAGTTCATCCCAGGTCTTGGGCGGCTGGGCGCCGGCCTTTTCGAAGAGTGCCTTGTTGAAGAAGAGGATGATGGGCGCAACGGTTTCATTGGGCAAGGCGTAGATCTTGCCATCAATGGTTGCCGCGCCGAAGGCAGACGGGAACAGCTTGTCCTTGACTTTAGGGTTCTCCTCGAGCCAGGACGTCAGGTCGAGCACCTGATTGGCTTGTGCGTAGGACTTCAATCCACCGCCGCCCCATCCGTAAATCATGGTGGGAGCTTCACCGGCGCCGATGGCCGTCTTGATCTTGGTCTTGAAGGCGTCGTTCTGGAAGAGCGTGAGCTTGACCTGGGTGTCCGCATTGGCCTTATTGAAGGTGTCGATGGAGTTCTTGCGGATGGTCTCACCGGGCGGTCCTGTCAGCGACCACATGCTGGCGGATCCGGCGGCTCCCGAGTCTCCTCCGGGGCCGGAGGTTCCGCAGGCGCTCAAACCCCAAACGGCCAGCGGGGCAAGGCCGGCCAGGGTGAGGAAGGAGCGGCGCGAGGTTGTTTTGTGTTCCATGTCTTATCTCCATTGATAGGTGGTGAGCGCGTGGCTTGGGTAGATGCTGTTTGCGTGTGGGGGAGTTCATGCGTTTCGAAATATTTCGCAACTAATTCTGTGCTTGAAAAGAACTTAGCGGTGATGCCCATCACACGTCAAGCACTGTTCGCCACCATTTGACTCTCGATATGGAAATGTTGCACACTTCGATTGTTGAAATATTTCGAAAGAAGTAGGTGATGTTGTGAATCAAGTGAGTTCAAAGGTGAAACCTGTTCTCGCGACAGTCGCCGCCTTGGCGGGAGTCTCGGCACCAACGGTCTCCAAGGTGATCAATGGCCGCGATGATGTTGCAGATGCCACGCGTATTCGTGTTCAAGCGGCACTGGCGGAGCTTGGTTATGAGTCGCCTATGCAGCGACGGACTAGGTCCACAGGTCCTGCCATGGTGGATCTTGTCATCGACGGACTTAACACCCCGTACTCTATGGAGCTGGTCACGGGCATCCTGGACTGTGCTGCCATTGAAGACGTAGATGTTGTGGTGGGTAACGTGACGCCGGCGAAGTTGCACCGAGCCAACCATGAAGAGTGGGCACAACGCATGGTGGAGTCCGGGCGCAAGGGCCTAATTTTGGTCACCTCAGAGATGACTGCTGCGTTGCTGGACTCATTTGAGCATCGCAATATTCCGGTAGTGGTGATCGATCCACTTAATCCTCCGCGCCAGGGATATAGCAGCGTGGGCGCCACAAACTGGGCCGGTGGCAAGGAGGCCACCGAACACTTGATTGAGCTAGGACATACCAGGATTGCCTATTTGGGTGGTCCCAACGCTGCTGAATGTAGCGTTGCGCGGCTCCATGGGTATCTTGCGGCATTGATGGGTCACGGGATTTCCTCGCGGCCGGCATACATTTTGGCCGGGGAGTTCAATCAGCCATTCGGCGTTGTCGGCACACGTCAGCTCTTGGCTCTTGAGGAACCTCCGACGGCGATATTCGCCGGTTCTGATTCCATAGCCCTTGGGGTCCTCGAGGTAGCACGGACCCTTGGCCTGCGGGTGCCGGAGGACTTGAGCTTGGTGGGCTTTGATGGAACACCACTGACCGAACAAACTCTGCCTCGACTAACATCCGTGGCACAGCCGCTGCAGGAGATGGGCCGGGCCGCCTTGCGGGCCGTGCTTCGTTTGGCCAAAGGTGAGGCTCTGGATTCGGCTCACATGGAATTCGCTACAGAGTTGATTATCAGGGATTCCACCGCACCGCCACGCGTCTAGAACGTACCGTGATCCTGCACTAACTCAGGGCCAACTCAGTTGAACTGCCGGAACGCAGCCCTTATGCCCTCGCCTATGAACCCGACGGTTCGAACGAGATGGTGAGGTTAACCCTGTCCCTCCGGGCCTTTTGGCTGCACTTGGTCCTTTTGTCGGGTCGTTGCTGGCGTGCCATTCGCGATCCTTGCCTGAAGGGTGCCACGTGGCCGCGCATGGAGCCGGAATGGATGTGGCGTCAGTGCCCGGCACACCTGCGGTCATATCATCCAACAGAATCCGTGGCCAGGACTGTGCCACAGTGCCGCCAGGAACCGCCCTGAGAAAGACACCACAAGACTGACTGTGGCACCCACCCCCAAACTCAAAAGTTTTTGTGACGCGCAACACTTGACTCGCATCGAAATTGAACCTAGGCTCATGGAAAATGAATACAGATTCATTTTCTTTGAAGGCAAGTTCAATGAGGCGACAATGAGTTCAACACTATCCACCCAGCAAGATGTGCCCGTGGTTGACCCGGCTAAGGCGGCGAGTGAAGCGCGTGCTTCACTGCGCAAGCGACAGCTACTCAGCGCAGCTGCACGCCTCATGGCCCGCGACGGTGCCGACGCCGTCTCCATGCAGGCGTTGGCCACCGAGGCGTCCGTCAGTGTCGGGTTGATTTACCGCTACTTTGGCAACAAGGAAGATCTGCTGCTGGCCGTCATCGTGGAAGTGCTTGATGCTTTCGACGCGCAGGTGCCGGCCGCCATTGCGGCAGCGGGTGCCGATCCTGTGGAACGGATCGCTGCTGCTTTCGCCTCCTACTGTTCCGTCATCAACGACCACCGCGACGCGGCTGTCTTGTCCTACCGGGAATCAAAGTCCCTGGGTGCTGCGGGGCGGGACAAGATCAAGGACCTAGAAATCAGCACTGTAGAGCCGCTGAAGCAGGCCGTACTTGAGGCCATCGAAGCTGGACGGCTGGTGCGTATTGACGCCGAGCTTTTCGCCTACAACTTGCTCCTGCTCGCCCACGCCTGGGCTCTGAAGCGCTGGTACTTTGAACGCTCCTTTGACTTCGACACGTATGTCCGCAAGCAAACCGCCGTCGCTCTTGCCGCGGTTGTGCAAGCCGAGCACCGTCCCACCTACAGCCACCTCCTGGACCTGAGCTGAGCAGCCCACAAAAAGATCATGACCTGACACAAAGACGTGACACAACGAAAGGCATTGCCATGACCAGTTATGAAGACATCCTGTATGAGGTGGAAGGCCCCACCGCCATCATCACCATGAACCGACCCCACCGATACAACGCCTTCCGTGGCAAGACAGTTGAAGAACTGATCAAGGCCTTCCGTGCCGCCTGGGCCGACCGCAGCGTGCAGGCAGTTATCCTCACGGGCGCCGGTGAGAAGGCCTTCTGCACCGGCGGCGACGTCAAGCAGCGCGCCGAAACGGGCGACTACGGCCCCACAGAGTCGGGCATGTTTGAAATCGGCAACCTGCACAAGCTGATCCGCGACATCCCCAAGCCCGTCATTGCAGCCGTCAACGGCATTGCCGTCGGCGGCGGCCACGTCCTCCACGTCCTGTGCGACCTCACCATTGCCGCAGACACCGCCAAGTTCGGTCAGGCCGGACCCCGCGTGGGTTCCTTCGACGCCGGTTTCGGCTCCGCCTACCTCGCCCGAGTGGTGGGGGAGAAGCGGGCCCGTGAGATTTGGTTTCTGTGCCGCCAGTACGACGCCGTCACCGCCGAACGCTGGGGCCTGGTCAACACGGTGGTTCCGGCCAGCGAACTCATGAGCGAGGCCAAAGCCTGGGCCGCCGAGATTGCCGAGAAGAGCCCCACTGCGCTGCGCTTCCTGAAGCAGTCCTTCAACGCAGACTCCGACCACATGGCCGGGCTGAGCAACCTCGCCATGTCCGCACTGGATCTGTTCACGGCCTCACCGGAGGGCTTGGAAGGCGCCGCAGCCTTCGCCGAAAAGCGCAAGCCTGCGTTCAATGAACACGTGATCAGCCACTAAATCAGCCTCTAACGACTTCCGCCAGAAAGGCGCGCACCATGGATTTCACCCTTACGGCGTCGCAACAGAAATACGTCAAGGAAGCCCGCACAGTGGCTGAAATGATTGCCCCCGGTTACAAACAGCGCGAAATTGACCGGCTCATCGCCCCGGAACTACGCCTGGACATTGGCGGACGCGGGCTTATCGCCCCCGAGCTGCCCGTTGAACTGGGCGGGCGCGGCGAACGGCGCCTGACCTCCGGTCTCATCACCGAAGAGATCGCGCGGGGTGACTTTAACGTCGCCTACCTGCAGGTGGTGGGCTCACTGGTCGGCCAGATCCTGGCGCAAAGCGCCAAGCCCGCCGTCGCCGCCCGCTGGGTTCCCAAGATCGCCAGCGGCGAGGAGATCGTGGCCATCGGCCTCTCCGAACCCGGAGCAGGTTCCGATGCAGGAAACCCCTCACTGACGGCGCGGCGCGAACGCGGCGGCTGGGTCCTCAACGGCACCAAGTCCATGTCTTTCGCCAAGCAGTGCGGCGCCACCGTTGTCTTCGCCAAGACTGATCCGGAACAACGCCGGGGTCGGGGCATCAGCGCCTTCCTCGTCGATATGGCCGGGGACGGACTGGAAGTTGAGGGCGTCAATGACATGGGAACCCGCGCCGTCACCCGTGGCTTCGTGCACTTTACGGACGCTTGGATTCCCGAGGATCACCTGATTGGTGACGAAGGAGCAGGATTCACCCAGGTGATGCAGGGTTTTGACTTCAGCCGGGCCCTCATCGGCCTGCAGTGCATTGGCGCGGCCGCCGTCACGGTGGAGGAAACCTGGGCGCATGTCTCATCCCGCCAAGCCTTCGATCAGCCGCTGAGCAAATTCCAGGGCGTTTCCTTCCCCCTGGCCGAAAGTGAAACCCTCCTTACCGCGGCTCGTCTGCTGTGCCACCAGACGCTGTGGCTCAAGGACGAGGGTCTGCCGCACACCTCCCAGGCCGCCATGTGCAAATGGTGGGCCCCCAAAACGGCGTACGACGTCATTAACTCCTGCCTACTGCTGCACGGCCAGTTTGGCTACATGCAGGATCTGCCCATCGAACAGCGCATGCGCGATGTCTTGGGTCTGCAAATTGGGGATGGGACCGCCCAAATTATGAAACTCATCATTGCCCGCCAGTCCGTTGGGCGCGAATTCGCGCCGTAGCAAAGCACACCGCCACTCTTCACTACCCCTCAACTGCAAGGAAGCACATCATGGGAAAGCTTGAGAATAAAATTGCCATCGTGACAGGCGCCGGAAGTGGCATTGGCCGCGGCATCGCCGAAAAGCTGGCTGCCGAAGGCGCCACGGTGGTGGTCGGGGATATTAATGAGGCTGCCGCCAACGAAACCGCGGGAGCGTTGGGTAACGACTCCATCGGGCTCGTTACTGACGTCACCAGCCGCGAATCAGTGGATGCCATGGTTGCTGCGGTGACCGAAAAATACGGTCGGATCGACATTCTCGTCAACAACGCTGGGTGGGACAAAGTAGAGCCATTCCTGCAGAGCAAAGTCCCCGACTGGGACCGCGTCATCGCCATTAACCTCTACGGAACACTGCACTGCAGCCAGGCCGTGCTGGCCGTCATGGCCGAACAGGGCCACGGCGCAGTCATTAACATTGGGTCCGACGCCGGACGCGTTGGCTCCTCCGGTGAGGCCGTCTACTCCGCGGCAAAGGGCGGCATCATCGCCTTCACCAAGACGGCAGCCCGTGAAATGGCACGCAACAAGGTCACCGTGAACTGCGTTTGTCCAGGACCCGCCGACACGCCACTCTTTGCCGGTATCAGCGCCGAGAACCCGAAACTGCGCGACGCTCTCGAACGGGCCATCCCGCTGCGCCGCTTGGCCCAGCCGGCAGACTTGGCGAACGCTGTGGCCTTTTTTGCATCCGATGAGGCCGCATACGTCACCGGCCAAACACTGTCGGTCAGCGGCGGTCTCACCATGAGCTGATCCTCAACCGAGGATCAGCCAGCACTCAACGACGAGCGTGAAGGGTTCCACCATGACTTTTGAAACCATCCTGACCCAGGCGAAGGCGGAACGCTTCACAGCGGCCGGGCAATGGCAGAACAAAACACTGACAGACTTTCTTGACCAGGCAGCCGCCGACACTCCGGAGAAAACCGCCAGCGTCGATTCCCGCGGCAGCTTCAGCTACGCGGAATTGAAACGCCAAGTGGACCGGTGCGCTTTGGGACTTTTGGAGATGGGCGTTGTTCCTGGTGACGTCGTGTCAATCCAGCTACCCAACTGGCGTGAGTGGCTGGTGGTGCACTACGCAGCCGTGCGTATCGGGGCCATCACCAACCCGCTGATCCCCGTGTACCGGGACCGTGAGATTGGTTTCATGATGGAGCGGGCCCAGGCTAAAGTCCTTGTTATCCCGGCAAGCTTCCGTGGCTTTGACTACCCCGCCATGATCGGGCGGCTTTGGCCGAAACTGCCCAGTCTAGAACACGTCCTAGTGGTGGACGCCGGAGACGGGCTCGCAAAAGGATTCCACAGCTGGGAAACGTTCATTGGAACGGCCTGGGAAGACCGCCGAGATCCGGCCGAACTGGCCACCCTGCGGCCGGACCCCAACAGCCTCTCATTGCTGATTTTCACCTCCGGCACCACGGGGGAACCCAAAGGTGTCATGCACACCCACAACACTCTTGTGGCCGGCAGTGTGCCCTGGAGCGACAATCTGGGCATGGACAATTCGGCCGTTATCCATATGGCTTCCACCTTTTCCCACCTGACCGGATACTTGTACGGTGTTTCCCTTCCGCTGCAGCTGGGCGCCACCGGCATCTTCCAGGATGTGTGGAACGCAGAAGCATTTGTGGATCTCGTGGAAAAGTACGGCATCGCGCACACCTCCGGCGCCACCCCGTTCCTGCATGACCTGTTGCAGGCTCCCAATTTGGCTTCCCGGGATGTTTCCTCTCTTAAACGGTTCTGTTGCATGGGTGCGCCCATTCCGCGCGTCATGGTCCGCCAGGCGCGGGAAGAGCTGCCGGAGATGAGCGTTTTTGGTGGCTGGGGACAAACCGAATGCGGGCTCGTGACCATGGGCAGCCCCAATGATCCGGTAGAGAAAATCATCACCAGCGACGGCCGCCCCTTGGGTGGTATGGAGATCAGAATTGTTGATCTGGACGGCACTACACTGCCCGCGGATGCAGAAGGGCGCCTGCAAATCCAGGGTCCGTTCCTCTTCGAAGGCTACTTGGGCCAGCTTGAGGCTACACGTGAGCTCTTTGACGGAGACTGGTTCGACACCGGCGATTTGGGCAGCATCGATGACGAGGGATACCTGAAAATCGCGGGCCGCACCAAGGACGTCATTATTCGCGGTGGCGAAAACATCCCTGTGGCCTATGTGGAGAACGTGCTCTACGAACACCCCATGATCGATGCCGTGGCCGTCGTCGCCCTGCCGCACCCACGTCTGCAGGAAATTGCGTGCGCCGCCGTGGTCCTCAAGGAGGGTACCCCGGAATTCACCTTCGCAGACATGCAGCAATTTTTGAAAGACAAGGGCGTGGCCAAACCCTATTGGCCGGAGCGCCTGGAAGTGGTCTCTGACTTCCCCAGAACCCCCTCCGGAAAGATTCAAAAGTTCCAGCTGCGCGACAGTTTTGCCGCCTCCGCAGAAGCCGCCACTCAATCCATGAAGGAAACATCATGACTCCCGCCGCCACCCGCTCCGAATCAGCCCAGCGTTCGGACGTACTCAACCTTGACGCCCTGCTCAGCGCTGAAGAGCTGGAGCTGCGCAACACCGTGCGCACGTTCGTGGACGAGCGCATCCGGCCAAATATCGCAGCCTGGTACGACGATGCCGTGTTCCCCGTGGAAATCGTCAAGGAAATGGGTGCGCTGGGACTGCTGGGCATGCACCTGAAAGGGTACGGCTGCCCCGGCCGCTCCGCCGTCGAATACGGCATCGCGGCGATGGAATTGGAAGCCGGCGATTCCGGCCTACGCACCTTCGTCAGCGTGCAAGGATCACTGGCCATGAGCGCCATCCACAAGTGGGGCTCGGAAGAGCAGAAGAACCAGTACCTACCTGGCATGGCTAAAGGTGAGATCATCGGCTGCTTTGGCCTGACCGAACCCACCGCCGGCTCCGACCCCTCCTCCATGGCCACCTTCGCCCGCCGCGACGGCGATGGCTGGGTGCTCACCGGCGCCAAGCGCTGGATTGGGCTGGCCTCGATTGCCCAGATCGCTGTCATTTGGGCCATGACTGACGACGGCGTCCGCGGCTTCCTGGTGCCCACCGACACCCCCGGTTTCACGGCCACCGCCATCCAAGGGAAACTGTCGATGCGGGCTTCCATCCAGTGCGACCTCAGCTTCGAGGAGGTCCGGCTGCCAGCCGGTGCCCTGCTGCCCGGCGCCAAGGGGCTGCGCGGCCCGTTCTCCTGTCTGAACGAGGCCCGCTATGGCATCATCTGGGGAACCATGGGCGCCGCCCGCGACAGCTACGAAGCCGCATTGGCCTACTCATTGGAACGGCTCCAGTTCGACAAGCCGCTGGCCGCCTACCAAATCACTCAGCAGAAGCTGGTCAACATGCTCCTGGAAATCCAAAAGGGCACCTTGCTGGCCATCCACACCGGTCGGATGAAGGATGCCGGCACGCTGGAACCGGTGCAAATTTCCGTGGGCAAACTGAACAATTGCCGTGAGGCCATTCAAATCTGCCGTGACGCCCGTGCCATCCTTGGCGGCAACGGCATCACCTTGGACTACTCGCCGCTGCGTCATGCCAACAACCTCGAATCGGTGCGCACCTATGAGGGCACCGATGAGGTCCACACCCTGATCCTGGGCAGCCATATCACCGGCATCCCCGCCTTCCGTTAGGAGCGTCATGAACTACGAAACTATCCTCACCGACATCCGCGACGGGCTCGGCATCATCACCATCAACCGGCCCGAATCCCGCAACGCCCTCAGCCGCACGGTGCTGGCAGAGATTGCCGCCGCGCTGGAGGCGTTCCGCGGCAACCCCGACGTGGGCGTGGTGGTCTTCACTGGCGCTGGGGAGAAAGCCTTTGTGGCCGGTGCCGACATTAACCAGCTGGCGGGCTACACCATGCTCGACGGACTTTCTGCCGCCATGGCCACGCTCTACGACTCCATCGAGTCCTACGAAAAGCCCACCATTGCGGCCGTCAACGGCTTCGCACTGGGCGGCGGCAACGAACTGGCCATGTCCTGCGACATCCGCATCGCATCCGCCAACGCCCGCTTCGGACTGCCTGAAACGAACCTGGGCGTGCTGCCCGGGGCCGGCGGCACGCAGCGACTGTCCCGGCTGGTAGGCAAGGGACGCGCCGTCGAACTTATTCTGACGGGGCGCATCTTCGAGGCGGAAGAGGCACTACGAATCGGGCTGGTCACCGAAGTGACTGAACCGGGGGAGCTCATGGCCGCCGTCGAACGCACTGCCGGGCTCATCCTAGCCAAGGGTCCGCTGGCCATCCGCTTGGGCAAACTCGTCATCAACAACGGCAGCGAGACGGATCTGCGCACCGGTCTGCTGCTGGAGCGCCTGGCGCAGTCGCTGCTGTACACCAGCAACGACAAGGCCGAAGGTGCCGCAGCGTTCCTGGAAAAGCGCCCCGCAAAATTCGAGGGGAACTAGAGTGGTGGTCAACAACATCCTGGTGGTCGGCGCCGGGGCCATGGGCTCGCAGATCGGCATGGTTGCGGCGCTGGCCGGATATCAGGTCACGGTGCAGGACATCTCCGCCGCCATGCTGGAACAAGCGGAGGCCCAGTTACGCTCCCGCATGGACGCCAGCGTTGCCAAGGGGCGGATGAGCCGGGAGGATGCCGACGCGGCGCTGGGCAGGCTGGCTTTCTCCGAGGACCTGGCCGCGGCCGCCGCCACTACCGACCTCGCCATCGAGGCGGCAACGGAGAAGCTGGAGATCAAGCGCGGCATCTTCACGGCTCTCGATGCGGCTGCTCCGCCCCACGCCATCCTGGCAACGAATTCCTCCACGTTCGGCTCGTCCAAGGTTGCCGATGCCACCGGCCGGCCGGGTCAGGTGTGCAATATGCACTTCTTCAACCCGGCACTTGTCATGAAGTGCGTTGAAGTGGTCCGCCACGAGAGCACCTCCCAAGACACCATTGACACAGTTCTGGCGGTGGCCAAACGTATGGGGAAGGCGCCCGTTCTCATTGAAAAGGAGCTCCCGGGCTTTGTGGCGAACAGGCTCATGGGTGCCATCCGCGACGAGGCGCTGCGGCTCTACGCAGACGGGATCGCCAGTTTTCAGGACATCGACACAGCGGCCAAAACGGCGCTGGGCCACCCGATGGGCCCCTTTGAACTCATGGATCTGGTGGGCCTGGACGTCAGCCACCAGATCCGCCAGGCCACCTTTGCCGAGACGGGCGATCCGGCTGACCTGCCGCATCCTGCACTGTCAGCACTGGTGGAACGTGGGGATTACGGCCGCAAGAGTGGGAAGGGCTGGTACAGCTATGACGGGGTGCAAAAATGAGCACGCATGACGAACTGACGGCCGCCCTGGCCCGCGGACTGACCGAGGCCAGGGACACCGACTACTACCTGCTGTTCGACAAGCTCGGCCCGGCCGAAAAGGCTGTCAAGGACAGAGTGCGCGGCTTCGTGAACACCAGGCTGCTGCCCGTCATCAACGACTACTGGGAACGGGCGGAGTTCCCGCATGAACTCGTGCCGCCGCTGGCGGAGCTGGGCATCATCGGCTCCACCATTGACGGGTACGGTTGTCCTGGCCTGAGCCGGCTCGGCGCGGGCATGGCCACGGTGGAGATGTCACGCGGGGACGGCTCCATGAACACGTTCATTGGTGTCCAGTCCAACCTGACCATGGGCACCATCAACATGCTCGGCAGCGAGGAGCAAAAGCAGCGCTGGCTACCTCGCATGGCGACGCTGGAACTTGTGGGTGCCTTCGCCCTGACCGAACCCGGGCATGGTTCGGATTCGGTGGGGCTGGAGACCTCGGCCCGCCGCGAGGGTGACTACTGGGTCCTCAACGGGCGCAAACGCTGGATCGGTAACGCCAGCTTTGCCGACGTCGTGGTGGTGTGGGCCCGTGATGAGGCCGATGGCAAAGTCAAGGCCTTTGTCGTGGAGAAGCACGACGGCGCGTACCCGGCCGGTTACCGGGCGGACCTCATCACCGGAAAGATTGGCAAGCGTGCGGTGCTGCAGCCGGACGTTGTGCTGGAGAATGTCCGGGTGCCGGCGGTAAACCGCATAGCCAACGCACAGTCATTCAGGGATGCCTCGGCTGTGCTGGCCTCCACCCGCGGTGGCGCCTCATGGGAGAGCCTGGGACACGCCACGGCTGCCTATGAGGCGGCCGTGACGTATGCGCTGGTCAGGGAGCAGTTCGGCAGTCCGATTGCCAGCTACCAGTTGGTCCAGAACAAGCTCGCCAACATGCTGGCCGAACTGACAGCCATCCAGTTGATGTGCTTCCGCATGGCCGAGCTGCAAGAGTCGGGCCAGTGGACGGGAACCATGGCCTCGATTGCCAAGATGCACAGCGCCCAAAAAGCCCGCTGGATTTGCTCCGCGGCGCGCGACATCCTCGGCGGCAACGGGCTGCTGCTTGACTTCCATGTGGCCAGGCACCTCACAGACATGGAAGTGGTGCACACCTACGAAGGCACTGACTCCATCCAGTCGCTGCTGATCGGCCGGGACATCACCGGCATGTCGGCCTTCAAATGAGCGCGCCACAGGAACAGGGGCCCAGCATGAACGGTAGTTTCGGCGGCCGCGGAGTACTGGTCATTGGCGGCGGAGGAATTGGCTCCCAGGTGTGCCGCGACCTTGCCGCCGCGGGCGCCCGCGTCTACTTCACCTACTTCAGCAATGCCGCCACGGCCGCTGAGCTCGCGGCTGCTTTGCCCGCGGGGTCCTGCGCCGGCTATGCGGCACTGGACGCCACGGATGATGCCGCGGTTGAACACGTGGTGGCCACGGCAACCCGGGAGTTGGGCGGTGTGGACACCCTGGTCGTGACGGCCGGGCACCGGCATCCGCTGGCGTTGTTTCAGGAGACGACGGCGGCCACCGCAGCCGGGATCCTGAACACCGAACTCGGCGGCCCCATGAACGCGGTCCGCGCGGCGCTGCCGGCCATGGTGGCCGCAGGATTTGGCCGCATTGTTCTGGTGGGATCGGACAGCGGGAAGACCGGGTCTGTGGGGGACGCTGCCTCGGCAGCAGCCCGTGGCGGGCTGATCGCCTTTGCCAAGTCAATAGCTCGGGAGAATGCCGCGGCGGACATCACCGTCAACGTTGTCTGCCCGGGACCGACTGATACCGATCTGTTGGCCGGGATGACCGCGGCGGAGGGCCTCACAGGAAAGTTGATGAACGCCGTCGTGCGTGCCGTGCCCAAGCGCAGGCTGGGCTCGGTGGCCGAGATTTCCGGTGCGGTTATCTACCTTGCCGGTGCGGATGCAGGCTTTGTCACCGGACAGGCCGTCAGCGTCAGCGGCGGCCTCACGATGCAGTAGGAGGGGTGACTTGAGCATTGATCTGAGCCTTGTGGGCGCATCGCTTGGGACCGTCCAGCGCACGTGGAACGGCGATTCCGCCATGCTGTACGCCCTCGGTGTCGGCGCGGGGGCCGGCCTCGGGGACCGGGAGCTGGCCTACACCACCGAGAACAGCGCCGGCGTCCCGCAGCAGGTGCTGCCTAGCTTTGCAACTGTGCTGGGATTCCCATCGGTGGCGCTTCTGGATCAGGGCGGCACGTCCAGCCCCGGCGTGTCTGGTGGAATAGCCACCCGCGGCGGGCCGTCCATCTTTGGTGAGTATCCGGCGTCCACCGTGCTGCACGCTCGACACGAGCTGACACTGCACAGACCACTGCCCGTAGCCGGTGCTGGCGATGTGTCGGCCGTGGTTACGGCGGTGCACGATACCGGCGCACACGCACTTATCACCATCACCGCCAAGCTCAACAGCGCTGACGTCAGCAGCGCAGAAAAGGGGGTGCACCTGGCCACCAACCGGGCCACGTTCCTAGTCCGCGGGGCGGGCGGTTTTGGCGGGCCCCGGCCGGAACCGACCCGGTGGCATGCGCCAGATCGCGAGCCGGATGACGCCGTAGACCATCCCACCAGCACCACTCAGGGCCTGCTATACCGCCTCAGCGGGGATCGGAACGCGCTCCATTCGGACCCTCGCGCCGCACGGAAAGCCGGTTTTGACCGGCCTATCCTGCATGGTTTGTGTACCTACGGCTTTGCTGCTCGGGCGTTGATTCAATCCGTCTGTCGCGGCGACGCAGCCGAGTTTGGCACCATGGACGCACGGTTCACCAGCCCGGTGTTCCCCGGCGACAACCTTTCCTTTCGGATCTGGGACGACGGGGACACGGTGCATTTCCAGGGGCTCGTGTCCGGCCGTATGGTCCTGGACCACGGGTCCTTCACACGCAGGCCAAACGTCAACAAAGGAGTCACAAATGACTGAAGCATTTCTGATCGGCGGAGCACGAACCCCCGTGGGCCGCTACGGCGGGGCCCTGTCCAGCGTCCGCCCGGACGACCTCGCCGCCCTGGCAGTCAAGGAGGCCGTGCTGCGCGCCGGGATCGACCCGGACACTGTCGATGAGGTGATTCTGGGCAACGCAAACGGGGCGGGTGAGGAAAACCGCAACGTGGCCAGAATGGCCTGGCTGCTAGCCGGCTTCGGCGACCACGTTCCGGGGCTGACCGTCAACCGGCTCTGCGCCTCCGGCCTGAGCGCCGTGATTCTGGCATCCCAAATGGTCAAGTCCGGTGCGGCCGACATTGTGGTGGCCGGAGGAGTGGAGTCCATGAGCCGCGCACCGTGGGTACAAGCCAAACCCACCCAGGCGTTCGCCAAACCCGGCGAAAGCTTCGACACCTCCATTGGCTGGCGTTTCGTCAACCCCGAATTCACGTCCGGTGCCCTGTCCCGGGGCGGCAAGATGACCCTGTCCATGCCGCAAACCGCCGAAGAGGTGGCAGAGGTCTACGGCATTTCCCGCGAGGACTCCGACGCTTTTGCCGTCCAGTCCCACGAGCGGGCCCTGGCCGCCATTGCTGCCGGGCGGCTCCGGCCCGAGATTGTGCCCGTCACCGTCAAGGGCAGGAAGGGCAGCACCGTGGTGGACACGGATGAGGGTCCCCGGCCCGGGACCACCTTGGAGGTCCTGGCCGGACTGCGGCCGGTGGTCAAACCCAGCGGGGTGGTCACGGCTGGGAACGCCAGCACACTCAACGACGGTGCCTCGGCCATTGTTGTGGCCTCCGCGGCCGCTGTGAAGAAGTACGGGCTCACACCTCGGGGTCGGATTGTGGACGGTGCCTCGGTGGGTGTGGCCCCCGAGACCATGGGGATCGGACCAGTGCCTGCCACCCGGAAGGTGCTGGCTCGGGCCGGGTGGAACTTGGCCGATATCGGAGCCGTGGAGCTCAATGAAGCTTTTGCCAGCCAATCGCTTGCCGTGATGCGTGAACTCGGGCTGGACAACGGCATTACCAACAACGACGGCGGCGCCATCGCCCTGGGCCATCCGCTCGGTTCCAGCGGCTCACGCCTGGTGGTGACGCTGCTGGGCCGGATGGAACGCGAGAATGTAGACCGGGGATTGGCCACCCTGTGTGTGGGTGTCGGGCAGGGCACCTCACTTCTCATCGAGCGCCCTTGATCCGATCACGGCGGCCCCCGCCCAACGCGGCACCACTTTCCGGCCGGTTTTCCTCAACGCTTCCGCAGCAAATGGGCTGATTTCTTCAACGCTTCCGCACATACTTCACCGAGGGCGTCGATCCGCTCCTCTGTCAATCGTCATCACTGTGCACGCGCCTAAGGAACACCTTTGGCGGGCAGTACGCTGTCGGACATGGACGGCGGGTCAATCACGAAGGACAATGAGACATGCGCTACACATTGCTTTTGCACTATCCCGAGATGGACGCCGCGTCTCTCAGTGAGGAGGCCATGGCGGAGGGGCAGCGGGCCTTCGCCAGCTACGCGGCCACACTGCACCAGGCCGGTGTGCTGCTCGGCGCCGAGATCCTCCAACCGTCGTCCAACACCACCACGCTCACCTTGGCCGACGGCGTGCTGCACGTCCAGGACGGTCCGTTTGCTGACACCAAGGAGCAGCTCGGAGGCACCTTTGTGATCGAGGTCCTGGACCTCGATGCGGCCGTCGAATGGGGCTGGCTGGCTCCCTCCATAGAGTGGGGATCCGTTGAAGTGCGTCCCGGTGCCTTGTTCACGGTCGACGGCGCCTGGCGGCCGAATACGTGAACGCACAGGAAGCGCGGGCGGCCGCAGAGCGGACGGCCCGGGCCTCCTATGGCCGTTTGCTTGCGTTGCTGGCAGCCTCGACGGGCGACCTCGCGCAGGCCGAGGATGCGCTGTCCGCCGCGTTTGAACAGGCGTTGATCTCCTGGCCGTCCGACGGCGTCCCCGCAAATCCGGAGGCGTGGCTGCTCACGGTTGCCCGCAACCGGCAGCGGGATTCCTGGAAGTCGGCCTACAACCGGGCGTTTGCGCCGTTGGACACAACGGGTGAGCTGGGGCGTGATGCCATGGCCGCTGATGTGGTGGAAGTGGATGTGGATGCAATTGCTGACAAACGGCTGGAACTGCTTTTTGTCTGCACCCACCCGGCCATCGACCCCGCCGTGCGCACGCCGCTCATGCTGCAAACGGTCCTAGGTTTTGATGCCGCCCGCATTGGAGCCGTGTTCAATGTCCCAGCGACGGCCATGGCCCAGCGCCTGGTCCGGGCCAAGAAACGCATTAAAGAGGCGCGCATCCCCTTCGTGGTTCCATCCCGTCAGGACATGCCCGGCCGGCTGTCCGCGGTACTTGAGGCCATCTACGGCTGCTACGCGATTGCCTGGGTGGGCGAATTCTTGGAGAACGGTGGCGTAGGAGACGCCAGTGATGCAGGCGGCGTAGCTGCGGCAGACGACTTGCGGGGTGAGGCCCACTACCGCGCGATGACGCTTGCCCAGCTGCTGGACAACGAAGCGGAAGCATGGGGACTGGCCGCGCTGATCGCCTTCTCCTTAGCAAGGGTGCCGGGACGTCTTGAGCCAGCTGAACCGGGGCGGGACCGGAGATTTCGCCCGCTCGAGGAGCAGGACACCGCGCTGTGGGATGCCGCCCTTATCGCAGATGGTGATGCGTGTTTGCGGCGGGCCCTCCCCGTCGCTGTGCCGGGGCGCTTCCAGCTCGAGGCGGCCATCCAGGCCGTCCATTGCGCCCGGGCCCGTTCAGGGCTGACGGACTGGACTGCGTTGCGCACCCTCTATGCGGCACTTGTGGCCGTGGCACCCAGTCTGGGTGCGCAGGTGGCCCTGGCCTCCGTGATCGGACGGGTAGAGAATCCGGAGGCGGGGCTCACGGCGATGGGCGCCATAGCTGCCGGTGAACCCGCCTGGGTGCGTGCCGCCGTCGAACGTTTCCAGCCTTTCCATGCCGCCCGGGCCGAGCTGCTGGCTCGAGCAGGGCGCACGGCCGAAGCCTCAGCGGAGTTTACGGCCGCCGCTTTCATGACGCATGAGCCCGCGGTACGGCACTACCTAGTAAACCGCGCCGAAATCGGCTGAGCCGGAGAATCCGGCAGCGATTTTTGCCGGCCAAAGATCTGTGGCGAGAGTGGTCTCTGCGACCGCGAGCGCCTCTTGCTTGGACGTGCCGCCCGTGGCCGCTTTTTGGATGCTGCAGTCCGGCGCCGCTTCACTGTCCCATTGGCCACTAGTCACATTCCGCCAGCTGCGGCGGACCTCCCAGACCAGCGGAACCTGCCAGGGCGCGAACCCGCGAAGGAGAAGCACGACGCCGGTCCCCACCACTAGCGCAGCCGTCCCGTACCCCGGGTGGTGGATCGTGGCGTCAGCGTTTGCGGCCCCTGGTGCACCAGACGATGACCGCCAGCAACGCGAGGACACCCAGCACGGCCGGGCCAAAACGCTTAGCTAGCACCGGCAGCACTGACGAAGCTAGATCTAGTTCCGGGGCTGCCTGTGCTGGAATAGCCTGCACTGGAGGCGCGTCATGGCGTGCCGCTGGAGCTGGCGGGGTACCGATATCGGGTGGAGCAGTCGCAGTGGCAGGCGCCGCAGAAGCCGCAGTGGCAGCTACGGGTGCAGGTACTTCTTCTGGCTCGGGCGGCCCTTCCGCCTTGCGGATCACGCACTGCACAAACTGTTCCAGCAGCTTGTCCGAGATGTCCTGGATGACGCCTCGGCCAAATTGCGCCGGCTTGCCCGTGACGTTCATATCGGTTGAAACATCCACAGTGGTGCCGTCGCCGCTGGCAGCCAACGCTGCCGTGACGGTGGCACCTGCCGTGCCGTTGCCGCGTTTGTCCTTCCCTTGCGCCTCGATGACAACCGTGTGAGTGGCCTCATCGCGCGAGAGAAAACGCCCCGTGCCGGTGTACAGCATGGCGATCGGCCCCAACTTAATCTTGACGGTTCCAGTGAAGGTGTCCCCGTCCACTCCGGTCAGGGTGGCCCCGGGAAAACACGGCGCAATTTCCTCCAACTGGTTGAAGGAATGCCACGTATCTGCCAGGGATGATGGGACGCTGAAATGGTGCTTGAGTTCCATGGCGCTTCTAGCCCCTTTCCTCTGAAAGTCCGACGGCGGCCAGCACCGCACGCTTGGCCAGCACCGTTGCGAGGTGGCGCCGGTAGGCGGCATCCCCGTTCAGATCACTGGCCGGTTCCGTTCCGTCAGCGGCGTTGGCACAGGCTGCCGCAATGGCGCCCACCTCCAAGGCACAGCCTGCTAGCGCAGACTCGGTTGAAGAGGCCCGCAGGGGAGTGCTGGCCATATTGGTCAGCCCCAACCGGGCCTGGGCAATCACGCCACCTTCCACCCGAACAAGAGCGGCCACAGCAACAATGGACCATTGCTGGGACACCCGGGTGAACTTTTCATAATGTGAGCCCCACCCGGTGTATTTGGGCACTGTAATGCTCGTGAGGATCTCGCCTTCTTGCACGGCCGTGGTGAAGTAGCCCTGGAAGAAATCGGCGGAGTTCACTGATCGGTTTCCGCCAGCTCCACTCAGATTGAACACGGCCTCCAGAGCCAGGGCGGCAGCGGGCATGTCACCGGCTGGATCCGCATGGACCAACGCGCCGCCAATGGTGCCGCGGTGTCTGACCTGAGGATCAGCGACAGTGGCGGCGGTCTGAGCCAACAATGGCACAAAGGCGGCAATCAGAGGATCGGTTGCCACCGTGTGATGCGGGGTCATGGCACCTATGGTGAGGCTCCCGCCGTCGTCCGTGATGCCGGACAGGGAGGGTATCCGCCCCAAGTCCACCACCATGGAAGGATCTGCCAGGCGCAGCTTCATGACGGGAATCAGGCTTTGGCCTCCGGCGAGGACCTTCACATCGTCACCGGCAGACTCGGCGTCGGCCAGAAGCGAAAGCGCCTCCGCAACCGTGGTGGGCGCGGCGTAATCAAATGCGCTGGGGATCATTGCACACCTCCTGTGGTCTTGGCTTCCTGCAGGGCATGCCACACACGCGATGGCGTGCACGGCATCTTGATATCCTTCACGCCGAGGTGGCGAATGGCGTCCAGCACCCCGTTGACAATGGCCGGGGTGGAGGCGATGGTGCCTGCCTCACCTACGCCCTTGGCGCCGAGTTGATTGCTGGTGGCCGGCGTCTCCGTGCGCGCCGTGATGTAGTGCGGCAGATCGGGGGCTCCAGGTACGAGGTAGTCGACGAACGATCCTGACACTAAGGTGCCGGCATCGTCATAGACGGCTTCCTCGTACAGTGCCTGCGCAATGCCCTGAGCTAGGCCTCCGTGCACCTGGCCCTCAACGATCATGGGGTTCACCACCACTCCAATGTCATCCACGCACACATACTTGAGCACGGTGACTTGGCCTGTTTCGGTGTCAACCTCCATGGCCGCCAGATGAGTGCCGTGTGGGTAGGAGAAGTTGGCGGGATCGAAGGTGGCCTCTGAGTCCAGGTTGGGCTCCATGCCATCGGGCAGGTTGTGCGCGGAGAATGCGGCAAAGGCAATCTCGCCGAAGGACGTGGACGTTTCCGTTCCCCTGACGGTGAAGGAACCGTTGGCAAACTCGAGATCCTGCTCGCTGGCCTCCATCATGTGAGCTGCAATGGTCTTGGCCTTCTCAATGACCTTGTCCGCCGCGGCCAGCACGGCCATGCCGCCCACTGTCAATGAGCGGGAGCCATAGGTGTCCAAGCCGCGTTGAGACACCTGCGTGTCGCCATGCAGCACTTCCACATTCTCGAACGGCACGCCCAACCTGTCAGCCACAAGCTGGCTCCACGCTGTTTCATGGCCCTGCCCGTGGGCCGACGATCCGGTGACGACTTCCACGTTGCCGGTGGGCAGCACCCGCACCTGCGCGTGCTCCCAGCCGCCGGCCGCATAGTTCAGGGCGCCGAGCACCCGAGACGGAGCCAGCCCACACATCTCTGTGAAGGTGGAGATACCAATGCCCAACTGCACGGTGGCGCCACTCTCGCGCCGCCGCTGCTGCTCGGCCCGGAGCTCGTCGTAGCCGAACAGGCCCAGGGCTTTCTCGGTGGCAGCCTCGTAGTTGCCGGTGTCGTATTCGAGTCCCGCCACCGTGGTGAACGGGAACTCGGTGTGCTTGATCCAGTTCTTCTCCCGCAACTCCAACGGGTCCATGCCCAACTCACCGGCCAGCTCATCCATCATCCGCTCGATAGCGAACGTGGCTTCTGGCCGCCCGGCCCCACGGTATGCATCCGTCCAGGCCTTGTTCGTGAAAATGTTGTGGCACTCAAAATGGTAGGCCGGGAACTTGTAGATCGAGTTGTACATGAACGCGCCCAGCACCGGGATGCCGGAGGTGATCAGACCCAAATAGGCGCCCATATCCGCCAACAGGTCAACGTGCAGTCCCGTGACAATGCCGTCCTTGGTGGCGCCGATCTTCAGCCGCTGCACCTGCGCCCGCCCGTGGTGGGCCACCTGCAGGGACTCGCTGCGCGTCTCGGTGAACTTGCACGGCTTGCCCATGCGCCGGGCCGCCAACAGTGTGATGACCTCCTCCGGGGTGACCTGCAACTTTCCGCCAAAACCGCCGCCCACATCCGGGGCAATCACCCGCACCTTGCTTTCGGGAATGCCCAACGTCAACGCCAACATGAGCCGCAGAATGTGCGGGATTTGCGTGGCACTCCACATGGTGATCTGCTCACCCGTGGGATCCACCACAGTAGAGCGCGGTTCCATGAATGCCGGAATGAGCCGCTGCTGGTACAGGGTCCGTTCCACCACCACATCGGAGTTCGCTAACGCCTCTGCAATGGCTGTGCCCGTACCTGCCTCGGCCGAATCAAAGACCCACGTGGCCGACTTGTTCGACTCCAGCGAGGTGTGCGCCAGCACCTTGTCTGTGGCGGCCTCCTCCAGATCCATAACCACGGGCAGCTCATCGTAATCAACATCCACAAGTTCGACGGCGTCCCGGGCAGCGGCCACGCTGCGGGCGATCACCACCGCCACAATCTCTCCAGCGAAGGCCACCTCCTCCACGGCGATGGAGGGATGGCTGGGTGCCTTCTGATCCGGAGTGACGGGCCATGCGTTGGGCAGTGAACCCTGCTCAGCCGCTACGTCTGCTCCGGTCAGCACGGCCATGACGCCTGGAGATGCCTGTGCAGCTGAGACGTCAATGGCGGTGATCTTGGCGTGGGCGAAGGGGCTGCGCACCATGGCCAGATGCAGCATGCCCGGCAGTACCATGTTGTCGGTGAACCGCGAGCGCCCCGTGATCAGGTGCGCGTCTTCCTTGCGGAGGCGGGCGGTGCCAACTTCAGGTCTGGGAGTTGCCGTGGCGGTCATGACACACCTGCCGTTTCGGAATTGTCCTCGAGCATGGATGGGGACACCGATACACCGGAATCGTCATACTGGACACCGTCCGCCACAGACTTCACGGCAGCCACAATGTTTTGGTAGCCCGTGCAACGGCAGAGGTTGCCCTCCAGCCCCTCACGGATCTCGGACTCAGTGGGGTGGGGATTCTCTTTGAGAAGCGACGCCGACTGCATGATCATGCCCGGCGTGCAGAAACCGCACTGCAGTGCGTGGCACTGGTGGAAGGCCTCCTGCAACGGGGCAAGTTTGCCGTTCTGCGCCATGCCTTCGATGGTGATGACCTGGTGCCCATCGGCCTGCACGGCAAACATGGTGCAGGATTTCACGCTGACACCATCCAGATGCACAGTACAGGCACCGCAGTTGGTGGTGTCACAGCCAATCAGGGTGCCTGTTTTGCCCAGGCGCTCGCGCAGGTGCTGGACAAGCAAAAGTCTTGGTTCGACGTCGTCCGTATAACTGACGCCGTCAACCTCCACAGTGATGGATATGGAACTCGCCATTGAGAACTCCTCTAGTTACCTTGGAGTTCAGACGCCATCGCCTGTCTCCAGCCCATGATGTGCAACACGTTACATGACGGGCAGGAGGATAGTTAGAGGCCCGGGTGGCTAATCCGCATTAGAGGGGCGAACCATCGCTTTCATCCTCATGTGCGGCGTCAGCGAGGGGTACATGGTGTATTCGCACGTGCTGATCACTCGCAGTGTTGCTGAGCGGATCGCGCAGCAGATCGCTCAGGCGCCGGCCCTGTCCGCCCCACCGCAAGGCAATGATCTCCCCTGCAATGGACACTGCTGTCTCCTCCGGGGTGCGCGAGCCCAGATCCAGCCCGATGGGACTTGAAAGCTTCCCAAGCTCGACGTCGGTCAGCCCCACCTCCCGGAGCCGATCCATCCGGTCGTCATGTGTTTTTCGCGAGCCCATGGCGCCCACGTAGGCGACCTCGTGGCGCAGCGCCACCTCCAGCAGCGGCACATCAAACTTGGGGTCGTGGGTCAGCACGCAAATGACAGAACGCGGGTCCACTGATCCGGCGTCAATTTGCGCCTGTAAATACCGGTGCGGCCATTCCACCACTACCTCATCCGCCTCGGGGAAACGGGCCTTCGTGGCAAACACAGCGCGGGCATCGCAGACAGTGACCCGGTATCCCAGAAAGCTACCCTGCCGCGCCACTGCCGCGGCGAAGTCAATGGCACCAAAAACCAGCATGCGCGGCTGCGGGGCAAAGCTGGCCACAAAAACACGCATTCCGTCCCCCCGTCGCTGCCCGTCGGGCCCATACATCAGCGTGGTGTTGCGCCCGGCCGCCAGCAGGCCCATCACGTCATCACTGACGGCGTGGTCAGCGCGGTCGCTACCCAAGGTTCCGGCAAATCCGTCGGGGTGAACCACCAGGTGGCGGCCCAACCAGCTCGGGTCCGGGTGCTCAATCACCGTCACTATGGCCACGGGCCTGTGCGCGTCCAGATCGGCAGCCACCTGGGCCAACTCCGGAAACGTGGCTTGAGAGACGGCTTCGACAAAAACGTCAATGATGCCGCCACATGTCAGCCCTACCTCAAAGGCAGCATCATCGCTGATGCCGTAGCGTTGCAAGACGGGCCGACCACTAAGTGCCACCTCGGAAGCAAGCTCGTACAGGGCACCTTCCACGCACCCGCCGGACACGGACCCCACAGCCAGCCCCTCGGCGTCGACCATCATGGAGGCGCCGGCTGGCCGCGGCGCCGAGCGGAACGTGCGCACCACCGTCCCCAGCCCCACGGTGCGCCCGGCCGCCACGGCCTCAACCAGATCCTTCAACACTTCACGCATTGCCCATCACAGCCAACAACTCCTCGAAGCTCTTCAATGAATGGCCCCCAATAAAGTCATCAACGTGCGGCAGGACGGCCCTGATTCCCTGCTGCACGGGTTCGTAACCGGGCTTGTCCCGGTGAGGATTGGTCCAGATGACGCGCCGCGCCACCTGATGCAGCCGCTCCACCTGCCGTCCCAGCAGTGCCGGGTCACCGCGTTCCCATCCATCACTGACAATGATGACGACGGCGTTTCTGACCACCGCGCGCTGCCCCCACCGTTCGTTGAAGGCGCCCAACACCTCGCCCAGCCGGGTGCCACCTGACCAATCCGGCACCGTACTCCCGGCCACGGCCAGGGCATCATCGGCGTCGGGCACACGGAGCGCGGAGGTAACCCGAGTCAGGCGAGTGCCCAGAGTAAACACCTCCACGTGATGTGGGGCGGCTTGGAGCACATGGTGGGCCAGCCGCAGCAAGCTGTCCGCATAGGGAGACATGGACCCGGAGACATCAATCAGCCAAGCGATCCTTCGAGGCTTCCTCGGTGTGCGCCGGTATTTAAGCGGTCCCGGCTCACCACCGCGGCGCAGCTGTGCGCGCAAGCTGCTGACACTGTCAATCCGCCCGGTGCGCCACCGCTGCTTCCGGCGGGAAAGGCGCGAGGGCAGCGTGACGGCTAGCTCATCGAAGAGCTGGTGCAGGAGTGTCCGTTCGGCGGCATCAAGAGTGGCCACATCTCGGTGGCGCAGGAGTTCGCGTCGGCTGGCGATGGCACGCAGAGACCCTTCGCTACGTTCGGAACCATCAGGGGCTTCGTCGTCATCTTCCAGCGCGGCAGCCTGGACGGTGGCTGCTGCTACCTTCTCGGCTTGGGGGACGGCACGAACGGGGGTGAACCAGCGTTCAAAAGTCCGCTGGTAGCTGTCCAGGTCCTCGGGTGCCGAACATAAGGTGGCACGCCCAGCCCAAAAAACATCGCCACGGTTCTCAATCGACAGATGCGAGACGGCGTCGACAAAACTGCGTGAGCGTTCTGCGCTGACCTTGACCCCGGCGGATCGCACGGCGGCGGCGAAAGCCAACAGGATCTCCTCAGCGCTATTGTCTACCTCCGGCATGGTTCAGCCCAGTATCTTGGCCAGCGCGGACGTGACGCGTTTGGAGTCCTCACGGTATTTGCACAGTGCCCCGATGCTGGCGGCGGCCGATTCCAGTTCCAGCTCCGCACTGCCCAGTAGGTGCAGGGCGCGGGCCCAATCGAGGGTTTCGGCCACTCCAGGCGGCTTCATGATGTTCTCCGTGGCACGAATCTGTTGGACGGCCCGCACCACTTGTTCTGCAAGCAACTCCGGAACGTGAGGCAGCCGCGTGCGAACAATCTCCACCTCGCGGGCCAAACCGGGGTGGTCGATCCAGTGGTACAGACAGCGGCGCTTGAGCGCATCATGGAGGTCCCGGGTTCGGTTTGAGGTCAACACCACGAGGGGCGGGATGGCTGCTTTGACAGTGCCAAACTCCGGGATGGAGACCTGGTAGGTGGAGAGCACCTCGAGCAGGAACGCCTCAAATTCATCGTCCGCCCTGTCGATCTCGTCAATGAGCAGCACGGCCGGGCTCTGCTGCAGGGCCTTCAGGATGGGCCGGGCCAGCAGGAAGCGCCCGTCGTAAAGCGACTTCTCCAGTTCGACAGTGCTGCGGTTGTCCCCACCGGCCTCAACGCTGCGCAGGTGCAGGATCTGGGCCGTGAAATCCCAGTCGTAGAGCGCTTGGCTGGCGTCAATGCCTTCGTAGCATTGCAGTCGGATCAAGGGCAGACCGAACGCCTGCGCGAGGGCCTCTGCCATGGCGGTTTTGCCGGTGCCCGGTTCACCTTCAAGCAGGAGTGGGCGCTCCATGGTCATAGCCAAATACGCAATGGTAGCCAGTCCCTCATCGGCCAGGTACCCGGTTTCGGCAAGTTTGGCTGAGAGAGCGGCCGCTGAAGCAATCGACGTCGTCGTCATGGCCTAAGCATATCGGCCGAGGGACCCGCCGCGAGCTCGCGAGCGGTGGGAGGCCGAAGTGCGATAGGCCCCCGTCAACGCTCCGCCGACCCTCCCTCATCAATTGGGGTATTTTCGCCAACGCTCCCGCAATGGAGCAACGCGGTGCAGCTGCGAGCGGGCCCTGCGGCCGTGGCGCGCGGCGGTCATGTTGCCATAGCTTTTGAGATCGATATCGATGGAGCCGTGCGGGGCCATGTCCAGGCGGAGCGCAGGATGAAGGCCAGGATCAGCACCTCGACTCCGATGGTGAGGGTGTAGTAGAAGGCCCAGTCCGAGGACGCCCCCGCAAAGTTGAACACCATGATGGGGATGTACAGCGATCCCACGATAAGGTTCGTGACGCGGTTCACCCGGGCGGGCAGCGTCATGGAGAGCAGCACCATCAGCGCCGGGATCGCGATGATCACGAAGAAGATGGACATCAAAGTTGCGCTGATGTCGAACTCAAAGATGACGCCACCGCGAATTAGGTCAATTTCGCCGGGCTGGTAGAGGTGAAAGTAGTCGATGTAGATGACGAGGAACATGAGGCTGGTCCAGGATGCGGCGAGCTTGGCCTGCACGGCGATCGGAGGGGTATCAAGCAGGTTCGGGGTTTTCGTTCGAATGGTCATTAGTTCGCCTTTCGAGAGGAGCGGACGGGCCGCCTGAGTGGCGGCAGGTCTGGGCGTGCCTAGGCACGGTTTGAGTCGTTCTTGTTGGTCCGATCGTCAGAGGGTGATCACGACCTTCCCTCGAGTGTGTCCGGCCCCGACGTAGCGAAGGGCGTCAGCTGCCTCGTCGAGCGGGTAGTTGCGGTCGATAACGGGTGTGAGCTGCCCGGTCGTGAGCAGCTCGGCCAAGGTGAGCAGGTCCTGGCGCTTTCCGATCGAGGTGAAGGGCTTCAGCTGCTGACGGGTGAACCCGGACAGCACGCGCGCTTTGATGATCCGCCCGAGAGGGCCGAGCCAGCGGCCGCCGTGTCCGCTGTTGGGGATCAGGGTGCCGGTGGGCGTCAGCGCTCGGCGGACGGCCGCCAGGGGCTGGGCTTCCACATTGTCGAGGATGACGTCGTAGCGCTTCTCGGTGCGAGTGAAGTCTGTCCTAGTGTAGTCAATGACGTGGTCTGCACCGAGTGCGCCGACCAGGTCGACGTTGCGGGTGCTGCACACACCTGTCACTTCGGCGCCGAACGCCTTGGCGATCTGTACAGCGTAGGATCCCACGCCGCCTGATGCGCCCGTGATCAGCACCGTCTGACCCGGTTGGACGTTCGCGATCTTACGCAATGCTTGCAACGCGGTTAGACCCGAGGTAGGCACAGCTGCCGCGCTCAGAGACGGAACGTTGGATGGCACGGACACGAGGTTCTCCGCCGGGACGCAAGCGTACTCCGCGAGCGTTCCGGCGGCGCTCCAGCCGAACACCTCGTCGCCGGGGCGGAGCGCGGTGACGTCCTTCCCCACAGCTGCCACCGTGCCAGCGAGGTCCCTGCCTGGAATGCCGTGGCGCGGCCGGCGAAGACCGAACACCAGGCGCACCATGTACGGCTCACCGGTCATGATGAAGTAGTCGCCAGGATGCACCGAGGCCGCGCTCACTCGGACGAGCACATCTCCTCGACCGGGATGTGGTTTCTCGACCTCGGACAACTCAAGCACTTCGGGCGGCCCGTAGCGGTGCTGGACGACGGCCCGCATCGTCGCCTCCCCAGCCGGGTTGGCACCCGGTACCAGGGGTACTCTGCCCTTCGATTGCTGTTTGATTCCCACGGAAGCCTCCTGACGTCCGAGCTGCGACTCTCGCTGGCCCGTACAGCGTACGTCGTACGATGTACGGTTTACTAGGATCGTACGCTGTACTAATGTCAAGACTTTCAAGAGAGAATGAGACCCATGCCTGCAACAGAACAACGCCAGGAAGCATCAGACGCGGGGCTGAGCAAGCGGCGAGTGGTGCTCGAGGCGGTCCGGCTCGCCGACAGCGAGGGAGTCGACAAGCTGAGCATGCGTCGGCTGGCTAGCGTGCTCGGCGCGGGCGCAATGTCGCTCTACCACTATGTGGCGAGCAAGGAGGAGTTGCTGGACGCCATGATCGACATCGTCTTCGAGGAGATTGAGCTCCCGCCCGAAGACGCCGATTGGCAGTCGGCGATGCGGCGGCGGGCGGTATCCGCCCGACAGGTTCTTGCACGCCACCCGTGGGCGATCGGCCTGATGGACTCGCGGACATCGCCAGGGCCCGCGAACCTCCGCCATCACGAAGCGGTCACGGCCTGCCTGCGGAGGGCTGGCTTCTCGGTCTTGCTGGCAACGCATGCCAACTGGTTGCTCGACAGCCTTGTGTACGGTTACGCCATGCAGGAAGCCACCCTCCCTTTCGACACCGCCGATGAACTCGCGGACATGGCCGAGGACGTCTACCTGCCCCAGCTTCCTCCCGACGAGTTCCCCTACCTCAACGAGTCCGCCGCGGCGCTCGTCGCTGCAGGATACGACCCGGCGGAGGAGTTCATCTTCGGTCTAGACCTCGCCTTGGCCGCCCTCGAGCCCCTGAGAGCCTCCGCATAGCGACGCTCATGGACCGTCGCGCGGCCTGCACGAGGATAGCAAGGAGCGTAAGAATCGTTACGGCCACACGCTGGTGCGGCTGGGCAGTGGCGGGAGATGCCCGGTGCTATGGAACGACGGCGGCACGCAACTGCCGTCTTGTCTCACCATTGGATGCGGTGGAAATCCTCGAGGAGTTTGGCGCCGCGGGCAGGATTGAGCACCGCAACCCAAGAGATGCGGCCCAGCAAATGCGCACGGAAATCGCTGTGAGCTTCCCGGTTTTGCGACTGGGGTCCATGCATGCGGCAATTGTGGATGATGGCCTTGAGTCGATCAAAGTCCGGGCGTGGAACATTGGTTCGTTCATTGACCACCACCGAGGTCACCATTTGCCGGACCCCAGACTGGCGCACTCGAGTCTTTTGTTGGTTCACGCTGTGCTCTTGGTCTTCGATGATCAAGGTTGCCGCACGCAAGAACGCATCGGCATGCTGTGCCAAGTCCTGGCCACCGCTAAAAGCGAGGTCGTCGGCATACCGGGTGTAGCCGCCGTCGAACTTCTCCGCCAGGCCCGCAAGTCGCGAATCGAGCCGGCGCAGCGAGAGATTCGCCAGCGTCGGCGAGGTGGGCGCACCCTGCGGAAGATGCGGCACGGAGAGTGATTGGCGCAGCGCGAACCGCTGGTTCGGGTCCCCACCGGAAGGCATTTGGGCGAGCACCCGGGGCGGAACCACATGGGTGGCGATGCCAACCAGACGGTGGGAAACGGCTTCGGTGTAGCCGGCCTGCCGCAGTGTGCCGTACACCCGTCCAGCCGTAACCTTGGCAAAGAAGGTCACTAGATCTAGGTTCAACACCACGTCCCGACCCGTATGGTGCGCAGCGCCTGTGACGGCACTGCGGCCCGGTACAAATCCGTGCGCCGCGTCATGGAGCTCAAGTGGGTAGAGCAGCTCCCGCAGCACGGTTCGTTGGAGGGCACGAAGCCTAGGTGCCGGTATCTCCAGCAGCCGAGGCAGCCTGCCCGGACGCGAACGCCACTCATAGCGGTAATGCTGGAGTTTGCGGACAGCCGTTCGATTCCAGTGCTTGGGATCTGCGAACCATTCCAGTTCTCCACCGCTCAGCTTCAGCCTTTCGGCCAACTCGCCCAGCGTGCCGATCTGGGGGACGCCCGCGTGCCTATTATCCCGGGCCACCGAAGGGGCCAACACATAGTTGGCGATGAGGATGGGCTTGCGTTGCTGGGCGGCCTTGGCTACTGCCTCTAGGGCGGCCTTGGCTACTGCCTCTAGGAAAGAGTCACAGCTGGCGATCATGGCGGCCAGTTCCCGTGGAGCATCGAGCGGCGGACGTGGGTACCCCCGCACGACTTGGGCAGCCAGCGGTCCCAGCCAACGCCGTCGTGCTCCCAGAACATGGGCACCTGCAGCAACGAGTTCCGCTTTGGTCCACTGCGGGGAAGCCAAGAAGGCCTGCGCCAAGGTTTGCGCGATCGCAGAGCTTGACGGGCGGGGAGTGCGTTGAAGGGTGGCCGCGGCTCTGGTTACCGCTGGAGTCACGGCTGGCTCCACGGGCAGGGGAGGCCCGGGCGCTGGGCTAGAAGTAGTCATGGCTGCGATGGCTTCTTTGATGACTTGGCTGTCTGTGCGGGTGCTGAGCTGCGCGGAGCGCTGCGCCGCACCCGCGGTGCATGGATCAGGCAATACTGCATACCCCGGGGTAGCCCCGGGGAGGGATGCGCGCCAAGGGACGCTTCCCGCCTCATCAAAGAAACCATCGCATGCTTCCCATGCTAAACGACGGTTCCCACAATGCGCTCGAAGGCCGGCACCCAGTCGGGTACCGGCCTTCTAATGTTCCGCGATGCCTCAGCGCTGGTGCCCTGAGTGCCAGTGGCCCAGCAGCGGGCTAGTGAGCGGCTAGTTCGCCCAGAAGGGGTAGTCGGTGTAGCCGGCCGCGCCTTCGGTGTAGAACGTGGCGAAGTCTGGTTCGTTGAGGGGCAGGTTCTCGGCCCAGCGGCGGACCAGATCCGGGTTGGCAATGGCAGGGCGGCCCACCACTACGGCGTCTGCCCACTCGGTCAGGGACTGGGCGTCGGCGAGCGTGGTGACAGACTCAAATCCGGTGTTCAACAGCACGGGTCCACCAAAACGGGTGCGCAGCGTCTGTACTAAGTTTCCTGAGGGATCCTTGTGCAAAATGCTCAGTCCAGCCATGCCCAGCGTGGAGATGCCATCTACCAATGCCGAATAAGTGGCTAGCGTTTCGGCTGCGTCAGTTTCCAATGCCCCTTGGATGTTGTGCTCGGGTGAAATGCGCAGCCAGGTCTTGTCGGCGCCAACGGCCTGGGCCACGGCCTGCACGGTTTCGATGACAAAACGCGCACGGTTCGCGGGGCTGCCGCCGTATCCGTCAGTGCGCTGGTTTGATGCAGGGGACAGGAATTCATGAAGCAGGTACCCATTGGCACCGTGGAGTTCCACGCCGTCGAATCCGGCAGCAATGGCATTGATGGAACCCTGGACAAATTCGCCGACAATGCCAGCCAGTTCGCCTTCTTCCAGTGCGTGGGGGACCGGGTAAGGCGCCTTGCCCTCATAGGTGCGAGTCACGCCGTCGATCGCGATGGCACTGGGGGCCACTACTTGGCGCCCGCCGTTGGTGTCCGGGTGGGTAACGCGGCCCGAGTGCATGACCTGGGCGATGATGCGCCCGCCGTCTGCATGCACGGCGTCGGTGACTCGCTTCCAGCCAGCAATCTGCTCATCGGTGACCAGGCCCGGCTGACGCACGAATGCCTGGCCGGCAAAGCTGGGGTAAACACCCTCGCTGGTCAACAGCCCCATTGACGCGCGCTGGCGGTAGTACTCAACCACCAGGTCCCCGGGCACGCCGTCCAGGCCGGATCGGGAGCGCGTGAGCGGGGCCATGACCACGCGGTTGGGAAGTTCTAAGTTGCCGAGGGTGACGGGGGAAAACAAGTTCAAGGACATCTCCTGAAGTTCGGTTGATGGACAACATCCGGCACAACCTAGAGAGTTGGGGCGGTATTCCCTAGAGCCGGTTCCCGTCTTTGATGTCACATCTTCGATGACACACATGGGCCCTGCAGCTCCCGAGTCATGGACCGGATTAGCCGGGGACCTGGTGAGCCGTGGTCAGTCTGGCACCTGCTGCTCCAACAGGTGGAGGTCCGCTGGGGTGTCGATGTCGGCACCGTCTGTGTAGGGGCTGAAATCGACCAGGTCAATGAGCTCCGGATGGGCGGCGAGATAGCTGCGGGCACCGGAATCACCCTCGGCCAAGGCAGCAGCTGCCGAGGCATGGTCGGCGGGGAACACCACCGGATTCCCACGCCGCAACGTGCCCGGGCCTGCCATTCCGGCAGTCTCCACGCCGAAGGGGGAGCGGTACCCGGCAGCAGTGATTCGCCCAGGCCTGTGCAGAGCGAGCAGAATCTCAATGAGCCCAAAGTTCATGCCTGGCTGGTCCACCAGCGCCACGAGCACGCGGCCACCACCTGTTCCTTCGCCAGGGCTTTCACCAACGCCCTCACCGGCCGCGGCAATCCCTGCGGCAAAGGAGGTACTCATGCCTTCTTCCCAGCGGGGGTTCTCAACAATCCGGCACCCTGGGGGCAGGGGAGTGGCCCCTACCTGAGCGGCGCCGGCACCAACCACCACGAACACCTCGGAGCAGCCACCGCGCAGTAGTTCAGTTGCGGCATGGGCAACAAGTGTGGTGCCGCGAAAAGGTAGCAGCGCTTTGGGCCCTAGCCCCAACCGCGTCCCGGCCCCTGCTGCCAGCAGCACCGCCACTGTCCGTGTCATGGCTCAACCCTAGCTGGCGTCAGTCCGAGTGCGGGCGCTGCCGCAGCTGTTTCGTTGCAGAACGCTGCTGCTTGGCCGCCTGATGCCTGCGTTTGGATCCCCGGCTGGGCTTGGTGTTCTTGCGGGGTGCCGTGTCCGGGAGCAGTGCCGCTGCCACGAGCGCACCCAATTTCTCCAGCGCAATCTCACGGTTGCGCAACTGCGAGCGTTGTTCATGCGCCGCCACGGTGATCACACCATTCACCAGCCGCTTACTGAACCGCTCCAGTAAGAGCTCACGTTGTTCTTGCGTGAGGACAGACGATTCGGCTAAGTTCCACAGCAGTTCCGCCCGACTGTCGGAGGTATTCACGTGCTGACCGCCGGGCCCTGAGGAGCGGGAAAACCGCCAGCTGAGTTCACTGGCAGGAATGGTGAGTACCGGGGAAACCGTCAAATCCATGTCCCAAGTCTCGCACGGGAAGCAAAGGTGCGTGCCGCCGTCGTGCTTCAGGAAAGTCGTCCTTCAGGAAAAGGGAACGTCCCCCACGCCCGTATACGTGGCATAGCCGGGAGACCCTGTGAGCCGATAACTGTGCAGCGCCAGGCCGCCAGGAGTGGTGCGGCTCTCGAGCAACTGAAGCCCGGCAGGTGTGGCGCCGTCGGGGAAGAGACGGCGGCCGCTGCCCACTACCACCGGTGCCACCACAAGTCGGAGTTCGTCGATCAGCCCAGCCGCGAAGAGCGACTGGGCGAGGGTGGAGCTGCCGTGAATTTGAATTTCACCGCCAGGCGTGGACTTGAGCTCCCGAACTTGGGCGCCAATGTCACCGGATAAGACGGTGGTGGGATTCCACGATCCCCGTGTCAGCGTGTTGGAAGCGACGTATTTGGGCAGGCTGTTCATGCGCGTTGTGAAGGGATCATTCGGATCGGTGATGAGCGGCCAGTCACGTGCGAAAGCAGTGTAGGTGCGCTGTCCCAGCAGCAAGGCGTCGGCGAGCTCTAGCCACGTGGACGCCTGGTCAATGAAGTCCTGATCCATGTGCGGGACAAACCAACCTCCGCGCGTAAAGCCACCGCTGGTGTCCTCATCCGGCGAACCCGGGCCCTGCGATACGCCGTCTAGGCTCACGAATTGCGTTAACGAAAGTTTCATAGCGTTCCTTTGGGGGATGGTTGTCAGTGATTGCTCTTGGGCTGGCGCCTTATACGTGCTGGTCCACGATCACCGGGTTTCCGTCCGGGTCTACCACCACGAAGCTGGCGGCTCCGGTGGTATCGAGGTCCGCCTCGGCCAGAAACTCCACGCCCGTTTCCTTCAGCTGCTGCTGGATCTCACGCACGTCAGTGAACGGGGCAACAGCCTGAGCGTCTTGGTTCCAGCCCGGGTTGAAGGTGAGCGAGTTCTTCTCAAACATGCCTTGGAACAGCCCAATTACCGCATCCCCGTTTTTCATGACTTGCCAATTTTGGGACAGATCGCCCACATGAGGGGTGAATCCGAGCTTTTCATAAAAGGCCACCGAGGCTTTGATGTCTTTGACTGCGAGACTGACCGAAAACGCGCCGAGTTGCATGGGAAGGCTCCGCTGCTGGAAGGAATTTCTTTCGATGATAGCCGCGCTCCCTCCCCACCGCCATGAAAAGCTCAGTCCTGCACTGGGCCATGTGCACCGGGGCCCTGTTTTCATCCTGTCCGCGGGTGCATGATGGGAGTAGGCGAACACAATTTTCCTCCGTCGCCCGTTCGCCGTCTGGCCTCCGTGCCGCCGAACTCAAGGAGTTGACCGTCGTGAACATGTGGGGACTGGCCATTGCCATCGGATTCATTGTTGTTGTCACAGTCATCATGGGGCTCATCGCTACCCATGGCAGCTACGAAAAACCACGCCACTAGGGCCACCAGAAGCACCTGATTAACCCGAAAGTCACTACGGCGTGCCGTTCACTCCAGCACACCACTTCTTACGTGAGCTTTCGCCGTTAGGTCCACATAGTGGATAGGGCTTGCGTTATGCCACTACACTAATTCGGTGCCCTCTTCTCAGCCAGTTACCGTGTCCATTGCCCGAACCGTCCAGCACGGCTATCACCGCCAATTCGCTGCCTGGGCATTGGCCGGGCAGGAGCTTGCCAGAGAGTGGCCGGGGTACCTCGGATCGGGCTGGGTTCGCAACAACCTGAACTCCAATGAATGGCACGTCATGTACCGTTTTTCCGACGCGGAAACACTCCGAGCCTGGGACGACTCACATGAACGCAAGTGGTGGATTGATAGCAGCGGTGGACTCATGGAGATCACCCGAGTCGAGCATCGCACAGGCATCGAGGGGTGGTTTGACCAGCCCGGGGATGTCTCCATTACCGTTCCGGAAACAGTGGTGCCGCCCCGGTGGAAGCAGGCCGTAAGCATTTTCCTTCCGTTCTTCCCCATGAGCCTTCTGGCCAATATCCTTTTGCGCCCAGTGACCGCCGACTGGCCGCTGGTGCTGGCGGTCCTGCTGAATGTGGGCATCCTGACGCCGATCATGACCTACTACATGCTGCCGCTGAGCACGCGCTTCTTGCGGCCTTGGTTGCAGGCGCCGCGTAAAGCTCGCCGCTGAGGTACGACGGCGTAACTCGCCTAGGCAAGCGGGCAGGCCGGTCCATGCGGCCGCTGCGGCCCGTGCAAACCCTGGGAGCCGCCCCAATTTCCGCAAGATTCCGCGAGTTATGCCCCGACAAAAGGCCATGCTAACCTAGCAATATTCCACGGACCTCCCGGCGTAGTCTCTCGCCGGTTGCAGATAACGGGTGGAGAATTAGATCCGTTAGTTCCTTGAGGAGGAATACATGCATTTGACGCCCCGTGAGAGCGAAAAGCTCATGATAGTTGTCGCCGCAGACTTGGCCCGTCGCAGGCAGTCCCGGAATTTGAAACTCAACCATCCAGAATCCGTCGCTATCCTCACCTATGAGCTGATCGAAGGGGCCAGGGACGGCCGCACAGTCGCCGATCTCATGAGCTGGGGCAGCACCATCCTCACCCGGGAAGATGTCATGGACGGAGTGGCGGACATGATCAAGGACGTTCAGGTCGAGGCCACCTTTCCCGACGGCACTAAGCTCGTCACCGTGCACAACCCCATCCGCTAGAGCCAGGGCCCGCAGAGGCGCCAAAAGGAGTGACTCCCATGAAACCTGGGGAATACATTTTGCGTTCGGAGCCGGTGACCTGCAATGCCGGCAAGGGCGCCATTTCGCTTCAAATCATCAACCGCGGTGACCGGCCCATCCAAGTCGGCTCGCATTACCACTTCGGCGAAGTTAACGATGCTCTGGAATTCGACCGTGAAGCCGCCTATGGCCGCCGTCTAGACATCCCGGCAGGTACCGCCGTCCGTTTTGAACCCGGCGATGCCAAGACCGTAAACCTGATCGAGCTGGCCGGCACGCGGCAGGCCTTCGGCTTCCGTGACCAGGTCAATGGAAAGCTCGACGGCGTCGATGCTCGCCCGGGTGCCGGGCAGTCCACCGCCGCTGACACGGCAACAAAAGTAGCCGAAAAGGACTAACAATGAGCTTTGAACTGAGCCGCAAGCAGTATTCCGACCTTTACGGCCCCACCACCGGCGACGCGATCCGCCTCGCCGACACCGAATTGTTTCTCGAGATCGAGCACGACCACACCACCTACGGCGAGGAAGTCGTCTACGGTGGCGGCAAGGTCATCCGTGACGGCATGGGCCAAAACGGCCAGCGCACCCGCGACGAGGACATCCCCGACACCGTCATCACGAACATCATCGTCCTGGACTGGACCGGCATCTACAAGGCAGACGTCGCCCTCCGCGACGGACACATCTTCAAGATCGGCAAGGCCGGCAACCCGGACATCTCCGACGGAGTGAACATCACCATCGGCGTGGCCACGGACATCATTGCCGGCGAAGGCAAGATCATGACTGCCGGCGGCATCGACACGCACGTGCACTTTGTCAGCCCCGACCAGATCCCTGTCGCCCTCGCCAGCGGCGTCACCACGCTCATCGGCGGCGGCACCGGCCCTTCCGAAGCCAGCAAGGCCACCACCGTCACACCCGGTGCCTGGCACATCGGCAAGATGCTCCAGGCCGTGGACAACCTGCCCATCAACATCGGCTTGCTCGGCAAGGGCCACGCCAGCGCCCGCGAACCACTCGCGGAACAGGTGCGCGCCGGTGTCATCGGGCTCAAGGTCCACGAGGACTGGGGTGCCACGCACTCTTCCATCGACATGTCGCTGCAGGTTGCCGACGAGTTCGATGTTCAGGTTGCCATCCACTCCGACACACTCAACGAGTTCGGTTTCGTCGAGGACACCATCAAGGCCATCGCCGGCCGCGTCATTCACACCTTTCACACCGAGGGCGCCGGCGGGGGCCACGCCCCGGACATCATCAAGATCGCCGGCCTGCCCAACGTCCTGCCAGCGTCCACCAACCCCACACTGCCGTTCACCGTCAACACCATCGACGAGCACCTGGACATGCTCATGGTCTGCCACCACCTCAACCCGGACATCCCCGAGGACGTGGCCTTCGCCGACTCCCGCATCCGCAAGGAAACCATTGCCGCCGAGGACGTCCTGCACGACATGGGCATCTTCTCCATCACCTCCTCCGATTCCCAGGCCATGGGCCGGGTCGGCGAAGTGGTCCTGCGCACCTGGCAAGTTGCCGATGCCATGAAGCGCCAGCGGGGGAAGTACGACGACGACCCCGAGTTGGGCGATAATGCGAGGCTTAAGCGGTTTGTTGCGAAATACACGATCAACCCGGCCATCGCCCACGGCATTTCCGAGTATGTGGGCAGTGTTGAGGAAGGCAAGTTTGCCGACCTCGTCATCTGGGAACCTGCGTTCTTTGGTGTGAAGCCGGAGATGGTGATCAAGGGAGGCCAAATGGTCATGTCCGTCATGGGGGACCCCAACGGTTCCATCCCCACCCCGCAGCCACGCACCTTCAGGCACAACTTCGCCTCCCTGGGCCGAGCTGTGCACTCCTCCTCCATCACGTTCATGTCCCAGGCCGCCATCGATGCAGGGGTCCCTGCCCAGCTGGGACTGGCACACCAGGTGCGTCCCTGCCACGGCATCCGCCACCTGACCAAGGCAGACATGAAGCTCAACGGCGAAACACCAGACATTCAGGTGGACCCGGAAACCTACGAGGTTCGTGTTGACGGCGAAGTGGTCACGGCCGAACCCTCCAGCGTGCTGCCCATGGCACAACGCTACTTCCTCTTCTAACAGGAGAACCATTGATTATTAACACCATACTTGGCAACAAGTTTGACCCCGCAACAGAATCGTTCAACCCCGCCGTTTTGCAAAGGCTGCATGAGGAACGGGTCGTATTGCCCTCGGCCCTGCTGGTCAAGCGCATCCAGCGCGTCACTACAGACCACGGACGCGAGCTGGGCATCCGCCTCGCCGGAGACACCGTGGCCGACCTCCGCGACGGCGACGTCCTCTATATGGATGATATGGACGCCATCGTCATATCTGTGGAACACAGTGACGTTCTGGTGATCGCCCCAGAATCCGTCAAGGAGATGGGCGTCGTGGCACACAACCTGGGCAACCGGCACATGCAGGCGCAGTTCTTCGGTGAGGACAGCGAATATCAGGCCCAGGTCATGGTGTTGGCCTACGACCACACGGTGGAGGACTATCTCAAACACGTGGGCGTGCCGTATTCGCGGCAGGAACGCATCATGCCTGTTCCCTTCCGCCACGCAGAACACACGCACTAAGATGGCGCCCGCACCGAGTTACCTGTTGCCGCTGCTGCAGCTCAGCGATTCGGCGCTGCCCACCGGGGCATTCAGCCACTCTCTTGGCATGGAAAGCCACCTGCACGAGGGGATTGTGCACGACGAGGACAGCTTCGCGAACTGGCTCACCCAGTTCATTCGCATTCAGCTCGTCCACTCCGACGGGCTCGCCATCCGCTTCGTCTACGACGGCGAAACCCAGGCGCAACTGTTCCGCGTGGACCGGGAACTGCACGCTGCGGCCCTGCCCCGGGAAATCCGGGAAGCAGGGGTGAAAATGGGTGCACGCATGCTCCACATCGCTGGCTCCATCTTCCCTTGCACGGAACTTGAGGATTATGCGGCGGCGGTCGGCGCGGGGGAGTGCGCGGGGCACCCGGCATTGGCGTTCGCCATCGCCGGGAAAAACCTTGGCGTGCCGCTTGAGGAACTGCTGACCACGTACCTGTTTTCCACCGTCACCTCGCTGACGCAGAACGCGATCCGCGGCATTCCGCTCGGTCAAAATGCCGGCCAACGTGTCCTTGTCGCTGCACACCGGGAGGTGCGGGACGGCGTCGTACGTATTCAAACGCTGGGACGCGAGGACTTCGGCGTCACAGCACCGGGCCTGGAAATCGCCCAAATGCAGCACGAGCGCCAGCGCGCCCGCATGTTCATGTCATGACCCACAAATTTTAGAAGGAGAAACCCATGAAACCGATCAAGATTGGTATTGGTGGCCCGGTTGGCGCCGGCAAGACTCAGCTCGTGGAGCGGCTCACGCGTGCCCTGGACGGGCAGATATCCAGCGCCGCGATCACGAACGACATTTACACGATCGAGGATGCGAAGATCCTGGCCGCGAACGGCGTGTTGCCGCTGGATCGGATCATCGGCATTGAAACCGGAGGCTGCCCCCACACGGCAATCCGCGAGGACACCTCGATGAACTCGGCCGCGGTGGAGGAGTTGGAGGCGCGGCACCCGGACCTACAGGTGATTTACATTGAATCCGGCGGGGACAACCTCTCGGCCACCTTCAGCCCCGAGCTGGTGGATTTCTCGATCTACATCATCGATGTGGCGCAAGGGGAGAAGATCCCGCGCAAGGCCGGGCAGGGGATGATCAAGGCGGACTTATTCATCATCAACAAGACCGATCTGGCCCCGTATGTGGGTGCGGACCTGTCCGTCATGGAGGCCGACACCCTGGAGTTCCGCGGCCACAAGCCGTACTGCTTCACGAACCTGAAGACCGACGACGGCCTGGAACACATCATCAACTGGCTCAAGCGCGACGTGCTCATGCTTGACCTGGAAGCCCGGTGACCACAGCCGTTGCTGGTGGCGCTGCCGACGCGGCCGCGGGCGGCGGACCGGCATTCCCTCGGTCGCTTCCCGGCCAATCGGCCGCGGGCGGCCCCGGCCTCCTTGACGCGAGCTCCAGGAACACCGGATCCGCCACCCAGGGAACCGCACAGATCCACACGAACCGCGCCGTGGGGCGGCTTGGCACACCTTCCGCGTGGGCGGGAACGCTGTCCTTAGACATTGACCGGCGGGCCGGACGATCCATCGCGCTCAAGCAGTTCCACGATGGTGCGCTGCGAATCCTGCGCCCGCATTACCTGGACGACTCCGGGCAGGTTTGCTATGTGGTGATCAACCCCGGCGGGGCATACCTAGGCGGGGACAAGTACCTCATTGAGGTGGCGGTGGCTGACGGGGCTGAGCTGCTGCTGACCACGCAGTCGGCCACGAAGATTTACCGCACACCGAATGACCGGGCGGAGCAGCACATGCACCTGTCGCTCGGAGCCGGTGCTCGGCTGGAACTGTTGCCGGATCCGTTGATTGCGTACCGTGAGGCCAGCTATGGTCAGGTGACGCAGGTGGAGATGGACTCAACGGCCTCACTGGTCATGGCCGAGGTGGTGACACCCGGCTGGTCGCCCAACGGCGAGCTGTTCCGGTATGACGAGGTACGCCTGCGCAACGAGATCTCCATTGGCGGCCGGTTGACTGTCCTTGACAACTTGTTAATCCGGCCCGGTTCCGGCTCGCCTGTGGACAGCAGCGCCTTCATGCGCGAATACACGCATTTGGGTTCGCTGATTGTGGTTGATGCCCGTGTGGACCAGGCCCTCGTGGATGAACTCCACACCTTGATGGCGCCCTTGGACCCCGCCGGCCAACTCGGGATCACACTGCTGGACGGCCCCGGCCTTGCCGTGCGTGCACTGTCCAACTCGACAGAAACCTTGAATGAGATGATTGCTGCCACCGTGGACCTGCTCCGCGGGCGGTGGTACTCCCAGAAACCCCTGAACTTAAGGAAATACTAATGACTGCCGTTGCCCGCCTTGGATATCTGGAACGCGAACAGCTTCCGGTCGCCCGACGGATGGGTGTCACGTTCCTGGCGGTAGCCCTGCTGCACGTCATAGCTGTGGGACTGGTGGTTTTTTCGTTGATGAACGACGTGCATCCGCTGGCCATCGGTCTAGTGATGACGGCCTATTTGGCAGGTGTGAAGCACAGCTACGACTGGGACCACATTGCCGCGATCGATAACTCCAGCCGGAAGTTCGCGGCTCAGGGCCGGTCCCCTGTCAGCGTCGGCTTTGCGTTCAGCATGGGCCACAGCTCTGTGGTGCTGTTGGCGGGTGTCCTGGTGGTGACCGGGGCCGGCATCATGGGGGCGGTACTGCAGGAGGGATCGGCGGCGAACATGACGCTGGCAGTTTTTGGTGCCAGCGTCTCGGCGTTGTTCCTGCTGGCGATTGGCTTGTTCAACGGTTCGGCATTCCTGAAGACCAACGTGTTGTTCCGGCATGTGCGCGGTGGTGGAACGGTGGACGATGACGAGCTGGCGCCGACGGGTATGGTCGCCCGGCTGATGGACAAGCCGCTGTCCAAGGTGAAGCGACCGCGCGATATTTACGTGCTGGGCTTCTTGTTTGGGCTCGGCTTTGACACTGCCTCCACAATTGCGTTCCTCCTGCTGACGGCTTCCGCAGCCCTGGCTGGCATATCCATTGCCGCGCTGATGGCATTGCCGTTCGCCTTCACTGCCGCAATGACGCTGTGTGACACGGCCAATGGCATGGCCATGATGAAGATGTACCGCTCCGCAGTCATGAACCCGACCCGCCGGATCGGCTTCAACATGGTGGTTACCGGCCTGTCGGCAACGTCAGCATTGTTCATCTCTGCGCTAACCATCGCGGCCATCATGCATGACACGCTAGGCCTGAAGGATCCTGTCTCCACGTGGCTCGCCAACCTGGATCTGGGCCATGCCGGCTTGCTGTTGGTGGGACTGTTCCTGGCCGTATGGGGAATTGCGGCTATGGGCTGGCATCGGGACAAGGGAGGGCCGGCAGTGTGATGTGCCGCATAAAAACCGGCCGCCGCACAATGTTGCTCACGTCATGACGCTAGGGTTGATGGTTGCAAAGATCCCTGGCGGTGCTTGTAGTCCGCCCTTAATTTGACGATGAAGTTAGGCCGATGAAGAAATTTATTCAGTTTTCCGTTGCTCTAGTGCTCGTTGCAGGACTGGCGGCTTGTGGCACCGGCGGTCCCGGCGCATCCCCGAGCGAAACCCCCAGCAGCACGGCTGCAGCGGCCCAGGAAGAGCGTGCAGTCCCCGATGTTGCGGGTATGACCTACAGCGAGGCCTACAATGCGCTGGTCGGCGAGGACTTCTTCGCCAAACTGGTCGACGAAACGGGAGTCGAGTGGACCACGGGTAACCCCTGGGCCGACGTCACCGTGAAGTCGACGGATCCGGCCGCCGGCACCATGTCCAGTGCGTCCTACGTCAACGTCACCCTTACCGTGACCCAGGACGACTACGCAAAGCAGACTGAGTCAGCCAAGTAGGCTGTTGTCTTACTAGACCACCGGCCCCGCCGCGGAAGCCACAGTGAAAGCTGCCGCAGCGAGCCGGTGGTTTTTTGTGCCTTTTCGGAGGAAGGCGACAATGCGGAATGATCCCAGCAGTTTAAAGTATGGGCGTTTTGGGCAGCTTGCCGAAAAGCCCGACTATCCGGAGATCCGGACCCATCGTGCGCAATTCGTGCACGCCACCACCCCAAGTCCGCTCCAGACTTCTGACTTGGTCGAGGCCGTGACCCCCGCGGGCATTTTCCGGGATAGCGTCGCGGAACTGATCCGGGCCATCGCGTTCCTCACGGCACCGCCGGAACCAGCCCGGTTTCGTTCGCCTACACCACGGCCTGAGCTGCGCATGATCGCCTGTCTGCAGCGATTCAGCGCCAGAAACCAGTGAGATCTCCGGCGATGGTCCTACCCTGGTTGTAGCCGGCACGCGCTGCGGCGGGACGGGTTGACTGGTCCATCATGTTCGCGCCAAACGCTGCCAGGGAGTTGCTGTCCGGCAGAATGACTTCGACGGCGCTGCCGGAAGCCCTGAGCTCGGCGACTTGCACCTCCAGTTGCATGCCCCACTCCAAGGGGTGCCGTGTCCTGCCTCCAAGCGGCGACAAGACCAGCACCCGCCCGTAACCGGCTGCCAGATCGGCGTTCTCGCTGGACCGCCGGTAGCCACCGTCGATGAATGCGCCATCGCCAATGCTGTAGGCCAGGCCATTGGCACAACTGGCGGCGACGGCGTCCACCAACTCGATCCCGCTTGCTCGGTCAAGTACAGTCGGTTCTCCGTTATGGGCATCCACCGCAGTGATGAGCAGCCGCTTTTCCGGCCAGTTCAGGCTGGGCAGCCGGGCGGCGACAGTTTCGCGCCACCGCTGTGGGCCCAGCTCACCCGAATCTTCAGCTAGATCGAGCGCTGCCGCGCCCATGCGGCGTCGCATGTCCGCGGGGTTCTTGGCGGCTGCGATGATTTCTCCCGTCCTGCGCATAGAGTCGCCAACTGTTCCCTGGCGGCCGCTCCCGCCACGAACTCCAGCCTGAGGAGGACGCTGTTTGGGCACTGAGGAAAGGATGTCGGCCAAAAGTTGGCTGGGGTCAGCACAGGCAATCTGGGCGGCTGCCGTAGAACCGCCTGAGGTGCCAATCATCAGATCGGCAGTGGTTGTATCCACACCGGCCTCGAACAGGCCAGCGATGACGCCAATCAACCAGGCGTTGCCAGCCGAGCCGCCCCCGCCTAAGACCAGGGCCTGCTGTTCCGGGGCCACCCGCGGGTTGAAGTTTCTCGTTGTAAAAGATGTTGTGTCCATGGAAATTGCCCTTCGCAAAATGCGTGACGGGCGCTCCCGGTGGCGGCTAGCTCAGCCGCGACTTCGTGGACTGCAGGGGAGCGCCACTATGGATACTGCGTGCATGGGTCCCACCTCCTGCCGAATGATCACAATTACCGAGAAATTATCACGCGACCAACGTGCTGTGCAACAGCCTGTCCCGGCACGCAGGCGGGAGCCGGAATCCGTCGTTGCTCCGGGGCCGCGGTGCCATGGCAGTAACGTCGGCATCCAGGCAGCAACCCAGCCCCGCAGCACTAAACAGCCGTGAGCGTCCAGTAGTTCGGGAGAATGGGGTGACGCAGACCACTAATTCCTGCTTTGTTGCGAATCCCGGACATAATGGAGTGTTGTCGCATCAACGACGGCCGCACACCACGGACCCCTACAGGCATTCCGGGGTCCCATAAGGGCAATCAGCCAGGAGTCACAGTCCACCTATGAGCCATGTTTCTGCAGAACCTGAGTTAGCACCAAAGACGCCCAAGAACGCGGGCCTGCCTGAGAACGAACTCAAGCGGGGGCTCAATAGCCGTCACCTGCAGATGATTGCAATTGGTGGCGCTATTGGCACCGGTCTCTTCGTGGCCTCCGGTGGCACCATTGCACAGGCCGGTCCCGGCGGAGCCCTGCTCGCCTACATTCTGGTGGGCTTGATGGTCTTTTTGTTGATGCAGTCCTTGGGCGAAATGTCCGCCAAGATTCCTGTGGCGGGTTCATTCCAGACGTATGCCACCCGTTTTGTTTCACCATCCTTCGGTTTTGCCGTTGGCTGGAATTACTGGTTCAACTGGGCCATTACCGTGGCCGCGGAGTTAGTTGCCGCTGGCATCATCATGGACTTCTGGTTTCCGGGCGTTCCTGGCTGGGTCTGGGCCGGGGCATTCCTGGTGCTGTTGACCGGAGTGAACGCCCTTTCATCCAAGGCGTTCGGGGAAAGCGAGTTCTGGCTGTCCTTGATCAAGGTGGTTGCAGTGATCCTGTTCCTCATCGCCGGAGTCCTGATGATCTTTGGCATCCTGGGTGACGGGCACTCTGGGATGTCGAATTGGCAAAACGGTGAAGACGTCTTCCACGGTGGCTGGGTATCCATCATCTCCGTCTTCATGATCGCCGGATTCTCCTTCCAAGGCACCGAACTCGTGGGCGTGGCGGCAGGCGAAGCTAAGAACCCTCGGCGCGAGGTTCCACGCGCCATTCGTTCGGTATTCTGGCGCATCATGATTTTCTATGTTGGCGCCATCTTCGTCATCGGCTGCCTGATCCCGTTTACCGACCCAAGCCTGCTGGCATCCGGCGAGGCAGACATTGCCGCCTCACCCTTCACCTTGGTCTTCGAACGGGCGGGCATCGCCTTCGCCGCAGCCCTGATGAACGCCGTAATTTTGACGGCCATTCTCTCGGCCGGCAACTCCGGGCTCTACGCCTCAACGCGCATGCTCTACGCCATGGCGCACGACGGCAAGGCCCCAAAAATCTTCGGCCGCACCAACTCCCGCGGTGTGCCCATGGCAGCCCTACTGGCCACGGCCGCCGTCGGACTCTTTGGTTTCCTCAGCGCAATCGTGGGCCAAGGTGCCGCATACTCGTGGCTGCTCAACGTCTCGGGACTGAGCGGATTTATTGTCTGGGCTGGCATCGCGGTCTCGCACTACCGCTTCCGCCGCGGTTTCATTGCTCAAGGGAACAAGGTGAGCGATCTGCCGTACCGAGCCTCGTTCTTCCCCATCGGGCCCATTCTGGCGTTCACGGTACTCATCGTGGTCATCGCCGGGCAGAATTACGAGGCCATTCTCGCCGGCCGGGGAGCGGAAGTCCTCTCCTCCTACATTGGCATCCCCATCTTCCTGGGCCTCTGGCTCATTCACCGCTTTGTGCGCAAATCCAAAGTTGTGCCACTTCTGGAGATGGACCTTTCCGGCCCCAAGGATCTCGAGGAGAGCACCGTCTAGCGCGATCTTGGCCTGCGCCGTCGTTTCCGAGTACGACGGCGGCGCGAGCCACCTATAGCGCCAAACTCACCTCAGGTGATACCCAGATGCGCTGCCGTTTCAGGGCTTCCCACGACTCTCAGCACCCAATCGGGTCGGTTGAAGGTGTCAGGGGTGAGACGCAAATACTGGACCTCTGTGACCTCCCCAGGTTTCCAGGCTTGGCGGAACACGCCATTCAGCTCATACCCTAGGGACTTCGATACTCCCAGGGATGGGCCATTCCAGACGGCGGCCTCTGATTCGGCGATCTCTGCGTTGAGCCAATCGAAGGCATAGCTCAAAACAGCAGCACGCATTTCCTTGCCAAATCCTTGACCTTGAGCACTTTGTCGCAGCCACGATCCGGTAGTGACTGTTTTGAGGGTTTCAAAGTCAGCAGCTCCTAGGTCCTGGCAGCCAATAAAGTCATTGCCGTGCCAGACACCTAGCTGAAGGGACCACTTTTTCTTGTTCGCTTCCGCTCTGGTTCGCCAGATATGACGTGCTGTGTTAGCGGGGAATTCATCGGCCGGCGCTTCCGTCCACGGATGCGAAAAGGGCATCAACTCAACGGGGTGAATACCACTCTTGGCGGCCTGCACGGCGGCGGATATGTGCTCATCCTGAATGGGCTGCAAGATCAATCGTGGAGTTTCCAGACGTAGTCCGAAGGGCGGCCATTGCTCGGTGAGACTGATCATCCCAAAGTCTAACCATTCCGCACGCGTGGAGCTTGATCTGTGGCTTCCGGAGTCCTCGAGCACTGCGGGTTACCTCAGGGGTAAGTAGGGGGATATCCCCATGGTGGCGCACCGCCGGTAACCGTAGCGTTGAAGCCATGGATATCCCCGCATTGAAGCCGACGGCAGCGTGTAGTCATGACTGACTTTTTGATGGAGGCGGCAGCTCAGCCGTGGGCCTACGTGATAGTTGTGATCTTTTGTCTTCTGGACGGCTTCTTCCCTCCCATTCCCAGTGAGACGCTGGTGGTTGGAGTAGCGGCCCTCGCTGCAACTCACGGGTGGTCAGCGCTGTCACTCTTGGTTCTCACGGCTGCCATTGGCGCATTCCTTGGGGACAATATCGCGTACCTGATCGGGCGTCACGTGGGGACAACTCGCTTTGCCTGGCTGCGCCGTCCCATGATGCAACGGGCCTTGTCCAAGGCTGGGACAGAGCTGGAACAGCGACCCATTTCCATGATCTTAGTGGCACGGTTCCTGCCCGTGGCCAGGGTTGCCGTCAATCTCACCGCCGGGGCTACGCGCTACAAGCGAGGGAGGTTCGTGGCGGTGTCGGCCCTCTCCGCAACACTATGGGCTGTCTACTCCGTAGCAATTGGGGCGCTGGCAGGATCCTGGCTGCGTGAACACCCGCTGCTGGGTCTGGTCGGAGCCATGGTTGTTGCTGGTCTGCTAGGAATCGTGCTGGATAAGACACTCCGGGTCATCCGCACCCGTCGCGTCCCAGCGAAACAAGCACCAGAACCAGAACCAGTCAGGAGCCTGGCAGCAGCTAATCTGCCATAGACCTTTCCCGAAGAAGAATCGAGGGAGGCACCCCGGGCTGCCTCGCATGTAAGGATGGAAGCTGCAGCGCACCCCCGACCCAGCGAACCGCAGACGCTCTGGAGCCACATGATCACCACCCATCCCATCCCGGCCAGCTTTATCCGCGGCGCCCTGGAACTGGAGAGCACGGCTACGGGCACCATTGTCCATCGCCTACCGGCCAGCGCACGCGCCCAGGCCAACGGGGATCCACAGCTCCTCATGGTCGAGCAGCAGCCCTCCGGAGTGCGCATCGTCTTCCAGAGCACCGCTACCGTGATCGAGCTAGACACCCTACGCTCGCGCACCAGTTATGCGGGAACCCCTGCTCGGCCCGATGGCGTCATTGAAATCATCGTGGACGGCTCCGTCTTCGAAGAGTCGGTCACCAACGGCGGCATTCTGACAACCATCGACATGGCCACCGGGACCCCTTCACGAGAACAGGGCCCCAGCTGTACCAGTAGCTTCACGAAGCTGCCAGCGGGACTAAAAAGTATTGAGCTCTGGCTTCCCCACAATGAGGTCACTGAGCTCTCGGAACTTCGCAGTGATGCACCCCTTCAACCGCAGCCGCCCAGCGTTCGCCCCCAATGGCTGCACCACGGCAGCTCCATCAGTCACGGCTCCAATGCCACGCGTCCGACGGCGATTTGGCCAGCTATTGCTGCCCGCTTAGGTGACATGGAACTGACAAATCTCGGTTTTGGTGGCAGCGCCCTATTGGATCCTTTCACTGCACGCACCATGCGTGACACCCCAGCCGACGCCATCAGTATCAAGATGGGAATCAACATCGTCAACCTTGATCTGATGCGGTTGCGCGCTTTCGGACCGGCCGTTCACGGGTTCCTTGACACGCTCCGCGACGGGCATCCGGAGACGCCTTTGCTCGTGGTCTCGCCCATCTTCTGTGGAATTCACGAGGACACTCCTGGCCCCGGGGCTTTCGACATGGCCGCCCTTGCCGAAGGAAATATGCGTTTCATCGCCACAGGGGACCCGCTCGAGACAGCTGCCGGAAAGCTCACCTTGCGGATCATTCGGAAGGAATTGGAACGGATAGTCCACTCACGCGCGGAAAGTGATCCAAATTTGCATTTCCTCGACGGACTGGCACTCTATGGTGAGAGCGACGCCCAAACGCATCCTCTTTCAGATGCGCTCCATCCGGACAGCGATACACACCGCCTCATGGGCGAGCGCTTTGCACGCCTGGCGTTCGGTCCTGGCGCTCCGCTGAAGGCGCGCTAACACCAACAAAAAAGCCCGGCCCGCCACCTATAAAGAAGGCAGCGGGCCGGGCTCAAAGTTCAAGATTACAGCTCAAGCACTAGTGCATTGAGCTTGTAGCCTTTGCAGTAGAGGACGCTGGCTCCAGGGACAAATCGGAGCTGGACTTGCCCATGAAAGCGGCAATGACCACGATGCCCAAGGCCACACAGCCGGCCACCATGAATCCATGGCTGAATCCGGTAGTCTGTGCAGTGATCGGATCCTCGCCAGCTGCTGCAGCCGCCAACGTTCCCGCAGACATGACGCCCACCAGCAGCGCTGTACCGGCCGCTCCACCCAACTGTTGGAGCGTGGACAGCAGTGCTGATCCGTGCGAATGCAGTGAATGCGGCAGCGGGTTCAGTCCGGCAGTGAAGGCGGGCGTGAAGATGAAAGCCAGTGCAACCGACATGACCAGGTGCATGCCGATGATCATGGCGAGGGGAGTGGTCTCGTTCAGCTGGGTGTAGCCGAACAGGACGGCAGACAGCAGCAGACCACCGGGCATGAGCAGCGGGCGAGCGCCCACCTTGTCGAACAATTTGCCCACCCAAGGAGCCAGCACACCCATCAGTATGCCGCCAGGGAGCATCACCAATCCGGTGGTGAGTACATCCAAGCCACGAACGTTTTGGAGGTACATGGGAAGGAGGATGATAACGCCGAACAGGGCCAACATCGCCATGACCATCAAGGCTAGGGCGAGTGTGAACTGGCGCAATAGGAAGGGACGCATGTCCAAAAGAGCGCTGTCTGTGCGCTGGAGTCGCAGCTGCAGGATCACGAACGCAGCCAGCGAGACGAGCGATACGCCAAGTGCCACGAGGGCAATCAGGTGAGTGCCGGCGTCGGGCGATCCAATGCCACTCAAGCCGTAGACCAGACCACCGAAGGCGGGAATGGAGATCAGCAGTGAGGTTACCGAGAGCTTTGAGTGGCTCCGTTCCCCACCTGTTGGCAGGAGCCGTGAACCCAGGATCAGGGCTAGCACCGCTACGGGCAGCACCAGCAAGAAGATGAAGCGCCAGGATAGCGAATGCAAAATCAGTCCGGACAGCGTGGGCCCGATGGCCGGCGCTACCGAGATCACGATGGAGACGTTGCCCATGATGGCGCCCCTGCGGTGCGAAGGTACCAGATCCAAAATGGTGGTCATGAGAAGCGGCATCATGATAGCGGTTCCCGATGCTTGGATGACGCGCGCCACCAGCAACACCTCAAAACCGGGAGCTAATCCAGCGAGGAGTGTTCCCGCCGAGAACAGCCCCATGGCCACCATGAAGACGGTGCGGATGGGCAGGCGGGTGAGGAGGTAGCCGGTGGTGGGAATAACTACTGCCATGGTCAGCATGAATGCCGTGGCGAGCCACTGGATTGCAGACGCCGATACCTGGAATTTTTCCATCAGTTCGGTCAGTGCAACGTTCATGATGGTTTCGTTGAGGATCACAACGAAGGCTGAAACGAGAAGGACGCCGATGGTGGTGCGGTCCCTGGCTGAGAGCCGATCAGGCGCTTCAGCGGTGGAAAGTGACATGGTGGGTCCTGGTCTATTTTGGTGCGGAAATGATGAGGGTGCCGTGATGGTTCAAGGCTAGATATCAGCATAAATCATCGGCTCACTGGGGTAAGCGCCAATGTAAAGGCATCTATTCCCATCTGTTCGCATCGATTCTCAGCTTTTCCCAGCTTTTCCCAGTTTCGCTTCAGCGGCATTGTTGAGTCCACCAGCTAGTGTTGTTCGAAAACCACCTGAGGAAGGCATGATGAACGTAAACACCGTAAAAACATGGGCGTTGGCGGCACTCTTAGGCACTAGCGCCGTCAACCACGTGAAGAATCCTGCGTTTTACTACCCTGTGGTTCCGCCTTCATTGTGCAGCGACAAGGGTGGAAAGCTCGGCGTCATGACACGCAAGCAGTGGGTTCTGGCGTCGGCCGTCCCGGAGGCGCTGGCAGTCGTTGGATTGCTGATACCGCGTACCCGCAACGTCACAGCCGTTGCCACAACGTTGATGTTTGTTGGATTCACCGCCGGCCACCTCACCGCGTTGCGGCGAGCATTCGGGCCGGAAGGAACAGCACAGACCAAGCGAATCCATGCCGTGAGGCTGCCGCTGCAGGTGCCGTTGATCGCCTGGGCATGGAGCGTTCGCAAGCCCTAAGCTCCTTTCTATCACCGCGCGTCGATCACGTCCCACCTGAGCAGCGCAGCAGCCGGGCCCCCCTTCGGCTAAGGGGGCCCGGCTGCTGTGTGCTCGTACCTAGTGCTTGCTCAAGCGCCTTCTCGATCCGGCCACAATGACCAGACCGGCGAGAAGCGCAAGGAGCGCACCACCAATTATGAGCGTTGACTTAGCGCCAGTGCTGGCCAAGCCATCCTGATTGGTCCCGTGAGACGGTGTCGCGGACGACGCCGTTCCTTGCGTAGGAGCAGCACCGTTCGTGCTGTCCGTGGCTGGGTCTGTATCGGCCGGTCCTGTTGTGGTGGCCGAGTCGCTTGGAGCCGTCGTTGCCGACGGACTCGTGGGGTCCGTGGTTGGCGCCACCGTTGCCGGGGGCGTGGTGACGGGTGCGGACGTTTCCGGTGCCGCTTCCACGGCGATCATCAGGCTGGCGAAACCAGCCAAGGAACCATCGGCGAATTGAACACTCACCACGTACTCGCCAGCGGTGAGTCCTGTGGGGACAATCAAGGGAGCTTCACCTGCGGCGTTGCTTCGCACCCAGCCGTTGGTGCTGGTCGCTGAGAAGGCCGCAGTGGCGCCGTCGTGAACTGCCAGCAGCAGCCAGGCGTTGGCCGGCAGGTTCTTCAGCGTGATGTACTCGCCGCCGTCGAACTCGGTGGCGGGAACTGCCAAGTCAACCGGTGATGTGGCTGGCAGTTGCGCCGGATCCACCAGCGCAGGCGCTGTTGCCGGAGCATCTGGAGCCGTTGTCCAGTTCACGCCGGTGGTCTTGAAGTGCGTCAAGTCCTGAAGTGCCATGCGTCCGCCAAGCTGACCCGCACGCTTGGTGAAGTCTGCGTAGTTGCGCTCACTTTGAGCAGACCAGCCCACTTCAGCCGTGGCGAGGCCACGAGGGTACTGGTATGTTTCCGTCTGTTCCATGCCACGGATCCATTCGCCCCACTGCACGGTTTCCACCCCGAGAATCCGGTCATCCATAACGCCGGGTAGGTAATTTTCGGGGTTCCAGTCGTAGTGAGTTTCCAAGGTGCAGGGTCCGCCGCAGGCCCACGTGCCGCCTGCGCTCTGGGAATTGTCCTGCTTCTGCGGGATGTAGGTCTTCTCGGCCGGGGAGAGGATGGCTTTGAGATTGTTCGCCAAGATCTTGGTAGCCGTACTTTGCCGGTTGCCGGCCCAGTACTGGACGATGGAATCCTTGGGCAAGTTGGCCGAAGAGTATTCGTTCCAGCCAATGACCTGCTTATCCAAGTCATGAACCTGGTCAACGAAGGCATCCACCATGGTGACGTACTTGTCATGCGGGGTTACATGGGACTCGTCCCCACCAATGTGCAGGTAGGGACCGGGGGTCATGGCCACCAGCTGTGTCAGGACCTCCTTGGTGAACTCGTACGTTGCGGCGTTGTCAGCGTCAAACGTGGTGCCGCCAACGTTTCCTGATCCTTGGTGGGGCGGAGTGTCGGTCCCCGGCGCCGGCTTGGGCGCTGAGCCCGCCGAGTTGAGCTGGGGAATGGCGTGCAGTGCGGCGTTGGTGTGGCCGGGCATGTCAATTTCAGGGACAACCACCATGCCGTTCTCGCCGGCGTAGCTCACAATCTCTTGGTAATCAGCCTTGGTGTAGAAGCCCGTGTGGCCCAGTTCCGTGCCCTGCATGACGCCAGCATCGTTGTAGGTCATGGCGGTCTTGCCGGAGATGTCCGTCAAGTCCGTGTATTTGATTCCCGAGGGATTCGCTGCCGGCTGGTCCATGGCGATGCGCCAGCCCTGGTCATCGGTTAAGTGAAGGTGTAGGCGGTTGAACTTAAACTGTGCCGCGTTGTCGATGTGTTCCTTCATTTCATCAACGGTGTAGAAGGAGCGGGCCACATCGATCTGGATGCCGCGGTACTCATAGCGGGGGTAGTCGCTGATGACCACGCCGTCCACGGTCCACGGTGTAGTGACCACTGCATCGGACTCGATCCACTGTGGAAACAGCTGGCGGAGGGTCTGGACACCATTCAAGGCACCGGTAGCCGTGTTGGCCTCCACCCGGACCCCCGCGGCGTCAGCCTGGAGAGCGTAGCTCTCTGCCTTGTCCTCGGACAATCCCGGGGCAACAGTGACGGCAATATCATTCGCTATGGGAGTCCCGGACACCACGGGAAGGGCAAAGCCCGTGCTCTTGCGGGCTTTCTGGGCGAAGTATGTTGCTGCCGCAACAGCATCGCCCGTGGCCACAATGCGGCTTGACGGAGTCAGCCGGAAAGTGCCGTCAGCGGTCTGGGCGACGGCAGATGGCAAGGGCACCAGCGCCGGATTGGCAGGCACGTCCTGAACGGCCTTGTCATAGATTTCAAACTCGGATATGGAATAGCCAAAGGTGGCCCACTGGGCGGCCAACACGGCACGGACGAACTTGACGTTACTGGCGCCAACCTTGATTTCATCCACGCGCGCGGGGCCGGTGGAACTGGTCATGACCTTGACGTCTGTCCACGTGGTGCCGTCGACGGAGGTCTGCAGTGTGTAGTTCCTGGCCGCCCCGGCCGGCCACTGGATCTTCACGTTGTCAACGGGGCCCGCAGTAGCCAGCTCAACCTGGAACCAGCCAGCGTTTCCGGCGTTAGAGGACCACCTCGTGCCTACTTTTCCATCGATGGCGTTGGCCGCAACGTTGCCAGGGATCGCGGTTTCCACGTTGTGGGCCGTCGCCGTCCCCGTCAACGCCAGATTATTTGGCAGGGCCACGGGAGCCGGTGGCGGCACCACAATGGGTGCGGTCTGGGCCGGTGGGGCTGCCTGGGCTGTGAAGGCTGTTGGCAAAACTGCTGCGAACAGACCCAGCGCCGCAGCACAGGCGAGCCCGGCCGTCGTCGTTCTTCTTAGTGCTCTCAATCCATTACTCGCTTACTTCTCTTGGGACCGCAAGAGGCATCCGTATATGGGTGGGACTAGGCAGTGATAAAACGTTCGACGGCGGTGGCCGGGCGGACCCGCTCGTGCTCGGGGATGTCGCCGGCGAAGGCCAGCCACTGGGCAAACTTGTCGCCGCGCTCCACGAGCTGCCGGTACATGGTCCGGCGCATGGTGCTGACCCGTTCGCGGTAGATCGGCACATTGATGACGTTGGTGAGCTCGTCCGGATCGGCGATCATGTCGTAGAACTCATCGATGCCTTCCGGGTTGGCAATGTATTTCACGTCCTTGTTACGGATCATTCGCTGGGCATAAGGGAAGTGGTGGCCGTGAAACTCGCACAGGATGTCCTCACGCCAGCCCTCAACATCCTCCCCGTGAGCCAAGGGGAGCAGGCTGCGGCCGTGGACACCCGATGCATCCGCCCCGGCAATCTCATGGAACGTGGCCGTGAAGTCCAGGAGGCTGATGAAGCGGTCCTCGCGCCGCTCCACCTCACCTGGCAGGGCAAGGATGGCCGGAATTCGGTAAATGTCTTCATACATGGCCGGCCCCTTGTCATTAAGCCGGTGGGCTCCGGTGAATTCGCCGTGATCAGCGGTGAACATAACTGCCGTGTTCTCCGTCAACCCCAATTCGTCCAGGACGTCCAGGATGCGGCCAATTTCGTGGTCGATCATGGACACGTAGCCCCAGTACACGGCCGTGAGCTTTTTCCACTCATCCACCGTGAAGCAGTCAGTTGACCAGTACTCCGCATAGGCCTGCTGGACCATGGGCTTGCCGTGGAAGGTCTCGGCAAAGGACCCTGGCAGTTCAATGGTGGAGGGGTCCACCATGTCGTACCACTGCTGGGGGATGAGGTACGGCAGGTGAGGGCCAAAGATGTGGCAGGAGAGGAAGAAGGGGGTGCTCTCATCCTTCAGCGCCCCCGCCGCGAACTCCCGAAGCTTGGCAATGGTTTGGTCTGCAAGGAAGGCCTCAAAGGTGGCCTCCGTTGGCTGATCGGTCACGCCGGCAATCAGGTGCCCCTGGCTGCCGTCTGCCCTGGTCGTGTAAACAGGGCTTGAGATCCGGAAGTCGGGGAAGTCGTTGGCCGCCAGCCAGTCCTCGTAGCCCGGATCGTCAAAGACGTTCAAGGCGCCGGGGAGGTGAATGCCCTCAAAGCCGTAGTGCTCAGGACCGCGGTCCTTGCCCACGTGCCACTTGCCCACGTGGCCGAGCCGGTACCCCTGCTCCTGTAGGGCGGCCGAAAAGGTTGGCAGTCCGTCGGGCAGTTCTTCCCGGTGGCCAGAGTTCCATTCGTAGTTGGCAAGCAGTCCGTGTTCAAACGGCTGCAGGCCTGTGAGCAGGCTGGCGCGCGCAGGTGTACAAATGGCCGTGGGCGTATAAGCCCGGTCAAAGGTGGTGCCGCGTTCAGCCAGCCTGTCGAGGTTGGGTGTGTGTAAGGAGGTATTGCCGTAGCAACCAAGCGTGTCGATGCGCTGCTGGTCAGTCATGAGGAACAGCATGTTCTGACGCTTGGGGGAGTTGTTCGACGTCGACATGGATACTTATACCGTGGGAGTGCTGACGAACAGCTCGGAGTTGTAGAACGTCTTGGGATCGGCGATGGCCTTGATCTTCTCGTCCTTCTTGAACTGCTCTTGCAGGCCGTTGAGCCATGTGTAGACGGTTCCTTCAGAGGACAGCGTGTCCAGTTCCTTCGAGGTGAACAACTTGGCGACGCTGGCCTGAGCTGCCATATCCTCCTCTTTGAGTTTGAGGAACTTGGCGGTCAGGGCAATGGTGGTGTCCTGGTTGGCGTGGCGGTAGTCATTGGCGCTCTTGACGACGGAGATGAAACCCGTAGCGAGGGCCTTGTCCTTCGCGGCGCGTCCCGGAGAGGCCACAAATGTGGAGGGGAAGGTGAGGGTATCGATGAAGTCTTCGTTGGAGAAGAGCTCCACTAGTTCCGGCTGCCCCTTCTTGGCGCTGTCAATAAGCGGGTACCAGAGGGCGGCGCCGTCGATCTGTCCTGCCGCGAAAGCAGCAACGATTGCCGGCGGTTCCATGGCTGTGACCTCGAAGTCCTCACGGGTGAGACCTTCCTTGGCCAAAGCCAAGCTGAAGAGCTGATCTCCGGAGGTGCCTGTGGGAACGGCTACCTTCTTCCCCTTGAGCTCGGCCAGGGTCTTGATGCCGGGCTGGGCGATGATGCGGTCGGCGTTTGAAACGGAGTTCACGGCCCAGATCTCTGCCTTTCCGGAAGCGGGCAGCCACAGGGCGCCGGAACCGATGTAGACAACATCAACGTTGTTGGTGCCCAGTGCCTGGATAGCCAAGGGGCCATTGGTGAAAGGCAGGTACTTGGGCTTCAAACCAGCCTTGGCCCAGTACCCTTCTTGATCGGCAACTGCCATCAGCGCTGCGCCGTTGTAGTCGGCAATGTAGCCAACGTTGATGTCAAGGAGGTCCTTGGCGGCACCTGCGGAGCCGACGTCCTCGGTCTTTGCGCCGCAGGCGGCCAAAAGTGAGATGGCTGCTGCGCCCAGGGAAAGCTGGAGCACATTTCGGCGTGAAAAGTTGGTGGTCATGATTTCTCCTACAAGAGTCTGGCCCAGATTTGGGCAATGATTTGGGCAGTGCATACGAAGTGAAGCAGTGCATACGAAGGGAATTGGTACAAGTGGGGCGGCGCAAAGGCAGTCCCCCTAAGGGGCTACCGCTAGAAGTAAGGCGTTCTACTGGTGAGCTTCGGCAACGCCGGGCTGGTGGTAGACCGCTTCCCAGACCTGCGTCCGGAGATGGGCGAACTCATCCGAGAGCCGGATTTCTTCGGTCCGCGGGTAGGGCAGGTCAATTTTGATTTCCTTGAAAATGCGTCCTGGCCTTGCGGCCATAACGATCACACGGGAAGCGAGGAAGACCGATTCGTCAACGTCGTGCGTGACAAACATGACCGTGCGCCGTTCCTTTGTCCACGTCTGGAGCAGCTGCTCTTGCATGTGGACTCGGGTCAGGGCATCAAGGGCACCAAAGGGCTCATCCATGAGCAGAATCTCTGGATTGACGGCGTAGGCGCGCGCAATGGCGCAACGCTGCTTCATGCCACCGGAGAGCTCTTTGGGAAGGGCTTCAGCGAAACGGGTGAGTCCCACCAGTTCAAGGTAATGATCAACTATCTCGCGGCGTTCCTTGGCCGGGATCTTCTTCAGCTCGAGACCGAACTCAACGTTCTTGCGAACGGTGAGCCACGGGAAGAGCGCGTATTGCTGGAAGATGACCCCTGTGCGAGTACTGGGGCCGTCAACTTCCCGGTCATCGACCATGACGCGGCCGCTGGTGGGGTCAAGGAGCCCAGCGGCGGCGTTGAGCATGGTTGATTTACCGCAGCCGGAGGGGCCCACCACGGTAACAAATTCGCCGTCGGCAATGTCAAGGTTAACACCGTCCAATGCGGTGAAAGTGTTGCCGCTGAGTGTAAATTCCTGGCGCAAGTCCTCAAAGCGGATCATGGCCTTTTGTGTTGGCGTTGTCATGGTTGCTCCTTAGCGGCGTTCTTGCCAGCGGGTCAGGTGGGCTTCAATCATCAGCAAGAGACGGTCCATCAGGAGGCCCAAGACACCGATAACCAACACATTCACCAGGATGGTGGGCATGTCGTAGAACTGCTGTGCTTGCTGCATACGCATGCCCAAACCGTTGGGAGCGGCAAGGAGCTCAGCGGCCACAACCGTGGCCCAGCCGGCGCCAAGGCCAATGCGCATGCCCACCAGAATGAAGGGTGAGGATGCCGGGACCACAACACGGCGGAAGATGACCAAGCTATTGGCGCCCAAGACGCGAGCTGCGTTGATGAGGGTCTTGTCAACGCTCACCACGCCTTGGTATGTGGAGATAACGCACGAGAGGAATGCGGCGAGGAAGATGACGAAGATCTTTGGCGTTTCACCAATACCCATGGTGACCATAACAAGTGGCAGCAGAGCCAGCGGGGGAATGGTTCGGAAGAATTGCACCCACGGCTCAATGATGGCGCGGCCCACTTGGTACCAGCCCATGAGGAACCCAATGGGAATAGCCAAGAGGCTGCCCAGCAAGAAGCCGCTGAGCACACGGGCAAGAGAAGCACCAGTATCCTCCGCGAGAGTTCCGTCGGCGAGCAGCTCGCCACCACGAACCAGAACCTCAACGGGGCCGGGTAGTCCTACAAGTCCGGCAGCGGATACAGCCGCCCACCCAGCCACTCCGGCCGCTACTGAGGCGACGTTGATAGCGAGCAATGCCTTCCGGCTAAGCTTGCGCCCGCTTGGTTTGCCGGACTTCTTGCTTAGTGCCGACGAGCCTGTTTGTAACGCGTCTTTACGCGTCGGTATGCCGCCGGCGGCAGGGGGAATTTTGTTCTGGACGATGGATTCTTTTGGGGCCATGCGCCAAACTTATGACATTCATTACATGCTGTCAAGGCTGTTTACATAAGTGCAATAAATCTGCGAGAGATTGTAACTTTGCTGCACAATATCTAGGCAGTATTCAGGCAGGCGAACAGCAATGACGGACGAGAGTGAGGAATTCGTCCTGCCTCAGACATTTGGCCTGCCATAGACATTTGGACAGGGGAAACTCGGGAAACGTAAGTTCGGGGGAGCGCAAACTCGGGCAGCGCAGCTGTCGGGCAGGGCCGAGAAGCCGACATTCAGAAGAATATCCGGCTGGCAGTGGGCCAAGGGAGCGAGTTACTAGCCGACGGTCGCCATCGACCAGTGTTTCAAGGCCATCTGCGATGCGCCATCACTGCCAGCGCTAGGCGCAAAGGTGGCGGCACTAATCTCGGTACTCCGCGGCCCGAGGTCCAAGTTCTGCTCGGCGAGTGCTCGCCTAGCAGGCTCGAGGAGGAGTTCGCCAAATTGCGAAAGTTCTCCGGTGATGACCACGCGACGCGGATCAAGCAGCACGCACGCACCCATCAAGGCTCTGGCTAGCAGCTCACCGGCCCAGGACACGACATTGATGGCAATTCCGTTGCCTTCCGCGGCTGCCTTCGCCATAGCCTCAATGGACTGGAACGACTGACCCCGATGGGCGGCTTCAACAAGAACATTGGCCTCGTTGATGAAGCTCTCCAGGCAACCATGACGGCCACACCAACAGACCGGTCCTGCAAAATCAACGCTGATGTGCCCCAATTCTCCTGCGATGCCATTGCCGCCTCGCATCAGCGATCCTTGGGAAACAATGGCGGAGCTAATACCCGCAGACAACACCACGTAGAGCAGGTCATCGCTACCCTTCCCATACGCCATGGCAGCCAGCCTGATGTTGTTGTCCCAAAGCATGGGGCCAGGGATCACCTCACGCAGTGGCGTCAGGGAGGCGCCCTGCGGATCACTTTGCTGTTCCACCCCGTCTGCCAGGGAATTCGGGTTGGCATGTCGGCTGGCGATACCAACGGCCGTACCGATGACCGTCTCCGTATTGATCCGCCCGTCGGCGATGAGCCGCTTGATCATGTCAGCGGCCATGGCTACTTTGTCGGGAAGTGACACCGAACTGGAAATTGCACAGTGCTCGCGCACCACTGTGGAACCGTCAAAGCCCGTGACGGAGATGCTGATTCGGCGTCGACCCAGTTCAATGCCTACGGCAGCACCGGCGTTTGGGTTGAGGGAAAGGACCTTGGTGGGGCGCCCGCTGCGTCCCCGACCCTGGATTTCCGGCTCACTCTCGCTTACCACGCCTCGGAGCCTCAAGTCACTGACAATCGCCGAAAGGGTTGTCCGGGAGAGCTTCGTGTCGGTCTCAAGTTCGCGCCGAGTCCGGTTGCCATGGGTCGCCAATGACTCCAATACGCGCAGCTCATGTCGGCGCCGCACAGCCTGCAGTGCACTATCGTCCGGTGTAAGCATGTCCCCCTCATTCCCAGATTTAGTTGCCGGAGCCAGACGGTTTTCTAGCCCGTAATGACCATTATGCAACAAAGCATGACATTTATGTTCAGTCTATTGTCCTTATTGCTCCGTCGGGACACATTAGGGCCAGATCAGGTCTTTATTGACGCGCGGCCTTCACGAAATCGCGAATCAACTGAACGTCCTTGACTCCGCGGCTCGATTCCACACCGCTAGAGACGTCCACACCGGCGGGCTTCAGGGCGCTGACGGCGGAGGCCACATTGTTCGGGTTGAGGCCTCCGGCCAGGAGCCAGAATCCCTGAGGTGTTCCATCAGTGAGCACATCAGCATCAAAGGTCATCCCCGCCCCGGGTTCGACGGCGTCGAGCAGCAGTCGCTCGGAGTCCCAAGCCTGCCTGTCATCGCCGGAGAGGCCGTTGTAGGCATCGGCGGAGAAGGCTCGTAGGGACTTGAAACCGGCTTCGTGCACCCGGGCCATATCTGCCAGACTCTCATCACCATGTAATTGCACGGTGGACACTGCTGCCTGGCTAGCCATCTTCAGGACTTCATCGATGGGTTGATTCCGGAACACTCCAACGGTTTCAATACCCTGAGGCACTGCGCTTACTAGCTCGGCGACCAATTCCGGGGCGACGGTTCGCGGGCTACCCGGTGCGAAGATGAATCCAACGGCGTCTGCACCAGCGTCCACAGCCGCAGCGATGGTTTCGGCCGTTTGCAGGCCACAAATCTTTACGTACATGCCTTGTATTACTCCTCTATCTGGCGCCAATGCCCGGAGCTGCCCCGAAGCTGATGATCCTGCTGCCATGCTAGCGCCCCTGTTAATAATTTTGCTCTCCCAAGGTGCCCTGATGGAACTCAAAGCTGGAGTGGGAGATAGCGAGCTCGCGCCTCAACGCCCGCACACAGGGGAAGGGTGAAGCGGAAATCACCAGCAGCGCTTAGGAGAACACGGCGTCGGCAATGGCCCAAATGACGTATCCACTGATAGGAACCAGCACCAGCCACTCCCGAACGGAGCCGGCGTTACCCAGAATGGGTATGGCGACGTTGCCACTAGGCCGCCAGACGGAAGTCACAAAGGGGAGCTTCCGCAGCCAGCGCGGCGGCTTGATCTTTAGCGGCCACAAGAGGTTACACCCGCCGGTGGTGAGCATGTCGCCGAGGATATGTGCAGCCACGCCCAGACCCATGGCTAGAGGGAACCAATAATCATGCTGCGGTGCAAAGAGCATGACGAAAATGCCAACGGCGATCCCCAGCACCCAGGGGAACTTCCGCATGGTGTCAGGAATCATTTTCAGTACCTTGCCGGCAAAGGCTGCCAGTAATACTGCCAGCAGCCCAGCACCCGGGAACACCGTGCCGTAGCCGGGGAGTTCAACTGTCCACATTCCGGCCAGCGCAGCTATGGCGACAAAAACGGCCATACCAAGAATCGAATGAGTGCCGTGCCGGTGCCCGCCAGACATTTTGCCGATCTGGATGCACAAAATATTGGACAGTGGCGGAAGCGAATGGGCGATGGTCGCGTGCCGGTGATCGGCGTCCGGGACCAGGGCCGCTCCTGCGGTCACCAGAGCCCCTGCAACCACGGAGGTGGGCGTCAGATCCATCAGCCCCATGCCAACTGTCAGTGTTTCCGGGAGCGCTGGAATCACCTGCGAGAGTTGGCCAAGTCCCACGTCGAACTGAGTGGTGAGGGCCAGCCAAACGGCAGCACCTGTGGCAGCGTGATGGGGTCCCATCATGGGGGCACGTCCTTGCATTTGTGGGTCTTCGTTCTGAACCCGCAATACGTGGACAAAACCTGCTGTAACAAGCCTATGCCCAGCCACTGACAAAGCCCGACGGCGTGCGGCCCCGGTCACATTTCTGCCGGGGTCCGCCACGGGACGCCGTGTAAGAATGGGTCCATGACCGAGCAAAACACCGCATCTGAGACCGAGTTCTCGCGCTCAATCGGCCAAACTGCAATGAGGGCGCTGGCCAACCACGGCATCACTACTTTTGTCCAGCTCACCACGCGCAGTTCCAAGTCGCTGCTGGCATTGCATGGTGTGGGGCCCAAATCCATCCGGATACTTGGGGAGGAGCTGGCAACTCGAGGCCTCACCTTTGCCAGCGATTAGGCCGGGCTTCCGGGTTATTTCTTGAACTTCAGCAGCATTTCAACAGCCCCGGCATTCTCCACTTTGACGAAGCCCAGATTTGGGGCGTCAATACCGTAGTCGGAAAACGTGACAGGAATAGTGCCCTGGACCTCGACACCATCTGCCGTGGTTTGTACATTCAACGCAACCTTGACGTCCCGGGTAACACCGGCGATCGAAAGCTGACCCGCTGCCTCGGTGGTCGTGGCCCCTCCGGCGATGACGCCAATGTCCACGGGCGAGGTTAGCGTAAACGTCGAGGTCGGGAACTCGGAGGTTTTCAGGATGCCCTGAAATTGACTGTCCCGGCTGCTGTTATCGGTGGTGACGTTGCCCATGTCCACCACGGCCGTTGCGGCGGTCAGGCTGGTGCCGTCAATGGTTGCCTGGCCCGAGACGCCCTCTGTCCGCCCAACAACCGTCACGTCCTGGCCGTTAAGCACCTCTTTAACACGGTAGCCCGCTTGCGAACCGTCCGAGATCTTCCAGGTGCCGGACAGCTCGGCGGCAGCGATGGTGCCATCCGGCGTTGCCCCTGGGGTAGGCGATGACAGCGAGAGCGTGTCGGGGGCCTGTTCGTTGCCAATCTTGGCGTAAATGGCACTACCGCCCCAGACCGCGACAATCGCCACCACCAACAAGATTCCAAAAATCATCAATTTTTTACGCATACCCAGCCCTCTGCGAGACGTTTGTCCAATGTCAAAGAACTATGCCCGAAGAAGCTGCCATTTTCCTGTGATTGTCCTCCGGGAATTCCTTTCAGACGAACGACGGCGGCCTGCCACAAAAAAGTTCCCTCACCGTTCGGCCAGGAGTAACGTTGGCACATGAGCCAGGACCCAGTGGAAGAACGCCCGGCACGCGTTGGTCGGGCGGCCGACAAGCACTTGTCGGTGGAAGATTTCATCAAGCTGATGGTGCCGGAACCGGACTTGCTGGAGGAAGAGACCACCCCGGATCCGGATGTTGAACCTCGTGAGACCGGGGCATAGCAACTCAGCAATACAGCAGCCCAGAGATAAGGAATGCCCTATGAACTCCAGTGACTGGCCGTTGGCTGCCGCCAGCATCCCGGACCCCGAGAATCCCACCCGGCATCCGGATCCGACCCAGCCGCCAAACCCGCCTGCTCCGCCAGATCCTTACAGGCCGCCGGAGCCCAACGAGCCCTACCCGCAGCCTGCACCTCCGGAGCCTATTTTCCCGCCAGATCCCATGAGCCCGCCGGTGCGGCCAACGCCGCTCGAACCGCCGCACTTCTAACGGGTACCTGATCCACCTAGTGCCATTCACCTTGGCAGCGCCAGTGACATCATCGGCCCGGCCCTTGCATATCCACTGGCCATGGTCTGCCTGCAAATCCATCGCCATAAATGGGGCAGCTGCCCCATGCCCCCGCTGGTCCGCAGATCTACGCTCTTTTACACAAGACAAAGGAGCGCATCATGACCAGAATTTCACCCCGTGCCCATGCGGAGCTGGCGGAGAGAAATGCCGCACTGCCGCCCGGGGATGACGAACGATTCATCGGCTACGCCCTAATGGGCCTGCCGTTCGCCTCCGGCCACTATTTGGCCTTCAGGCGTTTCCCGGCCAGCTCCGTTGGCCCCGCCTACGCGGCTGTGTGGTTGTTCCGCCCCCAGGACGGTTGGACCATTTACGCGGACGCCCCGCCGTTTCTCAGTTGTGCCCGGTACTTCGGTGCCGCCGTCTCCGCGACCCACCTGACCGAGGTCACGGCGAGGTGGGAAGGACCCTTCAAGCTCACTGTGGGCGTGCCCGGCGTCGTGCGTTGGGACCTGGAGTTCAAGGAAACAAGAACGACAGCGACACTCACCACCTTGGCGCATCTCATGCCGGGCGGGTGGTGGCGTTGGCCCACAGTGCTTGCCGCTATGGGTAGGTTCATGGGTCCTGCCCTTCAGGCCGGAAAGCTGCGGCTTGCCGGGACCACGCCCAACGGCCAAACATTCCAAGCCCGGCCCCTATGCGTCTGGCAGGTCAAGACCAGCCAGGCGACGATCGACGGTGGCAGTGCGGGGATGCCGCATCCGCTGCCGAAACAGGCGCATCTAGCCGATTTTTGGCTGCCACAGCGCGGATTGTTCGTGGCAGACATGACCGTGCGGTTCCCCTCCACGGCGCCCCCGGCGGAGACCCACCGGGCAGGGGTCCAGGCCGGACGCCGTTGACTCATTCAGCTAGAGGATATTGTTTCTCCGTGGCAGGTCCCTGGACACCGGCACGTTTTAGAATGGGATGGTGGCTGACCATTGCTCGGACGGCGTTGCCGCCGGGCCCTCCGGCAAGGTTCCGGAGGGCCCGGCCGCGATGCCACGGAACGCCGCAACCACCAGCCGCCCCGAAATTTTAGCGGCACTGTCCCTAGCTATAGATCTGGGTCTGGGACAGCCCATGGAGCACATGTTGCGGGCCACTCTGCTGGGGTTGCGCATGGCAACGCTGCTGGGCCTCGGGGAGGAAACCAGCGGCCGTCTGTATTATGCAAACCTGATCGCCTGGATCGGGTGCCACGCAGACTCCCACGAGCTGGCCGCTTTGTTCGGCGACGATCTTGCCTTCCGTGCGGATTACTACTTCATTGACGCCCACGGGTTGCCAATGCTGTCCCTGATGCTGCGCCACGCGGGCCAGGAACTGCCACCTATCCAGCGCACCGCCCGCCGTACCCAGTTCGCGGCGACCGCCAACTCGACCGTCAAGGCGCTGATCCTCTCGCATTGCCGCTCGGCCGGCCGGCTGGCCGAGCGGGTGGGTCTCGATGCCGACATGCCGGACATCCTGATCCACACTTTTGAGCGTTGGGATGGAAAAGGCCTGCCGGTGGGAGTGTCCGGCATAGAAATTCCCATGGAGATGCGCATTGCCCAACTTGCCGACACCGCTGAAGTCTTCCTGCGTACAGCAGGGCTGGAGGCGGCCGTGCGGACCGTGAGGCAACGCAGCGGAACGCAATTTGATCCGAGACTGGCGGATGTTTTCTGCTCCCACGCTGCGGAATTGACATCCGGGCTGCTGGAGCTGGACCCGTGGACGGCCGCGCTGGCAGCGGCACCTTCCGAGGTCTGTCTCAGCGGCAGCGGACTGGATGCGGTGCTGGCTGCGATGGGCGATTTTGCCGATCTGAAGTCGCCGTGGACGGCCGGGCATTCGCGGCAGGTGGCGGCATTAACCGCGACGGCTGCCGCGCACAGCGGATGTAGCGAACCGGAACTGACGGCGCTACGGCGAGCCGGCTGGGTACACGACCTCGGTCGGATGGGGGTGTCCAACAGTATCTGGGACAGAGCCGGGCCGCTTTCATCCTTGGACCGCGAGCGCCTGCAGCTATACCCGTTCCTGAGCGGGCGCATCCTGAGCCGCGTGCCCGGCCTGCGGCGGGTTGCGGAGCTGGCCGGGGCGCACCGCGAGCGCCTTGACGGCTCGGGGTATCCACGCGGACTGAGTGCGGGTGGGCTGGATCCGGGCCAGCGCCTCTTGGGTGCGGCCGACGCCTACCAGACGTATCTGGAGCCGCGTCCCCACAGGCCCGCACTTCTGGCGGCCGCGGCTGCTGCCCGGCTGCGCGCGGAGGTGGCGGCAGGCAGGCTGGCTGCGGCCGCCGTCGAAAGTGTCTTGGTGGCTGCCGGTCAGCAGGAAGCACGACGGCGGATCCTGCCGTCCGCCTTGACGGCTAGGGAGGTGGAGGTGCTGAGGTTGCTCTGCCGTGGGTTGGACAACAGGGCGATTGCTGCCGCGCTGTTCATTGCGCCGAAAACGGCGCGGAACCATGTTGAGCATATTTATGGGAAGACGGGAGTCTCCAACCGGGTCACCGCCACCTTGTTTGCGCTGGATGCGGGATTGTGGGACCGGCCCGCCTAGGCCATGATGGCAGCACTCAGGGCGTTGAAGCTAGGGCATCGTGGCTAAGGAATGGGGCTGGGACACCGGGCTCAGTGGCCTGCTGCAGGCCGGCCGGGGTGTCCGGGCCAGCGCTGTTTAGTCACCGGGCCGGTTCTTGGTGTTGGAGAAGATGGAGCGTGGCCGGGGGACTGCCACCCCGTCAACCGTGATATCAACGGATTCGTTGTAGAACGCGATCCTGTCCTTGATGAGGCCAACAGCTGGGTAGGGGTCAAGGTATGACCAGGCCACGGACGGTGAACCCGGGGCATCCCAGTAGTCCTCGGCGTACCCCTTGTAGGGGCAGTGGCTGCGGTTGTTTCCAGTGCTAAGCCGCTCAAGGCGTACGTCGGTGCGTGGCAAGTAATAGCGGGTGGGCAGGTAGGTCTCAAAGAGCAGAACCGGCTCAGTGCTGTCCGCCAGCAGCACGTCATCGATCGAGACGGTGATGTGGCGGGAGCTGAGAAGGGCCTCAACGCGCTTGTGGGGATCACGCGGGTGGCTGTGCACTTCCTCCTCTTCCTCGAGCCACTGGTCGAATGCATCCGGGGCCCAAGTGAACGTGATGCGTCCTTCGAGTTCCGGAGCGTCGCGAATCCAGGCAGCGTTCGGCAGCACTCTGCCGCCTGCATGTATGTCAAACCATTGGGCCACGGGTCCCTTGGGACCGAAGAATCCAAGGCTGCCGGTGGGAACGTCGCTAGTAGGCGCCAACAGGTCCATCCGAACATCGTCCGGGGCAAAGGCATAAACAGGTATGGGGAACTTCTGCTCCCAGAACAACATGGCTGCCGTGCTGTCCACCACGGTTGTGCTGCCCACCATGGCGCGCACCCATTTGTCGCTGATTTCGGTTCGCATCCACAACACCTGAATTCTGCTACCTATGGATGAAGAAAAGTCTACGCCGGGCGCTCGTGGCGCCATAGCGAAATCATGTTCGACTTCGCGGACCTAGGATGTCTGGATCCGCCGGAGCACCATGCCAAGGACGCAGGTGACACCCGGTGTACCAGCCATCGCCACGGCTGTCACCCCCTGCACTGCCCGGCCCGACCCGGATGGGATAATTGATATAGGCGGCCGCGGTTCGGCCGCAATTAACAATTTAGGGGAGCTAATGTCCACGCTCAAGCAACAACTCAAGAGCGACGTCGTCGCGCACATGAAAGCTGGCAACAAGATTGCCCTGACCACTGTCCGCAACGTTCTCGGAGAGATTGAAACGCGCGAAAAGGGCGGCAAGAACCCTGTTGAGTTTGATGATGCCCAGGTCATCACCTTGCTACAAAAGGAAGCTGCCAAGCGCCATGACACCGCTGGGATTTACTCAGAAGCTGGTGAGTCAGACAGAGCCGCAGCAGAACTAGCTGAAGCAGAAGTTATTGAGGCATACCTGCCCAAGGCACTGAATGCTGAAGAAGCTGCTGCAATTGTCGACCGCATCATCAGCGGCCTTGAGGCAGAGCAGGGCGAACTATCAATGCGTCAGATGGGCCTTGCTATGAAGCCGATAACGGCCGAAATTGCTGGCCGATTTGACGGCAAGGCAGTCTCAGAAATGGTTCGCAAGCGACTGCAATAGAAGTTCTCGGTACGTTTTCAAATGATCTCAATTTATCCGATCAACTAAATCTGATTATCCACTTGGGTAATTAAACATTCGCATGACTTATTACCTGTTTAGCACCTGTTGTAGCGTCGATAGACTGCGGAACCCTGCTCGCAGCCGCTGATCCTGGGGCGTGAGGTCATCGATTAATAGTGCCTGCACCACCTTCACATTGGAGGCTGTGCAGGCATTATTGCGATCTGAACGGAATTTTCTCCCGCATTTTCGGATAATTCTAAATACCGGTGGACGTAATCTTTGAAACCACTACTTCGTGCGCGTAATATTGGCCAAGTTATCAGCAATGGGGGATAACTCAATTTACTTGACAGGTTATCCGCTTAGCGGCTCGTCCCTACGCACAGAGGGTCTCATGCCGCCATCATCACAAAACCTCAATTGGCCCCTGCCCCGGGCTAGCAGACGGGCTGCGCCAATACTGGGCACGGCTCTTCTTGTGGCTGTACTAGCCGCCGGTTGCACACCCGGAAATGACGCTTCCGCCAGCACAATTTTCGCCCGTCTTGACACTGCCGGCACACTGACGCAAGTTTCGAGTGGCAAATCTGCTGGTGACTGTTCTGACGGCGCCGTGGCAGTCTCCTGGGGGAACAAATGCGGCAGCCTCCGTTGACGGCAAGGATGGCGCTGCTGGTACGGACGGACAAGACGGCGCAACCGGCCCGGCCGGCGCTAAAGGCGACGCCGGCGTAGACGGATCACATGGCACTGCTGGAAGTACCGGTGCCAGCGGCGCTGCTGGCACCAACGGCTCCAAGGGCGAAACCGGTGTGCAAGGCGACGCCGGTGCGGCTGGGGCTGCTGGAACCAATGGCACTCAAGGTATTGCGGGAAGCAAGGGAACCAATGGCACCGATGGTGCAGACGGAGCGAAAGGCGACGCCGGCGCAACCGGACCTGCTGGCGCCATCGGCGCGAAGGGAGACACCGGCGCTGCAGGTGTAGCTGGAACCGATGGCGCCACAGGTGCCACAGGTGCCAAGGGCGACGCTGGAACCAATGGTGCCGATGGTGCTTCTGGAGCGAAAGGCGACGCCGGCGCTGCAGGTGTAGCCGGAACCAATGGCACCGATGGCGCCACAGGTGCGAAGGGCGACGCCGGGGCCACTGGTGCCGACGGCGCCACAGGCGCTGCTGGTATTGACGGCAGCAATGGAAAGTCAGTTCTCAGTGGCACGGGTACGCCCGGGGCTGACACCGGATCAGATGGGGACTTCTATCTAGATCTTTCGAGCTACCAAATGTTTGGACCCAAAGCAGGATCCATCTGGCCCTCGCAGAGCCAAGCTCTTGTGGGTCCTGCAGGCCCCATGGGCCCCCAGGGCCTAGCTGGCGCCGTGGGCGCTACTGGAGAGAAGGGCAACCAAGGCGAACAGGGATTTATAGGAGCCTCAGGACTTCCAGGTTTCACTGGCGCAAACGGTACCAACGGTACCAACGGAGCCCCGGGACCCCAAGGACCGCAAGGTGCGACGGGACCAATTGGTGCAGCTGGCCCTCCCGGTCCCGCGGGCAGCTCAGGAGCCACTGTATTCCTCGGCTCAGCGAAGTTCATTGACCCTGCTGACGCCACTGGCTTCCTAGCCCTCTCCGGCGGCTCAGCTGCGGTCCCAGCGTTCGACGATGCTTCAACGATCGTGCCGGCGGCTGGCACGGTCAGCAGCCTCAATGTCCAGATCAGTTCTGGCGCAAGCGTGAAGGTCACCGTTGTCATCAATGGCGTGCCTTCTGCGGCAAGTTGCGTGGTGACGGCTCCTGCCGTGTCCTGCTCGAACCCGGACAGCACAGCGACAATTGCAAAAGATCTCCCCGTGGCGCTCAAAGTGGAGAACCTCAATGGCCAGCCTGTAAGGAACTTGCGCTACTCGGTGGCTTTCCAAGGCACGGCACTATGATCACGAAATCGCAGCTAAGTAGGCGCACCCTGCTGGCTGGGGGGAGTGGGGACATTGGCCTTACTGGCCCTGACACCGCAAATGTCCACAGCAAGCGCTCCGGGCCCGTACTCCCTGGCCGCCTGGTTGCCCTTATTAGGCACAGAAATCACGGCCGACGGCGGCGCGGTCCTGCGGGTACGAACCGTGGAAGACCTGCGCACGCCAGAAAAGCCGGATGATTTCGACAGCAAGGAGGACCGGTTCAGACTGGTCTTTGCCCTTGTATCCGGGGAACTGACATCTGACTCGATCACCGTGCACCACCCGCAGGCAGGAAAGGTTTCCCTGCTGACCAATCAATTCGAGGACACAGCAGTGGCCTACATAGACCGCAGGGGCGCTTCATTGTTGCCGTCGCAGAATTAGAGACTCTTCATGGAACCATTTCTTGGCGAAATTCGCATGGTTGGTTACTATTTTGCACCCCGAGGCTGGGCATTCTGCAATGGACAATTACTGTCCATTGCGCAGAACACTGCCCTCTTCTCCCTCCTCGGGACCACGTATGGCGGCAACGGTCAGACCACGTTTGCGCTTCCGGACCTGCGCGGCCGTGTCCCTGTCCATGCTGCAGGTGGGCAAGGCAACGGTCTCACCAACCGGATCCTGGGCGAGCCGTTCGGCCAGGATTCGGTGACCCTGACTCCGCAGGAGATGCCAGCACACGCCCATGCCGTTCCAATCGCTTCGGTCCAGTCCTCTGACCGGCCGAGCGCCGGCCTGGCTCCCGCACCTGGCGGCTCGTATGGATCACCGTCGAGCATAGTCCCTGGGCAACAAGTGGGCGGAAATCAGCCCCACGAGAATGCGCAGCCGAGCCTCGGGGTGAACTTCGTGATTGCAATGCAGGGCATCTTCCCGTCACAGAACTAGCCTTGCCCAGCAACATGCGAGTTCGCCGCCCCACAGCCACGGATGCACCATGGTTACTGGAACTGTTTTCCGTAGCAGTATCGGGCCGAGAATTCCTGCCTCGGGAGCTGCTCGTGATGCAAGAACAGGCTCAACGCAGTCAGTGGTCCCAGCGATGGGGCAGCGGAGGGGAATCCGTCGTGGAGGTCGACGGCGTTCCTGCCGCCCGTGTGTGGGTGGCGTGGACGCCGTCGGCCCTCAGGATTGTTGAGCTGAGCGTGGCTCCCGCGTTTCGAGGGCAAGGTCTGGGGAGTCGCCTATTGGCGGATCTGTGCAGTGCTGCGGACACTGCCGGACAGACTATGGAGTTAGCAGTTGATGCCGAGAATACTGTGGCTCGCCATCTCTATGAGAGTCTTGGTTTCCGGACTTGGAACAATCCAGTGCACCAGAACGGCTTTTCCCTCACCATGAAACGCACGCCAGAAGAAACGACTACGCCTTGATTCAGTTAAAGCAAGACAGCGATGGATACATCCGAATGAGCCGGCATTTCCCCGCCAAGACGCTCATCTCCATCACCTTCAACGACGGCACCACCGGCGAATACACCGGTCAGCGCCTCAACGTCGTTTACGACGAGGCCCTTGCAACATTCCGCCTCGGCAACAACATGGACGCCAAGGGTTTCAATCGCAACGACCAGCGGATACACCGGCGCAACGCCGTCGAGCATGTTCTCGTTGAAGCCGGAATGGCACCGTAACACAGGAGCCCCGTTTCTCCATCATGTGGAGAAACGGGGCTCGGTCCGTAGGATTGAACCCACCAGGCGTGCCGTGGGTCTCAGCATGGCCGCCGCGAACCCCGAAAGGCGTCATGTCTGTATTGACCCTCATTCCCTTGTTCATTGGGCTCGGTGTGCTGGTGGTGCTCATCATCATCGGTGCCGTCATCTCCCGCATGGCACTACACATTGCCAGTCCCGACCAGGCACTTGTTATTTCCTCCAAGGACAACAAGAGCCAGCCTGATCCCAGCAGCCAGCGCGTAGTATTCGGCAGGATCTTCATCAATCCGTTCACCCAGCGCGCCTACCCGCTCTCGCTCGCGTCACGGCAGGTGGCCCTAAAAATTGAGGCCATCTCGCAGAACGGCATCAAGCTTCACCTGACGGGTGTTGCACAGGTCAAAGTTGGCGGCGACGCCGATTCTGTCCGCAAGGCCGCCCAGCGTTTCCTCAACCAGCAGGATGCCATCGACCATTACACTCAGGAAACCCTGTCCGGTTCGCTGCGTTCTATCGTGGGCACACTGACCGTGGAGTCCATCATCAAGGACCGTGCCACCTTCGCCAAGAGCGTGAAGGAAGAAGCCGAGCACTCCATGCACAACCAGGGCTTGGAGATCGACACCTTCCAGATCCAGTCCGTGGATGACGAAACCGGCTACCTGCGCAACCTTGGCCGTCCCGAGGCCGCCTTGGCCGAGAAGAACGCCAAGATCGCCGAGGCCCAGTTCCTGCAGGAAGCAGAGCAGGCCAAGGCCATTGCTGACGAGCAGGTCGCCCTGGCCCAGCAGCAGCTGATCATCAAGCGCGCTGAGCTCAAGGAAGAAGCCGACGCACGTCAGGCCCGCGCCGACGCCGCCGGCCCTCTTGCCGCCGCTGAGCAACAAGAGCAGGTCATCATCCGCGACCAGCAGGTGGCTCTGCGCCGCGCCGAACTGCGTGAACGGGAGCTGGACACGGAAGTCCGCAAGCCGGCCGACGCCGAGAAGTACCGCCTCATTCAGCAGGCAGACGCCAAACTGGAGGAACGCCGTCGTGCCTCAGAGGCTGCCGAAATTGAGGCAACCGTTGACCTTGCCAAGCGCAAGCTGACCGCCGAGGGTGACAGGGTTGCGGCCGAGGCCGACGCCGCGGCATCCACGGCCCGAGGTAACGCCGAGGCGTCAGTGGTCGAGGCTCGTGGCCGCGCCGATGCAGCCGTCATTAAGTCCCGTGGTCAGGCCGAGGCCGAGTCCACCGAGGCGAAGGGTGTTGCAGAGGCTGCCGGTATTGCCGCCCAGGCTGAGGCATACGAGAAGTTCAATGAGGCCGCTATCCTCAGCAAGGTCTTGGAAGTTCTGCCCGCCATGGCCCGTGAGGTGGCAGCACCCATGGCAGCCATCAAGGAGATGACCGTCATCTCCAACGACGGCGCCAGCCAGTTGAGCAAGAATGTCTCCAATGGCGTCCAGCAGACGACGCAGCTGATCAAGGACTCCACTGGTTTGGACATCATTGGCTTGCTGCAGGGCATGGTCGGGGGAGCGTCCAAGGATGCCTCGGCCGGCGTTGCCAGCGGTCTTCTCAGTGCCGCCAGTACGAGTCAGTCAAGAAACGGGCAGTCAAACCACGTTGCCCCGGACCTGGATTCAGAAAACAACTAGTCACCACCTCAAGTTTCAGCAAAACTGCTCCAACCACAACGGCGACACCATGGACTGCTTGAGCAGCCGCGGTGTCGCCGTTTGTTATAGGTGAAGCGTCATCATGTGCCGCGGCCAGCATGGCCGCCGCTATGCTCCTGATCCGCCAGCGTTATCCGAGTTCGGGGTAGTGGATGGCCGCTGTCTCTGGGTGGGCACGCACCCAACCCTTGAGAACGTTGGAGCCGTACGAGGACAGCATGGGGTTATCTGGATCGTCGCTAACACCGCGGGCCTCGGCCAGGAGTGCTGGCGGCAGCGGGACGGGTTCGATCACGGCATCCAGGCGCGGTGACCAGAAGAACGGCACCGAGTAGCGGTCCACGCCCGGCGGGGGAGCAGTCACACGGTGAATGGTGGCCATGAGGTAACCGTTGGTGGCTACCTCGAGCATTTCACCGAGATTCACCACGAGAGCGCCCGGAATGGGTTCCACAGGAATCCATTCCTCTTGTCCGTGCGGCTGAACTTCCAAGCCACCCACAGTGTCCTGCAAGAGCAAGGTGACAAATCCGTAGTCGGCGTGCGCACCAACACCTTGGGTGCCAGCTTCGGGAACCTGACCGCCAACGTAGTGCACCAGCTTGCCCATCCAGGCCGGCGAATAAGTAAACGGCTCGGCCAAGTAGTTCTCTGGCAGGCCCAGGGCGACGCTAATACCCTCCAGGAGGTCCACGCCAATCCGCGCCATCAGCGCAGTCCATGCCAAGGCTGTGCGTTCCAGTTCAGGATATTGCGCAGGCCACTGGTTGTGCCCCTGCAAACGCAGGAAGAGTTGGTCATCCGGGACATCGATCAGAGGCTTGCGATCAGGGCCAAAGTCGATCTGCTCACGGGAGTCTGCACGGCCACGGGTAATTTCTTTGCCCAGCCGCGTGTACCCGCGGAACTGGGCGGAGGTTCTGTTATCCAACTCCAGCCGCTGCTCCAGCGGCAATCGGAAGAACCCAGCCACCGTCTCCAATAACTCCTCAACTTGACCGTCGGCGGCGCCATAATTGATGATCTGGAAGAAGCCCACATTGTGCGCAGCATCGCGCAACGAGTCGATGAAATCCATGTTGAAGAAGCCGTCCGAGTTACGGGCGGTCGAGAGGTCAAGAACCGGAACTGATGTGCGTGTTGTGCTCATGTCTCCAGCCTGAACTCTTCGAACTCAAAAGCGAAGTAATATTTCTAATTGTTGCGTCATAAACTTGCGCCATGCCAATCGCTTGACTTTGTGATATTCGGCGACATGGCCTTTCACGGCGCCTTGGGTGAATCTTATGTCCAAAATCCACCCTCTTGCTCTCTTTAGTTCTGCAAATTTCCAAAATCAGAGCAATCAGGGGCATGTGGATTCCTGTGGCCCGGGACTTGCTGACACACAGAGTCGGACCCTCTGAGAGCGACTAGGCTCCTCTCATGACTGCTGACACCTCACTGCTCCATGATCTTCCCGCCCACACGGTACGCCGGGCCGTGGTCTCGGCCGTGGCAAACAATGTGTACCTGATTACCTCCAAAACCACTGGCGCGCAGATCCTCATTGACGCCGCAGATGACCTCCCGGCCATCAATGCCTTGCTTCAGGATGCAGCCAACGACGCCGATGTCCCCGCGTTGTTGGCCATGATCGCCACCACCCACCAGCACTGGGACCATGTCCGGGCACTCTCCGCCCTATGCGCCCAAACCGGCGTTGCCACGGCTGCTGGCGAGGATGATATTGCCGGTATTGCCGAGCAGGCAGGAGTCAGCACAGACTTGGCGCTGGTCCATGGCGGGACACTCTCCGTTGCTGGCATTGAGCTGAAAACCGTGCATTTGCGCGGCCACACACCCGGCTCCATAGCCTACGTACTGGCGCCGGCAGCGGATGTTTCAGCCATCATTTTCAGCGGTGATTCACTGTTTCCCGGCGGTGTTGGCAATACTCAAGAAGATCCGGCACGGTTCACTGCCCTCATGAACGATGTCGAAGAACGCCTATTCAACGTCTATTCCGATGACTCATTGGTCCTGCCTGGTCACGGCGACGGAACCACGCTGGGCACCGAACGCCCGTCCCTACAGCAGTGGCGTGAGCGCGGCTGGTGAGCCACAACCGCGCTTAGCCTTTCAACCTGCAACCTGCAACCTGCAACCTTCCAAGAGATAAGCTAGAACCATGTACTTCATTGTTGTTAAATACCAAGTAAAGCCCGAATTCACCGCAACGTTCATGGACCTTGTGACCCCCTTCACCGAAGCAACGCGCGCCGAGGCCGGCAACCTCTGGTTCGATTGGTCACGCAGCGTCGTGGACCCGAACGAATTCGTCCTCGTTGAGGCGTTCCTAGACGACGATGCAGCCAGCAAGCACGTCAACAGCGATCACTTCAAGAACGGCCTGGAGACCATGCGCCCGGCACTGCTTTCCACCCCCAAGATCATCTCCCGCAAGGTGGATGGCAGCGACTGGGATGACATGGGCGAACTGCAGATCGGCTAATTCCCGATGCCAAATCCCGCCCTGGGCAACATCCCAGGCGGAGCCTTCAATATTGCCGCGATCGGGCAGGGGCTGGTCTTTGCCCAGTCACTGCCCGAACTGGCCCGCATCCTCATGGATCCCGGCCAGGAGAGTGTCGCCGCTGTGGTTCAGGCGCCTCCCGGAACCGGCAAGACCACGCTGGTGCCTCCCTTGGCAGCCAACGCCCTCGCCGCCACATCCGCTCATCGAATTCTGGTTACCCAGCCTCGACGAGTTGCCGTCCGTTCGGCGGCCCGGCGTCTGGCATCCCTTGATGGCACAGCCCTAGGTAGCAAAGTTGGTTACACGGTGCGCGGTGAGAGCCACACCAGCGCCGAGACCATCATTGAATTCCTCACCCCCGGCATCCTTTTGCGGCGCCTCTTGCGCGACCCCGGGCTGGATGGTGTGGCCGCCGTGGTGCTTGATGAGGTCCACGAACGCGGGCTCGACACCGATATCCTGCTGGGGCTGCTGGGTGAAGTCAGGCAGTTGCGCAGCGACCTCACGCTGATAGCCATGTCTGCCACCTTGGACGCTGCCCGCTTTGCCAATCTCTTGGCAACGGACGACGCCGGGTCCCCGGCTCCCGTGGTTGACTGCCCCTCTGCCCTGTTCCCCCTGGAAATCAAGTGGGCACCACCAGCCCAGCCGCGCATGGACCAACGTGGAATCACAAGGGCATTTTTGAACCACGTAGCCGATACCGCTGCCGCAGCCCATGCCGCAGCAGTTGGCACGGACCCTTCCGTTGACGCGCTGGTGTTTGCCCCCGGTGCCTGGGAGGTTTCCTATATTGCATCCCGGCTGCGCTCGGCAACCCCAGATGCCGGGCCGGCTTCTTCCAGGCCGGCAGTAGAAGTTCTGGAACTGCACGGCCAAGTCTCCTCCCGCGGGCAAGACCGCGCCGTATCTGCACGCGAGTCCGGCGGGCTGCCGCGCATCATCGTCTCCACATCCCTTGCAGAATCCTCATTGACAGTCCCAGGCGTCCGTTTGGTGGTGGATTCTGGCCTTTCACGGGAACCCCGACGCGACAGTGTTCGGGGCATGACCGGTCTGGTCACTGTGTCCACGTCGCGCGCCTCGGCAGAGCAGCGTGCTGGCCGTGCCGCTCGGCTCGGTCCCGGAACCGTGGTGCGCTGCTACGACCAAAAGACCTTCGCAGCAGCGCCAGCGCACCCCATGCCTGAGATTGCTGTTGCCGAGCTCAGCGGGGCCGCCCTGCTGTTGGCCTGCTGGGGTGCACCCGGGGGAGCGGGACTGCGTCTGCCCGATGCGCCGCCTGCCCCCGCCATGGCCGCAGCCGTGGAAATCCTGTCTGAACTGGGCGCCCTCGATGCCACCGGTCACGCCACGGCGCTGGGCAGAACACTGGCCAATATTCCGGCTGACCCCCGTTTGGCTCGTGCCCTGCTCGACGGCGCACCCGTGGTGGGTGCCAAGGTGGCCGCAGAAATTGTGGCCCTTGTTTCAGGTGATGGCAGGGCCCCCGGCGCCGATCTTACCGCGCTCCTTTCCGCCATGCGCTCGGGCCGGGATCCGGGCGCGCGCCGTTGGTCTCAAGAAGTGCGCAGGCTTGAGCAACTTGTCCGCAGAGACGCGCGCACCGCCGCCCCCTCTTCAACCAACACAGCTCTCGCCGCTGGCACTTCTCCTGCAATGGGGTCACCGACGGTGGGGCCTGCCGATGTGGTGGGGTTCGTCGTCGGACTCGCCTTCCCTGACCGGGTGGCCCGGCTGGTGACTAACGCGCCCGGACAGCAGTACCTACTCTCATCCGGCACTCGCGCTGGCTTGCCGGCAGGCAGTCCGCTGGCCGGTCACGAATGGTTGGCTGTCGCTGAGGTATCCCGCGCTCAAGGTCGCGATGCTGCCGGCACTGGCGCCATCATCCGTTCCGCAGCACCCCTGGATCAACTCCATGCCGAGGGCGTCGGCGCACACATGCTCCAGGACTCGGTGGTGGCCACCTTTGGCAACGGCAAGGTGACGGCGCGGCGGGAACGCAGACTCGGTGCCATCGTCTTACTGTCGACGCCCGCCAAGGCAACCCCTGAGCAGGGCCGAGAAGCCGTAGCGCATGCGCTGGCTCGGGACGGGCTCGGGCTGCTCAGCTGGAGCGGATCTTCGAATTCGTTGCGGCGACGCCTGGCGCTGCTGCATCGCGAGTTGGGGCAGCCATGGCCTGATGTCAGCGATGCTGCACTGCTGACCAAATTGCCACACTGGCTGGGGCCCGAATTGGAATCCGTCGCGGCCGGCAAAGCGCTTTCTGCACTGTCCCTCACCGATCCACTGCGCCGCCTCCTGCCGTGGCCCGAAGCCTCCAAGCTGGCGGAGCTGGCGCCGGAAACTCTGGCCGTGCCCAGTGGCTCGAACATCCGGATTGATTACCCGGACGTGTCCGACGGCGGACCTCCCGTGGCCGCTGTCAAGCTGCAGGAATGCTTTGGGCTGGCCGAGACGCCCCGTTTGGTCAATGGCCGGGTTCGAGTGCTGTTCCATTTGCTCTCACCCGCCCGCAGACCGCTTGCCGTCACGGATGATCTGAGCTCATTCTGGAGCGGACCCTATTCCCAGGTTCGGGCAGAGATGCGCGGGCGCTACCCGAAACATCCCTGGCCCGAGGATCCCTGGAGCGCGCCAGCCACAGCCAAACTCAAGAAGTGGATGTAGCCTCTACCGGCGGTGCAGCTCCCCTCGCGGGCAGTAAGATTTCTGCGGCCGCGGACGGCCTATGAAATCCATCCCCGCTCCGGGGAGCTGTACCGCCGGACTTAGGGTCTGGGTTGCGCCTGGCTGGTCCCATTCGCTGCTGCCACTCGCCAGTCGTTGCTGGTGAGATGTGAGCTGGCTTGGGCCCCCATTTCCGCCATTCCGCCGTCCACCTCCCAGCTGGCCCCGGTCACGTAACTTGCCTCGGGGGAGGCTAGGAAGACGATCACATTAGCCACTTCCTCAGCAGTGCCGCCGTAACCCAGCGGGATTCCCGGGCGAGGGATCTGGTGCGGGTGCCGGGTTTCAGTTTCGGGAAGGTGCGTGGCGATCTCGCCCGGTGCCACTGCGTTGACGTTGATGCCATGGCCAGCAAGTTCCACGGCGAGCGTTTTCGTCAGACCATCCAAACCATATTTGGAAGCGCAATACGCCCCATACCCAAAACGTGGCTGGTGGGCATGAATGCTTGTCACCACCACAAGCCGGCCACCGGCACCTCCTGCAATGAGAAGTTTCGCGGCTGTCTGCAGGCACAGGAAAGCACCATTGAGGTTGGTGTCCAGAATTCGCTGCCACTCATGCAACTCGGTGTCCACCACCGATTTGTTCAGCCCGATTCCTACGTTATTCACGAACACACCCAGTGACCCCAACGACTGGCTCAGGCCAGTGATTGCCGGGGCACAGCTGGCCGAATCAGTGGTGTCCAGCCACACTGATGCTCCACGCTGGCCCAGATCCTCAATGCTTTGGAGAGTATGAGCCGCGCCAGCTTCGTCGTCGTGCCAGGTGAAGCCAACATCAAAACCGGCGCGGGCCAAGGCAATGGCTGTGGCCTTGCCGATGCCCCTGTCGGCGCCCGTGACAATCGCTGTGCGCGGATAGTCCGTCAGGGCGCCTTGGACAGGGGCGGGCACTGGCACTACTTCGATGCCTTGGATGCTGCCGAGCGTTCGGTCTTGCTCCCAGCGGTGGTGAGGTCTCCGGCGTCGTCCTCTAGATGTGCCCGCATGAACCACTGGAACAATTCCAACTTGGCGCACTGGCCAATGATCATGTCCTCGGTGATCGGGTCAAGATCACCAACTTCTGCTAGGACCTTGCGGTGGCTCTTGAGGAATCCGGTGTAGACAATGTCCAATGCCGCCAGATGGGCTGAGGTATGCGCACGCCCAATGGAGTAATCGTCCCAAGGGCGGGCGGTCACCAGCGCACCCGGAAGTCCGTTGGGGGAGACGCCCAGAGTGGCAATGCGTTCAGCTGTTTCATCGATCATGGCCCGGACTAGGTCAATCTGTGGATCCAGCATCTCGTGGACGCTGATGAAGTCCCTGCCAACCACGTTCCAGTGCGCGTGTTTGAGCGTCAATTGGAGATCGTTCAGGGCATGTAGGCGCAACTGGAGCAAGGTGGCAACCTTGTGTCCATCCTGCAGTGACATGCCTGGAACCGTGTATCCTGCGTGGGCTGTCCTCTTGGTGACCATTAAAACTCCCTCGAATCAGATGTGCTGGTGCTTGTCCCTATCAAGTTCTAACTGCATCTTCTTGCGTGCGTGGCCGGTTCGAAAATCTCTCCGCCTAGCCACTCACAGGCTAACCACAAAGAGCCCGAAGTTCTAGAGCCACTGAGTTTTTGCGAGATTACTCGGAACAGTGTTTATTCGAAGCGGCTGGGATCGCCCATGCCGCGGCGAACCACTTCCGCATAGCCGCTGGAGAAGTCCACCACTGTAGTGGGCTCCGCGCCGACATCACCGGAATCAATGACAGCGTCCACCACATGGTCCAACGTTTCCTTGATTTCCCAGCCCTGCGTGAGCGGCTCCTCTTCGTCGGGGAGCAGGAGTGTGCTGGAGAGCATGGGTTCACCGAGCTCTTCGAGGATGTCGTGGATCAAGCGGCTGTCAGGAATGCGGACTCCCACTGTTCGCTTCTTCGGGTGCGCCAGCCGCTTGGGAACTTCCGGCGTGGCCGGCAGGATGAAGGTGTAGGGCCCAGGCGTGACTGCCTTGATGCTGCGGAAAATATCGTTGTCGACCATGACGAACTGGCCCAGCTGGGCAAAGTCCTTGCAGACCAGCGTGAAGTGGTGATGCTTATCCAGCTGGCGAATGGTCCGGATCCGGTCCAGAGCCTCACGGTTCCCCAATTGCGCACCCAGTGCATAACAGGAATCCGTGGGGTAGGCGATCAGTCCGCCGGACTGCAGAATAGCCACGATCTGGCTGACGGAACGCGCCTGCGGATCGTGCGGGTGAATGTCGAAGAATTTAGCCATGACCCGAGCATACGACTCAACGGCCCGCGGCGCCGCCATTGCTCATGGTTTCCTGCGTTCACTTTCAGCTAACTCTCATTTTTTAGGAGGACTCTGGAGAAGAACTGTGCCGCGGATCGTTAACCGAATCGGATGACTGGGTCCCGGCGTAGTTCACACGGCACCAGCGCAAGCAGCTAAAGAGGGGAAAGTACATGGCCCAGGTCTCACCATCACAATCCGGCCCCCAGAACGCGTCACACATGAGGACGCCAATGAAAGGCGGTCAATTGGGATCGGGAATGGCCCTGGCCCAGTTGGGGCGCTACTTCCTTATTTGTGCGATTGCCGGGACCCTCGTGGCGGCCATGTTCATGCCTGCAGCAGCCATCGCCACCACGGCGATGCACAGCGCCGATGACTTCATCACCAACGCGCCCGTGACACTGGACCTGGCAGCCCCTCCCCAGACCACCAAGATTCTGGCCGCCAACGGTGCCACGATTGCAACCTTGTACGCCCAGGACCGTCAGGTTGTCGATCTAAAGGCGATGTCGCCCTTCATCAAGGAAGGCATCGTCTCCATTGAGGACTCCCGGTTTTACGAGCATGGCGGGGTGGACCCCACAGGCATCCTCCGCGCTCTTGTGGCCACAGCCAACGGTGGGCGGCAGGGCGCATCCACCATCACTCAGCAGTATGTGAACAATGTACTGATCGAACAACTCGTTGCCGATGGCAAGACCGATCAAGCCAAATTCGGGATGGACAAGACCGTCGCTGACAAGGTCAAGGAAATGCGTCTGGCCATCAGCGTGGAGAAGACCCAGTCCAAGGATGAGATCCTGGCGGGCTACCTCAACATCATTTACTTCGGAAACGGCGCGTACGGCATTGAAGCGGCAGCCAAACTTTATTTCAACACCACTGCCGCCAAACTGACCCTTCCGCAGGCCGCATCGTTGGCTGGCGTGGTCAATAATCCCAGCTTTTACGATCCCATCACTCAGCCCGAGAACTTGGTGGACCGCCGCAACGACGTGCTTGCCAGGATGTTGGCACAAGGCAAAATCAGCCAAAAAGACCACGATGCCGCCGTCAAAACACCCATGACCCTGCACGTAACCAAATCAGCTCAGGGGTGTGCGGCAGCGTCCATGGCCCCCTACTTCTGCGACTACGTGCAGCAGCTGATCCTCAACGACAAGGCCTATGGCGCCACTGTGGAAGAACGCACCAAGATGCTGTACCAGGGCGGATTGACCATCAAAACCACTCTGGATCCGGAACTACAGAAGGTGGCCCAGGACCAGGTCAACGGCACCATTTCGGCGACGGACCCGCTCCAGCGTGGTGCCTCCGTGGTCAGCGTCCAGCCCGGCACCGGGAAGGTGCTCACGATGGCTCAGAACACCATCTACAACCCGACTGCCAAAGACGGAAACTACATGGGCAACTTTGCCCTGCCCGTCAACGATGCCAACGGCCAGCCCCTGAATGGTGCCGGCGGCTTCGCGGTCGGTTCCACGTTCAAACCCTTCGTGTTTGCCGAGTGGCTCAACAGCGGCCACTCCATGATGACTTCCATCAACGGCGCAGTTCGGGAGTACCCCGCAGGATATCCGTGGAAGAACTCCTGCGGTTCAACCACCGGCTCCTACGACCCCAACGTGCCCGGCGAATCCTTACTCCCCAACGATGGACCCAATGACTACCATTCCATGACGGCATACCTTGGGTTGGCCACCTCCATCAACACCGTCACGTTCCAGACGGCCACGGCACTGGACTTCTGCAACATCCAGAAAATAGCCACGGCCGCAGGGGTCAAGGACGGGCACACCAACCAGCCGTATGACGTCTCCGACAGTTCTAGCCTGATCGGCACACACGATGTGGCTCCGATCGACATGGCGACAGCGTTTGCCACCTTCGCCAACGGCGGCGTGAGCTGCAGCCCCGTTGCTCTGGCCTCCGTCACAGATGCGGCAGGAACCAAATACCCTGTTCCTGCCAGCGATTGCCAGCGGGCCATGAGCACGGAAGTTGCCGCAGGCGTGACCCACGCCCTGCAGTACATGCTCACCAACGGTTCCGGATATGCCATCCCGCTCGACAACAAGGACTCTTCCTTCGCCAAGACCGGAACCACTGACGGCAACATCCAGACCTGGACCATTGGCGCCAACTCTGGCATCGCCACGGCCGCCTGGTTTGGCAGTTACAAGGGCAACGACGAAAAGTACATCAACCAAGACCTCACCGTCAACGGCGTCTACTACCCAAACATTGACGGAAACCAACTGGCCGGTAGCAACTGGGCTGCCGTCATGAACCAGGCCGCCCAGAACCCGTCCTTGGCACCTGCGTCCTTGGTGGAGCCGCCGGCAAGCATGCTGGCACCCACGGCACCCTACATAGCGGGCGTCAACGATCCCAAGCCAGGCGATGTTCTGGTGCCTGTGCCGGACAATCAGCAAATGAATGAATCACCCGCGCAGCCTTTACAAGCGACCTTGCCTGCACAACCAGCTGAACCAGCTCCTGCGCCAACACCTGCCGCGACAGTTGAACCGAGCAAGGCCGCGCCGGCACCCTAGTGGCTGAGCGGTAATGTCCGAGCTGAGCTAGGGAGCCTAACTACCTCTATTGAGTTTTCTGGGGTTGAATTGGGGGATTAGTAAGTGCCCGCAGCCGTAAGGAGAAACCGTGTCTGAAGCTACGTCCCAGGTCCGAATTGTTGTTGGTGTGGACGGGTCAGCCTCCTCCGTCAATGCGCTGAAGGAAGGCGTCAAGCTGGCGGCAGAATTGGGTGGAGTGGTAGATGCCGTAGCTGTCTGGGAACTTCCGACCAAACATGCCGCCTATGAAGCCATGGGAATTGGTAGCTTTGAAGAGGGCGCTCAGGAGGTGCTCAACGATGCCTTGTTCCAGGCCTTCGGCGAGAACGTTCCCGCCATGGTTTCCGCCCGGCTCGTGCAGGGTACGGCAGCCAGCACGCTGTCTTCCGTATCGCAAGGGGCGCGGATGCTCGTCGTGGGACGGCGCGGCCACGGCGGCATCATGGGCCTGCTGCTCGGATCGGTCAGTGCCGCCGTGGTGAACCAGTCACCCGTTCCTGTGCTGGTTGTTCAGTAGCCCAGTTAATTAGCCGGACCCTACTTCACCCTGCAGATAGCACTCACCCTCGCTGATAGCGACGAGCGGAGTCCTCCGCCGTCTCCAAAGCAGCCGCAAGCTCACTAACGGCCCGCTGGTAGTGCGCAACGTCGTCGTCCATCACGGCGGGACCCGCAGCGCCCAATACATGAGCGCTTGGTTCATGAGTGGCCTCACCACTGGCGCTCAGATCAAGGGCCTCCACAGCACGCCGCTGCAGCCGGTTAGCGGCATTCATCGCCCGGATGAGCGCGGAGGTTTCGGGAACGCTAACATCGCTCATAGTGGGGAAGTCGATTGCGGCACCCGGATCGAGTTCATACCGACTCCATTGCGCAATCAGATTTTGGTGACGGTGCGAAATCGTGGTGACGGCGGCCGCCAGCTCGGCTCGGTGACTAGTGAACGCGGCGATATCTGCAGTGCGGCGGCACACCATATGCGTAGCAATGGCAGTTCCGGCGGCGAGCAGAACCAGCGCACCGGAGAGGACCCTGCTGGTCATCGCCGGGATTAGCAGCATCGGCGCCAGAACGCACAGCCCCGTAAAGGCGTACCAAAAGGTGGCATCGGGATCGTCGTGACGGTGGGCGCGCGAACCGGCCAGGCCCACGGTAGCCACTGTGGTCAATACGACCAGCACTGCAAGAACGAGGATCATCATTTCCATCGGCCTCCCGGCGTGGTGCTTGCTACTGTCTTGTGGATCAGCACTGGTGGGTCAGTGCTGATTTGTTCATCCCGGCTGACCAGCTTGGGCGCTGACTAGACGTCCTGGCCAAACCATCTGATTATGGTCATACTCCATTTGAGGCTGGTTTTAGGTACAGGTCAAGGGTGGTCGTGAATCACGAATCAGCTCCTGCAGATATATAGGTAACGATTCTTCGTTCACCGCCGGCCGGCATAACAGTTCAGCGGAATTTCTCGCCAAACCACTCACTGGGACCCCGTGAGCGCTTAATGTGAAATTACCCAAATCTCGGGTAAGTCGTCACTTTTAAAGAGGGTGTTTCCCATGAAGTACATCAAAGCATGGCTGGCAGTTGTGGGGCTGCTGGCCGCATTCATTCTTGTCGCACCGGCGCCTGCGCAGGCAGCGCCATATTGCGGCATCACGTGGGGCTCGATGGCCAAAACGGCCGGCACTGGTTCCAGCGCCACGGTCAGTAACGTCCGTGCCGGAGCGCATGCGTGCTTCGACCGCATGGTGATCGATTTCAAGGGCCATGCCAACGGCTACCTTGTGCAGTACGTGTCTGTTGTTCAGCGTCCTGGCAGCGGTCAGGCTGTTCCCGTGCGCGGAGCGGCCGATCTTCAAGTCACCGTTCTGGCTCCCGCATACACCAGCACTGGGGCAGCTAGTTACAGTCCCGCCAATCGGAACGAGCTCTTCAACACGGCCGGTTACACAACCTTCCGGCAGGCAGCGCTGGCGGGCAGTTTCGAGGGACGCACCACGATTGCCTTGGGCGTCCGGGCTCGGCTGCCGTTCACCGTCTTTGTCTTGGACGGGCCAGGGAACACCTCTCGCATCGTGATCGATGTGGCGCACTACTGGTAGGCGCTAGCCGCCAATTTTCGCAAGTCCTAGGTGCCGCCGTCGTACTTTTTCAAGTACGACGGCGGCACTTGGTCTTCCCTCTTCACTCACCTACTCGGAGATTGAGTTCGTTTATTCATACGAGTATATTGCCAAATCTATTGTTTTTGCCAGATATTAAATCTAAACTTGTGGTATGGGTAATTCGATGGGATTCCCGATGAATCGGGAGAACGCATCCACCACAGCAACTGTGGCGGACTTCATCGCCGGCCTGACTCTTCCCGTCATTGAACCACTGGCCTCTGACATTGAGCCCTTGCTCGGCTTGCCACCACTGCCCCCTCCCGAAAACTTAACTTTCCCGCCCGCCGGCACACCCTTGGAACCCCACTTAGGATCGCAGCGCGGATCTCAGTGTGGATCACAGATTGAGGGCGTCAGGGGATTGATGGACGGTTACGGTGAGGCCATCGCGGCCATGCACAGGCACCAGAATCAGTGTGCCGCCCATATTGCCGTCACGGTGGAACGCCTCGATTCCCTATCCGAGTTGGAAGGCGGGCTGGTGGCTCTAGATGTGTGGCAGAAGGGTGGGGCCTTGGCTCAGATTACAGCCGAGCTGGCCATCATCCTGCACGTCGGTGAAGGCGCGGCTGGAAGGTTGATTGAACAATCGGTGACGCTGGTTCGGCAATTACCGGCCACCATGGAGGTGCTGTCCGCCGGTGAGTTGTCCTGGGACCATGCTGTGATCATTGCCGAAGAGACCAGCTTGTTGCGCTCAGCCCATGTCACTCAGGCAACCATCGATGCCTTCGAACAGAGACTGCTGGAGCACGCTGCCAACAAGACTCCACCAAGCTTTCGCTCCACGGCCCGCAGATTGCGCGAACGTAGCTACCCGGAGACCATTACATCGCGTACCCGGCACGCCTTCGCGCAGAGAAGTTTGCGCGTCACACGTGGGCAGGACGGCATGTCATGGCTGAGTCTTTATGCCCCGGCACCCACCATCGAAGCGATCTGGGATCAATGCCACTTCACGGCGCAGGCCGCCCGTGGTCCTCACGAGGGCCGTACGCAGACACAATTACGTGCCGACGTGGCAGCCGCCCTGCTTTTGCGGCAAAGCATGGACCAAAGCGGGATCCATAGTCCCGCAACAGTTCCTGTGCCTGCTCGTTCACATGAGTCGGATGATCTGGCCGCCAGTGAGGGCACTGAACGGCACCCGTGGTACCTCCAGCCGGAACCCAATCCTTGCGGAGAAGGCGCGTTCCCTGACCCCAACCGTCGGGCACCCAACTTCAGTCCCTGCCAGATCCCAGATTTTGATGATCCCAACTATAACGACCTCGCTTTTCAGGAACCTGATCGCCGCAACCAGCCTGAATGGAACGGCACAGCCGGTCTTCCGGTGTTGACTCCTGCTGGAACAAGTTTCGGTACAGGGCCCGGGACCGGAGCAGGATTCTTGGATGAGGCCACAGGACGGCCAAGAACGTATGCCAATGACATGGGAACCTGGCCGCCCCTGCCACAAGTAACGCCCATTGTGCTGATCCCTGCCCTGTCGCTCCTCGGGGACACCAATGAGCTCGCGTGGATGGAAGGTGCCGGACCCATCAGCATGGAAGTTGCGAAACGCCTGGCGTCCCAGGCAAGCAGTATGCTCCGGGTCCTGGTTGACCCCATCAGCAATGAACCCCTCGACATCGCGCCAGACCGGTACCGGATTAGCCAATCAATGCGGACGATGCTGCGCATCACGGAAGAATATTGCCAGTTTCCGGGATGCTTGGCCAAGGCCATCACGTGCGATGTTGACCATATACGGAGCTTTGAAACGGGCGGGCGGTCCATCTACAACAATCTGGAGAACCTGTGTTCGCGCCATCATTTGCTCAAGCACTTCAAGGATGACAAAGACCGGCACGGGAAGCGGCGCTGCATCGATGAACCGGAGCGCCAAGACGTGCGGCTTCGTGGCTGGACGCCATGCGTGGAGGAGGATGGCAGGGTTTCCTGGACCTCACCCTCGGGCAGGTACTGCCCACCAAATCTGCAGGAAAAGCATCCGCCGGCCTACCCGAAATGGTTGAAGAAGCTGATCGATCGCGCGGTGAACCGTCGCCAGCAGAGCCCGGAGGCCATTCCGGATGAGCTGCGGGAAACGGAGTTGGCCCAAGCCTTTTCCCTGGCTCTCGAGGAGGCCGTCGCTGCAGCCTTGGCGAACGCCGCCGATGTCGAAGAAACATGGGACCCCGACAATCTGCCCGAGCCGCCCGCACCAACTCCTTACGATGAGGAAGATGATGAGATCCGGACTCAGATGGCCTTCGAAACCGCACGCAGAAATCCGCATTTGGGACTACCCTACGCCGCGTAGCTTCTCGGCACCCTTGACCTCAGGAGGGTTCGGGCACTGCCGAGTTCAGGTTCAGGAGGGTTGAGGTTCAGCGGAGTTCAGCTTCAGTACCGCTCGGGTTCCGTGCCCAACTGGAAGCGGAAGCCTCGAACGCTTGTGGGGACGATCTCCACGAAGGTGTACTTCAAGGTTTTCAGCCACGGCGCGAGGGGGAGCTCGCTGGCTGCGTCAATCTCCGTTTGCGATTCCAAGACACGTGCGGTGCCCTTGAGGACCACGCTCCACGCTTCATCCTCTGCCAAGCCATCAATCTCAAACGCCACAGAATCGTTGATGGTCAACTCGGCCAACTTGGTGCCAGGGTTGGTTCGCATCAGGAGTTTGCCGTCGTGGGCGAGGTAGTTGATGGGGAATATGTCGGGATTATTCCCCACGCTGAGGGCCAGCCTTCCAAAGCGCGTGTGTTCGAGGAAGCGCCAGGCTTCATCATCGCTCATGATCTGACCGGGGCTCTCGTCTGTGCTCATGCTGCGATTATGCCCCATCGGGCGCAAGAGTGGGGGTTCCAGCACTTTCGCGTAGGACGACTGCTCCGGTGACTCGTGATTCAAGAACCGATTCCGGTGCCAAGGCTAGCCCTGCGGCTAGGCGACCCATTTCCTCAAGGGGCAGCTGGTAGGTGCTCAGCCCGGGGGAGTAGTCGCGCAGTGTTGGAATGTCATCGAAGCCTGCCACCTGCACATCATCCGGGACTTGCAATCCTCGGGAGCGCAAAGCGGTGATGGCACCTAGAGCCATGACATCATTCGCCGCCAAGATGCATAGCGGCGATTCCGCTGACTTCGCTCCAGCGATGATTCCCAGAGTGTCGATGCACTCAAGCGTGGCATCGAAGCCGCCGCGGCTGGAGAACTCGCCACCTACAACAACTAGTGGCTCTAGCCCGCGGCGCTCCAAAGCACTGGTGAATCCCTCAACTCGCGATCGTGCCGTGTTGCGTTCGTGAGGTCCGGACAATATGACAAAGCGGCTTAGCCCACTGGTCACCAAAGCATCCACCAGGTCACGGGCCCCGTCAAAGTTGCCCACCGTGAGAACTTTGGCGCCGGGGATCGACGTGTCACCAATGGTGACAACCTTGCCACCGTTCTGGATGTAGCGCTCAAGATTCTTGGCTAGAACTGGGTCCTCCTCTAGGAAACGGGAGGTGGCCAGAATAATGGCATCGGTTCGGTAGGAGATAAACGCTGTCACGGCAGCAAGTTCGGCGCTGCGCGGCGTGCCATCTTCGCCACCGAGGTCGGTTCCAGCTAGTAGCACCTGATGCCGTGCTTGGAGCGCCACCTCCTGCACTCCGTGCGCGATTGCAGAGAAGTAGGGATCAGCGATGTCGTGCACCACCAAGCCGACAAGACCTGTCGTCGAGCGCGCCAGTGCCTGAGCTTGGGCGTTAGCAACATAGCCCAGTTCCTCGGCGGCTGCCTTGACCCGTTCGGTGATATCGGGAGCTGGACTCCGTGCGGAACCATTCAAAACTCGTGAAGCAGTGGCCAGCGACACGCCAGCATGGCGAGCAACTTCAGTGAGATTGACGGGCACAGCGGTTCCCTATTCCTTACATGTAGTGACGCGGCGAAGATGTGACGGCCAAATACTTGCTAAACGTCCAAGCTGTTGACTGCCCAGGCATTGATCGTCACAGGGGTTGACTGCGCAGGGTATGGAGTGCCCAACGCATTGACTGTCCAGGGTATTGACTACCCAGAGTATTGACTACCCAGAGTATTGAGTGCTCACATTCGAGACTGGCCAATGTGAGCTGACCTTGTGAACTCATTGACCCAATGATATGTTAAATCCAACATGGAAAGCGCTTTCCAAGTTTCAGGCCACGCCGGTCCCTCCGGCTCCATCATCGACAACACTCAGGAGCATCACCATGACGCTTACCGCATCCACCACCCAGGGCGCTGCTGCATCCACAGGCAACGACGCCGTCGGTCCTGAGCAAAACAGCACTCAGCTAAACAGCGCTGGACACAACAGCCTGGAGTCGGGTAGCAAGCAGCGGGTCATCCGCATCGCCATGAACGGCATCACCGGCCGCATGGGCTACCGCCAGCACCTCCTGCGCTCCATCCTGCCTCTGCGCGAAAGCGGACTGACGCTCGAAGACGGCACCAAGGTGGCTATCGAGCCGATCCTTATTGGCCGCAACGAAGCAAAAGTTCGTGAGCTGGCAGAACTCCATAACGTTGAGCACTGGACCACCGACCTGGATGCGATCATCGCCGATCCCACGGTCGACGTCGTCTTTGACGCCTCCATGACCAGCCTGCGCGCCACCACCTTGAAGAAGGCCATGGCCAACGGCAAGCACATCTTCACCGAGAAGCCCACGGCAGAGACACTGGAAGAGGCCATCGAACTGGCCCGCATCGGCCAGGAAGCCGGCATCACCGCCGGAGTGGTGCACGACAAGCTGTACCTGCCGGGCCTGGTCAAGCTGCGCCGCCTCGTCGATGAAGGCTTCTTCGGCCGCATCCTCTCCATCCGTGGCGAATTTGGCTACTGGGTGTTTGAAGGCGACCACCAGAGTGCCCAGCGCCCCTCCTGGAACTACCGCAAGGAAGATGGCGGCGGCATGACCACCGACATGTTCTGCCACTGGAACTACGTTCTTGAGGGCATCATTGGCAAGGTCAAGAGTGTCAACGCCAAGACCGCCACACATATCCCGGCCCGCTGGGACGAGCACGGTAACGAGTACAAGGCAACGGCCGACGACGCTGCGTACGGCATCTTCGAGCTGGAGACTCCCGATGGCGAGCAAGTCATTGGCCAGATCAACTCCTCCTGGGCCGTGCGTGTCTACCGGGATGAGCTCGTAGAATTCCAGATCGACGGCACCCACGGCTCAGCCGTTGCCGGCCTGAATAAGTGCGTTGCCCAGCAGCGCGCCCACACACCCAAGCCTGTGTGGAACCCGGATCTGCCCGTCACCGAATCCTTCCGTGATCAGTGGCAGGAAGTCCCCGCCAACGCTGACCTCGACAACGGCTTCAAGCTGCAGTGGGAAGAATTCCTGCGCGATGTTGTTGCCGGCCGTGAACACCGCTTCGGCCTGCTCTCGGCAGCTCGTGGCGTGCAACTCGCAGAATTGGGCCTACAGTCCTCCGCTGAGCGCCGCACCCTGGACATCCCGGAAATCGAGCTCTAACCATGACCCTTTCAATCACCCTTCCGCTGCCCACCGGTGAGCTGGAATCACTGGCGCTGAACCCGACTGGCCCCTGGCGCAAGCCCACCGAGCTGATCACTTCGCGCAAGGTTTATGCCGCCGCACATGTCACCCCCAAGGTATTGGGCAACAACGTGCCCGGTGCCCCGGCCGACATCGATTGGGATGCCACCTTGGCCTTCCGCCGCGAGCTGTGGAGCTGGGGCGTGGGCATTGCCGACGCCATGGACACCGCACAGCGCGGCATGGGCCTGGACTGGGCCGCAACGCAGGAGCTGATCAACCGTTCCGCTGCCGAGGCCGCAAAAATTGCGACCCCGGAGCGCACGGCCCGCGACCTGCTCGCCTGCGGTGCCGGCACCGATCAGCTGGACCCCGCCACGGTGGAGCCCGGCGAGGCTGGGTTGGCGGCAGTTTTGGCCGCTTACCGCGAGCAGATCGCGGTCGTGGAGGCATCCGGCGCGAAGGTCATCATCATGGCCTCGCGCGCTCTTGCCAAGGTTGCCAGCGGCCCCGAAGACTACCTGAGCCTCTACGGAACCCTGCTGTCCGAGGTCAAGGAACCTGTGGTCCTGCATTGGCTTGGCACCATGTTCGATCCTTCCTTGGCTGGATACTGGGGCAGCGAAGACGTGGCAGCCGCGACGGCAACGTTCCAGCAGCTCATCGAGACGCATGCCGCGAAGATCGACGGCGTGAAGGTTTCCCTGCTCGACGCAGGACACGAAGTCGCGCTGCGGGCCAGCCTTCCCGAGGGCGTTCGCCTGTACACCGGCGACGATTTCAATTACCCCGAGCTCATTGCCGGCGATGGATGGCACTATTCGGATGCGCTATTGGGCATCTTTGCAGCCATTGCCCCTGCCGCGTCAACCGCATTGCAGGAGTATGACGCCGGCCACCCTGCCGAGGCGCGTGCCATCCTCGATTCGACGCGGGATCTTGGGCTGCACATCTTCGAGGCGCCCACGTACTTCTATAAGACGGGTATTGCCTTCCTGGCCTGGTTGAACGGCTACCAGGCCGGTTTCCAGATGATTGGTGGTCTGCACTCCGGGCGCGACCTCAACCACCTGGTCAAGCTGTTCCGCCTGGCCAACACGGCGGGGCTGCTACTTAACCCCGAGTTGGCGGCAACACGCATGGCTGGTTACATGAACGCCGCCGGTGTCCCTTCCGCCGTTACAGCGGAAGCTTCGATCTTGGAAGGGGCCGACGCATGAGCACCTTCGAGAAGCTCTCCATCAACACAGCGACCATCAAGAAGGCCTCACTTGCCGAAGCCCTCGACCTCAGCGTCGCCGCTGGCCTGAGACACATTGGCCTGTGGCGCGACAAGGTGGCCGAAGTGGGCCTGGAAACAGCAGTCGAGATGGTCAAGGCGTCAGGCCTGCAGGTTTCCAGCCTGTGCCGCGGCGGCTTCCTAACCGCAGCTGACGCAGAAGGCCAGGCGGCCGCACTTGCGGACAACAAGGCGGCCATTCTCGAAGCCAAGGCTCTGGGTACCACCGAGATCATCATGGTGGTGGGCGGCCTGCCCGACTTCAGCGTCTCACCCGGCGCCGTGGACCGTGCCGCTGCTGGTGCTGGTGCCGGTGATGGTGATGGTGGCGAGGCAAGCGCCGTCGTGGGTGGCAAGGACATTGTCCTAGCCCGCCAGCGCGTGGCCGAGCGCCTGGCTGAGCTGGTGCCGTTTGCACTGGAACACGGTGTCCGCCTGGTGCTGGAACCCCTACACCCCATGTACGCCGCGGATCGCGCGGTGCTCTCAACCCTGGGCCAGGCCCTGGACTTGGCGGCCCCGCACCCGGTTGCGGCCGTCGGAGTCGTGGTGGACACCTTCCATGTGTGGTGGGATCCGTACCTACAGCAGCAGATTGCCCGCGCAGGAGCAGAAGGCCGCATTGCCTCGTATCAGGTGTGCGATTTCAACGTGCCCATCGCCGCCGATGCGCTGCTCTCCCGCGGATTCATGGGCGACGGCGTCATTGACTTCTCCTCGATCGGTGCATGGGTGGCCGAGGCAGGCTACAACGGCGTGGTGGAGGTGGAAATCTTCAACGAGGACATCTGGAACTTGCCGTATGCCGAGGTGGTTGACACCGTCAAGGCACGCTACGCCGAGCTCGTGGAACCGCATCTGGGCGCGTAGCCATTGCCGTGGAAACGTCACCGTTTTGGGATGGAAGACAGGCCAGTTCGGCTCGTTGAAAAATCCCAAAGGTGTGATGACAATGTCCGGAATTGGTACCTGCCTGGGGTTTGACGGGCCGGGGGAGCCGGGCTCCGCACTGAGGGTTGCCTTCGAACTGGACGGGCGCAGCTTCACTGGCCTCAATGGCGGCCCGCAATTCACGGTCAATGAGTCCATTTCCTTTGTGCTGAGCTTTGCCAGCCAGGCGGAGCTGGATGAGAAATGGGATGCGCTCACGGCCGACGGCGGCATGGAGAGCCAGTGCGGCTGGCTCAAGGACAAGTTCGGCGTCTCCTGGCAGCTGGTACCCGCCATGATGCCCCAGGTACTCAGCGGACCGGACCCTGCGGGAGCGCAAAGGGCAATGGCGGCCATGATGGGCATGAAGAAACTCGTCATCGCCGAGCTGCAAGCCGCCTACGACGGTTAAATGTACTTCAGGAACCGCTGAGGCGCGTCCATGAAGGAGCGCCAGTTCTGCACGAGCTCAAGGTCTTCCCAGGCGTTGGGCCGCAGACCCCACGGCCCCACCTCGTAAATATCGGCGCCCGGCAGGGATGCCAACATGGGGGAGTGCGTCGAGAGGATGACTTGAGAGTCACCGCCGTCGACCAATTGCGTCAGCACGCTCAGCAGCGAGAGGCAGCCGGAAAAGGACAGTGCGGATTCGGGCTCGTCGAGGATCCACAGGCCACCGCCGCGGAAACGGTTCAAGATCAATTCCAGAAACGATTCGCCGTGGGACATGGCATGGTAGTTGCTGTCCGGCCTGCCCATGGAGGGGTTGTCCTCTAGATAGCTGAAGAAGCCGTGCATGGTTTCGGCGCGCAGAAAGTAACCGTATTTGCTGGATCCTGGGTTGCGGGTGAGTTTCAAGCCCGAGTGAAGATCGGATTCAGTCGTTCGGCTATGGTGCATTGCTCCCGTGGACCCACCCTCAGGATTCACCCCGTAGGCCATGGCGATTCCCTCAACCAGCGTTGATTTGCCGGAGCCGTTCTCGCCCACGAAGACGGTAACTGCGCCCAGATCAAGCCCCTCGCGCAGAATCTGCTGCACAGGGGCCATTGTTGCGGGCCATACATCTGGGTTCGGTGGGTTGAATGGGTCCACTCCAACGTGGGTTACCGGCGTCTGGCCAAACATCATGGGACTGTCCCTTCCGTGACTGTGGCTAGTACTGGTGCCATCTTGCCAGCTGGTGTCTGGGATACTGGCCACCATGACTGTCTCTTTTGAGTGTGTTACCCATACCGCCCTTGGCATGGCCGAGTTGTTTGACCTGTCGCGGAGCATTGACGCCCACACTGGATCAATGGCACGTTCCAGGGAAACAGCGGTCGCCGGGGTGACATCTGGCTTGATTGGGCTAGGGCAGGAAGTTTCCTGGCGGGCATGGCACTTCGGGATCCCGCTGCGTATGACGAGCCGGATCACCTCTATGGACGCGCCTTCGCGGTTTGTGGACGAACAGGTCAAGGGACCGTTTCGGCATTTCCGGCACGTCCACGAGTTTCAGAAAGGCCCTGAAGGCACCATCATGACCGACAGGATCGACTTTGCCGCACCCTTTGGCCCTGTGGGTCGATTGGTGGAAAAGATGGTCCTGGCCCACTACCTGAAGAGACTCATCGAGACACGGAATCAGTTCCTGGTGCAGGGCGCCTGAGTAACGGCGCGGATGAGGCCCTCAACAGGGACCTGGGAGCTGCTATCAACAGTCGATTAGAACATAGATTCGAATGCGAAAAAGGCCCATCTTGCGGGCGTTTCAGCGCAGCGCTCGCAGATAGCGGCGTCGGACGAGCTTCTGGAAGACCAGCAGAACAGGAAAGAGTATCCGCCACGGCTGTTGCGGCGCGGCGCGGGTGAGGGAACGAATGGTCAAGTACACGTCATCGCCAAAGCGGTGCACAATGAACGCCTCCTCACCACTAACAGGGTGACCTGGCAGAGTGCGGTAAGAGAATCCGACTCTGTCAGCGGCATCCACCACCGCCACTACCTCAACCGGCTCAACGACCTTCACTCCAAGGAAACTGGCGGTGACGTTCACGCGTGCTCCTTCTGTCACGGGACCAGGCGTATTTACAGTGAATCCACTGCGGGTTTTCACCTTCCACCTCAGCACGTCAGCTCTAACGCGCTCCCATAGTTCATCGCCTGTTCCTAGCAGCGCCGTCTCGGACTGCCCCCGGTAGTCGCCATGGCCCCAAGACCAGTCACTTCGCGCCGGGGTGGTCAGGCTCTTGCGCCTAGATCCCTGCAACGTCCAGACCGGACCTTCCTGGTCCTGCAACCACGACTGGCCCGCCTCGGCCCAGTGGACCGCATCGCGGAGCCAGTAAGTGGCGTCGGGATCCCAACCCGCCAGTACGGTGGAGAACGTACCGTCCACGGGTATCTCACGGCCGGCGGTGCTCAGGTATCCGCCCATGGTGAGGTGGACGGCGTCGTACTTATCCTTGAGAAGCGACCAGTCCGGGATCAACCATCTCCCATGCCGTCCCGTGGTGCGATACCAATCGTGACGCTTGGAGGCAGTGACCTCCAGAGCATGCTCGCGGCAAAGCTGCGCCCACGCCTCGGGGGAATCGATCTCGTAGATCCGGAGATTGCTCGGCGTCTGCAGCCGCTGGGCAACTGCCGCCAATTGGCTGAACCCGTCCTCCACCAGCTGGAGGCCCGCAGGACCTCTACTGCCCAATGCGCGGGTGCTATTGGTCAGGTCCGACGGCGGCCGAGACCACCATTCGCCGCTCCAGTTGGCAGTGGGGTCGGCAGGACGCTGTGTTGCAGCATCCTTTTCCTCCGCCATGATCGCCAGACGCCACTGTGCAAGCGTGTCCACAGCGCCCTTGGCTGAGACCTGTGGGCGGGAATCGTCATCGACGAACGTCACAGTCCACTGCTCGGCTGTATCCAGGGGAGCCATCCACCATGCAACGAACGGGGACGCCAGCAAATGTTCGGCGACACGATGCAAGGCGTGGCGCATGGGTGCGCTCGCAGCCAAGATATCCTCGCCATCCGGCTCCTGCCAATAGCGGGCCGAATTCACGGTGGCGGTCAGCGCCTGGAGCAGCGCAGCCTCGCTGAGAACAGGCAGCGGCAGCGCGTCAAGCAGCGCCGCAACCTCGGCGGCAGTGGGGTTGGGAAGCGGACTGGCATCTGCGCCCTGACCCGCGTAGCTGGCAGACGGGCCACGGCCCGGCTCCAAGGTGTGGGCAGCGTAGATCTTGGCAGAGTGGAAATCATTCCGGTCAGGGTCCGGGGCTGCTGCCGTGGCGGCAAGGTCGGCCAGCTCTAGGCACAGCCGCCTGCCACGGGGACCGGCAAGCAACATGGCTGAGTCCGGTGCTGTGGGTTCCTGTCCGGCGGGTATCGGCGTCATGCGCCCACCCTACCGGCGATCGGCAGCGGGCCACGTTCATCACCTGCGAAGAAGGCATTCCGGTATTGGGTAGGGGATAGGGACGTGGCCTTCTTAAAGATCTGCCGGAAATTGGCACCACTGCCCAGACCTGACGCTGCTGCGATCCGTTCAACAGGCGCCGTTGTGGTCTCCAGCAATTCCTTGGCGCGTTCCACTCGCTGCAACGCCAGCCACTTCATTGGAGTGATGCCACCATGCGCCTCAAATCGACGGGCCAGGGTCCGCCCGCTGATGGCTGTAGCCTGGGCAATGTCTGCGGCGGTGATGGGGTGGTGCATATTCTGTACGGCCCATTCCATGGCACGTGCCACCTCGGCTGATCGGCTGGCGCTGCCGTGCGGGACCCGATGCTCGATGAACTGGGACTGGGTGCCCTCACGCCGTGGTGCGGCGACGGTTGCTTTTGCCGTTCGGTTTCCCGCGGCGGCGCCCCAATCGCTTCGGACCAGATGCAGACAGAGGTCGATTCCCGCAGCCACGCCGGCCGAAGTCAAGACGTGGCCGTTGTCCACGAACAAGACATTCTCATCCACCGAGATGCGTGGGAACAGCCGGGCCAGGTCTGCCGTGGATTCCCAGTGCGTAGTTGCCGGGAGGCCGTCTAGGATTCCGGCCTGGGCCAGCGCAAAGGCGCCCGTGCAGATGGAGACCATGCGCACCCCGCGTTTGTGAGCGGCCTGCAATGCGGCCAGAACATCGCCGGCAAGGGGCACTCGGCACGTGCTGTAGCCGGGAATGATGACAGTGTGCACCTCTTCAAGGAGGTCAAGGCCCCGTTCCGGGGTCACCGTGAACCCGCCACCTGCTGCCGCAACGGGAAATCCTCCCGCTGAACAGCTCGCCACCTCGTAGAGACCTGCGGCGATCCGGCCCAGAATTTGTAGTGGGATGCCGAAGTCCAAGGCCAACACATCCGGCAGGGCAAGGACAGCCACCTTAATGGGTTCTTGGCTATGTACTCTGGCGTGGGCGGGAGTAACGGTATTCACGAAGGCCGTGGCTGGAAACTTGCGCATAGTGGCTATCCTGCCACTGTTGGGAGATGGTTGCTCAATGGAAGTCTGGAATCATGCCGAAAACTGTTCCCCGATTCCGGGTCCTACTCTTCCAGCTGATCGCTGCCCAGGCCTGTTACTACATGATTGTCAGCATTGACCTGACACTCACGGGCCTGGTCGGCATGGAGCTTGCCCCAACACCAGCGCTGACCACACTGCCGCTGAGCCTGATTGTCGTCGTCGGGACCGCTTGCTCTTTTCTCGCCGGACACGCGGCAGCACGGTATGGCTATCGCCCGGTCATGATTGCGGGGGCGCTGACGGCAATCCTTGGAGGCGCGCTTGCAGCCCTGGCTGTGGCAACTCAGTCATTTGCTCTTTTCTGCGTTGGCACGGCCCTGACAGGTGGCTATCGCGCCGTCGGAGGTTTTCTGCGTTTCGTCGCCTCCGAATATGCTCCGCCGGCCAAACGCGAGCGCGCACTGGCGTGGGTCTTGTATGGCGGAGTGATAGCTGCCGCGCTGGGACCCTTCGCAGCAGTTGCCTCCTCCAGCGCGGTGGCTGTTCCTTATGTGGGTTCATGTCTGCTCATCGCGGCGTTGGGTTTCGTGGCCTTGATCCTGGCTGCGACGATGCCTCCCACAACGGTGGCAGGCACCGAGAAAGAGCCCGCGATCCAAATCCGCGAGCGCATTGGCAACCCGCAGTTCCTGCAAGCAGTTCTGATGCTGTCAGGTTCGGGGCTAGTGATGACGCTTGTCATGGCGGCGGGCCCGCTGGCCAGCGCCCATGCCGGTCATTCTGCAGAAGTGGGAGCCTCAATGATCCAGTGGCATCTGGTGGGAATGTTCGCACCCTCAGCTATGAGTGCACAGTTCCTCAAGCGGTGTGGGATGGGAGCCACCATCGCGCTAGGCGGGGTGGTCATGGCAAGTGGGTGTGCCGTAGCCGTCTTCAGTGATGCCGGATGGGCCTTAGTGCTGACCTTGGCCTTGGTGGGGGTGGGTTGGAACGTACTGTTCGTCGCTGGATCAGCGATGTTATTGCGGTCGTACCCACAGGGCCGCGGGGCAAAACTGCAAGGCTTCACCGACGGCATCACCGCCGCACTGTCAGCTGGTGGTTCATTCGCCGCGGCAGGAATTCTCAACGGCGTGGGTTGGGGCGGCGTAAGCCTGATCGCTTTCATCACGACCATGAGCGTTCTGGCCGCACTTGGCTGGATCGCCGTTCGCGCACGTGGTTCCCAAGTGGGTGGCCCCGCTACGAGAGTTGCGGATGCTGCCCCAGACGCGTCCCGCACCGAGGTTACTGCGCGATAGCCGAGCGCCCTGTTGGTCTTTCGTCACCTGCGGGCTCACTCAATGTCCATCCACTGTCAGTCAAGTTGTACCCGGCAGCTTTTGCCTGTCAGTTCACCGTTGAGGGTGACCTCTATGGTGAGATGCTTGACACCGACAGGCGGTTCGGGAACGAACACCCAGGAGCCGTCCCATTCGCTGCCGGTCCCCGCCACCCGCCCGGCCACTAAGAGGTATTCGGTGTCATGGTTGTCTGTGATATTCGCCTTGACCGCACTGAGCACCACATCTCCGGGCATGACGGGCGGGCGTCCTACTTTGTCGGAGCCATGCATTTCCCGTTGTTCACCCCAGGCTTCCAGTGCCTTCATGTAGTTGACGTGCAACTCCATGGTCGCCGGACTGGTGACACAGGCCAGATGCACCCTGATGCCGCGTTCGCCGGGCGCGCGTTGAATGTGTTCCGGAATCTCAGCTGTAATTTCAACGCCCGCAAAACGCACGTCGATGCCCTCATTGCTCGCAACTACCAAATCCCCTGGCGCCCACACGATTGTCGTCATGAAGCCAGACTAACCACGGAGCACCCTGTAGCGGTAGGCCTAGGGCTTGGACGCAGCCCAGCCGGTCCGATGTCCGCGCACCACCAGGTCGCCGCGGCGCTCCAGGGATTCCGGACCGTCTCCCAGCAGCAATTCCAGTGAGGCGAGGTCGGCCGGAGAAACGGCACCTGCCAGCGCTGGAGCGATTCGCCCCAGGAAGGTGCGCCCATAGCGGGCGGCAAGTTCCGGCGTCGCGCTTCCCTGGGTGGGGAAGTGGCGGCGTTCGACGGTGAATCCGGCACGTTCCAGCCCGGCCGTCCACTCGGGATACTGGTTCCAGCCGTTGCTGGCCAGAGAGGCGTGCAGCCGGGACTCCATACCGTTCACGACGGAGGATCCCTCCTGCAGGCGCTCGGGAAGGAAGCTCGGGAGGCCGTCCATCTCGATAACAATGAGCAATCCGCCCGGGGTCAGGTTGGCGAACATCTCCGCCATAGTCCGCTCCGGATCGGCCAGCTCATGGAGTGAGGATGAGGCCCACATCAGATCTGCGGTTGCGCTCGCAGGCCACTCCTCATTCAGGTTGGCCTGCAGCCCGGCGATGCGGCCGTCCAGTCCGCTGGCTGCTGCTGATCCGAGGGTCGTCGCCAGCATCTGGGCTGATATGTCGAGCGCCGTCACGTGAGCAGACGGGAAGCGGCGGGCCAGGGCGAGCGTGCCAACACCGGACCCGGCGCCAACGTCCAGGATGGTCTCCGGCTCGTGCCCGGCAAGCTCCGCCGCCCATGCGGTGGCGTCCGTCAGATACGAGCCCAGGATGAGCGCGTCCAGATCCAGCATCTGCGCCAGCTCGGCATCTGTGGCGTGGGAGTGGCCCTCATCGTGGCTGTGTCCCGCGTGCGGGTGGTGGTGTCCGTGTTCAGTCATGCTTCCACGGTAGCGGCTCCATGCGTTGTGCGCATAGACTTTTGCGCATGACGCAAGAATCTGATGTTGAAGCCCTCATTCGCCAGCGGATCCGCAGCATCCGCACCGCGCGCGGCTGGTCGCTGGAAAACCTCGCGGGCCGGTGCGAACTGAGCCAGTCAACGCTGAGCCGCATTGAAACGGGCCACCGCCGCATCGCGCTCGATCAACTGGTGCCCATCGCCCGGGCGTTCGGCACCACTTTGGATGCCCTGGTGGAATCCGAGGACGACGAGGACGTTGTCATCCGCCCACAGCCAGGCCATTCCACGGGGCTAACAACATGGGTCCTGTCCACCGACGACGGCCTCCACGGAAAAACCGTCGCCAAAATGCGCATCACCACCGAACGCCCGCCAGAGCGCGGTGTCCACCCGGGCCGCGACTGGTTTACCGTACTCTCAGGCATCGTCCGCCTCGAGCTGGGGGAGCGGACCATCCTGGTTCACCCCGGCGAGGTGGCCGAGTTCTCTACTATGGTTCCGCATGCCATCCGCGCGCACGAAGGACCTGTGGAGATCCTCAGCATTTTCAACCACGACGGCGGACTCGCCCACCTTCACGCCGGGGCACACCCAGGGGAGTAGCCCCGTGCGCGCCCCCGCGCGTCATTCTTGACGGGCGCCAGCAACATCACGGCAGCGCCACGGCATCGCTAATTAGAAATGGTGCAGTGTGCTGCATCGATAGTCAGCCGCATCACCGGCGCCTCAGCTCCCAGCTCTCCCTCTACCGTGCACACTTTTGGCGCCGCGATGCTGACCCACCCATAGGGGACGTTTTCAATGGTGACGGTGGATCCCACGGAAACCTCCCGGGATTCAACCAGCCCGCCATCGGGTCCCAGAACATCCACGTGGTGGGAAGTGCCTTGGGATCCGGGCGCCATGGCCCGGACTTCAACAACAACACTTCCGGTTTCAGCAACCGGGGCACACCCGGCAAGGGTGGCGGCAATAATGACCACAGCAGAGGCCTCTGCAAGAAATCGACGGTTCATGGCTTCAGCCTGCCACACGGAACGGGCAGATCATGAGTCATTGAGCAATAGCCACCTAAGGAAGGGCGGCTGCTGCCTGCGTCGCCAACGGCGCGCCTCCCAGCACTCTGCATGACCGTCTCGCCATCAATACATTGTAATGATACATTGAGACAAACCTCGATCAAAGGACTGCGATGAGCTCTGAACTGACCTTCACATGGATCGCACTTGGGATTCTTGCCGTGACTGTTGCCGTCCGTGCCATCATCGTTCAAACCACCAAGAGCCAACAGCACCAGGTGTTTCTGTTCTGGCAGCGTGTCGGACTACCCATGGGCAGCCAGCGAATTAACGATTCCCTTCGTCGGCGTCTCCACCGAAGCGCCAATGCGACGTTACTTGGGGGAGTAGCCGGTGGGATGCTTGCCGTTGGCATCTACGTGTTTACGCATACGTCAGGGTTGCCGTTCAATTTCATGTGGCTAGTTGCACTCCCTGCCGTGATCATAGGCGCGACGGTGCTCGATGTTGCCCTGACCGTCCGTGACTCTCTGTTTGGCCGGCAGCCAGATGCGCCGCGGATGGCACGGCTTGAGGCCGTGGGTCTTCGTGACTATATGAGCCCCAAGAGGCTTTATGCAGCACCGTTGCTTTTGGTGCTGGCGGCAGCCATGGCAGTAGCGGGTTTGGTACTGGGAGCCACCGGGGCGATTGACTCCGGAGCCTTCTCACGCGGCCCCGCGCTGCCATTCCTACTGGCAGCTGCCGTTGTCCTAGGGCTCTGCGTCGTCATGGCGCGCAAGATCCTGGAACAGCCTCAACCGGCCGCGGACACCCTCGAACTGGCCTGGGACGACGCCATCCGGGCCGATGTGCTCCGGAAGCTGGGCGTGCTGGCCTCCGTCATGGCCTGGCTGGCAGTGTCGGCTGCCGGCCTGGGCATTTTGGACGGCCTTGGCGCGACGGCGGCGGCAAACATGGGCACCGCCCTAGGGCAAATGTTGAGCACGTGGGGATACTTCGCCGTTATCCTGACATACACCCACGGAAGTTCACTCAGCTGGTTCCAGCAGCGGCTGTGGCCCAACTTCACCCTGGTGCCCGCGGGCCCCTCACCGGACACCGGCGGTCAGGAGCAAGGTCACACTGGCACTCAGGGCCAGGGCCAGTCATGATGCTGAGCGTCGATCCCCGATCGGCCGTTCCTCCCTTCGAACAAATCCGGGTGCAGGTACTGAGCCTCATCCACAGCGGGGCTCTCAAACCAGAGACCCGGTTGCCCACGGTGCGCAAGCTTGCCGCCGATCTTGGTCTGGCTCCCAACACCGTGGCCCGCGCCTACCGAGAGTTGGAGCTCAACGGAGCTATTGAAACACGGGGCCGCCACGGCACCTTTGTCTCGGCTCATGATGACCCCGTCCACCGGCAGGCGCAAAAAGCGGCCGAGGACTACGCCCACCAGATCCGCGCCCTGGGTCTGGGATATCAAGATGCTCACGCCCTTCTCACCACCGCGTTTGGTCTTAAAGCGCCACGTTTGCCCCACGACGACCAACCCGGCGACATATCCGAGCGCCTCATTCACGAATGAAGGAAAGGACGTTCACCTTTTGTTGTCTCGGCAGCCTTCCACCGTAGGTGAAGCGGCTAAAACCGCCACCTACGCTCGTCGCGGAACGCAGCCCACAAGGGGCGGCGAGCAGTGTGGAAGGCAGCAATGACGGAGAACATCAGCTCAGCGAAATTCAGCCGCAGGACAGCGTTAGCGGCAGCGGGTACCTTGGGCGCGCTCGGACTCACCATCGCTTCAAGTACTGCCGGCACAGCCGCGCCTGGCGCCAAGGCCCCCAAGCCAACGTTGGCCTTCCGGGCCGACGGCACCTTCAAGGTGATCCAGTTCAACGACACTCAGGACGATGAGCAGACCGACCGTCGCACCATTGAACTGATGGAGCGGACCCTGGATGCGGAGAAGCCGGATTTTGTGGTCATCAACGGTGATGTCATCAATGGTGGCTGCGTGACTGAGCTGGAAGTCAAACAAGCGCTGAACCACGTGGTTGCCCCGATGGAAAACCGCAGAATTCCGTGGGCTGTGACGTTCGGCAACCATGACGAGGACTCCGCGGCCGCCACTGGCATGACCGAGGCAAAGATGCTCAAATTCCTACAGGACTACGCCTGCAACATCAACGCCGATTCCATCCCCGGACTGACAGGCACCTCGAACACCCAGTTGCTGATCCAGTCTGCCAAGAGCCCTGCCAAGTCCAACGCCAAGAATCCCGCCTTCGGCCTATGGCTCATCGACACCGGACGTTACGCTCCGGATTCAATCAACGGCCAGGACTTTGCCGGGTACCCCGACTGGGATTGGGTACGCATGGACCAGGTCAGCTGGTACCGCGAGCAGTCCATCGCCACGGAGAAGAAGTACGGCAAGAAGGTCCCCTCCCTCATGTGGGGGCACATCGCCCTCCACGAGCACCGTGCCATGTGGTTTGCCAGCATCGATTCCCGCACCGAAGCAGATCATGCCCGTGCCCTGACCAAGCACAAGATTGTTGGCGAGCGCAACGAGGACGAGTGCCCCGGCCCCTTCAATTCCGGCCTGTTCAACGCTTTCCTGGAACGTGGTGACGTCAAGGGCTACTTTGTGGGCCATGACCACGTCAACACCTATGTGGGCAATTACTACGGGGTCGAGCTGGGCTATGGTCCCGGCAGCGGTTTTGGTGCCTACGGCCTCTCCGGTGCTGAACGTAACCGGCTCCGTGGCGCCCGCGTCTTCGAACTCGACGAGAACCACCCCGAAATCTACAAGAACACCCGTCTAGTGTTCGCCGGTGACTTTGGCATAGATCTGAGCGCCAACCGTCAGATCACAGCCCCGGCGCAGCCCATCACGCAGGGCAAGCCCGGTAAGAAGTAGCGCGCAAGCCTGAACACCCGCCCATGATCCACGGCCATGGGCGGGTGTTTCGCGTTGGGGTTGGAGAGCGTAGGCTCGTGTACGGCAACGATTCAGCCCTGACTAGAGGATCCCATGACAACGCTTCCGCACCGCAGCAAAACCGCCCTGGTGGTCATCGATGTCCAGAACGACGTCATGGTCGATGCGTACCAGCGGGCTCCGGTTGTGGCGAACATCCAGTCACTTGTCGGTGCGGCACGTAAGGCCGGAACGCAGATTATCTGGGTCCAGCACAACGACGACGGCCTGCCCCAAGGATCCGAGGCATGGAAGTACATTCCCGAACTCGTCCGCCTCGAGAGCGAGCCGTTGGTGCACAAATCGTTTGGGGACTCCTTCGAAGGAACCGAACTGGAGGACATCCTGGCCAGCGCCGGCGTAGGTGCCTTGGTTGTTGCCGGTGCCCAAACCGACGCCTGCATCCGCTCCACCATCCATGGTGCCTTCACCCGCGGCTACGATGTCACCCTCGTCAGCGATGCCCACACCACATCGGACAACAGCGAATGGGGCGCGCCGCCGCCGGAACAGGTCATCGCCCACACCAACTTGTACTGGCAGCACCAGGACGGCCCGGGACGCACTGCAGCCGTCGTCACTACCGTGGACGTGGACTTCAGCTCCTAAGCACGACGCCGGACTCTTACCGGGTGCCGCACCTCACCGTGGCGCCGGGCTACAACAGAAGGATCCCGTCGCTGGCTAACCCCGCGGATCCCTTAAGATGGGCAGAATGGTGCACACCGCGCGTCGACCGCGCTCATTTTCACTCAGCAAGCCGGAACTGGCGCTACTGGCCATCACTGCGTTGTGGGGCGGCACGTATCTCGTCATACACCTGGCCATGCGCTATAGCGGTCCCATGTTTTTTGTTGGACTGCGCTTCGGCGTGGCAGGCCTCATTGCCTGCATGATCTTCCGCCGTGCCCTCCGCGGCATGACCCGGGCCGATCTTTGTGCCGGCGCCGCAATCGGCGTGATGATCTTCTTTGGTTACGGACTCCAAACCGTCGGCCTGCAAACCATCAGCAGCAGCACCTCCGCGTTCCTCACGGCCCTCTTTGTGCCCATGGTGCCGTTCCTGCAATGGGCCGTATTCCGCAAGCGCCCGCACATCATGGCTTTCGCTGGGGCGGCCTTGGCATTCGCGGGGCTCGTGTTGTTGGCTGGTCCAGGAGCCTTCCAAGTAGGCCTCGGCACGGGAGAGGTGGTCACGCTCTTAAGCACTGTTGCTATCGCCGCCGAGATCGTGCTGATTAGTCTTTTCGCCGCGAAGGTGAACCTGGGGCGGGTGACAGTGGTGCAGTTGCTGGTGTGCAGCGTTCTGGCGTTCATGGCCATGCCAGCGACAGGCGAATCCATCCCTGCGTTCTCGTGGGTGTGGCTCGCCGCAGGCGTCGGATTGGGGCTGGCAAGTTGCCTCATCCAGCTAACAATGAATTGGGCGCAGAAGTCGGTGGACCCCACACGCGCCACCATCATCTATACGGGCGAGCCTGTCTGGGCTGGCGTGATTGGGCGGATCGCGGGGGACCGGCTGCCGCCACTGGCGGTGGTGGGGGCGGTGCTGATTGTGCTCAGCGTGCTGGTCAGCGAACTCCGACCGCTAGGACGTCCGGCCGCCAAACACCCAAGCACCGCCGTCGAGCTGGACATTCCGGAGACGGGACGTTAGCAGGTCGGGAACTGGGGACGGGAACGGGACAGTCGGACCAAAGCGTCATACACGGTGGACCACTACGCAGCCATGACCCGGGCCACGCAGGAACTCATGATTCGGGCTTCGCAGCCACCGGCACGCCGGAATTGTCAGTCGTCGATGATCGCGGCGCCTCCGCGGTTCAGCTCGGCAAGCCCGTCGCGCATGGCCTGCAATGTGGTGGGGGAGTGGCCCGTCCAGTTGACGATTTCTCCGATGACCTTGACTGGTTCCCGGGTGCGGTAGGACCGGGTCGGGTTGCCGGGAAACTTCGTGTCCGTGACATTGGGGTCATCCTCCAAAGCACCCAGTGCCTCCACGATGTAGATCCGGCCCCGACCTTCACCCAACGCGAGTTCGGCGCCCCACGTGGCCGCATCGAGAGTCTCCGTCACGTAAATGTGGTTCGCAATTCTGCCGCCACCGAAATTTGAGCGGTGGCCAGGCTACAGCAGGTCGCCGACAGTGAGAGCCGCTTTCGTGCCGTGCAGTAGTCGCCCAGACCCATCTGCCGTGAATGGTTCAGGTTCGCCCCAAGCCTCCGCTTCCGTCATGTCATCTCAGCCATGTCTATACCTGTTACCGGAACACCTGCCCGCTCATAGACTAGGGAGACGGCACCCTTGGGAAATGCTTTTGGCGGCTGTACGAGGTTGAAGGCGGCCGGGACACCGGTGCCATCTGCGAACAGGCGTTTCCCGGATCCAAGGGTCAGGGGATAGAGGTAGAAGTTCAGCCTGTCAACGAGGTCTGCTGCAAGCAGTGAGCGGACCAGCCTGCCGCTGCCGATCACGTGCATGTCATTGAATTGGCTCTTCATTGCGGCCACCATGTCCATGGTCTGCAACGCCGTTGTGCCCTCCCACCCGGGGTTAGTCCTCGTCCGCGAAACCAGAAACTTAGGGAGGGCGTTCAATTTTGCCGCAATGGGGTTGCTTTTGCCTCGGGCCGGCCAGTACCCGGCAAAGATGTCATAGGTTGTGCGGCCCAGCAGAAGCGCATCCATCTGTTCGATTCCGGCGCCTATTGCCTCGCCGGATTCGGCATCGGTGTAGGCACCTTGCCACCCGCCGAGGTTGAATTCGCCGCTGCGATCCTCGTCCGGGCCACCAGGTCCCTGGTAAACGCCGTCGAGGGTTATGAACAAGTCCACGGAAATAATGCCCATGGCGCACTCCTTGGTACGGTAACTGCTGCCCGTTGCCGAGTCTACTCCCGCGGGAAACGGTGCGGTAGGACTGGAGGTGTCAGCTGCTGAGGGCGCGACTCAACCGGCCACGGAGTAGTTGCGCTTAATTCCCGCTGTTGCGTGGCCCCACTCGCTGGCCCTGACCCGAGCCTGGTGCAGCTTAAAGGAAGCGGCATCAGCGAACCGCTCGGAAACGTCCCACACCATGGGATCGAGAGTCTGTGTTACCTCGAAGGACAGGCAGCCCGGCTCGGCTCGCGTCAGTTCAAAATGACGGGGCAGGTGCACCACCACGGCGGCCAGCTGCTCTTCACCTTCGCAGATCAATTGGCCTGTCACCACAGTGTTGTTCATGAAGAAGATCATGCCATGTGAACCATGGCGGCTGCCACTTCGTGTGCTGGATATGGAACCGCCCCGGTTTCACCAGTCAAGGAGCCTACTCATGAAATCTCACACCAGAGTTTGGATTGCCGTCAGTGCGTTGGCGCTGGCGCTCCTCACTGCCTGTGGCAGTACCAACGAACCGGCAGCTTCAAACCCCGCCGCATCGACCGGCGAGCTGCACACGGCAAGCACGGCCTTAGGCGCCATCGTGGTCGACGGTGCCGGAATGACCGTGTACGTCTTCGATCACGACACACCCCAGGAGAAGGCCAGCACCTGTTCCGGTCCCTGCGCCAGTCTATGGCCGGCCGTTAGCACCAGTAGCGCTGCTCCCACCATCACGGGAGTCACCGGAACAGTCGGCACCATCACCGGGGTTGACGGCACCGCGCAAGTCACACTCAACGGGCTGCCGTTGTACACCTACGCTGCGGACAAGAGCCCCGGGGATACAACAGGTCAGGGTTACGGCGGGATCTGGTGGGTTGTCGGGGCCGACGGCGCCAAAGTCACCGCTGCTCCTGCATCCCCTTCTGCACCAGCACAGGGCGGCAGCGGCTACTGACGTCCTAGCCCGGTTGCTTCCATGAAGACGCGAACCGGCAAACCTTTAGGGGGCCGCGCTAAGCAGCGTGGCCCCGCTGCTGTCCCGAATATCCAGCCGTGCGATGGACTGGGCGGGGGTGCTTGTCGACGCGGTGGGCGTTGCCTCACTACCGGGGCCAGCAGTCCAACTGGCCACAGTGGTCTCCACACCGGAGGCCGAGACCATGACCAGCACATAATCCTGGCCCGCCGGATCACCCGGGTACTGAGCTGCCGGAGCGTAGCGACAGTGCCAGCTGATATGCGTTCCCCAGGGATAACTGGACAGCGTCCCCGTCGCTGAAAGACCCTGCGGGGACGTGCCGGCGAACGTCAGCGGGACACTCGAGGAAGCACTGCTGACGGCGAACGGTGGGGGAGCGGTACCGGAGTTGAACCCGGTGGTGATGGCCGCCGTCGTACCTGCCAAGATGATGGCAGCAGCTGCCATCGCCACCGTAAACCTGCGGCGGCGCCGGGCCAGTTGGGCGGCCAGCCCGGCATAGAGCGGCACAGATTCGGGTAGCGTCGCCTCGTGGGTAGGCGTGAAGCCTTCAGCGTTTTCCTCACGGTTCAGCGCCAGCAAAGTAGGCATCCCGGACAATGCCGCCACCTGGCGCTGGCACGACGAACATGTGGAAAGGTGTTGCTCAAATTCACGGCGCTGGGCCGCCGGCAGGGAGCCAAGCACGTAAGCCGCGTCCCAAAGCGCATAAGAATCCGACGTTTCCATCACCCGCTCACCCCTCGTTCTTCCAGTGCCAGACGCAGCGCCCGCAGGCCGTAGTGCAGCCGGGATTTGACGGTCCCCTCCGGGATTTCCAGTGCCTCCGCAATCGAGGCAGTGTCCTTGCCACCGAAGTAGGCCTGCCGAATCACCTCGCGATGATCCGGACTGAGGGATTCCAGTGCGTCGCCAACGAGCCACGCATCCAGAACCCTCTCGGTCTGGTCATAGTCAGGGGTTTCGGGCAGTTGGACTGTGCCAAATTCATGCCTGTGGCGGGCGCTGCGCCAATCGTCAATGACCAGGTTCCGGGCCACAGTGAATAGCCACGCACGCAACGCATTGGGTTCCCGTGTCAAAACCTCCGGATGTTGCCAGGCACGCAGCAAGGTTTCCTGAACCACATCCTCTGCCTGCGCCCGGTCATGCACCAGCCGCATCACAAAGCGCCACAGCAGCGGGGCATAGTCGCCGTGTAATTCTCGCAGGGCCTGCTGCTGGTCCAGATGCATCGACTCCTCCTGCCGCTAATACGCAGTATGGGCCCGGATGGTTCAGCTGGCCAGATACTGTTTATTGACGCGCTGTTTTGCTGCTGTGGCGAGGCCTGCAGATTCCGACGGCGGCCAGGGTGGCTGCCGCTGCCTCCGCAACGGCACTGAGTGATTTCTGGAAGAACCAGACGGGCTCATACATGGCCGGGAACGGGCCGAACGCCGGGACATTGACGTAGCGGTACAGCAGAACGGCGGCGACACCACCGGCGGCAACGATGAAGGCTGCTGCATAGGCCGGACGGCTGCCACGAAGCAGCACGTAAAGTCCGGCAAGGATCGCAGCTGCGGCCTCAATTCGGAACAGATTGCCCTGACCGATCCCTCCCGGTGCTGCACTCTGGTAGTAGGAAGCGAGCCGCAGATGGACCACTGCGTCAATGGCCAGAGCTGCGGGAACCAGTAACCGTAGGACGATGCCAAGAGGATCATGGCGTTCTGGGTTCGATGTGCTCATGTGGTGACCTACGCTTCCTCATTGATACGGCATTGGTGCGACGCTAATAGGCAAGAGTTGCCTTCATCCAGTGATACGTCACCGGTGCGGGAATGGTTCAGGGGGCAATTTCTTCCAGCCCATCATGATCGGGTTGGTGCATTGATGGACGGCCTTGGCGCTAGGGATAAGTGACGACACTACGATGTAGGAATGCAGAATGCTCCCGTTGCGCTCTCGCCTGTCTATGAGACTTTCGACGGCGTTGCCCCCTCGTCAGTTTGGGTTGAGGTCGCTGCGATTTTCAGCTCAGCTTTCTCTGTTGCCCCATATTTTGAGGACGAGGATACTCTTGCGGAGATAGTCGAATGGGGCCCGGACCTGCTTGCTCTTGGTGGCGGAAGGCTCTCCATAGCTCGCTGCGCAGAGAAGGCTGTTGGGTTCGCACTGGTCCACGGACTTCAGGGCGACGACTCTTGGGAGGGGACTCTCTCATCAATGGTCACCACTGATGCCCGGATCAAGAGTATGGTCTCGGATCCGGGTAATACCGTGGTGGTGCCTGAGCTGGCTGTCCACGCTGACTCTCGGGGCCTGGGCATTGCGAGGTCCGCTCTAGCCTCGGCGCTTGAGCATTGCACCGCTTCAAACGTTGTCCTGGGCGTCTATGAGCAGGCCGAGACGGCGCGCCAAATGTACGCCCGGTGGGGGTATCAGGATCTCGGTGCCGTGCTCATCCAAGACGGCGCGGTCCGGATGCGAGTCCTCAGTGCCGAGTTGCAGGGTGGTGCCGAGCTACAAGGTCAGCCGGGATGAACGGGGAGCTTTCACAAAAACCGCAGCGATCGACAGAATGAGCAAGGCCCAAGTGGAACAAACCCAGAAGAACATTCCACCAATATCGCCCGCCGCCGCCATGGCGCTTCCCATGGAGAGCAAAAGTCCACTGGCCACAGCGGAAAGTAGCCCGAGGATTGCTAGACCAATCAACAGGAAACGACTCACGCCGTCGTTCTTCTGCGGATTACTGCGAAGCTGCCACCAATAGGCAAGGGGAGCGGCTAGCGCAAAGACCAATGCCGCGGCATGGCCTAGCAAGTAAAGCGCATCTACACGGGGAATCAAAAGTCCGCTGGCAATAGCTAATGCCACAAAAGCCGCTGGGATTACCCGCATAATGGTCCATTCCTCGACGTCGTTGTGATGTTGCACTGGACCTCAGACACGATGTAGCTCACTACTGGACCTTACGGCAATGTCCACATCTGATAAAGTGCCGCCTATGCCCATCAAACTCGAGAACGTCGGCATCGCCGTACGGGACCTGGAATCGACCATCGCCTTCTTTACGGACCTCGGGCTAACCCTTGTCGGTCGGGATTCGGTCAGCGGCGAGTGGGCCGACACCGCCGTCGGCCTCGATGGCAACCATGCCAAAATCGCGATGCTCCAAACACCCGATGGTACCGGTCGTCTTGAGCTCTTCGAATATCTTCACCCAGACGCCATCGAAACTGAGCCCACCCTGCCCAATGAAATCGGCATGCACCGTGTTGCTTTCTCTGTTGACGATATCGATGCTGCACTCAAAATCGCCGCGAGCCACGGCTGCTACCCACTCCGTGGCGTAGCCACCTACCAAGACATCTACAAGCTCAGCTACGTCCGCGGCCCCAGCGGCATCATCGTGATGCTCGCCGAGAATCTAAGAGCAAGCTAGCTGGGGATCGCAGGTAATGTTGAGCTGTGTTTAATACGTGCCAGCTCAATGAAAATGTCGTCATGCGTTTGCTGCGCCCCCGTGATGCCGGAGCACTCACCTCTGCTTATACGCGCAATCGTGAGTACTTGGCACCGTGGGAGCCTGTCCGTCCAGAGGAGTATTACTCCAAAGCGTGGCAGGCCGCGGATATCGCCAATCGTCTAGTTGCGGTAGAAACCGGAGCCGGTTATCCCCTTGGATTGTTCGCTGGCGATGTGCTGGTGGGCCGGTTTAACGTGGCCGGGATCGTGCGCGGCCCCTTTCAAAGTGCCGGGCTGGGTTACTGGGTAGACGGCCAGTATGCAGGCCGTGGGCTGGCTTCGGCTGCCGTCCGAGCGATAGTTGAAACGGCCCGTGCCGACCTCGGACTGCACCGAATAGAAGCGAGCACTCTCCTTCATAATGTGGGCTCACAACGAGTGCTGTTGAAAGCGGGATTCCAGCAAATCGGGATGGCTCCCCGGTACTTGCACATTGCCGGGGAATGGCAAGATCACAACCTTTACCAAATTGTCCTCCACGACTAGACCAGGCAGAATTCTGATTCCAGTTCGGTTTGGTTGGCGAACAAGTTCTTCTTCATCGCGTAGTTGGTAAGCCGTACGCCGCCCAGGACAGGATGTTGTTCCGCCTGGACGACGAATCCGAAGCGCTCAAAAAAGGGCCGGGCCGTGATGCTGACATTGGCCGATAGCTCCGCTAGGAGCCCGGCACGCGCTTGTGCCTCCACATGGGTCAGGAGGTGGCGTGCCACCCCGAGGCGTAGGAAGCGCGGGGCCACGAACATCATGTCGATATACCCCTGAGGGTCCACGTCGGAGAAGCCGGCTGGCTCCTTATTCACAGTCGCCACGTAACTGTTACGCCTTTGCATTGCGGCGTGCCACGTGGACAGCTCTCGGTCTTCTGGCCGCGCCCACGCCTGAATCTGCTCAGGCGAGTAGTCGTCCGCTGCTGTCTCGGTTACTGCTGCATGGAAGATGGACAGGGTATCTGCAGCATCGTTGAGACTGTACGGGTGAATGGCAATGATTGGCCTATTGATGCTTGTTTTCACGCTCACAGAACTAGCCTCCCACGTCCAATGGTCAGGGGGAGGGCGGGGCACTTCAGAAGGCGCGTTCGGCGACGTTCACATGAGTCGCGGAATCCAGAGCGGCTTTGACCTGCTCCGCCGACGTCGGGCTTGGAATCGAGGAAAGCAATTGGTCATCCGGCGTGCTCTGGTCCGCGAGATAGGTGCGCGTGTAGCCTGCGGACTCAGGTTCAAACTTCCACGTCTCCGATAGCGTACCTGCATCCAAGGTGTCGAACCCAAGGCGCTCAATGATTGCCGCCGCCTCACTTTTAGCCTGAATATCATTAGACGCAATGGGAAGCACCGATCGATCTGGACTATCGCTGGTGCGGGAAAGAAGGGGGATGTGGTGTGCCAAGATGTTGCCGAAAGCTTTTACATAGCGTGCTCCATCAAGCCATCTTGCGACCAACTCGCTTGTGGTCACGGTTCCGGTGTCGAGGTCTGCAATGCGGCCATCTCGGAAGGGGTAGTAGTTGCTGGTGTCCAAGACAAGCTTGCCGCCCAGTAATCCGGTTGGCAGATCCTTGACAGCGGTTAGCGGAATGGAAAGCACAATTGCGTCTCCGGAATTGGCTGCTTCTTCCACCGTGCCAGCTGGAGCCAGTGGTCCGAGTTCAGTAATGAGTGCTTGAAGCGATTCCACGCCTCGGGAGTTCGCAATGACCACGTTCATATTAGCTGCAACCGCTAATCGAGCGATTGCTGATCCGATGTTCCCGCTTCCGATGATTCCAAGCGTTGACATTCCTCGTCCTTTCGATGCAGTTCAGTAGTCCGGGTGCCAGTAGTTGTGTTGGCAGCTGCCGACACTAAACCGAACCTCCATCGGTGCAGCAAAATTCCCATGTTGGCACGCTGATTCGTCCGTCGGCATCGGCCAGCGCGGACGAGTCGGCTTTCAAATGTCCTTGAGTAGCCATCGTTCGATTCGACCGGAAGATTCGTCGAATTTCATCTGTTCGGTGCCGAGAAATCCTTGCCTCTCGTAGACGCTGAGGGCACGGTCATTGTCAGCGATCACCCATAGCCCCAGAGCTGCCATTCCGACGGTGCGGGCATAGTCTTCCGCGCCGACGAGCAAGGTACTTGCCACTCCGCGTCCCCACGAAGCTGGATCCACTGCCAGGTAAAAGATTTCCAGGTATTCATTAAGAGGGGCAAAAAGTGTGAAACCCACGTATGCGTCGCCTTGCTTGGCAAGGACTAGCTTGGCTCCGGCCACAGTCAAACGCCGTTGAATCCCGGAAATTTTCTCCTCACCTGTTACCGGCGCCGGGCGTAAGTCGCGCAGTGCGGTAGCGCGCGCCCAAATCAATGCGGCCTCCCTGACCACAGTTGGGTCATGGCTCGCGGCAAGCTGCACTTCATCATCAATGCTATTCACCCCAACATCGTGCCATAGCGTCCGCTCCTCGTCTGCGGACGCTGACCGGATCTGTCTACCGGGACGTTACTTTTGATGGCGAATCGTCAGCTCTAGGTCTGCGCGCCAGGATGGCGAGGATAGCCAGGACCAGTGCAGCAGATAACGCAATGAATCCGGAAATGGCCAGTGGCCCCGCCAATCCGTCGTGGTACGCGAAGCCGTCCTCGACGGCGACCACATGGGACACAGCGTTTCCGATGACCGCAACGGGATACAGCGAAAGAACAGCGCCCACCCCGTAGGCGCAAAGAGCGCGTACCGGAATCCAAGCCGCACCTCGTAAACACAGCCAGACGGTGATGATGACTGCGCAGGACCATAGGACTAGAGCAAAGATATTGCCAAGATTCGACCCTGTCTGGAACAACATATAGGCAGTCCACGTGTCGACGCCGGCATTGCTCGGAGCAATCAGAAAAATTGAAATGAACCCAATTAACCAGGACACTCCACCTGCCGCAGGGATTGTCCATGACCACCGAGGATAGGCGGTTATCGTCCGTGCTGGATGGCTAGGATTCTTCATGGCTCTCACACTAGCCCGAGTGCAATGAGATTTTGAGTTCCCAGTTGGCTACTTCAGAGGCCCAATCCGGTGGGGGAGCATCACCCCTAGAAACGTCCCGAACGGGGTATTCCGAACAGAGATCCGGGGGTATGACTGCCTGGGGAGTGGTGCCGGTCCCGAGGTTGACGACGCTGGCGACCGTTGCCGTGTCACCGTGACCACCCACGAAAACACCGCCGCCGCCCGCGGGTGCAGGCCTCGGCGACATGTACGCCGTCGACCTCGATCTGCACTGTCCGGACAATGCCTTGGGCACACAGGTAAATCTGGCCAAAGCTGGTGTCACGGGAACGTCCTACTGAACCTTGGCTAAGCCGGCCGACACCTGCTTCAGCTATTGCTGCGGAACTCCACGGGTGTGAGAAAGAGCAAAAGTAGTCGGCTAGGATCTTGTGATGGCTACCCTCATGACCCCCAATGTAGATTTCCACTCCTCCTGGCTGGAGGCTGCCGTTGAATTTGATGGCGTCCACCGGGATGGTGGCGGTGGTGAGGATTGGTCATTGGATGACCTTCGGGATCCGCTGCACTTCGAGCGATTCGTTGACGAACTTCTTGTAGCCGCACTACCCGAGAGCCCACGGAAGCCTGGCTATGTGACGTGTACCTATCTATGGATCGTTGAAGCAGATGTGGTGCTTGGTTCCCTAGCCATCCGCCATGAGCTCAATGATTTCTTGCTGAATGAAGGCGGGCATATTGGATACAGTGTGCGGCCATCCGCGCGCCGCCAAGGTCACGCGGCCCAGGCATTGAACGACGCCTTGCCGATGGCCCACGATCTGGGGATTTCCCAGGTTTTGGTCACCTGCGATGAGGACAATGCCGGTTCCCGGGCCACTATTGAAAAGAATGGCGGCGTCTACGAGGACAGCCGAAAAGGTAAGCGGCGCTACTGGATCAACAACCGCTAATTTATTGTCCTCCTTGCCAAAAATCACTCATAGTTCCCGGCAGCAGCCCTAACCATGAGCCAGTCGTAACGCTCAAAAGTGTGTCAGAGCTGTCGGCTCCAAGCGACTTCACGTCCGAGCTGCCCAGTTTCTGTAAACAATTGAACTTGGTGTGTTGAGGCAAGTGCATCCGCAAGATCCTTCGTCGCAGCCAGCGTGAACCCGACTTTCTGCCAGAACGGGCCAGACCTGCGGCTAAACAGCCAAGCCTGTTTGGCGCCAGCCTCGACAGCTCGTTCCATCGCGAATTGGGCAAGTTCCAGCCCAATTCCTACCTTACGACGAGCCGGATCAACGGCAACGCTTCGGATAAGGGCATGCTCGCCGTCGACGCTGCTTTCATATCCAGTCGTGGCGAAGATGTGTCCCTCCGTTTCATCCCGCGAAATCCACAAGTGCACCGAGGCTGAATCGAGTCCACTTAACGTGAGGTCAGCGATACCCAGGAACTCTGAAATCTCGGCCATATCGGTACCGGTTGCGCGTGCAAGCTTGATCATGCGTCAACGGTATCCACCCTGTGTCGGAAACTCGAAATCTGCAGGAAGCGGCCGCAATCGATCGAGTACTCCTCATTCAAGGAACCCTCACCGGGCGAAAAAAGCGGTTGGTTGCCAAGGTGACCGGAATTGGCAAGAGGTGAGCAGCTCATTGGAAAGCTAACGTCACAACGCTGTCGGAGCTGTCGCCAATCCTGACCGGGACAGGATTTCGTCGACCTAGGCTTGCTCTGCCAACCGTTTGATCCTGACGATCGCTTCCGACCACATGTCGCGCATGTCGTCGGCCCATTCGTCAGGCACCTCGAGCTCGACGACGAGGGTCGTCACCCCGTCGGTCTCGCTGAACGAGTAGCTCTCGTGTAGCCCGACGGCTGGCCCTTCGCGGTTCTCGACGCCTTTCTGAATATCGCCGAGATAGCGGATCAACAGGAACTCGTGGGTCCGGTTCTCGATAATGGAGCCGAGGAGACCGCTCGCCGTGCCGTCGTCGTTCGGACCGAGGAAGCGGATCTCGTCGCCCTCGTTCCAGCCGCCCTCGTAGGTCGACCCCTCGTTGAAAGCACCTGTCCATTCGCGGTATGTGTCAAGGTCGAGCATGACGTTCCAGACGTGCTGCGCAGGAGCGTTGACATCGACGCTGAATAGAAGATTTTCCATGGTCAATTGTAGGCCGAGGCGCCCTGACGGCTCAAGGACCACGTACAGGGCCGGTTCGTCTACGAGACCCACAACTCCGCGGTGTGGATTGAAGCGATCGTAATCTGCACAGCGGTATTAGCTATCGCTGTCTGGTACACGATTCCAAATGGATGACGACGCCCGTCACGTCGGGCCGAAAACTTGCCTTCCCAAAGATCTCACCAACCATGTCCACGGGATGAAACTGTCATTTGGCCACCGTTAGTTCGCCAGCTGCGGTCAGGGGAGCGAGATCTCAGTCAATTCCAGAGAGGCTGTAGGTCACGCCTCGGAAGGAAACACAATCGCTGATGCGTATTGCTGCGCTGCCGTTGTTCATGGTGTCTCGACCATGTTGACAAAGCTCTCCAGACGCAGGGGAGAGACCATCAAATCACCAGCTATTTGATGTGGCCATATCAGGTGGAGCACGGTTGGGCGGACGCAGATCGGATCACCAATGGCACCGGCAAGTTCACTGATGGATTCTGATCCTGCGGCGTTTAGCCGCACAAGTATGGCGGTAGCCGGCGATCCAGCGCAGGTTGGCGTCGTAGAGTGATTTCAACTCGGCGAGTAGCTGATAGCTCCAGCCCACTGATGCGCAAAGCTTGGCCGTGGCATCAAAGACGTCCTCGTGGGCGGGTTTGACCAGGGCGTCGGGACGGACGTCTATAACAACGCCGATGCCATCAACTTGCCGGACAAAGTAGTCAGGTGCGTGGGTCATCTGGGGGAGTGCTGCTGGAAGAGCAATCCTGAAGGGTTGCGAGGCCACGCCTACTACGTCTGGATCAAAGCCGAATCGCATCAGCTGGTCACGTTCGCACCAATACTCGAATCCGACATGGAGCTGGTTCGTGGCACACCACCACAGTCCCGCAAAATTATGTTGTCACTTGTAAGCTGCGGGACGTCGGATCTGGTGAGAGTGCTCCTAGGGGATCATGCAAGAGTCGGCAAGATGACTGGTGATGGGGGCAGAGGAGAATTGCGCCCTGAAGTTCAAGGGCCTGCAGGAACTGCGTGTCCGGCGTTGGCTTCGGACACCATCAAACGGCGTCCCATGCTTCAACTTAGATGACAAGAGACAAAGAGACAGGAAAGTAGCCCCTTCTGAGACCCAGATTCACTTTACTTGACATAATGTAGATTATCGGCGCAATGGGAAGCGATCTAAAAGTAGCGATTTGGGCACGTTTCGCGAGTGCCAAATCATCATCTCATTGCGTATTGCGTGCTGCTGCCTCGCGACATCGAGGCGTGGTCCGGGGTTTCTGGATTGAGGATCCACGGCAGCCTTATCTTTCGCAATGGAAATACTGTCAGTTGTACATTTATCTGTCAGAATCCGCCAGTGATTCTGACAGATAACCCTGGAGAACCTCTATCCAATGCTCACACTGGTCAAGATGGGCATCGTGGCCCGCGCCGAGTAAATCAACGCGAAGCGTCCCGGGCCTGCTCCCGACAAATGCCACCTTCTGTTCCTCGGAAAACATGCCCTTGCCGCCGTACACAACTAGGGATTGCGCCTGCACTGCCGCCCATTCCTGCCACCGCGGCACCATTACGTGACGGATGCAGGACTCCATGATGTCGGCATCGAATCGGGGCCACAGCCCGTCTTCCTTGAGTTCCAAGGCTGCAACCCATGCATCAACAATGGGAGACTCCCCCAGAAACTCCCGGGCTGCCGCCGCGTCGGCAAACGGAACCGGCCAGCTGGCAAAGTACCGGCCCAAGGCAGCAGCGTCATCGGAAGTACCCGAGCCGGCATCGCCCTCCAGCACAACCAGCAACCCAACCAGGTCCGGCCGGGCCGCAGCCACCAGCATGGCCGTATGGGCGCCCATCGACTGTCCCACCAGATGCACCGGCTGCCCAGGACTCACGTGTTCCACCAAGGCAACAACATCCTGCACAAACGCCTCACGCGAGACATCGGCAGGTCGCCTGGTGCTGCGACCGTGCCCGCGCTGGTCGAGGGCAACGACCCGAAAGTCGGCAGAAAGCGCGTTCATCGTGGGGACAAACTCCCCCGCTTCCCCCGCCAGGCCGTGCAGAATCACAACCACGGGACCGGAGCCGCCAGTCAGATAGGCCAGCTCAACGGATCCGCGAACCATCGAACATCGTTCGAACATCAAGCGCCGATGTACGCTGCCAGATGCTGGCCGGTGAGGGTCGCCTTGCCAGCCACCAGATCCGCCGGCGTTCCCTCGAAAACGACAGTGCCGCCGTCGTGCCCGGCACCGGGTCCAATGTCAATGATCCAGTCGGCGTGCGCCATGACGGCCTGGTGATGCTCAATCACAATCACCGATTTCCCCGACTCGACCAGCCGATCCAGCAGCCCCAGGAGCTTCTCGACGTCGGCCAGGTGCAGGCCCGTGGTGGGTTCGTCCAGGACGTAAATGCCGCCCTTCTCCCCCAGGTGCGTGGCCAACTTGATGCGCTGGCGCTCACCGCCGGAGAGGGTGGTGAGCGGCTGGCCGAGCGTGAGGTAACCAAGTCCGACGTCGGACAGGCGGGCGACAATCTTGTGTGCGGCTGGCAACTTGGCATCGCCTTCAGCAAAGTACTCCACTGACGCATCCACCGACATGGACAATACCTCGCTGATGTTCTTGCCGCCCAAGTGGTATTCCAGAACGGCTGCCTGGAAGCGGCGGCCCTCGCACTCCTCACACATGGTGGAGACACTCGCCATCATGCCCAGGTCCGTGTAAATGACCCCAGCACCATTGCACGTGGGGCAAGCACCCTCGGAATTGGCGCTGAACAGGGCGGGCTTGACGCCATTGGCCTTGGCGAAGGCCTTACGGATGGGGTCCAGCAGGCCCGTGTAGGTCGCCGGGTTACTGCGTCGGGAGCCACGGATGGCGCCCTGGTCCACCGTGACAACGCCTTCGCGTCCGGAAACGGAGCCATGGATGAGCGAACTCTTGCCCGAACCGGCCACGCCCGTAATCACCGTCAGCATACCCAGCGGAATGTCGACGTCCACATTCTTTAAATTGTTCTCGTTGGCCCCGCGCACCTCAAACACGCCTTTGTGCGTCCGGAACGAATCCTTCAGCGTCATACGGTCGTCCAGATGTTTGCCCGTCAGGGTGCCGCTGGCTCGCAGGCCCTCGATGGTTCCTTGATAGACAACCTCGCCGCCAGCGGATCCAGCGCGCGGGCCGAGGTCGATCACGTGGTCGGCAATCGCGATGGCCTCGGGCTTGTGCTCAACGACCAGCACCGTGTTGCCCTTGTCGCGCAATTGCAGCAGCAGCTGGTTCATACGGGCAATGTCGTGCGGGTGCAATCCGATGGTGGGCTCGTCGAAGACATAGGTGATGTCGGTCAGGGAGGACCCCAAATGGCGGATCATCTTGGTCCGTTGAGCCTCACCGCCGGACAGCGTGCCGGACGGCCGGTCTAGGGACAGGTAGCCGAGCCCAATATCCACGAACGAGTCAAGGGACTCCCCCAGCGACCCAAGTAGCGGCGCCACCGACGGCTCGTCCAAGGACCGCACCCAGGTGGCGAGATCGCTGATTTGCATGGCGCAGGCATCGGCGATGCTGACGCCGTCGATCTTGGAATTGCGGGCATGTTCAGCCAGGCGGGTGCCTTCACACTCGGGACACGTAGTAAAAACGACGGCGCGCTCCACGAAGGCGCGAATATGCGGTTGCATGGCGTCCACGTCCTTGGCAAGCATGGACTTTTGCATCTTGGGGATGATGCCCTCGTACGTCAGGTTAATGCCCTCAACCTTGATCTTGACCGGTTCCTTGTACAGGAGATCGTGCAATTCCTTCTTAGTGAACTTGCCGAGCTTCTTGTCCATGTCGAAGAACCCGGAGCCAGCGAAGATGCGCCCGTACCAGCCATCCATGCTGTAGTTGGGCACGGTAATAGCGCCCTCGGACAACGATTTGTCGGCGTCAAACAGGGCAGCCAAATTGAAGTCATTGACCTTGCCCATACCCTCACAGCGCGGACACGTGCCGCCGGTGATGGAGAAGCTGCGGCGCTCCTTGACCTTCTCCCCCGCCCGCTCAATGGTCACCGCACCGGCGCCGGAGATCGAGGCGACGTTGAATGAGTACGCCTGCGGAGATCCAATGTGTGGCTGGGCAAGCCGGCTGAAGACGATGCGGAGCATGGCATTCGCGTCGGTCACGGTCCCCACGGTGGAGCGTGGGTTGGCGCCCATCCGCTCCTGATCGACCAGGATGGCCGTGGTTAGCCCTTCCAAAACGTCCACGTCGGGGCGCCCCAGCGTAGGCATGAAGCCCTGGACAAATGCGCTGTAGGTTTCATTGATCATCCGCTGCGATTCGGCGGCGATGGTGCCAAAGACCAGTGAACTCTTGCCGGACCCGGAGACGCCTGTGAAGACAGTCAGACGGCGCTTGGGAATTTCGACGCTGATGTTCTTGAGGTTGTTGACCCGCGCACCCTGCACACGAATCAAGTCATGTTTGTCGGCCGCATGCTGCCCCGTAGTCCTGTAGTTCGCTTCAGCGTCGATGCTCATGGTGCCTCTTTCGTAGGTCTTCGTCGCAGTCCACTTTAGTGCCACGGCCGCATGCCGGAGGAAGGTTGCGTTCTTCATTCCTGCTCGATGTTGTTGGGGATCCTTTTTCGAGCACGACGCCGGTCACTCGCCCCTCCCCTTCGCCCTCTGTGGGCGAATGGGGGCTTCAGTCGAAACGGACAAAGGACCTTAGGGTACCGTCGCCATGTGCGGCCGTTTCCTCGAATCCAAGGGACTCATAGAAGGCCTTCTGCCCGGGTTCATCATCGGTGAGCAGCACCTTTTGGCGCACTCCTGCGTAGCCTTTCAAGGCGTTGAGGGCCAGTTCCCGGCCGATTCCCTGCCGCTGGAAGTCCGGCCGCACCAGCAGGTCCTGCAGGTACCAAATGCTGGCGCCGTCGGAAATGACGCGAGCCAGACCCACCAGGTGATCCCCTGACCAGGCCGAGACAACTTTTGAGGAACCGGCTACGGCAGCAACCAGCATTTCCGGGGAATCCGCGTACCTGCTCCAGCCCACCGCTGCATAGAGGGCCGTGAGCTTGGCGCTGTCGACTTGCCCGCCATCGCTGTACTCGATGTCCTCAACTGCAAACTCCCCACATGGAGAGTCCCCAAGCGTGCCGTCAGTTTCGGCGGGGAGCGCGCGTAGGATCTTCTCCTCGGAGTTCTGGCTGAGATAGTGGGCGTCGCGTTCGTACATCTCGGCATCATCATTTAGTTCAGGTTTGCCGAGCTCCACGGCCTTCTCGCGAGAGAAATCCGCAAGGTCCCACAACCTGATGATGGCAACTCGAAGCACGTCCTCCCAGCTGTCGTCAGACCCGTAGTTGTCCAGAATGAGCTGGACGCGGGCCCGCGCCTGCTCCATCCCCGGTGCGTTCGACGGCGTGTCCCGGGTCAGCGGAACTGCCCTGGTTGCAAAGTAGGCCAGATCCCACAGCCGCGGACCGGGCGAACACATGTCGAAGTCGATGGCGCCGGTGATGCGGCCGTCATGGAAGACATGGTTGTGGGGTGCAAAGTCGTTGTGGCAGATGACTTCGGCGGGAACTTTCGCCGGTGACTGCCACAGCGCCCCGTCCGTACCAAAGCCAACGCTGGCGTCGTGAAGTTGGCGGAGTCGCCGAGCTCCGTCGATGAGGACGGATTCGTGCCACACCCAGTCAGGCAGCGGGTACAGCGGCACCTCCCCCGCAACAAAGCTCAGCCGTTCCCTCCCACCCTCGATGGCGAGCGGCCGCGGGATCCAGTCGATGCCCGCCCGTTCCAGATACTGCAAGTATCGGTGGACGGTTGGTGTCCAGGAGCCCGCCGTACGCAGGACGGTGTTGCCGTCACGCTCCACGGAATTCATGTTTCCGCCGGGCAGGGGCTCAGTCATTGCTTCCTCCTGGGCATAAAAAGTCCCGGGCCAGGTGTCTGACCCGGGCTCCGAGCATACTAGTTAGCGGGCTGGGCCGTTGCCGGATTCTCGATCACGAACAGCTCGCACCGGGCGTTGTAGTACTTCTTGGTCTGCCCTTGATGTTCCATGCCAATACGGCGGCAAACGCTCTGCGAGGCCTCGTTGACGGGGTTGGTCACCGCCACCACCTGCTCCAAGCCAGCGTCAAATGCGTGCTCGAGAACTGCCGTAGCCGCCTCGGATGCGTACCCGCTCCCCCAGTGGTCCGGGTGGAAATGCCAGCCAATTTCGACGTCGTCTGAGACTTGCAGAGGTTCCTCGCCTGAGGCGGGAATTGGCTTGAGCAGCAACGCCCCCACGGGCAGTCCGTCCTCCTTGCGGGTCACGGCCCAAATCCCGTGGATGGGGTGGTCCAAAGCCTTGAAGCGCTCTAGCCGCTCGACTGCTTCGGAGCGGCTTTCCATCACGGCCGGCTCCGTGCCAATGAAGCGCTGCACCACCCAACGGGAGTATAGATCGAAGACAAAGTCGACGTCGGAATCCTGCCATGGACGCAGGGCAAGGCGATCGGTTTTGATTTCAACTGTCATTTATTCATTATGCACGTTCACCGGCGGCCCGCTCATGGGCCACGGATTCCCGGGCGAGTTCAGCCGTAACAAATGCTTCCACGAACGCCGCCCGCGCATCGCGCGGTGACATAGCGAATCGGACGCAGGATCCCGCCGGGCGTATCGCCACTCCGGTAGCCTGCGAGCGCTTGCCCAAGTCCTGGCCGCACCGTGTTGGCACCAAGGGGGCCATGATCGGTGAACTGCTTCTCCGACATTGTCCCCTAGTGCCGGCGTCTCCTGAAGTGCCCCTCCACGAGTTTGCCGTCGCGATGGTGTGGCTGAACCCAGACATCACCATTGGAGGTTTTTGCGACTCTGCCGCTGGCAGAGTTCGTATCGATGATGATGCCGGCCACTGGGCGCAACGCATCGGCACGTTGGCGGTTCGGACCCTCGAAGGCCGATGCCATAAAGGCAATCTCCGCTCCATCAATCCCGCAAGACGCAGCATCCTCCTGCCAGTGCGACACCGCCTCGTTGACCACAGTGATGCGCTCAACGGCCTGGGCCTGTGTGAGCCTGAATTCATCTGCGGCGTCTACGAGCAGACGGATGTCGCGATTGCCTGGATCATCCTGGGGCGTAAGCGGGGTGCTGGAGCGACCGTGGCGTGCCGGGTTCACATCAAAAGACGGAGACAGCCGCCAGCCCGTACTTGTGCGTAACAGACCGTGATTTCGCATGTGATCGTCAATGTTGTTGACCATGGCCAGCATCGCTGCGCGTGTGAATAGCTCGGCCGCATCTTGATCCGGGCTGGCCGAAATGTGGGTGACACGCCTGGCCAGGCTTGCATAGTCGGGGTTCTCAAACTCCTGAATCGCAAAGGCATTCTTGAAGCTCATGTACGGAACACGGGAGCCATCTTGCCGATCGAAACGCTGGGTCAAAAACGCTGATCGCCCAATCCCTAGAGAAACGATTGATGAGGGCTGAACCCTAATTCCTGCACGAGCCTGAAGTTTCATTGCAGTAAGTTCCCACGCGGAAGCATCAATGTTATCTGAGCCCCGGGGGAACTTCGCCATCATCATCTCACCATTCTCACCCCTCACCCATGCTTTAGGCTGAGCACCACCCGGGGACGAGCCAGCGCCGATGAGGCACGCCATCTCATGGTCAATCTCGCCGCTATCCGCAAACCGCTGGGCCGCTTGAGCAAGTGCCTGCAATTCATGGACGCTGGCACGTGCACCCTCACGGGCCAGGAACTCACCATCTCTTCGGAATCGAAGGGCACCCTGCCTAGTCTCATCATCAACGGCAAACAGTCGGTCAATCTCCGTCGACCAGACAATGGGCTTACCGGAATCTTTCGCCTCCATGCGCGCACGGGCGTCCAATAGGTCACGGCCCCACTTGTCCGGGGCTGCATCATCAAAGGCAAGAAAAGTGACCCGATGAGGGGCTGGCGTGTGTGGCCCCCGCTGGAGCGGCAAGTCAGGTGAGATGGCGAATCCTCTACCGTCGGCAAGCCACTCATCCAGGTATGTGAAAGTCAGCGACGGTTTCTGGAAGCCTGCCCGTACCTCCACCACCGCGTTGCCTACATGCCTCTGGTCGATCCACACTTCCACACTCATTGAGTAGTCCTCTTCGCTCGCTTGCGCCCAAGCAGGTGCGCCCTCAACCTCCCCAAATCGGTGCTCAGCGGGTCGGTTGCCTCGGTAATACGACCAGTCAAATTCAACACCTCCGTGACGGCCAAGAAGCTGCCCAGACGCACTCCGGTATCACCGCGTTCAACGCGTCGCAATGTTGGGAGCGAAATGTTGGCCCGTTCGGCCACCAGTTCCTGGCTCAGCCCAAGCAAGATCCTCCACTGGCGCAGGTGATCACCCACGGTCGCCGCGGAATCTTCGTTCAATGATAATGAGGGCTGCATGAACATAACCATACTCCTATGTGGCTATAACCCATATAAAGCAACATGTAAGTAGTTTTATCCTCGCCTCGTGTACGGGTCGAGATCCAGAAACAGACGTGCGGCTTTGCGCTGCTAAGAGAACCAGAAGGGCGCAGACTCTCCCATCTGCACTGGCACCTCTCTCCGCCATCCTCCAGAACAGCGGGAAGGTGAACCCAGCCTTTGCTCCCGGCGAGCGCATCCCTTCCGACTTGAGACAATGGGGGCGGGGATCGGCACAGTGCGTCCCCATCAGCAGACACAGTCAACTGACTCATTCAGCAATCACAGGAGCGCGCAGCATGACATTGCACGGTACGGATCAGCAAGGCTTCACATTGGCAGCACCCATTGAGGCAGAGCAAGCCGGGATCCCCCATGTCTGAGCCGCTGACCATCGACGATGCCTACCTGCGCGCCTCCGTTACCGCGATCTTGACCGCTGATGAACTGCCCGCCATTGTGCAGGCCGGCCACCCCGTCTTGCGCGCCCGCGCCCTGCCATTCACGGGCCAACTCACAGCTCCGGAGCTGGCGCGCCTCATCGAGATCATGACGGCAACCATGCACGCAGCGCCGGGTGTGGGCCTGGCCGCACCGCAGCTGGGCATTCCGCTGCAACTCGCCGTGCTCGAAGATATGTTCGAAGTTTCTCCAGAGAACGCCGCTGCCCGCGATCGTGAACCCCTGGAACACTTCACCATCGTCAACCCGCACTATGAGCCACTGGGCCTCGAGCTGGCCTCGCACTATGAAGGCTGCCTGTCCATGTCAGGCTGGCAGGCGGTGGTTGACCGGCCCGCCGCCGTCGCATTGAGGTACGACGACGAACACGGCACCGCGCGCACCCGCAGGTTCACGGGGTGGCAGGCACGCATTGTCCAACACGAAACAGACCACCTCTTCGGCACCCTCTATATAGACAAAGCCCATACCCGCTCGCTAGCCAGCAACGCCGAATACAGCAAGTACTGGGCCAATCCTGACATTGCCGCTGCGAAGGCCGGGCTGCAATTCTAAACCGGACAGCTTAATCGGGACGGCCCCCACGGCTCCTCCTCAATTGCTCAGCCTGCGAGCGCCTAAGATGAGTCCATGGAAATCTCTGCTGTCAATGCCCTGCTGTGCCCCCATTGCGGATCGGAGTTCTCCACCCCGGACACCAACGCAACGTCGTTGGCGTGCACGTCGGGTCACAGCTTTGACATAGCTCGTCAGGGATACCTGAATCTGCTGACAGGTCACGGGACTAAATTTGTCCCAGATACCGCAGCTATGGTCTCCGCCCGCGATTCCTTCCTTGACGCCGGGCACTATGCACCGCTTGCCCAAGCGCTCGCAGAAACCGTCAAGGAACTCGTGCCCGGCGCTGGCATGATTGTCGATGCGGGGACCGGTACCGGTTACTACCTCCAACAGGTACTGGCCGGATACGCCGAGAATCAGGAGTCAGGGCTCGCGCGTTCGGTCACCGCCATGGGGATGGACATCTCCAAGTTCGCGCTACGCCGGGCCTCCCGGCGCAACCCCGCAGCGCTGAACATTGTGTGGGACCTGTGGCGCGAGTTGCCGCTGGGAGCCAGCACGGCCGACGTCGTACTTGTGGTCTTCGCGCCGCGCAACGCCAGCGAGTTTGCACGCATCCTCAAGCCGGGCGGCACCCTCATCGTGGTCACCCCGCTGGCGAGCCATCTGGCCGAGATTGCCCAAGAGGCCGGCCTATTAGGCATTCAAGAAGACAAGGAAGCTGCGCTCAACCATTCACTCGAGGAGCACTTCACTCCGACGGGTAGCCGCGAGCTCCTTGTTCCTCTGCATCTTGGCCCTGCGGACATTGGCAACGTTGCCCTCATGGGACCGGCCGGTCATCACCTTGACACCGTGGAGCTCGGCGAGCGCCTGGCGCATCTCCCCGAAGAGACGCTGGCTACGGCAGCATTCCGGATTTCCACCTTCACGGCACGCCACCCCTAACGCAAACCTCTAACGCTGAGGCTCGGCCAGTTCTACCTTGGTAGTACGCGAGCTCTTGGCGTGGAGGTCAACGCGCAGCCAGCGCAATGTCACTTGGGTCAGTGGCCCCACACCCAAGGCGAAGGCAGCGGTACCGGCACCCACTACCCCGCCTAGCAGGAAACCGACCACCACAACAGATAGCTCTATACCCGTGCGGATGAGCCACACGGGTCGGCCGGTGACACGAACCAGTCCCGTCATGAGCCCGTCACGTGGACCCGGGCCCAAGCCCGCCCCAATGTACAGCGCCGTTGCAAAAGCGAGCACGAACAAGCCAGCGGCAAAGGATAGGGTTTGCAGGGCCAGGTGCTCGGCCTGCGGAATCAGGGTCAGCCCCACATCGGCGAAGACGCCCACAAGGATGGCATTGGCAATGGTGCCCACTCCCGGGCGCTGCTTCAACGGTATCCAGAACAGCAGAACCACACCGCTGATGATGATGGTGCACAGGCCAAAGGAAATACCCACTGTGCGGGACAGCCCTTGAGCGAAGACGTCCCACGGTGAGGCGCCAATGTTTCCTCGGATCATCAACGCGATGGCAAAACCGTACAGCACCAGCCCTACAAGGAGCCGGACCAGACGGACGGAGAGGTTTTTAGTGGTGATCAGAGACGTGACGAAATGGCGCATGAGTCCATCATGAGAGAAAGTGGCCTTACAACATAGATCCAATTCAACTAATGTGGCGTCATGAATACTTTTGTCACTGGACGCAGGTTGGCTCGCGAACTCGGCGAGTGGCGCAGCAACGCCCCCGCGTACCGGTCACTGGCAGAACGCATCAGGGTCCTCTTGATGGACGGGCGCCTTTCCAGTGGCGCCAAACTCCCCGCAGAGCGGGAACTGAGTCAGGCCCTGGACCTGAGCCGGACCACCGTAGCCGCAGCCTATTCAAAGCTCCGCGAGGACGGATTCCTGGACAGTGTTCGCGGTTCCGGCAGCACCTTGCGCCTGCCAGGCTTGGAACGCGGTGAACACGGCCTGCACCCCGGCCTAACCCTGGACTTCACAAAGGCCACAACTCCTGCCTACCCCGGACTCCAGGCTGCCTACGCGAGCGCTCTGAGCGAACTGCCCCGTTACCTCTCGCATGACGGCTTTGACATGGTGGGGCTGCCGGATCTGCGCGAAGCCATTGCCCAAAGCTTTTGCGACAGAGGACTGCCCACCTCCGCGGATCAGATCATGGTCACCGTAGGCGCCCAACACGCCTTGAACCTGGTTGCCCGGACGCTGTACTCCCCCGGCGAACGCATCCTCGTGGAACAGCCCACGTATCCGCACGCCGTGGACACGTTTACGTCCTTGGGCGCTCGCATACTGGCTTTTCCTGTGCGGCAGGAGTCCGGCTGGGATTTGCAACAGGCACTCCTGCAAATCCGCCGCGCCGCTCCGAGCATGGCCTACCTGATGCCGGACTTCCACAACCCCACCGGCCTGAGCATGTCTATCGCCGACCGCGAGTATTTGGCGGCAGCAGCGGACCGGGAAGGCACTGTTCTGGTGGTGGATGAGACAACTGCCCTGCTGGATATCAGCCGTGGTCCACTGCCACCCATGGCATCATGCTCTCCCAACATCATCACGCTGGGGTCCTTGGGCAAGATTGCCTGGGGCGGGCTGCGGATCGGTTGGATCAGAAGCTCCCGTGAGATGCAGGCCCGGCTCCTGCGCAACCGCCCGGCCGCGGACCTCGGTACCCCGCTCATGGAACAGCTGGCGGCCCTAGCCCTCATGAATGATCTGCCGTCCATGGCAGCAAGCCGGAGTCTGGACCTGCGGCGCGGCCGCGACACGCTGGTGCAGTTGCTTCGTGAGTACCTGCCGCAATGGCAGGTGGACGTGCCCGAGGGCGGCTTGTCATTGTGGATCAACACCGAAACTATGTCCAGTTCTGCGCTTACCCTTGCCGCTCGTGCCGAAGGGCTGGGACTGGTACCGGGTCCCCGGTTTGGCCTCGACGGGGCCTTTGAACGGCATTTGCGGCTGCCCTTTTGTTATAGCAGCGAGCAATTGCGCGACGGTGTGCAGATCCTGAGCTCGCTGTCCGGACAGGTTGGCTCGGAACCGCCAAGAATGCCCCTTCAGGCAGTAATTTAGCCGGAATTTTTCAGCTCAACGTAGTAGGGTCATAGATACGAAATAAGTCCTAAGGGGGACTCAATGCTCGAATGGATCAATGACTTCGGCTGGATCATCTGGCTGACGGTTTTCCTGCTTCTGGCTGTCGCTGAAATGCTGACGTTGAATCTGTATTTCATCTTGATGTCCGTCGGAGCACTCGCCGCACTTGTGGCATTCCTGTTTGGCGCTGAGCTCTGGCTGCAGATTGTCATATTCTGTGTCGTTGCCCTGGCCACAACTGTTCTCATTAGGCCGCTGGCCATGAGCCACCTGCATCGCGGCCCTGCCGATCAACTCTCCAACGTGGAGCGCCTTATTGGTCACTCTGCGGTGGTCTTGGAGACTGTTGGCACCGGCGGCGGACTAGTCAAGATTGGCGGAGACATCTGGACCGCTCGGATTGCCGGGGGTGCCGAGATTCCAGTAGGCGCCAAGGTTGAAGTTGCCGCTATTGACGGGGCAACAGCCATCATCAACCATCCGTCCGCGCACAAGAGTACCGAAACACCCGCAACCACAGCCTAAGCACTTTCGGCGCAAGGACCACACCGCGCCTGCGCGGTGGAGCCATGCACGGATACACGATTCTTAAACATAGAAAAGAGGGGATTTCATGGGAGACGGAGCCGGCGCAATAGTGTGGCTGTTTGTAATTCTTGTCCTACTGATATTTGTCGTTATTGTTCTGGTGCGCTCGGTGCGCATCATTCCGCAGGCTCGCGCCGGTGTAGTGGAGCGCCTCGGTAAATACCAGCGAACGCTCAATCCTGGCCTGACCATTTTGATCCCGTTTGTGGATCGCTTGCTGCCGCTGCTGGATCTGCGTGAGCAGGTTGTCTCATTCCCGCCGCAGCCGGTTATTACCGAAGACAACCTGGTGGTTTCCATTGATACGGTGGTCTACTTCCAGGTTACCGATCCCCGTGCGGCTACGTACGAGATCGCAAACTACATCCAGGCCGTTGAGCAGCTGACAACCACCACCCTGCGTAACGTTGTTGGTGGTTTGAATCTGGAAGAGGCGCTGACCTCACGTGATCAGATCAACGGTCAGCTCCGTGGCGTGCTCGATGAGGCCACGGGCCGCTGGGGCATCCGCGTTAGCCGTGTTGAGCTCAAGGCCATTGATCCGCCCCTGTCCATCCAGGATTCCATGGAAAAGCAGATGCGTGCTGAGCGTGACCGACGTGCAGCCATTCTTACCGCAGAAGGCACCAAGCAGTCAGCTATTTTGACTGCTGAAGGTGAGCGCCAGTCCTCGATCCTGAAGGCTGAGGGTGACGCCAAGGCGGCCATCCTGCGTGCTGACGGTGAATCTCAGGCCATCCAGAAGGTCTTCGCCGCCATCCACAAGGGCAACCCGACGCAGAAGCTGCTGGCCTACCAGTACCTGCAGACCCTGCCCAAGATTGCTTCCGGAACCTCCAACAAGCTGTGGATCATCCCCAGCGAAGTGGGCGAGGCTTTGAAGGGAATCGGCAACGTTTTGGGTACCAGTTCCCCTGACACGGACGACGCCGTCGATCCTCTCGCAGGTGCCGGGCAATAACCCGCCACTGGCAATCGCCACTAACTGCATAGTCCACGCGGCCAATCACGTATAATGGGTGATTGGCCGCGTGGCGCTTGCCCGGCCAAAGCTTTTAGCATCGCAACCATCAGTGCAGGAACAACTGATGAGCGTGATGCGTTGAAACAACAGTAATCAACTTGAGGGAGAAGTCATGAGCGATCGCAGCTTGCGCGGCATGCGTCTGGGCGCACAAAGCATGGAGACGGAATCAGGTGTGGAGCCGGCTCCCCGCCAGCGCGTGGAGTACCGTTGCGCCGATGGCGAGCAGGTGTTCGTCATGTTCTCGTCCGAGGCTGATATCCCTGCCACCTGGATGTCCAAGACCGGCAAGGAAGCCCTGCTGGTCAACGGCGAGGCCCCCGACACGTCCAATGACAAGCCCATCCGTACCCACTGGGACATGCTCCTGGAACGGCGCACACTTCCGGAGCTGGAAGTCATCTTGGCCGACCGCCTGACCATCCTGCGCGAAAAGCGCGGCGAAAAGGTCTAAGCCTGACGGCAGATGCAAAGCATCCGCAGCACACAGAACGCCCCTGGGATCTTCCCAGGGGCGTTCTGTTGTTAAGGACTGCGTTCTGGACAGTTGTGGCCTGCCCCGCGGCCAGATAGCTGGGGCCAGCCCTCGAGTGTCCACTTAACGTACGGTTGAGATCCAAAAACGATCCAAAGCGTACGTTAAGTGGACACTCGAGCGATCGCTACGAGAAAAATCACGCCTGGCCGTCCGGAATCAGGCTACTGAGCTACGCCATAGGCCCGTGGGCTTGAATGACTCCGCTGCGCTCCTGGACCCCGGGACTGACTTGCGCGGCTAAACTGTCCGCCAGAACTGTAGTGAGCCGTACTCGTGAACCCGGTTGCCATTTGTCTGGGCCAGCACTCGAGAGTCCACTTAACGTACGGTTGAGATCCAAAAACAGTCCAAAGCGTACGTTAAGTGGACACTCGAGCAAGCCCTACGAGAAAAATCACGCCTGACCGTCCGGAATCGGGCCACTGAGCTGCGCCATAGGCCCGTGGGCTTGAATGACTCCGCTGCGCCATAGGCCCCTGGAACTCACTTGCGCGGCTAAACTGTCCACCAGAACTGTACTGAGCCGGACTCGTGAACCCAGATGCTACTTGTTGCGTCCGGTCAGCTTGTTCCAGCGGGCAGTCAGTCCCCACTTGGTGACGTTGATCATGGCTTCCTGGACAATGTTCCCGCTCATCTTGGACGCGCCGAATTCACGCTCGACGAAGGTGATGGGAACTTCCACAACCTTCATGCCTTTCTGGCAAACGCGCCAGAGCATGTCCACCTGGAAGCCGTAGCCCACCGACTCAACGGCGTCGAAATCGAGCGCTTCAAGGGTGCTGCGCCGGAAGGCCCGGTAACCGCCGGTAACATCGCGGATGGAGATGCCCAAGATGACGCGTGAGTACAGGCTGCCGCAGGTGGAGATCAGCTTGCGGTGCAGCGGCCAGTTGACCACTTTTCCACCGGGAACCCAACGTGAACCAAGAACCAGGTCGGCGCCCTGGTCGATGGCGTCCAAGAGCAACGGAAGCTGCTCGGGTTGGTGGGAGCCATCGGCATCCATCTCAACGAGTACGTCGTACCCCGCATCCAGTCCCCAGGTGAAGCCAGCCAAGTACGCGGCACCAAGACCTTCTTTGCCGGCGCGGTGAAGGACATGAACCTGTGGATCATTGGCGGCGAATTCATCGGCCCAGCGGCCGGTCCCGTCGGGGCTGTTGTCATCAGCAACCAGCACATCCGAATGAGGCACAGCAGCACGCAGACGTGCCAACGTCTTGGGCAACGACTCAATCTCGTTGTAGGTAGGAATGATCGTCAGGACACGCAGCAATTGGTGCCTTTCCGTATTGAATGTAAAGGTGGAGGGCCCTACCGCTGCCTCCGTCTGGGCCAGCAGTGGCAATCAACTCACAGCGGCCAGGACAGTTGCTAGGCAGGTAACGCCAAAAGTCCATTATAGGTGCGGGTGCCTGAGAAAAGATAAGTTCACGCGCCTTCGGACCAAAACAGCCAGCGCCAAGGCGCAGATCTGTTTTGTTTTCTACTGGCGCGTGAACTTATCCCAAGTGTCGGCAGAACAGACATCCGTACCGACCGGAAACCTCCCATGGGAGGTTCTCCGCTCCCCTAAAACTAATTGCCTTGGCCGAGCCTGTCAACACGGCTCTGACCAGCGGATATGGGTATCCTTGCAGGTCAGAAGAGTACCCGAGTCAGCAAAGAATTTATAGTCCAACGGCGAATTCAGGCCCTTTGGATAACTATTCCCGACAGGCAATCCGCGGCGCTTAGAGTGCGGGAGCCGCCGTGGGGAAATCTGGTGCTGCGTAGAGTTCACGGCCCCTATGGACCGTCTGCAGGCAACGAGGGTCACTTCCAGTGTCCAGCGCCGGCAGCAGAGGTGTGCGCGCCCGCGGATCAGTTGACCACGACTGCACACGCTCATCCGCCACTTGGACCATGAGCTGCTCCACGTCCCACACGGCGAAGCTGGCCGGTGCCCCAGGACCCAACTGGCCGTGGAAGGGGTCAGCTGCCTTAGCCGCACGCCAGCCGGCTCGGGTGTGACCAATAAAGGCCGCGCGGGCGGAGATACGGGCCTCGGGTGAGTGGTGATTCAGCGCCGCCCGAACACTAGCCCAGGGGTTCAGGGGCGTCACGGGGGTGTCTGAACCAAAGCACAGCGGAACGCCGGCAGCGTAGAAACGTCCCAGAGGGTTCAGTTCACTGGCACGTTCAACGCCCAAGCGGCGGGCATACATACCATCAGCACCGCCCCACGCAGCGTCGAAGGCGGGTTGCACGGAAACAGTGACAGAGTACTTCGCCAAGATCTCCATGGCCGCGTCATCTACCATTTCTGCATGTTCCAGCCGGTGGCCAGCGGCACGAATCAAGTCAATGCCCACACGCTGTGCAGCTCGTTCCAGGCCTTCCACGGCAATGGCCATGGCGCCGTCTCCAATGACATGAAAGCCGCCGGTCAAGCCAAGTTCCGAGGTAGCGGCAAAGTGATCGGCCACTTGTTCTACTGTGAGGTGTGCCGTCCCAGAAGTTTCTGGTGCGTCGGCATACGGCTGGCGCAACAATGCCGAGCGGGAACCTAGCGAGCCGTCAATGTTAATGTCACCTGCAAGGCCCAACACGTCGACGTCGAGACTTGCCAACAGTTCACGGGCCTCGGAGGCGCTGGAGACCAGCTGTCCCCAGTAGGGCAGGACTTCAGGAAGCGCCTCGGTGGCGTCGGAGGCACCCAGCGCCACCAGCGCTGCCAAGTCTGCAGGCGAACCAACATGAGGGGCCGCCATCTCGGCCAAAGCCACATAGCCATTGGCAGCCGCGTGCCGAAGCGCCTTCCGCTGCACGGCCTCACGACGCTCCGGCGTCAAACTCCGTGCGGCATCACGAGCGGCACTATGAGCAGCACCGCTGACCAGACCGTCACCATCCCAGCCCGCAACGCTGGCTAGGTGGCACCTCAGGGCCAAGGCTGCTGACACCAATCCCGAATGCACATCCACTCGGGCCAGATAAACCTCGCGGCCGCCCGTGGCGTTATCCAACTCCACGGCGCTGGGCAAGCGGTGATCCTGCCACATCGAGTTATCCCAGCCATGTCCCAGAAGAACCCCATCGATCGCAGAGCCAGCCGCAGCTGCTACCAGATCCAAAACATCCTTGGCGGAACGGGCAGCGGCCAGATCCACCGACTCCATGGCAAGTCCGGTCTCGGTGATGTGCGCATGGGAATCCACGAATCCCGGCGTCACGAGGGCACCGGCCAGGTCCACTTCACGCATGCGTGAATCCAGCAGCGAGGTGGCGGCATGTTCGGAGCCCACCCAGGCCACCACGTCGCCATCCACCAGCATGGCAGTGGCTAGTGGATCTACGGCGCTGTATACCGAACCGTTGCGGTACAGGGTCAATGACATGGCTAGATGGTCCTTTCGCAATGTCCACGAGGGACAGAAGTCAACAAAATTTGTACAACAAAAATGCTTGGCTAGTTCTCCACGGTGGTGTAAGCCACCACTCCGCGGCGCAGCAACTCCACGGCCTTGCGGCACGTGCCAGTAAATCCGGGAGGTGCCGAAGGGACTGCGGAAAGCTGACCCAATAGGTCGATGACCTGCTTGGTCCAGCGCACAAAGTCACCCGCGGCCAGATCGGTGCCGTTCAAGGCATCGTGCAGGCTGCGGCCTTGAGCCCACTTGTACATGGACCACACCAAGCCCATCTCGGGCTCACTGGTCAGCGGCAGCTTGTGCGATTCTTCGGCGTCCTGCAGCCGTGACCACAGCACCACCACGTCCTCCACTGCCTGTTCCAGACTCACGCTGGGCATGCGCGGGCGGGTCCCTTCGGCGTCGCGCTTGGATTGGTAGACCAAGGTGGTTACAAATGCGGCCAATTCCGGCGCGTCGAGATCGGCAAAAGATCCCTTGCGCAGGGTCAGCGCAATGAGCAGATCCTTCTCGCCGTAGACGCGGCGCAACCGCTGCCCGTCCTCGCTGGGGACCAGGTTTCCGGCCGGATCGGCCACCACAAATCCGTAGCTAGCCAGAAGGTCAATGACGCGATCAAAGGTCCGGGCAATGGTGTTGGTGCGAGCCTGAATGGCCCGAACAATTCCGTCGGTTTCCTTGCGCAGCGTCCACCAGCGCTCCGACCACCGCGCGTGATCCTCCCGGTCACTGCAGCCATGGCAGGGGTGTGCGCGCAAGTTCCGGCGCAGCGTGGCGATCGCCTCGTCATCGGACGCCACCGAGCCTGCCAGGGTGAAGGCGTCCGATCGGCTGGGGAACTGCACGGCAGGTTCGGCCAGCTTGGCTTCAACGGCCGCCAGGAGGTTGCGCTTGTCCTTGGGCACCTTCGGGTTGAAACCCTTAGCAACCCGAACCTGGCCCAGCGCTTCCACCGGTCCGCTCACATCATGCAGGCTCAGCCGACGGTATTCCTTGTCCATGCCCAGCACGCCAGGCCGCGGAACTCGCGCCTTGCTGTCGGCATCAAGTACGACGGCGTAACCGGGGTTACGCCCACCGCTCACCATGATCACGTCCCCAGTCCGCAGCGTGGCCATGGACTGCGCGATGGCGTCACGGCGTTGTTTGGCCTTGGACTTGGACGCGCCGGATTCGTGATCCGAAAGTTCCCGGCGCAATTTTGCGTACTCGTTGAAGTCGCCCAGATGACACGTCATGGCTTTTTCGTAGCCGGTGAGTGATTCCTCCCGAGAACGTACTTGGCGCGCCAGGTCAACCACCGAGCGGTCAGCCTGGAATTGGGCAAAGGAGGATTCCAAGATGCTCCGGGTACGGGTGCGGCCAAATTGTGCGATGAGGTTGATACTCATGTTGTAAGTGGGCCGGAAACTGGAGTTCAGCGGGTAGGTGCGCTTGGACGCCAAGCCCCCCACAGCAGTGGGGTCGGTGCCCGGCTGCCATAGCACTACGGCGTGACCCTCAACATCGATTCCGCGACGGCCCGCGCGGCCGGTCAGCTGCGTGTACTCCCCCGCGGTGATACCAACATGGGCCTCACCGTTGTACTTCTCCAGCTTCTCCAGCACCACCGTGCGGGCGGGCATATTGATGCCCAGAGCCAGCGTTTCAGTGGCGAAAACTGCGCGAACAAGACCACTGACAAACAGGTCCTCCACGACTTCCTTAAAGCTGGGCAACATGCCGGCATGGTGAGCGGCGAGGCCTCGCAGCAGACCGTCACGCCAACCCCAAAAGCCCAGCACATCTTTATCGGAGTCCGGTAGTTCCGCGCAGGCCTTATCTACCCGGTAGGCAATCTCCGCTTGTTCCTCATCTGTGGTGAGCCAGAGCCCGGCAGCAGCGCACTGTTGCACGGCGGCATCACATGCGGCTCTGGAAAAGATGAAGGTGATAGCCGGTAGCAAGTTCTTGCTTTCCAGCGCCCTGATGACTTGTGGCCTGGTGGCCGCGCGGGCCCAGCCTTGCGGACTGCTGTTGCGGTTGTCGCGATCTTGACTGGAGCTGTCTTGGTAACCGCGGCCGCGGGATCCTCCGCCGCCTCTGCGGCCATGGCTTGTGCCGCGGCCGGTGCTGACCGATTCGCTGCGGGCCAGCTTGAGTAGTTCGGCGTTGATCTTTGGGTTCTTCGTGGCGGGGCTCGTGGTGACTGAACGGCCAGTGTCTGGCGCAATTTCATCAAAGGCAACGTTGTCGGCGAAGAGGTCAACCAGATCCCGGCGCACCATGACGTGCTGCCACAGCGGAACTGGGCGGTGTTCGGAGACCACCACGGCAGTGTCGCCACGGACGGTGCCCAACCAGGCGCCGAACTCTTCGGCATTAGACACGGTGGCACTGAGCGAAATCACGGCGACCTCGCTGGGGAGGTGGATGATCACTTCTTCCCAGACGGCGCCACGGAAGCGGTCTGCCAGGTAGTGCACCTCATCCATGACCACATAGGCCAAGCCGGTGAGTGTGTCCGAGTCCGCGTAGAGCATATTGCGGAGCACCTCGGTGGTCATGACGACCACTGGAGCTTCGGCGTTAATGCTGGTATCGCCTGTCAGCAATCCCACGTTTTCTGCACCATACTGGGCGGAGAATTCCTGGAACTTTTGGTTGCTCAAGGCCTTGATGGGTGTGGTGTAGAAGGCCTTGTGGCCACGTTGCAGCGCCAGGTAAACGGCAAATTCCCCAACGATGGTTTTCCCGGCACCTGTGGGGGCAGCAACTAAAACACCGCGACCGGCCTGGACGGCCCGGCACGCGGTGTCTTGAAAATCATCGAGTTCAAAATTCAGGCCGTCCTTGAAGTCGCCAAGGTCGGAACTACTGTCTTGAATCCGCTGCTTGGCTGCCAAGTAGCGTTCGGAAGGGCTTGGCATGTCAGAGGTGAGCATAGTACAAGCCTACGTCAGCCAGAAGGCCGCTCAGATCAGATTATTTCCAGATCTGTGGAGGGTGTGGCCACATCCGCATTAGCCTCAGATTCGACCACCTTCTTGGCTGCCTTACGGTCCCTGCGCTTGTCATTGAGTATGCACAAGCCAATGGCGCCGAAGTACAGCACCAACAGTGGAGCAGCCAGGAAGAACATACTCATGACGTCCGAACCAGGTGCTGCCATGGCCGAGACAATGGTGACACCCAAAATCGTGAAACGCCACGCTTTCAAGTAGGTCCGGCCACGAACAATACCAACGGCGTTGAGCGCGAAAAGTAACACCGGAACCAGGAATGCCGCACCCATGAACAGCATCAACTGCATGGCAAACTGCAGGTATTCCAACGCCGTAATGATGTTGGCCGCCTCACTACCCGCAGGTGTGAAAGAGGTCAGCGCCTTCACAATATTCGGCCAAATCAACCACCCGGCATAGATTCCCGCCAGGAACAGCGGTACTGATGCGAACATGTAGGACAGCGTGTAGCGGCGTTCCTTCTTCGTCAGGCCAGGGGTGATAAATGCCCAGAGTTGATAGATCCACACGGGCGAAGCAATAATCAGCCCCAGAATCAAGGAGATCTGGATCTTCAAGTCGAAGGACGTGGTGACACCCTGAAAGTTCAAGGTGGCAACAATATTGCGTTCAGCGCTGATATCGCGCAGTGGCTGCGTCAGTGCAACGAGGAGCGGATCATAGATGATCCAGCCAAGAATAACTCCGGGGATCATGGCCAGGGCACTCTTAAAGAGCCGGTTCCGGGCCTCGATCAGGTGTGCCTTGAGCGGCATCCGTCCTTCGGGGTTGGCTTTACGGCCTTTTGTAGCGCCCACCGGCTCTGCGACCTTTTCTATGACTGAGCGCCGGTACCGGTTCCGGTACCCTCGCCCGTGGTGTTGCCCTGCGTCGGGTTGTTGACGATCTTGCCCTCGAAGGGTGCCTCAGGCGCAGGGGCAGGCGCAGGTGAAGCGCTCGGCGCTGCCGCTGGCTTCTCGTCCTTGCCGTCGTTCTTCATTTCCTTGACCTCGGACTTGATGATCCGCATTGACTGGCCCAGGCTACGAGCCATGCCCGGCAACTTCGGGGCAGCAAAGAGCAAGAGTACAACGATGATAATGATGGTGATAGCCCAGGGGCTCTCAAAAAGTCTTCCCACGGTAAAGCCTTTCCTTTTGGTTCATCCTACGTCTTGTAAAGCTTCGATGTCGCGCAAGGATTGGAGCTGTCCGCGTTCTTTCCTGCGGGCGACGCGCCGTTGCAGGCGGGCGAAACGCCGTTCTTCTTTGGCGGCTAAGTAATCATGCTTCATTTCTTCAGGTGTTGCAAAAACAGCAGCGCCCGGAACTACATTACGCGGTTCTGTGACGTGCTGCACTGTGGCGCGTTCCAGGCTTGCGTCCCAATAGTTGGCACGCTCTGCCGAGACGTCACTGAAGGTTCGCATCAGTGCAGCGGCTCCGCGCCAAAGCCTGAAACCTAAAAAAGCCACGAAAAGTAGCGACAGCGCTGCCAGCGCTATCCATATCAGAATCCAAGACCACCAAGGCATTTATTGAGTCTATCCGCCCAGACTGGGAGTAGCCGGAACGTTTTCGCCGTAAGCGTCATAGCTCGCCGCCGATTCCTCAAGCCAGGCCGTCACCTGCTGGCGGACGGGCTCTGGGCCGGCCACATAAGCATGCCCGCCCAGCCGTGCCATGAGCGGCGCGAGGATGGAGGTATCCCCCACCAAGAGGCGCAGGCCCACCACGCCGTCACCTAAGTCAAAAAGCTTGGCGTTGTAGGCAGGCGCCAACCTCCGGGCTGTTGTGGAGTCAGCAATGAGCTGAACCTGGACGTCACCACTTCCGGGATCGTAGATACTCGTTCCGGGGAGCCACCCCACCGATTCGCTGGGCACATACTCTTGGGGACCGCCGTCGTGCATGTCCTTGATCCGATCAACCCTGAAGCTGCGCAGCTCCCCCGCCTTACGGCACCAAGCGCGCAAATACCACGTTGTATCGACAGAGAATAGCCGCAGCGGTTCAACCGTGCGTTCACTGAGTTCGTCGCGGTGGCGCACCAAGTACGTGATGGCGCACGCGCGGCCATGCTGAATGGCCCGCTGCAGTGCTGCGACGTTCTCCATCTCGGTGCCGGACACCAAGTGAAGTCCGACGGCGTCTGCCAGCCAGGCGTCCTTGCCCGCCACCGTGGCGAGAGACTTGATGGCCTGCGCGAGCGGGAGTTTGCGTTCAGGTGCGGGAATGGACGCCAGAGCTTGCAAGCCGATCAGCACCGAACAAGCTTCCTCCTGGGTCAGGCGCAGGGGGCTGGCAAGTGTTTCGGCGTCCCTAATGAATACCTGGCCGGATTCGGTGGTGACGTCCATGAGGTCCCCGTGCAGGTAGCCGGGTAAACCCGTGACGCTGAGCGTGTCCCGGTCTTTTTCCCACTGCTTGGCGGTGATGCCAAATTCGGCCATCACCTCGGCCTCTTCAACGCCAGGGTTGGTCACCAAATACGGAACCATGGACAGTAGCCGGACAAGCCGGTCCCGGGTGTCTGCTTTGCGTGCGCCAAGGACTGGCAGTGTTTTTGTCCAGGCCAGCGGCCCAGGTTGGGTCGTGGCAGCACGGGCGCCCCGATGCAGCCGGTCCGCCACGGCATCATAGAGTTCGGGCGGATCCACCACGAGGGCTTGGGTACCCATGGTGGCAACTTCGTCGGCCATGAGCTCCGCATCCCGGTAGCTGGCGCTCAGGACATCCCAGCCGTCCCGCTGCCAGCCGAGTTCGGGGATCGTGGTCCGCTGTGCCGCCACTGCATCGGTGCGCAGCCAGTGGGCGGATCCGCTCGGTACGGCAATCCGGGCACTATGCTCTTCTCCGGTGCCCAGCCGTGTCAGGACGTTAGCGATGCGGAAGTCCTCTCGACGCTCAAACCTGTCCTTGTCATGAACGCGAACTTCTGAGGTAATGCGGGACAAACGGAAATTGCGCTCTGCCTGCTTGTCCACATCAAAGGCCGCCAGGTACCACTGCCCGTATTTATTGCCCAGACCCAGTGGCTCGACTGTGCGTGAAGTGGTGGCCGACGTGGCGGATTTGCGGTACTCGAAGGTGACCGGGTGGTGGTTGCGCAGCGCGCTCCAGAGTGGCTCAAAGGCCGGCTCCGCTGTGCGAATGCGTGACTGCGAGGTGGTGTCATCCTCATACCAGCCGGTGCCGGTCCTGGCCGCAATTTTGCGTAGCGCAGACTGGGCCGGAGCACCAAGGGAAGCACCAGCCCACAAGTTGGCCGCAATGGCCAGCAGCGTCATAGCCGATTCATCCAAGCGAATTTCCGGGACCCCGTAGTCCTCAGGGCGAATGCGGTACAAGACCTGCTCCTGAGCATCATCTCCGGAAACCTCTGACTGCCTCAGCGGAATACCCAGCTCCAACAGGGTCTTCTTGTCCCGTTCAAACATGCGCTCAAACGAGACCTGGTCCTGGGCGTCGCCGGAATAGCCGTTGATGGTGTCCCGAATGTGAGACTTGCTGTAACCGCGACGGGTTCCCAGGAGGGCAATCACCAGATTCAGGAGGCGCTCTGTGGCATCAATTTTTGTGGACACCTTGTCAGCGTACTAGCAGCCGGAGCAAGTTGCAGATTCATCGCCTTGTCTGTGACGCACCCAGCTCAAAAGTGATGAACCCAAACGCTGAGAACACGGCTGGACCTAAGCGGGAGTTAATGCACTACGGCCCCGAGGCAGCTGCCTCGGGGCCGTAGTTGCTAAATGCTATTGCTTATCGAACTGCTACCAGGTCAACCACGAAGATCAGGGCTTCGTTGGGGCCAATGGCTCCACCGGCGCCGCGTGAGCCGTAGGCCAGCTCCGAGGGGATCTCCAGACGACGGCGGCCGCCGACCTTCATGCCCAGCAGACCCTGGTCCCAGCCCTGGATGACCTGGCCAATGCCGGCCTTGAAGTCCAGGGGGTTACCGCGGCCCCAAGAGGAATCGAATTCTTCGCCCGTGGAGAAGGCGACGCCCACATAGTGGGTAGACACGGTGCTGCCGCGCACTACTTCGGTGCCGGTGCCCTCGATCAGGTCCTCAATCACCAATTCGGTGGGGACGGCGTGTGCGGGGAATTCGATTTCCGGCTTGGTGCGGTCAAAGTTGCGTGCTCCGAAAGACATGGTGCTCCTTGGGGTTGGTGTTGTTACTTCTTCGATTCAATCTTAACAACAAATACCAGTGGTCCAGCCGGCTTGCCCTGGGATGCTGCAGTTTCGCCGTAGGCAAGGTCAGTCGGGATGCTCAGCAATACGGTAGAGCCCACTTTCTGGCCGGTCAAACCTTGAGTCCAACCGGGGATAACCTCCTGGAGGCCGAATGCAGCAGCTTCGCCACGGTCGTAGGCCGAGTCAAACTTCTTGCCATCTGACCAGGTCCAGCCGGTGTAGAACGCTGAGATGCTATCTGTGGCGGCCAGGACGGCACCTGTACCCTCGGTGAGAACCTGCACGGTCAGACCGGCCGGCGCATCATTCTTGGGGATGGTGATGGTGGGGACGCCCTTGGCATCAAACTTGGCCGTAGGCAACTTGCCGGCCTTTTCCAGTGCGGCCGTCTCATCAGCGCTCATGAGTTTCGACGGCGCGGGGGTGTCCTTGGCTGAGGTGATCTGGAAAACGCTCAAGGTTGCGGGCTGTGCATCTTGTGCCGGAGCGGCTGTGGAGCCGGAAACTGCGGCAACGGCGGGGTTGGCGTACGCCACGTAGGCACCGACCTTGGCATTGGTGAACGTTGAATAGACCAGCGGGAACTGGGTCTTCATGACGTCGTTGAGCTGCACGGTCTCGCCGGTCGTCGCGGTGAAGTTCTCAACGAGAGTGTCTCCCGTTTTGGTGTCAAGGTTGATGCCACGGAATTCCATGGTCTGACCATCCTTGACCTGTGCACCGGTTCCGTCGGTGATGACTCGCATTGATTCAGCTTTGACATCCAACGGCTTGTCAAAGGTGACCTTAGGGGCCTTGCTCTTCCCCTGATCTACCGCCTTGACGGAGGCAAGCGCCTCGGCATTAGCTGGCGGAATTGTGACAGAAGTAGCTGATGCATCCGGTGAGTCGGTGCCGGTGGCATCTTGTGAACACGCTGTCACAATAAGCAGAATGGGAAGAAGAAGCAGTGCAAGAAGTCGACGCACAGATACACTTTCGGTCGCTGGATGATTCATGTCAGGGCGCCGTAGCTGCACGGAGCTGCTACGGCAAAATTCAATGGGGCCAGTGACCGATCCGAGGAATAGATTATGTGATCGGCTACACGAGCTCATCTAGCTTATCCGCTCAAGCTGAACGAAGGCTGGCCCTCACATGGCTATTCGCTTTGTAGCGAGGCAATTAACTCGTCAACGCGCTCGTCTACGCTCTTGAAAGGGTCCTTGCAGAGGATGGTCTGGTGGGCTCGGTCATTGAGCTTCAGATGCACCCAATCGACTGTGTAATCACGTCCGGATTCTCTGGCGGCATTGACAAACTGCCCGCGCAAATGGGCCCGGGTGGTGGCGGGAGCCGTGTCAACGGCAGCGGCAATCTCAGCTTCGGTGGCCACCTTCGCGGCAGCTCCCCTGCGTTCGAGCATGTTAAATAATCCGCGTTGGGGGTCAATGTCGTGGTAGCGCAGATCCAACTGCGCAACCTCCGGTGACCCCCAGGCCACGTTGTGCCTGTCCACGTACGAGCCAATGAGCTTGGCTTTGATGGCCCAGTCGATTTCCGTGTCAATGCTCGAATAATTCTGGGCTTCGACAGCGTCCAGCGTCCGTTCCCACAGGTCCAGGATCTGCGGGACCAAAGTGTTGTGTGCGCCATGGGAGCGGACAAAGCCACTGACCTTCTCCAGATAGTGCCGCTGGATGTCAAGAGCGGTCATGGTCCGGCCGTCAGCCATCTTTAGCGGATGACTACCGGTGATGTCATGAGAGATTTCACGAATACTGCGGATGGGATTCTCCAGGCGCATGTCGGTCATGATGGTCCCGGCTTCCACCATACGCAGAATCAAATCAAGGCTACCGACCTTCAGCATGGTGGTGGTCTCCGACATGTTGGAATCACCCACAATCACGTGCAGGCGGCGGTACAATTCCGCGTCTGCGTGTGGCTCGTCTCTGGTGTTAATGATGGGCCGGGACCGGGTGGTGGCTGAGGAGACGCCTTCCCAAATGTGGTCAGCTCGCTGAGAGAAGGCAAATTTACCGCCTTGCGCAGCGGGCAGCACCCGGCCCGCACCGGCAATGAGCTGCCGTGTCACCAGGAACGGGATGAGGATGTCTGCGAGCCGGTTGAACTCTCCCCTGCGTGAAATGAGATAGTTCTCGTGGCTGCCGTAGGAGTTGCCGGCAGAATCCACATTGTTCTTGAACAGGAAGATCTTCCCGCCGTAGCCTTCTTGGGCCAATTTCGCTTGGGCTTCTTGCACCAGATCGTGCAAGATGAGTTCCCCTGCCCTGTCCTGGGCAATCAACTGGGCAATGCCATCACACTCGGCCGTGGCGTATTCCGGATGCGAGCCAACATCCAGGTACAGCCGAGATCCGTTGGGCAGGAAAACGTTGGAGGAACGCCCCCAGCTGACCACCTTGCGGAACAAGTATCTGGCCACTTCTTCCGGGGTCAGTGGCCGGGATCCGGGCGCAGAATAAGTAACGCCAAATTCGGTTTCAATGCCAAAAATCCGCCGGTCCACCGTCTCAGGTCTCCTTTAAGTTGCTGTGTTCACGCACAGGTAGTGCTGATCAAGTGCGTGGAGGGTATGTGCTGTGCATGGTCAGTGCTGTAAAAAAATAGGTGCTTTGTTGCTCAGACGCGGTGCAGGTTAAGTGCTTTGATGCTTTTGCATTGGCGATCTGGGGGCAGCACCTCTAGCCACTGGCCAGGTGCGATTCCACATCGCCACGGTCCAATCGCCGAAAAGCCCTGTGGGATCCCCGCACTCTCGAGGCGCTGCGTTCGAGCACCGCAACTTCCAATCTGGCCGCGTCAAGTGGCGCGATGTCAACCGCGCCCACAGTACTACTTGCGGAACTGCCCGTCGCACCAGCGGCACCGGCAACAGCGGAGGCGGCCTTGCGAGGAGCTTCCAGCGCACTGACCGCCCAGCGCAGGGCCGAGGTCAGTTCTGCTCCGGGCATCCACAGCTTCTCCAGAGCCTTCTGCACGGTATCGGCTTGTCCACCCATAGCCAGGAATCCTGATTCGTCAGCAATGGAGCCATCAAAGTTCAGCCGGAAGATGTGGTCCCCAGATTCGCTCTCACCCACCTCGGCTACAGCCAACTCAACCTCGAACGGCTTTTGTTCAGCCGTAAAGACAGTGCCCAGGCTTTGCGCGTAGACGCTGGCCAATCCGCGCGCTGTCACATCCACACGATCGTAGGAGTAGCCGCGGACATCGGCGTAGCGCACGCCCGCCTGTCGCAGGCTTTCGAATTCGTTGTATTTTCCCACGGCAGCGAACGCGATGCGATCGTAAATCTCACCGATCTTATGCAGCGTGGGCGAAGGGTTCTCGGCCACTAAAGCCATGCCGTCCCGGTAACTGAGCACCACCACTGACTTGCCCCGGGCGATGCCCTTACGAGCAAAATCGGCCCGGTCCTTCATGACTTGTTCCGGGGATACGTAGAATTGTTGCGACATCTCAGGCCTCCCGGCGTTCGGCGGATCGTCGCGAAAGAATCCCAGCCACCACGGTGGCCAACGTTTCCTGGGGAACCCGGGCTGCGCCGTCGTGCGTCACGGTATAAATCACGGGCCACAGCTGCCTGACGAGGTCAGGGCCACCGGTGGCGGAGTCGTCATCGGCAGCGTCGATGAGCGCCTCCACGGCCACCGCCACAGCCTCGTCAGCTGAGAGTTCCGGGCGCCACAGCTTCTTCAACGCACCGCGAGCAAAGACCGATCCGGAGCCCACGCTGTGGTGTTCGCGCTCCTCGTACCGGCCGCCTGTCACATCATAGGAGAATAGCCGGCCAGCCGGTTCACCACGTTCAATTCCGGCAAATAACGGCACCACCGAGAGCCCCTGCAGGGCCATGGGGAGGTTGGCTCGGACCATGGCACCAAGACGGTTGGCCTTGCCCTCGAGGCTGAGCAGCGTGCCTTCGATTTTCTCGTAATGTTCCAATTCAACTTGGAAAAGTCGCACCATATCAATGGCGATTCCGGCCGTGCCAGCGATACCCAGTACCGAATATTTGTCCGCTGGGAAGACTTTTTCAATGTGCCGATTGGCGATCATGGAGCCCATGGTGGCGCGCCGGTCCCCCGCCATGAGTACCCCGCCACGAAACGTCAGCGCCACAATGGTGGTGCCGTGGGGCGTGGCGGGCATGCTGCCAGCGGGAAGCTCGCGCCCAAAAGGCAGGAGCCCTGGATGGCTGCGGCTCACATGGTCAAGGAACGACGACGAGGAGCCTTCACCTTCCAGCGCTGGAAATCCGCTGTACCCACTGTGACCGCTGCGACCGGTGCCAGCCATGGGCCCTACTGACCACCTTTTTGGACAAAACCGCGCACGAATTCTTCGGCGTTGACTTCCAGGACGCCGTCAATCTCATCCAGGAGATCGTCCACTCCTGAGGTAGCGGCTTGGGCGGCGGCTGAGTCCGGGGCGGGCGTTGGTACTGGAAGCTCGTCGACGTGCTCTTCCTCCGTACGCGAGGAAACGTTTTTCTGTTCCTGAGAAGCCATGATGCATCCTTCTTAGCTGATTACCCGGGGCCTTGATCGGCACCTGCTTCCATCCTGCCACGGACCCGCTGAGATTGCGTGCAGTCAGCGGGCCGTGGTTCACGACGGTGCGGGAATCAGCGAGAGGAGCTAGGAAGCTGCGATGACCTGATCTACCACTGTGGCCAGCTTCTTGGCGGCTGCCTCACTGCCGTCACCGCCAACTTGAACCACCGAGACTAACAGGCCACCCTGCAGCGCCTCGAGCGTCACGGTGTTGGTAGTGCCGGTAGGCATGTCCTGGCTGATCAGCATTCCTTTTTCCACCTCGGCGGATGTATCTACGCCCACCGGCTTCATGGTGGTCTTGATTGACTGGCCGGCAATTTCCATGGTGAACGTGGAGCAGGCCCCACTGTTCTTGCCGGCACGGTCCATGGTGGCGGAGAGGACCTGCGGCTTAGCGGAGAGCACAGTCACTACAGTCATCTCTCCAGCCGTGACATCACCCATCCAGGAGCCGGCGGCGTAGACACTACCGTCGGGCAGTTGTGCGTTGGAGTTGGCATAGGCCTTGCAAGCTTCAGGAGTAATGGTGACCCCCGCCAAGGTGGTCTTAGTCACTTCCTGGCCCTGCTTAAGCTGAGCAGCCGGAATCAGCGTCAACGGCTTGCCGTCGGCATCCTTGAGGCCTTCCAAGATTGCCGTCAGCTGCGCCTCCGTGAACTCCTTGGATGACCCTGCCGGCTTCTCTGCCTGCTGCTCTTCGGTCTTCTCCGGTGCAGGCGCAGCGCCTGCACTCTGTTCAGCTGATGCCGCTGGCTGCTCCTGCGTCGAAGCCACTGGTGTTCCCGCTCCACTGCAAGATGTCAGCGCCAAAAGCGCTGCCGCTGCAACAGAAATAAAAACGGACGGGCGTGCAGAAATGAATGTAAAAGTCACAATTTCCCCCATTAGTATAATCGAATGACTAATTATATCTGATGCCCGGGGGCCTGCTCAAGCTATTAATGCGCACGATCCGTTAATTTCACCGCATGTTAATGTCACAGCGCCAAGGCGCTCAAGAAATCAGCTAGTTCTGGGTTGCCGTCGAACAATTCGCGCGTCAGTTGCTCAGTGCCCCGTAACGGCTCCTTCGTGGAGATGCGTTGCAGCCGACGAAGTTGCGGCACCTCAAAGATGACCGAATCCCAACTGGCGCCCACCACGTTGCGGCCAAACGCCTGGATGCAGCGGCCCCGGAAGTACGCCCGAGTGTCAGCCGGTGGTTGCGTCATGGCGGCGGTAATGGAGTCATCGCTCACCAAACGCTGGATGCGCCCGTGCTGCAGAAGCTTGTAATAGAGCCCCTTTTCAGGGCGAATATCAGACCATTGCAGATCAATCAGCCCCAAGCGAGGATCGTCCCACGACATGTTGTCTCGCGTGCGGTATTGCTGGAGCAGGTTTAGTTTTGCCACCCATTCAAGTTGGCCGGCCAGGCTCATGGGATCCGTCCCCAGCGCTGTGAGAATTTCTGCCCATTTGGCCAGCACCATTGCAGTGTGGCCGTCCCCCGTTTCCTGGTGACTTGAGCCATTGCTGGCGCAATGGGCTTTGGCTGCATTCAAGTACAGCCATTGCACATCCAAGGCGCTGACGAAACTGCCATCGGCAAGCAAATGGTTTTCCTTCAGCTCCCAGTCATGGCTGACGGCACGCAGGGACTCTACAGAGTCTGCAAACTCCAGTTCCGGAGCAGTTCCATGTTCAATCATGTCCAGCACAAGAGCGGTGGTACCGAATTTGAGGAAGTTGGAAACCTGGCACAAATTAGCATCGCCAATGATTACATGCAGGCGCCGGTACTTCTCAGCAGTGGCATGCGGCTCATCCCGGGTGTTGATAATGGGCCGGCGAATAGTGGTTTCGAGCCCCACCTCGGCTTCAAAGAAATCGGCCCGCTGGGTGATCTGAAAGCCACTACCGGACCCGTCTTGGCCCAGGCCGACTCGGCCAGCCCCGCACATGATGGCTCGGGTGACAAAGAACGGTGTGAGTCCGGCGACAATGTCCTTGAAGGGGACGCTGCGCGGCATTAAATAATTTTCGTGACTGCCGTAGGAGACAGACTTGTTGTCAGTGTTGTTCTTGTACAAATTGATCGCCGGCACCCCGGGTGTAGCCGCAATCCGGCGGACAGCTGCAAGGGCTACGAGATCGCCGGCAGCGTCCCAGCGCACAGCGTCGAGTGGGTTGGTGACCTCCGGGGAGGAATACTCGGGGTGCGCGTGGTCCACGTAGAGCCGCGCCCCATTACCCAGCACCATGTTCATCATCAGTGGTGCGGAGCTCTCGCGAACCTCACCGCCCTCCAACGCAATTTGAGCGGCCGTCAGAACAGGTTCTGAATCTGTGAGCTGGCTAGGATCGGCAACGGCGCGCGGCATGGACCAACCGCGGGCATCGGCCAACGGGTCCTCGTCGGTGTAGTCCCAGCGCGTTTCCCCACCAGCTGACGCCCGGTGGTTGGTTTCACGCGAATAGGCGTGCACCACCTGGGTCGAGAGCCACGTGGCGTTGAACTCCTGGGTGCCCGGTGCGTGGATGCCGTACTCGGTCTCGGCACCCATGACGCGAATGGCACTCACAGGTACTGTCCGGTGTTCGGCAGCGTTTCTAACGTCCGGCCAGGGATCTGGCCTTCCTTGCTCTGCACGATGGTGCGGATGTAGGTGATCCGTTCCCCCTTCTTACCGGAAATCCGAGCCCAGTCATCGGGGTTAGTGGTGTTGGGCATGTCCTCATGCTCACGGAACTCATCCACCACGGCACGCAACATATGTTCGATCCGGATGCCCTTCTCACCGCTGGTCAACAGGTCCTTGATGGCGTATTTCTTGGCCCGGTCCACCACGTTTTGAATCACGGCACCGGAGTTGAAATCCTTGAAGTACAGCATCTCGGTATCACCGTTGGCATAAGTCACTTCAAGGAACTCATTGCCCTTGTCCGTTGCATACATGGCCTCAACGGTGCGCTGAATCATGGCGTCAACAGTTTCCTGCAGACTTCCGTGATTCGCGGCAAGATCGTCGGCGTGGAAGGGCAGCGAGGTGGTGACATATTTTGTGAAAATGTCCGCCGCCGACTCAGCGTCGGGGCGTTGAATCTTCACTTTGACGTCAAGACGCCCGGGCCGCAAGATAGCCGGATCAATCATGTCCTCACGGTTGGAAGCACCGATGACAATCACGTTATCCAGCCGTTCGACGCCGTCGATCTCGCTGAGCAGCTGTGGCACGATGGTGGTTTCCACATCTGATGAGACGCCCGTGCCACGGGTGCGGAAGAGCGAATCCATCTCGTCGAAGAACACCACCACGGCGCTGCCGTCGGATGCCTTTTCGCGGGCGCGGCTGAAGATCAGGCGGATCTGGCGTTCAGTCTCACCCACGTACTTATCCAGCAGCTCCGGGCCCTTGATGTTCAAGAAGTAACTCTTTTGGTCCTTGACCCCGGAGCGTTCGGCGGCTCGTTGCGCCAGCGAGTTGGCCACGGCTTTGGCAATGAGCGTCTTGCCACAGCCGGGAGGGCCGTAGAGCAGGATGCCCTTGGGCGCCTTGAGTCCGTGTTCGCGGTACAAATCGGGATGGAGGAAGGGAAGTTCCACGGCGTCACGGATCTGCTCGATTTGTGAGGCCAGGCCGCCGATGTCGGAGTAAGAGATGTCTGGAACTTCCTCCAGGATCAGATTCTCTACCTCTGAACGCGGAATCTTTTCCAAGGCGTAACCGGTGCGGCCGTCCATGGTGAGGGCATCGCCCACCTTAACAGCTCCCTGCAGGGCGCCAGAGAGTCGCAGTACCCGCTCCTCATCAGCCCGGCCAACCACCATGGCCCGGTCGGTGCCGAGTAGTTCCTTGACGGTGACGAGCTCACCAACATCTGTAAAACCCAAGGCCGCAATGACGGTGAAGGCCTCGTTGAGCAGGACTTCCTGCCCGGCGGAGAGATCATTCATGCGCAGCAAGGGGCTCAGCCCAACGCGCATCTTCCGCCCCGAGGCATAGACATCCAGGCTCTCCGCGGTCACGGCGCTGCTGGCCCCGGCGGAGTAAGACGGACGGTTCAGCGAGACGATGGTCCCGAAACTGTAGGGCGGCTCGCCGTCGTGCTCCAAAGCGGATCGCAACTTGAGGATCTCCGTCTTGGCCGTTTCTAGCACAGCCACCAACTTGGAGTTGTTGGCCGTTGCCGAGGCGAGCTGGCGGTCCAGGTTGCGGGCCTTGTCCCGGAGCACGTTGAGCTGACGCTCCAGGACTGCCTGCTGTGCCGGACCTATTGAGTAGGCGGCACCGTGGGAGCCGGGCGCGGGAGTGCCCGCAGCTGGCGAGGTGCCATCCTGCGGGTTTTCGGGTGTGGAGTGCGTTGAGTCGTTCATGACCTTGTGTCCTTCCGCAGCGGAACCCGCCGCAACCGAGCCTGACCGGTAGTGCCGAGCATACTGCTACTACTCGCCGAAGCCGTCCTGGCGGGTTTCTGTTTCCTCTGACTGTTCTTGATTGCGCTTGGTCTGCACGGTGGAAGAAGCGTCACGTGCGGCGCGGCGCAGCTTCTTGTCTGAGACCGAACGCTCCCCTACAGCCGCCGGTGTCCACGCATCGAGATCTTCCTGGGCAAAATCGGTTTTCGACGCGCGGCGCTTGGGCGTCATGCCGGTGACACCATCAGCCAGACGGCGGGTCACCATCAAGAAACCTGTGTGGGCCACCATGCGGTGGTCCGGGCGCACGGCCAGACCTTCAAGGTGCCAGCCGCGAACCATGGATTCCCACGCGTCGGGCTCGGTGAAGCGGCCATCGGCGCGGATAGCCTCGGCGGTGCGAGACAGCTGGGTCACGGTGGCAACGTAGTTGATCCAGACGCCGCCGGGCGCCAGGACGGTGGCGACAGCGTCAAGGCACTCCCAAGGAGCCAACATGTCCAGGACAACGCGGTCAACGCTACCGGGGGCTTCCTGCTCAACTACCTGATCTTGGAAGTCGCCGAGGGAGATCTTCCAGGCCGGGTGGGGGCCTCCGAAGATGGTCTCGACGTTTCCGCGGGCAATGTCGGCAAATTCCTGACGGCGTTCGAAGGAGTGCAGGTAACCGTTATCGCCAACTGCACGCAGCAGTGAGATGGACAGTGCACCGGAACCAACACCGGCTTCGACCACGCGAGCACCGGGGAAGATGTCTCCCATGGTGATGATCTGGCCGGCATCCTTGGGGTACACCACGGCGGCACCGCGGGGCATGGACAGCACGAAGTCCGAGAGCAGCGGGCGCAGGGCCTGGTACTGCTGCCCAACATTGCTCTCTACCATGGAGCCCTCAGGCTGGCCGATGAGCAGATCGTGATTCAAGAAGCCCTTGTGCGTGTGGTACGCCGTGCCCGGGGTCAAGGTGATGGTGTTCATCCGGCCACGCTCATCCGTGAGCTGCACGCGTTCGCCCGCCCGGAAGGGACCGCGCCGTGCGGCTGCACCGTGCGGTGACTGCGCTGCTTCTTGGGTTGTTTCGGCTTGCTTCATGTGATGATTCCTCACGTTGGTGCTCAAAAAGTCAGCGGCTGGGCCGCATCAAGGCTATGTCAGAGCAATGCTAAAAAAGAAAAGATTAGAGAGAAAAGCTGTGGTGACTGAGGTGTTGGCGTGACACTATTGCAGACCCTTGCCGGTCATGGCCGCTACCACTTTTGCCTGGCTGAGCAGTCCGGTGACCTTGCCGTCCAGATTGATCACGGCATATTCGGTATCGGGCAGTTGGGCTAGATAGGACACCAGCTCGACGCCGGCAGCTTCATCAGGAACGTAGGCCCCCTTGGACAGTGTGCGGGCCACGGCGCTTGCCGGAGTGATGAGGGCAGCCTGCGGCGGAACATGGGCCAAGGCGTACTCGTCAACAACTGCCGTGGGGCGCCCATCCTGACCAAAAAGCACAATGGGCTCTTGCGGGAACTTCCCTCGCAGTGTCCACAGTTGGGCCACTGTGCATTCAATCGAGGCGCTGACCGCTGGCGTTGCCAGGGAGCCTGCGCTAATGGCCGGCAGCCGCAGGCGCATGCTGGCTCCCTTGATGGACGCCGAGGCGCCCATCCACAAAAAGCCCGCCAGCAAGACCACAATGAAGCTGGTGGTCAGATCTGGTTGGCGGCCCTGCAGATACGGCACCACCAGCATGAGTGCAACAATAACCACCACGATGATCCGGCCCGCCCAACCAGCAGCAACCGTGCCCTTCTCCTGGCTGCCAGTGGTTTTCCACACTATGGATTCCACCAGACGGCCGCCGTCTAGAGGGAGGCCGGGGAGGATGTTGAAAGCACCGATGAGTAGATTGGCCCAGATGAAGATGTTGGCCAAAAGTAGCAAAATCACGCTCAGCAGCGTTGTGGCCTCAGGGAGTATCAGCTTCACCAAAAAGCCCAACCCCGCCAACACGAAGTTGGCTATGGGTCCGGCAAACGCCACCACCAGTGCCTTGCCCGGTGTGGCCTTGCTGAAGTCGAATTCGGTGTGGCCACCCCAGAGGTTCAGGACAATCTTGTGGGTCTGCCAGCCGTACATTTTGGCTGTCATAGCGTGGGCCAGCTCGTGGATAAACACGGAAAAAAGCAACAGTAATGCATAGGCAAATGCAACCAGATAAGCGCGTCCGCCGAGCCCCGAAAAGTTGCTTTGCAGCTGCGGGCCAAAAATCATGACCGTCACGGCCGCAATAAAGAACCAGGAGTTGGCCAAAATGATGGGCGTTCCCCGAACTGACCCCAGCACCAGGCCCTCACGCCGGGTCTTCACGCCATTGGTAGAACCGCTCACAGAGCAGCCCCGACGGAGGCGGCGTGGACAGCGAGAACTGCTTGGACGTCGTCGTGCGTCTTGCCTACCAGGGTGTCCCACGTGGTGCGGCGGGCATCCTCGCCCAAGGGCACAGCGTTGGGGACGGCAATGGTGGCCATCCCCGAGGCGAGGGCTGATGCTACGCCGGGGACGGAGTCTTCCAGCGCCGCGCAGTGGAGGAGGGTGAGGTTGGGGTCGGTGAGCTGGAGTTTCTCCACAGCCACCAAATACGGTTCCGGGTGCGGCTTGCCGTGGGTGACTTCATCGCCGGTGACGAGGAATTCAAAGTACTCCTCATCGAGGGCAGCCACCACTTCGGCGGCCAGATGGCGCTCGCTCATGGTGACCAAAGCGCAGCGCACATTGTTGTTGCGCAGATCGGCCAGCAATTCCCGTGCACCAGGACGCCACGGCACCTCTTTGCGAATGCCGGCAATCACGGTGTTGGAGAGGTGATCGATGATCTCGCGGACGGAAAGATCCACGCCGGCACCCTGCAGAACCCGGGCGGAGTCATCGAGAGCATTGCCCACGAGCGAGAAGGCTTGTTCCTGGCTCCACTGCCCACCATGAGCCTGAACCAGGGCTGTTTCAGCGGCTATCCAATACGGTTCGGTGTCCACCAGGGTCCCATCCATGTCCCACAGGACGGCTTTGAGCGGCAGGCTGTCGGACGTCTCTTGGGGGGCTAGCGCAGAAGTCGGTGAAATCATGCCACTAGTCTACGGGGCCAGAGCCATGGAACTGTTTTCCGTCCACTGCGCGTGGTGGGTGATGCCGCGAACACCGCGGAGCCGTAGGCTGAGAACTGTGAGCAGAATCAATGACGTTGACCCGCAGGAACCAGTAGCTTTTCTGGAAGCCGCACCAGGCGAAGACCGTGTGACGGTCATGTTGGCCGCCTTTGAAGGCTGGAACGACGCCGGCGAGGCCGCCAGTGACGCGCTCAAATATCTGCACCGGCTGTGGGGCGCGAAGCGGGTTGGCGTGATTGAACCCGATGAGTATTACGACTTCCAATTCACCCGTCCCGAGGTTCGCCTGACGTCCACGGGTGGACACAAAATCAAGTGGCCTATCACGAAGATCGCCAAGGCTTCCATTCCGGACACCAACATTGATGTGATCTTGGTGCACGGCATCGAGCCGTCGTACCGCTGGCGCGCTTACACAGCTGAGCTGCTCGCCAAGGCCGCCGAGCTCCAAGTCAACTATGTGGTGCTTGTAGGAGCACTGTTGGCCGATGTGCCGCACTCGCGTCCCATGCCTGTCACTGCCACGTGCGACGACGAGGAACTCGCCACGCGCCTGACGTTGGAAGCCTCCCAATATGAAGGTCCCATTGGGATTGTGGGCGTCATTAATGAAGTGGCCCTGTTGGCGGGGCTGCCCACCATCTCGCTGTGGGCAGCCGTTCCGCACTATGTGGCGCAGGCGCCTTCCCCCAAGGCCGAATTAGCGCTGCTGAACAGGATTGAAGATTTCCTGAAGGTTTCTCTACCCACCGCCAAGGTGGCCGACGACGCGCACGCTTGGGAACGCGGTGTCAACGAGCTAGCAGCCGGAGATCCAGAGATTGCCGCTTACGTTCAGCAGCTTGAAGAAGCCAAGGACACCGCGGAGCTGCCCGAGGCTACTGGCGAATCCATTGCTCAAGAGTTTGAACGTTATTTGCGCAAGCGCGGCAACGAACAGCCCTAGCGCTGGTAGGCCCGGGCTGAGGAACAGGTGTGGGCCGAGTCGACAGCTATGGGCCGGAGAAAACTCCGGCCCATAGCTGCTCTTCTGTTCTAGAGCTCGATTGCTCTAGAGTTCGATGCCGAGCAGTGCCTCAAGGGTGTCGGAGACTAGGAACGCATCCCGCTCGGAAGCTGCACTGGCATCACTGACGGTGGAGGTCCTGGCCCATTCGTCCACGGCTGCCAGAGCACGTGGCGCATCCAAGTCAGCAGAGAGGGCTGCACGCAGTTCAGCCAGCAGCACCTTGCCGGAACCTTCAGCGGCCCGTGGGGCCGCCTTGCGCCAACGCTCCAAACGATCCTGCGCTGATTCCAACAGCTCCTGCGTCCAGAACCAGTCGCTACGGTAGTGGTTCGCCAAGATCGTCAGGCGGATAGCTGCCGGGTCAACGCCGTCGGCACGCAATTGCGAGACCAGCACCAAGTTACCCAATGACTTGCTCATTTTCTCGCCGTCCAAACCAACCATGGCGGTGTGCACGTAGTGAGATGCCATGGGCGTGTGGCTCAGGGCGTAGGCATGGCCAGCACCCATCTCGTGGTGCGGGAAAACCAAGTCACTGCCGCCACCTTGCACCGTGAAGGGCTTAGGCAAGAAGCGCTGGGCAATAACTGTACATTCGATGTGCCAGCCGGGACGGCCAGCGCCCAGGGTCGCCCCGTCCCATGACGGTTCCCCGTCACGGGCAACCCGCCACAGCAAAGCATCGAGCGGGTGACGCTTACCCGGGCGGGCAGGATCGCCGCCGCGCTCGGCAAAGATGGGAAGCATCTCTTCCTGACTCATGCCCGAAACCTGACCCAGCCACCACGGCGCGTCGGGTCCGGAAACCTTTTCGGCAGCCGAGGCGGCCTCGACGGAGAAGTAGATGTCGCCGTCGGGCGCTCCATCGCTTCCCATAACTGGGTAGGCGATTCCTTCGGCCAACAGTTTTTCAATGTCGGGCACGATCCACTCAATAGCTTCAACAGCACCAATGTAGTGGTCAGGGGCCAGAACGTTCAGCGCCTCCATGTCGGCATGGAACAGCGCTGTCTGGGAGGCTGCGAGCTCTCGCCAGTCGACGCCGTCGCGGGTTGCTCGTTCCAGAAGCGGATCGTCTATGTCAGTGACGTTTTGCACGTAGCTCACGGTGCGATCGGCGTCGCGCCAGGCACGGTTAAGCAGGTCGAAGGCCACATAGGTGGCGGCGTGACCCATGTGGGTGGCGTCGTAGGGGGTGATGCCGCAGACGTACATGCTGGCAGGGCCGGTGTCCGGCAGGGCCACCACTTTCTGCGCGGTGGTTTCATGCAGCGCTAGGGCACCCATGGTGCCGGGCAGCTGGGGCAGGGCGTGGGACTTCCAAGTTTTCACAGGGTCAAGCCTAACCGCCGAGGGACCCAAAGCGAGCGAAGCGAGGTTTGGGAGGCGGGCTAGGCGCTAACCGCCGAGGGACCCAAAGCGAGCGAAGCGAGGTTTGGGAGGCGGGCTAGGCGCTAACCGCCGAGGGACCCAAAGCGAGCGAAGCGAGGTTTGGGAGGCGGGCTAGGGCATAGAAAAGGCGCTGCCAGCATGTTGGCAGCGCCTTTGAATGACAGGACCCTGGGTTAGGGGGTGATGACGTTGGTTCCCAGAAGGATGAACAGCAGCAGGCCTAAGCCGATGCGATACCAGACAAAGGGCCGGAAGCTCTTAGTCGAAATATATTTGAGGAACCAGCCGATGATGAGATATCCCACACCAAAGGCAACCGCCGTGGCCAGGATGGTTTCACCAATGCCGAAGGGACCAGCGGCTCCTTCGTGCTTGGCAAAGATCTTGAACAGTTCGTAGAACCCACTGGCAAAGACTGCGGGGATGGCCAGCAGGAAGGCGTAGCGGGCGGCAGCTTCTCGGGTATAGCCCATGAGCAGACCGGCTGTGATTGTGCCGCCAGAGCGGGACACGCCGGGGATCAAGGCCAACGCTTGGGCAAAGCCGTAGATGATGCCGTGTTTGAGGCTGAGGTCTTTGAGTTCACGTTTCTGGCTGGCCACGTGGTCAGCCACGGCGAGGATCAAACCAAAGACAATGAGGGTTGTGGCAACGAGCCACAGGTTCCGGAGCGTGGATTCAATGTGGCTTTGAAACAGCACGCCCAGCAGGGCAATGGGCAGGCTACCGAGGATGACCAGCCAGCCCATGCGGACGTCCGGATCTGTGCGTGGCACCCGCCCCCGCAGCGATCCCCACCACGCTTTGATGATGCGGACAATATCGCGCCAGAAGTACAGCAGCACGGCCGTTTCCGTGCCAAGTTGACTAACGGCGGTAAACGCCGCGCCGGGGTCTTCCCCCGAGGGCAAGAATTTACCGACGATAAAGAGATGGGCACTTGAAGAAATCGGGAGGAATTCAGTCAGGCCCTGGACAAGGCCTAAGAAGGCAGCTTCAAACCAGTTCACGGGTTTCAGCCTAAAGCATGCTTGGGGCGTCGGGGCCCACTAAGCCACGCTCCGCGCAAAACACGCAGGTAATTCCCCGTAAGCTTGCAGCTATGGAACAAAGATTCATGGGCACCAGCGGACTGCGCGTTTCTGCCTTGACCCTGGGCACAATGACTTGGGGAAACGAAACCAGCGCTGACACGGCCCGAGCGCAAATGCGAGGTTTCGTGGACGCCGGCGGCACCACGGTGGACACGGCCGTCAGTTACGTAGAGGGACGCAGCGAAGCAATCCTGGGTGAACTGTTGGGGGATGTCGTTTCCCGCAGTGATGTGGTGTTAATCTCCAAAGCTGGCGTCAGCCATCGCAACGACAAACGTATGGTGGACACGTCTCGGCGCGCCATGCTCGCCGGGCTGGATGCCTCACTGGCCCGTCTGGGCACAGACCATTTGGATTTGTGGCTGGCGCACGTATGGGATGCCAATGTTCCCTTGGAAGAGACGCTGGGAGCCCTAGAATATGCCGTCAGTAGCGGCCGGGTCCGCTATGCAGGTGTCTCCAACTACAACGGTTGGCAGCTGGCGCGTGCAGCAACCCTGTGCGAGACTCCGCTGATTGCCAACCAGGTGGAGTATTCCCTGCTGGCGCGAGAGGCAGAGCGCGAGCTGGTCCCGGCAGCCGAACATCTGGGTGCCGGCCTCTTGTGCTGGGCTCCACTGGGGCGTGGTGTCTTGACGGGCAAGTACCGGGGTCAGATCCCCTCCGACTCACGCGGGGCCAGCAGCACCATGGCTGGTTACGTTGAAAAGTATTTGGACGGACGCCCATCCCGCATCACCGAAGCCTTAATCACAGCAGCCAAGGGGCTCGGGCGTGCACCGCTGGATGTGGCCCTCAGCTGGCTCCTTGAACATCATGCCGTGGCCTCCGCCGTCGTTGGCCCACGAACCCACGAACAGCTGGCCGACATTCTTACGTCCTCGCTTGATCCGTTGCCTGAACAGATCGTGACAGTCCTCAACGAGGTTTCGCAACTGTCCTGATCCCAGCTGTCCTCATCCGCTGCAGACCATAAAGAAGCCCGCCGGGATAACTCCCGACGGGCTTCTTTATGACTCTCAGCAAAGCGCTGTGTTACTAGTAAGCGCGGTTTTACTCGGCTGCCTTGCTGGCGTCTGAATCGATGGAATCGTCATCGGATTCCTGATCGTCTTCGTCATCAAAATCGCCCTCTTCACCGTCCTCACCGTAGATGACCAACGGTGTCACCTCATCAAAGGCATCAAAAAGGGCTTCTTCATACGCTTCAAAGGCATCGATGATGCCCAAAAAGGTTGCTTCAACAATAGGGTCTTCCTCCCCGCGGCGAGCCGAAGCTGCCACCAAATGTTCTTCTAATGCGGTTGTGAGGGCACTCAGGGCTGCGCGGGGATCAATGCTCATGCGATTGACGGTACCAGTGTGCCCGGCAACTTGAAAGTCCTTCTCACGAGTAAGAGAAATTCATAGAAAACACGGGTACCTTGGTGTGAAGAAGCACACTTTGAACGCCACCGGCAGGTGCGGATGGCGCAAGCAATGTTGGTGTCGGTGACGATGGCTCACGGACATTGGCCTAGACAGAGAAGGACCACCTATGCGGGAGACCCTCACGCCAACGCAGTCAGGCCCAGGAGCACCTCTGCGTCAGTACGAATACTTAGAAATCACGGTTTCCCGTGACGAATCCGTCCCCACCGCCTACCAGCGGCTCCGCGAACATGCCGAATACGGCAAGTGGGAGCTGGCCCGCAGCACCCTTTATATGGGCGGCCACCGCAAATACGTGATGCGGCGCAAAGTACTGCGGGTCCAACGGACGCTGGACATCTACTCCTAAACCCTCCGGCATGGCTGACCTGGAGTTCAGTCGTCCGTCCACGCCTGAACTGCAGTCCTCCACTGCAGCCCTCCACTGCAGTCCTCAACTTCAGTCCTCAACTTCAGTCCTCAACTGGACCCAACCAGGCGCTGGCAATGGTGGCGTGCGCCGATTCGTCATCCGAGGGATGGAACATCCCCGCAAGTACGTCTCGGTACAACCGGCCCAGTTCGTTTCCTGCAAAGTAGCTACTGCCACCGCTGACACGGATGATCAAATCCACTACCGTGCGTGCAGTCTCCGTGGCACGAACCTTCAGGCCCACCATCTTCGGGAACCATTGGCTACCGTGATCAACCAGATTGTCCACGTCCCGAGCCACAGCGACTAGTTGCGGGTACAGCCCATCCATGGCCAGGGCCGCATCGGCAATACGCCAGCGAATATCAGGATCCTGCGCATAGCTCTTGCCCGATTTCTTGGATCGGCGCTGATGAACAGTTGCCACCCCAATCGCCAGCGCCCGCTCCCCCAGCCCCGTGTAGACGGCGGCAAGCAACGTCTCAAAGCAAGCAAAAATGGAGAAGATCAACGCGTCGGCCGTTGGCCCCACGGGAAGCTTCCGGAACACGCGCTCCGCCGGGGCCACCACGCCGTCGAGCACTGTCGTGTTCGACTGGCTGGCCCGCATGCCCAGGGTGTTCCAGTCGTCCAGAATGGTGTAGCCGGGCGTCTCGCGGGTGATGAAGGCATGAACCAACATGGGCTCCTGCCCCGAAGTGTCCTTGCCGAAGATGCCCAGACGAGTCCAGGCTGGCGAAAGCGATGTGAAGATCTTGGTGCCGGTGAAGCTGTAGCTGCCGTCCCCCAGAGGCGCAGCCACCGTGGTGGAATCGAACAGCACCGAATCGTTGCCCGCCTCCGAGTTGCCAAAGGCGAAGACCTCCCCCGCCACAGCTTCTTCTAGGACAAAGTGCAAGGAATCGTCCCCGCGCTGCGCCAACAGATGGGCGACGCCGGTCCACACCAAGTGCATGTTGATGGCCAACGCCGTAGCCGGGGCCGCCGTTGCCAACCTACGTTGCGCGGCGGCGACCTGTTCCAGACTAAAGCCCAGTCCGCCGTCGTCCTCGGAAGCGAACATGCGCAAGTACCCCAGCGACTTCAGCTCCGCGAGATCTTCATGGAAGAACTCATTGCGCTCGTCATAGCCCTTGGCGCGGACGCGGAAACGCTCTAGCAGCTCATCAGGGAGCAGCTCATTTAGCTCAACGCTCATGGCACAATGCCTTTTAGTAGTTGCTCAGTAAACGGTCCAGCACGCGGCTGCCAAATTTCAGCGAGTCCACCGGAACACGCTCATCGACCCCATGGAACATGCCAGTGAAGTCCAGCTCGGCCGGCAGCTGCAGCGGAGCAAATCCATAGCCGGTGATGCCCAGACGGCTCAGGGACTTATTGTCCGTGCCGCCAGATAACGTGTACGGCAACACTGTGGAACCCGGATCCTCCGTATGGAGTGAATCGATCATGGCGTCCACCAAATTGCCGGCAAAGGGAGTTTCCAGGGAGACATCGTTGTGGATGGTGGAGATATCGATGCCATCGCCGGCCAGTTCACGCACCAGCTCAAGAACATGTTCGTGCTGACCCGGAAGCGTCCGAATATCGATCATGGCCTCGGCCGTACCAGGAATCACATTAGCCTTGTAGCCACTCTTGAGATAGGTGGGGTTGGCCGTGTTTTGCAGTGTTGCACCAACGAATCGTGACACCGTACCGAGCTGGCTCAGCAGCGTTTGCGGGTTGGATTCGTCAAATTCGACGCCGGTCAGCTCGGACACGCCTTCAAGGAACGCCCGGGTGGTGTCCGTGTACTCAATGGGCCATTCGTGGTCACCGATCCGAGTCACTGCCCGGGCCAGCCGGGTCACAGCGTTATCGGTGTTGATGTGTGAACCGTGACCGGCGCGGCCGTGTGCCGTCAACCGCAACCACGCCAGACCCTTTTCAGCGGTCTGCAACAAATAGGCTCGCTTGCCGTTGATCTCGGTGGAGAAGCCGCCCACCTCCGAGATGGCTTCGGTGGCACCCTCAAAGAGGTCGGGGCGGTTATCCACCGTCCAACGGGCGCCGTACGTTCCTCCGGCCTCCTCATCGGCAAAGAAACCGAAGATGATGTCACGCTTGGGCTTGCGGCCGTCTCTGCCCATGGAACGCATGACCGAAAGCATCATGGCGTCCATGTCCTTCATATCGACGGCGCCTCGGCCCCAGATCAAGCCGTCCTTTTCTTCACCGCCAAAAGGATCAACACTCCAGTCGCTGGCTTCTGCAGGAACAACGTCCAGGTGCCCATGCACGATCAGGGCCGGCAAGCTGGAATCGGTCCCTTCAATGCGAGTCACCACATTGGCGCGGCCAGGAGAGGACTCGTATACCTCGGGCGAATAGCCAACCTCAGAAATCAACGCGGCGGTGTGCTCGGCAATGGCGCGCTCCCCCGGGCCTTCGTTATCGGCATAGTTACTGGTGTCGAAACGAATGAGATCGGCGCAGATGCCGGCAACTTCATCCTCGGGCCTGATGGTGTTCACGGGAAAACTCCTTAAGCTTTGGGGCGTTTTCTCCAGCCTACCTTCGCGCCCAATCGCATGCTTTTTGGATGACAAATTTGGACCCCAGCCCTCGATTGGTGTTTCTGGCAAAAGTCATGCTATTGTTTTCATCGCTGCTGACGGAGACAACGATTCAACCGCAAGGATGAATTGCTCCGGACATCACCTGCGCGAGTGGCGGAATGGCAGACGCGCCAGCTTGAGGTGCTGGTCCTGGAAACGGGGTGAGGGTTCAAGTCCCTTCTCGCGCACGGTTAGACTCCCTGAGAACTTCGGTTCTCAGGGAGTCTTTTTTGGTTTTTTTTCTTTCACAAACAGATTCTGGGTGACTGTGCGCAAGGTCACCTCAATACTTTTCCCAACCCCTGAACCTTAAAGTTGAGTCTTGAGAGTCAGCCTTAAATGTTAAATGTCAGTGCCTCACCTTAGAGTGCCTATCAATGGACAGCCGGTTTACTTTGGCCCCAGCACAGCAGGTGCACACGGCACACGGCGGCAGAGCAAAGGAGCGCTTCATCATGAAGACAGAGACCGAAGACGGCTGCCAGACCGAGGATGCTGGAGAGCCGAAGATAGCTGTCAAGCCAGAGAAAACGGCCAAGACCCTCAAACTCATCACCAAACTACTGGCCAAAGCGGAGAGCACGCCCTTCCCCGCTGAAGCTCAAGCCTTTCAGGAGCACGCTGAGCGGCTCATGGTCCGCTACGGGATTGAACAGGCCAGCATTGACGCCGAAGCAGGTAAGTTGGGCAAGCCGCAAGAGCCCATTGTGGAGGAACAGGTTGAGTTTGGCGGGCAATACCGGGTGGGGCAAGCACGCGGCTTCACATCCATCGCCTTGGCGTTTAACACTATTCGTGTTTTGCAGGCCAACTCCACCACGGCAAAGATCCTGTATCTAATTGGGGCGGAATCCGATGTTGCCCAAGTGCTGCGGCTGTTCAGCTCATTGCGGCTCCAGCTCGAAGCCGCCATGCGAGTCTGGTGGCTGAACTATCCCTATAAGAACTTCCTCTCCGCACATGAGAAAACCTTGGAACGCCGGCAGTTCCAGCTTGGCTTCCTCCTCACTGTGGCCGAAAGAATTGCCGCTATCTACAGCGACGAAGTTGCCTCCGGCGGTCCCGGCAATGAATTGGTCTTGGCCAGCCGCCGGGATCGTGCGGATGAGCACGTCACCATGTTGTATCCGGTTCTTCGCGCCGCACGCCGACAGAGCATGTCAATGGGGTCAACAACGGCTCATTCAGCCGGCAAATATGCCGGAACCATGGCGCGCGTCAGCAGTGAAGTGAATGCTGCGGCACGCCACTCATTGGACGTGTGAAGAAGGTGCAGGGGAAGCGTGAGCAGCTAGGCTGATACTTCCACTCGGCACGCCGTTAGAACGCAGTAAGAAGGCTCAGCTCATCCATGAATCACCCCAAATCAGCCAGGATTGCCGGGCTCATCGCGGCCGTCGCCGCAGTGGGCTTGGCGCTGACTCCATCACTGGTCCCACGACCTGCCCTCTTTCAGGGATTCTTGGCCGGTTTGAGCTTCGGTCTAGCGTACCTGGCGGCGTCGTGGCTATGGCGAACGGTGGCTGCTTTTATTGCCCGCCGGCGGCTGGCTGCCGTTACTAGGCGGTCAGCGGCTGCTGCTCCGGCTGCGTCAGCCTCTGATACTGCGGCCCCCGTGGTTTCAGCTTCCCCCGCCACTGGTCCTGCCGCGTCAGGGCCCACCGCACCGCCATTGTGGGTTTGGCCAGCTGCGGGCGCCATAGGTGGCATCTATGTTGCAGTGGTGGGCATTCTTGCCGTGGAATGGCAGAACGATGTTCGCGCCAAAGTAGAGATGGCGCCCGTGGATGGCTTGGAACTGGGTACATTCTTCGTAGTCGCCATAATAGTGGGCGCAATAGTCTTTGGCGTCCACCGAGGTTTACGGAAGATGGCGGCGCTGGGCCGGCACTGGACTCAGCGCTTGCTTCAGAAGTCGGGGTCCGGTGAGAGCCCGACCGCGTCCTTGCCTACATCCGTGCAAGCAACTGTGCCTACACCTGTGCGTCCTGCCTCGCGTTCACGCATCGAAACAGCTGGCGGACTGCTCACCGGGGCTCTCACAGCGGCGCTGGCCTTGACACTCCTGGTCTCTGGTGCGCTGTTGGGCACAGATCGCGTCTACTCAGCTCGCAACAACACCACACCGGCAGGCGTCACCGAACCTGACTCGGAGTTCCGATCCGCTGGCAGCCAATCCGCCGTTGAGTGGGAGAAGCTGGGCATGCAGGGCCGTGCCTTCGTGGGTGGCGGCCCCACGGCAGCCACCATTGAGGCGCTCACTAGGGCTCCGGCCAAGGACCCGGTGCGTGTCTATGTGGGATCCAGCCAAGAAACCTCCATGGCGGACCGCGCTAAGGTAGCCGTGGCAGAGCTCAAACGGACGGGCGCGTTTAGCCGCAGCACCCTCATGATTGCCACTCCCACAGGATCAGGCTGGCTGGAGCGCCAAGCCGTTGACTCACTGGAGTACCTTCACGGCGGCGATACAGCCATAGTCTCCATGCAGTATTCCTACCAACCCAGCTGGGTATCGTTCCTCTTCCATCAGGATCTCCCACGCGCATCAGCACAGGCACTGTACAGCGCAGTGAAGGCGGAATGGGAATCATTGCCGGAAGCCAAACGCCCCGAACTGCTGGTCTATGGGCTCAGCTTGGGCGCCTCTGGAATGCAATCCGCATTTTCCAGCATTGAGGATCTGACCACTAACATTGACGGGGCGGTCTTTTCAGGGGCCCCGAACAACTCCCAGCCATGGGGCACGCTGCAGGCCAATCGCGATTCAGGCTCGCCAGTGTGGCAGCCAGTGTTCGACGGCGGGCGGAACGTGCGCTGGCTGTCCAACAATGGCGACTTCGAGAAGTTGACCAGTGCTTGGGAACCGGCCCGTGTGGCATATCTGCAACATGGAACCGACGCTGTAACTTGGTTGACTCCTGCGCTGATCTGGCAGAAACCAGACTGGCTCGCAGGAAGCTCCACCAACAGTGGCCGCGCCCCAGACGTCAGCGATTCCATGCGCTGGATCCCGCTGATCACCTACTTGCAGGTTGCCTTTGACATGTTCATGGGCGAGGCTGTCCCCGCCAGCCACGGCCATAACTTTGGCGACGTGGCGGTCCAGGCCTGGAATGGGGTCTCCCCCAGCGGCCTGGACCAACCAGCACTGGCCCGCATTCAAGCCATCATTGCGGCCTACCCGTACGAAGAGTCAATGACAAATTAGGCGGCGGTCACGGTGCCGCTGAAATACTTTCGTGCACTGCGTGCGTTCCAGGCGGTGAACTCCGAACTCAGCCAGACGCCGTCGCTGGTCCTGTGGTCCAGGACCTCCAAAGACACGGTGGCCGGCAAGAACATGGGCGAGTCAAAGCTGATATCCCAGTTAAAGGAGTGCGGCTTGGACTGCGGAACCGTGGCCAGAACGCGTGAAGCTGCATACATGCCGTGGGCAATGGAACGCCGCAGGCCCAACGCCTTCGCTGTCAGCACGCTCAGGTGGATCGGATTGAAATCACCCGAGACCGCCGCATAGGCCCGCCCCGTATCAACGCCCAGCTGCCACTGCGCCGTGGGTACGGGTGGCACAAAATCAACGCGCTCGGCGGCTGCCGTCGGCCTGTCCAGCGTCGGCTTGTCCAGACCGGGGAGAAAAACTCCCTTGGCTAGGTAAGTTGAAACGCCGCGCCACAACAGCTGCGTACCGTCAACATTATGAATTTCCGCCACGAGCTGCACCTGCGTACCGCTTCTGTGGCCCGCCAAATCACGTGCCCAGGCCCGTACAGACAGCTCATCGGTGAACAACACCGGAGCCACGTGCTCCACCTGATTGCGCAGGTGAATCATCCCCAGAAGAGGCAGTGGAAAATCATCCTGAACCATGACAGTCATAGCCACGGGGAACGCTAAAGCGTGCAGATAGCCCGAAGGCAACAGATCGCGGGCCGGTTCCCCCATCAGGTGCGCAAACTCCGTAACCTTGGCCAGATCAGCCCGCACACCACGAACCTCCACTGCCCGTGATGGCAGTGCCACAACAGGCTCACTGCGCAGAACTTTGCCCTTGGCGGCCATGGCCGCAGCATTGACGTACAGCTTGGACAGTGACGGCATTTCGCTCAGCAGAGTTGGCTCGCTCATTGCCCCACCATATTCTGTCCGCACACCCTCAGCACGTTTGCCGTGACCCCGGCTGCCTGAGGCTGGGCAAAGAATGCAATGGCCTCGGCCACGTCGCTGGGCTTGCCACCCTGTTGAAGGCTGTTCAGTCGTCGGGCCACTTCCCGTGTGGCGAAGGGGATCTTTGCCGTCATGTCGGTCTCAATAAAGCCAGGCGCGACGGCGTTCACGGTGCCACCTCGTTCACTCAACAACGGCGCCGTGGAACGCACCATGCCCATGACACCTGCCTTCGAGGCTGCGTAGTTACTTTGTCCACGGTTGCCAGCTATCCCACTGGTGGAGGCAACGCTGATGATACGCGGGTTGTTAGCGAAATCGCTGCTGGCCAAGAATGCTTCATTCATGCGCAGCTGGGAGGCGATATTGACGGCTATGACCGAATCCCATTTGGCGGCATCCATGTTGGCCAGAAGTTTATCGCGGGTGATGCCGGCGTTATGCACCACAATATCCAACCGCCCATAACGGGAGATGGCATGCTCAAGGATCCGCTCACCGGCGTCCAGGCTGGTAATGTCCAACTGGAGCGCCGTGCCGTGGATTTCATTGGCAACGGCGGCTAGGTGATCGCCCGCTGCTGGCACGTCTACCACCAGAACAGTAGCTCCATCGCGGGCAAGTGTGCGGGCGATGGAGGCACCAATCCCCCGGGCCGCACCAGTCACAACCGCCACGGAGCCGTTCAATGGCTTGTCCCAGTCAGGTGCCGCTGTGGAACCAGCTGAGGACGCCGTGAGGAATTGTCCGTCCACAAAGGCCGATCGGGCCGAGAGGAAGAAACGCAACGCTGCGACTGCACTGGGTGCTTGTGCGGCAATGTCATTAGCCAACAGGATGCCGTTGGCCGTGGCTCCGGCACGCAGCTCCTTGGCCAGTGAGCGCACAATCCCATCGACACCGTTTCTAGCAGCAGCCACTGCGGGTGCGTCGCTGATTGATGCCACACGAGAAACGGTGACCACGCGCGCGTTCTTGTTCAAGTCACGTAGCGCAGCTCCTAGGGCAAGCATGGGTGTAGACAACTGGTCCGGGTGTTCGAGTTCATCCAAGACGGCCACAATGGCACCCAACTTTTCCTTGGGCGTCGCATGCCTGCGCACATCTTGGTGCCAATCGAGCAACACCTGGGCAACGGCGTCGGCCCCTGCTCCTTGGCCTAGGACCAGGATGGGCCCCTGCACCAGAGGGCCATTGGGCGTGTAGCGGCGCAGCACGGCAGGCTGGGGCAGGCCTAGTCGCTTGGCCAAATCCTTGCCGAATCCGCGGCTGACGAATTCGGTGTACTTGTCAGTCTTTTCGTGTAGCGCGGATGTTTTGCTCTGGCTGTTCTGCTTGTTCTGCGGGCTCATGGTTCTACCTGCCTTCCAGGATGGCGACAACGCCTTGGCCACCGGCAGCGCACACAGAGATGAGGCCGCGTGCCGGGCGGCCGTCCACCGGACCGCGTTCGTGGAGCATCTTTGCCAGTGACGCAACGAGGCGTCCGCCGGTGGCGGCGAAGGGGTGACCGGCTGCCAGGGAAGAACCGTTGACGTTGAGTTTGGCGCGGTCAATGGAACCGAAGGCGCCGTCCAAACCAAGACGGGTTTGCCCGAATTCTTCGTCTTCCCACGCTGCGAGGGTGCTGAGCACGGTGCCGGCAAAGGCCTCGTGGATTTCAAAGTAGTCAATGTCGGCCAGAGTCAGTCCGTTACGGGCCAGCAAACGCGGGACGGCAAAGGCCGGGGCCATGAGAAGCCCGTCCTTGCCGTGAACAAAGTCAACGGCTGCGGCTTCGCCGTCTAGTACGTCGGCCAGGATGGGCAGGTCGCGGGCGGCGGCCCATTCCTCGGAGGCCAACAGCACAGTGGAAGCCCCATCGGTAAGGGGCGTGGAGTTGCCGGCCGTCATGGTCGCGGCGTCGCCGAGTGACTTGCCGAACGCTGGCTTGAGCTTGGCGAGCTTCTCCAGGCTGGAGTCGGCGCGCATGTTCGAATCCCGGTTCAGGCCGCGGAACGGCGTGATGAGGTCATCGAAGAAGTGGTGATCGTAGGCGGCCGCAAGGTTCTTGTGGCTGGCCAGAGCAAGTTCATCCTGAGCCTGACGGGTGATATTCCACTGGGCCGTTGTCAGCGCCTGGTGCTCACCCATGGAGAGTCCCGTGCGCGGCTCGCCAGTTGAGGGTGCATCCGGTGAGAGATCCTTGGGGCGGATGCGGCTAATGATCTTTACCTTCTGGCCCATGGTCTTGGCCCGGTTCAGATCAAGCAGAATGGCCCGCAAGCCTTCGCTGACGGCAATAGGTGCATCAGATGCAGAGTCCACACCACCGGCAATGGCGGAGTCAATCTGACCCAACTTAATTTTGTTGGAGAGACCAATCACCGCTTCCATGCCCGTAGCGCATGCTTGCTGGAGATCGTAGGCCGGGGTGGTTGCTGAGAGCGCAGAGCCGAGGACTGCTTCACGGGTGAGGTTGAAATCGCGAGAGTGCTTCAAGACTGCACCTGCTGCAACTTCACCAATCTCTTCATCGGCCAGACCAAATCGGGCCACGAGCCCGTCCAACGCTGCGGTCAGCATGTCCTGATTGGAGGAGTGAGCGTAGGCACCCCCGGAGCGTGCGAAGGGAATCCGGTTTCCACCAACAATGACTGCCTTACGCGGGGCAGCAAATAATGGGGTCGCTACTTTGCCTGTGCTGGCAGTGTCTTCACTGGCAGTTGCGCCGCGTGCTGGCTGGTTAGCTGATGCTGTTGCTTGTGGGGTCGTCATGAAGCTCTCCTTCGGGAACACCGATTGTTACTGATACCCAGCGTACCTGATACGCTGAGTATCGTGAACTCGTTACAGCATCGGTCGGCAGTGTCGGCCCCCTCCCCAATGCCCGGCCCCGAGAAGGCGGCCGATCCCACTACCGACGGGCGTTCGGTGCGATGGGACGCCCACCGTGAGGAACGGCGTCGAGCATTGATCAAGGCAACGCGCCGGGCCATCCATCGACTGGGTCCCGACGCCTCCATGGAGGAGATCGCAGCCACGGCCGGAACGTCCAAGTCCGTGTTCTACCGCTACTTCGGCGACAAGTCAGGACTGCGCAATGCAGTGGGCTCAGTGGTCATCCGGCAGATGCAAGACACCCTGACGGCCGCACGGCAAGGGGCAACTGATCCTCGCGAAGGCGTCACTGCGATGGTCTCGGCGTACCTACAGATGGCACAAACGTCCCCGAATGTGTACTTTTTTGCCACGCTCCCGTTCGACGGCGAATCCCGCCAGTCGGGTGAATTGAGCAGCTTCTTCGACAGCATCACCGCCATGATCACCGAGCCCCTGAGGCACCTACTGGGCGATCCGGAATCGCCTCTGGTGGGTTACTGGCCCCAGGCGGCGATCGGCATGGTTCGCACGGCAGGCGAATTGTGGCTCCGGAGCCCCGAAGATCCCAGCAAACCAGATTTCAACACCATGGCCGGACAGATTTCTGCCTGGCTATTCGACGGCGTGGGACAGTTTGTCTCCCCCGCCACCCCCGACCGTTCAGCAACCGCAGCAGAAGGAAAATCATGATTGACACAATGAACCCGCTGTCTCACACAGCCAGCCACGACGACGCCACCGTAGACGTCGCAGCGTTGGGTGAAGTCCTCTTGGGCCGATGGGCCGATGTCCGCCTGGAGGCGCGCAAGTTGGCCGGCCTGCCGGAACTGCATAAGGTTGAGGGCCTGAGCCACACCGAGCACCGCAAGCGGGTTTTTGCGCAGCTCGGCCTTCTGGTCGGCAAGAATGGCGTACACCGCGCCTTTCCCACAAGGCTTGGCGGCAGCGACGATCACGGCGGCAATGTTGCCGGCTTCGAGGAGCTGGTCATCGCTGACCCATCCCTGCAGATCAAGGGAGGGGTCCAGTGGGGCCTCTTCGGCTCCGCCGTGCTGCACTTGGGCAATCAGGAACACCAGGACAAGTGGCTCCCCGGCATCATGAATCTGGACATTCCCGGTTCATTTGCCATGACAGAGATTGGTCACGGTTCCGACGTTGCATCGATCGCCACCACTGCCACCTACGATCAGCAGTCACAAGAATTCGTCATCAATACCCCATTCCGTGCAGCCTGGAAGGAATACATCGGTAACGCAGCCGTGGACGGCCTTGCAGCCGTCGTATTCGCCCAGCTCATCACCAAGGGCGTCAACCACGGCGTTCACGCCTTCTACGTAGACCTTCGCGATCCTGAGACGAAGGAATTTTTGCCCGGCATTCAGGGACGCGATGACAGTATCAAGGGCGGACTGAACGGCATCGACAACGGCCGCCTGGCCTTCGAGAATGTCCGCATCCCCCGCACCAATCTGCTCAACCGCTACGGTGACGTGGCCGTTGACGGCAGCTACAGCTCACCGATCGCCAGCCCCGGCCGACGATTCTTCACCATGCTCGGCACGTTGGTTCAGGGCCGCGTTTCCTTGGATGGCGCCGCAGTGGCTGCCTCCAAGGTCGCCCTGAAAATCGCCATTCAGTATGCCAGTGAGCGCCGTCAATTCAACGCCGCCTCGGATACCGAGGAAGTGGTGCTGTTGGATTACCAGCGTCACCAGCGCCGGCTCCTACCCCTGTTGGCCACCACTTATGCAGCCGCCTTTGCGCATGAGGAACTGCTGGTGAAGTTCGACGACGTCTTCTCCGGCGCGCACGACACCGATGAGGACCGTCAGGACCTGGAAACTCTGGCTGCCGCACTTAAGTCCCTGAGTACCTGGCACGCCTTGGATACCTTGCAGGAATGCCGTGAGGCTTGTGGCGGTTCCGGTTTCATGGTGGAGAACCGATTCACGTCTCTGCGTGCAGACCTTGATGTTTACGCTACATTCGAAGGCGACAACACGGTGCTGTTGCAGCTAGTCGCCAAGCGTCTGCTGGGCGATTACGGCAAGGAATTCCGGAACCTGGACTTTGGTGTGCTGGCACGCTTTGTGGCCAACCAAGCTGCCGATCTGACCATCAACAAGACCGGCCTGCGCCAGGTGGCCCAGTTCGTGGCCGACACCGGGTCCGCCCAGAAATCCGCCAGGGCACTGAAGGATCAAGACACGCAGCATCAGATGCTGGCCGACCGTGTCCAGACCATGGTTGCTGAGGTTGCCGCAGCTCTGAAGGAAGCTGCCAAGCTGCCCAAGGACAAGGGCGCCGAAGTTTTCAACAACAACCAGAATGACCTCATTGAGGCAGCCCGCGCACATGCGGAATTGCTGCAGTGGGAAGCGTTCACGGCAGCGCTGGACCGGATTACCGATCCCGGCACCAAGCGCGTCATGACCCGCCTGCGGGATCTGTTTGGCTTGGGCCTAATTGAAAAGCACCTGGACTGGTACTTGATGAACGGCCGCATTTCCATGCAGCGGGCACGCACCATGTCCCCGTACATCAACCGCGTGCTCGCCAAACTGCGTCCCCACGCACTGGATTTGGTGGATGCCTTCGGCTACGGACCCGAACACCTGCGCGCCACCATCGCCACAGGCATTGAGCGTGAGCGCCAGGACGAGGCTCGCGACTACTACCGCAAGCTCCGCGCCAGCTCCGAGGGCCCCATTGATGAAAAGGTCCTGATTCAGCGGGCAAAGGCCGCTTCCAAGAAGTAGTTTCACAGGAAGTTCGACGGCGGCACCCAACCTGGGTGCCGCCGTCGTCTGTTGAGGGTTGGGTGGGCTGGCAGCCGGTGGTCAGCAGCCGATGCCGTTGGGGTTGACGATGCAGTCGTCAGCGTAGAGATTGGTTTCGGCGCGCCAGACGGTGAGCGGTTGAGATGCGGAAGGGATGTTGCCTTGGCCCGGGATAGGTAGCTCGGGTCCGCCGTTGACGGTGTAAGTGCCGTTGAAGTGGGTGATCAGGCCGATCGTGAGACGGCCGGTTTCGGTGTAGACGTGGCTGGTTTGAGTCTGTTCGCCGATTCGGTCCTTGTTCAGAGGTGCCCCGTGTATGGGAGTGGGCCCCCAAATAGTGCCGTCGCCGTAGCTCCAGGTGTAGGCGACTGGGGTGGCCGTGATGGTGACTTTTTGGCCAATCATGGTGAGGTTGAACGTTTGGGTACTGGCGTTGGCCCAAACGTTGGTTTCCTTGCCTCGGAGGGTGTGCGGGCCTGGCTGGCTGCCGAATTCTGCCGCGGCAATAGGCAAGCGCTGGAATTCACTTGCGATCTGCCCGGCTATCTCCGCGAGCAGGTCCCGCGGCTTCTCGCCAAAGACGCAGACGGGGCCGGAGTGGAACACCCAAACTGGAGATGCAGCACCTTTTAATGATGCGTACCAATAGATGGCAGTGCCGGGCTTTCCGTCCTCGCCACCGGCGAGGCATTCTGGCATGACCGTCGCACAGGTGGGGAAGATCGCTTGGTCGCCCTCGGTACACGCCACACGGGACTGGTAAATGTATTTGTCGTCCGGGCCAGTTGATGGCTGGTCGTCGGAAGTGCCTTGGTTGCCAGACTCATCGTTACCCCCGACAACAACACTGGCATCATTCCATTTTGGGATTTCAATATCGGCCAAAGGCACAACGGACAGCGCCTGGACCACAATCAACGGAAGGAGGATACATCCATTGCCAAAAGGAATGCTATCCATGGTCAACCCTCACCAATGGGTTCCGCCGTGCGAGCCCGCCATTTTTCATCCACATAACTGGCAATAACAGTGTTGGCTCTGGCAGCTTGTTGCAGATGTTCACTCCCTCGGCTCCCGTCTGCCTTGAACGCAACGACTTTTGCCTGCTGCACCATGAGCGTTGCCTCAAAGCTGCCATCGATGGCCTCGACGAATTGACTCGTGGATTGAATGACCGTCATCTGCCCGCCTACAATCCAGCCGCCGCCCTCGTAGAGTTGCCCGATGGGGTCGTTTATGAACGCACAGGTCTTACAGTCGGGGTCAGTGATGGCCATCATGGGATCCGAGTCACCGGTTTCGTAGACATAACTCAGGGTGGTGTACCAGTATTCTGCGAAGGCGATAAACCCCTCTTTACTGAACTCCTTGGCCTTCTCCGGGAGTGCGGGGACGGGGACATTCTCAGCTGGTCCCTTATCCGTGGCTGGCTTGTATACGGCTGCAGTGGAAGGGGTCGGTGCAGGCGTAGTAGCCGGTTCGCTAGTGGGAGGCGCTGAGACGGGCGGAGTCGTCGCCGCGGTCTTCGGCGGTGACGAGCAGCCTGCCAGAGCAAGGGCCCCTGCGATCAGAAGGGCCAGTATGACCCTGTGCTTGCCATGTTGTTCAACTGTGGTGTGGCGCATCGCCTATCCCCAAGTCTGCCGCGTGGCAGCGGTTTCCCCGTTGAAACCGTTGTGGCTGGCTTGGTTCCAAAATACAGTGCACTCGCAAAACATGCCACCAAGTTATCCACACCCATCCACAGGGAAGATGGCGTTATTTCCTCCACAGGGGGGTTTAAGTGTTCGCTTATGCCCCATTCGGTGGATGCATCTTTCGAATGTCAGCGGGCCTAATTAGAATATATGTATGGATACAACGGCAGGGACGCCGGTTGAACCGGCTCCCATTCCAGAGGCTTTGCGGGTTGGCGACCACGTCCACCAACTCCTCAACCTCGTCCATGCAATGGCTGCCCACGGTGCTGGTATTAGCAGCGATACACCGGAATCCGGGTTCGCGTTTGGTGTTGATGTTGGTGCCATGTCCGATCGCGAGAGTCGTCAATGGTCCCAGGACGTGGAGGAGTTGCTGCGCTACGGACATGCCCTAGCTGTACAGTCCGCGGGTGATCAGGACCAACGCGCAGGTGCCGGCAGGTACGCGGAAACCGGGGCAACAAATTCGGTGGGACTGCTGGTGCAGTCACTGCACCTCAGCGCTGCCGAGGCCAGCCGCAGGATCCGCCTTGCCAAGCAGGTATTGCCTATCGTCGACACCATCACAGGAGCCATCGCCCCCACTTCGCACCCCGCCCTGAGCCACGCGTTATTCAACGGGACACTGTCTCAGGAACGAGCCCTGACCGTCTCCCACTACTTGGAGGAAGCCACTCGGCTGGCCGGCAACGGACGCATCACCGAGGAAGAAAACACCGAAGTCGAAGAATTTCTGGTTAACGCCGCCGCGTCCCAAGGACCCGACTCAATACGCCACCTCGGCAACCGAATCATGGCCAACCTAGACCCCGATGGCAATAAGCCCAGCACCGCCGACCTGAAAGCCAAACAAGGCCTCTTCTTCCGTCAAGCCCGCCGTGGCCTGGTCTCCATCCACGGGGCCTGCACCATCGAACAGTACGAACAACTCATCGCCTGGATCGGCTTCACCACCAACCCCAACAAACACACCAACATCGACACCCTCAACATCGACACCAACGACACCAACGACACCAACGACACCAACGATGGACCTGACCGGGGCGCTGACGCCACCCCTAATACAGACGACGACAATGACTGCAAGCAGACGGGTGATGGCAGCGCCGAGAACGTCATGGGTGGCACCAGCAGCAGTGTTGGAACCGGGCCTCAATGCGACGGGCAAACCTCCCTAATCGATCTGCTCCACGATGCCACAACGTTCTTCAGCACACGCACCGGTAGCAGTGGTATCGGTGATAGCGATACTGGTGGACCCGGCGGAAGTGACAGTAACGAAAACGCCCCCGCTCCAGACTCTGACCCTAGCTCTCGCTCGGAATCGGAATCACAATCGGACTTTGAATCTGATCGACCCCGCAACCCCCAAGTCCCATCACAGTTGCAGTCACGGGCACCTTCGGAACCCGAGGACCTTGGGACAGCACAGCCAGGCCCATACCCCACCAAACCGCCGACCTGCCAGCCCGAAACAGCACCGCCACCGCCAAAGATTGACCAAGAGCCCCCTGAATCTCCAGAACCAGCAGCCCAACCGCAGGCACCCGCGCCCGGACCATCACATTCCATGCCTGATTTGCTGGTTAATGGATGGCGGCGCAGGCTAGAACCTTGGGAAGTTCCGCCCCGCCCTCCAGAAGCACCCGAAAACGCGATCCCACCCTGCTATCCCGGCGATCCCTGGTTCTGGTTCACCACGAAACCAACCACCACGGGTTGGAACCCCATTCCCGCCACAGATGACTTCGCCGCTTGTGAGCCCGACCCCCAAACTGAACTGGGTGGGGAGCCTGACACGTCAACGCCGGAGCCGAAGACTGACACACCCGAGCCGGAACCTGATCCTGCCACTTCTCCAGACCCTGACCCCGACCCCGACCCCGACCCCGACCCCGAGGATGGTTTCGGTTCTGGATGGGACAGCCGCGGCCTCGACGATCCCGACATGGACGACACTGGAGAAGATGGTGCAGAACCTTGGCCACACCTCGTCAACGGCATCACCGTCCCGGCTCCAGGGAGCGGCGAACTGCCTACACTCATGGCACACACTGACGGAAGCAATAGAAACGTCGAATTTGACCTCTTCGACTCGATCGATCCTGCTAGTACCAACCCGGCAGTGAAAGATACCCGTACCCATGGGCAGAAACTCCTCGATGGTCTGATCTCCTGCGTGAAACTCGCAGCCCGCACCGGTCAACTCCCCCTCAACGGCGGGCTGAAAACCCAACTCATCATCAGCTGCAGCGAAGACGACCTCCACCGGACCGACGGCACCGGTACCGCATTCACCACCCGGAGTGGTCCGGTCCCGCTGCATCTCTTCGACCAATCACTCTGCGATCCCGAAACCACCCGCTTCGTCTATGGGCACGGACAAACCATCATCAATGCTGGCCGCACCCAACGCCTCTTCACACCCGCTCAACGCAAACTCCTATACGCCCGTGACCTTGGCTGCTCCTTCCCCGACTGCAGAGCCGCCGCCACCTGGTGCGAAGCCCACCACATAATCCCCTGGCAAGAAGGCGGAGAAACCAATCTCAACAATGCAGCGCTTGTCTGCGAACACCACCACACGCTGCTTCACCACAGCGGCTGGGAACTAACCCTCATCAACGGCAGTCCCTGGTACACCCCGCCATGGACCATCGACCCCACCCAAACCAAAATCCGCAACCACTTCCACCACGGACTCGCCAGAAAACCGTGACCATGCCGAACCTTGTACAACCTAACTTGTACAACCTAAAGAGAGAGGCCCCGATCGTAGGATCGGGGCCTCTCTCTTTACCTGACTCAGAATGACCGCCTGGACAACGTCAGCAAGAACTACGCTTGCGGAAGCACGCTCTTGTAGACATCGAGCGTTTGCTCAACAATCGATTCCCACGAGAAGTGGTCCTTGGCGCGTTGGCGCCCCTTCTCCCCCATGGCACGTGCACGGGAAGGATCGTTGACCACTTCGATCATGGCTGCAGCAAAGTCGGCAACAAATTTCTCCGGGTCCAACGGGGTCCCGGTGCCGTCGCCAACCTGCTCGAGCGGAACCAGCAGGCCGGTCTCGCCATGGGCCACAACTTCAGGGATTCCACCCGTAGCACTGGCAACCACAGCAGCGCCGCACGCCATGGCTTCCAAGTTCACAATGCCCAGAGGCTCGTAGATGGACGGGCAAGCAAACACTGTTGCATGGCTGAGGACCTGAATCAGCTCAGCCCGGGGCAGCATGCGTTCGATGACAATGACACCGTCGCGCTGGGCCTTCAAACTTTCAATGAGCTCATTAACTTCAGCACCGAGTGCAGGAGTGTCCGCGGCACCGGCGCACAACACCAGCTGCACCTCGGGAGGCAACGCCGCGGCCGCCTTCAAAAGGTAAGGCACACCCTTCTGGCGCGTTACGCGACCTACCCACACCACGCTGGGACGGTCCGGATCAATGCCTAGCGAACGGACGACGTCGTCCTTCTCATCCCGCTGCCATGCCTCAACGTCAATGCCGTTGTGAATGACCTTAACCTTGGCCGGATCAACGTCGGGGTAGCTGCGCAGGATGTCTTGGCGCATTCCGTCCGAGACGGCAATAATCGCGGCAGCAGCTTCATATGCGGTCTTTTCAACCCATGAAGAAACCGCGTAGCCGCCACCTAGCTGTTCGGCCTTCCAAGGGCGCAGGGGCTCCAGGCTGTGAGCGCTGAGCACATGCGGTATGCCGTGGAGCAACGAGGCGATATGGCCAGCCATGTTCGCGTACCAAGTATGTGAATGAACCACATCTGATCCCGCGATGGCCGAAACCACCTGCAAATCCACACCCAATGTCTGCACGGCGGGATTAGCTTCTGAAAGCTCCGGGAGATTTTCATATGACGTCACATTTGCGCCATGAAAATCATTCTCCCGTTCCTTCCCAAAGGCATGTACATGCAAATCTGCTTTAGCTGCCAAGACACGGCTGAGCTCGGCCACATGCACGCCAGCTCCTCCATAAATCTCGGGCGGAAACTCTTTTGTCACAATGTCGATACGCACACTCTCAAGGTAGTCTGTCGGGACACATTTGTTCTAGTGTGAAGTTGTTATGACTCATACAAAGTCATCGCAAGGTGCACCATTTAAGCTGTCGGAGGTTGGGATCATGTCAGTAAAGAAAGTTCTGGCGATCGTGTTAGCAGGCGGTGAGGGTAAAAGATTGATGCCCTTGACAGCAGACCGCGCAAAACCGGCGGTTCCTTTCGCCGGATTCCGTTTGGTCGATTTCGCTTTGTCTAACTTGGCGAATTCGGGTTATTTCAAAATTGTGGTGTTGACGCAATACAAATCCCACAGCCTGGACCGTCACATTTCAGAAACATGGCGCATGTCCACGCAATTGGGTAACTACGTTGCCTCGGTGCCGGCACAGCAGCGCCGCGGCAAGAGCTGGTTCCTGGGCAGCGCCAACGCCATCTACCAGTCTCTGAACCTGATCGGCGATGCCGAGCCTGACATTGTGGTTGTGGTCGGTGCCGATCACGTTTACCGCATGGATTTTGAACAGATGGTACAAAGCCATATTGCCTCCGGTGCCCGCGCCACTGTTGCCGCGGTTCGCCAACCACTGGAGCTCGCTGACCAATTTGGTGTCATCGAGATTGATGAGGCAGTGATTGACGGTGCGATCGGCGCCCACAAGATTTCTGCGTTCGTTGAGAAACCTGAATCAACTCCCGGCCTGCCCGATGCACCCGACCAGTTCTTGGCTTCCATGGGTAACTATGTCTTCGATGCTGACGCCCTGGTTGAAGCCCTGGAGCAAGATTCCGTCAAGGAAGACACCAAGAATGACATGGGCGGGGACATCATCCCCTACTTCGTCAGCCGTGACGAAGCGTTTGTTTACGACTTCTCCACGAACGACATCCCGGATGCTAACGACCGGGATCGCAACTACTGGCGTGATGTGGGAACCATCGATTCCTACTACGACGCTCATATGGATCTGATCTCGCCTGTTCCGATCTTCAACCTGTACAACCGGGCCTGGCCGATTTTCACACGAAACACCACCTCGCCGCCAGCAAAGTTTGTCCGTGGAGAGCACAACTCGGTAGGGACCGCGCTTGATTCCATCGTCGCCCCCGGCGTCGTGGTCTCGGGCGGCGTTGTGGAGAGTTCTGTGCTCTCCAACGACGTTTACGTTGCCGCAGGTGCCCGCGTTCAGAATTCTGTCCTCATGGACAAGGTCTCTGTTGGGGCAGGAGCCGTAGTACGCCGCGCCATCATCGATAAGAACGTCAAAATACCGGCCGGTGCCACGATTGGTGTGGATCCGGAGCTGGACAGGGCACGCGGTTTCACCATCACCGAGTCAGGCCTGACGGTTTTGAGCAAGGGCCAGATCGTTTCGCCGCCGGATGCCCGTGAAAAGGAGCTTGCCCTAGCAGCAGCTGCGGAGATCCCCGAGGCGCTCGAATTGGCCATTGGTTTAGGCAAGGTAGCCAAGGAGACGGTTGACAAGGTTGTGGAGAATCAGATCTCGGCTATTAGCTCGGTCCCCAGCGGCTCGGCGACCAGCGACTCGGTCCCCAACGGGCAGAGCCCCAGCGGCTCTGCCACCAGCGGGTCAGTCGGTGACGGTAAAGAGGCTAACATTGTTGGGTGAGCGCCCCCGATCTAACCCCTGAAGAAATCCAAAATTGTCTCAAGGTTTTGGAGAACATCCATGTCTACGACGAAGAACATCCCGACTATGTCCTGGTTCGCCGGGCCACAGGAAAGATGTTCAAAGCTGTCAAGCGGTACCGTCGCAACGTCAAGCGTGATGCCATCAACGATGCCGACAAGGCCGTTATTGCGTTGACCGCCACGGCGGCACCGGACCGTATTGACGACGAGACGCGGGGGAACAAGCTCAAACCCTCAACGACAGGTGACACGGCGGGAACGCTGCAACGTTCCCGTCCGTGTTACATCTGCAAGCAGCACTACACGCAGGTGGATGCGTTCTACCACCAGCTGTGCCCCGACTGCGCTGCGTTTAACCATTCCAAGCGCGATGCGCGCACGGACCTCAGTGGAAAGCGAGCGCTGCTGACCGGTGGCCGGGCAAAGATCGGCATGTACATTGCCCTGCGTCTGCTTCGCGACGGCGCACACACCACCATCACCACACGCTTTCCCAAGGATGCGGCACGTCGCTTCGCCGCGATGGAGGACAGCAGTGAATGGCTCCACCGACTCCGCGTAGTTGGCATCGATCTGCGTGATCCCACCCAGGTTGTGTCTTTGACGGACTCCCTGATTGCAGCCGGTCCGCTGGACATCATCATCAACAACGCCGCCCAGACAGTGCGTCGTTCCGGCAACGCTTACAAGCCACTGGTTGATGCTGAGCTGGAAGAGCTGCCCACGGACTCGCCCATGCCTGAGTTGGTCACCTTTGGTCACGCTCACGATAAGCACCCGCTAGCCTTGGCCACGCAAATGATGGAACACCCCCAGATGGGTGGCAACGAAATCGCCGCACTCGCCCTTTCCATGGGATCGGCGTCCTTGGAGCGCATTGAAGCAGGCACCGCCATTGATGCTGGTGGTCTGGTTCCCGATGTGGCAGCTCTCAACAGCTGGACCCAGGTGATTGATCAGGTGGATCCGCTGGAGATGCTTGAAGTTCAGCTCTGCAATGTCACGGCTCCGTTCCTACTCGTTTCCCGTCTTCGCCCTGCCCTGCAGGCGTCCACAGCTGAGCGCAAGTACATTGTGAACGTCTCCGCCATGGAGGGTCAGTTCTCCCGCGCCTATAAGGGCCCCGGGCACCCGCACACCAACATGGCCAAGGCCGCGCTGAACATGCTGACCCGCACCAGCGCCAAGGAGATGCTCGAGACCGACGGCATCCTCATGACAGCCGTCGACACCGGATGGATCACCGATGAACGCCCGCACTTCACCAAGGTGCGTCTGGCTGAGGAGGGCTTCCATGCTCCCCTGGACCTGGTGGACGGCGCCGCGCGCGTCTACGATCCCATCGTCATGGGTGAATCCGGCGAGGACCAGTACGGGGTCTTCCTGAAGGACTACAAACCCAGCCCGTGGTGAAGCACGACGGCGGCGGGCCGGCTTTCGCATCTACGCTGCGGACCTTGGGACCGGGACTGGCGGCCGCATTCGCGGCGGTAGCCGTTTCCCTTTTGGTCCATGCCCTGGTGCCGATGTTGCCTGCCATGACTGTCGCCGTCGTTCTGGGCATTGCTGCCGTTAACTTGCCCGGTTCCTCGGGTTGGTGTCAAGGCCCGTGGCGTGCGGGGCTGAACTTTGCTGGGAAACACTTGATGCGCGTTGGCATCGTTTTTCTCGGTCTCAAGCTCAGTCTTGGCGACATTATGGAGCTGGGCTGGACCAGCGTGGCCCTGGTGGTGGCAGTGGTCCTGCTGAGTTTTGCCGGCACTTACGCCCTGGGCAAGCTGTTCCGACTCGAGAGCGAAACGTCACTGCTGATTGCCACCGGCTTTTCAATTTGTGGCGCCTCGGCCATTGGAGCCATGGCTGCCGTCAAGGGCACCAAACACGAGGACACGGTACTTCCCGTGGCTCTCGTGACCCTGTGCGGGACGCTTGCCATTGGCGCGCTTCCGCTTCTCATGCACCCACTGGGCCTATCTCCCCTGCAGTTTGGTCAGTGGGTAGGCGCGGGCGTACACGATGTAGGGCAGGTAGTGGCGACGGCACAAACCGCCGGAAGTGTTGCGCTCAGTGCAGCCGTGGTCATTAAGTTGACGCGTGTGGTGCTGCTGGCTCCAATTGTTGGTGTCGCCGGAGCCATGGAGCGGCGCCGCCATAAGAATCTAGCCAGTACAGGCAAGTTTCCGCCGATCATCCCCCTGTTCGTGGTGGGATTCTTGCTTCTGGCTGCCCTGCGCAGTACGGGCTGGCTGCCGGAACTGGCCATTGAAGGCGGTGCCCTGGCGCAGGATATTGCCCTCGGCGCTGCGCTCTTTGGTCTGGGTTCCAGCGTACACGTCCGGGAGCTTCTGCAGACCGGTCTCCGCGCCACCATCATGGCCATGTGTGCTTGGGTACTCATCGCCTCGCTGGCCCTGGGCGCCGTGCATCTCATGACCCCCTGATCTGCTTTTGCTGCCAGTGCATGATTGAATCAAAGGGTGCCAAATTTCAATCTTTCTCGCAGCGAAGCTGCCACTCGCAAATCGTTCCTCACGGTCCACAGCTACGACGTAGATCTCGATCTGAGCGGGGCCGAGGATCCGGCAGTTCCCGGTTTCGCTAGCCACACCACCATCGTCTTCGCCGCGGATCGATCCGTACCCGGCTCGGAGCAAACGTTCCTGGATTTTATGGGTCTGAGCGTTGAATCTGTGGTCCTCAATGGACAGCCGCTGGATATTGCGGAGGTAGTGGATGGTGCACGGATTCACCTGCCCGGCCTGGCTGCGCAGAACACCGTTGTTGTCACTGCCACGGCCGCCTATTCCACCAGTGGCGAGGGCCTGCACCGATTCGTGGATCCCGCGGACGGCAAGACCTACACGTATACCCAATACGAGCCTGCCGACGCCCGTCGCGTCTTCGCGAACTTTGAGCAGCCAGACCTCAAAGCACCCTTCACCTTCCACGTGAATGCCCCGGCCCACTGGACTGTGGCCTCCAACCAGTCGGTCGTATCCAAGGAGCCGGTATCCCGCCAGTCTGAGCTTGCCGGTACCGAACTCACCCGCTGGAACTTCGCCCCCACTTTGCCGATCTCCACGTACATCACCACGGTATTGGCCGGACCTTATTTCAAAGCCGAAGAGCACTTCTCCATGGTCTTTAGTGCCGATGGCAATCACGCAGGGCAGGAGCTGGCGATCCCCTTGGCCGCTTATTGCCGGGCATCGCTAGCACCGCATTTTGACGCCGATGAGATCTTCAAGGTCACCAAGGCCGGGCTTGCGTACTTCAACGAGCTCTTCGACTACCCCTATCCGTTCGGCAAGTATGATCAGGCGTTTGTGCCCGAATACAACCTGGGCGCCATGGAGAATCCGGGCCTGGTGACCTTCACCGAGGCCTATTTGCACGCCTCCCGAGCCACGGATACCGCTTACCAGCAGCGCGCCAACACCATCATGCACGAGATGGCGCACATGTGGTTTGGCGATCTGGTCACCATGGGCTGGTGGGACGATCTCTGGCTGAAGGAGTCCTTCGCCGACTTCATGGGCCATCTGGCCGTGGCCGAAGCCACCGAGTGGGGCGAAAAGTCCTGGACCATGTTCGCCAGTCGCCGCAAGGCGTGGGCTTACACGCAGGATCAGTTGCCCACCACGCACCCGATCGTTGCCGATATCCCCGATCTGGAGGCGGCCAAGGCCAACTTTGACGGCATCACCTACGCCAAGGGCGCCTCCGTGCTCAAACAGTTGGTGGCCTATGTTGGCAAGGATGCGTTCATCGCCGGCTCCCGGGAGTACTTCCGGAACCACGAATTCTCCAATACCTCGTTGAACGATCTGCTGGAACCGCTGAGCAAGGCAACGGGGCGCAACCTCGAGGCCTGGGCCGGCCAGTGGCTGGGTACCTCCGGCATGTCGACGCTGCTGCCGGATCTGGACATTGACAAGGGCGCGGTCTCCTCCTTGACGATCAAGCATTCGTCCCTGGATCCTGTCACCGGCAGCACGGCTCTGCGCCCGCACCGCTTGGGGATCGGCTTCTTCACGTACGACGCCGGAGCCTTGGTCAAGAGCCAATCGTTTACTGTGGATGTGGTTGGGCAAGAGACGGTCGTGGCCGAGGCAGTGGGCTCACCCATCCCCGATCTAGTTCTGGTCAACGACCAAGATCTCAGCTACGCCAAGGTTCGTCTGGATGCCGGGTCCATGAGCACGGCACTGGCGAGCGTTGGCCGCATTGTTGATCCACTATCTCGCAGCCTGGTGTGGTCCGCGTTGTGGAACGCTACGCGTGATGGCATGCTCCCCGCAACCGTTTACCTGCGCACCGTGGCGGCCCACGCCGGCGGCGAAGCTGACACCAGCTTGCTGCAGACATTGGCGGATAATGCCCTGCACGCCTTGACCCACTACTGCCCCGCCGCGGACCGGGCCGCTACGGCGGATCTGTTGCTGGCCGGCGTCGAACATCATCTCCGCCAGGCAGAGCCGGGCAGCGACGAACAACTGGTCTGGGCACGTACCCTGGCCCTCTTGGGTAGAGGCAGCGACGCCGTGAACGCCCGGAGCCGGGAACTACTGGCAGGTAGCCACGTGCCGGATGGGCTCGTGGTGGATGGGAGCCTGCGTTGGCTGTTGTGGCAGCAGCTGGCCGCACGCGGGGCAGCTACTATTGCCGACCTCGATGCCGAGTTGGCGGCCGACACCACGGCCGAGCACCGCGCAAACCACTGCACGGCTGTGGCAGCCCTGCCTGAGCCCGCATTGAAGCAGCAGCGCTGGGCCGAAGCGGTGGAGCAGAGCGATCTGAGCAACCAGTTGCTCAGCGCCACGATCGCCGGGTTCATGGTGGGCAGCCAGGAACTGCTGGCACCATATACCGAGCGCTATTTCGAAGCCATTGAGCCGATCTGGAACTCGCGTAGCCTGGAAATTGCCGGGCGTATTGTCCGCGGACTGTTCCCGGCGCACCAGGATCTGCTGGCCGGGCTCGAACCCGAGCACCATCCGGTGGTGCACCGCACGGACCAGTGGCTAGCCGAGCACCCGGACTCAGCCAGGGGTCTGCGCCGCATGCTGATTGAGCAGCGCGATCACCTGCTGCGGACGTTGCGGGCACAGGCCGGGAGTGCACCGTCTGGGGCGTAAGGCCAGCCACCGGAATAAGTTGTCGCTTCAACTAGTTGGCATGAAGTATGGCCTCCCCAAAAAATACTGCACCCCTGTACCCAAAGCCGCACCGGACCTTGTTTATTGCCCTTGCTTCAGCCTTGATACTGGTTCTCGCCGGGGCTGGGATTTGGTGGGGCGTGAAAGCTGCTTCCTCGGATACCCCCACGGGGGTTGCAAAAGGCAGCGCGGCTACTGGGGCAACGGTGGCTGCCCTGCCTGCGCGCACCCACATGGGCGCCATCGAGTTGCGCACCGCAGCACTGGCTCCCATGCGGGAGTTTTATGTGGGTGCTGTGGGTCTTGAGGTGTTCGGAGAATCCGCCGAGCACCTCAGCCTGGGCAGCAAGGGGGTGGAGCTACTGTCAATCACCCGCGCGGTCGATCTTGCCGCGGATGCGCCCACGGCGGCCGGGCTATACCATTCGGCGATCCTCTACCCCAACGAACAATCCCTCGCTCAGACACTACTGAACGTGGTGACCGAAGCTCCGCAGAGCTATGCTGGCAGTGCGAACCATGCAGTGAGCCTGGCGTTCTACTTCTCGGATCCGGACGGCAATGGCTTAGAACTTTATGCCGACACTCCCAAAGATGAGTGGGTCTGGAAAGACGGACTGGTCCAGATGGGCTCAGCGGCGCTGGACCCAAACGCCTTCCTCAATGAACACCTAGGTAAAGCTGCCGCCAAGGCAGCGGCAACCGTCGGCCACGTACACCTGCGCGTCGGAGATCTGCAGCAGGCCCGCACGTTCTACGCCGACACGCTTGGCTTCGCCGTCACCGCCGAGGCTGACGGTGCACTGTTCTACGCGGCTGGCGGATATCACCACCACCTGGCAACAAATACCTGGAACAGTGCCGGTGCCGCGCCTCGCCCCGCGACCTCGGGCTTGGGCAGCTTCACCGTTCATCTCGGAGACGAGGCTGCATTGCTGGCCGTGGCACAGCGCTTGAGCGATGCCGGGCTCACTTTCACGCAGGATGCTTCCCTCATCACTGTCAATGATCCCTGGGGAAATACGGTGCGGCTGCTCGCCTAGGAGCTCGGGCGTTGGGCTGCTCGCAAGACCCATCGCACCAAGGTATAGGCCATTCCCAAAAGGACTGCCAACCAGGCTGCCACGGCCACCCAGGTGGCCACATGACCCACCCAAGCCACGAGCGGCATCTGATTTTCGGTGCCGAACCTGTAGGTCGCCACGGCAAACATGCCCAGCGGGAACACCACCGACCACAGGGAGGTTGAGTAGTTGAGGGGTTCGCGCCGCACCACGTGTCGCCAGAAACCAAAGGCCACTAATAGCGGAACCCACCACATTCCAAAAGCCCACAGTAAATAGCTGATGCCACCCACGGTAGGGCCAGCCAGATGAAGCACCGGAACATCGCCGGGCAGGTGAAGGATCATAGACCCGGCAAGGACGGTGATGGCGGTGGCCCCCATGAAAATCCAGTTTGTGGGCACGATACCACCTTGGTTTTCGCCGCCAGTAAGCAGACGCAGCATGACCAACGTAGTCAGAGTCAGGTAGAGCATGATGCCAATGCCCCAGAAAGCCACCGCAGCATCGCTAAGCAGGCGCATTTGGCTGCCTCCGGTGGCGAGTGATGCTGCAGCCATCGACAGGGATTGAGTGGACACCACCCACAGAAACCAGGTCCCGTCCACCGGCAAGAGCCGCGGCCTGCGCGTCTCGCCAATTTCGGCGCGCAGCATCATTGACAGCGGAACGCCGTAGGCCAAAAACAGCCATAGCGGAATGCTCATGGCTGCCATAATCCATGTGAGGAATGGTGCCACCGGGTGGAAGCCAATGCCCACCACGTTGATGGCCGCCACCATGGTGAGATAACCAAAGCCCTTGTGGGGGTTGCGGAAATCAGCCACGACGTGGGGAGTGTGGACCACCAGCCGGCCCAGTAACCCCACCATCAGCACCACCAGGCCGGCGACAGCAATCCACAGCAGAGCCCACGAAGACCGGGTCCAGCCGGCGTCAAAGAGCGCTGCGGAAACAATGCCCGTGGCCATAACAAAAGCAAAGGAAGCCGGCGGCTGGTTGGGCCAGCCCTTCCTGATGCGTGATGTGGCGTAGGCTATGGGCTTCATGGCACGCGGTGAAGCCATTCTTCCGTGCCAAACTTCGATTCAACCCGTCGCTGCGCCTCAGCCAGTTCAGCCTCGGTAAGTGTCGCCATATGCGCGTCATAGCGGGCGGCAAACGTGTCAGACATGCGGTCCAATATTTCCTGCCGGCTCATGCCGCTTTGCCGTCGTAGCGGATCCACGCGCTTCTTCGCCGAACGTGTGCCCTTATCCGAGAGCTTTTCCTTGCCGATGCGGAGCACTTCAACCATTTTGTCGGCGTCAATGTCGTAGCTCATGGTCACGTGGTGCACCATGGCGCCATTGCTTAGACGCTTTTGGGCTGCCCCGCCAATCTTTCCCTTGTCCGTGGCAATGTCATTGAGTGGAATGTAGAACGCCTCAATACCCATGGACTCCAGAGCTGCCAGGACCCAGGTATCAAGGAATTTGTAGGAGTCCTCAAAGTTCAGCCCGTCCACCAACGTCTGCGGCACATACAAGGAGTAAGTAATGCAGTTGCCTGCCTCCATGAACATGGCACCGCCACCAGTCACCCGGCGCACCACCTTGATGCCATACTTTTCGACGCCGGCCGGCTCGAGTTCGTTGCGGACTGACTGGAAGCTACCGATGACCACAGACGGCTCGTCCCAGTCCCAAAAACGCAGGGTGGGGTTCCGGCGCCCTGCTCCAACTTCTTCCACGAGGACCTCATCCAGGGCCACGTTGAGGGCTGTGGGCAGCACTATCGGGGCAATGATGTCCCACTTGTGGTCAATCCAGCTGCTGGCCTTGGTCAGGGCGCGGCGGACGGTAATGGCCACCGCCTGCGCGGAGAAACCAAACAACACAGCGTCCTGCGGCAAAGCAGCCGTGATGGCATCTGCCATTCCCTCAGCTGGCAGATTGGCGGACAGTCCGTTCAGTGCCGCATTAATGTCATCGAGCGCCTCGTCGGGCTCCAGGAAGAAATCACCACTGACATGCACATCATGAAGCAACCCGTCCGTGACAGAGCAATCGACCACCACCAGCTTGCCGCCGTGGACCTTATATTCACCATGCAATTCAGAAGCCATAGCTACATCATCCCCGGGTCCTCCCACAGCTCGCAAACTCGCCGCGGGCCCCTCGGACCCGTGGGCCCAAAAACACAGTCCTCCCCCACCCCAGAAAACTCGCCGCGGGCCCCTCGGACCCGTGGGCCCAAAAACACAGTCCTCCCCCACCCCAGAAAACTCACCGCGGAGATGTGTGGCTTTTAACAAAAACAGGGCCCGCACCAATCGGTGCGAGCCCTGCCAAAGAAACTGGGGAAAGAAGTATTACTTCTTGCCGAAGCCCGAGAAGCGAGCGTTGAAGCGCTCGACGCGACCGGCGCTGTCCATGATGCGCTGCTTGCCCGTGTAGAACGGGTGCGACTCTGAGGAGATTTCAACGTCGATGATGGGGTAGGTGTTGCCATCTTCCCATTCGATGGTCTTCTTGGACGTTGCGGTGGAGCGCGTCAGGAACTTGGTCTCGGAAGCCAGGTCGTTGAAAACTACGGCTTCGTACTTCGGGTGGATGTTCTGCTTCACAATGAACCTCAGAGTGTAATTGCCTGGATTTTGCCAGACAGATGAATGTTATGGTCACAAGGACCAGCTAGAAACTTTACCGGTTCCAGCCCATTTCACCAAGCCCGATCCGTCAACGCAGCCAGCGCACTGTTGGCATGAACATCCATATTGGTTTCACTGCTGATTTGGAAACGCAGGATCTGGGCGGAATCAACAATGAACGTGGCTCTTTTGGTAGGAAGTGACTTTGCCAACAGTCGACGCCGGACACCAAACAAATCTGCCACTGCACCATCTTGGTCGCTCAAGAGTGGGTAAGTGAACTTGTTATTCGTGGCAAATTTTAGTTGTTTGGCCACGGAATCGGTGCTGATGCCCACCATGGACGCTCCGGCAGCTGTAAATTCTGCCTGCAGGTCCCGGAAGTGGCAGGCTTCCTTGGTGCAACCGCCGCTGCTTGCCAGGGGGTAGAAGAAAATCACCAGCGGGCCATTGGCCGTCAGCTCACTCAAGCTACGCATAACTCCATGCTGATCGAGCAGGGAAAAATCGGCCACTTTCTCATCAATTTTCATGCTTCCACATTACTCGCGGCTGAGCCGATCAACACATGAAACACCGAGGGACACTGACAGATACTGAGGGATACTGAGGGATACTGACTTAGTGGCGTGGGTCCGTCGCAAAGAAGGCAACGGCACTGGCTGCTGCAACGTTGAGCGAATCCACGCCGTCGGCCATGGGGATCATGATGGCTAGATTGGTCTGCGCCAGGGTTCGGGCGCTGAGGCCATCGCCTTCGGTGCCGAGAATGAGCGCCAGTTTCTCATCGTTACGGGCGGCGAGTTCCTTGATAGTCAACGAATCCTGCACCAGGGCTAGGGCCGCCGTCGTAAATCCGGCATCATGGAGCACCTGGATACCTTCTGGCCATTCCGGGAGCCGGGCCCACGGCACCTGAAAGACGGTTCCCATGCTGACGCGGATGCTACGGCGGTACAAGGGATCGGCGCAGCGAGGAGTCACCAGAACGGCGTCAACGCCCAAGGCGGCAGCGGAGCGGAAGACTGCACCAATGTTCGTATGATCCACAATGTCTTCGAGGACGGCAATGCGGCGGGAGTTGGCCAAGAGCTCAGACAGGTCCGCCGGTTCCGGGCGGTGCATGGCGGCCATGGCGCCCCGGTGCAGATTGAAGCCGATGATCTTTTCTAGGATTTCGGCTGTGCCGACGTATACCGGAACATGATCGTAATCAGCCAGAATGCTGGCAAAATCAGGCAGCCAGCGTTCGGTCATGAAGAAAGATCTCGGCTGATGCCCCGAAGCCAGAGCACGGCGAATGACCTTCAAGCTTTCGGCGATAAACAGGCCTTCGGCCGGCTCCTTGACCTTGCGCAATTGCACGTCTGTCAGGGAAAGGTAATCGCTGACGCGCGGATCCGCAGCGTCGTCGATATGGATGATCATGCCACCACCAATTTCTGAATCATAAAGAAGAGAGCCACCAGGCCCAAGATCACAATGACGGTGCGCAACACCACGGGAGGGAGTTTGCGGCCAATGCGGGCACCGAGGAAACCGCCGGCCAGCGAGCTCGCAGCAATCAACGCCACCACCTGCCAGATGATCTTTTCCGGGGCAAAGATCAGGTATGAGATAGCCGCAACGACGTTGACGCTGAGGGCCAGAACGTTTTTGACGGCGTTGGCGTTTTGCAAGGTGCCAGACATGAAGATGCCCAAAATGGCTACAAGCAGCACACCCTGGGCGGCCACAAAGTAGCCGCCGTAGACGCCTGTCAAAAATACCAGAAGCACCATAATGGTCTCGTGCGAACGGCTCGATGTGGCGGATTCGCGGCGCTTCTTGATCACGCCTTGGAGTCGCGGCTGGAAAATCACAAGGGCCAGTGCCAAAACAATGAGCGCCGGGGCAACGAACGAAAACACTGACTCAGGCAGGTGCAAGAGCAAGTATGCGCCGGTCATTCCGCCGAGCAACGACGCCGGCATGAGGCGAGCTAAGTTGCGGCCCATCCCACGCAGCTCACGCCGGTAGCCCCACGTTCCAGAGACTCCTCCGGCGATCAAACCCATGGCGTTGCTGACCACGGCCATGACAGGGGCAATCCCCAGGGCGATCAGGATAGGGAAGGTGACCAGCGTGCCGGAACCAACCACGGTGTTGATGGTTCCGGCCCATAGACCGCCCAGCAGGATGAAGAAAGATTCAAGCACATTCACTGCTGGGAGTGGTCCTTAGCAAAATTGACGGAAAGAAAGTATTGCGGTGGCTAGTGGCGCGCCGTGGCCGTGTACCGTCCGGCGTTGTTTGTCACGGTCAGGGGCAGGCCGAAGGTCTTGCTGAGGTTCTCCTCGGTCAGGACGTCTGCGAGGGGACCCTGAGCGACCACGCCGCCTTCCCGCAGCAACATGGCATGCGTAAAGCCCGGGGGAATCTCTTCGAGGTGATGGGTAACCAGCACAGTGCTCGGAGCCATTGGATCGGCGGCCAATTCGCTCAAGCGCTTGACGAGCCCCTCACGTCCGGCCAAATCCAGACCGGCGCCTGGCTCATCCAAGAGCAGCAGCTCAGGATCGCTCATGAGGGCTCGAGCGATCTGCACCCGCTTGCGTTCGCCCTCGCTGAGAGACGCGAAGGGGCGGTTGAAGAAGGTGGAGACTCCCCACTCTTCCAACAGCCCAAAGGCGCGGCGTTCGTCGTCGCGCTCGTAATCCTCACGCCAGCGGCCGGTGACGCCGTAAGAGGCGGTCACCACAACATTAAGAACTTTTTCGTGCTCCGGGATCTGGTGAGCCAACGCGGCCGAGGCAACGCCGATGCGGGGGCGTAGCTCGAAGACGTCGACGGCGCCCATGACCTCATCCAGGATGCCCGCTACGCCGCGGGTGGGGTGTAGGCGCGCACCAGCGATCTGCAACAGTGTGCTCTTGCCCGCGCCGTTGGGGCCAAGCACAACCCAACGCTCACCCTCGGTGACATGCCAATCGACGTTGTCCAACAGTGTCTTGGTGCCGCGGACTACGCTGACACCAGCCAAACCCAAAACTTCACTCATAAACAATGAGCCTAGGGCACACAAGGCAGCCAGCGCTAACCGAAGCAGCCAGCTCACACTCCGGGTAGGCGGTGACAGGTGCGGATTGGCTAGACTACTTTTCATGCCCTCCACATTTACAGCAGTCAGCTATGGCCAAACGCTCTCCCCCGCAGCCCTGGACAAGGTTCGCTCCGTCCTGAGCGCACACGGCTACCGCATTGCCAGTGAACGTACCGAAAGTCATCCGGGATTCGACGCTGCCGTCCTAGAGCTGGGCTCTCTGGAACCCAGCGGGACCAGCGATGCCCAAGCAGCGGCACGCATTGCACGCCTGCGCGCGGACCTAGGCGAGGCAGCGCAAGAGGGCGTCTGCACCGCCATTGTTCCGGACACGCTGCGTGCAGCAGAACGCAAGTTCATCATCATGGATGTTGATTCCACACTCATCCAACAGGAAGTCATCGAGCTGTTGGCCTCCTATGCCGGGACCGAGGCGGAAGTTGCCAAAGTCACTGAGGCGGCCATGCGCGGAGAACTGGATTTTGCGCAGAGCCTGCACCATAGAGTAGCCACCCTGGCAGGGCTGCCGGAGAGCGTGCTGTCAGAGGTGGGAGCCAAAATCAAGATGTCGGTGGGAGCTGAGCGGCTCGTGGCCAACGCGAAAGCCGCCGGACATGTGGTGTGTGCAGTCTCAGGTGGCTTCTCTCAAATCTTGGCCCCGCTGGCAGAACGTCTGGGCTTGGATCATGCTCTGGCCAACGACCTGGAGATCGTTGATGGGCACTTGACAGGGAAGGTCAGCGGCGCCGTGGTGGACCGCGCCGTCAAAGCCGTGCAGCTTCGCACGTGGTGCGCTGAGGCTGGCATTGCCGAAACGGCCACGATGGCCATTGGTGACGGCGCTAACGATCTTGACATGATGGCGGCGGCAACACTGGGCGTGGCCTTCAACGCCAAGCCTGCCGTGCGAGCCGTGGCAGATGCGCAGATCAACATCCCCAACCTCGATGTGGCTCTGGTTTTAGCTAACATCTAGCAATCGGTTTGTAGTAGCAACACAACAGAGGTCCCGTAGCTTGAGCTGCGGGACCTCTGTATTTAAGCTGATTTCACTACATGCTGTCCGGAAGATCCGGAGGCGTGCGGCCTACTTGAAGTAGTCGGCGCCGCCCACGTATTCGGTGTGACCTGAGGGGACCTCGGCCGATGCCATCTTGGCAATCTCAGCGGCAAATTCAGCCACGGAGTAGAGCTTGCCGGCCTCGGCGCGGCGGGCTTCAATGGCTCCTGGGTTGGCGCGGTCCAACAGAGTTGCCGTCACGGTCCCTTCAATCATGTCGCCGGAGACAACCACCAAGGAGATGTCCTCTGCGGCAAGGTTAGGGATCAAGGCCCGCAGAGCATCTTCGCCGGCACGCTTGCTCTTGGCAACCGGCAGGTATTCCGGCATGGTGGCCACGGTTTCAATGAAGTGTGCCTGGTGGCTTGTGACAAACACCACGCGAGAACCTGCTGGCATCACAGGCATGGCGGCGTTGAGCAAGTTGACCTGGGCGTCGCGGTTGAGCTGCAGAGCATAGTTCTCGGCCATGCCGCTTTCCATGCCGCCGGACGCGTTCAGGACCACCAAGTCCAGCGAACCAAAGTTCTCCAGGGCCGCGCTGACCAGAGCCTGCACGCCTTCCTGAGTGGTCAAATCTGCGCCTATGGCAATGGCGCGGCCGCCGGCCTCCACAATCTGGGCTACAACCTTGTTGGCACGGGGTGCCTTCTGGCGGTAGTTCACAACCACCGCTGCGCCTTCGGCAGCCAGGAGCTTGGCTACATCAGCGCCAACTCCACGTGAGGATCCGGTGACAATAGCTGTCTTTCCGTCAAGCTTTCCCATAAACAATTCCTTCGTTTCTTATCAATGTTCCGCGCTCCGGGGGTTCTTTTACTCATCCGATGCGGGCAGTCTTATGTCGAATCCTAGCGGCGCGCCGCCGTACCGCCGAGTACACGGGCCGGGCACAGGGCCAGGGCACAGCGCCGTCGAACTTTAGTGGCCCATGCCCAATCCGCCATCAACGGGGATGACAGCGCCTGAGATGTAGGCGGCCTCGTCGCTGGAAACCCACCGAACCACGTTCGCTACTTCCTCTGCGGAGGCGAAGCGCCCGGCGGGGATGGTGGAGAGGTATTGCTTCTGAGTGGCCTCGGGCAGCTCAGCTGTCATGTCGGTGCTGATGAAGCCAGGGGCCACAACGTTGGCGGTGATGCCGCGTGAGCCCAGTTCGCGGGTGAGTGAACGGGCAATGCCCACCAGACCGGCCTTGGAGGCGGCGTAGTTGATCTGGCCCGGGGAACCATACAAGCCCACCACGGAAGAAATCAGCACCACGCGGCCCTTGCGCATGCGAATCATGGCCTTTGATGCCCGCTTGATAACCCGGAATGCGCCCGTGAGGTTCGTGTCGACGACGGAGGTGAAGTCCTCTTCGCTCATACGCATCAGCAGGGTGTCCTTGGTGATGCCGGCGTTGGCGACCAGCACCTCCACGGGCCCGTGGGCAGCCTCAACTTCGGTGAATGCGGCATCGATGGACGCCGCATCCGTCACGTCAGCTTGAACGCCGAGGATCCCTTCGGGCAGTTCGGAAGCGCTACGGAAAGTCACGGCGACCTTGTCTCCGTTGGCCAGAAATGCCTTGGCGATGGCCAGGCCGATGCCCCTATTGCCACCCGTGACCAAAACACTGCGGGCCTGCTTCTCGGCGCCTACCGATGAACTCATGTATTCCTCCTGGAAGTTTTTTTCATTCAACTCGGTGATTAAGCGGTGAACTGAGGCGTGCCAAAGTCCGTGCCGCACCGCGAGCTGTACTTTAGTTAATGAATCCTACTGGGAAAGCGGCCCCGGCTCACACTTGGGCTTTTGGTTGAACACATCGGCAGTGAGAGAATGGAAGCGTCCCTTGGAGTGTGATGAAAGAACAATCAGCTACACCGAATCTCGGTGCAGGCCGACGCATTAAGTTCAACAGCGGCGAGCCTGAGTCCCCCGTTCTAGCCATAACTAACGCCGCAGTTCCGCATAGCGAGGACATGCGTCACAGGATGAAGCAGTACGCCCTGACCATGGGTATTCGCATGGTCTGCCTGGCACTGATCTTTGTGGTCGACGGATGGTTCAAGATCATCCCCGTGGTGGGCGCCGTGGTGCTGCCATGGGTTGCCGTCATCATTGCCAACGGTGGCGCGGATATCACCAAGCAGGAATCCGTGGAGCTGCTCGATGCGGCACCACTGCATGCCCTCGATGGCCAAGAAAAAGTGATGGACGACGACGATACCTCCACCCCTGCCTTCCTCACCGGCGAGATTGTCCCCGAGTCTGAGGACACCCCAGGTTTAGTTACTGACGCAGCTGAGTCTGACGCACCTTCCGCCGAGAAGGACCTCCCATGAACATCTTTGATCTTTTGGGCGCCGAATCTGCCGCTGAGCGGCCCGCAGCACAGACACCCATTTGTTCCCGCAAGGGTTGCCGTGCAAACGCCACCACCCAGCTGCTGTGGAACAATCCCAAGATTCACACAGCTGAGCGTCGTAAGATCTGGTTGGCTTGCTCCGAACATGTCGCTTGGCTTGAAGATTATCTCCAGAGCCGTTCACTGTGGAAAGAGACGCTTCCGCTTGAGGTAATGCCGCCAGCGGGCCCACACTCGAGCCCTAAGGATTCGCTCTAGTTCATGAAGACGTACAAATTTTTGTTCTCCAGCAAGTGGCTGGGCTATTTTGTTGTGGCGCTCATCTTCGCCCTCGCCTGTGTGGCCTTGGGCAACTGGCAGATGAATCGACGTAATGCCGTGGTGGAGAACATTCACAAGATTCAGCAAAACTATGCTGGTACTGTCGTGGACTACGCAGATGTAGCCGCCAACTTCGACGAGTTGGACCCGGCAAAAGAGTGGACTCAGGTTCGCCTCAAGGGAACGTATCAAACTGCCGACCAGCGAGTAGTCCGCAACCGACCCCTCAACGGTGGTCCCGGCTATGAGGTGCTCGTTCCGCTGACGCTGGAAAATGGTGACACAGTTATCATTGACCGCGGGTGGTTGCCAATTGGCAACAGGGAAGCCGGTCACCCGGACACGGTTCCACAGCCGGAGGCTGGCACAGTTGAGGTCATTGCCCGGCTCAAGCCGGCCGAACCCACGTTAGACCGTGGCGCTCCTGAGGGGCAGCTGGCGTCCATTGATTTGAAGGCCTATGCAGCGCAGCTGGACTACCCGATCAAAACCGGCTCTTATGGTCAATTGGCTACCGAGTCCCCCGCTGCCGCCGTCAATCCAGTTCCCTTCCCAGCCCCTTCCATCGATGAGGGTTCACACCTGAGCTATGCCCTGCAGTGGATAGCTTTCGGCATCCTGGCCTTTGTGGGCTTCGGCTACGCCGCAAAAATGCAGCGCCGTAACGACGACTTCGACGCTTTGGAAGCCGCCGAGGCGGGGGTTCCCGTTGAGGAACTTTACGGGCACGGATCAGCGTTCCACCCACGACGTCACGTCAAAGTTCGCAAGCCAGGTGCCAAGCCAACAGCGGAGGAAGCTGAGGATGCGCTTCTGGACTCTCAGGGATTCTGATGGAAAACCCCACAGGGAATCACTGCGTGAACCATGCTGTGGATTACGCAGTGGATCCCATTGTTGAAAACGTTCGAGGCGCTTTGCTGGCTGCTGGTTTGCCTGACAGCGTGATCGTAGTCCCGGAATCCGTGGCCACGGCTGCAGCAGCTGCGGCCGTGTTGGGGTGCGATGTTGGGGCTATTGCCAACAGCCTGATCTTCGAATGCGGCGGCGAGCCCCTCCTAATACTTGCCAGTGGCGCAGCCAAGGTGGATACCAAGAAGGTTGCGGGCGAGCATGGGCTGCCCAAGATCAGCCGAGCCACCCCGGACTTTGTCATCGAACACGCTGGCCAAGGCGTTGGCGGAGTAGCTCCGCTGGGACATCCCTCCCCCATCCGCACCTTCCTCGACACGGACTTGTTGGAATTCCCACTCTTATGGGCCGGCGCGGGCAGCCACCAGGCCATGCTCTCCATTAGCTATCGAGACCTACTCGAAACTACGGGAGCAACGGAAACAGCCGTACGCTAGTCCCCACTCACCAGCCCAGCAAATCGCTGGCGCGATTTCCTGAGAACCTGGTGAGCCTGGGCCCAACCACGTTCTCCCGCCCACCAGCCACAGAACTACCAGAACGCGTGGGCCCAAACGCAAGAACGGCGGGAGGTTCCCATAAGATCTCAGGGAACCTCCCGCCGTCGTACTTCCGCCGGTAAAACTAGGCCATCGTGATGAGGTCCAAGTAGTCCGGGCTCCACAAGTCTTCGTCGCCGTCGGGCAGCAGCACTACGCGCTCAGGATCCAGAGCCGCAACGGCACCCTCATCGTGGCTGACCAAAACAACGGCGCCGGTGTAGTTCTTCAGCGCGCCGAGGATCTCCGCGCGGCTGGCGGGGTCCAAGTTGTTTGTGGGCTCATCAAGCAGCAGCACGTTGGCGCTGGAGGCAACAATCGTAGCCAACGCCAAGCGGGTCTTCTCGCCACCGGAGAGAACCCCGGCAGGCTTGTTGACGTCGTCCCCGGAGAACAGGAACGAACCAAGAATTCCACGAACCTCGGCATCATTCATATCTCCGGCGGCAGAACGCATGTTCTCCAGAACCGTGCGGGAAACGTCCAAGGTGTCGTGCTCCTGGGCGTAGTAACCAATCTTCAGGCCGTGACCGGGGATGATCTTACCCGTGTCAGGCTGGGAGACACCCGCAAGCATGCGCAACAGCGTGGTCTTACCGGCACCGTTGAGACCCAAAATGACAACCTTGGATCCGCGGTCGATCGCCAAGCTGACGTCCATGAAAATTTCCAGGGAGCCGTAGGACTTGCTCAGCCCTTCAGCCATCAGCGGGGTCTTGCCACAGGGCGAGGGATCGGGGAAGCGCAGAGCGGCAACCTTGTCATTGGCACGGACCTCTTCAAGTCCGGCCAGCAGGCGCTCGGCACGCTTTGCCATGTTCTGCGCAGCAACAGCCTTGGTGGCCTTGGCGCGCATCTTGTTGGCCTGCTCCATGAGCACGCCAGCCTTCTTCTCAGCGTTGGCGCGTTCACGGCGTCGTGCGCGTTCATCGGTTTCACGCTGAGCCAAGTACTTCTTGTACCCCAAGTTGTACTGATCGATCGTGGCGCGGTTGGCGTCGAGGTGGTAAACCTTGTTCACGGTGGCGTCCAGGAGCTCCACGTCGTGGCTGATCACGATCAACCCACCGGTGTGGCTCTTGAGGAAGTCCCGCAACCAGGCGACGGAATCCGCGTCCAAGTGGTTAGTGGGCTCATCGAGCAGCATGGTCTTGGCGCCGGAGAACAGGATCCGAGCCAGTTCTACACGGCGGCGCTGACCACCAGAGAGAGTCTTCAGAGGCTGGTTGAGGATGCGCTCGGGCAGGGCGAGGTTTGAGGAGATCGCAGCTGCCTCAGCTTCAGCGGCGTATCCGCCGTGGGCCAGGAATTCGGCCTCGAGGCGGTCATAGCGGCGCATGGCTTTGTCGCGAATGTTGTTGTCTTCGCTGGCCATGTCATTCTCGGCCTTGCGGAGCTTGGCGATGACCTTATCCAGGTCACGGGCCGCTAGAATGCGGTCCTTAGCGAGCTGCTCCATGTCCGGGGTGCGGGGATCCTGGGGCAGGTAGCCGATCTCACCGGTGCGGGTGACCTTGCCACCGGCAGGAAGTCCTTCACCGGCCAGGACGCGGGTCAGAGTGGTCTTGCCGGCACCGTTACGGCCCACCAAGCCGATCTTGTCACCGCTGTCGATGCGAAAAGATACTTCGTCCATGAGCAATCGCGCTCCAGCACGTAACTCGAGGTCTTGGACCGATATCAACGTAGTAACCTTTCACAGTAAGTGGATAAGTGCCGCGAAACGATTTCTCCCCACAAAGGAGGAGACCTGCGTTGTACAACCTATCCAGTCTAACGAGGTTCCGGGAGACAAAATCTCCCTTGCGGCAAAACTTTACTGAAAGGCACCAAAATGACTTCTTCAGCGCCGAAGAATGAGACGTTGACCACTGGAAATCATCCTCCCATCACCTCCGCCGGCGTGCCCGATGCACGCTCACCGCGCAGGCGTTGGGGTGCCATGGACCTCTCACTCATCGCTGTTTTTGCCGCTCTCATGGCCGCCTCAGTCGCCGTTCCAGGTATCAACGTGGGCCCTCTGGGAGTGGCCATCACCTTGCAGACACTCGTGGTGGCACTATGTGGTCTGGTCCTTGGCTTTGGCCGCGGAACCGCGGCAGTAGGGCTGTACGTGTTGCTGGGCTTGATTGGTCTGCCCATCTTTAGTGGTTTCCGTGCCGGTCCGGCCGTGCTGGCTAGCCCGTCGGCTGGCTACATTGTGGGCTTCATCTTTGGTGCCGCAGTTATTGGCCTGCTGGCAACGGTGGCTGTTCGCAGCCGGTGGCGCCCCGCTGCTTTGTTCGCAGCGGCCATGGCCGGAACCGTGGTGATCCACGCCTTTGGCATTGTGGGCTTTGTCATGAAGGGCATGAGTTGGCCTGCTGCCATGGTGGCCGATGTCATTTACCTTCCTGGCGACATCATCAAGAACGTTCTTGCCGTGATCATTGCACTGAGCCTGCACCGGGCATTCCCTGACCTTTTGGTCCGCCGCCAACGGTGATAGATTCCTCACACCGCGGCATTGTTCTCGCCCAGGCGGGAGTCACCCTCCCGCCGGCAGATCCCCGCACGCAGCAAGCAAAACAAATTCTGGCTCCGCTCTCTCTGACGTTGACAGAACAAAGAATCGCCATCATTGGCGCGAACGGCTCCGGCAAGTCCACCTTGTTACGGCTCCTCAATGGTCTGCTCCTGCCCACGACCGGAACGGTGAGCGTGAATGGCCGCAGCACCCACACCGATGCGGCCGCCGTCCGCCGCAGCGTGGGCTTTGTCTTCACCGACCCCCTCTCGCAACTGGTCATGCCCACTCCACAGGAGGACCTTGAGCTGTCCTTGCGCCGGCAGAAGCTTGGCAAGAAGGAGCGCCGAGATAAGGCCCTTGCGATCTTGGGCGGCTACGGGCTGGAGCATCTAGCTCAGAGCAGTATCTATGAGTTGTCTGGCGGCGAACGGCAGCTGACAGCGCTTGCCACCGTCTTGGCCGTTGACCCGGACATTCTGGTGCTCGATGAACCGTCCACGCTGCTGGATCTGCGCAATACCCGCCAGCTCATGCAACGCCTCACGGACCTGCCCCAGCAAGTCATCATGTCCACCCACGATCTCTCCCTGGCCGCCACTTTTGACCGGGCCTTGGTCATCGAGCAAGGCCAGGTAGCGTTCGACGGCGATCCGCACCAGGCCATTTCGGCTTACCGGGAGCTGGCGGGTTAGTGCGCGGCCACGCTTTCATGGTTGCCGGGTATATTCCCGGCTCCTCGCTCATCCACCGCACGCCACTGGCGCTCAAGGCCGCGCTCTTGTTCGCCGTTGCCGTGCTCTGCCTGGCCTCACCGTTGATTTCGGTCTTGGTTGGTGCGCTTACCACCACGGCAACCCTGGTGCTGGTGGTCGTCGCCCATTTTGTTGCGAGCTTGTCCTGGCAACGGATGTGGCGTGCTGTCCGAATGATGCTGATCTTCTTGGTGCTTATTGCGGCCTATCAGTGGTGGCAGCACGGCCCCTTGACGGCATGGCAGGTGATTGCCGCCATCGTAGCCACGGTCCTCGCCTCCAATGTTCTCACTGCCACCACGCCTGTGGACGAACTCTTGGACGGACTGGCCGCTCTGGTCAAGCCCCTGCAACGGTTCGGTGCCGATCCAGAACGTTTCTCGCTCACAGTGGCCTTGATGCTGCGCAGCATCCCGTTTGTTATTGGCGCCTTTTCCGATGTTCGAGACGCCGCCCGTGCCCGCGGTCTGGAACGCAATTTGCTGGCCCGCTCACTTCCCGTAGTCATCGCTACTGTGGGGTATGCACGTGCCACCGGTGAGGCGCTGGCGGCACGTGGCCTGGGCGATCCCGAACCAAGAGATGTGGAGCACGACGGCGGATCCCTCACCTAACGCCGTCGAAAGCGTGCCGCGGAGTAGCGGGTGAACTCAGCCGTCCACCAGTTTTGGCCAGTTGCTCGAGAAGTAGCTCACGAACGGCTCCGCGAGTTTTTCCGAGCGGAGGTGGTCCTGTGTCACGGGGAAGGACTGCGCCTGATACCTAGGGTCTGCAATAGCCCGACGGGCGAACGCGTGGTCGGCGATAGCGGCCTTGCCGATGTAGGCGAGGTCAGCCCCCTGATTGAGCACCTGCTGTACGTCCGCGGCGCTAGCTAGGTGTCCAGCGACACCGAGGGCTGTTCCGTGGCGGGGCAGGTCCAGAAAGTGTTCCAGTAGTGTTTGGCTGCCTTCAGAAGCATGAGCGGGAAGTTTGGCAACGTCCCACAACGACAAGTCGAGGATGTCGATGTCCCCGCTGGCGAAGAGCTCACCGACGAGCTGGACCATGTCCGCGAGGACCAGGCCATAACGTTCCACTGACAGGCGAAGCCCAATATGAAAGTGCGGACCGGTACGTTCCCGGATCGCTCGTACCACTTCTTTCACAAAGCGGGCCCGTCCGGTGGGATCAGTACCGTACCCGTCCTCACGGAGGTTGTTTGAGGCGTCCAGGAACTGGCCGACCAAGTATCCGTGGCCGCCATGCACTTCGATGCCGTCGATCCCAGCTTTCTCAGCGCGTGCGGCGGCAGCTGCGAAGTCTTCTACCGCTTCTTGAACCTCAGCTGTCGTCATGGCCCGCACCCCGATCTGGGCATCATCCCATGGTCCCACGACCTCCAAACCGGACAGCGTTTTCTCCGCGCGCACGCCTCCGTGATGGAGCTGTACCGAGGACCGCGCACCCGCAGCGGAGACGGCGGCGGCAAGCCGTTCCAGCCCGGGCAGGTGGTCATCGGAGGAGATACCAAGCTGGCCAGGCCAGGTCTGCCCTGCTGTGTGAACATAGGCGGCCGCAGTCTGCAAGAGACCGAACCCGCCGTCGGCGCGAGCCATCAGCCACGCGAGCTCGTCATCGGACAAGGTCCCGTCCGGGTTGCTCTGCTGATTGGTCATGGGCGCCAGAACCAGACGATTAGGCAGAGAGTGCCCATGGCGCAGATTCAGCGGGTCGGACAGATTCGTCATGGAACTCCTGTGAGAGAAGGATTAACCTCGTCGGCGAAAGGAATTGCTCTCCTCGTCGAGGGTACCGATACTGGCCTCGATCAGCATCCACACCATAACTTGACGTCATGTAGCCGCCAATTTCCTGTCCTTGCGGCGTCAACTGATCTCGAGAATGAGAACATGTTGCTATGGGAAATTTCATGCGCTCACTGGCCAATGAGATTCTCAGCCGTATTGGCCCGGGTCGCCGCTTCCTAGCTGTCGATGGTGTCGATGGCAGTGGCAAAACTGCCTTCACCGCCAAGCTAGTGGCTGAACTACATGACCGAGCCGTGGTCGTTATCCACACCGACGACTTCTTGAACCCATCCGCCGTCAGGTATGCCAAAGGGCGTACGTCACCAGAGGGTTTCTGGGCGGACAGCTATAACTACTCAGCACTCCGTGATCAGGTGCTCGTGCCCCTTGGCCCCACGGGCGACGGAAAGTATTCGCCGTCGTCCTACGACTCAGGGGCAGACCGAAGCGAACCAGCCCCCTACGTTCAAGCACCAATGGATGCGCTTGTCATTGTGGAGGGCATGTTCCTACACCGCGATGAACTAGCCCACTTCTGGGATGCGTCCGTGTACTTGGACGTTCCCTTCACCGAAACGGCTGCGCGCATGGCTGTCCGAAACGCCAGCAATCCTGATCCGGAGCATCCAACGATGCGCCGCTATGTCGGCGGACAGCGCCTGTACTTCCAAGCAGCTCGTCCGTGGGAACGTGCCACGTTCCTGGTCGACAACACAGATTTCTCGTCGCCGAAGTTGATGCGTCCTTAATTGCCTGTTTCCAGCGTATTTTGGCCCTAAAGTGTGGAAACGGATAAATTGGAGGTATGGCTTTGACATGGAATTTCCGGGCAAGCGACTCATCTGACGCGCATTGGATGGCTGAATTGCGGGCCGAAGTCATGCGTGCCGACCTTGAACGGCTTGGTCGCTATGACGCGATAAGGGTTCGTCAACGCTTCCTTGATGCTTTCCTTCCCGAGTACACACAAGTCATTGTGGCCAACGGTCAAGACATCGGACTTGTGGCACTGCGCCCAGAGGCCGATGCGGTGTGGCTGGAGCATTTCTACATTGCCCCGGACTACCAGGGGCTGGGTATCGGTCGCGAAGTTCTTGCCCGGATCATGCAAGAGGAGCATTTCACAAAACCCCTCCGCTTAAACGTTCTCCAAGGCAGCCCGGCCCGCCGTTTGTATGAGCGTCACGGCTTCACGCTGGATCACGAAGATTCAGTGGACGTATACCTCGTAACGGCCCGCTAGGGAGACACAGCCCGTCGTACTATGAATAAATGCCCACTTCACTTCCACATTCAGCCCTCACCTTGACGTCGATCGAGCAATCTCTCATTGACATTGCTCGAAAGACCATCGATGCAACCACCGATGCTGGTCCTGGCGAAGACGGCGTGCACACCATGGGCGCCGCCATTAGAACACAGGACGGCAGAATATTTACAGGCGTGAATCTTTACCACTTCACCGGTGGCCCTTGTGCTGAACTAGTGGCGCTCGGAGCCGCCCGCGCCGCTGGTGCGCTCGATCTGAGCCACATTGTGGCAGTTGGAAATCATGGCCGTGGAGTGAAGAATCCGTGCGGACGCGATCGGCAGATTCTTGCTGACTACTACCCAGAAATACGCGTAATCATTGATTCACCGCAGGGACTAGTGAGCGTGCTTGCCTGCGATCTTCTACCCTTCGCCTATGACTACCTTGCCGAACAATCCTGACGCAAGTCTCCCGTAGCAGGATCCTAGGAAGCAGGTGCCTCTAGGCTTACTGCTTGAAAATGAGCGGCAAGTCCAATACCTCCGGCCACACTGATCATGGCGAACGCATCTCGGCCAGCAGTTCCACTCACGCCACCCGGCGCCACCTCGCGCTGAACTTGCGCCAGGAGCCGCGTCACCAACACAGCCCCGGACGCACCGTACGGATGCCCCAAAGCCAGCGCCCCGCCGTCGTGATTAAACAGGGCGGGATCGAGGTCGAGGATGTCGGCCACAGCCAGCACTTGGGAGGCAAAGGCCTCATTGAACTCGATGAGGGAATCCCGAACCTGAGCAATCTGCAGTCCATTTCGGGTCAGCAACGATTCCATGGCGTGCGCTGCACCCACACCGAGCAGATTGGGATCATTGCCCGCAACAGCGCTGGCACGAAACGCCAGGACAGTTCCGGGCCCGCCTTCCAGAGTCTCTGCCATGGCCCGGGCCCGAGTCAGCGAGGTGACAACAGTCATCGCCGCCCCATCGCTGAACGGACACGAGTTGCCGGCAGTCACGGTACCCCCGGAAACAAATGCCGGAGGGAAGCGTGCCGTTAGGGCCGCGCTGAACTTGGGCCGTGGTCCCTGGTCTTCAGCGAGGCCGGCGAACGGGACTAGCTCCTCGGTGAAGGCCCCATTGCGCTGAGCGATGACTGCCTTGGCATGGCTGGCCCGGGCATAATCGTCTTGCCGCTCGCGCGTGATGCCATAGTGGCGTGCCACGTTTTCAGCTGCGACGCCTGCGTCGGGATCTCCTATTTCGAGCGGGGCAAATTGTGCCCTGTCAAAGAACTCCAAGGAACCGTCGGCGGCCTTGTGCGCGCGGGCTGGAGCTGTGCTGATGCTCTCCACTCCCCCGGCCAAATAGAGCTGACCGGCGCCGGCCTGCACAAGGCGCGCGGCCAGAATGATCGCTTCGAGCCCCGATCCGCACTGCCGATCAACACTCAGTCCCGGTACCTCATGGGGCAATCCCGCCGTGAGTGCCGCTAACCGCGCAACATTGCCACCGCCACCGGTGGCATTGCCCACAATGACGTCATCAATGTCTGCCGGGTTGATGCCCGAGGCCGCAACGAGGTGCTCAATGACGGCGGCAGCCAGCTCATGTGCCCTGTGATGCTTGTAGGCGCCGCCTGCCTTTGCCGTGGGCAGCCGCTTGGCTATGAACACCACAGCGGTGGTGTCAGGGTTGTGGGCCCCAGGTTCACGGCCTATTGCTTCATTACCCAATTGTTCACCGGCGACGTTGGACACGGGGGTCTCCTTCCACAATCCACCGGATCAGTACTGCCCTGCTGATTTTGCCGCTCCCCGTCAGTGGAAGTTCGGCCAGCTCGTAGTAGTGCGATGGGCGGTGGCTGGCAGGCAGCACCGCAGAACTTGTGCGCAAGCGGGCCACTGCATCAGCAGTAATGTCATCGGGGTGCCAACCCAAATCTGGTGCAGCCGGGCGAAAAGCCGCAATGACTAGGTGGCCTCGCACGGGATCGGGAAGCCCTGCAACAATGATGTCCGGCTCTGTCTTGCTCTTGCAGCTCCTGCGGAGTGCCTGTTCGACGGCGTGCGGGTAGACGTTGGCGCCGGAGCACAGGATCATGTCACTGGCACGGCCAGCCAGATGAAGGACTCCGTGCTGATCGAGGCTGCCCTGATCATGCACGGTGTACCAGCCGCCGGTTCCTAGCTCAGAAAAGGCCAGACCGTCTTCACCCCAGGCGTAACCGCTGCACACATAGGGGCTCTTGACGCAGATGCTTCCCAATTCCCCATTGGGCACCTGCCTGCCCTGCCCATCACGAATGCTCAGTTGCACACCCGGAAAGGCTCGCCCCACGCCGTCGGAATCATGTGGACTAGTAGCTGGCTCCAGCGTTGTGGCAGCAACAAATCCCAGCTCCGCTGCGCCATAATACTGGTGAATCACGGCGTTCGGTGCCCATTGCTGTGCCAAGGCTGCCGTTGCACCTGTCAGTGCGGAGCCGGCGCAGACAATACTCGTGATGCCCGGGGCTAGCTGCCCGGTGGCCACCCCGCGACGCGCCAGCAGCTCCAGGACTGTGGGCACCAGGACCAACCGATTGACGTGGTGGGCTGAAACTGCAGCCAGCGCCGTATCAGGACCGAATTCCGGGAGCGCAATAAAGGTGCCGCCAGCGAAGATGGACTCACCCAGCGCGTAGAGATTCATGCTCGCGGCCATGGGACCCGGTGCCAGCGTGACCGTCACGGGAGTCAGGCAGAAATGCTCAGTGCTGCGAATAAACGATTCGTGCCACGATGCCGCACTCCGGGTGAAAGCCTTGGGCAGCCCGCTGGTGCCAGAGGAAAGCCCCAAGAGGAACGGTGGATCGATTGGATCCTGTGTCATGTTCCAGCTCTGGGCGGTGGCTGTCAGTTGCCTGCGCAGCTCCAGTGGCCAGCTGGCATCCAGCACCATGGCTGTTTTGTGTTGGCGGACGGCGGCACAAAACTGGGCGGCTAAGTTCACGCCTGCGGGTTCGTCGATGATGGCGATCTGGCCAGTGCCGGATGCAGGCGCACTAGCGGCCAAGGTTGCGGTAGTTTCAACCGTCGCCAGCAGGCTGGTGTAGTCCAGGTGCTGGGCACCAACAATTACGGCAGGGCGGGACCCAGAGGTCTTGGCCCAGTGCAGGAGTTTATCTATGAACGGCATTGCCTTCATCGTAGAGGAGATAGCGAACCAGAGAAATCCGCCGGCTGCCAGTGCACTGGACCACAGTGCTGTCCCGCAGTGGGCCGCTGTGGCGGTACCCTAAAGCCATGACTTTTAATGAAGGTGCGCGGCTTGACCCCTCGCAAGCGGAAGACCGTAGAGGCCGTGGCAGTATGGGCCGCGGAGGCAAGATGGGATTGGGGCTCGGTGGCGGCATTGTGGTGCTCATCGGAGCTCTGTTGGGTATCAATCCCGATCTACTGAACTCGATACTGGGCGATACCGGCGAACAACCGGCCATCGAGCAGTCCGGCGGCTCAGCACTAGAGAACTGCCAAACGGGAGCGGACGCCAATGCCAACTTGGACTGCCGCATCCTCGGCACGGCCAACGCGCTCAATAGCTTCTGGCCTGGCTACCTCAACGAATATGGTGTGAAGTACTCCGTACCGAAGACCGTGATCTTTACCGGGAGCGTGGACACCGCCTGTGGTGCCGCCACTTCAGCGGTTGGCCCGTTCTACTGCCCCGGCGATAACAACGCGTACTTTGACCCGGACTTCTTCGCCCAGCTGGAAACCCAGTTCGGTTCCTCCGGCGGACCATTAGCCCAGGAATATGTGGTGGCTCACGAGTTCGGCCACCATGTACAAGATTTAACCGGGACCATCGGCAAGGCCCAGCAGGACCCCAAGGGAGCCCAGTCGGCAGCTGTACGCACTGAGCTTCAAGCCGACTGCTATGCCGGAATCTGGATGCGGTACGCCTCCACGAAGCCAGCTCCAGGAGGTAGCCAACCGTTCCTGAAGCCGCTGGTACAGAGCGATCTCAACGATGCCCTGTCTGCTGCTTCCTCCGTTGGGGACGACAGGATCCAGAAAGCCGCCACTGGCAGGACCAATCCGGAATCATGGACACACGGTTCAAGTGAGCAGCGCCAAAAGTGGCTGTACAAGGGCTACCAAAGTGCCGACTTGGAAGCCTGCGATACCTTCTCCGTCCCGAACGTCTAGTTCCAAAACGAAAAGAACCGCCGCCGTCCCCGAACAATTTCGGGAACGACGGCGGTTCTTTTAATTGGTGGATGGGCCCACGCCGCCGAGGGACCCGCCGCGAGCTTGCGAGCGGTGGGAGGCGGTGGGGACTAGATGTTGAAGCCGAGGGCACGCATCTGGTCGCGACCGTCGTCGGTGATCCGCTCAGGACCCCACGGCGGCATCCACACCCAGTTAATGCGCCATTCGTCAACGATCGGGCCCAGTGAGTTTTCCACCTGTTCCTCGATGACGTCCTGTAGCGGGCAGGCCGCCGTGGTCAGCGTCATATCCAAGAGCAAGGCGCCGTCGTCGCCGTAACGCATGCCGTATAGCAGACCCAAATCGACGATGTTGACGCCGAGCTCCGGGTCAATGACGTCCTTGAGCGCTTCCTCAACGTCTTCGAGGTCAGTTTGTCCAGCAGCAATGGCTGCACTTGATTCGCTGATGTCAGTCATGATTCCTTCTTAGCGATGGTTAGGCTGTTGCCGATTCTGCAACCAGGTAGCGGTCGTAGCCTTCTGCTTCCAAACGGTCAGCAAGCTCTGCGCCGCCCTGTTCGGCGATGGCGCCGTCAACAAATACGTGCACAAACTGCGGCTTGATGTAGCGCAGGATGCGGGTGTAGTGGGTGATGAGCAGCGTGCCCAAGCCACCTGCCTCGATGGAGCGGTTCACGCCTTCGGAGACAACCTTCAGTGCGTCAACGTCAAGACCTGAATCGGTCTCGTCGAGGATGGCGAACTTGGGGCGCAAGAGCTCCAGCTGGAGGATTTCGTGACGCTTCTTCTCGCCACCGGAGAAACCTTCGTTGACATTACGCTCAGCGAACTCGGGCTCGATGCGCAGCTGGGCCATGGCAGCCTTGACGTCCTTGGTCCAGGTACGCAGCTTGGGGGCTTCGCCGTCAATGGCGGTCTTGGCGGTGCGCAGGAAGTTGGTCATTGTGACACCGGGGATTTCTACCGGGTACTGCATGGCCAAGAACAAGCCTGCGCGGGCGCGCTGGTCAACTGTCATCGCCAGGACGTCTTCGCCGTCGAGGGTGATGGAGCCGCTGTCAACCGTGTAGCGGGGGTGGCCGGCAATGGTGGAGGCCAGGGTGGACTTGCCGGAGCCGTTAGGGCCCATGATGGCGTGCGTCTCACCGGTGTTGATGGTCAGGCTGACACCCTTGAGGATCGGCTTGATGCCCTGTTCCGTCTCGATGCTGACGTGCAGGTCCTTGATTTCCAGAGTAGACATACTCTATTTTCTCCTAAAAAGTTTGTGTGCGGGCCGCGGCGCTACTGCGCGCTGACACCATTAAGAATGTTGGTGACGTCCACATAGACGTCGCTGCCGTGAATGCTCAGGGCAAAGACGGGCACGGGTTCAAATGCGGGCAATGTCAGCGGTTGACCTGTGGTCAGGTCAAAGGAGCTGCCATGTGCCCAGCATTCGATGGTGCCGTCCTCCACGTCGCCTTCGCTGAGGGAGATTTCCGCGTGTGAGCAGGTATCCCCAATAGCGTGAAGTTCCCCGTAGGAGTCCCTCACAATGGCGATGGGGTAATCATCAACCTCAACGAGCAAGGATGATTTCACCTGGATGTCGTCGGCTTGGCAGACAACGACGCCGGCGGGCGTGGAGGAATCAGTCACTGTGGTGTCGCCGCCAATTCGCGTTCCACGGACTCGCGCAGACGCTCTTCGAGGGCAGGTACCTGGATGTGCTGGATGACCTCGTTCAAGAAGCCACGGACCACCAGGCGGCGGGCAACGCTTTCTTCAATGCCGCGAGCCTGCAAGTAGAACAACTGCTCATCATCGAAACGACCAGTGGCGCTTGCGTGCCCTGCCCCTTCAATCATGCCGGTCTCAATTTCCAGGTTGGGCACCGAATCAGCGCGCGCACCCTGGGTCAGGATGAGGTTGCGGTTCATCTCGTACGTGTCAGTGCCTTCAGCCTGCTTCCGGATCAGCACATCGCCAATCCAGACAGCGTGGGCGTTATCGCCCTGCAGGGCACCCTTGTAGGTGACGCGTGACTTGCAGTTCTTCGTGGAGTGATCCACAAACAAGCGCTGCTCGAGGTGCTGTCCGGCGTCGGCGAAGTACAGACCGTACATCTCAACGTCGGCACCCGTACCGCTGTAACGCGCTGCCGGGGTGGTGCGAAGCAGGTCGCCACCGAGGTTGATGACAACGTGCTTGATCTTGGCGTCGCGGCCAACCAAAAGGTGCTGCGCACTGGCGTGTACGGCGTCGTCATTCCAGTCCTGGATGCTGACAACCGTCAGGTTGGCACCGTCCTCAACGAGGATTTCGATGTTCTCGCTCAGCACGGCGGTGCCGCGGTGATCCAAGACGACAACGCCAGTGGCGAACTTCTTGGCAATGACGACGACGTGCGAGGCTGCGGGAGCATCGCCCTGACCGGTGAGAGTCAAGGTGGTGACGTTGTCTGCGTTGCCAGCGAACTCTGCCGGCAAGGTGACAATGGTGGCTTCACTGAAGTTTTCCCAGGCGGCCGCAGCCACACGGTCTTCCGGGATGCCTGCGGTACCGATGCGTGCGTCCTCGCGCCCCACGGTCTCAACCGTGACGCCGTCGGGCGCCGAAACCTCAACCAACGGTGCAGGACCGTTGAGCTTTACGCCCTTGATGCCTACACGGTCTAGGCCGCGCAGACGCTTCAGCGGGGTGAAGCGCCATTCTTCTTCACGGCCGGTAATGGCCGGGAAGTCGGCAAGGTTGTAGGAGGTCAGGCGGCCAGCGCGTGAGCTGTCCGGGACGCCAACGCCGCCACCGTGGCTGTCTCCGCCGTGGCTGTGAGCCTTGGCGGCGCTGCCGCCGAGGGGACCTGACTCGGGGTTGATCTCGGAGAGGCTTTCGCCTTCCTCGGTCATGCCCTTAATGAAGTCCTGCGACCAAACTTTTGAATCTGTTGCGTGTTCTTGCGTGAGCTCGGTCATTTAGCCGACGGCCCCTTCCATCTGCAGTTCGATCAGGCGGTTCAATTCGAGCGCGTATTCCATGGGCAATTCCTTGGCGATCGGCTCGATGAAACCACGCACAATCATGGCCATGGCCTCGTCCTCGGGCATGCCGCGGGACTGCAGGTAGAACAGCTGCTCTTCGCTGACCTTGGACACGGTAGCCTCGTGGCCCATGGAGACATCGTCTTCACGAACGTCCACGTAGGGGTAAGTATCCGAGCGGGAGATGTTGTCCACCAGCAGGGCGTCACAGCGAACCGTGTTCGCCGAGTGCGTAGCACCTTCACGGATCTGGACCAGACCGCGGTAAGCGGCACGTCCGCCACCTCGAGCTACAGACTTCGAGATGATCGAGGACTGCGTGTTCGGAGCAATGTGGACCATCTTGGATCCGGTGTCCTGGTGCTGACCTTCACCAGCAAAAGCAACCGACAGCGTCTCACCCTTGGCGTGCTCGCCAACAAGGTAAACGGCCGGGTACTTCATGGTGACCTTGGAACCGATGTTGCCATCGACCCACTCCATGGTGGCGCCTTCGTGTGCAATGGCGCGCTTGGTCACCAGGTTGTACACGTTGTTGGACCAGTTCTGGATGGTGGTGTAGCGAACGCGGGCGTTCTTCTTGACCACAATTTCCACAACAGCTGAGTGCAGTGAATCCGAGGTGTAAATCGGAGCCGTGCAACCCTCGATGTAGTGCACGTAGCTGCCTTCATCGGCAATGATGAGCGTGCGCTCAAATTGGCCCATGTTCTCAGTGTTGATACGGAAGTAAGCCTGCAGCGGGATTTCCACGTGGACGCCCTTGGGGACGTAGACGAAGGAGCCACCGGACCAGACGGCCGTGTTCAAGGAAGCGAACTTATTATCGCCCACAGGAATCATGGTGCCGAAGTATTCCTGGAAGATCTCCGGGTATTCGCGCAGCGCGGTGTCTGTGTCGGTGAAGATGACGCCCTGTGCTTCCAGGTCCTCGCGGATCTGGTGGTACACAACCTCGGACTCGTACTGGGCTGTCACCCCACCTACCAAGCGGTTACGCTCAGCTTCGGGGATACCCAGCTTCTCGTAAGTGTTGCGGATGTCTTCGGGGAGTTCTTCCCAGGATCCGGCCTGCTTCTCCGTGGAACGCACAAAGTACTTGATGTTATCGAAGTCAATGCCGGAGAGGTCTGCACCCCAGGTGGGCATGGGCTTGCGGTCGAAGTACTTCAAGCCCTTCAGGCGCATGTCCAGCATCCACTGCGGCTCGTTCTTCTTGGCGGAGATGTCGCGAACGACCTCTTCACTCAGGCCACGGCGGGCATTGTCGCTGGCCGTGTTTTTATCTGACCAGCCGAAGGCATAATTGCCTAGGCCCTCCAGTTCGGGGTTCCTTTCGAGGATGTCGTGGTTGGTGGCATCTGCCACATCACCATTGGCGCGAACATCCTGCGCTAATTGATCCGTCATCACGGCCTTTCTTGCTGATGGTTGGAAACTGAGCTCACGGGGTTTTGGGGACCGGCTGGCACTGCTGCCAGTTTGCGGACCACCGCCCGCCCCGTAGGTACATGTGTGGTGCAGACGTGTCCGCCACTTGCCATGGTGGAGAGTCTGCGGACATCGACGCCAATCAACCGGGAGAAAACTTCGGTCTCGGCATCGCAGAATTGAGGAAAGGAACTGGCAAGCTCCTGTATGGGACAGTGCCCTTGGCATAACTGTTCGGCGGCCATAGATGTTCCGCTGTTGAGCGAATTAGATGTGGCGACGAACCTGTCGGCGTTCAGCGCTGTGGCCAAAACCTTGGATCGGGCGGCAACATCTTCGCCGGCTGCATCTACAAGAGGCTGGTATTTGGCCTCCATGAGGGCAAAGCGGCGTTGAGCAAACTCCACTACTCCGGCGTCACCACGAATACCTGAAATTTCATTCAGGGCCTGCGTGGCAATCTGGAGGTAGTCGTCGCCAATTTCGGTTTGGCCTCGCTTGGAGACAACATAACGACGCGCGGGACGCCCGGCACCGCTTTTGGCATTACTGACCAGCTTGACTTCAATGAGCCCTTCCTTGGTCAGCGAATCTAGGTGACGGCGCACGGCGGCAGGAGTAAGCCCCAACAGTTCACCCAGCTGGGCAGCACTAATGGGCCCATGTTCCAGCACGGCCGTCAAGACACGGTCTCGGGTACGCTCATCAGGCTCCACACCCGTGGCGTGCACGGACGTTGTTTGCTGACTCATTAACACCTCCACACAGTCAAAAACTACGCACAACAATAGACAACACAATTATGTCGTAATTGAGCACCTTATGCCACTAAGGTGAGCCTACCCACAGGCCCGTATGAGCCCAAGAGACTTGTGGCACCGGCGGGACGTTGCGGAACCCGGTAAAATTCCCAAGTGGCTCGCGTACAATGGCCGCGTGACAAAGACACTTTCCCCTGCCCTGGAAATTTCCGGGCTCATCAAGGACGTGGGGCCCTTGCCGGCATTGGATGGCCGGATGAAACGCGTCGTTTCCAACATTAGCCTGACGGCCCACTTTGGTCAGGTGACGGCTCTCTTGGGTGCCAATGGCGCCGGCAAAACCACCACCATCGAATGCGCCCAGGGCCTACAAAACCGCACCGGCGGCAGCATTTCACTCCTGGGTCAGGATCCGGAACATGCCGACGCCGCACTGCGTTCCCGGGTGGGTGTCATGCTGCAGGACGGCGGACTGCCCCCGGCGGCCCGCCCCATTGCGCTGCTCCGCCACGTGGCGGGCTTGTACCAAAACCCGCTGTCTGTGGACGCCCTGGTAGAGCGGCTCGGCATCAACGAGTTCTCCGACACAAACATTCGCCGCCTCTCCGGTGGCCAGAAGCAGCGCGTGGCTCTGGCCGCTAGTCTGCTGGGTAACCCGGAGGTGCTGTTTCTCGATGAACCCAGCGCGGGCCTGGATCCGCAGTCGCGCATCATGGTTTTTGAGCTGATTCGGGAACTGCGCGACGCTGGCAAGGCCATCATCCTCACCACGCACCTACTCGACGACGCCCAGCGCCTTGCCGACTACGTTTATATTGTGGACAAGGGTGAATCGGTGGCTGCCGGCACGGTACAGGAACTCCTTGAGTCGTCCACGGCAGCCATGGAACAGCGTGCCATGACGTTCGAGGCCACACCATCTTTGGACGTGTCTGCCCTGCTGCGCCCCGGACTTGAGTGCTCAGAGACTCGTCCCGGAAGCTACGTTTTGACCGGCCCCTTGGAACCGGCCGATCTTGCCCGCTTTGGCGCCTGGTGTGAACGAGCCCATGTCATGCCGACTTCCGTACACCTAGCATCCAAGTCCCTCGAGGACGTGTTCCTTGCCATTTCCGACGGCGCCGCAACAGTTGCCCCTGTTTCCGCCCATCGCAACTCTCACAGCACGGTGATTTCATGAGCACCCTATTCCATAACGCCCCGCCGGCACACGCGGCGAGTCTGACCCGGCGAATTTTGAACCAGGGCAAGTACGAGGCTTCCACCATGCTGCGCAACGGCGAACAGCTGGTGCTCATGGTGGTCATGCCACTCCTGGGCCTCATTGCACTGGTAGCCACTCCCCTGCTCGATGACATGGGACACTCCCGTGTTGCTATTGCAGCCCCGGGCATTCTTGCCCTGTGTGCGCTCTCGACGGCATTCACCGGACAGGGTATTGCCACCGGATTTGACAGGCGTTATGGGGTCCTACGCTTCATGTCCACCACACCGCTGGGCAAGGGCGGATTGATCGCCGGGAAGGTCATCGCCGTACTGGCCGCTTTGGCGTTGCAAGTGGTGCTGATTTCCACCGTGGCCGCATTTATGGGCTGGCGCCCGCCACTAGCTGGCGTGTTGCTGGGCATCCCGCTGCTGATTTTGGGCGCTGCCGCCTTCACGGCAATTGGTCTGCTGATTGCCGGCACCGTCCGTCCTGAAGCGACCCTGGCTATCACCAACCTGGGCTGGATACTGTTCGCCGCTGTGGGAGGGATTGTGCTGCCAGCAGGCAAGTTCTCCAGCGCCCTCGAGGCATACGTCCAGTGGCTGCCCTCCGGCGCTCTCGGCAACCTGATGCGCGCTGCACTGATTGAAAGCCGCCTCGATGTGTGGGGGCTCATTATTTTGCTGGCGTGGGGTGTGGCTGCCGCCATCGCCGCCGTCAAATGGTTCAAATGGAATTGAGAGGCGACACCGAAGTGAGTCAAAGCAGTACCGCAGTAGCCCTGCGCACCTTTGCACAGAAATTACCTACGACCATAACCCCCGCCATCAAGCGCCTCAGCGTGGCCTCCTTGATCGGTCAAGGCATCTTGATCATCTCCGGTGGTGTGGTGCGAGTTACCGGCTCGGGGCTCGGTTGCCCCACCTGGCCCAAGTGCACGGCGGAGTCCTTGACGAATACGCCTGCGATGGGCATCCACGGAGTCATCGAATTCGTCAACCGCACGCTCACTTTCGGTCTTGCCGCCATCGCCCTGGTCCTGCTGGTTCTGCTGTGGAACCTGCGCCACGAACGTAAGGATCTATTCTGGTTGGCGTTTGGTCTTCTGGCCGTCATCCCCGCCCAAGCCATTATTGGCGGCATCACAGTGCTCTCGGGCCTGAATCCTTATGTCGTGAGCCTGCACTTCCTGGTCTCCGCAGCGCTAGTGGTGGTCTCCATGTTGATGGTCAACAGGACCTACGGCCGCACGGGTATTTCGGGACCCCATGACGTTCCTCGCGCCAAGCCCCTCATTCGCCAGCTAAGTGTCATCGCCGCCGTGGCCAGTTATCTGGCAGTAGTGTTGGGCACTTTGGTTACAGGTTCCGGTCCACACTCAGGCGATGCCACCTCGCCGCGTATGGAATTGGACGGCTACCTTGTGACTCGCATGCACGCCGTCCCCGTCTACGTGCTCGTGGCGACGGCGTTGCTGCTGGTCATTTTGCTATGGCGCAACGGCAAGGGTGATATCCTCCGAAACGCAGCCTTGATCCTGTTCGTGTCGGTGCTCTTCCAGGGCGTCATTGGATACTGGCAGTACTTCACCGGCATTCCGATCCTTCTCGTGGTGGTCCACATGTTCGGAGCCTCGCTCATGCTCTCCGTTGCCACCAACATGATTGATGTGGCGCTTCGCCGCGGCAAGGACCAAGTTCAGCTCAAGTAGCCTCCCGCTCCAGTACAGCGGGCCCAGAGGCTCATGGTCGGAGTGACAGGGCTGCACGGACTGCTGCTTGTCAGGCCCGGTGTCCATACCCGAAAAGGTATCGGCACCGGGCTTTTTCATGCCCGTTTGTCCACCGTGTTCTACTCCGTTTTGCCCTCCATGTTGCACCCCGTTTGGCACTCCGTTTAGTACTCCGTGCCCCTGGTACTCCGTTTTGTACTCCGTGTAGTACCCCGTGCGCCGATTCTTGCTGCCCCGACGCGTTCTGGTGCCCGACTCCCCGGTCAGTGTCCAGATAATGCCACTTAGGAACCCCGAAAACTGCTCATAACGACATTATCTGGACACTCGACGGCGGAGCGGAATGGACAGGGTCAGATGGAGCTCGCCGGGAAGAACTCACCGACCAACCTAGGTCTGGCGAATCAACAGGGCAAAATGGCGGCGATCAGCTGGCACGGTCCCGGCTCCGCCCTCCCCGCACCCCGGGCACGCTAATACCGCCCTCAGCGAGCCCGTACTTGCAGCTAGAGGCGGCACCTAACGAGCCAGCGCTTGCTGACGACGCGTTCTAACGAGCCAGCGCCTGCCGCCACAGAAGCGTTAGGTCACCTGACTCCCCGGTCAGTGTCCATATAATGCCACTTAGAAGCCCCAAAATCCGCTCATAACGACATTAACTGGACACTCGACGGCGGAGCGGAATGGACAGGGTCAGATGGAGCCCGCCGGGAAGAACTCACCGACCAACCTAGGTCTGGCGAATCAACAGGGCAAAATGGCGGCGATCAGCTGGCACGGTCCCGGCTCCGCCCTCCCCACTGCCCGCACTCCGGACTCCGGGCACGCTAATACCGCCCTCAGCGAGCCCGTACTTGCAGCTAGAGGCGGCACCTAACGAGCCAGCGCCTGCCGCCACAGAGGCGTTAGGTTACCTGGCTCCCCGGTCAGTGTCCAGATAATGCCACTTAGAAGCCCCAAAATCCGCTCATAACGACATTATCTGGACACTCGACGGCGGAATGGAGCGGAATAGACGGAACGCGACAGGACATAGTGTCCCAGGCCGAGGACTTAACCAGCAACGGCCGGCTCCTTCCGTGGGGAAGGTGCCGGCCGCCGTCGTGCGGTGCAAGGTGCGCGGTGCACGGTGCACGGTGCGCAACATTATGCGCGTGATAGAAGTCGGAGCGATCAGCCCATCAAAGCAGAACCAACAAACGGGTCCACAGCCAGCGAGAGGAATACCAGCGTCAGGTAGCTGATGGAAACATGGAACACCTTCATGGCGTTCTTCTTCGTGACGAGGTCTTTCTTCGAGTTGTTGTAGAGGACATGTGCCTCGTACAAGAACCAGGCACCCGCAGCGAGGGCCACGACGGTGTAAACAATGCCAGCGCCGCCGAGCGGGATCATGAGCAGTGAGCACGCCACCATGGCCCAGGTGTAAAGGACAACCTGGACGGCAACGGTGCGGGAACCGGCCACGGCGCCGAGCATGGGGACGTTGACGGCGTTGTAGTCGTCGCTGTAGCGCATGGACAGCGGCCAGTAGTGTGGCGGTGTCCAGAGGAAAATCACCATGAACAAGATGATGGCGGGCCACTGGACGGAGTTGGTCACAGCCGACCACGCGATCAGGACCGGGAAACAACCGGCGGCTCCGCCCCAGACAATGTTCTGTGATGTGCGGCGTTTGAGAATGATGGAATACACCACCACGTAGACAAAGATTGCGCCAATGCCCAGCATTCCTGTGAGGGGATTCACACTCCACAATAAGACAACGGCAATGACTGTGAGCACCCAGGAGAAGATCAGAGCTTCACGGGGAGTGATGACGCCCGTCACCAAAGGCCGCTTCGATGTGCGGTTCATGACCTTGTCAATATCGCGGTCGATGTAGCAGTTGAATGCTCCTGCAGCGCCAGCGGCCAGTGCGCCACCAACCATCGTGGCCAGCATCAGCCAGAGGCTGGGAACGCCGCTCTTGCCGGAAAACCCCTGCGCATAAAACATGGTGGGCAAGGTGGTGACTAGCAGAAGCTCAACGACCCGGGGCTTGGTCAACGCCAGATATCCTTTGGCCTTTTCCGAGAAACTTGGCGAAACTTTGGCCGAAGCCCCAGTTGCCGGGCTATGTGTCGCACTCACGTGTAATGTCACCATGTTTTCATTGTTGTCTTTAGTGCCGGTCACATCCTGGGCGCAATTATTGCGCCGGATGTCGCTGTTATGCCAGCCTCGCCAAGATTGCCCGCGAACAGGGACGCTACTGGCGCGTTACAGACGCGTTAAACCTCTCTTCATCATAGCGGATTTCCCTACGGAAGAGCGAAAATCGCCATTGTCAAGACCGGCTCCAACTCTGCGCAACATGTGAAAACTAATCACGTTCCGGGTACTAAATCGTGTAACTTTAGAATTGCCTCATGGCATGAGATTTTAGCGGTCACACCACCGTGGGACTAAGCTTGCAATTGCTGAAGCATCACCGCAGTGCGGAGCCAGCAGCGTGCGCCGGGTACCTCAGGGCAACCGGTTGCATTCAAGTCGCCCGCACCTGCATTATTTATGCACATAACGAGAGGGACCTGTCAGTGTCACATCAGGATTTGCCAACGTTCACCTGGACCGCCAACGATCAGCGCGCAGTAGACACCGCACGCATTTTGGCCGCTGACGCCGTTGAGAAGGTGGGCAACGGCCACCCCGGAACAGCCATGTCACTGGCGCCGGCTGCGTACTTGTTGTTCCAGAAGGTCATGCGGATTGATCCGAAGAACCCCGACTGGATTGGCCGCGACCGCTTTATCCTCTCCCCCGGCCACACCTCGCTGACACTGTATGTGCAGCTCTTCCTCTCCGGCTACGGCCTGGAGCTCTCCGACTTGGAAGCCCTGCGCACCTGGGGATCATTGACCCCCGGTCACCCCGAGTACAAGCACACCGCCGGCGTCGAGATCACCACCGGCCCGTTGGGCCAGGGCCTGGCCTCTGCTGTTGGCTTCGCCTACTCACAGCGCCGTATGCGAGGCATGCTCGATCCCGAAGCTGCCCCCGGCACCAGCCCGTTCGACCACACTGTCTGGGTCATTGCTTCCGACGGCGACCTTCAGGAAGGCGTGACCAGCGAGGCTTCCAGCCTTGCCGGCCACCAGGAACTGGGCAACATGGTTGTTGTCTACGACTCCAACCACATCTCCATTGAAGACGACACCAACATCGCCTACTCCGAAGATGTCCTCAAGCGCTACGAAGCCTACGGCTGGCACGTACAGCGCGTTGACTGGACCAAGACGGGCGAATACGTCGAGGACGTTGCGGAACTGCACGCCGCTTTGGCTGCAGCGAAGGCGGAGACCACCAAGCCTTCCTTGATCTCCCTGCGGACGATCATTGGTTACCCGGCTCCCAAGAAGCAGAACACCGGCGCTATCCACGGCTCTGCTTTGGGCGCCGCTGAAGTTGCTGCCGTCAAGGAAGTTTTGGGCTTCGACCCAGAAAAGAGCTTCGACGTAGAACCGGCAGTTCTGGAGCACGCACGCGCAGTTGTAGATCGCGGCGCCGCAACCCATGAAGAGTGGAACACCAGCTTCAACGCCTGGGCCGCTGCCAACCCGGAAAACGCTGCCTTGCTGGAGCGCATCCAGAAGAAGGAACTGCCGGCAGGCTGGGAAGAAAACCTCCCCGTCTTCGAAGGCGGCAAGGCTGTCTCCACCCGCGCAGCATCAGGTAAGGTGCTGAACTCCATCGGCGCCGTACTGCCTGAACTTTGGGGCGGCTCCTGCGACCTGGCTGGTTCCAACAACACCACCATTGAAGGTGCCGGATCGTTCGTGCCTGCTTCCAAGCAGACCGAGACCTGGTCAGGTGGCCCCTACGGCCGCGTCCTCCACTTCGGTATCCGTGAGCACGCTGCCGCCTCCATTGTGAACGGCATCCACCTCAGCGGCCCCACCCGCGCATTCTCCGGCACGTTCTTGATCTTCAGCGATTACCAGCGTCCGGCCATCCGCCTCTCGGCACTGATGGGCGTACCGTCCATCTACGTATGGACGCACGATTCCATCGGTTTGGGCGAAGATGGACCCACACACCAGCCTGTCGAGCAGCTCTCGAGCCTGCGCGCCATTCCGGGCCTGGACGTTGTCCGCCCCGGTGATTCCAATGAAGTTGCGGCTTCCTGGAAGAAGATTCTGGAAACCACTGACAACCCGGCCGGCATTGTGCTGACACGTCAGAACATCCCCACGTACTCCCGTGGCGCTGGTGCAGCTACCGCCACCGAGTTTGGTTCCGCAGACTTGGTTGCCAACGGCGGCTACGTTTTGGCAGAGGCCGTGTCCGACGGCGCAGTGGTCACCCCCGCTGTCATCCTCATCGCCACCGGTTCCGAGGTTCAGCTGGCTGTTGAGGCCCGCGAGGCTCTCGCTGCTGACGGCATCGCCGCCCGCGTTGTCTCCATGCCGTGTGTTGAGTGGTTCAACGCTCAGAGCCCGGAATACCGCGAATCAGTATTGCCCGCAGGTGTTAAGGCCCGTGTCTCGGTCGAGGCTGGCTTGGCACTGGGTTGGCGCGAGTTCGTTGGCGATGCAGGCCGTTCCATCTCCTTGGAGCACTTCGGCGCCTCCGCTGACTACAAGATCCTTTTCGAGAAGTTCGGCATCACCACCGAGGCAGTCACTGCTGCCGCCAAGGACTCCATCGCAACGGCTAACGCTTAATCGATCGCACGTCACACCTGTAGTTCCCGAAGGCCGGCACACCGCATCACCGTACGCCGGCCTTCGGGAATACAACCTCTCACCTGCAACGCTATTAATTGCAGGGCCTTAATCCACCAGGAACACAAGGAAGTAGCACAATGACTAACTCAACACCCACCGCAGCCGTCTCCGCCGCCGGCGTGTCCATCTGGCTCGACGATCTCTCACGCAGCCGGATCAGCACCGGTAATCTTTCTGCCCTGATCGCAGAAAAGAACGTTGTTGGCGTCACCACCAACCCCAGCATTTTTGAAGCAGCCATCACCAAGAGCGATGACTACAAGTCGGAGCTGGCCAAGTTCTCCGCCGCCGGCATCAACGCCGAAGATGCAGTCTTTGAACTCACCACAGCAGATGTTGCTGACGGTTGCGATATTTTCGCCCCTATCTATGATTCCACCGCCGGCGTTGACGGCCGTGTCTCCATCGAAGTTGACCCGCGCAAGGCCTGGGACACCGAGGGCACCATTGCCGAGGCCAAGCGCCTCTACGCCAAGGTCAACAAGAAGAACGTGCTGATCAAGATCCCGGCAACCCTTGAAGGCCTCGAAGCCATCACGGCAACCTTGGGCGAAGGCATCAGCGTCAACGTCACCCTCATCTTCTCGCTGGACCGCTACCGCGCCGTCATGAACGCGTTCCTCAGCGGCCTGGAGCTAGCAAAGACCAACGGCCACAACCTGGCCGAGATCCACTCTGTGGCTTCCTTCTTCGTTTCCCGCGTTGACCTGGAAATCGACAACCGTCTCGAAGCCATTGGCACCGAAGAGGCAGCAGCCCTGAAGGGCAAGGCCGGACTGGCCAACGCTCGCTTGGCATACCAGGCGTTCGAGGAAGTCTTCTCCTCGGAGCGTTGGGCCGTGTTGGCTGACGCCGGTGCACTCCCCCAGCGTCCACTGTGGGCCTCCACCGGCGTGAAGAACCCGGCATACCCGGACACCATGTACGTCACCGAGCTGGTCGCCGCGCACGTGGTCAACACCATGCCGGAAAAGACTCTCGATGCAACCTTCGATCACGGCGTGGTCACCGGTGACACCATCACGGGCACCTACGAGGAATCAAACGCTCTCCTGAACAAGCTCGAGGGCCTTGGCATCTCCTACAATGATGTTGTGGGCGTTCTGGAAACCGAAGGCTTGGACAAGTTCGTTGCCAGCTGGAAGGACCTCTTGAACCACGTTCAGGTTGCTCTTGACGCTGCCGGCGCGGAAGGCTGACGGCCATGACAGCACTGGCATTTACCGCCACCGGATCCGCTAAGGCTGCCGGCGAGGCGCAGCTGCTGACGCTCGTGGCAGACCAGGTAGCTTCACGCGTATTCGCCAAGGACGCCACTCTGTGGGGTCCTGACGCCGAGTCCGAGTCAGCCATCCGTCTTGGCTGGGTTGAGGCTCCTGAGGTCTCCGCCGCTCTGATCGAAGACATCACCGTCCTGCGCGATGAACTGCGCGCCGAAGGCGTCAACCACATTGTGCTGTGCGGCATGGGCGGCTCCTCGCTGGCTCCTGAGGTCATCACGGCAACTGCCGGTGTTGAACTCACCGTCCTGGACAGCACCGATCCGGGCCAGGTTCGTGCAGCTATCAGTGACCGCTTGGCCACCACGGCGATTGTGGTCTCCTCCAAGTCCGGATCCACACTGGAAACTGACTCCCAGCGGCGCATCTTCGAGCAGGAATTCACAGCTGCCGGCATCGACGCCAAGTCACGCATCATCATTGTCACCGACCCGGGTTCGCCCTTGGACGGTTCGGCACGTGAAGCAGGGTACCGCAAGGTATTCAACGCCGACCCCAACGTAGGCGGCCGCTACTCGGGCCTGACAGCATTCGGTTTGGTGCCCTCGGGCTTGGCTGGCGTGGACATTGTGTCCTTGCTGGACTCCGCTGAGGAAGCCGGCGAGATGCTGCGCGATGACGACGTGGATAACGTCGGTCTGCGCCTCGCCGCAGCTTTGGGTGGTACCTCGCCGTTGCGCAACAAGATTGTCATTGTTGATGAGGGCTCAGGCATTGTGGGCTTCGCTGACTGGGCCGAACAGCTCATTGCCGAATCCACTGGCAAGCTGGGCACGGGCGTGCTTCCTGTTGTGGCTGATCCCAACTCTCCCGAGGTCACCAGCGGCGCCGCCGACGTTTTGGTGGTGCGCCTGGTAGCCGGGGACGCGGACGTGGAACTTCGTGAGAACGAGGTCAGCATCGCCGGTGACTTGGGCGCACAGATGATGGTCTGGGAATTTGCCACAGCCGTCGCCGGTCGCCTGCTGGGCATCAACCCCTTTGACCAGCCTGATGTTGAGGCTGCCAAGGTTGCTGCTCGCGGCCTGCTGGACGCCACGCCGGCCCCGACTGCTGCGCTGTTCACCGACGGTGCCGTTGAGGTTCGCACTGCCAACAACGACGCCGAATGGCTGGGCGGGGTGCAAACCCTTTCCGAGGCTGTGGCTGCTCTGGTGGGCACCTTGGGTGCCGACGGTTACCTGAGTGTTCAGGTGTACCTGGACCGCTTGGCTAATGCACCGTTGGAGTCTGTGCGCAACGAGCTTGCCGCATACTCCGGCCGCCCCGTCACGTTCGGCTGGGGCCCGCGCTTCCTGCACTCCACCGGCCAGTTCCACAAGGGTGGCCCCGCCATCGGTGTGTTCTTGCAGGTGACTGGTGCTGCCGCTGCGGACTTGGCCATTCCGGAACGACCGTTTAGCTTCGGCGAGCTCATTGCAGCTCAGGCCGCAGGCGATGCAGCCGTCCTCGCTGACCACGGATGTCCGGTACTCCGACTGCATCTGACAGATGTAGCCGCCGGCGTTGCTCAACTTCAAACTGTGGTGGCCGAGCTTGCCGGCCGTCACTTAGACGCATAAGGCTACCTCTCTCAAGATGCCAACCTCTGCCACATCACACAATGAAAACCCGCTCCGGGACAGTCGCGATCGGCGATTGTCCCGGGTGGCGGGTCCCTCGTCTCTCGTACTCTTTGGAGTCACTGGAGACCTTTCCCGTAAAAAGCTCATGCCAGCCGTCTACGACCTGGCAAACCGTGGCTTGTTGCCGCCGAGCTTTGCCCTTGTTGGCTTTGGCCGCCGGGCCTGGTCCGACGCGGAATTTGCGGCAGAGGTTCGGGCCTCGGTTGAGGCTCACTGCCGCACGCCGTTTGATGAGACTGTCTGGAACCAGCTCAGCGAAGGCATTCGCTTTGTTCAGGGTGAGTTTGATGAAGACGCCGCCTTTGAACGGCTTAAGGCCACCCTTGCCGAGCTGGATGAAACCCGCGGTACACGCGGCAACCACGCCTTCTATCTCTCCATTCCACCCAAGGCTTTTGAGCTTGTCTGCCGTCAGCTCTCGCAGCACGGCCTCGCACAGGGTCCTACGGAGACCTGGCGCCGAGTAGTCATCGAGAAGCCGTTTGGCCATAATCTCAAATCTGCTAGGGCCCTGAATGACATTGTGGAATCAGTCTTCCCGGCCGATGCCGTGTTCCGGATTGACCACTACCTGGGCAAGGAAACCGTTCAAAACATCCTTGCCCTGCGTTTCGCAAACCAGCTCTTTGAGCCGCTGTGGAACGCAAACTATGTTGACCATGTGCAGATCACTATGGCCGAGGACATCGGCACAGGTGGCCGTGCCGGTTACTACGACGGCGTGGGCGCAGCCCGCGATGTGATCCAAAACCACTTGCTGCAGTTGCTGGCGTTGACGGCCATGGAGGAACCCATTTCCTTCAATGCCGATCATTTGCGGGCCGAGAAGGAAAAGGTCCTCGCTGCTGTAAAACTGCCCGAGGATCTCTCCGCTCACTCTGCACGCGGCCAGTTCGCTGGCGGCTGGCAGGGTGGAGAGCATGTTCTGGGTTACCTGGAAGAAGAAGGCATTCCTGCCGATTCCACGACGGAGACCTTTGCAGCCATCCGATTGGACATCAACACTCGCCGTTGGGCGGGGGCACCGTTCTACCTGCGTGCAGGAAAACGTCTGGGCCGCCGTGTGACCGAAATTGCTGTGGTGTTCAAGCGCGCACCAAACCTGCTGTTCACCGACCACACCGAAGATGACTTCGGTCAGAATGCCGTCGTTATCCGGGTTCAGCCTGATGAGGGTGTAACCATTCGTTTTGGCTCCAAGGTCCCGGGTACACAGATGGAAGTCCGTGATGTCACGATGGACTTTGGTTACGGCCATGCGTTCACTGAATCCAGCCCGGAAGCTTACGAGCGCCTCATTCTTGATGTGTTGCTGGGTGAACCACCGTTGTTCCCCCGCCATGAAGAGGTTGAGCTTTCCTGGAAGATCCTTGACCCGTTCGAGGAATACTGGGCAGCAGAGGGCGTTCAGCCGGAAGCTTATGAACCAGGTAGCTGGGGTCCGTCCTCCGCTGATGAACTGTTGAAGCGTGATGGAAGGACGTGGCGTCGACCATGATCGTTGAACTCCCCGATACAACCACGTCAAAGATCACCAAACGGATCGTGAAGATGCGCGAACAAGGCGGCGTTGTCGCCTTGGGACGCGTGCTCACCCTCGTGGTGATCACTAAGCGTGGCCGCGAAGAAGAAGCCATTGAGGCTGCGAATTTGGCGAGCCGTGAACACCCATGCCGGATCATTGTCTTGGCTGCGGGCTCGCCCGAGGACAAGACGTGCCTGGATGCCGAGATTCGCGTTGGCGGTGACGCCGGCGCTTCCGAGGTGATCGTTCTCCGTGGATCCGGTGAACTTGCTGTTGAGAGCGAATCTGTGCTCTCGGCACTACTCTTGCCTGACGCCCCGATCGTTGCATGGTGGCACACGGAAGCTCCCGCGTCGCCGAGCAAATCGGCAGTGGGCCGGATTGCGCACCGTCGCATCACCGACTCAGCGAATTCCGTTGATCCGCGTGATGCGCTGGAGCACATTGCTCAGACTTACGCTGATGGCGACACGGATTTGGCGTGGACTCGCTTGACCAACTGGCGCGTTCAGTTGGCGGCTGCTTTGGATCAGTACGATGGATCGGATCCCATCACCGGCCTTCAGGTGGAGGGCGCCAGCGATTCCCCCAGCACGTTGCTGCTGGCGGCGTGGCTGCACCGCGCCTTGAACGTGCCGATCACTGTAACCGAAGATCCCAGTGGAACCGGCATTCGGAGGGTCGTCATGGAGCGGCTCAACGGCAATGTTGAGTTGATCCGCCCGGGCGCCTTGGAAGCAACACTGATTCAGCCGGGTCAACCGGAACAGAAGATCTCCTTGCCTCGGCGTTCTTTGCAGGACTGCTTGGCTGAGGAATTGCGTCGGCTGGATCCCGACTTGGTCTTTGGTGAAGTCATCACTCTGGGCCTGCCCAAGTTGTTGGCCGAAGAGAAGGTAGTCAAAGCATGAGCAAGAACGTCCGCATCACCACGCATCCTTCCTTCGATGTGCTGGCCGCCACCACGGCGGCACGGCTGATCACGCGGTTGTTGGATGTCCAGAGCGAACGTGGCGAGGCAACTGTTGTCTTGACCGGCGGTAGCGTGGGTATTGCCACATTGCGTGAAATTGCCAAGTCGCCGGCTCATTTGGCTGTCGACTGGAGCAAGGTCAACTTCTGGTTTGGTGACGACAGGTTTGTTGAGACCGACTCTGAAGACCGCAACTATGGCCAGGCTGCTGATGCACTGTTGGATCATATTCCGGTTGACCCGGCACGCGTTCATGCCATGGCTGCCTCGGACACTGTTGCCGATCTCGAGGAAGCAGTGGCCACCTATGCCCAGGAGCTGGCCCTAGCGGCCAAGACTGAATGGCAGAACGACGACGAGGCATCCGGAGAAGCTCCGGTGGTCCCCCGATTTGATGTTCTGCTGCTAGGTCTGGGGCCTGACGCACACATCGCGTCGTTGTTCCCTGAGCTGGCCGGCATCCGTACCAAGGGCGTGCCAGTGGTGGGGGTTCGTAACTCCCCCAAGCCACCGCCTCTGCGTGTTTCTTTGACGTTGGAAACCATCAACTCCGCCCAGGAAATCTGGATTGTTGCAGCTGGTGCCGATAAGGCTGCTGCCGTGGGTCTGGGCTTGGCTGGTGCCAGCGAAGTTCAGGTACCTGCCTCAGGCGCACGCGGCTTGAACAAGACCTTGTGGCTGTTGGATGAGGCGTCTGCAGCCAAAGTTCCCTCGGCACTGAAACGCCGCGAGTCCTGAAACTGAGCATGAGCTAGTCCAAGCCAACTAAAAGATCCCCTTACGGCAAGTTGCCGTAAGGGGATCTTTTAGATGGTGCTGCGGGCTAACTAAGCCCCGATGTTTCCGTAGGACATGATCAGGCCGAGGCTAATGATGACCAAGCCCCAGACAATGCCGAGAACCACTGTGAAGCGGTTCAAGTTGCGTTCTGCCACGCCGGAGGAGCCCAAGTTGGAGCTCATACCGCCGCCAAACATGTCAGACAGTCCGCCACCACGGCCCTTGTGGAGCAAGATCAGCAGGGTCAGCAGCAAGCTGGTGACGCCCAAGATGATCTGCAGGGCAATTTGTAATGCTTCCACGTGTGGCCTTTCGAACATGATGAGGGTGAATCAAGTATGTAGTGGAACAGGGTTGTCGTGCATCCATGCACTGCGATGCCTGTGTCCGCAACCAAGTCTAACCGTGTCCGCCCACACAATGCGAATGGACACGGAATTTGACCGGGTGTTGGGCCCACGCGACCGAGGGACCCACATTCGACTCGCTTGCGAGTCGAATGTGGGAGGTCGTGGGGACTACTTGGTTACGAGGTGGTTCTCAAAGCGGGCAATGCTGGCAAACTCGCCGGCATCGAGGCTGGCGCCGCCTACAAGAACACCGTCAACATCGCGCTCGGCCATGATGGCGCCCACGTTGTTGGCCTTGACTGATCCGCCGTACAGCAGACGGGTCTTGGCAGCTGTTTCGGCATCGAAGAGTTCTACGAGCTCGGCGCGGATGGCTGCGCACATTTCCTGCGCATCGTCCGGTCCGGCAACTTCGCCGGTACCAATGGCCCAGACGGGCTCGTAGGCAATGACCAGCTGGCCAGCCTGCTCAGCGGTGAGGCCGGCTACTCCGCCGCGAACCTGTGCGAGCGTGTGCTCTACGTGAGTTCCGGCCTTGCGGATTTCGAGGCCTTCGCCGGCGCACAGCACGGGGGTGACCTCGTTGCGGAATGCGGCCTGAACCTTGGCGTTGAGAAGCTGGTCGCTTTCACCGTGGATTTCGCGGCGTTCGCTGTGGCCAACCAGTACATAGGCGCAGCCGAGCTTATTCAGGAATGCTCCGGAGATATCGCCGGTGTAAGCGCCTGAATCCTTATCGGAGAGGTCTTGTCCACCGTACACAAGCTTGAGCTTGTCGCCCTGAACCAAGGTCTGGACACCGCGCAGGTCGGTGAAGGGAGGGAAGACTGCAACTTCCACTCGGTCAAAATCGTGGCGGGCATCGGACAGGGTCCAGGCCAACTTCTGCAGGAGGGTGATGCCCTGGACGTGGTCCATGTTCATCTTCCAGTTGCCTGCGATCAGCGGCGTCCGGTCAAAATTGCCGTTCGTTGAAGTAGTCATCGCTTCTCTCGTTTCTTGCGTTACTTAGAGTAAAACTTTTTTCACAACAGTACCGATAAGGAAATCGGCAAAAAGTGGCGGCGGGGAGACCCCGCCGCCACTGTGGTGCATTTAGCGGTCGAGTGCGATCAGACCCGGAAGTTCCTTACCTTCAAGGAATTCCAGGCTGGCGCCACCACCGGTAGAGATATGACCAAACGCGTCATCAGCAAACCCCAATGACCGAACGGCCGATGCGGAGTCGCCACCGCCAACAACGTTGAAGCCACCATTGGAGGTGTTAGCAGCAAGGGCGCCGGCGACTGCCCGAGTTCCACCAGCGAACGCCGGGAACTCAAAGACACCCATCGGGCCATTCCAGAACACGGTCTTCGCACCGGAGATCGCGGCAGCAAACGCTGCTCCGGAATCCGGTCCAATGTCCAAGCCAAGGCCAGCTGCGCCGAAGCTGCTGCTTTCAATGGATTGTGCAGCAACTACTTCATGTGCTGCATCTGCGGCAAAACCTGCAGCTACAACCACGTCGGTGGGCAACACGAACGTGGTGCCAGCCGCTTCGGCGCGGGCCAGGTAATCCTGAACAACGGGGATCTGATCAACTTCCAGCAAGGAAGCGCCAACCTTGTGACCCTGGGCCGCGAGGAAGGTGAACAACATGCCGCCGCCAACCAAGATGGAATCGGCTTTGCCAATCAGGTTGTCAATGACAGCCAACTTGTCCGAAACCTTGGACCCACCCAGAACAACCACATAGGGTCGCTCGGACTCGGTGGTCAGCTTGCGCAAAACCTCCAATTCCGTGCGCACCAGATCGCCCTGGTAGGACGGCAGCACTTTGGCAATGTCGTAGACACTGGCGTGCTTGCGGTGGACGGCGCCAAAAGCATCGTCCACATAAGCGCCGTTGGTACCGGTCAGGGAGGCGAGCTCGGCAGCGAAAGCCGCCCGTTCGCCGTCGTCCTTGGATGTTTCGCGAGCATCGAAGCGCACGTTTTCCAAGACCAGAACCGAGCCGTCAGCCAAGTCGGCAGCAGCAGCCACAGCGGCCGGGCCGGTGGTGTCAGCAGCCAAGGTGGCGTTGAGTTCCGGTGCCAGTTCGGCCAAGCGTGCCACCGCAGGAGCCAAGGAGTACTTGGCTTCGGGGGCACCCTTGGGCCGGCCCAAGTGGGCACTGACCAGGACACGGGCACCGGCGTTGGCCAGTGCCGTGATGACAGGAATTGACGCCTTGATGCGTCCATCGTCACTGACGTTAGAGCCGTCGAGCGGCACGTTCAGGTCACTTCTGACCAGTACGTACCGCCCGCGGACACCTTCATCGATGAGTTCGTTGAGGGTGTGAAGAGTCATTCGCGTTTTTACCTTAGAGCTTGGAAGCTACGAGTTCGGTCAAGTCGACCAGGCGGTTGGAGTAGCCCCACTCGTTGTCGTACCAGGAAACAACCTTGACCTGGTTGCCGATGACCTTGGTCAGGCCCGAGTCAAAGATGGACGACGCCGGGTCGCCAACGATGTCCGAGGACACGATCGGGTCTTCGGTGTACGTGAGGTAACCGGCGAGCTTACCTTCAGCAGCGGCAGCCTTGTAGGCAGCGTTGACTTCTTCAACGGTGACCTCACGGCTCACAGTTGCGGTCAGGTCAGTTGCTGAGCCGGTGGGGACGGGTACGCGAATGGCGTAACCATCGAGCTTACCCTTGAGCTCCGGCAGAACCAGGCCGATAGCCTTAGCGGCACCCGTGGAGGTCGGGATCATGTTGACGGCTGCTGCGCGTGCACGGCGGAGGTCGCTGTGCGGGCCGTCCTGCAGGTTCTGATCGGCAGTGTAAGCGTGGATGGTGGTCATCAGGCCACGCTCCAGGCCGAAGTTGTCGTTCAGGACCTTGGCCAGCGGGCCCAGGCAGTTGGTGGTGCAGGATGCGTTGGAGATGATGTGGTGCGCAGCCGGATCGTACAGCTCGTCGTTGACGCCCAGAACAATGGTGATGTCTTCATCGGATGCCGGAGCGGAGATGAGGACCTTCTTGGCGCCTGCATCAATGTGCTTCTGTGCAGCAGCAGCCTTGGTGAAGAAACCGGTGGACTCGATGACGATGTCTACGCCCAGCTCGCCCCAGGGGAGGTTGGCGGGATCGCGCTCAGCCAAAACGGTGATGGTCTTGCCATCTACAACGAGGTGACCGTCAACGACCTCAACGGAAACGGACAGGCGGCCGTTGACGGAGTCGTACTTGAGCAGGTGGGCCAGCGCTTCGGGGCTGGTGAGGTCGTTGACTGCAACGATCTCAATGTCTGCACCCTGAGCCAAAGCGGCGCGGAAGTAGTTGCGGCCAATGCGGCCGAACCCGTTAATACCAATACGAGTAGTCACTTGTTCTCTCTCCTTGGTGCTCACAATGGAACACACGTAGACAGGTTGAAGGTCACCTTCAACCACTATTTCCCGCACGACATTGGGCAGAGATTTTTTACTGGTACACAGCACTAAAGCGTGCACCGTGATCTATATTACGTTCCATGGTGCCCGCCCCGTAAATTTTACGGGGCGGGCGTCCATATATTGGTCATTCTTTCCGGCTCAGAGGGCCGTTGAGAAGTGACTCAGGTTCTTGCTGGTAACTCTAGTTTCCGCAGCTTACGGCAGGATCAGGCCAGTCGCGTTCTTGCGGGCAGCCTCAAAGCGCTTGGACACATCGGCCCAGTTAACAATGTTCCAGAATGCCTTGACGTAGTCAGCCTTGACGTTGACGTAGTCCAGGTAGAAGGCGTGCTCCCACATGTCCAGCATCAGCAGCGGGGTGGTGGCTACGGGGACGTTGCCCTGCTGATCGAACAGCTGCTCGATGATCATGTTGCCGCCGAGGCCTTCGTAAGAAAGCAGTGCCCAACCGGAACCCTGGATGCCCATGGCTGCTGCGGTGAAGTGTGCGCGGAACGCATCGAAGGAGCCAAAGGCGTCATCGATTGCAGCGGCCAGCTCGCCCTCAGGCTTGTCGCCACCCTCGGGTGAGAGGTTGTTCCAGAAGATTGAGTGGTTGGTGTGACCACCGAGGTGGAACGCCAAGTCCTTGGAGAACTTGTTGACGTTGGCGAAGTTGTTGCTTTCGCGTGCTTCGGCAAGCTGCTCCAGAGCCAAGTTTGCGCCGGCGACGTAAGCCGCGTGGTGCTTGCTGTGGTGCAGTTCCATGATGCGGGCGGAAATATTTGGTTCCAAAGCAGCGTAGTCATAGCTGAGTTCTGGAAGTGAGTACTGAGTCACGGTTCCTCCATTGCGATTCTTCTGATGTCTCCGGCAAAAAGTACCGGCCGGGCAAAAGGGGCCCAAACGGGCCGCGCTTCAACCTCTACTCTTCCATACTAGAACGTTTAGCCATCGAGCATGTCAAAGGTGACGTTGGACTCAGTCCCGGGAATACCCAGATCCTTGGCCTTTTTATCTGCCATAGCCAGCAAGCGGCGGATACGTCCCGCAATTGCATCCTTCGTCAGTGGCGGATCAGCCAAACGCCCCAATTCATCCAGACTTGCCTGCTTGTGCGCCACGCGCAGTTCGCCGGCATATTTCAAATGATCGGGAACATCCTCGCCTAGGATCTCCAGCGCGCGCTCCACCCGAGCTCCTGCGGCTACAGCTGCCTGAGCAGAACGGCGCAGATTGGCATCATCGAAATTGGCCAAACGGTTAGCCGTGGCGCGCACTTCCTTGCGCATCCGGCGTTCTTCCCACACCAAGAATGTGTCATGTGCGCCCATGCGCACGAGAAGCGCACCGATGGTATCGCCGTCGCGAATGACCACGCGGTCAATTCCACGCACATCGCGGGCCTTTGCGGCGATGTCTAGACGGCGGGCGGCACCCACCAGAGCCAACGCCGCTTCCGGACCTGGGCAGGTGATCTCCAAGGCCGAGGACCTTCCCGGTTCCGTCAGTGAACCATGGGCCAAGAAAGCACCGCGCCAAACAGCCTCGGCATCAGCCGTAGAACCATTGACGACGGCGGACGGCAGCCCGCGCACGGGGCGTCCCCGTCCGTCGAGGAGACCACTTTGGCGCGCCAGAGCTTCGCCGTCGCGCACCACACGCACTACATAGCGGCTGCCGCGGCGCAGTCCACCACCGGAGACCACCACAATTTCACTTTGATGACCATACATTTCTGCAATAGCCATGCGTAGGCGCCTAGCCGTAGCTGCGGTGTCTACCTCAGCTTCGATGACGATCTTGCCAGCGATGATGTGCAGCCCACCCGCAAACCTCAGTAGCGCTGATACTTCAGCCTTGCGAACCGATGACTTTTTTACGTCAAGCCGGGACAATTCCTCTTTTACTGCCGCGGTTAGCGCCATGGTTCATCCTCCACTGATCACGATAATTTTTGACCACCAAAAATATCTCGGTAGGCCGCTGCCAAACGCAACGGGTCATGGACCGCATCGCCGCCCGAACTACCCACCTTACCGAACACAACCTCGGCACCAATCATCGCTGCTGCTCGTTCGAACTCTGCGGCGTCGCCAATAGTGCTCGGATCTGCCAACACTACGTCCACTGTAAATTCCGGAGCATAGCGGGAGATGACGTGCAAATGGTCGGCCGCATTCATTCCCGCGGCTTCCAGGTCATTGACGTCCAGGTTCATGGTGATTAGCCGCTTGGCTTTGGTGGTGCACAGCGCCTGACGCATCTCGGGAAGGAGCAGGTGCGGCAACACTGAGGTGTACCAAGAGCCGGGTCCCAAAACTACCCAATCGGCCTCATGAATGGCCGTGACAGCTTCTCGGCAGGCCGGGGCATCCTTAGGTAGCAGGCGCACGTTTTCTACCTCGCCAGCCTTGGCAAGTTTTGACTGTCCACGGATGAGGGTGCCTGGTGCGCCGTCAACTCGCACAAGACCTTCAATGGTGAGCGGCACGCTGGCCATGGGCAGCACTTCGCCCCGAGCTCCCAGCAAGGCACCGGCCCAACGCAGGCCTGCTACAGGGTCCCCCAGCAATTCCCACAGGGTGACGATGAGCAGGTTTCCCAGCGCATGATTGTCGAGAGAGCCGGCAACCCCTTCCTTGGAGGTGAAGCGATGTTGCATGACGTCGCGCCAGGTCCTCCCCCAGTCGGTATCGTCACAGAGGGCAGACAGGGCCATCCGTAAGTCTCCTGGCGGGAGAACGCCCAACTCTTCGCGTAAGCGTCCGGAGGATCCGCCGTCGTCAGCTACTGTCACCACAGCGGTGACATGACCGGTGACCAGGCGCAGCGCGGAGAGTGAGGCCGCTAAACCGTGGCCGCCTCCCAAGGCAGCAACTTTGACGCCGGAATCCGCTGCTGGGAGCTTGTTCGCCGACGGAATGATCGGCAAAATGCCCGTGTACACTGCTACTCCCGGCCCAGATCACGGTGGCGGATGCTCGTGGTGACGCGCGGCAGCTGGCTCAGGCGCTTGGCCAGTTCGATCGCGACGGCAACCGAACGGTGCTTGCCGCCGGTGCACCCCACGGCGATCGTGGCGTAGTGCTTGTTTTCGCGGCGGTAACCGTCAAAAACGGGCTCGAGCATGTGCACATACCGGTCCACGAAATCGTTGGCACCATTGTCGTTGAGCACAAAGTTGCTCACGACCTCGTCTTCGCCGGTGAATGGGCGCAGCTGCGGGATCCAGTGCGGGTTGGGGATGAAACGGACATCGGCAACATAGTTGGCGTCCACGGGAAGTCCGTATTTGAAGCCGAAGCTCATGATGGTCAAGCTCAAAACCACGGGTCCTGATTCGGAGAACAACTCTGTCACGGCAGTGCCCAGCTGGTGCACGTTCATGACTGAGGTGTCCAGAATCATCTCGGCCTGGTCCTTCATCTCGGCCAGCAAGAGGCGTTCGGCCGCAATACCGTCGGTGATGCGGCCGTCCCCCTGCAGCGGATGCGGGCGCCGGCCCTGCTCAAAGCGGCGTACCAGGGTGTCATCGCTGGCGTCCAGGAAGAGCACCCGGTAGGAGACACCTGCCGCGGAGAGCGCGTTCAAGGACTCCCGAATGTCGGCAAAGAGCGCCTTGCCGCGCACGTCAACCACCACGGCCAGTTTGGGAAGCGCGGCAGGCATGCGGGCCACGAGTTCGGCCAGTGCGGCAAGCATCTGGGGAGGCAGGTTTTCAATGACGAACCAGCCATGGTCTTCCAAGGCGTTGGCTGCGGTGCTACGACCGGCTCCGGACATGCCGGTGACCACCAGAAGCTCCGCTTCGACGGGCTTGACCGGAGTCAGCTCGCCTTCGACGGCGGCAGTGGGTTCTTGCTGTTGAGTCATTGCTCTTCCCTGTCGGTTGTTGGCGTGCACAAGCAGCACGCACCAGCTACTGATCTAAGCGTACTGGGCGAGGGACCCTAATTTCTGCGAAGCGAAATTAGGGAGACCAGGAAGCGGTACTGGGCGAGGGACCCTAAGGGGCCCACAGCCGCAGGGCCCCGCCGCGAGCTTGCGAGCGGTGGGAGCGGCTGGGGAGCTGCGAAGCGAAATTAGGGAGACCAGGAAGCGGTACTGGGCGAGTGATATCAGTTCGTGAGGATGACTGGGCCGTCGTCGGTGATGGCGATAGTGTGCTCGCTATGCGCGGCGCGGGCTCCTGTTGCGCTGCGCAACGTCCAGCCATCTGCATCGGTGACCAGCTCAGCGGTATCCGCCATGACCCATGGTTCGATGGCCAGCAGTAAACCAGGGCGGAGCTTGTAGCCGCGTCCGGGCTGGCCGTCGTTGGAGATGTGCGGTTCTTGATGCATGGTTGTGCCGATGCCATGGCCACCGAAGTCGGTGTTGATGGGGTAGCCGCCAGCGGAGAGCACGGAGCCAATGGCATGAGAGATATCACCAATCCTCGCTCCAGGGTTGGCTGCCGCGATCCCGGCTGCAAGGGCTCGTTGAGTAGTCTCGATCATCAGCGAATCGGCCGGCGAGGACGGTGCGCCAACAATGAAGCTGATGGCGGCATCTGCCGCGATTCCCCCGAGAATCGCTGCGAGGTCAAGGGTGAGCAGATCCCCGTCTTTGAGGGCATAATCGTGAGGTTTTCCGTGCAGCACGGCATCGTTGACAGAGGTGCAGATGTAGTGCCCAAAGGGGCCGTCACCAAACGACGGGTCATAGTCGACGTAGCAAGAACTGGCACCTGCGTCAGCGATCATGTCTGCTGCCCATTGATCAATTTCCAGAAGGTTGGTGCCTACTATTGCGCGTTCCTGCAAGCTCTTCAGGACCGAGCCGATGAATTTTCCGCTCTCTTTTGCTCGCGGCAGGTCAGCAGGGCCGAATATTTCAATCATGCGCTTATCTCCTCAGTAATCCAATAACAATACCGGTAAGACTATACCGGCACTATCATTGGATTTATGGTCAGACTCCCGCTCACTCCCGCCGAGATCGAACGAGGGCAAAACTTGGGGGCACTGCTGCGCCGAGCCAGAACGGATCGCTCGATGTTTGATGTGGCCGTTGCCGCTGGCATCTCACCCGAGACGCTCCGGAAGATCGAAACTGGCAGGGTTGCCACTCCCGCTTTCTCAACCATTGCGGCAATTGCCGCCGTACTGGGACTTTCGCTCGATGATGTTTGGTCCGCCATTAACCAGCCAGCCGCAACGCCTGTTTACCGGGCCGCGCCGGACCGGCTGCCGGAGCGCTTAGCGTCCTAAAACTGCAGCAGGAATCAGCGATGAGACTCGGAACGTCACTGGCGATCATGACAGCGCTTTGGGGCATCGTGGCCATCGCCTGCTGGCAAACTATCGCCCGGATCCACTCCTGAGCGCGGCTGGAGGAAAAACGCCCCAGCCGCGCCCTAGTCCAGAACTTCGCCCGTGGTCATATTGACTGCTGGTGCCTGCGGCTGGTTTTGCTCCTGCGTATTCAAGGTGTCGTAGATAGCTTGGGCCAGGACCGGGCCAACGCCCTTGGCTTCCCCAAGCTCCTCCAGCGAGGCGGCCCGGACCTTCTTCAGCGAACCAAAATGCGCCAGTAGTGATTTCTGCTTGGCGGCACCCATCCCCGGAACCGTATCCAATACCGAAGCGACCATGGCCTTACCGCGCTTGGCCCGGTGGAACGTGATGGCGAAGCGGTGAGCCTCGTCGCGAATACGCTGCAGCAGGTACAGCCCTTCCGATGAACGTGGGAGGATCACCGGGAAATCACTGTCCGGGATCCAGACTTCTTCTAGCCGTTTTGCCAGTCCGACGACGGCCACATCAGTAATACCCAGATCCGCCAGTGCGCGCGAGGCAGCGTTGACCTGAGGGATGCCACCGTCCACCACGACCAGGTTAGGCGGGTAGGCGAACTTGGACTTGGGTGTCTCGGCTCCATCACCGTTTACGCCGTCACTGTCCGGTCCCCCACTTAAACCGGCGGGGACACCCGAGGAGGTGCCGCCGTCGTGCGTTCCGAGCAATGCGGGTCGGGCCAGCAGCTCACCGCTGATGCCAACATTTTGGGCACGCTGTTCCTGCTCGGCCAGGTAGTTGCGGAAGCGGCGGGTGATCACGTCATACATGGAAGCGGTGTCATCGATCGCGGCATCGCCCGTGATGGCAAATTTGCGGTACTCACTCTTCTTGGTCAGCCCGTCTTCAACCACCACCATGGAGGCCACCACATTGGTGCCTTGGACGTGGGAGATGTCGTAGCACTCGATGCGCAGTAGCGGCATCGGAAGCTCCAACGCTTCCTGCAGCTCCTGCAGGGCGAGCGAACGGGTGGTCAGATCTCCCGCACGGCGTGACTTGTGCAAGATCATGGCCTGACGCGCATTAGCCTGGACAGTGTCCATCAGGGCGGCCTTTTCACCGCGCTGCGGCACCTTGATGGAGACCGGCCCCTTGCGCAACGTGCCCAGCCAAACTGATAGTTCTTCATGGTTACTGGGCAGCTCAGGCACCAGAATGTTGCGCGGAATGGAGTCCTGCTCGGAATCTTCACTGCCGTATACCTGCTGCATGAGGTGTTCCCAGAGCTCGGCATCTGTGGCGTCTTCCACCTTCTCCACAATCCAGCCACGCTGTCCTCGGATGCGCCCGCCACGGACGTAGAAGACCTGCACTGCAGCTTCGAGGTCATCTTGTTCGACGGCGAAGATGTCCGCGTTGGTGTCTTCGGTGAGCACCACTGCATTACGCTCAAAGACCTTTTTTAGGGCAATGATGTCATCACGCAGCCGGGCAGCCTGCTCGTAATCGAGCTCAGCCACGGCAGCGGCCATTTTCTTTTCCAGCGTGCCGATAAAGCGCTTGGCCTCCCCACCCATGAAGTCGCAGAAATCCTGTGCGAGGGCCTGGTGGTCTTCAACGCTGATGCGGCCCACACACGGGGCGGCACACTTGTCGATGTAGCCGAGGAGGCAGGGGCGCCCACTGCGTTCAGCACGGCGCAGTACACCCACGCTGCAACTGCGCACGGGGAACACGCGAAGCAGCGTGTCCATGGTTTCGCGAATAGCCCCGGCGGTGTACGGCCCAAAATAGCGGGTGCCCTTGCGCCGCTCACCGCGCATGACCTGTACCCGCGGAAACTTCTCACTCATGGAGACAGCCAAATACGGGTACGTTTTATCGTCCCGGAACGCCAAGTTGTAGCGTGGCGTAAATTCCTTAATCCACGTGTATTCCAGCTGCAGGGCTTCGAGTTCACTGCCCACGATGGTCCACTGCACGCTAGCGGCATGGTGGACCATGGCGTGGGTTTTGGGCAGCAGTGTGGCCGGATTGGCGAAGTAGGAATTCAGGCGTGAGCGGAGATTCTTAGCCTTACCCACATAAATGATGCGCCCATGCTCGTCGCGGAACCGGTACACGCCCGGATCTGTAGGAATTTCGCCCGGCTTGGGCCGGTAGTCAACTGGATTTGCCACACGTCCATCCTAGTCTGGGCGCGCGCACCCTACGGCCCGCCGCGAGGCACGAGGCTCGGGAGCGGAGGGTGGGCCCACGCCGCCGAGGGACCCGAACCGACGTTGCGAGCGGTGGGTGGGCCCACACCGCCGAGGGACCCGAACCGAGGAACGAGGTTCGGGGCGATGGATGGGCCCACACTTGCCAGGTTCCCAGAAAATCGCGCCAGCGATTTTTTGGGCCGGCAAGTGGGGACTATTCGACGGTGGGGCTCTGGTTGTATTTGGTGCTTCGTTCCTGACCGGTGAGCTCGGCTATCGCGTCCATAATGGTGTCAGTGACCAGCCGACGAGCCGGCAGCGAATGGTCTGGCCCGGTCTTATCGAAGTACAACGGCTTGCCAAAGCGCAGCGTGAACCGGGCAGGTCGGAAACCTTTACTCCCGGCGGGCTGCAGCTTTTCGGTGCCAATGATCCCCACGGGCACCACGGGCGCGCCGGTGGTCAGCGCTAGCCACCCCACGCCGGTGCGGCCACGGTACAAAATGCCGTCACGGGAGCGGGTGCCTTCGGGGTAGATTCCCACGCCTTCATTCCGACCCAGAATATCCAGCAGTGTCTTGAGCGCCTGCACACTAGCCGCTTGTTCGCCACGTTCCACGGGAATGGAATTCACGGACTCGAAGAAGGACTTCATGAGCTTGCCCTTAACACCCTTCCCCGTGAAATATTCGGCCTTTGCAAAGAAGGACACGGGCCGCGGCGTGAGCGCCTGAACAATCACCGAATCGAAGAAGGAGAGGTGATTGGGCGCCACAATGAACGGCCCGTCGGTGGGCACGTTCTCCAGACCCTCCACGGTAGGCCGGCAGAGCGTCGCAATGGTGCCGCGCGTCAGCAGCCGTGTTGCGTCATACAGCGCCATGGCGGGCCTCCCCTGCTACAACTGTGCGTGTTCCAGTTCTAGCCAACTCCGTAGCCAACTCTTGTGTTGACTGGACGACGGCGGCAGCTCCTGCCGCCGTCAACTCACCCTCTTCGGCGAATCCCCAGGCAACCCCGATGCACGCAAGTCCGTTGTTCTGGGCCCCCTTCACATCCTGGTGCCGGTCCCCCACCATGACGGCGGTGAGCTCCGTGCCGGGTGTGGCAACGAGTGCGGCCATAGCGGAGGTGTCGGCCAGTGCGGCAGCAACAATCTCAGTCTTGCCCGGGCGGTACTGCGGATCGCCGGGCTTCAGTGTTTCATCGGCGTGAGAACCGCGAATGGTGTGGAACAAGGTATCAATGTCGTGGTGCGCCAGCAGCTTTTTGGCTAGCGGCTCCGGCTTTTGCGTGGCAACGGCGAGGTAAACGCCGCTGTCCTTCAACTGCGTCAGCAGTTCACGGACGCCCGGGTAAACCTGCGACATGGCCATGCCATGGTCTGTGTACCAGCTTCGGTAGGCGGCGATGACGCCATCGACCTGAGCCTCGGGGACTCCAGCGATGTTGACCAGTGCGTCGGCCAACTTGGGGCCGATCATCATATTGAGCACCTTGGTCTCCGGCACAGGCAGGCCCATGGAACGAAGTGCGTATGCCACACCGCCGGTGATGCCGCCGGCCGGGTCAACGAGCGTCCCGTCAAGGTCGAAAAGAACCACCCAAGGCAGGTTGTCACGTTTTTTGCCCGCAGTCATGGCAGGAATCACTGTACTCACGTCCACCAGTTTCTCACGACCGGGCCACCACCGTGCCCATCCATGCAGTAAGTGGCATACATGGCCTGAAAAGGCACAGCGTTTGCCCACGTGCCCGAGGGCCCCAGTGAGCGGCTCGCCCACGAGCCACTGATTGGGAGGCCGTGGGTGGCCATACGCTCCCGAGGGACCCAATGAAAGGCTCGCTTGCGAGCCATTCATTGGGAGGGCGTGGGGCCTAGAGAACCTCGCGCAGGAACGTGGCTGTGTGGCTCTCCTTGTTCTTGGCGAGCTTTTCCGGGGTGCCGGTAGCGACCACGCGGCCACCGCCGGTACCGCCGTCGGGTCCCAGATCCACGATCCAGTCAGCGCTCTTGATGACATCGAGGTTGTGCTCGATGACAATGACGGTGTTGCCCTTGTCAACGAGCCCCTGCAGGACCAGCAACAGCTTGCGAATGTCTTCGAAATGCAGGCCCGTGGTGGGTTCGTCCAGTACGTAGATGCTGCGGCCGTTAGAGCGCTTCTGTAATTCTGCAGCCAGCTTGACGCGCTGCGCCTCGCCGCCGGAGAGCGTGGTGGAGGCTTGCCCCAGGCGAACGTAGCCAAGTCCGACGTCGACCAGCGTGCGCAGGTGCCGGGCAATGGGGGTGAAGGCGGCGAAGAAATCGGCGCCTTCTTCGATTGGCATGTTCAGGACGTCGGCAATGGACTTGCCCTTGTAGTGCACCTCGAGGGTTTCGCGGTTGTAGCGGGCACCGTGGCAGACCTCGCAGGGCACGTAGACGTCCGGCAGGAAGTTCATTTCGATCTTCAGCGTGCCGTCACCGGTGCAGGCTTCGCAGCGTCCGCCCTTGACGTTGAAGGAGAAGCGTCCCGGCTGGTAGCCGCGCATCTTGGATTCGTTGGTCTCGGCGAAGAGCTTGCGAATGTTGTCAAAAACGCCTGTGTACGTGGCTGGGTTGGAGCGTGGGGTGCGACCAATGGGGCTCTGGTCAACGTGCACCACCTTGTCCAGGTGTTCCAGACCGTCGATGCGCAGGTGTCGCCCTGCAACCTGCTTGGCGCCGTTGAGCTTGTTGGCCAGCACCTTGTAGAGGATCTCGTTGACGAGCGTTGACTTGCCGGAACCACTGACACCGGTAACAGCCGTCAGGACGCCCAAGGGGAACTTCACGTCAATGTTGAGCAGGTTGTTTTCACGTGCACCAATCACGGCGAGTTCCCGTGCTTTGTCATACTTGCGGCGCTTGGCGGGCAGCGCGATGGACTTGCGACCGGACAGGTAGTCGCCAGTCAGGGACCGGGTGTTGGCCAACAGATCCGGCAAGGAACCGGAATGCACCACTTCGCCGCCGTGTTCACCGGCGCCGGGGCCAATGTCAACGATCCAGTCGGCTTCCTTGATGGTGTCCTCGTCATGCTCCACGACAATGAGCGTGTTACCCAGGTCCCGCAGGCGAGTCAGGGTGCCAATGAGGCGGCGGTTATCGCGCTGGTGCAGGCCAATGGAAGGTTCATCGAGCACGTACAGCACACCCACCAAACCGGAACCGATCTGGGTGGCCAGGCGGATGCGCTGGGCTTCACCGCCGGAGAGCGTGGCCGAGGCGCGTTCCAGGTTCAGGTATTCCAAGCCAACATCAAGCAGGAACTTCAGGCGGGCCTGGATTTCCTTCAGTACCTGGCTGGCAATCTGTGCTTCGCGACCCGTCAACACCAGGTTGGAGAGGAAGTCAAAGCAGTCGCGCATGGACAGGGCGCAGACCTCGGCAATGTTCTTGTCGTTGATCAGCACCGAGAGTGATGCCGGATTTAGGCGCGCACCGCCACAGGCGGGGCAAGGAATCTGGCGCATGTACTCTTCGTAGCGGTCACGGGCGGAATCGGATTCCGTCTCGCCGTGCTTGCGGTGAATGTACTGGATGGCACCTTCAAAGCCGGTGCTGTATTTGCGTTCGCGGCCAAATCGGTTCTTGTACTGCACCACTACCTTGTGGTCCTTGCCGTACAGGATGGCGGTCCGGGAATCGGTGTCCAGCTTGTTCCACGGGGTCTCCATCTTGAAGTCCAACTCCGTGGCCAGACCCTCAAGGAGCCTGTTCCAGTACTCGGTGGTGGCTGTTCCCAAGGACCAAGGAGCAATGGCGCCTTCGCGCAAGGATAGGAACGGATTGGGAACTACCAGTTCTTCATCCACTTCCAGTTTGGTACCAATACCGCTACAGGCGCTGCAGGCCCCGAAGGGGTTGTTGAATGAGAAGGAGCGTGGCTCAATCTCATCAATAGCGAGCGGGTGCTCGTTGGGGCAGGCCAGGTTCTCCGAGAAGGAGCGGATCCGTCCGTCGTCGCCAGCTTCAAGGTCCACGAGTTCAGCCAAAACACGGCCATCGGCCAGGCCCAGAGCGGTTTCTACGGAGTCGGTGAGGCGCTGTTGAATGCCATCCTTGACCACCAAACGGTCAACCACTACCTCGATGGTGTGCTTGAACGTCTTCTTCAGCTTGGGCGGATCGCTGAGCTGAACTTGCTCACCATCTACCTTGGCACGCGAGTAACCCTTGGCTGTGAGTTCCTTGAACAGCTCAACGAACTCACCCTTGCGGTCACGCACCACGGGGGCCAGTATCTGGAAGCGGGTGCCTTCGGGCATTTCCAGCAGCTGATCCACAATCTGCTGCGGCGTCTGCTTGGCGATGGGCTCACCACAAACAGGGCAGTGCGGGGTACCGACACGGGCCCAGAGCAGGCGCATGTAATCGTAAATCTCGGTGATGGTGCCCACCGTGGAACGCGGGTTCTTCGACGTCGACTTTTGATCGATGGACACCGCCGGGGACAGACCTTCAATGAAGTCAACATCCGGCTTGTCCACCTGGCCCAGGAACTGCCGCGCATAAGCGGAGAGGGACTCCACATAGCGGCGCTGACCCTCGGCAAAGATGGTGTCGAAGGCGAGAGAGGACTTGCCTGAGCCGGACAACCCTGTGAAGACGATCATGGAGTCGCGGGGCAGGTCAAGGTCCACGTTGCGCAGATTATTCTCCCGGGCACCCTTGACAATCAGGCGGGACAAATCCGGGCGGGCGGCATTCACGGGTGTTGCTGACTGGGCCATTATTTCCTTCGCGTAGCAGTCCACGGCTGAGCCGCTGCACATGGCGAACGTCCGCCACATGGTGTGTTCCTAGATCAGTATAATCGAATGTTCGTTCGAATGCCGGTTTCTCAACCGGCTTCCACGGCTCTGAAACTAAGCGTTGTTGCGTTCCAGAGCGGCAGAGACAATGCGCAGAGCCTGAGCCCGTGGCATCCCCAAATCACGCACGACGGCGGCATAAGAGTCCGCGGCGTCGGCCACTTGGGCGGCAATCTTGTCACCGCCGGAGGCAATGGCCGTGCCGCTGCGCCCCGCTGTGATCACAATGCCTGCCTGCTCCAATTCCCGGTAAGCCCGGGCAACAGTGTTGGCCGCGACCCCTAGATCTCCGGCCAGCGCACGCACTGAGGGCAGTTTGGTGCCCACCGCCAGCTCACCTGAAGAGGCTAGATCCAGAATCCGCAGCCTGACCTGTTCAAACGGTGGCACCGTCGATTCCAAGTCCAATCGCCACCTGCGCATCAATACATCCATGGAGTTCATGCCCGGCTCACCTCTTCCACCATTGGATCGCCAAATTGGCTCATATACAGATCGTAATAGAAACCCCTGTGAGCGAGCAGCACGTCATGGCTGCCCTGCTCAATAATGCGACCACTCTCCATCACCAGTATGAGGTCGGCATCGCGAATAGTGGAGAGTCTGTGAGCAATAACAAAGCTGGTCCGATTGGCGCGTAGCCTGTTCATGGCCTGGCGGATCATGACTTCGGTGCGGGTATCGACGCTGCTGGTGGCCTCATCCAGGATCAGAATGCCCGGCTTGGCGATCCAGGCCCTAGCAATCGTCATGAGCTGACGCTGTCCCTGACTCAGCCCGCCGCCGTCGTCCGCCAGGACCGTGTCATAACCATCAGGAAGGGAACGCACAAAGTGGTCCACGTGGGTTGCCACGGCCGCTTCCACAATTTCTTCCTCTGTGGCGCCCAGTTTGCCGTACGCCAGGTTCTCCCTGATGGTGCCACCAAAGAGCCACGCGTCCTGAAGGACCATGCCGAACTGGCTGCGCAGGTCATCTCGGCTGAGGTGGGCCGTGTTGACGCCGTCCACCGTAATGGTGCCAGAATCAATCTCGTAGAAGCGCATGAGCAGGTTCACCAAGGTGGTTTTACCAGCACCTGTTGGCCCCACAATGGCCACGGTCTGCCCCGGCTCGGCCACGAGGGAGAGGTCCTTGATGAGCGGATCCCCCGGCGTGTAGCCAAAGCTGACGTGATCAAACACCACGCGACCCTCGGGTTTGGCAAGCGTCGCGGCCGGGACGTGATCAGGTGTCTGTTCCGTGGCATCGATCAGGTCAAACACGCGCTCGGCCGAGGCAACACCAGATTGGAGCAAGTTGATCATGCTAGCGATTTGAGCCATGGGCTGGCTGAATTGGCGCGAGTACTGGATGAACGCCTGAACGCTACCAATGGTGAGAACACCTTGGGCGACCTGGATCCCGCCGAGAACTGCCACCACCACGTAGTTGAGGTTGGAGATGAAGTTGGTGCTGGGCATGATGATGCCTGAGATGAACTGGGCCTTGGCACTGGATTCGTACAAGGAATCGTTGGAGACCCGGAATTTCTCAATGGCCTGCTTTTGCTGCCCGAAGGCCTTGACGATCTCGTGGCCCGTGAACATTTCCTCCACATGACCGTTGAGCTCACCGGTGCTCTTCCATTGAGCCGCGAACTGCACCTGCGAGCGCTTTGCGATCATGATGGTGATGATGGCGATGATGGGCACCGTTACGAGAGAGATGCCAGCCAGGAGGGGCGAGATGGAGAACATCATGCCTAGGACGCCGCATACCGTCAGGACGGCGATGAGGATCTGCGTCAGTGTCTGGTTCAGGGTTTGTGAGAAGTTGTCGATGTCGTTGGTGACACGTGAGAGGACATCACCGCGAGATTCCTGTTGGAAGTGTGACATCGGCAGGCGGTCCAGCTTCGCCTCGATGTCGCGACGCAGCCTGTACATGGCTCGCTGGACAATACCCGTGGTGACAAACCCTTGACCCCAGTTGAAGAAGAAGGCCGCTACATACAGGCTCAGGACAATCATAAGGACCTGACCGAGGGCGGCCAGGTCCATGCCTTGGCCCGGCACCACGTTCATGGCGTTGAGCATATCCGCCAGTTGCCCTTGTCCCCTAGCGTGCAACTCGGCCACGGCCTGGTCCTTGGTGGTGCCAGCGGGGAACTGGCCGAGCATCTTGCCCACCACTCCGTCAAAGATGATGTCGGTGGCGTTACCGAGGATCTTCGGGGCAACCACTGACAGCCCGACAGAGATTGCTGCCATGATCACCACCAGGGTGATGCGTAGCTTGTCCGGGGCCATGAGCCCCAGGATTCGTTTCAGGCTCGGGCCAAAAGCTATGGCCTTTTGTGGTGGGCCACCACCGCGGCCTCCGCGCATCATACTCATGAGTGACCCCCTTTACTGCCAAAGTCTGCTTTACCCGAGATTGCCCTATCGGCGTCTGCCTGATCAGGCTCCAACATCGGGGAACCGGAATCCTCGTCAGCTCCTAACTGGGAGTTGACGATCTCTTGGTACGTGGGGCAGCTCAGCAATAACTGCTCATGGCTTCCTTGACCTACTAGGAGCCCCTCATCCAGAACCAGAATGTTGTCTGCATCCTTGATGGTGGCGACCCGTTGTGCCACCACCAGGACTGCCGCTTCTCGGGTTACCGGTTTCAGCGCCGCCCGCAGCTTCGCGTCAGTGGCGTAGTCCAGGGCGGAGAAGCTGTCATCAAAAAGGTACACGGACGGTGCGGCCGCAATGGCGCGGGCAATACACAGCCGTTGGCGCTGTCCACCGGAGACATTGGAACCTCCCTGCTCTATAGGGGCATCCAAGCCTTCAGGCATATCCCGGACAAAGTCCGCGGCCTGCGCCGTCTCCAGCGCCTGCCAGAGCTGATCGTCCGTAGCCTCTGGGTTCCCCATGCGAACGTTGCTCGCCACCGTACCCGTGAACAAGTAAGCCTTTTGCGGTACCAGCCCAATAGAGCCACGCAGTGCGCTCAGCGTGACGTCCTTGATGTTGTGCCCACCCAACTCGATGCCACCCTCGGTGGCGTCCAGGAGCCTTGGTATGAGGTTCACCAGCGTGGACTTACCACTACCGGTGGAGCCAATGATCGCCGTCGTGCTTCCCGGAGATGCCGTGAAGCTGACTCCGGAGAGGACGGGTGCCTGCGCGCCAGGGTAGGTGAAGGTGGCGTTTGTGACGCTGAGGCGGCCATCGAGCCGAGTCACGTCTACGGCGTTAGGGCCATCCACCACGCTGGCTTCAGTGTTCAAGACCTCCATGATGCGTTCGGCGCTGACGGCCGCGCGCGGGATCATCATGAACATGAACATGGCCATCATGACTGACATCAGGATTTGCATGATGTAGCTCAGGAATGCGGTGAGGGCGCCGATCTGCATGTCGCCGGCGTCAATGCGCTGCCCGCCAAACCACAACACACCCACGCTAGTCACATTGACCACGAAGAAGATGGTGGGGAACATGAGCGACATGAGCCGGCCTGCCCGTAACTGGGAGGAGGTGAGGGCGCCGTTGGCGGTGGCGAAGCGATCGGCCTCGTAGTCGCGGCGACCGAAGGCACGGATGACGCTGATGCCGGTAATTTGTTCACGTAGGACACCGTTGATGTCATCGAGTTGGTGCTGGACTTTGCGGAACGTGGGGACCAAGACGCGCACAATCAGGCCGATGACAATGATCAGCACGGGCAAAATGACCAGCAACAACCCTGAGAGCGGTACATCCTGGGCCATGGCCAGTACGATCCCACCAATACACATGATGGGCGCCATGACCATCATGGTGAAAGACATCAGTGTCAGCATTTGAACCTGCTGGACGTCGTTAGTGGTGCGGGTGATCAACGACGGCGCGCCAATGATGCCCACTTCTTGAGAGGAAAACGTCTCCACTTTGTTGAACAAGTCACGGCGAATCGCCCGTCCCACACCCATGGCCAAGCGGGCACTCAGATACGTGGCGGCGACTGCGCAGACCACCTGGCCGGCCGTGATCACCAGCATCCACAGGCCCAGATTCATGATGACGTCGATCTGCCCCTTGACCACGCCATCGTCAATGATGTCTGCGTTGAGCGTGGGCAGGTACAAGGTGGCGAGGGTAGAGAGGAGTTGCAGCAGCACAATCGCAATCAATGACACCTTATGCGGCGCCAGATTACGGGCGATCAGTTGAAACAGCACCTATCCTCCTGGTGGCATCACGAGCATGTTCTAAGTCCAGCTATCAAGCTACTCCTCGCGGCATGAAAATGTCAGTTATCTGGTGCCTGTGAGTTTGCCGTGGCCTGTCGCGGCCTGGGGGACGCGCTCGCGGTCGGGGACACGGGCGCTCACGTGAATTGGCCGGTTCTAAGCCCCGGAACCGGCAATTTGGCCGCGCAACCACCTCGAGTGTCCACATAACGTACGCTACGAGCCGAATTCGGGCTTCAAACGTACGTTAAGTGGACACTCGATCAGCGGAGCGGAGCTGCCCCAACGGAAAGGGACGGCGCTCGCGGGTTCGGACAGCCGTCTAAGACCATCCGAACCGGCAAGCGCCGTCACTTTTCCGTCAATCGTCCGGCAACCGGATAATCGGGAGCGGTTTCCTAGGCGACAACCTGCCGCTTGGAGGAGATGACGCCGGTATCGAAGCCAGCCAGGTGCAGTCCACCATGGAAGCGGGCGTGTTCAATCTTCACGCAGCGGTCCATGACCACTTCCATACCGGCGGCTTCAGCCTTCGCCGCAACGTCCTCGTGCCACGAGCCCAGCTGCAGCCACAGGGTCTTGGCCCCGACGGCAATGGCTTCATCCAGGACGGTGGGCAGATCATCATGGCGGCGGAACACATCCACCAGATCAGGATCCTCCGGCAAATCGGCCAGTGTCCTGTACACCGGCTGGCCCAGGATCTCCGTAGCCACAGGGTTCACAAAGTAGACCCGGTAGCGGCTAGAGGAGAGCAGGTAGGTAGCTACGAAGTAGCTGGCCCGTGACGGTTTATCCGAGGCGCCCACAATGGCGATGGACTGCGTCTTGCGCAAGATGGCGAGGCGTTCCGGAGCCGAAGGGCCAATCCGCGTGCGTGCCGGCGTGCTAGCGGTGCTCATGCGTTTGCTCCGATCGTGCAGGACGGTGCTGCTTCGTCATCAGAATCGTCAGTAGCCTGCGCATCAACAGCGCTGCTTGCGATGAACTCCTGGGCAATGGTCAGTGCCTGATCAAGGTCCCACAGGATATCGTCCAGATCTTCCAGACCAATGGAGATGCGGATCAAGTCCTCGGGAACTCCGGCGGCAACAAGCTGCTGCGGTGAGAGCTGCTGGTGGGTGGTGGACGCCGGGTGCAGCACCAGGGTGCGGGAATCGCCAATGTTGGCCAAGTGGCTTGCCAACTGGAGCGAGTCGATGAACTTCTTGCCGGCAGCACGTCCCCCGCGCACACCGAAAGCAAACACGGAACCCACACCCTTGGGCAGGTAGTGCTGTCCACGCTCAAAGTGCGGGTGACTAGGCAGCCCTGCGAACTGAACCCAGGACACGCGCTCGTCGGCTTCAAGCCAGGCAGCTACAGCGGCGGCGTTGCGGAGGTGCTCATCCATGCGCTGCGGCAGTGTCTCCACTCCCTGCAGCAATTGGAAGGCAGACTGTGCCGAGAGCGCGGGACCAATGTCGCGCAACTGCTCCGAGCGCAGCTTGGTCAGGAAACCGTACTCGCCAAAGTTGCCCCACCAGGACACGTTGCCGTAGGAAGCTACGGGTTCGGTCATGGACGGGAACTTGCCGTTGCCCCAGTTGAAACGACCGGATTCCACCACCACGCCACCCAAGGTGGTGCCGTGCCCGCCCAGGAACTTCGTGGCCGAGTGGATCACAATGTCGGCACCGAATTCAATGGGCCGGATCAGGTACGGGGTGCTCAGGGTGGCATCAACCACCAAAGGCACGCCGGCTGCATGCGCCACGTTGGCCAGTCCCTCAAGATCGGCAATGTCACCGGAGGGGTTCGCCACGATCTCCGTGTACACCGCCTTCGTGTTCTCCTTGATCGCCGCAGCAAAATCGGCCGGATCATTGGAATCGATGAAGGTGGTCTCCACACCGAAGCGGCGCAGTGTCACATCGAGCTGAGTAATGGTTCCGCCATAGAGCTTGGACGAGGCCACAATATGGTCCCCGGCCCCAGCCAATGCAGCAAAGGTGACGAATTCCGCGGCCATGCCCGACGCCGTCGCAACAGCACCGATGCCACCCTCCAGAGAGGCTATGCGCTCCTCAAAGGCGGCCACTGTGGGATTGCCAATGCGTGAGTAAATGTTGCCGTACTTCTGCAGCGCAAAGAGGTTGGCGGCGTCGTCGGTGTCCTTGAACACGAAGGACGTGGTCTGGTAGATGGGCACCGCGCGGGCGCCATGCTCCGAATCAGGCGTGCCGCCAGCGTGCAAAGCTCGCGTGCGGAAACCGAAAGAATGTTCAGTCATTAGACACTCACCTTGTCAAAGTTGGTGATCGGCAGCAGGGAGGTATCCAGCTCGGTGCCGTGCTTGCGAGCCAAATCGGCCTCGAGTTCGCGCACAATAGGCATGACGTCCCGCCCAAAAGCGGCCGTTTCTTCCTGGAAGTGCAGGTAGCCAGTCAGCAGCAGGTTTACGCCGCGCTTCTTGTACTCCACGATGCGGGTGGCGATCTGCTCCGGGGTGCCGATCAGTTCGGTCTTGAAGCCGTCGTTGTACTGGATCAGGTCCTCGAAGGAGGAATCTGCCCACATGCCCTTGCCATCCTTGGTGGAGGCTCCGGCTTCCTTGACTGCGGCGGCGAAGCCTTCCACGGCGGGACGGTGTGCCTTGGCTACGATCTCGCGCAGGGTCTCGCGTGCTTCCTTTTCCGTGTCACGAGCAATGACGAAGCCGTTGAGGCCAAAGCGCGGCTTGCGGCCGGACTCGGCAGCTGCGGCCAACACGCCGTTGACGTTTTCGGTGTAACCCTCCAAGGTGCGGCCATTGGAGAAGTACCAGTCAGCCACGCGGCCTGCAGTTGCCTGGGCAGCGGTGGAATTACCGCCGAAGAAGATCTCCGGGTGGGGGCGTCCGGGCACGTCAACGGGTGCCGGATTGAGCGTGAAGTTATTGATGTTGTAGTACTTGCCGGCCTGTGAGAAGTCCTTCTCCGTCCAGAGCCCCCGCAGCACCCGGATGAATTCCTCGGTGCGGACGTAGCGTTCGTCGTGCTCCAGCCAGTCGAGACCAAAGTTGACGAACTCGTCTTTGAGCCAGCCGGACACAATGTTCACGGCGGCGCGGCCGTTGGAGAGGTGATCGGCAGTGATGATGAATTTGGCCAATACGCCGGGGTGCCACATGCCCGGGTGGACTGCGGCGATAACCTTCAAGCGCTCCGTCGCACCGAGCAGGGCGAGGGAGAAGCTCGTTGCCTCATGCTGCTGATCGGCGCCGTAGGAGGCGGCGTAGCGAGTCTGGGTCAGGGCGCACTCGAAGCCGCTATTTTCAGCGATCTGAGCCAGCTTCTTGTTGTACTCAAAGCTCCAGTCGGTGCGCTGCTCGATGGTGCTCACCACGAGCCCGCCGGAAACGTTGGGCACCCAATAGGCAAATTTGAGCGGGGTGGCGAGGTCTGCAATGTTTACGGGAGCGATACTCATGAGTGATCCTTCTTTTTGTACTGGGTAACGGCGGCAATAATTCCGGCCATTGATTCTTCGTTTTGCAGCGAGGTGGCATCGCCCAAGGGCGTCTCCTCAAACATTTGGGTCAGCAGCCGTCGCATGATTTTCCCGGAACGAGTCTTGGGAACATCGGGAACTACGACGACGGCTGCTGGCTTGGCAATAGGCCCAATCTTGTGTGCCACGTGGGCACGCAACTGCTCCTGGACTTCCGCTGTGGAGTGCGATTCGGTGTCCGCCAGGACCACGAAGGCCACCACGGCGTGGCCGGTCAGCGCATCAGTCACCGGAGTGACACCAGCTTCAATGACATTGGGATGAGTGATCAGTGCCGATTCGATTTCGATGGTGGAAAGCCGGTGACCGGAGATGTTGATGACATCATCGATGCGGCCCAGAATCCAGATATGACCGTCGGCGTCATACCGGGCGCCATCGCCAGCAAGGAAGTAGCCTTGCGCCGCGAACTTACGCCAGTAGGAGTCCAGGTAGCGCTGCGGGTTTCCCCACACCGTCCGGGCCATGGCCGGGCCTATCCCGTCAACCACAATCAAACCCTGGACATCGTGCGCAACGTCCGTTCCGGCGTCGTCCACGATCCGGACACTCACGCCCGGCATGGCACGGGAGGCACAGCCTGGTTTGAACTCGCTGTCACCGGGACGCGGGGAGAGGATGGTGGCTCCCGTTTCTGACTGCCACCAGGTGTCCACCATGGGCAGAGTGCCGCCACCGAGTTGATCGCGGAGCCAGTTCCACGCCTGCGGGTTGACGGCCTCACCGACGGTTCCGAGCAGGCGCAGGGAGGACAGATCGTGGTGGGCCGGGACGCCGTCGGGGAACCAGCCCATGAGGGAGCGGACTAGCGTTGGCGCCGTGTAGTAGCTGGTGACACCGTAGCGTTCAATGATCTCAAAGTGGCGGCCAGGGTGCGGGGTGTTGGGGGTGCCTTCGAAGATGACTTGGGTGACGCCATTGCTCAGCGGCCCGTAAATTTCGTAGGTGTGCGCCGTGACCCAGGCAAGATCGGCCGTGCACCAGTGAACATCTTGATCGCGCAAATCAGGATCAGGGTTGCTGAACAGCAGTTCGTGAGTGTAGGACGCTTGGGTGAGGTAGCCGCCGGTGGTATGAACCAGGCCCTTGGGCTGGCCGGTGGTGCCGGAGGTGTACATGATGAAGAGCGGTGTTTCCGCGTCAAAGTACTCTGCAGTGTGCTCCGTGCTGGCCAGGTCAACCGTCTCATGCCACCAAATGTCCCTACCCTCGGTCCACTCAATGTCGGAGCCTGTGCGGCGCACCACGAGGACGTGCTCAATAGAATTTTCGCCCGAGACCGCGGCGTCTGCGTTAGCTTTCACGGGAACGGCTTTGCCGCGGCGGAACTGCCCGTCGGTGGTGACCAGAAGCTTGGCTCCGGTGTCTTCAACACGGAACTTCAGCGCTTCGGCCGAGAACCCGCCAAAGACGAGCGAGTGGACGGCGCCAATCCGGGCCACAGCCAAGGTGATGATGATGGTTTCGGCAATGACGGGAAGGTAAATGACCACGCGGTCACCCTTGCCAATGCCCAGAGCTGTCAGCGCGTTTGCTGCCTGGCACACCTCATCTTGGAGTTCCTTGTATGTGATGGCCCGGCGGTCACCGGGCTCGCCCTCGCAGTACAAGGCAACTTTTTCACCACGGCCGGCGCTGACATGCCGGTCTACGCAGTTGACGGCGGCGTTGAGCTTGCCTCCGGCAAACCACTCAATACTGGGGACGCGAAGTTCGTCTGTTACCGGGTCAAAGGCCGAGACAAAGGTATGGTCCGTATGCCAGGGCTGTGCCCAATCGAGCCGCTGGGCTTGTTCGACCCAGAAATTCACTCTGGATGCGTCCTCTTCAGAACGCACCGTACTAGCGGTGGGGGCAATGCTGGTGGTACTCATAAAAACTCCATCAATCCTGGCTTTTGCAGCCTCCCGGAACAGGCATCTATCAATGCCCCCGCGTGCAGGCGTCAGGGTGCGCCATCATGGGTCCAGGTTTATTGCTCGCAAGAAATATTTCTTCATAACTAGACCTCACAAGTGCGTTACACGCCAAATTATCGGGTCATAAATGGTCACTATGTGGAACAAATGCAGTAGAGGGCCACATTTAGTCACCTAAAATCGTCCACTAGTTCACTGGGGTGATAGTTTTTCACTCATGACAGCAGCCGCAGTCCAGGCCCATTCTGGCCGTAATGAAGGAGTTCCCATGTCGCAGTCAACCGTTTTCGCAGAGCCAGAGCAGGCCAATCATCATGGTTTCTCAGACATGCTCAGCGCCGATGACTTCAAATCTGCGTTCCGGAACCATCCTGCCGGCGTAGCTGTCATCACCGCTGACATCGGAAACGGCCCTGTTGGGCTGACGGCAACCTCAGTTATTTCCGTCTCAGCAAATCCGCCTTTAGTGGTATTTTCCTTGTCCTCAGCGTCGTCCTCGACTCCGACGATCAAGCAGGCCGAGACTGTGGTCATCCACCTTTTGGGCGCCGATCAAATCAGCCTGGCCAAGAATTTTGCCACCAGCGGCATCGACCGATTCGCCGACACGTCCATCTGGTCGCGTCTGGTCACCGGGGAACCGGTGCTGCCATCCGCCAACGCATGGATGCGTGGCCGGATTGTCAATCAGATGGATGCCGGCGATTCCACAGTGGTTGCCGTGCAGATTTTGCAGGTGGATCTGCCGGGTGAATCCAGCCGCACAGCAGAACAAGCCCGCCCGCTGGTCTACCACGACCGCACCTGGCACTCTCTGAGCGAAACCTCAGTAGTTCAGTAGCTCCAACCGCGGCAAAGCTCTCACCGGCATTAAAGTAGACATCGTGAGTATTCAAACAGATGTGATTGTCATTGGCGCAGGTGCCATGGGTTCGGCCGCAGCTTTGAGCGTTGCCCGTCAAGGTAAATCCGTGGTGGTGCTGGAACAATTTGCCGCGGGTCACACGATGGGTGCATCGCACGGTGAAACCCGCAATTTCAACACGGCCTATCAAGATGCTGTGTACCTGAAATTGGTCCGTGAAGCCCGCGAACTCTGGGATGACCTGGCGCAAGAGACCGGTCTGAAACTCTTGGACCTGATAGGTCTGGTCAACCACGGCGATATCAAATCTCTGAAGCGCACCCATGACGCTCAGCAGAACTTTGGCCTGGATAGTTTTTTTCTCTCCCCACAAGAGGCAACGGAACGCTGGGCAGGCATGCGTTTTCGCGGCGATGTGCTATACGTTCCGGAAGCCGGCAGGGTCCGAGCTGCCACGGCACTGCAAGCGTTGCGGCAGGCCGCCGAATCCCGCGGTGCAAGCTTCCACTACACATCACCTGTCCGGGACATCACCGTCTTGGGCCAAGACCTTGTCGCAGTTGTCACTGACGCCGAGGAATACCGTGCCCCACGTGTCATTGTCACGGCCGGTGCCTGGACTCGTAAGGTGCTTACTGGGTTGGTGGAACTCCCCCGCTTGGTGGTCACCCAGGAACAGCCAGCCCACTTCCGCCTTCTCAGCAATGATCATCAGTGGCCAAGTTTTAACCACAACCCTGATCCGGGAGTAACAGCCGATGACTATTGGTACAGCCCTACCTACGGCATGCTGACCCCGGGGGAAGGGATTAAAGTCGGTTGGCACGGTGTTGGTCCGGTGGTGGATCCGGATGCGCGGAATTTCACCGCGGAGGACACGCAACTTGAGGCGCTGCGACGCTACGTGCGCGAGTGGTTCCCCGGTTTGGATGCCGAGCAGTGCGAACCCATCAGTTGCACCTACACGTCAACCGATTCCGGAGACTTTATCCTGGATCGATTTGGACCAGTGGTGGTTGGCGCTGGCTTCTCGGGCCATGGCTTCAAATTCACACCGGCCATTGGCCGTGTGCTGGCTGATCTTGCTGATGGCGTCTCTGCCCCGGAGCTCTTCCAGGTGCCTCGCCAACAATGAAACTCCCTGTCTCCCGGCAAACTCAGCCGTAGACTTCGAACGCCACGGCGCCGCCGGCAGTCACCATGTCTATTTGCTTCCGCGCCTGTTCCTCCACCGGTGCGTCGCTGAGGGCGCGGAGGTACTCGCGGTGTTCAGCCAAGGACGCGACGGCTTTGTCAATGCTCATGGCCGACACGACTTGGGTGTGCGTAGGCTGCGGTGAACTGATCGCAACCCAGCGGACCTTGTGGCGGGCTAGGCCTTCGTCGAGCAATTCCGGGAAGATCCATTCGTTGTCTGCGTCGCCAACAGCGTCCAGCACCGCGCGGCCCACAGCCCTGTGATCGGCGGAGTTCCATTGGCCCGGACCCCATTCATCCCGGTGGTTCAGGGTCAGCACCACGTCTGGCCGCGCGCGGCGGATCTCCCGTGCAAAGTCTCGGCGCAACGCCATACCACCCTCAATCCGCCCGTCCGGGTGATCGAGAAATACTAGATCCGTGACGCCCACCCGGGCGCAGGCGTTCTGCTGTTCCAGGGACCTCAGCGGACCGGACTGCCCCGGCGGCATGCCAGCAATCCCTGCCTCACCACGGCTGGCCAGCACATAGCTGACCGCTTTGCCCGCCGCCGTCCACTGTGCCACCGCGGCGCCCATTCCATATTCGGGGTCATCTGGGTGCGCCACCAGAACCAGGGCGCGTTGCCAGTCCTGCGGAAACTGTTGAAGACCCGTCATTGTTTCTCTCCCACCATGAAAATGCGCCGGAACTCAAAGTTGCTGCCATGCTCTCCAGCAGGATAGGCCTTGGCCACCACTGCGGCGTACTCGTGCTCGAACGCCGTAGAGTCGCTTGGCGACAGAGCACCTAGGACGGGCCTCAGCGCTGTGCCGCGAACCCACTCCAGGACCGGGTTTTCACCCTGCAGTAGCTGACTGTACGTTGTCTCCCACACATCCACCCTGGCCCCACCCTTCAGGAACAACTCCTGATAGAGCGCAGGTTCGGCCACTGCATCCTCGTGCCGCAGAACCCCGCCCAGTTGCTTGCGCCACCGGGCGCTTTGAGCGAGCTCTCGCATCAAGACGTGCGACGGCGCTCCAAAGTTTCCCGGTACCTGCACTCCCAGCCACGCGCCAGGGTGCATGGCCGCCAACCAGCCCGACATGAGTTCGCGGTGTTGCGGGACCCATTGCAGGGCGGCATTGGAGACAATAACATCCGTCTCGGGTGTGGGCGCCCACGAGGCAATGTCGCCTTGCACAAAAGCGAGCCCAGGCGCAAGGTGTGGGCTGGCAGCCAAGGGGGTGCCGCCGTCGTCCGCGGAATGAGCAGGCGCAGCGGAAGCGCCGGGGATCAGCGCCTGCGCCTGCGCCACCATGGCGGCCGAACTGTCCAGGCCCAGCACGGATGCCTGCGGCCACCGCTGCGCCAAGGTGGCCGTGAGATTGCCCGGGCCGCAGCCAAGATCAACCACCTGTGCAGGGGCCGCAGCCCCAATGCGGGCGGTCAGATCGAAGAACGGCCGGTCGCGGAAATCGCCGAACTTACGGTACTGAGTTGGTTCCCATAGAAATGGTTGATCTGTCATGGCGTTATCTTGCCACAGCTGCTATTTCCGTGCAGGGAGTTCTGCGCCCACCCCATGGAAGCGGCTGGCATAGCCCACCCAGGACTGATGCACATGGGAACACATGAGCTCGCCGGCCAAGTCAGCATTGCCGGCATCTATGGCGGCCATGATGGCCCAGTGCTCAGCCCAGGAGTGTTTGCCGCGTGAACTCACATCCGTTGCGTACAGCCACTCGATTTTCCGGGCAATTTGCCGCAATAGCGCCCCCAAGGACGTGCTGGCACTCAATTCTGCAATGGCCAGGTGGAACCTGATATTTAAATCAGGCAAAAGTTCCTGCTCATCAGCGGCGACGGCCGCATCGCCGCTTTGTAAGATCCCGGCAATTTCCTTCCGTGTCTTCCACCAGCCGTCATCAGGCTGACCGGCGGTGAATTGGGCTGCAGCCCGCCGGGCAGACCTGCGAGCGATGACTGATTCCAGGGACTCTCGAACTGCAAAAAGATCGTCGGCCTCGTCAACCGGAATGGCCGCCACAGTGGAACCGGCATACGGTCTGGAGACAACAAAGCCCTCCATCTCCAGTCCGCGCAGGGCCTCACGGACAGGCACCCTGGACATGCCATATTTTTTAGCCAGGGCACTCTCGGTGACACGGCTACCCGACGGCAGCACACCAAGGATGATGTCCTGTCGAATTTCGTCTTGGACACTCTGGTTCAGTGCCGGTTCCGGGTTATCGTGCGAATGCTGCACCGGGTATTGCTCCAAGTAGTTCCCTCGTATATTCGTCCTCGGGTGTCATGAAAACTTTTTCCACACTCCCGTCTTCGATGACCCTACCCGATTTCATCACAACAACTTGGTGTGCAATCTGGCGAACCACCGCCAAGTCGTGGGTGATGAACAGGTAACTCAGGCCTAGGCCGTCTTGCAGCTCCTTCAGCAGCGCCAAGATCTGTTCCTGTACGAGCACGTCCAACGCAGAAACGGCTTCGTCACAGATCAGCATCTCCGGTTCCGAAGCCAAGGCCCGTGCTATGGCCACACGTTGCCGCTGACCTCCAGAGAGCTCATTGGGCCTACGCTGCGCCACCCCGCGCGGCAGAGCCACCTGATCGAGGAGTTGGGCCACCCTGGCCTGCCGCGAGCTTCGATCCCCCACCTTGAAGACGCGCAGCGGCTCATCAATGAGCCGCTCAATGCTGTAGGTGGGATCCAGCGAACCATAGGGGTCCTGGAATACGGGCTGAACCTTGCGCCTGAGCGCACGGCGATCCTGTGCCTGGCTTCCGGAGATACTCATTCCGTCGATGAGGGCCTCGCCACTACTTGCGTTTTCCAGGCCGAGAATAATGCGGGCAACCGTGGTCTTTCCCGAGCCGGATTCACCAACAATCGCTGTGGTGGTGCCACGGGCGACTGAGAATTTGACATTGTCCACCGCGAGAAAGGTTGCCCCCCGCTGGTTACGCAGGCGAAACTCCTTGACCAAGCCCTTCACCTCAAGGATTGGGTTCCCCAGCGTGTCTGGGACCTCCGACAGCTCGGGCATGACCTCCACAACTCCTGACACAGTGGCAAGCAGTGAAGGTGCGGCGGCCACCAGCCGACGGGTGTACTCCTCCTGAGGCTGGAACAGAATCTCTTGGGGCGTGCCAACCTCTACTATTTTGCCCTCCGACATGACGATGATGCGGTCTGTCCTGTCCGCCGCCAACCCAAGATCATGGGTAATGAACAGCAAGGACGTACCTCTGGCATCAACCAGCGTTTGCAAGTGGTCCAGTATTTGGCGCTGCACCGTCACATCCAGTGCAGAGGTCGGCTCGTCGGCAATGAGCAGCTCCGGCTCACCAGCCAGTGAGATGGCAATCAGCATCCGCTGCCGCATGCCTCCGGAAAATTCATGGGGAAATTGACTGTAGCGTCTGGCCGCATCCGGGATACCGGCTTCGGTCATCAAGGCCACCGCCCGCTGACGAATGTTGGCTCGGCCACGGTGTCCTGCCGCGGCAAGGGCATCCGCGATCTGGGCACCGACCTTCATCACGGGGTTCAGGTTGGACATTGGGTCTTGCGGCACCAGCCCAATCTTGCGCCCTCGAATCTGGCGCATCTGCTGCTCGCCGGCCCCGCTGATGATCTGTCCATCCAGGGTGATGGTGCCACCGCTGATATGGCCGTTGCCCGGCAGTAGGCCAAGAATGGCTCCTATCGAAGTGGACTTTCCGGATCCGGACTGTCCCACGATGGCAACGCGTTCGCCGCGGTTGACGGTGAAACTCACTGACTTCAGCACCGGCGCCTCGCCGAAGCTAACTTCTAGGTTCTGCACTTCTAGCAGTGGCGCCCCGGAGGCTGTCCCGATCTGCCCGGCATCATGGAAAGCTGACTCGTTAACGTCCTGCTGCATAACCCTGCGCTCCTCGTGGATTGGCTGATGCGGTCAGCAGCCCGGTGTGGTTGTCTCGGCCGACGGATGAGAGCCGGCCAAGCGCCCAGTCGCCTGCCCGGGTCACGACGTGCCCTCGCCGTTCAAGTTCGGTAATCACGTCTTCACCGAGTCGGTCTTCAACGACAGCACCGCCCGGAGTCCAGGTGCGCGGCCAGAAGGACCCGGCAATCGAGGTGCTGTGCAGGGCGGGGGCATCGACGGCCTGCTGCGGTGTATACCCGCCAACCAGAGTGCGCAGCAGATAGAGCAGCTGCCATTGGTCCTGCTGGTCACCGCCCGGGGAACCGAGGGCCGTCACTGCCACACCATCTTTGAAGACGAGGGTGGGGGTGAGCGTGGTCCGGGGGCGTTTGCCCGGCTCCAATGAGGAGGGTGCACCTTCTTCCAACCAGGTCATTTGGAGTCGGGTCCCCAGGCAGAAGCCTAGTTTCGGGATGGTCGGTGATGACTGCAGCCACCCTCCCGAGGGCGTTGCCGAGATCATGTTCCCCCACTGGTCAACAACATCGATGTGACAGGTGTCTCCGCGCATCTCTCCTGCCGGGCTCACGGTGGGTTCGCCTACACCCGCGAACCCGCGCTCGCCGGCGCCCAACAGTGCCGGCGGGAGGTACTCGGTCCGTAAGGGCGGGATAAATGGAGTTGTTCCGGGGATCGTGCCAGGCCGGAACTCCGCATTGGCCACATCACTGATCAAGGCTCGGCGTTCAGCTGCGTATTCGGCGCTGAGGAGGTAGTCCAGGTCAACGGCCGTATCGCCGTAGTAAGCATCCCTATCCGCGAACGCCAGCTTTTCAGCTTCCAAAATGGTGTGTGCCCCGATCGCGGTTGAGGGGTCCAGGTATTCGTCGTCGAAGCCGGCAAGAATGGCAAGAGTCTGCAGGAGCACCGGTCCTTGCCCCCAAGCCCCCGTCTTGGCCACCGTGTGACCCCGAAACTCTAGGGTCGCGGCCGTGTCATAACTGGCCTCAAAGCCGGCAAAGTCCGCCATGTCCATGACGCCAGCGTGGTCTGTGCCGGATGAATGGCGGTGGGGCTGGGCCTGAAATTCAACGGCAGCCTTGGCCACGAATCCTGTGGACCATTCACGCCGAGCGGCATCGATGCGGTCAGCTCGGTTTCCGGAAGCGAGGCTGCCGGACGCGACAAGCCGCTCGAGGACCTGCGCGTACGCCTCGTTGCGGAACAGTTCCCCCTCTTGGGGGATCCTGCCCTCTGGCAGCCATAGCTCAGCGGAACTTGGCCAGTGTTCGCTCAAGAGTTCAGCCACTGTTCCGATGGTGGCACATACCCGGGCAAGCAGCGGGTGGCCATTGCGGGCATAGCCCACGGCGAAGGCCAACACGTCCGCCAGCTCCCATGTGCCCTGGTCCCGGAGCAGGAGCAACCACGCATCGACAGCACCTGGGATGGCCGCCGCCAGTGCGCCGGCACCTGGAACCAGTTCAAGCCCTTCTGCCAGGTAATGCTCTCTTGTTGCCGCAGCCGGCGCCGGACCTTGACCAACAAGAATGACTGGCTCTGCGGGGTTTTCGACGGTGGCGAACACGGCCGTCATGTCGCCTCCGGGACCGTTGAGGTGCGGCTCAACAACGTGCAGTACAAAGCCGGCGGCGGCGGCGGCATCGAAGGCGTTTCCGCCCCGCTCCAGGACGGCCTGGGCGGTGGCTGTCGCCAGCCAGTGTGTGGAGGCGGACATTCCGAAGGTGCCTTGGAGTGTGGGGCGGGTCAGGAAGTCGCAGGGTTCTGTGTAAGTCATGGGCTACTTTCGGCTTGTTGCTGTGGGGTCGAAGGCGTCGCGCAAGGCGTCCCCGAAGAGGTTGAACGCCAGGCAGATCATGGCGATACCCACACCAGGAACGATGGCTGCCGTGGGTGAACGGAACATGTACTGCTGAGCATCGGAAAGCATGATGCCTAGGCTTGGAGTGGGCGGTTGGATGCCCAGGCCAAGGAATGAGAGCAGTGCCTCGCCAATGACTGCGACCGGCATGATGACAGTTGCCTGGACAATGATGGAACTGGCTGCGTTGGGCAACACATGTGTGAACACGATTCTGAGCCCTGACGCGTCCATGGTCTTGGCCCCTAGGACAAAGTCGCTTTCCTTGATGCGCAGCGTTTCGCCGCGAACCACCCGGATCATGGTGGGGATGTGTGCGATGCCGAGGGCTATCGCGGCATTTTGGAGGCTGGGCCCGCTGATGGCCGCCAGGCCGACGGCAATGATCAAGAACGGAAAGGCCAACGTCACATCGGTCAGGCGTGAGATGAAGGCATCGAGCCACTTCCAGTAGCCGGCCAGCAGGCCCAGCGGGGCGCCCACCACAATGGACAGCAAAACACACAGGGCGCCTACTTCCAGGGAAGCCCGCATACCAAACAGCAGGCGGGACAAGATGTCCCGGCCCAAATCATCTGTTCCCAGCAGGAACCCAACGGTGCCAGGCTTCTGAAAGGGAGTGTCGAAATGCACCTCGGCCGGACCATAGGGGGCAATAACAGGAGCGAGTATCGCCAGCAGGACAACGAGCGCCATCAGGACACCGCCAACCATGCCGAGGCGGTTGCCGCGCAAGGAGCGCCACAGGCGCCCCCTGCCCGAGCCAATTCCCATGGCTTCCGACGTTAGGCTTTTGTCACGGGGCGGGGATTTTGTCATGGTCATCAGTTGCTTCCTCCGATTCGTATGCGTGGGTTGATCACCGAGTAAAGGACATCCACGGCTAGGTTGATCACAATGTAGCTGAGGGTAATGATCAGCACGACAGCTTCAATGACCGGATAGTCCCGGGTAAACACCGCATCGAGTGTGAGTTTTCCGAAGCCGGGCAAGGCGAAGATGCGCTCGGTGACAACAGCCCCGGAAATCAGTCCGCCCAATTGCAGGCCAACTATTGTCACGACCACGATGAGTGAATTGCGCAGGCCATACCGCAGCAGCACCCGGCCACCACTGAGGCCCTTGGCTTTGGCCGTCCGGACATAATCGGTACTCATGGTTTCGATCATCGATGCACGCGTCTGGCGCATAATGACGGCGGCCAGCGACGTTCCCAGAATAATGGCTGGCAGTGTTAGGTAATAGAGTCCCTTGAGCGGATCGGACAAGATATCAACGTATCCAGAAGCTGGGAACCAGCCCAGCGACACTGCAAGGTACAAAATGGCAAGTATGCCGAGCCAGAAGTTCGGCACAGACAAGCCAATCAAGGCGAACCCGTTGGTGAACCACTCGGGCCACCGCCCACGGAAACGCTCTGCAATGACTCCGAAAAGCACTCCCACAATGACAGCGATAGCAATTGCATAGGCCGATAACCACAACGTCACCGGCAGTGTCGCGGCAATCATCTCCACCACCGGGGTGCCCGTACGGGTGGAATTCCCAAGGTCACCGCTCAACAGATTGCCCAAATATGTCAGGAATTGATGGGGCAGCGAGGCATTGAGCCCCAACTGCTCTCTCATGGCCGCCAGCTGTTCCGGGCTGGCATCTTCACCCGCCATGGCCCGCGCGGGATCCCCCGGCAGCATCCGCACTCCAATAAAGACGACGATGGACGCCAGCAACAACGTGAGCGCGGATTGCCAGAGTTTGGTGAATGCGTAGCGAATCATTTCTCCGCTCCTTGCGTGGCTTCAACGAAGGCGGCATTGCTGAGGTGGACCACACCGTCAGAATAAGTTGCGATTCCCGCAACCGTAGTGCTGTAGGCGGTCAGGCTGCGATTTCGATACAGGTAGATGATCGAATTGTCCTTCTGGACCTGTGCGATGGCTTGGCCGTACAACTTGGCCCGCTGCGCCGTGTCAATGGTTTGTGATGCCTGCGTCAGCAATTCGTCCATTTCGGGCCGGCTGTAGCCAGCCACGTTATTGCCTCCGCCGGTGGACAGGAAGTTGTACATATTGCCGTGCGGGTCGGGACGTCCGGACCAGCCCAGTTGCAACAGCTGGAAATCACCGCGGTCCTGAACATCCAGCAACGTTGAATATTCAACAGGCTGGATTGTCAGACTGAACCCACCCGCAACGACGGCGGCCTGCAGGGCCTGGGTTAGGCGCAGGCTGTCCGGGGTATTACTGACGAGTAGCTTGGCCTCATACGGAATACTGACGCCAGCTTCCTTGAGCAATTCTCGGGCCTTTTCCGGGTTGTACTCGGGGCAGGCCTCGCTCTCCGGCGAGGTGAACGGGCTCGTTGCCGGGATGGGAGAACATGCCGGTTCGTACCAATTGTTAAAGACCGTATTGACCAGAGCTTTCCTGTCTATCGCCATCGAGAGCGCTTGGCGGACGAGCGCCTCGCGTGCAAGGGGCGTATCAACGGCCCCGTAAGGTTTGCCAACTCCTGCTGTGTTGCCAATATTGACGGTCAAACCCTGGTAGCCCAAGGAACCCACTTGCAGCACACCAACATTGCGTTGTTGGGCGAGTGCGTCAATATCCTGAGGCGAGATGGAGTCCGCAACCTGGACATCCCCCGAACGGAGGTTGGCTGCACGGATATTTGAATCCGTCATGATGCGGTAGGTGATGGTGTCCAGGTGCACGTTCTTGGCATCGTAGTACAACGGATCCCGCGCAACAGTGATCGATGTCTGGGGAACTCTCTTGACGAACTTGAAGGGCCCAACACAAATGGGGTGGTCGCCAAAGGTGGCATCGTCGTTCGCAAGCGCTGCGGGTGAGAGGATCATTCCGGCCCGGTCGGCAAGGGCCGCGGTAAGCGGGGCAAAGGGGCGCTGGTAAGTAATTTGGACCCGTGACGCGTCGAGGGCCTCCACGGAATCGATAGGCCCAAGTTCACTCTTCCGTCCGGAGCCCTTCATGGTCAGGCCGCGTTCTAGGGTCACCTTGACAGCGTTCGCATCAAATGGCGTCCCGTCAGCAAACGTGGCGTCCTGCCTGACCGGGATCGTTACGGTCAACCCATCCTCGGAGACGCTCGGCAGGGCGGTTGCCAGTTGCGGAACCAGTTCGCCTTCACCGTCAATGTCGTAGAGCTTCTGGCACATTGTCTGCATGACATACCGGGTATAAAGCGAGGAAGACGTTGTGGGGTCCAGCCTGTCGGGCTCGGCGGACAGCGCCATGACCAAGTCTCCACCTTCAATGATTGTTTGGTCACCGATCGGAACGCTCAGAACGTCTGTGTGTGGTGGTCCGCTGTCAACGGGCTGGATCGGCAGGCAAGCAGTCATGCCGACCGTCAAGGCGGCGGCCGAGACGAGGCCTGTGGCCAGGCTGGCCGCCCGTCTCCTCGGATTATGCATGGCAGGTGTACTTTTTAGCCAACCCTGAGGGTGCAGCAAGTGCGGCATAGAAGTCCAATGATCGGTCTCAATATTATCAATTGACACGAAATTGTATACAATATTGCTTGAACACTATACTTCGAATACTTTCATTACAAGACTCAACCGAGGATAATTTTCTATGCGTCGAACCAAAGCCCTCAAAACCGACCGGCTTCACTTGATTCTGATGCTGGCGCTGACCTTTTCCACTGGCATCGTGGACGCTGTCGGATACCTTGGCCTTGACCGGGTATTTACCGGAAACATGACCGGAAACGTCGTCATCCTGGGCATGGCTTTGGCCGGCGGCTCGCATTTGCCCGTCCTCGGCCCCGCGCTGGCACTCCTCTTTTTCATGGTCGGCGCGGCCATGGCAGGCCGGGTTTTGCGCAACGCCGCACCGGGATGGTCAGGAAAGACTAGTGGGATGTTCCTGCTGGTGGCGCTGGGACTGGCCACGCTAGCAGTCATCGACGTTTTCATCTCCTCCCCGGTCTCAGAATTGACCGGTAGCATCGTCACCTCGGGGATGGCCTTGGTCATGGGCGTCCAGGCCGCTTCCGCACGCCGGCTGAAGGTCACAGACGTGACCACGGTTGTCGTAACCTCCACGATCACTGCCTTGGCCGCCGAGTCAAGGCTGGCAGGAGGCTCGGGCGCCTATTGGCAGCGTCGGGCGTTGGCTGTTGCACTCATCCTGCTCGGCGCCTTACTAGGAGCGCTGACCCTAAATGTTGGCCTGTGGCTGGGCTTGGGCTCCAGTGCAGCGATCACTCTGACCGTCGTCATCATTGGTCACCGCCGCTGCCAAAGGGACAGCCAGGCCAGCGTCATGGTAGATGCAGTGGCCACCTCCTCGTGAGCGCCGTCCCTGCCCGGGAGCAGCGCGGCGGCTTTAGTTTCAAAGGCTAAACTGGGAGGACCATGAATCTTCTTGAACAGCTTGCCACCCTGAATCCGCAGACCTCTTCCGACGACGACGTTCTGGACGCGTTTTTGGAGTGGACCTTAGACCGGGGGTTGGAGCTGTACCCCGCTCAGGAAGAAGCCGCACTGGAACTGGTCAGCGGCAACAACGTAATTTTGTCGACTCCTACGGGCTCGGGCAAGTCGATGGTGGCCATCGCAGCCCACTTCAACGCCATGGCCCGCGGCGCCGCCAGCTACTACACAGCCCCCATTAAGGCACTCGTTTCCGAGAAGTTCTTTGCCCTGTGCGAGATCTTCGGTGCCGAAAACGTGGGCATGATCACCGGTGACTCCTCCGTGAATCAGGACGCCCCGATTATTTGCTGCACGGCGGAGATTCTGGCGAACATTGCGTTGCGCGAGGGTGAGGATGCCGACGCGGGCGTTGTCATCATGGACGAGTTCCACTACTACTCGGACCCGCAGCGTGGCTGGGCCTGGCAGCTGCCCTTGCTGGAGCTGCCGCAATCGCAGTTCTTGCTCATGAGCGCCACCCTGGGTGATGTCAGCCGTTTCGAGAAGGAACTCACCGAGCTGACCAACCGGGACACCACCACTGTGTCCTCGGGTGAGCGCCCCATCCCGCTGCACTACTACTACGTGCAGACCGGCGTGCATGAGTCCCTGGAGGAGCTCCTCGCCACCAAGCAAGTCCCTGTTTATGTGGTGCACTTCAGCCAGGCCGAGGCCATTGATCGCGCCCAGACCCTCATGAGCATCAACGTGTGCACGCGTGAGGAGAAGGATAAGATCGCCGAGCTCATTGCCGGGTTCCGTTTCTCCGCAGGCTTCGGCAAGACCCTGAACCGCCTGGTCCGCCACGGCATTGGCGTGCACCACGCCGGCATGCTGCCCAAGTACCGCCGCCTCGTGGAGCAGTTGGCCCAGGCTGGCCTGATGAAGGTCATCTGCGGCACCGACACCTTGGGCGTGGGCATCAATGTGCCCATCCGCACCGTGTTGCTGACTGCTTTGAGCAAGTACGACGGCGTCCGCACTCGCGTTTTGCAGGTGCGTGAGTTCCAGCAAATTGCGGGCCGTGCCGGCCGCGCCGGTTATGACACGGCCGGCACAGTCATTGTGCAGGCCCCTGAGCACGTCATTGAAAACACCAAGGCTATGGCGAAGGCCGTGGCCAAGTTTGGTGACGATCAGAAGAAGCTGCGCCAGGTGGTCAAGAAGAAGCCGCAGCAGGGCTTTGTCAGCTGGGGTGAGCCCACGTTCACGCGCTTGGCCGAGTCCGTGCCGGAACCGCTGACCTCCAGCTTCACCATCACTCACGCCATGCTACTGAACTTGCTGGAACGCCCGGGCGATCCCTTCCAGGCTGCCAAGGCCCTGCTGACGGACAACCACGAGTCACCGTCCAAGCAGCGGGTGCTGATGCGCAAAGCCATCGGCATGTACCGGGAACTCCTCGGTGCCGGCGTTGTCGAGCGCATCCCCGAGGACGAGCTGGAGAATGACGGCCGCACGGTGCGGCTCACGGTGCACTTGCAGATGAACTTCGCCCTGAACCAGCCACTCTCCCCCTTTGCTCTGGCTGCCTTGGACCTGCTGGATGCGGAATCGCCCAGCTACGCCCTGGACGTCATCTCCGTCATTGAGGCCACACTCGAAAAGCCGCGCCAGATCCTCTCCGCCCAGCTCAAGCGGGAACGCACCGAGAAGATCACGGACATGAAGGCCCAGGGCATCGAGTACGACGAGCGCATGGCGATCCTCGACGAGGTCACCTACCCCATGCCCCTTCTGGAGCTGCTCACGGATGCCTTTGAGGTCTACCGCAAGGCTGCCCCGTGGATGGGCGATTTTGAGCTCAGCCCCAAATCCATCATCCGCGACATGTATGAGCGCGCCATGAACTTCGGCGAATACGTCCAGTACTACCAGCTGGCTCGCTCTGAGGGCATTGTGCTGCGCTACCTGACCGACGCTTACAAGGCCCTGCGCCAGACCGTCCCCCAGGATGCTCTGCGCGAGGACCTCGAGGACATCATCTCCTGGCTGGGCGAGCTGGTCCGTCAGGTTGACTCCAGCCTGCTGGATGAGTGGGAGAAGATGACCAACGGCGAATCCAGCGACACTCCGCTGGAGGACACCGCGCTGCCGCCTGCCCCGCCGCGTCTGACCGACAATGCCCGGGCCTTTAGAGTCATGGTCCGCAATGAGCTGTTCCGCCGTGTGGAGCTCGCAGCCGATGATGACTATGAGGCATTGGGGAAGCTCGACGGCGATCACGGCTGGGATGGCGACCGCTGGGCCGATGCTCTGGATGAATACTGGGACGAACACGAATACATTGAGTCCGGCCCCGCCGCCCGCGGCCCGTCCCTGTTGCACATCGCCCCGTCCATCACCACGTGGGAGGTGCGCCAAACTATCGTTGATCCGGCAGGCAACCACGATTGGTTTATGTCCGCCACTGTGGATCTTGACGCATCGAATGAGGCGGGTGCCGCCGTCGTACTCTTCAAGGAATTCAGCCGGATGTAACGGCGCACGATAAGCTCAGTGCATGAATTTGCTTCGCACTGCTGCGCCCGCCGATGTCCCCGCAATCCTTGGCATGATCCACGATCTGGCTGTTTATGAAAAAGAGCCGGACGCCGTGAAAAACACGCCTGACATGCTCCATGCCAGCCTGTTCGGTGAGAATCCGCAGGTGTTTGCACACGTGGTGGACTCCCCCGTTGCCGGCGAACCCATTGTGGGGTTTGCGCTGTGGTTCCTGAACTACTCCACATGGGAGGGCACGCACGGAATCCATCTCGAGGACCTTTATGTGCGGCCCGAGGCGCGTGGCGGCGGATTCGGCAAGCTGCTGCTGCAAAACCTGGCTGCAATTGCCGTAGAACGCGGCTATGCGCGGGTGGAGTGGAGCGTTCTGGACTGGAACGAACCGTCCATTAAGTTCTACAAGTCGTTCGGCGCGGCGCCCATGGATGGTTGGTCGGTATTCCGCTTAGATGGCGTGGCCCTGGAGAGCTTTGGTGCTTCGGCTGATGCCAGCGCTGCTGTATCCGTTGCTGGCGCCGAGACCGCAGGAGCCCAGTCATGAGCGATTCCTACACAGTCCTTTCAGAGATGGCGAGCTCAGAGGCGTACACCGCCCGAGGCGTGCGCATGCGCGATCATTTCTTCACCGTCCCGCTGGATCATGCACATCCAGACGGTCCCACCATCGAGGTATTTGCGCGCGAGCTCAGCGATGCACGCGTCGATGCCGACGAGCTTCCCTGGCTGCTGTTCCTCCAGGGTGGCCCGGGCGGACGCGGCAACCGCCCCGCCGGGCTGAGTGGCTGGCTTGCCGAGGCCACCAAACACTTCCGCGTGCTGATGCTTGATCAGCGCGGCACTGGACTTTCGACGCCGGCCACTCGCCAAACCCTGCCCCTCGCCGGGGACGTCTCTGCTCAGGCAGATTACCTCTCGCATTTCCGCGCTACTGACATTGTGGCCGATGCCGAGCTCATCCGGGCCACGCTGGGCTCGGAACCGTGGAGCATCTTCGGCCAAAGTTATGGCGGTTTCTGTGCGTTGACGTACCTGTCCTTCGCACCAGAGGGCGTACGCGAGGCACTCATCACCGGCGGTCTGGGTCCGCTGACCGGCTCTGCGGACCAAGTCTATGAGGCAACGTTTGGCCGGTTGCGCACCCGCAATGCCGAGTACTTTGCCAAATATCCCGAGGACCGGGAACTGTTTACCCGGATTATGGCGCACACCGCGCAGGTCACGGAATTGCTGCCCACAGGCGAGCGGCTCACCCCCGAACGCGTTCAGATGTTGGGCAGCTACCTGGGTGGCAATACCCGTTTTGATGCCCTGCACTTTGTCCTCGAGGATGCGTTCACGCCCACTCTCGACGGCGTGCGGCTGTCAGATTCATTTCTTGGCACCGTCTCGGCCTATGTGAGCCGTGCAGCTAACCCGCTGTACGCGCTGATGCACGAATCCATCTACGTCCAGGACTCCCCCAGCAACTGGGCCGCCGCTCGCGTGCTGGCCGACAACCCGGATTTCCTGCCCGACGCAGCCGAACCGTTGCTTACCGGCGAAGCCGTCTTCCCTTGGTACTTCGAGCAGGATCCCGCCTTGGTTCCGTTGCAGGAGCTCGCTGAGGTGCTGGCCGTTCGCACCGAGGGCTGGGGACCGCTGTATGACGTAGCCCAGTTGGCCAAGAACACCGTGCCGGTGGCCGCCGCAGTCTACAGCGACGACATCTTCGTGGACCGCGAGATTTCTGTCGCCACAGCCGCCGCCGTCAACGGACTCCACGTATGGGAAACCGCCGACTTCCATCACGACGGCATTGCCGACGACGGCGAGGCCATCTTCGCTAGGCTACTAGGCATGTTGCGGGCGTAGCGTAGGATCTCGAGCTGGCCGTTACCAGCAGATTGCTCTAACCTGCGACGATGTTCTGGCCAAGATCACCGAGATTCTCAATTTTGTGGCACTTTCCTACAGACGCTCTGCCATGGATAAAAACGATGGCGCTTCATTCCGTATGCGACGCCCAAACCATCTGGGCCTGTCAGAAATTAGCGAGCATCGACCCGGAGATTGTCGCAGTCAGAAGAGTGGCATCATATTGACGGAAATCCTGTCCCGTATAGGGGTCGCCGCCCGATCACCGGGCTTAATTGCGGGCAGGGTATACGGAAATCTGAGGCCTGCTGTGGCATGTGGATTGTTGGGCCGGGGAATTTTCGTGGTGGTTGGACCGGTCATGGACCGGCTTGCGGGACACTGAAGCGTCGATGGCTCACGGATCAACATCACCGACCCGAATCGTGACGGTCAACGACGATGGCCTCCTCGTTCAGGCTGTTCACGTCGCGGTGTTGCAAGTGTGTGAGCCGCAACAGGGTCTCTGGGCGGGGACGTTCGCTCAATTGAGGCCTTGGCCGGTTCTCTGTGAAGGGCGCGAGAATGCCGAACGACGCGAGCAGGCTCAGTGGTCGTCGCGCAAGCGACGAAGCAGGGGTAAGCCGAACCACATCGCTACGATCAGCAGGGCGATCGCGGCCGCGAGCAGGGCCGCGGTGAGGGTTCCAAAGAGCAGATCGGTCACCAGGAAAACCACCGAACTGAGCGAGATGCCCAACAGGATCAGAGCGGTGACCATCTGCCGAATGGCGGTTTTCAGCAGCCGGCCCTTGCTGTACGGCTTGCCGCGGATCTGGTGGTAGGCGCCCTCGCCCATGAGAAACACGACAGCCAGCGCGGTCGAGAGGAACGCGGCGAAGTACACGTCGGACTGAAGTGTTGTGAGCTTGGAGAATACCGATGTGAAGGGCAGGCCGAGGAGGAACGCGAGAAGAACTGTCACCCCTGGTATCACCATTCGCAATTCAGACGAGAGCTCGTCGAGCTCGCGGTCAAGCGTGTCCTGGTCGCGGTTCTGCGGATCGGGTTCGTGGTTGCCGGGAGCCGGTTGATGCATGGCGTCATGTCTATCACACCCGTGGCTGCTGTGGCGCTCACCGTTCCCATTTCGGGACTCTCTATTCAAGAATTTGTCTGTTGTTTCAGGGTGGGCGCCTCCTGCCTGCAACAATGAGAGTATGGTGTTCGAGAATTACCCGGTCCGAGGGATAGCAGAACACTCCCTGAATGCTCTCGATCGTGGCCATTGGCCTGCAACGCTGCCAGCCGTAGCCCAGGTGCTGGACCAGGGCCTAACTCTGACGCCCGCTACCGTCTTCGTTGGTGAGAATGGGTCTGGTAAATCCACATTGGTGGAGGCGATTGCCCTGGCCTATGGCTTGTCCCCTGAAGGTGGTTCGACAGGCGCACGCCACACCACAAGGTCCACCGAATCTGTGCTTGCCGACCACCTGCAATTAATCAAGAACGCCGGCACAACGAGGCGTGGCTACTTCCTGAGGGCAGAAACCATGCATGGTTTCTATACCTACCTTGAGGAGAACCCTGGCAGAAACGGCGACATCCAGTTCCATGAAATGTCACATGGCGAGTCATTTTTGCAGTTGGCTGTCGATCGCTTCCGAGGACCTGGACTGTGGGTACTCGATGAGCCGGAATCCGCCTTGTCCTTTTCGGGGTGTCTTGCTCTTTTGGGCGTCCTCAAGGAACTTCTGGCCGGCGGTAGGTCCCAGGTGATCTTGTCCACGCACTCGCCTGTTCTCGCAGCCCTGCCTGGGGCCCAAATTCTGGAGGTTGGCCCATGGGGCCTGCGTCATCGGGATTGGGAAGACCTAGATCTAGTTGGGAACTGGAAGTCATTCCTAGATTCGCCCGAGCGATTCCTCCGCCATATCTAAGGGCACCTACTCGTTGCACTTTCCGCGCTTTTGAACCAGGCCAAGCCACCGACGTCCAAGACCGCCCGCTCAGGCTTCCACCTACGGGAGGATGAAAAGAACATCGTTGCCGTGTTTGGATGAATCATGAGAGCTCCTGGAAACGAAGTAAGAGTTCGTGTTTCGCTAAGCCACGGGGACCAGATGCGTATCGCGTCGGTTACACGTATTGCTGCACTCGGGGTAAATGTCCTGCTCGTGGCTGGCGGTATTGCTCTGATTATTTGGCAGTCCTTGGAAAAGGCTCATGCCATCGCCTTGTTTGAGGCGACCGGTGGCTATGCCGATAATGATGTAACTAGAGGCTATTACATCGGCATCATTGGCGGGCTAGGCATCACTCTGCTTGCAGGAATCGCACTCGTTGGAGTTCTGAAGGGCAAGCGATGGGGATGCTGGATCGATGTGCTCATCTGGTTCGTGATGTGGCTTCCAGCCGGCATCGGCCTCAACATGTACCGAGAAGATGGGTACGCCGTCGCAAGCCTAGTTTGCTCATTGGGAATCACATTCGCCATCGCGACCTATCTGCTTTTGTCAGTGAGCAGCAAACGCATGGCAGCCTCCGACAAGACGATACGTCCTGCCAGAGGTGCACTTCTAAGCCGGTGATGGAAAGTTGGACGGCTTTCGAAACCGTCTTGGTAGCATGTGGCAAGACTGGGGGGCCTGCAGTGGCAACCTAGTCATGATTGGAGGCAATGATGCGTCGTGGAACCTTAGTCAGCCTGTATGTCGTGTTCTTAGGCTTGCTGGTCTTCTCCGTGGTCGTACAGGTGTGGTTCTTACCCTCTGAAGTTCGGACCGTAGTTGCGGTCTTCCCGGAGGTCCAACCACTCGCGGTTCCATCCGTGGTCTGGGGAGTCCTCGCAATTGCCTGCTGGCAAATTGCGGGGATCATTGCGTTGGACCTCATGTGGCATGCGGACCGGCACCACTTCGATGCATCTACTCACGGGCGGCTCCGCACAATGATCGGCTGTCTGTTCCTCTTCATCGCGCTGGTCGTAGCGGCGCTCATCGCCCTGAACATAAGGGGCTATTCGACACCCGGCGTGATGTTCGGGCTAATCGGCACAGGACTTCTGGCTGTAATCGGAGCCACATCGCTGGCAATATTCCTGGGATCCAGGCCATTAGCGGGGCGATACTCACACGTCTAATCCGCCCCTGACCTCAATCGTCGGATCCAAATTTCTGGCATGAACCAAGGCGCGAGCGGCGGTTAGTCAATAGATGCGTCCCGTAGAGCGTTCCCCATTGGGGGGGGGTGATGGGCATTTCTGTGAGCGAGAGACCCACCTGCATTGGAGCAATTACCCGCCACTGTTTCCACGCATCCTCGCTGGAATATGACCTGGGAAGTCTTCTTCACCTGCGCCTCCGGCCGCATAGAACGAATCCAGGAAAAAGCGAGCCTCCTCAACCAGAGCCTCCCTAGACATCCGTGAAGCACCGTCTGGATCGTTTGGCACAGCCTCACCACCACGACGCCCGATCGTGAACCCGTAGGTTCCGTCCACCGGCCCATTAAGCCAGGAAAAGTCGTAGCTGAGCCTCCCGTCAGGCTGGTACCTCTCGCTGATACGGAAAAGCTCGTGATCAACGGAGATTTCGAAATCGTCCACACGACGAGCCTAAACCGATTCTCAGGACACGCCTACGCTCACTCCCGTTGGCGACACTCGGAGCCAGAAGGTGTGGGAGTGCCATTGTTGCGGCAAGTCACCCCTCGTCCCCTAGAGCGTTCCCCTAGCGACGGACTAGCCCTGCTTCCTGATTCAACAACACGTCAGCCGGACGTGGGCGGGCGATCGCTGCCCGTTGCCCCGCCCCGGCCAGTCTACCGCCCCTGCGCAAGCGCCGCCATTACCCGTGCATGCGCACTGTCCCGGTCCACACCCGCATCCTCCAGTGCCCGATCCAGGCGGTCGCCATGGACACTCAGCACCCCGAACAACAGGTGCTTGATCCCGACGTGATCCGAATGAAACTCCCGCGAGGCGCGCTGCGCGGCCTTGAGGGCGTCCAAAGCCTCGGGGGTGAACGGGAATAATGCTGAGGTGTCCAGCGGACCAGGGGAGGCGAAACGCATTATCGCCTCACGCACGTCATCGGGCCAGACGGCCAGTGCCGTCTGCACCGCGTCCGGTTCAGCGTGCAAAAGCCCCAACAGCAAATGCTCGGGACCGATATACGCGTCATGCATCATCCCCCTTGCCTCTTCCTGTGCCAGGACCACCACCCGCACAGCCCTGTCGGTGTAGTTGCCAAACTCCGTCGAACGTCCCATGCCCATAGGGTAGTCTTCGCGGCGGGCCAGCACCACGGGTGCGCCTCCCGATGCGCGGAATAGCGCACGTCCCGCAGGAGGTTCGGCTTGCGGACGATGCGCCAGACACCTCACGAAAATGCCGTTGCAACGTACCGCCGGCGTAGGCTAGCCGCATGATCCTTCCTGCGGTTCGTGACCCTCGGCTCATTTGTGTCCGCCGTGGTGGGACGCTGTCAGATACTGACCACCGCCTTCTGGCCGTGTGGGCGGCCACCTGCGCCGAACACGTGCTGCCCCTGTTTGAGGAATCGAATAGTGAAGACACTCGACCTCGTGACGCGATCGAAGCGGCCCGGATGTGGGCTCGCGGGCAAGCGAAAATGATGGATACCCGTGCGATCGGCGGGCACGCCATGGGCGCCGCTCGCCCTCTGCGTGGCGCCGCCCGCTTTGCCGCGTACGCAGCCGGTCAGGCAGCCTGCGTTGCTCATGTTCCTGAGCACGATCTTGGTGCCGCTGCTTACGCGATCAAGGCGGTTCAGGCCGCAGCACCCCGGGGAAAAGAAAAAGTGGCAGGCCAAGCTGAGCGTGACTGGCAGCGCCAGCATATTCCCGGCAGTCTTTACGATCTCGTCCTCGAGGACCAAGCCCGCCGCAACGACATCTGCTGGTCTGTATTCAACGACTGAAACTTCCGCCCAATCACGTTGCCCGGTAACCCTTCCACTTCCGGGCGCTCCTCTAGAGGGCCGACTTGCGGGACGTTCATAATCTGATCGGGGCTAAGCACTTATGGGATTGGGCGGGCAGAAGAGTAACAACATCGGAATGCGCACTGCTGCTTCAAAAAGGTTCCACTCCTGTGTCGAGTGCCAGAGGCCTTCCCTGCACTACGAATGCCAAGTTTACTTGACACCAGAGGGTTCCGTTACTACGTTGAAGTGCATGGTAAACACAGCAAAGTCTTCTAGTCGTCCTGTTGGTGCTGCCAGCGTCATTGGTTTCGTCCTTGCTGCAGTTTCCGGAATCATTGTCTTCAATCTGGAGTCGACTCCAAGTTGGATCCCAGGGGCGATCGCGGGCGTTGTCTTGATTTCAGTAGCGGGAATTATCGCATCGGTTGTCGCATCGGTGCCCCGGAAGGACCGTGGAGGTGTGGAATGGCAAGCCTTGCTCCATGGAGCTGCCGTTGCATCGGTGGTTGCCGTTTTCGGTGGTTTCGCATACGCATTCTTGGAAGCAATCCTCGATCTACCCCGTTTATCAGCAGGGGTATTTGGGATTGCCATCGGCATGGTTTGGCTCGTCGCAGCCTTGGTGATCCACGCAGAACGGCGTGGCTAGTGAAAACCAAGCTACGTGAAATGAGGTCGCGCTATCACTTGAGTCAGGATCAGCTGGGGCGACGAGTCGGTGTATCGCGCCAAACTATCGCCTCACTTGAAAGTGGTCAATTTCGGCCTGGGCTGCCACTTGCCTTCCGGCTCGCCCACCTGTTCAAGGTAAAGATTGAAGACCTGTTCACCCCCGATCCGGAGGATCTTGAGGCCGTTCAAGGTCTAGAGCAAGAAGGCGACCCTCGGGTATGACCAACACGACTGGCACGACATTAAACATGATGAAACGTTGCCGATCATGTGACTGGACTTCTATATATTCGTCCCGCATAGGGTTCCCCTGCGGACAACCCCCAACGACCTCGTTGCCGTCGATGCTTTGAGCAATCCGACCGGCCGTTGCCGGACCGGTTTACGGGCGGCTTCTGAGGCTCCCGAGAAGGGATCGGCTTCCTCAACCGGGATACCGTGAAGGCGACGTCCTCCCGTGGTTCGCATTACCCCTACCCCGTGAAAGAAGCCTGATGAAAACGGACACTCAAGTACTGGCAGCCGACATGATGCGATTTGCGTCCCTGCTAACACACATGGATCTCTCTGTCGTGGGGCTCAAATACGAATCCCTTGCTAGGGCGCTTCAGACCGAACCATCGGAAGAGTCTGTGGAGGAAGTTCGACTATGGCTCCGCTCGTCATTGAAGGGCGGCAACGGAAGCCTCAGTGACCGGTACGTGCAGAAGGACGGAGCAGTGGATGAAGTCCTCAACGCCGAGTACGAAAAACTTCTCCAGAAGTTCACGGATTTCGTCAATGCTGAGCCGGAATCGAACAAGAGCGCGGCTGCTGCCATATTCGCCAATGGAGGCACCTACTTCCGTCTGATCGAAACTCTCGCCCACAATAGATGGTTCTCCCTCAAAGGAACCTCCACTTACGAAGTAGCGACTGGGCCGGGAGTCACACGGCTGGTGACGTTGGATCAACTCGGTCAAGCTGTCGGCTATGGGCTGCAGGACTCCCGGAAGGACTGGCAGGAGTGCCGGATGGTTGCAGACCGCCTTTTCAGGGAGGGACGCAGGGACCATTGGGTTCACTACTCCAGCTCCTATGTCATTCGGGACGATGCACTCCGAAAGGATTGGTAGGGATATGTTCCCCAAAGGGGGAGCATCAACCTGATGCAAATGACAATGGAGGTTTCCCGTAGAGCGTTCCCCCACGGACTCCTCCATGGATCTCGGTGCTGTCGTTGCTTTGAGCGATCCGACAGCCATTGCCGGAGCGGATTATGCGAAACGTGGCTTGGATCCACAAACGTTGGGACAAGGTGGGGCAGGATGATGTGGTGACCACCAATGGCGAGCAACGCTTTCTGGCCCATGTCCAGAGGAACCCGATCAACGGGAAAATACTTGAACAAGCGCCGCTCCTTGGCGTCTCAGACTGGTGGCTAACAGCAGGGGCATTATTCCAAACCGTGTGGAACGTCTTGGAGCGTAAAGACCCGCAAACTGGTATCCGAGACTATGACCTGTTCTACTTCGGCAAAGACACGTCGTACGAAGCAGAAAACGAGGTCATTGTCCGGGCACGTGAGCTGTTCAAGGACCTGGGCGTCGAGGTCGAAGTTCGCAACGAAGCCCGTGTGCACCTATGGTCCGAGGACCACTTTGGCGTCCCGGCCATCCCCTTCACCAGCTCCACAGATGCCGTCGATCATTTCGCTGCGAAGACTTGTTGCTTCGCCGTCACCTCCGACAAAGCAGGAACACTCTCTACTTACGCACCTCACGGCTACGAGGACCTGTTCGCCCGAAAGATAGTGCCAAACCCGGTCCTTGCTCCCCAAGATGTGTACGAGACCAAAACCAAAAGATGGAGTGCACAATGGCCCTCACTAATAGTCATGCCCTGGCCCACGGACATATCTGCAGATGAAGCACCGTCCATGTCGAGGGGCGGAATGAAATCATGACAGCCCCTCTTCAGATGCGGTGGCTGACCACCCCTGCCATGGTCAATCCGGCTATGCGGAAGCAACTGCTGGCGTGTTGGCGGGACGTGTCCAACGCAGGTGGTGCCGTGGGGTTCCCGTTCCCACCGGTTTCTGCAGAGCAAGTCTTGGCGTCTCTTGACGCCATGGTCGAATCTCTTGATGATTCAGCCAATCGGCTCCTGCTGGCCACTATCAATGGGGAGTTGGCAGGGTGGCTTTTCCTGGCAGGCAATTCCAACGAGCTCACAGCACACTGGGCACGAGTGCTGCGCGTCCAAACCACCCTCGGCTTTCGGAAACAAGGTGTCGGGCGCGCGCTTATGACTGAGGTGGCACGAGCCGCCACCGAAGACCTCACTCTTGAACAGCTACATCTTGAACTGCGTTCCGGCATGGGCCTTGAATACTTCTACCAATCGTGCGGGTGGCAGGAGGTCGGGCGTTGGCCAACGGCACTGAGACTGCCGGAAGGAGACCGAGACGAAGTCCTCATGACGCTACCCCTGAGTCAAGATCCCGAAACGGCTGCCAGCGCCCGTTAAGCCCTCCCCTGCGGAAACCCGCACTGGTCGAGCATCACCCCGAAATCAACATCGTTGGAAACAGTGAAAGCGGCCCAGTGACGGTCCCTCTTCGGGTCTATCAGAGCAAGAGTTCCATAGAAAGGACGCCTGGTTCCGTTGACGTTGGATAGGTCCTGAATCCGATTCGCTCATAGGTGCGGATGGCGGGCGAATTCCCGGCGATGACATTTAGCGTGATCCGGCAGGCTCCCAGTACTTGACCTTTGGCCACGGCCAGCTCGACTAGAGTGGCGGCGAGCCCCTGACCTCGTTGTGCTGGATCGATGATGACCCGACCGATCCGGAAAGTCTCACCATACTGGGTGAGATCGAAATGGCCTACGGGTCTGCCGTTGCTGCTGCTCGCGCCAATCCATGCGCTGAGGTTCTGCTCGCTCTCCATCTCTGAGAGATGCTCTGTAGATAGTGGCCACGTCAAGCGTGGCCCAGTGAAAAGATAGAGAGCAGCAGCATCGGGTACCCATCCAACTATCGTGTCGAGATCTACGTCTTTTCGGGGCCGTATGGAGATCATAGATAAAGTCTCACACAGAGATTCAAGCGCCCGCAGATGGTTCCCCTTTGAGGAATGACTCTAGAACTCGTTATCTTGTCTCGGCACTCGTCGTCAGGGGCTTCATGGCTGATTCCACGCGTTCTGGAATCATCGTGACGCGAGGCGTGAGAACTTCCGGGGAAACGTGTCGTCGATGCAAGCGTGCCAGAATCGCATGTGCTTTTCATCAAGCCAGTGCTCCGATCGCTCAACACCGGAACTACCTTCGCCCTGGACGCTTTACCAATACAAGTAGTCATTTCCATCGATCGTCTCCGAAAAGATCGTCTCAACGTACATCTGCTCGGGCTCAAGTGTTTCTCGAACTGCGGAAGCATTCGAGTTCAGGAATTGCATCCACTCACCGACGCTACTTTGTGAGTTCTCGCGGACTCGGAACCGAGTCAATTCAATCTTCATTCGTCCATAGTGCCGGATTCGTGCCGAGGAACTCAAAGGATTCCCGGTCAGGGCTCCCGTGACGGGGCTGGGAAACTGGCTATGGGATTTGACAATCAGTTCGTGGCTTTGTGTGGAACGACCACAACCTGCACCTCATCTTCGTAGATGACCTGGCCGGGGTCATCACTGACGAGTCTCTCAACCGGCACGTCATGTCATGTCTCATGAGCATTTCCAAGCAAGGTTCTATGCGTTCAAGTAAATGCTTTGCAGTGTCCTTGAACCAAGCCGCCGCCTGCGGGTTCACCTGAGGATCATAAACACCGGGATTCAACTTGGACGGATCAGGGTAGGGCAGATTGAACCAATCATTTCCAGCCCTCCACGCAGCCCGTTCTGTGTCGCTGAGTTTTCCTTCAAGAGCGAGCCCATTGGCAAGCCCAAACACTCCGATGTGAATCCCCCGGTGGTTGGGAACGCGCGCTTGGTACCGAACAAACACCTGTTACCTCTGTTTTTCATACTCGACTACGTTGGGCACTCTCAGTCAATCAGTTTCATGATTCGAAGCGCTTCAGTGGAGCACAACTGCTGACCCAGTTTCAGTTAAGACCAACAACCTAGCCTCGCCGTCCCAGTGAGCGTTCCCCTGCGAGATATGGAATAGCCGACATTCCTCGTCAACGTCCCACAGCCTAGCGTCCCGAAATCTGACCGGCTTCCTGGACACATCGCCGGCCATTTCCTCACGGTTCCTTCGTGGTGCCCTCTTGTCTTGCTGGACTGTTTCCTTGCCGGCTTCTGAGTTCCATCCAAGCTCGAAGCGCCTGATAGAAGCAGAAGCCGCAAAGGGCAAGCGCGGCGACTGCTACCCACATTTTGATAGAAGTATCCCATTCAAAGAGCACAAGGAAGGAGATCAGGGTGCTTGCCCCCAAAAGGAGACGATTATTCCTGAACGACCGCAACTGAACAGTTGATGACTGTTGCAACTTATCTACATTCATAGTTAAAGGTAACAAGCTGACGACGGGATATATAGGTCCTTGCAACGTCCCGTAGCGGATTCCACTTATGAGGATGGGTCGATCTTGTCTGGATTGTGGGTCTGGTGGACTGCCTCGGCTTCTGCTGCCGCTGCAAGTTCCTCGTCGGAAATGCTTAGCATTAATGTGCTGTCGCGCATGGTGAAGAGGTGTGTGACAACCTCGCAGCGGTTGACTCTCCAAATGCTCGGCGGCACTTCTTCGTCCTCCCACGGCCGAGTCGGAGGTCCGTATAGATCCGTCAGCTTGCCAGACACAGCGTCGTTGCCGAGGCGAGTCGCAGGAGCCTGCGCGTCGGGGAATGAGTATAGGTGGAAGTGAACGCCAATAAACCTGCCGCGAAAAGAGTCCCAAGAGGCAAAGGCAACACCTGGAAGCTCAGTGAGGAGAGTAAATGACGCGGTAGCCGACCCCTCCGAGTCGTGATCCAAGCGGTCTCCGGTTTTGAAGTTAAGTCGTCTGAAGAAAGACTCACGTTCCTCATCGGAGCTTGGCCAAGTTCCCTCCACCAGTTGCGCCACCAGAGCAGCAACTGAGGCCGGATCTGGAATTAGTTCGCTCTGCCGCTCAACGGTCGTGTTCATATGGCGACCCTACCGGCTGAAGGCGTCGAAGTATGCCCTTCATCCCCTGAAGATTGATTCGCAAAGGTGATGTCTTTCTGGCTGAATGTCTAGGTCAAATAATTGCACGCACTTCTCACCCTCACGCGGCCACCACCAAAGTTCCAGCCCGCAGGACGTCCCCGCTACGGAACGCACAAACAACCGCTTGCCGGTGAGCCCAAGCCACCCAACCAACCACACCCCCGCCAAAGGTTGGTGACACGAATTTGAAAATACTGACAGAGCCAGAGTGAGAACCTAGACTCAGCGCCCCCATCAGGTTGTGGCGCCTACTGCACCTTGGGCCGCCAAATGCCAAAGCGGTTGTCATGCGGGTCGATGAGGTGGGCAAATTCGATGGCGCCGTTGTCCACCAGCGGCACAGCGACACTGGCCCCCAGGGCCACTGCCTTGTCGATAGCGGACGCAACGTCGTCCACCTGGACATAGAAGATGGCCCAACTCCCGCCACCCATGGCGGAGGTGTCCCACAGTCCGCCGTGTTCACCATTCACCATGCTGTAGCTGGCATCCGATGGTGGGCCCACGGGCCAGCCGAACATTCCCGTATAAAAGGCCTTGCTGGTCTCGGGATCGGGCGTGCCAATTTCAAAATAGTTGACCGGGTTGGACATAGCAGGCCTTCTTGTATCAGGTGGAATGGGTATATTCCACCAGTGTGGACCTGTAGCAGGCAGCGCACAATGCATCGCGTTGACTCAGCCAAAGTACTCGCGAAACGGGGTGCGTGTCTCATCTATTTTTTGCTCGCGAAAGTTCTGGCCACCGTGGCAGGCAACGCGGCGTGCTGGGGTGATGAAACAGGGGCTGTCGAAGGAAACCCGGCAACACATCGTTGGCGGTTTTGCCGCCGAGGACCTGACGGGAACCAAGGACCAGATGGGCGTGATGCTCAAGTACCTGTGCGCGTCGGCAGATTGGTCCCGGGCCAACGCCCGCCGACGTTTGGCCGCCAAACTCGAGCGGCTGGAACGTTTCGGGGAGCTTGGCACCTAGGTATGGTGCGGGCTTATCTAGACGGGCGGGAGTGCGGCTATCAGCTGACTGGCTTGCAGTGCAGGAGCCGGCATTTTTTGTAGGTGACGTAAATGAGACACCAAAGGCCGCCCGCGGCCGACGCGTCTGGGTCCACGGGTGCGAGGGACCCGCTGCGAGCTTGCAAGCAGTGGATCCCTCGGGGAATAGTCAACGGAAAAATGCTGGCCCTGCACCGCAGACTGCTTAGGCGTGGCCGGCTTCTCGCATTTGGCGTAGTTCCTTCTTCAGGTCGCCCACTTCGTCTCGGAGCCTAGCGGCAAGTTCGAAGTGGAGGTCAGCGGCGGCGCCGTGCATCTGGGCTGTGAGCTCTTCGATAAGCGTGATGAGTTCAGCAGCTGGACGGGAGGTGGCGCCGTCGGTTGCCTTCTTCTTGCCAGTCTTCCCGCCGCCTTCGCGCTTCAAGCGGGCTTCTTCCAGGAGGGCGGCGGTGTCTGCGTCTTCACGAGCCAATTGGTCGGTGATGTCGGCAATCTTCTTGCGGAGCGGCTGCGGGTCAATGCCGTGCTTCTTGTTGTAGCTGACCTGGATTTCCCGGCGTCGATTGGTCTCATCGATCGCGAATGCCATGGATGCCGTGATGCGGTCCGCATACATGTGAACCTCACCCGAGACGTTTCGAGCGGCACGGCCGATGGTCTGAATCAGCGATGTGGAGGAGCGCAGGAAGCCTTCCTTATCGGCGTCGAGGATGCTGACCAGGGAAACTTCCGGAAGGTCCAGGCCTTCACGGAGCAAGTTAATGCCCACGAGGACATCGAAGACGCCCATTCGCAGTTCGCGCAGCAATTCCACGCGGCGCAGAGTGTCCACGTCGGAGTGCAGGTACTGGACCTTAATACCGTTGCCCAGAAGATAGTCGGTCAGGTCCTCGGACATGCGCTTGGTCAGCGTGGTCACGAGAACGCGCTCATTCTTGGCCGTGCGTTTGCGAATCTCACCAAGCAGGTCATTGATCTGGTCTTGTGAAGGCTTAACGATGATCTCGGGATCGATCAGACCTGTGGGGCGGATGATCTGCTGGACGTAGCCATCTGAGACGCCAAGCTCGTACTTGCCGGGGGTTGCCGAAAGGTAAACAGTTTGGCCGATGCGCTCTAGGAACTCATCCCATTTAAGAGGCCGGTTATCCATAGCCGAGGGCAGGCGGAAGCCGTGGTCAACAAGGGTGCGCTTACGAGACATATCGCCCTCATACATGGCGCCAATCTGCGGAACTGTCACATGGGATTCGTCAATGACCAGCAGGAAATCGTCAGGGAAATAGTCAATGAGACAGTGCGGGGCGCTGCCCTTGTCGCGGCCGTCAATGTGCCTAGAGTAATTTTCAATGCCGTTGCAGAAGCCCATCTGCTCCATCATTTCCAGGTCATAGGTGGTGCGCATGCGGAGGCGCTGGGCCTCAAGGAGCTTGTTTTGGCTTTCAAGTTCCGCAGTCCGGGCCGCGAGCTCGTCCTCAATTTGTTTTACCGCACGGGACATCCGCTCTGGCCCGGCAACATAGTGCGACGCCGGGAAAACGTACATTTCGTTTTCTTCACGGATGATCTCCCCCGTTAAAGGATGGAGCGTGTAGATATTTTCAATCTCGTCACCGAAGAACTCAACCCGGATGGCTTGCTCTTCATACATGGGAATGATCTCCACAGTGTCACCGCGCACGCGGAAGGTGCCGCGGTGGAAGTCAATGTCATTGCGGGTGTACTGCATGCTGACAAACTTGCGCAGCAGGTCATCGCGATTCATCTGGTCGCCGCGCGTCAAGGTCACCATGCCCGCCACGTACTCTTCGGGCGTGCCCAAACCGTAGATGCAGGAGACAGTGGCCACCACGATGACGTCGCGCCGAGTCAGCAAGGCGTTGGTTGCTGAGTGACGCAGCCGTTCCACTTCCTCATTAACGGAGGAGTCCTTCTCAATGAAGGTGTCCGACTGGGGCACGTAGGCCTCGGGCTGGTAGTAATCGTAGTAGGAGACGAAATACTCGACGGCGTTGTTGGGCAGCAGCTCCCGAAACTCGTTAGCAAGCTGTGCGGCAAGTGTCTTGTTTTGCACCAGCACCAATGTGGGCCGCTGTACCTGTTCAATCAGCCACGCAGTGGTGGCTGACTTACCTGTTCCCGTGGCACCCAAGAGCACCACGTCCTTCTCTCCATTATTAATGCGCTCGGTCAGTTCCTTGATAGCGGCCGGCTGGTCGCCAGCTGGCTTGAACTCACTGATCACTTCGAAGGGTGCCACAACACGGTTGATTTCCTGCGCAAGACTCATGGCGTTAACGCTACCCCTCCTTTCGGCTAGCAGCACACTATCTGACGCAGTCGATGGGGACAACACCCCATGACACATACGATGGATTAAGGGGCAGGCATGCAAAAATGGGATAGAAAATCATCACTTTCACGCCCCAAAGTTCCTTTGAGAGGAAAACATGTCTTCCAACACTCCCGAAAACAAGTACGGCCAGCCCGGCCAGAATCCCGCACCGTACCCTCAGGCACCTGCTCCCTCTGGCCAGCAGCCCGGTCAGTATGGCGCCCCCGCCGTTGACCCCGGCAAGACCATGGCCATCATTGCCATCATCTTGCCGTTCGTCGGTTTCGGCCTAGTCGGCCTGATCCTCGGTATTGTCGCTAAGGTCAAGTCCAAGAAGGCCGGCTACAAGAACACCTTGGCCCTGGTAGCCATCATCATCAGCGCCGTGGCCATTGTGGCCTCGATCATCGTTACCATCGTCCTCATCAACTTCAGCTTGGACCTCGCCCAGCAGCTTGTGGAACTTTGCCAGGACGGTTCAGAAACGGTTACTGTCAACGGCCAGCCCGTTTCCTGCAGTAGCGTCAGCGGCTCCTAAGACAACCTCCTAAGAGAACCCAGTGTGGCCCGCACCCTTTGGTGCGGGCCACACTGCTTTGTGGAGCTTTCGCCGAGCGACCGCATCCGAGCCACCGTGAGAAAAGCGGGCTAGGTAACGGCGTTGCGCCGCTTGAAGTCAGGGGCATCCCACGACCGGGTATCGAGAATATCGCGCAGGATCTCCACCGCGTCCCAAATATCTACATAACTCAGGTAGAGCGGGGTGATGCCGAAGCGCAAAACCCCCGGCTCCCGGTAATCTCCGATAACGCCTCGTGCGATGAGTGCGCTCATCACGGCGTAGCCCTCTGGGTGACTGAAACTCACGTGACTTCCCCTGCGCGCGTGCTCGCTTGGCGTCATGAGTTCCAGCGAGTGATCGCCGCAACGCTGTTGGACGAGCGTGATGAACAAATCGGTCATGGCCAGGGATTTGGCGCGGAGTGCTTCCACACCGACGTCGAGCATGATGTCGAGTCCCGTTTCCACCATGGCCATCGCCGTGACCGGCTGAGTGCCACAGAGAAATCGATTGATGGAAGGAGCCGGCGTATAGGAATCCGCCATCGCGAAGGGATTGGCATGCGACCACCAGCCAGCCAACGGCTGCCAAAAACGCTCCTGGTGCCGGACGTTGACCCAAATGAATGCTGGTGAACCCGGCCCACCATTGAGGTACTTATACGTACATCCCACAGCGTAGTCAGCATCCGCACCGACAAGGTCAAGAGGGACGGCCCCGGCGGCATGTGCCAGATCCCAGACCGCCAAAGCACCGACGGCGTGGGCTTGGGCACTCACCTCTGCCATGTCCCACATGGCCCCCGTTCTGTAGTTGACGTGGGATAGCGCGATGACCGCCGTCGATTCATCGAGAGCCTGGCTCAGCGGCAACTCATCATCAAGCAGCCGCACCTCGTAGCGAACACCTGTTTCCTGGCTCATAGTGTTCAGGAAGTCAGTGATCCCTTCTGCAATGTAGACGTCCGAGGGAAAATTGTCGCGTTCAGTCACAATGACGCGTTTCTCAGGGTGGTCCACCTGCTGAATACGAATGGCCGAGGCGAGGGCCTTGAAGAGGTTCAGGCTGGTTGTGTCGGTAACTACTGTCTGACCTTTGCCAGCGCCGATGAGCTTCGCCAACTTGTCCCCCAAACGTCCTGGGAGATCAAACCAACCGGCTGTGTTCCAACTGCGAATGAGGCCAACGCCCCATTCCTCGGTGACAACTTCTTGGATACGCTCCAAAGCGCCGACCGGGCGTGGACCCAGAGAATTTCCGTCAAGATAGATAACTCCCGGTGGCAGGATAAACCGCCCCTTGAATCGGGCCAGAGAATCGGTCTCATCAGCGGCGAGGCAGTCTTTACGTTCACTACGGGCGGCGAGGCCATTCAACGTCATCTTTACTCCTGTGGATTCTGCCAACGCAACACAGCCGCGCGAGCTATCCACACCGTAGAATAAACATCAATCCGGAACAAGATGTATTGAATAATCAGCAAGAATTGGTGGCAAATCTGATGTTCAATTCAGAATTGATACGCGATCACCGGAGTCACCTGCATCCCGTTCGGCTGGATGAATCAGACCTGATCATCCTGCGTGAGCTCTACAGTGACGCCCGCATGCCCAACAACATCTTGGCAGCACGCGCAAACTTAGCGCCCTCGACCTGTCTCAACAGAGTTGAGAATATTACGTGAAGACGGAATCATCCGTGGATTCCACACAGATATCGATTTGCGCGGCCTAGGCCTGAACGGTGGGGGCCATGATCACCTCCTGCACGTGGTCTGCGCCAGCACAAGGCACCTGCGGGACTTCGTCGCTCTCAACCTTGGCAGCAATCAAGCATTCGTTAGTACTGCAACGACCTTGATCTTTGAGCAGTTCTAGGATGCCAGAGTAATCCTTGCATTCTGCCCCGGATCTGCCGAAGCCAACACGGTGGCGCCACTGCTGGTATTCGACACCGGAAAGAAGCCTGCACCGGCAAGCGCACCGAGGATCAGCTCTGGCACATTGCCGTCCAGCGGCACCACGCCAAACGAAGGCCCAGCACCGTCCGGTTGCAAGGCACTAATGCTGGCCTGCTCCCCCACCGCATGCTGGAGGCGTGCCAGCATCCTGGCATTCGACGCTGGCTCTGCGTCAAGCCTTGGCGTGCCAAGCAGTCCATCAGCCGAAGAATTGTGAGCACGTCCCACAGTTAGGTTCTCGGCGAATGGCATCAGCCGTCCATACCAAAGAGAGTCCAAGGCCGCGACTGCTTCTTCGCGTGTGCCATCATTGACCAGCACAACATCGGCCACGGCCGCGCGGTCTTCGTCGGTTGCCTGGGCTGTCATACGTGCCAGTGCATCCTCCCGGGACATGCCCCGGTCACGGATCATACGCTCAAGCCGCAGCTCCCGAGGGGCTTGCGCCACCACTACCAGGTGATAGTTGGGGCCTTGCCCGGACTCGACCAGCAGCGGGATGTCTTGGACAACAATGGCGCCGGGACCGGCGTCGGCCTTCAAGGCATTTGCGGCGGCCCGCACCAACGGGTGAGTGATGGCATTCAACGCAGCGAGTTCCGTTTTATCGGAAAAGACCCGGGCACCCAGAGCGGCGCGATTCAGCGAGCCATCCGGGAGCAGGATTTCGGATCCGAAATGATCAACGACGGCGGCCAGCCCGGCAGTGCCGGGGGCCACCACTTCGCGGGCCAGCTGGTCGGCGTCAATGAGCACAGCGCCCAGCTCACGGAAACGGGCGGCCAGCAGCGATTTGCCGGCGGCGATGCCGCCGGTCAGTCCAAGTGAAAGCATGAGTCCATAATAGCCAGCACCTGCAGCGGCGCAGGCAATGATTCGTGGCTCAGCTTTTTGGGGCGCCTGCCGGGGCGACGATGTGGTTTATCTGAAACACGTTGCCGGGATCGCAGTACACCTTCATCCGTACCAGCCGCGCGGAGTCATCACCGATGACCTGCACACCCGAACTGGGGTTCAGCTCCTCCCGGTAGTTCTTAGTCCTTGAGTAGACCCGTGGCAATGAACGCTCTACGGTAAATCTCTTTGATGACGATTTCCTTGCGTGCGTTGTACTGCATGGAGTGTTCGCCAGCGGCCCGTGACAACGCAGCCGCCCCAAGCTTGGTTTCTGCGTAGAGCAGACGATCGTCAGGATTGCCACGGAGCCAGTCGCGGAAGATTCGATGCTTGATAACCTCGGGACTGTCATAGCCAAAGACGTGCAGATGGCACGCTGGCTCCGCGTGACGCAGGAGGCGATGGCCAAACCACCAAGGTTCCCGAACCCGTAGTTCGAATCCGGCACGTTCAAGGGCCGGAACGTATGACGCCTCATCGTTGGGGTCGGCAACGATCAGGTCAATGTCGATAATTGCTTTGGCAGGGAGGCCTGGAACGGAAGTAGACCCAACATGTTCAATGGCCAGTGCGTGCCATCCCAGAGCTTCCTTGATCTGCTTATCGAGCACCTGGAATTGCCCGGGCCATACATTACTCCAGTCGACGATGTCGACATTCAGTGACGGTCCGGCGCCAGAAACATAGGGGCATTGTCCTTCGGGAACAGTCGGTTCGTGAAACGTCACGATGTCGTTGGCGTGTGGCATGACTCTATTCTTACTGATCCATGCCATTTCTGAGCTCGGCACCACACTTTGGGCAGCAAACCTCCCCTAACGCCGGGGCCTGGTCCGTCCGGCAAAACCCGCTATGGAGCTACCGCCGGAGTGGTCTCGAAAGATAATGGTGGAGGCCTGTGGCGCTCACGCTTTGACGAGTGTGAGCGAAACGTCTACCGCTCAGATCACGCCAGTGTTTGTTCTAGGTATTGCTCCGTTTCGTTGAACACTAGATGGCCTTGGGCACCGTTGACAATCGGAAGTTGTGGCGGAACATGACCGCATTCCACATTTCCGATGATGGGTACTCCGAGCATTCCCAGGGCATCAAGGACTGCCTCGGTCTGGGTGAGCGATGCCGAATCAGGAGCGCCGGTGCGTCCGACGAGAATGGCTGTGGCTCCATCGAAGAATCCGGCCAAGCGCATGCCGTGAAGATGTCGGCAAATCGTCGTGGCCTCAACGCTCGAGGCTTCTATATAGATGATCAAGGAATCAGCTGGGTCCTTCCGCAAGGCCTCAGTGCTGAGGTATGGGGTGCCGGCAAGGTTGACCATTGTCTCAATGCAGCCACCGATCAGACGGCCTTTGACACTCACCTCGCTCTTGCCCTTGTCGAGACGTTCCCAGGCCCCGGCGCCGTTCCATGCATTTTCGGTTATTTCGGGATTGTTCTCCCAATCGTCCCAGTCATTGACACGGTAAACGCCCGGCGATGCTTGCTTGAAACGTGCGCCTGTGGGCAGCGAGGCAATATCGAGCCACGACTTCAACGATTCCGGGACATTATATGGACTGTCCATGAGATTGCTCCCGTGGAGTGTTGCCAGGCCAGTCCGGAGCGTGATCGGAGTGAGCAACGTTGAGATATCGGAATAGCCTACGAACCATGTCGGTTCCGCGGTAGCGATTGCCTCGAAATCTAGGTGAGGCATCAGATCGATAGCGGTTGCTCCTCCCCACGGAGGAATAATGGCCCGGATTTTCGGATCCAGAAGCATCCTCATGAGTTCCTTGGCACGCTGTTCTAGGGGCGCGCTGACGTGTGTGGAGCCGTCCATGCAGTCGCCCACGTCCACGGCGAACCCGCGGTCACGTAGTTGCTGTACGGCAAAGTCAAAACGTCCCAGAAGCGATTCGGGTACACCGCTCGACGGGGACGTAACACCAATGTGGTCGCCAGCTACTAGTGGCCGGGGGTATCGAATCTCCATGAATTCATACTTGCATGCCTAGGGGAGCATCCAAAAAGGCTTCGCGAGTGAGACGGTACTGGAGCGCCAGAGTCCAGATCCTTCACGACTATTGCGGCCATAAGCCCGAGTGATTGGTCATGCCATAGGGCGCCGGCGCACGCCCGCGGATAGGATGGCATCGTGACAATTTCCCCAGCGACACCCGGGCCGAACAGCTACACAACACTGGCATCCGGGCCCGACTTTCGGCACGAAATTTCCATCAAACGCTCGCGGTTCATCACAGTGCTGCGCCGGGTTGAGCAGGAATCCTCCGCACGGGAACTGGTCACCGAATTGCGTAAGGAATTCTACGACGCCAGGCACCACTGCTCAGCCTTTGTCATTGGCGCCGATCGCAGCATCCAGCGCTCTAATGACGACGGCGAACCCTCCGGTACCGCAGGGACCCCCATGTTGGATGCGCTCATCAAAAGGGAGATCCGCACGCCGTCTACAAAAGGCACCACCGCACACGGTGCCGCCGATCTCAGCGACGTGTGCGCCGTCGTCGTGCGCTACTTTGGTGGCATCCTGCTCGGTGCCGGAGGGCTGGTGCGGGCCTACTCTGAATCAGTCAGTACGGCTCTGGAGCTGGTCCCGCTGGCACGTAGGGAACGGCTTAAACTGTTCACTGTGGCCGTGCCCCACGCAGATGCTGGACGGCTGGAGAATGATCTGCGCGGCGCTGGCTATGTCATGACGGGCAACACTTACGACGGCGCCAGTACTCACCTTGGCCTGGCCATGTCCGACGACGAGCAGGTCATTATCGATGCTATGGAACGGCTCGCTTCACTCACCGCTGGCCGGTGCACACTGATTCCCACCGGCACCGACTGGGTGGACACAGCCCTGCTATCAAGATGAGCTTCCCTGAAACCGTCTGCTAACGTCCCTACCGCAGCGGGTAACTGCCCTGCGGACGGTTAGGCGGAAACTTCTCATAGCGGACGCCCCTCGGGTTGCTTGGCAGAGCGGCCAAAATATAGACAACTAAGGCGCCTGCATAAGGAATCAAGGCTAGAGCAAGAAGCCCACCACTCATGTTGGCGTCATGAAACCGCCGAACGAACAGAGCCAGTGTTGGCACCACGGTGCCCAACACGAAGAGTACGTAGACGAACATCATCAGTCCGCCCAGGAATCCAGCAACGCCGCCGCCATTTCCTGTTCCGAAGATGCTGACCACAAGGAGCAATCCCCACAAGATCAACTGCATCCACCAGAATTCACTGCGTGTGGAACGGCCACTAAAGGTGGCATATTGCTTGAAATAGCTCTTAACGGCGCCAACCAGCCCTGTGTACTGCCCATGTTGCTGCGCGGGAGCATAGGGGGCTTGAGCCGTCGGCTGCATCTGCGGATGTGCCGCATACGCCGGAGGCTGCGGCGTCGCTGCTTGTTGAGGGACCTGAGGCGCAGGCTGCTGGCCCGGGGCCACGTACGGGCGCGGAACATCTTGTGACGGCGGAGGTGTTGCCGGGCTGAAATAGCCGGGGGTTACATGCCCAGCAGACGGCGGGGTGTAAGGACCGGGATTATTTTGGTCCCCTCCCGGATAGTTTGTTGGCATGTGCTGCTCCCCCGATGTTTGTGCGTGTGGTGTCATGATCATATCTTTGCTCACTGACAAAGTTCTCAGCGAGCGGCTCCTATGACGGGCTTTCGCCTTGGAAACCCTTGGACCACCGTGGAAACAGAACTAATAGCTCTACGCGTTAAGCAAGTGTGGGCCCCAGCCAATGGCTAGGACCCACACTCAAGTCAGCAGCACTGCGTTTTCACACAGCCATGCTTACCTGTGCCGAAATTAGTTTCCGGTCAGCTTTTCGCGCAGAGCAGCAAGTGCCTCGTCGGAAGCCAGCGTGCCGGCACCTGACTCGGTTGCAGCAGGCTCGGAGGAGTAGGAAGTCCCTGCGGACTCGCCACCTTCACCGGCGTTGTCGGCAGCTGCATCTTCTGCGGCGTGCTCGGCAACCTGCTTCTTGTGGGACTCCCAGCGAGCCTGAGCGTCAGCGTACTGCTGCTCCCAGACGGAGCGCTGAGTCTCGTAGCCTTCAAGCCACTCGTTGGACTCGGAATCGAAGCCCTCCGGGTACTTGTAGTTGCCTTCTTCGTCGTACTCAGCAACCATGCCGTAGAGTGCGGGATCGAACTCGGTGGAGTCGACGTCAACACCCTCGTTGGCCTGCTTGAGGGACAGCGAGATCCGGCGGCGTTCCAGGTCGATGTCGATGACCTTGACGAACAGTTCGTCACCAACGGAGACAACCTGCTCGGCCAGCTCAACGTGGCGCACGGCCAGCTCGGAGATGTGAACGAGGCCTTCGATGCCGTCTTCAACGCGAACGAACGCACCGAACGGAACCAGCTTGGTGACCTTACCCGGTACAACCTGCCCGAGGGCGTGGGTGCGGGCGAAGGTCTGCCACGGGTCTTCCTGCGTAGCCTTGAGCGAGAGCGATACACGCTCGCGGTCCAGGTCAACTTCGAGAACCTCAACGGTGACTTCCTGGCCAACTTCGACAACCTCAGACGGGTGGTCGATGTGCTTCCAGGACAGCTCGGAAACGTGCACGAGGCCGTCTACGCCGCCCAGGTCAACGAATGCACCGAAGTTGACGATGGAGGAAACAACGCCGGGACGAACCTGACCCTTTTCCAGCTTGTTGAGGAACGTGGAGCGAACCTCGGACTGGGTCTGCTCGAGCCAAGCACGGCGGGACAGAACAACGTTGTTGCGGTTCTTGTCCAGCTCGATGATCTTGGCTTCGATCTGCTGACCGATGTAGGGAGCCAGGTCGCGCACGCGGCGCATCTCGACCAGCGATGCGGGCAAGAAGCCGCGCAGGCCGATGTCGAGGATAAGTCCACCCTTGACCACTTCGATGACGGTACCGGTAACGACACCATCTTCTTCCTTGACCTTCTCGATGTCGCCCCAGGCACGCTCGTACTGAGCGCGCTTCTTGGAGAGGATCAGGCGGCCTTCTTTATCTTCCTTCGTGAGGACCAAGGCTTCGACCTGATCGCCAACGGCGACAACGTCACCGGGATCAACGTCGTGCTTGATGGACAGCTCACGGGAGGGGATGACACCTTCGGTCTTGTAACCGATGTCGAGCAGAACCTCGTCGCGGTCAACCTTGACAACTACACCTTCGACGAGATCTCCGTCGTTGAAGTACTTGATGGTTGCGTCCACTGCGGCGAGAAATTCTTCAGCAGTACCAATGTCGTTGATTGCAACAACAGGAGTACTTGTCTTCTCGGGGGTCGTGATGGTCATGTAGTAGGGGCTCCGATGTGGATAGTTGGTTTCGCCAATTCCCAAGCCGGCCGCGAAAGGTCGCTGCCAGCCCGGTGGGAACCGGAATTATTAGGGTTGCAGGGGTTCCTGCGAAATACTTGGTGCACGTACTGCGCGTCACAAGACCGCCGAAACGGCCCTTTTCACGCATGACATGCCTATTTAGTCTAGTTGTTTGGGACAAGGAGCGCAAAAGTTCACCAGTGACTTGCCATAATGGCAATCGTGGATAACTCGACGCTTCTCATTCTGGGCCCGAACGCGTGGATATTACTTGCCGTCATGCTGATTTTGGCCGCTGCGCTGTGGCGTCTGGCGCTTGGCCGATCACCCTGGGACATGCTGTTTGCGGGACTGCGCGCGCTTCTTCAACTCGCAGCTGTGGTGCTTGTCATAGCGTGGCTGTCCGACCGTGGCCCTTGGGCCTTCTGCTTCGTGGCGCTGATGTTCACGGTGGCGGTGTGGACGTCGGGGCGACGGGTTGCCTCGGATGGCCGCTGGTGGATCGCTGCGATTCCCATCGCCGCCGGAGTTCTCCCCGTTGCTGCAATGATGTTCGCCCTGGGCGTTGTCCCTTTCAGCGCGCTCGCCATCATTGCCGTGGTTGGGCAGCAGATTGGCGGCGCCATGTCCGCTGTGACGTTATCGGGTCGACGAGTCCGCGATGAACTCACGCTGCGACACAATGAGGTGGAAGCCGCCGTGGCTGTGGGCTTCCAGTGGCCAGCAGCCCGCCTCATGGTTGCCCGCCCTGTCGCCGGCGAGGCCATACTTCCCACTCTGGATCAGACCCGCACGGCCGGCTTGGTCACCTTGCCCGGCGCCTTTGTGGGCATGATTTTAGGGGGTGCCGCCCCGATTGACGCCGGACTCATTCAGCTTTTGGTGCTCATCTCACTTCTTCTGGTCAACGCCTGCGCCGCCGCGGTGACCCTGTGGCTTGGTTCGCGGGGCGCATGGCGTTATCCACGCGCGTCCTAAAAAACGTCCTAGAACACGTTTTAGAAGTGGGTCAAACAGTGAGGCATGCTCGTAGGGCTGAAGAGGGCATCGAAGCGGTCTGCAGCCCCGGATTTGTGTTCTTGAAGGCGGCCGGCAGCGCTCAGCGTGCGCGCCGATACCCCGCCAAGATACAAGCTGGAGAGTTCGGCAACACCCAAACTCAGTTCAGGTGACTCATCCACGTGACCGTCCGCAGGGGCATCCGGGTGAGCAGAGACATCAGGGTGATCCCTGAGGCTCTGATCCTCGGCTCCCCCGGCCAACTCGGACAGCCGCGTCACCGTGGCCCTGCCGCCGTCGACCTCTATGCGGAACAACCCTGAGGCATGCCCCAATTGGTCGCCCACATGAACGGTGATGCTTCCGTCGTGCTGATAGTGCCGCGCCGCAAGTACCGCTGGCACATCGAGAATGCGCAGCCACAATAGATCTTCGGTCTTGGAACGCCTGTAGTCCCGTTTGGCGGCAATGGCCCATTCCAGCGGATCAACCAGCGGGGCCCGGTCCCAGGTGATGACATCGATCAAGTCCAAGGAACCCAAGTAGTTCCACAGGGCCAGATAGGCATCTTCGGTGACTGCCAGCAGATCCACGATTTCCACCGAGGAGCGATCCTTGCCCTCGTTGGGCGTGTACGTCACATAGCCATCCACCTCACCAGCGGCGTTGTAGTGCAGCGCGGCCCGAATCTTCTTGACGGGTTCCATCGATTCATAACTGCCCTGACCGGCCGCCATGAAACGGTACACATCTTGGCGGCCAATGGAGCCATACGTTGCTCCATGGACCTTGGCGAAGACCTCGTTGTGGAGCTCGAGGATGACCTGGGCATCGGCTACTTCCACGCTGCCTTGGCGTGCCGCGGCCGGATTATGGAACACCAGGCCACCCTTGACGTCAACTTCCACCGAGCATTCGTGAGTGGCCACGCCGAAGCCAAACCGCCCGTAAATGGTGGCTTCCGACGCCGTCAGTGCCGCCAAGGGAAGGCCCGCCGCCTTGGCCTGAGCCAGGTCCGAGCTCATCATTGCCCGCAGTAATCCACGACGGCGGTGGCTGGGGCGCACCGTGACGGCAGTGATCTGGTGGACGGGAAGCAACGTCCCCGCACCCACGTTGAGTGTCTTGCGGTGGTAGGCGTACGTTGCCACTGGATAGTGAACGCCCCAGGCACCAGCCGGTGCCACGGAGTCGCTCAAATAAGCGCCAATGACCATGCGTCCGTCCACCTGCTCAGCCGTTACCAGGTGCTGATACAACTCCGGAGCAGGGGCGGCACCATAGAAGCCCAGGGCCACCGCCTCGATCCAATGGCCCACTTCTGCGGGAACTTCGCCGTTCTCAAAACGAACAGGGAAGGAACGCAGCTCATAGGGAAAGGGCCGTTGATGGCGGGTGGATTTCTCGCTGGCAGTGCTCATGGTGGCTCCTGGTGGGTTGAGTCAGCTGATGATGGAGGGTGTCAGTGTCCGGCGTCGTTCCAGCTGGCGCCCAGACCAACCTGCACTTCCAGGGGCACCTGCAACTGTGCAGCAGCACCCATCTGTTCGATGACCAGGGCCTTGACGGCGTCAAGCTCCCCCGGCCAGATTTCCAGGATCAATTCATCATGGACCTGCAACAGCATCCGTGACTTCAGCCCCTGATCCTTGAGCGCTCCATCAACACCGAGCATGGCCTGCTTGATGATGTCGGCAGCTGATCCCTGAATAGGTGAATTCAGTGCCACACGTTCGGCCAGTTCACGCAGCTGACGGTCGGTGCTGGCCAGATCCGGCAAGTAACGCCGGCGGCCCTCAATGGTGGAGGTGTAGCCGTCAATGCGGGCTTGCTCCACCACGCCGCGCAGGTAGTCGCGCACCCCGCCGAACCTGTCAAAGTAGTCCTTGACCAAGGTGCGGGCTTCATCCACAGAGATTTCCAACTGCTTGGACAGACCAAAGCTGGTCAGACCGTAAGCCAGACCGTAGGACATGGCCTTGACCTTGGAACGCATGGCAGAGGTGACTTCTTCCGGGGGCACACCAAATACATGGGAGCCCACGTAGCGGTGCAAATCCTCGCCCTGGGCGTAGGCCTCGATCAGGCCCTCGTCACCGGAGAGGTGGGCCATGATGCGCATTTCAATTTGCGAGTAATCCGCGGCCAGCAGGCATTCATACCCTTCGCTGACCACGAAGATATCCCGGACCCGGCGTCCTTCTTCGGAACGGATCGGGATGTTTTGCAGATTGGGGTTGTTGGAGGACAAACGGCCCGTCGCGGCAACATTCTGGGCGTAGGTGGTGTGGATGCGGCCATCCTCAGCCACCGACTTCTTCAATGTTTCCACCATTTGCTTCAGCTTTGAGGCCTCGCGATGAGCCATGAGCTGCGCCAGGAATTCATGGCCGGTCTTCTCCAGCAGCATCTTCAAGGACGCCGCATCTGTGGTGTAACCGGTCTTGATCTTCTTGGTCTTGGGCAGCCCCAATTCCTCAAAGAGCACTTCCTGCAGCTGCTTGGGTGAGCCAAGGTTGACCTCGTGGCCAATAGCGGCAAAGGCAGCTTCCTGCGCCGCATTCATGGCCGCGGTGAAGTCTGTGAGCAGCGTGGCCAGACGCTCCTGCGAGACGTCTATGCCCGTCAGTTCCATGGTGGCCAGAATCGCGGCAAGCGGCAGCTCCAGCTCGTGCAGCAAGTTAGCGGCACCGCGCTCCACCAGCATGGGTGCGAAGTGTTCGCTCAGCAACAAGGCCACGTAGCCGCGCTGGACGGCGTCACTGAATGTTGCATCGCCCTCCAGGCCCAAGTCCAGCTGCCCGGATTCACCGCCGCCGGATTCAAAGGACACCTTCAGATGTACCTGACTCAGCGCAGCAAGCTCGTAGCTGCGGCGGTCCGGCTGAATCAGATAACCGGACAGCGAGGTGTCATCAACAACGCCCGCCAGTGTCAGCCCGCGGACAGAGAGCGCCTTGAGCGCCTCTTTGTACTCGTGAACTACCTTGGGTGCATCAGAGCCAAGCCATGCGGCCAGAGCTGATTCCAGCGCCTGATCGGCGGTTCCCAGTTCAACCACGACGGCGGAATCCGCACGTACCAGCGCCACCGCAACGGCTTCGAAGGCCAATCCAGCCTTTTCGCTGATCACGTCAACCGCCACAGGGGTGCCAGCTGCTCCGGCGGTAAGCCACTGCGTCAGGGCACCGGCCTCGGTGAGAACCTGGTGAGCGGGCACTTGATGAGCTTCTCCGGCGTCGTCCGGCTCTTCCTCGGCAAACAGGTCAAACAGGCGCTTGCGCAGCGTGTTGAACTGGAGGGCGTCAAAGAGCTCCTCCACGGCATCACGGTCCGGGGACTGCAGCACGGTGTCGGCAATGGCGACCGGCAGCTCCATATCGCGCAGCAGGTGGTTCAGGCGGCGGTTCCGCTTCACGTCCTCGACATGGTTGCGCAGCGACTCCCCCACTTTGCCGCCAATGGCGTCCAGATTCTCTAGGACCCCGTCCAGGCTGCCATAAAGCTTGAGCCACTTGGCGGCAGTCTTGGGCCCCACGCCGGGCACGCCGGGCAGGTTGTCAGCGGATTCACCCACCAGGGCGGCGAGATCCGAATAGCGGTTGGGCGGGACCAAGTACTTGTCTTCGACGGCCGCGGCATCCATGGGCGGAATATCGGAGATGCCCTTTTTGGGGTACAGCACCAGCACCTTGTCGGTAATGAGCTGGAAAGCGTCGCGGTCGCCGGAAACCACCAGGACGTCCCAGCCGGCAGCCTCGCCCTGGACGGACAGCGTGGCGATAATGTCATCGGCCTCGAAGCCGTCCACCGAGATGGTGGGGATGCGCATGGCTGCCATGACCTTGATGATCAAGTCAATCTGGCCGTAGAACTCCTCCGGCGTTTTGTTGCGCCCGCCCTTGTATTCCGTGTACTCCAAGGAGCGGAATGTGGGGGTGTCCAAGTCAAACGCCACCACCACGTGTGTGGGCTTCTGCTGGCGAATCATGGTCAGCAGCATGGAGGTGAAGCCATGAACGGCATTGGTGTGCTGGCCGGTGTCGGTGGCGAAGTTCTCCGGCGGCAGCGCGTAGAAGGCACGGAACGCCATGGAGTGACCGTCAATGACCAGCATCCGGGGCGTTTCGCCTCCTGGACGTTCGGCAGAGGTCCCGGTTACGGGGGTTGTTGCAACAGTGGACTGGGGGGCCGTCTTGGCAGAATCACTCACAGGTGCAAGCCTAGTCATCATGAGCGATAAATTCACACCCCATCCCCGTTCCGCCGAACTCCTCGCTGCAGGAGTCCCCGCCGAGTACCATTCCATGCTGAGCCGCCACGGCGTAGGGACACTGGTGGAGAAGATGGGCATTGTGTTCACGCACATGAGCGCCGAGTCCATGGTTGCCACCATGCCGGTTGAGGGAAACACGCAAGTCACCGGTCTCTTGCATGGCGGTGCGCATGTGGTTTTGGCCGAAACATTGGGCTCCTTCGCCGCCGCTTTCCATGCCGGGCCCACGTCCCGCGTGGTGGGCATTGAGATCAATGCCACACATCATCGCGGAGCCGCTGGCGGCCTGGTCACCGGCACGGCCACCCCCGTTCACTTGGGCCGCACACTCACCACCCACGAGGTAGTCATGAGCAATGAGGCCGGCCAGCGTCTGTCCACCTGCCGCATCACCAACATGATCCTCTCCAACTGACCCGTTTTTAAACTAACGACGCCGGGCACTCACCTTGCCGCTACAGCGGAAGGTAAGTGCCCGGCGTCGTGCGTTGACGAACGAATCCTCTAAAAGATGTTGCCGATGATCGCTTCGGCCGCCTTGTTCAGAGGAGGCACGATCAAGATGATGGCGGTAACGACGGCTAGCACGCAAAAGCCGAAGCAAATGTAGGAGCCCCACCTGGCCGCGTGATTGCTGCGGCCGTCGTCATCACCACTCACTGCTGTAAAGCGCACGCCCAAGGAATACATGGTGACCACAAAAACGGCACCAATGAGGGTTGTCAGGCCCACTGTGACAAAAGCGAACCAGTCAATCATTTGTTTTCCTCCTGCGCGTCCAGCTCGGTTGCGGCGTCCGGTAAGGGCTCAGTGGCGTGCTCGGCTACTGCCGTCTTGGTCTTGACCTTGGGCATTTGCGCAGCTAGCGCCGCCTTCGTCATGGCCTTCAACACAGCCGTGTCCGCACGGTCCAAGGCGCTCTGGGCGTCGGCCCGGGCGGCATCTGTTTCCGCGGCACGTTTTGCTGCTTTGGCGGCAACCTTTTGGGCAGCGACAGCCTTCGCTGCGAGACGGTCACGTTCCTTTTTGCTGGGAATGTGCACGGCGTCGCCCACGGCGTCAACGTCACTCAGAGCGTTGCTGTGATCCACAGTTTCACGCTGAGACAAGAAGAACATGAACAAGATCGAGCCAAGCCCCAACACGGCGACAATGACGACGCCCACGATCCCGACCCGCATCAGCAAGGCAGCGAGGCCGCCAACTATTGCGGCGGCTGGCAGCGTGAGTAACCAGGCAATACCAATCTTGCCGATAGCACCCCAACGAACTGTGGAGCCCTTGCGGCCCAGTCCGGAACCAATCACGGAGCCGGAGGCCACGTGGGTGGTGGAGAGCGCAAAGCCGAGGTGACTGGAGGCCAAAATGGCTGCGGCGGTGCTGGTTTCGGCGGCGAAGCCCTGCGCTGGCTTGACGTCAGTCAGACCAGAGCCCAGGGTACGGATGATGCGCCAGCCACCCACATAGGTTCCGCCGGCAATGGCCACCGCACAGGCCGCAATGACCCAGAAGTGCGGGCCGGTTCCGGCTTCCTGCAGATTCGATGCCACCAGCACCAAGGTGATAACACCCATGGTTTTTTGGGCATCGTTGGTGCCGTGCGCCAGTGCTACCAAGGAGGAGCTAAAGACCTGGCCGCGACGGAAACCGCCGCGCTTCTGTGTCAGCTTGTCGCCGGAGTCCGGATCGGAACGGCGGGTGATCCCATACGCCAACTTGGTACACAGATACGCCACCAAACCGGCGATGGCCGGGGCCAAGACCGCTGGCAGCAACACCTTGGAGACAACCACGGCAAAGTTCACCGCCCCGAAGGACCAGGTGCCCACAATGGCAGCACCTATCAAGCCGCCGAAGAGTGCGTGCGAGGAACTGGAAGGCAATCCCAGAAGCCACGTGAACAGGTTCCACAACACCGCACCCATCAAACCGGCAAAGATCATCCCCGGGGTGATGGCGACACCGTTGGGCCCACCCTCGTTGATGATGCCACCGGAGATGGTCTTGGCCACCTCCGTGGAAAGGAAGGCGCCCACCAAGTTCAAGATAGCGGCCAGCGCCACTGCAGTCTTGGGTTTGATGGCACCTGTGGCAATGGGTGTAGCCATGGCGTTGGCTGTGTCGTGAAAGCCATTCGTAAAGTCAAAAAAGAGGGCCAGTGCTATAACTAGCACGACCATGAAGGTGAGATCCACCCGCGATCCAATCTTGAGAGGGCGTAAGCGAGACTGTGAACAGATAGCCGGAAATCCTATGCCAACGCCGATGACTTGCGGCAGTGCTGACGAACCGAACCGCTTACGATCCTACGATGATTTTGCCCTGCTTGGTGTCCAGTGACCCCACTTAAGGTTAACGGAAGGTGAACAAGGGGTAAACCGTGGTGTTTAAGGGCCGTGCCAGCACGGTTCGTAAAGAAGAATCTGCGGAGGAGGCTCACCAGATTGTGAGAAAAATTGCTGCTCAGCTCAACAGTGCGAGCAGTCCGCCGGAGGCAATTTGACCCGGATTTCCGGGCGCTAGGACCGCTGGCGAGATGCTCCTGGCTGGCCCGCTGTCGCCGAGGAAGCAGCCCACTGCCATGACGCCGCACCGGACGCTGGTGCGGCTCAACCGTCCCGAGATCGGATCACGGTGTTTTGTTCATCACTATGGTCCCGATGTCGAGAAAAAGGATCCAAAGCCCCCCATTGCGGCTACCCACCATACAGTTGTGGCCCCCGCATCGACGCGGGGGCCATAACTTTTCAGCTCATTCGCCACAGTCCTGACAGCGAAAAGACTGCCAGCGGCTGATCCTTGCTGGCCCTAGGCCTTGCTGCTGCTAACCCTTGTGAAGGTTCTCCCGCACAAGCGGGGCAACTTCAGTGGCGTACAGCTCAATGCTCTTCATCATGGCCTCATGAGGGAGCGTGCCGTGGCTGTACTTCAGATCAAAGCGTGAGAGGCCCAGCGCTGTGGCCACCGTGGTGATCTTCCTGGCCACGGTCTCAGGGGAACCCACCATGAGTGCACCAGTAGGTCCGGCCGTGGCATCAAAATCGGTCCGCGTCATGGGCGGCCAGCCACGGTCGCGTCCAATGCGGCCGTGAGCTGCGGCGTAGTGCGGCCACAGCTCGTCCATGGCCTGCTGATCCGTGGCGGCAATGTGACCGGGCGAGTGAACACCAATGGGCTGTTCCGGCTGCCCGAATTCTTTCAGAGCCCGGTGGTAAAGCTCAGCAAAGGGTGTGAACTGTGCCGGCTCACCACCAATGATGGCCAGCATTAGCGGCAGTCCGTAGTGGGCAGCACGCACCACCGACTGCGGGCTGCCACCCACAGCGACCCAGGTTTTCAGTGATCCGGATTCGGTGTGCGGGTACACCATTTGGCTGTGCATGTCCGGGCGGGTGTTACCGCTCCAGCTCACAGGGCCTTCCTTGCGCAGCTCGCTGAACAGCTCCAACTTCTCCTCAAAGAGCTCCTCATAGTTGGCGAGGTCAAAACCAAACAGGGGGAAGGATTCTGTGAAGGATCCCCTACCCAGGGTCACTTCGGCGCGGCCGGAAGAAACGGCGTCGAGCGTGGAAAAACGCTGGAACACCCGGATGGGATCATCGGAGCTGAGCACGGTAACTGCCGATCCCAAACGGATACGCTGGGTCTGTCCTGCAATGGCGGAGAGCACCATGTCGGGGGATGAAATGGCGTAGTCGTCCCGGTGGTGTTCGCCAACGCCGAAGTAGTCCAGGCCCAGCTTGTCGGCCAAGACGGCCTGTTCGACGACGTCACGAATCACGTGTGCGGCAGGCTTGGGTGCACCGGTGGCATCGAGAGTGATGTCTCCAAAAGTGTCCAATCCCAGCTCAAACTGCTGGGGCGAGGAAGTACTGCTGGCCATGGTTTCCATCCAATCCAAATAAATATGCGTTTGTATCTACTTGGGGAACCAGCGGGTTGGTAAAACTATTCCCGCGCACCCGGCCAGCTAGTGACGCGCCAGAGCCGCCTTGCTGCGGTACACAGCCAGGAACGTGCTGATGCGCCGGATGGCCTCATCAATGTCGGTCACAGAGGGCAAGATCACGAACCTGAAGTGGTCCGGGGTGGGCCAGTGGAATGCCGTGCCGTGGCTGACCAGGATTTTCTGGTCTTGGAGCAGGTCAATCACAAACTTCTCATCGGATTCAATGGGATACAGGGCGGGATCGAGTTTTACGAACAAGTACATGGCACCGGCAGCCGGGACGCACGACACGCCGGGCAGCGCATTGAGCAGCTGCGAGGCCCTGTCACGCTGTTCGCGCAGCCGTCCGCCGGGCTTGGTGAGGTCATTGATGCTCTGATAGCCGCCCAACGAGGTCTGAATGGCGTGCTGGGCCGGGACGTTAGCGCAGAGGCGCAGGGATGCCAGCAACTCCAGCCCTTCCTTGAAGCCAGCCATCGCGGCCCGGGGGCCGGAGAGAGCCACCCAGCCAGCGCGGTAGCCGGGCATTCTGTAAGCCTTGGACAAGCCGCTAAATGTCAGCACGCAAATATCATCGGCGAGAGAGGCCATGTGGATATGACTGTGGCCGTCATAGAGGATCTTCTCGTAGATCTCATCCGAGAAGATCGCCAGATCGTGTTTACGAGCCAGCTCCACAAACTGTTCCAGAATGTGCGCCGGGTAAACGGCACCCGTGGGGTTGTTCGGGTTGATGATGACAATAGCCCGGGTCGCCGGGGTGATCTTGGCCTCGACGTCGGCCATGTCCGGCCACCACTCATTGTCCTCATCACACAGATAGTGCACGGGGACACCGCCGGTTAGGGTGACAGTTGCTGTCCAGAGCGGGTAGTCGGGGGCCGGGATGAGGACCTCGTCGCCGTTTTCCAAAAATGCCTGCAGCGTCATGGAGATGAGCTCGCTGACCCCGTTGCCGACAAAAATGTCATCGACGCCAATCTTCATCAAACCCTTGGTTTGGTAGTACTGCGAGATGGCGGTGCGTGCGGAGAAGATGCCCTTGGAATCGCTGTACCCCTGGGCTCCGCGGAGGTGATGAATCATGTCCACCACAATGGATTCGGGCGCCTCCAGGCCGAACGGGGCGGTGTCACCAAGATTCATGCGCAGGATCCGATGGCCCTCCGCCTCCATCTTTTGGGCCGCATGCAAGATGGGACCACGGAGTTCGTACCGGACGTTGGCTAGCTTGGAAGAATGTTGCATGGGGCGCATGCATTCCATTTTTACACACGCGCCCCGGCAAGCTGCCAACCCGTCCACACTGCGGTTAGCCCATGGCACTGCCCCACGGCCGCCCACCCACAGCCAGGAGTTACTTCTTGGCCAACAGCCGCTCCACGCGTGGCTTGACCTCGGCGGCAAGCAGCGTGATCGATTCGAGCAGGTGTTCGTGCGGCAAACCGCCAATGTCGCTTTGCAGGAAGTGGCGCATATGACCCATGTAGCCGTGTAGGTGCACGATCCGCTGCGCCACCTCGTCAGGATCGCCCACATAGTAGGCACCTGGCGCGTCAGCCTGGGCAAGGTAGGCATTCTTATCCGGTGCCGGCCAGCCGCGCAACTGTCCCATCTCCACATTGAGGTTGTGCCAGCCCGGGTAGAAGCGCTCCAGCGCCTCTTTTTTGGTGGGGGCCACCAGACCCAGGGCGGCCACGGAAATCTTGATATCAGCACCAGTGTGCCCGGCTTGCTCGGCCGATTTCCGGTACAGCTCGGCCAGCGGAGCAAATCTGTGCGGCGCACCGCCAATGATCCCGTAGGAGACGGGCAGTCCCAGTTGTCCGGCCCTAGCGGACGACGCCGGGCTGCCGCCGGTTGCGATCCACAGCGGCAGCTTCCCCTTTACTGGGCGCGGGACGACGGCCAGGTTGTCAATGGCCGGACGTACGCTGCCGCTCCAGGTAACGCTTTCGGTCTCGGCATTATTGATGGCCATGAGCAGCTCAAGCTTTTCGGAGTAGAGCTGGTCATAGTCACGCAGATCGAAGCCAAAGAGCGGGAACGTCTCCACGGAGGAGCCGCGTCCGGCAGTGATTTCAATGCGCCCATCACCCGAAATGGCATCGGCCGTGGCCATCTGCTGGTAGACCCGAACAGGATCGTCGGTGCTGATGATGCTGGCGGCACTGCCGAGTTTGATGTTTTTGGTGGCCCCTGCTGCGGCAGCCAGCATGGCTCCGGGCGATGAGGCGGGCATGGAGACGGTGTGATGCTCCCCCACTCCGAAGTAGTCCAAGCCCTGCATATCGGCATGAACAATTGCCTCAAACAGGTTCCTGATGCCCTCAGCCGTGGACCCAGGCGTGCCGTCCGCATTGAGGGGTGTATCGCCAAAGCTGTACGCGCCGATTTCCATGGTGCCTTCCAGAATTCATGATGTGCCAGCACACTGTGCCGAGCCACGAATATACGTGGTACTACAGATCATATTGAGTACAGATCATTTGGGCAAGCTGGGCCCGGGCCAGAGTGTGGGCACAATCAGACGCGCAGGCAGACTCGCAATCAGCCACGGCATGGCGTCTGAGGCGCAATCACAGCAGCGGCAGAGACTGCTCCTTGACCTGCTTGCGGAGGATCTTGCCCAGCATGGAGCGTGGCATGTCATCGATGGCCACAATGCGAACGGGCACCTTGTACCTGGCCATGAGTCCCTTGCAGTAGGCGCGGAGGGCGGCCTCATCCAACGCCACACCGGGTTCCAGCTGCACGGCAGCCACCACCATTTCGCCACCGCGCTGGGCAACTTGGCCGAACACTGCCGCATCCACCACATGCTCATGCTGACGCAACACGGCTTCCACCTCGGAGGGGGAAACATTGAATCCACCGGTAATGACCAGTTCCTTGGCTCGATCCACAATGGTGGTGAAGCCTTGTTCATTGACTGTGACCATGTCACCTGTGCGCAGCCAGCCGTCCCTGGTCAAACTCTTGGCGGTTTCCTCGGGGTTGTTCCAATAGCCCTGGAATATCTGCGGACCCTTGAGCAGCAGCTCGCCGGCCTCACCCTGGCCAACCTCGCGAGAGGGCTCGTCCAGGTCCACCACCTTCATCAAGGTGGAGGGGAACGGCACGCCAATGGTGCCCGTCTGCCGGGTTTCTGCGAAGGGGTTGCCGAGAGCCACAGGGGACGATTCAGTCATGCCATAACCTTCAACCAGCAACCCTCCGGAAACCGATTCCCACAGCTCAACCACGTGGTTGGGCAAGTTCATGGCCCCGGAGATGCAGAATTTGCAGGAGCGCAGCGACACGCCCTTCTCCTTGGCAGCAAGGGCCGTGCGCTCATAAATGGGCGGAACGGCGCAGTACACCGTGGCGGGCGATTTCTTCATCGCAGACAGCACCAGATCGGCGTCGAACTTAGGAAAGAGGACCAGCAGGCCTTGCTTGCGAATACCGAACGTGAGGTACAGCGTCATGCCAAAGGCGTGGAACATGGGCAGCACGGCGTACAGAATTTCCTTCTGCTGCTGCGCGCCGTGCATCCAGGCTTCGCCCTGGAGCGCGTTGGCATACAAGTTGAGGTGGGTCAGCTTGGCACCCTTGGGCCGGCCCGTGGTGCCTGAGGTGTAGCCAATCACGGCCAGATCGGTGACCACGGGGCGCGGGTGGAGCGGATCAAGGGGGCCACCTGCGAGGAACTGCTTCCAAGGCAGCGTACCGGGCGCCGGGGCAGTCAAGGACGCGCGGGTCTCGCGAAGCTTTTTCAACGGCAATTTCAAGGCCAAGCGTTTGACGGCCGGGAATTCCGCCAGCAGATCCACGGAAACGATGCGGTCAAGAGCTACATCGGCGGGGAACTCCTGCACAGCCGGAACCACCTTGTTCCAGGCAATCACGACGCGGGCCTGATGATCCTCAAATTGGTGGCGAAGTTCCCGTGAAGTGTAAAGCGGGTTGTGTTCAACCACCACTGCCCCGAGCCGCAGCACCGCGTAAAAGGCCACCACGTGTTGTGGACAGTTCGGCAAAATCAAGGCCACACGGTCCCCGTGGCCGACCCCTAGCTTGCGCAGACCCTCGGCAGCCCGGGCCACCTGCTCCCCCAGCTCACGGTAGCTGGTGCGCCGGCCAAAGAATTCCATGGCCGGATGCTCACCGGCTTCCTGCACGGAACGCTCAAACATCTCCACCAGCGATTCAGTGGGCAGCTCGATATCGGCCGGCACACCCGGCTGGTAGTTGGCCACCCAAGGCTGCTGGACGGGGCCGGGTGAGGGGGCTGGGCTGGTGGTTTCGTTGTGCGGCATGATTCCATCTTGCCGTCTGTGCGCCATTTTCAAAACTTTTACCCAACGGTGCTGGACTCTGGGCGGAAGGGTGGCTAGCGTGGGGATTCCGGACCTTGTAGAAAATAACTTGCAGGAACAATACTTGGACCGGATGCCATGCGAACAGCAGCACATTCACTACTAGTTCACTATTAGGAGACTGTTATGGGTTTCATCGGATGGATTATTTTGGGCCTCATCGTCGGGGCCATCGTCAAGGCCATCATGCCCGGCAAGGTGGGCGGCGGCTGGGTCACGAGCCTGATCCTCGGTGTGGTTGGTGCCATTGTTGGCGGCTGGATCGGGGACCTGCTCTTCAACAAGGGTGAAATGGGCTTCTTCAACATCGGCTCTTGGCTGTTGGCAATTGTCGGCGGCTTGGTGGTCGCCGGCATTTACGGTGCCATCACCGGACGCAACAAGACCTCCGCCTAGGAGCGGCGAATCGTGACAGTAACTCAACGAGGCCCGGCCACAGCGCCGGGCCTCGTCATGTCAGGAACAGCCGTGGACAAAGCCGACGCTCCAGCCCCTGATGACGACCGCAAGCCAGATAGCCCCACCCAGCTACCTGCCAAGTCCTGGAAGTACGCGGGGCGTCGCGCCGTGGCCAAGTTCAGCGCCGATGGCTGCACAGACCTAGCAGCATCGCTAACCTACTACGGTGTGCTCTCCTTGTTTCCAGCCCTGCTAGCCCTGATCTCGATCATGGGTCTTGTGGGCCAAGCAGAGCAGACTTCGGCGCTCCTGCTGGATCTGGTGAGCCGGGCTGCCGGCCCGGAGACCGTTGAGGCCATCCGGCAACCCGTGGAGCAACTGACAAGCTCTAGGGCTGCCGGATTGACCCTGGTCATCGGTATTGTCACAGCCCTGTGGTCCGCATCGGGATATGTTGGCGCCTTCAGCCGGTCCATGAACAGGATCTATGGCATTGACGAAGGCCGGCCAGCCTGGAAATTGCGCCCGGCCCTGCTGCTGGTGACACTTGTTGTTGTCCTGCTGGTAGCCATCATGGCGTTACTTCTGTTGCTCTCCGGGCCTGTTGCACAGGCGGTAGGTGAGATGCTCGGAGTCGGATCCGCCACCCTCACAGTGTGGTCCATCGCCAAATGGCCAGTGCTGGGTCTTTTGGCCGTGGTGCTGATCGCCATCCTGTACTACTTCACTCCCAATGTGCGCCAGCCACGATTCCGCTGGATCAGCATTGGCGCCGCCGTGGCCTTGGTGGCTGTGGTTGTGGCGTCGGGTGGTTTTGGCCTGTATGTGGCCAACTTCTCCAACTACAACAAGACCTACGGAACCATTGCCGGCATGATCGTGCTGCTGTTGTGGATGTGGATCATGAACCTGATGCTGCTCTTCGGTGCCGAGGTCGACGCCGAGCTTGAGCGGGTTCGTCAACTTCAGGCGGGTATTGAAGCTGAAGCGCAACTGCAGTTGCCACCGCGCGATATTGCCGCCAGCGCCAAAAAGGAAATCAAAGAGCAGCAGCTCCTGAGTGATGGCCGTGCGCTCCGTGCCGAACTGCGCACAGAGGCGGAGCCACTGGCAAGGAAATCGGCCGAGGCCCGCACGCTGTTGTGGATCGCCGGAATCGGCGCCGGCGCCCTCGCCGTGACTGCCCTTCGCACCCGCCGCCGTCGGCCCTGAGACTGAGAGCGCATGACGCGCAGAGCCCCGCAGAAATCGCGCTGATGGCAGGCGTGAGAGCTCCCTGAGGGCTGTTGCATTTCTCACACTTGGGCATTTTTGCGCCCCCTTAGCACAGACCCCCGATGCCCGGTTGCCGGGAAATAATTGGTAGGCTGGGAAGTCGGCCCTGCTCCCTTAAGGGAAGCTGCCGCAACCACTCCCATTCCCTCTAAGGAGAACTAAGCCTCAATGACATCCGTGGCCACTGAATCACTGCGTGAACAGCTCTGGAATCGCCGTTACGACGAGAACATTGCTCCCATCACCGAACTCTGCGACACCCTGGCGGAAGCCCGGCCCGAGCAGCAGGTGGCTTACGTGGACCCCGTTCATGATGTTGACGAGTGCAAGATCATCAGCTTGTTTTCCAATGTTGGCGAAATTGACGATTCCGGCTACGTCACCGCTGGCGACGAGCAGGCAGCCACGCGCCTTCTGGGTATCCATTGGCAGCTTGGTCTGCGCCCCAGCTACGTCATGCCGTGGAACGTGCACCCCTGGTTCACCCCGGGCGAGCCCAACGGCCGTCTCACGGCACCACAGATCGAGCAGGGTCTGCGCCCGCTGGTGAAGTTCCTGACGCTGGTCCCCCGCGCATCCGCTCTAGTGGCCCACGGCACCGAGGCGCACCGCCTGGCCGATCAGCTGCTGAAGGCGCAAGGGCCCATGTTGTACAAGCGCGGCTTTGGCATCTACAAGGTTCGCTCATTGTCCGGCCGCAGCTTTGCCGGTTCCCCGGAACGTCAGGAGCAGTGGCTGCAGGAATCAGCCAAGGCCTACGCCGAGTCGATGACCCGCAACGGCATCACCATCAAGGGCCGCTAGCACCGGATTCCTTGCCGGCTCACTCCTGCCTGGCCCGTAACACCTTGCCCCGCTATGTCGCGTGGCACGGCGGTTACGGGCCAGTGGCCTTTAAGCCGTCACCGAGGCCGACGGCGGGAGCGAGCCTTTACGGCGTCGCTCGCCACCAAGGAAAGCACCAGCCACAGCGTGAACCCCAGCACTCCGGCCACGATGGCCGCTGTGGGTCTCAAAATCCCGGCAATCAGGGAATCGCTGGTTAGCATGATGGTCCCGGCGAGAAATAAGAGTGCAGCCAAGGACGGCGGCACTACTTTCACCAGCCACAGCATGACAGAACGTGCGCGGTCCATGGGCCCTCCTTCAAGGTTGCTTGCAAAGTTTACGGCTAAACTCCTTTCGTGATGCACACAGAAACTCGCCCCAAGCCCGCACTCGTTATCTACGCCGTAGCCGCCGACCTTGTGTTGGTGCTGGTTTTTGCGCTTTCTGGGCGCCGCAGCCATGCCGAGACGCTGAGCGTGGCGGGGGTACTGGAAACGGCATGGCCCTTTCTGGTGGCGCTGGCCGGGGGCTGGTTGATCTGCCGCACGTGGGCGCATCCGGTGCAGCTTCTCCCCCGTGGCATCTACCTGTGGCTCATCACCTTAATCCTCGGCATGGCGCTGCGCTTAGCCTCGGGGGCCACGGCAGCCATCCCCTTCGTGGTGGTCGCCACTCTGGTGCTGGCCTTGTTCTTGCTGGGCCACAGAATTCTGGCAACACTGGTGCTCCGCCGCAGTGCGAAAGCCTAGTTCCAAGCCCCGTTTGGGATAGGATCTAAGCGTGTTGACACGGATATTTGCTTCCCCGCGGAACCGCTGACGTAGCACCGCTGACGCAGTGGCGAATGCACATTCAACAACTCCAGATAATTCACCCACACGACAAGGACCCCCGACTGTGATTACCGCATTTGTCCTGATCAAGACCGACGCAACACGGATTCCCGAGGCCGCTCAGGAAATCTCGGAGCTGGCGGGCATCAGCGAGGTCTACTCCGTGACGGGCGAGTGGGATCTGATCGCTATTGCCCGGGTGAAGAAGCATGAGGACCTGGCCGAGGTCATCGCCGACAAGCTTTCCAAGGTCAAGTCAGTGGTCTCCACCACAACACAGATCTCCTTCCGCGCCTACTCACAGCATGATCTTGATGCGGCATTTGCCCTCGGCTTCGATCACTGAGTTTCACGGATGCACCTTGAAATTGCTGTCCAGGATGTTCCCGGAGCCCAACTGGCAGCCTTTCATGGTGCTGACCGCATTGAGTTGTGCGCAGCTCTCCAACTAGGTGGCCTTACGCCGTCGCAGGGATTACTCACCAGCATTCGCGGCACCGAACCGGGGTTGCCGATCCACACGTTGATTCGGCCGCGCCCCGGCGACTACGTCTATGACGCGGCAAGTGTTGCTCTGATGGTGGCTGAGATCAAGGAAATGCGTGACGGTGGCGCCACCGGTGTGGTGATTGGCGCACTGACCTCTGATGACACCATTGACTACGCCGTAGTAGAGACCTTGGTGGCGGCCGCCGACGGATTGCACATCACCTTCCACCGCGCCGTGGACCACCTCTTCAGGAACGACGCCGTTGCTGCCGTGCCGCACTTGGCCAGCCTAGGGGTGGCGCGTATCTTGAGTTCCGGCGGATCTACCAGAGCTGGTGCAGGACTGGCCCAGCTACAAGCCATGCATGAAGCAGCTGCGGGGTCGTTGAGCGTGATGGCCGGCGGCGGCGTTGACATCGCCGACTTCGCCGCGTTTCATGAAGCCGGTCTGCGCGATGTTCATCTCTCCGCAAAGCGGATAGTTCATCACCCCACTCCGGCTCCACTCACGGAAGCTGCGAAGGCTGAGGACAATAGCTATTTTGCCACCGACGCAAGTCTGGTGGAACAAGCCGGGATCGCAGCTAGGGCACTGGCCTGAGCTAGTTCTGCTGGGCTAATTCTGTGGGCTAGTTCTGCTGGGCCTGGCTACTCAACGCTACCCAGCGGGTGAGAACCTTGGCGGCCGCTCCACTATCAATGGAGGTCTTGGCCCGCACCACCGCGGCGGCCATCCGCTCGAGCAGAGTTCCGTCACTGTTGGGGTCATAGGCCACCAGGCCTGCCGCGGCATTGAGGACCACTGCGTCACGCACTGGCGAGCGTTCGCCATCCAGGATGCGGCGAACGACCCCAGCATTGAATTCTGCATTCTGCCCCCGCAAGTCTTCAATAGTGGCGCGAGGGATACCCAGATCCAACGGATCAAAGTGGCTTTCGGTGATGGAATTGCCCCTGACCTCCCAGATAGTGGAGGTGCCCGTCGTCGTCAATTCATCCAGTCCATCACTGCCACGGAAGACGAGTGCACGAATGTTTCTGGCCGCAAGCACGCCCGCCATGAGGGGAGCCATCCGGACATCGGCCACCCCAATAGCCGATGCCACCACACGGGCAGGATTAGTCAGCGGCCCCAGAAAGTTGAAGGCGGTGGGGACGGCAAGTTCCCTTCGGGCAACTGCCGCGTAACGCATGGAGGGGTGGAAGAAGTTTGCAAAACAGAAGGTAATGCCCACTTCTGTCGCCGCACGTTCCACCATCTCCAGCGGCAGGTCCAGCCGGACTCCCAGGCTCTCCAGAACGTCGGCCGAGCCGGCAGCCGAGGAAGATGCCCGGTTTCCGTGCTTTACAACGGTGGCGCCAGCACCGGCACAGACCAAAGCGGCCATGGTGGAAATGTTGACAGTGTTGAGGCGGTCTCCGCCCGTGCCAACAATGTCAAGAGCTTCACTAGATACCTGCAAGGGTCGGGCGTTGGAAAGCATTGCCTCCACAAGTCCTGTCACTTCCGCGACAGTTTCTCCCTTAGCCCGAAGCGCCACAAGAAACCCGGATATCTGTGCGTCGCTGGCGTCGCCAGCCATGATCGTATTCATTGCCCACGCTGTCGCGTCCTGCTCCAGATCGTTTCCCGCAATCAATGCGGCAATGAGATTTGGCCAGGTGTGGTTGCTTGCCGAAGCGTCTTGAAGAGGATTCACCCTATAAATATTAGACGCAACGGAGCAGTTCCCAGCCTATGTGACCATTGACACGTGCTCCGTGTTGTGCATACAGAACTGGGTTTAGGCTGTGAATGCACCGGAATTTCGCAAGTTTGTAGAAAAAGATCTCTCAATCAGAGTTTTGCATTGGGTTCTCTGGCGTTTTATAGACATAATGTCTATGTGACAACTGCAACCCACGCCCCCAGTACCCCGGCGCATCCGACGCTGAACCGTCCGAACATGGTTTCTGTAGGAACCGTAGTTTGGCTGTCCAGTGAGCTGATGTTCTTTGCCGGCCTTTTTGCCATGTACTTCACGCTACGTTCCACCACTGGTGGATTGTGGGCGGAAGAATCGGCCAAGCTGAACTTCCCGTTCGCCCTGGTTAACACCCTCATTCTGGTTTCCAGCTCCTTCAGCTGCCAGATGGGTGTGTTCACCGCGGAGAACCTTCGGCCGCGCCGCACCGGAAGCTTCTTCCAGTTCTCCAAGTGGGGAATGACGGAGTGGTTCCTGTTGACCTTCGTTCTTGGATCGATCTTCGTAGCCGGTCAGGCGACCGAATACGCCCTGTTGACCTCCGAGCACGTGACCTTGAATTCAAACGCCTATGGCTCCGCCTTCTACATGACGACTGGCTTCCACGGCCTGCACGTCCTTGGTGGCCTCATAGCCTTCCTCCTCATTGTTGGCCGCGCCTTTGCAGCCAAGAAGTTTGGACACTTTGAAGCTACGAGCGCGATCGTAACTTCCTACTACTGGCACTTCGTGGATGTCGTGTGGATTGGCCTCTTCCTGGTCATCTACGTACTGAAATAGGCTCACAGCAGCTTTTTCTACACAACAAGAACTAGCATTTGCGGCTCTCACTAGGGGCTGCTGGATACAGATCAAAGGAACCACCAAGTGAAGGCACTCTCGCAGAAGCGACGTCATCCGTTGGCCGCACTAGCGTTGCTAGTCATGGGGCTCATGCTGACAGGTGGGCTATATGCCGTTGTCACAACCGTGAATGAGGCCAAGGCCGACACCACCACCTACAGTGCGCATGAAGTTGAAGAGGGCGAGAAGCTCTTTATCGCCAACTGCGCAACCTGTCACGGCCTCGGCGCAAGCGGCACTGACGCAGGACCGTCATTGGCTGGCGTAGGCGCTGCAGCTGTTGACTTCCAGGTCGGCACGGGCCGCATGCCCATGCAGATGCAGGGGCCTCAGGCCCGCGAGAAGCCGAAGCAGTTCACCACGGAGCAGACCCGCGAGATGGCTGCATACGTAGCCACCCTGGGCGACGGCCCCGCACTGCCCGCTGAGGAATACATCGATGGAGAAGGTGACGCAGCCGCCGGTGGCGAGTTGTTCCGCGTCAACTGCGCCATGTGCCACAACGCCGCCGCTGCCGGTGGCGCCCTGACCCGTGGCAAGTTTGCTCCCTCGCTTGCAGGGGTTTCAAACAGCCACGTTTACAGCGCAATGGTGACCGGGCCGCAGAACATGCCGGTCTTCAACGATGCCAACATCACCCCCGAGGGTAAGCGCGACATCATCACGTTCCTGAACACCATTGAGAACCAGGGCAACCCTGGTGGCGCCAAGCTTGGTTCACTGGGGCCGGTATCCGAGGGCTTGTTCCTCTGGACTGCTGTTCTGGGTGTCATCATCGGCTTCACCATTTGGCTGACCTCACGGACCTCCTAGGTCCACCCAGAAGTCAATAGATTTTGGCTGCAGCTGCAGCCGCAGAAACATACATTACGACCCCGGGACTGTTCCGGGATAAGAGAAGGATGAGGGGAATATGGGCAACCATAGTGACGGCACGCCGACAAGCTCGGACGCCGTAGCTAAGGCTGGTCACGACGAGGTGGATAAGTTCCAAGACCCGGGACTTGCACCACATCGTTTGCGACTAGCTGACACGGACCCCAAGGCTGCAAAGCGGGCCGAACGCCAGGTGGCATGGCTATTTATCATTTCCATTGCCGGAACCTTACTGTTCTTCGTCGCTTACTTCGGTATTCGGCTGGATGATACGTTCGGCACGCTGCGTCTGCAGAACACCTTTCTAGGCCTGGGCGTCGCCTTCGCCATGCTGGGTATTGGAACTGGAATTGTGCACTGGGCCCGCGCCCTCATGCCGGACCACGAAGTGGCTGAAGAACGCCACGAACTGCGTACCGAAGAGGACCGCCTTGCTGCTCTCAAGATTGTCGATGACATCATTGATGAAACTGGCATCAAGCGCCGCCCGCTGATCCGCAACACCCTCATCGGTGCTGTGGCTCTGGCACCCTTGCCGGCCATTGCCATCTTCCGTGACCTTGGCCCACTGCCGGGTGATTCTCTCCGCCATACCTTGTGGAAGGAAGGCGAGCGTCTTGCACGCGACCCCGACGGAACTCCCATCAAGGCTTCCGATGTCACCATCGGTTCCGCTTTCCATGTGATTCCGGAATCACTGAACAGCCTTGAGCACGGCAAGCTGAATGCAAAAGCCAAGGCTGTGGTGCTGTTGATGCGTTTGGATCCCCAAGACCTCAATCCTTCCGAGGGTCGCGAGGACTGGAGCTACAACGGCATTGTTGCCTACTCCAAGATTTGCACCCACGTTGGTTGCCCGGTTGCTCTCTACGAGCAGCAGACGCACCACCTTCTGTGCCCCTGCCACCAGTCGACCTTCGACCTGACGCAGGAATGCAAGGTTATCTTCGGCCCGGCCGTTCGGCCTTTGCCGCAGCTGCCCATCACGGTTGACGCTGATGGCTACCTGGTCGCTCAGAGCGACTTCCACGAACCTGTTGGACCGAGCTTCTGGGAGCGTGGCTAAACATGTCTGCAGTTACTGAAACTCCGTTCGAACCGACCACCACCACTGGACGCATCACCAACTTTGTTGATGAGCGTGTTGGCGGATCGGGTATGTTGCGTGAATTCGGCCGGAAGGTCTTCCCCGACCACTGGTCATTCATGTTCGGTGAAGTGGCAATGTACTCCTTCATCATCCTTCTTCTCTCCGGTACCTTCCTGACGTTCTTCTTTGATCCGTCCATGGCAGAGACCCACTACAACGGACCCTATGTGCCCCTCAAGGGTGTCGAAATGTCCGTTGCATACAGTTCCTCGCTGAACATCTCCTTCGAGGTTCGCGGTGGCTTGTTCATGCGACAGGTTCACCACTGGTCAGCTCTGCTCTTCGTGGCAGCTGTTGCTGTGCACATGCTCCGCGTGTTCTTCACCGGCGCATTCCGCAAGCCCCGTGAAATGAACTGGGTGGTGGGCGGCGTTCTTCTGATCCTGTCCTTGGCTGCCGGCTTCACCGGCTACTCCCTCCCCGATGATCTGCTCTCCGGAAACGGTCTGCGAATCATTGATGGCGTGGTCAAGGCCATCCCCGTCGTTGGTACCTACATTTCCTTCTTCCTGTTCGGTGGAGAATTCCCCGGCACCATGATCATCGGCCGCCTCTACATGATGCACATCATGTTGGTACCTGCCATGATCCTGCTCATGCTGGTCATCCACCTGTTCATGGTTGTTATCCACAAGCACACGCAGTACCCAGGTGCAGGGCGCAACGACCGCAACGTGGTCGGCTACCCCCTCGGCCCGGTATACGCTGCCAAGGCCGGTGGATTCTTCTTCATCATGTTCGGCATCATTGCCTTCGTCGCCGGTTTCTTCCAGATCAACCCGATCTGGAACTACGGACCGTACGATCCCTCCCCCGTCTCCGCAGGCACCCAGCCTGACTGGTACATCGGTTGGGTAGATGGCGCCTTGCGTTTGATGCCGGGCTGGCTCTTCAACATTCCGATGGAATGGCACATCCCACTGCCGTGGGGAACCAACACGCTGTCCTTCAACGTGCTTGGCCCTGCTTTGATCCCGGCCGGTCTTGTGTTCACCGCACTGTTCTTGTACCCGTGGATTGAGCGTTGGGTAACCCGCGACAACCGCGAACACCACGTGCTCGACCGCCCGCGCAACGTTCCCACCCGTACGGCCATTGGCGTTGCAGGCTTCATCTTCTACTGCGTCATGTGGGCAGCTGCAAGCTCCGACTTGATCGCAACACATTTCCAGGTATCGCTGAATGACGTGACGTACTGGTTGCGTGCACTGTTCTTCATCGGCCCGATCGTTGGCTTCATTGTCGCTAAGCGCGTAGCCCTTGCGCTCCAGCGAAAGGACCGTGAGATTGCTCTGCACGGCCGCGAGACCGGACGCATTGTGCGCCTGCCGCACGGTGAGTTCCAGGAAATCCATGCGCAGCTCGATGACTACAAGCGCTACAAGCTGGTTGGTTACGAGTCCCCCGTCCCTGAAGAGGGCATCCCGAATGAAAACGGCATCGTCACGAAGAAGGAAAACCTGCGCTCCAAGCTCAGCAGCTTCTTCTTCGAGGATCGTGTAGCTCCGGCCACACCGTCCGAGCTCGAGGCCGGTCATCATCACGAGGCTGTTGAAGCCGGAGATGACGACAAGGCAATCACGCACTAATCATGTGAGTGTTTACTAGTTCAGAAGTAAGAAGGCGGTTCCTTTCGGAACCGCCTTCTTCGTTTAAGTTCTAAGGACCCGGTGGCTGATCAAGCGTCAGCGGGCATCCACAGGCTCTCTCAGCTGGCCCCGAACAGGGACTCCGAGCCGTCTCAACCTCCGAAGCGGAATTGCTCTAGTACATGCGACGTGCGCGCACGCCAGAGCGCTGCAGGGGCACACGGAGCTTGTAGCGGTCTGCGCGGTAGAACGACACGGAGTAGTCCACAGTGGATCGTGACACGAAGGCATGGCGTTCTGTGCGCAGTACAGGGGCCCCAATGTCGATATTCAACAGTCGAGCGATGGACGGCGTCGCTGCATTGGCTTCAATGATGTCCTCACCCCACTCGATGATCAGTCCATACCGCTCCCCCAGCACGTTGTACAGCGAGGTTGGCGGACCAGCTTCGAGGATCCCAGGAACGCGCCACGCCGGAATGAAGTTTTCATCAACACTCATGGGTAAGTCATCGGCTAGCAGCAGGCGGCGCAGGCGAATGACGGCCGCGCCTTCTTCAATCTGCAGTTCGCGCGCCAAACGAGCCGTGGCCGGAATTTGTTCAAACGCCAGAGTCCGGGCCGCCGGCCGCAGTCCACGTCTGGCCATTTCCTCAGAGTAAGAAGTCAGCTTGAGGGTCACATCCAACTTGGCACGTGCCACGAACGTGCCAACGCCCACCTCTCGCTCAAGCAGTCCTTCCTCCACCAGGGCTTCAATAGCATGGCGCAGCGTCATCCGTGCAACACCGAAACGTTCGGCCATGTCACGCTCGGACGGCAGTTGCCGCCCCGGCTTACTCTGCCCAACTACGTACTGGCGCAACAACTCCCGAAGCTGGAGGTGAACCGAGACTTTGGCGTCCCTGTCCAACTCCCCCGGGATCTCGTTCGCCGACGGCACCAAATAGCCCATGAAACTCCTCTGTTCACAAGTACCAGCCTAAAACACGACTACTCTCTATACAGAACCATTTACCCTAGGAGTAACCATGTACACCCGGAAAGCCACCATTGCAGCCAGCGTTGGCTTGCATGCCCGTCCGGCTGCCGTCTTCGTCAGGGCCGTCAATCGGACCGGACTGCCCATCACGCTCGCCAAAAAGGGTCAATCCCCCGTTGACGCCAGGTCGCTGCTAGCTGTGATGAGTGCGGACTTTGAATGCGGTACGGAAGTATTGATTGGCGTCGAGCACACCGAGGCCAGTGAAGAGGCCGTTACAACCGCCGTGGACGCCCTGGCAGAGCTGCTCCTCACTGACCTCGTAGATCAGCCGCTAAAGCCCGCGTAGCCGCATTCAGGGGCCCACGCTCCCGCCGCTCACTCTCGGCGCTCCTCCACCACCAACGCTCCATCACATTCCGGGCAGTTTCGGGAAACCCTTCATCACGTTCCGGGTGTTTTTGGGGAACGCTCCATCACGTTCCGGGTGTTTTTGGGGAACGCTCCATCACATTCCGGGTGTTTTTGGGGAACGCTCCATCACATACTGGTAAAAAATCGAAAGCGCCCCCGCGGGGGCGCTTTTCTTTGGGCCAAGAATTCCGGTGCTCTCCATACCAAAGTACGACGGCGGAACTCGCCCTTCCGTGGCGAAGGAGCCTGCCGACGTCGTTCTTTATTTTTATGTGAGGAAGCGATCGGCAAAAACAACCCTAAAGGTGAGGAAGCGATCCTTAAAACAGTCCAAAAGGTGAGGGAGCGTCGCCGGTGGGGCGGGATGGACTGAGGATATCCGGACACAACAAAAGGGATTGCCCCACACCAGCGGTGTAGGGCAATCCCTTTTGTTGTTGCAGCTCCCAAGTTCAGGGACAGAAATCCAGCTCTAGTGAGCGTGGTCTCCGCGGCTGTATTCGTAAACCCAACCAACCAGTGCGATGACGGCCAAGCCAGCTCCGAAGAGGAAGACCCACCAGCCAACGGCCATACCAGCGAACCCGAGGGCGCAGGCAATGCCCAGAACCAGCGGCCACCAGCTCCAAGGGCTAAAGTGTCCCTGTTCGCCGGAACCTTCGTGGATCTCGGCGTCAAGACGGTCCTCGGGACGAGGGCCAACGCGATCGCCGGTGAACTTAACGTAAATACCGATCATGAAGCACAAACCGGAGAGCAAGTACATGGCCAAGAAGCCAACGTGCTCGTTCCAGTTCACCATGAAACCGTAAACAGTGGCCACGGGGATGAAGAAGAGGCCTAGCAATATGAATAACCATGCTTCGATTTTCACTACTTTGCTCCCTTCGAGGATGCGCCTACCGGCACTGGAACATAATGCGGCGCCAGTTCCGGGTGGTGGAGATCAAGTGCCGGACGCTCCGAACGGATACGCGGCAACGACGTGAAGTTGTGGCGCGGCGGCGGGCAAGATGTTGCCCATTCCAAGGAAGCACCGAAGCCCCAAGGATCATCGACCTCAACCTTCTTGCCACTTCGCCAGGTGATGTAAACGTTCCAGAACCACGGGATCATCGATGCGCCCAAGACGAACGAGGAAATCGTGGAGAACTGGTTCATCCAGGTGAAGTTATCTTCAACCATGTAGTCAGCGTAACGACGCGGCATACCCATGACACCCAGCCAGTGCTGGATGAGGAAGGTGCCGTGGAAGCCTAGGAACAGGAGCCAGAAGTGAATCTTGCCGAGACGTTCGTTGAGCATCTTTCCGGTGAATTTGGGCCACCAGAAGTAGAAGCCCGCGAACATCGCGAACACCACGGTGCCAAAGACCACGTAGTGGAAGTGGGCTACCACGAAGTACGTATCAGATACGTGGAAGTCGAGTGGCGGTGACGCCAGGATGATTCCCGTCAGGCCACCGAACAAGAAGGTGATGAGGAAGCCCAGGCTCCAGAGCATGGGTGTCTCGAAGGTCAATGACCCTCGCCACATGGTGCCAATCCAGTTGAAGAACTTCACACCCGTTGGCACGGCGATCAGCATCGTCATGAAGGAGAAGAACGGCAGCATAACCTGTCCGGTGACGTACATGTGGTGTGCCCACACAGTCACTGACAAGGCAGCGATAGCAATGGTGGCAAACACCAAGCCCTTGTAACCGAAGATCGGTTTGCGGCTAAAGACCGGGAAAATTTCCGAGACGATGCCGAAGAACGGCAAAGCAATAATGTAAACCTCAGGGTGACCGAAGAACCAGAACAAGTGCTGCCAGAGCATGGCTCCACCATTTTCGGCGTCAAATATATGCGCGCCAAATCGTCGATCTGCACCCAATGCGAACAGTGCTGCAGCCAGTGGCGGGAATGCCATCATGACCAAGATAGCTGTAACCAGTGTGTTCCAGGTAAAGATGGGCATGCGCCACATGGTCATGCCGGGAGCACGCATGCAAATGATGGTGGTGATGAAGTTAACGGAACCAAGGATGGTACCGAAACCAGACAGTGCCAGACCGAAGACCCAGAGGTCTCCACCCACGCCGGGGCTGTAGGTGGTGTTTGACAGCGGTGCGTAGGCGAACCAGCCGAAGGCTGCAGCACCCTGAGGGGTGATGAAGCCGGCAACGGCAATGGTGCTACCGAAAGCGAAGAACCAGAACGCCAGAGCATTCAGTCGCGGGAAGGCAACGTCGGGTGCACCAATTTGCAGTGGCATGATGACGTTAGCGAAGCCGGCAAACAAAGGTGTTGCAAACATGAGCAACATGATGGTGCCGTGCATGGTGAACAACTGGTTGTACTGATCCTTGGTCTGCAAAATCTGCATTCCAGGCTCAAACAGTTCCGCCCTGATGATAAGCGCCATGACGCCACCAAGACAGAAGAATATGAATGATGTAATCAGGTACATGTACCCGATGGTCTTATGGTCGGTCGAAGTCAACCAGTTGACGACAATGCGTCCCTTGGAAACCGGAACGACTCTAGGAGCAGCTGAATCAACGTCAGTTGCCGAGTACTCGCGCGTAGACACTTTCCTCCCCCTACTTCTTCTCGTCCGCGATGGCGGCGCTTGGGTTACGGTCGTACTTCTCAGTCAATTCACCGGTCTGGCCCTTGGCCTTCAGTGACTCGAGGTGGGCATCAAATTCTGCCTGAGAAACAACCTTGACGTTGAAAAGCATTTCGGAGTGGTACTCACCGCACAACTCAGCACACTTACCGTCATACGTGCCCAACGCGGTGGGCGTCAGGGTCATGTAGTTGGTCTTGCCGGGAAGCATGTCCTTCTTGTCCAGGAACGCAGGAACCCAGAAGGAGTGGATGACTTCACGTGAGTTCAGCTGAAGCTCAACCGAACGGTTCACCGGCAAATACAGTGTGGGCAGCGTCGACTTGTCGAACGGCTTGCCGTCCAGTTCAGCCTGAACACCAACGGAATATACGGATTCCTTGACATCGTTGCCAGCCAAGTAGTTGAAGTCGAATGACCACTGCTTGGCACGGACGTCGATCGTCACATCCGGGTTGTCGGTCCGGGCATTGATGGATTCCTGCTCCACATTTGTGAAGTGGAAGAACACCAGCACCATGAACAACGGGATCAACGTGTAAAAAATCTCCAACGGGAGGTTATAGCTAGTCTGCTTCGGGTAGCCAGTGGCACCCTTGCGACGACGGTAGGCAATGATGCACCAGATGATCAGTGCCCATGTAATAAGGCCAACGATCAGGACCGTGATCCAGGTATTAACCCAAAGATCGATGATCCCAGCCGTGTGATTGGTCGTATCACGTTCGGATGGCAACCAGCCATTCTTATTCTCTGCCGTACATCCTGACAAAGCTAACGCTCCGACAATCGCCATCCCAGCTATGGGGATGACTTTTGCGCGTCGGCTGCCGGTTCGGTCCTGCGAACTCACAGACGGCCCTTCCTCTTGTTACTATGCTCTGCAACGGTTACACACCGCTGGAGCGAAATGGGTTTTACTACTCGATGTAGAGCTTACCGCTATGGCACGCAAAATGCGTACTAAACCCTCCGTGCGTCGAATGTCCACAAAGAATCTTTGTGGACATTCCTACCTCGAGTAGAAGTTTTATTTAGTGGAACGAATCGCCGCAGGCGCAAGAGCCTCCAGCGTTGGGGTTGTCAATGGTGAAACCCTGCTTTGAGATGGTGTCCTCAAAGTCAATGCTGGCACCGTCCAAGTAAGGAACGCTCATCTTGTCAATGACAACTTCGACGCCGTCAAAATCGCGGACAGCATCACCATCGAGCATGCGCTCATCAAAGTACAGCTGGTAAATCAGACCGGAGCAGCCTCCGGGCTGAACTGCCACGCGCAGGCGAAGGTCGGTGCGACCTTCCTGCTCGAGCAGGCTGCGCACCTTGCCTGCAGCAACATCGCTGATCAGCACACCGTGGGTGGGCAGCTCAGTTGCTTCTGCGGCGGCGGCAGTTGAGGTTTCTTCGTGAACATTTGCAGTCATGGCGTTTCCTTACGTGGGGGTACATGTACATGCTACGTCGAGCCCGGCAGGGGCGCTAACTAGTCTCAACCATTGCTGGGTGCGTTGTGTTCCCGCAACGCTCCGCCGTTGACGGCGGCCAACAGTAGGGCCTGCGCGACGATGGCCTTTTCGAAATCGCCCAGGTGCAGTGACTCGTTGGCGCTGTGCGCCCTGGAATCTGGATCTTCGACGCCGGTCACCAGGATCTGTGCGTCGGGGAAGATCTCCTTCAGATCAGCAATGAACGGGATGGATCCGCCCATTCCTGTCTCAACAGCAGGGACACCCCATGACTCCCCCATCGCCCACAAGGCTGTCCGGGCGGCAGGTGCCGTGGTGTCGGTGGCGAAAGCCTGGCCTGCTTCGCCAGGGGTGAAGGTAGCCAACGCACCAAAGGGTGCGTTGGCAGCAACATGGGCCGACAAGGCCTCCATGGCCGCTGCCGGGTCCTGACCCGGTGCAACGCGCATGCTGATCTTTGCCCGGGCAGAAGGCAATAATGTGTTTGAACTCATATCCACGCTGGGGATGTCCATGCCAATCACGGAGAGTGCGGGCTGGGACCACAGGCGTGAGGTGATGCTGCCCCGTCCGGCCAACTTCACGCCGTCGAGCACTGCAGCATCGGCGCGGAACATCTCCTCCGGATAGTCAAGATCCCCTTCAGCCCCGCGATGCAGCCCCGCGACAGCCACGGAACCCTGATCATCGTGGAAGGTGGCGATCAGGCGGGCCAGCAGGGTGGGTGCGTCAAGGAGGGGCCCACCGAACATGCCTGAGTGGACCGCGTGTTCGGTGACGCGAACTTCCACCGTGCCGTCAACAAGGCCACGCAAGCTTGTAGTCAGGGCCGGAATGCCCACCTGCCAGTTCGCGGAATCGGCCACTACGATGACGTCACCGGCGAGCAGTTCGCGGTATTCCTGCAGGAAATCCTTGAAGGTGGGTGAGCCGGCTTCTTCCTCGCCCTCGATGAAGAAGGTAATTCCGACGCCGAGCTTTTCACCGAGGGTTTCGGTAAGGGCCCGGAATGAGGCAATGTGGGCCATGATGCCGGCCTTGTCGTCTGCAGCGCCGCGCCCGTAGAGGCGGCCCTCACGTTCAACGGCAACAAACGGCTCACTGTTCCACAGGGTTGAATCACCAGGAGGCTGGACGTCGTGGTGCGCGTACAGCACAACTGTGGGCATGCCGGGGGCTGGCAGTTTCCTGGCCACGACGGCGGGACCGCCCTGGCCGCCGTCGTTCTTGGGCACACGGAGAATCTGGACATCATCAAGACCAGTGGAACGAACCAGCGCCGCCACGGCCTCTGCGCTGCGTTCGAGCTGCGCGGCATCGAAGGCTTCCCAAGCAATCCCGGGAATGGCCACGAGCTCCACCAGCTCGGCAACTGTCGTCGCAAAATTTTCGGCCACGCGGGCACGCAGTTCAGTAATGGGTAGATGGCTAGCGATTTGCGGATCCAGCACTGTAGGGCCGGTCTTCTCAAGAGTCATAATCCAAACACTACCGCCGACAAAGCTGAACCGGTCAAGGTGGCGGCCCGGTTCAGGGTATTCTGTACGGGTGTTTGGACGTAAGAAAGATCAAGCCCCCGACCAGCAGGTCACGCCTGCCTCCACCGCGCCGATTAACCGGTCTACGGACCCGCAATCTGCCAAAGGCGTGCCCACGCCCTCGCGCAAGGCACAGGAAGAGGCCCGCAAGCGGCCGCTCGTGCCTACCGACCGCGGAGCCGCGAAAGTGGCAGCGCGCGACGCACGCCGTGAGGAACAAGCCCGGATGCGCCGTGCCTTGGACACCGGCGAGGAACGCTTCCTCCCGGCCCGTGATAAGGGTCCGCAGAAGCGCTACGCCCGCGACTACGTGGACGCCCGTTTCAGCCTCGGCGAGTACGTCATGTTTGCCGCCTTGGCGATTGTGCTGCTGACAGTGGTCATCCCGCCGCAAAATGACGCAACACTGATCTTGTTCGCCGCCTTCTGGGTCATGGTTGCCGGTGTTGCTGTTGACGTGTGGCTGATGACGCGAAAGCTCAAGCGGCTGCTGATCGCCAAGTTCGGCGGTGTTGACTCCGGAGTCATCTGGTACGCCTCCATGCGTTCCATGCAGTTCCGCCGTTTGCGTCTCCCCAAGCCCCTGGTGCGTCGCGGGGAATGGCCTTCCTAGTCCCCACTCCCTCCCAAATCTCGTACCTCGGTTCGGGACCCTCGGGAGCGTGGGCCCACCACACCTCCTAAATCTCGTACCTCGGTTCGGGACCCTCGGGAGCGTGGGCCCACCACACCGCCCGTCAGCAAAGCTGACCCCAGCGCAACACGCCGGCACTTTCCCAACGGAAGTGGCCGGCGTCGCACTTTAACAGTGGTTACCCTGAAGGTATGGAATACCGCTACCTCGGCCGCTCAGGCCTGAAGATCACTGAAATCACCTACGGCAACTGGCTCACGCACGGCTCTCAGGTAGAGAACGACGTCGCTACGGCGTGCGTCCGTGCCGCGCTCGACGCCGGCATCACCACCTTTGACACGGCCGACGCCTACGCCAACGGGAAGGCAGAAGAGGTTTTGGGCGCTGCCTTGGCCTCCGAACGCCGCGAATCCCTAGAAGTGTTCACCAAGGTGTACTGGCCCGTGGGCCTCAAAGGACCCAACGACACCGGGCTCTCGCGCAAACACATCATGGAGGGCATCAACAACTCCCTGCGCCGCCTGAACATGGACTACGTGGACCTCTACCAGGCGCACCGCTTCGACTACGAAACTCCGTTGGAAGAAACCATTTCCGCCTTCGCCGATGTGGTGCGGGCTGGGAAAGCACTCTACATCGGTGTTTCCGAGTGGAATGCGGAGCAGCTCCGCGAGGGCCAACGTCTGGCACGTGAGGCCGGGTTCTCCCTGGTATCCAACCAGCCCCAGTACTCCGCGCTGTGGCGCGTCATTGAACCCGAGGTCATCCCGGCTTCAATTGAATTGGGCATGTCCCAGGTGGTGTGGTCACCCATGGCACAGGGCGTACTGAGTGGCAAGTACCTCCCCGGCGCTCCCCTGCCAGCCGGTTCACGCGCACTTGATGAGCACGGTGGGGCGAACACCATCAAGTCATTCCTCGATGATGAGATCCTCTCCAACGTGCAAAAGTTGCGCCCCGTTGCCGACGAGCTTGGCCTCACTATGCCTCAGCTGGCCATCGCCTGGGTGTTGCAAAATGAAAACGTCGCCACAGCCCTCGTGGGTGCCTCCCGCCCCGAGCAGGTTGCCGAAAACGTCAAGGCCTCCGGCGTGAAGATACCGGCCGAACTCATGTCCGCTATCGACACTGCCCTAGCCCCGTCAATTGTCAACGACCCCACCAAGACGCAGAGCCCGGCAACACGCGTCGCATAGCCGGAAACAGAAGCCGGGCCCCGCAGTCGCAGGCCCCGGAGCGAGGATGGATTTTGCTCGGGAGGAACGACCGGCAAAATCTTACTGCTCGCGAGGGGTCTGCGACGGAGGGCCGGGCTTCTTCTCGGCGGAACTACTTGCGCAGGGCTGCCAGTTCCTTGTTGATGCGGGCTGCCCAGAAGGGCCCTTCGTAAAGGAATGCCGTGTAACCCTGAACTAGGGTGGCCCCGGCGTCGAGGCGTTCCTGGACGTCGGCGGCGGTTTCAACGCCACCTACGGAGATCAACGTCAGCTGATCTCCAACGATGGCTTTCAGCTGCTTCAACACGGCGAGTGAGCGAGCCTTGAGCGGTGCACCGGAGAGTCCGCCGGCACCCTTCTCCTGCACCAACGCGTCGGGGCTGGCCAGTCCATCGCGGCTGATGGTGGTGTTGGTGGCGATGATGCCGTCGAGCTTGAGCTCAAGAGCCAGCGCGGCAACATCGGCCACGTCCTCGTCGGCCAGATCGGGTGCAATCTTGACCAGCAGCGGCACGTGGCGGCCGGCAGCGGCGTCCGCTGCCTCGCGGACACCCGTCAGGAGCGGCCGCAGCGTGGCAACGTCCTGGAGCAAACGCAGGCCGGGAGTGTTGGGAGAACTGACATTGACCACCATGTAGTCCGCCGATTGCGCCAAGGTGCGGGCGCTGACCAGATAATCGGCCAGCGCATCGTCAAGCTCAACAACCTTTGTCTTGCCAATGTTCACACCTATGATGGGGCGCACGCCCGGGTACGTCTTGACCAAGCCGGCCAGCGCCTGCGCCAGGCGTGGCGCAACGGCGGCGGCGCCGTCGTTATTGAACCCCATGCGATTGATGACGGCCCTGTCCGCGACGAGACGGAATAGGCGCGGTTGCGGGTTGCCGTCCTGGGCCGCACCGGTGATGGTTCCGACCTCAACGTGACCAAAACCGAGATTGGCCAGGGCGTTGATGCCTTGGCCTTCCTTGTCGAAACCAGCAGCCAAGCCAAACGGCGTCGGGAACGTCATGCCCAGAGCCTGCGTCTGCAGGGACGCGTGAGGGGTGAACAGGCGGCGCAGCACAGCACCAGCTCCCACGGTGTGGATGGCCTTGATCATGGTGAACCCGATCTTGTGGGCCTTTTCGGCGTCCATCCAGGAAAAGCAGAGCCGGAAAACTGTGGGATAAATTCGCATACCCCTAGTTTTCCGGTTCCGCAGCCCAACTGCAAAACGATCAAACATGACGTGGATGCGAAAAGGACTACCCACCTCACCGCAAAGAGGCGTTAGCATGGCCCAATGAATACCAATGGCGGTAACATCTGGCAGCAGTCTGACGTGGTAGTTGTGGGGGCTGGGCTCTCCGGTCTGGTGGCCGCCGCCGAGGCTTATAACGCGGGACGCAAGGTACTGATCCTTGATCAGGAGCCTGAAGCGTCGCTGGGCGGACAGGCTCATTGGTCCTTTGGCGGGCTGTTCCTTGTTGACTCTCCCGAGCAGCGCCGCCTCGGCGTCAAAGACTCCGTTGAGCTGGCCTTGAGTGACTGGATGGGTTCGGCCGCCTTTGACCGCCCCGAGGACACCTGGCCCCGCGCCTGGGCGGAGGCGTATGTGAACTTCGCCGCCGGCGAGAAACGCTCGTGGCTGCATGCCCTCGGCGTGCGGCTCTTCCCTTTGGTCCAGTGGGCCGAACGCGGCGGTTACGACGCGCAAGGGCACGGCAATTCCGTCCCCCGCTTCCACGTGGTCTGGGGCACCGGCCCCGGCATCGTGGCGCCCTTCCTGAGCAAAGTGCAAGAAGGTATTGCCGCCGGACGCGTGCAAATCGCATTCCGTCACCGCGCCACGGAGTTAATGTTCGACGGCGGAGCCGTCACCGGAGTGCGTGGGCAGCTTCTGGAGCCTTCTGCCGCCGCTCGCGGGGTGGCCAGTAGCCGAAGCGTGGTGGGCGCCTTTGAGGTCTCTTCCGACGCGGTTATTGTCACCACTGGCGGCATTGGCGGGAATCATCCCATGGTCCGCGATCAATGGCCCAACGGTAACGGACCGGCCTACATGCTGGCCGGGGTCCCGGCCTCCGTTGATGGTCAGTTCCAGCAGTCGGTGGCCAGCAGCGGTGGCACCCTGATCAATACTGACCGCATGTGGCACTATCCCGAGGGCATCCATAATCCTGATCCGGTATGGCCCAACCATGGAATTCGCATCCTGTCCGGCCCCTCTCCCCTGTGGCTCGACGCCACCGGAAGGCGGCTTCCGGTGCCCCTGTTCCCGGGCTTTGATTCGCTAGGCACCCTGCGCCATTTGGAGACCACCGGACATGGGCATTCCTGGTTTGTGCTGAACAAAACCATCATGAGCAAGGAATTTGCCCTCTCTGGCTCCGAGCAAAACCCGGACCTGACAGGCAAGGATGTAAAGCTCCTGGCGAAGCGGGCCTTGCCGGGCACCATCGGCCCTGTGCAGAAGTTTCTCGATGCCGGGATCGACTTTGTCCAGGCCACCACGGCCCAGGAACTGGCAGCCAAAATGAACGCTCTAGTGGGCACCACCCTGATCGATCCCGAAGGTCTGCACAGTTCCATCGTGGCGCGTGACATGCAGGTAAACAGCGGGCTGGGTAAGGACACTCAGCTCAACGCCATCCGTGAAGCACGCCGTTTTGCCACCGACAAGTTAATGCGAGTGGTGCCACCCCATCCTCTGCTGGCCCCAGAGCACGGCCCGCTCATTGCTGTCCGCTTGAGCACCTTGACCCGCAAAAGCCTGGGCGGGCTTGCCACGGACCTATCTGCCCGAGTGCTTGGTGCGCACGGTGAGCCAATCCCTGGCCTCTTTGCTGCCGGGGAAGCGGCCGGCTTTGGTGGCGGCGGCATGCATGGCTACCGCTCCCTTGAAGGAACATTCCTGGGCGGCTGCCTATTCTCCGGCCGCACGGCGGGCCGGCAGGCTGCGGGTACCATCGGTGGATGAGCAACAGCAAACCACAGTGGGTCCCTGACATTCTGGGCCCCGACTATGAGGCCACCACCTTGCTGGTGCAGACCCGCGAACAGGTGATGGCCGAGCAGGACTACCTTGAACAGGGCTCAGCTGAGCAGAATCTGGCCGGACCGCTTTACAGAGCGACCCTGGTGCGGCACCGACCGCGTGAGCGAGCAGCTGGGGCTGGGGTGCCTCGCTCAGGTGTCCCCGTGCTCTTCATCCACGGATGGAGCGACTACTTCTACAACACCGGGCTAGCCGAATTCTTTACTGACCGGGGCTACGATTTTTACGCCCTTGACCTCCATAACCATGGACGCAGCTTGGATTCCCCGGATATGGGCGGTTACGTAGCCAATCTGGCCGACTACGACGCCGAGATCCTCGCCGCACACGGGGTTATCTGTAATGACGTCACTAACAACTGTGAGATTGGTGGCGACCGTCAGCTCATCCTGGTGGGCCACTCCACCGGCGGACTCATAGCGACTCTCTGGGCACACCACCATCCTGGACTTGTCAGCCATCTGGTGCTCAACAGTCCGTGGCTGGAGATTCAGGGAGGAGCCGCCATTAGGCGCGCCGCCACTCCGCTGGTACAGCTTGCTGATCTGCGACCACTGCTGCGCATGCGCGTTCCAGAGCGTTCCTTTTACTGGCGCGGCATCAGCAATCAGGCGTACGGCGAATGGGCAGTCGATAAAGCCCTGCGACCACCGCACGCGTTTCCCGTCCGGGCCGGGTGGATGAAGGCCATTTTGGCCGCCCAGCAGGAGGTCGCCACAGGACTAAAGCTCCCCATGCCGATCCTGGTGCTGCTCTCATCCAAGAGCATGCTCGGCCCGGTGTGGAATGATCAAATGCTGCACGCCGATGTGGTCCTGGACGTGCGCTCTCTCGCCTTGCGAACCCTGTCTCTTGGCAATTCGGTAACGCTGGAGAGGATCGACGGCGCCCTGCACGAAGTGTTCCTGTCCCGGCGGCCGGTCCGTGAAGACGCCTATGCCAAGTTGGCTCGCTGGCTGCACGGTTACGTAGATCATAATTTAACCCAACAGCGTTAAAAAGAGAGTTAACTGAGAATCAGGCAGCCTAGGCTTGAGCGGCTGCGTCTATGGCACCACCATAGCGCCGGTCTCGGCGGGCATACTCATCCACGGCAGCCCACAAGGTCCGGCGGTCCACATCAGGCCACATGGTATTCATGAAGACGAACTCGGCATAGGCCGACTGCCACAGAAGGAAGTTGGAGAGCCGCTGCTCTCCGCTGGATCGTAGGAACAAGTCCACGTCCGGGACATCTGGCAAGTACAGGTACTTCTGGACGGTCTTCTCATTAACGTGCTTGGGACTCAGTCGTCCGGCTGCCACATCGGCAGCCAATGCGGCTACGGCATCGGCGATTTCTGCCCGCCCTCCGTAGTTAACACACATGGTCAACGTGATCACGTCATTGTCTTTGGTATGTTCCTGTGCGGCCTCGAGCTCTTTGATGACCGACCCCCACAACTTTGGCCTGCGTCCGGCCCAGCGAATCCGAACTCCCCAGGCGTCAAGCTGGTCCCGCTGACGTCTTAGCACATCTTTGTTAAATCCCATGAGGAAGCGAATCTCTTCCGGTGAGCGCTTCCAGTTTTCGGTGGAAAAGGCATAGACGCTGATGTACTTAATGCCCATTTCAATGGCACCGGCCATCACATCCAGCAGCGCCGGCTCTCCAGCTTTGTGACCTTCTATACGCGGCAGGCCCCGCTCATTGGCCCAACGACCGTTACCGTCCATGACGATGGCCACATGTTCGGGGATAAGTTCTCGTGGAATAGCCGGAACCGGCACACCCGTTGCGTGCGGCCAGGGTGCCACCACGGGTGGCTTTGCCGGATTGCGGCCACTCTTGCTTCCGCTTCTGCTTTTGTTTCCGCTTCGCTCCAGTGCCATATTTCTATACACGCTCCACAAGTTTCAGGGAACGCACTGTGCGTTCCAAATGCCATTGCACGTAAGCAGCTACTAGTCCTGCCGCTTCGCGTCGGTGAATTGTCAAAGATCCATCGGCTCCACTCCAGTTGCCACTGAGCAGCTGCCCCAACAACACCATGGTCTCGGGGGCAGGGGCAGGAGAGCCCGGCGGCCGGCAGTCGTGGCAGACCGCCCCACCCAGCGACGCGTTGAAAGCACCATGGGGACCGGGCTCGCCGCAGCGTGCGCAGTCCGAGAAACTTGGCGCCCACCCTGCTATCGACACAGCGCGTAACAGATACGAGTCAAGAATGAGTTCGGGGGCATGGGCGCCGCGACTGAGAGCAGCCAGAGCGCCCACCAGCAGCAGGTAGTGGGCGGTTGAGGTTTCACCATCAATGTCGGTGAGCCGCTCTGCTGTCTCGGCCATGGCTGCAGCCACTACATATCTGTCATAGTTGGCCGCGATGGCATCCCCGTAGCTGGCACGGGCCACAGCTTGGGTGATGATGTCCAGTGAGCGGCCCTTGACGAGCTGCAGATCTGCCACCATGAATGGTTCAAGTCGGGCGCCGAACTTACTGCTTGTACGCCGCACACCTTTGGCTACCGCCCGCAACTGCCCATGATGATGGGTCAATAAGGTGATGATCCGGTCTGCCTCACCCAATTTGTGAGTACGCAAGATGACGGCATCATCCCTGTAGGTGCGGGCAGCAAACGATTGATTGGGCACTCCCCCATTGTCCCATCTTTACCCGGCGCGGGCGTCCCAACCGCGCCGGCAACCAGAACACCCCGGTACTGGCCACTGTCATGGCGAATACCGGGGTGTTTTTTACGGCTGGTAGGAGGCTAGGCCTTAGGCGGCGTTCTTGACGTCCCGGATGGCCCGGTTGACAGCTGAGATAACGGCCTTGAGCGAGGACGTGGAGGTGTTGGCATCAATGCCGACGCCCCACAGCACACGCTCGCCGACGGCGCACTCAACGAAGGCTGCGGCGCGGGCATCGCCACCCTCAGAGAGAGCATGCTCGGAGTAATCCAGAACTCGCACGTCCACGCCGTCCTCGGCCAAAATGGCCAACAGGGCCGCGATGGGGCCGTTGCCGGTTCCCGTGCGGGTGTGGACGGCACCGTCAATGCTGACCTTGGCAGTAAGGGTCATTTCGCCCTCATCATCCGTTGACGTGGTGAATGAACCGATACGGTAGCGAGCCCACTGGCCGTCATTGCCCTCAGCCGGCAGGTATTCGTCCTTGAAGATGGTCCACAGTTCAGCGGCACTCACTTCACCACCCACCGTGTCGGTGCGCTGCTGAATGACGCCGGAGAACTCAATCTGGGCACGGCGGGGCAGGTCCAGGCTGTGCTCGTTCTTGAGCAGGTAGGCCACACCACCCTTGCCCGACTGGGAATTCACACGGATAACAGCCTCGTAGCTGCGCCCCAAGTCCTTCGGGTCAACGGGCAGGTACGGCACGGCCCAGGTGTGGTTCTCCACAGTGGTGCCAGCCGCTTCGGCGTCGGCAGCCATGGCGTCGAAGCCCTTCTTGATAGCGTCCTGGTGTGAGCCGGAGAAGGCTGTGAACACGAGGTCGCCACCGTAAGGAGAGCGTTCCGGAACGGGCAGCTGGTTGCAGTACTCCACCGTGCGGCGGATTTCATCGATGTCGGAGAAGTCCAGCATGGGGTCAATACCCTGAGTGAACATGTTCAGTCCCAGCGTCACCAGGTCAACGTTGCCCGTGCGTTCGCCGTTACCAAACAGGCAGCCCTCAATGCGGTCAGCGCCGGCCAGGTAGCCCAGTTCAGCAGCAGCGACACCCGTTCCGCGATCGTTGTGCGGGTGCAAGGAAAGAATGATCCCTTCACGCGGGTGCAAGTTGCGGCTCATCCACTCTATGGAATCCGCATAGACGTTGGGAGTCGCCATTTCAACGGTGGCTGGCAGGTTCATGATGACCTGGTTGTCGGCAGACGCTTCGAAAATATCAGCGATGGCGTTGCACACGCGCAGCGCATATTCCGGCTCTGTTCCGGTGAAGGACTCGGGAGAGTATTCGTAGGTGATATGGGTATCGACCAACGTCTCTTCATACTTCTTGCACAGGCGGGCACCCTGCAATGCAATGTCCAAGATGCCGTCTTCGTCCTGGTTGAACACCACCCGCCGCTGCAGCACAGAGGTGGAGTTGTACAGGTGCACGATGGCCTGCTTGGCACCCTGAAGTGATTCGTAGGTCCGCTCGATCAGGTGTTCGCGGGCCTGCGTCAGGACCTGGATGGTGACATCGTCGGGGATATGGCCACCCTCGATCAGTTGGCGAACAAAGTCAAAGTCAGTCTGTGAGGCGGAAGGGAACCCAACCTCAATTTCCTTGAAACCCATCTTGACCAGCAGCGCAAACATCTTCAGCTTGCGGCCCGGGCTCATGGGATCGATGAGTGCCTGATTGCCATCCCGCAGGTCAACGGCGCACCAGCGCGGGGCCTTGGTGATGGTCTTATCCGGCCAGGTGCGGTCAGGCAGGCTGACGGAAATCTGGTCCTGGAACGGAATGTAGCGGTGTACGGGCATTCCTGAGGTTTTTTGCGCATTTCGCATTGTGGGTGACCTTAATGTTGTTCAACGAGAGGGAGGCCGGCCGGGCAACACAAACACCGCAGCGAGGGTGGCCATTGCCCACATTGATCACATCAACGGGTTCGAGGCCTCGCCGCGGCAGCTAAGAAGAAGCATTCCAGTGCGCACAAATTCACCCTAACACGGCACGTAGGATGAAGGTGAACGATCTCACGTTGTGGGCTCTGGCGCCGCCCATCACCACTTCGACAGCCAGACAGCAATTCGGCAAGACTGCAAGAGCACAAATATTTTTAAAGGCCGCAAACCCACGAAGGGGAAACGATCCACTTGACTCACACCGGAATCAATCTCAGTAATATTGACCCGAGCACAAGGCCCCAGGATGACCTGTTTCGCCACGTCAATGGCGCTTGGCTGGACGCGGAGGTGATTCCTGATGACCGCGCAGTCACCGGCTCATTCATCACCTTGCGTGACGACTCTGAAAATGCCGTCAAGGCCATCATTGAACACGCTGCCACCGAGGCAAGTAACCCAGACGCCGCAAATCCCGTCTTATCCGCCAAAATCGGCGCCCTCTATTCGGACTTCATGGATGAGGCTGCCATTAACGCTGCCGGGGCCGCGCCGCTCGGTGACAAGCTCCGTGCCATTGCGGAGGCCACCACGATCGATGCCTTGGTCCAACTCATGGGCGCGCTTGATCGTACCGGTGGCAGCACCTTGTTTGGTGCCTATGTTAATAACGACGCCGGCAATCCTGACCACGCGCTGCTGCACCTTTTTCAGGCTGGCCTGGGACTCCCGGATGAGTCCTACTACCGGGATGAAAAGTTTGCGGCAATCCGCGCATCCTATGTGAGTCATATTCAGTCCATGTTGGAGTTGGCGGCAGTGCCAGATGCCGCGGCAAAGGCACCACGCATCATGGCGCTAGAGACGCAGATCGCCGCGACACATTTGGACAAGGTGTCCCTACGGGATCCGCAAAAAACATACAACCTGATGACGCGCCAGGAAGTCCTCACCCTGTTGCCTGCACTGGCCACTTGGCTGGATGAGCTCGGCGTCACGGCCGCGCAGAGCAGCGAAATGGTTGTTGCCACTCCTGAGTTCTTCATCGGCCAGCAGGCGCTGCTGGTGGAAGACCGGATTGCTGACTGGCAGGCATGGCTGGTCATGCGCACCATCTCCAGCCTGGCCGGTTACCTGTCCAAGGAATTCGTCGACACCAACTTCGCCTTCTACGGCACAACCCTCAGCGGCACTCCCGCCATCCGGGACCGTTGGAAGCGCGCCGTGGCACTTGTAGAAGGCGTGCTGGGCGAGGCCGTGGGCCAGCTGTATGTGGCAAAGCACTTCCCGGAATCCCACAAGGCACACATGGAAGCCCTGGTGGCCAACCTCATTGAGGCCTACCGCATCAGCATCGCCGACCTTGCTTGGATGAGCAATGCAACCAAGGAGAAGGCGCTTGAGAAATTGGCCGCCTTCACACCCAAAATTGGGTACCCGTCCACGTGGCGTGACTATTCAACCTTGGACATTGTGGAAGGTGACTTGCTGGGCAACATTGAGCGCAGCAACGCCTTCGAGCTGGCCCGCCAGCTGGCAAAAATCGGGGCCCCCATTGACCGTGAGGAGTGGCTTATGACCCCACAGACGGTCAATGCCTACTACAACCCCGCCATGAATGAGGTGGTCTTCCCGGCTGCTATTTTGCAGCCGCCCTTCTTCGATGCCGAGGCCGACGACGCCGCCAACTACGGCGGAATCGGCGCCGTTATTGGCCACGAGATTGGCCACGGATTCGATGATCAGGGTTCCCAATTTGACGGTTCCGGAGCACTGCGGAATTGGTGGTCCGACGATGACCGTGCCGCGTTTGAAAACCTCACGGGAAAATTGGTGAATCAGTACAACGCTTTGTCCCCTGAGGCCGCCCCTGAAGAGTTCGTCAACGGTGAGCTCACTCTGGGTGAGAACATTGGTGATCTAGGTGGTTTGGCCATCGGATACAAGGCCTACCACCTAAGCCTCAACGGCAGCAGCGCCCCCGTCATTGATGGACTGAGCGGTGCCACGCGTTTCTTCTACTCGTGGGCCGAATGCTGGCGTACCAAGATCCGTCACGAGGAAGCCGTGCGGCGCCTCACGGTTGATCCGCACTCCCCCGCGGAACTGCGCTGCAATGCTGTGGTGAGCAATCTTGACGCCTTCCACGAGGCCTTCGGCACGGCAGACGGGGACCAGCTATGGCTTGCCCCGGAAGAGCGCGTGAGCATCTGGTAGGACTAGGAGAACAAGGACAAATCGGGGCGCCGGGATGAAAGAAATCTTTCATCCCGGCGCCCCTATTTGTTTGAGTCGCAACAGCTCCAGCAAGTGGATACAGCTTGCTGCCAGTTCGGGGTCAGTTCGTCGCTAGTTGGTGTAGAACAACGGATTGACTACTAAACACCCGGAGCTTTGTTCGGCGGTGCTGGAGACTATGTCCGGTGGGATTACGATCGTGCCAAACTCCTTGCCGGAGACCCAATCTGCGCCCACTACCAGGCTCACGCCGGTCACCGTGGGATCAGACTTCACGGCGCTGGCCGGAAGCTTGAATAGCGTGGCAAGGTCTGCTGCAACATCTGCCATATCGGCGCCGTACAGTAGCTGGGTCTCGTTCACCACTGGGACATCGCCAGCCTGCCATGCACTCTGGAAGCCCTTTGCTGCCAGTTCCTGCACAAGCTCCAGGGATCGGCCAACAATTCCAGTGGCATTGACCACGCTGATGGGTTGAACTGACTTGTCATAGGGCACCGAGCTCGGGGCTGCAGTGGTAGGCGCCGCACTCGCAGGGGCGCCGGACGTGCCAGACGGTTTAGCTGCCGCCGTTGTGGGCTTTGGACTACCCGTCAAGTCCGTGTCCTTGCGCAGCGCAGCGAAGAACTGGCTGGCCTGAGGCTGTTTGAGCTGAACCCTGTTGTTATCGGCTGCATATGGCTCGGTGGGAACGGTGACAAAAGAGACCTTGGCGAGGTCGATCTTGGCCAGACGAGTGGCAATCTTCACCATGGAGGGAACATTCGCCAGGTCCTGGTCAATGGTGAGGTTCTTCGTGATGACGTCAGCCAAGTTGTAAAGCTTGGGCAAATTAGTCAGGGTGTCTTCGCTCTTGACCTTGCGGACCATAGAGCCGAGGAACTGTTGCTGAGCCTTGATCCGGTCTAGGTCACCGGAATCACCAAAGGCGTGGCGAGTTCGCAGGAAGGCCAAGGCCTGTTCACCTTCCACCAGGCTTTTGCCCTTGGGCAGACGAAGGAAGGATCCGCCGTCGTCGAACATGGCGTGGTCCACGCATACCTCAACCCCGCCCAGAGCCTTGGAAAGCTCCTTGACAGCTGTGAAGTCGGCCAGCATGAAGTGGTCAATAGTCAGCCCGGTGACGTCATTGATGGCAGCCACGGTGCAACCGGGGCCTGCCTGCAAGGCCCCGTTGAGCTGTCCACTGAGGCTCCCAGGGATAGTTTTTTTGTCCGTGGCGGAGACGCAATCGGGGATGGGGACCATCAAGTCGCGAGGGAAACTCGTGACAGAAACCCTGCTGTTGTCAGGGGAGATATCCATCAGCAGCATGACATCTGACTGGCCGGCTCCGGCCGAGTCCTCCTCGGTGCCGTACTGACTGTTCTTGCCTTCGCGAGTATCGGTGCCCAGAATCAAGATTTGCAGCGATCCGGTGTCTTCTATGGACGAGCTCGAGGTGCCGTTCGGTACACGGGCATCCAATGGAGACGTGGTGACGTTACTCTGCAGCTTGTAGAACAACAGTCCAGCCGTGCCCACCCCGACGACCAAAACCGTGCACAGTGCCAAAGCGGTAATACGGATCCACAACGGTGCTTGGCGGCGGGGCTTGAAATGCCTACCGGCCGGATCGTTAGCATTCTCCGGTTCACTATTTGGGGTGCCGGCAGCCTCAGCTGCCCCCGTTTCGGCACGGCGTCGCCCCATGAATAAACCTTTCAGTATGGATATAAAACTCTGATGAGTTTAGCGGCGAAGGCTGGGAACATCCCCAAAGCCACACGTTCGCCCAAAATAAACACCAAGAAGTTGGGCGGCGGCTCTAAGGAGCGCCGCTCGCCCAACAACTTTTTTTCGAATAGCAGGTGTTTAGAAGCCGAGCTTCACAAGCTGCTTGGGGTCCCGCTGCCAATCCTTGGCTACCTTGACATGCAGGTCCAGATAGATCTTTGTTCCAAGCAAAGCCTCGATGCCTTTTCGGGCGGTGGTGCCCACATCACGGAGCCGGGCCCCACCCTTACCAATGATGATGGCCTTCTGCGAGGGTCGCTCAACGTAAAGGTTGACACGTACATCCAGCAGCGGGTTGTCCTCGGGACGCCCCTCACGAGGCAGAATCTCCTCAACCACTACGGCCAGGGAATGCGGCAGCTCGTCACGAACACCTTCCAGTGCAGCCTCGCGGATCAGCTCCGCGACCATGACAGCCTCGGGCTCGTCGGTGAGGTGACCATCCGGGTACAGGGCAGGCGAGAGGGGCATAAAGCTGGCAATGACGCCGGCCAGGGTCTCGACTTGGAAGTCTTCCACAGCGGAAACAGGCACGACGGCGGCAAATCCACTCTCGCCGAAGATCTCCCGTCCCAGCCGGTCAACGGCAATGAGCTGGTCTGTGACAGCCTGGCGGTCCACGGTGTCAGTCTTGGTGACGATGGCGATGACGGGCTTTTTGCCCACCTGTGAAAGCTGCTGAGCGATGAACCGATCACCGGGACCGATCTTTTCGTTGGCCGGCAGGCAGAATCCAATGACGTCAACTTCGGCAAGGGTGTCGGCCACTAGATCGTTCAGGCGCTTGCCCAATAGGGTGCGCGGGCGGTGCAGACCCGGGGTGTCAACCAGAACCAGCTGGTAGCTGTCCCTGTGGACCAGGCCACGAATGGTGTGGCGGGTGGTTTGCGGCTTCGCAGAAGTGATGGCAACCTTTTGGCCCACCAGTGCGTTAGTCAAGGTCGACTTGCCAGCGTTGGGACGGCCAGCCAAGACGGCAAAGCCGGCTCGAAAGCCGTCGTCCTTGGGAGCAGGCATAGCCAGTTTCTTGTTCGACTTACTCATGGTTGCTCCTATTATTTTCATCATTGGACGCCTCGTTATGAGACGCAATACCTTGTTTTTGTTCTGTACTGAAAGTGTCCGTCTCAGGGCGCCTGCTGGCAATACTGCGACTGGCAATGACATGGCTGATGCGGTTGCGTTGGGGTTCTTTACGTTCTGCTTGCAAAATTAACCCGGACACTTCAACAATGTCCCCCACCATGGGGATCCTACCCAAGTGCTTGGCCAGAAGGCCGCCCACCGTGTCCACCTCGTCGTCGTCCATGTCCTTGCCAAAGAGCTCACCCAATTCAGCGACAGCCATTCTGGCCCGGATCCGGAATTGTCCTTCAGCAAGTGTTTGCACATCAAGGGACACTGAATCGTACTCGTCAGCAATGTCACCGACAATTTCCTCAATGAGGTCCTCAAGGGTGACTAGGCCAGCAGTTCCGCCGTATTCATCCACAACAATGGCAACATGGGTGGACTCCACCTGCAGTTCTTTCAGCAGCACATCCACCGGCTTGGACTCGGGAACGTATCTGACACTGCGGGAGAGCTGCTCGACTGTGGGCTGCCCTTGGACTCCACTGTTGCGATAGAGACTTGCCACCAAATCTTTCAGGTACAAGATGCCCAGAATGTGATCGGTACTGTCGCCGATCACCGGAATGCGGGAATAGCCGGAGGAGAGAAAGATCTCCAACGCTTCTTCCAAGGGGGAGTCTTGTTCGATGCTCTGAATATCGGTGCGCGGAACCATGACGGCGCGAACCATGGTTTCACCCATGTCGATCACGCTGTGGATGAGTTCGGCCTCGTTATCCTCAATCATGTCCGATTCGCTGGCCCTGTCGACGAATTCACGGAATTCCTCTTCGCTGACAAACCCCTCATCGGCGGGCGGGGCGTCCTTGGCCAGTGCCGCACCGAGCCGGTTCAACCACTCGGGGATGGGTCCCAGAACGCGGCGCAGCGCGTGCACCAGCCAGGAGGAGCGGCCCACTAGTGCACCGGCATGGAGCCGGCCTAGGCGACGAGGGGAAACTCCCACGATCATGAAGCCGAGAAAGGCCATGATGACGGTGGCAATGAGTCCGGCAATCCATTCGTTCTCGAGTAAACGCACAAAGAAAATCGCCACAGCCACGGCAGCGGCCATCTCAGACCACACCCGCCAAAACTTCAGGGCGTTAATGTGTGCCAGCGGATCTTCCAGGACTTTTTCCAAGGAAACGCCCCGGCGGTGCGTGGCAATAGTTTCAGCATCGTGGCGCGGGAAGAATGCCACGGCTGATTCAATAGCCGTCAGGAAGGCGGCAATGGCCGTGAAGAGAATCCCCATGACCGGTAAGAAAACCAGAGTCACCGAGTAGTCTCCTGAGGCGCTTCCTTACCTAGGAAGCTGGACAGCAGTTCACGCTGAAGGCCAAACATCTCTTCTTTTTCATCCGGTTCACGGTGGTCATAGCCCATGAGGTGCAACATGCCATGCGTGGTCAGCAGCAGCAGTTCCTCATCCATGGAGTGCCCTGCGGCCACAGCCTGCTCTTGGGCTACTACGGGGCACAGGACAATATCGCCCAACAAACCGGCAGGGGTGGGATCGCTGGCCGTGCCCGGACGGAGTTCGTCCATGGGGAAGGAGAGTACGTCGGTGGGGCCTGGCTCATCCATCCACTCGATGTGGAGTTTTTCCATGGTTTCCAGATCCGCCAGAATCACCGAAACTTCGGTTTGCGGGTGCAGGTGCATGGCGTTGAGGATGTGCCTGATGAGCTTGACGAGCTCCTCCTCGGGCGCCGGAACGCCCGACTCATTGTTGATTTCGATGCTCATCGTGAAGTGCTGTCCTTCGGTTTTGTGGGGCTGGGATGGGCGTCATCCCAGCTGTTGTAGGCGCTGACAATGGCGCCCACCAGGCGGTGGCGCACCACATCGGTGGCGTCCAGTATGGAGAAGTTGATGTCATCAACGTCTCGAAGAATGTCCCTGACCACGCGCAGCCCTGATTTGGTTCCAGAGGGCAGGTCAACTTGGGTGATGTCGCCGGTGACGACAATCTTGGAGCCGAAGCCCAACCGAGTCAGAAACATTTTCATCTGCTCGGGGGTGGTGTTTTGGGCCTCATCCAAAATGATGAACGCATCGTTGAGGGTGCGTCCTCGCATATAAGCCAGCGGAGCCACTTCTATGGTTCCAGCCGCCATGAGTCGCGGGATAGTTTCGGGATCCATCATGTCGTGCAGCGCGTCATAGAGCGGGCGCAGATAGGGATCGATTTTGTCGCTCAGAGTTCCAGGCAGGAAGCCCAACCGTTCCCCGGCTTCAACAGCGGGGCGGGTCAGAATGATCCGGCTAACTTCCTTGTGCTGCAGGGCCTGGACGGCCTTGGCCATGGCCAGATACGTTTTTCCGGTACCAGCCGGGCCAATGCCAAACACCACGGTGTTGCGGTCAATGGCATCGACGTAGTCTTTTTGATTTGCTGTCTTGGGCCTAATGGTGCGGCCCCTGCTGGAGAGGATGTCGTGGGTCAGGATGTCAACCACTGACACCTCAGGCCGAGACTTGAGCATGGCAACCAATTGTTCCCACACCCCGGCCGTCATGGCGCTGTCGCGGGCTACCATGCCACGGGCTTCTTCCATGAGGTGCATGATGCGTGGCACCACAGAGGTGGGTCCGGTAATGGTCAGGACATTGCCACGGGCCAGAAAAGAAATTCCGGGGTATAGGTTCTCAACTATCCGTAACCCTTCATCTTCGGTGCCGAGCGTGGCAACCATCTGCTCGGTGGAGCGGAAATGGACCAGTTCGGTGCGTGTGCCGTCGACGGAGTGCGGGAAACGCCCTCCGGGCCCCTCCTCAGAGGATGGACCGCCGTGGTGTGCTGTTGTCTCTGCCATAAGTCCGGCCTATCGAGGCCTGAAATCTCTCCTTGGTTGTACCGGCTTTTAGCTCCGGCTATCTGGCTCTTTCTACGTAGAGTCAATTCTAATGCACGGCCTCGTCATAGTGCCCCTACCATTTCCCCACAGGGCCCAAAACCCCGCTGCGCAACTCCAATACACACTGTTCATCGAGTCTGCAAGCTACCTGCGAGAAGTGTTTCGATACGGTTTCAGTTCTCACCAACGGGCCAATTCCAGCGCATCCGGACATTCTCCTGTGCCAAGCTAGATAGTGTTCACGGCCTTGTGGGGATGCTTGGAACAGCCCAATTCTCCTCATGGATTGCGGCCTATAACCATCTTTGTCAACAGAAATAGTGAGATAACTCCCCATGCGTTCCTTGCCCCCTGCGCCAACACCACGGAACGGCGCCTGCGCCATCCGTGATGTCAAAGCGCAGCGGACAGCGCAGCGGTATCGAACCGTAGACAAAATCGCAATTGTGGCGCTTTCGGTGACGTTGCTGTTGGGCGGCTGCACCTCAGGCAATGGTGAGAACCATGACACTTCGATGCCAGCCACCGTGTCGTCCTCAGCAGCCGGGATGGTGACTAGCGCTCCACTGGAAACAGCAACGTCCGCTGAAACCCTGCCGGTCTACTGGCTCGGGCACAGCAATGATGAGGTGTTCCTCTACAGGGAGTTCCGTTCCTCCACCAACGCCGATGAGCCCATTGTCGCGGCATTGCGCACCATGATGAGCGAGAAGCCCTTGGACCCCGACCACTTCACCCTATGGAACAGTCCTTCCCGGCTGGGTGCTTCAATTTCAGCCAAGAACGTCATCACAGTTGACGTCTCTGCCGACGCCTTTGGCCAAAAAGTGGATACCGGCCTGGCCCAACGCTCCATCGCCCAGCTGGTGTACACGGCCACTGCGGCTGCAGCGATGGCAGGACTGGTTGACACCACCACACCCATCCAGGTCTCTGTTTTGGTTGATGGACACACAGGCTACAACGCTTTCGGCGAAGTCTCGCTAGATAAGCCCCTCACCCGCAACCCTGACTTTGTGGCACCGATCTGGATCATCGATCCCGCCCAAGGCTCCACGTACAAGAAAGTCCCCCTCAAGGTGACTGGGCAAGGTGTCTCCCCCACCGGGACCCTGTCCTGGCAGCTGTCCCTAGTCAATGACGGCAAAGTGTCCAGAGACTACCTCAGCGGTACCGTCAACATTCCCGCGGGCCCCAATGAGCTGGGCGAATTCACCTTCAGCCTGGTTCCTCCGCCGGGTAGTTACGAGCTCTCGATTTTCATCAACGACCCCATGCTGCCGGGCCGAAAAATCGGCATCGACAGCAAACTGGTCACGATAGCTACCCCTTAGCCCACGCGCCCGAGGGACCCGCATCGAGCTAGCGAACCGTCAGCGGCGTGGTTGGGCCCACGCGCCCGAGGGACCCGCGGCGAGCTAGCGAACCGTCAGCGGCGTGGTTGGGCCCACGCGCCCGAGGGACCCGCGGCGAGCTGGCGAGCAGTGGGAGGGCGTGGGGACCAGCGGCGAGCTAGCGAGCAGTGGGAGGGCGTGGGGACCAGCGGCCAAGTTCCTGACTCAGAAGTACGACGGCGGCCGGTCCGGCAGTCGAGGAGCGCAGGACATGGTGGCCCAGAAGCGCAGTCCGTGCGCCGGCAGCCGTGAAGGCCGCAACTTCTGCGCTACTCATGCCACCTTCCGGGCCAACGATCATGAGAACAGTTTGGGGACCGGTTGCCGGGGCACCGGGTGCAGCGAGAGCATCCTGCCATTGGCGGGCAACGGCCGCCACAGAGTCCGTGGCGTCTTCGTGCAAAATCAAGGCGAGCCCGGAGGCTGCAATCGCCTCACAGACGCCCGCCGTTCCCACCAGAGAGCCGACGCTCGGGACGGTTGAACGCCGCGCCTGCTTGGCGGCGGCAGCTACTACCTGACGCCACTTCTCCGGGCCTTTGACGGCCTTGTCCATCTTCCAGCGCACGATAGAACGTTCGGCCTGCCACGGCAGCACGGCGTCAATACCGAGTTCCGTGGCCATTTCAATGGCCAACTCATCCCGGTCACCCTTGGCTAGTGCCTGAATCAAGGTGAAGGACAGCGTTGGGGCAGATTCACGCTCAATCCGTTCCACCTGCACCGTCAACAGCCCCTTTTCGGCGCTACTGACAGTGCAGGACAAACGCAGCCCGGCGCCGTCGCACATGTCAACCGACTCACCTGTGGCCAGGCGCTTCACGGTTGTGGCATGCCGGCCCTCAGCACCGCCCAAAGTGAAACTCGAGCCGGGGATGAGCCCGGCAAGCTCTGAAGGATCGGCGTAGAAGACTGGATTGCTCATGGGCGTTTAGAGGTTGCCCAGCTTATCCCGCAGCTTGGCGAACATGCCGCCGCTGGAGACCAGCTTGCCTTCGGTGAACGTTTCCCCACGCAGGGCAGCGAGCTGCTTCAGAAGTGCTTCCTGTTCGGCGTCGGGCTTGGTGGGCGTCTCAACATGGATGTGCACCTTCAAATCGCCTCGGCCAAAGCCGCGCAAGTGGGTCACGCCCAAGCTGCGTAGGTTGATGACTTCACCGGCTTGGGTGCCGGGCTTGATGCTGATGGGCTGTTCGCCGTCGAAGGTTTCGAAATTCAGCTCGGTGCCCAACGCCGCTGCGGTCATGGGGACGCTCAGTGTGGCGTGCAGGTCATCGCCTTCGCGCATGAAGTTGGGATCGTTGTTGACCTTCATCTCCACGTACAGATCGCCAGCGGGGCCGCCGGCAGGGCCGGCCTCGCCCTGGTTGGCCAGCTGGATCCGGGTGCCCGTACCCACGCCGGCCGGAACCTTGATGGTGAGCGTGCGGCGGTTGCGGACACGGCCTTCGCCCATGCATTCGTTGCACGGATCGATGATCATGGTGCCGAAGCCCTGGCAGGAGTTGCACGTAGCCAAGGTCATGACGTTGCCCAGGATGGAGCGCATGGGACGCTGGATCTGGCCAGCACCGTGGCAAACATCGCACGTGGTGGGTGAGGTGCCTTCACGGCAGCAACTGCCTTCACACGTGGGGCAGGTGACGGCCGTATCGATTTCCAGTTTCTTGTTGACTCCGAAAACTGCTTCGCGAAGTTCGACGCGGACTGTGATGAGCGCATCCTGACCGCGGCGCATGCGTGACGCGGGGCCGCGGCCCCCGCCTCCTCCACCGGAACCGCCGAAGAAGGTCTCGAAGATGTCCTGGAAAGCGAATCCGTCGCCACCATATCCGGCTCCTCCGCCACCGCCGCCAACATCGTTGCCGTTCTCGTTGCCTGTGGTGTCATAAATGCGTCGCTTCTGCGGGTCCGACAGTACTTCATAGGCGTGTGTGACAGCCTTGAACCGGTCCTGGGCATCAGGGGCGTCGTTGACATCTGGGTGGAACTTGCGGGCAAGCTTGCGGTAGGACTTCTTAATTTCCTCGGCGGTTGCGTCGCGGGCGACGCCCAATGCATCGTAATGGTTGCTCAAAGTGTTGCTCTCTTTTGTTGACTCGGTGGCCGCTTAGCTGGCCAAAATTCTCGACAAGTACTGGGCCACGGCGCGAACGCTGGCCATGGTGTTGGGGTAATCCATTCTGGTGGGGCCAACCACACCGAGCTTGGCATTTTCGCCAGGCACGTAACTGGTAGCCACCACAGAGGCCTCGGCCAAGGAATCGTGGGGGTTCTCGCGGCCGATCACGACTGCCATTCCCAACGAATCCTGGGCCATTGCCTCCAGTAGACGTAGCAGCACCACCTGCTCCTCCAGAGCATCCAGCACTGGGCCGATACTCAGCGGAAAGTCATTGTTGGACCGGGCTAAATTAGCCGTGCCCGCCATGACAATGCGGTCCTCGCGGGCGTTGTGTGCCAGCAGCGCGAGCCCTTGGGCCAGCCGAGTGGCAGCGCTTTGCTCCACTGCTGCAACATCGAGGGGAATCTTTGCCACAGCTGCGGGTAGCTGGGCCACTGTCAGCCCATTGAGCCCGGCCATGAAAATTTTCCGCAGTCCGGCAAGGACCTCGTCATCGACGGCGGCGCCCAGGTCAATGACGTTTTGCTCCACTTTGCCAGAGGCAAGGATCAGCACCACCAGAACCTGATGGGCTGCCAGTGAAACAAACTCAATGTGGCGAACAGTTGCCGCGGTGGTGCGCGGATACTGGACAACAGCTACCTGATTGGTCAGGTGCGCCAGCGTCCGGACTGTGCGTTCCAAAACATCATCAAGATCGGTAGGCCCATCCAGCAATACCGAAATGGCTCGCCGTTCAGCAGCAGACAACGGTTTGACGGAGGCGATCTGATCCACGAAGAGCCGGTATCCGGCATCCGTGGGGATACGGCCCGAGCTGGTGTGCGGGGCGGTGATTAGCCCCTCTTCTTCCAACGCGGCCATGTCATTGCGGATGGTAGCGCTGGAAACGCCCAGGTGGTGCCGTTCGACCAAAGCTTTGGAGCCCACAGGTTCACGTGAATGCACATAATCTTCAACAATGGCCCGTAGGACTTCCAATTTCCGTGGCTCACTCATGCCTGGCACCTCCTTTCAGCCTTTTCACCGCACAAATTTTCTTCGTAGGGCATGCCTGGCGGCACTTGATAACTAACTTTTAGCACTCTACCCAACCAAGTGCTAAGTCTAATACCTTTTCAGGCCGCCTCCCCCTGACTGATCCACAGGCCGGCCGGGCACGCCACGGCCCGCAACTGCCGCTGCCACGGGGGTAGACACAGCACGCGATAGCATGGCTTTTCACCCAGTAGCGTTCGCCATGAGCGTTTCTTTGAGCGTCAAGAGTCAGGTTCCTCTATGCATTTCAATGACGTATCCCACCATCAGTGGGGTCCACAGGATCTCAGCACCCCTCCGGAACGGGTGCTGCGAAAAATCGAAGCCCGCCCAGGCCTCGTGGTGGAGGATGTCCAGACAGGCTGGGTAGGTGCTGTGGCGCGTCTGGAGAAGTCCGGTGGCATGCACATTGTGGAACTCGCCGACAGACGAGAGAAGATCCGTGCCTTCCCGCTCGGATTCGGCTTCCTACTGGAAGGCGAACCCATTGAACTCATCGCCCCCATGGCTGCCGCAGCCAAGCAGGTATTGCGCACCGCTTCTGGTTCCGTCAAGGTCACCGGAGACAGGGCCAAGGTTGCTAAGGCCAGCCGAATCTGGGTGGAGGGCAAGCACGACGCCGAGCTCGTCGAGAAGGTCTGGGGAGACGATTTACGGGTGGAGGGAATCGTGGTGGAGCCCCTGCGAGGAATTGACGATCTTGCCGCGGCCGTGGCCGATTTCAGCCCCGGTCCTAACCGCCGCTTGGGCATTCTGGTGGACCATTTGGTGCCCGGCTCCAAAGAAACTCGCATTGTGGCGAATCTCATGAAAAACGCTGGCGTGCGGGCGAATGTGTTAGTGGTGGGTCACCCCTATGTTGATGTTTGGCAAGCCATCAAACCTGCCACTTTAGGGATACCGGCATGGCCGGTTATCCCGCGAACAGTGGAATGGAAGGTGGGAATCTTGAGAGCCTTTGGCTGGCCGCACACCACTGCAGAGGACATTGGATTGGGCTGGCAGAGGTTGCTTTCACGCGTGAGTTCCTACTCCGACTTGGAGCCTTCATTACTAGGCCGTGTCGAGGAAGTCATTGATTTCCTGACAGCACCCGTATCCTAGACTAAGGGCCATGATCTTTCACGCCCGTAGCTTCGCATGTTGAAAGGCCTGTAACTGTGAGCCACCCGGCCAACCAGAAAAATCAAAACAACCAGGGCAACGTTGTTCCCGTGGTACCCCTCACCCCCTCAGAAGACAAGCAGTGGGCTTTCATGTCCCATTGCGGTGGCATTTTGGGTTGCGTTCCGTCGCTGTTGATTTACAAGTTCATGGCGCCCCGCGGCCGTTTTACGGCACAGGAATCCAAAGAAGCCCTGAACTTCACGCTGATCCCCACCTTGGTGGCGGTCCTCTTGAACATCGTGGCTTTTATCCTGCAGATGATCAAGCCTGGATCCGGCACACCCTTTTCCCTGTTGGCACTGCTGATCTGGGCTCTCCTGACCGTATTCGCCATCATTGGCGCTGTGCGGGTCAACAACGGCCAGCCTTACCGTTACCCGATGAATCCGCGGCTGATCAAATAACGCAGACGTTTTTGGTTTTTTAACGCCGAAGGGGCCAGTTCATGACGAACTGGCCCCTTCGTATTTTCCTCTGCGTTTCCACAAGGAATCGTTCAACTAGTCCAAGAGGGCCCGTGTTACGGCGTCGCCCAGCAGCCGGCCCTTGAGCGTGAGCACCAAGGTACCAGCAAAGGCCTTGACAGGGTCCACGAGTTCCCCGGCGATGAGCCCCGCAATAGCTTTGCGTGCGGCTGGAGACAGCGTCTCAATGACCAGCCCTTCTTTCAGCCGTGAGACCAGCATGATGCGTTCAAGCTCGCGGGTATCGGCGTCGAGAGTTTCACGCCCGGCCGCCGGCGATTCACCGTTATCCAGACGGTTAGCGTAGGCCGTGGGGTGCTTAACGTTCCACCAGCGCACACCACCCATATGTGAGTGTGAGCCTGGCCCAATCCCCCACCAGTCGTCCCCACGCCAATAGGCCAGGTTGTGCTGACAGGCGTCCTGCGGTGTGCGGGACCAGTTACTGACCTCATACCAAGACAAGCCGGCCTCTTGAAAGAGCCGATCGGCAAGTTCGTATTTGGCGGCATGGTCGTCGTCGTCAATGTTAGGGACCTGGCCGCGGCGGATCTGAGCGGCTAGCTTGGTCCCCTCCTCCACAATTAGAGAGTAGGCAGAGATATGGTCCGGCTCATAGCTCAGCGCTGTGCGCACCGAGGTTTCCCAGTCCGCGAAGCTCTCCCCCGGCGTGCCGTAGATCAAGTCGACACTGACCCGCAGGCCAACCTCGCGCGCCCACGCAACCGCCTGCGGAACCTTCTCCGGGTTGTGGGTACGATCCAAGACCTTGAGGACGTGCGGCACAGCCGACTGCATGCCGAAGGACACGCGAGTGAATCCGCCGTCGAACAACTCCTGCAGGGACTCCCGAGTGACTGAATCCGGGTTGGCCTCGGTGGTCACCTCGGCGCCGTCCTCAATCCCCCACTGCTCGATGGCGGCACCCAAAATGCGGGTGAGGTCGCTGGCAGGCAGGAGCGTTGGGGTGCCGCCACCAAAGAAGACTGTGCTCAGCTTTCTGGCGGGCAGGCCCGACGCCACCATGGCCTTGGCGGCAAATTCCACCTCACGAACGGCAGTGCCAGCGTAGGCATCCTGGGACGCTCCACCCCCGAGCTCGGTGGCCGTGTAGGTGTTGAAATCGCAGTAGCCGCAGCGTACAGCACAAAAAGGAATGTGCGCGTACAAGCTGAATTTACGGACGGAAGCACCGACGGCAGCCTGCGCGGGCAGGACGCCGTCGGCCGGAGCCGGGTCCCCGAGGGGCAGCGCAGATGGTGTCACTTCTTTGCTTTGTCCTTGGGCGATTCGCTGGTGGTCAAGGCGGCGATGAAGGCTTCCTGCGGGACTTCTACACGACCCACCATCTTCATGCGTTTCTTACCTTCCTTCTGCTTTTCGAGCAGCTTGCGCTTACGCGAAATATCGCCACCGTAGCACTTGGCCAAAACGTCCTTACGGATGGCACGGATGCTCTCACGGGCAATGATGCGTGCACCAATAGCCGCCTGAATGGGCACCTCAAACTGCTGACGCGGGATCAGTTCACGCAGTTTGCCGGTCATCATGACACCGTAGGCGTAAGCCTTCTCGCGGTGGGTGATGGCGGAGAATGCGTCCACTTGCTCGCCCTGGAGCAGGATGTCGACCTTGACCAGATCGGCGACCTGATCGCCGTCGGCCTTCCAATCCAGCGAACCGTAGCCCCGGGTCTTGGACTTCAAAATGTCAAAGAAGTCAAAGACAATCTCAGCCAGTGGCAGACGGTAGCGGATCTCGACGCGATCCTCGGAAAGGTAGTCCATGCCGCCAAGGATTCCTCGGCGGGTCTGGCACAGCTCCATAATGGCGCCAACAAACTCGGTGGGGGCCAGAATGGTCGCCGCAACCATGGGCTCACGTACCTCGGCAATCTTGCCCGAGGGGTATTCACTGGGGTTGGTAACGTGCACGACCTTTTTGTCTTCCAACGTGACCTCGTACTCCACGTTGGGAGCTGTGGAGATCAAGTCCAGGTTGTGTTCGCGTTCCAGACGTTCACGGGTGATTTCTAGGTGCAGCAGACCCAAGAAGCCAACTCGGAAGCCGAAGCCCAAGGCTGCGGAGGTCTCGGGTTCATAAATGAGCGCAGCGTCGTTGAGCATGAGCTTCTCGAGCGCATCACGGAGCACCGGGTAATCGGTGCCGTCCATCGGGTACAGGCCGGAGAAGACCATTGGCTTGGCGTCGTGGTAGCCGGCCAATGCCTCGGTGGCGGGCTTGTGGAAGGTGGTGACGGTATCGCCCACCTTAGACAGGCGAACGTCCTTCACACCCGTGATCAGGTAACCCACCTCGCCAACGCCCAGGCCTGTGGAGGGCTTGGGCTCCGGGGAGCTGACACCAATTTCCAGCAGCTCGTGGGTAGCACGGGTGGACATCATCTGAATTTTTTCACGCGGGCTCAGGCTGCCGTCAATGACGCGGACGTAAGTGACCACGCCGCGGTACGTGTCATAGACGGAGTCAAAGATCATGGCGCGGGCCGGGGCGTTAGGGTCACCCTTGGGAGCTGGCAGATCACGGACAATCTGATCCAACAACTCTTCAACGCCGGCACCGGTCTTACCGGAAACCATCAGCACATCTTCGGGCTTGCCGCCGATGAGGTTAGCGAGCTCAGCAGCATACTTCTCAGGCTGCGCGGCCGGGAGATCAATCTTGTTCAACACCGGGATGATGGTCAAGTTGTTTTCCATGGCGAGATACAAGTTCGCCAGGGTCTGCGCTTCAATGCCCTGAGCGGCGTCAACCAGCAGGATGGCACCTTCACAAGCGGCCAGAGAACGGGAAACTTCATACGTGAAGTCAACGTGGCCCGGGGTGTCGATCATGTTTAGGCAGTATGCCGTGCCATCAACTTCCCACGGGATACGAACAGCCTGGGACTTGATGGTGATGCCGCGTTCACGCTCAATGTCCATGCGGTCAAGGTACTGTGCCTTCATGTCACGCTGCTGAACCACTCCGGTGAGCTGGAGCATCCTATCGGCCAGGGTGGACTTGCCGTGGTCGATGTGGGCGATGATGCAGAAGTTCCTGATGATCGCCGGATCGGTCTGGGCGGGCACCGGGGCAGTGCGGGCCATGGGTGACACTAGGGTTCCTTACTGTTGCATGAACGCAGGGATTGCAGCTGTAGCGCCGAACCGTGCAGGGTTGTGACCGCGCCTTGCACGGGCGGACACTCATTGCCATCAAGTCTCCCACGTTTACCGCGCCATAAGAGAACGCACCACCTAGAAGCGTCCTCCTATTCGTTACCCTAGAAACCATGGCATCGACTTCCGAGCACATTTTCAAGTTCCTCCGGTCCCTGGCGGGCGCACTCTTCAGCCCTGGGAAAACCTCCCAGCCACGGAATAACGCACCCAAAAGCCGGCCCGGCAACAAACCCTCAGCCTCCTCCAACGGTAGGGCAACGTCCCGCCCTGGCGCCCGTCCGAGCCCGCCCACCAGCGGGCTCAGCGCACCCTACCCGGGAGACTTCCGCGGCGCGGCGACTGTGAGCTATTCCCCCAAGCCCGACGGCGCGGCGGACCCCGGCGAGATTGTGTGGACTTGGGTGCCGTATGAGGAAGACCACAGCCAGGGCAAGGACCGCCCCGTCCTCATTGTGGGTAAATCAGGAAAATATCTGCTGGCGCTGATGATGACCAGCAAGAACCATAGCGATGATCGGCGAGGCGACAACGACTACGTCGACATTGGAACGGGCTCCTGGGACAAGCAGGGACGCGATAGTGAAGTGAAGTTGGATCGCGTCCTGCAGGTCTCCGCCGCGGATATGCGCCGTGAAGGAGCCGTCCTCGATAAGAAGCGCTTCGGCGCCGTGGCCACCGGCCTACAACGGCGACACGGCTGGAAGTAGTCAGGACCAGGACAGCGCCGCTGATCTGATAAACTTTTGACTGTGTGTATCCGTGCAGGTCGGCGGATGCAACAGCTTGGCCCGACGTTCACCATAATTCGAGCATCCCCACGCCGCTGTCGACGGCCAAGCTACGCCCTCTACGACCGAATTTACGTATCAAAAGAGAGTTATACATCGTGGCTAATATCAAGTCTCAGAAGAAGCGCATCCTGACCAACGAGAAGTCGCGTCAGCGCAACCTCGCCGTTCGTTCAGGCGTCAAGACTGCTGTCCGTGCAGTAAACGTGGCAGTAATCGCAGGCGACAAGGATGCAGCAGCAGCCGCACTGGTGAATGCCGGCCGCAAGCTGGACAAGGCTGTCAGCAAGGGCGTTTTGCACGCCAACAACGCTGCCAACCGCAAGTCAGGTCTCGCTGCGAAGGTTAACGCCCTCTAAGCTGAGCTGACCCGCTTCGCAACTCAAATGAAGGACCCTCGCCATCAAGGCGAGGGTCCTTCATTGTTTTAACAGTTCAGCTTTAACAGTTCAGCTTTAATGATTCAGCACCGTGCCCACCCAGTTCTGGGCACCACGAATCTTCTCCCACCGGCGAGTGGTTAGCGGGTTAGCGCCTGGCTGCCGTCGCAATCACAATCACGGCGCGTTCCACCGCGTACACCGGATCCTTCGCCTCACCCTTAACTTGCGCGTCGGCTTCGGCCAGCACCTTAATGGCAGTCACCAGCGCCGGTCCACTCCAGTGCCCGGCATCGCGGCGTGCCGAATCAACCTGCCAAGGGCTCATCCCGAGCTGTCCTGCGAGCTGGGCGGAACTGCCACGGAGCGAAAATACCTTGGCCACCTGGCGAACCTTCATGGCCAGCGCTCCCACTAGAGGCACAGGGTCAACACCTGTGGCCAGGGCATGTCTGAGAGTAGACAGTGCTACGGGGGCGTTGCCCGCGAGGGCAGCATCCGCCACGCGGAAGGCGGTGGCTTCCACGCGACCACCGTAGTACTTGTCGACGTCGTCGGTGCTGACCAGGCCAGTGGTGTCAGCGATCAGCTGCGAACAGGCTGCCGCCAATTCCGAGAGGCTAGCGCCAACGGCTGCGACCAGGGCCCGAACGGCCTGGGCATCGATTCTGCGCTTGTTCAGTGAGAACTCTGCGCTGACAAATTGCGACTTCTCCGCATCCTTCTTCAACGGCAAGCACTCAATGCGAGGAGCACCGAGCGCCTTCAACGCGTCCAGGAGCTTCTTCCCGCGGGTACCGCCGCTATGCACCAACAGCAATGTGACATCCGGGGCAGGGTCCTTGATGTAGGCCAGCACATCCTGCAGGAAATCGTCATTCATGGTGGCCAAAGCCTTGGCTTCAATGAGCTTAGGTTCGCTGAAGAGGGACGGGCTCGCCACCATCCCCAACTGCCCTGCCGTGTACTGAGCAGCATCGATAGACGTCAGTTCAATAGCCGGGTCCTGCGCCCGCAACTTCCGGCGAACATCGTCGGTGGCGCGGCTGGCGATGAAGTCCTCAGGGCCAAAGAGCAGCACCACGGGAGCCAAAGGAACATCCCGCCAATCGGAGCCTCCGGAAGGCCGCTGGGAAGTTCTGGGTGCGGGGCTCACTGGCGGCTTCCTGTCCATGCATTATTCACAGCATCTACTGTGCCACTGACAGCTGTGATTCCCAAGCTGTGCGGCGGTGCCGACCTCACCTGCCGCTGCACGGCAGGATCCGCCTCAGACTGTTTGAGCGTCGCGGTTGCCCGCCGGCACCTGCGCGGTCTCTTCATAGTTGTAGCACCGCCGCACCTCATAGTTGTAGCACCGCCGCGCTCCACCATGCAGTTGTTCCGGCCGCCAGAACCACAGTGATCATGAACCAGTGATCTCGCCAACCGGCAGGTAACAAGGAACGCACTTTTAGCGCCAGCGCCATGGCGCGTTCCCGCTCCATCATGACAAATAGAACGGCGAGCAATGCGGCATTCAACAGCGACATCAGCACCACCCCCTGCACCCCTGAAGGCCAGGGCAGGCTCGCAGCTGGCAGTGCCGACATGGTGCGAGCCACCGCCGCCACCCACCAGGCGCCTGCCCCACTGACTGCCGCACACACCGCAGCCAGCGGCGGGATCACAGCGGCCACCACCATACCGAGTGTGCCCACAGTGGTCACGACAGCCACGACTGGGGCCGCCAACATATTGGCCGGAATGGTGAAGGGCGTCAGCCTGGCTTGCAGCAGCACAATGACAGGGGCACAGAACAGCTGGGCAGCGAGGGGAATGGCAACAGCCTGTGCGAGCCACAGTGGCAGCATGACAGCCAGCCACTGTACGCAACGCTTGCCCACCAAGTGCAGCCCCAACGTGGCTAGAACCGAGAGAATGAAGGCGTAATCCGAGGCGAGCCAGGGATCACCGAGCAACAGCACCACGATGGAAAGTGCCAGGAGAGCCCCCACTCGCTTGGGGCGGCCACCCAACACGGCCATGGCGCCGATGGCCCCCATGACGGCAGCTCGTAAGACGCTTGGGTCCGGGCCCACCACCATAACGAACCCCAGCAGCCCCGCACCTGAGGCGGCAAAAGCAATGGCACGCGGCACACGCACTGACCGCAGCCCCAGCATGAGCGATGCCAAAACCAGCGTACAGTTCGCGCCACTGACGGCAGTTAGATGTGTGAGACCAACAGTTTTCATGGCGGCATCAAGACTGCTGTCCATGCCCGCACGGTCACCCATAACCATCCCGGGCAGGAGCCCGGCAGTGTCGGCTGAGCCTTTGTCCCACATTGCATGGACCGCGGTGATCCAGGATGTGCGAATGGCCGTGACCGCAGCCTGTGAACCTCCCTCGGCGGCTTTCACTGCCTGCGGAACAGTGGACGGCCGTAGAAATCCGGCGACTGAATCGCGAGCATCGGCTGGGACGATGATGCCTGCGGTGACAGCCTTGTCGCCTGCTTGCAGGTCCCCCCACGCCATGGACGCCACAACCCGGACGGGTAGTCTGCCGGCCATGAGCTGCCCCTTGGCGCTGGCCGCGAGCACCACCGCGTCGAAGGCCACCCGCTGTGGGCCGTTGTCCATGCCCAGCGGCCGGGGTGTGTTCTTCAGACTCAAGGTGAGCACCATGTCCTCGCCCCGCGCCATGGCCTGCTCAAGAGCCGACTCTGCAGTGCTCCACGAGCGCAGGGCCACCGAGCCCAGCACCGCCACAATGCAGACCATGGTGAGCACTAGCGTGGGAGCGGCTGCCTGCAGCAGAGCGGGCGCACTGCCACAATGGCTTATTCTGCCTCTGCCGGGGCCGTTTCGGCGTATCCTGCCATCAGGAGATTGACGGCCAGCTCGCAGGCCAAAGCTGCGCCGTATCCTGACCGCCGAGAATACTGCCAACAGGACCGCAACGAGCAACAACGCACAGCCAACCAGCATCTCCCCCGACAAGACCACAGCTACGGCTGCTGCTGCCCAGGTTCCAACCACTGCTGGCAGGAGCCGGGCGTCAGGCCTGCGATGCACAGCGACTTCTGCTTGGCCGGCTTGCGCCTCGGCAATCCGTCGCCGCAAATCCGCAAGGTGTAGACGCAAGCGCAGGTGAAGTGGTTTGGGCACCGCGGGCTCTACCTCACCCACGGCTGCTCTGGCGAAACGGGTCCAACGCGGTTCCCGGACTCTCATGACACTGTTACCAAATCACGGAGACCAGCCATCATTTTCGTCCCAATTCCGGACACTGCATCGAGAGCGTCCACCGTAGCAAAGGGCCCGTGATCGGTGCGCCAGCTAACGATCCGTTCGGCCAATACCGGGCCAACCCCCGGAAGCGTGTCCAGCTCTGCCGCCGATGCCGTATTGAGATTGAGCAGCCCGCTAGCACCAGGATGAGAATTCGCCGCTGATCCTGGTGAGGATTCCGGAGCCAGCACGGCACCAGGACGTGGCAGCATCTTTGCGGCCTCTTCCTTGGTGGGCACAAACACCTGCAGACCGTCGGCCAAAGGGGCAGCCAAATTCAAGGCGGCCAATTCCGCCGCCGGCATTGCTCCCCCAGCCGCGTTCACAGCGTCAAAGACCCGGCTGCCCGGTCCCACCATGTACACCCCTGGATTCTTGACCGCTCCCGCCACGTGCACCACAAGCACTCCCTGAGTTACTGTGGCCTGAGTTGCTGTGGCGCTGGATGGCAAAGCCCCACTGGCTGGCGGAGTGGGCGCTCCTGGTGAGGACATCGCGGGCGGATCGGGGCTAGCCTGGCCAGACGGTTGGGCTCCAGCCGTGGCGTCCAGTGGCGGAACTGCCACCTTGCCGACAGTTTCGATGGCAAGTTGTGCCGACGCATTCTGTACTCCCGCGGATTCGATCCACAAGACACCCAATGCGGCAGCCACCATGGCTAGGACCACCACCAAGGACCGCACCGGAACAACCCATCGGGGCCCCAGCCAGCTAGCTGGGCCACGGCGTGGGCCTGCACTGCTGCCAGAGCTTTCAGCAACACCTGAGCCGCCTTCGACCCTTTCGGCGCTATCAGCATCACCGCCCCCGCGGGCGCTTTGACCGACGGATTCCCACCGCTGATTTGCTGCATTGCGCTCGTTCATGGCCCAACCGTAGGCCTCACAACATGCATATGCACGGCCGAAATAGCCCTCTGTGGCGAGTTAGAGCTCCGGGTCCGGCTGTGGAGGAACGACCGCATCTGAAACCACTACAACCAGCACGCCTAGGCCCGCGTGAGCAGCCAGGACGGCAGGCAGCCGGGTCAAGGTGGCATCTTCTAGTCCCGGCGCGCCGGCTTCCAAGGACCGTCCTAGGGCACGGGCCTGATCCGCGTTGCCGAAGTGGTGCAGGCTGATCCGGGTCCCGGCCGCGCCCCGAGCCGTAATGTCGGCCAAGGCCAAGGACTCAAGCCGGGCAATGGCCTTGGCTGCCGTGCGCACCTTTTCGAGCGGGACGATGGCACCATCCTTGATCCCGAGGATGGGTTTGATATCCAGGACTGTCCCGAACCAGGACGAGGCAAGGCTGATGCGCCCACCCCGGCGCAATTGCTCAAGGCTTGGCACGTAGAAGTAGACGGCTGTGGCCGCAAAGGCCGTGGTGGCTGCTGCAATCACGGCTGAGGCCTCGTCTCCACGCAGCGAGGATTCCACTGCAGCCTGGACTCCCCTGCCCTGACCCATGCCCACCGTTGCTGAGTCCAGCACATGCACGGGTATCGGGGACCGGTCTGCCGCCAGCTGGGCCGCTTCAAGTGTTCCCGAGAGTTTCTTTGACAGGTGCAGGGACACGATCTGCGTAAATCCTGCATCGGCCGCAGCCTTGTAGGCGCGTTCAAACTGACCAGGTGACGGTCTCGAGGTTTTGATGGGCTTGCCGGACGCCAGCGCCAGCGATATGTGTACTTCCAGTTCCGCATCATCATCTGCATACACGTTCTCGCCGATGATGACAGGGATGGGCACCACCGTGAGCACCCCGGAGCCGGCAATTTCACTAACCCATCCCGGCGGGAGCGCTGCCGCCGAATCGGTCACGATGGCGACGCTGGGAGCAGGCGGACCGGCCAACTCAGGAGCAAGCTCGGCACTTATGGGGTTGCCGGGTTTGGGGCGGAGCCGAGCAACCCGCTGCTTTAGCCAGGTTAGAGCAGGCGGAGTTTCATTCACCACAGTCGCCCCCTTCACTAAAGCCAACTTACAGAAGTCACCATTTACTCGCCAACAACACAAAAGTGCCCTGCCCCTTTGAGGGCGAGGGCACTTTTACGCTGTGGTGCTAAGCGCAGTGACTCTTCGCTAATTAGGCAGGAACAATATTGACCAGCTTAGGCGCACGCACGATCACAGTGCGGATGCCACGGCCATCAAGTGCTTTTTGAACGGCGGCAGAGCCCAGAGCCAGTTCGCGCAACTCGTCTTCAGTAATGTCCGGGGAAACCTCGAGGCGGTCCTTGACCTTGCCCTGAATCTGGACCACAGCGGTGATGCTCTGCTCGACCAGAAGCGATTCATCCACAGCCGGGAAGCCCGCGTTGGCAACCGAGGCCGGGTGACCTAAGGTGTCCCACATGTCTTCTGCCGTGTAGGGCGCAAAGAGGCTCAGGATGATGGCTACGGCTTCGGCGGCTTCACGGACGGCAGGGTCCTTGGCGCCGGAACCGGAGTCGATGACCTTGCGTGTGGCGTTGACGAGCTCCATGAGCTTGGCGACAACCACGTTGAACTTGTGACCCTCCAGCAAGGACTTGGCCTCGTGGACGGTGCGGTGCGTCAACGAACGCAGTGTGGCATCACCGGTGGCCGGATCGGTCCCCGGTTCGCTATCCACATCACGGCCCAAGCGCCATGCGCGAGCCAGGAACTTGGCCGAGCCCGACGGCGAAACATCCGCCCAATCGACGTCGTCCTCGGGAGGACCGGCAAAGATCATGGTGAGGCGAATGGCGTCTACACCGTACTTATCCAGCTGCTGCCCCAAGTCAACACCGTTGCCCAAGGACTTGCTCATGGCCTTGCCGCCGTTGAGCACCTGACCCTGGTTCAGCAGTGCGCCGAACGGTTCGGTGGCTTCCAGCAGACCCAGATCGTGGATGACCTTGGTGAAGAAGCGGGCGTAGAGCAGGTGCAAAATAGCGTGCTCAACGCCACCCACGTACTGGCCTACTGGCATCCAGTCATTGACCTTGGCCGGATCAAACGGGCCATCGGTGAAGTCCGGCGAGGTGAAGCGCAGGAAGTACCAGGATGAGTCCACGAACGTGTCCATGGTGTCGGTGTCGCGTTTTGCGGGCTTGCCACAGGCGGGGCAGTCAACGTTGACCCATTCGGCCACGGCAGCCAAAGGTGAGGTACCCTTCGGCGCCAGGGCCTCGCCACGCAGATTATCCGGCAGGCGGACGGGCAGCTGATCGTCGGGAACCGGGACCTCGCCACACTCGCCACAGTGAATGATGGGGATGGGCGTGCCCCAGAAGCGCTGGCGGGACAGCAGCCAGTCACGCAGGCGGAAGTTGACGAACTTCTCGCCCGTGCCCAACTTCTCCAGAACCTCAATGGCGGCCGGGATTCCCTCAGACTTGGACAGGCCGTTCAACTCGCCGGAGTTGATGAGCGTGCCTTCGCCTGTGGAAGCGATGCCGGTCTCGGCGGGATCTTCCATGCCGGTGTCCAGCACTGCGCGGATGGGCAAGTCGAAGGCCTTGGCGAAGTCGAGGTCGCGCTGATCGTGAGCAGGCACGGCCATAATGGCGCCGGTGCCGTAATCGGCCAGCACATAATCCGCGGCCCACACGGGCAGCTTCTCTCCGGTCAACGGGTTGATGGCGTAACGGCCCGTGAAGACACCGGACTTGGGGCGGTCGGTGGCTTGGCGTTCAATGTCGCTCAGCGCCTTGACCTGCTCGCGGTAATCGCTCAGCGCCTCAGCGTGCTCGGCGGTCACCAGATCCAGTGCCAGGGGTGCGTCGGCGGCGACAACGAAGAACGTTGCTCCGTACAGGGTGTCCGGACGGGTGGTGAAGACTGTCAGTTCCTGCGCAGGCTTCTCTTCTCCAGCTGCTTCAATCACGAACGTGACGTGGGCGCCTTCGGAGCGGCCGATCCAGTTCTTCTGCATGGCCAGCACGCGGTCCGGCCAGTGTCCTTTGAGGGCGTCCATGTCATCGAGCAGGCGGTCGGCGTAGTCAGTAATCTTGAAGTACCACTGATTCAGGGACTTCTTGGTGACAATGGTGCCGCAGCGTTCGCAGGCGCCGTTGACAACCTGTTCATTGGCGAGCACTGTCTGGTCCGTGGGGCACCAGTTAACGGGCGAGTTCTTGCGGTACGCCAGGCCCTTCTCATGGAAGCGCTTGAACAACCACTGCGTCCACCGGTAGTACTCGGGGTCTGAGGTCTGCAAACGGCGTGACCAGTCCACAGATATGGCGTAGCGCTTGAACGACTCCGCCTGCGTGTCAATGTTGGCGTACGTCCACTCGCTGGGGTGCGCATTGCGCTTGATGGCAGCATTCTCCGCGGGCAAGCCGAAGGAGTCCCAGCCGATCGGGTGCAGCACGTCGTAGCCCAGCTGGCGCCAGTAGCGCGAGACAACGTCTCCCATGGCAAACGCCTCGGCGTGGCCCATGTGCAAGTCGCCCGAGGGGTACGGGAACATGTCCAACACGTAGCGGCGTTCTTTCGAGCCGTCATCGAGGGGGGTGAAGACCTTGAGCTCGTCCCAGATGGCCGGCCATTTGGCTTCCATCGAGGCGAAACTGTAGACGCCCTCTTCGCTGTTCTCTTCAGTCTGAGACTGCACGCTCACGTACCCTGCCTTTTCAATCATTGTTGGCTTCTTGATCCTTCTGACCGTTTACACACAAAAGCCCCTCGACATGGCAAGGGGCGCACCGCAATACAAATTGCGGCTAAATAAGAAGGAGAAATGTATGCACCCCTTTACTTTACCGCACTTACAAAACTAAATACCAAGGCTGAAACGTGGTGTTCGACGACGGACTGCTCCCCTATGCGCCGAACCCGCCGTGGGTTTGGTGCATGTTGTCCACTGGCGCCGAACTCATGGCCAGTTGTGCGCAAAACAGAAGTTAAAAGCACGACGGCGGGACACCACAGTTACATGGCGCCCCGCCGTCGAACATTTCAGGCAGGCTGACTCAGCGCTGCTTAGAGCACGTCCTCGTCAACCCAGTCCATGGACTTGGTGACTGCCTTCTTCCAAAGGCGCATCTGGCGATCGCGCTCAGCGGGCTCCATCTGCGGTTCCCAACGCTTGTCCTCGGACCAGTTGTTGGACAACTCGCCCAGGTCCTTCCAGAAGCCCACGGCCAGGCCGGCCGCATAAGCAGCACCCAAAGCCGTGGTTTCTGTCACCTTTGGACGGATGACCGGAACGCCGAGGATATCGGCCTGGAACTGCATGAGGGCCTCGTTGGCGACCATGCCGCCGTCGACCTTGAGCTCCGTCAGATCAACACCGGAATCGGCGTTGACGGCGTCAAGGACCTCGCGGGTCTGGAAGGCTGTTGCCTCCAGGGCCGCGCGGGCAATGTGACCCTTGTTGACAAAACGGGTCAGCCCGACGATGGCGCCGCGAGCATCCGAGCGCCAGTACGGGGCAAACAGACCCGAGAAGGCCGGCACGATGTAGACGCCACCGTTGTTCTCCACGGTGGCGGCCAAGGTCTCAGCTTCGGGAGCCGAGCTGATCATGCCGATGTTGTCGCGCAGCCACTGGATCAAGGATCCGGTCACGGCAATGGAGCCTTCCAGGGCGTAATGCGGTGCGGCATCGCCAAGCTTGTAGCCCAGCGTGGTGAGCAGACCGTTCTTGGAGTGAACGATTTCCTCGCCCGTGTTGAAGATCAGGAAGCAGCCTGTGCCATAAGTGTTCTTGGCTTCGCCCTGGTTGAATGCGGCCTGACCGAACGTTGCGGCCTGCTGGTCACCCAAGATGCCGGCAACAGGAACTTCACGCAGCAGCTGGCTGCTGTGAACGTGGCCGTAAACCTCGGAGGAGGACTTGATCTCCGGCATCATGGACTTCGGCACGCCGAAGACCGCGAGGATTTCTTCATCCCACTGGAGCGTTTCCAGATCCATGAACAAGGTACGGGAGGCGTTGGTGACGTCGGTGATGTGAACGCCGCCGTCGGTGCCACCTGTGAGGTTCCAGGTGACCCAGCTGTCCGTGTTGCCAAACAGCAGGTCTCCGGCTTCAGCCTTGGCGCGGGCACCCTCAACGTTGTCCAGGATCCACTTGATCTTGGTTCCCGAGAAGTACGTGGCCAGCGGCAGACCGACCTTGGCCTTGAAGCGTTCTACGCCACCGTCAGCGGCGAGTTCGTCCACAATGTCCTGCGTGCGGGTATCCTGCCACACGATGGCGTTGTAGACGGGAACACCGGTGTTCTTGTCCCAGACCACGGCTGTTTCACGCTGGTTGGTGATGCCAACGCCCACAATGTCGTGGCGTGTCAGGTTGGCCTGGGCCAGCGCGGTGCCGATGACCTCGCGGGTGTTGTTCCAGATTTCGGCTGCGTTGTGTTCCACCCAGCCGGCCTTCGGGAAAATCTGCTCATGTTCCAGCTGTCCCGTGGAGACAATGTTGCCGTCGTGGTCAAACACTATGGCGCGGCTACTGGTGGTTCCCTGGTCAATGGCAATTACATACTGAGACATCATTGTTTCCTTTTCTTTGGCACTTTCTTTGGCACTTCAGAAGCGAGCAGAGTTAGGCGACGGCAGCAATCAGATCAGGCATCCATTGGCTCATCAGACCAGCCAGGGCACCACCAAGAAGGGGACCCACAACCGGAACCCAGGCGTAGCTCCAGTCGCTGGAACCCTTGCCCTTGATGGGCAACAAAGCATGCGCAATACGCGGGCCAAGGTCACGGGCCGGGTTGATGGCGTAACCGGTGGGCCCACCAAGTGAGGCACCAATACCTACTACGAGCAGTGCTACTGGCAGCGGGCCAAGTTCGGCCGGACCATTGGCAAAGTGCAAGATCACGAAGACCAGAACAAAGGTGCCGATGATTTCAGTGACAACATTCCAGCCATAGCTGCGAATGGCCGGGCCAGTGGAGAATACGCCCAGTTTGGTAGCCGCATCGGGTTCGCCATCGAAGTGCTGCTTGTAAGCCAACCAGCACACTACGGCACCGATAATGGCGCCAACCATTTCCGCACCAAAGTAGGTCATGGTTGACGCGAAGGTGACAGCAACATTAGGCGCATATTCATCAGCGCCACTGGAAAGAAGACCAACGGTCACTGCGGGGTTCAGGTGTGCACCCGATTTAGCGGCTACGAAGACACCGGCAAAGACTGCCAAGCCCCAGCCCCAGTTGACCAGCAGGAACCCGCCGGAATTTCCTTTAGTTCCCTTGAGTGCGACGTTGGCAACAACACCACAACCCAACAGGGTGAGCAGCATTGTTCCCATCACCTCGGACAGGAACACTATTCCAAGAGACATCTTTGACTCCAATTGGTTAGTTTTTACGAGAAAGGGCCAGCCATTTTGACTGGCCCTCTTGAGCCCCCTTCGCCCCCCTAGGGCTTAGGCAATCAAGCTTTGTACCTGGACGCCATGGAAGCGTGCCAGAATATCTACGCTGTGGCGGATCTCTTGCTCCACCTTCGCCTCATTCCATCCCAGCAACCCTGCCAGCACGGCAGCGGTCTCAGCCAGCAGCTCACTGGTGACCAGGCCTCGGAAGGCAAGGGAGGTGCGGCGGATCATGACGTCGATGAGATGACCGATTTGTTCGTTCTCCACCATGAAGGCAACCTCGCGGTCGCTGAGTTCATTGGTTGAATCGAACACCGTATCTTTCCCTTCGGAAAGGTAGGCCATGACAGTCTCGGCGCGCGTTCCGTAGCGAGTCAGCAGGACCCCAGCCCGGGCGGCGTCGACCGTACCGCTGGTGTGTGAGGAAATCCAGGCTTCGATGCCGGCATTGGTAGCGGGGAAGTTCACACCGCCACCAATGGGCAACTTGGCCGTGGACGTCTTGCGGGGTGTGCCCAAGATGGCCAGCACATCGTTCGTCATGTGCTCGGACAAGGCGCGGAATGTGGTCCACTTGCCGCCAACAAGGCTCAGCACAGGAACGGAGGCACCGGCAATGGTGCGGTCGGCGCGCTCAATCCGGTAGTCGCGGGAGACGAATCCCGGAGCCGTTGCGTCGTGGCGCGGCAACGGGCGGACACCAGCGAAGCTGTAAACAATCTCGTCACGGGTGACCAAGATGTTGGGGAAGACGTGGCCAACGAGGTCGAAGAAGTAGTCAATTTCATCCTCGGTGCAGACGGCATCCTGTGTCATGTCAGCGTTGACGTCGGTGGTGCCGACCAGCACCCTGTCACCCATGGGGTAAATCAGGACGATTCGCCCGTCGGTGTGCTCGAAGAAGATTTCGCGGCCGTTGCACGCTGCCAGCAGACCGGGGTGATCCAAGACGATATGTGAGCCCTTAGTGCCGCCCATGAACTGGGTGGCTGCCCCCATGACGCTATTGGTCATATCCACCCAGGCGCCTGTCGTGTTGACAATGACGTCGGCCTTGAACGTGAACGTCTCACCCGTGAGCTGGTCGGTGAGTTCAACGCCGTCGTCCGTGACAGCAGTGGCGGCCAGATAGTTGGTGGCACGAGCCTTGGCATCGGCGGCGGTGACGGACTGTGCGGCACCAGCCAAGCCGGCCTTCTCGCCGTCCTGGAGGACATCCAGGGTTAGACGCTCCGGGTTGTGCACGGAAGCATCGTAATAGGTGGCAGCGTATTTGAGGTTCGAGGGCAGCTGGGGCAACTCGGCAAGTGCCTTCTTGCGGCCCTTGAAATCGTGGCGCGGAACAGTACCGCCGTCGCGGGAGAAGGCATCGTAAAGCGTCAGGCCGATCTTGATCAAGAAGGCGCCACGCTCCTGCGGCTTGCCCTGCTTGTGTGTGAGGAACCGCATGGGGGCGCTGAGGATGCCGGAGAAAGTGCTGAAGATGGGGATGGTGGTCTGCAGCGGCTTGACGTAATGGGGGGCGATCTTCAGCAGCCCGTTGCGCTCAACGACCGATTCCTTGACGAGGCGGAACTCGCCATTTTCAAGGTAGCGGATGCCACCGTGGATCATGTGGGAGGACGCCCCGGAGGCGCCTTGGCAGTAGTCGCCGCGCTCTACGAGCGCCACGTCCACGCCTTGAAGAGCCAAGTCACGGAACGTTCCAACACCGTTGATGCCACCACCAATGATCAAAACACTGGCGCGCGGGCGCTCCTTCAGGGCCTCAACTTTAGCTCGCACAACCGTTGGGTTTTGGTCCGCTGAATTGTTCTTGCCTGCGTTGCCTAGGAGTCCCACGACGACCTCTTTCGAGTCCAGATTAATTGCGCTCTACGCGCTTCTTCCCTTTATTGTTGGAGCAAGTGGAAATTTTAGTCAACATGTTTGCACGAACGTGCAGAAAGGGTCAATGAACCGTGAGTTCCAAGCGAACAAAACAGCAAGATGCCCTCCGAGCTGCACAAATGTACTACTTGCAGGATCAGACCATGGATGCCATCGCTAGGGAGCTCCGGACCTCCCGCTCCACGGTGTCCAGACTGCTCTCAACGGCCCGTGACAGCGGCTTGGTCCAGATCCAAATCAAGACACCATCGGATCGCGCACCGGAATTAGAACGCGCCATCCGCAAGCGCTACCAAGTAGAGGTCCATGTTGTTCCGGTCTCCGACATGCTCAGTGAAGTTGAAGTCCTCGACAGGGTCAGCATGCAGGCCGCGCGCACCATTGGCCCACTGGTGGACTCCAATGCCGTGATCGGCGTGGCCTGGGGCTCCACTGTCAGCACCGTCAGCCGCCACCTGACCCGCAAGACCACCCACGGCAGCACCATTGTCCAACTCAACGGGGCGGGCAACACCCAAACCTCCGGCATCACCTACGCCTCAGAGATCATTCGCCGCTTCGGAACGGCGTACGGCGCCAAGGTGGAACAGTTCCCCGTACCCGCGTTCTTCGACCACGCCGAGACCAAGAACCTTATGTGGCAGGAACGCAGTGTCCGGCGCATCCTTGACCTGCAGGAACGGATGACCATCGCCATTTTCGGCGTCGGCTCCATGGATGCCGAAATCCCCAGCCACGTCTACAGCGGCGGCTACCTCGATTCCACCGACCTCGATGCCCTAGAAGCCAGTGGAGTGGCGGGAGATGTGGCCACTGTCTTCTTCCGCTCGGACGGAAGTGACGACGGTATTGTGCTCAACTCTCGCTCCAGCGGTCCGGATCTGAAAAGCCTGCGCAAGATCCGGCGTCGTATCTGTGTCGTCTCTGGCCCCAAGAAAATTACCGGACTGCGCGGCGCACTCGCCGCGGGCTTGGTCACGGACCTGATTCTGGATGAAACCACGGCGCGGGAACTGGTGGAATTGTCCAGCCCCTCCAGCGACCCGATTTTTGGCTTCCTCAATGGCTTGGACGGGCTCTGACCACAGACTGGGTAAAGTTGTGGATATGCAACGCTCCCCCAAATACACGCTCAACAACGGTGTCGACATTGATGTGCTCGGCTACGGAGTCTACAAAGTTCCCTCCGCGGACTGCGCAGACCTGGTCTCCACCGCTCTGGACACCGGCTACCGGACCGTGGACACCGCCGCCCTGTATGGCAATGAGGAAGGGGTGGGCACCGCGATCCGCAACGCCGTCGCCGCTGGCACGCCGCGCACCGACTTGTTCGTCACCTCAAAGGTCTGGAACACCGAGCACGGCTACGATTCCACGTTGGCCGCCTTTGATGCCAGCATGGAGCGCTTGGGGCTGGACTTTGTGGACATGTTCCTCATTCACTGGCCGTGCCCCGAGAAGAACTTGTTCATCCCCACCTACAAGGCGCTGGAAACCCTCTATCACGAGGGCCGGGTGCGTGCCATCGGTGTCAGCAACTTCGAGCCGGAGCATCTGGATCAGCTTCTGGATGCCACCGACGTGGTGCCTGCCGTGAACCAAATTGAGCTCCATCCGTGGCTGGCCCAGCACCAGTTGCGTGCACTTCACGCCGAGCTCGGCATCGCCACTCAGGCGTGGAGTCCGTTGGCCCGTGGCGCACTATTGACCGATCCCGTGCTCCTCGCGCTGGCGGCGGAGACCGGAAAATCCGTGGCTCAGCTGGTGCTGCGCTGGCATGTCCAGTCCGGTCATTTGGTGATCCCCAAGGCCAGCTCGGCCGCCCGAATCGCTGAAAACCTGAACGTTTTCGACTTTTCTCTTTCCGATGCGCAGTTCACTGCCATCGATGGCTTGGACCAGGACCGCCGTTCTGGCTCAAATCCGAATGTTGTGAACTGACATGTCTGCCAAGAACAGTACGACGGCGCCTGCCTCACCCATCGCTGTTGATGTGGCGGACCGGGTCAGTGCCCATGTCCTGAATGTGGCGGACACCCTTGTTCATTACTGGGAGTACGCCGCCGTCGAGCCGTCAGCTGCCAGCCGCACCATTGTCATGGTGCATGGTTTTCGTGGCGACCACCATGGGCTTGAGCGCGTGGTGGAGTTGTTGCCGGAGCACCGGATCATCATGGCGGATCTTCCTGGATTTGGCGTCTCCCCCGCTTTTGCTTCCGGCAAGCATGATATCCCCGGATATGGGGCATTCCTTGCCTCATTCCTGGACACACTGGAACTAGGCCCGGACACCGTCTTATTGGGCCATTCCTTTGGGTCTATTGTGGTCAGTCACTTTGTGGCCTCTCATCCTGGCCGAGTCTTTCCGCTCATCTTGGTGAACCCGATCGCCTCCCCCGCTTTGGAGGGGCCCAAGGGCATCATGACTAAGCTGGCTGTCTTCTATTACTGGGCAGCCGCCAAGCTGCCAGCAGCGCTGGGCAATGCCCTCTTGCGCAGCAAGCTCATTGTGCACGTCATGAGTGTGACCATGGCCAAGACGAGGGACAAGGAGTTGCTGGTGTTCATCCACGGGCAACACCACGCGTATTTCAGCGGCTTCGCCAACAGGGACATGCTACTGGAGTCATTTCAAGCCTCCGTCAGTGGAACCGTGCGTGAAGTGGCTACAGCTCTCACTCTCCCCACTTTGCTGATTGCCGGAGCACAGGATGAAATTGCCACACTTCCCAACCAGCACAAACTGCTGGAGATCCTCCCCCATGGCGAACTTCTCGTCATTGACGGGGTGGGTCACCTCATTCACTACGAAACACCCCAGCCGGCAGCAACCGCCATCACTGCATTTCTTGAAAGGCACCCCGCCCCTTGAGCACCCCCACCGCGGCCAACAGGCCAGAACCGTCCGGTCATCAGGGCACATCGGCTAAACCCCGCATTGTCATGGATGCACGCTTCACTCGCATGGATCACCACGACGGCATCAGCCGCTACGGCGCAAGTCTTATGGCCGCCGTCGCACCTTATGCCGACGTGACGATGCTTATCCATGACGAACGCCAGCTGGCGCTGCTGCCGGATTTGCCGTGGGTGAAGATCAATTCGCCGCTGAGCCCGCTGGAGCTGCTTGTGTCCCGGCACGTGAACAAGTTGGGGGCCGATCTGGTGTTTTGCCCCATGCAAACGATGGGCAGCTGGGGACGGAAATACCCCCTCGTCCTGACGCTGCACGACCTGATTTACTACGAGCACCCGGCACCTCCCGGCTTCCTGCCGGCGCCGGTACGCGTGCTGTGGCGGCTTTATCACAAGGCGTATTGGCCGCAGCGGATGCTGTTGAACCGCGCAAACGTGGTGGCCACCATCAGTGACACCACGCTGTCTCTGATGCGCAGGCACAAACTCACCAAGCGGCCGGTGCGGATCATTGGCAACGCTCCGCAGGGCGAGCGGACGCCGCGGGATACTTCGGTGACACCGGAGAAAACGCTGACGTACATGGGCTCGTTCATGCCCTATAAGAACGTGGAAACGCTGATCCGCGGCATGGCTGAACTGCCTGATTTCACGCTTAACTTACTCAGCCGGATTACGCCTGAGCGGCGCGCGGAGTTGGTCTCGCTAGTGCCTGCAGGTGCGTCGGTGGTGTTCCATAACGGCGTAACCGACGCCGAATATGATGAGCTGCTGCTGCGCACAACGGCCCTTGTCACACTGTCCAAAGCCGAGGGCTACGGGCTGCCGTTGGTGGAGGCCATGGCACTGGGAACACCCGTGGTGGTAGCTGACACCGAGATTTTCCGCGAAGTTGGCGGTACGGCTGCGCACTATGTGCCTGCCGATTCCCCGGAAGACTTTGCCGCAGCCGTGCATGCCTTGGCTGACCCCGCTGACTGGGCTGCTTGTTCGAGCGCGTCCGTGGCCCAGGCGGCTACGTTCAGCTGGGATTCCTCCGCCCAGGAACTGCTAGCCATTGCGCAGGAGCTGAGCCCGCCGCGATGACCCCACCGCTCATCCGGGTCCATAGGAAGCCCCGCTTCGGCTTGCCGTGGTTGGCTCTGCTGCTGGGATTCGGAACTGTTTTCTTTGCCGTCCAGGGGTACCAAACAGTTACCGCTTCACCGACGGCTCAGCTCGAGATTGTGGTTGAAGGCCAGCACGGTCTCAACATTTCCCAGGAGAGCGTGGACGCAGTTGTAGGCGAAGGCATCAAAACCTGGCAGCCGATGCGCATGCTCGTCACACCCCGGATTCTGAGCCTCGACGAGAAAAAGGGTCGCGAGGACCTTGGCGCTGATGTCATCTTGTCCACCGTCATCGACGACGACCCGGCTACGAACATCGATAACCGCCGGTTTGCAGGGGCAGGGATCTATCCTGCCAGCGGCGACATTGACAAAGACCTAGACAACACCTTGCAGATCCGCAATGCCTTCATGGACAACGTGGGCCTTGGCCACGGCCCCAAAGCGGTGGTTGCAGCGGCACAGCGTGCGGCAGAGGTTCTCGATGAGGGGCCCCTTCAATCCCCGCTGTTCTGGCTCATGGGGGTGGTTATAGGTTTTGGCCTGACGAGCATCGCAGCGGCGCTCTCCCTCTCCCGGCGCAAGCGTCGTGAACTGATCTTCCGCAGGCTGAGCAAGGCCCAACGGCAACTGGCAACTGTAGTCCTGGAACTGGAAGCGCTCGAGGTAAGCTATCTGGCCACCCCCGTGAAGCAACGTACGGCGGGCTTCACCTCATCGTGGCGCGTGGTTCGGGACGCTTCGCTGCAGCAAGCACGTACAGAGAACGCAGTCATCGATGCGGTCTACAGCCCCAAGACCGCGTTGGCGCCCGCCACGGCTAGCCTCGTCACATCCTTTGAATCCGAAGCTGCGCGTTTAGTGGTGCAAGCAGATGCTCTCATGGCCGCGGGTGCCGTCTTGGGAACTCTGTCAGGACGTCAAGGCGTCTTGGACCGGCTAGCAGCCCCCATGACATTTGCTACGAGGGAACTGCTGGCCCGGCTGAGCACACGTCCGCCAGGTGCCATCGCCGCGAAGCGCGTGCGCCGCCTCAATGACGCCCTGGAATCGTTGCTGCGTATTCTCTCCAACGATCATGGAAGCCCCGAAACCATTCAGGCTTGGCGGTCAGCGGAGAACGAGCTGGAAAAGAGTGCATTGGCCGTGAACCGGTCACTACGCCGACATCGTTTGGCACGTGTCTGGATGCCTGAGCCTAATAAGCAACTGGGCGAGTACTCGGCCTTGCGGTCAGGGTTGGGGCTCTCCCCCACAGGTTCAGAACGAACCTTGAAAGCTCTCAGAGATGCCAACGCCGCGGCCCACGCACTGTGTGGCCCCTTGCCCGGCACCACGGAATCACCTGTGCCGGCTCCCCGAGAATTCAGTTGGCTGATGTTTGTTCCAAAACCTTCCACCCTACTGTGGGCCGCCAGGAGCACACCCTGGCTTTTCCGAGGTGTTGGCATTGTGCTGGTCTCAGTCATCGCCAGCGCAGTATTTGTTGGATACTTGCCATCACGTCACAGCAACGAGCTCACAGGAAATCTGCCGCTGCATTCCCTGGTTTTCGACGGGGACACCACCGGCTTGGACGAATCCCAAATACGCCGGTATTTTGACGACAAATTCACGCAGCAAGTGGACATTACCGTTGCAGTTCGCAGCGCTACTGACTATTTGGGCATACAGACGGATATTCCGGCAGACGATTCCACCGTTGTTGAAAACCAAGAACCCCAAGTCTTGGTGGATGCCTTGTGGCGGGTGAAGGCAGAATTCCCGCGAATTCTGGATCAGTCAACGGCAGAGCTCAGAGAGAACCACGTCATCATTCCGGTCTGGAAGTTGGGCGAGAACCAATTTTCCATTCCGACGCCGATAACTGGTGCCGTGGCAGAGGGCGAATTCAACAGTTTGGGCAGCATGACGTGGGATCAGGGCAGTTATTACTTCTCCGGCATTGGAGACATTACCGTGGCACGGACCATCGAGAATCTAGCTCTGGGGATTCAAGAAAATAGTTACCAGGAACCGGAAGTAAATACCTTCTGGCTCTTTGTTTTGCTGGCCTTGAGTATTGGCTTGGGCACCGTCACTCTAATCCTGGCGATCAGCTACGGCGGAGTCATGTCCACGAAGCTTGGACGTTTTGGCCGCAATTCAGCCACGCTGCGACAGGTGCGCACCCAACTCAATGAGCTCGCCTTGGGATTGGATGATTCACGGCTAAACGCCGTGGCAATGCTCGGTTCGGGTTCAGCGGCCACCTCTGCCGAATCTGATCAGCGTATTTTCGAAGGCGCACTGGCCATGGCGTGGCGTATGGCCGATGACCTGGCCGCACGTTCTCTGTCAGGGCGCCTTGGTGAGGAGTATGTGGCCGACGTCGAGAAACTCGAACTCTTAGTGAAGATGCTGTCCATTCGAGACACAGACGTTAACCAGCGCACCAGGGCCCTGCTAGGTGCAGCCCTTGGTCGAGATTCAGCCAAATAGGCAACCACACAACAGATTTACTTTATTGGCTTTTTGGTAGTTTTTGATGAATTATTGAGCGATTTTGGATACTCGGGCCGCTTGAGTTCGGCATTCACGGTGACTGGGACTCCATAGCCGGGAACAACACGTTAGTTTCCAGCCTTGCGCCCGGCATGCCGAGGCTGGACTTCGGACCGTTCCAGGGAGAACTAGGTTTTCCCCTTAAGGCGAATCGAAGGGAGGCTAGGCGGACGTCGTCGTGGCCGAACACTCCCTCAAAGTCCCCGGAAACAATGGTCCCCATCGGATTCGAACCCATGGCCCGCGCTTGCTGATCAGGGGGCGAGGCAGACCTGCCATGAGGTTACTTTCACCTGTTCCTGCGTAGCGCTATTACAACAATGCAAGATACTAAATAGCCGCCTCCGTGTCTTCAGAAGTCTGAGTTATGCATGACGAGGTGGGAATTCCTGCGGCACTGCTGGATGAGCTGAATCACATATGGTCAGGACCCAATGCTGGGCCAACCATTCCACTGTTGACCGATCACATTTAGCCTTCATGTATTTGCATTTCCAGCACCGATTTCCAGGGCCATAGCGAGGCCATTCGCCAGCTGGCACGCCTTACGCTAATCCTGCGACGTATTGCGGCCCTTGGTCGGATAAGTGACGCTACGTACATACGACGACGCCAATAAGACGGCTGCATGATTCGCAGGACGGTTGGGGCTCACCAGCGGTAATTGCCCGCAGGGGAAACATTCTGCGGGCAATTGAGGCCTTAGAGTGGACACCATGAGATTTCGTTTCCTACGTCGACGGGCCACCCGCGGCCCCGAACTCGCTGCGCCATTGAGCGATGTTGCCCACCAGACAAATGTCAACCTCCCCGGTCAGACAGAGATATTGGCGGTACCTGCCAGCCGAGTGGCGTTGCTGTGGACCAACCCTCTGGGGCGCACTGCGACCCGAGCGGCTCAGCTGCTGCTGGTTTTGGCATTAGTCAGTGTTGCGGTCTTCGGACTTTCCCAGGTCAGTCTCGCTGTGCTGCCTCTTTTGATCGCATTGATTCTCTCCAGCGCTCTGTGGCCGCTGGTGCGGTTGGCCCGCAAGGTTATGTCCGCCATGCTCGCTGCTTGGACCGTGTTTTTAGGCTCCCTGGTGGTCATCGGTGGCGTAGGGACGGGAATAGTCTTCGCCGTCCGGGCCGAGTGGTCCGGCCTAGTGGACCAAGCCGTCGAGGGTTTTAAACAGTTACAGGGCATGGCGAAAGACCTGCCGCTGCAGATTAGCCAGCAACAGATTGACGACGGCGTGACTGCGGTGACGGACTTCCTCACCAGCAGCCAATTTGGTGCTGGTGCCCTGACCGGGCTGTCCGCTGCCGGAAGCTTCTTTACCGGTTTGGTTCTGCTGTTGGTGATCCTGTTCTTCTTCCTCAAAGACGGCGACCGGATCTGGGCATTCTTTCTATCTTGGATACCCCGCCACCACGAGGCCAAGTGGCGGGCAAGCGGCACGCGCACCGTTGAGACGCTGGGCGGTTACATCCGCGGCACGGCCATCATCGCTCTTGTTGACGCCGCTGGCATCGGCATCGCTCTTTGGATCCTGCAGGTACCGCTAGCACTACCGCTGGCGGTCATCGTCTTCGTTACCTCATTCATCCCGATGGTCGGCGCAACGTTTGCCGGCATCATTGCCACGCTGGTGGCGTTGGTGGCCAACGGCCCGGTTGTCGCGCTGATCGTGCTCGGCGTTGTGATCCTGGTAAATCAGCTTGAGGGTAACTTCCTACAGCCCGTCGTGATGGCACATGCCCTGAACTTGCATGCACTGGTCATTCTGCTGGCACTGACGATAGGTACCGTTTTGGCCGGCCTTGTGGGCGCAGTGCTCTCCGTGCCCCTGACCGCCGTCGTGTGGTCCATCGTCAAGATATGGACCGGCCGTGACACCGAGGCGATCGAGGCGATCAAGGCGCGAACTAAACATTAGCTCCCCACGATCCACCGATGGTTGAACGGGGTCATTCTCACGTCCAAAATCCCTGTAAATCCGAGCTTTTTGGGCCCCTATCGGATTCGAACTGATGCCCCCCGCTGTCCTGCCGGGGGCGGGTTTCTGAATGCCCATAAGCTCTTTTGACCTTTTCCTGCATGATGCTGTTGCAACAATGCAAGATACTAAATAACTACTGTTCCGCCTTCAAAAGTATGAGTTTTGTATGACGTGGTGGGAACTCTCGGCAGACCGCTTGACGACCTCGATTGCAATCAATCAGCCAACATTGCTTCACCTCTCATTCCACTCTCGATACAACCCATGATCCGTGCGTTTGCTTCACAGCCGGTGACTGCCGCTTTTTTGGATCTGAGAGGCGCCTGATGCACACCATCACTGAGCTGGTGCTGGAGAAATACAGGATTCTCTCGAACACTGTGCAGACGGAAATTGCCGCCGTCGTGGCCAAGGCCCCGGCGACCAACGGTTGCCTGCAGCCCAGCCCAGCTGGCGACAGCTATTTCAGATGGGGTGGCGTTCAACGAACTGGTTATGACCCAGACCGGCCCTGGCTCAGGCCGCTTCTTGGAACCAAGTCAGGCAGGAATGACCCGTTCCGCGCGAAGTGTGTCGAATAAGGCTGCGAACGAGGCGAGCGTGTCGGCATGGCCGGTGAACCCGGCATTGCGGCTGCGGCTCATGTCGGTGAAGCATTCAACAGGGCGGTTAAGGTCGCTGTCTGTGTGCCACCAGGACGCCACTCGGGAGAGGTCAGGTTCGGCCAGACCCTCGCGTTCCACCAACTGACGCCATGCATCGGCTTTGCCGACCATCTGCTCTTCCAAGGGACGTGGCCGTTCGCTGAAGCCCTCGGCTTCCACACCGAGAAGCTCCGCAATCCGTGGCCACATCCAGCGCCACCTGAAGACATCACCGTTCGCTGTGTTGTAAGCCTGGCTCGGCAAGCCAGGGGTGGTTGCGGCCCAGACCATCTGACGGGCCAGCAGCCCACTGTCTGTCACGTCCGTGACACCATTCCACTGCACCTCGTTACCGGGGAAGATAAAAGGCGTGCCCTCCGCGCGGGACAGTGCAGCCTGAGCGGCCAATGTCTGGCCAAGATTCATGGCGTTGCCGATGGCATGTCCGATCATGGTGTGCGAACGGTGGACGCTCCAACTGAAATCGTAGAGATCAGCGGCTCGCCACAGCTCATCTTCCTGGGCATAGTAGAAATTCGGCGCATCCAGCCGGGGCTCATCCTCGTGGAACGGGGTGTCCCGTGTCGAGCCCGTGCCATACGCCTCGAAAGGTCCAAGATAGTGCTTGAGTCCGGTCACCAAAGCCACGTGCTCCAGCGTCCCAGACGGACCGAGAGCGTCAAGGACATTGCGGACCATGCCGGCATTGACCGAGATGTTTTCGGCCTCGGTGGGCATCCGGCTCCAGGCCGTGAAGTACACGTGCGTAGGACTCAGCCCGGCCAGTGCAGCCTGCACAGACTGCGGGTCGGTCAAGTCCGCCCGCACCGATTCGATGCCATCCTGGGTAGTGACCTCGCGCCGGGACAGACTGATAGTCCGCCACCCTTGGGCGACGAGTTCGCGGGTGAGCGCGCTCCCGGAAATTCCTGTCCCGCCGACGACCAGCGCTGTTCCCTGAGGGTCAATTGGTGCGTTCATCGAAGGTCTCCTTGTTTATCTACCCGCGTATTTGGTGTGCGGGTTGTTGTCCTGGCCCAGTTGGTCTTTGGCCGGGTCTTCAAAGGATAAACGTTGACGTTGACGTTAATGTCAAAAGCGAGACTTCCTGCCTGACAGCCGTGAACGCCGCCACACCCTGGCCGCAAGCAGCCAGCAATCGGTAAACTTTGACAATGACGTCAATGTTGGTCTTTAACGGGTGGTGGATCTGCGCATGAAAATTGGTGAATTGGCGTTCCGCACCGGCGTGACGCCCCGGGCCCTGCGGTACTACGAGGAGCAGGAGTTGTTGCACCCGGATAGGGAGGGCAATGGGTACCGCACCTATCCTGAGTCTGCAGTCGTTCAGGTGGAGCAGGTGCGCGATCTTCTTGCGGCAGGTCTGTCCACACGGGTCATCCGTGTGGTGGTGCCTTGCTTTGACGGTTCCGGGCCGGAGCTGCGGCCCCAGGTAGACAAGGAGCTTGCGGACAATCTGGCACGCGAGGTGGACAAGATGGGAGCCCGCATCGATGCCCTGACCCGCAACCGGGATGCCGTCCGCCGCTTCCTTCAGACCGCGACCCCGACCGCGCCTGACTAAGTATTGACTTCACCGTGGTGACTGGCGCAGGAGGCGGTCCCCCACGATGCCCGCGTCATCACGGATGCACACCACTAAAAAACCCGCCGACTCCTACACAGAACATCTTGGATGAGGTCCGAACCTCTGAGCCAGTCCAACGCAGGATCAACCAGATGAGTTGACGACTGTTAGCGGCCATGAAAAACTGCCCATAGGCGGCCACGAAAGTGCCCACTGATGGCCAGCAGAAATGCCCATTGGTG
>NZ_PJIN01000042.1 GCF_002929705.1 Arthrobacter sp. N199823
TGTGCGGCGAGGAGGGAGGCGGCTTCTTGGCGGGTGTGGCCGGAATCTTCGATGCCTTCAGCGATGTGAGCGAGGTGTTCGGGGATGTCCAAACCCTTCTTCCGCATGGCGGTGGCCCAGAGGCGTCCGGCACGGTAGGAAGAACGTACCAAGGGTCCACTCATGACGCCCAGGAAACCGATCTCTTCTGCCTCGGTGGAGAGTTCCAGGAACTCCTGGGGTTTGACCCAACGGTCCACGGGAAGGTGGCGTTCAGAGGGACGCAGGTACTGGGTGATGGTGATCAGATCCGTCCCGGCATCATGGAGATCCTGCAACGCGACGGAGATTTCTTCACGCGTCTCACCCATACCCAGAATCAGGTTGGACTTAGTGACCATGCCCTGATCCCGGCCCTGCGTCAAAACATCCAAGGACCGCTCGTAACGGAAGGCCGGGCGGATGCGCTTGAAGATCCGTGGCACTGTCTCCACATTGTGCGCGAAGACCTCGGGCTTGGATTCACAGATCGCGGTGATGTGTTCGGGCTTGCCAGAGAAGTCCGGGATCAACAATTCCACACCCGTGTTCGGGTTCAGTTCATGAATCTTCCGGACCGTTTCGGCATACAACCACACACCCTCATCGGCCAGATCATCACGAGCCACACCAGTAACCGTGGCGTAGCGCAGATTCATCTTCACTACCGAGCGGGCTACCTTCGTGGGCTCAAACCTGTCGATCGGGGACGGCTTGCCCGTATCGATCTGGCAGAAATCACAGCGCCTGGTGCATTCGGAACCACCAATGAGGAACGTGGCTTCACGGTCTTCCCAGCACTCAAAAATATTCGGGCACCCAGCCTCTTCACACACCGTGTGCAGGCCCTGGCCCTTGACCAGATTCTTCATCGCGATGAACTCCGGGCCCATCTCGACCTTCGTCTTCATCCACTCAGGCTTACGCTCAACCGGAACAGCAGAATTACGCTGCTCAATCCGCAACAACTTACGTCCCTCAGGTACCAACGTCATGAAAGTCCTCCTTCT
>NZ_PJIN01000005.1 GCF_002929705.1 Arthrobacter sp. N199823
CAACCAAATAACCAATTCAATATAAATAAATTGGTATCAATAAAACTTGGCACACTATTGAGTTCTCAAACAACAACCACACCCAGCCAACACATACACAAACCAAACAGTCCGTGACGATCAGTGCCGAGGCAACTTTTCAAACTTACCCGCATGAATTACACGACGTCAAATCCGTAATTTCGACTGAATTCAAACTTTCATTTGAACACAAACCATCGAGCCTATATTTCAAGGTCAAGTAGTTTGGTCTATTCCGGATCCGAACCGTTCGTTCAGCGGAGTACTAACAATAGCACCTGCCCGCCGTAAACACAAAACGACGGGCAGGTGTCTAACAGATGTACGGATCCTAGCGGCCAGTGGGGTCACTCAGGGTCAAGTACAGGGCTCCCAAGGGCGGAATTCGCAGGCGCATTGAAGCGTCCTGGCCATCCCACGGCTCTGCTTCGGCCTGCAGATCACCCACGTTGCGGACATCAGAGCCGCCATAGGCAGAAAGGTCTGTATTAAAGGTTTCCTTCCACGCACCAAGCGATGGCACCCCCACCCGGTATCCCTCATAAGCAACCCCGGCAAAGTTGATGATGCACACCAGCGGATTGCCGGCCTTGTCCCACCGGATGAAGGAAAGTACGTTATTTTCCGTGTCGCCGCCGTTGAGCCATGTGAAGCCTGCGGATACGTTGTCCAGCTCATACAGCGCAGGGGTGCTGGCATAGCTTTGGTTCAGATCTTTGACTAGTTCCTGGATACCGCTATGGGACGGGTTCTCCGCCAGCCACCAATCCAGCCCGTGCTGTTCACTCCATTCGGATTCTTGGCCGAACTCAGTCCCCATGAAGATCAGCTGCTTGCCGGGATGCGCCCACTGGAAGGCCAGGTATGCACGCAGGTTGGCCAGCTGCTGCCACCGATCCCCCGGCATTTTGCGCAATAGGGATCCCTTGCCATGCACCACTTCGTCATGGCTGATGGGCAGCATGAAGTTTTCCGTGAAGGCGTACACCAACGAAAAGGTGATTTGGTTGTGGTGCCACCCACGGTTGACCGGATCCTCCGCCATGTACGTCAGCGAGTCGTGCATCCAGCCCATGTTCCACTTGATGCCAAAGCCCAGCCCGCCGCCGCTGGTGGGTGCCGTAACTCCGGGGAAAGCGGTGGATTCTTCGGCAATGGTGACGATTCCGGGGTTGCGCCGGTAAGCCGTTGCATTCATTTCCTGCAGGAAGCTGATGGCTTCCAAGTTTTCCCTGCCGCCAAAGCGATTGGGGCTCCATGCTCCGTCTTCACGCGAGTAATCCAGGTACAACATGGACGCCACTGCATCTACACGCAAGCCGTCGATGTGGAATTCCTCAAACCAGTACAGGGCGTTAGCAACGAGGAAGTTGCGCACCTCATTGCGGCCGAAGTCAAAGATCAGGGTGCCCCAGTCCGGGTGCTCGCCCAGCTGAGGATCGGAATGTTCATACTGTGCCACACCATTGAATTTGGCCAGCGCCCATTCGTCCTTAGGGAAGTGTGCCGGCACCCAGTCCATAATGACGCCAATGCCGGCCTGGTGCAGCGCATCAACTAGGTGTCGAAATTGATCGGGGTGACCGAACCGCGAGGTCGGCGCGTAGTAGGAGGTGACTTGGTAACCCCATGACCCACCAAAAGGGTGTTCCGAAACTGGCATGAGCTCAACGTGAGTGAAGCCCAGCCACTGCACATATTCAACAAGCTCTTTGGCGAGCTGCTCGTAGCTCAGGCCCGGCCGCCAGGAACCCAGATGAACCTCATAGACGCTCATAGGAGCGTTGTGCGGATCCGATTTTGCCCGCCGCGCCATCCAGTCGCCGTCCTTGAAGGAGTATGTGGATTCCACCACGCACGACGCCGTCAAGGGTGGCACTTCGGTGCCATACGCCATGGGGTCAGCCTTTTGCAGCCATTGCCCGTTCTCAGTGAGGATCTCAAACTTGTAGCATTCACCAGCTGCAATGTCTGGGATGAATAATTCCCAGATGCCGCTGCCACCCAGGCTACGCATGGCGTGGGCGCGCCCGTCCCAGCTATTGAAGCCACCAATGACGCGCACAGCCTGCACGCCAGGAACCCAAACCGCGAAACTGACCCCAGCGACATCGCCCAGCTCAGAGTGGTATCGCTGAACGCGCGCGCCAAGAACAGTCCACAACGTTTCGTGCCGGCCCTCGGCAATGAGGTGCATATCCAGTTCCCCCACCGTGGGCAGGTAACGGTACGGGTCATCGCAGCGGAGGAGCCCATCGGCATATCCAACGTCCAAGCGGTAATCGGGCACCTTCCCCGAGTCCTCTACGGGCACGACGGCAACCCAGATGCCACCGTGTTCGTGGGTCATGGGGTATTCACCGGAGTTTGTCACCACTTGCACCGACTTTGCCAGATGCCGCAAAGTACGGACGGTGGCAAAACCCTCACCACCCAAATGCGCACCCAGCACTGAGTGCGGGGCGTAGTAGGTGCCCTCGGAAATTCGCGCCAAGACTTCCGCGTCGACTGCCATCGGGGCCAGCTTATTAAGTCCCACGTCCACACCACTTTCTCTTGTTTCAAACAATTCCCGCACGGCGTTTACCGGCACCCAGACCCAATCGGGCCGGTTTTGAAGTTCATATGCAATCTCATACAGCGCCTTATCCAGCCACAATGCCATGAAAAGCGCAGAATCCTTGTCAATTCTGCCGCCGGATGCGCTGTCATATCCGGCAATAAATGCAGTGCTACTGTTTTCTACCCAAACGGCCGCTGCAGCACGGGACGTTGTTCCGGTGGCCGTGGCCTGCGCTCCTGCATAGTCGAAGGAGCGCAGCATGCCCGCGACGTCGCGCAACACCACGTCGGCACGGCTGCGCTCTGCCAGTGGACGCAACGGTTCGCCCTCAAAGTCCAGGACATACCAGCCCGCATCGTCACCGGCCGTGGCTTGGTGAAGGAGCTGGCCTAGGTGCAGATCACCGTGGATTCGCTGCAACGGCGGGAGAAAAGTTATTTGGTTCAGTCGCGCTAAAACGTCTTCTAGTTGTTGCCCATAGGGCCCGACGGCGAATCCCACTAGGTCCCAACTGGCCCGCAGCCGCGCGCTGAGGGAGTCAATGTAGCTGACGGTGCTGGCCGCATCTTGGTCATGGGTGCCCAAACTTTCTGCCAATCCACGGTGGACATGCGCCAAGGTCTCCCCGATGCCGTGGGCACGTAGCGAGAAATCCACTCCCTCGGCAATGGCCGCTAAAGCGACCGTCCAGCCATCTAGAGCCGCAGGCACAAAGTCATGGACCACGAACAACGTGGTGTCTTTCAGGCTGGTTTTCACCGCCAGTCGCAACGAGGGCACCTGAGGAATACGGCGACCACCTGGCAGGCCAGCAAGCGCCGCGCCAATTTCGCGCTCTGGATGATCCCCGGGGTGCAAGACCCTGAAAATTTTTGCAATCACGGGCCGACCATCGAGCTCAAAGATTACGGAGGTGTTGGACTGCTCTGTCCCCACCACGCGAACCTTGGAGACCGCGCCCAGCCCACATCCAGCCGAGTTCAGATCCGCCCATTCCGGATGCACCCAGCTGCGCAGACCCGCCGCGGCGGCGGCAGTATCAGTGCCAGCTCCAGAGTTCGCGTACGTAGCGCCAGCGGCGGACGTGGCAGAGGAAGTAGCGGCTGAAACGTCGCTTTGAAGGGAATCATCCAGTAAATCCAGCCATGCCTGCAAGAATGCCCGGTCCCCCAGCCCGTCATACACGCTGACACCCGCCACCCGGCCTATAAATCCAGCCTGATGCGGCGCTTTATTTTTTAGCACGCCCGTGCCTTCTAGTTGCTCAGGCGAGTGCAGGCTCAGGGGAATTTGGAGCAGGAGGCTGGAATCCGACGGCCCCACCCTGACAAACAGCACGCGGAACCGAACCGCCGGGTTCGCAGACGGCAGTTGCAGCTCACCGTCAATGACCACCTGATCATCGTGCGCCGAATCACCTTTGCGGGGGTACCAGCGCTGGCGCGGGAGCCAGTGCGCCAAGAGTTCCTCGAGCGTGTCCGCCATCAGTATCCGAACTCCGATCCGTCAATCACCGGCAGGGCCTGCGTTTGGGTGGAAAGGGCGTTGGATGATTGGGAGCGCACGCGCAGCCAAAAGAAGTCGTAGGACCCCAGCGTCAAGGTGAGGTGGCCGCCGTCGTCAATGCCAGGGAAAATGTCGCCGCCAAAGACGTCACGCAAGCCGCGGCCGGCAAGCCCTAGCAGGTTGAGCGTGGCCGCGGATGGGTGCTGAGACAAGTTGAAGACACACAAGATAATCTCGGGCGCCTCCCCTTCGGCATTGCCCACGGGCAACACGCGCAGGAAGGCCAACACGGATTCATGGGAGGTTTCCACGTTGTCATAGCGCCCCAGCCCAAAAGCGGGGTGGGCCTTGCGGATCTTGAGGATCTGTTTGTTCCAGTGCAGCAGCGAACTGGAGTGGGCCGTCTGCGCCTCAACATTGACATGGTTGTAGTGGTACACCAACGATTGCACCACGGGGAGGAAGAGCTTACCCGGGTCCGCATTGGAAAAGCCGGCGTTTCTATCCGGGTTCCATTGCATGGGCGTGCGTGAGGCATCCCTGTCATCAAGCCAGATGTTGTCCCCCATGCCAATCTCATCACCGTAATAGAGGAACGGGCTCCCTGGCAGTGCCAGCAGGAGGGCGTTGATGAGCTCAATCTCGGCGCGAGAGTTATCCAGCAAGGGTGCCAGCCTGCGCCGGATGCCAATGTTGGCCCGCATGCGTGAATCCGGGGCGTACCAGCCCAGCATGGCCTCGCGCTCGGACGGGGTCACCATCTCCAGCGTCAGCTCGTCGTGGTTTCGCAGGAACGTTCCCCACTGGGCACCGCGCGGGATGGACGGGGTGTTGGCCATGGTCTCAACAATGGGCGCGGCTTTCTGGTCCCTCAGCGCGTAGTAGAGCCGGGGCATGATGGGAAAGTGGAACGCCATGTGGCATTCCGGGTTTTCCTCCGTGCCGAAGTAGTCCACCACTTCGTGAGGCATTTGGTTCGCCTCAGCGATGATCACCCGGCCCGGGAACTCGGCGTCGACCATGGCACGCAAATCCTGCAGGAATTGGTGGGTGGGCGGCAGGTTCTCGCAGTTGGTGCCATCCTCGGCGAACAGATACGGAATGGCGTCGGCGCGGAAGCCATCGATGCCCTGCTCCATCCAGAAGCGCACCACGTTAAAGATGGCGTCCCGAACGGCGGGATTCGCAAAATTCAAATCCGGCTGGTGGCTGAAGAACCTGTGCCAGAAGAATTGACGGCGGATGGGATCGAAGGTCCAGTTGGACTCTTCCGTGTCAACAAAGATGACCCGGGCGTCCTGGTACAGCTCGGTCGTGTCACTCCACATGTAATAGTCACCAAACGGACCATCCGGGTGCTCCCGCGACGCCTTGAACCACGGATGCTGGTCAGAGGTGTGGTTGATGGGCAGATCAATGATGATCCGCATGCCGCGTTCGTGCGCCTGGGTCACCAGAGACTTGAAGTCCAGGATGGTGCCGTAGGTTTCCATGACAGAGGTGAAATCGCGCACGTCGTAGCCGCCGTCGAGCAGGGGTGAATCGAAGAACGGGGGCAGCCATAGGCAATCGATGCCCAACCACTGCAAGTAATCCAGGCGGGAGATCAGTCCGGAGAAGTCCCCCGCCCCATCCTCATTGGCATCGGCAAAGCTCTGCACCAGTACTTCATAAAAGACGGCCTTCCGGTACCAATGGGGGTCGTGAGCCAACCCGGGCGCGTTCAAGTTGAACTGCGGCGCACTATTGGTACGAGGGAAAGCCATGGGTCATCTCCTAATGTGCAGGATATGTGCCGGTTCGAGGTGAGCATCGAGGCGGAAGTAGTTCTTCTTGCCCCAGTTCCACGTGGCTCCCGTGACCAGGTCCTCCACAAGGAATGTGCCATCCGGGGACAGCCCGTCCAGCTCCAACGCATCCAGGTCAAGGGTCACTTCGCCTTCCCGCATGCTGTGCGGGTCCACGTTGATGACCACAATGATGGTGTCCTTGCGGGCCGGTTCGCTTGCTGTGGCGGCAATGTTCTTGTGTTTGCTGAAAACCAAGACGGCATCATTGGAGCTTTGGTGCAGGCTAAGATTTTGAAGATCCAGCAGTGATGGGTGTGCCCGGCGGATGGTGTTCAGCAGCGTGACAAACGGGGCCAGCGACTTCCCCGCAGCTTCTGCTGCAGCAAAGTTCCGGTCCTTGTACTCATACTTCTCATTGTCAATGTTCTCTTCGGAGCCAGGGCGGGCCACGTGTTCGTAGAGTTCATAGCCGGCATACATGCCCCACAACGGGCTGCCCATGGCGGCGAGAATGGCTCGAATCTTGAACGCGGCCGGCCCGCCGTACTGCAGGTATTCGGTGAGGATGTCCGGGGTATTGACGAAGAAATTGGGACGGAAGTACCCGGCCGATTCGCGGCTCACGTGCACCAGATACTCTTCGAGTTCTTCCTTGGTGTTGCGCCACGTGAAGTAGCTGTACGACTGCTGGAAACCAGCCCGGCCCAGCGCCGCCATCATGGCCGGACGGGTGAAGGCTTCAGCAAGGAACACCACATCCGGACGCTCAGCATTGATGGTTCCAATGAGCCACTCCCAGAACCAGACCGGCTTGGTGTGCGGGTTATCGACACGGAAAATTCGCACCCCGCGCTCGATCCACAAGCGAACAATGCGCAGAACCTCATTACTGAGCCCGGCCGGATCGTTGTCAAAATTCAGGGGGTAAATGTCTTGGTACTTCTTGGGCGGGTTTTCCGCATACGCAATGGTGCCATCCACCCGGGTGGTGAACCATTCCGGATTGGTTGTGGCCCAAGGATGATCCGGGGCGCATTGCAGCGCCAAATCCAGGGCAATCTCCAGATCCAAGTCCTTGGCGGCTGCCACGAACTGCGCAAAATCCTCTAGCGATCCCAGATCCGGATGGATGGCGTCATGACCGCCATCCGCCGAGCCGATGGCCCACGGCGATCCCGGATCGGCGGGTCCGGCCACCAGAGAATTATTGGGACCCTTGCGGTTGATGGTTCCGATGGGATGAATGGGCGGCAGGTACACCACGTCAAAACCCATGGCCGCGACGGCGGGGAGCCGGTTGCGTGCCGTGCGGAAATTACCGCTGGTCCACTCCCCCGTCTCGGGATTCCGCCGCGCCCCCTCCGAGCGCGGGAAGAATTCGTACCAGGCGCCTCGACCGGCAGCGTCTCGCTCTACTTGCAGCGGGTATTTCCGGCTTGCCGTCACGTGATCACGCAGCGGGAAACGTTCGACGGCGGCACGTACCTCTTTGCCTGTGCCGCCGGCTAAGCGGTCATTGGTGTTCAGGGACGAATCTGCCAAGGTGCGCGATGCCTGCTTGAACACGCTGGCGGCGTCTGGCGCGGTGGCTTTGGCTGCTTTGGCTGCGCTGCTCAGAAGCAGCGCACCTTCGGCCAGCATGACCTCGACGTCAACATCGGCGTTGATTTTCACTTGGGCATTGTGGGCCCATGTGGCATACATGTCAGTCCAGCCTTCAATGACAAAATTCCAGTTGCCTTCGAAGGCCGGGGTCAGCACGCCTTCCCAGGAATCTGTGCCTTTGGCACCAGGGGTCATTTTGGCGCGTTGGGCCACAGAATTATCCGGTGCCAGCAGGACTGCTGTGGCGCCCAAAGCATCGTGGCCTTCGCGGAAGATGACGGCGCTGACCCGGACATCGGCGCCGCGGATGGCCTTCGCTGCGAATTTTCCGTCTTCAAGCACGGGCTGGACGTTGGTGATGGGAATTCTGCCAAAGCGTAGGCCCTGTTGCGGATCCGCGGGAGCGGAGGCAGGCACAGCGGCAGTCGCAGGCATAGCGGCAGTCGGGGTGGCCGACGTCGTACTGTTTCTTGGTGTTGACGCGGCGGCAGGCACGGCAGCGCTTCCGGCGGCGGTGGCGGGCACATTTCTCGAAGGCTTAGAAGTACTCACAAAATGAACGTTAGCGACTCCCGGCCCGGATTGCGAAGGTCGGCCGCCATTTAGGCGCGTTGCTCCGTCACACGGGGACGGATTTGCCGCGCGGACGGCGCTGTGTGCGTGTCAGAGCCGGCGTAACAAGCCGGGAAATTGCCACAGTTACTGTCGAGTCGCTGCGGGGGTGGGCTAGTGTGACCGGCATGAAGGCAATCCGCAGATTCACTGTCCGTACTGCTGTTCCCGCGCAGATTTCCGCATTGACCCGGTTGGCCACCAACCTCCGCTGGTCCTGGCATGTCCCCACCCGTTCCCTGTTCGAGTCCCTCAACCCGGAGCTGTGGGAAAAATCCCGCCGCGATCCGCTTGCCATGCTCTCCTCGTTGTCCCGTGCCCAGCTGCAGGAACTGGCGGCAGATCCGGAGGTGGTGGCCCGCGTGAGCGCTGCGGCCAGCAGTCTGGACCGATACCTGTCTGAGCCGCGCTGGTACCAAACTCTGGGCTCCGATGCGCCCGAATGCATCGCCTACTTCTCCCCCGAATTTGGCATCACCGAGGTCCTGCCGCAGTACTCCGGCGGACTCGGCATCCTGGCCGGCGACCACCTCAAATCCGCCTCCGACCTGGGTGTCCCGCTGATTGGCGTGGGACTTCTTTACCAGGCCGGCTATTTCAAGCAGTCGTTGTCCAAGGACGCCTGGCAGCAGGAAAGTTACCCGCTGCTTGACCCTGACGCCCTACCGCTGACCCTGTTGCGTGAGGAGGACGGCACGCCCGTGCAGATTCACCTCCCGCTGCCGGATCACCGGATGCTGCGCGCACATGTTTGGCGGGCGGATGTGGGCCGGGTGCCCCTGCTGTTGCTCGATTCAAACGTGGCCGAGAACGACGACGCCGCCCGTGGCGTCACCGACCGGCTGTACGGCGGCGGCGGCGATCACCGCTTGACGCAGGAACTGCTGTTGGGCATGGGCGGGGTCAAGGCGTTGCGCGTCCACGCCCGCCTCACAGGAACCGCGGCGCCGGAAGTTTTCCACACCAATGAGGGCCACGCAGGCTTCCTCGGGATCGAACGCATCCGCGAACTCATGGACCCGGCCATCACACCGGAACCGTTGTCATGGCGCGAGGCGCTGGCTGCTGGCCGCGCGTCGACCGTGTTCACCACGCACACCCCCGTGCCGGCGGGCATTGACAGGTTCCCGCGCAGCATGATCGAGCACTTTTTCGCGGGCTCCTTGGCACCGGGCGTTCCGGTCCACGAAATCCTCGCCTTGGGCGCGGAAAATTACGACGACGGCGATTCCGGCGTCTTCAACATGGCCGTCATGGGGCTGCGACTGGCACAGCGCGCCAATGGTGTGGCGAAGCTACACGGCGTGGTCTCCCGCGGCATGTTCTCCGGGCTGTGGCCACGATTCGATGAGGCTGATGTGCCCATCACTTCCGTCACCAACGGCGTGCATGTGCCCACCTGGATTGACCCGCTGCTGGCCGCGTTGGCCCGGGAACGCTTTGGCGCCGAGGTGGTGGATGGCCCGGATTGGTCCAAGGTGTATGACGTGAGCGACGCCGATGTGTGGGCTATGCGCCGGCGGCTGCGGGAGGCGCTCGTGGAGGATGCCCGAGCCCGACTGCGCTCGTCGTGGAAGAAGCGCGGTGCGGCCGATGCCCAGCTGGCCTGGACTGATTCTGTCTTGGATCCGGACGTGCTGACCATTGGTTTTGCCCGCCGCGTCCCGACCTACAAGCGCCTGACCTTGATGCTGCGCGACCCCGCCCGGCTCAAGGCGCTGCTGCTGCACCCGGAGCACCCGATCCAGATCATCATCGCCGGAAAATCGCACCCCGCTGACGACGCCGGCAAGAAAATGATCCAGGATCTGGTGCAGTTCACCGATGATCCCGAGGTACGCCACAGGATCATCTTCCTGCCCAACTACGACATCGCCATGGCCCGCACGCTGTTCCCCGGCTGTGACGTCTGGCTGAACAATCCGCTGCGCCCGCTCGAGGCGTGCGGCACCTCCGGCATGAAGGCCGCCATCAACGGCTCGCTGAACTTGTCCGTCATGGATGGTTGGTGGGATGAACTGTACGACGGCGAAAACGGCTGGGCGATCCCGACGGCCAATACCGGGGCAGGCGAAACGGAACGCGACGATATCGAGGCCGCCGCCCTGTACGAATTGTTGGAAACTCAAGTTGCGCCGCGCTTCTACGGCGAAGTGGTGGCTGCTGCTGCAGGGGCTGCAGGACCGTCCCAACCGCACGACGGCGGACTGCCCTCGCACTGGATTTCCATGATCAAGCACACCATCGCCCACCTGGGGCCGGCTGTCTCGGCCAACCGCATGGTTGCCGAGTACGTGCAGCGTTTGTACCAGCCGGCAGCTGTTGCTGGAAGGCTTGCCCGGGCCGACAGCTACGCATCCGTGCGTGAACTGGCGGCGTGGATTGATCGGGTTCGCCCGGCCTGGCACGAGGTTCGCGTTGAACACGTGGAGTCCCACGGACTCAACGACGAGCCGCAAATTGGCGAGACCCTGCAGGTCCGTGCCCACATCATGTTGGGCACCTTGAACCCAGCCGATGTCCAAGTCAACGTGGTGTACGGCACGGCAGGCGAATCGGATGATCTGAGCTCAACGCAAACCCTTGCGCTTGACTCGGTGCAGGATAACGGCGGCGGAAGATTCCAATACGCCGCCGATCTGCTGATCGACCGTTCCGGCGACTTTGGCTACGGCATCCAGGTGCTCCCCCGCCATACGGCGCTGGCAAACCCGGCTGAATTGGCGCTCATCACCACGGCTTAAGCGCGTTTCGGCGCTGGTCCGGCCCGGCTACCGCCGGGTCCGCCGCTCGCAGAAAGATTTTTTGGGGCTCGTTCCTCGCCGAAAAATCCGTGCTCACTATCCGGCCCGGCGTTCGCCGGGCCGGATCTGTTTTGTCCGCCCGGCTGCTCTGGGCCCACGCCCGCGAGGGACCCGCTGCGAGCCTGCGAGCAGTGGGAGCCGGTGCGACCGGATTGTCCGCCCGATTGCGTTGGGCCCACGCCAGCGAGGGCCCCGCTGCGAGCCTGCGAGCAGTGGGAGCCGGTGGAGGGCCCACGCCCGCCAGGGACCCGCTGTGTGGATCGCTCGCGATCCACACAGCGGGAGCGGGCGGGGATTAGCGGGCGGTGAGATCGTTTCGGAAGATCTGGACGGTATTCGCACTGGCGCGCACGGCGTTCCCAGGCTCGACCAGCTGTTGCGAACGGGACAGCGCGAAGGTGGGTTCGCCGTCGTCCATCTGAGTCGGTGACTCCGTGGTCATGCGCAACATGTAGGGCCGCGGCGCGACGGCAACCTCAGTGTCGGGAGCCGCCTTGGGATCAGCGTCCGGCTCGCTGAAGCGCGGGTTCGCGGGGAGCACCACGTCTTCATCGGTGATGCCGGTGTTGAAGACGATGAGCCCATCAACCGCGCCGTCCGGGGAACCCATCAGCATGGTCAGCACACGCTCGTGCGGGTTGCCCCAGCGCTCGGGCGTCATGGGAGCACCGTCGGCACCGTACCAGTGGATGAACGACTGCCCGCCACGGGTGGGGTAGCTGCTGGGCTGCGCGGCCAGGAAATCCTTGCGGATCTTCAAGAGTCGCGAGGTGGCCGCGAGCATGGTTTTGGCCTCGTCGTCCATGGTCCAATCGACCCAGGCGATCTCATTGTCCTGGCAGTAGACGTTGTTGTTTCCACCCTGGCTGCGGCCAATCTCATCGCCCGCGGTGATCATGGGCACGCCGAGGGCCAGAAGCATGGTGGCCATCAGATTACGGCTGGTCCGGGCGCGCTGGTCCAAGGTGTTGGGGTTGTTGGTGATGCCCTCAACGCCGTGGTTCCAGCTGCGATTGTTGTTGGTTCCGTCGCGGCTATCTTCCTGGTTGTCTTCATTGTGCTTGTGGTTATAAGCAGTGAGATCGGCCAAGGTGAAGCCGTCATGGGCCGTGATCAAGTTGACAGTGGCCATGCGGCTGCGCCCTGAGGCAGCAAACATCGCCGCCGATCCGCCCAATGCATCACCGAATTTGGCCAAGCCTTGGTGGTGGTAGCCAGCCAGCATGGCGGCCCGGTCGGTGAGCCACACTTCCCGGACATTGTCGCGGAAGGAATCATTCCAGTCGGCCCAGCCGGTGGGGAAATTCCCTGTCTGCCAGCCGCCGTAACCAACATCCCACGGCTCAGAAATGAGCTTGGTGGAGGCCAACACACCGTCGGTAGCCGCTGCGAGCAGGAACGGGTGCTGGTTGTTGAAGGCGTGCTCTCCATCGCGTGCCAGTGAGACGGCGAGGTCAAAGCGGAAACCATCAATGTGGAACTCTTCAACCCAGTAACGCAGAGAATCCATGGCCATTTTAATGACGTGAGGGTTGCCGAAGTTTAGGGTGTTGCCACAGCCGGTGGTGTCGAAATAGTGACCATCACGCATACGGTAGTACTGCTCTTCGGCGAGCCCGCGCCAACTGTACGACGGGCCGCCGGAACCGCCCTCGGCGGTGTGGTTGTAGACCACATCGAGGATCACTTCAATGCCCGCCATGTGCAGCAGCTTGATCATGCCCTTGAGTTCAGCCTGCACCGCCTGCGGACCGGCTGCCTGCGCCGCGGCGCTGGCGTATTGCACGTGCGGGGCGAAGAATCCCAGGGTGTTGTAGCCCCAGTAATTAGTCATGCCGGTGCCGTGCAGGTGCGGTTCGTCAATATGGAAGTGCACCGGCAAAAGTTCGACGGCGGTCACCCCCAGATCCACCAAATGCTTGATCATCGCGGGGTGGGCCATACCGGCATAGCTCCCGCGAATATCTTCGGGAACATCCGGGTGCAACATGGTCTGCCCGCGCACATGGGCTTCGTAAAAGACGGTCTCGCGCCACGGCGTGTTGGGGCGTTGGACTGTGCCCCAGTCGAATTCCTCATCCATGCGCACCGAAAGGTAGCGGGTTACACCCTGCGCATCCGTCTGCTCATCGATGTACCGGCCGTACGGGTCCAGTAAAAGCTGCACGGCAACGGGATCAATCAGGAGCATTTCTTCCTGAGTGGCCCCTAAATCCGTGTAAAAACCGTAGCGAGTGCCGGCCGGCATCTTTTCTACCAGGCCGTGGTGCACGCCGTCGGTCTTGTCCGCCAGAAGCACTGCCTTCCAACCGCCGCCTGGCGGCTGGAAGCACAGAACTACATCATGGAATGCCGGTGAGTACACCGCCACGTTGGCCATATCCGGCCCATGTTCCCTTGGAATGGCGCTAACGCCCAAAGGATAGTGGCGCGACAAAGCCGCCCCCAAGGTACTGATGGCCTCAATGACAGTGATAGGCATGGCTAGCGTTAGGCCGAGCGCTGCTTCGAGATTTCGTACAGTGTGATGCCCACTGCCATGGAGGCGTTGAGGGATTCCATGGCCGAGTCAATCGGAATTGAAACAATCTGGTCGCAGTTTTCGCGGACCAGGCGGGACAAGCCCTTACCCTCGGAGCCAACCACGATGCAGACCGGTTCCTGCGCCAAACCGAGCTTGGGAAGCGAAACGTCGCCGTCGCCGTCGAGCCCTAGAACAAAGAAGCCCATCTTCTGGAACGCGCCGATGGCACGGTTCAGGTTGGGAGCTTTAGCAACGGGGACGCGCACGGCGGCACCGGCGCTGGTCTTCCAAGCGGCAGCCGTGACACCGGCGCTGCGGCGCTCGGGCACGATCACTGCGTGGCCGGAGAACGCCGAAACGCTTCGGATGATGGCACCGAGGTTGCGGGTATCGGTGATGCCGTCCAGGGCCACGATGAGCGGCGCGTTAGCGATGTGTCCCTTCTTCCACTTAGCGATGATCTCGCTGGCGGTGTCTACGGCGTCCTCGTACTCGTACGGAGGAATCTGCAGCACCAGGCCCTGGTGGATGGCGTCTTCGGTGAGACGGTCCAGTTCCGGCTTGTGGGCTTCCAGCAACGGGATGCCGCGCTCGGTGGCGAGTTTGATGGATTCGCGCACGCGCTCGTCCATGTCGACGCGGACAGCAACGTAGAGTGCCTTGGCGGGAATGCCGGCGCGCAGTGCCTCAACAACCGAATTACGGCCCGTCACGAGCTCTTCGGTGGCCTTGCCCTTGGGGCCGCTGTTGCGGCGGGGTGAGGCGCTGGTGCCAGCGCCGCGCTTAGCGGCTGAACGCTCGGCCAGCTCCTGGTTCTTGTACGCCTTGTGGTAGGTGCGCTCTGCAGCCTTAGGGGTCGGGCCCTTGCCCTCGAGTGCCTTGCGACCGAGCCCACCCGTGCCCTTGACGGGGCCCTTCTTGAGCTTGCGGACGGCGCCGGAACGGGGAGTGTTGGCCATGGTAAAACCCTTACGATTGGTGCGGTGCCCTGTGCTGGCCCCGAAGTTCGTCAAACAAATCAGACAGCGAGCACATTTTTGGCACGCTTCATAACGGGAAACAACATACCCGTAGCTAATAGCTTACGGCCTCGAAGCAAATCCTGTGGTAAATGGGCGCAAAAGTGGTACGTCTCACCGCTGGACCCGCCGCGAGAATGCGATCGTCTGGCGAAATTGCCTTCGAGTGATGCAGCGTTGCACAAAAACCGCCGGAAAGTGATGCAGCGTCCAACAAAAACCGCCGGAAAGTGGTGCGGCGTCCATCAAAAACGGCCGGAAAGTGATGCGGCGTCCGGAGGGTTACTTCTTCAGGGACCAGGTGGCACCGTTTGCTGTGTCGGCCACGTCCACGCCGGCCGCTGCGAGCAGCTCGCGGATCCTATCCGATTCGGCCCAGTTCTTCTCCGTCCGGGCCTGCGCACGGGCTTCGAGCTGTGCCTTGATGAGCACGTCCAACGCCGTCAGCTCTGCCTCCGAGCCACTGCCCTGCCGCCACTTGGGGTCCATCGGGTTGATGCCCAGCGCATCCGTCATGCCCATGACAGCCAGGAACGCATCCTGTAGCGCGTCCTTCTCCCCCGCGGCCAATGCGGTGTTGCCCGCACGGACCGTTTCATGCAATACCCCAAGCGCTGCCGGAACATTGAGGTCGTCATCCATGGCCCTAACAAACGCCTCCGGACGGGTACCTATGTAGCCAAAATCGTTCCCGGGGAAGAGCTGGGCCAGAGCTGCCTTGGCAAACGTTTCAATGCGGTCGACGGCGGCCGCGGCCTCTGTGAGCGAGCCCGGACGGTAATCCAAGACCGAGCGGTAGTGTGCCTGGCCCAGGTAGTAGCGGACCACAAGAGGACGGGCGAGTTCGAGCATTTCGCGCGGGTTGATGGTGTTGCCGATGGACTTGGACATTTTTTCACCCTGGTAGGTGACCATGCCGTTGTGCATCCAGAAGTTGGCGAAGCCGTGGCCGGCAGCCTGCGACTGGGCCATCTCGTTTTCGTGGTGCGGGAAGCGCAGATCCAGACCACCACCGTGAATATCAAACTCGGTGCCGAGATACTTGGTGACCATGGCCGAGCACTCCAGATGCCACCCGGGGCGGCCGGCGCCCCAAGGGGATTCCCACCGAGCAGTCTCCGGATCGCCTTGCTTATGACCCTTCCACAGCGCAAAGTCGCGGGGATCGCGCTTGCCCCGGGGATCGGCGTCGGGCGCTGCCTGCATGTCATCAATGTTCTGGTGCGTCAGGGAGCCGTACTGCTTCCAAGAACGCACATCAAAGTAAACGTCGCCGGAATCATCCAGTGCCGGGTAGGCGTGGCCGCGCTCAATCAGCGTGGCAATGAGGGCGTGCATCTCGGGGATATGGCCGGTGGCGCGCGGCTCGTAGGTGGGCTTCTGAATACCCAACGACTCGTAGGCGGTAGCGAACGCCTGCTCGAAGCGGTAGGCCAGTCCCCACCAGGGCTCGTTGTTCTCGGCGGCCTTGACCAGGATCTTGTCGTCAATGTCTGTCACATTGCGGACCACTGTGACGTCATATCCGCTGCTTTGCAGCCAGCGCGTCAGCTGGTCGAAGGCAAGCGCGGATCGGACGTGGCCAATATGCGGCTCGCCCTGGACCGTGGCGCCGCAGTAATACAGCGAAACCTGCCCCTCTTTGAGCGGGACGAAGTCGCGAATGGCGGCAGTGGCGGAGTCATGGAATCGCAGGGTCACGGCTCTAGGGTATCCCGTCGGGCCGATGCGGTGTGCTCGCGCTGGATGACCAGAGCGGTGGCAATGGCTGTAATGCCTTCGGTTCGGCCGGTAAATCCCAGCCCGTCGGAGGTGGTGGCGCTGACGGACACCGGGGCGCCCGCAGCAATGCTCAGAGCTACTTCTGCCTCGCGGCGGCGGGGTGAAAACTTAGGCCGGTTGCCAATGAGTTGAACGGCAACATTGCCAATCTCAAAACCTGCTTCGCGCACAATCCGGGCCGCCTCCCCCAACAATTTAACGCCGGAGGCGCCCGCGTATTCGGGGCGGTCCGTGCCAAAGTGAGTGCCAAGATCGCCCACTCCCGCTGCTGAAAACAGGGCGTCGGCAGCTGCGTGAGCTACGGCGTCGCCGTCGGAATGGCCGCTGAGTCCGCGCTCGCCTTCCCACAGCAATCCTGCGAGCCAGAGCGGAGCGGGGGAATCATCCGCGGCGAAGGCATGTGTGTCGACGCCGATGCCTGTGCGGGGCAAGATCATGGTCTTTAGCCTTCAATCCATCGTGGGCGAAGTGGCCCTTCCAGCAGCGCCTCGGCCACCAAAAGATCGGTGGGCGAGGTAATTTTCAGGCTGTGCGTTGATCCCTGCACCACGAACACTTCCTCGCCAAGGGCTTCCACCAGCATGGCGTCGTCAGTGATGGCCGCCAGCTCGTCATCGCTGAGCGTCAGTGCGTGAGCGTGAGCTTGGCGGAGGGTGTCCAGATCAAATCCCTGAGGAGTCTGGACAGCACGCAACACGCTGCGCGCGGGGGTGCCCACCACTTTTTCCACGCCAGCGCCAGTCGCTGGCAGCGTTGCCGGGGCCACGGTTTTGATGGTGTCCACCACGGCAAGTGCCGGGATGACAGCCTTCGCACCGTCTCTCAGGGCTGCTGCTACGCGGTTGAAGACACCCGACGGCGTCAGCGGCCGGGCGGCGTCGTGAATCATGATCGTCGTGACGCCTTCAGCAATGCTGGCCAAGGCCGCGGCGACCGAATCCGAACGTTCCGCACCGCCTTCAACCACACTGAAAACGATGCCCTTGGCCTGCGCTTCCGCAGCGGCAGTCTGGCAAATGGTGAGCAATTGGGGGTCATCAGGTGGAATGGCTACACAAATCTGCGCAGCGACACCTGTCTTGATCACTCCTCGAATAGCGAGGAGCACCATGGGCTGCCCGGCCAACGGCACTCGAGCTTTGGGGACACCGTAGCCCAGCCGCTGCCCGGAACCGGCGGCAACAATTACAACGGCGCAGGATCCTGCTTTCACCTCAGTCATGTCCTCTACATTAGTCCGGCACGGCCAGTATTGACTGCGCGGTGCCTAAGTAGCCTGGGCCGGTTTGGCTGATTTGGGCTGATTCCACCCGGGCATGCAAAAACCCCCACACCACTGGGTGCGGGGGTTTGCAAAGTTATTCGCAGTGCTACTACGAGGCCAAGACCTCGTCCAGTACTTCAGCTGCCTTGTCTTCGTCAGTCTTTTCCGCCAGTGCAAGCTCGGAAATCAAGATCTGACGTGCCTTGGCGAGCATGCGCTTTTCGCCAGCAGACAAGCCGCGGTCATGATCACGACGCCAGAGATCGCGCACGACCTCGGCAACCTTGATGACATCACCGGATGCAAGCTTTTCCAGGTTGGCTTTGTAACGTCGAGACCAGTTGGTGGGCTCTTCCGTAAACTCTGCACGCAGAACTTCAAAAACGTGCGCGAGGCCTTCCTTGCCTACAACGTCGCGTACCCCAACCAGGTCAACGTTCTCCGCAGGGACTTCAATAGTCAGATCCCCCTGGGCAACCTTGAGCTTGAGATACATCTTCTCTTCACCTCGGATGGTGCGCATCTTGATCTCTTCGATCTTTGCCGCACCATGGTGTGGGTAAACTACTGTCTCGCCGACCTCAAAAAGCATGTGGATTCTCCCTTTCCAATACTTCCAGTTTACCACGGTTAACTAGTGACTCCCTTGAGTTTCCGCAGGTCAGGGGCTGCCAGAACTACGCTGGCGGCGCAATTGGTCCAACAATTGTAAGAATTAGCCTGCCCTTGACTATCACTGCCCGAAGTGCAGTTGGAAGTTGGCGGAACCGCCGTGTCGGCCAAGGGCCGGGGGCGGAAGCATGCATCCAGCGAATTTGCGGATAAGCTGGACAAAGATATTTTGTCTTTTCCATGAGGAGTTACTGACGTGAGAATCGCTGCCGGCATTCGCGGTACCAACCGAGCGCAACGCTTAAGCCTGATTGCCACCATCGGCATTGGCGCCATGGCCTTCACCGGTTGCAGTGCCATCAACCCGCAAAGCACCACCATGGAGGTGGCTGTTTCTGATGGCGCACACCTGGACATGGGCCAGCTGGAACTGCGTAACGTGCTGATCATTTCCGAAGCAGCCGGCAAAAGTGGGCACGTTGCAGGAACTTTTTACAACGAAGCCGATTCGGACATCACCCTGACCATCAGCGGCGCCCAGGGCGCACAGACCCAGATCACGGTGAAGCCCGGTATTCCGCTGGTCCTGAACAGCGAGAACGACAAAGCAGTCCTGAGCACCATGGCACAGGGCCCGGGCAGCATGGAAACCATTGAACTACGTCAGTCGGGCGCAGGTTCCGAAACCGCGTCCTTTAATGTACCGGTCCTGGATGGCACCTTGGCCGAGTACAAGAACTTGGTCCCGACGACTCCGCCGGTCATCGAAGCGACTACCGAGCCCACGCCGGAAGCTTCCGCTACTCCTAGCGCTGAAGCCACGGTTGCTCCCTAAGTTAGCTGCACTAGTCTTCAAGCCGCGGCTTTCGTAGCGGCGCAGATAGGGCCGGTTGTCATTGCGACAACCGGCCCTATCTTTTTCCCAGTGCCACCGGGCTGGCCATTTCACCGCCGCTTGGCGCCGTTCTGGTGGCAGGAACCGCAGGCCACCGGGACTGTAGCCGGATCGCTGCCATCGCCAAAGTCGATAAACCCAATTGTCAGTGCACAGTCATTAAACACGCACAACGCCGAGGTGCCGTTGATGACCGTCGCCGCGCTGGCAGCGCGCAGATTCGAAGCGCGAGCCGCTGTGACAACCGGCAGGGTGTAGTTAGGTGCCGTGTTCAGCGTGGTGGGCACGCCTCCCGAGCTGGTCCCGCGGTCCACGAGGTGAACTACTCCGGCCCCCGAGCATCACGTTCAGTGGTCACGGCCATGGCGATGGTGTTTTCACCGGACTTGTTCACGAATCCGTAGGGGATGGTGGACACGCTCTGCGGACCCACGTTGCCAACCCAGGTGTCTGTGTTCCAACCGTTGACGCAGATGAGGCCCGGGCATAGGACTGACGTGCATTTTCAAATTTAGCGTCATTGACCTTCAAAGCAATGACTGTCTCAGTTCCAAAAGAAGTGCAGGGAAACGGCGCTGAAGCCGCTAGCCCGCCTCTTGTGGAACGTGTCACGCCAGTCGTCGGTTCCGGTTAGGCGCCAGCAGTGGAACTCACCGGACATTGCCACAGAACTACTTGCAGCTGGAGGATTCTTCGCTACGGCCGGGCTGGAAAGTGCCATCAGACCCATGGCGGCTGTGGCCATGATGGCGGTGGGTCTGATGGCCGTCGGCGCGATTTCCAGCGCTTAATACTGTTCAGTTCTAGGGTTCGAGCTTGTAGCCCAAGCCTCGAACCGTGACCAAATGCAGTGGGTTGGCAGGGTCCAGTTCAATTTTGCTGCGCAGTCGCTTTACGTGCACATCCAGGGTCTTGGTGTCCCCCACGTAGTCCGATCCCCACACCCTGTCGATCAGCTGCCCGCGGGTCAGGACCTTGCCGGCATTGCGGAGCAACATTTCCAACAGCTCAAATTCCTTCAGCGGGAAGGAGACATTTTCTCCCCGCACGCTGACAACGTGGCGCTCCACATCCATCCGCACCGGCCCGGCGTTCACGGTGGAATCCATGAGCTCTTCCGGTTCACCCTGACGGCGGAGCACGGCCCTGATCCGGGCAATGAGTTCACGGGAGGAATAGGGCTTGGTGACGTAGTCATCGGCGCCCAGTTCCAGCCCCACCACCTTGTCAATCTCCGAGTCCTTCGCCGTGAGCATGATGATGGGAACGCTGGAGCGCTGCCGCAAATGCTTGCACACCTCGGTTCCGCTCATACCCGGCAACTGCAGGTCCAACAGGACCAAATCGGCGCCGGAGCGCTCAAATTCGACCAGTGCATCGAGGCCGTTGTCCACAACCGAGACCTCATAGCCTTCCTTGGACAGCAGGAATGACAATGGATCGCTAATGGAATCCTCGTCTTCAACAATCAAAACTCTGCTCACGCTCGTTGCGCTCCTTTAGATCAAGCCTGGGTGCCGGTCGGCGTGGGGGTACTTACCGCCGTCGGACGATTGGTTGGAAAGTTGGGGCAGCCGCACGGTGAAGGTGGAGCCCAATTTGGGGGCAGACCACAGTGTCACCTCACCGCCGTGGTTGCTGATGATGTGCTTGACAATGCTCAGGCCTAGGCCCGTGCCGCCGGTGTGGCGCGAGCGGGCGGCATCCACCCGGTAGAAGCGCTCGAAGATGCGGTCCTGTTCGGAGGGACTCAGTCCGTCACCTTGATCGGAGATACTGATGGAGACCACGTCCGCGTCCACCGAAACACCGATTCCCACTTGAGTATTTTCCGGGGAGTACCGCACGGCGTTGTCGATCAAGTTACGCAGGGCTGTCACCAGCTGGGAGCGGTCTCCGTAAATCAGCGCGGAATGGCGCGGACCCTGCGCGATGGTGATGTTCCGGCTCTGGGCCGGCAACCGGGTGCGGTCCACGGCCTCGGCGATGACGTCGTTGATGTCCACATCGGTACCGACCAACGCCACGTCCTTACCCTGCACGCGTGAAAGCTCGATGATGTCTTGGACCAGGGCTGCGAGCCGGGCCGATTCGGTCATCATGCGTGAGGCGAAACGGCGGACCGTGGCCTGATCTTCCGGAGCAGATTCCAGCGCCTCAGCCAGAAGCGAGATGGCACCGACAGGCGTTTTTAGCTCGTGCGACACGTTGGCCACGAAGTCGTTACGGACCGCCTCGGTGCGGGCAATCTCGGTCCGGTCATCAGCCAGGAGCAGGATGTACTCCTCCCCCAGCGGGGCCACGCGTACCTGAATCACCAGCGTTCCTTGGCCGGGTGCCGCCATGGCTGAGTGGTGCGCAGCCGGTGCCGTTTCCACTGCCGTGGCCATTCCATTCGGGGCCGTTGGGGCTGCGCCGTACGGGGATGGCAAAGGGGCTGCGCTGGGCAGGATGACGCGCGGCAAGATGAGATCGCGCTCTTCAATGACGCCGTCGTGGCGCACTCGGTGGGCCAGTTCAATAAGTTCCTGGTGGACCACTGTGTGCCCTCGCACCAATCCGAAGGCGTAAGCTCCGGGACTGGCCCGCACCACGCCGTCGACCGTGTCAATAACGATGTAGGCCTTGCCCACCACGGAGAGCACCTCGGCGGCACCGTCGGGCAGGGTGGGCTCGCCAATGTCCACAGTGAGTTTGCGCGAGCGCTCGCTGATACCGAATGCGAGCATGCCAAATACACCAAGGGTCAGGCCAATAAGCCCGGCCACAACTCCAACCAACAAGGGATCCACACCACAACCCTAAGCGCTGGGCGAGGCATTTTAGGCAAATACGACACAATGAAGGCCGCGTTCAACTAACGTTCACCTAGTCGTGCCACACAGTTCATATACGCGTGGCATGCTGGAGCTCACTAGAGGCCCTCTTTGGGCTGCCCTTGAAAGGAACTACGCGTGCGTAAAGTATTCCAGGCCGAGCTTCACCAAATAGGTGAGGGGCTTATTGAGATCTCCGAGTTGGTCGGCGAAGCCGCAAAGAAGGCATCAGCAGCGTTCGCCGCAGCCGATCTTCAGAGCGCCCAGGAAGTCATCGCCGCCGATGCCCGGATCGATTTCTTGCAAAATGACCTCGACGAACGTGCCATCGACGTTCTGGCGTTGCAGGGACCTGTTGCCAGTGACTTGCGCATGATTGTTGGCTCCCTGCGCATGAGCGCTTCGCTGGAACGCATGGGTGATCTGGCCCGCCACATTGCCCAGCTGACCCGCTTGCGTTACCCCAACCCGGTGATCCCGGCGCCCCTGACGGAGACTTTCGCCGAACTGGCGCGCCTGGACATCTTGATTGCCGAGAAGGTTACCGAGCTGTTGGACTCCCGCGACTTGGACCTGGTGGGCGATATTTCCACCGCCAAGATTGCCATCAACAAGCTCCACAAGTCCGTGTTCGCCGTCATGGGCGCGCCCGAGTGGAACGAATCCTCCGCGACCACGGTGGATGTCACCCTGGCCAGCCGCTACTTTGAGCGCTTCGGCGACCATGGCGTGTCTGTGGCCCGCAAGGTTTCCTACTTGGTCACCGGCGAATGGCAGCCCGAGGATTTCCTGGCCGGCTAATTCCGCGTTTGCTATCGACAAAAATGAGCCCGACCCCGCCTTATGATCCCGGTATTCCCGGGTCGTAAAGCGGGGTCGGGCTCATTGTTGGTGATTCGGGTTCCGGAAAGAGTAGCGGCCCGGAAAAGCAGGACGGCGGTTGCTTACGTTCACATGGAACGCAAGCAACCGCCGTCGACCTTTAAATACCGGACTTTAAGCGCAGTGCTAGAAGTACGTTACTTCTTGCCCTGGTTGGCTACAGCCTGGATGGAAGCGGCTGCGGCTTCCGGGTCCAGGTACTTGCCGCCGGGGGTGATGGGGGCGAAGTTCTCATCCAGTTCGTAGACCAACGGGATGCCCGTGGGGATGTTCAGGGAGGCGATGGCGTCATCGGAGATGCCGTCGAGGTGCTTGACGAGGGCGCGCAGCGAGTTGCCGTGAGCCGTGACCAGAACCGTCTTGCCGGCCTTGAGGTCAACCTTGATGTCTGATTCCCAGTACGGGAGCAGACGGACTAGGACGTCCTTGAGGCACTCGGTGCGCGGCAGGGCGTCGCCCAGATCTGCGTAACGGGGATCGTGGGCCTGGGAGAACTCGCTGTCATCGGACAGGGGCGGCGGCGGGGTGTCGTAGCTGCGGCGCCAGGTCATGAACTGCTCTTCGCCATACTCGGCCAAGGTCTGAGCCTTGTCCTTGCCCTGCAACGCGCCATAGTGGCGCTCGTTCAGGCGCCAGTCACGCTTGACGTCGATCCAGCCGCGGTCGGCCTTATCCAAAGCAATGTTGGCGGTGTTAATGGCACGCTTGAGGCGCGAGGTGTAGAGCACGTCGGGGAGGATGTTGTTCTCCACCAGCAGCTCGCCGCCGCGAGCGGCTTCGGCGAGACCCTGCTCGTTCAGGTCTACATCCACCCATCCGGTGAACAGGTTCTTGGCGTTCCACTCACTGTGGCCATGGCGTAGCAAAATCAGCGTATAAGTCATGCTTTCATCCTACCGGGCACTGCTGCACGGCCCGAAATACTACGCCGCACTGGACCTGCGCACAGTTAGCCGGCCATGAGACGCAGCTCTTGAAGTGGCGCACCATAGCGCCGAAACGGTACGCAGAAGCAAACAAGGGACACGCAGAATGCCGGGAAAATGGCTGTAAGAGCGGTGAGTGCGGTGATAGTTGCCACGAAAGTCAGGACGCACACCAAGTGGCGTTTACGCTTAATACCGTGGTTCAACGTGCTCAGCGGGTCAAAGCGGCTTCCAACGACCCCGCGGTCCGTGCCGCACGCCAGCGCAACAAACCTTTTGGGAACGTCACCCGCGGCACCACCAACCCGAACCGGCTGCGTCGCGTAGACCGTTGGCTGGCCGGCCCCCAAGCGTGGCGCCTGCGCACCGAGAACAATCCGCTGGTTGTTGACTTAGGTTACGGCGGCTCCCCCGCAACGGCCGTTGAGCTGTATTCCCGCATCCATGCCGTCTGCCCCAGCGCCCATGTCACGGGCATCGAAATTGAACCTGAGCGCGTCCGCATCGCCAAGCCCTTGGAGCACGACGGCCTGGATTTCTTAGTGGGCGGCTTTGAAGTTCCCGTCCCCGGCAAGGCCACCATGGTGCGTGCCTTCAACGTGCTGCGCCAGTACGACGAGGCCGATGTGCGCCTCATCTGGGCCACAGTCTGTTCGCGCCTCACGGAGCACGGCATCTTCGTGGACGGCACCTGCGATGAGATTGGCCGCCGCAGCACGTGGGTTGCCCTCGGCGCAGAAGGGCCGCAATCCCTGACAATTTCCCTGCGTTTTGGCGGCTTTGAGCTCCCCAGCGACGTGGCCGAGAGGCTGCCCAAGGCGCTCATCCACCACAATATGCCTGGCGAAAAAATCCACGGCTTCTTACAGGCGCTGGACAAGCACTGGCTTTCCGGGGCGCAGCTAGCCTCCTTCGGCAACCGTCAGCGCTGGCTGCGCATGTGCAAAGCCATGTACGACGACGGCTGGCCAGTTGTGCGCGCACCCTCGCGTTGGCGGTTGGGTGAGTTAACCGTGGCGTGGGCTGCGGTTGACCCGGCGGCAACGATCAACGTCACTAGCTAGGAACGCCCTAGGCGGACAGCATTCAGGCAAGACAAACTGACAATGTGTAGCCAGGCACTGGTTTACCAGGAAGACCCGCGGTTTTGTCCGCCTTTGCCGCGGCCCCGAATCTGGACCAAGGCAGGACGGACATCGGCCAGATAGACCCCTGCTGCGGTGACGCCACCCAGGGTCAACAACATCATCATGCCCATGGGCGGGACCGTCAGATTCGTGATGGGGCCAATGATGTAGAGGAAGCCAAAGAAGCTGGCACCGCCGGTCATAGCCGTCCAGAACGTCTTATTCCGCTTGTAAACGCGTTCAAAAGCTGCAGGCGGGGTGCGCACGCAGTCGGCAAAAGCCCACACCTGAATACCGAACGCCAGTAGGCCCAAGGCCACCAGAATGAAGAACTCCACAAGATTCAAAAGGTTAGACACAGGCCCAGCTTACAGTCCTGAACTGGATTCCGTCTGTGAATCCGGGGCTACGGAAACCAGAGCCAGGGCCTGCGCAAGATCTGCCCAGAGATCTTCGACGTTTTCAATACCCACGCTCAGTCGCAGGAGGTTCGCCGGGACGGACGTGGGCTCATTGGCATGACGGCGGCGCCGTTCGATGAGCGATTCCACTCCACCGAGTGACGTGGCAGGTGTCCAGAGTCGCAGCGCCTCGACGAGGGCGTGAGCCGCCTCTTCGCCACCGGCAACTTCAATGCAAAGGATGGATCCAAAACCACTCATTTGTGCCTTTGCCCGTAGGTGACCTGGGTCAGAAGGCAACCCTGGGAACAAAACCTTCTCAACGCCGTCGTGCATGTCCAGACGACTGGCCAGCTCCAGAGCACTGGTCTGCGAGCGCTCCACACGCAGGGCCAGAGTGCGCAAGCCACGCAGCGCCAGCCAGGCCTCGAACGGTCCGGCGATGGCTCCGTGGATGGATCGGTGGTGCAGCAGCTGGGCACGAACCTCGGCGTTGGAGGTGGCCAGGGCACCCATGATGACGTCGGAATGGCCGGCCAGGTACTTGGTCACCGAGTGCAGCACAATGTCCGAGCCGAGCGCCAACGGCCGTTGCACCAGGGGGGTGGAGAAGGTGTTGTCGGTGACTACTAGCGCTCCTACGGCCGCGGCGGATCGACAGAGAACCTGCATATCCGCCACCTCCAGCATGGGGTTGGTGGGACTTTCCAGCCAGAGCATGCTGGCCGCCTTCTCCCCTGAACCGGTGAGGGCTGCGATGACGTCGTCATTGTTGGCGATGTCCACCGTCCGCAACGTGAAGGAACCCTTGGCGGCCATCTCCTGCGCCATGACCAGCGCACCCTGGTAGGAGTGGATCGGCATGACCAGCACGCCACCATTCGGGATCAGGGACAGGGCCGCGGACACTGCTGCCAGCCCCGAACTGAAGATGAGCGCAGGCAGCGTTGCCCCCTCCAACTGTGCCAGCGCGTCCTCCAGCGGATCCCAGGTGGGGTTGGAGTAGCGCCCATAGGCCCGGTCGCCGTCTACAACGGTTCCTGTGCCCACATACGTGGAGGAGAGCACAATGGGCGGGTTGACTGGTGCGTCGTGCTCGCGGGCGGGGCGCCCGGCTGCCACCACGACGGTGTCGGGGCTGAGGTGCTCGGGGTGATCTGCAGGCTGGTACGTCATGTTTTTAGAGTAGTCCGACTGTTCCCTGCGGCAGGAATTTCATGACGCGGTCATGGGTGGATTTATGACAGCTCAACCCACCTCTCAGTTTTGATAATGATTCTCATTAACGTTAGCATCGGGCTATGACCATCACAGAAAACGCCCATCCACCCATCTCTTCGCCTCGGCGATCCTTCGCACCAAGGGGCCCCGCCTCTCGAGCCCCTGCTCTGCGAGCCACCGCACTGACAGGCCTGGCGCTGGCCGCAACTCTGGCCCTGGTTTCCTGCGGCGGGGCCCCTAGCACTTCCGGAGCCCCTGGGACCGCCGGTACCGAGGGCACCAACCCGTCCGCCAGCCACGCAGCGTCTGCGGATGACCACGAGGGTACTGAAGCTGAGTCCGCCCAGCCACGGCTGGTGATCACGCACGACGGCGGCATGACCGTTTTGGACACCGGCACCGGTCAGTCCGTGGCTAATGTGGACCTAAAGGGATTCAACCGTGTCAATCCTGCTGGCGACGGCCGGCATGTTCTGGTCTCCACCACGGGCGGGTTCCAGGTCCTGGACGCGGGCAGCTGGTCCGAACCACACGGCGAACACCATCACTACTTCACCGGAACCCCGGCCCTGGAAGAACTGAAATTTCCGGCAACCACCCCCGGTCACGCTGTTAACCATGGCGGCGTGACCGCCTTGTTTGACGACGGCACCGGCACTGTCAATACCTTTACCCCCTCTGAGCTGGGCGGCGATTCACTACCTCCCACTCAGGAGTACAAGACAAGCGCCGCCCATCATGGCGTTGCCGTGCAATTGGCCAACTCTCAGATGCTGATTACAGAAGGAACCAGCGAGAGCCGCAACGGTGCGAAACTGCTGGCGGCACCGGATGCCAAGGGCGCCCGAGCCGTTTTGGCGGAAAGCTCAGATTGCCCCGGCGTCCACGGCGAGGCAACCGCCAAGGGCGAGGCTCTGGTCCTTGGCTGCGAAGACGGTCTACTGCTGATCAAGGATGCCACGTTCACCAAGATTGCCTCCCCGGACGCCTATGGCCGCATTGGCAATCAAGCAGGCAGCGACGCCTCCACAGTAGTTCTGGGCGACTACAAGAAGGACAAGAACGCTGAGCTGGAGCGCCCCAAGACGTTCTCACTGACAGATACGGCTACCGGAAAGCTCACGCTGGTGCCGATCGACTACTCCTATTCATTCCGTTCACTGGCCCGCGGAGGTGACGGAGCGGCGTTAATGCTCGGCACCGACGGCAAACTACACATCTACAACCCTGACACTGGCAAGGAGAGCGCAGCCGTGGACATCGTGGCCCCCTGGGAGGAACCGCTGGATTGGCAGCAACCCCGTCCAGCGATCTTCGCGGATGGAACCGTGGCCTACGTGAGTGACCCGGCAAAAAAGCTGGTCCACACCGTGGATCTAGCGTCGGCCAAGGTGAGCGCAAGCTACCCGCTGGATCATATCCCCAACGAAATCACGGGCGTCTCCGGCGAGGCAGGCGCTGCTCACGCAGCCCACTAGCCCAGCGCGCCCAACCGTTTGATCCTCGGTCCGGGCTTCACTATCCGCCAGCGGTTAGTGAAGCCCGGACCAGCTGTTTCAAGAACAGCCTCACTCCACCAGCATTACGCCACCGATACCGCTCCGGTTGCCGCTGCTGTCGCCGTATCCGTATCCGCCACAACGCATCCCTGGGCGAGCGTCAGGATGCGTCCAGCCTGAGCAGCATCAGCAGTGCTGTGCGTGGCTTCAATAACCGTGACACCACGAGCAACCTCATGGGCGATCAGATCCCGAATTTGCGCCTGCGTTTGAGCATCCACGCCAGCGGTAGGTTCATCCAACACCAGCAGCGCCGAACCCTGGACCAGCCCTTGAGCCAACAGCACCCGTTGGCGCTGACCACCGGAAAGTTCGCCCAGCTGGCGGCGAGCAATATCGGCCAACCCCAATGCTTCCAGAGTTCGATCCACCGTTGCCCGCTCCCCTGCCCCCAACCTGCTCAGCCATCCGCGGTTACCCCAACAACCCATGGCCACAGCCTGCCGAACGGTGAGCGGCAGCGTTTCCGGCGCCGCGCTACGCTGCAGCACCAACGCCGGACGCACCCCTGGCATCACACGAATCTCGCCCCTTGCCGGACTAAGGATTCCGGCAACCAACCCCAGCAGGGTCGACTTCCCCGATCCATTGGCACCCTGAATCGCCGTCAGCGTTCCAGCCTCGAGACTGAAATTCATCCTGTCAATAACGGCACGATTCCCATAGGCGAAAGCAACATCCCGCAGACTGATCCCACTCATAACACTTCCCTTACAATTGATAATGATTCTCATTATAGTATGCTGATTGAATGCACTGGCTCCTTGACCCCTTCACCATTTCCTTTGTCCAACGTGCCGCCCTCGGCGGATTCGCGGTGGCCCTGCTGTGCGCCATCGTCGGAACTTGGGTGGTGCTGCGAGGCATGGCCTTCATCGGCGACGCCATGTCCCACGGCATGCTCCCGGGCATCGCCATCGCCGTGCTCCTGGGCATCAACCCCGTCATCGGGGCAGCGGTCAGCGCGTCAGCCATGGCGTTTGGAATCTCGGCTATGTCCCGTCAACGGCGCCTATCCCACGACACCTCCATTGGCTTGCTCTTCGTGGGCATGCTGGCGGCAGGCGTCATCATCATTTCTCGCTCACGATCCTTCGCCGTAGACCTGACAGGCATCCTTTTCGGCGACGTTCTGGCCGTCACCTGGCCGGACATCTGGCTCTTGTGCGGCGTATTGGTTGGTACGGCCGTGATCGCCACGGTTTTTCACCGCCCCTTCGCTGCCCTAACTTTCGACGCGCGGAAAGCCGTCACCTTGGGCATGCGTCCCGGGCTGGCTACCACTGTCCTCTTACTTCTGGTCACCGCAGCCATGGCCAGTTCTTTTCAAGTGGTGGGCACACTGCTGGTCTTTGGCTTGCTTATTGCCCCACCGGCCGCCGCGCTGCCGTGGGCCAAATCCATTCCAGCCATCATGACTATCGCCGCAGTCCTTGGCTGCGTTGCTGTCGCCGCCGGGCTCCTCATCTCTTGGCACGCGCGGACTGCCGCCGGCGCAACTATCGCCGCGACCGCCGTCGCACTGTTCTTTGCATCCAGCATTCTAGCCTCCAGCGTCCATGCCTCCGGCTCGGCCCAAGCTGCGCGGCCATTCCTGCACCGAAAGGCACTCTCCGCATGACCTTCCACAAAACCAGACGAACCCTCACCACCGTTTTGGCCCTGACATCACTGGTGACATTGGCCGCCTGCGCCAGCACACCCAACGCTGCCCCAGAACCGGATAGCAGCGCTGTTCCACACGGCTTCGTTGCCGGCGCCACCGAGGCAGATGAAGCGCAAATCCGATTGACCTACCTGTCGGCCGATTCGGGGACCATCACCATGATCGATCCGCTCACCGGCGAGGAAGGATTTAGCACCGCTGTCCCGGGCGCCACTTCCTTGAGCCACGACGGCAGGTACATCTTTGTCCGCACCACACCCAACGCACCCCTGAAGATGATTGACACCGGGGTCTGGACCCGCGCACATGGCGATCACAGCCACTTCTACTCCTCCCCTGCGCACACCGTGGAGACCGATTCGCGCCTACCATCGGGCACCGCCATAGGGGACGGCAACAAGGTGGCCATCTTCGATGAAAGCACGGGAACCACCTCGATCCTGCTGCGGGAAGCACTGGACAAAGGGGAGGTCCACGTAGCACTGAGCATTCCGGGGACCCCGCACACCGGGCTGGCTGTCCCGTACAAGGGCCACGTGTTGATCACGAGCGCCCCGGACAGCGATAAACTCCCCACCGCAGTTTGGGCCGTTGGTGCTGCTGATGCTTCTGGCTCTCTGGAGTCTCTCCCGAATGCTGAGTGCCCAGCATTGCGTGGCCATGCCATCACCAGTTACGGCGTACTCTTCGGCTGCAGCGACGGTGTACTGATGGTCAGCGACGACGCCGGCACTCTCACGGCTGCCAAGATTCCCTACCCCAGCGCGAACCCCGGCCAGCGCATCGAATCTTTTGAGCACAGGCCTGGATCCAGTGAACTGACGTCCTTGGCGGGAACGGCTGGGTTGTGGCATCTTGACGCGGCTGCCCAGAAAATCCAGTTCATCAAGAGCCCCGAGCCACTGCTTGCCTCGACCACAGCCGGCAACGGCACCCCCGCTCTGGCCGTTGGCACGAGCGGCACGGTGTACGCCTTCGATACCGAGACCCTCGCTGTAGAAGCGCAAAAGCAGCTCCTACCGGCCGCGAAAACGGGCCAGACGCCGTCGCTCGTGGTGGACAACAACCGCGCATACCTGAGCCACCCCAGCACAACAAAAATCCTCGAACTCGATTACCGCGACCAACTACGCGTGGCCCGTACCTTCACCACCGCTGGAACGCCGGCGCAACTTGTGGAGACCGGGCTGTGAGGGGCCTACGCAGGCAAGGCAAGACCATGAGTGGAAAAGCCAAGATTGCTGTGGCGGCGCTCCTGATTGCCGCCGCGGGTGTGCTTCCCGCCTGCTCAGCCACCAATTCGGGTAGCGACATAACTGGTAGCGGCAAGGCCACCATCATGGTGACGACGAATATTCTGGGCGACATCACGCGCAACATTGTCGGCGACACGGCCGACGTCGTGGTTCTCATGGAGGCGAACGCCGACCCGCATTCTTTTGGGGTTTCCGCGTATCAGGCGGGCCAAATGGAGCAGGCTGAGCTGATTGTTTTCAATGGTCTGGGGTTGGAGGAAGCGGTCCTCAATCACGTCTCCTCAGCCGAAAAGCAGGGAGTTCCGGTCCTGGAAGTGGGCGCTGCGATCGAGCCGCTGTCGCATCAGAGTGCAGTCGCGAATGGCACGATCGATCCGCACTTTTGGACGGATCCGCAGCGCATCCTCACAGCCATTACGGTGATTGAGGAGGCCGTGGCCCAACACGTGGGCGTAGCTAACCCCGAGGCACTGCACAGCAATGCCGCCAACTATCGCGCCGAGGTGGGCGAGCTGGATGCCTGGATGGCTGCAGAATTTGCCGCTGTGCCAATTGATCGACGCAAAATCGTCACTAACCACCATGTGTTTGGCTACTTGGCGGACCGTTTCGATCTAACGGTAGTGGGTGCTGTCATGCCCAGTGGCACCACGTTGGCCGCACCCAGCGCCGCCGATCTCAGCGCCCTTTCCACCACCATTCGCGAGGCCGGCGTCCCCGCCATTTTTGCTGACACGTCCCAGCCTGAAAAGCTCGCGGAGGTCTTGGCCCAGGAGGCAAAAGTAAAGGTGGAGATCGTTCCGCTGTTTTCCGAATCCCTCAGTGCCCCGGGAGAGGGCGCCGGGAGCTATATCGAAATGATGCGAACCAACACCACGCGTATGACCACCGCGTTGGCGCGATAATTCCGGGCACCGCGTGGCGCGCCGGGGACGCGACTGGAGACCGTCCGGGGCTCGCACAGGACCCGTATCTGGGCCCTGTACCTGTGGACAGTCCCCAGCGCGCCCAAGGAATCATTCAGCTTGGGCCGGTAGGCTAGTGGGGTGACTGATTCCCCCGCTCTTTCTGCCCCCACACCCGGCCTTTTCATTGCGTTTGAGGGCGGCGACGGCGCCGGAAAATCCACTCAGGCCGCGTTGTTGGCTCAGGCCCTGTCCGACGCCGGCCGCACGGTTTTGCGGACCCGTGAGCCAGGCGGAACTCCCGTAGGCGAAAAGCTACGCTCCTTGGTCTTGGACCATGGTCAGGGTGAGATTGACGCCAGAACCGAGGCGCTCATTTTTGCCGCCGCCCGGGCAGCCCACGCCTCCCAGGTCATCGCCCCGGCAGTGGCCCGCGGTGACATTGTCATCAGCGACAGGTACGCGGATTCATCCATCGCCTATCAAGGTGTGGGCCGGGGCCTGGGCACCTCAGCCATCGAGACACTCAATGACTGGGCCACCGGCAGCTTGTGGCCGGACCTAACGGTTTTGCTGGATGTCTCCCCCGCTGCCGGCCGGGAACGCCGCACGGCAGGAGATGCCGCAGAAGACAGGATGGAATCCGAACCCGATGGCTTCCACACTGCCATCCGCGCCGCCTTCCTAGACCGGGCCGCGGCCACACCAGAGCGCTACCTGGTGCTGCCTGCCGACGGCGACATTGCCACCTTGGCCAGCTCCATTGCCGCTCGTGTCACTGCCCTGGTGGCGGGGCTTTCCGATCAGGACCGTCCATGAGCGTCTGGGTTGACCTCCAAGGTCAGGAATCCGTGGTGGCGCAGCTGCGGCGCGCCGCCCAGTCCGGCAGCCCCACGCATGCATGGCTACTGACGGGCCCACCCGGCTCTGGCCGCTCCAACGCAGCACTGGCGTTTGCGGCTGCGCTGGTGTGTGAACAAAGCGAACTCAACGCCCGTGGCTGCGGCGTGTGCAAGGCCTGCCACACCACCCTGGGCGGAACCAACGCCGATGTCACGTTCATTGCCACCGAAAAAACCACCATCTCCATCGATGAGGCACGGTCACTGGTCCGTAAGGCGCACGACAGCCCTTCCTCCGCCCGCTGGCGCGTCATGATTGTGGGCGACGCCGACCGCATGGCGGAGCGCACTACCAACGTCCTCCTCAAGGCCATCGAAGAGCCGCCGCCGCGCACTATCTGGATCTTGTGCGCCCCGAGCCCTGCCGATGTCCTGGTCACCATCCGTTCCCGCTGCCGCACGCTAACCCTGCGCCTGCCCCCTGTGGAAGACGTGGCCGCGCTGCTGGTGCGCCGCGATGGGATCGAGCCTGGGCTGGCGCTGCTCGCCGCCCGCGCAGCGCAAAGCCACATTGGCATTGCGCGCCGCCTCGCCAAGGATCCCGGCGCCCGCGAACGCCGCAACACCACTGTCCGGCTGCCCCTGAATCTGCGCGATGTCACCACGGCCGTCATGGCCGCCGCGTCGCTGCTGGCCCTTGCCCAGGAGGAGGCCGCCTCCTCCAATGAAGAGCGCGACGCCGTCGAAAAGACCTCGCTGCTACGGAACCTGGGCGCACCCCAGACCGGGACGCTTCCGCCACCCATGCGCGCTCAAGTTCGGGCCTTGGAAGAGGACCAGAAACGGCGCGCCAAGCGCTCGGTGACGGACCATCTTGACCGGGCCCTGACGGATCTCCTCTCCTTTTACCGTGATGTGCTGGTACTTCAGCTCGACGCGCGAGGAGGCGACGGCGTCGAACCTGCCGGGGTGGATCTGGTCAACGAGACCCTGCGCGGGGAGCTGAGCGAATTTGCCCGTGGCTCGCGCGCCGAAGCCACCTTGGTCCGCCTTGATGCGATTAATGCCGTGCGCCACCGCCTCACCACAACCAATGTTGCCCCGCTGCTGGCTCTTGAAGCCATGGCAGTCAGCCTGCTCTAAGCCATGAAGGATTTGTTGATGACTGCCCCGAATGTACGACGGCGCCACCGCCACTTCCTCAGCCTGCCCCTCACCGCTGCCGTGGTTGCGCTGGGCCTGATGCTGGGATCGTGCTCGGTACTTGCTCCCGAACAACCGCAAGTCAGCTCGGCAGACGCGCAGGTGGTAGGTGACGTGCCGGAGAACCTGAAGGATTTCTACACTCAGCCGGTGGCGTGGAGCTCGTGCAACGGCGGTTTCCAGTGCGCCGATGTTGAGGTGCCCCTTGACTATTCAGCTCCTGAGAAGGCATCCATCAAACTGTCCGCGATTCGCCTGCCAGCCACAGGAAAACGCCAGGGTGCCATGCTGATCAACCCCGGGGGTCCGGGCGGTTCCGGCGTCAATATGGTCAAAGACGGGGCAAAGAGCTACTTCTCAGAAAAGTTGCGGGGAGCTTACGACGTGGTTGGTTTTGACCCGCGCGGTGTGCAGCGTTCCGCGCCCGTGAAGTGCCTTGACGATGCACAAATGGATGCCGCTCGCCAGATGGTCTTTGACGACTCCACAGACGCCGGCCTGGCCGCTGCTGAGGCTGAGGGAAAACGTCAAGCTGAGCTATGCAAAGCCAACTCCGGTCCGTCGTTGCCCTTTGTGGACACCGTCAGCTCTGCCCGTGACATGGACATTTTGCGTGCCGTGGTGGGTGATTCGAAACTGAACTACATGGGCTTCTCCTATGGCACCAAGCTGGGCGCCACCTATGCCGGGCTATTCCCGGAGAAGGTGGGTAAATTCTCGCTCGATGGCGCCATGGACCCGTCACTGGACATCGATCAGGTCTCCATGGGTCAAGCAGTGGGCTTTGAAAACGCTTTACGCGCCTGGGCTGCCAATTGCTTGGCGGGCTCCGATTGTCCCGTGTCAGGAACAGTGGATGAGGCCATGGCCCAAATCCGTGAACTGAATGACGTCTACACGGACACACCCCAGGGAACCCCTGAGGGCCGCGTAGTGAATGGAACGGAGTTCACCGGCGCACTTGCTTTTGGCATGTATTCCACTGACCTTTGGGCTCCTCTGTCCGGGGCCTTGAAGCAGGCGTTTGCCGGAGATGCCTCAGGCATGCTGATGTTGGCGGACTTCTCCGCCGACAGAGACTCTGACGGTAAGTACAATTCGAACACAGCCGCGGCATTTACGGCGATCAATTGCCTGGACTACCCCATGAACTCAGATATGGCCCACATGGATCAACAGGCCGAGCTCCTGCGCAAGGCCGCCCCCACGTTTGGGGACCTGTTGTCCTACTCGGGCATGAGCTGCAAGTTCTGGCCGTACAAGGCAACCGGTAAGCCGGCAGCCATTTCTGCTGAAGGCGCCGGCCCCATCCTAGTAGTTGGCACCACGGGCGATCCGGCAACCCCGTACGCCTGGGCCGAGGCCTTGGCTAAGCAGCTTGATTCCGGCGTTTTGGTCACGTGGAAGGGCGAAGGCCACACCGCCTACGGCCGCTCCAACGCATGCCTGACATCTGTGGTGGATAACTACTTTGTGGACGGAAAGGTGCCCGCCGCGGGCACCAGCTGCTAGCAATCAGGCCGTGACTGCGCTTATTGCGGGGTTTTTGGGATGTTCCGGGGAGCCGCCAGCAAGGGCCGATTTTGTACATCGGCCCCGAACATATTAGAGTGGTTTCTTGTGTTCGGTACTTGATCCCGCAAGGGGCCAGATCAGCACAGGCCTCCATAGCTCAGTTGGTAGAGCGTTTCACTCGTAATGAAAAGGTCAACAGTTCGATTCTGTTTGGAGGCTCCACTAAAACCCCGCCACGGCGGGGTTTTTTGGTTAAGTTGACCGCCAAACCCCCAGTTGATGCACCGTGGCCGGGCAAATTCAAAGCCGGCTTGAATCGATCCGTGAGCTTTGGTCGTTTAGGGAGCCCTAAACGACCAAAGCTCACGGATCGATTCTGGATACCCTCTGCTGGGGCTCTCCTCCCGCCTATTTTGAACCATCAGAGCCGCACCTCGGGTCCAACATTGGCCCATTGAGGGAATTCTCCAGCCACGCAAAGCCCCGCTCCGGCCTCCGGCACGTGCACCCGGTCGCGTCCACTGGATGGAACTGTTCTTCGATCTGGTGTTCGTAGCATTCGTGGGACAGCTAGCCCACGGCATTCATGGCGATCCTGGCTGGCCCGAGTTCGGTACCTATCTGTTGCTTTTCTTCCCAGCATGGTGGGCGTGGGTCACTATTGACTCAGTCATCAATCTGCTGCCCGGGCTCTCCGCCCGCGCTCTGGGCCTGGCCATGCTGTGTGCCATGGCGGCTTCCGCACTCATGGCCGCATCCACGCCTCATGCACTCGATGAGCGGGCCTGACCTCCATTGCCTTGGTGGTGGCCCTGTTGTGGCTGGTAACGGCCTAGGTTGAATTCAAGGCACGACGCCGGGCACGGAACAGTTGAGTGCGTGGCTGGGCCCACACGCCCGAGGGGCCCACATACAGACACGCCAGCGGCTGCGCTTGGGGATGGCTTAGGGCTCAGTCCCAGGGGAAGACGACGCCCTCGCCCACCACTTTCAGTGAGAGTTCTGTGCCGGGGCGGGCCAGCATCGCGTTCCAATGCCTGATGGTGATGATTTCGCCGCCGACCGGCTGATGCGGATCAAGGGGGTGTTCGGCGTCGACCTTGATGGGGTTCAATTGGATGCGGACAGTGGTTTCAGGGCCAAAGTAATCAGTGTCGACCACGCGTCCGCGGATGGGTCCGCCGTCGGCAATGCGGATTTGCTCGGGGCGGAGCATCAGATGCACTTTGCCTTGAAGGGGCGGGCGGCGTACGGGGATTCCACCAAGCGAACAGAGCGCCAGGGAGCCTTCCAGCCATGCTTCGATGATCACGGCGTCACCCAGAAATTCTGCCGTGGCCCTGTCCGTCGGGCGGGTGTAGACCACGAACGGGCTGCCAATTTGGGCCAGCTTACCGTCACGCATGACGGCCACTTGGTCGGCGAAGCTGAGCGCCTCCGCTTGATCGTGCGTGACGAGAATGGTGGTTACCCCGGCCTGTTCCAATGTTTGGGAGACTGCGCGCCGGGTAGCGACGCGCAGGCCAGCATCCAGCGCGCTGAACGGCTCATCCAACAGCATCAGTTCCGGCTGGCGGGCCAGCGCCCGTGCCAGGGCCACACGTTGCTGCTGTCCACCGGAAAGCTGGTGCGGGCGGCGCTTGGCATAGGAGGCGTCCATCGAGACCATTTCCAGCAACTCCCCCACGCGCAGCGATGCGGCTTTACCTCGCAAGGACAATCCGAAGGCAATGTTGGCACCCACGTTCAAATGCGGAAATAGTGCACCATCCTGCGCCACGTACCCAACGCTGCGCTTGTGGGCAGGATTCCACTGGGACGGTCCAGCCACTTCTTTTCCACCGAGTGCAATCCGGCCAGAATCGGGCGCCGAAAACCCTGCAATGAGCCGCAGTAGCGTGGTTTTGCCGGAACCGGAGGGCCCCACAATGGCTGTGGTGCGACCTTGCATGACGTCCAAGTCCACGCCTTTGAGCACATCGGTTCCGCCAAAGCTCTTGTGCACATCACTGACCTGCAAATGCGCCGGGGCATCGGCTGCAGCGGGGCCGGACTGGGTAGGGTGAGTGGTCATTGGCCGGCCGCTTTCTTGGATTGCACGAACAGGAGGTAAGTCATGGGTGCTGAGAGCAGAATCATCAGCAAGGCGTAGGGGGCAGCGCCCATGTAGTCGATTTCGCTGCTCAGCGACCAAAACTGCGTGGCCAGCGTCCGGGTGCCGTTGGGGGCAAGCAACAGGGTTGCTGTCAGCTCATTGACAATTCCAAGGAACACAAGAGCGGCACCACCGGCCGCCGCCGGAGCCGAGAGCCGCAATGTCACGCGCAGGAACGCCACGAGGGGCGGTTTGCCTAGTGCCTGGGCGGCCTCATCGAGTTCATACGGCACCTGAGCCAGACCTGCCCGCAGGTTTACGAGTGCCCGCGGCATGAACAACAACGCGTAAGCGGCCACCAACACCAAGGAACTTTGGTAAATGGCGGGCACGTTGTGGACAGTAATTGTCACCAGCGCCAACGCCACTACAATGCCCGGCATGGAACTGGAAATGTAATTCACTGCTTCCAGAACCTTGCTGACGGGCCCGGCATGACGGACTACCAAATAGGCCAGAGGGAAGGCCAACACCGTTGTCAGCAAGGCGCCGGCCACGCCATAGCCCAACGTTTGCAGCAACGTTTGCAGCAGATCTGAGCGCTGCCAGATGGCGGCTCCCCCAGCAACCAGCCAGCGGCCCACATGCCACAGCGGAACACCCAGTGCCAGCACCGACACCGCAATCAGGAACAGCTGACTGGGACCTTGGAGGACGCCAAGTTTCAGGCGGTTGGGGCTTGCCTGCACGCCAGCACCAACCCGCGCATAACGGGCACTGCCGCGGGCCCTGGACTCGGCCAACAGGAGCATCAGGCAAAAGACCACTAGGACGCTGGCGAGCATATTCGCCGCTGCGCCGTTGAACGTGGACCGGAACTGGTCATAAATGGCGGTGGTGAAGGTGTCGAAGGCGATCATGGCGAACGCGCCGTATTCGGCCAACAGGTGCAAGGACACCAGCAGCGCCCCGCCAGCGGTTGCGAGGCGAAGCTGCGGCAACACCACACGGAAAAATACTCGTACAGGTCCAAGACCCAACGACGCTGCCGACTGTTCCAAGGCGGGGTCCAAGCGGCTCAGCACGGCCGCAACGGGAATGTACACCAGCGGAAAATAGGACAACACCGAGATCAGGACACCGCCAAAGATCCCGCCCAGAGACGGAATGGCACTGACCCAGGCATAACTGTTGACGAATGCCGGGATGGCCAGAGGCGCCGCCAGAAGTACTGCCCAAACCTTGTGGCCTGCAAGGCTGGTGCGCTCCACCAGCCACGCACCACCAACGCCAATCACCACACTCAGCGGCACGGTGATGAGCACCAACAACAGCGTATTGAACAGCAGTTCGCCAACACGAGGGCGGAACACCATTGCAACCGCGGTGTCCCAGCCGGTATTGACGGTAGCAACCACCACGAATCCCAGCGGCAGCAAGGAAAACGCGGCTATGACCAGGCAAAGCACGACGACGGGCCAGGGGCCGAGGTGTGAACCCCGGCCCCCAGCCTTCTTAGCCAAGCTGCGCTTGGCCAAGCTCTTGGCACCCAACTGAGGTGCCGGCGTCGTACGTTGTTGGGAAGTCATTGACGCTAGAGCAGACCTGCCTGCGTCATAAGATCGGTAACCTGCGCAGAGTTCAACTTGGCAGGATCGATCTTGGGGGCTTGCAGATCGGCCAGCGGCGTCAACTTCTCGTTGGCAGCAACGTCAGAGCCCACCGGGTACTCGAAGCTGGTCCCGGTCTGGAGAATGGTCTGGCCAGCCTTGCCAGTGACGAACTCAAGGAACTTCGCAGCGTTGTCCTGATGCGCACTGGAGGCCAAAACGCCACCGCCGGAGATGGAGACAAAAGCGCCCGGATCTTCATTCTTGAAGTAGTGCAGGGCCACGTTCTTGGAGTTCTCGCCGGTCTTGGCCTGATCGCCAAACCAGTAGTAGTGGTAGATGACAGCGCCTTCAACCTCGCCAGCGTTGACAGCCTTCATGGCGGTGCTGTTGCCCTTGTAGGCCTTGAAGTTTTCCTTCATGGACTTCAACCAGGACAGCGTTGCATCCTCACCCTCGAGCTCCAACATGGCTGAGACGATGGCCTGGAAGTCGGCACCTGACGGTGATGCGGCCCAGCGGCCCTTCCAGGCGGGATCGGCCAAGTCCATGAGGGATTTGGGCAGCTGCGCCTCGGTGAGCTTGGTCTTGTCATAGGCGAAGACTGTGCTTCGGGCGGCGATGCCGGCCCACTTGTTCGTGGAAGGACGGTATTCCGCCGGAACCTGTTCCTGCACCTTGGCGCTGGTGTCGGCGAAGAGGCCAGCGTTTTCAACCTGCGTCATGGCTGGGGAGTTTTCCGTCAGGAACACATCGGCCGGCGACTTGGCACCTTCTGCGATGATCTGATTGCTCAGCTCAAGGTCGCTGCCCTGGCGGAGGATGACCTTGATGCCGGTTTCCTTGGTGAACTCATCAACCCACGCCTGTGTGAGTGATTCATGCTGGGCGTTGTAGACGGTGATGTCGTCATTTGCGCCGCCGGATGCACCATTGCTCTCCGACGGTGTGGTGGAGCCGCTGCAGGCAGCAAGAGCAAGAATGGAGGCGCCGGCAATGGCGGTCAGAGTGCCTTTTCGCAACGTCTTCAGGGTGGACCAGGTCAACATGGGAGCCTTTCGGCAGTAGAAACAATTAGCGAAGATAAGTTGATCGTAATGGATCAAAGGGCACGCTAACCTTACTTTTCCCCAATTGTGATGCAGCTCACCATGTCATTAATGGCGTTTTGAGATTTTCCGTGCCCACGCTACAGATTACTGAGAAGTAGATGACGTTTTGTGCAGCAACTCTGCGGCGCGGTCTACCCGCTGGTGAACCAGATCCGCCTTGAGCTCCACGGCCTGGGTAGTGCCCACGCCCAGCCTCAGCAAGGCCAGAGACTCGGCCGTCGCCGCCAGTGCATTGCCAGCCCTGGAGAGTTCCCGGTGCACGTCATTGAGGTATCCGCCCGTTCCCGTAGGGATTTCCATCCCCTCGCTGGGGCCGGCCTCCTGCGCTTCCACGGCGAGGCCGCGCACCACTGGCAGCAGGTCAGCTAGCCGGTCTGCCAGCCGCACCATGGCGTCATAGTTTTCGGCGGCCATCTCTGTGCCCGGCGCTTCCGCTTCTGCGAGCCCTTCAAGCATTTGATGGAAACGGTCCAGTCCGCGGCGGAAACGGTCATGGGCTCGACGCCACACGCCCTTGCCGAGTTCGGCGTCGTCGCGCTTGGCCTGCCGACTGGCACTAAAAAGCCCCTTGAGCATGCCGCTCATAGGTACTGTCCCGGGCTGCCGGATTCGACCCCGCCAGACATGGAGCCAGGCCCATCGCCGGGCACTGCTCGCGGCCCATCTGAGCCCACCGGCGCGCGCTGCGGCTCACCGTTAGGGCCCACCACCACGCCCGGGGCAATGACGGTTCCGGGCGGCAGTTGATGCAAGGCCAGCCGGGATGCCGTCTGCTGATTCGCCATTGCCTGTGCTGCCAGCGCAGTTTGGATGCCGTGAAACAGGCCCTCCAACCAGCCCACCAGTTGAGCCTGGGCGATGCGCAACTCGGCGTCCGAAGGAGCTTTTGTCTCCGAAAACGGCAGGCTCAGGCGGTGCAGTTCCGCCACGAGTTCAGGAGCCAACCCGTCTTCCAGCTCGGCGATCGATGCTTGGTGAATTTCCGCGAGGCGAGCCCGTGCAGCGTCATCGAGCGGTGCACTCTTCACCTCGTCTAGGAGCTGTTTGATCATGGTGCCAATCCGCATGACCTTCGCTGGCTGGTCCACCATGGACGCCACATTGGCCGACTTCTTAGTGGGTGCAGGCTCTTCCGACTCGTTCAGCGAAGTCCCCTGCTGCCCCGGAGCTTCCAGCCCGTCCAGAACACCGTCCACAACCTTGTCCTCGGCCGCATTGTCAGGGGCCGGGATCTGCGCCTTTTCACTCATAACGCCAGTCTCTCATGTGCCCGCAGCTTCCGTCCCGATCACTGTTACGGCCAGTGTCATTGATATGCCTACACAGTCGTGACAGCCCTGGCCTGCGGAGGCCTGTCCCGAGCTTAAATGAACGACGGCGGGTGAGCTCACCCGCCGTCGTACTTGGCTTTAAAACACTTCCAGCAAAAACTAGCAGCAGCGACCTTCTGGATTAGCGTCCTGGCGGTCAGTCTTATCTCGCCAGAACTCCTTGACCGTCATAGGCTCGGTGGCACAGGCGGTGGCCTGGTGGTGCTCCAGATACCGATCATAGGAATCCTCGCCGAGGACACCCTTGAGGTACTTGCTCACCGCCATCAGGCTGCGGCCGGCACTGCGCAACACGTCCATGATTAGTGCCCGGACCGTGCTGCTTGTTTGCCGGATTCGGCCCATTCCTTCACGAGTGCCTTCTCGGCGGCGTTGGGGAGAACCGAGGCCGGGGCGAAGATACGTGACGCCACGGCCGGGTCTTCCTTGCTGGGTCCGCCGCCGGCCTTGATGGCTCGGATCGTGACAAGGATGGCTGTCGCTATGACGATCAGGGACAGCACCACGAAGATGATGGACAGGGTTCCCTGGACGAAGGTATTGCGAACCACAGCCTCCATGGCCTCAACCGTCTTGGCCGAGCCGAAGCTGGTTTTGCCGTCCGCCAGCGCCGCCTTGAACGCGTTGTGCTGAGCCCAGTAGCCCACGGCCGGGACGGTGGAGAAGATCTTCTGGAAGGAGGCAACCACTGTCACCACGGTGACAAAAGCGAGCGGCAATGCCACCATCCACAGGTACTTCACGTGCGTGCTCTTGGAAACGATCACGAGGCAGACAGCCAGCGCAATGGCGGCCAGTAGCTGGTTGGCGATACCGAAGAGCGGGAACAAGGTGTTGATGCCACCCAGCGGATCGGTGACGCCCATAATGAGGATCGCTCCCCACCCGGCCACCATGATGCCCGTGGTGATCCACGAGCCCGCGCGCCATGAGGTGTCCTTGAATTTCGGCACAAAGTTACCGATGGAATCCTGCAACATGAAGCGCGCAACGCGAGTTCCGGCGTCGACCGCGGTGAGGATGAACAGGGCTTCGAACATGATGGCGAAGTGGTACCAGAAGCTCATCATTGCTTGGCCGCCGGCCACCTGCTGCATGATGTGAGCCAGACCCACGGCGAGCGTGGGGGCACCGCCGGTGCGCGAGACGATGGACTCTTCGCCGACGTCGGCCGCGGTTTGGGCCAGCAGCGCAGGATCAACGTGCACGCCAGTCAGGCCCAGCGAGTTCACGAACGCCGCAGCACCTTCAATGGTGCCGCCGGTGGCTGCACCAGAGGAGTTCATGGCGAAGTAGATGCCGCGGTCAATGGACAGCGCCGCGACGAGCGCCATGATGGCCACGAAGGACTCCATGAGCATGCCGCCGTAACCAATGTAGCGAGCCTGGCGTTCCTTTTCGATCAGCTTGGGCGTGGTGCCGGAGGCGATCAAGGCGTGGAATCCGGACAGTGCACCACAGGCGATGGTGACAAACAGGAACGGGAACAGTGCGCCGGAAAAGACCGGGCCATCGCTGCGGCCTGCAAATTCGCTGAATGCGGGGACGTTGATTTCCGGACGGACCAGCACGATGGAACCGGCCAGCATCACAATGGTGCCGATCTTCATGAACGTGGAGAGGTAATCGCGCGGGGCCAGGAGGAGCCAGACCGGCAGGATCGCGGCAATGAACCCGTAAACGATGATGCACCAGGCGAGCGTGGTGCGGTCCAGATGGAATGTGGCGGCGCCCCATTCGGTGGCAGCGACCATGCCGCCACCAACAATGGCCGCGAGCAGCAATACGACGCCGATCAGGGACACTTCCATGACCTTGCCCGGACGCAGGTACCGCAGGTACACGCCCATGAACAGTGCGATCGGGATGGTCATGGAGACTGAGAAGACGCCCCACGGGGATTCGCCCAAAGCGTTGACAACCACCAAGGCCAGGATGGCGACGATGATGATCATGATCAGCAGGGTGGCGATCAGGGCGGCGGTGCCACCAATGACGCCCAGCTCTTCGCGAGCCATCTGGCCCAGTGAACGGCCGCCTCGGCGCATGGAGAAGTGGAGGACCAAGTAATCCTGGACCGCACCGGCAAGAACGACGCCGACGATGATCCAGATAGTGCCGGGCAGGTAACCCATTTGGGCTGCAAGGATGGGGCCCACGAGGGGGCCAGCGCCGGCAATGGCGGCAAAGTGGTGTCCAAAAAGGACGTTGCGGTCGGTAGGGACGAAGTCCTTGCCGTCGGCCTTATATTCAGCCGGGGTGGCGCGCTTGTCATTGGGCTTGACGAGAAACTTCTCGATGACTTTGGAGTAGAAGCGGTAGGCAATCAAATAGGTGCATACTGCGGCGAAAACGAACCAAATGGCGTTGACTGATTCACCGCGAACCACTGCCAACATGACCCAAGCAACGCCACCCAACAGCGCAATGGCTGCCCAAATGGCGATCTTGATAGGAGTCCACTTATGAGCCTCTGCCTCTTCTTCGAGGTTGACGGCTACGGGTGGCAGATCCGGATCCTGGACTAAAACATCGGCTGGTTGATCAGCCTTGCTCGATGGCACACTCATGTTATTCCCTACGCTAAAACTTCAGTTACGGCCTTTTGAGGGTAGGCACAGGCTATGGGTCACCGTCCCAATGTGGCGTCAATCATGCTCCTCAAGCGACGAGTGGTAGTGAATCAGCGACGAGTGACAGGCGAGCGGCACACGGCAGGGTGTTGGCCTAACTGCAGGAGCGTTGGGGGAAAAGCTGCAATACCTGGTATCTGCGGGAGCGTTGCTAGTGCGGAGCACCTCCCACCGACGCTCCCTCAGCGATTGGGGTTTAACCCGTTACGCTCCCTCAGCGATTGGGGTTGCCACGGAAATACTCTCGCAAAAAGTGGCAGAGCGTCCGGAAAACGCCCCAAAAGGTGATGGAGCGTCGGCCCAAAAGCCCCGAGAGGTGAGGGAGCGTCGGGTCAAAAGCCCCGAAAGGTGAGGGAGCGTCGGGTCAGACCAGGGTTTGGCGCCTCGTCATGGGGAGCTTGCCCTTCGTGAACACCCAGGCTGCAGCCGCGCCGAAGAGCGGCACCAGGATAGCCAACGCCCCTAGTTGCAACCACGGGATCACGATGGGATACCCGCGCTGTTGCGAGAGCACCACGATGGTGGGGATGGCACCAGCGATGACGCCCAGCAGTGTTCCCAACAATGCTGTCATCAAGGTTTGGGACCCGGAGATGGCTTTGCGCAATTTAGTGTCCGCACCGACGCTGGCCAAGGTAGCGTGGTCGTTGCGGCCGTCGGCGAGCGCCAGACCTGCCGTAATCCCGGCCGCGCTGAGCGTGATGAGTGCCCCGCCAATCACAATGAACCAGAGCATAGTGGCGATATTGGTGGGCGGGCCCGGCTCAAAGTAGATGTAGCCATATTCGCCCAGGATGGGCGCCATTGCCGACTGTAGCTGGTCTTGCTCAGCGCCGGTCAGGGCTTTGGGGGCCGTGACCAGCAGCGCTTGGTCGCTAACGGGGAGCTTCATTGTTGCGGCGGCCTCCGGCGACAGCACACCAAAGTAGGCCAGGGCCTTCTCCGGGGCATCCACCACTGCGGGCAGGCTGTGCGAGGTGAGCGGTGTCAGTTGCTGGCGCATGTACTGCGTGGTCGGATTGCTTGGATCGTACCCACCCCAATTCTCTTGGGCGCTGGGATCGTAGCTGATGACCTTAGCCGTGCCGTCCGCTTGCAGGTACACCTTGTTGCTGAGCACCATACCTCCGGCTGCCAGGGCCTCCTTGGCTTCTGCGCTTGGCTCGCGGTCCAACAGAGCTGCCAGTTCGACTTCGCCGCCCACTACGAAGATGGGAAAGTTCATGCCGAAGTTGGAATTCGCCATGGCCCCAGTGCAGCGCCAGTCGCCAAGGTCCTTGGGTTTCCAGTCCAACGCGAGTTCGCAGCGGTTCTCCACGGGCTCTGCCACCGCCCACACAGGGCACACCGCGGGGTTGGCTATTTCCGCACCATTGTTTTCCGTCTGCTGCTGTTGCAGGTCCAGATCACATTGGCTGGTTCGGGGCATGCCCCGAACCAGCTGGGTGGTGATGCCGGGGCCCAGCGTGTCCTTCAGTAGCTCAGTGGCTGCGACGGGATCGACGGTGACAAGTTCAGGCGTTTCACTCCGCATGCCGCCGCCACCCACGTCGACATAGTTGTAGTCAACTGTCTCCAGCTGTAACGCTGCCTGATTCAGGTTGGCCTGCCACTGGTGATTGTCGCTGGAGTCCTGCATGGTGCTGGCCGTACCCACCATGAGTGCACCGGAAAGCGTGGCCGCGGCCAGCACTGCAGCCACGGCGGGTACGGTGCGGCCCCTATTGCGTGCCGAATCCCTCGCGGCCAGACGTAACGGAACAGGCAGCCAACCGGTCTTCTTTGTGAGTAGCTCAATGAGTCGCCCGGTCATGAAGATGAAGGAGAACACCAGTGCCACGGCACCGGCAATAACCAGTCCTGCCAGCCAGGGCGCCCACAAGTACTGGCTCTCATTGCCACGTAGGGCAATCGTGGCCGCGCTGGAAGCAGCCATGCAGACTGCCGCCAGGATGAGCAGTCCCAAGCCGATACGGGTGCTCCACTTGGATGGGGTGTTTGCCGTGCGCCCTGATTTCAGGGCAGAAAGCGTGGCTTGCTTGGCCACGGCCTGCGCGGGAACCATGGCGGCCATCAGACCTGCTGCGACGCCCAACAGAATCAGTCCCAGGGCCGGCAACCACATTATGTGCAGCCCCGTGAAGAAGGCAAGCCCCTGGGACCGCACCACCAGCACCACGATGGCAGCGCCAACACTGCCCAAGATGGCTCCAATGGCTCCGCCAGCCAGTCCCAGCCACAAGCCGCTGGCCGTCACCGTGGCGCGGACCATGGAGCTTTCGGCGCCGGATGCCGCCAACAGGGCGAGGTCGCGCTGCTGCTTCCTGGCTCCGACGGCAAACGCGGCACCGGCCAAGAGGCCCACTTCCAAGAGGGCGAGTACGCCTATGAGCCCGCCCATGAGCAGCTTCTGAACGATGGTGGAATTGCGCCAGTCGTTCTGAAGCAGCTCGGCATCTGCACCCAGTTCTGCCTTGTTTGGCGGGTCTAGAATCAGGCTGCGCGAAGTCAGCATGACGCCCTGGGCATTGAAGGCCTTGGCGTCGGCCCAGCGCAGCGACTTGTCCCCCACTAAATAGAGCGTGGTCGGACCCAAACCTTGGGCAACAGCCTCAGGAAGTTGTTCCTTTTCCAGGAACAGGTAGGCCTCCCCGTCTCCCTGGTTCTCGGGGCGGATGGTGCCGGTGATGGCAAAGGTGCCGGCCGACGTCGTCAATTCATCGCCAAGGGCCAGGTCAAAGCGGTCTAGGAGTCCACGTGTTGCCAGTGCCTGATTGGTTGTGGCGGGAGCAGCACCGTCGAGCAGCGTGTATTTTCCCTTGAAGACGGGGTTCAGCACGTCCGTGACGGTAGTGGAAAGTTCAACTTGCGCCTTGCCCACGGGGGTACGGAGCGTGGTGGACTGCCAGGGGACGCCCGTGAAGCCCGCGGGAATGGCGTTGGCCGGGGCGGTGGGCTCAAAGCGGGGATCGGGCTCGGCTGTGGATCCCATGCCGCCGTAGCCAACATCGCCGCCCACGGCTTGGACGGTAACGGCATTCTGCGCATGCAGGTCCGCAAGCCGGCCCTGCGTCTGGCCCAGCTCCATGGCGACGGATTCCGCCGGCGTGGCCTGCGTGCTCATGCCCGCGGTGGCTGCGAAGGACATGGCGAAAATGGGCAGCGCAATGAGCGCCACAATGAGTGCCGAGCGGCCCCTGTGGCGGCGAATGTCGCGCCACGCCATTTTCAGCGCCACCCGCAGCCGGTGCTGCCCGCCGCCCTTGACGGGGCTCAGGTCAAGGCCCACCTCAGTGGCCCATTCCGGCGAGCAGGACGGCGGGGTCATGCTGCGAGGCGGCCTCGTCCACGATCCGCCCGTCCTTCAGGAACACCACGCGATCGGCCCAGCCTGCGTGACGGGCCTCGTGGGTGACCATGACGACGGCGGCTCCGGCCTCGGCACGGTTGCGCAGCACCTCGAGGATGCCGTCACCGGTTGCAGAGTCCAACGCGCCCGTGGGCTCATCGGCCAGGATCAGGCGGCGTTGGCCCACGATGGCGCGGGCAATGGCCACGCGCTGTTGCTGGCCGCCGGACATTTGGTCCATGAAACGGTCGGCAAGGTCTTCGATGCCGACCAGGCGCAGGGCGTCCTTGGCCTGGCGCTTGGCCTTACGGGCAGGGGTCCCGTCCAGTTCGCGCGGCAGTGCCACGTTTTCCGAGGCTGTCAGTGTGGGGACCAGGTTGAAGTCCTGGAACACGTAGCCCACGGCACGGCGGCGCAGGCGGGCCAGCTCATTGATGCTTAGCCCGCCCAGCGGGGTGCCCTCGACGAACACCTCGCCGCTGGTGGCTTTGTCGAGCCCGCCGGCCAGCGTGAGCAGCGACGATTTGCCCGAGCCGGAGGGGCCCATGACGGCCACAAATTCGCCAGCACTGATGGTCAGATTAACATTGCGCAATGCGGCAACGGACATGGCGCCTTCGCCGTACGTGCGGCTGACGCTGGCGAGTTGCAAGATTTCGTTACTCATTTGCTGACCGCCTGGTCCGCCGGGGCAAACTTCTGGGATGGGGCGGCGACTGGCGCGGTAGTCATGCTTTTGGCAGCCGTTGCCGCTCGCTTGGCCATCCAGCCTTCGCAGTGGTCCAGCCACCGCAGCTCGGCCTCCGTGGTGAAAATCAGGGAATCCAACACCAGCAGCCACGCCGCGTCATTGGCGTCCCCGGCGCCGGGGTCACCGTTTAGTTGGGTGCCGGCGTTCGTTGCCGCGGCTCTGCGCTGGCGTGTGTAGTCCTGCAGCAGCTTCATCGAGGCCGAACGTTGAGCCTGCACGACGGCGGAGACGTCAACATCCGCGAGGGTCAGGGCCAAAGCCAATTTGATGGCCAGCTCATTGCGGGGCGGATTCGTCGCGGCAACAGGCTGGGCGAACCAGCTCATCACCTCGGCGCGCCCGGCGTCGGTGATGCTGTAGATCAGGTGACCTTCGCCGTCGTCCCCGTCTTTTTCCACCAGCGAATCCCGCTCCAAGCGGTCAAGGGTGGTGTAAACCTGTCCAATATTCAGCGGCCAGGTGGAGCCGGTGCGCTCCTCAAACTCGCCGCGCAGCTGATAGCCGTAGCGTGGGCTTTCCTGCAACAAGGCCAATAGCGAATGTTTGATGGACATGGAGCGCTCCTTCAACTTGGCGCGAAGGCCCCCAATGAACCATCGCGACAACGGCATACATACCGCGTATGGCAAATATAGCTACTGAGTATGGTGGTCGCAAGCCAATTGCGGAAAGTGGCTCAAAATGACGAAAACCCTGATTCTGATGACACGCCCAAAACACATGAGGGAGCGTCGGCCAAAATACCCCAAACGCTGATGCAGCGTCCGGTGGATGGTGGAGGGACCTGTGCCTAGAGCGTCAGTAGCACCTTGCCGACATGCGCGCCCGAATCAAAGTATTCATGCGCGGCGGCGACTTGCTCCAGCGGGAACGTCTTGTCCACCATGGGCTTGATAGCGCCACTGGCAATCAGGGGCCAGACGTGCTCGCGCACGCCTTCCATGATGGCGGTCTTTTCCTCAACCGGCCGGGCACGCAGCGTGGTGCCAATAATGGCCGCGCGTTTGGTGAGCAGCGCACCCAAGTTCAGTTCCGCCGTCGCACCTCCCTGTAAGCCAATGACCACTAAACGGCCATAGGTAGCCAAGGCAGCCACATTGCGGGCCAGATATTTGGCGCCGACGACGTCGAGAATCACGTTTGCGCCTTGACCCTCGGTAAATTCATTGACGCGATCCCCGAAGTCTTCGGTGCGGTAATTGACGGCCGCGTCGGCTCCGAGGTAGCTGGTGAGCATGGCGACCTTCTCGTCGCTGCCGGCCGTGGCAATAACTCGTGCACCGGCCGCCTTGGCGAGCTGGATGGCCATAGCCCCAATGCCGCCGGCGCCGCCGTGAATGAGCACCGTCTCGCCGGGCTGCAACTGCGCTGTCATGAACAGATTCGAGTGAACCGTGGCAGCAACCTCAGGTAGCCCTGCGGCGGAAATCACATCAATTCCGTCTGGCAATGGCAGCACCTGACCCGCCGGAACACACACCTGAGCCGCATAACCGCCTCCTGTGAGCAAGGCCACAACTTTCTGGCCAACGCTGAACGGCTTAGTCACGTTCGTGCCAAAAGCGGCAATCCGACCCGACACTTCCAAGCCCAAAATAGGAGAGGCTCCGGGTGGCGGCGGGTAGAAACCACGGCGCTGCTGCACGTCAGCGCGGTTGATTCCCGCGGCAATCACGTCAATAAGCACCTCACCCGGGCCCGGCTGCGGCGCAGGGACCTCGGATATGACCAGAACCTCCGGCCCGCCGGTTCCCGTTGTAACAATCGCCTTCATAACCTTCTCCATTGCCGTTTTCACCCTGCGAATCTTCAAGAGGGCCGCCACTCATTTTGGTGGCATGGCCCTGCCTATGAAACACTACTAGGGTAAGGAAGGTTGTCCGAGCGGCCGATGGAGCTGGTCTTGAAAACCAGTGTGCGGTAACCCCGTACCGCGAGTTCGAATCTCGCACCTTCCGCGCTAGAAGAGGGAAGTAATCTCATCACGAGATTGCTTCCCTCTTGCGTTTCCCGGGCTTTCCGGCTTCCAGGTAGCCTGGCGTGGCCAAACTGTGGCGGCGGAATGAATTCCAGTGCCGCGCAGCGACCTCCGACGTGGACTTCCAGTCCCGCGGCCGTCGAATGCCCTCTCCACGGACAAAAGCACTAATTCGAACAGTGACGCAGCCCACATGAGGCCCTTGTGAACGTAATGGAACATTTTCCAAAGTCACTGAACAGGGCCTGTGAGTTTACTTGACCGACTCGACCCGTTCATGAATGATTCACATCTATGCGCTTGGCTCAATAGCGTTCCCTTATTTCTGTCCGTGGAGTGCCTTGTGCCGTTCTCGGAGCAGCTTACGGGCGATCATCACTCAAGGCACAACGGCGTGCCACCCTTTCGAGAGTTGGAGACATGACGAGCAACAACTTCTACAAGGCAGGACTCGGGGCCGCCTTGGCCCTTGGGCTCGCCGTTGCACCGCTGGCGATCTCGCCCGCGCTGGCCAACGACGGACCCAACCCGACAGAAACCACGGCCGCTGCAAGCACTGAAGTAGCCGTAGATCAAAGCCCGACGGCGGATCCCTCACCGGATCTCGCAGCGACATCCTCCGCAGATACACCACCGGCCACTGTCCCTGCAGATGCCGCTTTGAAAGCAGCACCTGCTGCTCCTCTGGCAGCCGCTCCGGCACCGGCGAACGTCATCATCAACGAGGCCTATGTCAACGGCGGCAGCGCTAACGCCACCTACAAGAATAAGTTTGTGGAGTTGTACAACCCCACAGCTGCGGACATCAACCTCACCGGCTGGTCACTGCAGTACCGCTCCGCGACCGGCGCGGTTGCACCTACGGGCGTGACGACGCTTTCCGGAACCATCAAGGCCAACGACTACTACTTGGTCAAGGGCAACTCCAACGGTGACACAGGCCTTGAATTACCTGCCACCGACACGGATTCCAGCGGCTTTTCTTTTGCTGGCGGTGGCGGCACGCTCATCCTCTCTGACCAGGCCGCCAAGCTGCCGGCAAACTTGGCCACGGGCTCGCTCACTGGCACGGCCGGTGTCGTTGACCTTCTGGGTTACGGCACCTCCAACACTTTTGAGACAGCCGTGTCCTCGGCCGCTTCCGTCACCAGCTCCCTGAACCGCAGCAACTTCGCGGACACAGACAACAACTCTGCAGACTTCACCACTGCTGCTCCCACCCCCACCGGCACCAAGGGCGCAGGCGAGCCCCCGGCACCGCCGGAAGATGCCGGTACCAAGACCATCGCGGAGATCCAGGGTGAGGGTGCCAAGAGCCCCCTCGAAGGGTCCACCGTGACCACCAAGGGCAAGGTCACCGCGGCCTACCCCACCGGCGGATTTAACGGCTACTTTATCCAGACCCCCGGGACCGGTGGCGATCTGGACATGGCAACTCACAAAGCCTCCGATGGCATCTTCGTCTACTCACCGGCGACCGTGGACAGCGTCAAGATTGGCGATTACGTTCAGGTCAAGGGACTCGTCAAGGAATTTGGCGGCGCCACCGGCAGTACCACTACCGAGATCGACGTCGCCGCAGGTGGAATGACCAAACTGGACGAGGCCGCGGTAGAGGTCAAGGCCGCCGTCGTCAGCGTTCCGGCAGCCTCGGCAGCCCGCGAAACGCTTGAAGGCATGCTCGTTGCCCCGCAGGGCAAATTCACCATCACTGACAACTACTCGCTGAACAACTATGGCGAGGTTGGCCTGGCCGTTGGCGAGAAGACGCTGGTGCAGCCCACCGCCGTGGGCAAGATTGGCTCCGCCGCGCACACCGCCCAGGTGGCTGAGAATGCAGCAAAGGGCATCAAGCTCGACGACGGCGCCAGCACCAACTTCCTCAACGCCGCCGGATCCTCCGTGCCGCTGCCGTGGCTGAGCGCCGCCACCCCGATGCGGCTGGGGTCCACGTCCGAATTTATTGCACCCGTCATTTTTGACGACCGCAACAACGCCTACAAGTTCCAGCCGTTGGAGGCACTCACGCCCACCAACGCAGGCACCGTGCAGCCAATAGCTTTCGGCAACAACCGTGTCGCAGCACCCAAGAATGTGGGTGGCAGCCTGAAAGTTGCCTCGTTCAACGTGCAGAACTACTTCACGCAGACCGGCGACATGAACAACTCCTGCCAGTTCTACAACGACCGCGAGGGCAACCCGATCGCCGTGCGAACAGGCTGTGACCAGCGCGGGGCTGCTAACGCCGAGAACCTCAAGCGTCAGCAGGACAAGATCGTGGCAGGCATCAACGCCTCCGGTGCCGACGTCCTCTCGCTGGAGGAAGTGGAGAACTCCGCCAAGTTCGGCAAGGACCGCGACGCAGCACTGGCCACCCTGGTGGCAGCGCTCAACGTTGGCGCCCCCGGGACCTGGGACTATGTCCGCTCCCCCGAGGCACGTCCCGCCATTGCCGTTGAAGACGTGATCCGCACGGCGTACATCTTCAAGAAGAAGGTGGCCGCACCTGTGGGCGATTCAGTCATCTTGGATGACCCCGCCTTTACAGGTATTGCTCGCCAGCCGTTGGCGCAGTCGTTCAAGGTGGCCGGAACTCCGGACTCCACCAAGGTGCTGTTGATCGTCAACCACTTCAAGTCCAAGGGCTCGGCCGCAACGCCGGGCGACACCGATCAGGGGCAGGGCAACTCGAACTTGGCCCGCACGGCCCAGGCCAAGGCGCTGGTCAAGTTCTCAACGGAGCAGCAGGCAGCGCAGGGCACCGACAAGGTGCTGCTCATGGGCGACTTCAACGCTTACACCTATGAAGACCCCATGATCGTCATGACCGACGCCGGCTATGTGGATCAGGGCGCCAAGACCGGCAAGCACTCCTACGCGTTCGGCGGACTGGTCGGTTCCTTGGACCATATTTTGGCCTCGCCCGCCGCGGAGTCCATGGTCAGCGGTGCTGACATTTGGAACATCAACTCGGCCGAGTCCATTGCCATGGGCTACAGCCGCTACAACTACAACGTCACGAACTTCTACGACGCCTCCGCCTTCTCAGCTTCCGACCACGACCCTGTGGTGGTCGGACTGAACTTGGATGTGGCCCCCGAGAACACCAAGGAGGTCAACCTCCTGAACATCAATGATTTCCACGGCCGCATCGACGCCAATACGGTGAAGTTTGCCGGCACGGTGGAACAGCTCCGTGGCGCCTCGGGCGCTGGCAAGACAGCGTTCCTGTCCGCAGGCGACAACATCGGCGCCAGTCTGTTCGCCTCGGCGTCCCAGGACGACCAGCCCACCATTGAGGTGCTGAACGCGCTGGAACTGCAGGCGTCCGCCGTCGGAAACCATGAATTCGACAAGGGCTTTGCCGATCTGGACGGCCGAGTCATTGACGCAGCCAACTGGGACTACCTCGGTGCCAACGTGTACAACAAGGGCACCACTACCCCGGCGCTCGATGAATACAAGATCATCACGGTCAACGGTGTGAAGGTGGCCATCATCGGCGCCATCACTCAAGAGACCCCAACCCTCGTCACCCCGTCCGGCATCTCCATGCTGGACTTCGGTGATCCCGTTGAGGCAGTCAACCGCGTGGCCAAGAAGATCACCGACGGCAAGCTCGCCGATGTCATCGTGGCCGAATACCACGAGGGCGCAGGCGCAGGTACACCCGATGGCGCTACCTTCGAGCAGGAGGTTGCCGCCGAGGGCGCGTTCCAAGAGATCGTGACGAAGACCAGCGCCTCGGTCGACGCCATCTTCACCGGCCACACGCACAAGCAGTATGCCTGGGATGCACCCATCCCGGGCGTTGCCGCAAACGCTGCGCTCAAGACACGCCCCATTCTGCAAACCGGAAGCTACGGCGAGAATGTTGGCCAGATCCAGTTGTTCGTGGACAGCACAACGCACGAGGTGACCGCTTACAGCCAGCGCAACGTCCAGCGCACCACCGCTGACGATGCCGCGCTCGTGGCCAAGTTCCCCCGCGTGGCCGAGGTCAAGACGATCACCGACAAGGCTCTGGCTGATGCCAAGGTTGCCGGCAGCGTTCCCGTGGGCAAGATCTCCGCTGACATCACCACGGCGCAAACCTTCAACGAGGAAACCGGCACGTTTGTCCGTGACGACCGCGCCAGCGAATCCACACTGGGCAACCTGGTGGGCAACGCTCTCTTGGATGCACTCAAGTCGGATCAGACAGGCGGAGCCGAGATCGGCGTCGTCAATCCCGGTGGCCTCCGCGCAGATCTGTTGTACAAGAACGAAGGGTTCGACGACGGTGTGGTCAGCTACGCCGCCGCCAATGCGGTCCTGCCGTTCGTGAACAACCTGTGGACAACCTCCCTCACAGGTGCACAGCTCAAGACCATGCTGGAGCAGCAGTGGCAGACTAACGCTGACGGCACTATCCCCAGCCGCCCGTTCCTGAATCTGGGCCTGTCCAACAACGTGGACTACACCTACGATTCCTCCCGTGCACTCGGCGATCACATCACCTCTGTGGTCATCAACGGCGCACCCTTGGATCTGGCCCGCTCCTACCGCGTGGGCACGTTCAGCTTCCTGGCAACGGGCGGCGATAACTTCCGCGTCTTCACCGAGGGATCCAACACCAAGGATTCCGGTCTCATTGACCGCGACGCCTGGATCACCTACCTCGGAGAGAAGTCCAAGGCTGCCCCGATCGCACCCGATTTCTCTCGCCGCGGCGTGGACGTCGTGGATGCACCGGCTGCTGTGACGGAGGGCCAGAAGGTCACCATGAAGCTCAGCAAGCTTGATCTGACTTCACTAGGCACCCCCGAATCCACCACGGTGACCGTCCGCTACGAACCTTCGGGCAGCGGCGGCGGCACAGGATTCGCGGTCATGGCGGCCGTAGTTCTGCCGTCCGAACTGGGTACTTTCCCCGTCGCCGACGGAGCTGCGACACTGAGCTTCACGGTGCCGGAGCAGCTCAACGCTGGACGCTTCACTATCACCACCGACGGCGGAACTTACGCCCGTCTGCCGATCACCATCCCGGTGACGGCCGACTCAGGCACCCCGACACCGACGGATTCAGCGTCACCGACGGATACAAGTACGCCGAGTCCCACTGGAACCAGCACGACGCCGGGTACCTCACCGTCCGCTTCGTCGACTCCGGGTGCCGGTAACGGCTCAGGCAACGGTGCCGGTAGCGGCGCAGGTGACCTCCCCAACACGGGAGCCACCGTGCTTCCGCTCGGTTTGGGCGCTTTGGTTCTGCTCGGAGCAGGTGTTGGCGTCGCCATGGCTAACCGCCGCAAGGCAGCCAAGCACTAGCAACTAGCCGCTGACCGCTAGTCACTGACCCGCAGCAGGCGGCGAAAACCACAGAAATTCCCGTGGTTCTCGCCGTTTGCTGCGGGTCAGCTGCGTTATGCGGTGCCGAGAAGACATACGGGGGTAGTTATTACCATTCGCCACCGGCCTACCGCGCGCGAATGGTAATAACTACCCCCGGAGTGCCGAGGAGGGCGGCATACCGCGCGCGAATGGTAATAACTACCCCCGGCGCACCGAACGAGGCAACGCCAGCCGGAAGCCTCAGTCGAGGATGGCTGCGGCGATCGCGTCGGCGTCCAAGACGGTGCGGTAACCGCTGCGGTACTTGGCGGAAGCCTCGGCCGCGATAGCTGTGCCCCACTGGGTTGAGGACAGCTGCAATCCCAAAACATACAGCCCCTCAACAGGCACACCGACCCCATCCACGGGACGGTAGGGCGGCGCAGTGACGTCCAAACCGCTAGTGACCACGGGTCCGCCGTCGGACGCCATCATCATGCGGGGCCTGACAATACCGTCGGCCAACAGGTTTTGCAGCAAGGGGGACGTACTGTTTTGCGCGTTGTTCGAGGGAGCCAGCGCCTCGATCAGGTGGCGCGCTTCCCACGGGATATCGGCCACCCAGGGAGAGCTGGCGGTGAATACCCCGTGCTGGACTCGGAACACCGGATCCGGCCCCGTGAAGTGAACCACCCCGGCCCGCACCAGCGCGGCCAGCTGTTCCACCCGGATTGCCGGCGGACCGCTGGCCAACCCCTCGACGAAGCCTTCAAACCAGCCACGCAACTCGCCCAGCCACGACGCCTGAGTGATGCCGCGGTCAGCCACAAGCGATTTCACAATGGCCCGTCCGGCATTCAGCGCACCAATAGCCATCTTGACCGGATCATCTTCGCCGAGCGCGGAGCCGGCAGCGTCCGCCACCAGGTACTCCAGCACGGCGGCGTCCAGCTGTTCGTGGGTGGCAAAGTGCCTGCCCGCACTCGGCAGTCCCCCTCGGTCGGCGAGGCCGGCATCACTGGCCTTTTGCCCAGCGAGAGGGCGGGCCAGCCCTGGCAAGTCCAGCACATGGCCGTGCCGCACGTGCCGCCCCAGCAACTCCGCGAGCTCCTGCTCCCAGGCCGGGGATCCGCCGTCGAGCCCGGTATGCAGCATGGCATCAAGCTCAGGCAACAGCTCGGGGGTGACTAGCTCGGGGCTGGTCCGGGCCAGGGTGGTGTAATACGCCCAGATTGTATCGCGGTGCAGCAGCGGCCAAATATCGTGGTCAAAACCGGCCGTGGCACCCATGGCACGAATGGCGGCCACAGCATCCTCACCCAGGAATCGCAGCGTGATCGATTGCGGGTAGTACGCGGTCAGTTCGGCCTTGGCCCGGTACGGCGTCCCACGTCTGGAAGCGCCCACGATTACCGGCTCACGCCCCGATTCCACATACCGCAGCGACTCCCCCGGCGGCCGTCCGGTGTCCTCAAAACGCCCGCCGCGGCCCTCGGTCAGCTGGCCCAGCACATCAAAAAAGTTCAACCCCATGCCACGCACCAGGACGGTTTCTCCAGCGGGCAGCTGATCCCAGTCCACATCGTTGGGCACGGCCGGGGGCAGATACGTCAACCCGTGCTGGCGGGCGTCATCGCGCAGCCCGCGCTGGGCCGGACTCAGCTTCGACTCCACATGCCCCAGCGCCAGCACCACCTGATCCGCGCGCAGCGTGCCACCGTCAAGGAGTACGACGTCGAACCCGCCTTGGGTGCGATCCCGCACCACTCGCTTCGCCTCAGTGACGTGATTGACCAGGGTTACTCCGGCTGGCAAGTTGTTGCGCAGCTGCTCAAAGCACCAGCTCAGATACCGGCCGTAGATGGCGCGGCTGGGGAAATTATTCTCCGCCAGACCTTCTAATTCCTGCCGATCACCCTCGCTGAGTCCAGACCAAGGGGTGTCCAGCTGGACCGCGCGCCACTGGTTGAACGTGCAACCGGCCACGGGCGCAGCGTCCACGCCCTGGTCAGGAATCAGTGTTGGAAAAAAGCTCTGGGTGTTCATCAGGTACAGGCGCGATTGCTCCGTGCGCCAAACATGGCCAGCCCCCGGGGCGAAGGGGTCAATGAGGTGGATGTGCAGCTCTCCACCCTCGCTTTGGGCCCGGCGCGCCAACAGCCGTTCCACCACGGAAGTCCCACGGGGCCCCGCCCCCACAATTGCCACCGTCTGTACGCCCAAAGATTCCACTCCTTGAGCTTAACTGATGGTGCCTAACCGGTGGTCTGACGTTGGCTGGCCACAGGTTCGCCACGGACCTGCCGCGAGCCTTCCATAGAACGGCCGCGAAATCCCCTGCGCGGGCGCATGGTTTGTAGCTAACCGTGCGCAGCTCCAAGAGTGGCGCACGGTTAACTCGCAACCACGCGCAGCTTCAACGAGGATGATCCCATGACTGAAGCTGCCCCGAGCCCCACACGTGCCCACGAACCTGCCGACGAATTTCTGTGGTTGGAAGACATCCACGGCGAAGACGCCATGAACTGGGTCCGTGAGCACAATGCCAGCACCGACGCCGCCTTGGTGAACCCCGCCTATTCGGCATTGGAGGCACGGGTGCTTGAGGTGCTGGATTCCGCGGACAGGATCCCGATGGTGTCCAAGCGCGGCGACTGGTACTACAACTTCTGGCGCGACGAGGCCAACCCGCGCGGGCTGTGGCGACGGACCAGCTGGGAAAGCTACCTCAGCGATGCACCCGAGTGGGACGTGCTGCTCGATGTTGATGCGCTGAGCTCCGCCGAGGATGCCCAGTGGTTGTGGGCAGGAGCCGCATTCCTACGGCCGGCTCCCGGGGAGGAATACCGCCATGCCATGGTGGCGCTCTCGCCCGATGGCGGAGATGCTGTGGCCTACCGGGAATTCGACCTTGCCACACGCACGTTTGTGGCTGGCGGGTTCGAGCTTCCGGCCGCCAAGACCCGGCTCAGTTGGGTGGATGCAGACACCCTTTATGTGGGCACCGATACCGGCGCAGACTCCATGACAGCGTCTTCCTACCCGGCCGCTGCACGCGTGCTGCGGCGCGGGGAATCTCTGGCCCAGCTGGCCGCGAAGGAACCGTTGTTCGCCGTCCCGCTGGACCACCTCAGCGGCGGCGTCTCCCACAGCAGCACCCCGGGCTTCGAGCGGGACCTCGCTTACGACGCTTTGGACTTCTACAACAGCCGCAGCTACCTGCGCGTGGACGAAGACTGGGTGCACATCGACGTCCCGGATGACATGTCCGTTTCCCTGCACCACGAGTGGTTGCTCCTGCGCCCGCGCACCGATTGGAACGTTTCCGGCACTGTGTATGGCGCCGGGACCCTGCTGGCCATTGAGCTTGACGCCTTCATGGCCGGCAGCCGTTCGCTGATCACCATATATGCCCCCTCGGCGGCGCAGTCATTGCAGTCGTGGAGTTGGACCCGCGATTTCCTGCTGCTGAACCTGCTCTCCGATGTCTCCTCCAAGATCCTGGTACTGGACCCGGCTGCGGACTGGGCTGCCTCGGAACTGGACGCCTGCCCGCCCTTACATTCGGTGGATGCCTTTGCCGTGGATGACGAAGATCCCGACGCCGGCAACGACTACTGGCTTGTGGCCTCCGGATTCCTCACCCCCACCACCGTGCTGCGCGGCACCCTCACCCCGCGCGGCACCCCGGGTGCGGCTGCGGCGCTGGTCCGGGAGGCGCCGTCGTTCTTCACGGCGGAGAACTACTGCGTGGAGCAGCATTTTGCCACCTCCGCCGACGGCACCCGCGTGCCCTACTTCCAGGTGGGCCCCAAGGATCTGAAGCTCGACGGCGCAAACCCCACCTTGCTCAGTGGTTACGGCGGCTTTGAGGTGTCGCTGACGCCCACTTACAGCGGCTCGGTGGGGCGCACCTGGCTCGAGCGCGGCGGCGTTTACGTGGTGGCAAACATCCGCGGCGGCGGCGAATACGGTCCCAGCTGGCATACGGCCGCGCTCCAGGAAAACCGGCACCGCGCATATGAGGACTTCGCCGCTGTGGCCCGCGATCTGTCGGCGCGAGGCGTGGCCGACCCTACTCATCTGGGGTGCACAGGCGGTAGCAACGGCGGGCTGTTGGTGGGCAATATGCTCACGCAGTATCCGGAATTGTTCGGGGCAATTTCCTGTGGCGTGCCGCTACTGGATATGCGCCGGTATACAAAGCTGTCAGCAGGCGCATCGTGGATGGCCGAGTATGGCGACCCGGATGTCCCGGAGCAGTGGGACTTCATCAAGAACTTTTCGCCGTACCACCTGCTCCGTGCCGGGGTTAAGTATCCTGCCACGTTCATTTGGACGGCAACCTCGGATGACCGGGTGGGTCCTGTGCAGGCACGCAAGATGGCGGCACAGATGGAATCCATGGGAATCCCTGTTTGGTTCCACGAGGCGTTGGAGGGTGGTCATGCCGGTGCCGGAAACAATGAACAGGCGGCCAGACTGCATGCGGCCTCGCATGAATTCCTCTGGCGGGCGCTCAACGGGCAGCTGTAGATTCCTGTGAGAACGTCTCGGCGCGCAGTGATTTTGCCCTGACCCCGGCACTCGTTTTGCATTGTGGGCCCTCTACTGGGTAAAGTTTGGGATGCTGGTTAGGGGCTTCTACCTTAGCCAGTGCTGGAGACGTGCCAGAGCGGCCGAATGGGCTTCACTGCTAATGAAGTGTGGGGCACAACTCCACCGGGAGTTCAAATCTCCCCGTCTCCGCAGAACAAAAATGCACTCCTTGATTTATCGAGGGGTGCATTTTTGCGTTCTGGCGCAGCTGCTGAACAGGTCTACATCCCGCATCATAAACATCCGACCATTAGACTTGCACCATGGCTGTAACTGATGAAGCAATCACCAAGATCAAAGACATGATCATCTCCGGGAAGCTGTCGGCCGGTGATCGCCTGCCCCCGGAGAAGGAACTCAGCGAGAAGCTGGGCCTTTCCCGCAGCTCTCTCCGAGAAGCCGTCAAAGCCTTGGAGATCATTCGCGTCCTGGACGTGCGCCGAGGCGACGGCACGTACGTGACCAGCCTCGAGCCCCAACTCCTCAGCGAGGCCATGACATTTATTGTGGACCTACATCAGGACAAATCCATCCTGGACATCTTTGCCGTCCGGCGCATCCTGGAACCTGCCGCTGCCGCGATAGCTGCTACCCGCATCACACCGGAGCAAATTACAGCCTTGCGGGCCACCATGGAGAACATCAACGACGAAACGAGCGTCGAGTCGCTGGTTGATCACGATCTAGTGTTCCACGAGCTCATCACTGCCGCCGCCGATAACTCCTACCTGGCCAGCGTCCTGAACGCCCTTTCCAGCAGCACCGTGCGGGCCCGCATTTGGCGCGGCCTGACACAGGAAAAGGCTGTGGACCGCACGCTCGCCGAGCACACCGCCATCATTGAAGCATTGGAACGCGGCGACGCCGATCTGGCCAAGTCACTGTTGACAGTGCACATCAGCGGCGTGGAGCACTGGCTCCGACAGGCGCTGTAACCTTCTAGCCCCGCAGCACCTAGCCAGCAGCAAATGCCCGCCCGCCCTGATGACAGGGCCGGCGGGATTTTTCTTTAACAAGCTTGCCACGCTAACTAGTTAGACATACTATCTAGCTATGAGTTCATTCATCGAAGAACCGTGGCCGGGCGACTGGAATCGCGCCTCACTGGGCCTCTGCGCGCTGCAGGCCTTGACGGGCGGGCCCAGTTACGGATACGCCATCATCACCGCTTTTGAGGACGCCGGACTGGGCACCATCAAGGGCGGCACGCTCTACCCGCTGCTGACCCGTTTCGAGACGGCCGGCTGGGTCGAGGTTGAATGGCGCGCCGGCGAGAGCGGTCCTGGCAGAAAATACTTCGCCCTCACCGCCGCAGGCCGCACCGAGCTGGATCGCCAGCGCAAACAATGGCACACCTTCACTACCCGTACGACGGCGTTTCTCGCCACCGCACCCGATCGAGGAGTTTTGCAATGAGCAAGGAAGTAACGACGAACGCGGTACCCCGCAAAAAATGGTTGGACGAGCTCACCTTGGAACTGCGCTTGAACGACTTCTCCGGAACGGCCGTCGGCGATGCGCTGGCCACCGTTGAGGAATTTCTGGCCGATTCCGGCCAAGAACCCCTGGAGGCCTTTGGTACGCCCCGCGAATACGCCAGCGAGCTGGCAGCCGAATCACCCAAAAAAGCCAAGGAGAGCTTGCGTGGCATCGTCATGTTAGGGGTCACCTCACTCGTGGTGTTCCTACTCTTCTCTTCAGCTTTAACCCCTTGGTCGCAGGGCGAACAGTTGCTCATTGGCGGCGTCCAAATGGCCTGCACGGGGCTGGCCGCCGTGCTGATCTTGCTGCTGCCCTTGTACCTGTCATTCATGGTCCGAAACTTCTGGACCTTGCTGACCATCCCCCTTGTTGGCGGAGCACTCGGGATACTCCCTGCGATCTTCGCACCCAAGGTGGCAACCGATGCGCTCTTGGTGCTGTCCGCCGGTCCTGTGCTGCTGACTACTGCCACCCTCCTGATCGCACTCTCCGTTGTGGGCACCGTCATGACATTGCGTACGGATACCGACTCCATCACGAGCCCGCTGGAGCCCGCCCCGGCCATGACGGTGAAGGCCCGCTACTTCGAGATCCTCACACAGTGGCTGTTCCCCGTCTTGGCCGTCCTGCTGTTCGGATTCACAGCACTGATCCAGTCCCTAGCCTGACCTCACCAGCCCTGGGTGGCTGCTGATGCACCAGGCGGACCCGGTACAGGCGGATGCCAGTTCCCGCCGTTGACCGGTCTGCAAGGAACCCGCAGTTAACGCAAAGTAACCCGCAGTTGTGGTTGTAAAACCGGCAAGAATTTGCCGGTTTTACAACCACAACTGCGGGTTAGATTTCAGGGATTACTCGTAAAGGTTCGCTGCGATATCGGCGTCGGCAATGTTGTTCTTGTCGTACCAGTAGAAGCCGGTGTCAATAACCTTCTCTACCTTCTCGCCCTTGATGGCGGCAACAGCGGCCTTGACAGTCTCGTAGCCAATACCAACGGGGTTCTGGGTGACAGCACCAGCCATGAGACCATCCTTGATGGCGTCCATCTGGGCCTTGCCGGAGTCGAAGCCAACAATGGTCAGCTTGCCGGTCTTGCCTGCTTCCTTCACTGCATTGACGACGCCGATTGCGGCGCCTTCATTGGTGCCGTACATGCCGGCCAGATTTGGGTAGGCGGTCATGATGGACTTGGCTGCGTCAGTGGACTTGGCCTGGTCGCCATCCGCGTACTGAATATCAACAATCTTGATGTCCGGAGCGTTGGCCTTCAGGTAGTCAACAAAGCCGTCGCGGCGATCTGTGCCTGAGGTGGCGGTCTGGGAGTGACCAATAATGGCGATCTCACCCTTCTTGCCCAGCAGCTCGGCCATGTGCTTTGCAGCTTCTGCAGCGGCAGCCTTGTTATCAGTTGAGGCAGTTGCCACGGGGATCTCGGAATCGACGCCTGAGTCAAAGGCAATCACCGGGATGTTCTTGCTCTTCGCATCCTGCAGAACGCCCTCGGCAGCCTTGGAGTCCAAAGCAGCCAGAGCCAGCGCCTGCGGGTTCTTCGCCATGGCGTTGTTCAGCTGGTCCATCTGCTGCTGAACGTTGGTTTCCTTGTCAGGACCCTCGAAGGAGATCTCGACATTGAATTCCGCAGCAGCCTTCTCTGCTCCCTGCTTCACTGACTGCCAGAACTGGTGCTGGAAGCCCTTGGAAACAATGGCAATGTACGGCTTACCGCTACTTCCTCCGGCAGGAGCCTGTGCTTCTGTGTCACAAGCCGCAACGCTCAGTGACAGTGCGGCAACTGCGGCCAGGGAGAGAAATTTTCTTCTTTGCATGAGGGGTCTAACTCCTTTGTAAGAAACACATTTGACAAGGGGAAAACTTAGTTACTGGCCTTCTTGCGGCGCATCATGTCCAAGTACACGGCGAGGAGAATCACCACGCCTACAGCAACCTGCTGCCATTCCTGCGGGATAGACATGATGGACAGACCGTTGGTCAGCACCGACATGATCAGTGCACCAATGACGGTTCCAATAATGGAGCCCTTACCGCCGGCCAGTGAGGTTCCACCAATAACGACGGCGGCAATCGCCTGAAGCTCCAACCCGGCACCACCGGCAGGCTGAGCCGAGTTCAGGCGGGCCGTAGCGATAACACCGGCAAGGCCAGTGAAGGACCCGGCAACCGTGTAGATCAAGACGGTCCACTTCGTGACATTGACACCGGACAAAGCGGTGGCTTGAACGTTGCTGCCGATGGAGTAGGTGTAGCGGCCCAAAACAGTCTTGGACAGCAGGAGTCCGGCCACAATGGCTGCGGCAAACAGGATGAATACAGCATTAGGAATGACCAGGCCGGGGATGGACTTACCCAAGGCGAAGATGCTCTGGAAGCCCGCAACCTCATTGGTGTAGACGGGCTTGGTGCCGGAGATGACCAACGCGAGGCCTGCGGCCACCATCATCATCGCCAGCGTGGCAATGAAGGAGGGGATCTTCATGACCGCCACCAGGAATCCGTTAATGCCTCCCATCAAAGCGCCGAACAGCACGCCACAAATCACGCCAACAATCATGGGCATGCCCATTTGTGTCATGAAAACGGCCGTCATAACGGAGGCCAGCGTCATGCCCGTGCCAATGGAGAGATCGATTCCACCGGTGATGATGACGAAGGTGGTTCCCAAAGCCAACAACCCGGTGACCACCGTGGAGAGCAGAATGTTGGAGAGGTTGGCAGCCTGGTAGAAGTTGGAACTGGCCACCGAGAAGAACAGCACCAGAGCCAAGAGGCTGGCAAAAGCCAGCAACTGCTGGAAGCTTGCCCGCAGCCGGGTGTTGAGTTCTGATTGTTTATTACTGGCAATCTTGGCAGTTTGCGCAGCGTCCTTTGTCAAGGTCATCTTTGTGCCTTTTCTTTCTTACTTCGTGGAGCGCTGCGCGCTGGAGGACGGAAGGGGCGCCAGGACGGCACTGTGAGTGTTCAGGGTTGCCAATGCCATGAGGTTCTCCTGGTTGGCTTCGGAATTACTGAGGAAGCCGGTCAGGCGGCCTTCGCTCATCACCGCGATGCGGTGTGAGAGCCGCAGGACTTCAGGCAGTTCCGAGGAGATCATGATGATGGATTTGCCCTGGACCAAGAGTTCGTTCAGGAGCGCGTAGATCTCTTCCTTAGCGCCGACGTCAATCCCCCGTGTGGGTTCGTCAAAAATCAGAATGTCGCAGTCCTTGACCAACCATTTTGCAATGACGATCTTCTGCTGGTTGCCACCGGAGAGGTTCTTGGCCACCTGCGCACTTGAAGGAGTCTTTATCCGCAGTTTGTCGATGTACGTTGACGCCGTGGACTTCATGGCCTTGTCATTGAGGACGCCCATGCGACTGAACATTTTCAAGGAGCTCAGGGCAATGTTGTCTTTGACGTCTCGCTCCAACAGCAAGCCCAGGTGCTTGCGGTCTTCGGAGAGGTAACCAACGCCCATGCTTGCGGCAACGGCGGGGTTGCCGATGCTGACCAGGCTGCCATTGAGTTCAATGGTTCCTGAGGAGATCTTGTCGGCGCCAACTATGGCACGAGCAACTTCGGTACGCCCCGCACCCATGAGCCCGGCAAAACCAAGGATTTCGCCTTTATGCAGTTCAAAGCTGATGTCCTGCAGAAGATCCTTGGTGGACAATCCTGTGACCTTCAGGACCACCTCGTCCGACGGCGTATGGCTCGCCGGCCGCTGGTTCCCCGAGATTTCCCGGCCCACCATGAGGTTGATGACCTCACCCATGGTGGTTTCGGCTGTGTTCACGGTGTCAATGTATTCACCGTCGCGGATGACGGTGATGCGGTTGGAGATGGCTTTGAGCTCATCCATGCGATGCGAAATGTAGATGACGCCCGTTTCTTCGTTGGTGAAGTTCCGGATGAGATCGTGCAAGGTAGCAACTTCGGCATCATTGAGGGCCGCCGTGGGCTCATCCATGATCAAGATGCGTGATTTATAGGACAGCGCCTTGGCAATTTCCACCATTTGCTGCTTGGCTACAGTGAGGTCGCCAACGCGTGCTTTAGGGTCAAGATCAATGTTGATTCGGTCAAAGAGCAGGCGGGCCTTGCGGTTCAAGGCACGTTCACTCAGGAAAAGCCCACCCACCCTCGGTTCACGGCCGATGTAAATGTTCTGCGCTACCGTAAGATCCTGCATCAGGTTGAATTCCTGATGGATGATGCTGATTCCTAGCTCTTGAGCATGCTTGGTGCCGGTGATGGCCACTTCTTCGCCATCAATTTCAAAAACGCCGGAATCCGGAACATAAATACCGGAAAGCAGTTTCATGAGGGTGGACTTGCCAGCACCGTTTTCACCAACCAGTGCCAGGACCTCATTGTGAGCGAGGTCCAGCTGCATGTCCGAGAGGGCCTTGACGCCCGGAAAGCTCTTGCTAACTCCGGATATCCGAAGAAGTTTTTTACTCAATGTGCTGCCCTTCCAAGCCTCAAAACAATAAGTCGGACATCAGACCTCTTTGGAAGCCTTTTGTCAACGAGCAAAACTAGGCATCATCGCCAAAAAAGTTGAAATCTCAGCCTTTCACTGGGGCTACCAGGCCTCATCAGGGAATCCGCTTCCATCATGGTATGTTACCTGCGGCACAAAGCGATACAGTTATTCAAAATACATCCGATGTTTACGGAAATGTTATCCATAATACGTTTGGAAGCACGTTCCTGACCAGATCGCTTGGGCCTCGGCCGGTCCCAATGAGTCGATCAAGGCCTCTGCCACTGACACTGTTTCCCCGTAGTTGGCACCGAGTAAACTGACAGGCCAATCCCCGCCAAACATGAGCCGCTGCGGCCCGAACGCCTCGAGTGCAACTTCCCAGACCCGGTGCAACGCTGGGGCGCAGAAGTCGGCGCCGTCAGTGTGCAGGCCTGATACCTTGGCCACCGTGTTGGGCAGGGCAGCTGCCGCACGTAGCTGCTTTTCCCACGCAGCCATGGCCGCCGCATCGCCGCGAGGCGGCTTCCCCAGATGGTCAATGACCACTGTTAACTCGGGAAAGTCGTGGGCCAGCTGCGCCACCTGGCCCAGGTGCCGCGGGAAGGCGTTGGGCACGTCAAAAGGAATCCCTTCGCGAGCCAAGAGCGCCACAGTTTCGCGGACGGTGGCTAGCTCCAAAACGTCCGCTCTAGGATCGTCATGGAGCAGTGTCCGGACACCGCAGAATTTGGGATGCTCGCGCAGCTTTTCCAGCATGGCCGCAGCCTTTGCCGGCTCCTCGAGGGGCAGCCAGCCGATAACACCAACAATCCAATCGTTAGCCTGCGCAGCCGCCAGCATGGCTTCATTGTCTGCCGCCGTATCGTCGGCTTGGACCACAATTGCCTGACTGACACCGGCGCCAAAGAGTGCGCTCTGAGCCTGTTCGGCCGTGAACGTGTCATACAGAACGCCAAGCTCCGGCTGGAGCCAGGAGTATTGCCCCGGCGCCAGTTCCCAGAGGTGCAAGTGGGAATCGACCCGAAGTGTGGGCGCGGCCGGGTGAGGCGCCATTGCGTTGGGTACAGCCATACTGGACGTGGGCACACTAGGCATGGACAAGCTCCGCGTCCAACAGCCCGCGCGAGATCAGCGCGGTCCACAGCTCGGCAGGGATCGCCGCAGCCATGCGCGCCGCGGTCTCGGTGATCTGGCGGGCATTGGAGGCGCCCACCACCACGGTGCAGACGGCCGGGTGGCTCACGGCGAATTGCAGTGCCGCCGCGGGAAGTTCGACGCCGAACTCGTCACAGCAGGCGGCGAGGGCTTTTGCGCGGGCCAAGATTTCGGCGGGGGCGGGGGCGTAGTTGTAGTTTGCGTTCTCCGGCACCACCGGGCGGGCCAGCAGACCCGAGTTGTAGACGCCCACATTAGCAATGCCCACACCACGCTCCAGGCACAGTGGCATTAGATCCACGGCGGCTGGCTGCTCCAACAATGAGTAGCGCCCGGCCAGCATGATGATGTCCAGATCCGAGCCGAGCACGCAATCGCGCAACGCGTCAGCAGAGTTGGCACCAACACCGATGGCCTTCACGAGCCCCTCCTCTCGCAGTCTTACAAGAGCGGGCAGTGCTTGCTTGATGCCGGCTTGAAGATCGAAAACGTCAGGGTCATGGAGGTAGGCAATGTCGATGCTCGCCAGCCCTGTGCGTTCCAGTGAATCCTCAATGCTTCGGCGAATGCCCGCTTCCGAGGGATCCCACCGGCGCACCACGTCGGCAGGCACGTCGAAACCTTCAGCGTCCTTGGCCCCCGTGGGGTTGGCCACGGGTTCCAGAACGCGGCCCACCTTGGTGGAAATGACAAATTCCTCGCGCGGCATACCGGACAAAAAGGCGCCAACGCGGCGTTCGGACAGACCCAACCCATAATGGGGCGCCGTGTCGAAGTAGCGGATGCCCGCGTCCCAGCCGGCCGCCAGAGCGGCGGCAGCAACGTCGTTGTCCATGGCTCGGTACAAGTTACCTATGCCAGCGGCACCGAAGCCCAGCATGCCTAGCTGCGGAATATTGGAATTCACGGCAGTTCCCACACTTTCGCCAGGCCCATGTCATCGCCTGAATAGTCATCTTCCACCTCGAGCAGCTCGGCCATGACGGCCTGCCACGCGATGTTCACGGGGTTCAGCGCCAATTCCTTGCGCATGGCCTGATAGTCAGCAACTTCCACCACGTGAAAAAGCTCCCGGCCACTGCGCCAAATGGTCCAATTGGAGACTCCGGCAGCGCGCAGGGCCGCGTCTAGATCATCGCCGATACGGGCATGGACGGTGTCATATTCGGCTTCTTTGCCGGCCTTCAGCCGGGTATGGAGGGCGATTTTCTGGCTCATGCGACAGTCACTTTCGCTGGTCTTGCGGGCTGGGTGGATCAGAGTTCTGGGTTGAGGAAAAGTTCAATGACGGGCACGCTCACACCCGGTCGCTGGACGGGCAACTGCAACGTCAAGGTTCCGGGGGCTTGGCCTGCGGGGGTCATGTGGCCAGCAGCCTGACCCGGATCCAGAACCATCATGGCAATTTCTGAAGCGTCGTTGAGCAATTGAGCGTAGCGCACCTTTCCGGCCAAACCGGGCAGATGAATAAACTGGAACGGCCACGCAAAAAGATGTAGATACAACTTGTTCCCGCGGCGTGTGTAGCGGCCATCTTGCGGAGCCGGGATGCCCGCCGCGCCTGCCCCGTCAATGGATTTGCTGTGCAGGCGCACCCATTCGCCGATGCCTGCGAGCGATTCCACAGCCCGCGGATCAATCTCTCCGCGGGCCGTGGGGCCAACATTGAGCAGCAGGTTTCCGCCCTTGGATACACCGTCAATGAGCATGCGGATGAGCTGTTCAGGAGACTTGTAATCCAGATTGTCGCGGTCATAGCCCCAGCTGCCGTTAAGCGTCTGGCAGGCCTCCCACGGAACCTCCTTATCGCCGCTGATCATGGCACCAGCCGGCTGATACTGCTCCGGGGTCAGAAAGTCTCCCGGCACGTCGAGCCTGTCGTTGACAATGATGGCTGGCTGGAGTTCCCGGATCATCTCCATCAGCTCAACCGAGCCCCAATCAGAGGCTCCCTTGCCGCGGAAGGTGGATCCGCCGTCGGGGTTGGCAGTGGCCTCATCCGGATAGGAAAAGTCAAAGAACAAGTAGTCGATCTGCCCATAATTGCTGAGCAGTTCACGGACCTGACCGTGTAGGTAGGCGCGGTACCGGGCTCCGTCGCGGCCCTTGTTCAATTCCTGCCAGGCCGGGTTGAGCCGGTCAGCGTGGTTGCCGTCAATGGTGAAGTCCGGGTGGTGCCAATCAATGAGCGAATGGTAGAAACCCACCTTCAGCCCGGCATCGCGCAGCGCTTCCACGTACGGGGTGAGCAGGTCCTGCCCGCAGGGAGTGTTGGTGGATTTGTAGTCGGTGAGAGCGGAATCCCATAAGGCAAATCCGTCGTGGTGCTTGGTGGTCAGCACCACGTACTTCATGCCAGCTTTTTTTGCCGCCGCAGCCCACTCGCGCGGGTCATACAGGTCCGGATCGAAGTGCTCAAAGTACTTGTTGTACTCCCCTGCACTCATATTTTCCCTGTACCTGACCCACTCATGGCGTGCCGCGAGGGAATACAGCCCCCAGTGCACAAACATGCCAAAGCGCGCCTCCGTGAACCAGGGCGCATGTCCAATAACAACCTGGGCCGGTTCTGCCAACGGCGTCATGGTGCTAGACCAGTTCCTTGGCTGATTCCGCTGTTGCCGTGGCGTCCTTGGCCTCTTCGGCTGCGTAGGCAGCAGCGTCGGCAGCAGCGTCGGCAACGTCGGCAACGTCGGCAGCAGCGGCAGCAGCGTCGGAAACCCAGAATCCGCCGTCCGGGAACGTGAATTCGGCAATGGATGCGGCGTGCATTTCGCTTCCGCCGCCGGGTGCCAGCGGCGGCCAGTAGCAACCGTCATGGACGTCGATCGGGGTGACAAAGTGTTCGTGGAGGTGATCGACAAACTCAATCATGCGGTCATCTTTTTTGCCCGAGACAGCCACGAAGTCAAACATGGACAGGTGCTGAACAGCCTCGCACAGGCCAACACCCCCGGCATGGGGGCAGACGCGGACGCCGAATTTGGCGGCCAGCAGCAAAATGGCCACGTTTTCGTTGACTCCGGCCACGCGGGCGGCATCAATCTGCAGCACCTGAAGGGCGTCTGCCTGCAGCATCTGCTTGAACACCACGCGGTTCTGCACGTGCTCGCCGGTGGCCACCGGGATCGGGTCAACGCCGCGGGCAATGGCTGCATGGCCCAAAATGTCATCGGGGCTGGTGGGCTCTTCAATCCAGGCAATATCGAAGGGCGCCAAATGGCTCATCCACTCAATGGCCTCCTGGACATCCCAGCGCTGGTTGGCGTCAACAGCCACCTTGATATCAGGCCCGACGGCGGCACGTGCTGTCCGGAGGCGGCGCACGTCATCGGCGAGATCGGCGCCGACCTTGAGCTTGATCTGCTTGAAACCGGCGGCAACAGCTTCCTTGGCGAGACGGGTCAGCTTCTCATCCGAGTAGCCCAACCATCCTGGGGTGGTGGTGTAGCCGGGGTAACCTTCGGCCAGCATTGTTGCGGTGCGCTCTGCACGGCCGGGCAGTGCTGCGGTCAGGATCTCCAGCGCTTCATCCCGGGTCAGGGCATCGGTGAGGTAGCGGAAGTCAACCAGGTCAACGAGTTCTTCCGGGCTCATGGCGGCCAGCAGCTGCCATAACGGCAGGCCGGCACGCTTGGACTTCAGGTCCCACAAGGCGTTGACAACGGCACCGATAGCCATGTGCATGACACCCTTTTCCGGGCCCAGCCAGCGCAGCTGCGAATCGTGGGTGAGTTCCTTCCACGTCCGGCCCATGTCGGCGAGGATCTCTTCGGCATTGCGACCCAACAGGTACGGGGTCAGTGCCTTGATGGCTGCCGTCTCCACGTCATTGCCGCGGCCAATGGTGAACACAAAGCCGTGACCCTCGTGGCCGTCGTCGCTGTCTGTAACCACTCGCAAGTAGGCGGCCGAATAGTCCGGATCCGGGTTCATGGCGTCGGAGCCATCCAAGTCACGTGAGGTTGGAAAACGCACGTCACTGGTTTCCACGGCGATGATGGTGCTCACGGGCTGCTCCCTGTCAAAGAAGTTAGAAGAGTTTAGAAAAGACTAGAAAAGTTAGCTCTAGCTAAACATCCGATGTTTCGCCTGTCAATATGGGACTCAATGCTGAAATACTGGCAAGATGTGGGTAAAGTGTGAGTAAAGTCGCAAGAAAGTTCCGATGTTAACGTCCTATGGATGCGCATCAACACCAGGCACCGCACTCATCGCGGTGGTACGTAGAGGATATGAATTCCATGAAGATTGCACGCCTAGGCGATCCAGGCCAGGAAATTCCCGTGGTCGTTGCCACCGATTCCAACGGAACCGAGCAAAGCTACGATGCACGCTCCCTGACAGCCGAGATCGACGGCGCGTTCCTGGCCAACGACGGCCTGAGTGCACTGCGCAAAGCGCTGAAAAACGGCTCGCTGCCGATTCTTGCGAATGCCGCGGAACTGCGCATCGGCTCCCCCGTCGCCCGCCCCAATAACGTCATCTGCATCGGCATGAACTACGCCGCGCACGCAGCCGAGTCAGGTGCCAGGCCGCCCACCATCCCCGTGGTCTTCTTGAAGCCGAACAACACCGTGACCGGCCCGTATGACGCCGCTCCCCTTCCCCCACTAGCCCAAAAATATGATTGGGAAGTTGAGCTGGGCGTCGTGATCGGCCGCGAGGTCAGCTACCTTTCCTCTGTGGAAGAAGCCGCTGCTGCCGTGGCTGGTTACGTGGTTGCTAACGACCTTTCCGAACGCGAATACCAGCTTCCCGGCGCGGCTGGCCAGTGGACCAAGGGCAAATCCTTGCCCAAGTCCACCCCTCTGGGCCCGTGGTTTGTGCCCGCCGATGAGGCTGACGGCAACAATCTGCGTTTGCGCAGCTGGGTCAATGGAGAACCTCGGCAGGATTCCAACACGGCTGATCTGATCTTTGATGTGCCCACTGCCATCCACCATCTGAGCCAGTACATGGTGCTTGAGGCTGGAGACGTCATTTTGACCGGGACACCCGAAGGTGTGGCCCTATCGGGCCGCTTCCCCTACATCCAGGACGGGGACGTCGTCGAGGTTGAGATTGACGGCTTGGGCCGCCAGCGTCAGGAATTCTTCCGCGTCACCACCACTACCGCCAGTCAAGAGGCATAAATGAGCCAGGAACTTTCCACTCTCACAGCCGTTGTCACCGGCGGCGCATCGGGCATTGGCGCAGCCATTGCCGCCAAGTTGCAGGCCATGGGCGCACAGGTTGCCGTCCTGGATCTGAACCTGAAGGACCTCCCCGAGGGCCAGCTCGGATTTGCCTGCGACGTCTCCGACGACGCCTCGGTGGTGGCTGCCATCGCTGGCACCGTTGAGGCGTTTGGCGGCGTGGACATTGTTGTTAACAACGCTGGCATCGGCGCCATCGGATCCGTGGAAGACAACAATGACGAGGAATGGGCCCGCGTGTGGAACATCAACGTCGTGGGCATGGTCCGTGTTTCACGCGCCGCACTGCCGCATCTGCGCCAGTCCTCCAGCGCCGCCATTGTGAATATTTCCTCCATTGCGGCGACGGCGGGACTGCCCGCACGTGCCCTCTACTCGGCTACCAAGGGCGCAGTGTTGTCACTGACCCAGGCCATGGCCGCCGACCATCTCCGTGAAGGTATCCGCGTCAACGCCGTGAACCCGGGCACCGCAGACACCCCGTGGATTGGGCGGCTGCTCTCTCAGGCCGATGACCCCGCCGCCGAGCGTGCAGCGCTCAACGCCCGGCAGCCGCATGGCCGCATGGTCACGGCCGATGAAGTTGCTGGCGCTGTGGCCTACCTGGCCAGCCCACTGTCAGGTTCCACGTCTGGAACCTCCATTGCAGTAGACGGCGGCATGCAGGCTCTGCGCTTACGCCCCGTCGGATAACACCCCGACGCCGCATCACTTTCCGGCCCTTCTTGACCGACGCTGCATCACCTTCCGGCCCTTCTTGACCGACGCTGCATCACCTTCCGGCCGTTTTGCAACATCGCTGCATCACCTTCCGGGGTTAATCCCATTACGCTCCCTCACTGACAGAGACGCGATGCCAGAAATAGCCGGAAAGCGATGCGGCGTTGCACAAAACTGGCCGGAACATGATGCCGCGTTGCCCAAAACCCGCCGGAAAGTGATGCGGCGTTGGGTGAGGGTTAGCCGGCCTGGGCCAAAACAAGCGGCAGGACTTGCGCAGCTCCCGCACCTCGCAGGGCTCGGCCAGCTACGGTGAGGCTCCAGCGGCTGTCTACCAAATCATCGAGCAGGAGTACCGGGCCCGGATTGGCGCCGAGCGCGGCAGCAAGTTCCGGGCCAACAGCAAAACGGTCCCACACCCCGGCCAAACGGTAAGCACTGTTGCCGCCGCGCTGGCCAGTGGGTCCACCGAATTCCAGCTGCATCTCGCCGAGGTACGGCAGCTGGCCAATCTCACAAATGGCCTGGGCAAATGATTGCAGTAGCACTGGCTTGGTGCGCGAGGGCATGGAAACTACGGCGACAGGGCGTCCTGACCCTTCCCAGCCGTGCTGACCCCACTCGCGCAGCACGGCCACCACGGCTTGGGCCATCCCCGTTTCAAGTGGGGCATCCGGGGCCTCGGCGGCGAACATGCTCCGCAGGGAGTTGCCCCATCCAAGATCGCTGAGCCTGGCTAGTATCCGTCCGCCGGAGACCAATTCACCGGCCTTGAGTTTGCCCTTGACGGGAACACCCAGCTTGTCCATTCCGGTGGGCCACATGGCCCGGGGGTCCAAGGGCAGCCCGGCATGACGCAGTGACTCGCCGGCCGCCTCGGCAGCACTGGAGACCACCTCGCCACTGAACCAGCGGCCCGTACAGTTATCGCACCGCCCGCACGGCGCTGCTGTTTCGTCATCGAGCGCGGCTGCCAAATATTCCATGCGGCAGCCGGACATGCGTTCGTATTCCACCATGGACTGCTGCTCATCCACCCGTGCCTGGGCTATGCGGCGGTACCGTTCCTCGTCATAAACCCACGGTTGCCCTGTGGATTCCCAGCCCCCGGAGACCCTGCGGACGGCACCATCCACGGCAAGGACCTTCAATAGCAGTTCCAGCGGGGTCCGGCGCAAATCGACTCTGGCTTCCAGCGCGGGCGTGGACATGGCTTTGGCCGATTCACCCAGTGTGGACAGCACCGCCATGGCTTTGTCTTGGGCCGGCATGGAGGCCGTGGCAAAGTAGCGCCAAATGTCAGCATCTTCGCTGCCCGGCAGGAGCAACACGTCGGCGTTCGCACTGCCACGGCCGGCACGGCCCACCTGTTGGTAGTAGGCCACCGGGGACGACGGCGCTCCCAAGTGAACAACGAATCCCAAGTCTGGTTTATCGAAGCCCATACCCAGAGCACTCGTGGCCACCAGCGCCTTCACCTGGTTATTCTTCAGGGCCTCTTCCAGCGCTTCGCGTTCCATGGTGTCGGTGCGACCCGTATAAGCCTTCACCGCGTGGCCTGCCCCGGCCAGCAGCCGGGCGGTGTCCTCAGCAGCGGACACCGTCAGGGTGTAAATGATGCCGCTGCCCGGCAGCTGCGCCAGATGTGTCAGTAGCCAACCGAGCCGGTCACGGGAATCAGCCAGCCGCAGCACGCCCAACCGCAGGGATTTCCTGGCCAGCGGTCCACGAATGGTGAACACGCCCTTGCCCAACTGCTCTTCAATATCAGCAACCACCCGGGAGTTGGCCGTGGCAGTGGTGGCCAATACCGGCACCGACGCCGGCAACTGCGCAATGAGGTCCGCAATGCGGCGGTAGTCCGGACGGAAGTCATGGCCCCAGTCAGAGATGCAGTGAGCCTCGTCAATCACCAGTAATCCGGTTCTGCGAATCAGCGTTGGCAGCTGATTCTCCCTGAACGACGGGTTGGTCAACCGCTCCGGGGACACCAGCAACACGTCCACTTCGTCGGCCGCCAAAGCAGCAGAGACCTCACCCCACTCGGTGGCATTGGCGGAGTTAATAGCCATGGCCCGCACCCCGGCACGCTCGGCAGCGGCAACCTGATCACGCATCAAGGCCAAGAGCGGGGAGACGATTAGGGTAGGGCCGGCCCCGCGGCCCCGCAGCAGGAGGGATGCCACAAAGTAAACGGCCGATTTTCCCCAGCCGGTGCGCTGAACAACCAAGGCGCGGCGTCCGGCGTCGACCAGAGCTTCTATGGCTTCATACTGTCCGTCATGAAAATCCGCGTCCGCCCTGCCCACCAGGGCGCGCAATACTTCCAGCGCTTGTTCCCGGGTCTCGCCCCGGCTCTGGGTCTGACTCGCACCCTGGCTCGCACCCTCGCCCGCGTCCCGATTCTCGGTTGAAAAGGCATTCTCGGCTGACGCGGACATTCCGGGGGCTGGCTGTGTTGTCATACCCTCAGTATTCCAGCGGCCACCGACACGCAATGCCTGACCCCAGTCCACGCTGTGGATAACTCCACCGTTTTGGTCTCCAGCGGTAGGATGGTCGGGTGACTACTGAAGATAATTCGCCGGTTGACCTGTCCAGCTCTTTCAAGGCGTATGACGTGCGCGGGATCGTGGGGCAATCCATCACCGCCGCCTCCGTCAAAGCCGTCGGCGCTGCTTTCGTCGATGTGCTGGGACTGGAAGGCCAAAACATTTTGGTAGGCGGCGATATGCGCCCCTCCTCCCCCGAGTTCTCCCAAGCCTTTGCTGACGGCGCCGCAGGACGCGGGGCCAACGTTCAGTTGTTGGGCTTGATCTCCACCGATGAGCTGTACTTTGCATCAGGGGTGCTCAATGCCGCTGGCGTGGTTTTCACCGCCAGCCACAACCCTGCCGAATACAACGGCATGAAGATGACCAAGCCCGGCGCCGTCCCCGTTTCCTCGGAATCCGGGCTGACGGAAATCCGTGACCTGGCCCAGCAGTACCTCAGCGACGGCATCCCGAACACCCCCGGCACTGCGGGCACCATCGGCACAGCGGATGTTCTCAAGGACTACTCCGAATACCTGCGCAAGCTGGTGGACCTTACCGGCTCACGCCCCCTGAAAATTGTGGTTGACGCTGGCAACGGCATGGCTGGCATGACCACCCCCGCCGTTCTGGGCGACACCCTGCTCCCTAGCTTGCCCTTCGAGATTATCCCGCTCTACTTTGAGCTCGACGGCACGTTCCCGAACCACCCGGCCAACCCGCTTGAACCGGCCAACCTCGTGGACCTGCAGGCAGCAGTGGTCAAGCATGGCGCGGACATTGGTCTGGCGTTCGACGGCGACGCCGACCGCTGCTTCGTTATCGATGAGCTGGGGGCTCCGCTTTCGCCTTCGGCCGTCACCGCCTTGGTGGCTCGGCGCGAAATTGCCCGCGCGAAGGCCTTGGGCGAGGAACATCCCACAGTGATCCACAACCTGATCACCTCCCGTGCAGTGCCTGAACTGATCACGCACGACGGCGGCCGCGCCGTCCGTACGCGCGTGGGCCACTCCTTCATCAAGGCCACCATGGCCGCCGAAGGCGCAGTTTTCGGTGGCGAGCATTCCGCTCACTACTACTTCCGCGACTTCTTCAATGCCGATACCGGCATGCTGGCCGCCATGCATGTGCTGGCCGCCCTCGGCGAGCAGAATGGCCCGTTGTCAGATCTGGGCCGCGAATACGAGCCCTACGTGTCCAGCGGCGAAATCAACTCCCAGCTGGCCGATGTCCCGGCCGCCGTGGCGCGCGTCCGCGCAGCCTACACACGCGATGATGTTGCGATTGACGAACTCGATGGCATCACCTTCACGGCCAAGGATGGCACCTGGTGGTTCAACCTGCGCGCCTCCAACACCGAGCCTTTCCTGCGTCTGAACGCCGAAGCCGTGGATGCCGAAACTATGGCTGACATCCGCGACGCCGTTCTGGAGCTGGTGCGCCAGTAGCTTCCACAGCACCGGCAACACCGCTTCACACCAACACCAGCACCACTTTTTACAGGAGTACCTATGGAGCCGAACACCCCCGAACAGTCCGAATCCGACCAGCTGGTTCAGGATGACCTGAACAAGCTCCTGGGCACCGCCTTGGGTGTTGCCGGGGAGCAGTTGGAAACCCACGGCGCCTTCCTCCCGGTGGGTTTGGTCATGAGTAACGATGGGGACCTGAGTTTGGTGGCCGTCTCCTCCAACGCCGTAGAAGGCGAAGGTGAAGAAGAGCTGGATGCCGATCAAATGGTGGCGGACCTGTTCGAGGCACTGAGCCAGCAGCGCGAGCAAAACCGGGCTGCCGCCGTCGTCTGTGACATTCATTTGCCAGACGATGCCACCGACGCCATTCATGTGATGGCCGAGCACAGCACCGGCGTGAGTGTTTCCGCAGTCCGCCCCTACCGTCAGGCACCCACCGGCTGGGAATTCGGCAACCCGTTCCTGGAGCCTGGCGAGACCCAGATCTGGGCATGATCCATGCGGATTAACGCCTTTTCAGACGTCAGTCTGAGGCTCTTGATGGTGTTAAGTTCCACCCCTGAGACCGAGCTCCCCACCACCCGCGAACTGGCTGAGATGGTGGGGACGCCCTACAACCACGTCAGTAAAGCCGTGCTCAAATTGCGCCAAATGGGGCTGGTCGAGGCCATCCGTGGCCGTAGCGGCGGCGTGCGAATCTCCGCTGCCGGCAAGGACGCGACCGTTGGCCGTGTGCTGCGCGTGCTCGACGATCACAACGACGTTGCCGAATGCCAAACGGACATGGGTGAATGCCCCTTGGTTCATGAGTGCGGTCTGCGCGGGGCCCTGAATCACGCCCGCGAATCCTTCTATGCCTCTCTGGACAATGTCAGCATTTACAGCTTGGCCCGGAAGACGACAAGCGGACCCACCGCTGTGACGTTAAGCACATCGCGCCCCTGCTAATCCGCGCCGAATCAGCACATTTCTACAAACTGTAGAAATTGTAGATTTAAACTCGCATTTCAAATGCTACTTTGGAATTGTCACCATGACTTTTACCCAAGGAGTAAAGATGCTTTCGGAAAAATCGCGACCACTGATTGTTGCCACACTCCCCTTGGTGGGCTCACGCTTGGGCGCCATCACCCCGAACTTCTACACCCGCATGCTCACCGCGCACCCGGAACTTTTGAATGGTTTGTTCAGCCGGGCAAACCAAAACAACGGTGAGCAGCAGAAGGCTCTGGCCGGTTCCATCGCCGGCTTCGCCTCAGCCCTGGTGGCCAATCCGAACATCATTCCCGAGCAGCTGCTCAGCCGCATCGCCCACAAACACACGGCCCTGGGCATCACCGAAGACCAGTACCAGATCGTGTACAAGTACTTGTTCGAGGCCATCGCCGAAGAACTCGCCGACGTCATCACTGCCGAAATCGCCGAGGCCTGGACCGAGGTCTACTGGCTCATGGCCAACGCCTTGATCAAGATTGAAAAGGGTCTTTACGCTCTGCAGGCTAATGACAAGATGTGGATGCCGTGGACAGTGATCGAGAAGAATCCGGCCGGCACCGATGCCATGACCTTTGTGCTGGCGCCCGCCGATGACACCGCCGTCACCGTTGCCCGCCCCGGCCAGTTTGTCAGTGTCAAAGTGGCCCTGCCCGACGGCCTGCTTCAGTGCCGCCAGTACTCGCTCTCCGCGGACGTGGATTCCACCTCCCGGCGCGTCTTCACCACCAAGCTCGACGACGGGGGCGAGGTTTCGCCCGTGCTGCACCGAGATGTTCAGGTAGGGGACGTGGTGGAGCTTTCCAATCCTTACGGCGATGTGACGCTCGACGGCGAGGGGCCAGTGGTGTTTGCTACGGCAGGGATCGGCTGCACCCCCTCCGCATCTGCACTCCGCTCACTGGCCACTGCCGGTGCTGACCGCGAGGTGCTGGTGCTGCACGCGGAGAAGAATCTTCAGGCTTGGGCTCTGCGTGACCAGATGACCACTGATGTGGACGCCATTGAAAGCGCCACGCTGCAGCTTTGGCTGGAGGAACCCTCCGCCGGTCATCACAGCGGTTTTATGTCCTTGGAGGGTCTGGATTTGCCAGCCAACGCATCCATGTACGTCTGCGGTCCCTTGCCCTTCATGAAGGCAATCCGCAACCAGGCCATTGCGGCAGGCATCCCCTCGACCAAGATCCACTACGAGGTCTTCGGCCCCGATCTCTGGCTCGCCGGAGCCGCCGCCTAACTTGCGCATGCTGATGGCGCCACAGTTCCCTCGCGGGCAGTAAGAAAGTGACTTAGGCTACGAACGCCAAAGCAGGAGCCGAGGGTCCCGGAGCGGGGATGGATTTTCAAGGTCGCCCAGCGACCGAGGAAATCTTACTGCCCGCGAGGGAGCCTCGGCTCCTGCGTTTAACCTCTAGCCTGCGAAGCGCTCCTTGAGGCTGCTAAGTTCAGCGGCAAGCTCGGCCGGGAGGGAGTCGCCGAAGCGGGCGTACCACTCGTCAATACCCTTGAGCTCGTCATCCCATTCAGCCGGAATCACCTTCAGCGCGTCTTCCAGGTCCGCTGCTGTGACGTCTAAACCGGCGACGTCGATCGCACCGGGGGTAGGAATGAAGCCGATGGGCGTCTCCACGGCGTCGGCCTTTCCTTCGATGCGCTCGATTGCCCACTTGAGCACGCGGCTGTTCTCGCCGAATCCGGGCCACGCAAATCCGCCAGATTCTGTGCGGCGGAACCAGTTGACCAGGAAGATCTTGGGCAGCCGGGCCTGGTTGGCCTTGGCCGAGAGGTTGATCCAGTGCTTGAGGTAGTCACCTGCGTCGTAACCGATGAACGGCAGCATGGCCATGGGGTCGCGGCGAACAACACCCACAGCTCCGGTGGCGGCAGCAGTGGTTTCCGAAGAAAGCGTTGAACCCATGAAGATACCGTTGGTCCAGCTGCGAGCCTCGGTAATGAGAGGGATGGTGGTCTTGCGGCGACCACCGAAGAGGATGGCGTTGATTTCAACACCCTCGGCGTTGAAGTAGTCCTTGGATAACATGTCCACTTGGTCGATCGGGGTGGCGAAACGAGAGTTGGGGTGCGCAGCCGGGCGGCCGGCAGCCGGCGTCCAGTCCTTGCCCTGCCAATCAGTCAGGTGAGCGGGCACTTCGGTGGTCATACCCTCCCACCACACGCCGCCGTCGTCAGTCAGGGCAACATTGGTGAAGATGGAGTTGCCCTTGACGATCGCGGCCATGGCGTTAGGGTTGGTGGCCCAGCCGGTACCGGGAGCCACGCCAAACAAGCCAGCTTCCGGGTTCACTGCACGCAGCTCGCCCTCCTTGCCGAAACGCATCCAGTTGATGTCATCGCCCAGGGTTTCGGCCTTCCATCCGGGGATGGTCGGTTCCAGCAGCGCCAGGTTGGTCTTGCCGCAGGCCGAGGGGAACGCCGCAGCCACGTGGTAGGTCTTCTGCTCGGGGCTGGTGAGCTTGAGGATCAGCATGTGCTCGGCGAGCCATCCCTCATCCCGGGCCATGACGGAGGCAATGCGCAGCGCAAAGCACTTCTTGCCCAGCAAGGCGTTTCCGCCGTAGCCGGAGCCGAAGGAGAAAATGGAACGCTCTTCAGGGAAGTGGACAATCCACTTCTCATCGTTGCAGGGCCAGGCAACGTCTTTTTCGCCGTCAGCCAGCGGGGCTCCTACGGAGTGCAGTGCCGGGACGAAGAAGGCGTTGGTGTCCTCGATCTTGCGGAGAACATCGGTGCCGATGGTGGCCATGATGCGCATGGAGGCAACCACGTAGGCGGAGTCTGTGATCTCAACACCGAACTTGGGGTCTTCGGCGTCGAGGGGGCCCATGACGAACGGGATGACGTACATGGTGCGTCCGCGCATGCTCCCGGCGAACTTCTCGTCCAGGATCGCTTTCATGGCTGCCGGTTCCATCCAATTGTTGGTGAAACCAGCGTCGCGCTCCTTTTCGGAGCAAATGAAAGTGCGGTCCTCCACTCGGGCCACATCTTTGGGGTCCGAGAATGCTGCGAAGGAATTGGGGAAAAGTTCCGGGTTCAGGCGAGTGAAGGTACCTTCATTCACCAGGTGGTCCGTCAACAGGGCATATTCCTGCACAGACCCGTCTACCCAGCGGATGCTCTCCGGCAAGGTCAAAGCAGCAACCTCAGCTACCCAAGAGGCGAGACCCTCATGGGTAGTCATTGCCTGCTCAACGGATTCCTGCACTGGCGCGTGGCCCATTGTGTTTCCCTTCATTGGGTGGGTAGGTGATGAGTAAATGCTATGGCCCGTCTTTCGACAGTCCCGGGTGTTGGACATGGGATGTATAGCTCCTGACCTTCCACGATCTCGCGAGTTTCCGGGGTTTCTTAATTTTGTTATCGAACTCATTTGTGATCCAGATCACCTAGACCGGTCCAGTGTCTGGGAACACGAAGATTTGGATCGCCCTCAATTTGTGCCTCGCAACAAAGTCGGGTTATAGTTATTCACGGTCGCAAGGCCAACAAAGAAACTAAATATGCGTGCGTAGCTCAACGGATAGAGCACCTGACTACGGATCAGGAGGTTGGGGGTTCGAGTCCCTTCGCGCGCACTTATACGGCAGGCTCCCAAGCTTCGGCATGGGAATCTTTCGTTTAACACCGGCTTGACCCATTAGGGTTGGAGCTACCGTTGACTGGAAGGTCAACAAAGTAACTGAATATGCGTGCGTAGCTCAACGGATAGAGCACCTGACTACGGATCAGGAGGTTGGGGGTTCGAGTCCCTTCGCGCGCACTTTATGAAAGAGTCCCAAGCTTCGGCTTGGGACTCTTCTCGTTTAACTTCTCTCGGCAGCTGATGCTACTGCATCGCATCGCTGGCGAAGCGTCTAGGGCTTTGTCGCGAGCCCCTGCACCGCATGCGTCACGGCCTCGAGGAGGGTTTCGTCCTGGAGCGTGCGGAAATGCCCGGCGATGGGCAACTCAATGTTGAGCGCTCCGGCCAGTGCACTTCCGCCTGGAATGTGCGGATCAAACTCCGGATAAATTGAGACAATCTTGTGGTTGAGCGCGGTGTCCGCCTGCAGCGCCAGCAGTACGGCATCGACGGGCGAGAAGTCGCGCAAGGACCGTGACAGCAAGTATTTGGCATAGGGCGAGCCGGAAAAAGGGGTTGCCACCGTCACGAGCCCAAGCACCTCCACGGGGGTGGGCGGGGCTGGGACTGGTGTTTCGGCGTCGTACTTCAGGAAACTATCAGAGCAAAGCACGGAATCCAGCATGGCACGTTTACCAATCAGACCACCCTTGCTGTGCGCCAAGAGAATGCACTCGGTAATACCGTGCGACTCCCCCAGCTGGGCGAGAAACTTGGTGACCGAGGCGGCGGATTCCGGCACAGGCCGGCGATTCAGATCCAGCCCAGGGACAGAAAAGACGCGGAAGCCCAGTGCGTTCAGCTTGGAAGCAGCAGGTTCCAGGAACAGCCAGCCCTCGTACACGCCCGGCAGGAGCACTACCGCTGGCAGCGCCGAATTCCCCTCGCTGTAGCGGGCAGGGACCTTGGGCCGAAAGAGCGATGCGAGCTGCTGCGAGCCGGCGTAGACGTAATCCAGCGCCCACCAACCTAGCCGCTTCAGGGATCTCATGGCGCTCCTACGTGGGCCACAATATATTCAGCCACGCAAGCACCGTCCTTGACCATTGTTTCGTGGCCGCGCCCGGGGATTTCCTCCATGGTGGCGTCCGGGATCAGTGCCGTGACTTCCTCTACCCAGCTTCGCGGATAGATTCGGTCGCGGCTTCCCCGAATCACCAGCGTGTGCGCTTCGATGCGAGGGAGGGTGTCCTCGATGGTGTGGACCATCATGTTCCGGAGCTTTTTGACGAACCAGCGAGGACCGGTCTTGGTGTAGTTCTTGACTCCCAGGGAAATGACGCTGGGGCTCTCACCAAAGAGGTCCTGCATCATCCGCCACGACTGCCGCCTAATGGTGCGCTCAGAACGGTTGACCGTGGGAGCTACCAGGATCAACTCAGGGAACAGATCCGGGCGCTGGGCCGCCGCCTCGGCAGCTACCTGCGTACCCATGGAGTGGCCCACCAATACCGGTCTACCGAGATTCTCTGCCTCAACGAAATCGATGAGCAAGGCACCCATTTGGGCCATGGTCATCGCTGCAACAGGTTCGGCTGCGTCGCCAAAGCCTGGCAGGTCAATGGCTACAACCCGGCCGTAGGATTCCAGTTCGGAGCTGAGCTGGGCGAAGTAGGAGATGCCCATGCCAATGCCGTGGACCAGCAGAAAAGTACGGGCGGCCACTCTATCGGTGTCTGTGGTGATGATTTCATGCTCACCGAGGACAACTTTTCGCACAGTCATGCATCACAGTATGGCTTAGATGCACCCGTGACTGGTTTTTTGGGCCGGCCGCTGGGCCCACAACTGCGAGGGACCCAACTAACAGACGCGCCAGCGGCTGTTAGTTGGGAGCAGTCTGGGCCCACGCTCGCCAGGTTCCCGGAGAATCGCGCCAGCGGATGGTCATGAAGAGCGCCTGGGCCCACGCTCGCCAGGTTCCCGGAAAATCGCGCCAGCGATTTACCGGGCCGGCGAGTTGGGGACTATTCGGAATCCACGAACTTTCGGATCTTCTTGCGGATGCCGTCGAAGTGGAGGCTGAGCAGCTCTGCAGCGCGCAGTCCGTCCTGAGCTACCACGGCATCGTAAATAGCTCGGTGTTCGCCAGCAGTGTGGACCAGGTCCACGCCGCCGGTGCCGATTTCCATGTGGATCTTGCGGTAGACCTTCCAGAAGACACCCATCAGGTTCATCAGTAGGTCATTACCCAAGGGCTCGAACAGTAGGCGGTGGAATTCCGCGTCGGCTTCTACGAAGGGCTCCGCACGCGCAGCCAGTTCTTCCATCTTTGCAACTGTCGCTTCAATCTTCGACAAGTGCTCGGCGTCAGTGAGGGAGATGGCCGAACTAATCAGGCCAGACTCCAGCGCTTGCCGGATATCAACCAGCTGCAGGGCTTCCAACCCTTCATGGCGCAGTGACAACCGGCCGCGGAAGGTCAGGCCGTCGGCGAGGGCGTCGAAATTACTGGGAGCCACAAACATGCCAAATCCATGCCGAATCTCAATGACACCCAAGGCTTGCAGGACCTTAAGTGATTCCCTCAGCGTGTTTCGTCCAACACCAAGTACCTCACACAGCTCACTCTCTGTGGGCATGGGGTCGCCGGCATCCAGGTCTCGCTCAAGGATGAGCTCCATGATGTCCGCCTGCAGGGCGCGCAGACGCGCCTGTGCACTGAACCGGGCTTTTGGCACAATAGTAGAGATAGGCAACAGAACTCCTCAGAAACTAACACTGCAGGGACTTACTTTTATCACTTCGCTGGCGAAAACCAAGGAGAGACTCCCCTGCCACCGTCGGGCTTGATGTATGGCAACGCTGCCACTTCAGACCGCTTTAGTATTGGCACAATCGCGTGATCCAGCTCATAGAATATCGGATGTCCGACCATGTTTCCATTAAACCGAGACTACGCGGCCTCGCTGGAAGACTCGCCGCGAAAGCGCAGACCCGACTGCCGGCGCATCGAGACCAAAATGAGATCACAAAACATTTGACCAAAGCGTGTGATGGCTATTACAGTTTCATTATAAGCATCGGACGTCCTACATCCGATAACTAATAGACGAAATGGTGAGTCAACAGAATGAGCAATACTCTTCAGAACCTGCCTGCGACCCCGGCTTCGCGCCGCACATTCCTCAAGGCCGCTGGCGTCCTTGGTGCAGCGACCGCGTTCACGGCCACACTTGCCGCTTGTGGCTCCTCCAGCGATACCAGCAAAGAGTCCACCGGAGCGGTCAACAAGGATCTCAGCATTGAAGCTGGCATCTCTTACTCGCTCTCAACCGGCTTCGATCCCATGAGCTCCTCCGGCGCTACCCCGTTGGCCGCCAACCTGCACATCTTCGAAGGCCTCGTAGAACTTCACCCGGCAACGCGTGAGCCCTACAACGCTCTCGCCAAAGAAGACCCGACGATGGTTGATGACAAGACCTATCGTGTAACCATTCGCGACGGCGCGAAGTTCCACGACGGTACACCGGTCACCACCGACGATGTTGTCTACTCCTTCGAGCGCGTTCTGGACCCGGCCAACAAGGCCCTGTTCGCTCAGTTCATCTTCTTCATCGACTCCGTCAAGAAGGTTGACGAGAAGACTGTCGAGTTCAAGCTCAACACCGCTTTCGCCGGCTTCGGTCCCCGCATCTCCGTGGTCAAGATTGTTCCTAAGGCTGTTGCTTCGGCAGACCAGAAGGCCTTCGATGCCAAGCCGATTGGTACCGGTCCGTACAAGTTCGTCTCCGCGGCCAAGGACGACAAGATCGTCTTCGCACGCAATGATGACTACAACGGCCCCAAGCCCGCCTTGGCTAAGGACATGACCTGGCTGTTGCTCTCAGATGCATCTGCCCGCGTTACGGCCATGCAGTCCGGCCGCGTTCAGGCCATCGAAGATGTTCCCTACTTGGACGTTGATGCGCTCAAGGGCAAGGTCGACGTCGAGTCCGTTCAGTCCTTCGGTCTGATGTTCCTCATGTTCAACCTGACCAAGGCTCCCTTCGACAAGAAGGAAGTTCGCCAGGCTCTGCATTACGCCCTGGACAAGGATGCCATCATCAAGACCGCCCTGCTGGGTAATGGTGAAGCGGCTACTTCCTACTTCCAGACCACCCACCCGTCGTACTCCAAGGCTTCCACGGTTTACGCCTACGACGCCGAGAAGGCTAAGTCGCTGCTCTCAGCAGCAGGCGTTTCGGGCTTGAAGCTGACGCTGACCAGCACCGACACCGCTTGGGTCAAGGATGTTATCCCGCTGATCAAGAAGAACTGGGATGCCATTGGCGTAACAACCACGCTGGAGCCGTTGGCTTCGGCAGCTGTCTACGCACCGGAGAAGGTAGGCGGCCTGAACTACGACGTCGTCGCAGCTCCCGGCGATCCCTCAGTCTTCGGCAACGACGCTGACATCTTGCTCAGCTGGTTCTTCCGTGGCGACACCTGGGCCAAGAACCGCTTCGCATGGAGCGACTCGGCAGAGTACAAGGAAGTTCAGACCAAGCTGACGGCAGCTCTTGCCGCTTCCGAAGCTGACGCCAAGGGCCTCTACAAGGAAATCGTGGACATCATCGCCGAGCAGGCGCCGTTGTACCCGATCTTCCACCGTAAGCTGCCCACCGCATGGGACTCCAAGCAGCTCACCGGCTTCCAGCCCCTGCCCACCACCGGCGTTTCTTTCATTGGTGTTGGACGCTCCGAGTAATTTCAGTACTTTGAATCACCTTTCGTTTTACCTTGCATGACACACCCGGGGGGCTGTGGCCACCAGGCCATGGCCCCCTAGGTCTCACACCATATTTCCTATGACGCAGCCCACAGTTTCTTCTTGAATCGAAGCTGCAATTAGAACCGGAGTAAAGTACATTGGCAAACTTTTTGCGACTGCTCGGACGCAGGCTCGCAGCGCTGCCGTTGATGATCTTGGGTGTAACCCTGCTCGTCTTCGTCGTGTTGCAGTTCGCGCCCGGTGACCGTGCCGTTGCCGCACTTGGTGAAGGAGCCTCTCCGGAGGCTTTGGAACAGTACCGCCAAGTCAACGGCCTCAACGATCCCCTCTTCATTCAGTATTTTCAATACCTAGGCCGACTCATCACGGGCGACTTCGGCAAGACCCTTCCGCCGGAAAAGCCCATTACTGAGGTTATTGCCGCCGCTTTCCCCGTGACGTTGCAGTTGACCCTTGTTGGCGTGATCATTGCGGTTATCATTTCGCTTGTTTTCGGTGTCCTTGCTGCTCTATACCGTGACAAGTGGGTTGATCAGGTCATCCGCGTGTTCTCGGTAGCCGCTATTGCAACTCCGTCCTTCTGGTTGGGTATCTTGCTGATCCAGTGGTTCGCTCTCGGCGACGATTCCTGGTTCCCGTCAGGCGGCTTGGCCGATCCCGATGAAGGCTTTGGTGGCTGGATTAGCTCCATGGCCCTGCCGGCGTTGGCCCTGGCCATTCCCGTGTCAGCATCCCTGATCCGAGTGGTTCGTACCTCCATGGTTGAGGAACTGGACCGCGATTACGTCCGCACGGCCATCGGCAACGGCGTCCCCTACACCACTGTTGTTTCCCGCAACGTGTTGCGCAACGCCCTTGTCACCCCGGTAACCGTGCTGGGTCTGCGCATTGGCTACCTGCTCGGCGGCGCCGTCGTTATTGAAATGATCTTCTCCCTGCCCGGCATGGGACAGCAGATCCTCAATGGCATCACCAACTCGGACACCAACCTTGTTCAGGGCGTTGTCCTGGTCATCGCCGTGACGTTCGTAATTGTGAACATCCTGGTGGACCTTATCTACCTGCTCATCAACCCCCGAATCAGGACGGTCTAAGTCATGCGAAGCAAACTTGCCGAACGGCTAAGCGCGCCTGGCCTGCGCTTCAAGGCTCTTACTTTGGGCTCCAAACTGGCCCTGATTTTCCTGGTCTTCATTGTTATTGTGGCCATCCTGGCACCGTGGATTGCACCGCATGATCCGCTGGAGACCGGCGATCCTGCGACGGCACCGAGCGCCGCCCACTGGTTTGGTACCGACCGTATTGGCCGTGACATCCTTTCCCGTCTGATGTACGGCGCTCAGGCCTCGCTGATGATTGGCCTCGGTGCCGTGGCACTGGCCATCATTGTTGGCGCCACTCTTGGTGCCATCGCCGCAACGTCGTCGAAGACCACCAACGAGATCATCATGCGCATCATGGACATCTTGATGGCATTCCCCGGCATCGCTCTGGCTGCGGTTCTGTTGACGGCTTTTGGCAACTCGGTCCCCACCATCATCTTGGCCATCGGCATCATCTACACGCCGCAGCTGGCCCGCGTGGTCCGCGCCAACGTGCTCTCACAGTACGGCGAGGATTATGTTCGCGCCGAGCGTGTCATCGGTGCCGGCCGTACCTACATCATGCTCAAGCACATTGTGCGCAACACTGCCGCCCCCGTGCTGGTGTTTGCAACGGTCATGGTTGCCGACGCCATCATCTTGGAAGCCTCCCTTTCCTTCCTAGGCGCCGGTATTCAAGACCCCGCTCCCAGCTGGGGCAACGTCATCTCCTACGGACGTAACCTGGTGCTCTCCGGCGGCTGGTGGGCAACCACGTTCGCTGGTCTTGTCATCCTGCTGACGGTTTTGGCACTGAATATTCTGGCCGAGGGCCTGACCGATGCCATGGTCAACCCCAAGCTCAAGCGTGCCGCTCCGGTGAAGGACGACGACGGTTCGGCAGCTGCCGCTCTGGAGCTCGCCAAGGCTGATGCTGCAGCCCGGGCCGCAATTGAAGACCCCTTCGCTGCACTGGATAAGGAACTGCTCCTGCTCCAGTCCGTTGAAAAGTCACGCAACGACCGCCTCGCACAGGTTGGCCCCGACGCCCGCGTGATCTTGGAAGTGACTAACCTGTCCATCCGCTTCCCTGCTCGTTTCGATGAAACTCCGATCGTAGAGAATGTCTCCTTCACGGTTCGTGAAGGCGAAACCATGGGTCTGGTGGGCGAGTCCGGTTGCGGAAAGTCCATCACCTCACTGGCCATCATGGGCTTGTTGCCCAAGACTGCTGTTGTCACCGGTTCCATCAAATTTGATGGCAAGGAACTTCTTGATCCTGTGACCAAGCACAGCTCCGTGAAGGCCTACGAAGGTCTGCGCGGCGAGCAGATCGCGATGGTCTATCAGGATGCTTTGAGCTCCCTGAACCCGTCCATGTTGATCAAGGACCAGATGTTGCAGCTCACCCGCCGCAACGGACGCAAGACGCCCGCCGAGTTGCTGGAACTGGTCAAGCTTGATCCTGTCCGGACACTCAAGAGCTACCCGCACGAGCTCTCCGGCGGCCAGCGCCAGCGCGTACTGATCGCCATGGCTCTGTCCCGTTCGCCCAAGATTGTGGTAGCCGATGAGCCCACCACCGCCTTGGACGTCACGGTTCAGAAGCAGGTTGTTGACCTCCTGAACGAACTGCGTGAGCAGCTGGGCTTCGCCATGGTGTTCGTCAGCCACGACCTTGCCTTGGTGGCTTCACTGGCGCACAAGATTACGGTCATGTACGCCGGGCAGGTTGTTGAATCTGCTCAGGCTGCAGAACTGCTGACGCACCCCACCCACGAATACACCCGTGGCCTGCTGGGCGCCGTGCTCTCCATCGAGTCCGACGCCGTCCGCCTCCACCAGATTCCCGGCACCGTTCCCTCGCCGCGTGAATTTGCCTTCGGAGACCGGTTCGCCGGCCGTTCACAGCGTCCAGACGCTGATCCGAACCAGAAGTTGAGCTTTGTTCCCATCACCCGTGATGGCATCACAGGCGATCATTTCTGGGCCAGTCACAAGCGCGAAGATGCCCAGGCGGTTTCCGCTGGAGCAGATACGGAAGGTGCCTCATGAGCAAGCACACAGCAGCCCCCGCCCAAAACGGAGCTACCCCGGTCATTGAGCTGAAGGACCTGCACGTTCACCACCGGACCCGCTCCGGTGGACTGTTCAAGCCCAGCTACGTCAAGGCCGTCAATGGCGTGGACTTCTCCATCAGCCGCGGCGAGACCGTTGGCATTGTGGGCGAATCCGGTTGTGGCAAGTCAACACTGGCTTCGGTTCTGGTGGGCTTGCAAGAACCCACCTCAGGTGAAGTGTTGTTCCATGGCAAGCCCGCCATCAAGCGCAACGCCGCCATGCGCAAGGAATTCGGCCGCTCCGTCTCCGTAGTCTTCCAAGACCCGTCGACGGCGTTGAACCCGCGCATGACCATCCAGGACATCCTGCTTGACCCGCTGGTTATTCACGGGATTGGCAACGGCGCATCGCGCCTGGCCAAGGTTGCCGAACTCTTGGCGCTGGTTGGCTTGCCGCAGTCGGCAGCCGAGGTCACGCCGTCGCAGGTTTCCGGTGGACAGCGCCAGCGTGTGGCTATTGCCCGCGCTCTGGCCTTGGGCCCGGACATCATGGTGGCCGATGAACCCACCTCGGCTCTGGATGTTTCTGTCCGCGCTCAGGTCCTGAACTTGCTCTCTGATCTGAAGAAAGAACTGAACCTGGGCATGGTTTTCATTAGCCATGACATCCAGACAGTTCGCTACGTTTCTGACCGCATCTGTGTCATGTACTACGGCCAGATTGTGGAGCAGGGCTCCGCGGAGCAGATCTTTGACAACCCCACCAACGACTACACGAAGAAGCTCCTGGGCGCCGCGCCGTCCCTTCTTCACATCTAGTTTCCCCATAGTTTTCCACCCATCAATACAAATTTGGAGCAATTCACGTGACTACCGTCGCTACCCGTTTCCAGGGCGTTATCCCTCCCGTCTGCACCCCCCGCACAGCTGAAGGCGCCATTGACGTCCCCTCGCTGGAGAACCTCACCCGCCACCTGATCGAAGGCGGCGTGAGCGGCCTGTTCGTCAACGGCTCCTCCGGAGAAGTGACACACCAGACCAACGCCGAGCGCGACACCGTGCTGCGCACCATTGCTGGCGTCAACGCCGGTCAGGTCCCGCTGCTGGTGGGCGCTGTCGAGCAGACCACCAACCGCGTGGTTGAAGAAGCACAGCGCATGGTCTCCTTGGGCGCCGACGCTATTGTGGCCACCAGCCAGTACTACGCCATCAGCAACGCCGAAGAGACCGGCCGCCACATCCGCACCGTTGCAGCTGCTGTTGACGTTCCGTTGTTCGTCTACGACGTCCCGGTTCGTACCCACTTCAAGATGCCCACCGACCTGCTCTTGGAGCTGGGCCGCGAAGGCATCATCGCCGGTGTTAAGGATTCCTCCGGTGACGATGTTTCCTTCCGCCAGTTGCTCATTGGTGCCAAGGACATCCCGAACTTCGACATCTTCACCGGCCACGAAGTGGTTGTTGACGGTGCACTGCTGGGCGGCGCACAGGGTGTTGTGCCGGGTCTGGGTAACGTTGACCCCAAGGCTTACCGCCGCCTGTACGATCTCTCCGTTGCTGGCGACTGGGCCGGTGCCGCTGCTGAGCAGGACCGCATCGCCGATGTCTTCAACATCGTTTACACCCCGAAGGCTGGCCGTCTCTCCGGCAACGCAGCAGGTCTGGGCGCGTTCAAGACCGCTCTGGTACTCATGGGCATCATCAAGACCAACGTCATGAGCGCCCCGATGCTCGCGCTGGACGAAGATGAGACCGCAGCCATCAAGGTTATCCTTGAGCGCACGGGCCTGATCTAGAACTTCTGCTCTGTTCTCACTGCTGTAGTCGCTGAGCCCTTCTGGTCTCAGGTGATCTAGGCTGGCGTTGATCTAAGCCGCTTTGCTGCTGCCCGGGCGGATATGCCCGGGCAGCAGAATGGAAGCTTAGCTTTTGAATGTGCAGTAATCCCCGTTGTACGTGAACCACAGTCTTTGAAGGATCTTTCATGCGGTACGTAGTTGGCGTTGACCTTGGCGGAACCAAAACAGCTGCCGGAGTGGTGGGCGAGGACGGCTCGGTATTGCTCACCGATCAAATTCCCACCCTCAACCGCGACGGCGGCGAGGCCATTCTCGATGCCACGGCGGCCCTGATTGCCTCACTCATTGAACGCGCCGCAGCAATGGATGCCGCCGTGGACGCCGTGGGTGTTGGCTCCGCCGGCGTCATCAACGCGGCCGAAGGCACAGTCATTTCCGCCACCGACGCCATCCTCGGTTGGAGCGGAACAGCCATCACCGCGGGACTGAACGCCCGGCTGGGACTGCGCTGTGCCGTGGTCAATGACGTCCATGCCCACGCCCTCGGCGAGGCATGGCACGGTGCCGGGGAAGGTGCCGCTACCGCTCTCATGGTTGCGTTTGGCACCGGCGTGGGCGGCAGTTTTGTCATCCAGGGCCAGCCGGTGCTCGGTGCGCACTTTGTGGGTGGTCATGTGGGGCACTTTGCCTCGCCGCTGGCTGTGCACCGCGGCGTTCCCCTCCCCTGCTCCTGTGGCCATGAGGGTCATGTGGAGGCTATTGCCTCAGGCCCCGCCATCCACGCCGCCTACCTCCGTCACGGTGGCAGCGCCGCCCTGAGTGATACCCGCGAGGTGTTTGATGCTGCCCGTGCCGGAGATGATCTGGCCTTGGCCGTGATCGCCACCGCAGCAACAGCCGCCGGTCAGGCAGTGGGCGGGCTCATCAATATTCTGGATCCCGCAGTGGTGGTAGTCTCCGGAGGGTTGGCTGACGCTGGCGAGCTGTGGTGGGATGCCATGGAGAAGGCTCTCCGCACAGAACTTCTGGCTCCCCTAGCCTCTGTGGCAGTGGTGCGAGCCAGTCTGGGCAACATGGCCGCCATAGTGGGCGCAGCGTCCTTGGTCCTTGCCTCATAATTTCGATTCACCTTTCCTAGGAGTCACCATGACACTGAAAATGACCAACTTTGATGCGCTTGCCGGGCAGCTTGTTGTATCCGCCCAGGCTTACCCGGGAGAGGCCATGCGCGATCCCCGCACCATGGCCCAAATTGCCGCCTCAGCAGTAGTGGGCGGGGCTGCGGCTATTCGTGTCCAGGGCATTGCTGATATCCAGTTCGCCCGCGCTGCTGTGGAAGTTCCCGTGATCGGGCTCTGGAAAGACGGGCACGACGGCGTCTTCATCACCCCCACACTGCGCCATGCACTGGCTTGTGCCAGCGCCGGTGCCCACATTGTGGCCATTGACGGCACCCGCCGCCCGCGCCCCGACGGCCTCACTTTGGCCGAGACCATTGCTGGTGTACACGCCAACTCCAATTCCCTGGTCATGGCTGACTGTGGCTCCTACGAGGACGCCGTTGCAGCTGCCGAGGCGGGAGCCGACCTGATCGGCACCACCTTGGCTGGTTACTCGGGCGAACGCCCCAAGACCGACGGCCCGGATCTGGAACTCATCGCTCAGATCGCCGCCGCCAACTTGGGCAAGCCGCTCATTGCCGAAGGCCGCATCCACTCCCCCGCCCAGGCTCGGGCCGCGATGGACGCCGGAGCCTTTGCCGTGGTGGTTGGCACCGCCATCACGCACCCGTCCACCATCACCAGCTGGTTCAAGGCTGCTCTGGACGCCTAAGGCGACCGTTCCTCCAGCACTTCTTGCCGCACCTCCCCTCGAGGAGGCAGTAGATGCCAATGTTTAAGACCAACATTGGCATCTACTGCCTCCTCGATTGTTTTAAACTCGTTCACACGGCAGAGTACGCAGGAGTGCGGATGAGCCTCACCACATTTTCTTGCACTGACCAGTCAGTTCTGATAATTTGTTCCAGTCACCCCCGCCTCGAAGGAGCGCTCTATGCTCACTGCCCAACAGTTGCACGTCGCAGGGAGGCGCCACACCCTGTTGCCCGCCACCACTGCCGAAGCACACCGGGGTGAAGTGCTGCTCATTCAGGCCGACGGACAGGAACGCCGCACAGCCCTGGCCTTGGCCCTGACTGGCCGCATGAAGCCCTCAACGGGGTCCGTGACGCTGGGCCACGACGCCTCAAGGTCTTCTCTTCGACGGCGCAGCGCTCTGGTTGATTCACCGAACGTCAATGCTCCCGAACACCACCTCACAGCCCGGTCCATGACTGCCGAGGATCTGGCCCTGGTGCCGCTGAAGTTCCGTGACCGTACCCGGCCCACGGCCTGGCTGGTCAAGCATGGCTTCCGCGACGTTCTTGATCAGTGGATCGAGGAGTTGGCACCCGCACGGCTCCTGCACCTCCAGCTGGAGTTGGCCTTGGCCAATCGAGATGTTGAGTTACTTGTCCTGGATTCCCCGGACCGCCACACCGCCGATATCTCCGCATGGTTGCCCCTGATGGAGGCGGCCGCAGCGGGCGATCTTGGCCATGGCGACGACCCCGCCAGCACCGTCACGCCCCGCCCAATCATGGTGATTGGCGTGGTGGGACGACTGCCCGAGGAGTGGCATGGACCGGCCGTCATCGCTGGCAATGCCGTTACGCCAGAGACTTCCAAGCACGACGGCGATGAACCGCCCGCCGCTACTCCCGTCGCAGACGAAATGGCAGTAGAGGAGTTGGGACTAGAGGAACTGCCGGACGATGAAGAGCCCGGCGAAGAGCCCGCCCCTGTGCCCGCGGAGGAAGCTGCAAGGCACGTCGCTGAGCAGGAGACGGAACCGGCCCCGCCGCCCCTGCCCAACACCTCAGAACACGCCATCACATCAGCCCCAGTCAAGCCCGCCCCGGAGGAAAAGCCATGACAGTGTTCCGCCTGGCCCTATCCGAACTCAAACGCATGACCGGCGGGATCCTGCCGAAGCTGACCATTGTTGCCTTAGTAATGGTGCCGCTGCTCTATGGTGCCGTGTATCTGTATGCGAACTGGGATCCCTACGGCAACCTCGATCAGCTCCAGGCCGCCGTGGTGGTTCAAGATGAGGGCGCCACGACCAAGGATGGCGAGAAGCTGACGGTTGGTCAGGATGTTGCGGACACTCTGGTGGAGGGGCATAAGTTCGATTGGCATCTGGTGGACACGCCCCAGGAAGCCGAGAATGGCGTGCGCAGTGGCGAGTTCGCGTTCGCACTGACCATCCCCAAGGACTTCTCAGCAAATCTGGCCTCGCCTGAGAATTTTGATTCGGCCACGCAGGCCATGATGAGCGTGACCACCAATGACGCCAACAACTATTTGTTGACCTCGATCGTGGACAAGGTAGCCACCCAGGTCCATGATTCCGTGGCGCAGCAAGTGGGTGAGCAGACCGCCAACTCGCTGCTGACCGGATACGGCACCATCCACGCCCAACTGGTTAAGGCGGCCGACGGCGCCAAACAGTTAGCAGACGGCGCCACAACCCTGGACACCGGGGTTGGGACGCTCAAAACGGGAAGTTCGGATCTGTTGACGGGCGCGGATTCGCTGGTGGCCGGTCAGACGCAGCTGGTCACCGGAGCGAAACAGCTCCAGGCTGGCGCATCGAAGCTGGACACGGGGCTTGGCCTGCTGGAAACGCAAACGTCCACGCTGCCGGACGATACCAAGGCGCTCTCTGATGGTGCTGCCGCCGTTGCCGCCGGAAACGCTGCCCTGAATACCAAGGTCCAGAGTGCCGCCGGTACCGCCGAGAAGCTCGATGGCGCCGTGACCGGAGCCATCGATGACAAGCTCGTGCAACTCGTCACAGATGGAGTCATCACCCCGGAGCAAGCCACCAAAATTGGTGACACGCTGAAGAAGGATGCTGCGAGCCCGTCCATCACAGAACTCAAGGGTCAGCTGGCCACCGACACCAAAGATATTCAAAAGTTGGCTGATGGGTCTGCCGATGTGGCCGCCGGAGCGTCGAAGCTTGCTGCCGCAACACCCCAACTCTCCGGAGCCATCTCGCAAGCAAAAACCGGTGCTAGCGATCTGACCACGGGTGCTGGAACGCTGGCCGATGGCCAGACCACGGCTTTGGACGGCGCCACCCAACTGGCTGCTGGTGCCAAGAAGCTCGATTCCGGGGTTGCTGATTTGAAGGACGGCTCCAGCAAACTCGCAACCGGAGCGAACGATCTCGCCACCCAGCTGCGCAGCGGCGCGGGGTCGGTGCCGGATCCCAATGACAAGGAGAAACAAAACGCAGCCGGCGTCATCGCCGATCCCATCCGCGTAGATTCCGTCTCCCAGGCTCAGGCCGCCAACTACGGTTCAGGCCTGGCGCCGTTCTTCCTTGTCCTGGCCCTGTGGATCGGTGCGTTCATGCTGGTTCAGGCCATGCGGCCACTGACGGTCCGGGCCCTTGCCTCCAACGCACCGTCATGGAAGATTGCGTTGGGCGGCTGGTTGCCGTTCGCCACCGTTTCCTGCGGCCAGGCGCTACTGCTCTACGCCGTGGTGAAATTTGGGCTCGGCCTGGAGCCGAGCCACCCATGGCTCACGCTCGGATTGCTCCTAATGGCGTCAATGGCGTTCACGGCGTTGATTCAGGGCATTGTGGCGTTGCTGGGAACACCAGGAAAGTTTGTGGTCCTGATCCTACTGGTACTCCAGCTGGTGTCCTCTGGCGGCACGTTCCCGTGGCAAACCACTCCCGCACCGCTGCACCTCATGCACCAGATCCTGCCTATGGGACATGTTGTTGAGGGCATGCGGCACCTGATTTACGGCGCCGATCTTGCCCCGCTGCTGCCCATTGTGCTGGGACTACTGGGCTACATGCTGCTGGGCTTGCTGTTGGCCTGGGCTGCTGTGAGCAAGAAGAAGACCTGGACACTCAAGACGCTGATGCCGGAGATCGAAGCCTAGAACCGCTTCACGGGCGGGGCACCACAAAATTCTTCAACTCGGCGTCCTGCCCGTCCAGCGTGGCCCACTGGCTGCTGTGCTCCAACACGGCAAAGGAGCTCGTGGGGAACCCCGATGCCAGATCCATGTACGCATCCTGATCCGAATCGCGCGAAGCCAGCCGCAGCGCCAGCGCTTGCACGCCTGGCATGTGCGTGATGACCAGCAATGTCCCCACGGTTTCCGGCACATGGTTGATGACCGAGAGCATGGACGTGGCCCCGGCCGCGTACAACCCCGATTCCAGCTTCGGCGTGGGCGCCTTCTCCCCCAGTTGCTGACACACCCACGTGCAGGTCTGCCTGGTCCGCAGCGCCGATGAGCACAGGATGAAATCGGGCACCACACCGTTCTCCATCATCCATTTGCCGGCCAGTGGCGCCTCGGTGTGGCCACGCTGCGCCAGCGGCCGATCGTGATCCTCCACGCCCAGAGGGAATGCTGCCTTGGAATGGCGCATTAGGATCAACCGTTTAATATGGTGTTCGCTCATTCCCTCAGTTTAGTGACAGTTAGAGCAGTGCGGCGGCGCTTGGCACACCAACCCTCCATCACAAAACGGCGTGTTTTTGGAAACGCTCCATCACAAAACGGGCTTAAACCCGAGACGCTCCCTCAATCAAAAGTGAAGGAGCGTCTGCGACGGAGTGCTAGATGGAGTATTCCGGGGCGGCCCAGACAACCACTTCGGGGTGCTCGTAGAAGCGGTAACCTTCGCCACGAACGGTGCGCACGGTGTTGGCGAGGCGGCCCAGCTTGGATCGGAGACGGCGGATGTGCACGTCGATGGTGCGCTCGTTGGGGATCTCGTCGGCGTTGGACCAGAGGCCCTCGAGGAGTTCGTCGCGGCCTACCGTGCGGGTGCCGTTCTCAACCAGGTAATTGAGAAGTTCGAATTCCTTGAACGTGAGGTTCAGAGTGTCGCCGTCGAGGTGAACTTCGCGTCGGGCAAGATCGATCAGCACGCCGGTGGGGCGCTGTTCGGCGGCGGGAATGCGGACAGCTTCGGCGCGCTGACGGCTGGCAACGGTGGGGTCGCCAAAGGTGGAGCGAACCACGTCCAGAGGACTGCCTACAGCGTCCGACGGCGCAATCGCCACAGCGGCATAGCTCTGAGCCTGCGGCACCAGGGTCTGGGCGAAGGCCCGAATGTCTTGGGCGAGCTTGGCCAGCGATGTTCCGGCAGCAGCTGCAGTATCTTCGTCAACGCCAACGTACAGGACGAAGCCGCGGGCCACATTGTCGGGGCTGACCCCTCGAAGACTATCCGCTCCAGCCCCTGCAATAACGGGCGTGGGCGCCGTCATGGGGTTGAGGTCCCCGGAGGGCACAGCGCGGAGACGGGCTGCGGCACTTCCAGCTTCGACGCGGTAGCCGGGCTGCTCCAAGTGCGTAGTGCGGGCAGCAGCGCCTTGAGTGGAGTTGCGGGCAACTGCCTTGGCGGCGTTGCGAACAGAAATGTGGACGTAACCGGATGCTACTGACATTGAACTACCTCGGTGTTTAGCCGTGTGACTACGGCGCGAATGCTTTGTGTGGTTCTGTCCCCCCAGAACCTTGCTGCCCTGTATTCCAGGGCCGGCCCTAGGGCCAAGACTGATAACTGCCGCGCCTTTGCGTTTAATGCTTCCTGCAATGTACTCAGTGCAATGCGCGGCGATCAGGGTTGCGAGCTAGGCCTGCATTCGACAACCAGACAGGAACCGTCCGGTCAATCCAAGACCAAGACGGAACGTTGCTGCGGCTGCAGAATTTACTGAGTGGGTGTTCACGCTTTCAGTGTCCTACGTAACAAAGCGAACTTGCAAGTAACATAGGCCCAAAGTGTCCACAATATGAGATTTTGCTCTAATTTGTGATCAAGCTAATAATGTTGCTTTGCTCTCATTTCGAGACAAAAAGAGCACTTGCGACAAATTAAATCGAACACATCTTCATTCGAGCAACACTAAATTCTATGACTTGCTGATTCTGGGGAAATTAGTTCATCAGCTCCCAAAGCACGCCTATGATGGCCTCGGCAAGTTACTCACGGAACACAGTTGATTCCCAGAGTTTGACGCTAGGTAAACAGAAGTTTACGGACAAGCGGCCTATTGGTGGAGTCCAGCTAGCTTGTTAGCTTGCGGTGTTGCGTAAGCCGGGAACCAGCCAATGCGGCCGTAGACCCTTGATCTGGTCCCGCAGTTTCACATGGTTACGCCGGTTCATCAGGAACAGCGCCGCCAAGCCTGCGACAAAAGCAACCACTGCCCCCAGGCCCAAAGACCAGCGGGCACCGAATTCAGTGGCGATCCAGCCCACTAGGGGTGCCCCAATGGGCGTCCCGCCCTGCAGAACAACCATATAAACCGCTAGAACTCGGCCCCTCATGGCGGCATCAGTGGTCAGCTGAACAGTGGTGTTACACGCATTCATGAACGTGAGTGACGCCAACCCTACGGGTACCAAAGCCACCGCATACAGTGCATAGCTGGGCATCAATGCGGCCACAGCTACCGTGACACCGAACGCCAGTGCGCCGCCCACGATGTAGAGCATCCGCATTTTTTTGCGTCGGGCGGCCAACAGCGCCGCCCCCAACGTGCCAATCGCCATGATCGAGCCCAGTAGCCCATACTCTCCCGGCCCCACATTGAAGACAGTGGTGGCCATCAGCGCATTGGTGATCTGGAAATTCATGCCAAAGGTGCCCACCAAAAATACCAGGACCATAATCATGAGCAGATCCGGCCGTCGCCTGATGTACATGAGCCCCTCGCGGATTTGCCCCTTGGCCCGCGGCACCCGCACGGCCGGCACAAGCTCGCTTGCACGCATGCGCCATAGCGAGAAGATGACTGCGGCGAAGCTGGCGGCATTGATAAGGAAGGCTGGCCCTGTGCCCACCAGCGCAATCACCAGACCCGCAACACCCGGGCCAGCTAGCCGGGCCAAGTTAAAGGACGCACTATTAAGTGCGACGGCGTTGGGCACGTCATCTTTAGCGACCACTTCGGAGACAAACGCCTGCCGCGACGGTGCATCGAAGGCGCTCGCCACCCCCAACAGGAGTGCCAATGCATAGACATGCCACAGTTGTACAGACCCCGTGATAACCAAAATACCCAACAAAAGCGCACAGAATCCCATAGCGGACTGGGTAATGAGCAGCAACTTGCGCTTGTTGACCCGATCACCCAGCAACCCAGCGTAGGGACCTAAGAAAATAATTGGCAGGAACTGCAGCCCCGTGGTGATGCCTGCGGCGGTTCCGGAATTGTGGGTCAGGACCGTAAGCACCAGCCAGTCCTGGGCTACTCGCTGCATCCAAGTGCCAATATTTGAGACCAGAGCCCCGGTCACCCAAAGTCTGTAGTTGCGCACTTTCAGTGCGCGGAACATTGAACTCATCTAGGCGCTCATCTCCTGCAGGATCAAGGCTGCTTGATGGAGCGTGGCACGGTCTTGCGGTGTGAGCGCCGCAACGCGTTGCGCCAGCCATGCGGTCCGCATGGACCGTGCCCGCATCAGCGCGGCGCTGCCCTGATCGGTAATGCTGACAAGGACTTGGCGTTTGTCCTGCGGGTTTTCGCCGCGGCTAATGAAGCCCACTGCAGCCAAGTCATTGACGATCCTCGTCATGGACGGTGCCTGAATTTGTTCCCTGGCAGCCAATTGCCCCACGGTCTGAGGGCTAGCGAGGAGACCCGCCAAGACTGAATATCTCCCTGGGCTAAGCTCCCCCGTCGCCGCCTCTGCCCGGAGTCGCCTTGAGGTGCGCATGACAGCCACCCGCAATTCCGCGGCGAGCAGACCGGGGTCCGAGGTGCTGGGATTTGGGGAACGTTCAGTCATGGATGCTCATCTACCTCAGTGCAAAAAGTTTCGTATCTTCAGCTTTCAAGTCTAGATCGTTAGCATTGCTAAGTAAATGTTGGCTTGCTCACCGCCCCATGCGACCAGTAGCTCAACCCCCGACCACCTACTACAAAGGCCGTTACCATAATGTGACATTGGGTTTCGCTTCGGTTACGCTGATCTAAGTGCCCGCTGAACCATTTACGGTTCTTGGCACCAATGGACGGTTCGCCGAGCTCTGCCCCCGCCCATTTCCCACTCCTTCATGGCAGAGACGGGGGACCCAATATTTACGGGCCTTCCTACTATGGAAGCCCTTGGGGTTAAGCCAGTGCAATGACAGCAGGCAGTGAAAACTGCCGCTGACTGCTGCACGGCCGGATTCTCTAGTCCGTTCCCGACAGCTCACCTCGCAGGCGTAGAGAGGCACCACCATGTCTGAAGCACCCCAGCGCGGCCGTCGCCGCGCAGAATCAGCAAGCCGGCCATCCCTTCGCAGCCTGACAATGTCACGCAACGGAGTTTCACGCACCGGAACGTCACGCACGGGAACCCGCGCCGCCTCACCGCGCGCCTTTTCCGCCGTAGGCACCACCGCCAAGTGCATGGCCGCCGTGGCCGTTGTTGGCGCCCTCATGGCTGCCGGCTCAGTGGCCTCGCAAACCATGAACCCCGTGGCCGATGGTCAGAACACCAGTAGCCTGGTCGCCGCCGTTGACAACGCCGCACCCTCTGCCATCTCCGCACCCACAGACGCAGCCATCAGCTTCCCCGGGGTCACCGTTACGTCCAAGACCTCCCCCACGGCCACCGCGAAAGCGGCAGCAACACCGGCACAGGTCAAAGTTGAAGCTAACGCCGTCAAACCCGTAACAGAAACCCCCGCGACGAAGGCAGCACCGGCAGCACCTGTTGACGATCCCGCGGCTGCGAAGGCCTTCGCCTCAAGCCAACTGGCATCCTTCGGCTGGGGAGCAGACCAGATGAGCTGCCTGACGTCCTTGTGGCAGCGCGAATCTGAGTGGCTCACCTCCGCTGAGAACGTCTCCAGCGGCGCCTACGGCATTGCACAGTCTCTCCCCGCCAACAAGATGGAGAGCACCGGCAGCGACTGGGCCACCAACTACCAAACTCAGATCCGCTGGGGCATGGGCTACATCGATGGCCGCTACGGATCCCCCTGTGGCGCTTGGGCTCACTCCGAATCCGTGGGCTGGTACTAAGCCACGGCTTGAACTCGGCACAGATTGAACTCGGCACAGCTGGACCCTTGCGGAGCATGAACTAACCGCACCAGGAACTCACTGCTGCAGGAAGGCGAACTCATGGCTAATGACGTTACTGCCCGGCGCGAGCTGCGTGCCGCGCTGGGACTACTGCCCATTCCCGGCGGCACTGTGCAGCTGCGCGACGCCCGCTCAGGTGTCAGCCGTGACGTGGAGTTGCGCCCCTTCGCCCTCGCTAAGACCCAGCTGAGCTGCGGTGTGTGGGATCTGGTGAGTGGCCCGACGTCGAACTTCTCTTACGCAGCTCCTGCGCCTGACGCGGACGACGACGGACCCTCACCAGGACTCGATCGGCACCCCATGCATCCCCTCACCTGGTTTGACGCTGTCCGCTGGTGCAACGCCGCCTCGGAACTGACCGGGCTCACACCCGCCTACGCCGTCACTGGCCGCGAGGTGGTGTGGGACGTCAGTTCTGAAGGCATTCGGCTGCCCACGGAAGCGGAATGGGAGTGGGCCGCGCGGGCCGGCACAACGGGACCTCTATACGGAGAATTGCCTGACATTGCCTGGACGTTTTTGGATGGCGTGGAGGGACCGCAAGCTGTTGCTGGCAAGGAGCCCAACAGCTTCGGGCTGTTCGACATGATTGGCAATGTCTGGGAATGGTGCTGGGACTACGCCGACACTGCCCGTTACGGCGATTACAGGAGTTTGCGCGGAGCCGGCTGGGATGATCGGCCCTGGAGCGCCCGGGCGTCGGTCCGCCGAGGCAGTGCCCCGGATGCCGTGCTGGAAGATGTGGGATTCAGGGTGGCCCGCGGCGCCGTCGGCCAACACGGAGCAACGGCCGCTCAAGGCTGGTCTGATGACGCCGACAGAAACCGGGCTGCCATCACGGGCCCGCGGCCCATTGGCTGGACCCCGCTGCGCCGCTGAGAACAAAAAATGCTGCCGTTTGACGTTGTCGCTAGGGTTCAAACACCAGCAAAAACGTCAAACGGCAGCACTCTTGAAACGAGTGATCCCCGGCCGGTGGGGATTAGTCCACGACGCCGTAGAGTCGGTCGCCAGCGTCGCCGAGGCCCGGAACAATGTAGGAGTTCTCGTCCAGACCCTCATCGATGGAGGCCAGAACCACGTGAACATTGTCGCGGTCGCCGTGGGCGGCTTCGAGCTTGGCGAGGCCTTCCGGTGCTGCGAGCAGGCAGATGCAGGTGATGTCAGCAGCGCCGCGGTCAAAGAGGAACTTGAACGCCTCGATCAGGGTGCCGCCAGTGGCTAGCATGGGATCCAGGACGTACACCTGACGGCCGGTCAGATCTTCGGGAAGACGCTCGGCGTAGGTGATGGCTTCGAGGGTTTCCTCGTTGCGTGCCATGCCCAGGAAACCAACTTCGGCAGTGGGCAGCAGGCGGGTCATGCCTTCGAGCATGCCGAGGCCAGCGCGCAAAATCGGCACGACCAGGGGCGTCGGCTTGACGAGGCCGGTGCCAATGGCATTGGTCACGGGCGTCTGGATGTTCACGGGCTCTACGCGCACTTCACGAGTCGCCTCATAGGCCAGCAACGTCACGAGTTCTTCAGTCAGCTGACGAAAAATCGGTGACGGTGTGTTCTTGTCTCGAAGAACAGTCAACTTGTGGGCAATAAGCGGATGATCCGCAACGAATACGCGCATAAATAAAAGCTACCATTGAGCCGTGTCCAATTCCCCAGAAATCCCAAGAATCGAGACCACTACCACGGCAATACACGCCCAATGGATGGGTATTGCCCTTGCTGAAGCGCAACGGGCCTTACTCACGGCGGACGTGCCCATTGGCGCCGTCCTGCTTGGACCGGACGGGGAAATCCTGGGTTTGGGCCGCAATGAACGCGAAGCGCATGGAGATCCGACGGCGCATGCCGAAGTAGTTGCTATCCGTGAGGCTGCCGCGAAATTGGGTGAATGGCGGCTGGCTAATTGCACGCTCGTGGTGACGCTGGAGCCCTGCACCATGTGCGCCGGGGCTATTGTATTGGCGCGAATTCCGAAGGTGGTCTTTGGTGCTTGGGATGAAAAGGCGGGCGCGGCCGGGTCAGTGTTTGATGTGCTCCGCGAACGCCGCCTCAACCATTGGGTGGAAGTTTTCCCGGGTGTGCGTGAGGACGAATGCGCGGCACTACTCAAGGACTTTTTTGGTAGCCACCGCTAAGGGCCGGCCGTGATGGTCAGCGGAACCACTGGCTGCACACAGGAAACCCGTTCGATCCCCACACGAGCCACGCGGTTGTTTTTCCCGGTGTCATCGCACCAGTCCAGATTGTAAGGATAGGCCGAGACAGTTGCTTGGCCAGGGGCGGCAGTTTTGGGGAGCGTTAGCTTTGCACTGAACCCTCCGGCGTCGTTCATCGGGGCTTGGAGCTCCACAATCTTCGCTCCGGAGGAGTCCAGCACCTCAAGGTGAATTTGAGCGTCCTCGCCGTACCTTGGATCGCAGTCAGCGTCTTGCGCTTGAACAATGAGGCTGCCACCAGGGCTAGCCGATTCTTCGCTCAGGGAAAAGGGCGGCGGCATGCAGCCCGAGTCCGACGGCGCCGCCCCGGGAGGCCCCGAACAGCCTGTCACTGCCGCACCCTTAAGCAGCGCCGTCGCCGCCGCCACTGACCACATCTTGTTCACCGTGCGCATTGTCATCCCTGCTTTCCTTAGCGTGCCGCCGCGTTGATGGCGTCGATCCGCTTTTGCCTGCTCGACGGCGAATCCAGACTGAACGAGCGGAAGTCGCCGAGGTCCTCCCGAATGAAGGTCTCAACCTCTTTAATGCGCCGCGTCACGGCCTCCGTGGGTGGCTGGAAGGTCCAGTGCGCGATGCGTTCGGCGCCGGGATCGTACTGCCACAGGCCAATAATCCGGCCGCGGTCCACGATGGGGTGGTCCGGCAGGTCCGCGGTCAGGGCCAGCTTTTCCTTGCCGATGCCCAGGCCCTTGTCCTCTTCGGCGACGTGGTCCGCCGAATTGCGGCGTAAGAGGAACAGGGAGTCAGAGCCGGCGAGCAGCTGAATCTGTTCTTGCTGGGGCTGTGCAAAATTCGCGGCAGCTTCGACGTCTGCAGGAAGCATCCACAGCCCGCCCGAATCCACCACGGTGGATTCCACGGCGCCCAGGGCTGCGAGCGCGGCCTTGCTTTGAGCCCCGGTGAAGGCCGTGAACCACTGGGTCTGCTTGAGCGTGGCACCACCAGTCCAGCGCAGGTAGTTTTCCATGAGCTTGGTCCTGGCCTGCTCCGGCGATTCGCGCGGCGCTGGCAGGGCCCACGCCGTGTAGGCGTAGCGCTGCACATCGAGCCTGCCGTTGACGGGCACGCGGCGGATGCGACCGTCGGCCTGCAGCAACCCAAGGACCGTGGGCAGGGTGGTGGAGGCGCCCTTTTTCTTGCCTTCCTCCCCTAGGCTGCGCACTGCATCGCCTAACTGCTCTTTGAGCTGCTTCGGGTCCAGCGGGCCGTCGGCGGTTTCGAGGAGCCGCAGGGTCTTGTCGGCGAGCGCCTGCATCTCGGAACGGTCGACGCCGAGCTTGTCTAATACTTTCGCCGTCGCCTCTGCGGCTCCCTGGCCAAGGGACAGGGCCCACGCGAAGTCGTCCGAGCCCAGCACGTAGGTGCAGCCGCGCGCCGTCGGAAGTTCATGGATGGCCAAGGCAGCCAAGTCCGCGTCAGCTTGCTCGCGGCGGATGCCCGCGCGGGCGAAGAGCGTCAGGTAGGGATTAGCACCGCCAATAGAGCGCGCCCACCCGGCTGTGCTGAGGACTTCCGCGGTCGTGGCGCCCAGGAGGGAGCCGTCCAGGCCTTGTTTATGCCAGTTCCAAGCACGTTGCGTTGCACTGTCCATACGGCCATCATGCCGTATTAACGATCGGCTGCAGAGGCCCATTTTTGCAGTTGGGCTTTGACCCGGTAAGGTTGACGCGTTGGTGACGTGTCCGAGCGGCCGAAGGTGCAACACTCGAAATGTTGTTCAGGTGAGAGCCTGACGTGGGTTCAAATCCCACCGTCACCGCCAAGTTGCAAGGCCCCTGCTTCCCTTTGTTTATAAGGGAGGCGGGGGTTTTGTTTTGCCCAGTCAGCAGCTGCGGCTTGGAGCCCCAAACAGGAAATTGGTAAGCTGAGATATCCGACCTAGTCGGCAAGCTTTTTTCGTTGCGCACCACACCTGCGGGGCACCAATGCAACGATGATCCCCGGCCCGGGTTCATGGGGCCGTCGAACAAAGGAAACCATTGAGCACCGAAGCTAAAAACAAGTCTGCGTCACACGAGCAGGATGAGGACCATGGCAGCCGATCCGGCAGCATCGTCGGCATTTACACAGTAGGCGGCGGAATCATTCTTTTCGCACTGCTGATCTGGTTCGGTCTCTAAGAACTACAGAAGATTTACAAAGACGCCCATCGGCATGCCGATGGGCGTCTTTTGCTTTCTTCTGCCGGGAACCCGCAACTAACGTGCTTGACTAGCGCTCGCAGGCCACTCCGTCGCTGTCACCATCCATCTTGGAACGGTAACCAGGGTCCCCTCGATAGAGAGGAGCCGCCCCCGCGGCCTTGGCTTCCGTGCAGTTTGCATAGTAGACAGCAGCCGGCACCTCAACAAGAGGCTGAATCGCCGGGGCCTGCTCCTGGGCCGCTTGTTCCTGTGCCGCCTTCTGGGCTGCTTGTTCGGCGGCCACACGCGCAGTTTCATCAGCCGCGGCCTTCGCTGCGGCAGCCTCTTGTGCTGCTGCTTTCTCAGTAGCCGCCTTTTCGGCGGCAGCCTTTTCTGTGGCGGCTTTCTGCGCCACTGCCTTTTCATCCGCAACGCGCTTCACCTCAACGCGTTTCTCCTCAGCCCGCTGCGCTACGAGCTTCTGCGAATCACTCTCCCCCATCCAAACCAGCACGCCCTCATCATCGAGTGTGCACACAAAGGTGTCCGGCCCCTCCACGACAGATTCGCCGTCCTCAAGGCACTTTTCGAGCAATACGTACTTTGGAGCCGGGCTGGGTGTTGGGCTGGGTGACGGAGTGGCCGAGGTTGTCACGGCAGCATTCATCTCGGCCAGTGGAGCGATGGCCGTGGGAGCTGGCTCCGTGGCCGGCAGCATCATCCCGCCTGCAATCAACGCCACCAGCCCAACCCCAACTGCAGCTCCAGCACTTTTACGGCGTGGGAGGCCCAGCCACGATGGGCGGCCCGTAATGAGTGAATAGAGCGCAGAAATAACAAGGAACAGCGCAAAGAGCACCAGCCAGCCAATGAATCCAACTGACGGCAACGCAATAATCAAAACCAGGAGCCAGATCGCCACCGTAATCCAAAAGGACTTTGATGGCCGCCAACGACTCTTACTGCTCATCACAGAAAAATTGCCACTCATAGTGCCCTCAACGGATCTCTAGTATTTCCAATAACAAAAATTCATCTGGACAGATGTGAGGCCAGCCTAGGCCACAAGGACACAGAGAACACACAGGGTCCATACAGTGAACCTCGTGGCCGGTACCAGAGAATAAAGACATGACATTCCCGTCCTCGCCTCCGGCAGACACCCCAGCAAACATGCCGGTAAACACTGCAGCATCAGCGGCAACTCCCGCACAAGCTCCCGCCCGGGGTTCCGCAGCAGCACCCGCCGCTCTGCCCAGGCTCACCCGCGCCGACGGCGAACCCATCCGTGCCCTGGTAGTGGATGACGAGCCCGAGCTGGCAGATCTGATGCGCCGCGGCTTGGATATCACCGGCTGGGAGGTCGCCACGGCTCACGACGGTTTTGAGGCGTTGAAGATCGCCCGCGAATTTGTCCCAGACGTCTTGGTCTTGGACATCATGATGCCTGGCATGGACGGCGTGGAACTGCTCCAACGGATCCGCACCATTTACCCCGAGGTGCCCGCTCTGTTTCTGACCGCCAAGGACGCCGTCGCAGACAAGGTCAGCGGCCTGCAGTCAGGAGGCGACGATTACGTCAGCAAACCGTTCAGCATGAAGGAAGTCCTGCTACGGCTCCACCGGATTGTCCAGCGCTCCGGTATCACTGCGCCCAGCTTCGGCTTCCTCACGGTAGGAGACTTGACCCTCAACAAGGACACCAAGGCCGTGCAGCGCGACGGCACCGAGATCACTCTGACAGCCACCGAATTTGAACTGCTCAAGTTCCTCATGGAAAACCCCCGTCATGTGGTGAGCAAAGCCCGCATTCTGGAACGCGTCTGGAACTATGACTTCGGCGGTCAAAGCAACATTGTGGAGCTCTACATCTCCTACCTACGCAAGAAAGTCGACGCCAATAGGGAGCCGATGCTGCACACTGTTCGCGGCTCCGGCTACGTGATCAAGCCATGTCAATAGGCAGCACAACACGCAAACTCATCCACCCCACCAGCTGGCACCTGAGCACCCGCCTGGTAGCCGTCATGTTGGCCCTGCTTACTGTCATTTGCGCCCTGGTGGGCATGGTGAGTTACTCGACTCTGAGCATGACAGTCAGGAGTCAGCTCGATTCCTCCCTGCAGCAAGCCTCCGTGCGTACCGTCTCCTTTTACACCAGCCAAACCACTTCCGGTCGGCCGGACCCACTCAATGCCCGTGCCACCAGCGCAGGCCAGTTAAGCGCGGTCTTGAGCAACGGCGTCGTACATTATGCAGCCATCCTCTCCGGAACGGGAGCGCGCCAGCAGCTCACCACGGCCGACGCCGACATCCTCGCCAGCCTCTCATCCGACGGTGGCCTGAGCACCAAGGAGCTCTCCATCGGCGAGTACCGGCTGCAGGCGCAAGCAGTGCCCAACGGCGACAGCCTCATCACCGGATTGCCCCTCGCCGCCACCGAGCAAACGCTGTCCACGCTGGTGCTCTCGATTGTGCTGGTCTCGTTGGCTGGACTCATGGCACTAGGCTGGGCCGGCACCGCCATCATCCGCCGCAGCATGCGCCCACTCGCGCAACTCTCGGATACCGCCACCAAAGTTTCAACGCTCAGGCTCGACGCCGGAGAGGTCGCCTTGAGTGCCCGGGTCCCCGACGCCGCGGCTCACCCAGGAACCGAGGTGGGCAATGTTGGCCACGCGTTCAACGCCATGCTGGACAACGTTTCCCATGCACTTCAAGCCAGGCAGCATAGCGAGACCAAGCTGCGCCGTTTTGTGGCCGATGCCAGCCACGAGCTGCGCACACCCCTGACCGCAATCCGTGGCTATGCCGAATTGCTGGCCATGACCGAGCAGCTGACCCCGGACGGCCAAACGTCACTGGACCGTGTGCAGGATCAATCGGTGCGGATGAGTCGGCTCGTGGAGGATCTTCTGACGTTGGCCCGACTCGACGAGACCGGGCTGGCTGGCGGCACCGGGACTGGAACAGCCGGAAAACTGATGGGCGCCCCCACCATCGTGAACATGAGCCCGCTGGTCATGGAAGCTGTCCGCGATATTCAGGTGGCCACCCCTGATCACATCTGGAGCTTTGCGGTACCCGATGAACCCGTTGAGGTCTTAGGTGAAGATACGGCCCTGCGGCAGGTACTGCTGAATTTGGTGGCCAACGCCGCCAAGCACACGCCGGCAGGAACGGCAGTCCACGCAGCGTTGTCCCACACCCCCGATGACTGGTGCCTGTTGGAGGTCAGCGACAACGGCCCCGGGATCGACCCTGCGTTCCAGAGCGTCGTTTTTGACCGGTTCTCGCGCGCAGATCAGGCCCGCACCGGCACCTCCGGCAGTACCGGGCTCGGTCTGAGTATTGTGCAGGGCATTGTGCGCGCGCACCATGGAACCGTAGCCGTAACCAGCGTGCCGGGGCACACCACCTTTACTATCCGCCTGCCCGGCGCAGCAGGCGCGGCAGGGACGGCCCGTACGTCAACAGCTCCGGCAGCGCCGGGAACTGCAGCGGCATCCGCCGCTGCTGCAGCCCCTGGATCTCCCGAGGTGCAACAGGGTACTTTTCCTCGATAAGCTATATCCACTAGCTGATGCGAAGGGAGCCCCGTGCCACACGCTCCCTTTAGGCTGCTCCGAACCACTGTCATGGGTGCCACCATCCTTGGTCTGGCAGCCGCAGCACACGTGGTTGCTGGAGGTACGCTGCCCGCGCCGGCCATCATGGCCGCTTTACTGGCTCTGCACATCTTGTTCACCACTGTGGCCACGAAGTTCAAGCTGACTCTGCCCGTCATGATGGCTCTGTTGGTCAGCAGCCAAGCAGTCCTGCACCAAGGCTTTGAAAGCCTCTCGCACGGCACTCACACTCTGCTTGGCCCGGGCGCAGAAGCACTGAACCATCACGGGATGTCCGCTGAAGCGCACGATTCTGCCGCCTTGGCAGCCGCATTTGCACCAGGTCTTGCAACACCGGGCTTGGCGCCGTCGGGCATGGAAATCCTGAGCCATTCCGGGCCTCTTGCTGGCTGGATGTGGGCCGCCCACCTCGCGGCAGCTCTCGCCACAGCGGGCCTGCTGGCTTACGGTGAGAACGCCCTCTGGTCCCTGGCGAATTGGCTTCGCCCGATCTACCAATGCGCCACCGCTGTCCTGGTTGTTCCGGTGCAATCGGTGCCCTCAAGCGTGGTCCCACGCCCGCTGCCGCGCCTTCCATGGCGCAATTTACGCCCCAATACACGCCGCGGACCGCCCCTTTCGGCAGCAGTATTCGCCTAGCACCCTTCGAACTCATCGCAGGGTGCCATCCCTGTATTTTTTTGCGCATCTGCGCGTTCGAAAGGTTTTCATCATGCGTTTTTCCCGTACCCTCAAGACCACCCTCGCCGTCGGCGCCACCAGCACGTTGATGTTGGTGGGGCTGGGCAGCGCCTCGGCTCACGTCAGCGCCACACCCACGGAAACGGCCGCCGGCGCCTACACCCTGGTCACGTTTGCTGTGGGCCACGGTTGCGATGGTTCTTCCACTACCTCGATGACCATCACCTTGCCCGAGGAGCTGAACGAGGCCACCCCCACTGTCAACCCGAACTGGACCATCAGCACGGCCACGCAGAAGCTGGACACCCCCCGCACCTTGGCCAACGGCAGCAAAATCAGCGAGCGCACCCAGTCCATCACCTACACAGCTAAGACTCCGCTGGCTGACCACGAGCGCGACACCTTCACGCTCTCTCTGCAGCTGCCGGAGGCCGCCGGGACTACCCTGAACTTCCCTACCCTGCAGAAGTGTGAAACGGGTCAGACCGATTGGAAGGACATCCCGGCCGCTGGTGCCGACCACGATTCTGTCGATGCGCCCGCCCCTGCCTTCACCGTCACGAAGGCAGTGGCGGAGGATTCCCACGGCGGTCACGGCACCACGTCCGCCGCCAGTTCTGAAGTTGCACAGAAGAACGACGGCGGCACCTCCTGGGCTGCATGGGTTGGCTTGGGTGCGGGGTTGGCTGGGCTGATCCTGGGCGGATTAGCCTTCATGCGAAGCTCTAAAAAGGCGTAGCAGCCGCGCAATTGCGCTAACGCGTCGGTGCGGCCCCATTAATTGGTGCCGCATCGATGCGGCGGGGACAGTTGACTCGGGTATCGAGGCGCGCAAAGGTGGTGACATGACTACCTCCCTGCGGACCACTTCCAACCGACGCCAGTGGGGTACGGCATTTGCCCTAGCCGCGGTCATCGGGTTAAGCGGCTCACTGGCTGCGTGCACCCCCGGGACTCCTGCTGCATCGCCTACCGCCCCGGATTCCACCAGCAGCCCCGTAACCTCCAGCCCCAGCGCAAGTTCAGCTGCCCCCACGGCGGAGGAAACGCCGTCGTCCACGGCAAGCCCGGGCAGCCCGGAAACCACGGAAGCCACGGAAGCCACGGAAGCCACAGCAAGCACAACCCCCTCAGACCAAGCCACAGCGCTATGCCCGGCAGCCTCACTGAAAGGCTCTCTCGATGACAGTGGTGGCGGGGCGGCAGGTCATATCTACATGAAGCTGGTAGTGACGAATACGTCGGGAGCCACCTGCATTCTGGACGGCTACCCGGGCGTTTCGATGGAGGCCGCTGGAAGCAGCACTCCGATCGGGGCACCGGCGGATCGGGATCCTGCGGCGCCGTCGAATGGTCCCATCACGCTGACACCGGGCCAGAGCGCGGCCGCCACTCTGCGCTATACCCAGGCAGGCAATTACCAGAACTGCCAGCGCGTGCAAGCTGACTCCATTCTTGTGTACCCGCCGAGTGCCACCGACAGCCTTGAAATTGGGCACCCGTTGACGGCGTGCAGCAATGACGACGTTAAACTGCTGTCGATCGGCGCGTTCATGCCGTAAGCGGCCCGAACCCGCTATTGCCGGATCTTAGGGGCGGTTCGCCGCTATCGTGGCGGAACATCGTCTGCGAAAAGTTCCGAATGCAGTGCTGCCCCAGTTAAATTAAAATGAACTGGTGCCCCGCAGGAATTCCTGCGGGGCACCAGTTCACTTTATGTGCCTGAACGGCACTTACTTAGGCAATCGGGTAATTACTCAGCAACGGGAATGGACTGAGTTTTCAGTTCCTTGATGGTTGCTTCTTGAGCGGATTTCAGCGAATCCGTAAGAGTCCCCTTGCCGGTGACGGCTGCTTTGAAGCCGTCTGAAACGCTGTTGTACGTTTGAGTCATGGTCGGACCCCAGACAAATGTGCTGGAAACCTGGTTCGCCGAGGCCGCGAAGATGTCATAGATCTTCTGGTCGCCGTAGAATTCGACGCCTTCCTTGAGTGAAGGCAGGTCCAGGCCGGCCGTTGTAGCCGGGTACAGGTTCGCAGACTCGTTAAGCATGGTCAGGGATTCACTTGAGGTGTTGAGCCAAAGTGCAAACTTGGTGGCCTCGTAAGGGTGCTCAGAACCGTTGAAGACAACGGTTGAGGAACCGCCCCAGTTACCGCTGGTGTTATCGTCCTTTTTCCACTGCGGCATCGGAGCAACGCTCCAGTTTCCTGCGGTGTCAGGTGCTCCGGAAGCGATGGAGTTTGCGCCCCATACTGCAGAGTTCCAGCTCCAGACCTTGCCCGTGTTGTAGGCGTTGTCCCACTCCGACGTCCAGCCGGGGAAGCTGGATACGAGATCGCGGTCAATCAAATCCTGCCAGTAGTCAGCTACGGTGGTGCTTCCGGTGCCGGTCAGCGCCACGTTCCACTTGTCGCCGTCGTTCTTGAACCAGGTGTCACCCGTCTGCCACACCAGGCCGGCGAACTGATTGACATCGTTCTGTGAGAAGTTGGTGATGTAGCTGCCGGTCTTGCGGACTTCAACGGCAGCTTTTTCGAACTCTTCCCACGTGGTGGGAACAGCAATGTTGTTCTTCTTGAAGAGATCGCTGCGGTAGAACAGCGCCATGGGGCCGGTGTCCTGAGGGATTCCGTAGGCGGCGTTCTCTTCGCCGAAACTGACCTGGTTCCAGGCCCACGGAATGAAGGTGCTTTCTGCGTCAGCTACGTCCTGGCACGCGGCAATGTTGGTCAGGCCGTCCTGAACGCGGAAGTTGGGCAGAGCATCGTATTCAACTTGTCCAAGGTCCGGGGCGTTGCCGGCCTTGAGCTGGTTGAAGAAGTTCTGGTACGTTCCGCTGTTTCCGTTCGGCCCGGTCTGCACCTTGACCTGGATTTCTGGATTGGCCTTGTTCCAAACATCAACCACGTCTTCAATCCCGGGAATCCAGGATGTGAAGGACAGTGTTACCGGGCCATCCGCGGGCGTGCATTGGATTGCGGCACCGGCGGTGTCGCCCGAATCGCTGCTCGAGCACCCGGTGAGGGCAATGGCTGAAAGGACGGCGACTGCGATGGCGCTTTTAAAGGGTTTCATTTCTTCCTTGAAGTGATTGTTTTAGGGGGATAAGAAAATGCAGGGGTGAAAACTATTTGACTGAGCCGGCGCCAAGTCCGCTGCGCCAGAAGCGCTGCAGGAACAAGAACGCAATGATCAGCGGAATGATCGATAGCAGTGCGCCGACCAGTACATACATCCGGAGTTCGGGGATTTGGTTGATCTGAGAGTTCCAGGTGTAAAGCCCGAGGGTAACGGGGAAGTTTCCTTCATCGCGCAGCATGATCAGCGGAAGGAAGAAGTTGTTCCAAATCGCTACGAATTGGAAGAGGAAAACGGTGACCAAAGCCGGGAACATCAGCTTCACTGAAACGCTGAAGAAGGTGCGTACTTCGCTGGCACCATCCAATCGGGCGGCTTCCATGAGCTCGTCGGGGACACTGGATCCGGCGTAAATACGGGTCAAGTAGACGCCAAACGGACTCACGATGCTGGGCAGGAATACGGCCCAGAATGTGTTGGTCGCGTTGACCTGGCTAAACATGAGGAACAGCGGCAGGGCCAAGGCTGTTGCCGGAACCAGCACACCGCCAAGAATGACATTGAAGATCAACTCCCGGCCTTTAAAGCTGTACTTAGCCAGAGCGTAACCGCACATTCCGGCAAGCACCGTAGCTATAAGTGCACCACCGCCGGCGTACGCCAGGCTGTTGCCGATCCAGCGCAGGAATACGCCGTCGCGGTATGTCAGGACATTGCCAACATTCTCGAAGAAGTTGAATTCTGAGAACCAGAGCGGGTTGGTGCTGGTCAGATCGCCCTTGGACTTCGTTGCGGAAACGAAGAGCCACCAGATTGGGATGAGGAAGTAAAAGGCAAAGACCGCCATGATGAGCATGGCGCCCATGCGCGGGAGCATCTGTTCGCGGGGGCCGCGGGCCTTGGAATAGGTCAAGGCGGGTTCACGCCGTCGGCTGTTCGGCTTCGAAGGGCTCGTTGCTTGCTTATTCACGATCAGTTGCCCTTCGGGTGGGTGAACTTAAGGAAGGCGAAAGACAAGATGAAGGTTGTCAATGCAAGGACAACAGACATCGCCGCAGCCAAGTGGATGTTCGGGATGGACGAGGTGGTCAGCACCGCCAGGTTAGGAGTGAAGGTGCTGTTGACGGCGGAGCTGAATGTGCGGAAAACCTGAGGTTCGGCAAGAAGCTGCAGTGTTCCAATGATGGAGAAGATGGCCGTCATGATGATGGCAGGAGTTACCAGCGGAATCTTGATGGACAGCGCTATGCGCAGCTGTCCGGCGCCGTCGAGCCGTGCGGCCTCATAGATCTCCGTCGGGATGGATAACAGCGACGAGTAGATGATGAGCATGTTGTACCCAACAAAGACCCAGGTCACCACATTGGCCATGGCCCACAACACCAAGTCTGCCGAGAGGAAATTGATCTTGCTGGTGACTTCTGTAAACGGTGAGAGGTTGGGCGAGTACAAAAAGCCCCACATGATGGCGGCGATGACGCCCGGGACTGCGTACGGCACAAAGAACGCTAGGCGGAAGAATTTCTTACCGCGAACCAGCGGAGAATCCAGCAGCAAGGCAAAGAGCAGCGCCAATCCCAGCATGACCGGAACCTGTACGGCACCGAACAAGAAGACCCTGCCGATGGATTCCCAGAAGGGTCCGTTCTGGAAAACGGCGATGTATTGGGTGAAGCCACCGAATACTTCTTTCGCCTTCCCAAAGGTGCCTTGCCTGTCCACCTTCAAGAATGATTGGTAGAGGGCGTAGCTAATGGGAGCTAAGTAGAACAAGAGGAAGAGCACGCCGAACGGTGCTACAAAGAGTACGATCGCTTTCTTGAATTTGTTCTTCGGCTTCCGGTTTTCAAGCACCGCGGGCTCAGCGTTGAGCAGTTCAGTGCGGCTCATGGCATTACTTCCTCTCGGATTACACGTACGGATCCCGCAGGAACCGTGAGTGTCTGGGAAATGTCAGTCTTGGTGAGAATCTCGTGCCCCGTGGTGGACACGCTGCGCTCTTGCTGGCTGTGGTTGATGACGAACAAATATGAATTATCAGCACTCGAGCGCCGCACCATTTCCAAGTTGGCGTCAGCCTCGGGGGCAACTGGTGTCACGCCTGCGCCGTCGAGCGCGTTGCGGACCACGGCGCTCAAGCCGGCCGGGTCTAGGACGGTTCCGAGGTACCATGCGCGTCCTTGGCCAAAATTGTTGACCGTGACGGCAGCGCCGCCGGGTGTTGGCCCAGCAACGTAGGACGTGACGGCGGTAGCCCCGTGCAAGGTGGTCTTTTCAGCCCAAAGCGAGGACGTCCGGCCATCGGAGAGTTCCAGAACCTGCTCCGGCAGCAGGGGTGCGAACTCTTCCGTGCGGATCCCGAGCATGTCCCGGAAGGCACCTGGGTAGCCGCCGGTGCGTACACGGTCTTCTTCGTCAACGATTCCGCTGTAGAAGGTAACTACCGCGTGACCGCCGTTGTGCACATAATCATTGATCTGTGCGGCGTGTTCATCGGAGATCATGTACAGCGTGGGGACAACGACGATCGAGAATCCGCTCAGATCGGAACCCGGGGCAACCATGGTCACGGTGATGCCCTGTGCATGGAAGGCCGCATAGATCGCGTGGGCCTGTTTCAAGTAGAAGATCGCGGCGGAGGGACGTGTTTCGGCGTCGACCGCCCACCAGGATTCCCAGCTGAACACGAAGGCAACGTTGGATTCAACGCGGCTGCCAACAACCTCGGCCAAGCCGGCAACGGTTTGACCCAGTTCCACAACGTCGCGCCAGAGTTGGCTGTCCTTGCCCGCATGGGGCATGAGCGCGGAATGGAATTTCTCGGATCCCTGAAGGGAGGCACGCCACTGGAAGAAGCAAACGCCGTCGGCACCACGGGCCACATGGGCCAAGGAGTTGCGCATCATTTCGCCCGGTGCCTTAGCAAGGTTGTGCGGCTGCCAGTTCACGCCGCCGGTGGAGTGTTCCATGAGAATCCACGGCGCATTCTGGGCCAGTCCGCGGGTGAGGTCTGCGGAGAACGACAGCTCCGTGGTGGGTTCACCCAAACGGTTATCCAAGTAGTGATCGTTGGCGATGATGTCCATGTCCGCTGTCCACGTGAAGTAGTCCATGTTGCGGATGTGGGCGGTCACCATGAAGTTGGTGGTCACGGGAATGTCGCTGTGGCGGCGAATAATGTCCGCTTCGAGCAGGTAGTTGCTGCGCAGTTCCTCGCTACTGAAGCGACGGAAATCCATGCTCTGCCCGGGATTGCGGCTGGAGAGGGTAAGCCGGGGTGTCCAGATTTCACTCCAGTGCGAAACCCGCTGGCTCCAGAAATCGGTGCCCCACGCTGTGTTGAGTGCATCAAGGCTCTCATAGCGCTTCATCAGCCAGTCACGGAACGCCTCAGCGGAGGTTTCGCAATAGCAGTGTGCGTTGTGGCAACCAATTTCATTGGACACATGCCACAGTGCCACGGCGGGATGACTGCCGTAGCGCTGGGCTACTTGCTCGACGAGCAGGGCGGCATGGTGGCGGTAGATCGGTGAGCTGGGACAGAACGCCTGCCGGCCGCCCGGGTACCGCCGGGTGCCATCTTCGACCTTGGGCAGAACCTCCGGGAAAGTGGTTGTCAGCCAAGGCGGCGGCGAGGCCGTTGCCGTTCCCAGGTTGATGCTGATTCCATTGGCATGCAGCAAGTCGATGATGGCATCGAGGTTGGTGAAGTTGTACTCACCTTGGCGTGGCTCAAGATGTGACCAGCCAAAAATATTGATAGCAACAAAGTTGACGCCTGCCTGCTTCATCGCGGCAACATCGTCAACCCAAACAGCCGGATCCCATTGTTCCGGGTTGTAGTCGCACCCAAAGGCCATCCCGGATTCCAAGTCGATGACTGGACGGGGAGGCCCCTCGTGTGTGCTGTGCATGAAAATCCTTACGTGGTGCGAAGTGATGATTCACAGCCAGCGCCTCACGCCTCTGTGAACGTTCACAGGCATGAGCGGTCAATGCGACGCCTCGGTTTTCTGTGAACGTACACAGACTATGGTGGGCGTCACAAAGATGTCAAATTATTAGCAATATCTACATCCATCTTGGCCCCGGTAAGGTGGTGGAATGACTCCTTCACCCGGCAGAAAAAAGCGCGCAACCATTCTTGACGTTGCAACGGTTGCAGGGATCTCACGGGGAACAGTGAGTAGGGTCCTCAACGGAGAGCCTTATGTTTCCGATGAGGCACGGGCTGCCGTCAACAAAGCCATCAAGGAAGTTGGCTATGTCCCCAACATGGCTGCCCGGAACTTGGTGCGGCAACGCTCTCAAGCCGTGGGACTGCTCATTCACGAGCCGCATGCGCTGTTCCTGGAAGATCCAAACATCGGCTCGATCATGCTCGGGGCGAATACCGTGCTCTCCCAAGCCGGGTATCAAATGGTGTGTTTGATTATTGATTCCGAGCTGGATGTCAACAGGATTGGGCAGTACCTCAACGGCGGATCCATCGATGGCGCCATTGTTATTTCAGCGAGCGAGAATGATCCCATCACGGAGCTCATTGAGCAGCTGGCCATGGCTTCGGCTTTTGTGGGGCTGCCGCCCAATCATCGCCCGCTTCCTTTCGTATCCATCGACAACAAAAAGGCCGCGGCAGAAATTACTGCACGGCTCAAGGCCTCTGGGCGAACGCAGATCGGCATGATCGCTTCTGCTTTGGGTCGCGCAGCGGGAGCCGATCGACTAGCCGGTTTTGCGGACGCCATGGGATCGAGTTATCGCCCGGAGCACGTCGCGAAGGTGGAGCATTTCTCCTTTGACGCTGGAATTACCGGAATGCGCGAACTTCTTGAAAGCTGCCCCACCATCGATGCTGTTTTTGCTGCCTCCGACGCCGTTGCTGCGGGCGCGTTGAGCGTTCTGCAACGGATTGGCCGCCGGGTGCCTGAGGATATCGCCATTGTCGGCTTCGATGACAGCGTCTGGGCACAGCGCACCAATCCCCCACTCTCCACCGTGCGCCAGCCCGCCTCCGAACTCGGTGCGCAAGCCGCCGAACTGGTACTGGCTCAGTTGCGGGGCGAGGAGATCAACCGGGACGGGGTGTACTTGGAAACGACTATCGTGTGGCGCGAATCCGCCTGACCCGTACGACGGCGGCACTCGCCGATGGTGGTCTGCTCCCGTTTGGCTGGTGGGCAGATCCTCTTCAGGGCCCGCCCACCAGTGAGCTGTTGCTCTCCGTTTTGCTAGTTGGTACTACTTAGGCGTCAGCCTGGCTGAGCATGATGAGCACCGACTGTTCCGGGAAGAGGACTGGGGCTTGTATGCCCACGGTGCCTAGGACGGTGCCCGAGAGCACGCTTTCGTGCAGTGGCCAGTCCAGCGGGGATTGCCCATTGCCAACTTCGTCATCAAGAGGATGTGACAAGGTCACGCGGTAGCGGCCTTCGGGGGACAAACCGGGCAGGGTGATCCGGCCGGAAGGGTAGGTGATGGAAGCTTCGCGTTGGGTGAGGGCGAAGATGGCGCGTTTGCCGTCCTGGGCTACCACACCGCGAAGGTCCATGGCGGGATCGGCGAGATCTGCGTGTACCGAAACGCCGGTGTGGAAAAGAGTCCGGTTCTCCTTGTGGAAGCCCACCCATTGGGCCAGTTCCGCAGTTTGTTCCTCGCTGATATCGGTGATGTTCCATTCGATGCCAAAGTGGCCAAAGATGGCTGTGCGGGCCATGAACCCCAGGCTGTGTTGGCGGCGGGTGGAATGCGAGATCGGCCCACCAATGTGGGCGCCCATCAGCTCATAGGGGATCAGCAGACCGGTGTTGGCCTGGTTGTCGAGCCGCTCGATCGGGTCGATGCAGTCGCTCGTCCAGATCCTGTCCGTGTAATCCAAGATCCCAAGGTCCACGCGGGCACCACCGGAAGCGCAGCTTTCAATCTCCACGTTGGGGTGCCGGGACTTCAACTCGCCCAGCAAACGGTACAGCGCCAAGGTGGTGTCCCTGACGGCGGCTTGGCCGGTGCGCGGATCGGCGGCGTCCAGCAGGTCCCTATTGTGGTCCCACTTGATGTAGCTAATGGGGTACTCGGAGAGGATGGCGTCAACGCGACCCAGTAGGTAGTCAAAGCACTCCGGATGCGCCAGGTTGAGCACTTGCTGCTGGCGGCCACTGGCAGGCCAACGGCCGTCTGCGTGCAGAATCCACTCAGGGTGATTGCGGGCCAACTCACTATCAGGATTGACCATTTCGGGTTCAAACCAGAGGCCAAACTCCATGCCAAGCTCGTGGACGTGGTTGATGATGGGGCTAAGACCTTCGGCCCACACTGCGGGATCAACAAACCAGTCGCCTAGGCCGGCAGTGTCGTCGCGGCGACCCAAGAACCAGCCGTCATCGAGCACAAAACGTTCCACGCCGACGGCGGCTGCCTTGTCTGCCAGAGCTGACAAGGTGGCAAGGTCGTGGTCAAAATAGACGGCCTCCCAGGTGTTCAAGGTGACGGGGCGAGGCCGAGTGGGATGTTGGGTACGCTGACGCAGATCCTGATGGAAACGCCCAGACAACTCGTCCAGCCCGATACCCCAGGAGCCCAGTGCCCACGGCGTCGCGTAGCTTTCGCCCGGAGCCAGGACCACTTCGCCCGGTAGCAGGAGCTCCCCAGCCGTGAGGAAGTTATCGCTGGTGATGGTGCGTTCGGCGCTGAGCCGATGGTTGCCGCTCCAGGCCAGATGCACACCGTGCACCACGCCGCTGCGATGACCAAAGCCGGCAGAACCGGCCAGCATGAGCAGCGTGGCGTCCGCGCCGGGACGACCTCGGCGGCTTTCGCGCACGTGCGCACCGACGGTGAGCGGCCGCTGCTGGGCGGACCGTTCCTTCAAATGGCGCCCAGTGGCGTCCTGAATAGTGGTAGCCGTCGCGGGCAGCGGGAAGAGTGTGGCGAGCTGGTGCAGCTGATAATCAGTGGAGCCCAAGTTCGTCAGAGTGTGCCGTTGGCGCAGCACACCATGGGGACTGAGAGCCAGATCGGTAACCAACCGCAGTTCGGCTGCGGAGTCTTCTGCGGTGATGGTGAGGCCGTGCGCGGTGGAGGTGACCGCCGTCGTGCTTAATGCGCTGGCCCAAGCTGTGCGCTCACGCTGCCCCTGAAGCGCCGGCGAGCCCTGCCAACCAAAGGTTTCCTGAGGCAGGAGTGTCAATCTGGCGGGAACATCAATACCACCCGATACACGTTGCGGGCGGGAGGCTACGGCGAGGGAGCTCAGCTCATCCGAGGATAGGACACCTGTTGCCTGCCCCCAGTGGATGATCGTAGGGAGGCCTGCTGTGCTCAGATCAACAATGACTGAGGTGCCGCCGCGATGCAGCTGCATGTAGGAAGAGTCAGAATTCATTCATTAGTTTTATATCGAAAGAAAATACCTGTCAAAAGCCCTCTTGATAAACCACACCCACGCACGCGCGGCCCGTAATTCAAGTCCGTCCATTAAGAATGGACCACGCTGAACCTCTTCAGCGTGCCACTTCGAACTTAGGGCCGGTTCGCCTCATCGCGGTCGAACTCTTCGAAGGAACCAATGAAGTCCGGCTCACTGTCCGCCGATTCCCGGCGGCGCCCGTGGCGCATCATGTGCAGCCGGTAAGCGCCGATGGCCAGCATGGCGGTGGTCAGCAAGTGCAGTGCGCCACCCAAGATATCGGTGCGGATCAGCGCAGCGAGCAGGCCCGCCAGCATCACCCCTGAGCCGAGTGTCATCAGGAGCCGCAAGCGTTCAAAATATCCATAAACCACAATGGCTGCACCCAGGACCATCCAAGGCCCTGCGCCATTCAGAAACGGCAATAAGGCGGACAGCCCAACGCCCAACGCCGTGCCGCCGGCAAGGTACAGGTAGTGGTTGCGCGGAGCAATCCACCATGAGGGGTGCTTCCACAGCCAAGCAGCACTGCCGGCACACGCTATCAGGGTGCCTGCGGCCAAGAAGCCAGCGTCGGCACCGTTGCCGTGTTGGGTCATCATACTGATGGCTCCGGAGATCAAAAAGAGGAGCGCGAAACCCAACAAGGGAACCCAATTATTCCCCACATGGCGTGTCTGCACTGCCCTACGACCTCCCCAGATTGTCTGTATCAGGTGTATCGGCAGGCACGTTTCACATGACGGACCGGCCCCGGCAATCTTTGCCGCTCCTACCGATAGATTACCGCGCCCCACCGACACTGCTGGACCAGAAGACAAATTCTGGCGTTGTTGCTGACTGAGTGTTTGTCTGGGAACAGCTTTTCCCATCGCGCCGGACGCACAATGTCGGTGGCATGCGGCATGATGGAGCCGTGGACGCAACAAGCAAAATGAGCGCAATGAGCCAGTTCGCGGAACCGACCCGCGAGTGGTTTCTGGGCGCCTTCGGCTCGCCAACCCCGGCCCAAGCTGGCGCCTGGGACGCCGTATCCAACGGGGCGCACTCTCTTGTGGTGGCACCTACCGGTTCCGGTAAAACCTTGGCCGCCTTTCTTTGGGCCTTGGATGGCCTCATTGCCAGAAGCAGTTCCCCGGATTCGGCTGCCACAGCAGCCAAACGCGGCACCAGCGTCCTCTATATCTCCCCCTTGAAGGCCCTCGGCGTGGACGTTGAACGGAACCTGCGCGCTCCTTTGATCGGCATCACCCAAACAGCTGCCCGGCTAGGACTAGACGCCCCAGCCGTCAGCGTCGGAGTGAGATCCGGGGACACGCCCACCAACGAGCGCCGCCGCCTACTCAGCCATCCGCCGGACATTCTGATCACCACCCCCGAGTCCCTCTATTTGATGCTGACCTCCAAGGCACGCGAAACACTCACAGCCGTCCACACCATCATCATCGACGAGGTCCACGCCGTCGCCGGCACCAAACGCGGAGCCCACCTGGCCGTATCCCTTGAGCGCCTCGATGCGCTCCTGGAAACTCCTGCCCAACGCATCGGGCTGTCAGCCACGGTGGAGCCGCATTCAACGGTGGCCCGCTTTTTGGGCGGTCAGGCCCCGGTCAGCATCGTTGCTCCGGCCAGCACCAAGACGTGGAACCTGGGCGTCACGGTCCCTGTCGCGGACATGACGGAATTGCCCGCCCTCGCCGCCGCCCACGATCTCGGCCCAGCCTCCGGACTGCAGCCGAACGCCTCCATCTGGCCGCATGTGGAGGAAAAGATTGTGGACGCCGTACTGGCCAAAAAGTCCACCATCATCTTCGCCAACTCCCGCCGTCTGGCCGAGCGCTTGACCGGGCGGCTCAACGAGATTTATCTGGAGCGGCTGGAACTGGCTGAACTGGCTGAGTCCGCTAGTTCTTCACTGACGGACGACGCCGCCGGGCCCACGCCAGCGAGGGACCCCGGCCGAGCGGGCGAGGCCGGGGAGCTGGTGGGGATCGACGGCGCTGCCTCCTCCTCGGACCCGTGGCGGACCCCTGCGTCCCCTGCACACTCCCCTGCACGCCTGCCGGCGGAGATGATGGCCCAGGCCGGGGCCGTGGCGGGTGCCCCCAACGTCCTGGCTAAGGCGCACCACGGCTCGGTGTCCAAGGAGCAGCGGGCACTGATCGAGGACGATCTCAAGTCCGGGCGGCTACGCGCCGTTGTAGCCACGTCCAGTCTGGAATTGGGCATCGACATGGGGGCTGTGGACCTGGTGATCCAAGTGGAGTCTCCGCCGTCGGTGGCCAGTGGGCTGCAGCGGGTGGGACGTGCCGGGCACCAGGTGGGCGAGATTTCAGAAGGCCTGCTGTTCCCCAAACACCGCGCTGATTTGCTGCATTCTGCGGTCACTGTGGAGCGGATGCTGGCCGGCCAGATCGAACCGCTCTCGATCCCCGCCAATCCGCTGGACATCCTTGCCCAGCAGACCGTGGCCGCCACGGCCCTGGAATCCATCGGCGTTGATGAGTGGTTTGAGACCGTGCGGCGCAGCGCCCCCTTTACTGCCCTCCCGCGGTCAGCCTTCGATGCCACGCTGGACTTGCTGGCCGGACGCTACCCCTCTGATGAATTTGCCGAGCTGCGTCCGCGCATTGTCTGGGACCGCACGGCTGGCACCATCACGGGCCGCCCCGGAGCCCAGCGGCTGGCCGTCACTTCCGGCGGGACCATCCCGGACCGCGGCCTCTTTGGTGTCTTCATTATTGGATCAGACGAGCCGGGCGCAGCCGGAACTGCCAACAAGGGCGGCCGGCGCGTGGGCGAACTCGATGAGGAGATGGTCTACGAGTCCCGGGTGGGCGATGTCTTTGCCCTTGGCGCCACAAGCTGGAAGATCGAGGACATCACCTTTGACCGCGTGCTGGTCTCCCCCGCCTTCGGTCAACCCGGCAAGCTGCCGTTCTGGAAGGGCGATTCCCTGGGCCGCCCGGTTGAATTGGGCCGTGCGCTGGGTGCCTTCATCCGTGAAGTCAGCGCAGCCCCCCGTAAAAAGGCCCTGAAACGCTGCGAGGCCACCGGCTTGGATGAATGGGCTGCCAATAACTTGCTTGGCTATCTCGACGAGCAAAAGGCCGCTACCACTGCCGTTCCCGATGACAAGACGCTCATGGTGGAACGCTTCCACGATGAGCTCGGCGACTGGCGCGTGGTGCTGCACAGTCCCTTCGGCATGCCGGTTCATGCTCCGTGGGCGCTGGCAGTGGCAGCCCGCCTGCACGAACGCTATGGCCTCGACGGCTCGGCCATGGCTTCTGACGACGGCATTGTGCTGCGCGTTCCCCTCATGGACGATGAGCCACCCGGCGCCGACTTATTCATGTTTGACCCTGAAGAACTGGACGGAATCGTCACGGCCGAGGTGGGCGGATCTGCCCTCTTTGCCAGCCGTTTCCGCGAATGTGCCGCCCGGGCACTGCTGCTCCCCCGGCAGAATCCGGGCAAGCGTTCGCCCCTGTGGCAGCAGCGCCAGCGCTCGGCCCAATTGCTCGATGTTGCCCGCAAATATCCGCAGTTCCCGATCGTGCTCGAAACCGTGCGCGAATGCCTGCAGGATGTCTACGATCTGCCCGCGCTGAAGGACATTGCCGCCTCGATCGAGCGGCGCGAGCTGCGGATCGTGGAAACCACCACCAATGAACCTTCCCCTTTCGCCCGCTCGCTGCTGTTCGGCTATGTGGCCAGCTTCCTCTACGAGGGTGATTCCCCGCTCGCCGAACGCCGCGCCGCCGCCCTTTCCCTCGATCCGGCGCTGCTGGATGAGCTGCTGGGCCGGGCCGAGCTGCGCGAACTCCTTGACCCGGCTGTCATCGCCGCCACCGAGGATCAACTGCAGCGCCTGGCTGGTGCTGGTGGCGACGCCGATCGCCGCGTGCGTGGCCTTGAAGGAGTGGCAGATCTGCTCCGATTGTTGGGCCCGTTGAGCGTCGCGGAGGTTGCCGCCCGGTTACTTCCTGAGGTTCCCCAACGCCAAGAACAGTCCGACGCCGGGCACTCCCCTGACACCGCAGCCTCACCCGAGTCTGTGGCCCAGGCCCAGGCCCAGCCTGTGGCGCAGAGCAGCTCCGAGGCAGCGACGCAGGAGCAGCGTGAGGCCGAGGCGCATCTGGCGCTGGCGGCCTCTCACCTTTCTGGGTTGCTCGCCGCGAACCGCGCGTTGCGGGTCAATATGGCAGGTCACGAGCGGTACGCCGCCATTGAGGATGCGGCGCGGTTGCGCGATGCCCTTGGCATTCCGCTGCCCATGGGTGTTCCGCTGGCGTTCATTGAACCCGTGGCCGATCCGCTCAGTGATTTACTGGGACGCTACGCCCGCACCCACGGACCCTTCACGGCAGCGGAAGCCGCGGCGAGGCTGGGACTCGGTGTAGCCGTCGTACATTCCGGACTGGCCAGATTGGCTGCCGACAGGCGCGTCACCGAAGGTGAGTTCATGCCCAGCGGCTCCCATCACTCGCACGCTCGCGAGGGGACCCTCGCCGCTGCGGGCCCTGGTTTCGAAAATGGTGCCACGGAATGGTGCGATGTTCAGGTTCTGCGGCAGTTGCGCAGCAGATCACTGGCGGCACTGCGTGCCGAAGTTGAACCTGTTGATGCGGCAGCCTTTGCACGGTTCCTGCCTGCCTGGCAGCATGTCACATCCGCCTCAGGAACCCCGGCTCTGCGGGGCTTGGACGGCGTACTGACGGTGGTGGACCAGTTGGCTGGCGTGCCCATTCCGGCATCGGCGTGGGAACCGCTGGTGCTGGCTGCACGCGTGGCCGACTACTCCCCCGCCATGCTGGATGAGCTGACGGCCACCGGTGAAGTGCTGGTCTCAGGCGCTGGATCGTTGGGCTCAAATGATGGCTGGATGAGCCTTCATATTGCGGATTCGGTGGATCTGACACTCCAAGCAACGGCGGATTTCACGCCCACCGAATTTCACGAACGCATCATGGACGCGCTGCACACCGGTGGCGCCTACTTCTTCCACCAACTGCGCGAAATGACGGCCGATGGCCCGGATCTGGCCGCCTCCGATACCGATCTGCTGTCCGCGCTGTGGGAGCTGTTCTGGGCCGGACGGATCAGCAATGACACTTTCGCCCCGGTCCGGGCTCTCTTATCTGGCGGGCACACGGCGCACAAGCAAAAAGCCCCGCCCTCGCGGCTGCGCCCTGCCCGCGCCGGCCGTTATGGACGCCTGCCTGGTCGGGCCCCAGGCGTGCAGCGCGGCGCCCCGCCTATGGGTGCCGGGCGCTGGAGCTTATTGCCGGCCCCCGTCACCGAAACCGACAGTGCCCAAACCACCCTGCGCAGTCACGCCCTCGCCGAACTGTTCCTGGACCGGTATGGGGTGGTGACGCGCGGCTCCGTCATGAACCACGGACTTCCGGGCGGTTTCGGCCTCATGTACAAGGTGCTGGCCCGGCTGGAGGAGAGCGGAAAATGCCGCCGCGGCTACTTCATCGAGCACCTCGGCGCGGCGCAGTTTGCTGTGCCAGCCACGGTGGATCGGCTGCGAACCTATAGCGAGGACGCAGCGCTGAACCCGCGTCCACCGAAGGCTTTGGCCCTGGCCGCGACTGATCCCGCCAACCCCTACGGCGCCGCCCTGCCCTGGCCGCCGCTGGAATCCGGGCACAGGCCCGGGCGCAAGGCGGGTGCCTTGGTGGTGATGGTCGACGGCGCATTGGTCCTCTACGTGGAACGCGGCGGGCGTACACTGTTGTGCTTCAGCGACGATGGATCCATGGTGGCGCTGGCCGGTACGGCGTTGGTCAACGTGGTCAAGCGAGGCGCGATCGACAAGATGGCCATTGAAAAGGTCAATGGCGGCGAGGTATTGGGTACTCCGCTGGCCGCAGCCATGCTCGCCGCTGGGGCTTACAGCTCCCCGAGAGGAGTGCGGATCCGTGCCTGAAGGAGATACAGTTTGGCGGCAGGCACGGGACCTGCGCGTGGTTCTTGAGGGGCAGGAATTGTTGTCCAGCGACTTCAGAATTCCCGCACATGCCACCTTGGACTTGGCCGGAGCGCTGGTGTCCCGGGTGGAGTCTCGGGGCAAGCACCTGCTCATGTTCGTGGGCGGGCAGGTGATCCATTCGCATCTGTCCATGGAAGGGCACTGGGACATCTACCCGGCACCCATCAACGGCCGTTCGGCAAAGTGGCGGCGGCCCGCCTTCACCGCCCGGGTGGTGCTACAAACCGAGCTGGCAACGGCTGTGGGCTTTTCGCTGGGCACGCTGGAAGTCCTACCGGAGGCGTTGCTGGCAGACGCCGTCGGACATCTTGGACCGGATTTATTGGGACCGGACTGGGACTCGGACCAGGCTCTACGCAGGCTGCTGACTGAGCCTGGGCGAGCCATTGGGCTGGCGCTGCTGGATCAGCGAAACCTGGCCGGGATCGGCAACATTTACCGAAATGAGCTGTGTTTTCTGAGCCGCGTGCACCCGTCCATGGCGGTTGCGGAGGTGCCTGATCTTCCCCGGATGGTGGCTCTGGCCAAGCGGCTGCTCGAGGTAAACAAGGATCGATCGCAACGTTCAACCATGGGTGGGCCTGCGCGAGGCGAGGCGGCATCGTGGGTCTATGGCCTGGCCGGGAAGCCATGCAAGCGCTGCGGAGTGCTCATCCGGCATGACAAATTGGCCGATCCGGCTTTTCCTACCCGCGCCGCCCGGGACATTTATTGGTGCCCACGCTGCCAGGACGAGCCCGACGGCAGCTGACCCGGCACGGCTCCTGTGAATGCTGCCGTGCCCACTCCCGGAAGCGTGAAGGTCCAGCCAGCGGCAATCTTCTCCGGTACCACCGCCTTCATCGCCGTGACTGTATTCCTTCGGTCGCCCCCGCCATCATGCGCCAAGATAACGGCGCCAGGGGTAAATGCTGCGTGGAAATTGGCAGTCAGCGTTGGCACACTCAGATCGTTGCCGTCCCAATCATGAATGACATTTCCCAGACCTAACGGTTGCATGCCCAAAGCCGCTGCCACCTCGGCGGTCTTACCCCAGTTGCCATTCGGGGCCCTAAAATAGGGAACGGGAGCAGAGGGATTTCCCACAGCCTCCCTGATGATGATGAGGTTTGATTTTAGGTCCTGTTCCACATGGCGAAAAGTCCACGACCCCATATCGGCAAATGACGTGCCGTGATTGCTGAGCACATGCCCTTCAGCGACGATCCTTCGCAGCAGTGCAGCGCCTCCAGGTGCTAGGACGTTCTCGCCGATGACACAGAACGTGGCGACAATGCCATGCTCTCGGAGGAAGTCCAAGACATCAGTAGTCTCGCCGGGATTGGGACCGTCGTCGAAGGTGAGAGCAACCGTCTTACCCTCACCCCGTGCGGCTGCCAGCGGCACGACCGTGGGGTTGCTGGCGCCACCCGGGATGAAATATCTGTCCGTGGCAGGCTGCCATTTTTTGCTCGCCGCACTGGCGGCCGTACTAACTCTCATTTTTCCATCCACGTAGTTTTAGCGGCCGCCGGCTGCTTCAGCCTTGAGCGGGCGCCGCCGTCGAGCCTCTGACGATAAGCTCGGTGCCGAGCTCAATCCGTTGCGGAAGCTCCTCGTCCCCATCCAAGTACCGCAGCAGCGCACGCATGGCAGTTTCAGCCATATGGACAACTGGCTGGCGGACGGTGGTCAGCCCGGGTTCGATCCAATCGGCGGCGGGAATGTCATCAAAGCCAATAATGCTCAGGTCCTGGGGAATGCGCAGTCCGGCATCACGTGCGGCCCGGTAGGCCCCCAAGGCCTGTTCATCGTTACCGGTGAAGATCGCCGTGGGGCGGTCCGCTAGCTCAAGAAGCTTGCGGGTTCCTGCCTCGCCGGCCTCGATCGAAAAGTCTCCGGGAACAATCAGGGCCGGGTCCATTTCAATGCCAGCGCGTCGCAACGCAGCCAGATGCCCGTCCTCCCGCGCGCTGCTGCACTGCAGATCGGGGCGTCCACCAATCATGCCGATTCTCCGATGCCCCAAAGCCAGCAGATGCTCCGCAGCCGAGAAGGCCCCCTCCCAGTTCGCGGCCCCCACAGTCATCAGATCAGGTCCCGGCTGCCCCACGGGGTCAATCAGCACCACCGGGATGCCCAGTGACTTGATGCGTTGAATTTGTTTTGCGTCCAGCTCATAGACGGCCAGGAGCAGACCATCCGATTTGCGCTCTGCCAAGTTGGCAAGCCATGGGCGGATCCGGGAACCATCAAGCGACAAACTGCTGACCACAGTTCCATATCCGGCATCTTGGGCTACGCGTTCCACACCTTCGATGATCTCCAGAGCCCATTCCGATCTGAGTCCCGGAAAGACCAGATCGATCAGACCTGCCTTTTTGCGGCGCTTGGCCGGTCGACGCGAATAGTCACGCCGGGCGATGATTTCTTCTACCCTGGCGCGAGTTTCAGCAGCAACGTGGACGTGCCCGTTGAGTACCTTGGAAACGGTGGGAACTGAGACTCCGGCTTCTAGGGCTATCTCACTGATTGTTGCGCGACCGGTGTCTTGTTTGGTCACTTGGACCCCTTTCTACGGCCGGCGTCTACGCCAGCCTCATAAGTTTTCCGAAAGTCCCCACGTTTGGATCCGTCCGCACATGCCGTAAATCCTGTTGGTCTTTCGTTGCCCCATGGTAGTCTGCGCATCCTGCATATAGTAACTATCGGCACTTTCGAGAAACCTCAACTGCTGCCGTGTCGCCGCTGCCTGTCTTTCAGCCCCTTGCACCAGCAGCTCCTGCCAGTGGGAGGTACGAGCACCAACAAGCCTTGCCGCTGCGTGGTGGAAGTCCCCCAAGGCCGCAGGACCTTCGGCCAGTACCGCCATCTTCAACGCAAGGTACCCCTCCAGCGCTAGGTCACGCCGACGGCGGGCCGCGGATTCCGCCGTCGGGTCACCGCTGTCGGCGTCGCTGGGTGTCAAGGCCGCGGCCTGGCTGTAGACCGTGGCATCAACAAGGTGCGCAGGCGGGAAGGTCATGACGGAGTCACCGCTCTCCGGCAGGCCCGCATTCTGCATCACGACCAGTACGCGTAGGTCTCCGGAATCATTGATCGCCCGGTGAATTGTGCCGGGTGTAAACCACAGCACCGCGCCCGGTTCCAGAGGCGTGGACGCAAATCCCCCGGAGTCCAGAGTCTCCAACCGTCCGCGCCCCTGCTGCACCACATATGCCTCTGCCGACGCTGTGTGAAGATGTGGGGTACCGCCAGACGTGCCGTCCCTTGCGGGCCAGTTGTAGATGCTGACCTCTGAGAGGGCGGTCGCCCCAGGGAAGTTGGTTAGTGCCATGGTCAGACCCAAGCGCCCAGGGCTGCTTTGGCGGCACCGACGAGCAGCTCTGCTGATTCCTGGTCAACCTCGCCGTCGGAAATCACCACAGCATAGCGATACGTCAAAGGGTCGCCAGCCTGAAGCAACACGGCTTCGCTGAAGAAGGGCGATGACCCCAAGCAGGCAAACATGGAGGAACGGGCAAACCACTGATTCGGGGCGCCCAGATTGGCGCTATCTTCCACAAAAGTGATGGTGGAGGCATGGCAACTCTGATCGTGCCTGCCGGTGAAGGCCAGCCATTCGGAGCGGCTTCCCATAAACTCATCCGTGCCGGTTCCTGCGGCGGAACGGAATTGGCCACCGGTGAAGGACCGCGGCCCGCGCCAGAAGAGGCCGCCATAGCCGGCATTCTCCCGACCCTCGGTGGTGGGACTGCCAATGCTGATGGGGGCTGGGGAAATATTGCTGATTTCAGTTTCAAAAAGCAGCGCCCAGGCGCGGGCTCCGGGAACGTCTAGGAGCTGTATATTGAAGCGGCGCTTCTCCGCGATGACAGGATCGCCGGCCTGGGAGCTCCATTGAAGCTCCTCGGCTGCCGTGATGCCAGCAACGCCGTCGGAAATGCTACTGAAGGCCTTGTGGGCCATGGCGCCGTTGTTGTTGAGATCCGCATATTCGGTGGCCCGAGTGTAGGTTGCGCCACCCCAGAAGTTATCGTTGCCAACATTGGGCAGGGCTAGCGATAGCCCCTTGTGCCAGATGTGATCCCACGGCCGAAAAATAGTGACCTCATCGCCACCTAAGGTGGTGAGCGGGTGAAAATAGGGGCGCGGGCTTTCGTATTGGGCGTCGGTGGGGTTGTAGGTGTAGCTGGCAATTTGTTGACCGCCAGCGGTGAAGGTCAGTGCGGCGCCGTCATCGGAGTAGCTAAGTTTGGTGGAGCTTGCGAGTGTCGTTGCGGGGCTGGTCATGTCTGTGTGTCTCCTGGAAATAGTGGCGGTTGATTATGCGGGGGAAGCCGCGGCAAGGGCAGTTTCATCCAGGACCCGGGTGCCCAGGCCTGCTCCGTCCATGCCGGAATAGAACGGGTGACCGGGGACAATGTCACCGCTGCGCACAGGCGCTCCGGTGAATGCGGAGGCATAGATGGCTGCGGCTAGTTCCAACGTCTGGCGCGCCGAAGCAGCCCCTGCAGGAAGCGGTCTGCCCGCGTCCAATGCGTCGTACATGGCCAGGAATTGAGCGGAGTGTCCGCTGCCTCGTTCCAGCGGCTGCCCGTTCCATGCGTTGGCCACCATGGACTCATGGCCGGGCGCCGGGGTGACTGTCCAGTTGTCCGTGGAATAGCCATAGAGGTGGCTGAGCTCAATGGTGGCAAATTCGCAGTCGATCCGAATGTCGGAGGTCTCTCGAGGAGACAGCAGCGAGTTAATGAGGGTTGCCACCGCACCGTTTTCGAAGCGGACCAAAGCGGCGGACAGGTCCTCTGTTGAGGTGGCGCGCGCCTGCCTCGATGCAAGGGCTGTGACTTCCGTCCAGGGGCCCAGCAGGTGCAGCAACAGGTCAAATTGATGAATGCCGTGACCCATGGTGGGCCCTCCGCCTTCAGCATTCCAGCTTCCGCGCCATGGTAGATCAAAGTAGCTGTCGGGGCGGTACCAGAGAGTGTCGCAGCTAGCCACGAGGGGGCGTCCAAAATCGCTGCCGCCGATCAGCGTCTGTGCGGCCGTCGATGCATCACCAAAGCGATGTTGGAAAACGCAGGAGAACTGCGCCCCACCAACGGCCTGGGCTGTGTTGAGCCGGTCAAAGTCCGCCAGGCTCAGCGCCGGCGGCTTTTCAGACAGGACGTGCACTCCGGCTTCGAGGCATTCGATGGCCTGGTCAATGTGCAACATGGGTGGTGTGCACAAGTGGACAATGTCAGGCTTGGCTTCGGCCAGAAGCTGCGTAAGGTCTTGATACCGGCCAACAATGCCATGCTCATCGCCAAAAGCCGCCAGCCTCGCTTGGTCCACATCGCATGCGGCCACCATCTCCACCCGGTCCTTAGCCCGGGCTAGGTTGTCTGCATGTATGGCTGCGATCCCGCCCGTGCCTACCAGGGCTACCTTGTACGTCCTCATCTGAATAACTCCATCTTTGCAGCGTCGAGTGGTTACGTAATACTTGGAAAGTTTCTGTATTGATCAGGAAATTTCTTGATCAATCCTTGGATCCTGAGATCCATTGATATCAACCGTAGAAATAACGGACACTGAAAGTCAAGGATTCTTCGAATAGAAAGTAAACTTAGTTTCCTGATAGTTGCTGAAATTTGTTCCTCGATTCCGGAACGACGATATGAGCCGCCGCGACACCACCTGTCAGCGCATCCCTAGCCGTCGGACTCGGCAAGGACCGACTTGCTCGTCGATGTCCAGCTGGATCAGTACCATGTTAGATACCGAAAGTTTCGGCGCTTGAGGAAGGACCGGACATGGCCAAGGGCCGAATTACTATTGCTGCAATTGCCGAGGAGCTTGGCGTATCCGTTCCGACCATTTCTCGCGTGCTCAATGGCAAGGAAGACGTCGCCGAGAGCACTCGCGTGCGGGTTGAAGAAGCATTGACCCGCCACAACTACCGCAAGCCCGTCGCAGCTAATTCCACCTCCAGATCATCGGACTTGCTTGATTTGGTCTTTCACGAAGCAGGCAGCGGCTGGGCCCACGAGATTATCCAAGGTGTGGAGTACGCAGCGGGCCCCGAACATATCGGTGTCGTGCTCTCACAACTGGGCGGTTCACACCGTCCGTCCAAGGAATGGCTCGACAGCATCATGGCCCGCCGTTCCATCGGCGTGGTCCTAGTCCTCTCCGGACTTGATGAATCTCAGCGCCATCAGCTCGATGCCCGATCTATCCCCTATGTCGTCATCGATGCCCACGGCGACCCTGGTTTGGGGGTGCCCACAGTTGGCTCCAATAACTGGAACGGTGGCCTGGTCGCCACTCGACACCTCATTAGCCTTGGCCACAAAAGAATTGCTGTCATTTCTGGACCCTCCGATGTCATGTGCAGCAGGGCTCGCGTAGACGGCTACAGAAGCGCCCATGACGAGGCGGGGCTCGAGTGCGACCCGGCTCTGATTCGCTGGGGAGACTTCGAGAAGAAGGCCGGATACGAACATGCTCTCGAGCTGCTACAGGGGCCTAACCGCCCCACAGCCATTTTCGCCGGATCGGATTACCAGGCCTTGGGAGTGATGCGAGCCGCTCGCGAGCTTGGCTTGCTCATTCCCCGCGATCTCTCGATCGTTGGATATGACGATCTCCCCGTGACAGCGTGGCTCACTCCTCCGCTTACCACGGTGAATCAGCCGTTGGCGAAGATGGCTGCCTTGGCCACGCAGATGTTGATTTCCATAGCCCGAGGAGAGACGCTGGCATCCTCCCGGGTGGAGTTGGGTATTGAGCTGATCGTTCGGGAGTCAACCGCGCCGCCGCAACCCTAGGACTGCGGCAGCGCGCTCGGCTTAGAAGATGACGCTACGAAGGGAACATCATCTCAACCTGCGCCGGCCCCGCAGGAAGGTCCACCGTCACGTGAGACTCGCCCGAAATCACGTCAAAGCTGCCAGCAAATGCGTCAAAGAAGATACGCCCCTCGCTGTCCGTGACGAGTTCGGCCGAATCCAGCCACCATTCTCCACGTATGAGATCTCGCAGCGCTGAATACGACGGCTTCTGGGTACCGTCTTCGCGCAGAAAACCCACAGGAGCGCCTAGCCACGCACCCCCATCATCGAAGCCCCAATAGGTGATTGATTCGACGGCCGGATGCGCCACCAGAGTCGAATAGTGACGAACGATTTCCTCAGCCTGACGCGCCTCACCTTCTGCAGTAGAGGGCCAGTCCGCAACGACGTAGTCATTGAGGTCCTCGATATCTGAGGGCATCAGGTCACCGGAAAGGATGGTCGTTTCCGTCCAATGCAGGGGTAGTCCGAACCTTGCGAAGCGATTGCAAATATCGTTGAGCTGCTCTTCCCCGCGGAACCCTTTATGCATGTGTGATTGCAGGCCGATGGCATCGATCTTGATGCCTGCAGCCAGAACTTCCTCCACGAGGCTCTCATACCGGGGCCCCAAATCGAAGTCATTCAAGATGAGCTGCGCCTCTGGGTTCTGACTCCGTGCTTCCTCTACTGCGAGCGCCACCATCGCCACGCGCCCCTTCTTCGCGCATATGCGTGTGATGGCGTTCTTGATGCCGTCCGGCTCGTTCACGAAGTCCGGCATGATGACCACCTCGTTGATCGCGTCCCAGGAGTCAACGATGCCGGCGAAGTCGCTGACTTCACGGCGAATGCGTCCCCGCAACAGCTCCTCAGCATCTGACAACGGCAAGTCATCCACCCACGGGGCTTTGACTGTATGCCATACGAGAGGGTGTCCCTTGAGCCGCACTCCGCGGTTAGCCAACCAGTGAGCTGAATGCATGACTCGCTCACGATCGGTTACGCCTTGGATGGGTTCATAGCGCCCCCAATAGAACGCCAGCGTGGCGGTATCGAATAGTTGGGTCCAGAGTTCGCGGGTTTCGCTTGCCTCCTCGCCCATGTCTGGCGCGGTGCAGCCAAACCCGAAAACATGCGCTCGTTGCTGGACGGTGACTGGTCTGCCTGCGAGTGGCTTGCCTTGCGGATCAGTGAGGACGATGGTCGCGTTGACTTTGCGGTGGGCATAACGGTCTGCTGTGCTCATGGTGGTTTTCCTTGGGTGGTCGGGTGGATTGCCGATCAGGAATTTGTGATTCAGCGTGGATAAAAGGTATTCAATGCTTCGTACTCGGCCGCTTGCAGTGGCAAAACGGTGCCGTGCTTGGTGTTTTCCGGGAGCCTAAAATCTGGCACCAGGCGCCAGTCGCCAGCCTCGATGTTGGTGGTCGTATACGCTTCGTAGCCTTGGGGCTGGCGAGAGTATTGGTCTACCCACAGGTACCAGCGGCTCTCATGGTTGTCGCGGAAAGCCAATGGTCCTTCAACGGTGGGAGCAATCTCTTGGCCAATACCGTGGGAAACCGTGACGAAATCATCGGCAAAGAGTGCGGAGCCTCGTTGATGGAATACGTGCAGACTCTCCGGCGCTCCGTCGTCGTGCTTGGCGAACCGGTGCACGGAGGTGTCAGTCACAAGCACGCTCATGTCAATGACGCCGCCGGTCAGCTTCAAATAGCTCTCCGCAGGCGTGAAGTGAGTAAAGTCCCGGGTTCGCGTCACCATAATGCGGCTGGCGCCAGTTTCTGCCTGCGTCACCGAGTCCTGATGGGCTGGCCGGCTTTCGAGCAAGCCGGAGGAAAAGAAGACCAGATAGTCTCCAGATATCGGATCGTAAACGGCCTTTGGCGCCCAAGCCATGCCGGCCCCTTCCGGTGCGAGCGTTATATATCTCGGCTCGGACCAGCTGAGCAAGTCGGTGGAATCCCAAATCACCAGATCCCGGCTCCCCCTATGCCTGAATTCCCACCAGTTGGGACCGGCCGGACGCCAGACACGCAGATCCGTCGCGAGAATGTGAAACACCCCGTCTGGTCCCCGAACGATGTTGGGGTCACGAACCCCGCCAGTACCACCTTGCGATTCAAGAACTGGCTCACCATGATTCAACCGGCGCCAGGCAACCGGGGTGTCCCCCTCGCTCAACGACAGGAAAATCTTCTCCCTGTGATTAAGCGGATCCTCGACGAAATGCACCAACAGGTAACCGAAGAGTGCGTTCAAGCTTCCTCCCGCAATTCCGAGAAAATGGCGAAGCCCTCATCCCCCGCAGCCACGGCCCCGTACGTAACTCCCACGAATCCGCCGTCGTGCTTGGCGCAAAGGTGGGAGACATCCACGGCCCCGGACCGCACCGGCACCCCACCAGCGGGCTCCCAAACGGCGACAGCGCTGGTGCCGTGCAGTTCAAAAGACAGAACTCCTGGTGCCGTTCCCGCGGGGAATTCCGGCGTAGCAGGAGGGGTCCGCAAGGTGGTGCGGAATGATTTAGTCGGGGCGTGCCCATTGAATGACTCAATTTGCACGGCCCCGCCACCCACCGTGAGCGTCACGAAAGCCGTAGCGGAGTAACGCAGGGCGAGGCCGGCACGAACGCCAGCGCTGGCATCCAGAAGCCGAAGCTGCACCCGGGATGTAAGCCCAGCCAGCCGCTTGGCAGCAAAGGCTGGCAGTGATCCCTTGAGGCCTTCCCCTGCCTGGATCAAAAACTCGCCGGAGTTCTCGGTCAATGTGCAGAACTCCGAGGGATGCCGCCGCACGGCAATGACATCGCTGTGAAGGCCAGTATTTTGCTTCGCCTCCTGCACTGGGCTCACACCAGCGTCAGAGCTCAAGGGTTGCTGGAGTGTGAGCCCGCCGGGGTTGAGTGGCAAGTGCCCCTCACCCGGGGCAAAGACCGGCCACCCGTCTTCCCACGACACGGGAACCAGGAATGTCTCACGGCCCAGAAGGTCGCAGTGATCCCACTCCCGGGTGGCCAAACAAACGGCCCACCATGTGCCATCTTGCGCCTCGACAAGATCGGCATGACCAACATTTGATACGGGTGCTGACCGGCCCAGATGACGGTGTGTCAGGATGGGATTTGCTGGATTTCCGGTGAAGGGACCGAGAGGAGATTCGGCCCGAGCAACAACGATGGCATGGTGAAAGCTCGTACCGCCTTCGGCCGCCAACAAGTAAACGTACCCCTCATGGTGGAAGAGATGCGGGCCTTCCGACCAGATCGCCCCGCGCAAGGCACCAGACCAGATGATGGTCTCCCCACCCTCGGGCTTGAGCGTTTGGCTGTTCAGCCTCTTCACCCAGACTTCTGTTTGCTGCTCCCATTCAGGCTCGGGAGCCAACCGGGTGCCGTGGGCCCACAGCGTACCGTCGGGATCAATCATGATGGAGGGATCGATGCCAGCCATGTCCCACCAAATGGGATCTGACCATGGCCCTGCCGGGTCAGTCGCAGTGACAACAAAGTTTCCCGATCCATGATCTCCGCCACCCACCACCGTGCACACCACGAGGAAACGGTTCCCGTCGTGGCGGATCGTTGGAGCAAATAAACCACCGGAATCACCAACAAGTGAGACATCAATTTGTCCGGGCCGGTCCAGCACATGACCGATCAGTTCCCAATTGATCAAGTCCCTGGAGCGATGAATCGGCAGACCCGGCAGATACTCGAAGGTGGAATTGATCAAGTAAAACCAGGTTCCATCTTCCCCGTCCACGCGGCACACGGATGGGTCCGGATAGAAGCCCGGCAGTATTGGATTAACGCCACCCCACAGAACGGCACTCTGGCGCTCAGTCATTCTTGATGAACTTCCGGGTGACGTCGCCAACCAGTGGTTGTGCCATGAGCCAGAGCAGCCCCATGAAGGCCCAAGCAAGTAGCAGAAGTGCCAGTTCGGAGCCGAGCTGAACGGTTGCCACGGACACCACCAACAGCGACAGGAAACCGAGGCTTACCCGCCACATGCTGAAGAGTTCTACAGCGGCAATCCGCATCGAATCGCGGGTCCTGAACGAGAACAGCGAAGCAATGACAAGCACATGCGCTGACCAAACACTGAGCAGGACCAGGAGAACCAGACCCACCGGCCGCAGAACTGAGCCAAACGGAACCACATCGGCGAAGGCAATATTGACGACCAGAACAGTGGACACCCCAACGACCACGGCCCACCACTTCATGGTGTCCCGGAAGTTCAGTTTGTAGCCACGCCACAACGCTCGGGCCGGGGAAAGATCCGGTGACGTGGTCCACGCACGGAGGCCATAAATCGCGGCTGAGAGTGCCGGCCCCACAGGGAGCATCGCAACAACGAAGAAGCCGATGTTTGCCGAGTTGGCGCCCAACATGGTCCACACCATCAGCGTTGGTGCACACATCAGGACGAGAAATGCCGCCAACACCATGAGCCTGTAGATGGTGGAGGTCATTCGAGACAGAATGCCCTGGCCAATCTCGGTCGCCAGTGACTGTGAGGACATCGCTAGACCTCTTTTCTTGTGCTGGTATGGATCTGAATCCGGCTCGTTGCCATCAGTTCACGGTTTGCGCCTACGACGCTCTCGCGCCCCACCAACGTTCGCCGAATGACAGCGTGCACATCGCTGCTGGAGCGGGAAATGCGCAACTCCACCGCGCCCGGCTCAACAATCTGCTGCAGTTTGAGTCCCGCAAATGAGGTGAGATCAGAGTGCAGCGAGAACTGCACGCTTGCGCTCTCCCCCGATTCAAGCTCGATCCGTTGGTAGGCCACCAGCCGGATGTCCGGCCGGGTCACCTGCGCCACCGGGTCGTGGAGATAAACCTGTACGACGTCGGCCATCTTCCTTGCGCTGTTGTTGGTGATTTCCACACTCAGGTTGGTATGCTCACCAATCCGCCACTCCTGGCCGTCACCGCCTGTTTGCCCCCAGCTAAGTTCGCCATAGGAAAGTCCATGCCCGAAGGCAAAGAGTGCCGTGGGATCCAGATTTGAGACGTCGTTGAGCATGCCCAATGGCGGAGCAAGGTATGTTCCAGGCTGCACGTTCGGCTCCCGCGGAATACTCACGGGAAGGTGCCCGCTGGGGTTGACCGCGCCCGTGAGAACTTCGGCGATGGCCTGGCCTCCGCGCTGACCGGGGAAGAATGTCTGCACAATGGCTGCACATTTATGCGCCACGTCGCCCAACGCGTAGGGGCGGCCGGCGAGCAGGAGCAGGATCACCGGTGTTCCGGTTTCCAATACTGCCTCCAGCAGGGCCTGCTGCTCGCCCGGCAGGCGAAGATCCGCTGCATCGCAGCCTTCTCCTGAGGTGCCCCGACCAAACAGTCCAGCCTGGTCACCCAGGACCACCACAGCAATCTCGGCCTCTGCCGCCGCCTGTGATGCAGCAGCAAAACCGCTCCTGCCCTGAGCTTTAACGTCACATCCTTGTTCGTAGGAGATCTCACTTGCATGCTGGTCGCGCAGTTCAGCCAGCACCGTTCCAATCTCCAGCCCAAGTCCGCGTTCTGGGTGTTTGACGCCAACGTGGGCAGGAAATGAGTAGCAGCCAAGCATGGAATAGGGGTCATCGGCCAGAGGACCAATCACTGCGATGCGCGCGGTTGGTTTGAGCGGCAACACCCCATTGTTGGCTACCAAGACCACGGCCTCACGTGCGAGCTCAAGTGCCAGCGCCTGGGACTCGGGAGTGTCGAAATCCACCGTCTTCGGCGCTGTTGGCTGGTAATCGGCATCCAGCAATCCCACATCAATCTTCTGGATCAGGACCCGCCGCAGCGCCCGGTTAATGAGTTCCTCGGAAATCGAACCGGCACGGACGGCATCGTTCAGAGGTTTCCCGTAAGTGGCAACCGACGGCAGTTCGACGTCAATCCCGGCTGACAGCGCACGGCCTGCTGCTTCGCCATCTGTTCCAGCGACCCGCTGCAGCGTTCGCAGAAACGCGATGGCAAAGTAGTCGGCCACTACCACGCCCTGGAACCCCCACTGCTCACGCAGGATTTCCGTGAGCAATTTCGGGTCCGCAGCAGCGGGGACGCCATCAACTTCGGCATAGGAGTTCATAACCGAGCGGGCTCCGCCATGGCGAAGCGCCATTTCAAATGGCGGATAATATACGTCCGCCATTTCCCGGGGACCTGCTGCCACGGGCGCATGGTTACGGGCCGCCCGTGATCCGGAGTAGCCGGCGAAGTGCTTGAGTGTGGCAACAATGCCGGTACTTTCAAGCCCCCGAACATAAGCCGCTCCAATGGTGCCAACCAAATACGGGTCTTCACCGATAGTTTCTTCCACCCGGCCCCAGCGATAGTCACGAACCACGTCCAGCACGGGCGCCAGCCCCTGATGCACACCGACAGAACGCAATGACTCGCCGATTTGTGTGGCTACCCGGGCCACAAGGACGGGGTTAAAGCTCGCACCCCACGACAAGGGAACCGGATACGCGGTGGCTCCCCATGCGGAGAAGCCCGCCAGGCACTCTTCGTGAACTTGAGCTGGTATGCCGAACCGGTTGGCTGCCATGATCTGGCGCTGCGCCTTGGCCAGTGACTGAGCCCCTGATACCGGATCAACGGGGACGGTACCGAAGGGCCGGGTGAGTTGTCCGAGCCCGTCGACAATGACGTCCGCGAACACCGGCGCATCCTTGCTCATGTCACTTTGATACGGTGCAACGTCCCCGCCGCCGTCGTCGGCACCGACCCACAACCCGACTAGTTGGCTCGTTTTCTCCTCGAGGGTCATTTCTGCGATCAACGCATCCACCCGGGCTGCCGACGAGAGAGAACTGTCTTGCCACGGTTTCCCTTGGCGAAATTCCGACTGGACGATGGAGCTGTCAATTGTCATTCTTTGCAAACCTTTGATTTGGAGATGATCCTGAGCAGATAGCCGAGGAATGTGCACCGGGCAAATTTCGGGGAACAATGTTTAGCCCTTGACGGAACCAAGCATGATGCCCGAGACAAAGTGGCGCTGTACGAAGGGGTAAACACACAGGATCGGGATGACGGTGAGGATCATAGTGACCGATTGGATGTTGGCCGAGAGCGCAGTCGCCGTGCTTCCTGCTGCTGCAGCGCCTTCTGTCGCTGCACTTGATGCACCGGCAAGCAGATTGCGAAGAAACAGGGTTACGGGGAAGAGCTCGCTTCTGTCCAGGTACAAGAACGCGGCAAACCAGTCGTTCCAGAACGCAACAGAGTAGAACAGCACCATCGTTGCTATGACTGCTTTTGACAGGGGCAGGACGATTCGTGCGAAGATCCCGATCCAGCTCAATCCATCGATCTGGGCAGCCTCTTCCAAGTCCTTTGGAAGATTCTCAAAGAATGATTTCATCACCAGCAAGTTGAAGACCGAGATCGCGCCAGGAATCACCAGTGCCCACATGGTGTTCTTCATGCCCAGAGAAGAGATCAGGACATAGTTCGGGACAATTCCACCATTGAAGAACATGGTGAAAACGGCAAGCCCAATGAGAATCTTTCGCCCACGCAGGTGCTCCTTGGCCAGCACGTAAGCGAAACTCGTGGTGAGCACCATGGCGATGATTGTTCCCACCACTGTGTAGAGGACGGTGTTGCCATAGTTGCGCCAAAACATGCCGTTGTTGGCCACGGCTATATAGGTATCGATATTGAAATCAACTGGCCAAAAACTCACCATCCCTGCCTTGATTGCACTGGGCGAGCTAAAGGACTGAGCCAGCACGGTCACGAAGGGGTACAACATGATCAAACACAGCACTATCAACAGTGACGAGTTCACCCATGTGAATATTTTGTAGCCTCTGGAGTCTCTGGACCCTCTCAGCCGGCTGGGTCGCCTTGGCCGGCGCATCTTCACACCTTTGGCCAGGTCTGTCTGAATTACCATAAACTCGCTCCTACTACTCGACGCGAAATGAAGTTCGCGGACAGAACCATGACCAACCCAATCAAAGCCTGAAATAGTCCGATTGCAGCGGCATAACTAAGATTGTTTGACACCAAGCCCACACGGTACAGATATGTAGAAATGACATCTGCGGTGGAGTAGGTCAAGGGGTTGTACAACAAGAGCACCTTCTCAAAGCCGACGTTGAGGAACGTGCCAATGTTCAGAATCAGCAGGGTCATCATGGTCGGCCGAATACCAGGCAGTGTGACGTGCCAGATCTGCCGCCAGCGATTGGCACCATCAATCTCGGCCGCCTCGTAGAGCGAAGCGTCTACCGTCGTCAAGGCTGCTAGGTAGAGGATCGTTCCCCACCCAACCGTCTGCCAGACTTCCGAGCCAACGTAGATTACACGGAACCACTCTGCACGTTGCAGGAATGGAATCGCGTCCCCTCCGAGCGCCGTGATGATTTGATTCGCGGTGCCCTGCAAGGAAAGCAACTGCATGACCATGCCGACGATGATCACAATCGAGAGGAAGTGCGGCAGATACGAGATTGACTGCACTATTCGTTTGAAGGCCTTCTTGCGTACTTCGTTGAGCAGGAGTGCAAGAAGAATGGGGAGGGGGAAGCAAACCACGAGCGTCAGTCCGCCCAGGATCACCGTGTTGGAGAAAACGTGCCAGAAGACCGGGTCATTGATGAACATCGAGACGTAGCGAAGGCCAACCCACTCGTCGCCAAAGATGTTTCCCCCGGGACGAAAGCGCCGGAACGCAATAACGTTGCCGAGCATCGGTGCGTAGCGGAAGATAGCAAGGAAGATCAGTGGCACGATCACAAGCGCGTAAAGCTGCCAATCCCGTTGGATAGCTTTGCGCAGCGGTCGCCGCCCCGCGCTCTTTTTCACGCGCCGTGATTGACCAAGCGGCTCTTTGCCAACCTGGTCAGGTGCCCCGCGGCCGGAGCGGCCGCCCGGGGGATGTGCCGCAGCCGGGTTCGGCTGCTCCGTTTTTATTGTGGTCATTTCATTGCTCCATCAGCTCGACCGTATAGCGATTCGAGGCGCCATCCTGCGCCGCGAACTAGCGAAGTTTGCAACGGAAACTACGCTTTGTCAGCAAAACGCTCGCGGGCGGAATTCATCAGCTCGACATAGGCAGGAAGACCTTGGCCTTCGAGCTCCTTAACAAATTTGTCCCATTCGCCGAGGTCTCGCTGACCCAGGATGAACTTCAAGGTATTGGTATCGACTGTGTCCTTCAACGGAGTGCCCGTCAGAGACGCCTGCTCGAGCTCCGCCTCCTCCAACGGCGCTGGCGGAGCTGGAGCGAGCGGGGTTCTGGTGGAAAGAACCGCAGCAATGTAGGCCACATCCTCAGGAGTGCTGTAGGACTCCTTCAGCTTTCGGCTTTCCGTCGATTCTGAGGGGAAGGTGGCGAATCCAAGATCGATTTCCAGATCGACTTTGGCGTTGGGGTTCAGGTTGCGGGCATCAAGAGAGAACTCTTTGTTCAACGTGATGGTTCCGGCTGCGTCCTTGGTGTAGTGCTTACCTTCAACACCCCACCGCAACAGTTCACGTGCCTGGGGGTTGTAGTAGAACCAATCAAGGAACTGCAGGAGCGCCAGAAAGTTGGGCTCGTCCTTCGCTTTGGAACTGATCATGAAGCCATGCCAGAAATTGCGAGGTTCCACCGTGTCACCGGCAGGACCACCAGGAGGTGGGATGAGACCAACCTGGTAGCTGCCCGCCCCAATGGTCTTGTCCAGCGCCGTCGAAAAGTCAATCGCTGTATTGGTTGAACCTGATGCCGCAAAGATCTTGTTGTTGGCGAAATTCTCAGACACGCTGGCACTGCCGCCTCCGGCGTCGGCCGCGGTCATGGACTCCACGTCCAGCAAGCCATCTTCCACCAACCCGCGGAAATACGTCACCATTTCTTTGTATTCGGGTGATGTTGCCGCGTACTTGAACTTTCCTGCGCTTTCGTCCCAGACCATGCCGTTCCCGAAGCCCCAACCAGCCTGTGTTCCGAAGGCACGTGCAGCATAGTTCAACAAGGACTGGCCCTCAAAGCCATCGGCCAACGGGTAGGAATTGGGATATTTGGCCTTGATCTTTAGCAACGCCGCGCGCATTTCATCCCAAGTATTGGGGACTCCCGCGCCAACTTCCTCAAAAACATCTTTGCGCAGCACCAGGGAGAATACGGGCACTGAGACCTCTTGCAGGCCCGGCATCATGTAGTACTTGCCGTCAGACTGGCGCAGGTTCTCGACCATGGTTCCCAAGTCCCATTCCTTCACGTACTTCTTGAAGTTGGGCATGTGGTCCACGTAATCGCTTAGTGGCAAGACGGCGCCTGAGGAGACAAACGCTTCCTCTTCACCTGTGTAAATCAGCGGAATGATCGAGGGTGCGTCACCGGCACTGATAAGCAGGCTCCGCTTCTCCTTAGCGTCGCTGAAGGGAATGTGGGTCAAGCCCAGAGTGACGTTGGTACGCGCCTTGATTTCTTTGAAGATCTCCCATGAGTCCTTCACCGGAGTATCGGGCCAATCGGTCCAGAGCAGACCAAGATCCAGTGGTTCGGTGGCCTTGAACTGCATGTCGGCAGCAAAGTTCTCCATCGCGCCAACATTCTGTGAGCTGATATCCAGGGCGGCTTTTGGCTTGCTGCTGCAAGCAGTCAGCGCGAGCAATCCGGTCGCTGCGATGCCCGTGATAAAGGTGCGCCGACTGACCGGCGGGGTTTTGAACGCGAAAGGTGTCATTTTTCTCTTCCTTGAGTCGTGACTTGTAGCTAGCCCGAACCTTTCCGATAGTTTCGGGATAGTTCCGATACTTTTGAAGAGTAATTCAGGTCACACCCTATGTCAATGGGTTCTCAAGAATGCACAGGGCAGCAAGAAGCCCACATGGATTGACTGTGATCCAACGACGCTGGTTCCACCGGCATTGGATGAGTGGTTGCCGCAGGCCTATTTGACGCGGCTAATTGCCGGAGGTGTTGCTTCCCGGCTGAAATTTGCCAGTTTCACAGCCCTGTTACTGGGGCACTGGACCGCGGAACAATGCGGCAAGCTACATTCAAGGGATGTTTGTGAATGAGGGACGGCAGATTCTTTGGCGCCCGCACCATCGAGGAGAGCTGTGGAAGTTTTTTAGTTTCCGAGCTCATTAACGCGTGAGCGCAGGATCTGAACGCCTGGGCCGTGGAGCTTGTCCAGATGCGCCCGGCGCCCGGCCATGACCATCACCAGAGACAGTGTTGGCCCCTCAACGAGAGGACCGGTTCCGGCAGCAAAAGGGCCGTCGTCGGCCTTCAGATGGAGGCCCGCTGCGTTGCTCCGACTGGGAACGGCGAAGTCACGGAGGGCATAAAACTCTGCAACTGGCATGAGCACATCCATGGGTGGAGTCCGGCTCAACCCCAACGGAAAGCGAATATCTTCGGCATGGACCAGGACTTCGCCCAGATAGGCGGCGGTGTCGGACGTAGGAGCCGTAGTGCTGGTGATGACGGCCCGGAACTGTTCCAGGGTCGCCTCCGGAGTGGCGCCCAGGTACTCGCGCAGGCGGCGTAGGTTGTGCACGTTTGGGCGGAACCGCGCGCCGAGCATGCTGCGGATCCACCGCCATTGGCCAATGCTTGCCGCGGCGCTTAGATGGGCCACGACCTGTTCAACATCCCACGCTCCACACAAAGATTCGTGATGCCATTGGGCCGGTGTCAGGGTAGCCAAATCCTCCGCGAGCGCGGCCCGTTCAGCGTGCGTCAAGGCCCACAACTCGTTGTCCCGAATCTTTGCCATGGTCATTTTCCCCTATGCCGTTGGTGTGACTCCAATCCTAGGCGAGCACGCATTAACGCAGTCTGCTGGTGCGGTTGGTCCCGTTCGTTGAACCACCCGCACCAGCAAGATTTTATTGTTATTCGCCCCAGGACCGGTTTTACGGAGCCGAGTCAACCACAGTGGTCCGAATGGTGGTCCATTCACCGGCTGTTCCCGCAGGGATGGGGCCATCGGCCTGTAACGTGACTGTCCGTTCGCCGATCAGTTGCCCCGTCACAGGATCAATGATGATGTCCTTGCGTACTGCGTTCCGTTCAACCCGGCCGATGGCAATGCCCACCTGACCATCCAAAGTTGCTTGTTTATCCACCAGAGTGACTCCCGGGATCATGGCTGCCGCCTTGTACAGCGCCGCACGCAAATCGGCGGGAACCAGCCCGGTGCGCAAAAGAGCCGCGATTTCGCTCATGGCCTGGGAATCAGGCGAGTCGCCCTTACCCAGTGCTTGTTTGTAGATACTATTCAGCAACAAATACGGGTTCCGTGGCATCGACGCCAGATCACTTTCACTGGGCATCCCCGATGGGCCATCCTGAAATGCCCCGCCCTTCCCTCGCCATGTCTCTGGGGCACCACCCCGGAGTCCCTGAATTCCCTGCACAAATTCCTTCTTTTCTTCATCAAAGAACGTGGTGGGTATGCGGCCGGATCGGACCATAACCCACTCGTCTTGGCGGTTGGCAGGAATGTATGTGGCGATCTTTTCGGTGTCCAACCAGAACCACTGTTTGCTGGGCGGCCCATCGTAACCAGCAGGGCTTGCTCCGGCTGCCCCGGAAGGCCAGAGGTTGGTACTCTCAATCTTCAGATATTGGCCAGGGCCTACCACCGGGTCCGCGGTTTTGATGATCAACTCCGCTGCATGGTTAAGTACCTCGGCGGCCTCGGCCGAGGCGGCGCCGCGCCATCCAGCGAGCCCCACCACATTGCCGGCCACCAGCGCCGTTACCAAAGCTAGCGTTGCCAGGGACCCCATCGCGATCCGCAAACCCTTGGTCCGGCGTCGTATATTCCGCTTCTTATGCCCAGGGGTGATCCGCTGCAGCAACTGCTCATGACCATGCTCGATCACGGAGTCTTTGACGATCGGGATGTCGCTGCGCATCTCACGCAGTAGTTTGAGCTCGTCCATGATCTGCTTCCTCGGTGTTGATCTGATGGGAGCCGGCAGCTGCTTTCAGGATGCGCCGAGCCCGGTTGAGTCGTGACCTCACAGTGCCGATGGGTACCTTGGTGGCTTCGGCAATACCCTCATAATTCAGTTCCGCCCAGGCATAAAGCAGGATGCATTCCCTGTCCACAGCGGAAAGTTTCCGCAACGCCGCAGCCAACGCCGAGGTAGCTGCCGCGGCATCCAGCTGCTCAGCAATCCGCTCGGTGCTGTCGGCGTAGGCGTCACGGCCCGACGATTTGGCAAGCACCTTGAGTATTTTCGCCTCGGTCCGATGGTGCTTGCGCAGCAGATTGGTGGCAATGCCGAACAACCACGGACGGGCATCCGCCCACGCATGGTCAAAGGAATCCAGCCGCTCAAAAGCGATCAGAAAAGTTTCGGCCATGACGTCCTCGGCTGCCGATTCGCCGGTGCGGCGGGCCGCATACCTGTAGATCATCCGGGCATATTTGTCGTAGAGAGCAGTGAAAACTTGAGGGTTCTCACCGGATCCACGAATGATGTCGCTGTCTGTAGTCACACCATGTATTGCACGGTGGCCGCAAAAGAGTTCACGGTCGCCACGGCTGCGCGCGTCATTGTCTTCCTGCAGCTTGTCCCCCGATGATCGGTTTCACCTTAGCAAGGCGCGTGGTCCGAGCCCTCCGCAAGCCTCGGTACCCTTGGAGAGTGATGAAATCTCCCCTTCCCGTCCGCAATGGCGTCAATGCAACACGCGTGCGAGTTCCTGATGAAGGCCCGTGGGCAACGGCCATGGAATTTGTGCTGGATAAGTTTGGCCACGTGGATTCTGCCGGCATTGTGGATAGGTTTGTGCGCGGCGAGGTCCGGGCCATCGACGGGGAAATCGTCACACCCAGCACACCCTTGAACGAGCACATGTTCATTTGGTACTACCGTGAGCTGCCCGTTGAAAAGCGCCTCCCCGTAGAACTATCCATCCTGCACCAGGACGAAAACCTCGTGGTGGTGGATAAGCCGCACTTCCTGCCCACAACACCCGGTGGCATGTACGTGCAGGAATCGGCGTTAGTCCGCCTTCGAGTTCTGCTGGACGCCCCGGATCTGGTGCCGATTCACCGTTTGGACCGCATGACCGCTGGAGTGCTGCTGTTCTCCGCCAACCCTGACACCCGGGGCAAGTACCAACTACTCTTTGAAAAACGACGCATTGAAAAGACCTACCGCGCTGTGGCCCCGGTGCGCGAGGACCTGAAATTTCCGCTGGTGGTGCGTAGCCGCATGATCAAGTCACGCACGTATCTTTTAGCTCAAGAAATAGCGGGTGAGCCCAATGCTGAAACACGCATTGAGCTCATGGATACGCGCGTAGATGCCGCCACCGGTCAGACACTGGGCCTCTACGATCTCCAGCCACACACAGGCAAAACCCACCAGCTGCGGGTTCATCTTGCTTCCCTTGGAATCGGCATCATGAACGACTCGTTCTACCCGATCCTGCACGACCAGGCCCCCGATGATTACAGCAAACCGCTGCAGCTCCTGGCCCACAGCATTGCCTTCACCGACCCGCTGACTCGCGAACCGGTGAAGTACTCCTCAAAGCTGGAACTGTCCGAGTTCCCAGACCACCAGTAACCCGCTTCAGTCCGAGCTTGGGCGCAATCAGCCTTCGGTTCCACTCAGACGCCGATCGCGGAAATCTCCACGAGAGCCCTCACCTGAACCTCCGGTTGGCGTGCCGTGACCAAGGTACGGATCGCACCTGCCACCGACCGGGCCATGGCGGGAGCCGGCAGTGAGCCGTCGGTTCCGATCCGGATCTTGACAGTCATGACTGACCGGCCACCTGCAGAAGCTGCGTCCGGCAAGGATGCCTCGCCCAAGGACCCCGCACCCGAGGGACCGGGGCCGCGTTCCTGAGTGCCGCCGTCGTCCGCCTCGGAGCACACCACAAAGGGCACTGGCGTCGCGCCGCTGCCGGGATCCACCAGTGACCCCAGCTGCTTGAGCGCGCTCAACCACACCGGGTCAGCGGCATAGACAGTGGCCACGCCATCCATGGCCAGCACCAACTGGTGAATATCGTCTTCGAGGCTCATGAGCGCCCTTTCCCTGATTCGCCGGAACCGTTGCCGATCACCGGTGGCCGGATATCCGTGAAGGCCACATGTACTGCCGTCACATTGAGCTCTGTTTCTACCAGTAACTCGGCAAAAACCGCGTCACGCAACGTCTGTGCGAGCTCCGGCAGCGGGTGACCGTAGCGGGCCGAGACATTGATCTTCACTTCCACAGGCTCTCCAGGAACGCTGACGTCACCCTCGAGCTGGCACCGTCCAATGAGCACCCCGCCCAAGGAATCGCCCACCGTGCGGACTAGCGCAATGACGGCGCCTTCGGTCTCGCTCAGCTCATCCAGCTCGCCGCCACGAAGCGGAATCGTGCGGCCCGCCCGTGACTCCAGGCGCAGATTCGCCATGATGCCATCAAGCCAGCCGGTGTCGTCGGCAGTTGCGGAGGCAACGTCGTCATCCATCATCAAAAGGGCGGCGGCGCTGAGGCTGCGCAGCCCGGCCAGTTGCGCCTGGCACTGCGGGCAATAGTCAATGTGCTCGGCGTCCGGGGACGTGCCGCTGTCCAGATAGTCGCTGAGGGCTTCGATGCGCCGACCGCAATCATGCGTGGGGTTCATCGCCATTCCTCCATTTCTTTCATGAGCGTTGTCCGTGCCCTAGCCAACCGGCCGCGGACGCTGGCGGCGCTAATTCCCAGCGCCTGGGCGATTTCCTCATAGGATTGACCGCCCAATTCCTTCAAAACCCAACATCTTCGTTGTTCCTCGGGCAGCCTGGACAGGGCGGTATTCAAGGCCAAACGCGCGGACCCGGCCACCGCGGCCTGCTCCGGCGTGGGCAAGATGGCTTCGGCTTCAGGCTGGTCGTCAAGGTTGTCATGTGATTTTCGACGTCGGCCGGTGTCCACAGCGCGACGGGACACAATCCGCATGAGCCACGCCTTCGCGGCAGTTCCGTCCTGCAAATGAGCAATGTCTTTCCATGCCGCAATGAGCGCATCTTGCACAACGTCGTCGGCCTCGGCATGCGAGTTGACCAGACGCCGGGCATAGGCGCGCATGAGCGGCGCGTGCCTGCGTGCCAGCATTTCAAAGGCGGCAACATTTCCGTCGCCGGCCCGTTCGGCCAAAACGGCGTCCGGGGCATCGGCTAGTTTGTGGGGCAGGTCCTGCAGTTGTTTCACCGACGTGTGCCTTTCGGGATTCGCGGGGGCGAGTATGAGCTACGGGGCTTGAGAACTTATGGGCGAGCATATACGCGCCGATGGCCGGCAGCGCGAATGCGTCTGCCGGCCGGTACTGTCCCTTACTTGCGGCCCTTGATGGCGCCGTAGGCAGCTGCCACTACCAGGCCGCCACCGATCGACAACAGCCACGTTTTGATGTTGAAGAATGATCCCAGATCAGCGTTGAAAATAATGGAACCGAGCCACCCACCCACGATGGCACCGACCACACCCAAGATGATGCTGGTGATCCAACCGCCCTGGACCTTGCCCGGCATGATTGCCTTGACGATGACTCCGACGATCAAACCCAAAATGATGAAGCTAAAGAAACCCATAATGTACTCCTTGTGTATTTGTTTATGCCACGCGTTCAGTGCGGGCAAAAAGTGTGCGAGTGCCGGCCTTGATACGGACCAGCACGGGTAGACGGAAACCTAAAAGTTGATCGAGACCCTCCACCAAATGGTCGACGGCGGCCATCACCTCAACGGGTGAGGCACCTTTCCGTGTTTGGATACTGATCTTCAACCCGGAGTTGGCTACGGCGCCGGTATTCTTCCGGGACTTGTTGTTCCAGGATTTGTTATTCCAGGATTGGACGGACGCTGCCAGGACATGCGTGTTATCTGTCAGCGCGGCCTTGATGGCGTGTGCTGCTACAGCAGTGTCCACGGTAGTTTTGCCGGTGTCGTTGTCCTGCGAAGCCAACTGATTGCTGCGGCCGGTCCCTTGCGAGGCGATCCAGCAGACCAACAGCACAGCCACGATGACGAGCGCGGCAAGAACGCCCACACTCCACCAACTGATGTCTGCTCCGGGCATTTTGGCGGCTGCCAAGCTGTCCTGGACGCCGGCCCAGACGTCGGCTCCGGCTGTGGTCCAGCGCCGGGCGAATGCCGGGTTGGTCCCGGCCAGTATGGTGATGGCTCCTGCTGCGACAAGGACCAAGCCGAGCACCCCCAACAATGCGCGGTTCAGACCGCGATGGGTCCCGTTCATGAAGTCACCGCCGTACTGGTTGTGACGCCAACAGTCAAGGGTTTGCGCAACCCGTAGAACGTGACTTCACGTGCCACACTTTCTCGGATGTGTTCAGTGTCTACTGCCCGGCCTGAGCTGGGGTGAACCCTTACGTCAATGCGTTTACGGCTGACACTTGTGGTTACTTGTTCAGGAGCCAAGCGAGCCGCGGTACGGGCCGTCCGGGAGAGCGCTGCGGCAAGAACGGCATTGTCAACCACTACGGCCGAACGGTTGTTAGCGATCGCCTGCCGGGCTTTTGTTCCCGGAAGTACTGCCATAGCCAGAAGGAATATCCCTAGCAAAGCCGCGGCCACCCCGACGGCAACAAGCGCCCCAGGGAGAGCTTGCGTGCCCAGCGACGCGAGGCGTTGAGCCAGCTCTGCAGGGTTCATGAACACTGGTGCATTGAGTGTTGTCGAAAGCACCAGTTCCAAGGCCAGCCATAGCGCCGCCACGAGCAGAAGCGCAGCTACCACAATGGACACCACAGCTCTGCTGGACCGTGTTTCACGCACGTTCAGCCTGTTGATGATCCGCGCCTCACGCGCTTGTTCATCTCTCATTGGACTCTCCCCGCGTTTCTTGGATCTGATTCATGAATACCTGTCAAGCGAACATCAACCCGGCTCACAGTTGATCCGGCCAGCTCCTCGATGCTGTTAGCAACTCGTTGCCGGCCGGAGGCCGCCCGCTCGAATACGGTGCCGCCAAACACCTCAGCTGCTGGGTGCAGTGCCAAGGGCACGGCGAGCGAGACGCTAACTTGTCCCGACTGATCGTGCACCCCGGCCCGCACTTCCGTTAGGGGAACATTGAAGACGTCGGCAGCAATAGCTGCTACCAACCTGTTCATGGTGCCGGCGGAAATGCTGGTGTACCCGGCACGCATCCGCGGGTGGTTCTGCGCAGCGGAATCCTGCGCAAACCCCTCAACCCCCAGCGTGCCGGCGCTCACGAGGAGGTACGCTTCCCGCGCAGAGCGTCAATGACGCCTCGGAGATCCAGGCGGCCATCAATGCTTCGCCCGATCACAGCACCTACGGCCATGAACAGCGCCACCAGTAGCATGGCCCAGAATCCGAAGGCTAGGGCCGAGATGGCGAGCGTGGCCGCTATTGCCGTTCCTGCCATGGTGGCACTCATGAGACGCGGGCTTCGCGCTGGATCCCCTGATCCTCTACTGCGGCGTCGGTACGCTTGTTCGCAGCAGGCTTCTCATCGTCATCGGACGGGATGTGAATGTCGGTGATGGAGACGTTTACTTCTGTCACTTCCATGCCAACCACGTCTTCGACTGCCGCGTAGATGGCGTCGCGCACAGCGTCTGCCACCTTCTGGAGCGGGTGCGGGTATTCCACCACGAGTGTCACATCCACTGCCACCTGAGTCTGACCAACCTCGACGCTGACGCCCTGGGTCAGATCCTTCTGGCCCACGGCTTCGCGGATGCTGCCCAAGGCGCGTGCTGCGCCGCCGCCGAGCGCGTACACGCCGGGGATGTCCTGGGCGGCAATGCCGGCAACCTTAGCAACCACGCCGTCTGCAACGGTGGTGGTGCCGCGGCTGGTGACCGTCTGCTTGGCTGAGTTAGTGCCACTGTTGGTTGAAGCACTGTTGCCTGATGCGTTGTTCTTGATCTGAGGCTGAGTAGTCAAAATAATCACTCCCGAAGTTCTTCGTGTCAGTATTTATTCAAGCTCGGTGCCGATTGGCGCCTACACAAGTAAGGCGTACTGAAAGGTAACATCGTCACGGTCAAATCACTGTGAACTGCGTCACATTCTATTTCGGTGACGGAAATGCGGGGTTTTCGGTGCAACTTTTCGTGAAATGGCGCCACGCAACACCGCACTGCCTGGACGGTGAACCCACTTTAGACACTGCGTTTAGACGGTGACCCCACTTTAGACACTGACCCTAGACGTTTAGCCATTTGCCGGCCGAGCGGCGGTAGGTGCGCAACGCGCCCGTGGTGGCCACCTCGTTGACACCCTGAGCCAAGGAGATGGCGGCGCTACGCGCGAACTGGTTCTCGGCGTCGTACTCGCTGGCCTCCACCATGAAGCGGACGGTGATGCGCGGGATGCCAGCCACAATGTCCAGCTGGTTCGCCTCGACCACGTGCGCCGATCCCACCGCAGCAACCGCCATGTCCATGACTTCTTCGGGGGCGTGGCCGGGGCGCAGGCCGGTGATCTGAATGGTGGCGCGGAAGGAAGGCATGTCTCCAGCCTATCGGCGGCCCGTCTCATGCAAAAAAGATGGCGCTTGCGGGAAAAGACGGCCGTCTACCGGTGTCTTTTCCCGCAAGCGCCGTCTTTATCCGAAATAACGGGCGAACAGGAGGTTTATCCGGTGTTGCGCAGCCCGGCAGCCACACCGTTGATGGTGATGAGCATGGCCCGCTGCAGGCGCTCATCCACCTCAGATTTGGTGATGTCAGCTTCGCGGACGCGGCGCAACAACTCCACCTGCAGGTAGGAGATCGGGTCCAGGTACTGATCGCGGACGTTCAGTGAACGCTTCAGCAACGGCTGGTTGTCCAGCAACTCGGATTCGCCGGTCAGCAGCTGAAGTTCAGCCACCGTGAGATCGTACTCGGCACGGATGACGGCGAACAGGTGCTGCAATTCGGTGGGGACCAGCGTGCGCACGTAGTGGGCCGCAATGCCCATATCAGTCTTGGCCAGCGTCATTTCCACATTGGAGATGGTGGAGGAGAAGAAGTGCCAGTGCTCCAGCATTTCCTTCAAATCAGCCGAGCGGCCGGCCTCACGCGCAGCCTTCAGGCCAGAGCCCACACCGAACCAGCCGGGAACGATCTGGCGTGACTGCGTCCAACCGAACACCCACGGGATGGCGCGCAAGCCACCCAATCCGGCACCCGAATCGGGGCGCTTGGACGGGCGCGAGCCAATGTTTAGTGAACCGAGCTGCTCCACGGGGGTGGAAGCCATGAAGTAGGCCGGCAGGTCCTCGTGGTCGATCAGCGTCCGGTAGGTGCCAAACGCTGCGTCGGAGATGACCTCCATGATCTCGCCAAAGCGGCCGAGATCATCATCGGAGTGACGCGGGGCCTGGTGCAAGGCCGAGCCCTGCATGACGGCGGCCAGCGACAGCTCCAAGTTTTCACGTGCCAGTTCCGGCAGGGAGTACTTATCGGAGATAACTTCACCCTGTTCGGTGAACTTAATGGCACCTTCCAGCACGCCATTGGGCTGAGCCATGATCGCGTCATACGTGGGTCCGCCACCGCGGCCTACTGAGCCGCCACGACCGTGGAACATACGCACGTTCACACCGTGCTTCACGGCAACATCGCGCAGCTTGCGCTGGGTCTTGTGAATCTCCCACTGGCTGGTCAATACCCCGGATTCCTTGTTGGAGTCCGAGTAGCCGAGCATGATTTCCTGGACGTCCCCGCGCAGGCGAACCAATTCACGGTAGGCCGGGTCAGAGAGCAGCTGGTCCACAATCTCCGCCGAAGCACGCAGCTCATCAACAGTTTCCAGCAGCGGAGCGAAGCCGATCTTGGCGTACCTCTCCGAGCCGGTGAGCTGCACCAGACCAGCCTCACGGGCCAGCACCACAGGTGCCAAAACATCGTCGGCGCCGCGCGTCATGGAAATAATGTACGTTTCGATGACATCAGGGCCGTACGTGCGCAAGGCGCGGCGCACCACGCGGAAGACGTCGTACGTGCCGTTAGCTGCGCCGTCGAGCTTAATCGGGTGACCGGAAAGCGGCCGGTGACTGGCCAGCTCGGTGCCCAGGACCGCCAAGCGCTGAGCACGGTCAAGCTCGGCGTACGGCGCGCCCAGATCGCCCACGCGGTCCATGAGCTGCCCGACGGCGTCGTGGTGGTAGTCAGCGTGTTCGCGGATATCCAGGGTGGCCAGGTGCAGGCCGAAGGAGGAAATGGCGCGACGCACCGAGGCGAGAGCGCCATCGGCCACCAGCGCGGCCGAGTTGTTCCGCAGCGAGGAGTCCAGCAATTCCAGATCAGCGATGAGCTCGGAGGTAGCGCTGTAATCCCGGCCGGGCTCATGGTAAGCGTCAGCGGCAACGCGCTTCTGGGTGTTGAGCAGCTTGGCCTTGATGCAGGTGAGTTTGAGTCGGTAGGGCTCATCGGCGTTGAGCTCGAGGGCGCGCGGATCGATCCCGGGCAAGTTGGCAAGGTCGACGGCGGTGGAGTCGGTCAGCGCCGCGTCCGCACCGGAGAGGGCGCTGGAGTTGGAGAGGACGCTGAGCAGTTCATCAATTAGGACCAGCGAGATCTTGACGGCGTTCTGGTTTTGCAGGATCAGCACGTCACGGGTGACCTCCGGGGTGACGTTTGGATTGCCATCGCGGTCACCACCAATCCAGGAGCCGAAGCGCAGCGGGGCCGCGTCCGCCGGCAACTTCACGCCGTGCTCGCCGAGGAGGTCGCTGAGCTCGGTCAGCACCTCCGGCATGGCGTCGGTGAGGATGTTGCGCAGGTAGTAAATGGCGTTGCGGGCCTCATCCATGGGGGTGGGGCGGACCTTGCGCAGCTCATCTGTCTGCCACATCTGGTCAATGATTTCAGCCAGTTTGCGGTCCTGGCGGGCACGGGAGGAGCTGCCTTCCTCGGACGGGGTGGCGAGGATATCGGAGAGTTTGCGGATTTTATCCAGCACCGAGCGCCGTGAAGCCTCGGTGGGGTGAGCGGTGAAGATGGGGCGCACATCGAGTTCGTTGACGACCTTTTGCAGCGCTTCCGTGCCAGCCTGTTCGGCGATTTCGGTGACGGCCTTGGCCAGCCAACCATCCTTTTCCGGACGGGAGCGCAGGCTGCGCACGCGATGCACCTGCTCGGCGGCGTTGGCCAAGTGGAAGTAGAACGCAAAGGCGCGGACCAAATCGGTTGCCTGTTCCAGCGGCAGGGACGAGAGGACCTCGCGGACCTGTTCTGCGACGTCGTTGGCACTCCACGGCCCGGTGCCGGTCTCGCCACGGGCGGCTTCCTTGGATTCCTTGGTCAACAGGCGGACCTGCTCCACCATGGCGAGCAGCTCCGGTCCATGCTGGCGGACCAGTGATTCGCCCAGCAGGGTGCTGACGCGGCGCACGTCAGCGCGCAGGTCGGTGTCCTGTTCTGGGATCAGCTCCGGGTCCGGGGCTGTGCCTTGGCCTAGGCCCTGAGGGTCCCGAGGGCTAGCTTGCAAATCTGAGCTCATGAGTCAGTGTCCTTACGGTCTGTGATTCTGGGGTGCTCGTATGCGGCGTTGAATACGGTGGCGGGCCACGTCAGGGCCTTCTGGATACTACGTTGACAGGCTTAGCCGGTGCCAATCAGTCTCAAATAATTACGGACGAGCGGCCGAGTAGTGCGCGTGAATTTGTTCCCAGCACGGGTAAAAATCGTCCCACCAGTGCTGCCAATCAACGCTTTTCCCGTCGAGGGCCTCATGCAGGTGATCCAGGTGCACATGCCAGCCAGCCAACGACATCAGCACCGCCTCATCGGGCACAGCCACCGTGTTGGTGAACGTCATTTGCGTTCCCGTCTCGGTGGGGGTGAGGTCAATCCGGATCCGTCCATGGATGTCATTGCTGAACTCCAGCAGCTTCGGCGCATCCGCTGCAACGATCCGCCCGTACCACCAGTCGGTTTCGATCCCGTGGCCTTCGTCCTTGACATTGAGCCACTTCAGATCAAAAGAGGAGCCCGTTTTAGCTTGGCCGCGCACCTTGGCCCACCACATCGGGGTCTTTTCCGGATCGGTCAGCATGGCCCAGAGAATCTCCGGCGCCACCGCGTAGTGCCGCGTGTACGTCAGAACCGTGCGCTCCTCATCCACTGTGGCGGCGGTACCCAGCGGGAATCGTGTCATGTCCTTGTTGAACTCTGCATTCGATGCCATGGACCCATTCTTTCATCTCTGCGGCCCAGCCCGCCGCTTCAATCCCCCACGTTCGCCAATGGAATAGCTGCCCGCCGCCTCCCGTTGTGCCTAGTGTTGGGCCTAGCCCTGAATTGCCCGCACAGCCGAAGGAGCCCCATGAGCACCACCACCGCCGAACTCGACCGCCTCACCCAGCGCTGGGAACGCTTCCGAAGCGGGCGCAATAGCGCTTTGGCGGGCGATCACGGCTGGCTGACGCTCACCTCCTTACAATGGCTGCCCGCCTCCCCGGCTCCCTTGGCCGGACTCCCGGGTGTGTGGAGTTTTGAAGGTACGACGGCGTCCCTCACCGCAACAGTTGCGGACCACCTGACGCTGGTGGAAAGCGGCAAACCGGTGGTAGGAACCATCACGGCAGAGCTCGTTGACGAGCAATCCATCTTGTGGGTTTCTTGGAACTCTGTGGTGGTGGAGCTGGGCATGCGTGCCAACCGCTACATGATCCGCACCCGAGACTCCGCATCCCCGGAGCTGACGAACTTCACGCAGGTGCCGGTGTTTGACTACAATCCGAATCTGGTGGTGACGGGGACCTTTGAGCGCTGGGATACACCCCACCACACCGTGATTGCAACAGCCAACCCTCTGGTTCCCGGCGTGGCAGAGCTGGTGGGTGAGGTGTCCTTTGAGCTCAACGGGACGCAGTACCGGCTGGCCGCCGAAGAAGGCGGGCTGGGATCGCTGGTGCTCACATTCCACGACGCCAGCAATGAGATTTCAACTTCGCATTGGCGCAAGGTGGAACTCACCAGGCCACGTCCGGACGGCTCCGTGGTGATTGATTTCAACCGCGCCATCAACTATCCCAGCGCCTTCACCGACTACGGCACCTGCCCCGCACCAGTTACCGCTAACACGCTGCCCGTGTCCATCGAGGCCGGCGAGCGCGACCCCCGGAAGTAGCCAGCGCCGCCAATCCCTGAGTTTATGCGCCTGACTCAGCTTGGGTGGTGCGCATAGACTCACTGCTCAAAACATACGCGCCGGACTCCATGTGAGTGGTGCGCATAGGCGCTTATGCGCACCACTGGCGTCGGGTTCAGCGCATAGGCGCACTGCCCAAAACGTATGCGCACCACTGGTGACGGGTTCAGCGCATAAGCGCACTGCCAGGTCCACATCACCGGCTAGACGATGGCGCTGATGCCCGTGATGGCCCGTCCGGTGATCAGGGTATTGATTTCGTGTGAGCCTTCATAGGTGTAAATGGCTTCGGCATCGGCAAATACCTTCGCCATGCCGTAATCGCTAACAATGCCGTTGCCACCCAAGATGGAGCGCCCCAGTGCCACGGTCTCCCGCATCGCCGCCGTGGTGTGTGCTTTGGCCAGCGCAACCTGCGCCATGGACGGGCGCAACTGTCCGCCTGACACGGCGCCACCATCCACCGACGCGTCTTGCAGCCCGGCAATCCGCACCATCATGGCCAGCGATGAGGTGGCGTTCCCCAGCATCGTCACCAGCTGGGACTGGATCAGCTGGAAAGACGCGATCGGGCGGCCAAACTGCTGGCGCTTAATGGCGTAGGCGCGGGCAATGTCAAAGGCTGCCAGCTGCTGGCCCACAGCCTGCCAGGCCACCGAGATGCGCGATCCCAGCAGCAGCTTGTTGGTGTCCTCAAAGGAATTCACCGAGGTAATCCGGTCCGCCTCCGGCACCCGCACATCCGTCAGGGTGATGTCCGCGTTCTGGACCGTCCGCAGAGCAATCTTGTTTTCAATCTTCACCCGGGACACCCCTGGCAGGTTCGCGTCCAGGAAGAAGCCGCGCACCTGCCCGGTTTCGGCGTCCTTGGCCCAGAGCAGCATCCGCTGACAGAACGTCCCATTGCCAATCCAGCGCTTGGCGCCGTTGAGTACCCAGTGGGTACCGCCGTCGTCCATCACCCGCCGGGCGGTGGTGGCCATGCCGCCGGCTACATCGCTGCCGTGGTCCGGCTCGGTCAGGGCGAAGGCGCCGGTGCTCCGCAGCGCCACGGCATCGGCCAGCATGCGCTCCTGCTGTTCGGCGGAGCCAAAATCGATGAGTGCCTGGACGAAGAGGTCGTGGTGGACCAGGAAGAACGTGGCAAGGGAGGTGTCCACGCGGGTCATCTCGGCGACCACCAGCCCGGTGAACAAGTGGCTGTAGCTTCGGCGGTCCGGTGCAGCCAGATCCAACGCGGCAATCTTGGGCAGGATGTGCGCCGGGAACTGCGCATCGTTCCACCATCCGACGGCGTGCGGCACCACCTCGGCAGCCAGGAACTCGCGCAGCTGCGCCAGCTTGGCCTTTTCTGCAGGGCTGAGCAGCGCCTCGAAATCGTAGAAATCGGCGTCGGGCAGCTCCCCGTGCGACTTGCTCATTTCGGTGACATCCGGATGGCGCCGTCGAGCCTGATGGTCTCGCCGTTGAGCATGGCGTTGGCGACAATGTGCTCCACGAGTGCCGCGTACTCGGCTGGCTTGCCGAGACGGGAGGGATGCGGCACCTGTTGACCCAACGAATCCTGCGCGGCCTGCGGCAGACCAGCCAGCATGGGAGTTTCGAAGATGCCGGGGGCAATCGTCACCACGCGGATCAGCGAGCGAGCCAGTTCCCGCGCGATCGGTAGGGTCATGGCAGCCACGGCCCCCTTCGACGCGGCGTAGGCGGGCTGACCAATCTGCCCGTCAAAGGCCGCAACAGAAGCAGTATTGACGATGACACCGCGCTCGGGGCCAAATTCGCCCTCCAGCGCGTCGGCAGCGGCCATGGCTTCAGCGCACAGCCGAACCACGTTGAAGGTGCCAATCAAGTTGATCTGGACCACGCGGCTGAACTGCTCCAGCGGCAGCACGCCCTCGCGCCCCAACACCTTGCCCGGGGTAGCGACGCCGGCGCAGTTCACCACAATCCGCAGCGTCCCCAGACCGGCGGCGGCATCGATGGCGGCACGCACCTGGCCTTCATCGGTGACATCAGCCGGGGCAAACACGGCCCGCTCCCCCAACTCCGCGGCGAGCTCGGCACCCTTTGAGGTGGGCAGATCAACCAGCACGACGGCGGCCCCGCCCGCATGCAGGCGCCGCGCCGTTGCGGCACCTAGCCCCGAGGCGCCGCCGGTAATGAGAGCGACAGTTCCGTTATGTGAAATTTCCAATGAGGTCCTCCTCGTTGAGGTTCGGCCCAGAGCCGGGCCTGGAAGTTGTTGCGTTAATGAATACTAACTAAAATTCGCCCTCGACGCGGCACCACTTTACGGCCATTTTTTCTATACGCTCCATCACTTCCGGGCGCCACATCCGGACCCGCCGCCCGGAAGTGATGCCGCGTTTGAAGAAAAGCGCCGTAAAGTGATGCGGCGTCTCGGAAAAGGGGACGTACGCTGGGGGTCATGACAGACGCAGCGTCCCCCATTGGAGACCGGATACACCCCGGAGACTGGGCCGCGCTCGCCGCCGAGGCTGGCGCAGATGTGAACACGCGCTTCGGCCACCGGCTCATAGGCCTGCCTGGAACGTGGATCGGCTCTCTCCAAGCGCCCCCGCCCAGTGGCAGTCTGAGCCCCGGTTCCGCCACAGCTGCCCTAGTAAAAAAGCGCCCCACCCCTTGGTCAGAATGGCATTACTGGTGGCAATCGCACTACCTCGACGCGATTATTGACACGGGCAACCACGCGCTGGCTCAGGAAGATCCGGCGGGTGCCCGGCGGGAGTTGCGGCTTGGCAAGGCGCTCCTACGCGGCATCTTGATCCGTAATTTCTGCCGCTTCCCCAACCACTATTACGACGACATGGCGTGGCTGGCGCTGGCAGCCACACGGCTCAACGAACTCTCGCTACGCCTGACCTCCAAGCCGGCTACGCTGGCCAAGTTTGCCGCCCGAACCCTCACCAAGCAGCTCCACAAAGCCCATGACCCGGTCCTTGGCGGCGGCCTCTACTGGTCCCGGAAACGTGATTACAAAAACACGCCTGTGAACGGCCCGGCCGCGGCGCATTTTGCCCGGATCGGGGAGCACCAGATTGCCGGCGCTGTGGCGGACTGGTTACGCAGCGAACTCTTCGATGCGGAAACCGGCCTCTACCAAGACGGCATTCATCCATCCGCCACTGGACGCGATGTGGAAGCCACTATCTACACCTACAACCAGGGGCCCATTCTTGGCGCCTTGCTCAAACTTGGCCGCCCCCAGGATCTCATCGACGCAGAAACGCTGATCGATGCCATTAGCCGCCACCTCCACACTCCGGGCCAGGGCCTGCGGCTTGAACCCGGCGGCGACGGCAGCCTGTTCACAGGCATTCTCGCCCGCTATCTGGCCCTCGCCGCACAGGAGGAACGGCTCCCGGCGCAAACCCGGGCAACGGCGTCGAACCTCATTGTGCAGACAGCTACTACCGTTGCCGATCAGCGCCCGGAGATCCTCTCGGCCGCCATCCAACGCTGGACAATCCTGAGCGCTGCCGCAGCAATCTAGGCGGACGGCCGTCTAGATCCGCAGCAATCTAGGACCGGACCGAGATCAGCCCGGCGGCAACTTCGGCTTGCGTTTTTGCGGGTACGGTGTCTCTTGCGCCGCCAGCATGGCCACGAATCCGGCAATTTTTGCGGCCCGCACGGATGGTGATTTGACCGAGTTGGTGCGGTAAATCAAGGCGTAGCGGTTGACAGAGGTCAGGACCTCAAACATGGACTGGGCCGGCGGGCTGGCAGCAATTGCGGCGGCCAGATCCTCCGGGACCTCGGCACTGGCTTGCCCAGAGTAGGCGGCCTCCCAGCGGCCGTCGGACTTGGCGGCGTCGGCGGCCGCAACCCCGGCCGGCTCCATGAGGCCCGCCGCAACCAACCGTTCGTAGTGCCCCACATTGATCTTGGACCATTTGCTGGCCTTGGTCCGGGGGGTGAAACGCCGCAGGTGGCTACCGTCGTCGCGCTTGCCGCCCACGCCGTCGATCCACCCAAAACACAGGGCCTCCTGAAGCGCTGCGGCATAGTTCAGCTCCGTGACATGTCCACCCTTTTTATGCAGCACCAACCGCACGCCCGGGTTCGTTGTGTGATGTTCGGTCAGCCAGGCACGCCATGCAGCAGCGTCCGAGACCAAGAGTTCAGGGAGTTCAGCCATGCCTCAACATTAGTATTGGTGGCATTGCAGAACCACTAGGAGAACCATGCTGCGTGTGCGCCCCATCATTTTGACCTCGAATTTCAAACAGACAGTTGCGCAGTTACGTGAACTGGGCCTGAGCTGCTTAGCGAACGACGGCGGCTGGGCCGAGTTTGATTCCGGCAACGGCAAAGTGGCAGTCTCCAACGAGGCGCCAGAGGGAGAAGTCATCGATTTGGCTTTTGAGGTGCGCGATGCCGCCATTTTTGTCCGCCGCACGCTCGAGGACGGCACGCACGCCGAGGAGGCCGAGACCTCCGCCGGGCCAGGCGCCCGCGTCACCGCGCCCGACGGTTTCAGTTTTGAACTAGCCGCCTCCGAGGATCTGAGCCTGCCCGAGCCCGATGCTGATCCGTCAGCTCCATCAGCCGTAACAGCTCTCTGGCGCACGCCGGATCTCGCTGCAGCCAACAAGGTGCTGGCAGACATCGGCGCCAAGTTTGTGCAGGAAAATCCAGACGGCGGCGCTTTGTTCCGCGCCAAAAATGGCGGCTTCGTGGCCACGGCGAAAGGTGAGGTAAACGTCGTCGAACTTGAAATAGGGCACCACGGCGAGAGCCTCACCTTTGGTGCCGAGAGCGAATCCTGAGCGCTTTTTGCGGCCGCGTGCGGCGCGCGAGGCTCGGATGAGGTAGAACTAAAGTTATGAGCGTGCGAACCCCTGATCCGTATCCCGGCTGGCTGTCCCCCGAGGACCTATACGAGGCCCGAAACCGGCTTCCCATGGTCTATGTTGAAGCGGTTCCCGTGCGACTGGACCCGCTGGGCTACGTCAACGAGGTGGGGCTGCTGCTGCAGGCCGACGAGAACGGCTCCATGGTCCGCACCCTGGTGTCCGGGCGCGTGCTGTACCGCGAGACCATCCGTGCCGCGCTAATCCGCCACATTGAGAAGGATCTGGGCCCGCTTGCCTTCCCGCAGCTACCCGTTAGCCCGGTGCCGTTCACGGTGGCCGAGTTCCTGCCATCCCCCTCGCAAACGGGCTTCACCGACGAACGCCAGCATGCGGTTGCCCTGGTGTACGTCATCCCTGTGACAGGAGAATGCGAACCCCGTCAGGACGCCTTGGAGCTGACCTGGATGACACCCGAAGAGGTGCTCAGCCCCGGCGTGCAAGAGGAATTTGTGGGCGGCCGCGGGGCGCTGGTACGTCAGGCGATCTCCTACGCAGGACTGGGTCGCTGACGCTTCCTGCGTTCGCCCTGCAGTTGTGCTGCGTTCGTTACCTGGTGAACGCTAGCCGGTTCAGAAGATCCGGCGTAGATTACCAATCATGGTGAACACCCAGCTCTCCGTCCTTGTCAACGCCGATGCCGAACAGGTGTGGCTCATGCTTCGCGATCCGGCCAGGACTGCCCAGTGGCATGGCTGGGAGATGGAGGGCCTGGATACCGAGATCCAGCAGATCTTCCACTCCAACGTGACCGAAAGCAATGACCATCTGCGCCTGGAGCTGGAAATGGGTGATGTTTTCACTCTTGAGCCACGCGCCGATGGCACACTCCTGACCCTGACGCGGGGAGAGGTGACGGGTGAATGGACCAAGTACGACGCCGATATCACCTCAGGCTGGTCTATGTTCTTGCAACAACTCAAGTTCGCACTGGAGCGTCATCCCAGAACTGCCCGGCGCACCGTTTTTGTCGATGGCACCAGTGCCGCCCACACCAATTTGTGGGACGTTCTGGGAATCGACACAGGCTGGCTCCCGGAACCTGGCCAACCTTACGGCCTCACGCTGAACAACGGAGCTACGCTGGCCGGCAAGGTCTGGTACCGCAATGAAACCCAAGTGGGATTGACGGTGGAAGCCTATGCAGAACACGGCGACGGGCTATTGATCCTGTCCCAACAAGCTCCGCTGGAGGGAGTCCGGGAGCACCCGGGCGCCCAGATCATTGCCTCCACCTACGGATTGGGCGCCGTAGCCCTCGACGCCATCGGCGACCAGTGGGATGCGTTCATGGAAGAGCACTACCCGGACGAATAACTACCCTGCCAACAAAACCACAAACAAAACTGCCGGATTCACTCCGCCACTTCAGGTCCAGCTGCGGGCGCATCGCCTACTCGCGGCCACGGCGTATTCTCGAGCGCCTCAACATCTTGGTTGAACCGGAGCAAAAGGCTCAGGAATTGCTCCCGCCGCTGGGCCGGCCAGTCGCCCACAACCGAGCGAAGGCCCTCTTCATTGATGGCCCTTGTTTCACCGAGCGCTGCGAGCCCGGCTGCCGTCGGGGCAAGGCGGCGAGCCACTTCACCCGGGAGGCCGGGTACATAGTGAACATATTCGGAGCGCAGCAGCGCGCCCACCTGCCGATGCACGGTAGACGTGTCCAGGGTCAGGGCCAGAGAGAGTTCCTTAAGCGTCATCGCCTCCACCAATTCGAGCCGGCTGAGCAGCAAAAAAGCTGAACGCTCAAGCATTCCGGCCGAGCGCGGGTGCGGGCGGAACTGGTAACGAGATAGCAGCATGAGCTCATTCTGTATCTGCTGTACTGCGTCGCGATCGTCCACGTGCTCATTCCTTTGGCTCTAAACGGTGTCCGATGAAGTATAGCAATCGTTTGCATCTTGCAAATTATTTGCATGATGCAAGTGTCATGTACGATACATAAGCGCGTTTATGCGCGTCGTATCCACCTCTTCAGGAGCCTCGTGACTCACAGCAGCCCAACATCTCGCCCCAAAGTAAGCTCACCCAGAACCGCCGTCGCCGTTCTGGCCTTTGTGGGCATCATTGCCTCACTCATGCAGACCATCGTGGTGCCGCTGATCCCCCAGCTGCCGGCACTGTTGCACACCACGGCATCAAATACCTCATGGGTCATCACGGCCACGCTGCTGGCCGGCGCCGTCGTCACGCCCATCGCCGGACGTTTGGGTGACATCTTCGGCAAGCGCCGCATCCTGCTTATTTCGCTGGCGCTGCTCATCATCGGTTCCGTCATTTGCGCGCTCACCAGCTCGCTGGGCTTGTTGCTGGCCGGGCGCATCCTGCAAGGCCTCTCCATGGGTGTAATCCCCTTGGGTATCAGCATTTTGCGTGATGAACTCCCCCGCGAAAAGGTGGGTTCAGCCGTCGCTACCATTAGCGCCACCATGGGCGTCGGCGGCGCCATTGGCCTGCCGATCTCAGCCCTGATTGCCCAAAATGCCGACTGGCACGTGCTCTTCTGGGCTTCCGCAGCCCTGGCCGTTATCGCCTTCGTTTTGGTTCTTGTGGCCCTGCCGGAATCACCCCTGCGCACACCTGCCAAGTTCGACGGCGTGGGTGCTTTCGGTTTGACGGCCGGCCTGGTAGCCCTTTTGTTGCCTGTTTCCAAGGGTGCGGACTGGGGCTGGTCCAGCCTGCTGACGCTGGGACTGTTCGCAGCATCGGCTGTCATCTTGGTGCTGTGGGGAATCTTCGAACTGCGCATCAACTCACCCTTGGTTGATCTTCGTGTCACCGCCAAGCCCCAGGTCTTGTTCACCAACTTGGCGTCAGTGGCCGTGGGCTTTGGCATGTACGGCATGAGCCTGACCTTCCCGCAGCTCCTCATGGCTCCCGAGGCCACGGGCTACGGACTGGGGCTCTCGATGGTTCAGGCCGGTCTGGCCATGGCCCCCGGCGGATTGGTCATGATGGCACTCTCCCCCGTTTCCGCCCGCTTGTCCGCACGCCGCGGCCCCAAATTCACGCTGGTGACGGGCTCTGTGGTGATCGGCATTGGCTACGTTTTGGCCTTCTTCCTCACGTCTGCCGTGTGGCAAGTAATCTTGGCCGGAATGGTCATCGGCGCGGGCATTGGCTTGGCTTATGCGGCCATGCCGGCCCTCATCATGGGTGCTGTACCGCTGAAGGAAACCGGTGCCGCCAATGGTTTGAACTCCCTGATGCGCTCAGTGGGTACGTCCACCTCAGCTGCCGTCATGGGCGTTGTCCTGGCCAATATGACCATGTCACTGGGCCCAGCGACTCTGCCCAGCATGGATGGATTCCACACCACGTTCGGTATTGCCATCCTCGCCGCCGTCGCTGCAGTGATTCTCGGCGCGCTCATTCCCCGGAATAAGAAGTCCCGCGATACCACGCCAGAGGCAACACAGCAGGCAGCGCCGGCGCTGGTGGACGCCCAAAGCTAGCCGCATCACCGAGGAGCATCTCTGCTGGGTTTGCTCCGCAAGACGAGTCATTCCACCGCTCCGGGCAGCTGCTGCCGGGGCGGTGGAATGCTTTAACCACTCTCTGCAAAGGGGCCGCAGAATCACTGCCTGCGCCGGCTCGGGTCGTGACAGCTGGCAAAGACTGGCAAAATGGAGGAATGCCTTCTCCAGAAACTACTGCCGATCTTCTTGCCCCCGCTCCGGTTGCTGCGCCCGCCACACCCGGCCATCCGGCGTCGCAAGCGGAATTTGGCTTTGCAGTCACCACGCGCCTGAACGAGAGCTGCGCGCCCACCGCAGCAGCCATCGAGCAAAACGGCGGGGCCTTCCAGGGCCGTACAGGTGTTATCACCACACCCCACGGCACCATCAAGACCCCTGCGTTCATCGCCGTGGGCACCAAAGCCACCGTCAAGGCCGTGCTGCCGGAGTCCATGGAGGATCTCGGCGCTCAGGCACTGCTCTCCAATGCGTACCATCTGTACCTGCAGCCGGGTGCAGACATTTTGGATGCTGCCGGCGGCCTCGGTGCGTTCATGAACTGGCAGGGCCCCACCTTCACCGACAGCGGCGGATTCCAGGTCATGTCCCTGGGCTCGGGCTTCAAGAAGGTCATCAATATGGATGCCGTGGCTGCATCGCCGCATGCGGGCGCTGACGATTCCGTGGCCGTGGGCAAGGAGCGCTTGGCGCACATTGACGACGACGGCGTCTGGTTTAAATCGCACCTCAACGGGGACATGCACCGCTTCACCCCCGAGGTCTCCATGCAGGTCCAGCACCAGATTGGTGCCGACATCATGTTCGCCTTCGACGAGTTGACCACCCTGCTGAACTCGCGCGGCTATCAGGAAATGTCGCTGGAACGCACACGCCTGTGGGCGCTGCGCTGCATTGAGGAACACTTCCGCCTTACTGAGGAGCGCACCGGCAAGCCGTACCAGGCACTGTTTGGCGTGATTCAGGGTGCCCAGTATGAAGATCTGCGCCGCAAAGCCTCTCACGATCTTGGCGAGATGAACTTTGACGGCTTCGGCATCGGCGGCGCCCTCGAAAAAGAGAATCTGGGCACCATTGTGCGCTGGTGTGCCGAGGAACTTCCGGAAGATAAGCCGCGCCACTTGCTGGGCATTTCGGAGCCGGATGACATCTTCACGGCTATCGAAAATGGCGCCGACACCTTTGACTGTGTCTCCCCCACCCGAGTGGCCCGCACCTCGGCCTTCTACACCCCGGACGGCCGCTTCAACCTCTCCGGCGCCAAGTACAAGCGAGACTTCACGCCGCTGTCGGATGAATGTGATTGCTACACCTGCGAGAACTACACGCGCGCCTACATCCACCACCTGTTCAAGGCCAAGGAGATGGTGTCCTCCACGTTGGTCTCGATTCACAATGAGCGCTTTGTGGTGAAAATGGTCGACGACGCTCGGCTCGCCATTGAGGACGGCACCTTCTTTGAGTTCAAGGCCGAGACGCTGCGCCGCTACTACCCCAAGCGCTAGGCTGCCCCGCTCGTCGAGTCAGACGGACACCCGTCGAGTCAGACGTAGCGCACCGTCTGACTCGACGGCGCTCCGTCTGACTCGGCGCAGGCGCAGGATCAGCGAACAGATTAGGCCGCAGTGACAGCCTGGTAGGACGGTTCGTTGCGCTTGAGCCAGCGGATCGCCAGCGAGGTAACCGGAATGAGCGCGTACTGCACGCCAACCTTGTATAAGAAGCCCACCAACACGTAGTTCGCGAACATGCCGAAGCCCACGATCCCGATGACGGGGGCTGCGACGGCGCAGAAGATCAGGGTGTCCAGGAATTCGCCGGCTCCGCTGGAGCCCATGAGTCGGACCCACAACTTCCGTTCTCCGTGGTGTGCCTTCAGGCGAACCATGATCAAGGAGTTAACGGTCTGTCCGGCCAAGAATGCAAGCAGGCTGGCCAGCACAATCTGCGGCACCGGGCCCAGAGCATCCTCAAGCGCGTGTTGCTTGGAGATGCCATAGTCGTCGGTGAATCCGGGCAAGAGGATGATCACCCAGTAACTGAGCGAGGCAAAAATGGACAGCGCAAACGTGGTGAGCACGGCCTTGCGGTTGACCTTGAAGCCGTAAATTTCGCTGATCACATCGCCCAGAATGTAGGCGAACGGGAAGAGGAAAAAGCCTCCGTCGGTGATGATGGGGCCAAACTGGACACCCTTTGAGGCGCCGATGTTGGACAGGATCACAATGACCGCCATGCACGCCAAGAGAATCCCGAAGTAGGGGCTTCCCACGGCGGCAAAGGTGGGGGCGGCGGTGGTTTTAAGAGGGGTTGCCGAAGCGTTGCTCTGCAGCGGGGACATGTTCAGTCTCAAATTCCTGTTGTTTAAGTGGTTCGCTCATGCCGCACCCCGCGGGGCCGGCCGGCTGTATTATCACTGGGCCCGTCTGCACCCGGGCCATCCCCTATTCTGCCACGCCGGCCCGGCAACCGGAATTTACTTGTACCCAGGCCAGCAACTCATGCGGCGAAAGCGCTAGGGTGAAATGATCGCCGAATGCCAACGCAAGTGAAGCAGGAGATACACATGAACTACTGGTGGGTCAGCCATGGCCGCAACTATGAAGCAGCCATCCACGACGGAATGCTCTGGAACTGCCCAGATCCGAACGGTGATCCGGAGGCAGACCGTGGACGGATCAAGGACATGCGCAGGGGTGACATTGTCTTCAACTATTTCGGCCCCTACGTCCGGGCGATCAGCGCGGTCCTGGAAAAGTGGCAGGACAGCCCGCGCCCCGAGGGCTTCGAAAAACAGCTCGATGAACCGGACCAGGGCTGGCTGGTACGCACACACCCGCTGGCGGAAAACTTGCAGCTGCACCGGCAACGCGCTGCGGACATCACGGCCGTAGGCGAGCCCGGACCGTTCAACGCAGCCGGCAAGCCCCAGCAACGCTACATCTTCGCCCTGACGACGGAAGAGGGGCAGGAGCTTCTGGCCGAAGCCGGCATCATGGGCCCGCAATCATCCGCCTCCAGTCTGCGTGGGCTGCCCGGCAGCGCCTGGGGCACTGACGAGCCCGACGAGAAGACCCTGACCACTATCCGCCTCGAGCAGGCCCACCTGCGCAAAAACCTGTTGCGCGGGCGCCAGACCGCCCCCTGCGCCGTTTGCGGGGAACAATTCCCGGCGCGTCTGCTGATTGCCGGGCACATCAAGCCGCGCCCGGAATGCAGCGAAGAGGAGCGTCTGGACTTCGAGCACAACGCCATGCTGACCTGCGCCTTGGGCTGTGACGCCCTGTACGAGTGGGGCTACATCGTGGTGGATACCAGGGGCCGGATCACGGCGGGTCAGCCGGCCGAAACGCCGCGCATCGAGGCTGCTGTGGAGGCGCTCGTGGGACGCAACTGTACAGCCTTTACCGAGAGCACCGCCGAGTCTTTCGCGGAGAACAAGCGGCTCATGCTCGAACCGCAACCCTGATTGCTGCCTGCTCCCATCTGCCGGCACGGTACAGCTCTGCAGGCAGGGCACGACGGCGGCTCCCACCAAGGTGCCGCCGTCGCCCTCAGTCCGGGGTACTTCTGCTGGGGTGATTCGTGGAGCGGCCGGTTACCTAGTGAAACGCAGGATCTCCGCCACTCTGTGCCAACCTTCGACGGCGGCAAAACGGTCAGCCTGTTCCGCTCCAGCGATCAAGTACAGGGTGTCGGCGCCGTGGGTGAAGGCTTCTTCGCCGAGTCCCGCCACCATGGCTTGCTCGAACGCGGGGGCAAGTGTGGCATGCTCCGCATCGACCACCAGTGCCGCCATGACGGCTATCCCGTCGCCGAGTTTGAGCTTGCCGCTGCCAACGGGTCTGTCAAAAAGTGCCACCTCAACAAGGTCGTAATTCTCCATGGGGGCCTCGGCCAGGTAAGCGTCCGGCGGCAAATCCGGGACCAGGTCCAGGTCCTCCGTCTCGGCGGACAACAGCACGCTTCGGGTGGTGGCTCGCAGACCCTGCGACTGGGCAAATTCAGTGGCTCCTGCGGGGTTATCCGTGACCAGGACCAGCTCGCTTCCGGCAGCAACGGGCTCAGCAACAGCTCCCTCGCCCGGCCACACCATCACTTGCTGCGCACCAATGGTGACCACGGCGCCGGCCGCAGTGGACTGAACATCCTGCAAGGAAGCCCAAGCTTGGGCCCAGTCGTGAAAAGAATCCTGCCAGAGAGCCATGTCTTCACCTTTCTCAACGTGCCAGTTTCGCGTCAAGCCTCACGGTCCCAAAAGGTGGCCGCACGGGTACGCATGTTCAGCATACAACCGCCCCGGACCCTGTCGCGGTCGCACAGATGTGCCCGATACGCGGGTGCAGCCGCTAGCATCGAAGCATGACCTCATGGCAGCAAGACGTCCTCGGCCCGAACTTTGAGCAGCTGACCTTGGACCTGCCCACAGGATCGCTCGCCACGCTGGTCCGGTACGTCGGTGACGCGTCCCCGAGTGCCGCCAGTACGCTCGCCGGGGCCGATATCCTCTACGTCCACGGCTGGTCCGACTACTTTTTTCAGCATGAACTTGCCGAATTCTGGCACCGTGCAGGCGTGAACTTTTACGCCCTGGACCTGCACAACTATGGCCGCAGCCTGCGCCCCGGCTTGCTCCCTGGGCAGGTAACTTCCCTAACCGAGTACGACGACGACATCGCCGCCGCGCTGATGGCCATGGGTCGCAGCGTGGTCACTGAAGCGCACCCCACCCTTGCTGGGGTTAAGGCTGGCACCGGGGCTGGGTCCGAGGCCGAGGCTGGGTCCGGGACTGAGGCCGGCGCCGGAAAGGGTGCCGATGCCGGCACGCCTGAGGATCCTGAGGATCCTGAGCAACAGAGTTTTGAGCTGGCCTTCTTGGAGGAAGCCCGGCACCGGCTCAGCGCTGCCTTTGACGCCTTGGCTGGCCGGGAACGCATCGAGGAACCGGCGGAACGCTCCGGTGAACGCCCCCTCGTCTTGTTGGGCCATTCCACGGGCGGACTCACCCTGAGCTTGTGGGCCGCGCGGCACCCGGGTGCCGCGGCCGCCGTCGTACTCAACAGTCCATGGCTGGAATTCCAGGCCAGCGAGGTGGGCCGGGCCATGGTGGCGCCGCTGATTCAGGCGCGTACACGGTTCAGGCCCATGGTGCCGCTGCCCCCGATCGACCCCGGATTCTATACACGGGCCGTGTCCAAACGTTTTGAGGGCGAGTGGGAGTACGAATCGCAGTGGCGCCCGGACCGCGGATTCCCTGTCACGCCGTCGTTCCTGAATGCCGTTTTCCAGGGGCAGGCTCAGGTGGCCCGCGGACTAAGGTTGGACATCCCGGTGCTGGTGATGCTCTCCGATAAGAGCTATTTGCAACCAAAGTGGTCCTCGAGCGCCCTGGCCGCGGACGTGGTGCTGAACGTTGACTCGGTGGCTAAACGGGCGTTGGATCTGGGGGCCCAGGTGACGTTGCACAGGATTTCCGGCGGATTTCACGATGTTTTCCTATCGCCGCGCGGGATTCGTGATCAGGCGTACGCCGGCATGGGCCGCTGGCTCGAGGCAGCACTGGATATGGACGCCAAAAAGCGGTGGCGGGACTACTCCCTGCCGACGTGAGCTCAGACGTGAACTCAGACCGGGAATCAGCGGCGGCGCCCCGAGGTTGAGACGAACAGATGGTCCGCCAGAGACACAGCCAGAGCTGGACACACACTACGAAGGGACAAGGCATCATGAGTTCAACCATGAAAGCAATGACGTACGCACAATACGGCGGCACGGAGGTCCTGGAAGAAACGCAGCAGCCAACGCCCAAGGTCTCCCCTGGCGCCGTGCTGATTCGGGTCAAGGCCGCCGGGGTCAATCCAGTGGATTGGAAGATCATGTCTGGTGGTCTGGATGCGCTCATGGACACCAACTTTCCTGTCATTCCGGGTTGGGATGTGGCCGGGGTGGTGGAAGCCGTGGGATTTGACACCCCCGAGTTCAAGGCTGGTGACGAGGTCTACTCCTACGGCCGTCGTGATACCGTCCATGGCGGAACCTTTGCCGAGCTCGTAGCCCTGCCGGCCGCCATCGTTGCCCACAAGCCAGCATCGCTGTCGTGGGAGCAAGCGGCCGCACTCCCTCTCACGGGCATGACGGCCCAGCGCACCCTTGATACTCTCGGGGTCGCTGCCGGGCAGACCCTGTTGATTCATAATGGGTCCGGAAGCGTGGGCCGCACGGCCATCCAACTTGCCGTCAACGGCGGGCTGCGGGTCATCGCCACCGCCTCCCCGAAAAACCACCAACGCCTGCGCGAACTCGGCGCCGAACCGCTCACCTACGGTCCTGGTTTGGTGGAGCGTGTGCAGGCAGTGGCTCCGGAGGGCGTCGATGCCGTGGCTGACTTTATTGGCGACGTTGTGGAAGAAACCCTGGCATTGCTAAAAGCTGGCGGGCGGCACGCCTCCATCGCTGATTGGTCTGTCATGGGCCACGGCGGTACATACGTGTGGGTCCGCCCCGATGCAGGTGAATTGGAACGGTTGAGCACCCTGGTTCAAGACGGCACCCTCAGCGTTGATGTGGCCCAAACATTCCCACTGCAGGAGGCCGCCCAAGCCTTCGAAGCGAGCATGTCCGGCCACGGCAACGGCAAGATCGTGCTCACCGAATTCACCAACTAGCATCGCTGAGTGGGACCGTGGCGCTTTGGGTGAATACAGTTACGGTTAAGGGGTCCCATCACGCCGACCGCAAGGAACCCTGTGGCCAAGAAGACCAAGAAGTCCCGATTCGGCAACCCTGCCAAAGCCAGCGCAGACGCCGCCACTCGGTCCGCCAACCGGCCGTCCCTCGAGGCTCGCTTGGACCGGGCCATGGAGTCGCTGTCGCCGGGTTTTGTCGCGTGGCTGGAATCCCAGAGCCGCCCGGACAAATCGATTGATATGAGTCTGGCCATCCTGGACGATTTCTTTGACATGTACCGCATGCTGGAGCCTCACACCGACCCCACACATCTGGTCCCGGACGCTGTGCAGGAAGTCATGGAGGTCACCAGTCATGCAAACCCGCTGGGAGTATTAACATTGCGCGCCGGCGTGCGCGACTACGTTGATTATTTGACTCAGGCCAAGCTCTGGACTGGCACTGCCGAGGACCTGGAAGCGGTGCAAAGCGAGCTCGCCCGCACGGGCGTAGACCCCGCAGAGAGTGATTGGGCCGCCGAGGACTACGAATTCGCCGACGTTTTTGTCCCGGAAATGACGTCCGAAGAAATCCTTGGCACCGTGGCACTGACCCCTTTGTGGCAGAACACCATGGCTTTGTTGGCCTGGATTGGCGAGGGCAAAGATGTGGACGAATTCAACACGCCCACTGATGCGACGGGCGCCGCGGCAACGCTGGTCCACAGTGGCTTGGGTTTGCTCAGCGATGCCGCCAAGCTCTCCACTGCCGAGGATCGTCAGGCCGCCCGGCTGGCGCTCTACTTGGAAATGTTGGATGTCACGGGGCTCATTACCTTCACCGGATCACAGGTTCACGTCACCAAGCCTGCCCTCGATCCGGAGGCCGACGACGACGTCATCGAGACCATGCGTGAACTCATGGGTCTGTTCGTTTTCACTGTGACACTTGCCGGTTCCGACGATGGCGAAGAAGGCGAGCAACTCGAGTACTGGCAGCTGGAAATGACCGATTGGCTGACCCAGTGCTCCTCCATTGACCCGCCCGAATCTGCGCCGTTGATCCAGGCGTTGGCCGATCCCGATTCGGTCCACCCGGATCTGCTGGCCATCGCGGGAAACATTGCCCATTGGGCCGATGAAGGCCTGGTCACTGTGGGCGAATTCATTGAAGTCCCGCCCGCCTACCGCGCCGACGTGGTTGACATGCTCAGCGACGATGTGCCGGTTCAGGCAGTGGGTCCCGGCGCGGAGTCAACCGCGCGGAATCTGCCAGAGTCGGACTGAGCTTTTCCTTCCAAGCCCCTTTCCCAAGCACGACGGCGGCAGGCGACTTCCAGCGCAAGGTGCATGCCGCCGTCGTTCTTCAAACCCAACGCTCCATCAGCAAATGGGCACTTTCGGCAAACCCTCCCGCAGCGAAAGGCTACGGTTAAGGTACCCAACCGCTGACCGCAAGGAATTCTGTGGCCAAGAAGTCCAGCAAAGCCAAAAGGACCCGTTTCGGCAACCCCGCGACGGCTGTAGCCGCGGAAGGTGCCACCGCGAGCAATGTCAGTTCATTCAGCGAGGCTGTTGCACAACGTGCTAAGGCGGGGCGGCTGCCAGCACCGATGGACAGGCTGGTTCCCGCCTTCAAAGACTGGATGGCGGCGGCTGGCGTGCCAACTGAGGAGATCCCCAGACTAGCCAGCCTGCTGATGAACTATTTCAAGAATTACACCGCAAGCGTCTCCTCCCCGGACCCCACAAAACTGGACGTCAAGCTCACCGGCCAAATCCTTGAGGATGCCGGGCGCTTCCACCCCGAAATGCGGGTCAGTGTTTCCCTGGCCCTGAATTCCTACCTCAAATTCCTGATGACAACGCAAGCTTGGACCGGGCCCCGCAACGATTTAGTGGCGTTGCTGAGTCTCACTGACGAGAAAATCTTTGCCCCATCCAGCCAAGAATTGGCATTGTATGTTTACCATGACGGATCGGACCCGGCGGCGGCGGGAGCAGACCGTGCGGTTCGCCCCTATGTCCTTTGGACCGCAGCCCTTCTGGAGTGGATCGGTGATGGGCGGGAGCTGACCGCCACAGGATTGCTGCGCCGCAAAGACATTGCTGCTGCCGCCGCGTGCGTTGAGGTCGACGCCCTTGGAAGTGCAAGCGTTCAGTTGCCATCCGACGGCCAAGAACCGGCACGCACGGTCACATCGATGGCACATGTGCCCCGCCTGATGCAGTACTGGCACGCCTTGATTGACACGAATTTGATCCGGCTCAGCGGGAAGAAGGTTGAGCCGACTAGGGCGGGACGGGCATTCCTGCGTGCACCTGCATTGGCCTTGCAGCCGACGGCTCAGCTGGCCTATTGCCTGTTCTACGACGAGGCCATCCCGTATGACGACGCCGATCCCGCCGCATCCGCCGACGCCGCAGTCGCCCGGTTGTTGGCAGCCGCCGCATCCAGCGCGCCCAACATCGCCATCCCGTTTGAGTCGGCGGAGTCAAGCCACCCCTTTGATCTCAGCGACTGGCGGGCGTACCGAGTGACCCGTTCGCTCACCGATCTGGCCACCGCCGGACTGGTGGAACAAGGAACTGTCTTGGTGGTTCCACAATCCGTCCGCATTGGGCTCTCTCCCGTGCTCGAGCGCCTTGACGAGATGATCGCTGAGGCGGCTAACTCGCGTTGAGGGAGAGCTCGCCAAAACACCCCAATTGCTGATGCGGCGATCGCCAAATCTCCCCAATCGCTGATGCGGCGTCGGAAGGCGATTTAGTGCCCGGCGGCGCCTGGACCGATCCCGTGGACACGCAGTTGCAACAGGGCTAGGTCGATCAGCGGTGTGGCCACCCCGAGCTCGGCGGCTCGGCGGGCAAAGTCACCCACAATGTGCTCGCCCTCGTTCGGCAGCCCGGCCGTGACGTCGCGGTACAGCGATGAGGTGAACGCCGAGCCCTCCTGTGTCAGAAACGCGATCCGTTCCGCATTTTCTGCTTCGGACAACGCGAATCCAGCCGCGGCGGCCACGGCAGCAGCCTCAGCCGATACCTCCGCCACAAACTCTTTCCCGCCCGGTGCGCCAGCAATGGCACCCACGGGACCGCGCATCAGGCACGTGATGACCCCGGCGGTGACAATGAATACCCATTTCTTCCACAGCGCGATCCGCGCATCCGGCACGGGCACCACCGTGAAACCCGGTACTGAAATTTCGGCCACCAAAGCCTGCACGCGCGGCGACAGAGCAACGTCCTGACCACCGGCCTTCTCACTGAACTTCTCACACCTCTGCTCACCAACAGTCCAGCTCGCCATGGAGCTGAGCAACTCAATGTCGCCTTCGCCGTTGATGGTACCCACGAGGTGCGCCACGGATCCGATCACCCTCTCAGCCCCGAATGCCTCAGCCAGCGCATCCATGTGCACCATCCCGTTCAGGAACGGCACAATCAACGTGTCTGGACCCACCGCCGGGGCAATGTCGGCAAGTGCGCTTTGAAGTCCGGCAGCCTTCACGGTGAGAAGAACGACGTCGTACCTCTCACCCAGTTCCCCTGCCGTGAGCACCTTTGGCTCGATCCGCAGCTCCCGCTCCAGCCCGGCAATCCGCAGGCCGCGCTGCTTCAGGAACGCTGCGCGCTGCTCGCGGACCAGGAACGTCACGTCCCGCCCGGCATCGGCCAGCCGGGCACCAAAATAGCCGCCCGTGGCGCCCGCTCCAACAATGAGAATCTTCATGCCGTTCCTATCCTTCGCGCACGGTGCCGGCGGTATTCGTGCCAAGTGAGCACCACAATCAGGATATCGAACACCGTCAGCGCCACCAGTCCGGCCGACGGCGTGACGCTGAGTTGGTAGAACTGGTACAGGATGAAGATGATCAGGACGGCGATCATCCACGGGTAGGCCCACAGTTTCTGGCGCAGTAGGGCGGCGACGAGGACAACCTTCACGATGCCGTGGGCCAGCAGGTAGATGGCACCGAAGAGCACCACATGGTCGGTCAGCCCGGCAGTCCCCTGCAGGATGTGGTTGGCGATGAAGTCGTTGGGGTCATCTGTCAGTTCCGGCTGGGTGATGAGGATGGCCAGCTGCTTGATCTTGTCCGGGGCAACAAAAAGCAGCAGCGTTCCGCCGATCAATTCCAGCACACCGTCGAGGCCCTTGAAGATGATGGCGACGTAGAAGAATCTATCCCACCAATCGGATTTCCGTGCTGCTGTCATGGGGCCTCCCGCCGCACGTTCTCTTTCTGGAGGTTAGCACTGCAGGCTAGGCGGAGGCCGTGACGCAGGAGAACGGCGCCAATATCTTTGACAAGCCCCTGCCAGCTTTGGCTTCCACTGAGTAGTCTCGAAGATGTACAACGTCGGTACCCACCATGTGTGGTTGCCGCCGCCGCACACTGCCCGTCACCAGAGCAACTTAGGAGTGTTCCGTGGAACAAGTCACGCCAGCAACACTGAAGCAGGCTGGCAAGGTCATTGCCGTGCATCTGGCCTACCGGTCCAGGGCCGAACAGCGCGGGCGCAGCACTGCCAAGCCGTCCTATTTCCTCAAGGCCTCCTCGTCATTGAGCCTGAGTGGCTCCGCGATCGAGCGCCCTGCGGGCTGTGAACTGCTCGCCTACGAGGGTGAGATCGCCTTGGTCATCGGAACCGATGCCCGCCGGATCAGTCCGGACAACGCCTGGTCCCACGTTGGATACGTCACGGCCAGCAACGATCTGGGCGTGTACGACCTCAAATACGCCGATAACGGATCCAACGTCCGGTCCAAGTCCGGCGATGGCTTCACTCCTTTCGGCCCCGCCCTCGTGAGAGCTTCTGAGCTAGACCCAGCCGAGCTTCGGGTGCGCAGTTGGGTTAATGGTGAGCTCGTCCAGAACGACACCACCTCTGGCCTGCTCTTCGCATTCACCCAGATTGTGGCGGACTTGTCCCAGCTCATGACGCTGGAAGCGGGCGACATCATCCTCACTGGCACCCCGGCTGGCTCCTCGGTTGCCGTCCCCGGCGATGTCATCGAAGTCGAGGTGGACTCTCCCAACACCGGGCTCTCTACGGGCCGGCTGCGCACCGCCGTCGTTCAGGGCACCACAGAGTTCGCGGACTTTGGGAACGTCCCCAAGGCCACCGACGCCGACCGCGTCGACGCGTGGGGGTCAGCCGAAGCGGCCGGCCTGACACCAGCAGGTCTGAGCCCGGAACTCCGGCGCAAGCTGACCAACGTTGGCACGGCCACACTCAGCGCCCAGTTGCGCCAGCGTGGTTTGAACAACGTCAGCATTGACGGGCTCAAGTCCACTCGCCCGGAACTGCGGATCGCCGGTACGGCCCGCACCTTGCGCTTCGTCCCCAACCGCGAGGACCTTTTCAAGACCCATGGCGGCGGCTACAACGCCCAAAAACGCATCATCAATACGCTCAATGAGGGAGAGGTATTAGTCATGGAGGCCCGCGGTGAGCCCGGAACCGGCACCGTCGGGGACATTCTGGCTCTGCGCGCGCAGATCAAGGGAGCCGCTGCCATCATCACCGACGGTGGCGTACGCGATCTTGCCGCCGTTGCGGCGCTGGAGATGCCCACCTTTTTCGCCGGTGCGCATCCGGCCGTTTTGGGCCGCAAACACATTCCCTGGGATACGGACCTGACCATCTCCTGCGGTGGCGCCACAGTCCAGCCCGGCGACATCATTGTCGGTGACTCGGACGGCGTCATTGTCATCCCTCCATCCCTGGCGGAGGAAGTTGCCGACTCTGCCATCCACCAGGAGTACGAGGAAAGATACATCGCCCAAATGGTCGCCGAAGGTCACAGCGTTGAGGGTCTTTACCCGATGAACGCAATCTGGAAGGAAAAATTTATTCAGTGGGCCACCACGCATCCCATCCCCCATTACTAAACACTAAGAATTGACCACAGAAGAGGACTTTCCGCAATGGCTGAGCGCTACTTTCCGGACAACCTTCCCACTCGTATCCAGCACTACATTGACGGCAAATGTGTAGACTCCGTGGGCGGGGAGACTTTCGACGTGCTGGCCCCTGTCTCTAATGCCAACTACGCCACGGCCGCCGCCGGACAAAAGGCGGACGTCGATCTCGCCGTGGCCTCCGCCGCCAAAGCCTTCAACGAGGGCCCATGGCCTCGCATGAAGCCGCGGGAACGCGCCCGCATCTTGAACAGGATCGCCGACGCCGTCGAATCTCAAGAAGCTCGCTTGGCCGAGCTGGAGACCTTCGACTCCGGGCTACCCATCACCCAGGCCCACGGCCAGGCGTTGCGGGCAGCGGAGAACTTTCGCTTCTTCGCCGATCTCATCGTGGCGCAGTTTGACGATGCCATGAAGGTCCCTGGCGCCCAGATCAATTACGTGAATCGCAAACCGATCGGCGTCGCCGGGCTCATCACGCCGTGGAACACACCGTTTATGCTGGAGTCTTGGAAGCTGGCCCCGGCGATCGCGTCCGGGTGCACGGTGGTGCTTAAGCCGGCGGAGTTCACCCCGCTCTCTGCCTCACTCTGGGCCGGAATCTTTGAGGAAGCCGGGCTGCCACAAGGGGTCTTCAACCTGGTCAACGGGCTCGGAGAAGAGGCCGGGGACGCCCTGGTCAAGCACCCAGACGTGCCGCTGATCTCCTTCACGGGCGAGACCACTACGGGCCAGACCATCTTCCGCAACGCTGCAACGGGATTGAAGGGCCTGTCCATGGAGCTGGGCGGCAAGAGCCCGTGTGTGGTGTTCGCCGACGCTGACCTGGACGCCGCGATCGACTCGGCCCTGTTCGGTGTCTTCTCGCTCAACGGCGAGCGCTGTACAGCCGGCTCACGCATTTTGGTGGAGCGAAGCAGCTATGACGAATTCTGTGAAAAGTTTGCCGCGCGCGCCAAGAACATCGTGGTAGGTGATCCGCATGACCCGAAGACCGAGGTAGGTGCGCTGGTGCACCCGGAACATTACAACAAGGTTATGTCGTACGTGGAAATCGGCAAGACCGAGGGCCGCCTGCTCGCTGGTGGCGGCCGCCCCGCGGGCCTGGAGACCGGTAACTATGTTGCCCCGACAGTCTTTGTCGATGTGGCCCCTGATGCGCGGATCTTCCAGGAGGAAATCTTCGGGCCCGTCGTTGCCATCACGCCGTTTAAGAACGACGACGAGGCGCTGGCTTTGGCGAACGGCGTCAAGTACGGACTTGCCGCATACATTTGGACGCAGAACCTCACCCGGGCACACAACTTTGCCCAGAACGTTGAAGCTGGCATGGTGTGGCTGAATAGCCATAATGTCCGTGATTTGCGCACCCCGTTTGGCGGTGTCAAGGCATCCGGACTGGGCCACGAGGGTGGCTTCCGTTCGATCGATTTCTACACGGACCAACAAGCTGTGCACATCACGCTCGGCACCGTCCAGACTCCTAAATTTGGTGCTGCCGCCACGTACTGAGCAGCGTACCCAACAACCCTTACTCAACGAGGAGTCCGCCCCATGACTGATTTTATCCCCACCCCCACCGTTGCCGCCCCGGACATTGTCCGCTGTGCGTATGTGGAGTTGATCGTCACCGACCTGTCCAAATCCCGTGAATTCTATGTCAACGTCCTGGGCCTGCACGTCACGCAGGAAGACGAAAGAACCATCTATTTACGCTCCTTGGAGGAATTCATCCACCACAATCTGGTGCTCCGCGAGGGCCCGATTGCAGCCGTCGCGGCCCTGGCCTATCGGGTGAGGTCCCCGGCTGAAGTGGACGCAGCCGAGGTCTACTACAAGCTACTCGGGTGCCGCACCGAACGCCGGGAGAACGGCTTCGTCACCGGCATCGGCGACGCCGTCCGCGTTGAGGACCCGTTGGGTTTCCCCTACGAGTTCTTCTACGAAACTGAGCATGTGGAGCGTCTGACCCAGCGCTATGATCTCTACTGCCCTGGCGAACTGGTCCGCCTAGACCATTTCAATCAGGTCACCCCCGATGTCCCGAAGGGCCGCAAATACCTGGAGGACCTGGGCTTCCGCGTCTCCGAAGACATCAAGGACTCCGACGGGGTCACTTATGCTGCCTGGTTGCACCGCAAGCAGACCGTCCATGACACGGCCCTGACCGGAGGTGACGGTCCACGCATGCACCACATGGCCTTCGCCACCCATGAGAAGCACAACATCATCCAAATCTGCGACAAGATGGGTGCCCTGCGTATCTCGGATCGGATTGAGCGCGGTCCCGGCCGCCACGGCGTGTCCAACGCCTTCTACCTCTACATCCTGGATCCGGATGATCACCGTGTCGAGATCTACACGCAGGACTACTACACCGGCGACCCGGACAACCCCACCATCACCTGGGACGTTCACGACAACCAACGCCGCGACTGGTGGGGCAATCCGGTAGTCCCCTCCTGGTACACCGAGGCCTCACTGGTCCTAGATCTGGACGGCAATCCTCAGCCCGTTGTTGAGCGGACACAAGCGTCCGAAATGATGGTCACCGTTGGCGCCGACGGCTTCTCCTACACCCGGGCTCAGGGCGATGCTATCAACGGTGAACCGGCAGAAGAGATCGGGTTCAAAATGGGCAACCAGCTCTAGACCGCAAATACCGAGAACCGGCGCGGACCGCCTTCGCCGTGAGAGACATTTGGCACTTGGCGCAAGCCCGTCGATAGTTAGGAGACACACCATGCTTGACGATGACACCATTGCACTCATTGCCGATGAACTAGTTGAGGCTGGACGCACCCGGATGCCGATGCCGCGGCTGACGGCACGCTATCCGGAGATGACGGTTGAGGACTCTTACCGGGTCCAGGACTTGTGGCGGCAACGCGGCGAGGCTGCAGGCCGCGTCCTGGGCGGGCACAAAATTGGGCTGACGTCCAAGGCCATGCAGTATGCCACGGGCATCACGGAACCGGACTTCGGCATCATTTTCAAGGACATGATCCTGGAAAACGGCTCAACGGTTCAGTGGAAGCAATACTCGCACCCGCGTATCGAGGTGGAGCTGGCGTTCCTGCTCAAGGAGGACATCAGCGGCCCGGACGCCACCATCTTCGACGTTCTCCGAGCTACCGAGTACGTGGTGCCGGCCCTGGAAATTCTCGATTCACGGATCGAGATGGAAGGCCGGACCATCGTAGACACCATCAGCGACAACGCCGCCTTGGGTGCCATGGTGGTGGGCGGGACGCCGGTTAAACCTGATGCTCTGGACCTGCGCTGGGTCTCGGCCCTGCTGTACAAGAACCAAACCATCGAGGAGACAGGCGTTGCCGCAGGCGTGTTGAACCATCCGGCCCAGGGCGTGTCCTGGCTGGCCAACAAGATCGCCCCGCACGGGGATACGCTCAAGGCTGGCGAGCTCATCCTCGCCGGCTCCTTCACACGCCCCATGTGGGTCAATGAAGGGGACACGGTTTTTGCCGACTACGGAAAGCTGGGCACCATCACATGTCACTTCGCCTAACACCGGAGCCATCATTCAAGGACGCCCTGGCAGCAACCGAACGCCCATTGGCCGGCATGTGGGTTTGCTCGGGCAGCCCGCTGGTGGCGGAGATCTGCGCGGGGGCTTCCCTGGACTGGCTGCTGATCGACGCCGAGCACAGCCCCAACGGGCTCGAGGGGATTCTGGCGCAACTTCAAGCCGTCAATGGATACCCGGTAACAGCTGTTGTGCGCCCGCCTGCCAATGACACTGTACTCATCAAGCAGTATCTGGATCTGGGCGTGCAGTCCCTGCTGATCCCCATGGTCAACACGGCCGACGACGCTGCTGCCGCGGTGTCCGCCGCCCACTACCCTCCGCTCGGCGTCCGCGGCGTGGGCTCGGCACTGGCCCGCTCCGCACGCTGGAACCGCATTCCGGACTATCTGGCCCGGGCCAGCGAAACCATCACCGTGATCGTCCAGATTGAATCAACTCAGGCTGTGGACAACGTAAAAGAAATTCTCGCCGTTGAGGGGATCGACGCCGTCTTCATCGGCCCCTCGGATCTGGCCGCATCCATGGGTGTGCTGGGTCAGCAGGATCATCCGGACGTGGTGGCCGCCGTCGAGCATTGCATCAAGGTCGCCAAGGCGGCTGGCAAGCCCGTGGGCGTCAACGCCTTTGCGGAGGCAACAGCCCGCCGCTACCTGGACGCAGGCGTTGATTTCATCTTGGTCGGCGCGGACGTCGCCATGCTAGCCCGGGGCAGCGAAGCCCTCGCCGCCCGGTACGCCCGGTACGCTGACACCGGCCTCACTGCAAGCCACTGAAAATCCGTACTGATATGTACCAGTACCGACGAAGGGCAGTTACCGCGTCTTCAGGATTTTCACGAAGAAGTCTCCAAGTTCCGCCGTGGCGGTCAGCGGCAGAACATTGGCCACGTACTGGTCCGGGCGGACCACCACAACCACGCCGTCGCGGCTAAGTCCGCGCACGTCGAAGATGTCATTGCCGGGAACGGTCCCGTAGACCAACTCGTAGTCGGTGAGCGCAAACGGGCCAACCAGCGGCTTGAAGACTGCCGGGACAGCATTGATGTCGATGTCCTCGTGCTTCTGCTGGTAGATGGCCTTCACGTCGAACCAGGCATCGACGTCGAGCCCCTTTGGTGTTGCCGTGAGGGGCGATTCCGGCGCGGCAGAAAGCCACTGCGCAAAATCGGCCAGGGGCGATGGTGCACCAGCCGGTGACGGGTCTGCGAAGACGTAGATCCGCCACCGACCATCGGCCGTTGCCTGATGCCCTAGATGGACTGGATTAGTGTCGCAGACTCGGGACACCAACGCCGATTTGAAACGCTTTCCTAGGGGGAATCCTTCGGCCAACTTTTGGTATTTGGGTCCTGCCGTGAGCATCGACTCGGCATATTCGGTCATAAATCCTGCCGGGAACTCGGCGGTGCGCACATAGAAGTCTTCCAAGTCCGTCGGGTGGTCAAACTCCTCCGGCTTCTTGGCCATCATCGAGGACCATTCCTTGTCGAAATCGATGAGGTTTTTCGCAACCACTTGACGCTCTGCCGAGTAGGTGGACAACAGCTTCTCCGGGCTACGCCCTTCCAATACGTGGGCCAGCTTCCAGCCGATATTGAAGCCGTCCTGCATGGAAACGTTCATGCCCTGGCCAGCCTTGGCACTGTGCGTGTGGCAGGCATCGCCGGTAATGAAGACGCGCGGAGACCGGGATCCTATCTGCTCAGGAACAACGTCGTCGAAGCGGTCAGTCAGCCGGTGACCAACCTCGTAAACACTGTGCCAGGCCACGTTACGCACCTCGAGGGTATAGGGATGCAGGATCGCGTTGGCCTTGGCAATGATCGCTTCCATGCTGGTTGTGCGCACGGCGCCGTGGTCCCCCTCGGTCACCACTCCTAGGTCGATGTACATGCGGCAGAGGTGTCCACCCTCGCGGGGGATGTGCAGAATGGAGCCGCCATCGTGCGACTGAATGGCGCACTTGAGCCGAATGTCAGGGAAGTCCGTGGAGACCAACACATCCATGACACCCCATGCGTGATTGGCTTGGTCCCCTGTCATGGTGCAGCCAATCGACGCGCGGACCTTGCTTCGAGCGCCGTCGGAGCCAACAACGTACTTGGCGCGGATAGTACGTAAGGTACCCTCCTCTGGGCCCATACTGCGCATGAGGGTGACCTTGACGGGGTAGTCCTGCTCGTCGTCGACCTCTAGTGTCTGGAAGTCCCAGCCATAGTCTGGACTCATGCGTGTGGGTGAGTTGGCCATGAACTCGGTAAAGTAATCCAATACCCGCGCTTGGTTGACAATGAGGTGCTTGAACTCACTGATACCCGTGGTGTCGTCGACGGCGCGGCCGCTGCGGACAATGCAGGTGGGGTCCTGCGGATCGGGCTGCCAAAACGCCATCTCGGTGATCCGGTAGGCCTCTGCAACAATCCGTTCCGCGAAGCCGAATGCCTGAAAAGTTTCAACGCTGCGGGCTTGGATTCCGTCAGCCTGACCGATCGCGAGCCGACCATCCCGGCGCTCCACGATCCTCGTGGTGATACCCGGGAACGCAGAAAGCTGCGCCGCGGTCAGCATGCCCGCCGGGCCCGATCCAACAATGAGCACATCCACCTCGTCGGGAAGCTTCTCGGGACGGTCAATGCCGGTCCCGGCCACTGCTTGAATGCGCGGGTCACCGGAAACATATCCGTGGTGGTGGAACTGCACAAGAATCTCCTCACTACATTGTGAGCGGTTCGTTCACCACCACTCTTGTCTGTTCAGTATCTGTTCATCAAGATCTAATAGCGCACACTAAGCAAAATTATGTGTGCCAGGTCACGCATATGGATGGCGTACGCTGCCATCAAGGACGCATTTTCACAACGCTCTTGAACCGGACGGCCCCTTCCATGGCGCGCTCATATGCCCCCGCTTTTCGCGCAATTAAGGACATGCGCGAAAAGCGCGCCTCGCTACGGCAGCCGGGCTGCGTGCGCAGCCGCGGTTTCCAGCAATCGCGGTACGCCGGACTCCAAAGCTTTCCCAAAATCCCCGCCATCGGCGCGCTCGCCGTTCTTCCAGCGCGTGTAAATGGCCTCGCTGAAAACGGCGGCCTTCCACAGCGCGAGCGCCTGGTACCAGGGCAGCGCCGACAAATCCAGGCCAAGGTGCGCGTTGTAGCGTTGCGCCAACTCGACGCGGTCCAAGTATCCGGGCTGCCCCGTCACGGGCGTGAGCTCCAGCAGTGTGGCGGGCGTTCCGGTCTGCGCATACGTGGCGCTCAGGTAGCCGAGATCGGCCAGCGGGTCACCCAGCGTTGCCATCTCCCAATCCAGGACGCTCTTCACATGCGCGGGACCCTGCCGGGCGAACATCAGGTTCCCGAGCCGGTAGTCGCCGTGGATCACAGCGTTGCGCTGCGTGTCCGGCCGGTTCGATTCCAGCCACTTGGCCAGCTCCGCCACCTGCGGCAGATCCCGTGTGGCGCCCATGTCCCACAGCGCTGCAAACCGTGCGAGCTGCCGTTTCAAGTACCCCTCGGGGCGTCCGATTCCGGCGATGTCGCCGCTACCAATGTCCACAGCGTGCAGCCGCACCAGCATGTCCACGGCGGCCTCACTCGTGGCGCGGCGCTGGGCGGGCGCGTCCAGGTGTGCCGGAATTACATCCGTGATGACGTCGCCCACCACATGGTTCATCACGTAAAAAGGCACGCCAAGCACGTTCTCATTCGCGCACACGGCCAGGATTTTCGGCACCGGGATACCCAGCGGCGCCAGCAGCGACTGAATGTGCGCCTCCCGGACCATGTCATGCGTGGACGGCGGCAGCGGTGGCCGTGGTCCTCTGCGAAGCACGACGTCGGATCCCTTGCGTTTGATCCTAAACGTCACGTTGGACTGGCCCCCACCGATGCGGCGGGCGTGCACGGGCCCGGCTCCGATGCCGTGGGCATCGAGGAATTCCTCCACCCGATCCAAAATTAGCAGGGGCGGCGCGTCCTGGCGCTCTGCTTCGGCGGTGGTCTGCACAATGTCCTGGCTGGCGCCCATCAGCGTTCCCCTTCGTAGATCTTGCTTGTTCCCTGGAAGGGTTCCCCTGCCGCAACGGCGCGGCGGCGTCCCGAGGCCGCCCGGCGGGCGATGGCCCATTTGTGGGTCTCAGTGGAACCGTCGTAGATGCGGAACGGGCGCACCTCGTTCAGGTATTGGGCCAGCGGCAGCCCGTCGGACACCCCGTCGCCACCGCACAACTGCACGGCCCTGTCGATCACGCGGTACACGGCTTCCGAAACATGCACCTTCGCCACGGAGGACAGTGCGGACCCGGCCTTCGGATCTGCGGCCAGCAATGCCGCGCACTTGGCAATGATGGCGTCGGAGGTTTCAATGTCAATAACCGATTGCGCGATCAGCTCTTGTGCGATGCCCAGCTGCGAGAGGTGCGCCCCAAAAATCTCCCGCGTGTTGGCCCGGTCAAGCATGATGTCCATGGCGCGCCGGGCCAGCCCCAGCCACCGCATGCAGTGCGTCAGCCGTGCCGGACCCAGCCGCACCTGGGCATATGTGAAGCCGAGACCCGCCTCGCCGAGGACTGCCGTCCTGGGAACGTGGACGCCGTCGAAATGGACATTGGGGTGCCCGCCGGGCAGGTAGCTGTCTACGGTGTGGATAGGGTTCCCAATCAGCACTCCCGGAGTGTCCATGGGCACCAGGAACATCGTGGCTCCTGCCGGGGCTGCGCCAGCCGAGACTGCGCCGGCCGAGGCGGCAGTCGAGGCTGTCGCGTCTTGCGTACCTGGACCCGCCCCGCCCCCACTGTGCTCCGCGCCCTGCCCGCCGTCCGCGTCCGCCACGGTGCGCGCCATGACGATGGCAAAGGAGGCGAAGGTGGCACCGCTCGTGAACCGTTTGTGCCCGGTGATCAGCCAGCCGCTGCCGTCCCGGATGGCGGTGGTGGTCAGCGCGTCGGGATCGGACCCGGCACCCGGATGCGGCTCCGTCATGGCAAAGCAAGAGCTTATCTCCCCTGCCGCAAGCGGTGCCAGGAACTGCCGTTTTTGCGCAGCGCTGCCGATCAGGTTCAGCATGTGCATGTTGCCCTCATCCGGCGCCATGGCATTGAGCACAGCCGGGCCGATCGGCGAATAGCCCGCCTCCTGGAACACGGGCGACCAGTGCTCCACGGCCAGCCCCTGCCCACCAAACTCCATTGACACGTGCGGGGCAAAAACTCCTGCCTCCCTCGCAGCCCCCTGCAGTTCCCGCCGGACGGCCATGTTCAACGCCTGCCCGGGGCGAGGCTCGGCAGGGATCACCGTGCTGCGGATGAACTCCCGAGTGCGCTGGCGAAGATCTTCAATGGCATCCGGGTAGTCCCCGGCAACAGGAACCGTGTTCATCCCAGCCCTCCCGCGTTGCGCAGTCCGCCGTCGAGCGTGAGTACCTGCCCCGTCACCCATGCCGCGTCGGCGGAGGCGAGGTAGGCAACGGCCGCAGCAACGTCGTCGGGCTCCCCCAGCCGCTCCAGCGGATATGACGCGGAAACCTCGGCCTCGCGCCCTTCATACAGGGCGCTCGCGAAACGGGTCTTGACCACGGCCGGAGCCACCGCGTTCACCCGGATATCCGGCGCCAACTCCATGGACAGCGTGCGTGTCAGGTGCGAGACGGCGGCCTTGCTGACGCCGTACAGGCCCAGTCCCGGGGCGGGCACGTCGCCGCTGGCCGAACTCACATTCACCACAGTCCCGCGCCGTTCCCGGAACTGCAGCCCTGGATGCGCCAGCACTGCCTGCATCCAGGCGAGGGTGCCGAACACGTTGACCTCAAAAATCTTGCGTGCCGCGTCCAGATCCGCCGTCGCCAGCGGCCCGTACACCGGGTTAATGCCGGCGTTGTTGACCAGGATGTCCAGCCCGCCAAAATGATGTTCTGCTGCGGCCAGAACCTCCGCGCGGTGGTCCGGGTCATCCGCGCGCCCGGCTATGGCAAGGGCCGTGCCACCCAGTGCGGCCAGGGCCGCATCAAGGGGTTCCTGACGGCGCGCAGTAATGAGAACACGCGCACCCTCATGGGTGAGCCTCTGGGCTATGGCAAGCCCGATCCCCCGGCTGGCGCCGGTGACTATGGCGCTCTTGCCGGTAAACCTCTGGGCCGGATGTGGCGTTGCTGGCGTGCTTTTTTGGGGCATGGCGGTCCTCATCGTTGAGCCTCGCGATCACCGGGCAGTAACCACTGCCAGCATGCTGCCGTTTTGGGCAACGGTCAAGGGACCGTTGCCCGGACGAACGTTTCCGCTCATCCGTTGACTTCCTTAACCCTTCTCGCGGAGCGCGTTCCGGTTTGCTTCCGTAGTAGCGCTCGAGACGTACAACTGCTCGGGCGTCAGGCCGTCGCGATTAAAGGGCGGGCGGAGTTCTGCGCGCATTGCATCTTCCAGGGCGACTAGACGATCCGCGTCCGGAACGAGGCTAAAGGACGTGCCGAGGTTGCTCACCATCCATGCGCTGAGTAGTTCCTCATCCTTGTCGGTCAGCCGCGGATGCGCGGACCGCCCGTGCCACTGCGCCTGGAGGCCCAAGATGGCTGCCAGCGATCGGCGGAAAGTGGACTTTGATGTTTGCACGTCGTGGTGGCGGGCCCGGCTGCGCAAGTTCGTTGCCCGTCCCACATAGATCAAATCCCCCTTCTTGAGGGGCTTCAATTCGGCGGGCCAGACTACGTTTTTGGGCAGGCCGCCTGTCAGGTAGCACTTGTAGATGCCGGGGCCGAAGGGCATCTCCTGCCACGCGGTTTTGGCGGGCGCAGTCTTTGTCCATTTGAGATCTTCCATGCGTTGACCTTACGGCAATACTGCGGCATTCCGGTTGTCCGGTTTGCCGCAGCCTTGCCGGACGCAAGGTCTGCGGCAGCCTCAGGCCTCAGGCCTCAGGCCTCAACGAAGTCTTCATCCAGCTCAAATTCCACGGTGGCGAGGATCTCCTGGGTTTGCGGGTTGATCATGACGGCTTCTTCGTCGTCGTCAATCATGATGAATTCGCCCTGATCGGTGGTGAAGTGCCAGGCTAGGACGGTTTCGCCGTTGTGCTCGTAGTTGGGGTCGCCCATGGTGATTTTCACCAGTTCATGGCCGGCAACGTCGCAGAGTTCACGGATGATGAGCTCAAATTCCGGGCCGTTCTCACGCTCTTCTTCCGCCAGCCGCTCCTCCATGTCAGGGATTTGTGCCACCCGGTCGGCAATATGTGCTGCCAGTTCCTGCTCCGTGAGAATCAGCAGGCACGGCTGGTTGCGCAGCCAGTCGGCATTGAGCCCCGTGACGTCTTCGGACTCGAACAGGTCCTCAAACTCTGCATCCAGCAGTTCCATCGCGGCGGCGCCGTCGGCACGGTGGCCGTCTGCAGCCGTGACCTCTCTGCTGTCTTCTGCGCTATCTCCTGCGTTCTCTTCTGTGGTGGCCCCGTCCTCGAGATAGTCCTGCAGCTCCGTTTCGGTGAGCAAGTCATAAAGCGCGGCTGACCGGTTGAACAGCTCAAGGTGGGCCTTTGCACCCATGGCTTCAAGTCCTTCGCGGATGTAGCCATCGAGTTCTGCACGGTCCGGCGTCATGAAAACATACTGGGCAAATCCGCCGTCGAGCGCCTGTGTGAGATAAAAGTCAGCAAAGTAGCTGCGCAGGGCGTTCGGAGCGATTTCCTCGGCGTTGAGAAGCGAGCGGTACATTTCGTTGACAACGGAGACATTGTCCCCGACGACGTCCTCGTTATTTCCGGCAGCTCCCGCGGCGGTCAGGACAACTGGGATGTGGTGCGTGGTCATGGGGTTCCTTAACGTGGAGTCCTAGGTGCAGCTGACTTCTTCACGCTAAGCGGCTTTCCGGACAGGAGCCCCTCAGCCGAGTGAACGTCAGACGAAGAGCAAGGGAACGTTTCATCCCCTGCGGCGCCCCACCACGGCTCCCTACTTTCCCTCGTGTGCGGCGAGAAATCTGTACACCTCTGTTTCGTCCACACCAGGAAAGGCGCCCTGCGGCATGGCCGCCAACAAGTGGGAATTGGCCCTCGTGGACGGCCACGCATTGCCAGCCCACTGCGCCGAAAGCTCCGCGGGTGGGCGGCGGCAGCAGCCCGGATCCGGACACCGGGACTGCGAGCGCTCCGTTGTCTCCCTGCCCCGGAACCACTTCACCTGCTCGTACGGCACACCAATGCTCAACGAATACTCGCCGGAAGAGTGCCGCTCTGTGCGGGCCGTGCACCAATACGTCCCCGCGGCCGTGTCGGTGTATTGATTGAAGGCGCGGAACTTGTCCGGCACATCGAAGACCGCCCGGGAGGTCCAGAACCGGCACACGGCTTGGCCTTCGATGGCGCCGGTGTGATCGGCAGGAAAGTTCACGCCGTCGTTCTCATAAGCCTTGTGGATGATCCCGGATTCATGCACCTTCTGGAAGTGGGTGGGGATCCCCAGATGTTCCGTGGCCAGGTTAGTGAACCGGTGCGCGGCCGTTTCATAGGACACAGCAAAGGCGTCGCGAATGTCCTCAATGGCCAGTTCCTTGGCAGCTTTTGCGGTTTGCAGGAAATCCACGGTGGCCCGTTCCGGCATGAGCAGCGAGGCCGCAAAGTAATTCGTGTACACGCGCTGGCGCAGAAAATCCGCATAGTTGCGCGGCGTCTGATGCCCCAAAACATAGTGCCCCAGCGCCTGCAACAGCACCGATCGCGGGTCATGATCGGAGCGCTGACCATGCGTGAGATAAATTCGGCGATTCTTCAAATCCGTCACGGAACGGGTTGAATGCGGCAGATCCCCCACATAATGCAGATCAAAACCGAGGTGCTCGGCCACGTCGGCAGCCACGTGATGGGACAGCGGCCCACTGTCATGCCCCACGGCCGTCAGCAGCTCCTGAGCCTGACGTTCAATCTCCGGGTAATAGTTGTTGCGTTCACGCATTTCCAGCCGCAGCTCATTGTTGGCCCGCCGGGCCTCCTCCGGCGTGGCCGACTGCTCATCGAGGCGCCGTTCCAACTCATGCTGCAACCCCACCAGCGACTCGAGCACTTCGGTGGAAAGCCGCGAACTGACGCGGACAGTGGGCAGCCCCAGCGACTGATACAGCGGCCCCCGCTGCGCCCTTTCCAACTCAATTTCCAGCGCCGCCCGACGGCTGGGCGGCTCGTTGCCCAGCAACTGATCAAGCCCGACGCCGAGTGCCCCGGCGAGTGCCTGCAGCAGCCCCAGTTTGGGCTCCCGCTTACCGTTTTCAATCAACGATAGTTGCGAGGGGGCGGACGCAACTTTTGCTCCCAAATCGTCCAAGGTCATACCCAAGGCTTTGCGCAGATGCCGCACCCTGCGGCCCAGAGAAATGATGTCCAATTCATTGCTGGGGGCAGCTATCTTGCCGCCTACCCCGAGCGCTTCACCTGTGTTCCAGCCCACATTAGTCATTTCTTGAGGATACGCGAAGAACTGCAAATCTTTCCACCACTTTCCTCTAGTAACCCCTTGAAAAGCTCTGAATAGTAGAAATCACGAAGAAGAACCACTGATCCCGCCGCTTCACCGCCGAACCGGCAGGATCGCCCACTACCAGGAGCAATCATCATGACTGCAGCATTTGAACCCGCAACGACGCCGGAGCAGAGCAATGCACAGGCTGCCGCAGCCCTCGAACTCGAGTGGGCAGCCAACCCTCGCTGGAACGGCACCGAACGCTCCTTCACTGCCCATGATGTGGTCAACCTCAGGGGCCGGGTCCAGGAGGAACACACTCTGGCCCGCCGAGGTTCCGAGAAACTGTGGCACCAGCTGACCACCGCAGCACCGGGCGGGTACACCAACGCACTGGGTGCACTGACCGGCAACCAGGCCGTCCAGCAAGTGAAGGCCGGCTTGAAAGCCATCTATCTTTCCGGCTGGCAGGTTGCTGCGGATGCCAACTCGAACGGCAACACCTACCCGGACCAGTCCCTCTATCCCGTTGACTCGGTGCCCAAGGTGGTCCGCCGCATCAACAACGCCCTCCTGCGTTCGGACCAGATTGAATTCTCCGAAGGCCTGCAAAGCGTTGAAGACTGGCTTGTCCCGATCGTGGCCGACGCCGAGGCCGGCTTTGGCGGCCCGCTCAACGCCTACGAGCTCATGAAGTCCATGATCACTTCCGGCGCAGCCGGTGTGCACTGGGAAGACCAGCTTGCCAGCGAAAAGAAGTGCGGGCACCTGGGTGGCAAGGTTTTGATCCCCACGGCACAGCATGTCCGTACGCTGAATGCGGCAAGGCTCGCGGCCGACGTCGCCGGCGTCCCCTCGGTAATCATTGCCCGCACCGACGCCGAGGCAGCCACCCTGATCACCTCGGATGTGGACGAACGCGATCAGCCGTTCCTGACCGGCGAGCGCACTGCCGAAGGTTTCTACCACGTCAAGAACGGCCTGGAGCCCTCCATTGCCAGGGCCCGCGCCTACGCACCATTCTCAGACCTCATCTGGATGGAGACAGGAACTCCGGACCTTGAGCACGCGGCGAAGTTTGCTGAAGGCGTCAAGTCCGAGTTCCCCGACCAGATGCTTGCTTACAACTGCTCACCGTCGTTCAACTGGAAAAAGCACCTAGACGACGCAACAATCGCCAAGTTCCAACGAGAACTTGGCGCCATGGGATACACCTTCCAATTCATCACACTGGCTGGTTTCCACTCCCTGAACTACTCGATGTTTGATCTTGCCCATGGCTACGCCCGCAACGGCATGAGCTCCTACGTCGAACTGCAGGAGCGTGAATTCGACTCCGAATCTCGCGGCTACACCGCAACCAAGCACCAGCGCGAAGTAGGCACAGGCTACTTCGATCTGGTGGCGACCGCCCTGAACCCGAACAGCGGCACCCTCGCACTGGCAGGCTCCACCGAAGCCCAGCAGTTCCACTAACGGGATGGGCGGGCCCTTTCCCAGCGACTCCGTCGCAGCGCAGGGGCCCTGCCCGCCCCTCCCTCACCATTGCTGAAGGCGCGTGTTTCAGGTTCACCCAGGATCCGGAGCACGCGCCATCACCGGTACTTTTACACAGGAGACTCCCATGAACTCAACGAACAGCCTGAACGGAATCACGTTCAACGGCATCACCCTGACAGCACCGCCCATCCACCGCCAGAACGAGATCCTGACCCCCGAGGCACTGGACTTCATTGCCGCACTGAACCGAACCACGACGGCGCGACGCGCGGATTTGCTGGCAGCTCGCCAAACCCGCCGCAGCCAAATTCTCAGCGGCACCGACCCCCGCTACTTGCGTGAAACCTCCACCATCCGGGAAGATCCCCGCTGGCGCGTTGCTCCCCCTGCCCCCGGATTGGAGGACCGCCGCGTGGAAATCACCGGCCCCGTGGACCGCAAGATGACCATCAACGCCATGAATTCCGGCGCTAAGGTCTGGCTGGCAGACATGGAAGACTCCTCCACGCCCACGTGGGGCAACGTCATCCGTGGACAGCTCAACTTGATCGACGCGCTGGAACGCCGCATTGACTTCACCAGCCCGGAGGGCAAGGAGTACAAGCTGGCCCCGCAGGAGCAGCTGCCCACTATTGTGGTCCGTCCCCGCGGCTGGCACCTGCCGGAAAAGCACCTGTTGATCAACGGCAAGCCCATGGCCGGCGGCGTTGTTGACTTCGGCCTGTACTTCTTCCACAACGCCCGGCGGCTGATCGCCCAGGGCAAGGGGCCGTACTTCTACCTGCCGAAGATTGAAAACCATCAGGAGGCTCGCCTCTGGAACGACATCTTCATCCAGGCCCAGGACCTGCTCGGCATCCCGCAAGGCACCATCCGCGCAACTGTCCTGATCGAGACCATCACAGCTGCGTTTGAGATGGAGGAAATCCTGTATGAACTGCGCGATCACGCCGCCGGACTGAATGCTGGCCGCTGGGATTACCTGTTCTCCGTCATCAAGAACTTCCGCACCCGTGGCCCGCGCTTTGTGCTTCCGGACCGCAACCAAATCACCATGACGGCCCCATTCATGCGGGCCTACACCGAACAGCTGGTCCGGGCCTGCCACACCCGCGGCGCCATGGCGATCGGTGGCATGGCAGCTTTTGTCCCCAATCGCCGCGATCCGGAAGCCAACGCCAATGCTATGGCCAAGGTCCGGGCAGATAAGACCCGTGAAGCGAATGACGGCTTCGACGGTTCATGGGTGGCCCACCCGGATCTGGTTCCCGTGGCCATGGAAGTCTTTGACGAGGTCCTCGGCTGGAACCCGAACCAGATCAACCGCACCCGCGAAGACGTGGAACTCGACGATCGCGCCTTGCTTAACGTTGAAGCCACCCAGGGCACCATCACTGAGCAGGGCATCCGGGACAACATCTGGGTGGGTGTCCAATACATTGAGTCATGGCTGCGCGGACACGGCGCCGTCGCCCTGAACAACCTCATGGAAGATGCCGCCACCGCGGAAATCTCCCGGTCCCAGATCTGGCAGTGGATCCACAGTCAGGCCATCACTGACACAGGCGAACTCATCACCTACGACTGGGTCAAAGAGATGCTCGAGGAGGAGTTCGCACGTCTTCCCCGCTTCGATGCCGACCGTTTCGAGGACGCCCTAGAGATCTTCACCGACGTGGCTCTGGGCGAGGATTTCCCGGCGTTCCTGACCACCTCGGCCTACGCCAACTACCTGCATGCCGGCGCCGAACAGCCAGAACTGGCGCTCTCAGCCGCATAAGTTTGGTTGCCACGCCGGATGCGACGCCACTGCACACCCGAAATCCGGGTTCCGGTGAGGCAACCTTAATTCCCGGCCCTTTAATTCCCGACCGCGAAAGGGGAGTAGTTGCTAATGTTCACGTCGAACATTAGCAACTACTCCCCTTTCGCGGTCTCGAGGTCTCGCGGTGTCGAGGTTTCACGGTTTCGAGGTTTCGGAATAACCACCAGCCCGGCCTCGTTGGCAAAAGTATGAAGATTGAAATCTGGTCCGACGTGGCCTGCCCCTGGTGCTACATTGGCAAGCGCCGTTTTGAAACCGCACTTGAGGCTTTCCCGCACAAGGAATCCGTGGATGTACAGTGGCGCAGCTACCAGCTGGATCCCACCCTCCCGGAGCACTATGACGGCACCGAGCTGAGCTACCTCAGCGAACGCAAGGGCATGGATCCGGCGCAGGTTGCCGGCATGTTCGCGCACGTCACCGAGCAGGCGGCCGGCGAAGGCCTCAACTACAAGTTCGACGACGTAGTGGTGGCCAATAGCTTCAACGCGCACCAGCTGCTCCATCTTGCCAAGGCTCATGACAAGGGCGACGCCGTCAAGGAAGCCCTGCTGTCGGCTCACTTTGAGCACGGGGTGGACATTGGTTCACGCGCTGCGCTCGTGCAGATCGGCACCGACGTGGGCCTGTCCGCAACTGACATCAATGCTGCCCTGGACACTGACAAGTACGCCGATGACGTCCGGGAGGATTTTGCCGAGGCTCGCGCCATTGGCGTCACCGGCGTTCCGTTCTTCGTCATTGACCGTAAGTACGGGATCTCCGGCGCCCAGCCAGCGGAGGTGTTTGGCCAAGCACTGGATCAGGCCTGGCAGGAAGCGAACCCGTTGACCATGGTCGCGGCAAACGGAACCGATGCCGAAGCGTGTGGCCCGGACGGCTGCGCCATCTAAAGAACCGACCCAGGCACAGATGCCGTCGCTCCTGCATAATGCCGCCAGTAGACCTGCGGCAATTTGCAGCAGCGGCGGCATTTCTTAATTCGGGGGCAGGCTGGCTCCGCTCTACACGTTGGTGGCGCGGACATACTTCTCCTGCCCGCCAACGCGTGACGTAGCATGGGGATTCTTACCGCCGCGGTTGATGCCCTGAACGGAGCACCCCATGAACGTCCCGCCGAATGAGCCACAGGATGCGCCACAGAATTCACGGACGGGGGCCCCGGCGAACACACGGCAGGTCAGCACGTGGTTCCAACGCCTTCCGCTCTCAACTGTGATTGCCGCGGCTGTGGCCTTGGCCCTGATTGCGGGGCTAGCGGGTGGCTGGATCAGCAGCCTACTGACCCGTCCGGCCGCAACAGCTGCAGCACTGATCGGCACCTGTAACGCCACCGATGTCGCGCAAGGCGTACTGCCAGGCGTTGTCACAGTCTCCATCCGCAACGGCAATGCCAGCGGCGTGGGCAGCGGAGTGATTGTCCGCAAAGAGGGCTACATCATGACCAATAACCACGTCATCGCGGCGGCTGCAAACGGCGGCACCATTGACGTCTTGTTCAGTGACGGACACTCCGCCGAGGTTGAGCTGGTGGGACGGGACCCTAAATCCGACTTGGCGGTACTTAAAATAGCCGCGGAGAAGGACCTCCCAACGGTAAAACTCGGCAAGTCCGCCGATGTCCGGGTTGGCCAGCCGGTGGTGGCCCTGGGTGCTCCGCTTGGACTCTCCAGCACCGTCACGGCGGGAATTGTCAGCGCCCTGGGCCGCAATGTTCCGGTTCCCTCTGATGAGGACACCACGGCTATGTTGGTGGGCGCCATCCAGACCGACGCCTCCATCAACCCCGGCAATTCCGGCGGCGCGCTGGTTAACTGCAGCGGCCAACTGATCGGCATCAATACCGCCATCGCCACCATCCCCAACGATCTCCAAGTAGCCAGCGGCAGCGTGGGCATTGGCTTTGCCGTCCCGATCGATTTGGCAGCCCGCATCACGGATCAGCTCATTGAGACCGGCACGGTCGCCTACCCGTACTTCGGCGTCAGCGCGGTGCCGCTGCCACCCCAGGCTGCCGAGGCCTTTGGAGTCGATGACGGCCTCTACCTCCAATCGGTGGCGCCTAACGGGCCCGCCGCCGAAGCCGGCCTTCAGCCCGGCGACATCGTGACGCTGCTAGATAACCGGCCGGCCACCAGCACCGCGGTCCTCGCCGAAGTCACCTTGACCCGGAAGGCTGGCGACACCGTCAAGGTCAGCTATGTGCGCGCCGGCAAGACCTCCTCCACCACCATCACTTTGGGCACTCTTCCGTAAAAGAAGTACGACGGCGTCTGCCTCCCCTTGGGTGCCCGGACGCCCCAGGGAACACAGTACCCATTAACAAAAGCGGCACCTGGGTGAGTCACAATGACTCACCCAGGTGCCGCCGTCGTACGTACTTACAGGACCCACGCCTGCGAGGCGCCCCAACCCGGGTACGAGACTGGGGAGCTGGTGGGGATCACTTCACGGCACCAGCGGTGAGGCCGGCGACGAAGTTCTTTTGTAGGAGCAGGAAGCCGATCACAATCGGGATGGAGACCACCACGGAGGCGGCCATGATCTGGTTCCAGTAGACGTTGGTCTGCGTCGAATAGAGCTGCAGGCCGACGGCGAGGGTTCGGTTTGCGTCGGTGGTCATGACCGAGGCGAACAGGACTTCACCCCAACTGGTCATGAAGCTGTAGATGGCGACAGCGACCAGGCCCGGGCGGGCTGTGGGCAGAATGATGGTGAACAGGGTCCGCATGGGGCCGCAGCCATCCACTTTGGCTGCCTCGTCGAGTTCGCGCGGGATGCCGTTGAAGTAGCCGGCAAGCATCCAGATGGAGAACGGAAGCGAGAACGTCAGGTACGTGATGATCAGGCCGGCGCGGGTTCCCACCAACTGGACGCCAAAGTTCGTGTTGATGTTCACGAAGATCAGGAACAGCGGCAGCAGAAACAGTACGCCCGGGAGCATCTGGGTGGAGAGCACGGCACCGGAGAACAGCGAGCGTCCGCGGAACGTATAGCGGGATACGGCGTAGGCCGCGAAGATGGCGATGATCAGCGAGAGCAACGTTGCTGAGACGGAGACGATGACCGAGTTGACGAAGTAGTCGGCCAGCGGCACCGTCTTCCACATGTCGATGTAGGGCTGAATGGTGAGCGATTCAGGCCACCACGAGAACGCACCCTGAACATCTTTCAGTGGCTTCAGACCTGAGATGACCATGACGTAAATGGGGATGATGGTGAAGATGCTCAGAGCGGTAATCGTGATGACTCGAAAGACCTTAGTACCGGTTGTGTCATGCATTGTCTTTCCTCCGGTTCATGAAGAGAACGTAGATTCCGCTGACAACCGAGAGGAAGAGCAGGAGCAGTACCGACATGGCGGCACCCGAGCCGAAGTTCCAGGTCAGGAATGAGGCGTTGTAAATGTGGAAGGAGATCAGATCGCCGGCGGGCGGCTGTGAGCCACCGAAGAGGACGAACGGAGTGTTGAAATCATTGAAGGTCCAGAGGAACATCACCAGAACCAGGGACATGTTGACGGGACGCAGCAGGGGCAAGGTAATAGCCCACCACTGGCGCAGCGGCTTGGCGCCGTCAACGGAGGCGGCCTCGTAAATGTCGGTGGGGACGGACTGAAGTCCGGCCATCAGCATCAGGAAGGCGAAGGGCCAGAGCCGCCAGATGGCAACAATCACGACGGCGAAGAAGGCGTTATCGCCGATCAGCCAGAAGGGCTTGTCGCCCGGGAGTCCGAGGTTATCGAACAATAGATGATTGAGTGCGCCGTTGTCTTTCTGCAGGATGAACTTCCACGCGATGACGCCGGCGTACATGGGCAGTGCGTAGGGGATCAAGAAAAGCGTGCGGAAGACTGCGCGTCCGGGAAATACCTTTTGCAGGGCTACGGCCGCGGCCATTCCCAGGAGCCAGGACAGTCCCACCACCAAAATGGTGAAGGCTACTGTGATCCCGAAGGATTTCAGCAAACCCATGCCCACGGCGGAATTGAAGTCGAGGGCAACTTGGTAGTTCTTCGTGCCGACGAACGGGGCGTTGCCCCAGTTGGCAATGTACATCTTGGTGAGCTTGAGGAAGCTCATCCAAATGCCAGTCACCATGGGGACAATATGAATGACTAGTTCGAAGATGACGGCGGGGGCGAGCAGCGCATAAGGCAGCCACCAGCCGGCCCGGCGAGGCTTGCGCGCTCTCCGTCCGGCTGCCCCGGCGGCGGAGCCGGAATTCTTTACGGCGGTGGAAGCAGACACTGTTCGACACTCACCTTTCCTGGAAAAATTGAAATATTGACGAGGCGGATCATTCACGCCTGAAGTGGAGCAGTTGAAGCAAAGATTAAAGGTGGGAGATACGGGGGAAAACGAGTGAATCAAGGTGTGGCCCTCAGATCCGGGAGCCCCACTATGTGGGACACCGTGGGCTCCCGAATCAGAAGGCCCCGTCAAACGGGAAACGTTGGTTGCCGACGAGGGACACGTTGGGCCCACAGCTTAGGAAGACTAGTAGGCCCATTGCCGAACATGTTGGGCCCACACCTGCGGGGGGCCCCAATAGTGGCTCGCTCAGCGAGCCACTATCAGGAAGACCGCTGGGCCCACAGATCCGAGGGCCCCAATCCGAAGGTCGCTAGCGACCTTCGGGAGGATCGTTGGGCCCACACCTGCAAGGGGCCCCAACAGTGGCTCGCTCAGCGAGCCACTGTTGGGGAGCAGGTGGGGACTATCCTGCTGCTTCGACTGCCTGCTGTGCAGTTTCCAGTTCCTTCTTGATGTCTGCCTTGGTGACCGTACCGCCGGAGGCGATGGTTGCAAACATCTGGTTCATGGCCTTGCCAACAGTGCTTTCGAACTGGTCCTCAGCCGCTACCAGGGGAAGGGGCTTGGACTTGTTGGAGTAGATGTCAGAGAACGTCTTGGCGAGTTCTGCATCGTCCGTGAAGGTGGGTGTTACGCCAGCGAGGACGGGGAGAGCTGCGAACGGCTTGTCCAAGGCTGCCTGGGTATCTTCACTGGTCATGAACTTCACGAATGCCAGTGCCGAATCCTTGTTCTTCGTGTTCTTGAAGATGGACATGTTGATACCGGCCACCATGGTGGCAATATCCTTGCCGGCTGCGGGTGCCGGGAATGCTACGACACCGAATGCGTCACTGGCCATGCCCTGTGAGGCGATGGAGCTGTTGGCGTTGTTCTGGCTCAGCACCATGGCAGATTTGCCGGTGGCGAAATCGTTGATGGCCTTGGTTGCGTTGTCGTACTGGGCATTGCCCGGGTCAACGACCTTGTCTGCCTGCATTAGGTCCAAGTAGCGGGCAATGCCATCTACAACTCCGTCAGAGGTGAAGGTGGGCTTGCCTTCTGCATCAAAGAAGTCGGCACCGTTCTGTGCTGCGTTGATGAATGCAAAGTGTGAGTTTTCGGTGTAGCTGCCGGCTGCGAGTGAGAATCCGTGGACATCACCGGTGGTCAGCTTTTTGGCAGCGGCAACCATCTCTTCCCACGTGGTGGGAGGGGTTACGCCGGCATCTTTGAACATTGCCTTGTTGTAGTACAGGCCGTAGGCCAGGCCGTACAGCGGAACCGAGGTGGGGTCTTCGCCAGCGACACCACCAGTGTCCATGGCTGTCTTGACGAACTTGTCCTTGCCACCAATGGCGGTAAAGGCCGCATCGTCGAACGGCATGAAGGCGCCGGTGGACTGCAGTGAAGCGGCCCAGGTGTTGCCGATGTTCAGAACGTCGGGTGCTTGGCCGGAGGTGACGGCTGTCTGGATGCGGGTCTGCAGATCGTTCCAGCCGATGACTTCAAGGTTAACCTTGATGCCAGTTTCTTTTTCGAACTTCTCCAGCTGCGGGGTAAGAACTTCCTTGTCATTGTCCAAGCTGGTGCCCTGGTTGCTGGCCCAGTAGGTCAGCGTCTTGCCGCCGGCATCGGTGGAATCATTTCCGGAACTGCCGCTGCAGCCCGTGGCTGTAATGGCAAGTGCCGCGATAGCCGCTGCTGCGGCAAAAGTACGTATTTTCACTTCCGTGACTTCCTTGTCTGTGGGAGAACTGTTCCTAAAACCCGAGCCGTGGGAGTGAATGTGACTCGCGTCGCTCGACGTTGAACCAAACCTAGATGAACTTATGTCGACCGTCAATCAGAAGTCCAATAAAATCTTAAATAATATTGATTCGTGACAACACCGGCGTGGAGCCTTCGCCGCAAGAAGTGGTCCAGCTCCCCTTGTTCTGCTCAGGAAAAGCCCGGAAACACGGAAGAAAGGCGTCATTCACCCCAGCGTAGCCAACATAACTGAACCGGTTCAGCATTGGGTGGCTGTTACCAATTCGTTACAGAGTCGACGGGTGTTCACGGGCTCTGGGACTAGGGTGCGGGGCTTGCGACACAGGGAGCGTGGCCCTCACCCGAAAGCGCCGGGGCTCGGTCCGAAAATCGGTCCGGCACTCGCACCAGAAAACGCGCTAGAGGAGGTTTCGTCCTAAGCTCTCGCGGGCCTGCAGCACGCCAGGGCGGGCTTGGATATTCCGTGGCTCATGGCCGGCAATGAGCTCTAACAACAGCTGAGCGGCGTTCTTGCCAAATTCGGAAACACTACGGCTCAGCGCACTCAACCCGGGGGAACTGAGCCGGCACAGAATTGAGTCATCCCAGCTGATCACCGAAACGTGCCCCGGAACGCTGAGATTCAGACGTTTGAGCGCCTGCAGTCCACCCACAGCCATGAGGTCGTTGCCATAGACGATCGCAGTGGGGAATTCCGGTGACCCCGGGACCAAGCCAGCCATGACAGCGATAGTGGCTGTCCCGCCGTCGTCCGCGGTGTAATCCGAACGGCACTTGACCACTGTCATGCCTAGACTGGCAGCATAAGAACTCAGGTGCTCGGTTTTTTGCTCCTCGTGAACCAACCCCGCGGGGCCTGAAACGACAGCGATGTGCCGGTGCCCGCGCTCGCGCAAGGCCTCCACCACAGTGGCCGCGTCCACAGCCTGCGACACCGTGACATTGGAATTTCGAACAGAGGGCAGGACGTCCGGCCCGGCCCCAAGCCGCACATAGGGCATCCTGAAGCGATCCAGCAAAGGCGGGCGGGGATCATCGCGGACGTGATCAAAAAGAATGACGCCATCGACGCGGCCCTCTCCGGCCCAGCGCTCGTAGACGGCCAGGTCGCGCGTGCGCTCATCTGGCACGGCACCAGGGTCCACCATACGCAGCAGCAAGTTCATGTCATGCGCACCCAAAACACCCTCAATTCCGGCCAGGATGCTCATGTAGAACGGTTCGGCGCCAATTTGTTCAGGGTCCCGGAACAACACGATCCCCACCGAATCGGTGCGCGAATGTGAGAGCGCCCGGGCGCTGGAACTGGGGTACCAGCCGAGCTCCCCGGCCAACGCAAGCACGCGGGCTCGCGTAGCTTCGCTGACGCCGGACTGGCCGTTGAGCGCGTAGGAAACCGAGGCCTTGGAGATACCCAGCCGGTGAGCCAGATCGCTGATGGTCACTTTTCCAGCCTGCGGGGCGCCTGAGATGCTCATCCTTGCGAATGCGCGGCGACGAGCCGCTCAACTGATGCCGGGGCAAGAACATGGTCAATCACCATGCGTCCGGCACCGAGCACGCCAGCGTGGTCACCTGCCATCGATTGGACAATGCGCAGCCGCGCCGTGGCCAGTGGCAGCGACCGTTGATAGACAATCTCACGCACACCAGCCATGAGGTATTCCCCCGCCGAGGACAGCCCGCCGCCAATGACAATGACAGAGGGATTGAGCAGGTTCACGGACGCCGCCAATACATCGCCCACGTCCCGCCCAGCCTGCCGCATGGCATGAATGGCGGCCAAGTTCCCACGGCGCGCCAGCTCCAAAACGTCTTCACCGCTGTGCGCGGGCACCCCGTCTTTACTCAGCGCAGCAGCCACCGCCGGGCCCGACGCCATGGCCTCAAGGCATCCGTAATTCCCGCAACGGCACAGCACGTCGCCGCCGCGCGGCACCCTCACGTGTCCAATATCGCCGGCCGTACCATCGGCTCCGCGCTGCAAAAGTCCACCACTGATGATGCCGGCGCCAATGCCCGTGGCGACCTTGATAAACAGCAGATCTTGCGCATCAGGCCAGTACGTGGCCCGCTCCCCCAGCGCCATAATGTTCACATCGTTGTCCACCAGAACATCCGTGGGAAAACGCTGTTGCACATAGGCTGGCACATCAAAACCGTCCCACCCAGGCATGATGGGCGGGCTGGAGGGCTTCCCCGTGGAGTGTTCCACCGGGCCCGGAAGGCCAATACCAATGCCCACCAACTCACGCTCGTGACGCCCTGATGTAGCAAAAACCTGGCCGCACCGCTCCAACACTGCATCCAGCACCTGAATTGGGCCGGCAGCAATGTCCATTGATTCCCGCAGTTCACTGAGCACCCGCCCACTCAGATCGGTCAGCGCTATCAACACATGTGTTGCGCCAACGTCGATCGCCAGAATGACGCGGGCTGAGGGGTGAAAAGCAAAGCGCGACGGCGGACGCCCACCCGAGGAGATCGCCTCACCTGCCGGACCAATCAAGCCAGCAGCGCTAAGCGCCTCCAGGCGTGCCGCAACTGTTGAGCGGGCAAGGCCCGTTATCTCCGCCAGTTCCGCCCGGGTGCGCGCCTGCCCATCGCGCAAAATCTGGAAAACGTCTCCGGCTCGCGAGTGGCCAAACTGTTCCTGCGAGTATGAGGCGGCCGCATCAAAAGTGGCAGCTGCGCTTGCGGCAGGCCCGCGTGCGGGTTGCTGAACTGGAGTCTTAGGCATCCACAATAAATAACACACAGGCTTCCAACTGTCACAATCTTAAGTAATGGGCCTTTCATGCGATCTTTTGCTTGACCATCGACAAAAGTTCCCTTAGGTTGATTCTTGAACACACTTACATGCCTTCAAGGAGTTTCAATGACGTATTCCCTTCAGCTGTACACAGTCCGCAAGCCCCTTGAAGAAGACTTGCCAGGAACCATTGCTCGCGTCGCCGCGTTGGGGTTCACCCAGGTTGAGCCGTACAACTTCGTCGCCACGGCCGATGCCCTCGCCGCCGCGTTCGCCGAGAACGGCATCACCGCACCATCAGGCCACGCGCCCTTGCTCAGTGCTGATCAGGACGAAATCTTTGCAGCGGCCAAGAAGCTGGGCATCACCACAGTGATCGATCCGTTCATTGCCGCAGACCAGTGGCAGACCGCCGAGGACGTGCAGAAGATCGCCGAAGGCCTCAACGCCGCAGCCAAGAAGGGTGCCGAATATGGCATCCGCGTGGGCTACCACAACCACCAGTGGGAGTTGGAGTCCACCATCAACGGCACCACGGCCCTGCAGTACTTCGAAACTCTGCTGGATCCGGAACTCATCTTGGAAGTAGACACCTACTGGGTTTCCGTGGGCGGTGCCAATGCCGTTGACGTCCTGACCAGCTTGGGTGATCGCGTGAAGTTCATCCACATCAAGGACGGCCCCTTGACCACCGACAACCTGGCCCAGCTTCCTGCCGGCCAGGGTCAGGTCCCCATCTGGGACGTCATTGACGCCGCCAAGTCACTGGAAGTTGGCGTTGTGGAATTCGATGACTATGCCGGCGACATCTTCGAAGGCATCGCTGCAAGCCTCGCCTTCCTTAACGCCGGAAAGGTCTAATCACCATGGCAAAAACAGGACCCGTCGGCATTGCCTTCATTGGCGCTGGCAACATCAGCAAGCAGTACCTGGACAACCTGACCACCTTCCCTGACGTGAAGGTGCTGGTCATCGCCGATCTCTTCGAGGACGCAGCAGCCGCACGCGCGGCCGAATACGGTGTTGAAATTTCCGGCGGCGTCGATGTGGCGCTCAACCACCCCGACGTTGAAATCATCGTCAACCTCACCATCCCGGCCGCCCACGTGGAAGTTGCCACGGCAGCCGTCCGCGCAGGCAAGCACGTCTGGACGGAAAAGCCGTTCTCCCTTGACCGCGAAAGTGGTTTGGGTCTGCTGAAGGAAGCAGATGCCGCAGGTGTTCGTCTCGGCTGTGCACCCGATACCTTCCTTGGTGCAGGACTGCAGACGGCTCGCCGCCTGATCGACAGCGGAGCCATTGGCACCCCGCTGACGGCGCTGACCATGTTCCAGTCACCCGGCCCGGAGTCTTGGCACCCGAACCCCTCGTTCTTGTTCCAGGAAGGTGCCGGTCCGCTCTTTGATATGGCGCCGTACTACCTGACCACACTGGTGCAGGCCTTTGGCCCGCTCTCCAAGGTGGCCGCCGTTGGCAACACCGCGTTCCCCACCCGCACCATCGGCTCGGGCCCCAAGGAAGGCGAGGTATTCGACGTCGAGGTTCCCACCCACGTCAGCGCCATCGCTCAGTTCGAATCCGGCGCCTCCTCGCACAGCGTCTTCAGCTTCGAATCCCCGCGCCCGCGCATGGGATTTGTGGAGATCACAGGCACCGAAGGCACCATTTCGCTTCCGGATCCGAACAACTTCGACGGCGAAATCCAGATCTTCAAGAACGGCGACGAAGACTGGACCACAGTCCCCGCCGAAGGTCCGGATCACGGCCGCGGCCTGGGCGTGCTGGACATGGCCCGCTCCATCCGCGCCGGTGTCCCGCACCGCGCCACCGGCGAGCTGGCCTACCACATCCTCGACGCGATGGTCTCGATCACGGAGTCCGTCAACAGCGGAGAATTCGTGGACGTTGCCAGCTCCGCCCCAAGCTCCGAGGCAGTGCCCGTTGACTGGGCACCCACCGACGCGACCCTCTAGGAATCACGATCATGACCTCCCCTCAATCACAGGCCACCCGCCCTCTCGGCGTGGCTGCCATCGGCTACGCGTTCATGGGCCAGGCCCACTCGAACGCTTGGCGCACCGTGGCCAACCACTTCGACGTCCCTGACTTCGAGCAAAAGGTCTTGGTGGGCCGGGATGCCGTGGCCGTTGCTGCCGCCGCAAAGAAGTACGGCTGGAGCGAATCGGCCACCGATTGGCGGGAGGTCATTGCCCGCGATGACATTGACATTGTGGACATCTGCGCCCCCGGCTGGCTGCACGCTGAAATTGCAACGGCGGCACTCGCCGCCGGCAAGCATGTACTGGTGGAGAAGCCGCTGGCCAACTCCATGGCCGAATCCGAGACCATGGTTACCGCGGCCCAATCGGCCAGGGCTGCGGGCGTGCGCTCCATGGTGGGGTTCAACTACCGCCGCATCCCGGCACTGGCTTTGGCTCGCAAGCTCATCGCAGACGGTGAGTTAGGCAGCATCCGTCAGGTCCGCGCGTCGTACTTGCAGGACTGGCTGGCCGACAGCGAATCCCCCATGACCTGGCGGCTGCGTAAAGAAACCGCGGGCTCGGGCGCGCTGGGCGACATTGCCTCGCACGCCATCGATCAGGTCCAGTATCTCCTCGGTGACACCGTCACGCAGGTGTCCGGCAAGCTGCACACCTTTACCACCGAGCGTCCGGGTCCCGACGGTCCCGAACCTGTCACGGTCGACGACGCCGCCTGGGCCACGCTGTCCATGGCCAGCGGCGCTGTGGCCAGCATTGACGTCTCACGGGTGGCGCTGGGTCAGAAGAATGCCCTCCGTGTGGAGGTCTATGGCACCGCCGGGGCGCTCACCTTCAACTTGGAAAACCCCAATGAGCTGTTCTTCCTCAACGGGACCGAGCCCATTGAAGTCCAGGGCTTTAGGCGCATTCTCGTCACTGAACCCGAGCACCCCTATATTTCCGGTTGGTGGCCGCAGGGGCATGTGATTGGCTGGGAGCACAGCTTCACGCATCAGATTCGCGACTTCCTGCTGAACATTTCCACCGGAACCGACCCCTCGCCGTCGTTCGAGGAAGGCTACGGTGTGCAGCAGGTCTTGGCGGCCATCGAGGCCTCCTCGGCAGCTGACGGAACCACCGTCGCCATCCCCCAACTCATCACCACCTCAAAGGACTGAACGCATGAGCCGCCCGTACACCTTGTTCACCGGCCAATGGGCCGATCTCCCGCTCGAAGAAGTGGCCAAGTTGGCTTCCGGTTGGGGCTACGAAGGCCTGGAAATTGCCTGCTCTGGCGATCACTTGGACCCTTGGCGCTGGGACGAGCCCGGCTATGTTGCCGGCAAGCTCGCCATGCTCGAAGGCTACGGCCTCAAGGTTTGGGCCATCTCCAACCACCTCAAGGGTCAGGCCGTGTGCGATGACCCCATCGACTTCCGCCACCAGGCAATTGTCGGCTCGAAGGTGTGGGGCGACGGTGATCCTGAAGGCGTCCGGCAGCGTGCCGCCGAGGAAATGAAGCTCACGGCGCGCCTGGCACAGGCCTTGGGCGTCAAGACAGTTGTGGGTTTCACCGGTTCCTCGATCTGGCAGTACGTAGCCATGTTCCCGCCCGTCCCGGAATCCGTGATCGAGGCCGGTTACCAGGACTTCGCTGACCGCTGGAACCCCATCCTGGATGTCTTTGACGAATGTGGTGTGCGTTTCGCCCACGAGGTTCACCCCTCAGAAATCGCCTACGACTACTGGACCACCGTGCGCACACTGGAGGCCATTGGTCACCGCCCAGCGTTCGGACTGAATTGGGATCCCTCCCACTTCATGTGGCAGGGCATTGACCCGGTCTCCTTCATCTGGGACTTCAAAGACCGGATTTACCATGTTGACTGCAAGGACACGAAGCTGCGCCCCACCGGCCGCAACACTGTCATGGGATCGCACCTGCCGTGGGGAGATCCGCGCCGCGGCTGGGACTTCGTCTCGGCTGGCCGAGGCGATGTGCCCTGGGAATCCTCCTTCCGCGCACTGACGGCCATTGGATATGACGGCCCCATCTCCATCGAGTGGGAAGACGCCGGCATGGACCGTCTCCAAGGCGCGCCCGAGGCCCTCGAAGCACTGCGTAAGTTCGATTTCGCCCCGTCCGCGTTGTCCTTCGACGCCGCGTTCAGCAACCAGGGCTGACCCGCTATTCGCCGAGTCAGACGGAGAGCCGCCGAGTCAGACGCTGCGCAACGTCTGACTCGGCGGCGGTCCGTCAGACTCGGCGTCCGGCGATAGAGTGGATGAACTATGAGCATTCCGAAAAATGCACCCGCCTCGGTGCGCATTGATGCGTGGCTGTGGTCCATCCGTGCCTACAAGACCCGGTCCCTGGCCACCGCTGCCTGCCGCGCGGGCCACGTGAAACTCAACGACGCCAACGCCAAGGCCGCCCACACCGTGGTCCCAGGCGATACCATCCGAGTCCGCCAGCCCGGTTACGACAGGATCCTTGAGGTCCGTGCGCTCATCAACAAGCGCGTGGGCCCGGAAGCCGCCTCACACTGTTTTACCGACCACACTCCCCCGCGCCCGGTCCTGCCGGCGCTCGGCCTGCCGCAGCGCGACCGCGGCACCGGCCGTCCCACCAAAAAGGACCGCCGCGAAATGGATAGACTCCGCGGGGACTGATCCCGCCACGGGCGCTCCAAAGCCAAGGGCCGTCGTCGTACTTTTAGAAAGTACGACGGCGGCCCTTGGCTTTTGTGGTGCTTGGCTCAGGAGTGCGTGGGAACGGGCAGAAGCCAAGCCCGGACGCAGAAGAGGGCCCGAACACTCACCGCTTGGGATGGTGTCCGGGCCCTCAAAAGGGTTAAGGCTTACGCCTCGACGATGATGACGGTGTAGACGGGCTTGCGACGCAGCGCGCGGTCAGACCAGCGCAGCAGGCCGTTGGCCACAGCCTTCTCGGCGTTGGGGCCCGTCTTTTCGCCGCGGAGACCGCTGATGGTCTTCTCGACGATGACGGCAGCCTTCTCAATGTCCTTGGGCGTCAGGTTGAAGCCGACCGAGAAGAATTCGGGGTCTTCTTCAATCTTGCCGGTGTCCGGGTTGACGATCAGCAGAACGGTGACGGCGCCATCTTCGGCGAGACGGATGCGATCCTGCAGCGACTCTTCAGTAGCTGCACCAGCAACCATGTTCTCGACGTAGACGTAAGCTGCCGGAACACTGCCAACAACCTTGGCAACGTGATCCTTGAGGTCAATCACGGTGCCGTCGTCAACGATGAACGCGTTCTTGGGATCCACACCGGTGCGGACAGCCAGTTCGGCGTTCGCCTTCAGGTGGCGGTATTCGCCGTGAACCGGCATGACGTTCTTGGGACGGACCAGGTTGTAGCAGTACACGAGCTCGCCGGCACTAGCGTGACCGGAGACGTGCACCTTGGCGTTGCCCTTGTGAATGACGTTGGCGCCCTGCTTGGTGAGGTCGTTGATCAGGCGGTAGATCGAGGACTCGTTACCGGGTACCAGCGAGCTAGCCAGCAGCACGGTGTCACCGTCGGTCAGGTTAATCTGGTGGTCACCGTTGGCCATGCGGGCCAGCGCTGCCATGGGCTCACCCTGTGAACCAGTGCAGATCAGAACGGCCTTTTCGGGGGCCATCTTTTCCAGTTCCTTGGCCTCAACGAGCATGCCGCGCGGGATCTTCAAGTAGCCCAGTTCGCGCGCTGTGGTCATGTTGCGGACCATGGAGCGGCCAACAAAGGCGATCTTGCGGTTGTACTTGTGAGCAGAATCGATGATCTGCTGAATGCGGTGCACGTGGCTGGCGAAGCTGGAGACAATGACGCGGCGAGGGGCCGTGCGCATGACCTGGTCGATGGCCGGGATCAGGTCCGCTTCAGCGGCCAGGAATCCGGGAACCTCGGCGTTGGTGGAGTCAGGCAGGAACAAGTCCACGCCTTCTTCACCCAAGCGAGCGAAGCCGGCGAGGTCGGTGATGCGCTTATCCAGCGGGAACTGGTCCATCTTGAAGTCGCCAGTTTCCAGCACCAGGCCGGCAGGCGTACGGATGGCAACAGCCAGACCGTCCGGGATGGAGTGGTTGACGGCCAGGAATTCAACATCGAACGGGCCGAACTTGCGTCGGTCGCCTTCCTTGACCTGGATCATCTTGCCCTTGATGCGGTGCTCTTCAAGCTTGGTCTTCAAGAAGGCCAGGGTCAGCTTGGCGGAGATCACGGGGATGTCGCCGCGGTGCTTGAGCAGGTACGGGACACCACCAATGTGGTCTTCGTGGCCGTGGGTCAGCACCAGGCCAACCACGTCCTGCCAGCGGTTCTTCAAGTACGAGAAGTCCGGCAGAATCAAGTCAACGCCGGGGTGGTGATCCTCGGGGAAGAGCACGCCGCAGTCAACGATCAGCAACTTTCCCGCGTATTCGAAGACGGTCATGTTGCGGCCAATCTCCCCCAAACCACCAAGTGCGACGATGCGCATGGCACCTTCGGCGAGGGCGGGCGGGGCCTGGCGTGCAGTTCTTCTCATGGGTTCCAAACTTGGTGCTGTAGTGGGTGGCCGCCACGGCAGTGCGCGGCTTTCTTGTGCGATACTTTCGGCTAAATGCCGGTCTGGTGTCGCTAAAAGTTAAGGGGGATTGCTCCACTCCCGATTTTACCACCGCAGCAGAATAGCTAACGCCACGTGCCGCCGTCGTTATTTCAAGTACGACGGCGGCACGTGTGTTTCGCTATTCGCTCACCCTTTACGGAGCAACAGGAAGCAGCCACCCCCGGTCGGCCTTGATGCCAACACTGACGGTGTCCATGACCTCGAAAATCTCGCTGGCCGCAGCATCGGAGACAAGTGCAACGATGCTGCCGGAGTCCGTTTCAACTTCGTATTCAACAGATTCCCCATGGAAGATGACGCTGAGTACACGCCCAACCTCTCCGTGAACACTGTCTGCTTCCGGGTTGAGGGTCAGCAACACTGACTCAGGACGCACCATGAGCAGTACTTCCCCATCGAGCGTGACGTCGTCGTGCGTTTCGACGTCACGCTCCCTCCCAAGTGCGAATACCCTGGACCGGTGGCCCTCCGGATCGGTCAATAGCGTCGCGTCCAAGAAGTTGGCACGCCCAATGAAGTCCGCCACGAAAATGGACGACGGGCGTCGGTAGACACGTTCCGGGGTATCAATTTGTTCAATTTTCCCCTGGTTCATGACCACGATGCGATCGGAGAGGGTCATGGCCTCATCCTGATCGTGGGTGACAAAGATGCTCGTGATCCCGAGCCGCTTTTGCAGTCGGCGGATTTCATTGCGCATCTGCACACGAAGTTTCGCATCAAGATTCGACAGCGGTTCATCAAACAAAAGAACCTTCGGCCTCATGACCAAAGCCCTGGCCAGCGCCACCCGCTGCTGCTGACCGCCGGACAGCTGGTGCGGCGCCCTGTCTGCGTACGGAATGAGGTTCATGATCGTCAGAGCGGTGTCGACTTCTTCCTTCAGCCGTTTCTCCGAGGTCTTCTTCAACTTCAGCCCGTAGGCAACATTCTGACGCACCGACAAGTGCGGGAACAGTGCATAGGACTGAAAGACCATCGACATGGGCCGCTTGTTGGGCGCCACTGAGACCATGTCGACTCCGTCAACGGCGACGTGGCCGGAACTGGGAGTCTCAAAGCCGGCAATCATGCGCAGTGTTGATGTTTTGCCACACCCTGAAGGACCCAACAGGGTCACGAATTCCCCTGCCTTGATGTGCAGGTCGACGTTATCGACGGCGATAGGATCAGCGGCACGGGTGCCATATCTTTTTGTCAGAGCGGATAGCGTGACCTGCCCACTCTCTTCGGCGGGCGAGAATTCGATGGCTTCGGAGGTGTCGGAAATTGGTTCAGCGGCGGTGAGATTGTCCACGGAAGACCACCTTTCGGATGATGATGTTCAAGATGAGGATGACGATGAGCACAATTCCGATCAGGACCGTGCAGTAGGCAAAGGCGTTACCGAAGCGGCCGGAATCAACTTCCGCCAGAATCTGCGAGGTCATGATCTTAATGCCGGGAGTCGTCAGGAAGATGATGGGTGAAAGTGTGGTCATTGACCGTGCAAAAGCGAAGGTCAATCCAGTCAAAAGTGCTGACTGAATGAGCGGCAGCGTGACCTTACGGAATGTTGTGGCTGAATCTGCACCCAGCGACGTTGAGGCCTCTTCAATGGCCGGATGGATCTGCTGGAGAGCCGACACCGCTGCGCGCTGTCCGGACGGCAATGACCTAGCTACGTAAACCATGACGATGGCGACGGCTCCGGCCAGAATCGCGGACCCGCCTGCGAGCGCCGGGAAAACCTGCAGCCCGAAGATGTTGACCGGCGTGTTGTAAGTGATCAGGTAACCGATACCCAAGACGGTACCGGGAACGGCCAGCCCCAACATACCGACAAAGTCAATGAGGCCACTAGCCCGCTTGAGTTTGCGCACCACCAACCATCCGATGAGCATGCCCATGATGCCCGCAATGGGGGCGGCGATCAAGGCCAAGATCGTGGTGTCCACCATGGCCTTGGAGCCAAGGCCATTCAGAACAAATTGGTAGTGGGCCAGTGTGAACGTGTTGTTGACGCCCGGCACCTTCATGAAGCCACCCGCAAGCACCGTCGCGTAGATGCTCACAATGAGCGCGGCAAGGAAGCCGACAAGAATAAGGATTGGCACTCTGATGATCGGAGCACTGATCAGTTCCGTGGTGCCAGCCGGCTTTCCGGTCACTGAGACCACCGATTTCCGGGACACCCAGTAGCGCTGCACAAGGAAAACGCACAGCGCTGGGAGCATGAGAGTCAAGGAGTACGCCGCTCCAGCCTGCATGTTGAACTCACCCGTGACGGCCAGATATGCCCTGCTCGCAAGAACCGTGTAGTCCCCGCCAAGGACCAGGGGGTTGGCCAGGTCGGCGATGGATTCCACGAACAGCAGCAGGAAGGACCCGGCAAGTCCTGGCACCAGCATGGGGATGGTGACTGTGAAGAAGACACGGAGCTTGCCGGCGCCGAGGCCCGCCGCCGCTTCATCGAGCGAGGGATCAAGGCTTTCCAGCATGCCTCGGATGTTCATGTACGCCACCGGGAAGAACGACAGTGACAAAACAATCGTCAGACCGGGCAGCCCGTAAATGTCAGCCTGCCACCCGAATATGCCGTTGGTGACAGCACCATTGCGTCCAAACAAGGTGATAACAGCGGTTGCTACGGCAAAGGGTGGGGCCACAATCGGGATCATGGCCAAGAGGTGTAGCGCCCGTTTCCCACGGAATTTTACCTTGACCTGAGCGTAGGCAAAGAGGAAGCCCACGAGCGTGCCCGTAACGCCAACAACCAAACCAAGCAGCAGGGTGTTACCGAGGATGCGGTGATTGACAGGGTCAGTCACCATACGGCCTAGAACCTCCAGGCCTTTCGGGGCGAAGGCCGATGACAGCAACCCGAAGAGCGGGAAGCCAATGATCATCAGCAGGATGGCGCAAACGATCGTGGTGAGGATAATGACGCTGGGGTCCTGGGCACGCTTCTTACGAACGTTCCCGCCGGGTGTGGATGCCCGGCCCCTGCCCGTGGCTGGGGAATCTAGCAATGGAATAGTCATGAGATTCTTTCGGTTCTACAGGAAAGTCGGGCTAGCTTTTGGGTGCCGGAGCAACTTCCCTGTCGAACCGAGATGTGAGCTCGTTCCTTGCCTGCCCCATTTCTCGAATATCACCGGTCAACTGCTTCAGCGTTGAGGTGTCCACCATGTCATCGGTGATGACAGCGTCGGGATTGGTGGGCACACTGAAGCTTCCAACCGTTGCGGCAAGGTCTTGGGCTTCTGCGGTGAGCGTCCACTCGATGAACTTCTTGGCCGCTTCAGGGTGTTTGGCGTTCTTAATCAGGGACACTGCACCAACTTCAAATGTGGCGCCTTCTTTGGGGAAGGTCGTCTTGAGCTGAGTGAATCCCTCATTGATGAACTTCTGGCAGTCCTGGGCAAAGATGACGCCCACACCGACTTCGCCGCGGCCAGCCATTTGGCCCGGAGCGCTGCCGCTCTTGGAGTACTGCAAGACGTTACTGTGCATCTTGGTGAAGTAGTCGATGGCCGCGTCTTGGTTTCCGTCATTGAGCATGACTTGTGTCCACACAGCTTGGTAGGCCGTTCCGGAGGTGCCGGGGTGGGCCATGGCGATATTTTTCTTCAGCTTCGGGTCCAGGAGATCGTCCCACGATTCCGGAGCGGATACGCCGATCTTGTCCAAGACGTCCGTGTTGGAGCAGAAGCTCAACGCGCCGGAATAAATGCCGGTCCAGAATCCGTCGGGGTCCTTGTATTCTTCGGGGATCTTGGCAGCATTCTCAGGAACGAACTTCTCAATCAGCCCGACCTCCTCGGCAGCAATATGACCATCGGCCCCACCACCAAACCACGCATCAAATTCGGGATTTTCACCTGCTGCGGTCAGCCGCGCAACCGCCTCGCCTCCGCTCAGACGAACATAGTTAGCTTTGATTCCAGACGCCTTCGTGAATTCGGCAGCAACAACCTGGCACCAGTCTTCCTGCGGGCTGCACACAAATGTCAGTGATTCGTCGCCTCCACTGGTGGCGGCGGTAGCGCTGCAGCCAGTTAACGCGATTGCCCCAACGGCGAATAGTGCGGCTGCTTTGTTGATGTACCGTCCCATGGAAACGGCTCCTTACTGGCGGGTGCACTTCAATGTGCACGAAGCGGAACGCACGAAAGTGCGGGTGATGAATTCAACGTTAGGCAAGGCAGCGCATGATTTGGGTCACAGCTGAGCTGGCAATGGTCACAGTACTGTGACCACAGGCCTGAGGAGCGCTCTCACAGTGCTGCCGGTCGGACCCAGAAGATCTCTCAGTCAATGTTTAGGCGGTAGCCGGATCCTCTAACGCTTTCAATGCATTCCCCTGAACCAGGAACTGCAGAGTTGAGCTTGTGTCGCAGCCTGTAGACGGCGGTCTTGAGCATCTGTCGCCCGCCCAGGCGGTCGGTCTCGCGCCAGCCGGCGAGCAGCAATCGGTCAAACACCAGCGTTTTTCCGGGTTGAGAAACCAGCGCCGTCATGACCTTAAATTCATTGGGTGTCAGCGGGACGCGCACCGAATTCACCATGACACTGTCCCCTGCCGGGTCCAACGTAAATGGGCCAGCTGCAATGGCCTGCCCCGGACCTGACTGACGGCGAACTAGACGCTGGGCGCGCAGGGCAAGCTCTCGAGGATGGAACGGTTTGACCATGTAGTCGTCCGCGTCCGCCTCAAGACCGGCAATCCGGTCCGAACTCTCTCCTTTGGCTGTCAACAGAATAACCGGCACTTGAGTGCTGGCCTTGATGCGTCTGCACATGGTGATTCCGGAAACTCCTGGGAGCATCACGTCCAAGACGACGAGGTCAGGGGTCGTGTTCCGCATGGCTGTCCAGGCAGCCTCCGCCGATCGGAACGACTGGTATACGAACCCTTGGGTTTCCAAAGCAAAGGTCACAATATCGAGCATGGCGGGCTCGTCATCAACAACAAACACCAATGGCGCGTTTACGGACATTATTCTTACGCTTTCAGTGGCAGGGTGAACATCATTGTTGTTCCTCCTCCGGTAATGGTGTCAACAAAAATCCGTCCCCCGTGTAACTCAATGACCTGCTGGGAGATGTACAAGCCAATGCCTGTTCCATTGCCCAAGGGCCGGCCACTGGAAAATCTCCTGAAGAGCCTGTCCCGCTGCTCTTCGCTCATCCCGGATCCGCCATCACTGACAGAGACCAGCAGCTGGCCTTCTCCCGAAGTGAGGCGAATCTGCACCGGACTCAGTTCATGGTTGCTGCGGGCCGCATTCATCACCAAATTTGTCACGACCTGCCTAATAAGTGCGGCATCGACGTTGGCTCGTACGGGCGCACCGGGCGCATCAAGAACTATTGGAGCGTCGGTGACGTGAACCAGGTCTTCAACGATGTTGCGCATCAAACTGCGTACATCTACCACCGCGGGCCGCACTTCGAAAACTCCGGCCTCTATACGGGCCTGGGTCAGTAACTGCTCCGCCAAATTTGCCATGCGTTCGGAATTGTCCAGGATACGGAGCACAAATGACTGTTGCTTCGGAGTTAGCGGCCCAGGCCCTTCCTCCACGAGCAATTCTGCAGATCCCTTGATCACGGCTAGTGGTGTGCGAATCTCGTGGCTGAGCATTGAAACTTGATCCGCCCGCCGGGTCTCAAGAGTGCGCAGATGGGCATTGGTGATCATTCCGATCTGGCGACGTCTGGCCAAAATATAGAGCGCAGCTAGTGCGGCACCAACGGCCAGCACAGTGAGCGGTACTCCCCATGCCAGAAGGCCGTGAATGTCGGCAAGGATACCCAGAACCAGCGTCAGTATCGCCACCATCGCCAAAGTGAGCGGAAGGACCCCCATGGCGCGCCACAGCTTGACGTCTAATAAGACATCATCTGGGGCATTGAGGTTTGAGGGGCGGAGCACCTCGACATTCTACCCATGACAGAGGTCACACCCATCCAATCGCCACTTCTAGCCCTAGTCCGGCACGAGACTTTTGCGCATTTTGACGCTTGTGGTTTCGTATCCGAGTGACTCATATAGGCTGCGAGCTGACTTGTTGAAGCCAAAAACGTTCAATCCTAGCGTGGTGGCCCCTCGTGAGCGGGCATACTCTTCTGCGAGTTTCATACCCTCTCTGCCGTATCCCTTGCCACGGTTCTCGGAGTCTACGAGTATGTCCCACACCCACCACGAGGTGGGATCATCGGAACGGTCCCGGCCAACCCAGATGTAACCAACACCAACGCCAGCGTCATCAAGCAGGTTAAATACGGCGTTATCTGCACCCGTGCGGCCTTCTGGGAACGAGTCGCGAAGCGAAGCTTCTGCCTGGCTTCGCGCCTGCGCTGACAAGGCACCCAATGACACGAGATCGGCCGCATACTCGCGGCTGCTTGTTTCCGCCCACCGAGTGAAACTGTTGGGGTCCAGAGGTTCAAGACGAATAGGCATGCATCCAGCGTATGTGGTCCCGCTTGAATCGGGCAGTCTCGTTAGGCCTACGGGGTCGGAGAGGTATCCGGTTATCGGATCGATTCCGGCGAGGAAGTTACCGATGGCTGCGCTCTTCCGTATCTTTGCCTCTACCCAAACCCCAGAGCTACCTCACACCGCATGCCCCTGCGTGGCGTTCCGGTTTCTCGGCTATCTATACGTTCGGCTTCCAGCCAATAGCCGGGGCAATGTGCTCGGCAATGTTCGCCAACATCTTCGTGTTGTAAGCGACTCCAAGCTGGTTGGGTACCGTGAGCATCAGGGTGTCCGCGGCCTGAACGGCGGCGTCCTGCGCCAAATCGCGGGCGATTTCTTCCGGGTCTCCCATGTAACTCTTGCCGAACCGGGACAGGAGGCCGTCAATCATGCCCACCTGGTCCTTGTTGTCAGCCTGTGCACGCAGGCCAAAGTATCTGCGGTCCAGATCGTCCACCACGGGGATGACGCTGCGGCTGACCGAGACCCGCGGCGTAAAGCCGTGCCCAGCTTTGGCCCATTCGTCGCGGAACAGCTGGATCTGCTCGGCCTGCAGCTGATCGAAGGGCACACCGGTGTCTTCAGTGAGCAGGGTTGAACTCATCAAGTTCATGCCTTGCTGTGCCGCCCACACAGCCGTGGCGCGCGATCCGGCACCCCACCAGATACGTTCGGAGAGCCCAGCTGATTGTGGCTCAATGCGCAACAGCCGGTCCCCACCCGTGTAGGCGTGTTCACCGGGCTCAGCTACGCCGGCACCGGAAATGGCGTGCCGAAAGGCTGCCGTGTGGCGGCGGGCCATGTCCGCATCCGTTTCGCCGTCGAGCGGGAAATACCCAAAGTCCGCTGCGCCGTTGGCGGCGGGCTCGGGTGACCCGCGGCTCACGCCGATCTGCAGCCGCCTATCGCTGATAAGATCCGTGGCCGCGGCCTGCTCTGCCATGTAAAGCGGGTTTTCATAGCGCATATCAATGACGCCGGTGCCAATTTCGATCCGGCTGGTGCGAGCAGCAATCGCTGCCATCAGCGGGAAGGGAGCCGCCTGCTGTGCGGCAAAGTGGTGAACGCGGAAGAAAGCACCGTCAATGCCCAACTCCTCGGCGGCAACGGAGAGGTCAATGGCCTGATGCAGGGCGTCAGCGGCCGAGTTGGTCTGGGAGCCGCGTCCTGTGCCGTAGTGACCAAAGGAGAGGAAGCCGATGCGTTTCTTGAAGTTTGTTTCCATACCGGTGACAACGGGAAACGCAGCCCGGCTATTCCATGCGTATGCATCTAGCCAGTCTGCGTTCCGCAGCGGACGCTACCGCTTCTTGGTGATGTGAGCCACCGGATCGGCAGACTCATCGACCGCGCCACGCGCCTTCTTCAGCGCGCGTTTGGCCTTGATGACATGACCCTTGTCCTGCTTTTTATGTTCGTGATGGTGCGGCTGTTTGTCAGGCATTACTCTCAACCTTCTTCTGTGAAAAAGCCCGTTTCGGTTCCGGCCGCCCGGCCAAAACTGCCCCATGTGAAACGTTACGCCTGTTTCCAAGGCACTAAAAGGGTTGGCGTCCGCCGGTAATTTTGGGAGCGATCCGGAAAACACCCCAATCGCTGATGGAGCGTCTGGGGGTCAGGCGTCCTGCCGCCATGAGTGCCACAGCGCAGCGTAAGAACCGTCCTGTGCCAACAGTTCATCGTGCGATCCCAGCTCCGTGATCCGCCCCTTTTCCACAACGGCGACCCGGTCGGCGTCGTGCGCGGTGTGCAGACGGTGCGCAATGGCGATCACTGTCCGCCCCTCCAACACGGCACTGAGCGAAAACTCCAGATCACGGGCGGCCTGCGGGTCGATCAGCGAGGTGGCTTCATCCAGCACCAGGGTATGCGGATCGGCCAACACCAGCCGTGCCAGCGCCAACTCCTGCGCCTGAGCCGGCGTCAGTGTGTGCGAACCCGAACCCACCTCAGTAGCCAAGCCCTTGGGGAGGGCTCGCACCCAAGCCAGGGATCCGACGTCGGCCAATGCCTTTTCGATCTCAGCGTCAGTGGCGTTGGCCTTACCCAAGCGGACGTTATCCGCCAGCGTCCCCACAAACACGTGGTGCTCCTGAGACACCAGGGCCACCTCGCCACGCAATTCATCCAACGGGCGGTCCACCAGCGGCACTCCGCCCACAGTCACCGAACCGGTCGTGGGGCCGTGGATCCCGGCCAGCAACCTGCCCAGCGTGGACTTGCCAGCGCCGGAAGGACCCACCATGGCCAGCCGCTCCCCGGGCCGCAGCGTCAGGTCAATGCCGTGCAGAACATTGTGCCCGGGGCGGTATGCGTAGCGGGCATCGTCCACCACCAGCAGATCGTCGGCGGGCACGGCATCAGTGGCAATCCTGTCAGCCTTGACATCGCGAATACCCACAATCCGGGCCAGCGAGGATGCGCCCACCTGGATCTCATCAATCCACATGATCAAGGTGTCCACGGGGTCAATAAGCTGCATGGCATACAGCGCAACCGTGGCCACCATGCCAGTGGTCACCAGATCCTGCGAGGACAGCCAGCCTCCCCACAACAGCACCCCTGCAACGGGCAGCCAGAAGGACAGTTCGGCCACAGGGAATAGGACCGTGCGCAGACCCAGCGTGTACTTTTCCTTCTCAAAACAATTGCGCAGCGCCGCGTCGATCCGGTCACGGCGATGCTGGCCTAGACTTAGCGCATCAACGGTGCGGGCACCCTCAATAGTCTCTGTGATGGCCCCGTTGAGACCGGCATAACTCTCCCGTTCGGCCAAATACCCGGGGGTGGCGCGCTTGAGGTACCAGCGGGTGACAGGAACCAGCAGCGGCACACCAATGAGCAGCGCCACGGCAACCAGCGGACTTGTGAGCACCGCCGCCGTCACCGTCAGCGCAATGGTCGCCACGGAGACCAGCACCTGAGGCACACCAAAGCGGACCGTATGCGACACCGCATCCACGTCATTGGTGGTGCGCGAGACCAGGTCACCGGTGCCTGCTTTTTCCACCGTTGACAGCGGCAGCGAGGTGACTTGCTCCATGAATTCCTCGCGCAGCTGGGCAAAGACCTTCTCCCCCAAAATCATGCCCTTGCGCCGCGCCCACCGGGCAAGCACCGTCTGGACAATGACAAACCCGGCGAGCGCCAGTGCCACCATGGCCACGAACCCGGTGGTGGTACCAACACTGATGGCATCCACCAGCCGACCGAGCAGGAACGGCCCAGCCAGGCCGGCAACGGCGGCCACACCGTACAGGCCGACAACGCCTGCGAGCGGCTTTTTGTGCATGCCCATGAGGCGTAAACCCTCGGACTTAACCTGGGCGGAATTTGCCACAGGAAGCTTTGTTTCAGCCATTAGTTGTCCCCTCCGTGCATACCGTTGTTTCCTGCAAGTTCGCCCTCGCTGCTGTGCCCATCCATGCCTTCACCGCGGATGACCACCTGGCGGTAATCGGGCACGGTGTCCAGCAGGTGCCGGTGCGTACCCTGGGCCACTAACCGACCGTCCTTCAAAAATGCCACGGTATCCATGGCGCTCAGCAGTAGCGGGCTGGCCGTGACCACCACGGTGGTGTGCCCGGGGGTGTTGCGAGCGCCGCGGAGCGCCGTGGCAATACGTGATTCGGTATGGGCGTCGACGGCGCTGGTCGGTTCAATCAGCACCAGCACCTCGGCCTCCGTCAGCACAGCGCGCGCCAGAGTTAGGCGTTGGCGTTGACCTCCGGAGAAGCTACGGCCCTTCTCCGTGACCTGGTCATTCAACCCGTCTTCAAGACCATCGAAGACATCGTCGGCACTGGCCACATCAATGGCCGCCATGATTTCGGCGTCCGTGTGCTCCCCTGTCGGGTCCAGTTCCTCGCGAAGGGTTCCCGTGAACAGCTGGGGCTCGGCGTCGGAAACCACAATGCGTGAGCGCACCTCGCGCAGCGGCATCATGTGTAGGGCTTCGGTACCCCACCGCACCTCGGCCTCACGCAGCACGGCATCTTCAAAGCGACCCAACCGCCGGGCAAGATCTGCCGACTGTTCCGGATCTCCCGAGACAACGGCAATGAGTCCGCCAGGCGAAACCATCACACCCGTCACCGCATCAACCAAAGCGCTAGGTGCCGATGGTGCCGGAACTGTTGTCTCGGCGTCGTGCACGGCAGAGGGCGTGGACAAGACATCGATGATGCGCTTTGCGCCGACGTGGGCGCGAATGAAGCGGGAGACGGCGTCGGCGGCGGTGCGGATAGGCGAGACCAAGAAGACCGCATAACCATAGAGCGCCACGAGCTGACCGACCTCGATCTGACCCGATACGGCTTGCAGGGCGCCGATCCAGGTAAAGGCGACGCTGAAGACGCCGACGACGAATACCTGGGCAGCGTCCAAATCGGCCAGCGAATATGCCACCTTGTTCCCGGCGAGCTGTGTTGCCCGGGACCGTTCCCGGTAGCGCTCAACGAAGATCTGCTCGCCACCAATGCCCCGCAACACGCGCAGTCCGGCAACGGTGTCGGCTCCGAGCGCCGTCATTTGCCCGGCCGCTTCACGCTGATCCTTCTGGCGCCTCTGGAGCGGACGGATCACGAAGAGCAGGCCAGCACCGCAGAGCGGGACACCCACAAGAACCACCACACCAAGCTCCCAGGACGATTGGAAGACCAAGTAGGAGACCAGTAGATAACCCACCAGGGATCCGGCCAGGCGCGCCGCCACGTCAAAGATTTCGCCAATGCGCATGGCATCGGAGGCGCTGGTGGAAACCACTTCACCGGTGGAAAACTTTTGGGGCAGCGCGTCCCCACTACGAGTGACCTTGTAACCCACCACTTGTGAGGAACGGTAAGCCGCCTGCATCCAGTTGCTCACTGCGGCGCGGTGGCGCAGGGTGGCTGAGATTGACTGGACAAGCGTGAGCCCCACTAGCAGTCCAACCCAGCCGGAGAGCCGGGCGAAGTTGCCGGGCAGAATCCCCTGATCAATGGCCTGGCCCAGAATATAAGGGGTCAGCGCCTGGCACACCGTCCAGATGGAGCCGTAGAAGATCCCCAGCCACAGCGTGCCACGTTGGGCACCCGCCAGCCACAGGAGATAGCGGCCCGGTGAGCGGAGGTCAGGTTTTTTGGCGGATTTGTAAGGAAACGAGCGCACTACGGCCTTCTAACGAAATTGTGGATTGGCAGGCATGTCAGGCGCGATCCGGCAATCCGCGATTAAAGCGGAGCGATCGGCGCGGGGCGGGGGCTGCGTTATCTATCTCACAATCATTCACCCTAGTACACGTGTCCCCAGGAATCCAACAGGAACCCACATTCTTTGAACGGGCTCGACTAGGATCACCGGATAGGGGCAATTAAGGGGACGGAATTGGCCGCTGCACAGGAACACTCCATGGCTGCCGTAACGGAATTTCACCGCGAAAAACGCAGCCAACGGAGGCAGATTTTCACTCTCCTCTTTCTCGGCTGGATCATCGGCGCCACGGCGACCATTCTGGTGGCGCTGGTCTTTAGTGGCCGTAATCCCTTGGGTATGGCTAATCAGGCTCAAGTAATGGCGTTGGATGAGCTTCTTGAACTCTTAACCTTGCTGGTCGGAATCGCGGCGGCAGCAACCATGTGGATGGCTTTGCACAACGTGTTTTTTCTTCCATCGGATCCGGAATCCGGCCCGAAGTTTTTCCTCGGCTTGCTGTGTCTGATGTTGGTCATCTTCTCTGTCGTGCGCCAGCGGGATGCAGCAGTGCAACGCGAAATTGTCGAGTTTCACCTGACCACCGCCATGCGCCTGCACACCCACCGCTGGGAGCGCATGTGGGGAGTTTCCGCCAAGCATCAGATCCGCGTGGAACCGGCAAAGACAGCCAAATTGGTGCTGTGGTGGGCTGGCAGCGGCCTCGTATTTACCGTTTTCCCGCTAGTCTTCAACAGCGGCTTCCCGCCGTTACTGCTGGTGGTCTCCCTCGTAGCTCTGATCCTGCTGGCAGTGGCCACCGCCGCACTAACCGCCTTGGCTCTCTCTGTGTATCGCAGCAATCCCCGCCCGGGCGTCGGCCTGGGATATTCATTGGTCTTATTGCTGGTGGTGGCCTTGGCCGTTGTCAGCCCTTTGGCGGTGGCGGCGCTCCAGAACGAACAGGTCTTGCATTCGCTCCTGGGCTATTTCCTGTGGTTGACTCCTTCCCTGCTGCTGATTTTCCGCAAACCTCAGTCGGCTCACATGGCACCGCTGGAATACAAGTTGGCGGCACGGCCCAAAAACAAACTGTTGCACGCACTAATTGCCTGCTTCGACGGTGCGCGCGAGGCAGCCTACTGGACCGAACTAAGCCATGAAAACCGCCGGCAGGCTCGGTACGAGACCAAGCTGGCCCGGCTTGAGGCTGAAGAACTCTAGAATGACCCTCTGCCGTAAGGCTCTCCGACAGCGCTGCACGAATGAGCCATTCGTCTGCCAGTAGCCGTCTTGAACAGTAGGATCCCAAGCTGTCTGTCAGCCTCGGAAGGCTCTGAGCTGCGACGATGGTCCAAACTTGATCCCCGGAATTCTCATAATTCATATCAATTTCCGCGTGACGCGCATCATCGACGAGGCCGTCCTGTTCAGCATCATTCCGAACTTGCCTAGAATCAGGCGGTATTTGCGAGCATCAAGCCTACGTTTGCCGGAGTCAGAAGAATGGGTTCGACTGGGGCCTGAATTATTGCCCCGTACAAGGCCCCACTTTTCATTCAATTGTTGTGCCAACCCAGGGAATCCGCCTCGGCGGGCACCTCATATGGCCACGAGTGGGCAGTTTCAACTGGCCGCTAACATCCGGTTCCTCCGCCGATACTTCTTCGGGGAGCGTTCCGAATCCTACAGCCTGCTCATCGCTTAGAAATTCACCAGCCAAGCCACTCATTCGACGGGCGGCGGGCTCCTTGGCCGACGGATGGAATTGCCCGTCACTCAACGGATAGCTGCGAAAAACCTTGCTCGATGGCCGAGCGTAGCATCCACTCCGGCCAGGGAAGTCGAACCGTGGCCAATGTATCCTCGATGCTAATCCCGGCCGTCCAGGCACCACGAATTGTCTTTGCCACGGCATCCAAAGCTGTCGCTTGCCGAGTCGCGAACTCGCGGTCAACCACGCTCCCATGGCCCGGAACGATTACGTCTGTCGGTTGCACATTGAGCAAAAGCTCGTCCAATGCCCTAGGCCAGTCCAGTGGCCAGCTACCTGAGCCGAACATAGGAGGCCCAGATTCTTCGATCACATCACCGAGCATCCAGACTCTCGCGTCGGGCACGAATACGGCCAGATCCGTATCGGTATGTCCCCGAGCGATCGGAAGACACTTGATTTCACGCCCGCCAGCGGTGAGCGTCGTCGCTTGAGTAATCAGGACGGACGGTCGGGTCAAGACGACCTTTTCCCAATCCTTGTCGGGTTCACGCGAGGGGTCGGCGTACCAGGCGTCCAGTCGAGGACCTTCGAATGCGTCATAGTGCGCGGGAATCCGGCGGTGTCCGATGACCGGAACACCAAGTGCTGCAAACACGGAATTACCGAAGCTGTGATCGTAGTGAGCATGAGTATTGATGGCACCGACGATCGGGACACTGAAACGTTTCGTCAAATCGTTGACGATATCGTGCGCTTCAGTCGGAGAATTTCCGGTGTCGACAACCGTCACTCCCGCCGGCCCGACAATCGCGGCCACGTTCACGTCATCCGAGCCAATCTGCTTCACAAAAACGCCTGATGCTACTTCTTCCCACGACATGCCTCCGATGGTACGCCGACCGGCAAGATTAATCTGAGGCGGCTCGGCATAGCCAGAGACGAACGCTTGCCGCAGATAACGTTCCGCTACGGGCCGGAGCTGTTGTCCTGACGACTTCTGACAGGATGTTCCAAGAGGCCATTCCAGACTGATAACACGCTAGTGACGAGAACTTCGGATTAGTGACAAATAGCCCCGGGCCCTACTTGAACGGTGACCAGCTGGACGCAATGAGGCCGCGCAGAACAGTGCCTTCCTGTCCTACGCGGCCCTTGCCTTCCAGCGGCTGTTCCTAGCGGCTGACGGCGTTAAGACTGGGGTCAAGACTGCTGGTAAAGCTGCCCAGAGGCGATCCCCACGCGGCCAAGACGGCCTTGACCTCCGCATTCTTTTCGGCCTCCAAGGCTTGCGTGTAGGCAGCCTGCAACACGTCATCAATGCGTACCCGCTGGCCGGTTTCGGCGGACTGAACGGCCGCCTCAACCATGGCCAGGGAGTGGACGTTGGAGTGAATCTGACCGTCAGGCACCTCGCCCGTGCGCAGCGCTGAGGCAAACTCGGCGAGGGAGCCGGCAATCTGCTCGGGGCCATCGGCTGCCGCAGGAACTGCCAGCGCCCCCCCGGACGCGTCGCTGGCATCAACCAAGGGAGCCTGTTCGCCGTCCCACACAGCGGTGCCGCGTTCTCCGTTGACTCGCCATTGCCCGTTCCACGACGTTTCCGCACCATCGGCGCACCACGAGCCCGAGTACACATAGCGAAGGCCACTGGAGAACTCGAAGATGGCGGTAGCAGCGGCGTCGTTCTTGTACCAGCTCCAGGCCGGGTTGAACTCCTCGCAATACACGCTCACCGGGTCCTGCCCCGTGAGGTAACGGACGGCGTCGAAGGGGTGAATGGCCATGTCCACTAACAAGACGTGGTCCATCTCCTCGCGGAACCCGCCAAAATGGGGGGCCTTGAAGAACTCGGTGGTGATGACACCCACCTCACCCAACTCACTCGTAACCGCTTTGAGCTGGGCGAGCGAGTTGAAGTAACGCCGGGACTGGCTAATCATCAGTAGCTGACCGCTGGCCTCAGAACCCGCCGCCAGCGAGAGCGCCTGGGCAACGGTGGGCGCGGCCGGCTTCTCGCACAGCACCGGCAGGCCGGCGAACATGGCCTCGACGTTGACGGGGTGGTGGGCCACTGGAACAGTGACATTGACGACGGCGTGAGCACCGGTTGCGGCGGCAATCTCGCCGACACTGGTACCCACTGCTACGCCCTCGATGCCCTTTTCGGCGAGCGCTTGGTGGGCTGTGTCCGTGTTGAGATCAACCAAGCCCACCAGTTCAACATCGGGGTTGGCCGTGATCGCCTCGATCCAAGCCTTGCCCATGCCGCCGGCACCGACTTGGACCAGCCGGAGCGGACCGGGGGTATCAAAGGTGGCGAAGGTGGTCACTGTGAAATCGCTCCCTGGTAGCCCTGGCCGTTGTAGAAATCTTCCGTGTCATAGCGCAGTAGCACGGGCTCGGCGCGTTCGGGGCGAAGCGTTTTGGCCCACTGCACACCGTTGGAAATGACCTTGCGGACTTCCTTCTGGTGGTAGACCGGGTAGTCCTGGTCGCCGGGGCTGAAGAAGAAGATCTTGCCGAAACCACGGCGGTAGGTCATGCCGCTGCGGAAGACTTCTCCGCCGGTGAAGGTGGACAGGAAAATGAGCTCGTCCGGGGCTGGAACGTCAAAGTACTCGCCGTACATTTCCTGGGCCGGGATGATGAAGGGGTGCGGAATGCCCTGGGCGATGGGGTGGGTCGGGTCAACTGTCCACACCAACTCGCGGTCCTGCTCCGAACGCCACCGCAGTGTGCAGGAGGTGCCCATGAGCTTGCCGAAGATCTTGGACCAGTGCCCGGAGTGCAACACCAGCAGCCCCATGCCGGCCAGAACATGCTTGTGCACACGCTCCACCACCTCGTCGCTTACTTCGTCGTGGGCGGCGTGACCCCACCAGACCAGGACATCGGTGGCCGCAAGGACTTCCTCGGTCAGTCCGTGTTCGGGATCATCAAGGGTCACCGTGGTCACCTGCGCGTCTGCGCCTAGGTTCTCTTCAATGCCTTCTTTGATGGTGCTGTGCATGCCGTGCGGGTAGATGTCCCGGACCTTCTGCTCAACTTGTTCGTGCCGATTTTCTCCCCAGACAACCACTTTGATAGGTGTTGCGGGGCTGGTGATTCCAGACATTGTCATCGCTTTCTTCATGGTGCTTGCGTAAATTAAGTGAGTTTGTGCGGCGGTGTTACTTCACGGCTCCACCGGTGGCGCCCGCGGCAATATACTTCTGTGCCACCACCAAGAGCACGATTGCCGGCAGGGAGGACAATACGGCGGTTGCCATGACGGCGCTCCAATTTGAAACCTGGGTACCCAGATACTGGTAGATACCCAGCGTCACGGGCCGAACCTCATCGGTGGTGGTCAGCGTCAGAGCGAAGAGGAAATCACTCCAGGCAAAGAGGAACGCAAACAGTCCAGCCGTGATGAGCGCATTCTTGGCGATGGGCATGGCGATGGAGATAAAGGCCCTGATTTGACCCGCCCCATCGACACGCGCCGCCTCGATAATTGAGGCCGGGATACTCATCATGGATGCCCGCATGACCAAAATGGCGAACGGAATAGCATGGCTGGCATCAGCCAGAATGAGGCCCGGAATGGAGTTCAGCAGTCCAAGATTGTTATAGGCCGCGTACAGGGCATTGGCAATAACCACCCCGGGAATCATCTGGGCGATCAGAATGGCCAGCATGGCCCAGCTGATCCAACGGAACTTGAATTGCGCCAGCGCGTAGGCAGCGGGCGCTGCGATGACCAAGGTAACCCCCACGGCTCCCAGCGCAATGATCAAGCTTGTCAGCAGGTTGCGTCCTTGATCTGCGATGGCTTTTTCATAGCCATCAAAACTTGGGTTCCAGGGGAAGAAGTCTGCTGACAGCGTGTTGCCGGAGGGCTGGAGCGAGGCGTTGACCATCCAGTAGATGGGGAACAACATGATGGCTAGGAAGAGAATGCCGAGGAGTGTTGATCCCCGGGTTTTTAATGCTCGACGGCGCAGCGCACTCCCGCGGACGCTGCTTCGATTCAGTGGTGCAGTAGTCATTGAGGGCTCCTACTCATCGACAGCGCGGCGATTGGCCCGCAGGTAGATGACGGCGAATACGAGGGAAATGAGGATCAGGATGTTGGAGAATGCAGCACCCACCCCGAACTCGAAATTGACGAAGGATTCTTGGTAGGAACGCACCGCAATCGTCTGGGTAGCGTTGGCCGGGCCACCGTTCGTCAAGCCCAAGATGATGTCCAAAACCTTGATGGTGTACACCACTCCAAGGATGAGCACCACACTGACAACCGGGCGAAGGTTGGGCCACGTGATGTGGCGGAATGCCTTCCATCCGGTGGCACCATCCAGTTCTCCGGCTTCATAGAGTTCCTCGGGAATGTCCTGGAGGCCGCCGTACAGCAACGTGACGTTGAAGGGAATGCCCACCCAGATATTGACAAGAATGACGGCAAGCAACGCTACGTCGGGACTGGTCAGCCACGGGATGGCAGGGATGCCAAAGGTTCCCAGGAACTGGTTAAGAATTCCCGAATCCTGATCAAGAATGGAACGCCAGGTTGCGCTGGCCACGATCAACGGCAGCAACCACGGGAGCAGAAGCATGGCCCGCAAGAAGCGGCTCAGCGGAAAATGCCTGTTGAAAAAGGAGGCCAGCGCAAGGCCGATGACGAACTGGCCAATAATGCAGGCAACGGTGAAAAGCGCTGTGTTAAGCAGTGCAGGCCAAAACAAGTTGGAGCTGACCACTGTGACATAGTTCTGGAACCCCACCCACGGTGCTTCTCCGGTAAAGAAGGTTTTGGTGGTGTAGTCCTGCATGCTCATGATGAGGTTCTTGACTACGGGGTAGCCAAAGAAGAGCACTAGGTAGAGCCCGGCCGGGACCACAAAGAGGATCTTGGTGATGTTTTCGCGGGCCCAAAAGCCTTGGCGACGCTTGGGTGCACCTTGCTCGCTTGTCGCCCCGGACCGTTGGCTGGATGCAACTGCCGGATCTGTTGATAGGGAAGTCATGGTGGCCTCTCTGCCGGTTCCGCAGCACAAGGGGCTGCAGAACCGGCGTCGAAATGGTGTTGGCGTTAGCCCTTGGCGGCTTGGGCGAATGCCTCATCAACTGTGGCTTTGTCCGTCAGAACCAACTGGATGGCCGTGTAAATGGTGGTTGCTGCTTTGGGCCACTCGGCGCCCAGATTGCCCGTGCGTGAGCGGGCATTGGCAATCTGCTCGGTAAAGGCGGCCATATCCGGCATCTTTTCAACGTATTCCTTGGCCAACTCCGGCTTGGTGGGCACTGTGTAGCGCTCGGCACCGAGGGTCACCTGCGTGTCACCAGCGGTGAGGCAGCTGATGAATTCTGCTGCTTTAGCTTGCTTGGCTTTATCCCCTGTTTGCGGGATGGTCCACACTTCCCCGCCCAAAGGCGCGATGGGCGTTTGGCCGGCCTTATTGACAGGCACCTGTACGGATCCCCACTCCAAGGAAGCGTCCTCGTTGAGCGCGGGAATCTGCCACGGGCCGTTGATCATCATGGCCGCCTTGCCCGCCATGAACTGATCCTTAACATCTCCTTGGCCCCAGTTGATGGCACCCTTGGAGACAGAGCCGTCGTCGACCAAGTCTTTCCACAACTGCAGCGCTTCCTTGTTCTGGGTCGAATCCAGCTCGGTTTCACTTCCACCATTGGTCCACATGAACGGCAGGAACTGCCAGGAGCCCTCATAGGTGGCGACGGCTGAAAACGCCATGCCATATTGACTGCCGCTGGTCAGAGCCTTGGCAGTTGTTTTCAACTCATCCCAAGTCTTAGGTGGGGTCAGGCCAGCGTCAGCCAAGATCTTTTTGTTGTAGAACAGGCCCAGCGTGTTGGCTGTGGGGGCAAGGCCGTACACCTCGCCGTCGTAGGTTCCGGCGTCGAGCATGCCCTGGGCGAATCCGGTGGTATCTACCTTGAAGTCACTGAGCGGGGCCAGTCCACCGGTGGAGGCAATTTCCTGTACATCCGGGTTATCGAGCATCAAAATATCCGGCAGCGTCTTGGAAGAAGATTTTTGTAGGACCTTCTGGATGAGGTCTTTGCCCGGCACTACTTCACGGGTAATGGTGACACCAATGTCCGTGGCGCACTTGTCGATGGCGCTCTGGATCAGGCCCTTGTCAGGGTCATTGTTGTAGTAGTCCATCAAGGTCAAGGTGGTCGCATCGCCCGAGCTGGCGGTAGTACCCCCACCACAGGCCGTCAGGACGAGGGGTGTGATGGCCGCTAGGGCCAAGAACTTGCTCCAGCGGGCCTTTTTCTGATTGTTCACGGTAGCTCCTTTGCTCGTTAATGTGCTGCAGGTGGTGCAATTCTTGGGTGTTACTTCAGGCTGTCCCGGCCGGATGCTCTTTTCCCCGGGCAGCACCCATGCGTCATGTTTGGGGCCATATCACGCCACAAAAATTGCGGGATATGGACTTGTTACCTCAAAAGTAAAGCGCTTTACTTTAGGTGTGACATTGATCATGCCTCGGACCTGAGTTCCCTGTCAAGGAAAAAATTAAAGCGCTTTACTTTGTGTCGCCGGAGCGGCAGTTTATGACTCGGGCAACGTGGGGTAGCTTTGAGCCAGAGCAACCGGGAGGAGCAGCGTGGCAACCATGCAGGATGTGGCTAATTTGGCGAACGTGTCATTGGCGACCGTGTCATTCACCATCAACAATTCCAAGCCCGTCTCACCCAAAACGCGCGCCAAGGTTGAAGCGGCCATGAAAGATCTGGACTATCGCCGCAATGCTGTTGGCAGCGCGCTGGCCAGAGGCCGAACCCATGTGTTGGCGCTCCTGTACCCAGCCCTGCAGCACCGTTTTTCACCCACATCAATTCAGTTCTTCACCAGCGCCGCCGATCAAGCCAGGCTACGAGGTTACAACCTGGTGTTGTGGCCCATGAGCAACGACGCCGAGGGAGTCACGGAGCTCACGTCATCAGGCCTGGTAGATGGTGTGGTCTTGATGGAGGTCCAGCTCGATGACCCACGCGTGGGCGAGCTCTCCAAAAGCAATGTGCCGTTTGCCTTGATTGGGCGCACTCGGGAAACCACGGGCATCCCCTTTGTTGACGTTGACTTTGAAGCCGCTGTCGAAAATGCCGTGGACCGGCTCGTCCAATTGGGACACACAGACTTGGTCTTGATCGACGGCGGGATCGGAAACCAACTGCTCGGCGGGTATGGCCCCGTGGCCAGAACACGGAAGGCATTTGGGGAAGTCACCACACAACGCGGCCTGACCGGATCTATCATGAGCGGATTGCACTCATCTGCGGGTGGCCGCGAGCTGGCCCGCGAACTTGCCGCCAAGCACCCCAGAACCACGGGTGTGCTCATGATGAATGAACATGCCGGGCCTGGTTTCGTGGCCGGGTTACAACAGGCTGGTTACCGCATTCCGCAGGACATCTCCATCTTGGCCCTCGCGTCGTCGCTGGACACCACTGGCATGTCGGAACCGGAAATGGCTGTTCTCATATCTCCGGCCGATGAACTGGGCCGGCTGGGCGTTGACGCCTTGATTGATCAACTCGAAAAGAAGGATCAGCCACTTCCACAAGTGCTCATCGGCTGCTCGTACTCCCCCGGAGCCACCATGTCCATGGCCCCGGATAGGGCCGTAGAGAGCTAGCCTTTCGCCCCAAGCATTTTCTCAACAGCCTCGCAGGCACCCAGATCATGCTCGGAAACAATGGGGACATCGCAGGCTACGCGGCGCAAGAGTGAGCGGAACAGTTCCCGCTCGTCGTCGGCAAGTGCCCCCAAGACCGCAAGCTCAGCCTCGGCCACCCGCTGCTGCAGATCAGCCAATATCGCAAGACCAGAATCCGTCGCCACGACTATGCGGGCACGGCGATCGGCGGGGTTGAGCTGACGTTCAACCAGGCCAGCCTTCACAAAGTCATCCACCAGGTACGTCATGACGGTTCGATCAATGCCCAGGTGCTGGGCAAGCGCCAGTTGATTGGGCTGCTCACCGCTAACAACGGCCACCAGAACCTGGTAACCCCGAGCCCCATGGGGAAACTCGCCCACAGATTCGCCCATGGCAGCGTTTGTGGCGTTTTGGTAGTTCCGCACAAGAACACCCAGCGTCCACCCAAAATCCTCGTCGGGACTGCTGTGCGGCTGTGCGGCGGTTGCTGTGTTGCTCATGACACCCATCATAACGGATATCTACGCTTTACAACAGATCATATTTGAGTAAGATGATCTGTATAGCAACTCATATTCGCGGGGATGTCCGTGAGTCACTTCGCCGGCACGTTGGCGATGCCCGCAGAAATAAGGAGCACTTCGTGGAACTAGGCGTTTACAGCTTTGGCGACGTTCATCAGGATCCCGTCACTGGTGCGCAGGTCAGCCCTCAGCAGCGCATGGCCGATCTCCTTGAACGCGCTCGTCTGGCCGACGACGTAGGTCTGGACTACTTTGGCCTGGGCGAACATCATCGTCCCGAGTACGCCATCTCCGCTCCCATCCCCATGCTTGCCGCAGCCGCCGCGCAAACAAAGAACATCAAAGTAGGCTCCGCCGTCACGGTGTTGAGCACCGAGGACCCCGTCCGCGTCTACCAGCAGTTCGCCACCCTGGACCTGCTTTCCGGAGGCCGCGCGGAGCTGACAGCGGGACGTGGCTCCTTCATCGAGTCCTACCCGCTCTTCGGCGCCGACTTGAACGATTATGAGGAACTCTACGAAGAGAAGATCGGCCTCCTGCTGGCGCTCAATGAATCCGGACGAAAAGAGGAGTCCATCACGTGGAGCGGCAAATTCCGGCCAGCATTGGAAGACGCCACCATCTACCCTCGCCCTGTCAACAACAATTTGGACATCTGGATCGCCACAGGTGGCACCCCCAGCTCAACTGCACGGGCCGCAGCTCTGGGAACCAATGTCATTTACGCGCTGCTAGGCGGAGCCGTCAGCAACTTCGCCCGGCACGCGCAGCTCTTCCGCGCAGGAGCCGAGCAAGCCGGACACGATGCCACGGCACTCAAGGTGGGAGTCAGCGCCGTCGGACTGGTCGGCAAGGACAATGCCACGGAGACTTTTTACCCGTACTGGCGACGAGTCATGGACGACATTGCACGCGAGCGCGGCTTCACCCCACCCAACCGCATCAGCTACAACATGCAGACCGCACCGGCGGGCGCCATTTACGCCGGCACGCCGGAACAGGTCGCCGAGAAGATCCTGCTCACGCATCAACACATGGGCCATGACCGCCACATCCTGGAAATGGACTTCGCCTCGGTGCCGCAAAAGGACGTCCTAAAGTCCATCGAACTCTTCGGCACCGAGGTCAAACCCTTGATCGATGCAGAACTCCCCACCACAAAGAAGGTCAACGCATGAGCGATCCAACAGCCACCACCATTGGGATCCTCGGTGCCGGAAAAGTAGGCACAGGCGTTGCCCGGCAGGCAATCAAAGCCGGCTACCGCGTCTTGATTGCCGCCTCCGGTGACCCGAAAAAGATCGACTTGATCGTTTCCGTCATGGCCCCCGGCGCCATCGCCGTCTCCGCTCAGGACGCCATGGAGCTCTCCGATTTGGTGGTACTTTCGGTGCCGCTGCACAAATTCCGCACCTTGGATCCGGCCGCCCTTGCTGGCAAGCACGTCCTGGACACCATGAACTATTGGCGCGACACCAACGGCGATATGCCAGAGCTGGCGGAGGCGCGCTCCAGCTCGGAAATGGTGCTCGCTCACCTGCCGCAGGCTCGGCTGGCCAAGTCACTGAACCACATTGGCTACCACGAGCTGGAGCTGGATGCCCGTGAGGCGGGAGCCGCTGATCGCCGCGCGCTGGCCGTGGCCTCGGATGACGCCGAGACCCGCGCTTTGGTGCTGGACTTCGTGGAGCACCTGGGTTTTGACGCGGTCGACGCCGGTCCCCTCGCCCAGGGCGCGGCATTCGAGCCGGACACCCCCATCTTCACCGGCTCCTACAATGAAGCCCGGCTGCAGGGCGAACTTCTGGCACACGCAGCGGCCGCGCAAGCCGAACTCAGCCCAACGCACTGAGCCATTCAGCACGCGGTGGCCCGATCTTTTAGATCAGGCGGCTACGCTCAATCGATCCGTGAGAAAAGGCGCTTTAGGGGTGCCCAGAGCCGCCATAACTCACGGATCGATTTTGGTAATCGACCTTGTCTCACGGGTCAGCGCTCACACCTTGGTGATGACGGTGCCAAACGGTGTCGGGTTACTGAAAAGGTCCTGGACAGGGCAACGAGCCTCCACGGTGCGGGCCAGTTCCTCATACCGTTCCTGTGTTTCCGGTCCACTGATGTTTACTGCCAGACGGATATCGCTGAACCCCGGGCGCACAGTGTCATCGAGACCAAACAGGCCGCGCACATCAAGGTCTCCCTCGGCGTCAATGGTGATGTCATCCAGCTGGATGCCGAGCTGCTCGGCGTACAACCGGTACACCACCACTTGGCAGGAGATGATGGCAGCCAACGCGTACTCGACCGGGCTGGCCGCGGTGTCGTCACCGGCCAGGGCGGCCGGCTCGTCCACGGTGAACTGGTGCTTTCCGGAGCTGATGCGGGTGGCTACCGAGCCCACACCAACCCCAGCTACCTTGTACGTCAGCTTGGCACTTTCCGGATTGGCGCCAATCCGCTGTGTCCAGGCTTGGCCGGCTTCGCTGAGGCGGGCCGAGCGGAGGGCGCCGTCATTGGCTGCTGAAATAGGCGTTGATGCTGTAAGTGTTGATTCGCTCATGATGCTGTCCTTCGTCTGAAGGCGAGTGCTAGGCACCGCGCCATACTTACGTCAACGGCTGCTGCCGGAGGCGTCGAATCCTCACCTGGGGCACCCCACTATGGTTGCGAGGGTTGCCGTTCGACCGGCCAGGGCCGCATGGTCGAAACTCTTGATTCTGTGTCTCAGTCTGCCTATCACCAGTCCCCGCGGGCAAGGGTCCCGTCACACGGGGCAACATCACGACATCGATCCGTGAGAAAAGGTCCCTCTGCCCCATCAAAGCAACCTTTTCTCACGGACCGATGTGGCCAAAGGGACGGGCGGTGCCGGAAAACAGGTCCGGGCGTCGACGCGAAGCAACTTAAGATGGATACATGAGCGCAACACTTGTGGCAAAGGACCTTTCCGGCGGCCATGCCCACCGCACCCTGTTCACCGGCCTTTCCTTCACGGTGGCCCCCGGCGACGTCATTGGCATTGTCGGCGCCAATGGAGCCGGAAAATCAACACTTTTAAGCCTTCTTGCAGGCGCTGCCACCCCGCAGGGCGGCACCGTGAGCACCGCACCGCAGGACGCCTTTGTGGGCTGGCTGCCGCAGGAACATGAACGGATCGACGGCGAGAGCATCGCCGCGTACATTGGCCGTCGCACTGGCGCAACCGCCGCCACCGAGGCCATGGAGTCTTCAGCGGAAGCCCTTGGTTCCGGGAATTCCGCTGACGATGACCGCTACGCCACTGCCCTAGATCACTGGCTGGCCTGCGGTGCCGCAGACCTCGATGAGCGGATCCCGGCCACCCTGGCCGAACTCGGTCTCGATGTTGGCCCCGACGCCGCCATGACAGGGCTTTCTGGCGGGCAGGCCGCCCGCGTTGCACTGGCCGCGCTCTTGTTGAGCCGCTTCGACATCGTCCTGCTGGATGAGCCCACCAATGATCTGGATCTCGCCGGGCTGGCCCGGCTCGAAGAGTTCGTGAAGGGGCTGCGTGGCGGCGTGGTGCTGGTGTCCCACGACCGTGAATTTCTGGCCCGCACCATCACCTCCGTGGTTGAGCTGGATCTGGCGCAGAACAAGGTGGGCGTGTACGACGGCGGCTACGATTCCTTCCTCGAGGAACGCGCCATCGCCAAACGCCATGCCCGTGAGGCCTACGACGAGTTCGCGGACAAGAAGGCTGACCTGGTGGGACGCGCCCGCACGCAGCGCGAATGGAGTTCGCAGGGAGTGCGCAACGCCATGAAGAAGGCCCCTGACAATGACAAGATCCGCCGCAAGGCAAGCTCCGAATCCTCCGAGAAGCAGGCGCAGAAGGTGCGGCAGATGGAGTCGCGGATCGCCCGTCTGGACGAGGTGGAGGAGCCACGCAAGGAGTGGGCGCTACAGTTCAGCATTGGCGCTGCCCCGCGCTCCAGCACTGTGGTTTCCACACTCAACGAGGCCGTGGTCAGGCAGGGCGAATTCACGCTGGGGCCGGTCTCTGCGCAGGTCAACGCCGGTGAGCGCATCGGCATCACTGGCCCTAATGGCGCCGGGAAGTCCACGCTGCTGAAGCTGCTGTTGGGCCGTATTACGCCGGACGACGGCGTTGCCTCCTTGGGTGCCAATGTTGCCATCGGTGAGATCGATCAGGCTCGCAGCCAGTTCCCGGAGGACGCGCCGCTGGGCGACGCGTTTGAGTCCTTGGTGCCGGAGATGAATCAGGCCGAGGTTCGCACCTTGCTGGCAAAGTTTGGGCTCAAAGCCGATCAGGTCACGAGCCCGGTCGGGGCCCTCTCCCCCGGCGAACGCACCCGAGCCTCACTGGCATTGTTGCAGGCCCGCGGCGTCAATGTCCTGGTGCTCGATGAGCCCACCAACCATCTTGACCTGCCTGCCATCGAGCAAATGGAAGAGGCTCTGGAAAGCTACGAAGGCACACTTCTGCTGGTCACGCACGACCGTCGACTGCTTGAAAACGTGCGCTTGGACACCAGATGGGCTGTTTCGGGAGGGCAACTCACGCAGCTGTAGGAGCCAGTTCCTACCACTGAGATTTCCCTTCAAGGACCTGTTGAATCGCATGATTCAACAGGTCCTTGGCCGTTGCTTCCGCGCCACATCCAGCCATTCATTAGCAAAACTTATCAATCTTCCAAAATTGACTTGCCATTTCTAAAATGTTGCAATGGGTAACAGGTTTGCTGCTTCTTGGATCTGCAGCAAACTGCTTACCGAATCTGGTGCAGCCTTGCACCACATGCTGGTCCCAGACCGCGCCGCTGGCGCATAAGCTCTGCAGGACCGCGGGCGGTCCTCCGTCCGATTTTTATGCCGCAGTCAGCTGTGCCGCCACGCACTGTGCGCCTTTTGTTCTGACTCGAAATTGTTTTGGTACTGGATTGTTCTGGCGCGGACTCACCGACCACTCGGTCCGATTTCGCCATGACTTCAGGGCATGGATTGCGTCAGGGCATGGATTCGAAGCGTTTCTTTGTCTGCGTCTTCAAACAAGCACCTCAGACGGCAAGACAACACAGTGGATCCAAGTGATGAGGAGAACAGCATGACATTGCGAGTCGGCATCATTGGCGCAGGCCCTAGCGGTATGGCGCAGTTGCGCGCCTTTGAATCAGCACGTCAGAACGGCGCAAACATCCCCGAGATCATGTGCTTTGAGAAGCAGAATGACTGGGGTGGCCAGTGGAACAGCAGCTGGCGCACGGGCCTCGATGAGCACGGCGAGCCGGTGCACTCCAGCATGTACCGCCATCTGTGGTCCAACGGCCCCAAGGAATGCTTGGAATTCACCGACTACTCCTTCGACGAGCACTTTGGCCGAGCCATCTCCTCCTTCCCTCCCCGCGAAGTCCTCTTTGACTACATCAAGGGCCGTGCCGAGAAGTCAGACGTCCGCAAGTACGTCCGGTTCAACACAGTGGCACGCCACACCATATACAACGAACAGACCCAGGAATTCACCCTCACCGTCGAGGACCTGACCACCGGCGCCACCACTGACCACGTCTTCGACAAGCTGGTTGTCTCCACGGGCCACTTCTCCACCCCTGCAGTCCCCGAGTTCAAAGGCATCAACAGCTTCCCGGGCGAAGTCCTGCATGCTCACGACTTCCGCGGCGCAGAGCGCTTTAGCGGCAAGAAGCTACTCCTCATCGGCAGCAGTTATTCTGCTGAGGACATTGGCATGCAGGCCCACAAGATGGGTGCCGCCGCCATCACCTTCAGCTACCGCTCTGGGCCAATGGGCTACGACTGGCCCGAGAACACCGTGGAGCGCCCGCTCGTCACGCATTTCGAGGGCAGCACCGCACACTTCGCCGATGGCACCCAGGGCGAGTTTGACGCCGTCGTGCTGTGCACCGGGTACCAGCACAAGTACCCGTTCCTGCCCAGCGACATGTCACTGCAGTCCAAGAACGTGCTCTACCCCTCGAACCTGTACAAGGGCGTCGTGTGGCAGCAAAACACCAACCTGTTCTACCTCGGCGCGCAGGATCAGTACTACACGTTCAACATGTTTGACGCGCAGGCCTGGTACGTCCGCGACGTCATGACCGGCGCCATCGAGCTGCCCTCACTTGAGGTCCGTGAAGCCGATATCCAGCTCTGGCTTGAGCGCCAGGCCGCGCTGCCGGACCACAATGCCGAGGCCGATTTCCAGTCGGAATACCTGCGTGAACTCATCATTGCCACCGACTACCCGCCGTTCGACCTGGACGCCGTTTCGCAGCTGTTCAAGGACTGGATGGGACACAAGGAAAGTGACATCCTGGGGTATCGCGACATGGTCCACCGCTCCGTGGTCACCGGCACCTTGGCCACCAGGCACCACACCCGTTGGCTCAACGCCATGGACGATTCGCTGGGACGTTACCTCAACGGCCCGTCACAGGATGTGGACACCACCGCCCTCGCTGCGCTGGCCGGCGAGCTCACCGTCTTGGACCAGCCCTCCAGCAAGTAGCACTGACCCTGTGGCTCACTGCTACAAACAAGACAACAACGCCCCAGATACAAAGTGCATCCGGGGCGTTGTTGTCTTGTTCTTCAAGCGTGTTGGCTAGCCACCTACGCCGGCGTAGGAGTGCAAGCCGGAGAAGTAGACGTTCACAATGGTGAAGTTGAAGACCACGCAGAGGTAGCCAACAATGGACAACCACGCAGCGCGAGTACCGGTCCAGCCCTTGGTTGCGCGAGCGTGCAGATAGCCGGCATAGACCACCCAGATCACAAAGGACCAGACTTCCTTGGTGTCCCAGCCCCAGAAGCGGCCCCAGGCCTTCTCGGCCCAGATGGAACCGAACATGACAGTCACTGTCCAGCCCACAAAGGCAATGCCGTTGATGCGGTAGGAAAGGTTTTCCAAGCTCAATGCCGTGGGAACCAGGCGCATCACGGGTGCCTTATCCGGCTTTCCGGCGGCAATAGCTGTTTCACGCTTGGATTGGAACAGTTGCAGCACCGACATGGCGAAGGTGATGGTGAAGAATGCCGATGACAGCACCGCAATGGAAACGTGAATGATCAGCCAGTAACTCTGCAACGCCGGTACCAGGTGTCCCACTGGCGTCCAGAAGGACACCGATGCGGCAACGATCATGATCAGCACTAGGCCAATCACAAAGGTTCCCAAGAAGCGCAGATCACGGCGGGTGAGCACCAGCAAGAACACCACGGCAACCATGAAGGAGCCGGTTGTGCAGAATTCGTACATGTTGCCCCACGGCACACGCCCGGCGGCCAGTCCGCGGAAGACCACGGCAAAGCCCTGGACGACGGCGGCCACAACAGTTAGTGCCACGGCCACACGTGCCACCACCCGGCGTTCCTTGCCGTAGCGCATGGAGTCACCTGCGGTGATCCCGTCTGATCCCGCATGGGTCTTGCTGCTGGGCCGCACGCCGCGATCTTGAGGGCCGGCTCCAAGGCCCTGTCCGGCGGCACCCCGGGCGCCAACTCCTGCCAGGGCAGTGGCCGGATTGGTAGCGGTTTGCTCCGCAGCCATACCCTTCTTGGCAGCCTTGCTGAACGTGAACAAGTCCCAGACATAGGCGCCGAATGCTACCGCGTACGCCATACCGGCCACCAGCATGAGCTGTTCGCTGAGTTGGGCAAAGCCCTCATTGATTTCTTGCATTACTGATCCTTAGTTGCGGGGGTAGCCCCGGATGCGGAGTCGGCGGTTGTTTGTGAAGTCTGCTCATCATTTTGCTCTGCATCATCCATTGGCACCAGCCATTTGCTATGCAGGGCCTTATTAATTGCCTCATACTCGCCAGCCAGGCGATGGTCTTCGCCGCGGGCCAAGAGTCCGAATTCGACCATGGTGCGCCCATCAGGATGGTTCCCTGTGCGGACCCAGACACGGCGACGGTTCAGGAACAAGGATCCGATGAGACCGAGCAAAGCCAGCACTGCAAAGACCAGCACGTAAACCTGAGCAGGGTCGTGGCGGATGTCCAGTGCAGCGAAACGCTTGATGCCATCGAAGCTGATGGAACCGTTATTGTCAGGCAATTTTGCGGTTTGCCCCGGCGCCAAGACGATGCCGCCAGCGTCCAGGTTGCGGGAGTTAATCTCAGTCATTTTCGAGGTGTCGAGTGTGTAGACGTTGCGGGGAACGCCGTTATCCAACCCGAGATCGCCTGTGTAAGCGTTCAAGTTCAGCTGGGGATTCATGGGGTCCGGGTCGGAGCCATAGGACACACCGTCGTCACCCACCATGGCTGTGGGGAGGAAGAAGCCCACAAAGCCCAGCTGCTTCGGCTTGGCATCGGGTGCCTTGATCACCACCAGCGAGGTGTAGGCACCATCTGTGGGGATGGTGATGACTGGGCCCTGGAAGGTGACCTTGCCTTCGCCGTCGGTGATGGTGACAACGGGTGCGTAGCCATTGCCCACGAGGTACAGATTGGTGCCACCAACGGAGAGCGGATCGTTGACCTTCAAGGTCCTGGTTTCAGCCTTCCCGTCCACACCGTCCTTGACGGTGACGGTGGCGTTGAAGTCCAGTGGTTGTCCGTAGTGGGCCACAGTTGAACGGTCATATTTGACTGCCAATTTATCCAGCGTGGCCGAATAGGGGCTTAGCTTGGTGTCGCCGAAGTTGGCACCGGGCGTGAACGTGTCGTAGCTGCTCAGGGTGTTGACGAATGTTTCCCCTTCAACCAGCACGCGCTGGCCGCTGTAGCCAAACAGTCCGCTGAAGGCCACGGCCGCCAGCACACCGATCATGGCCGTGTGGAAGACCAGATTGCCCACTTCTTTCAGGAAGCCGATCTCGGCACCCACAGAGGGGCGCTCGGTCTCCAGATCGCGCACATCCACCCGGTAGCCACGGGACTTCAGAATGGCGGCGGCATCTTTAACGGCAACGGAAGCGTCCACACCGCTACCAGCGGGGACGGTGACGGTTCCGTATTCGGCGAGCCTAGAGAGCCGTTTGGGCGTCCTGGGCGGTGCCGAGCGCATAGCCTTCCAATGGATCTTTGCCCGTGGGAAGACACAGCCAATCAAGGAGGTGAAGAGCAGCAGGTAAATGGCGGCAAACCACGGCGAGGAGTAAACGTCAAAGAGCTTGAACCAGTCCATGACGGGCCCGGAACCAGGGTTGTCCTTCAGGTACTGCGTGACCTCGGATGGAGCGGAGGAACGCTGCGGGAACAATGACCCAGGTACTGCCGCCACGGCAAGCATCAACAGCAGGAACAAGGCGGTGCGCATGCTTGTCAGTTGCCGCCAAGCCCACCGGATCATCCCGAAGAAGCCAAGCTGCGGCAGGACAACCTCGCTGCCCTCAGCCTTGGGCGCTTTGCCCTGGGGTTCTTTCACTACTGTCTCTTTCATTAGATTGGCAATCTCACATCATTGGCAAACCACAGCTGCAGCTCATTAATCCAGGTACCCCACAACCCGGACACCATCAAAATACCGAGGGCGATCAGCATGCCGCCGCCAAAGTATTGGAGTCCGCGGCGATGTTTGCGGAAGAACGCGAGGGCGCCCAGGCCGCGGCGGGCACCCAATGCAATGAGCAGGAACGGTAATCCCAACCCCATGCAGTAGATAAACGTCAAGAACGCGCCCTTGGCGGCATTTGAGCCATCGGAGAACGCGAGTAATTGCACGGCGCTGAAGGTGGGGCCAATGCAGGGCGCCCAGCCCAATCCAAAGGTTACGCCCAAAACCGGCGCGCCCCACAGTCCAGCCGGTGGCTTCGCATGAATCTTGGCTTCGCTCTGGAACCAGCTCATTCCACCAAGGAAAACTACACCCATGAGAATCACCACCACGCCCAGCACCTGGGTGACCCATGCGGCGTCGGGCCCCATAAGCCACGCACCCAACTGGCCGAATACCGCGCCAATGAGGACAAAAACTACTGAGAACCCCAGCACGAACAGGCCGATTCCGGCGAACATCCGGCCACGGCGCTGGTTTTCCAGATCCGCACCCGTCAGCCCGCTGACATAGCCCAGGTAACCGGGGACCAGCGGCAGCACGCACGGCGAAAGGAAGGAAACCAGCCCGGCGAGTAAGGCCACCGGCATGGCCAGCAGCATGGAGCCGCTCAGGATTGCCTCGGCAAAGGGATTGTTCATGGGTTAAGGGGCCGCTAGTTTTCCGCCAGCGCGGAGGTGATGAGCGCCTTCAAGGTGCCCTTCTCGGCAACGCCGAGGATGCGAGCCGATACGCGGCCCTTCTTATCCAACACCAGCGTGGTGGGGACGGCAGCCGGGGGCACATACTTCGTCATGGCCAACAGGACACCGCCGTCCTTGTCCGCAACGCTGGGGTACGTGAGCCCAAAGTTGCGCTCAAAAGCTTCGGCGGCGGCCTTGTCATCGCGCACGTTGATGCCCAGGAATTCAACACCTTGGGCCTTGAAGTCCGTGTGCAGCACCTGCATGTCAGGTGCCTCAATGCGGCAAGGAGCACAGGCTGCGTACCAAAAATTGAGCACCGCGACCTTGCCGGTGAAATCCGCGGCGGCCACCTTTGTACCGTCATACAGGGTGCCCTGGAAATCCACGGCGTCCTTACGGTCAGTGGCACCGTATTCGGTGACGGAGCCGTCACCGGCAATGTAGTTCTTGTTGTCGCCGGCGTTGGCTTGCTTCGCCAACGGGTCCTCACTGGTGCAGGCGGCCAGCACGGCAGTCAGTGCGGCACCACCGGCCACAAGGAGTGTTCTACGGCTCATCGAAGAAGTCACGGAGCAGGTCTTTCGGTTCATGGGAGGCCATTGAGCAGACGCAGAAATGGCATTATGTTCTACGCTACGTCGAATAGCTGATGATCAGCTGTGTGCGTTAGGCGCCCGGAGTGGTCGCGGCGCCGGGCAAAAGTGCCGCCGCCGGCTCGCTGTAGCTCACGTCCACAATGTCATCGCCGTCGAACGTTATGGACGTCAGCGACGCCAAGGTGCATTCGCGGTTGCGCGGGTCATGCCAAAGGCGTTTGCCCTCGGCGCTGCGTCGCGTGGAGAAGATGGGCAGCTGGTGGCTGACCATGATGGCCTGTGCGCCGTCGCCGCCAATCTCGAATGCACGACGGCGGGCATCACGTGCCGCTTCAAGCATGCGGTCCGCTTGGGCTTGGTACGCCTCACCCCAGGAGGGCTTGAAGGGGTTCACAAAGTAAGGCCAGTGCTTGGTCTTGCGCAGCTCCGCCTTGCTCATGACCAATCCCTCGAAGTGGTTCTCCGCTTCGATGATGCGTGGGTCAGTCACAATCTCCAGGCCCAGCGCCTCGGCCGTGGGCTGCGCTGTCTCTTGGGCGCGGGTCAATGGAGAGGCCACCAAATAAACCGGGGCGTCGCCGCTGTTCTTCAAAGCAGCAAAGTGCTCCGCAACCATCACTGCCATGGCGCGCCCGCGCTCGGAGAGGTGGAACTCAGGGAGCCGGCCGTAGAGGACGCCATCGGGGTTAAAAACCTCGCCGTGGCGCAGAAGATGAACAGTTACTCGGGACATGTTTCCCAGTTTCTCAAAGTTAGTTGGTTTGGGGTTAATCCGCCGCTGCTAAAGTTTTTTTGAAACACGGGAATATTAGATGCAAACGCATGCTTATACCTGTCGAAGGCCAACCACAGCGGATGTCCTGCTCTTGCTTCATACACTATTTCAAGGAGTTCCACATGTCAGTAACCACCATTGAATCAGCCGGTCTTGCCCAGGGCATCTGGAACCTCGACGCCTCTCACAGCACGGTTGGCTTCGTTGTCCGCCACGCAGGCATCTCCAAGGTCCGCGGGCAGTTCACCGAAATCGAAGGCGCCCTGACCCTCGGCGAGACCCTTGCCGAGTCCTCCGTATCCGCAACGATCCAGTCCGCTAGCTTTAGCTCAGGCGACGAAGGCCGAGACGGTCACGTCAAGAGCGCCGACTTCTTCGACGTCGAAACCTTCCCCACCCTCTCCTTCGTTTCCTCGGCTGTCTCCGGCGACGCTGAGGACTTCGAGCTCACCGGCGAGCTGACCATCCGCGGCATCTCCAAGACCGTGACGTTCAAGGGCGAATTCAACGGCGTTGCCGTTGATCCGTTCGGCGCAACCCGCGCAGGCTTCGAAGCCAAGACAGTCATTAGCCGCAAGGAATTCGGCCTGACCTGGAACGCTGCCCTCGAAGCCGGCGGCGTGCTGGTTTCCGACAAGGTCACCATCACCTTGGACGTAGCATTCGTGAAGTCTGCATAACGTACCCCCACAGCATTATTGGCCTCTTGTAGAGGCGCACAAATGCCGGTCCGCCACCATGGCGGGCCGGCATTTGTGCGACCTGCGTCATTTATATACAAGGCACTACGGGCCAGCTAGGGTTCTAGCTATGAGCACACCGAATGAGTTCGAAGGTCCCGAGCAAACCGGCTCTCAACCATCCGATGACGGCCATGGTTCCCAGCCCAACCTTTCACCTACCACAAGGCCGGGTTACCAAGGTGGCCCGGCTCAGCCGCCGCCTGTGAACGTGCCACCTTGCTATCAGCCGCCAGCTGACTACCAGCCGTATCAACAACCCGGATATCAGCCTTCCAGCGATCAGCAATACCAGCCGTATCAGCAGTACCAGCAACCCAACCAGCCCACTTCCGCCGGCCAGTCGAGCAACCAATCGGGCGGTCGCTCCGGCAATGAGTTCAAATTTGAAATGCCCAAAGACATGCCACACTCCGTCAAAGAAGTTCTGCCTGCGGGCGGGTTCGCCGGCATTTTCAAGATGGATGGGCTGCCGCAGCTCTTGAAGATCAGCTACATCATGTGGCTGGTGGCTGCTGGGATCTGGGCCCTGATCAGTCTGGCGTTGTTGGTGACATCGCTGATCGCCTTGGGTACCGCCGATGACCCCTTTGGGTTTGGTGCCGCGGTTCGCGCTGCTGGGGCCAGGGGAATTGTTGTGGCGCTGATTTCATTTGTGCTGACTGCTGCCATTGTGGCGTGCGCCATGAAACTCAAAGAGGGCTTGCAGTGGGCACGCATGGCCTTGTCGGTCCTAGCGATCTTGAGCATCGTCATGATGTTCTTCGGTGGCGGTGGCGGATTGCTAGCAGTGGTGGCCGCCGTTCTGATGTGGCTTCCTGAATCGAGCGCTTGGTTCAACTCACGTTCGGCAAACAATCAGTACTGAGCGGCTATGCCTTGACTCGGAGGCCAACCCGAGCCCAAAGCTTGCCCGTTGTGGGTTGTGGCAGTAGACGCTCGGATGTAACCGTCCGCCCGTAGTGACGTTGCAGCCGGGGCGTCGCAGTAGTGACGAACAGGTAGGTCGCGTAGGGTTTGAGTAACACCCGCCGCGGCCTTCCCCTTGTTCCTACTGGGATTTATTTGGCCGCACTTGGTATTTCTGCCGGACAGCACCGGCACCCAGTGAGAGAGCAGTCGCCATGAGCACCCCCGGTGAAAAGCCGCAAGAACCAGCCCAGCCCGTCCCGGGAAGCTATGGCGAAATCGCCCCAGACGTCCCCCGGTACGGCCAGTACGCTCCGGCCGGGTGGGAACCGCCACAGGACGTCAAAGATGCCCAGGCGGCCAACACTCCCCCCTCAGCGTTGGCCCCGGCCGCAGCCTATCCCGGCTTTCAGGGCGCTGCGTCTGGTGTTCCGGGCGGTCCCGCTGGTGCCGCACATGCGTCCTTGGACCAGCTGGCAGCGCCGAAGCAGGTATCCCTGGCCGTGCGCCTGATCAAGCTTGCCGGCATCATGCAGGCCGTGTCTGCACTGGCCTTGATTTTCGTGATGTTTGTCCCTGCGGGCAAGGCGATCATGGTTGAAGCCCTGAACACTGCCATGGCTGACAACCCAGCGTTCACGGAACTCTCTGCTGATCCGGCCCTCATCAACACAGTGGTGTACATGGCATTTGTTTTGAGTGTGGCACTCGCGGTGGTTTATTTTTGGCTGGCCGCGAAAATTCGGCGTGGCGCCAATTGGGCGAGGACAACAGCTTTGGTGCTGGCCTGCGTCTCGCTTCTGGCGTTGCTCCAGGCGAGCCCGCTGAGCATTCTTCAGGTGGGGTTGGGCGTAGTCGCCGTCATCATCTTGTTCCGCTCCCCTGCCAAGGAGTTTTTCCTGGCGCACAAGGCAGCCAAGAGCTCCATCAAACGCTGAGCAACCTGCGGGTGTGAGCGCCTAGGCGCCGGGGCGGTCTTCTTCCAGCCCCGGCACCTGCTGCCGCTGCGCGTGGTAGGCAAGAATCTGCAGCTCCGTGGCCATGTCCACTTTGCGCAAGTTCACGTCGTCGGAGACCGTCAGGGCAATCGGGGCGAAACTCAAGATGCTGCGCACGCCGGCGGAGACCACCCTGTCGCAGACGGTTTGTGCCACGGCGGCTGGCAATGCCAGGACAACCATGTTGGCGCGGGTGGTTTCAAGCACCTTTTCAAGGTTTTCAACATCGCTGACACGTAGCCAGCCAATTTCCGTGCCCACCACCATTTGGTCGGCATCCAGCACAGCCACCACATCGAAGCCGCGCGACTCAAAGCCGGCATACCGGGCCAAGGCCCGTCCCAAGTTACCGGCACCGACGATCGCAACGCGCCATTCGTGGGTCAAGCCGAGCGCTTGGGCAATTTTGCGGCTCAAGTTGGCCACGTCGTAGCCCACGCCGCGGGTTCCATAGGACCCCAAATAGGAAAGATCTTTGCGAACGTTGGCGGATCCCACGCCTGCGGATTCGGCCAGCGCCTCCGAGGAAACACTCTCGGTTCCCTCTGCCAGCAAGGCGTTGAGGGTGCGCAGGTACAGGGTCAGCCTGGACACGGTGGCAGGAGGTAGCCGTCGAGCCGGCTCAACTGCCGGTTCCTCCGCGGACTGCGCTGGGATCACATCACCACTCCACATTCTCAAAACTCAGGCCGCGACTGGCTGCTGAACACGTGTCCGCAAGGTCCGCGTCGGCCTTCATCCACTGTATTGCGTGCCGGGGCCAGCACCAAAAGTCCTGGACGGGTTCCGCTGCCGGGGGAAAGCCGAGGGAAAAGAGTGCCCGCTGCGTCCAGACAGCGCCAAGGCAACAGGAGCCCGTCCAGGCAGCGCCAGGGCACATCCGGCAGAGGCCCTGCCAGAGTCCACTTAATTCCCTGTGAGGGATTTACTGAGGATGGTGCCGAGACGAATCGGATCAATGTGCCAAAAATCGCGTTGGATTCCGTTGACCAAGACCACAGGAATTTCTTCCCCGTAGAGCTCCGTCAGCTCGGGGTGATCTTCCAGGCGCAGCTCGGTCCACCGCAGCTGCAGTTGCCCCGCCACTGTGGACACCACCTCGCGGGCGTTCTCGCACAAATGACAGCCTGATCGAGTCACCAGCTGCAAGAGCGGCACTTTGGGAGAGCTAAGGGATTGCGTAGGGTCAGGTGCAACAGATTCCATAGCTACTACGGTACTCAACAGAAGAACTCAGCTGGCACCACCTGCCGTGACACACCGGGCAGAGCTGCGCAACCAGATAACGCACTAAGGACCGCGGCCCTGGGACGGACCCTGAAGGCCAACGAAAAACTTACCTTCGCGCACCAATGAAAGTTTCCCCACAGTTAACCGCCGCAACCAGTGGCGTGCAGGCACTGGGTGGAAGCATTGACTAGACTCGTTCCATGCTCGACGTGACTACCAACAGTGCCGAGGCCACCTCGAGCGCTGCACCACACCACGGCGAGGCAGCCTTCTTTGACGTGGACAACACCCTGATGAAGGGTGCCAGCCTGTTCCATGTGGCCCGCAAGATGTACCAAAAGCGCGCCTTCACGCTGCACGATGTTGCCGGATTCGCCTGGAAGCAGGCCAAATTCATCCTGCGTGGCGAAAACATGAATGACGTCCACTCCGTGCAGGACTCTGCGCAAAAACTGGCTGCCGGGATCAGTACCGAATTCATCCGCCAACTCGGCGAAGAGGTCTATGACGAGATGATCGTCTCCAAGATCTGGCCCGGCACCAAAGCACTTACTCAGGAGCACCTCAAGTCAGGCCGCCAGGTGTGGCTGGTCACCGCCACCCCGGTAGAAGTTGCCGCAGTCATTGCCTCCCGGCTGCATCTGACGGGGGCCTTGGGCACCGTCGCCGAGAGCGAGGACGGCATCTACACGGGCCATCTTGTGGGCGAGATCCTGCATGGGGCCGCCAAGGGGCGCGCCATTGAAGCCCTGGCGCTCACCGAGGGCCTGGATCTGTCCCGTTGCTGGGCGTACAGCGATTCCTACAACGACATCCCCCTGCTGACCGCCGTGGGCAATCCCATAGCCATCAATCCGGATGCGAAGCTGCGCAAGCATGCCCGGGACAACAACTGGCCCATCTACGACTACCGCTCAGGACGGCGTGCGGCCACGCTAGGGCTCAAGGCGGCCACGGTCGCCGGAGGAGTCTACGGGCTCTGGAAGGGCGTCTCCATGGTCCGCAAGCGCTAACTCAGCGCTGAGCGGCCACCTGGGTGCCGCCGTCGTGCATGAAAAAAGCACCCGGCCACCAAAAGGTGAACGGGTGCTTTTTGCGAAGAACGAAGCTTTACTTCTTATTGCGACGCTGGTGACGCGTCTTGCGAAGCTGCTTGCGGTGCTTCTTCTTGGACATCCGCTTGCGGCGCTTCTTAACTACTGAACCCATGAAAGTTCCTCACAAACTGCATAGAACAGCCTCGGTTGAGGCCGTAAACGATTAGGTCGACCGATCTCAGGAATCGGTCAAAGCCGAAAATGGATCTTTCCTAGGGTACCGCCTTTACCCTGCATGCGCCGAACTGGGAGGTCCTTGCGTCTTTGTGCGATCAACCACGGCGGACCGCAGGAAACTCTCGACGGCGTTTGCGGGGACCCGATATGACCTTCCGAAACGCACTGCGGGCAGCTCGCCGGCGTGCACCATCCGGTAGACGGTCATCTTCGAAACGCGCATGAGCTCGGCAACTTCTTGAACCGTCAAGAAGTTCACATCGGAGAAATTTTGCTCCTGCATCATGGTTGCCTCAGTATTCACTTTCCATCACAATGGCGTCTGCTGGTGGCGGACACCTTCTGCCTTAAGCCCTAACTCTAGGGGCAGAAGACGGTTTCGGGGTAGTCATTGCCGCCGTATGACGCCCGTATCAGGCTCAGGCGGAGGCTACATTATTGCGGCGCGAGCGTGAGGCGTCGGCCAACTTGGCCAACACCTCCGCAGTGACCTCCCAGTCCATGCAGGCATCCGTGACGCTCTGGCCGTACACCAGCTCAGCCGTGCCCGCGGCAACCTCGTCCACGTCCAGGCGCTGTGCCCCGCCCACTAAGAAACTTTCCAACATGACACCGGCAATGGTGTGCGCCGAGGCATCCTCGGATTCGAGCTGGGCACCAATTTCCAGGGCCACCTCGGCTTGACGGTGGTGACTTTTGCCCGAATTGGCATGGCTGGCGTCCACAATGAGGCGCGGATTAACGCCCTGGGCGGCGGCCTCGGCGGAAGCCTGCGCCACATCGGCAGCCTTGTAGTTTGGCCCCTTGCGACCGCCGCGCAAGATCACATGGGTGTCCTGGTTGCCGGCCGTGCTGACCAGTGAGGCGCGGCCTTCACCGTCAATGCCAAGAAAAGTCTGTGCCGCGCTGGCCGCGTTGCAGGCATCGAGGGAAACCTGCAGATCGCCGTCGGTGCCGTTCTTGAAGCCAACCGGCATGGACAGCCCCGAAGTGAGCTGGCGGTGAATCTGGCTTTCAGTGGTGCGCGCCCCAATGGCACCCCAAGAGATCAGCTCGGCCGTGTACTGCGGGCTGATCGGTTCCAGGAATTCGGTGCCCGTGGGCAGGCCCAGGGCCGCCACCTGCAGCAGGAAGTCGCGCGCCATTTCCAGACCCGTGGCTACATCGTGGCTGCCGTCCAGGGCCGGATCGTTGATCAGGCCCTTCCAGCCCACGGTTGTCCGCGGCTTTTCGAAGTACGCACGCATCACGATCAGCAGGTCTTCCTCGTGCTCCTTGGCCGTCTGCGCCAGGCGGCGGGCGTATTCCAAACCAGCCTTGGTGTCATGGATGGAGCACGGCCCCACCACCACCAGCAAGCGGTCATCGAGGCCGTCCATGATGGCCCGGACCTGGTCACGGCCACGTTCGACGACGTTGCTGGCGTGTGCGTCAAGCGGCAGCTTTTCTGCCAGTCGGGACGGGGACGGCAGTTCGGTGAATTGGCTGACCCGTAGGTTGGCTGTGGACTTGGCTGTGGTGTTGGTACGGATGGGCTCGGTGACTGCGAAGATGCTCATGGGAAGAATTTTCCTTTGAATCGGGCTGTCAGCGAGCCCCTTTTCAGAAACCCGCCGGAAATGGCGAAGGACAGAGAAAAATGCTCTCTGTCCTGTTGGCTCTGAAGGTTGGATGCGTGTCAGTTAGACGCGGGCTCCTCCAGAGCCAACGAAAAATACGCATACCAACGGTTTGTCATGCCAACACCATAACCCCAAATTTATTCGCTCAGCAAATTGGCCACGTAATGAAGCTGCCGCAGCCACTGGTGCTCCTGGCCGCCTTCGTGATTGTTAAAGCGGTAATACTCCATCTCCTTGGTTGGTGCCTCTGCCGCTGTGGCGCCGTAGGCGTTGAAGGAGCCGTAGACGGTTGAAGGTGGGCAGACATCGTCCTGCCCGGCCGCTGAATACAGTGCCGGGGCGGTGCAGCGGCGGGCGAGGTGGACGCCGTCGTAATAATTGAGCACCTCAAGGATGGGCTCGTAGTCGTGGCGGTGGCGTTTGAGGAAGGCGGCAATTTCCGGGTAGGGCCCGCGCGCGGCGATGTCGATGGAGCGGGGGAAGTCCTGCAGGAAGGGGACGTCGGGCATGACGGCGATGACGCCGTCGATCCTGCCGGCGGCGAGCCCCGCAGCGGCGATGGTCAGGCCGCCTCCCTGGCTGATGCCTGTCAGGATGACCTTGTTTTCGTCGACCTCGGTGGAGGCCTGGGCGGCCTCGATGGCGCGGAAAGCGTCAACGTACGCGCGGCGGTAGTAGTAGTCCTCGCGGCTGGTGATGCCGCGTGTCATGAAGCCTGGCTGGGCCACCTCACCGGCGGAGGCGTGCGGGTCTGCGGTGTCACCGAGGAGCCCGCCGTAGCCCTGGCCGCGCGTGTCCATGATGAAGTGGGCGTAGCCGGCCTGCGCCCAGGCGGTGTCCTGCTGGACCAGTCCGCGGCCGCCGGAATAGCCGATGTATTGGACGACCACCGGCAGCCGTTGGTCCGGTGTGCGGTTTGCCGGCAGGTGCAACCAGCCCTTGATGGGGGCCCCGCCGAAGCCGTTGAAGGACACGTCGAAGCTGTCAATGACGGGGAGCAAGTTCTCGACAGGCGTGAAGCTGACGTCCAGCGGGAATTCGCGGGCTTCGGCGATCGTGGCATCCCAGAAGACGTCAAAGTCCAGGGGCTCGTCAAGTACTGCTGCGTAGCTGCGCAGTTTCTCCGGGGGCAGGTCGAAAAGCGGCAAGGTCAGATTCCGTTCAGTCTGGGGCCGGTGGACACCCGGCAAAATATCTACTGGGGACATCCTAAGACCTGCTGGCCACACGGTAGCGCGACACACCCGCCGGTGGCAGGCAGCGGACACACTTGGGCCCACAACGGCAGTAATCTAGGGAAGAAGGCTGCCTGCCATAATGCAGGCCCGCCGCTCGATTCGAGACCCGGAACCTAAGCTTATTGTTGAGAGGCCAGCCGTGCAGGATCATGACGACATTGCTTCAGAGGCATCCCCCGCACGCTCAAGGCCCGCAGGGACCAAGCCGGCAACAATCCGTGAGGTCGCCGCACTGGCTGGAGTTTCACATCAGACAGTCTCCAGGTTCCTGAACCAGGACACCGCCATCCGCGCCGCCTCCGTGGAGAAGATCAAACAGGCCATGGCGGCACTGCATTACTCACCAAATCTTGCAGCACGTGCACTGCGGTCCCAGCGCAAATACCGGGTGGTCGTCATGGCTCCGGATGTTTCACAGTACTTTCCCATCAACGTCCTCAGCCGGGCTGCCGAAACCGCCCAGCTCGCGGGCTATCGGGTGGACTTGATGGCGTTGGAGGGCACAGCCGAAGAACGCATGGCAAGGATGGAAACAATGTTGGCCGGGGATGACCTGGCCGGGGTCTTGTCATTCTTTCCCCTGCCCGCCGAAATTACCGCGGATGCGGCGATTACCGGACGCGTGCCGATCGTGGTGTCCGGTTCTTATGACGGCAAAATGCGCGCCAGCGGAAGCTTCGCCGACGGCACCGCAATCTTGCAGATTGTGAAGTACTTGCATGACTTGGGACATCGAGATTTTTTCCATGTGGCCGGACCCGCGGAGTGGAGCTCAGCAAGCAATAGAATGATTGCCTACGAAAAGGCAATAGCGGATCTTGGCGTGAGATCGCACGGGATGGCGCGAGGGGATTGGAGCGCCGAATCAGGCTACCGCGCCGCCACGCAGGTCCTCTCTTATGCTGACGTGAGCGCTGTTGTCGTGGCCAATGACCAGATGGCAATGGGTTTGATGAGGGCACTGCATGAAAACGGAATTGACGTCCCCGGGGCCATGAGTGTCTTCGGCTGGGACGACATGGCGGAGGCCAGGTATTTTGTCCCTTCGCTCTCCACCGTCCGCATGGATCTGGCAGCCCAGGGCGCAGCGGGAATGTCTCGACTAATCGCACTTATCCGAGGCGAGGAGCCACAGCCGGAGCTGCTACTGGCGCCCAAGATGGAACTGGTGTTCCGTGAGTCGTGCGCACCTGCGAGGGCGTCCCCCACCACGGGCACGCAGGCACCGCCCAAGTAACGAACACAAAGGGGCCGGGGTGGTTGCGGATGGTGAACCATCCGCAACCACCCCGGCCCCTTTGTGCCGAGAACCAGCGTGCCAAGAATCTGCTGAAATTACTTGATGCCGGTGGTGGCGATGCCCTTGATGAGGAAACGCTGGCCGAACAGGAAGATCAGGAACACCGGGAGCAGGGAGACGATTGACATCGCGAACAGCGAGCCCCAGCTGGTGCCTGCCTGCGAGTCAACGAAGGCACGCAGGGCGACTGGGACTGTGAACATGTCCGGATCCGTCAGGTAGATCAGTGCGCCGAAGAAGTCGTTCCAGGTCCAGATGAACGTGAAGATCGTGGTCGTTGCCAGGGCCGGAACCATGAGCGGCAGGATTACGCGCAAGAAGATGCGCGGGTGGCCGGCACCATCGATGCGGGCCGCCTCGTCCAGGTCCTTGGGGATGCCGCGAATGAACTGCACCATCAGGAACACGAAGAACGCGTCGGTGGCCAGCAGCTTCGGCACGATCAACGGCCAGAATGTGTTGACCCAGCCGATCTGGGAGAACAGCACGTACTGCGGGACGATGACCACGTGGAAGGGCAGCATGATGGTCAGCAGCATGATGCCGAAGAACAGCTTGCTGGCGGTGAATTTCAGCCGGGCAAAGGCGTAGGCAGCCATCGAGCAGGAAATCAGGTTGCCCAAGATTGAACCGATCACCACGATCGCCGAGTTGAGCATGTAGTGCCCGAACGGATGCGTCAGCGCGGACCAGCCGCTGCTGTAGTTGCTCATGTCCAGCCCGTTGAGCCACAGTCCGGGATCCTTGAAGATCAGTTCGTCCGGGCGTACGGAGGAAACCACCATCCACAACAGCGGATATATCATGACAGCGCCACTGACAATAAGGATCAGGTGCTTGAAGAGTGCCCGGCCGCGGGCCCTGCGGCTAAACGCCAGGGAGCCCATGGATTCACGCTTCGTACTCTTCTTGCGCGGCGCATCCGGCGGCGTGGCTTTTACGGCGGACCGGGAGACGGATTTCAGGTTAGTCATCGTAAAACACCCAATACTTAGACGCGACGAAGTTGATGGCGGTGAAGACGCCGATGATGACCAGCAACACCCATGCCATGGCGGAGGCATAACCCATGTCGAACTGGCCGAAGCCCTTTTGGTACAGGTACAGGGTGAAGAACATGGTCGAGTCGGAGGGACCGCCGCTGCCGCCCGAGACGATGAACGCCTGGGTGAAGGACTGGAACGCACCGATGATTTGCAGCACCAGGTTGAAGAAGATGATGGGGCTCAACAGCGGGATGGTGATCTTGATGAATTTCTGCCACGCGGAGGCACCATCAACATTGGCTGCCTCGTAGTACATGACGGGGATCTGGCGCAGGCCGGCCAGGAAGATGATCATCGGCGCACCAAACGTCCACACGTGCAGCAAGATGATGGAACCCAGGGCCGTGCTCGGGTCCGAGATCCAGCCCGGCCCCTGAATGCCAACCATGGCAAGGACTTGGTTGACCAGCCCCGTGGTGCCGAAAATCTGCTTCCACAAAATGGCAATGGCCACGGAACCGCCCAAGAGGGACGGCAGGTAGAACACTGACCGGTAGAACGGCAGTCCCCGGATGCCCTTGTCCAGGACCAGCGCAATCAACAGCGCCACAGCCAACTGGATCGGCACACCCACCAAAACATAGGTGAATGTCACCCCCAGGGAGTTATGCAACCGTGTATCGCCAAGCATCCGGGTGAAGTTTTCCAACCCTATCCAGTTCGGCGACTGCAACAAGTTGTAGTCAGTGAAGGACAGGTAGAGGGAAGCCAACATCGGCCCCACAGTAATGAATAGCAGCCCGATCAGCCACGGCAGCAAGAATATGTAGGCCGCCTTATTGTCGCGGCCCTCATCTTTCTTCTCAGCGGCAGTCTTCGGGGTGGTGCGGCGTTTCATCTTGGAAAGTTCGCCCAATGCGCTCATGCCCGAACCTCCTTTGGCGTTGTCCCGGCGTCTGACATGTGTTCAACGCCGGCGCCGATGCCGTGGTCATGAACCAACATGCGAACCTCCTATGGTTGCGGGGGCGGGATAATTTTGGCGGACTCTTTCGAATCCTGAATCGTGACTGTTGGCAGCTGATGCGGCCGGATGGACCGGCCGCAACACGAGACCTACACCACATTGTCACTTTGACTTATTCCAAAGTAAACGTTTTCTTGACTTCTGTACAGCCCATTTCAAATATTTCAGAAAGCGCTTTCTCAATCTGTTGGCTAAGTGGCTGCTCCCACCGCAGCAACAGCAACGTTTCCGGCCCCCCAGGTCTGCAGCAACCCGCACATCCCAAGGGCGCGCTCCGATCCGGCCAGCCGGGCCCTTACTGTGGCCGCGTGTTCGAAATGGGGGAACTCACCGCGCTCCAACCCGGCCAGCCAGGCTTCCGTTGCCGTGGTCTGAGCGGCCACAGATTCCTCCCAGGTGTGGCGCCACTGGGGCACCCGGCCCTTGATCAGAGCCACCGCTTGTTCGTGGAACTGCGCCAGCGGCTCCAAATTCCCTGCGAGCGCCGCCTCCTTCAAGCGCCTGTAACCAGCCAACGCAGCATTGCACCGGGCCGCCACCGCAGCGAGTAGTTCCTCCGCCCCGGCACCATTCGCTGGCAGCCCGGCGGCCAGCGCATAACGCACAGGATCGCTGAGGGTTTCCGGGGAAAATGTCATGACAGCGTCACCTGCCTCCGGCAGTCCCGCATTTTGCATGACGACAAGCAGGTCCAGCCCTCGGGAGTTGATAAGACGGTGGATGGTCCCCGGGCTGAACCACAACAGGTCCCCCACAGCCAAGTCATGCACTGCGAAGCCCCCTGCGGAAAGTGTTTCCACCTGCCCCGTTCCGCCCACCACCAGGTACGCCTCGGTGGACGCCGTGTGCATGTGGGGTGTTCCACCGGGCGGTTCTCCCCCAGCTTCCCAGTCATAGACGGCGAGCCGTGTCAGCGCAGTGCCACCCGGGAAGATGGGCAGGGGAATCTCCTGGGTCATGCCGGCACCGCTGCCTGTTCCAGTGCCTCGACGGCGGCCCCGGCCAGCTCGGCCAGTCGTTCCGCTTCAGAACCGCCGTCGGCAATCACCACGGCATAGCGGTTGCGCATGGTGGCACCGGCCGCGAAGTTGACCTCTTCCGAAAAGAACGGTGCCGGCCCCATGCACGCAAACGGCTCAGAACGGGCGAACCACTGGGGCGGATGCTGGGCATTGCCGCTGTCATCAACCATGAGAACTGTGGACACCGCCTCCGTTTCATCGTGTTGGCCGATGAAGGCCAACCACGCCGCTCGAGTTCCCCTGAGTGCCTCGCCTGTCGCGCCACCCGGACCCACAATTGTGCCTCCGGTGAAGGACCTGGGCCCGCGCCAGAATAGCCCGCCGTACCCCGCGTTTTCCCGCCCCTCGGTGGTGGGTGAGCCGATGTTGATGTCCCTGCCGGAAACGTTGTCCATGCTGGTGTCGAAGATAAGAGTCCACGCCCCTTCTCCGGGAACGACGCTAAATTTGCGAGTTTCCCCAACCACAAGGTCTCCGCCCTGCGTCACCCAGTGCAGTCGGTGGGCGAACGTAAAACTCCCATTGGATACTGCGCACTCAAGAATTTCTAGGTGGTCCATTCGGCCATTGTTGGGCAGCCACTGGTAGTCCTTGTCTCTCCTGTAACTGGGTCCTCCCCAAAAATTGTCCGGGCCAAAGTGCGGCAGGGACCAGGCCACGCCTTTGTGCCACAGGTGGTCGTGCGGCCGGTACACGGTGACATTGCTGCCATCAGGAGTACGCAGGGGATAAAAGTACGGCCGCGGCGATTCTTTCTGGGCGTCAGGGGCCCAGAAGACGTAGCTGGCCACGGTTGTGCCGTTGAGGGTTATTGTGACGGCACAGTCGGTAAGGGTCCAGTCAAGTGCTGGGACTGTGGTTCCAAGTGTGTTGTTACCTGCGGCATTCATGCGGTTTTCACTTCCTGCTTCCATGGGTCCAAACGGCCGTCCATGCGGCCGAAGAAGGGGTTTTGGTTGTCGATCTCGCCCCGGGCGATTGTGCGTCCGCCGATGCTGGAGGCATAGATGGCTGCTGCCAGCTCCATTGTCGGCAGTGCCTCGCGAAGCGAGACCGGGGCCAGCGTCCCAGAGCTCAGGCTTTCGGCAATCACGGCATATTGGGCACCATGACCGCTGGGCTGATTTTCGCCGTCGTCCCAAAGTGCCAGCAGGTGCTCATGGCCAGGGGCTGGCGTGAGCTTCCAGTTTTTCTCGCCATAGCCGTAGAGGTGTTCCAGTTCCAGGGTGGCATTCTCGAAGTCGAGCCTGATGACAGAAGTTTCCCGAGGCGAGATGACGGAGTTGATGACTGTCGCCAAGGCGCCCGATTCAAACTGCACAACGGCTGCCGAGACATCTTCGGTATCGGTTTTACGGGCCAGTTTCGAGGCGAACGCACTCACCTGCGACCATGGTCCCCACAGGTGCAGCAGCAGGTCAAATTGGTGGATGCCATGCCCCATGGTCGGCCCGCCGCCTTCCACGTCCCACAGGCCACGCCACGGCACATCAAAGTAGGCCTGATTGCGAAACCACAAGGTGTTGCAGACGCCAACCAGCGGACGTCCGAGCGCCCCGGATTCCCGCAAGGTGGCCAGGCGCTTGACCGCTGAACTGAAGCGATGCTGGAATATGCAACTGACACTGCCGGTCGACAGATCTTCAGCGGCCTGCAGTTCGTGTATCTGTGCCAGAGACATGGCGGGCGGCTTTTCAACCACCACGTTCAGGTCCAGGGCCAAGGCCTCCAGTGCCAGTGGCATGTGGCTTGACGGTGGTGTGCAGATGACGACCAGGTCCACCCGACCCGCTTCCAACGCCTGCCCCATGGAAGCGGCGATATGCGGGATTCCCCATTTTTCTGCGAACTGGCTCGCTTGGCCTGGATTAATATCGATGGCCGCGACCAATGCCAGCCCCGGTTGCCCGGAGATGGCCGCCGCATGCGCATTTGCGATCCCACCAGTTCCTACGATCGCGACGTTGAATGGTCCCGGCCTGCGGGCTGAATCAGTGGAAATAATACTTGTCATGGTCATTTCTTGATGGAGTCGGATAGTTCTTTGATGAATGCCGGGGCCGCGGCTTCAGGGGTGACACGCTCAAAAAGGATGTCCGAGGCGTAGCGGGCAAGTATCGCATCGATGGCACTTCCCCCCGCAGGGGTGATGGGAGGCGCCGGACGCACCTCATCGGCGATGGCGTCGGTATATTCGATCGCCAATCTTCCCGTGGCGTCCACTTTGTCGGCGATGGCCGCACGCACCACATTGTTGGCAGGAACGCCGCGTTCGGCAAGCAACAGGTCGCCGGACGCCTGATCGTTCACCAAGTAGTTGAGGAATATTTGGGCTGCTTCCTGATTTTTAGTGCGCGCAGAGACAGACCAAAACATGGAGGACTTGTATTAGGCTCCCCGCTCCACGGCCTGACTCTCTCCTGGCAGGCGCAGCAATTTCAAGTCCTCGCCATGGGCTCCGGCGAAGGCCACCAACTGGGTATTCCACATGGCAGTCAACCCCATCTTGCCGGTAGCCATGGGAGTCTGGTCGAGGGCCGCTGTGGATGCTTCGATAAACGCGGAGGGCTTGCCAGTAGCTCCAGTTTGCGATGCTGTGAGGAGTCTTCGCCAGAACGACGCCAAAGTTTCTGGCTTAATGACCACATTGCCATCATCGTCATACAACCGATCCCCGTGCTGGCGTGCCCAAATATACAAGTCGCCATCGGTGGTGCCGATGCCCACACCCATGGTGCCTGGAATCTTCTTGCCGATCTCTCGGCCAAGTTCCAGATAGTCGTCCCAGCTCCATGTTGTGTCGTCAGGCAGTTCAACCTCGGCTTCCTTCAACACGTTGAGGTTCGCGGCAATGGCCAGCGTGCCAATGCCTGCCACAAGACCAACGAGTTTCCCGTCAACTTCACCTGTGTTCAAGGTGATCGGGTCGTAGTCCTTGGTCTGCAGGTCCTTGATCTGCTTTAGGTCAAAAAGCGCCCCGCGGTCCCCGTACTCGCGCACATATTTTTCATCCATTTGGATAATGTCCGGGGAGTCATTGGCAGCCACTTGGGTGGCAAGCTTGTCCCAGTATCCGCTCCAGTCGCTGTACTCGCCCTTGACGGTGATATTCGGGTGGGCGGCATTGAAGTTCTCAATAATCTTCTCTGTGAGCTTGTGCCGAACATCCCCTCCCCACCAGGCAAAGCGCAATGTCACAGGCCCGTCCGCAGCGCCGCCCTGGCCGCAGGCTGTCAGCCCGACTGCAGCACTGGCAGCCAGCACTGACAATTTGAGATAAGTACGTCTGTCTGTCGTGAAATTCATGACTTTGCCCTTCATGGCAGTTGCAACTTCATCGTTGCTCTTGTCCTTAAAAACACTGAGAATGTGATCGTTCACACAAGTATTGTGAACGGTCACTTTTTTGTCAATAGCCCGCACCCCCAGCGCCCTGCACTCAACTTGACGACCGATGCGGCGAATCATCTCATCCTAATAACAATGGGTAAGCGCTTTCTTGACGTGCGCCAGTCCCTTTGCTAGGTTTCGAGAAAGCGTTTTCTGTGACCGGAGCCACAATGGCTCGATGGACGGAAACGCAACCATGAGAGGTTGGACAATGGTGTTTCGGCTCAAGAAAACAACACTTCTTGCAACATCGGCCCTTACAGCGGCAGCGTTGCTACTCACCGGATGCGGGGCCACCAGCTCCCCCGAGAAGGAGGGGACAGCGGCCGATCCGGTGACCATTCGCTTCGCATGGTGGGGCAACGACGCCCGCGCCAAGGCCACCTTTGACGTCATCAAGGCCTTCGAAGCCGAAAACCCCGGCATCAAGGTCAAGGGTGAGAATACCGAATTCAGCTCTTACTGGGACAAGATGGCCACCCAGGTTGCCGGCGGTGACACCCCGGACGTATTGGCCATGAGCGGCTCCTACCCCAGCGAGTACTCCAGCCGCGGGGTCTTGCTGGATCTGGACACGCTCAAGGACCCAATCGACACCTCCAAATTCGCACCGGGCACGGTCGAACTGGGCCAGATCGACGGCAAGCAGTACACCATCACGGCAGGTGTGAACTCGATGTCGATGGTCCTTGACCCCGCAGTCTTCAAGGCGGCCGGCGTCGAACTTCCCGACGACGAGACATGGACCTGGGATGAATACCAGGACATTGCCACCAAGATCACCGAGAACTCCCCCAAGGGCACCTTCGGCACCACGCCCATGGCCAACGACTCCTTCTTCGCAGTCTGGGCCCGTCAGGGCGGGGAACCCCTATATGCCGACGACGGAAAACAGCTGGGCATCAGCGAGGCCCGCGTGACCGAATGGCTGCAAATGAACTTGGATCTGCAAAAATCCGGTGCCTCCCCGGGCGCCTCCCAGGTGGTCGAGGACGTATCGGCACAGCCGGAGCAGACACTCATTGGCCAAGGCAAGCAAGGCATGAAGGTCTCCTGGAGCAACCAGATGAATTCCTATTCAGGCAATGAACTTCTCATGGTGAAGATGCCGGGCGAAACCCCCACCGGCGGCGCATGGCTGCGTTCCTCCATGGAGTACGGCATCTCGGCCAAGTCAGAAAACACGGCGGCCGCCGCAAAGTTCGTCAGCTTCCTGGTCAACAGCGAGGAAGCCGGAAAGCTGATCAAGAGTGACCGCGGCATGCCCGCCAACGTTGATGTCCGCGCCACTGTCCTCCCACTGCTGAAGGACAACCAGAAAAAGGAAGCCGCGTACCTTGACCGCATCGCGGAGATGAAGCTGACCCCGCCGCTGCCGTTCCCGGCCGGATCCTCGGCAACCATGGAAGTGTTGAACCGCAACATGACAGATGTTCTCTTCGAAAAGACGACTCCGGCCGAGGCCGCCAAGAAGTTCATCGACGAAGTCAACCTGAACCTGGCCAAGTAGCGTTCCAACCGCCCCACATTGCCGGGCACCTGATCCTTCAGGTGCCCGGCCTTTTCACCGAAAGGCAACTCCGTGGATCACTCCGCGCGGCCCAGCGCCATCCCCGGCTACGAGGACTGGCCCGCCCATGTCCGTTCCCACCGTCCCTCGGACGTCCCGTCGCGGTCAGGCGCACTGGCCGGCGTGCTGGGCGTCCCCGCTCCCCCTGCCGAGATTTCCGTCGTTGTCGATTGGGAGGACACGCACGACGGCGTCACCACCTCCGCGATCAGCTGGCAGTTGGGCTTTGGGCCGCGCACGCAGGCCTGGCGGGTGACGCCGGCCGGCGCAACCGGACAGCTGCCGGGGATACTTGCCCTGCACTGCCACGGCGGCAACAAATACACTGGCGCAAGCAGGCTGGTGGAGTTCCCACCGGGACGCTCGGAGCCGGATACTGAGACCGACCCTCGGAGACACGATCTTTATGGCGGCCGCGCTCTTGCATCGGAGCTGGCTAGGGACGGTTTTGCCGTGCTGGCGCATGACGCTTTTTCCTGGGGCAGCCGCCGCTTCGATCTGGACACGCCGCCGTGGCGGACTGCCGACGCACTTGCTGGCCGCCACGCCCAATGGCGGGAAGCCGGCCGGACGCCCGGAACTGCCGAACGCTACAATGCCGCCGCCGCCTTCCACGAGGACACGGTGGCCAAGGCTGCGGGGCTGGCGGGAACCAGCCTGGCCGGCACCGTGGCCCACGACGACCTCGCCGCCCTCCAAGTGCTGGCATCCCTGCCCGGCATCGACCCCGAGCGGCTGGGGTGTCTGGGATTTTCCGGCGGCGGCGGACGCGCCGTCGTGCTGGCCGCACTGTCCCCGGCGATCCGCAGCTATGTGGTCACGGCCATGATGACCACCTTTGAATCACTGTTTCCCTCGTATCTGGATGCCCATTCCTGGCTGCTGCAGACGCCCGGACTTGCCCGGCTTGGCGAGTGGCCGGAGCTGACGGGGCTCTCGGAAGCCGGCCAATTCCTGGTTCAGTACGGCCTCGAGGATCCCCTGTTTCCGGCCGACGGCATGCGTGACGCCAACAGGATGCTCGACGATCTGCACGCCACCGGCCGCTACAAAGGCAGCTTTTGGCCCGGCGGCCATGAGTTCACGGTTCCCATGCAGGCGGAAGCGTTCGCGTTCCTACGCGAGTCCCTTACCCCTGCTGCTCTCCCCACCCCCGAAAGGTTTCCCCAGTGACCCCGTCAGCAACATCCGTGACAGCAACGTCGTCAACAGCAGCACCGGCGACAGCACCCACGGCCGCGGCATCAACTGCGACCGCCCGGCACTTCAAGGTAACCTTGACCGGCGTCGAACTTGCTGAGAATCAGAAGCCCGCGCAGGGCCCGAGCGTGGAGGCGTTCTGCCCGCCGGAACTTGCTGGCCACCCCGTCTTCATGGTCCTGCCCGGCGGCGCCTACCACCAGCATGCCGAGCATGAGGGCCGTGACGTGGCGCTGTGGCTCAACTCGCTGGGCCTGAACGCCGCGGTCCTGGCGTACAGCGTTGCCGAGGACGTGCCGGCGGACGCCCTGCACCCGGCACCGCTGCGGGATGCCCGGGCGGTGCTTGCCTGGTTGCGCGGCGGCGAATCCGGGTTTTCCGTGGATACCTCCAGGATCGGGGTCATGGGATTCTCCGCCGGCGGGCATCTTGCCGCCACACTGTCCACGGGGGTCGACGCCAGCGCCGGGCCCGCCTTGGACCGGCCAGACCTTGCGGTGCTCGCCTACCCGGTGATTTCCATGGTCTCCCACTGCCACGAGGGATCGGTTGAGGCACTGTTGGGCCCGGCGCCCGCCCTATCCCAACGCCGAGCCCTCTCTGCCGACCAAGCCGTGGACGCGGCAACGCCCCCGACATTCTTGTGGCACACCGCCGACGACGACGCGGTGCCAGTGGAGAACTCGCTGTCCCACGCGGGAGCCCTGGCCCGCCACGGCGTGCCCTTTGCGCTTCATGTCTTCCCCCAGGGCCGGCATGGCCTGGGTCTGGCAGTCAATGAGCCTGGTCCCGGCAGGCATCCGGCAGCCGACTGGTCCCGGCTGTGCCAGAACTGGCTTGACGGGCGGGGCTGGCTGGACGGCTGGCCCGCCTAGCCCCTGGCACCTCCCGCCCATCACGAAAAACTCTACGTATCCCATCCCGATCCGAAAGAAGGCACCATGAACTCCACGATCAATAGACGCCAGTTCGGCCAACTCCTGCTCGGCACTGCCGCGGTGGGTCTCTTCGCCACTGCCTGTGGCAACAAACAGGGCACATCCGCCGACGGCAAGGTCACACTTGGTTTCGCCTGGTGGGGCAACGAGTTCCTCAACGCCCAAACCAATGAGGTGTCGGCAGCATTTGTGAAGGCACACCCCGCAGTCACAGTCGACCCCCGTCCTGGCGACTGGGGCAGCTACTGGGACAAGCTCGCCACCGTCACAGCCGGCAAGGACTCCCCCGATATCATCCAGATGGACCAGAAATACATTGCCGAATACGGGGGCCGGGGAGCCCTCATGGATCTTGCCACGTTGGAGGTGGACACATCCAAGCTGGACAAGGAGGCGCTGGCCACCGGACAGTACGCCGGCAAGCAGTACGGCTTCAGCACAGGCCAAAACGCCCTGGTGGTCATGGCCAACACCGCAGTGTTCAAGGAGGCAGGCGTGGAGCTGCCCGATGACCTCACTTGGACCTGGGACGACTATACAAAACTGGCAGCCTCGATCACCGCTGCCGGCGAGGGCAAGCTTTATGGTGCGTCGTACGGAAACAACGAGTCAAGCCTGATCATCTGGCTGGGCCAGCACGGCGAACAGCTGTACACCACGGATGGGAAACTCGGCTTCAAACCGGAGACGGCCGCCACGTTCTGGGAGCAGCTCAAGCTCCAGCGGGATGAGAAGTCCAGCCCTCCGGCCAGCATCCACAGCGAGGACGCCTCGGCCAGCCTGGAGAACAGCCTGTTTGGCACCAACTGCCTGGCCATGGGCTGGAGCTGGACTAACCAGCTGGCGTCACTGGAAAGCGCCACCGGCAGCGAAATCAAGATGCTCCGCTCCCCCAGCCTGAGCGGATCCGCCGCCGAAAATGGCATGTACTACAAGCCCACCATGTACTGGTCCATCTCCTCCCAGTCCAGGAATCCAGAGGAAGCGGCCACGTTTGTTGACTTCCTGCTCAACAATGTCGACGCCGGAAAAATCCTGATGACCGACCGTGGCATTCCCACCAACAGCGAGGTGCTGGCCGCCATCACCCCCGAGCTGAAGCCTTCCGATGCCACAGTGGTGAAGTTCTTGGCAGACATCAAGGCTGACATCAACCAGGCTCCGTCCATACCTCCTGTCGGCGCCAGCGGCGTACAGGACGCGATCATCCGCTGTACCACCGATGTGCTCTTCGGCAAGGTTTCTCCGGAGCAGGCCGCCACCGCCTTCACCACCGAGGTTCAGGGAATGTTGGACGCCGCCCGCAAGTAACCAACAGCCCCAATTGTTGGCTGGATCACAATAACGTAAGGTACGATGAGAAAACGCTTTCTCATGGACTGAAAGGGCCATCATGCCATTGCTCGCCTCACCACTGGAAGATTTCGAACGCATCACCGCCGGCAGCCGGATTGAATGGGTCAAGCTGTCCTCCGTGACCCTGCCGCTGGCTGTCCCCGTCAGCGACGCCAAGGTCTTCACGGGCCGCCAACGGCCCATGACAGAGGTCATTTTCCTGTTCACCGAACTCCGCACCGCGGATGGTGGGGAAGGAATTGGCTTCAGCTACTCGAAGCGCGCCGGTGGACCCGGGCAGTTTGCCCACGCCCGGGAAATTGCCGGGGAACTGCTGGGCGAGGACGCGAACGACATCCAGCGGCTGTGGACCAAACTGGCCTGGGCCGGAGCATCAGTGGGCCGGTCGGGTCTGGCAATCCAGGCCATCGCCTCCATGGACATTGCACTGTGGGACCTGAAGGCCAAGCGAGCCAACCTTCCGCTGGCCAAGTTGCTCGGTGCCCACCGGGACTCCGTCCGCTGCTACAACACCTCCGGCGGATTCCTGCACACGCCGCTGGAACAGGTCTTGGACAATGCCGATGCAACCGTGGCGAACGGGATCGGCGGCATCAAGATCAAGGTGGGCCACCCCGACGCCAAAGTGGACCTTGCCCGCGTGGCAGCCGTCCACGAACGGCTCGGCGACTCGGTCCCGCTCATGGTTGACGCCAACCAGCAATGGGACCGGGCAACGGCCCAGCGCATGGGCCGCATCTTCGAGGCCTACAACCTCGCCTGGATCGAGGAACCGCTTGACGCCTACGATGCCGAGGGGCACGCGGCCCTAGCCGCCTCCCTCGACACCCCCATCGCCACGGGTGAGATGTTGGCCAGCGTGGCCGAACACGCGGCATTGATCAGGCACAAGGCCGCGGACATCATTCAGCCTGATGCCCCGCGGATCGGCGGGATCACCCAGTTCCTGAAATTGGCGGCACTGGCCGACCACAACGGGCTCGATCTGGCCCCGCACTTTGCCATGGAGATCCACTTGCACCTGGCCGCCGCCTACCCGCGCGAACCCTGGGTGGAACACTTTGACTGGCTGGAGCCGCTGTTCAACGAACGGCTGGAAACCAAAGCCGGGCGCATGCTCGTCCCCAATCGCCCAGGCCTGGGCATCACACTCACCGACCAGGCCCGTGCCTGGACCACGGCCACAGCAGAATTTGGCACTCCGGGCAGGGCCTAAGAGTTATTGCGGCGGTAGCAACGCCGCCACCAAAAGCTGCCTCCAACAGCCGCACACCACGAACACCTTCCCACAGCAGTCACCGTCGATTGGACCCAACTATGTCATTCCTCGCCAACCACACGTCAGAATCCACTTCCGGCGCCGGACTTTCCCGCCGCGGCTTCCACCGCCTGTTCGGCGCCGCCGCGGCAGCAACCACTGTGTCCCTGGCACTGACCGCCTGCGGCTCAGACGCGCCCGCAACCAACGCCGACGGCCAGGCGGAGATCCGCTTCGGCTGGTGGGGCTCGGATGGCCGCGTCAAGGTGACAACCGCAGCCATTGCCGCCTTCGAAACCGAAAATCCAAAGATCAAGGTCAAGCCTGAGTACGGCGACTGGAGCGGCTACTGGGACAAGTTGGCCACCCAGACGGCAGGCAACGACGCCCCCGACGTCATCCAGATGGACGAAAAATACATTGCCGAATACGCTTCTCGCGGCGCGCTCCTTGACCTCTCCAAATACAAGGTGGACACCACCAACCTGGTTGCCGACGTCCTCAAGGCCGGACAGAGCGATGCCGGCCTGACAGGCATCCCGGCAGGCATCAATGCGGCCACGATCATCGCCAACCCCAAGGTGTTTGAAGCCGCGGGCGTGCCCATGCCTGATGACCAGACGTGGACATGGGAGGACTACAAGCGCATTTCCGCGGAAATCACTGAAAAGTCCGAGGCCGGCATCACCGGGTCCACGGCCTACAGCGCCGACCAGGCATCCCTGAACGTCTGGCTGCGCCAGAACGGCAAGGAGTTTTACTCCACGGACGGCAAGCTCGGATTTGAGTCGGCGGATCTGGAAAGCTGGCTGGCATTCCTCATTGAACTGGCCGAAGCCAAGGCAATCCCACCAGCGTCCACTGTCATCGAAGAGCAGGCCGCCCCGCTTGACCAGAGCGCCACGGCCACCGGAAAGGCAGCCATGTCCTTCTGGTGGTCCAACCAGCTCCCCGCATTGGAGAATGCCGCAGGCACAGAGTTGACGATCCTGAACTACCCGTCGAAAACCGGAACCTCCGCCGACGCCAAGCTTTGGTACAAGCCTTCACAATTCTGGTCGGCATCAGCACGCACCAAGAACCCCGAAGCCGCCGCAGCGCTGATCGACTTCCTGGCCAACAGCACCGCCGCCGGCGAAGCCCTGCTGGCCGACCGCGGTGTCCCCACGAGCACTGTGGTCCGTGCCGCCGTGGCGGACAAGATGACACCAGCCGACGTCAAGGTCATCGAGTTCATCGACGGGATCAAGGACAAGCTCGGCCCGGTCCCGCCCGCCGTCCCCAAAGGCGCCGGCGCCATGGAGGACATCATCAAGCGCTACGCATCCGAGGTCATGTTCACGCGCCAGACCCCTTCCGATGCCGCCAAGAAGGCCGTTGATGAAATGACCGCAGCCCTCGGCTAATATCCGGCAGGTCGTCCGGCGGCTGGCTCCACTGCCAGCCGCCGGATGTCCCAGCATGGCCACGCATGAAACAATGCCATTTGGAAAGCGCTTCCCGAGTAGTCTGGAAACACCACAAGCAATGATGCCCGGACAGATTGGACCCACCCATGGTACGCACAGCACAGACGCACGGACCGAAACCCGCTGGCACCACTCTTCCGCGCATTGCACTTGTGGGCGTGCACGGCTTTGGCACGCACCACCTGAGAAACCTTGACCGGCTTGAGGCAGCCGGGGCACTGAAACTCGTGGCCGTCGCGGACCCCAACCCGCCCGAGGCGGGGCGGCTAGGCGACGACGTCGCAGTGTTCAACACCCTCGATGACCTGCTCGCTGCCGGCACCACCCCCGACGTCGTCATCATTGCCACGCCCATCCAGACGCACGCACCGCTGGGCCTTGCCGCACTGGCCGCCGGCGCCGACGTCTACCTGGAAAAACCCACAGCCGCCTCCATGGCCCAATTCCATGAACTCCGCGACGCCGCCGCGGCCGCGGGAGGGGCCGTCCAGGTCGGCTTCCAGTCGCTGGGCTCACTGGCCCTTCCAGCCTTGGCGGCCGTGATTTCCGACGGCGGACTGGGCACCATCCGCGGCTACTCCGCCACCGGCACGTGGCTGCGCGACAAGGCCTACTACCAGCGCTCCCGCTGGGCAGGCAAGCGCACCATCAACGGTGTTGACGTGGTCGACGGCGTCACCACAAACCCCTTGGCCCACTCCATCACCACGGCCCTGCGCATCGCCGGGATCCTCTCGGCCGACGCCATCGACGCGGTCGAAACAGACCTGTACCGCGCCCACGATATCGAAGGCGACGACACTTCCACGGTGCGCATCACCCCCAAGGAGGGGCCCGCCGTCGTCAGCGCCCTGACAGTGTGCGCGCCGGAGCAGACGGACCCGTTTGTCACCGTCCACGGCACCGCCGGCACCGCGGTTTTCCACTACACCGAAGACATCCTGGAGATCACGACTGCCGACGGGACCACCAGCGAAACCTTTGCCCGCACCGACCTGCTGGAAAACCTGCTCGCGCACCGGGCCGACGGCACGGCGCTGTTGAGCTCGCTGGAAAACAGCGGCGCGTTCATGAGCGTCCTCGAGGCCGTCCGCACGGCCGAGGACCCGCACCGGATCGCCCCCGAGCACATCGAATGGGTGGGCGAGGGCGCGGCCGCACACCCCGTAGTTGCCGACATTGCCAGCTGGATTGAACGGGCGACGGCGGCGCAAGCCACCTTCTCCGAGCTCGGCGCCCCCTGGGCCCGCCCCGCCACCGCAACGGACGCCATGGAGGTTTCCGGCACGGAGGTGGCGCGTGAAATCAGTGGCGCCCGACTGGCCCGCACGTTGTCGCCGCGGCCCTACCTGCACCCCGTCACCACACTGGCCGGCACCATCGTCACCGACGCCATGCCCTTGGACCACGTCTGGCACCTCGGCGCCGGGGTGGCTTTGCAGGACGTCAACGGCGTGAACTTTTGGGGCGGTCGGACGTACCGGCGCGAGCATGGCGAATATGTGTGGCGCCCGGACCATGGCCGGATCAAGCGGACCTCATCCGTCCCCAACGGCACGTCCCGGACAGAAGAGCTGCTCTGGCTCGGCCCAGACGGAACCGAAATCCTGCACGAAACCCGGCGCTGGAGCTGGCAGCCCGCAGAGGACGGCGCCTGGACACTGACGCTTTCCTTCACGCTGGCCCCGGCCGGAACCGATTCCGTCAGCCTGGGCAGCCCCGGCTCCAACGGCCGCGAGGCCGGCGGCTACGGCGGCTTCTTCTGGCGCCTGCCGGCTGTTGACAACGCGCACATCCGAACCCCCTCGGCCTCCGGCGAGGACGCCGTGCACGGGAGCCGCGCCCCGTGGCTGGCCTGGTCCGGTGACTTCTCCGGCAAGCCCGCCACCCTCGTGTTCACAACACCGCCGGAAGCCACAGATCCCTGGTTCGTGCGCTCCGCCGGCTATCCGGGGGTGGGATCGTCGCTTGCCTGGGATGCCGCCGTCGTGCTTGAACCGGGCGAAACCATAACCCGGACCATCACCGTCACCATTGCGGACGGTTTGGCCACCGACGATCAAATCAAGAAATGGACGGGAACCGAATGACCACCATGACCACCCCGGGAAAGCTTGTGGGCAAAAGTCACGCAGGCGCCACGACAGCTGCCGCAACTGAGCGGGCCGTCAAGCGGTCCCGTGTCCTGGACATCCTGGCGGCAGCCGGCCGCGATTCCGTGCTGCTCACCAGCCAGAGCGCCGTCAGCTGGTATCTGGATGGCTCCCGGGTGGGCATCAGCCTGGCCGGCGATCCCATTGCTGCGGTGCTGGTCACCGCCGACGGCGACCATGTTGTCACGTTCAACAACGAGGCTCAGCGACTGGCCGCCGAGGAGATTCCGGCCGGGCTGACGATTCACCAGGTGCCGTGGCATGGTTCGTTGACGAACGTCGCCGGCTGGTTCGGGCCAGGCGTTTCCCCTGCCTCCGAGGCTGAGCTGGCCGTTGAACTGAGGCTGGCACGCCGGTCGCTGCTGCCGGGCGAATTGGGCCGCTACGAGCGTCTTTGCCAGGACGCGGCCGGAATCTTGACAGATGTCCTGTCCGTCGCGACGCCGCAGACCACCGAACGTGCCATCGCCGCCGACATGGCCGGACGCATCGTCGCCGCGGGTGCCGATCCGCTGGTGCTGCTGGCCAACGGCGCCTCCCGGGTGGACTTCCGCCACCCGCTGCCCACTGACGCCACCCTTGGGCGCCGTGCCATGGCTGTTATTTGTGCCCGTCGTGACGGCATGATCGCCAACGTGACCCGCTGGGTGAGGTTCGACGCCGGTACGCCAGCCGAGCTCGACGCCGAGGCCCGCATTGCCGCAGTTGAGGCCGACATCTTCGATGCCACCGTCCCCGGAGCCACCGTCGCTGAGGTGCTGGAGGAGATCCGGACCGCCTACGATCGGCATGGTTTCGGCCCCAACCAGTGGCGGCTGCACCACCAGGGCGGCCCGGCGGGGTACGCCGGACGGGACCCGCGCGCCACGGACGCCGTTACTGACACAGTGGTGCTGAACCAGCCCTTCACGTGGAACCCGTCCGGTCCGGGCGTGAAGATCGAGGACACGGTGCTGCTTTCGGCCGACGGCATCCGCCCGCTCACAGCCGACCCTCGCTGGTCCTCAACGCTGGTCAACGGGATCCTGCGCCCCACGACGCTCCAGCTATAGACAACTAGCCCCCAATTGTGGTTGTTATTCGGCAAGATTTCGCCGGTTTTACAGCCACAACTGCGGGCTAGTTTGTTATTTGGCGCCAGGCTCAACTGAGGCGGAGCACGCCATCCACGCGGCGCGGAACACCCAACGGGTTGTCCTCACGCAGCGCCTCGGGCAGCAATGCTTCGGGGGCGTCCTGGTAGGCGACGGGGCGCTGGAAGCGGCGCACGGCCGTGGCACCGACCGAGGTGAACAGTGACGTGGTGGCCGGGTACGGGCCGCCGTGCTGCTGAGCCCAGTTCACGGAAACACCGGTGGGCCAGCCGCCAAAGAGCACCCTCCCGGCCAAGCCTGTCAGCTGGTCCACGAGCCCGGAAATATCCTCGCCATCCTCGGCATGCACGGTGGCCGTCAGGCTGCCTGGCACTAGGGCCAGAGCCGCGGAGAGCTCGGCGTCGTCGCTGTATTCGATCAGCAGTGTGGTGGGCCCGAAGCACTCCTCGAGCAGCTCGGCCGGGCGCGCAATGACGCTGGCCGCCGTGGTGGAGAAGACCACCGGGGCGGCTCCCTCAGCTTCGGCATCCTGTTCTGTGGTGCCACTGAGTACCGTCACGCCGGGCTGGGCGGCAAGGCTGGCCAGCCCGGCCGGGTAGGCTGCAGCGATGCGGTCGGTCAGCATGGGAGCAGCGCCCTTGCCGATGCATTCAACCGCCACCTCGGCACCAAATCTCGTACCGGCCGGAATAAACACCAGGCCCGGCTTGGTGCAGAACTGTCCGGCGCCCATGGTGAAGGATCCGGCTAGTGCTGCCGCAAGCTGGCTGCCGCGCGCGGCGAGTGCCTCCGGCGTGATGACCACCGGGTTCAGGCTGCCCAGTTCGCCGTAGAACGGGATCGGCTCGGGGCGGGACACGGCCAAGTCGAACAGGGCACGTCCGCCGGGGATGGATCCGGTGAAGCCCACGGCCTTGATCAACGGGTCCTGCACCAGAGCGGTGCCAGCTTCGCGCCCGGCGACCAGCGCGAACAAGCCGGCGGGAGCACCGGCGTCGTCCAATGCCGCAGAAACAATCGCAGCGGTGCGCTTGGACAGCTCCAGATGGCCCGAGTGCGCCTTGACAATCACGGGGCAGCCCACGGCCAGTGCGGAGGCGGTGTCGCCGCCAGCCACGGAGAAGGCGAACGGGAAGTTCGACGCCGAGAACACGGCCACCGGACCAACAGGACGCAGGATGCGGCGCAGGTCCGGCGACGGCGGGGTGGAGGCCGGGCTGGCGTGGTCAATGACAGCTTCCAGGTAGGAGCCCTCTGTGATGACGCGGGCGAACAGACGCAGCTGGCCCGTGGTGCGGGCCACCTCGCCGGTGAGCCGGGCGGTGCCGAGGCGGGTTTCCGAATCGGCGATGGCCACGAGCTCTGCCACGTTGGCATCCAGGGCGTCGGCGATGGCCAGCAGCCAGGAGGCGCGCACGGCGTCGCTGGCGGCCGCGGCGGGCCCGACTGCTGCGTGGGCGGCCGCGGTCAGGTCTTGAAGTTCTTGCGTTGGCGTCTGCACGAAAAAGTTTCCTCTGCTTGGGTTCTGCTTGGGTGGAATGAGTAGTTAGCGGGACGGAATGCCGGCGGCAAACTGCAGACCCAGCCCGGGGACTCCGGTGCCGGAGAGCTTGCTGTCCCGGATAGTTACCGGGGACGGACCGGCCAGGATGCCGAGCTGTTCGAAGGACGCATCCTCAACGTCCTCCACCGCCACAGGATTGGCCAGGGTTAGCGCCAGCTGTCCGGAGAGTTCCGGCAGCAGATGCGGGGCCACGGCGATGCTGTTGACCCGGGCCAGCTCCACGATCCGGCGGAACGGGGTGATGCCCCCGACGCGCACAATGTTGGGCTGGATGATGTCCACGGCCTCCGCGTCAATGAAGTCACGGAAGCGCTGGATGGTGTGTACGTTCTCGCCCAGGGCGATCGGCACGGGCGAATGTTTGCGCAGCCGCTTGTACGCCCAGAGGTCGTCTGCGCGGATGGGCTCTTCCAGCCAGTGCAGGTTGAACTGCTCCAGCCGGGACAGCGCCCGGATGGTGGTGGGCAGGTCCCAGCGCTGGTTGGCGTCGATCATGAGGGCACGGTCCGGGCCGATGACGTTGCGGACGGCCGCCACGCGTTCCACGTCCTCGGCGATGTCGGCTTTGCCCACCTTGATCTTCACGGCTGAGTGGCCGGCTGCCATCCAGCGTTCGGCCTGTGCCACCAGTTCCTCGAGGGTGTAGTGCAGGTTCACACCTGAACCGTACACCTCCACTGATTCGCGCCGCTGGCCCAGCAGCCCCGGCACGGAGGTGCCGGCGTTGCGGGCGGCCAAGTCCCAGAGCGCCAAGTCCAGCCCTGCCATGGCGATGGTGGTCAGCCCTCCGCCGCCGGCCTCGTGCAGGCGCAACCACAGTGCGTCCCACAGCGGTTCCGGATCGGCGGGAAGACCCACGGCGAAGCCGGCAATGTCATGGTCCAGCAGGGCCTTGACGGCCTGGGGGCCAATGGTCGGTGTCCAGGAGAAACCGTGGCCCGTGCCGCCCTCGTCCGTTTCCACGGTAGTGGCGATGATGTGGTTTTCCGGCGCCTCCACACCCCAGCTGCGGCGCAGTGGCACTGTCAGCAGGCGGGTGTGCAGGGCTGTGATCTTGGCGGTCATCGGCCGGTCCGGATTAGACGTTGGCCAGCGCGTGGCTGGCGGCAAGCTCGTGGCCCTTAGCCAGGATGGCGGCCAGGCGGGCTTCCTGCTCTGCCGTCGGGTTGATCAGCGGCGGGCGGACAGGGCCCACGGGCAGCCCGGCCTGGCGGATGCCGGCCTTGATAAGGGAGACGCCAAAGCCGGGGACCTCGTCGCGGAGGCGGACCAGGGGCGCGTAGAAGCCCTCGATCAGCTCGGCGCGGCGTTCCTCGTTGCCCTCAATGTAGGCGCGGTAGTAGGCGGTGGCGATTTCCGGGGCCATGGCGAAGGCGGCCGAGGAGTACAGCGGCATGCCGAGGCCGCGGTAGGCGCCCTGGGTCAGTTCGGCTGTCAGCAGGCCGTTGAAGAACTGGAAGTCCTTGCGGCCCGTGGCGCGGACTGCGGAGACGATTTCCTGGGCCAGGCCAACGTCGCCCACGCCGTCCTTGAAGCCGATGACCTTGGGGTTGGCGGCCAGCTTGACCATGGATGCGGCGGAGAACTTGGCGTTAGCGCGGTGGTAGACAATCACTGGAAGCTCGCTGGCGGCGGCGATCGCCTCAACGTAGGCCACCAGACCGTCCATGGGCGCTCCCACCAGGTATGGCGGCAGCACCAGCAGTGCGTCTGCGCCAACCTCGGCGGCGGCCCGGGCTGCGTCCAGTGCGTGGCCCAGCGGCCCGCCGGCGCCGGCGATCACGGGAACGGTTCCGGCCACAACCTCGACGGTCGCCTGCACCACCGTGCGCACCTCGGCAATGCTGAGGGCGTGGAATTCACCGGTGCCGCAGGCGGGGAAGATGCCGCCCGGGCTGAACTCCAGGCGGGAGGCGATGTGTTCCTTGAGCAGGGCAACATCGACGCCGCCTGCTTCGTTAAAGGGTGTGACGGGGAAGAAAAGAACGCCTTCGAACTTCATGGTTTCTCCTAGTGTGAGGCGGCGGACGTCAGGTCCGCGCGGTTGGTGTCAGTGAGCTCGGTGCGCCAGCTTCGCTGCGGCGTCCAGCCCAATACTTTTTGTGCCTTGGCAATGGAAAACGCCGGGCTTGTGCCTGTCAGGTTCGCGGCCAACTCGTCGCTGCCGGGAAGGAATGCAGGCATGAGCTTGTCCAGGGATTCCACTGCGAGCGCATCGGCGGCGCCCACAAAGAACGTCTGTGCGTTGTCGATGCTGTCCATCTTTTCCAGCAGCACGGCCAGGAAGTCGGCCACATCGCGGGCGTCAACATAGTTGAACAGTGCCGGTGCGGACAGGGCCGGATCGGCCAGCCGCTCGGCCAGGGTGTGGCCCTGCTGCGTGGGCGCCCCGTCCCATTCCTCAGGGGAGATGACATAGCACGGGCGGAACGCTGCGTACCGTGCCTTGTGCCCGTGGGCCGTGGCGAACATTGCCATGACCTGCTCGGCCACCAGCTTGGACAGCGCGTAGGCGTTCCAAGGTTTGGGCGTGGTATTTTCATCCAGCGGGAAGCTCTCCGGCAGCCAGCCGGCCGGGTTGCCGTAGCCCAGGACTGTGGGGCTGGAGGCGGTGACGATCCGGCCCACCCCGTTCCCGGTGGCGGCACTAAACACGTTGTACGCCAGCATGGTGTTGGTCTTGAGGATCACGTCCTCCGGCGCGCTGAAGGGGACGGCAATGGCGGCAAGGTGGATGACGGCGTCGGGCTTGTGGCGTGCCATGACTTCATTCACGGCAGCTGCGTCCAGCAGGTCCAAGGATTCCTGCACGACGCCCGCCAGCGCCGGGTCCCCGGGCAGGGCGCCGCGGTCCACGGACACCACTGTGTGGCCTGCTGCGGCGAAACCCGCGACGACGCTGCGGCCCAGGCGGCCGGAGCCGCCGGTGATGAGTACTGTGCTCACGGATCAGGCTTTCTTGGTTTGGCCGGCAGGCTTGGAAAGATCCGCACCCAAGCCCAGTCTGGGGATGAGAACGGGCAGTCCGGTAATCAGGGATTCGTTGCCTGCGATGCCCACGGACACGGCGCGGAGGCCGTCCATGTAGCCGGAGGGGCGTCCCAGCGGGTCCTCGCCCGGGCCGTTGAACAGGTCGGAGAGCAGCAAGACGTCGCCCCCGCCGTGCCCGCCATCCCCGTTGATGATTTCCACCTCGCGGGCCACCTCCCAATGGCGCTGCACCACCAGCCGCTCACCATTGCTGCGCACAGCGTCTTCCTCCTCGATGGGGGTGGCGCTGGGGTCCACAACGTTTTTCTTGTCCCTGCTGCCGTGGACGGCGGCGCGCTCCACCACTTCAAGTTCGGCGCGGCCCTCGGTGCCATTGACACTGACCCGGTAGCCTTCCCACGGGCTGTGGGCGTTGAGGGAATAGCTCAGGGTGGGGCCGCCGTCGTAGTCCACAGTCAGCGCCATGTTGTCCTCGATGGTGATGCCTTCGGAGAACACATCCTGGTCACGGATGTAGCCATCGAATTTTTCGTTGGCCAGGTAGAGGGCGGCCAGTTTCTCGTCCTCACGCATGTCCAGCGCAAAGGGATCATCGACGCCGTCGAGCGTGCCGCGGGCAGGACGCTCGCCAAGACCGCGGGCCGCCGCATTGTCTGCGCCGTAGAAGCGCAGCCCGCCGGAGGCGTAGACGCGGGCCGGTGAATCATCGATCCACCAGTTGACCAGGTCAAAGTGGTGCGAGGCCTTGTGAATGAGCAGTCCGCCGGAGTTCTTCTTCTCCCTGTGCCAGCGGCGGAAGTAGTCGGCGCCATGGACGGTGTCCAGCATCCAGCTGAAATCGATGCTGGTGACCTTGCCGATGACGCCGCTCTGGATGATCTCTTTCAGGGCGCTGTTCCGCGGGGAATAGCGGTAGTTGAACGTGACAACCACGTTGCGCCCGGTTTGCTCGATCGCCTCGGTGATGCGGCGGCAACCGTCAACGTCGATGGTGAGCGGTTTTTCAACCACGACGTCGGCACCTGCGTTGAGTGCCTCGACGATGTAGTCAGCGTGGGTGTGGTCGGGCGTGGTGATGATGACGCGGTCAATGGCGTTGGCCGTGATGAACGCTGTCAGCTCCACCGGATCAAATGCTGTCGGGGCAGGTGCCGGGGCGCTGCCGGCTTCGTCGTTCCCGGCCTGGACTGCCAGCAGACGGCCGGCCAGTTCCATGTAATAGCCGGTGCGTCCCTGGTTCACATCGCCGATGCCAACAAGCACTGCCATGTCTGCATGCGGACCCATGACCGCCTCAACGTACATTCCGGCACGGGATCCTGCGCCGACAAGTGCCAGGCGCGCCTTCTTCTTCGATGGCACTTCTACGGGCCTTTCGGCGGACGCGACTTCGGTTCTCATGAGCTTGGGCGACCTTTCGCAACACTGTTGGGATTACTGCCAGCCCCACTCTTTGGCACTTTCCCATTGAGTGGCTGGTGGACTAAAGTAAATTCTGAGAAAGCGTTTTCTCAAACCGTTATATGATTTCTATCAACAGTCCGGGCATCCCGTCAAGGCCAGGCATTTACACCGCGATATTTAACACGTCACATTCGAGCCGTAAGGAACCATCATGGCCAAGCGAGTCCGCCCCATCCGCGTAGGCATAGCCGACGTTGCCAAGCAGGCCGGCGTATCCCTGGCAACCGTCTCTCGCGTCATGAACGGAAACTTCAGCGTTGATCCGGAAATCGCGGAGCGGGTCCGGGCCGCCGCGACCGAGCTGAAGTACCAGCCAAACCCGATGGGCCGAAACCTGGCGCGCGGCAAGACCGACACCATTGGCGTCGTCGTGCCCGATCTCGGCAACCCAACATTCCAGGGCGTACTGCGGGGCGTCAGCCGTGCTGCGGCCCAGGACGGCTACCGTGTCCTCATCGCAGACTCCTCCGAAGTGTCCAGTGAGGAGGCCGTTCTGGCCGGCGAGGCACGCCGCCGGTGCGACGGGGTGGTGCTGTGTGCCCCCCGCATGAGTGCTGCGGAGCTTGAGGAGCTGGCACCGAGCCTGCACCCGATGGTGCTGGTAAACCGTTCCACTGAGGCGCCTGGCAATCCCAGCGTCATGGTGGACTACGGCCGCGGCATTCAAGACCTGGCCACACATTTGGCAGGTCTTGGGCACACCAAGATCGCCTACGTGGCAGGCCCGGAAAGCAGTGCGTCCAACGCCTTGCGCCTGGCCGGGCTGGAGCTTTTCCAGCAGACCCACCCGCACGTTGACCTGGTAATCCTCCACAATGGATCAACGTTTGAAGACGGCCACGAGTCCACCGGCGACGTCGTTGCATCCGGCGCCACAGGCATCCTTGCCTTCAACGACTTGACGGCCATGGGCCTGCTCAGCGGCCTGAATGAACGCGGGGTCAAGGTCCCGGAGGACATTTCAGTGACCGGCTTCGATGACATTCCATTTGCCCGCTTCACCACCCCTCCCCTGACCACGGCGGCCGTGCCCATCATGGACGTCGGCGAGCACGCGTGGCAGCAGATGCGCGACCTTCTCAACGGCACTGACAGCGCCGATTCACTGCGGGTCTTTGAACCCCACATTGTGGTGCGGGGCAGCACCGGGGTGCCGGCAAAGATCACGGCCAGCACCCCGGAGTAGTCGGGGCGCCGCGCCTCGAGCTCGCAAGATTGGGGAGCCACCGGGGATCAGCGCAGCGGGTTGAAGTGCCGGATGCTGGCGGGCGGGGTGTTCCCCGTCAGTCCTGCGGCAACCATCTTTCCGGTGAGCGGGCCCAAGGCGATACCCCACATGCCATGCCCGCCTGCCACATGCACGCGGGGTGAACTGGTGGCGCCCACCAGCGGGAATCCGTCGGTGGTGCAGGGCCGCGAGCCCACCCATTCCTCGGCCCTGTCCTCCCAGTTGATGCCTGTGAACATGGGTAAGGCGGCCTCCACGATCGCCTTGATGCGCCGCGGATCAAGGGGCGCGTCCGCGTCGCGGAATTCCATCATGCCGGCCACCCGGAACCTGTCGCCCAACGGCGTGCAGGCAACGCGTTGCGCGGGAAAGTAGATGGGGTGGCTGGGCATGGCGTCGGGGACCACTGTGAAACTGTAGCCGCGGCCTGCCTGCACCACGCGCTTGACACCGAACTTGCGCGCTAGCGTCCCCAGCCACGCACCCGTGGCGAGAACAACGGCGTCGGCCTTGATCAGGCGGCCTTCGGAGCCAATAACGTCCACGCCGGTTCCGGTGTCACGCACGTCGAACACGGTGAAGGCGGTGGTCAGGGTGGCGCCGCGGGCAACCACGGTTTTCGCCAGCGAGGCCATGAACGCCGGCGGGTTGATGAAGCGCTGGTTGCTGATGGCGATGCCGGCCACCACGCCCGTGCCGAGCGTTGGTTCAAGGTCACGGATTTCTGCCCCGCTCATGAGATTGAAGTCCACTTGGCCGCCGGTCTCCCGGATGACATGGAATTCCTTGACCAGCGCGTCGCGGTCCTTGAGCGAGGCGAAGCCCGTCAGGAAGGGCTCGGCGGGGTGGGTTGGTTCGGCGACGGAGGGTGTGCCGGCAGCCATTTCCTCGAAGGCGTCGATCCCGGTGCGTCCGATCTCGGCAAAGACCGCCATGGCAGCCCGCCATTTGCCCGGCGTGCAGTTGCGGGCAAAGCCCAGCAGGAATTTCAGCAGGGCGGGATCGGTGGAGAACGGAATGTACAGCGGCGACGCAGGATCTAGCATCGCCTTGAGCCCGTACGTCAGCACGGATGGTTCGCTCAGCGGCAACGTCAGTGCCGGTGTCAGCCAGCCCGCATTGCCCCAGGACGAACCCGACGCCACTTCCCCGCGGTCAACCACCGTGACCTTGATGCCCTGTTCCTGCAAGTACCAGGCGGTGGACAAACCGATGATTCCCGCACCAACTACAACTACATGTTCAGGCGCCTTTGCACTGACCACGATTCACACTCCTCGCGCGAAGAGCCGGCTCGCTGCCGGCGCTATTCCCAACATAATCTCGTTTACGGATTCCCCCAAACCACCGCTACCCCTTCTTAAACAACCGACCTGCATTCTTAAACAACCGACCCGCAGAAGTCGGCGAAAATTCAAGATTTTTTCGTGTTTTCGTCGTGTTCTGCGGGTCAGATTATTGAGGTCGGGACGTTGATTCTGCGGGCACTACTTCACAGGCGGCCCCGTGACTTTCAAGCCAGCCCAGCCATGGAGGCTGCCCGCCTCATCGAACAGGACGATCTTGTTGTCTCCGGGGCGGGTGTCGTCAGGCGTGGTCACCAAGACTGTGCCATCGTCCAGTGCCTTGTGCCAGCCCAGCCCGCTCTCGTTCAGGTAAACGAAGAACCACTCGCCGGCGGCAAGATTCTTCAGCGTCACCTCGGAAGATCCGCGCGGGAACTTCGCGGACCCCAACCCGAGATCGATCTCGGTGTCCTTCTTGAGCGTCTGCTTGTCGGCCGGTTCCGGGGTGATGGATGGCTCCGGGTTGACGGCTTCCCCAGGCTCCGGTTCGCTTCCAGTGTAGGAGATGCTCGGCGCTGCGGGCACCGTCATCCCTTCACCCAGGAAGTAGGACGTGTGGGGCGGCTGGTTGTAGGCGGTGTTCTGCCAGGCCACGCCCATCCTGTAGACCGGGTCCGACTGCAGGGTTCGCAGCCGATGGTCGGTCAGATCCAAGGTTGTGGCGATGCGCAGTGCCGAGGAATCATCCAAACGTGTCACGATTTCCTCGCGCCAGTCACCGAACAGATCGGCCTGGAGCGTCGGGTTGCCCTTCGTGTCGTTGTTGGACAGGGTTCCTTCAGCGCGGTAGATCTCCTTGGCGGTGTTGGTGGTCCAATCCCATTTGGAGATGGTGGGAACTCCGGTGCGACTTCCTTCCGTCCAGGCATGGTCGGTGACTTCCCGCAGGAGGTCCCCGTCCCACCAGGTGAGGAAGTTGGCGGCCGGGATGCTGGTGCTGATGAGTTCACCGTTGGCGGCCATCAGCTGCCCCACGGGTGAGTTCCATGCGGCGTCGCCGCCGATGGCCCACCCTTCCGCACCGGGATGCGTCGGATCGATGTCGGCCATGGCGCCGCGGCCGGTGTCCTTGATGGCCGGAATCGACCAGAGCACTTCGCCGGTGGCAGCGTCACGGAACGTTGCCCCGATGCCGTGTTTGGAGGGCGCCTCCTCATGGGTTGCGAACACCTCCAGACCGGGACGCGACGGGTCAAAGTCGGAGACGTGGAGTGCGTCGCCGTGGCCCAGATTCGTGTTGTAGAGAGCCGATCCGTCGTCGTCGAGAGTCATGGAGCCGAAGACGATCTCGTCCTTCTGATCCCCGTCAACGTCGGCCACCGAGAACTGGTGGTTGCCCTGTCCTCGGTACTCATCGCCTGCCAGGTTGGAGTCAAACACCCAGCGCTCGCTCAGCGAGGTGCCGTCGAAATCATAGGCGGCAACCACTGTGCGGGTGTAGTAGCCCCGGCTGAAAACCACGCTGGGGTGCTCACCGTCAAGGTGTGCCACACCGGCCAGGAAGCGGTCCACGCGGTTTCCGTAGGTGTCGCCCCAGGCCCCAACATCCCCGCGCTCCGGGGTGTAGTTGATGGTGTCGATTGCAGCACCGGTCTCGCCGTTGAACACCGTGAGGTATTCGGGTCCGGTCAGCACGTAACCACCGGAGTTTCGGTAGTCGGCCCGAGCATCGCCAATCACGGTTCCGGCGCCGTCAACGGTACCGTCGGCCGTCTTCAGGGTGACTTCGGCCTTGCCGTCGCCGTCCAGATCATAGACCTGGAACTGGGTGTAGTGCGCCCCGGCCCGGATGTTTTTGCCCAGGTCAATGCGCCACAGCCTGGTGCCGTCCATCTTGTAGGCGTCCACGTACACGATTCCGGTGTAGCCGCCCTGGGAGTTGTCCTTGGAAATGGACGGATCCCATTTCAGGATGATCTCGTAGCTGCCGTCGCCGTCAACGTCGCCGATGGAAGCATCCGAGGCCCTGTAGGTGTAAGGCTGGCCGTCCTTGGTGTAGTCGTCGGCGGGTTTGTCCAGCGGCACGTCAAGCGTCTGGGAATCCCACACGGTGAAGGCCTCGGTGGCCCACAGTTCGGCGCCGTTGAGCACGGTGGAAATCCGGTAGCTCGATGCGGAGGTGCCGCCGACGTCCAGCACGTTGGTGCTGCCGATTACCGGCCCGTCGGCGACCTTCACGCCGTCGCGGTAGACGTTGAATGCAATGGCTTCGGGGTCCAGGCCCAGCATGCGCCAGCCCACGTAGACACCCTTTTCGGTGGCCGCTGCGACAGGCGCCCGGTCGAGGCGTTCTGCCTGGCGGACCAGGGTGGTCACCGCTTCGGTGGTGACCGGCTCGGATTTCTCCGAGACGCCGCCTCCGTTGACGGAAGCCACGGCGTATTTGTACGCGATGGTTGTCAGCACAGTGGAGTCTGTGTAGCCGGCTTCCCCGGCACGGCCCAGCAGCTTGAAGTCGCCGAAGCTGCCATCAGCCTTCGCGTCAGCGCGGAACATCTGGTAGAACAGGGCGCCCTTCGCCTTGGGCCAGGACAGGGACACGTCGTTCTTGTTGACGGCTCCCAGGACGGGCTGGCCGGGAACGGCTGCCTTGGCCACGGAGGCGTCAACGGTTGCCACCTCGATGGTGTTGGACGGCACGGATTCGGCTCCGGAGAGGTCCAGGGCCACCACGTAATAGCTGTAGTCCAAGCCGATCTCGGCCAGGCTGTCGGTGAATTCCGACGTCGTTGCCTCCCCAAGCGGTTCGGCCGCCTCCGCGGTGCTGGACTTGCGGTAAACGCGGTAGCTGCCCGCGTCGGTGCCGGTCCAGGCAAGTGCGACGGTGGCGAATTCGGCACCAATGGAGACGTCCGTGGCGGCGAGCGCACCCGGCGCCAGCAGCAGCGGCGTGATTTCGATGCCGTTAAGGCGCGAGGAACTGCCGCCCATGACAATGTTCAGTTGTCCGTCCAGGACCTGGACGGGCTGGCTGAGCTTGGCAGAGACCGAGCCCTTGCCGGCGTTGGAGGCACCAAAATCCTTGCCTTCAATGCGGACATCGGATTTTGAGGTGCCGATCCAGTCGCCGTTGTATGTCTTGACGGCGTAACTGCCGTTGGGGACGTCCACGGCAAACTCGTGTGCCGATGAGGGCAGCAGGAAATCGCGCTCCAGGTCGTTCGGGGCAGGGTCGTATCCAATGCCGCGGTCACGACCGCCCAGCCCGTCGATGTTGAGGAAGCCCCAGCCCTGCTCCTTGCTGTACAGGGATTTTTCGCTGGCTTCCAGGTAGCCGGGCATGAGCGGGTTGCCGGCCAGTTGGACATCGAACTTGTACAGCGGGGCCTTGGTCAGGACCCGCACCACGTTCGACGGCGCAGAGTCGCCCTTGGCGTTCATGGCCACCACCCGGAAATCATAGGAGGCGCCTTCGGCCAGGTTGCCCACGGTTGACTGGGGCAGCGTGGATGTTGCCACCATGGCCCAGGCGTCTTCGGCGGCGTCGGCATCCTTGCGGAAGACCTTGTAAATGTCGGCCCCCTCGACAGCACCCCAGGTCAGTTGTGCCCCCGCGTTGGAAACGGATCCTGCCACGAGCGTGGCCGGTGCCGCTGGCACGGCGGCGGGTGCTTCCGCCTCCACCACCTGCGCAGCCAGGGGGATGTCGAGCTTCGCCACGTCGGCGGCGACCAGGCGGGCCATTTGGATGGCTCCGTATTCCTGGAAGTGGGTGTCATCCGCTGTTCCCGACGGGCGGGACGGGTAGACCCCAGCCGGAACGTGCAGGAACACGGACAGGGCAGCTTCGGGCCCAACACTGTCCAGGTAGGCCCGCGACGAGGCGGACAGGTCCACAAGTCCGGTACCGGTTTCCGCGGCCAGCTGGCTGGCGGCGGAAACGTACTCGGGGAAGGACACGTTGAACTTGCCCGTCTCAGCATCGAATGAACGCCGTGACACCGGGGTCACCAGGATGGGGGTTGCCCCGCGCTGGACGGCGCCGTCCACGTAGGTGCGCAGGTATTCGGCGAAGTCTGCCGGCGCCGCGTACCTGTCGTCAACGCCCTTGCTGTTGTCGTTGTGTCCGAACTGGACGAAGAGATAGTCCCCGGGGCGGATGCCGCGCAGGACCTCGTCGAGGCGGCCCTGGCTGATGAAGTTCTTGGAACTGCGCCCGCCGATGGCCTTGTTTTCAACAGTGACACCGTCGGAAAGGTAGCGCTCCAGCATCTGCCCCCAGCCTGCCTGCGGGGCATAGTCGGAGGTGTAGCTCTGCACGGTGGAATCACCGGTGACCCACACCGTGGGTGAGGCGCCGGCCTGGCGGGGCGACTTCTGGGTCAGGACCAGGGCGTTGAGGTTGGCGGCCGTGCCGCCAAAGTCCAGGTTCAGCTGGCCGTCCACCACTGCAATGTCGAACGACATCTCCAGGAAGTTTCCCGCGGTCTTTGCTGTCTGTTGGACCTTGGCCATCTGCTCGGCCGTTATGGAAATATCGGTGGCGCCAGTTGCATCTCCTGCAATCAGGTCAACCGTGTAGTCGCCGTTGGGCAGGTCAACCACAAATTCCGTATCTCCAACGGTGACGAAGTCACTGCGGAGGGCGTCGCTGCCACCCCTGTCATTTGCGGTGGTGGCGGAAGGGTTGACAAAGCCGGCGCGGTTTTCCGCCGTGTAGGCAGTTTTGGCGTCAATGCCCACTGCGTTGGCGGCAACTGCTCCGTTGCCAAAGTCAAAGGTGAGGGTTCCCGCCGTCGGAAATTCCGCGGGGGCACCGGCCAGGGAGGAGACGGCAGCTGCCGAGGGCTGTGACAGGCCGGCGGCATCCTTGGTCTGGACCTTGTAATAGTGGGTTTTGGTGGTGTCTACAGTGTCCGAGGCAAAAACGTCGCCGGTGGTTTCGGCCACTTGGGTGTAGCTGCCGTCAACGGCGTCCGACCGCGAAACCACATAGCCAGCGGCGTCCTTGACCTCGTTCCAGCGCAACATGACGGCAGTGTCAGTCACGTGGGCCAAGCGCACCGCCGTTGGTGCCGCCAGCGCGGACGCCGGCGGATCCGTGGGTTCGGGCTCCGTGGTGGGTGAGGTTCCGCCGTCGGCGGTCGTGATGACGATGGCATTGACATAGCCGCCGGCACCTTCGCCGGTGACGTCAATGGTCAGCTGGCCGTCCGCAACGGTTGTCTGCCACTTCTCCGTGGCAACGGCCTGGCGGGCCTGAATGGTGCCGGCCGCCGCCCCTTCCAGGGAGATTTTGGTTTTGGTCGTGGAGGTTCCGGCCAGCTGGTCGCCCGAGCGGATCTCCACGTCATAGCTGCCATTGGGCAGGTCCACGGCGAACCCCCAGGCGGCGCCGAGTACAAAGTCGTCATTGACATCGTCGGCGGGGGTCATGCCGCGGTGGCGGGAAACGGGCTCCACACCGTCAACGGGAACAATTCCAAAACCGGCGTCCTGGGTGTACAGGGTCCCCTCGTTTACGCCGGTCCATCCAGATCCGACGGGGCTGGAGTGCGTGCCGAAGTCAAAGGACCAGCTCTCGGCTTCCGCCGCGGATACGGCTGGCAGGCCCAGAAGGGCCATGCCACAAGCCGCGGTCACGGCAATGGCCGATCTCACGGGATATCGATGTTTGGGTGGGGCTTGCATGGCATCACTCCTTGATTCGAAGGTTTCGCTGGGCGGGCTCAGGTGGCGGATCGATCCAGATTTTGTATCGATTCAGAATTAGTCCGTAAGAAAACCCGGACACCGAGCAGCATTTGTCTGCCCTCGGGCGCCTTGGAACCGGCGGCCGCTGCACGCGGCATCTCCTTGGGGCATAATGTGGGGTAGCCCACATCTGAATCGATACAACCATGCTTTATGAGCGTTCACAAGAGTTTTCCGCAAGCAAGTTGCCACATGACGGAAACCGTTTACCCGACCAGCGCCAAAGGAACTCATGCTTCACGCCACTGTCCGCCTGCCAGAACCCCCGACAACCGGGCAGCTCCGCATGGGCTCCGCCGGAATCGGAGCCAACAGCCAGCACCTCATCAGGGACGGTGCCGGCTGGCTCCCCGTCATGGGTGAATACCACTTCAGCCGCCAGGATCCCGGGAAGTGGCGGACCGGGCTGGAACGCATGAAACAGGGCGGCATCACAGTGGTTTCCACGTACGTTTTTTGGCACCATCACGAGGAACGCCAAGGCATCTTCCGCTGGTCCGGGAACCGCAATCTCCGCGCCTTCGTGGAGCTTTGCGCGGAAGTTGGCCTGGACGCCGTCGTCCGCATTGGGCCGTGGGCTCATGGTGAGGCCCGCAATGGCGGCTTTCCCGACTGGCTCCAGGCGCTGCCCGTCCACCATCGCAGCAACGATCCCGGTTATCTGGAGCATGTGCGGCCCTTCTTTGCCCAGATTTCACACCAGCTCAGCGGCCTATTCCACAGCATCGGGGGCACGGGCGGCACCAGTACCGACGGCGCCGGCAACACAACCGGCTCCACCGGACCCATCGTTGCCCTGCAGCTGGAGAATGAGCTGTACGACCAGCCCGAACACATCCTCACCCTGAAGGAAATGGCCCAGGAGTTTGGCATGCACGCACCCTTGTGGACCGCGACGGCCTGGGGCGGCGCACAACTGCCGGCCGATGAGGTGATGCCGCTCTACGGCGGCTACCCCGAAGCTTTCTGGGAGGACGCCCATCCCGGGTGGGCCCGCGGCAGCCGGAAGCACTACTTCTTCAGCCACATCCGCGACGACCACTCCATCGGGGCGGACCTGCGCCCCACGGCCGCCACCGGTCCGGAGACTGAGAAGGCAACGGCCCCCTTTGCCACCTGCGAACTGGGCGGCGGCATGCCCTCGGCCTATCACCGCAGGCCCATCATTCCTGCCTCGGATGTTTCCGCCCTGGCCCTCACCAAGATCGGCAGCGGCTCCACGTGGCAGGGCTACTACATGTTCCACGGCGCGTCCCAGGGTATGGGCGAACTGTCAGCATTGCAGGAGTCCCAGGCCACTGGCTACCCCAATGACCTGCCCGTCATTAGCTACGACTTCCAGGCGCCGCTGGGCGAGCACGGCCAGCTCAGGGAGTCCTACCACCGGCTGCGGGCGCAGCATTTGTTCCTTGCGGAGGCGGGCCCGGACCTCGCCCGGATGCCGATGACGCTGCCGGAGACAATCCCTGCCGGCCTTGACGACGCCGAGACGCTCCGCTGGTCCGTGCGCAGCGACGGCCGAGCCGGGTTCATCTTCGTCAACAACCACCAGCCCTCCACCGATGCTCTGGCCGCCAAGGAGGGCATCCAGTTCACCATCGAGTTGGCCGACGGCGGGGAGCTCACCGTTCCGCGGCACCCCACCACGATTGCCGCCGGTGCTCATTTCGTGTGGCCGTTCAACCTGCCGCTGGGCGATGGCGCCACACTGCTGCGCACCACCACCCAGCTGATCACGAGCCTGCCGGTTGGGCCGCGGACCTGCTTTGTGTTTTCCCGGACCGAGGGCGTGGACGCCGAGTTTGAGATCGCTCTTCCCACGGACGACGGCGGCCACCTCCAAACGCTGCAGCTGACGGTTCCGCCGGGGTCCAGCCCAGTTGAACTGCCCGTCTCGGACCGCGTGTGCATCCTGCTCGTTGACGATCAGGACGCCCTGCGCCTTTGGACAGGGGAGTTCGCAGGGGCAAGCCGGATTTTCTTGGCCGATTCACTGCTGGCCACGGACGCGGTACTGCGGTTGGACGTCACGGCGCCCCGCCAGGACATTGGCATCTACCCTCCCGTGGATCACGTGACGGCGTCGCCCGATCAGGTGGGATCCACCGTCAAAAAGTTGGAGGACAGTGGGCCGTTCGGCATGTTTTCGGTGGACGTTTCAGCCGATTCCCTGGCAACAACGCTCCCGGCGCAGCTCCGGAAAGCTGCCGCCGGACCGGCGCCCGTACGCATCGGAGGAACCCAGAATCGTGCCGCCGCACCGGTGGATGCGGACTACGACCACGCAGCCCACTTTCATCTTGACTTCGCCGCCGATCAAATGCCGGAGGGAGTGCAAAACCTCCTGCGGATCACGTGGACAGGAGACGCCGCAAGAGCCCTGCTGGACGGGCAAGTGCTCTCCGACAACTACTGGAACGGCCTGTCCTGGGACATCGACCTCACGGAACACCGGGACGAGCTGCTGCGCCACGGACTCGCCATCCAGGCGTTCCCCTTCAACCCTGACGCCCCGATCTACGTAGACGAGTCCATCAGGCCTGGGCACACAACACTTGAAATCACAGATGTAAGCATCCTGCACCAAGGCTCAATCCGACTAATTCTCGCCTAGGCAGGCTCCTTGACCCCACAAACCGATACGCAATGGATGGCGAAAATTCAGGAATTCTCGCCATCCATTGCGTATCAGTTATGGGTGGGGCTGGGCCTAGGTTTAGGTGAGGGACTCAACTTCATTCCCGAGCTCATCCCCAAGCACTACATCGGCAGGACGACCGCCGCCACCCTTGCGGTATCGGTAGACGCCAATGGCAACCACTATGGCCGCCAACCCCACCGACAGCAGCAACGCTTCCCGGGTCTGGGGAACAATCACCATGCCGATGATCAAGGCCGAGATTGCCGCAATGGAAAGCCAGGTCAGTTACGGGAAGAACCACATTTTCAAGTCGAGCTCTTTCGCCGCGGCGCCCATCCGATGTCGCAAAATCAACTGGGAAACGGCAATCACGAGCCACACGAACAAGGCGATGGCACCGGAGGTGTTGACCATGAATAGGAACACGGTGTCCGGGGCCAAATAGTTCAGGCCCACTGTCACGAAGCCCACCACGGTAGATGCGAGAACTGCACTGACGGGGACACCGCGTTTGGAAATCTTCCGCCAGGACTTGGGCGCATCGCCGCGGGTGGACAGGGAGAACAGCATGCGGCTCGCCGTGTACAGCCCAGAGTTCAGGCAGGAAAGCACGGAGGTCAAGACAACTACGTCCATGATGGTGCCGGCACCGGGAATACCAAACAGCTCAATAACCGCCACGTAGGGGCTCTTGGCCACCGAAGCATCGTTCCACGGCAGCAACGTCACGACGATTGCAACAGAGCCAATGTAGAAAATCAAGATCCTCCACACCGTGGACTTCACTGCCTTCTTCACCGCATCCACAGGGTTCTCGGACTCGCCGGCGGCAATCGTGGCAATCTCAGCACCGAAGAAGGAAAACACAACCACCAAGACACCCGCCAAGACGGCACCCGGACCGCTCGGGAAGAAGCCACCGTTACCAGTGAGGTTTGAAAGTCCTGGCGCGTCGACCCCGGGCAAGAACCCGAGGATCGCAACGACACCCAGCAAGAGGAAAACAATGATGGCGGCCACTTTGACGGAGGCAAACCAAAATTCAAATTCACCGTAGGACTTCACAGAGGTCACGTTGGTCAACGTCAGCAACACCATCAGAATCAGCGCCCATTGCCACTGCTCAACTTCCGGCAGCCAACGGTGCATGATGGCCGCTCCGGCCGTGGCCTCAACACCCAGCACGATGATCCAGAACCAGGCATACAGCCAGCCAATGCTAAATCCGGCCCATCGCCCCAGCGCCTTGTCTGCGTAGGTGGAAAAGGACCCGGTTTCAGGATTCGCCGCTGCCATTTCGCCCAGCATCCGCATCACGAGGATGACCACGACTCCAGCTGCCGCGTACGCAACCAAAATGCCGGGACCGGCCTGCTGAATGGCGGCACCCGAACCCACAAATAGTCCGGCGCCGATGACTCCGGCAATGGCAATCATGGACAGGTGGCGGGGTTTGAGGGTCTTCGATAATTGTTGCTCTGACTGCATGTGAAAAACTTCCTCTTCGGGTGCCCGGATGCGGCGACACTGCCGCAGCAAGTCCGTGAGTTGGATCACGGGGACGATTCAGCCTAAAACGGCCTGCGGCTCCACCCTTTGTCCATAGCCCCAAAATCTTCTCTGGAAATCTGTGCAGGTGCACTGAATTTGCCTTTAAGAGACGAGTTGTTGACTATGAGGCAACTTCAAGGTCGCAATGGAGCGCCTTCACCTATGGCACGCCTCGAACGTTGCGCTAGATCACAACCCTGTCCCGAGGCTGGTAGTAGACACTGCAGCCGCTGGCGGTAACCATCGCACGCAGCTCCCCCAGAGATTGCGGCGCTGCACCCGCCGCGCGCGCCTGGACCAGCACGTTGCCGAGCGCCGTGGCCTCCACTGGCCCGGCCACAACCGGCAGGCCCGTGGCGTTGGCGGTCAGTTGGCACAGCAGCTCGTTTTGGGATCCGCCGCCCACAATGTGGATGACGTCCACCGATTTGCCTGAGAGCTGGGCGGCCTGGTGGACAGTGGTCGCATAGGAAGCGGCGAGGCTGTCCAGAATGCAGCGTACGACGGCGACTTGCCGGGTTTCCAGCGTCCCGCCCGCTGCGTTGACGGCGGCGCGGATGCGTTCGGGCATGTTTCCGGGGGCAATGAAGTCCTCGGAATCCACATCGATGAGCGGCCCCCCGGCCGGCTCGGCAGCCGCGGCCGCCAGCAGCCCGGCGAGGGACAGCGCAAGCGGGGCAGACGCGGAAGCCGGGGACCCGGCGTCGTGCGCTTCCTTCTCCCATCTCCGCATCGACTCGCTAAGCAGCCACAGGCCGCCCACGTTGCGCAGGTAGCGGGTGGTGCCGTCCACGCCGCGCTCGTTGGTGAAGTTCGCCGACCGGCTGGCCTGCGACAGGACCGGAGCATCTAGCTCAACCCCCACCAGCGACCACGTGCCGGAGGAGATGTAGGCAAAGTTTGGGGCTGTGGCGGGAACTGCGGCCACGGCGGAGGCGGTGTCGTGCGACCCTACGGCCACCACCAACGTTGCGGCAGTCAGCCCGGTGCGCCCGGCCAGTTCCGGCAGCAGCGTGCCGATGGTTTCGCCGGGCTCAATCAGCGGCGGGAACAGCTCGGCCGACAGGTCCAGGGCAGCCAGGAATTCGGTGGCCCAGTCCCCCGCCACGGCGTCATACAGGCCCGTGGTGGAGGCGTTCGTGGACTCAGTCCGGCGGTTGCCGGTGAGCTTGAACGCAATGAGGTCCGGGATCAGCAGCGCCTGCAGCCCGGCGAGATTACGGCCGGCTGCCTGCTCGGCAGCCAGCTGGAAGATCGTGTTGAACGGCAGATGCTGCAGGCCGGTGGTTTCATACAGCCGATCCGGACCGAGAACCCCGTGAACCCTGCCCACTTGCGTGGCGCCGCGCCCATCGCGGTAGCTGAACGGCTGGTTGGCGAGCGTGCCCGTGCCGTCGACGAGACCGTAGTCCACGGCCCAGGTGTCGATGCCGATGCTGGCGATCACGTCGCCAACGGCCGCCGCATGGTCCGCGGCTGCTGCCAGCCCGATGAGCACTTCGGCGAACAACGCATCGAAGTCCCAATGTAAGGCGCCGTCATGTTCCATCACGCCGTTGGGGAAGCGGTGCACCACATGCAGTTCGGCTTTTCCACCCCCAACGCCGCCGACGATGACGCGCCCGGAGGACGCGCCAATGTCGACGGCGGCAAACAATGCCGCACCAGGTACGGCGGGAGCAGCTGTCATCGCAGGAAGGCTGCGGCCACGCCGGCGTCGACGGGGATGTGCAGGCCCGTGGTGTGCGAGAGCTCAGCGCTGGTGAGCACGACGGCGGCGTTGGCCACGTTTTCCGGCAGCACCTCACGCTTGAGCAGGGTGCGCTGTGCGTAGTACTCGCCCAGCTTCTCCTCGTCCACCCCGTACACGGCCGCGCGTTTGGCGCCCCAGCCGCCGGCGAAGATGCCCGAGCCGCGGACCACGCCGTCGGGGTTGATGCCGTTGACACGAACACCGTATTCGCCCAGTTCCGCGGCTAGCAGGCGCACCTGGTGGGCCTGGTCGGCCTTCGTGGCGGAGTAGGCGATGTTGTTGGGACCGGCAAACACGGAGTTCTTGGACGAGATGTAGATGATGTCCCCACCCATGTCCTGTTCGATCAGCACCTTCGCGGCAGCCTTGGACACGAAGAACGAGCCCTTGGCCATGACGTCGTGCTGCAGGTCCCAGTCCTTTTCGGTGGTTTCCAGCAGCGGCTTGGAGATGGAGAGTCCGGCGTTGTTGACCACCAAATCCAGGCCGCCGAACGCCAGCACAGCGGCATTCACGGCGCCTTGAACGGCGGCTTCGTCGGTGACATCGGCCTTGATGCCGATGGCAACATCCGGCCCGCCCAGTTCCAGCGCCACTGCCTGGGCAGCGTCAAGGTTCAGGTCCGCGATGACAATGCAGGCGCCTTCGGCGGCCAGTCGGGTGGCGATGGCCTTTCCAATGCCCGACGCCGCACCCGTCACCAAGGCGATGCGGGTGGCGTGCGACTTGGGCTTGGGCAGGCGGGCCAACTTGGCTTCCTCTAGCGCCCAGTATTCGATGCGGAACTTCTCCGCCTCGTCGATCGGCGCGTAGGTGGACAGTGACTCCGCGCCGCGCATGACGTTGATGGCGTTGAGGTAGAACTCACCGGCAACGCGTGCTGTCTGCTTGTTGGCGCCGTAGGAGAACATGCCAACTCCAGGCACCAGCACGATGGCCGGGTCCGCGCCGCGCATGGCGGGCGAATCGGCCACGGCGTTGCGCTCGTAGTAGTCGGCGTAGGCCGTGCGGTACTCGGTGTGGAGTTCCTTCAGGCGTGCGATGGAATCCTCCACCGAGGCGTCCGCCGGCAGGTCCAGGATGAGCGGGGTGACCTTGGTGCGCAGGAAGTGGTCGGGGCAGCTGGTGCCCAGTGCACCCAGGCGCGGGCGTTCAGCCGAACCCAGGAAATCCAACACGGCGGCGTCGTCGCTGAAATGGCCAACGGCGGCCTTGTCAGTGGAGGCGAGTCCGCGGATGGTGGGAGCCAGGGCTGCTGCCTTGGCGCGGCGTTCGGCTTCCGACAATGCGCCGTAGCCGGGCAGCGCCGCACCGAACGGATTCTTGCGGCCGTTGGCGTTGATGTAGGCCTCTGCGGTTTCGATGATCCACAGCGAGTTTGCTTCCGCTTCTTCGCTGGTGGCACCCCAGGCGGTAATGCCGTGGCCGCCGAGAATGGTGCCGATCGCGTCAGGGTTGTGGTCCTTGATCGCAGCAATATCCAGGCCCAGCTGGAAGCCGGGTCGGCGCCACGGCACCCAAGCAACCTTGTTGCCGAAGATCGCCGCTGTCAGCTCCTCGCCGTCCGCCGCTGTGGCGATTGCGATGCCCGAATCCGGGTGCAGGTGGTCAACATGGGCGGCGTCGACGAGGCCGTGCATGGCAGTGTCGATCGACGGTGCGGCACCTCCCTTGCCGTGCAGGCAGTAGTCGAAGGCGGCGACCATCTCGTCTTCGCGCTCAACGCCGGGGTAGGTGTTGACCAGGGCGCGCATGCGGTCCAGGCGGAGCACTGCCAGGCCGGATTCTTTAAGGGTGCCGAGGTCTCCGCCGGAGCCCTTGACCCACAGCAGTTCCACGTCTTCCCCGGTGACGGGGTCCTTGGCGGTGCCCTTTGCGGAGGTGTTGCCGCCGGCGTAGTTGGTGTTGCGCTTGTCGGCACCCAACCGGTTCGAGCGGGTGATCAGCTCAGCCACCGTGTCGGTGCCGGGAAGCGCGGTGGCGGGGGCCGCCGTCGTGCTTGGTGTATCAGTCACGTTGCTCTGCTCGCTCATTGTTAGGCACCCCATCCGGCCTGGGTTCCGCCCACGCGCTCGTCGTTGATTTGCTTCTGGTACCCGCTGGCGGCAAAGGCGGCCATCGGGTCCGCGGGCAGGCCGCGGGATTCGCGCCATTCGGCGAGGACCGGGCGCACGTCGGTGTAGAAGGCGTTGGAGAAGATGTCATTTGCACCGAGGACGTCGCCGGCGTTCTGGGCTTCGGTCAGGGCTACGCGGTCCACGAGGAGTGCGCGGGCCGTCATTTCCTGCACGTTCAGCACCGAGCGGATCTGGCCGGGGATCTTCTCTTCCAGGTTGTGGCACTGGTCGAGCATAAGTGCCACACCGGAGTCGGCGCCGAGGCCGTCGCCGCGGATGACCTCGTACATGATGCGGAACAGCTGGTAGGGATCGGCCGCACCCACGATCAGGTCATCGTCCGCGTAGAAACGCGAGTTGAAGTCGAAGGAACCGAGCTTGCCCAGGCGCAGCAGCTGCGCCACGATGAACTCAATGTTGGTGCCGGGGGCATGGTGGCCGGTGTCGAGACAGACGAGCGCCTTCTCGCCGAGGGCGAGGGTCTGGGCGTAGGAGGTGCCCCAGTCCGGGACGTCCATGTGGTAGAAAGCCGGCTCGAAGAACTTGTATTCGAGGACCATGCGCTGGTTCTCGCCGAGGCGGGCGTAGATCTCCTGCAGGGAATCGGCGAGGCGGTCCTGGCGGCCGCGCATGTCGCCCTGGCCGGGGTAGTTGGTGCCGTCGGCGAGCCAGATTTTCAGGTCCCGGGAGCCGGTGGCGTCCATGACGTCGATGCATTCAAAGTGGTGGTCGATCGCCTGCCGGCGGACAGCTGCGTCCACGTGCGTCAGGGAACCGAACTTGTAGATGTCGTCCTGGAAGGTGTTGGAGTTGATGGTGCCCAGGCCCACGCCATGGTCGCCTGCGTAGGCGTTCAGCGCGTCATAGTCCTCGACCTTGTCCCACGGGATGTGCAGCGAGACCAGCGGGGCCAGGCCTGTCAGCTTGTGCACCTGCGCAGCATCGGCGATCTTCTCGTGCACCGTGCGGGGCGTGCCTGGCGTGCCGAAAACCTTGAAGCGCGTGCCTGAGTTGCCGTAGGCCCATGACGGGACCTCGATGGCCAGATCGTCCAAGCGGCTCAGGGCCGCTGACATGTCATTCATTTGCGCTTCCTTCGTTGTTGTTGCTGGCAGCAGCCAACTGTTCTTCAAGATTGAAAACTTCGTCGAGGACAATGAATCCTTCATCCGGATTGGCATCCGACGGCGGGAATAGCTTGGCCATTTCGGCCTGCCACCTGCCGTTGACTTCCGTCAGCGCCATGCGGGCACGTGCCGCGTCCAGGTCGTCGCACTCGACAATGCCGATCAGGAGCCCGTCGTCGCCCAAGTGGAGGGTGTAGTCATTCCACCCGCCAGCCTTGAGTTCCCGGAGCATCTCTGGCCACACTTTTGCATGGGCTTCCCGGTAGGCCTGGAGTCGGTGGGGATCCACCGCAGAACGAAAACAAACCCGCATTGCCAAACCTCATTCTTGAAACGATTCATTATTACGATTCAACGTACACTTGATATCAAATCAATGTCAACCGAAACTCGCCATTAAGACGTCGGCGATCGGTTGGCGAAAAAGTGGAGGAGTTTCATGCGGCCCGCAAGTATCAAGGACGTTGCCAACCATGCAGGCGTAGCCGTGGGCACCGTGTCAAATGTCCTGAACTATCCGGAGCGGGTTGCCTCAAAGACCCTGGACCGCGTCCAGGCATCCATTGCCGAACTCGGCTTTGTCCGCAACGATGTGGCCCGCCAGCTGCGGGCAGGTCACAGCCGCACCATCGGCCTGATTGTTCTGGACATCGGCAACCCCTTCTTCTCTTCCCTGGCCCGGGCGGCAGAGGACACTGCCGCGGAGGGAGGCAACGCCGTCGTGCTTGGCAACAGCGGGCACGACGCCCAGCGGGAACTGCACTACATAGACCTCTTCGAGGAACAGCGTGTCCAGGGCGTGCTCATCTCCCCCGTCGCCGAGAATTCCAAGCGTCTGGCAGCGCTCACGGCACGCGGCACCAAGGTGGTCCTGGTGGACAGCCCCTCCAGTGAAGACGAGTTCAGTTCCGTCTCGGTCGACGACGTCTCCGGTGGCTATATGGCCACCAAACATTTGCTGGACATCGGCAGGCGCAGGATTGCGTTCGTGGCGGGGCCACAGCAGTTTCACCAGGTAACTGACCGGCTCTCGGGTGCCATGCGCGCGGTGGCAGAAGTTCCCGGCGCCACCCTGGAGGTTCTGCAGGCGGCAGACCTGACGGTGCTGGCCGGTCGCGGCGTGGGTGACTCCCTCGTGGAACGCGAGCGCAGCCTTTTGCCCGACGGGCTGTTTTGTGCCAATGACCTCCTCGCACTGGGTGTCATGCAGTCGTTGACGATGTTGCACACCTTGCGGATCCCCCAGGATGTGGCACTGGTGGGCTACGACGACATTGACTTTGCCGCCTCTGCGGTGGTGCCGCTGACCTCTGTCCGCCAGCCCACCACACTCATTGGGCGCACTGCGATCGAACTGCTCACAGAACAGCTGGAATCGCCGGATGCCGGCCCGCGATCAGTGGTCTTCAAGCCAGAACTGGTCGTGCGGGCAAGCACCGGCTCTTAAGCAGCTGTGGCAGCAGCCGGGCGGTCCGTATACTTTCGGACCGCCCGGCTGCTGCCACAAACCTGGAGTCAATGGCGCCCGTGTCCATGACTGCGGCATTGCCTCAAGGCAGCGGAAGGATGTCCTCCGCCGTGACGGTCCAGCTTCCGTCACTGGGGAAACCCGGCGCCGTTTTTCCCCCGTCCCAGCCAACGGCCATGAGGGCGACGGCGGTGAGTAGGCCGCCATTGCCCGGCAGGTAGAACGGCAGTGCGTCGGTCTGAAAATTGTGGCCGTTCGCGAGATACGTGTTCTTGCCCCGTTCCATGAGAAGCGCGTCCACGGCGTCGTTGGGGCGGTTCAGGCGGGCAGCAGTCATGGCAATCATCGGATAGTCCCAGCCCCACGTGCTGCCCCAGTCCCAGTCAGAGAGCACCCCATCCAAGGTCCTGTCCATGGTTGCCGGGTCAATGGCCGAGGTTTCGGGAACCACCCCAAGGGCGGCCAGCATTGAGGGGTGGTCCGTTCGGATGGTAAATGGCGGCACAGAGATGGCACTGTAGACCCCGTCCGCGGTGTGCGGCTTGGCCATGTCGCGGGCGGTTTCACTCCACCCGGGCGCGTCGGCCAACCCCAGCCGGCGCCGCCATTGCTGCGCGGTCTCCAGTGCCCAATTCCAATAGGCCAGTTCGAAGGTGGGGTTCTCCACCCGGTCCCGCATGAAGCCGTAGGATTCCTGGGCGGGCACCAGCGGCGGCGGCAACTCCACACCGTTTTCAGTGCGGAGGCCAAAACTGGCCATGAAGGCCGCCGTTTCAAAGACGAGCGTGGCGTACTTCGCCAGCACTTCTTCCCCTTTTACCGGGTCCATTCCCGGGGTCTGTGTGGCGCGCCAAACCAGTTCGGCCAGGTAGATGGGGTGCGGCTGCTGCCAGATGAGAAATGGTCCGATGTCGCTGGGGCTTTCCCTCCCGTCAAGGGCAACTTGTTTGGGCCAGCGCACCCCCGCGAATCCCTGCCTGGCTGCTGTTTCCTGCGCACGGTCCAAGATGGTGAAGTACCAGTCAAGGCTGTCAGTCAGCAGGTCCTCCCGGTTCCACAACGGGAAGTGGGCCCCGTGCCACCAGTGCATCTCCAGGTGGAACCTGCCGCGCCATGAGTTGACAGCCAATCCCGTCTCCTGGGGCGGGGCCGAACCGCTGCAGTTGACAGCCATCAGGTACTGGGACAGGACAACCCTCCGCTCGAGTTCGGCGGCCCGGGGATCGGCGCTCCCGGCAAATTCGATCATGCCTCCGTTGAGCCAATGGGCGCTCCAGTGCTCGGCTGCCGCCTTCCTGATTTCAGCAAACGTCTTTCGCGTGTCTTGCGGCCCGCCCTGGGCAGGGGTAAATGCAACACTAAAGGTCAATTCGGAAGAGGTCCCTGCCAACAGGAAATCGTGGGCTCCCACGCTTGTCAGCTGGGCATTGTCAGCGGCTATATGGGCGCTAAATCGGGTGCCGTCGAGAACCCTTTGGATTTCCCATCCTTCTGGCTCAGCACTGAAATCGGAACTGTGTTTGTCCGGCTGGTCCCAATCGGCGGCATTGCCCCAGGCCTCACTGCCGTAGGGAAAGGAAAATCGGACGGCAGGCGGGCGTTCCCCGGTGGACCGGATGGAAACGGCGAGCGTGTCCGAGTCCGGGTCCACCACTGTCAGCACGCAAAATTCTGCACCTGCCACGGCAAAGGCGCTTGTCAGCAACCCCTCCCACAAGTCCAACTTTTGATCAATGCCGCCGATGTCGTGGGCCTGGATGGAGTCCAGACCGGCGGATTCCGAAGCCAGCCCAATATTGGCAAGCATCAGCCGGTGGGGATTGTTGCGCAGCCACGTCTCCTCGGGCGATCCATCATCCAATTCGGTTGCACTGGTTTTTCCTGCCAAATCCACATATGGAACCCGTCCGCGGGGGCTTGAATACTCCTGCAAGGACACCGACAATGATGGCTCCTCGTCAACCGGGGTGGAGTGCCACGCCCACGTCGACTGGGTTCCCAACAGCGAACCTCCTTGTTCAACGTACCTACCGGGTGCGGGATAGGCATCCGGGATGGTTTGCAGCCCGGTAACGTCTGCTGTGAAGGCAAAATTGCCGTTGCCGACCGTCAGCGGCGATCTCGGATCCACGGCATTGAAACTGACATTGTGTCGCTGGACCAGGGCTTTCCTGTCAATCACAGGTGTTCCTTTCAGGGAGTGCGGGCGCCGGGCAGGCAGGGCAGGCGCAATTACATGATCGCGTTGGCGCTTTCCTGCATCCATTGCTTGGCAGCTTCGGCGGGACTGGCCTTGGCAAAAAGGACATCCGTATTGATGCGTGCGGTAATTTCACCCACCGCAGTTGAACCGGTGGGCCCGATGAACGTAGGCGCAAACTTGGTTTTGCCCACGATGTCCAAGTAGGCAACTTCCGCCTGGCCACTGGGGGTCAAATCGGGCGCAATGGCTGCTCTTATGGCGGCACTGCTTGACACTCCGCGGTCGTTGAGAATCAGCTTGGCGGCCTCCTCGCTGTTGACAAGGAAGTCGATCAGCTTTGCTGCCGCCTCTGACTTCTTGCTCTGGGCCGAGATGGCATAGTACTGGGAGGATTGCAGCCAGATGCCCGGGGTTGGGGACTCGCCTGGGAGCCGCATGAGTTTCAGCTCTTCTCCCGCCGCTGCGCTCATCGCTTTGAGGGAGTTGCTCCATGTCAGCATCGCACCGGCCTTGCCGGTGCCCATGAAGCTTTGTTCGATGCTGATATTGGCCTGCTCCACGAGCACGGTGGCGCTGGGCGATGACTTAGAGTCAACGAGCGAGAGCGAGAAGGCAAAGTAGTCCTCGACGGTCTGTGCTGTGATCCCAAGCTTCCCGTCCTGGGTGTACAGCGCCTCGCCGCGCTGTCTGGCGAATGCATCGAGTGAATCGTGGGTCAGCACTGAAGCGGAGCCGAAGGTGCCGTCCGGGCTGTTGGCGCTGATCGATGCTGTGATCGAGCGGAACTGATCCCAGGTCCAGCTGGAATCGTCGGGAATATCCACACCTGCAGCCTCGAACACGCTCGGGTTGATCACCATGGCCAACGCATTGGCTCCGGTTGAGACACCATATTGGACTCCTTTGACCTGCCCGTTCGATACAGCCGACGGGTCCAAGCCGGACAGATCCAGGGCGCCGCCCACTGTTCCCAGATCCAGCAGCGCGCCGCGGTTGGCATATTCTGCCGGGTAGGCGCCACCGAGGGTAAAGACATCGGGGGCATCCTTGGCGGCAACGCTGGTGGCGAGCTTGTCGAAGTAGCCACTGAAGTCACCATGCTCCCCCTTGACCTTGATTTTGGGGTTTGCCGCCTCAAACGCCGCGATGACCTTTTCCGTAGCGGAGGCCCGTTCCGCGTTGCCCCACCAAGCGAAGCGCAACGTTACTTCCGCGTTCGGGTCCGAGGAGGTGTCCTCCGAGCCGCAGGCGGTGGCGAACAGGCCAAGGGCAGCAGCCCCAAGTACGGCCTGGCTGAATTGACGGCGGTTAATGCTGATCGACATTGATCCCTGACTTCCACTAGAACTTCTCAAACGATGACAAAAATGGCAGAAAGCGTTTTCTGTCTGAAACGTATCAACGATATTTTCACCCGTCAAGAGCTTTTGTTGTCATTGTCTACAAATATGACCACCGCCCACCGCCGCAGAGGGCGCGCGGAGGCAATAGACGCTCCGAACCCCGAAAACGGGCAATGCATCCACTGCGAAACCGTGACCCTGCGGGCTGCGACGACACGGAATTCACCGCCCCGGCAGTGGTGCCCCAGATGCCGGTCCGTCAGCCCTCCACGCTGATTCGGGGCAGTGCGCTCAAGCCGCTTTCCGAGCAAATGGAGCCGCCGAATGCCGGGCCACAGTCGATGGTCTCCAGGCCAGAACTGGCAGCGCTGGCACGCGCAGCCGCCTGAGGCAGAACTCATGAAAACGCCGGATCCTAAATTTTCCGGCTCCCGGCCGCCCATCCGGAGTGGCAGTTTCGCACACAAAAATGAATCGTGTCAATCTTTTGAAAATCCCTTGACCCTCCGCTTCGCAGGTGGGTACGCTCAGCCAAGCACGGAAAGCGTTATCCCCAAGACGGGCGAACCGCCCAGAGATGGATTCGACGATGAATCTCAGCAACCATCCGTTCCGCACCGCACTGGCCCTGGCGGCCTCCGCGGCTTTGGTCTTTGGCGTGGCACCACCTGCCGGGGCCAGCCCCGGTGATGCAGCCCCGGACGGCATCCACCTTGAGGCCCTCGACAGGGGGCTCGTGGCTGTCTCTACCTCGGAGGGCGTGTTCCTCAGCTGGCGACTGCTTGGCTCCGAGGCAACCGGGGCCACCGCAACGGGCCTTGCCGGACCCAGCTTCACGGTCTACCGCAACGGCACAAAGATCGCTGTCGTCACAGACAGCACCAACTACGCAGACACCAACGGAACGGCAAAGGATCAGTACTCCGTGGCACCGGTGGTCAACGGCGTCGAACTGGATGCAAGCAGTACTGCAACGGCCTGGGAAAGGGGCTTCCACGACATTCCACTGAAACGGCCCTCAAACGGCGTCACGCCAGCAGGCGAGAGTTACACCTACTCGGCCAATGATGTGTCGGTGGGCGACGTGGACGGCGACGGTGCCTACGAATTCATCGTGAAGTGGGATCCCTCCAACTCAAAAGATGTCTCGCAGGTGGGCTACACCGGCCCGGTCTTCATCGATACCTACAAGCTCGATGGAACCCTACTGAACCGCATTGACCTCGGCGTGAACATTAGAGCCGGCGCGCACTACACCCAGTTCATGGTTTATGACTTCGATGGAGATGGACGCTCAGAAACGATTCTCAAGACCGCACCCGGCACCAAGTCCACCGGCTTCGCCGCCAACGGCACAGTCAGCAACGAGTCCTTCGTGACGCTGCCGAAAGTCGACCGTAAGGCAGGCTGGTCCAACAGCGACGACTACCGCATGAATGCCTCGGATTACCATGAGCACCTGGTGGACGTGTTCCAGGGCTGGAGCGAGCATCCCGAAGTGGCGGCAGGCAACTGGCCGGCCACTTTGGAAGAGGCGTTCGGCATTCCGGTAACCCATAGCTACCCGCTGTCACACTCAAGTGCCGTGGAACTGGTGGACTATTTCATGGACGTCTACGCCCCGTCACGCAGCTCCCGGAATCAGCTGCGCAGCTTTGAGGGCTTCATCGTCGACGGCCCAGAGTACCTGACTGTTTTCGACAGTGCCACCGGTAAGGAACTGCAGACGGTGGCCTACGAGCCTGGCCGCGGCGACGACGGCCTGATGTGGGGCGACTACGCCATGGCCCGGATCGAACCAGGCAACCGGGTGGACCGTTTTCTGGCCGGCGTGGCCTATCTTGACGGCGAACACCCGTCGGCGGTGTTTGCCCGTGGCTACTACACGCGCACCACCATGGCCACTTATGACTGGAATGGCAAGGCGCTGACGCAGCGCTGGATGATCGACAGCGGCCATGCACCCATGAGTAACCCGTTCAACGACTCCCCGCACGGCCGTGACGGCACGGATCCCACCTACGGGAAGATCACCACCCAGGGTTTCCACTCACTGAGCGCCGCCGATGTTGACGGTGACGGGCGGCAGGAAATCGTGTACGGATCCACAACCATCGACGACGACGGTTCTGTGCTGTACAGCTCCTTCGATGAGATGCCGCCGGGAAGCGCTGAACCCGGCGCGAATGCCCGGCTGGGCCATGGCGATGCCATGCATGTTGCGGATATTGATCCAGACCGCCCAGGCTTGGAAATTTTCACTGTTCACGAAGGTGGAACCTGGGCTCCCTACGGTTCGGCACTGCGCGATGCCGCCACAGGAGAAATCCTGTTCGGCGCCTACTCCGGCAAGGACACCGGCCGCGGCATGATCGGCGACGTGCGCAGCGATGTGCCCGGGATGGAAGTTTGGTCGAGCATGCCTGGTGGCACCGATGCCAGCGGTCTACTCAGCTCCACTGGAACAGTACTTTCCGCGGCGACGCCGGGCACGAATCAGTCCATCCACTGGTCCGCTAACCTCACAACCGCACTCGTCAACGGCAGCGCAGATGGCACACCCACCATCGACAACTGGGAAACGGGCAAAGTTCTGACCGCCACGGGCACCAGCACGAACAACGGGACTAAGGGAACGGCGTCGTTGGTAGCGGACGTATTGGGTGACTGGCGCGAGGAACTGCTGGTGCGAACCACAGATTCCAGCGCACTGCGTATTTTCACAAGTACAGAGGTGACCACACACAAGCTGACCACCCTGATGCACGATCCGCAGTACCGGGTGGAGGTGGCAAGGCAGAACACCACGTACAACCAGCCCGCGTACACCAGCTACTACTTGGCCAGCGACATGGACTTCACTAGGGTTCCCCTGCTGACGCAGCCCGCCACGCCCGCGGCGCCAAAATTTGTCAACGCCGGAAAGTCTCCACACGGCATAGTGATCACTCCCAACAGCGCCACAATGGACTATTACATTGACGGGGTGAAGGTGAAACACGGCTCCACAAAGGTCCTCCAAGCATCCGTCACCGTCATGGCGGTGCCGAAGCCGTATGTGTCCATCGCGGACGGTGCCACCTCAGAGTGGCGGCATACCTTCAAGAAATAGCCAGCCACATTGCTTGAAGGATACTGCACTGGCAACCGCCCCGGCCGACGCATTTTTGCGCACGTCCGGGGCGGTCTGCCGTGAGCGTCGGCAGTTGCCATTACTTGGCTTCGCTGACCCCGTCCCGCAATTCCAGCACCCGCTCTGCAACGAACCCCGCAATGAGCAAAGCCCCCTGCTGGTTGAAATGAGTATTGTCCTCAATGCCTTCCGGCCAATGAGCGTGGGTCCCGGGCTCGAATTGGGTGAAGTACGCCGCAGACCCGTCCTCACCTGCGGCGGCATACAGCTTGCTGGTCCAGTCGTGGAGATCGATCACCGGGACACCCATGTCTTCCGCAACGCTTCCAACCGCATCCGCGTAGTCTGCCAGGGTGGCCACCGGCACACCCTTGTGGAAGTTGCGTCGCTCCACGGAGGTGCACAGAATAGGACTTGCCCCTAGACTGCGGATCTCCCTGATCATGCGATGCAGATTCACAGAGTAGCCGGCCCCGGCCGCTAAATGCTGCTGCTTCTGGTCATTGTGACCAAATTGGACCAGCACCATGTCGCCGGCCTCGGCTGTCTCTAGCAGGGCTTGCCACAACCCTTCCTCCCGGAATGACTCCGTCGTGGCACCGCCTTTGGCGAAATTATGGACGGCCGCCCATGCATGGACATGCGGCGCCAGATGGGCGCCCCAGCCACTCATGGGGAACTCTTCGGTGGGGCAGTTGGCAACGGTGGAGTCGCCGGCCAGAAGGATTTTCATGGTTGCTCTCTCGATGGGTGGCCACGTTTCGCAGTAGTTGCGATAGTGACCTAAGGGCTGGTTCACTGCCTCCCGGACAAACAGCCCGGAAAGCGCTTTCAAAACCAAACCCTAGGGGCGCACCTCGCCTTAGCGCAAGCCTATGGTCCCGGGAACCTCGATTCCGGAAACTTACCCGGAGAACTCGGGCTGGCACTGGAATTGTGACAGCAGCCACCACTAGACTGGGAATTTGTGAAACCTTTCAATTTTGGCTAGAAGCATTCGACCATAGGAGTTCCATGCCGTCCCCGATCCCCGAGAAATCCAGCCGCCCCGACATTGCCGCCAGTGAACTACGCACCACCCGGCTGTGGGAGTCCCTGCCGGGGCTTTCCTACGGCGGGGACTACAACCCCGAACAGTGGTCCAGGGATATTCGCTTGGAGGACATCCAGCTCATGCAGCAGGCCGGTGTCAATGCGCTGAGCGTCGGCATCTTCTCCTGGTCCTGGCTCGAACCGTCCGAGGGACAGTACGACTTCGACTGGCTCGATGAGATCATGGACAACCTTGCGGCAGCCGGCATCAAGGTTGCCCTGGCTACTGCCACTGCGGCACCGCCGGCCTGGCTCGTTCACAAGCATCCGGAGATCCTGCCGGTCACCGCCGACGGAACCATGCTGGGGCAGGGGTCGCGGCGGCACTACTCGCCGTCGTCGTCCATCTACCGCCAATACGCAGCAAAGATCACGCGCACCCTCGCCGAGCGCTACAAGGGCCACCAGGCGCTGGTGCTGTGGCACGTCGACAACGAACTCGGCTGCCACGTGGACCAGTTCCACGGACCCGAAGATGCCGCGGCATTCCGCAGCTGGCTGGCCCGGCGCTACGGGAGCATCGAGGCGCTCAATGAAGCATGGGGCACCGCCTTCTGGTCACAGCGCTACGGCAATTTTGAGGAAATATTCACGCCCTCCATCGCCCCCACCACACTGAATCCCACGCAACAGCTGGATTTTGCTCGTTTTAATTCCTGGGCGCTCATCGATTTCTACGACATGCTAGTGGCGGTCATCCGCGAGGTCACCCCCCACATTCCCACCACCACCAACTTCATGGCATCGAGTGCCACGAAGGCCCTGGACTACTTCGACTGGGCCGAGCACGTGGACGTTGTTGCCAACGACCATTACCTGGTGGCCTCCGACACCGAGCGCCACATTGAGCTGGCGTTCAGCGCCGACCTGACCCGCGGAGTAGCCGGCGGAAAGCCGTGGATGCTGATGGAGCACTCCACCTCGGCCGTCAACTGGCAACCGCGCAACATGCCCAAGCTCCCGGGTGAGATGCAGCGCAATTCACTGGCCCATGTGGCCCGTGGCGCCGACGCCGTTATGTTTTTCCAGTGGCGCCAGAGCAGGGCCGGCTCGGAGAAATTCCACTCAGCGATGGTCCCCCACGGCGGAACCAACACACGGGTCTGGCGCGAGGTAGTGGAGCTGGGCGCTGCCCTGCAGGCCATGGCCCCGGTGCAGGGCTCCCTCGTGGAGTCCCGGACAGCCATTGTCTTTGATTACGAATCGTGGTGGGCAAGCGAACTGGACTCCCACCCCAGCACCGACGTGAAGTATCTAGAGCTGCTGCGCGCCTTCCACCGCTCCTTGTTCCTGCGCGGCATCACGACGGACTTCGTCCACCCCTCGGCCAACCTGGACGGCTACGACCTGATCCTGGCCTGCACGCTGTATTCCGTGAACGACGCCGATGCCGCCAACATTGCTGCTGCCGCCACCCGCGGGGCAACGGTCTTGGTCAGCTACTTCAGTGGCATTGTTGACGAGAACGACGCCGTCCGACTGGGCGGATACCCCGGGGCCTTCCGCGATCTACTGGGGATCAGCGTGGAGGAATTCCACCCGCTGCCCGAAAGCGGTTCGGTGACTGTCGACGCCGGCTGGTCCGGAACAATCTGGAGCGAACACGTGCAACTTGCGGGAGCCGAGGCGCTGGCGCGCTTCACCGAATACCCGCTGGCGGGCGTACCTGCCCTGACTCGGAACACCGCCGGCACCGGATCCGCCTGGTACCTGGCCACGTTCCCGGACGCGGAGTCGCTGGATGGGATCGTGGGAACCCTACTGGAGGAATCTGGCGTGGTGGCCCCGGCCATTGCAGCTCCAGGCGTTGAGCTGACACGCCGGCGTGCAGCGGACGGAACCGGCTACCTGTTCGCCGTCAACCATGGTGCGAGTGACGCCGCAGTCGCCGCTTCGGGCATAGAGCTCATCAGCGACACACCGTTTGCCGGGGTTGTGGCGGCCGGTGCCGTAGCCGTCATCGCCGAGTCCTAACCGCAGGCCGACTCCAGGACCACAAAGAAGCGGCCGCTCGGTCTGCAGGATTTCCTGCAGACCGAGCGGCCGCTTCTTTGTGGTGCCTTTTTGAAGTTACGTTTTTATGGCTGCAAACTCCTCTGGCGGTAGCGCACCGACACAACCGCCAGTGTCATGGCCCCGGGGCCTATAAAGACCAGCGGCGGCAGCATCCACACGAACGTCAGGCACATGCCTAGGGCGGCCACCAGTAGGGCGGTGCCGATCCAGTCATTGGCGGCGTCACGTTTGGCCTGCGCCCAGGCGCCCACCCAAGCCGAAGGCTGGGTGTTCGCCGTCGAGCCTGCCAGCACAGCGACGCTTTCCCGCTCCGCCTGCCACAACCCGGCAGCACGCAGCAACAACACGGCGAGCCCACCAGCCAGCAAAAGGGTTGCTGCCATGACCATACGGCCGCCGGGCAGTTGGTCCGAGCCGGCCAGCAGCACGTTGACGGAGGCAACCGCACCGGCCCCCAGAAGGGCGACCCCAAATTTCCAGCTGCCTGAGAGGGCAACCTTGAAGTCCGCCCACAGGGAGGCAATGGTGTCCGGAAGCCCTGCGATGTGCCGCTCCATGTGCGCTGCACCGGCAGCGTAGGCTGCCGGTGCAGTCACGATGGGAAGCGCCAGAACAAACAGACACACACCCACGAGCAGCGTCTCGCTCAACAAGGCAAACTTGTTGACTTTGGGTGCTGCCGTGGCGGCAAGCCTGGCATTGCGAGCCTGGCGGGTTTCCCTGGTGGTTCGACTGTCGGAAGCCATAACTAGCCCTTCAATCCCTGCGTGGAGACACCTTCGACGATGTGGCGCTGGAAGATCAGGAAGAACAGCAGCACGGGGAGCAATGCGAGGACGGACATGGCGATCATGGCGCCGTAGTCGGAACTTTGGGTTTGGTCCACGAACAGGCGCAGTGCCAGCGGTAGCGGGTATTTGTCCGGGCTGTTCAAGTACAGCAGCGGGCCCAGGAAGTCGTTCCAACTCCAGATGAACGAGAAGATGGATGCGGTGATGATCGAGGGCTTCATCAGCGGCAGCATGATGCTAACGAAGATCCGCACATGCCCTGCCCCGTCGATCCGTGCAGCTTCGTCGAGCTCCCGGGGGAGATTGCGCATGAACTGAACCATGAGGAAGACGAAGAACGCCTCGGCACCCAAGAACTTACCCAGCAGCAGCGGAACGTAGGTGTCCACCAAGCCCAGCTGCTGGAAGATGATGTACTGCGGAATGATAACCACATGGAACGGCAGCAGCAGTGTGACGATCATCAGGGTGAAAAACAGCTGCCGCCCTGGGAAGTTGATGCGTGTGAACGCATACGCCGTCACAGTGGAGGACAGCACCACCCCGATGACGGAGCCAACGGCCAGAAACAGCGAGTTGCCAAAGAACTGCAACGTGCTGACTCCGCCGATGCCGTCCATGGCCTTGACGAAGTTGTCGAAGCTGAAGTTGCTGGACCAGATGGCTGCGTTGCCGACAATTTCACTACTGGGCTTGAACGAGGAGGCGACCATCCACACAGCCGGATACATGACCACAACGATCAGGGCCAGAGACACGCCATGGAACAGCAGCGACTTCAGGCTCCGGCCCAGAATGGTCCGGCTCTTCGGGTCGCGGTCGATGGAAGTCTCCGGGGCCGTGGTCTTCGTCTTGAGTGCTGTGGTTGTCATTTTTCGTCTCCGCTGTAGTGGACCCAGTTATTGGAGGTCTTGAAGAAGATCAGCGTGATGATGCCGATAGCGATCAGCAACAGCCAGGCCATGGCCGAGGCATAACCCATCCGGAAGTCTCCAAAGCCGCGCAGGTACAGGTAGAGGGTGTAGAACATGGTGGATCCTGCGGGCCCGCCGGAACCGTTGGAAATGATGAACGCGGAGGCGAAGATCTGGAACGCGTGGATGGTCTCCATCAACAGGTTGAAGAAAATCACCGGGGACAGCATGGGCAGGGTGATGCTGGTAAATTTCTTCGCCCACCCGGCCCCGTCCATCTCGGCCGCCTCATAGAGTTCGGCCGGGACCTGCTTCAGGCCCGCCAAGAAGATGATCATGGGGGCGCCGAACTGCCAGACAGTCAACAGGATCATCATGGGCATGGTCATGTTCGGGTTGCCTACCCAGCCGCCGATCCCGATCCCGAAGAAGCTCAGGATCTGATCCACCGGGCCGGCGTCGCCAAACATTGCCTTCCAGACAATGGCGATGGAGACGCTGGCACCGATGAGCGAGGGAACATAGAATGCAGAACGGTAAAAGCCCTGCCCGCGCCGCTTGCTGTTGAGCAGCATCGCAATGGCCAGTGCAGCCAGCAACTTGGTCGGGGTACCAAAGACTACATACGTCAGAGTCACCTTGACGGACTGGATGAAGCGATCATCCTGGAACAGGTTCGCGTAGTTGTCGAAACCGATCCACTTGGGCGCTTCAAACAGGTTGTAGTTGGTGAATGAGAGGTACAGCGAGGAGATCATGGGCCCGGCTGTCAGGACAATGAATCCCAGCAACCAGGGCAACAGAAAGGCGTAACCGGTGCGGGCTTCCGCCCTCCGCTGCTTGGACTTCTCATTTCGCAGCGGAGGGCCGGACTTCGCCCGCCGGGCAGGGGCTGATGTTTGCGTCAATGCTCTGGCTTTCGTCGACTACGCGTTTTGCTTGATGACGTCTTCAGCCGAGGTGAACCACTGGTCGACAGCCTGATCCACTGTGACCTTCCCGTAGTTCAACTCTTCCTGAATACGCAGGAACTCAGACTCCAGCGTGCCAAAGCCGACGATGGGCGGCTCGGGTGCGTCGCTGAGGTAGTCGGCGATGGACTCTTCGTAGGCTACAACCTGAGCATCGACACCTTCAAAGGTGGTACCTTCTCGCTGCTGCTTGGAGGCAGGAACGCCGCGTGAGGTCTTGAAGATCTCCCCGACCTCGGGCGAGTTGACCATGAAGTCAATGAACTTCGTGGACGCGTCCTTGTTCTTGGTCTTCGCGCTGGCCACCATCAACATCGAAGGCTTCAGGAATAGGCCCAAGTTCTCGGGGTCGTCTGACGGAACCGCAACCATCTTCAATTCCGCGACGCCTGAATCACCAATGTAGCCGGCCATGAAATTGTCCCAGGTGGGCTCCGAGACAGTCTTGTTCGAGCCGAAGGGCGACTTCGGCAGCAGCTGCGTGATCTTATCTGACGGGATGATGGCAGGAGTCCCGCGCAGGTCCGCATTGAGGTTCCACCACTTCGCCAGATCAGCCTTGGCAAAGCCAAGCTTGCCTTCAGGGGTGAAGTCGGTGATCTTGTTCTGGCGCAGCCAGATGTTGAACTGCCACCAGATGCCGGTGAAGTCTGTGGAACCGTAGTACTTTCCATTGCTCTTGGTGCCGGCGTCCGTCAGGAACTGCTGGTACTCGGCATAAGTCCACTTGCCGGTCGGCTCGGCAACACCGATTTCCTTCAGCTTGGCCGGGTCATAGTAAACAGCAAAGGCGTTGGTGCTGGTGGGGATGCCGAACTGCTTGTCATTGACCTTGCCGGAAGGCAGCAGAGTCTTTTCAAAGCCCGACAAGTCGATTCCGGCCTCACTCAGGTCCAGCAGCTGGTTGCGCTGTGCATAGTCACGCAAGTAGGACAGGTCCCATTGCATGACATCCGGCAGTCCGCCACCGGCGGCCTCGGTGGCACGCTTCTGCCAGTAGCCGGCCCAGTCAGAGAAGGTGCCAACAACCTTGATGGTGGGGTTCTTCTCGTTGAACAGGGCGATCGCCTTGTTGGTGCGCTCGGCACGGTCATCGTTGCCCCACCAGGTGTAGTTCACCACGGTGGGGTTCTCCGCGGTGCCGCCACCGGCCTCGCTGCCGGACTTCCCACATGCAGACAGCAAAGCCGTGGCAGCCACACCCGTGGCTATGGTGGTGATGAAATTCCTTCTGCTGATCATTGGAGCTCCCTCGCTCATTGATTCGAACGGCGCCGTTGTGGCGGCCGCAGATACAGTTATGGGGGTGTTTTGCCACACAAGTATCTGTGACGCCGATTACACCTTATGAAACGATACAATAATCTGTTTTTTCCGTCTTGGCAAGCGCATTCCCAGAACTGGGTGTCACAGCTTCACATTGCATTGTGAGCGGTAACAGCTCGATTTCGCTTGCCAGCGGCGCTTGGGCCGTCCACCGAATTTAGCCGGTTGAGCACCCCGCTGGAACGTGGCGCCACTGAACGAAGAATTCAAGCAGCAAGCGAGCTGGCCTCTCGGTCAGACCCGTTCAAGAAGACGGGCCCGCTCCTCCGCAGTGATGGCCAGCAGCGAGCCATGGCGGGCACCAGGCGGCAGCACAGCATCCGGCACATGCTCCCAGACGGCTGCGGCTAAATCAGTGGTGGTGAACAGCTGGTATCCCCGGAGACCAAACTCGTCAGCTAAAAGGTACCAGCGCCCGCCCGCAGGATCGGCGGCAACTGCCGGCCCCTCTGCCTGGACCATGAATCCCTTGCCAATATCTTCGGCCAAGGGTACAAAGGCTGGGTCTTCCAAGGAAAATCCCACCTCACCAAAGATGTGCCGGCCGCGATCAGTCGCCCCTCCCTGGTCATTGGCCGAAAACCGATACCACCGGCCGCCGTCCACCAAGAACGTCGCGTCGATGACGTCATGTCCCAGATCCAAGTAGATCTCCGGCTTCCCAAAGGTGCAGAAGTCTGTGGTTTCGGCCACCATCATGCGCTGGTGGCTACCAGATCCACGGTCAGTGCTTGGAGGAAACAGTGCCGAAGCCCAGAAGACCAACCACACCTGGCGCTCAGCGGACCAGAAGGCCTTGGGTGCCCAGGTGTTGCCGGCCTCGGGCATGGACACGCGGCGCCTGAACGGCCCGTCCCACTGCACCAGATCAGCGGATTCCCAAACAATGATGGAGTCGCTGCCGTGGCGGGTGGCACGGTTCCAGTCCTGTCCCGGACCTATTTTCAGGTCGGTGGCAAGCAACACAAAGGTGCCGGTTTTTTCATCGCGGATCAGGAAGGGATCGCGAGTGCCCCTCTCCCCCACGCCGGAATGCAGCACCGGACGCCCGCCGTTGAGCGCCGTCCAGGCAGTCGGTGTCGGCCCGTCACTGAGCGCGAACCTGACCTGTTCACCGTCGGGCTCTTCTTCACTGAGGAAGTATGAGAGCAAAAAGCCCCCGTCCGCCGTCATACCCGTCCTGCCGACGCGGCATCCGGCAGTGGCAGGCACAGCGGCGGCCCGGACGGCACCACCTGTTCCAGCAGGCCGTCCGGCCCGTGATGCAAGCGGTCGAAGCGCAGCTCACGGTGATAGCCGTTGCCCTCGGGCAAGGCGAAGCGATGGTAGGCAATGACCCAGTGATCCGTGCCGGGAACCGCCGTAATGGAGTGATGGCCCGTGGCCAGGATTCCCCGTTCCACGTTCTTGCGCAACAACACCCCCTGGTAATGCCATGGGCCCAGTGGCCCAGCCCCGGTGGAGTAGTGCACCTGGTAATCCTCGCTGCGGGTGTCATCGACCGACCAGGATAGAAAGTAGTCCGTTCCACGGCGGTGCACCCACGCTGCTTCACGGAAGTTCTCCGGCACCCATGAAACCACGTCGGCCGGCGCGAACGAGAGCATGTCCTGAGCTAGGCGTACGCCGTGTGCGGTGCCGTTGCCCCAGTAAAGGTAGGCCGTTCCGTCGGTATCCATGAAGACTGCCGGGTCGATCGCGACGCCGTCAAAATCTCCGGGGGCCACCAAGGGCCGGCCCGAGTCAATATACGGGCCGGTCGGCTCATCGGCCACGGCGACCCCAATGGATCCCCGGTCTGCCGTGAAGTACAGGTAATGCTTTCCGTTGGCCTGTGCGTAGGCTGGTGCCCACGCATGTCCGGAGGCCCACGCCGCGAACCGGACGTCGAAGACTTCCCCGTGGTCCTGCCATGTGCGCAGGTCCGAGGATGTGAATGCGCGGAAGGCGGTGGAGCCCCACTCCGGCGATCCGTCTGTAGTGGCCAGGACCAGGTAGCGCCCGTCCACGACGTCGATATTTGGGTCGGCGAAATACCCGGCGATGGGCGATGGTGTCTCACCACGCCAGCCGTTTTGGCTGCCCACTACGCCTTTTCCACGTTAAGTTCGACGACGGCCCAGGACAGTGCGGGCAGCGTTAGCGTCAGCTTGTTCCCGGCAGCCGCAACGCCGTCGAGTGCGCGCAGGCCCACCTGATTCGGAAGGGTCAGCGTATTCTTGGCAAATCTGTCCAGCCCCATGGGAACGTCAAGCACCTCAGCCCTGATGACCGATCCGGCGTCGAACCCACGCAGGCGCACCTCCACATCCGCAGCCCCATCGAGCCCGCGGTTGGCAAGGAACAATGCCATCCGACCGGTCCCCTCGTCCCATGTAACGCTGACATCAACCAGGTCTGCATCACCAAACCGTGAGGTTTCCACTTTGTCCGAATCCACCACGGTGCGCATGATCTGGCCCTTGGCCACCTCAGCCATCCGCGCGAACGGGTGGAAGATGGTCTGGCGCCATGCCGGACCGTTTGGCTCCGCAAGGATCGGGGCAATGACATTGACCAGCTGCGCCTGATTGGCAATTTTCACCCTGTCACCGTGACGCAGCAACGAGTTCAGCAGGGTGCCAACCACCACGGCGTCAGTGACGTTGTACTTGTCCTCAATGACACGCGGATGCTCCTGCCAGCTCTGCTGGGAAATCTGCTCGGGGCTGTCGGAATCTGCGGGTCGGCTATACCAAACGTTCCACTCGTCAAAGGAGAGATTGATGTGTTTCTTGTGCTTGCCTTTAGCGCGCACGGCATCGGCGGTGGCCACCACAGACTCAATGAAGTAGTCCATGTCCACGGCACTGGCCAGGAAACTCTCGGCGTCTCCGTCCTGTTCCTGGTAGTAAGCGTGAAGGGAAAGGTAGTCGACCTCTTCGTAGGTATGAGTCAGTACCGTCTGCTCCCACGCCCCGAAGGTCGGCATGCCGGAGTTGGAGGAGCCGCAGGCCACGAGCTCGATGCTCGAGTCCACTAGGCGCATAGCCTTGGCGGCCTCCTGTGCCAAGCGGCCGTATTCCTGAGCGGTCTTGTGCCCAATCTGCCACGGACCGTCCATCTCGTTTCCAAGGCACCACAGTTTAATGCCAAAGGGATCCTTGTGACCGTTCTTCGCCCGCAAATCCGAGAAGTAGGTGCCACCGGGATGATTGGCATACTCGACAATTTCCCGAGCCGCATCAACACCGCGGGTGCCCAGGTTGATGGCCTCCATGATCTCGGTACCGGCTTTCTTGGACCAATCCACAAACTCATGCAGGCCAAAAGCGTTGGATTCCACCGTGTGCCAGGCACCGTCGAGGCGCCGCGGCCGGTCAGCCACCGGGCCGATGCCATCCTCCCAGTTATAGCCGGAGACAAAGTTGCCGCCGGGATACCGGATCACCGTCGCACCCAGCTCCTTCGTCAGCTCGAGTACATCCCCACGGAAACCTTGATCGTCTGCCTCCGGATGCCCGGGCTCGTAAATGCCGGTGTAAACACAACGACCCATGTGTTCCACAAACGAACCAAACAGTCGGCGGGGAACCTCCGCAACGGTGAAATCTCGGTCAATGCTGATTCGTGCACGGGACATATCAGTTCGCTCCTTGGTCATTCATGCCTGGCGCAGAAACACGCCTCCTAGGCTGACACCCGGCATGTGCGCAACAACAATTGTGAGCGCTAACACATGTACTGTCAAGGAAATTTTGAAACCTTTCACAAATTCTGGGCATCCCGAAGAAGGTCCGGCAGCCCGGAAACGCTATGATCAATGAGCCATCCCAGGATTTCCCTTGACGGACCAGCGGAACGGGTTTTCAACGCAGAACGGCGCGTTCCCCTCCTAGGCAGGGAACGCGCCGTCGTGCGTTGAAAAGATGGCTGAGCCCTTGGTGAGGACTAGATCAGGCCCTGGGCCAACATGGCATCGGCAACCTTGACGAAGCCGGCAATGTTGGCGCCAACCACGTAGTTACCCGGCGAGCCGTAGGTGTCTGCGGTCTCGGCGCAACGGTCGTGAATGCCAACCATGATGTTCTGCAGGCGTGCCTCCGTGTGCTCGAAGGACCAAGCGTCGCGGCTGGCATTCTGCTGCATTTCCAGCGCCGAGGTGGCCACGCCACCGGCGTTGGCTGCCTTACCGGGTGCGAACAAGATGCCCGCTTCCTGGAAGACGGCAACTGCACCGCTGGTGGAAGGCATGTTGGCGCCTTCAGCAACGGCGACAAGGCCATTCTTCACCATGCGGGTTGCAGCCTCGGTGTTGAGTTCGTTCTGCGTGGCACAGGGAAGCGCGACAGACGCGTTGACGTCCCAGACGGAACCGCCCTCAACGTAGCTAACAGAGGAGCCGCGGCGCACTGCGTATTCCTTGAGGCGGCCACGCTCTTTTTCCTTGATCTGGCGGAGCAGGGGAACGTCAATGCCGTTCTCATCCACAATGTAACCGGAGGAATCCGAGCAAGCTACTACCTTGGCGCCGAGCTGCTGAGCCTTCGCGATGGCGAAAGTTGCAACGTTGCCGGAACCTGAAACGACTACGCGCTGCCCATCGAGGGAGGTGCCGCGCGTCTTCAACATTTCCTGGGTGAACATGACGGTGCCGAAGCCGGTGGCTTCCGGACGCACCAAGGAGCCACCCCAGCCGATGCCCTTACCGGTCAGAACGCCGGACTCGTAGCGGTTGGTGATGCGCTTGTACTGGCCGAACAGGTAGCCGATTTCGCGACCCCCAACACCAATATCGCCCGCGGGAACGTCGGTGTACTCGCCAATGTGGCGGTACAGCTCTGTCATGAAGCTCTGGCAGAAGCGCATGACTTCGCCGTCGGACTTGCCGCGCGGGTCAAAGTCGGAACCGCCCTTGCCGCCACCGATAGGCATGCCGGTCAGTGCGTTCTTGAAGATCTGCTCGAAGCCGAGGAACTTCACAATGCCTAGGTACACGGAGGGGTGGAACCGCAGGCCACCCTTGTACGGGCCAAGTGCCGAGTTGAACTCAACGCGGAAACCACGGTTGATCTGCACGCGGCCAGCATCATCCATCCACGGCACGCGGAAGATGATCTGACGCTCAGGCTCGCACAAACGCTGCAGCACGGCTGCGTCGACGAATTCTGGATGTTTATCCAAAACCGGGCCAAGGCTTTCGAAAACTTCCAAAACAGCCTGGTGGAATTCTTTTTCGCCGGGGTTACGAGCTAAAACTTGCTCCCGGATGGCTTCGAGCCTGGTATCCATGAGTCTCCTGAAAAGGGTGAGGCACCGTCACGCGGCGCATAAATATGCTCTCTCGCCATTTTCCAGTCATGCCAGCGCATACGCCAATTCTTCTCACAGTTCAGTCATTTATGCGTGATCTTGCGGATTATGGCGGAGCAAGATGCCCTTCTGGGGTGTTACGGCGCTTTACTGCTCGGCTAGTTTTTGCGACGTTTGAACGTGGGCAATGCAGGCAAGCTGGACAGCAAGTCAGCCGCCTTGTTCGCAGCCCTGCCTACGCTACGGCTGAATTGTCCTGGCGCGCCGCCGTCGTTCTCATTCGCTTGAACAACCCCGGACTGCACGCTGCCAAACGGCACAACCTCAGCAGGCTTACTTGGGGCTGAGGGCGTCTGCGCCGCCGGAACTGCGGGAATCACCGGAACTGCCGGAGCCGAACCGTTCGATGCTGGCTCGGCGGAAACTTTCACTGCCGCGGCATCAGCCGGCACAGCTGCCTCACCGCGAACTGGATCCGTAGCGGGCGCGCTCGGCGCCATGGAGACCGGCGCAACAACTAGCGGAGCCGCAGCAACCTCGCGATGCTTGGCCGGATGCGGGGCGACAGCGGCAGAATTTGTGGCTGGCACCGCAACAGCGGCACCGTTCCGGGCTACCGCAGGTGTAGCGGCACCAGTAGTGGCACCGGCCCCGAGGGACTGCAGCCACGTAGACACCAGGGCAAGCGGCTCAGTGTTAATACCGTAGTAACGCTTCTGACCCTGGGCGCGCATGGACACCACACCGGCTTCACGAAGCACTCGCAAATGCTTTGAGACAGTTGGCTGGGACACTCCGAGTTCATCCACAAGCTGCCCCACCGATTTGCTCTCTTGAGCAAGGGCTTCCAAAAGATCTCGGCGGGTGCTTTCGGCGATCACCGCAAAGACTTTTTCAACAACCATTCCACTACCCTAACGACATATGCCCAATCCGGCATCTTGAGTCGCCTCTCACGGCCAGTCCACCGGCCCAAAACTGAGCACAACCGACTCACATAAACGCAATTGCAACCGTTACTTGCGGAGGAATGCAAGGGTGAACTCGGCACGTCCGAAGGCGCCGTTGGATTAATCACCACCGCCCCTCAAACACCCGTCAGTCGAACCAGGGATCCAGCCCGTACAGCGGGAACACGGATTTCCGCGTCGCCATGACTGTCCGATCCAGCGCATCGGAGGGGTTGTAACCCACTTCCCATGAGCGCCACCAGGTATCCGCGTCCTCGCCCATCAGCAGCGGCGCCACCCTGCCGTATTTCTCCGCCACATAGGTCCGCCAGGTCTCCGGAACCGCGGTCCGCAGCGGCACTGGACGCCCCGCCACAATCGCCATGAGGTGACTCCACACGCGCGGCACCACGGAGAAAATGTTGTAGCCGCCGCCGCCTGTCGCAATCCAGCGCCCCCCACACACCTTGTCAGCGAGTGCCGCAATGCTCAGCGCCGCCTCCCGCTGACCGTCCACGGAGGTGTTCAGGTGGGTCAGCTCGTCGTCGCGGTGCGAGTCACAACCGTGCTGGCTGACAATAACCTCCGGTGCGAAGGCTTCCACCAATTGAGGCACGACGGCGTGGAAGGCCCTGAGCCAACCGGCATCCGAGGTGCCAGCCGGCAAAGAGACGTTGACTGCGGAGCCTGTTGCGTTGGGCCCACCAATGTCGTTGGCGAACCCGGTCCCGGGGAAAAGCGTCAGCCCTGTTTCGTGCAGGGAGATTGTCAGTACCCGGGGGTCGTCCCAAAAGATGCGTTCGGTGCCATCGCCGTGGTGCGCGTCAATGTCTATATAAGCCACCTTGGACACACCGGAGTCAAGTAGTTTTTGGATGGACAGGGCGGTGTCGTTGTAGATGCAGAAGCCGCTGGCCTTGCCAGCAAAGGCGTGGTGCATGCCGCCGCCAAAGTTCACAGCTCTTGACACCGCGCCGCTGATGAGGGCGTTTGCCGCCACCAGCGATCCCCCGGCGAGCCGGGCACTGGCCTCGTGGATGCCGGCAAAGACGGGGTCGTCCTCCGTGCCGAGCCCGCGGTCCGGATCGCTGAGAGTTGGATCCTCACCCACACGGCGGACGGCAGCGACGTAGTCGCGGGTGTGCACCGTGGCCAGCTCGTCGTCGGAGGCAACATAGGACTCCACAAGGTCCACTTGCGGCAGCTCGAAGATTCCCAGCTCACGTGCCAGTGACGATGTGAGGTCCAGGCGCTTAGGCGACATGGGGTGATTGGGGCCAAAATTGTACGCAGACATGGCCGCATCGCAGACTATGCTTGTCGGGACGGCCGCTGGCCCGGAGCTGGCAAATGATGACATCTATCACAGGCTATCGAAGTTCGGGCGTATAACGCGTATCCGTAGCTAGTTGAGTGATTGTTGGCAGGACTTTATGGCAGGAGGGGAAGCACCGCGTTGGCCGTTAAAACCGTACTTCCCCAATGGCTGCCACGCTGGCCGATCAGAGTTGTAGTAAGTGTCCGCGACTTCGTTGACCGAGTCGCCAACAGCTCCCCCGCCAGACTTGCCCTGATTGTCTTTGCTCTGGTCATTCTCGCCTTCACCTTGACCTTGAGCCTGCCCGTAGCGGCCCGCGACGGGCAATCCACAGCGTTTCACGATGCCTTGTTCACTGCGGTTTCAGCTGTCTGTGTGACTGGATTAACCACCGTGTCCACGGCCTTGCACTGGTCCTTTTTCGGCCAGCTGGTCATCTTGATCGGCATCTTTGTGGGCGGTTTGGGCATCCTGACGCTGGCTTCTTTGATGTCCCTGATGGTGAGCAAACGCCTGGGTGTGCGTGGCAAGCTGATTGCCCAGGAGGCCATGAACGCCGGGCGGTTGGGCGAGGTGGGTACGCTGCTACGGATCGTCATCAGCACCTCCGTGGCCATTGAAATACTCCTTGCCCTGGCCTTGGCTCCCCGCTTCCTGATCTTGGGCGAATCCCTTCCGCAAGCCATCTGGCATGCGACGTTTTACTCCATCTCCTCCTTTAACAACGCAGGCTTCACACCTCACTCCGACGGCGTTGTCCCGTACGAAGCCGATCTGTGGATTCTGACACCGCTCATGATTGGCGGGTTCATTGGCAGCCTCGGCTTCCCGGTACTGATGGTGCTACTGGCCACCGGTTTCCGCTTCAAGAAGTGGACCTTGCACGCCAAGCTCACCATCCAGGTCTCGCTCATGCTGCTCGTGGCCGGCACCATTTTGTGGGGAGCCATGGAATGGACCAACCCGGACACCATTGGTGGCATGAGCGTGGGAGACAAGATCACGCACTCGCTCTTTGCCTCCGTCATGACCCGATCCCTGGGCTTCAACCTGGTGGACATGAACGCCATGCACACCCCCACCATGCTGCTCACGGATGCTTTGATGTTCGTGGGAGGCGGCTCAGCCTCCACGGCAGGCGGCATCAAGGTCACCACTCTTGCCGTGATGTTTCTGGCCATTGTGGCCGAGGCTCGCGGCGATAACGACGTGAAAATCTACGGCCGCACCATCCCCCAAGGCACCATGCGGGTGGCCATTTCCGTGATCATGATGGGTGCCACGCTCGTCATGGTCGCCTGCGGATTGTTGCTCGCCATCTCGGGGGAATCCCTGGACAGGGTGCTTTTTGAGACCATCTCGGCCTTTGCCACAGTGGGTCTGAGCACGGGGCTCAGTGCCGAGCTCCCGCCGTCGGGCGCCTATGTCCTCAGTGCCATGATGTTCTTTGGCCGCGTAGGATCCATCACCCTTGCGGCGGCCCTGGCCTTGCGCCAGCGCCGCCAGCTGTTCCACTATCCGGAAGAGAGGCCCATCATTGGCTGACAAAATAGACTCCAGCAACCGCCCGCCACATAATGCGCCCGTGCTGGTCGTCGGGCTGGGCCGCTTCGGTGCCGCCACGGCGCACCAGCTGGTCAAACAGGGCAGGGAGGTACTCGCCATTGAGCGCGATCCCGCCCTGGTCCAGAAGTGGGCCGGCGTGCTCACCCACGTGGTCGAGGCCGACGCCACCAACATTGACGCCCTGCGCCAGCTCGGGGCACAGGACTTCAGCTCCGCCGTCGTGGGTGTGGGTACCTCAATCGAATCCAGCGTGCTGATCACGGTGAATCTGGTGGATCTGGGCATCGCGCATTTGTGGGTCAAGGCGATCACGCAGTCGCACGGCAAGATCCTGACCCGCATTGGCGCCAACCACGTCATCTACCCCGAAGCCGACGCCGGTGTCCGCGCCGCGCACCTGGTGGGCGGGCGCATGCTTGACTTCATCGAGTTTGACGACGATTTTGCCATCGTGAAAATGTACCCGCCCAAGGAAACCCAGGGCTTCACGCTGGAGGAATCCAAGGTGCGTTCCAAGTACGGGGTGACTGTGGTGGGCGTGAAATCTCCCGGCGAAGACTTCACCTACGCTCAGCCGAACACGCGTGTCTCCAGCCGCGACATGCTGATTGTTTCCGGCTACGTTGACCTGCTGGAACGCTTCGCCGCGCGCCCGTAACCTCACGTTTTTGGGTCGGTCTGCGTCTACTGGGCAGGAGGTTTTTTCAATGATTAGGCATTCGGTTTTTGACTCTCCGTTGGGTCCCCTGACCGCCGTGGAGAACGACGCCGGGCTGGCGGCTGTGTATATGGCGGAGCATAAGCGCCGCCCGGCATGGGAGACGCTGGGTGAGCAACTTCCGGCGTCTGCCTCGCCTGTGCTGGCTGCGACGGCGGAACAGCTGGACGAATATTTTTCTCATGGACGGCGGGAGTTTTCACTGCCGCTGGCCCCGGCGGGAAGCGATTTCCAGCATCGAGTCTGGGCTGCGCTGCGGGAAATCCCGTACGGTGAGCTGCGCAGCTACGGCGCCCTGGCCACGATGCTGGGCGACCCTACCATGGCGCAGGCTGTGGGCTCGGCAAACGGCCGCAACCCCATCAGTATCATCGTGCCCTGCCACCGCGTGGTGGGCTCCGACGGATCACTGACAGGCTACGCAGGCGGGCTCGAGCGCAAGCAGTTTTTGCTCGAGCTGGAGAACCCGTCCCGAACCCATACTGAGGCACTTTTCTAATGCCCGCTCCCAGCGACGCTGCTGCGGTAATTCCTGAACAAATCAGCACAGCGTTACCGCCTTTCGAGGTCCTCATCACCCATCATGGCGCCGCAGTGTTGCGCGTGTGCCGTGCGCTGGTTGGCCCCACGGATGCCGACGATGTCTGGCAGGAAACATTTTTGGCAGCCCTACGCGTCTACCCGAGCACCGGGAGTGTCCGCAATAGGGAGGCCTGGCTGGTCACGATCGCCCGCAACAAGGCAATGGACCATCATAGGAAAGCGGCGCGGCTTCCGTTGCCCGACGGCGGCCCCGGAAGTGGCGAGCAGGGACTAGGCGCCCTCACAGTCGGCGAGCACGGCGTAGACGAGCACGGCGCTGGCGAGACGGGGCACGGCGGAGGCGACGTCGTCGTCCGTTCCGTGGAGGCGGGGGAAACGGCTGCTGCTGTGTGGGCGGCGCTGGCCACCCTGACACCAATGCAGCGTGAAGCTGTTGTTTATCACCACTTAGCCGGGCTGCGATATGCCGAGGTGGCAGGGATTTTGGGTAATTCCGAAGCGGCTGCGCGCAGGGCCGCGGCGGACGGCATGAGGGCGCTCCGGGCGCTGCTGGACCATGAAAGGACGCAGAAGCAATGAACACTGTGAAGGTAGCTGGGCTGCTCGCCCCTATCGTTGACGGCGAGGATGCCGCGGTGGCGAATCTGGCCGCACAGTTCACAGCCGCCGCATCGGCGCAGGGGCTCGTGGATGTTGCGTATCGGATGATTGATTCACCCGTAGGACAGCTGTTGCTGGCCGGAACCGAGGCGGGGCTGGTGCGGGTGGCGTTCGCCGTTGAGGGGCACGATTCCGTGCTGGAAGCCCTCTGCGCCGCTGTCAGCCCGCGGATTATGCGTGCCCCGGCACGGCTGGATGCTGCGGCCCGGGAACTTGACGAGTATTTTCAGGGGCGCAGGCAAAGTTTCGATCTGCCGTTGGACTTCCGGCTGGCACAAGGGTTCAGGCGTGAGGTGCTGGGCCATCTGCCGGAGATTGGCTACGGGCAGACGGCCAGTTATGCGGCAGTGGCGGCTATGACGTCCAGTCCCCGGGCTGTGCGCGCAGTGGGGACGGCCTGCGCGCGCAATCCGCTCCCGCTTGTGGTGCCCTGCCACCGGGTGATCCGCTCCGATGGCAGCCAAGGCGCATACTTGGGCGGCGCGGAAGCAAAATCGCTGCTGCTCGCGCTCGAAGCCGGTGCGAAGTAGGCCCTATGCCGCTTCACCTCACACTGCCCCACGTCGAGTCAGACGGAGAGCCGTTGAGGCAGACGTAGCGCTACGTCTACCTCAACGGCTCTCCGTCTGACTCGGCGAAAATGCCCGGTATGGCGGCCGGCTTCGCGCGGCGCGAGCAGACGGGTGCGAGCGAGGGAGGGAATAGCTTTGCGCCCAGGCCTGAGCGAGGTTGGGATCAAACTGCGCGGCGCCGATGAGTTCCCACATCGGTTTCCCCGCTCCTCCCACGGTCATAAGGTCGAAGAACGCCCCAAGCTGCGTCACTAAATCTGAGCAACGGCAGGATCCACTGTGTCGGCTCTGGGCTAATGGTTCACCAAAATAGACGGCACTCTGCGAAAAGTCAGAAGCGCGTCGTCTACCTCGGTATGGGTGCGCCTAACGCGGCGATGGTGTCCTGAGCAAAATATTGGCTCAGTCGGTGGCCAGCGCGAACGCTTGTTGAGATGTGAGCCGCTCAACAGGCCCTCTAGCAGCAAGGGCGTTACTTGCCGCCGAGTTCTTCCGTAATTTGGGCGGCACGGGCTGCGGCTGCCTTTGCTCCGGCCTCGATGATGCCGGGCAGACCCAGACGATCGAACGTGGCAATGGCCTGCTCCGTTGTGCCGTTGGGGCTGGTGACCGCCCGGCGCATTTGCGCAGCATCTGCACCGGGTTCTGCCAGCATGAGGCCAGCCCCTGCCACGGTTTCACGGGCAAGAACCTGAGCGATCGCCGGTTCCATTCCAAAGCTCTCGGCCGCTGCTGCCATCGCTTCAGCCAAGTAGAAAGCATAAGCCGGACCGGAGCCGCTAATGGCAGACACCGCGTTCTGCTGATCTTCGGGAATGTCGATGACCACTCCGGAACCGGCGAAGACTTCGTGAGCGGTGGAGAGGTGGTGCTCGTCAACGCTGCTTCCACCAGAAAGGGCCACCACGCCCCGGCCTACCTGCAGAGGGGTGTTGGGCATGGAACGGATGACTGGTTGTCCGGGCTTCAACGCATCTTCCAGCTGAGCGAGAGATACGGCTGCGGCCACGCTGATGACTACTGTTTCAGCTTGCAGCGCATCGGCAATTTCCCGGCAGAGCGCCTGGATGCCAACAGGCTTGACGCCCAAGATGACCACACCGGCACCGACCACTGCTTGAGAATTAGCGTCTGCTTCTTCATTGGAGGCCAGTGCCGTGACACCGTGACGGGTGGCCAATTCATTGGCCCGTTCGGGGCGGCGGACCGTCACCACCACGGAAAGAGGTGGCACACCGGAGGCCAACATTCCGGCAAGAATCGCTTCACCCATGGAACCGCAACCGAGAAATACAATCTTATTCGTCATGCCCCCATCTTTCTTTGCCGAGGCACAGCATGCAACTACAGATGGTCCGCAGCCCTTAATGGCAAATGCACAGCTGGCGCCCGGGCTATTCTCAACCGCCGCCCGTAATCTTTTAATTACCTCATAAGGGTGCGAGTGATGATCGGATTGGTCTTGTCCTGAAGACCAATCAAATCGCCGGAGATCTCGCCAGTGATTCCCCCCATCCACTGGTGACGAACCTCCGGCGATTTCGCATTTAACCAACAAGTGCAGATGCCGGCAAACCGGCCAGCGGCCTACGGCGTCGTCTGCCCTAGGTGAACCCTGGCGAATTCGAGAGTTTCAGCCAGCCACTCTTCGCGCTGGCCAGCACCCTTGGCCTTGCGAGTGGAAATTTCGGCGACCACTGCGCCGTCGAAGCCGTTGTTGGCAATGTACTGGAGCACCTCAACACATTCCTGAGTGCCATGCCCAGGAATGAGGTGCTGGTCCTTGGTGGAGGGCGAAATGCCGTCGGTCAGGTGAATGTGGCGCAGGCGGGAACCCAGCGCCTTGGCGGCATCCAAGCTTGAAGCCCCGGCGGATGCGGCATGGGAAAAGTCCCAGGTGACGTCCTTGTAGTCCTGATCAACCGGATCCCAGTGCGGCAAATAGGCCAAGGCCTCACGCCCACGAACCCGCCACGGGTACATGTTTTCAACGGCGATGCGGATCCCGAAGGAATCGGCAATATCACGCACACCGTGCGAAAAAGTCTCGGCGTAATCGTTTTGCCAGCGGAAGGGCGGATGCACAACCACTACATCAGCACCCACATCGACAGCCATCTGGGCTGAGCGCTGAATCTTGTTCCAGGCACTGCCCCACACTTGTTGAGTGAGCAAAAGCGTGGGGGCATGGATGGCTAGGATGGGCTGGTCATAACGCTCGGCGAGCCGGGTCAGAGCCGCCGAATCCTGGCTGTCACCATTGTGCGTGACCAGAACCTCGACGCCGTCGTATCCCAGGTCCGCGGCCACCGCAAAACCGTCATGGACCGAGAGCGGAAAGACTGAAGCCGTGGACAAGGCAACCGGAATATGGCGTACAGGACCGGGCGTAGCCTGTGCTTCTTGGGTCTGGCCATGGGCAAGACTGCCACTGTGGTGATGGCCGGGATTGTGCGTGCTGTGATCCGTCATTTCCGCCTACTTCGTATCCGAATTCTTCAGCCTAGCAACATGGGCAGGAGGGTCCAGCGGACCGTCAAAAACCAGCTGATCGAGGCGGCGCAAGATCAGTCCCTCGCGTAGCGCCCAAGGGCTGATCTGCAATTTGGTGGCCTTGAACATCTCCAGCGCAGTCTGGGCCACGAGCGCCCCTGCCAGCACCTGCTGGGCACGCGCCGCCGAAACTCCCGGTAGGTGCAGCCTATCTGCCGAGGACATGGCAGAAAGTCGCTGGGACCACAGCCCCAGATCGCTCAGGTGCAGTTCGCGGCGCACATAGGGTCCCATGGACGACGGCGCTGCCCCCGTAATGCGTGCCAGCGCCCGGAAGGTTTTGGAGGACCCTGTGACGAGGTTGGGAGCACCAAGCTCCTTGGTTGCCGCGATGGGTTCCTTCAAGGTCGCCTTGATGTATTTGCGCAGTTCCTTGATGCTCTTGGCCGTGGGCGGGTCCTCAGCAAGCCATTCGCGAGTGAGTCGGCCAACACCTAACGGCACGGAATGCGCTAGATCGGGCAGTTCGTTGGAGCCTTGTGAGATCTCGAAGGATCCGCCACCGATGTCCAAGTTCAAAATGGTGCCGGCACCCCAACCATGCCAGCGGCGCACAGCAAAGAATGTCATGGCTGACTCTTCTTCACCCGTCAATTCAGTGAGCCGGATAGTGGTTTCGTGCTGCACCCGGTCCAGAACTTGGGCGCCGTTGGTGGACTCTCTGATGGCGGAGGTACAAAAGGCGAGGAGATCTTTGACCTTGTGCTTGGCAGCGAATTCCCAAGCCTCAAGGATGAACTCAATCAGCTCATGCTGGCCTTCGTCGGTAATGTTGCCCTCTGGATCAAGGTATTTCACCAGGCTCAGCGCCCGCTTGTGAGATGCGAACGGAACAGGATTGGCACCTGGGCGCGCATCAACGAGTAGCAAGTGAACTGTATTTGACCCGATGTCGAGCACGCCTAATCTCATAGCCCCATTATTGCCCTTCTACCCACAAAAAACGCCAAAGGCCGTCCGGTGGCGAAGCAACAATTGCGTTGATTCGCTACCGGACGGGCTGATCATTTCCTGCGGGGGCGGTTTACTTGTGCAAGCCCGTCCGTCTGCGGTTACTGAGGACCACTGCTGCACCCAGACTGGAGTTACGCAGTTTAGTGCGGCAACGACCGCTCTGTGACCAGTACGATGGCGAATTTTCATATCTCCCCGTGAAGGCTGGAATTGTCATAGGGACTCGAGTCCCCGAAGTTGCATCCGTCATGTGAAATGGTGATGGACAACACAAACTGGGGGCCGTTGACTTAGCTGACGGGGAGAGCCTCGGAGTAGGCAATAAGAACACTTTTGGCGCACAAAAAGGCGCACAAAAAGGGATACAAAAGCCCCGCCGTCAGCGGGGCTTTTGTCTCCTTGTTTTCTCCACCGAGGCGGTGGCCAACGGGCCATTGTTGTGCCCCTGAAGCAAGTCCAGGGGCACCGTATGCTACTTTTTGGCTGCGGCCTTCTTCGCGGGGGCCTTGGCCGCCGGCTTCTTGGCTGCCGGCTTCTTCGCTGCAGTCTTCGTGGTCCGCTTGACCGGGCCACGTGCGCGCTTGTCCGCCAAGAGTTCGATGGCGCTCTCTCGGGTCAGATCCTCAATATCGGTCCCTCGTGGCACCGTAATATTGGTGATTCCGTCGGTGATGTACGGACCGAAACGGCCTTCCTTGACCACGATCTTCTTCTCCGAAACGGGGTCATCTCCAAACTCCGCCAGGGGCGCCACGGCGGCACGTGCACCGCGCTGCTTGGGCTGGGAGTAGATCTCCAGCGCCGCATCCAACGTGATCGTGAAGATTTCCTCTTCGCTGCCGATGGACCGTGAATCGGAGCCCTTCTTCAGGTACGGACCAAAGCGGCCGTTCTGCACCGTGATCTCATTGCCTTCGGCATCCGTGCCCAAGACTCGCGGCAGGCTCATGATGGCCAGCGCCTCGTCCAGGGTTACCGTATCCACTGTCATGGTCTTGAAGATGGATCCTGTGCGAGGCTTGGCCTTGACAGGCTTCTTCGGCGGTTTCGGCTTGCCGTTCTTGTAGTACTCAACGGGCTGGTTGGCGATTTCTTCGGCCGTCATCTCCGGAATAACTTCGGTGACATACGGGCCGTAGCGACCGTTTTTGGCCACCACGGTGTGCCCCGACTCGGGATCAACGCCGAGTACCCGTTCCTCAGGCGCCGCTGTCTCCATGAGCTCCTGAGCCTTGGCAGGCGTCAGCTCATCCGGAGCCAGATCCTCGGGAACATTGGCGCGGGCTGCTTCAATGATCTCCCCGGTCTTGGCGTCCAATGTGGGGACAGTGCTTTCCAGATACGGACCAAACTTGCCCACGCGCAGCACCAACGTGTCGGTGATGGGCATCGAGTTGATGTCTCGAGCGTCAATCTCGCCAAGGTTGTTCACAATGGCTTGCAAGCCCTTGTTGTCAACGTCGCCGAAGTAGAAGTGCTTGAGCCAGTCGGAACCTTGCTCCTGGCCGTTGGCGATCCTATCCAGGCCCTTTTCCATGCCGGCGGTGAATTCGTAATCCACGTAATCGGTGAAATGCAGTTCCAGCAGGCGCACCACGGAGAACGCAATCCAGCTCGGCACCAGAGCTGAGCCCTGCTTGCTGACGTAGCCGCGGTCCATGATGGTGGACAACGTGGAGGCGTAGGTGGACGGGCGGCCAATACCGCGCTCTTCCATTTCCTTCGTCAACGATGCTTCCGTGAAGCGCGGCGGAGGTGACGTCTCGTGGCCATTGGCCTGAACTTCAGCTGCCTGAAGTTTGTCATTTTCCTTGACGTTGGGCAGGCGGCGATCCGAATCATCGGAATCGTTGCGTGACTCGTCGCGGCCTTCCTCGTAGGCGGCCAGGAAGCCGCGGAAGGTGATGACAGTACCGGAGGCCGAGAATTCAGCGTCTTGTCCGTCAGCGACGCCGCCGATGGCTGTGGCACCCAACTTGATGGTCGCAGTCGAGCCCTTGGCGTCTGCCATCTGGGAGGCGACGGTGCGCTTCCAGATCAGTTCGTAGAGTTTGAATTCGTCCCTACCCAAGGCGCTGGCGACCTGGGCCGGGGTGCGGAAGGAGTCACCGGCGGGGCGGATGGCCTCGTGGGCTTCCTGCGCGTTGGCGCTCTTGCTTGCGTAAACGCGCTTGGCTGTAGGCACAAATTCGGGGCCGTACAGTTCTGATGCCTGGCGGCGGGCGGCGTTGACGGCTTCATCGCTCAAGGAGGATGAATCGGTACGCATGTAGGTGATGTAACCGTTTTCATACAGGCGCTGGGCGGTCTGCATGGTGGATTTGGAGGAGAAGCGCAGCTTGCGGCCGGCCTCCTGCTGCAGGGTCGACGTCGTAAACGGCGCGGCCGGGCGGCGAGTGTAGGGCTTGTGCTCGACTGAGCGGACGGCAAAGCTGACGTCCTGCAGGGCCGAGGCGAGAGCCTTGGCTGCCACTTCATCCAGATGGGCCACGTTCTTGCCGGTCAGCTGGCCCTGATCGTTGAAGTCGCGACCAGATGCCACGCGCTTGCCGTCAACGGCGGCAAGTTTGGCGCTGAATGACTCACCGGTTTCCGGCGTGAAGGTGCCCGCCAGGTCCCAGTAGTTGGCCGAACGGAACGCCATCCGCTCACGCTCACGCTCCACCACCATGCGCGTCACCACGGACTGCACGCGGCCAGCGGACAGCTTGGGCGCAACCTTGCGCCACAGCACAGGAGAGAGCTCGTAACCGAACAGGCGGTCCACCACGCGGCGGGTTTCCTGCGCATCCACCAGATCGGTATCCAGTTCACGCAAGTTGCCCAAGGCTCGCTGCAGAGACTCCTTGGTGATTTCAGCAAATGTCATGCGGTACACGGGTACCTTGGGCTTGAGCACCTCGAGCAGGTGCCACGCGATGGCTTCGCCTTCGCGATCCCCATCAGTTGCGAGGTAAAGTTCGTCGGCGTCTTTGAGCTGTGCCTTGAGCTCCGCAACCTTTTTCTTCTTATCGGAAGAGACCACGTAGTACGGCTTGAAATTGTTCTCAAGATCGACAGCGAACTTACCGATCGAGGACTTTTTCAGCTCCGCAGGCAGCTCGGAAGGCTGCGGCAGGTCACGGATGTGCCCAATGGAGGCTTCGACAACGAAACCCTCGCCGAGGTACTTCGCGATGGTCTTGCTTTTGGCAGGGGACTCGACAATCACGAGCTTTTTGCCGGTCTTGGGCTTGCTAGCTGCCTTGGTGGGCACGGTACTCCTACAGGGAATGAAAGGTGGACGAACGGCGTCCCCAAGAGCCTAGTTCACCATATTTTTACCGCGAAAGCGTATTGCGTGGGAAACGGAGTGAGGAAAACCGTCAGTTTTTAAGCCTCTTCGTGGCCAAGCTCATTCATTTTCGCAGGCATGTGAAGTTCGACGGCGCTTAGCTGGCACTACCGCTTGGGCCTGTCATTCGGCGGGAACCAAGAAACCGTCGCGTACCAGATTACGCACTTCGAGGGCAAGGGCTTCAGCAAACTCTGAATCGTCCCTTTCTAGCAATACTGCCAAGGCGCCGATGATCTGCCCGGCGGTCAGTTCGCCGTCGCACGCGGAAACAAAACCAGCCAACTCGGTACTCAACAGGTTGGTGCGCCGTAGCCCAGCACCTTGGCGCAACAAGATCACTCCGGGGTGTTCAGCCCCGGGACTCTGGTGGCGTTCCTCGGTGACATCGGAGGCCACTAGCAAGTACTCGAAAGTGAGATCGTGGTGTTTTTTGAGCCAGAGCCCTCTGTCAACCGTGCTGGCCAGATGCGGGCCCACAGGCTGTTCAATGGGGTAGAGGATCTCCTCAAAGCGGGGAACATCGGCGCTTTCACCGTCTGCCGGGCGACGCAAGAAGATGTACCCGAAACCAATCCCAGCCACGTTCCGTGAGGCAAAGTCCAGCAAATAGTCCTCGTAGGCGTTGGCATAGGCGACGGAATCCCTGCCCTGCGACGCGTCCTGCAGCCACGTCTCGGCATAACCACCAGGAGACACCTGCTCGCGCTGGATGAACCAGGCTTCGACCTCCGCATTCAGCCACTGCGCGGGGCGAGCATGCCATTGCTCCACCGTGTCTGTCCCCTCCGCTTGTGCGCGGCTGACCTCCCAGTTCCCGAGCATTTGCGCAGTTCCACCTGGGTTCAGCACCTCCGGCAAGCCGCGAACCAGTGATTCCACAATGGCGTCGCCTGCCATGCCGCCGTCACGGTACGTGAACTGCTCGCTACTCTGCTCCCCGCGGTGCCGCGGAGTGATGACGAACGGCGGGTTGGAGACCACTAGGTCGAAGCGCTCCCCCGCCACTGGATCGAGCAAGCTGCCCAGGCGCAGCGAAACCCGGGCGTCCTGATTGGCCGGGTCAAAATCAGCTGCCTCAAGGTTTAGCGCCGGAGCGTTGAGGAGCAAATTGAAGCGGGTGAATGCCAAAGCGCGTTCTGAAATGTCAGTAGCCACTACACGCTCGGCATGATGCAGCAGATGGAAAAGCTGGATGCCACATCCGGTGCCAAGGTCCAACGCCTTGTGGACCGGCCGGCGGATGGTGCTCTGAGCCAGAGTCAGCGAAGCTTGGCCAATGCCCAGAACGTGATCCTTGCGAAGAACGCCGGGGCGCTGGTGGGCGCCAAGATCGCTGGCCACCCACAAATTGGTCTCTTGACCGCCCTCTTCAGCGCCGGCCCAGCCGTAGGGACGGAGGTCGACGGCCGCACGCACCATGCCAGGCTGTTCCACCTCTTCAATGACGCCCAGTTCCACGAGTTTCTCAATGCCGGCTGAGGGCAGAGCCGCGGCTAGCGATTCCTGGGCGACCGACTGCGAGAGCAACCACAGCTTCACAACGATGGCTAGCGGATCTGCCTTGCCGCGCAGCAGCAGTGTGGCGGGAACCATCTGGTCCCGGTCCAACGCTCGGCTGGCGTCGTCACCCAGGAGCTCCGCCACGCCGTCGACCGTGTAGTTGATGGCAATCAGATCAGCGGCCAGAGCTGCAAGAAGTCCTGGGTTGTCACTGCGTGGGGCGTGCGGAACGGTGGCGAAATCAGTCATACCTCAAGCCTAACGGCCTCGTTTGGGCGCTGGTCCCGACAAGCGGATTCAGTCAGTGCAGCCCTGCGGGCATTGCAGCGTTTCTGGAGCGCTGGCGCACTCGGTGCAGTACAGGTTCAGGTTGCGGCAGCTGGGGTTGGAGCAGTTTTCAAATTTGTTGCTTGGGTTGTTGCAGCGGATGCAGTGGCCAATCTCCTTGGCTTCGTCGCTGAATTCCATGTGCATGCGCTTGTCGAACACGTACAGTGAGCCTTCCCACAGGCCCTTATCTTTGAAGGTCTCACCGTAGCGGACAATTCCGCCGTCCATCTGGTAGACCTCTTTGAAGCCGCGGCTGACCATGAGGGAGCTCAGAACCTCACAACGAATGCCGCCGGTGCAGTAGGTGACGACCGGCTTGTCCTTGAGATCGTCGTACTTGCCGGAGTCCAGTTCCTTGATGAAATCGTGGGTCGTGTCGACGTCTGGGACGATGGCGTTCTTGAACTTGCCGATCTGCGCCTCGAAGGCATTACGACCGTCAAAGAACACTACTTCTTCGCCGTTGGATTCTTTCTTGGCGACGAGTTCGTGGAGTTCTTCGGGTTTGAGGTGCGTGCCGCCACCCACCACACCGTTCTCATCGACTTGAAGCTCACCGGGGGCGCCGAAGCTGACAATCTCGTCCCGGGCCTTGACGCTCAGGCGGGGGAAATCGTCTCCGGTACCATCGGACCATTTGATGTCCATGTCATTGAATCCGGGGTATTCACGCGTGGTCTTCAGGTATTGCTTGAGATCCTTGATGTCACCGCCAACCGTGGCATTAATGCCGTCTTTGGAGATGATGATGCGCCCCTTCAGGCTGAGCTTTTCGCACAGCGCACGCTGCCAGAGCTTGATCGCTTCTGGATCGCTAAGAGGGGTGAAGCCATAAAAGAGCACAATTTTGTTCATCGACACGGTTAAAAGCCTACTTTGTGCCACCAAATAACGGCATGACGGCTTCAGCGGGCGCCCCGCTGGCATAGGCTGAACACATGACGCTTGCTTCCACAGAGCTAGCTGGCCAGACCGCTGCATGGTTTGCCGGTTGGACTGCGCTACGAAGCTACCCAAGCCGCTCCGGACCAGGGTATCTGGCAGCCCTGCGCCTCGATCGTAGTGGCGGCTGGGAGTATTTCACCACCGTCCCCTCACCGTCGGCCTTTGCCGATGTGGCTGCCGAAGTGATCGCTTCACCCCAGCGTGCCTTGTGTGTTCTGGGACCAGATGTGCACCGGTACGTGAAGATGGCCCACCAAGCAGGGATGGGAATGCTGTCCGCCTCTGAACAGCTCATGATCTGCCATTTGGAAACCCAAGATAATCAAGACCCATTCCTGGGTGACCCCGAGCTGTCGCTGGTGGTAAAAGCAATGGGTGGCAAGCACAGTGCATCAGCCTGCCAAGCGCGAATCTCCGTTTCCATCATGCGAGGGCGTACCGTTCTTGCCACGGGAAAAGTGGGCGTCTACGGCGACTATGCCGTCTTTGATCAAATTGAGACCCATGCCAAGCATCGCCGGCGCGGCTATGGGCTGCTGCTCATGAAAGCTCTGACAGCCAGGGCTATGGCGTACCCGGTAACCACCGGTCTGCTACTGGCCAGCACTGACGGCCAACGGCTGTACTTCAAGCTCGGTTGGCGCAGTATCAGCACCGTCACGGTTTTGGTACCCAAATCCCGCCTTGAGGAGCTGGCCCGAGGTCACTGACCACGGCCTCCGAAGCCCACTGAGCGGCGTTGGGCGCCATTGAGAGGGCCAACGTTGCCACACAGGGGACCCAAGGGATTTCTGTGCGAAGGGGCAGTGGCACAATGATGGGGTGTCCACCAACAATTCCCTGATCCAGTTGCTTGGCGGGGGAAACGCCCCTGCCCAGCTGCAGCATGTCCGTCGAATTCCGGCGCGTCAGGCCGTGAACAGTCCTTGGCCGGATTGGGTTCATCCCGACATTGTCACAGCTTATTCATTTCTAGGCGTTGACCAACCCTGGCGACACCAGGTGGAGGGCGCCACGGCAGCTCACAATGGCCAGCACACCATCATTGCCACCGGTACCGCATCAGGAAAATCGCTGGCCTACCAATTGCCTGCCCTCGACGCGGTCCATCGCGCCGCCTTGCGCGTGGCGGAGAATCCCGGCCTGCTGGAGGTGGATGGTGCCGTGACGCTGTATCTCTCCCCCACAAAGGCACTGGCCGCTGACCAGCTGGCCGCTCTCAATTCGTTGAAGCTTCCCACCTTGCGGGCCGCAACTTACGACGGCGACACCGCCCCTGCGGATCGGCGCTGGATTCGTGATCACAGCAACTTCATCCTCTGCAACCCGGACATGTTGCACTTTGGGGTCCTGCCCAACCACACGTGGTGGGCCCGTTTCTTCAGACGATTGAAGTACGTGGTCATTGATGAGGCACACAGTTACCGGGGAGTCTTCGGCTCTCATGTGGCGGTTTTACTGCGACGCCTAAGGCGGATCTGCGCCCATTATGGGGCCAACCCGGTTTTTATTGGCGCATCAGCCACGTCCTCCGATCCCGGCGTCTCCTTTGCACGGTTGATCGGGGCTCCTGTCACCACTGTCACGGAAGACAGTTCTCCTCACGGCGCCACCACCGTCGCATTGTGGGAGCCGGAGCTGACGGAATTTGCCGGCGAGAACGGTGCCAAGACCCGCCGCACAGCCATTGCCGAAACGTCTGATTTGCTAGCCAATTTGGTCTCTGCCCGTGTGCGCACGATTGCCTTCATTAAGTCCCGCCGCGGTGCAGAGACCATCGCCACAGTGACTAAACGGCTGTTGCAGGACGTGGATGCCAGCCTCCCTCCGCGTATAGCCGCCTACCGTTCCGGCTATCTGCCCGAGGAACGGCGCGAACTAGAAAAAGCCCTCCGTGCCGGAGACTTGTTGGGCGTCTCCAGCACCTCAGCGTTGGAACTGGGGATCGATATTTCGGGGCTGGACGCGGTGCTGGTCGCTGGCTGGCCCGGGACCAAAGCTTCCTTCTTTCAGCAGATCGGCCGGGCAGGGCGTGCCGGACAGGACGCTCTTGCAGCTTTTGTGGCAAGTGATGATCCGTTGGACACGTTCTTGGTTCATCATCCAGAAGCCATCTTTGACAGCGCGCTGGAAGCTACCGTGTTCGACCCTGCCAACCCGTATGTTTTGGGTCCGCACTTGTGCGCAGCTGCGGCCGAGCTGCCCATCACCCTTGGGGATCTGGCCATTTTTGACGCCAGCACCCCGGCGTTGCTGGATCAGTTGGTAGCCCAAGGCTATTTGCGACGGCGCCCAGCCGGCTGGTTTTGGACGCATCCGCAAAGTGCCGCGGCCATGGTCAACCTCCGTGATGACGGCGGTGGGCCCATCAATATTATCGAAGCAGACACGGGCGCCCTCTTGGGAACCATGGGGTCCCCGCAGTCCCACTACCAAGCTCATACTGGAGCGGTGTACGTCCACCAGGGCACCAGCTACGTTGTCTTGGAACTCAATGAGTCAGAGCACTGCGCTCTGGTCAGGCGCGGCACCCCAGACTTTTACACAACGGCCCGCGATGTCACCCAAATTGAGGTGATTGAATCCAGCAAGCACGAGCTCTGGGGGCCGGTGGAAATGCACTTTGGTCCTGTCCAAGTCCGCACCCAGGTTGTTTCCTTTCAACGCAAGGCCATCATTTCCAATGAGGTCCTTGGCGAGGAACCCCTAGAGCTGGAAGCCCGGGACCTCTTCACCAAAGCCGTCTGGTTCACGCTGGACAATGAGACACTGCTGGCCGGCGGGTTGGTGGAGCCACAATTTCCCGGCGCCCTCCATGCTGCCGAACATGCCGCCATTGGCTTGCTTCCCCTGGTTGCTTCGAGTGATCGATGGGATGTTGGCGGTGTTTCCACTGCCATCCATGCCGACACCGGGCAGCCCACCATCTTCGTTTACGACGGCCATCCTGGTGGCGCCGGTTTCGCGGAGCGGGGCTTCGACATGGCGCGGACTTGGTTGCGCGCCACAAAGGAGGCGATTGAGGCGTGCGAATGCCCGTCTGGTTGCCCGTCCTGCATCCAGTCGCCCAAGTGCGGCAACAAGAACAATCCCTTGGACAAGCGCGGTGCCGTGCTGCTGCTGAAGATCTTGTTGGCGCACGCACCGGGCTAATTTCTCTGTTCTCTTTTCAACGAGCATGAGCGCAGGCGCTCGGTATCCAGCAACTTTACGGTTGGGCGTGCCCCCTAGCAGGGAGCACGCTATCCGGAGGAGGTCCGGCTCGGGCCTGACCGTAGGCCGGCCACGGTAACGCCGTTTCGATGCGCACTCTCACCTGCACCGAATTGCTCCCCGAAAACAAAGCACATTCCACCAGAGTGGCCGAGTTCGCGGCCGCCACGTCCATTGCGATCTGACACGGATCGCCTGTGCTGAGCCCCCTGAGTGCATCCGCAGCTGCGAGCGCAGCCAGATCGGCGGCTGTGGCAGCTTTTCCCGCCGACACCGCAGCCGTTGCGAGCCCCAGAACCAACACCATCAGCATCAACATAGCTAGTGCGATCCCGGCGGCCAGCATGGTTCCGGCCCCACGCTCACCACTGCACGTTGCCATGGTGGGCACCTTTCCAAGCAATGGTTGCCTCGTCGCAATGCCCATGTCGAAGCGGGCATTGGGTAGTTCTGACCCACCGCCACAGAGAAGATTTGCGGACCGGGACAACACCCACAGCGGGCACAGGGTCTCCCGCGAAACGCACTGAGGTCAGGTGATGGATCGAATGATCAGGGGCAGTGGATTCCATCTTTGCCATGGCTTGGGCAGTCTGGGTCCACGGCACGAGGGCAGATAGTGCCCCACTTACCTTGCCCTGAACCGTGATGGTGGCATACGCGCCATCATTGCCCAGAGCTACTGATACTCCGTCCCCTGAGACCCGGGCTACGACTTCTGTAACCTGGCTCGGGGAATCTCCTCTGGCTAAGGCACGGGCACCTGCTCTGGCTCCCTCTTCCAAACGCAATTGCAACATGCCAGTGGTGACGGCAAGCAGCAGCAGCGCCAACAGGACCGTGACAGCTGGCAGAACCACGGCGAGTTCGGCAGTGACCGATCCGCGTATTCTTGCTCGACGCGGACTGCCAGTAAACGCCTGCACCCGGTCCGTGCCATGATCACCCATTTCCTCACCCTCCCCTGCCCATTCGAGGCTTTGTGTTGCTGTCCTCGGGCGTACCATCTACTACATGCTCAAGGCGGTGCGGATGATGTTCATCAGGAAGCCACGTACTTCGTCACTTTTGAGGATCACCACCAGCAGCCCTGCAAATCCCACAGCTGCCAGCGTTGCAATGGCGTATTCGGCTGTTGCCATACCTGCTTCCAATCCAGTTTGCGGACGCCACCGCCAGACCCGACGGGAGGTGGCCGGCTTGTTGCGCACAGGCGCATTTCTGCTGGCTCCGGGAAAGATCTCTGCGATGTTGTCTAATGCGAGCTTGCCCTCTGCACCGCTTGACATGCCCTGCGCAGCATCATTGCTGTTCATCATGACTCCTCATCAATGGGGCTTGGTATGGCAACGACCCTGTTGGCCCTTGCCCCAGCTTGGCTGCGCCACTCCTTCAACTTCTGGTGGCTCCTAAACAAGCTGTTGAGCCAACTTTTCACCCACACCGGATCCGGCGAAAGGCCGAAAGTGCGTTTGGTGAGTTGAAAGGACTGCTGCACTGCCTGTGGATAAATGAACGGGTAAATCCGGGGCATTTTTTGGTGAAGCGTGATGATTGGTGAAGCTAAAGTGCCGGAACCATGGCGATGACAACAGGAACAATTCCTAGGGCAACAAACGCAGGGAGAGAGCACAGACCCAACGGCAGAACCAACTTCACACCGAGCGCTGCCGCCCGTTTCTCGGCCTGGCGCCCTCCGGCTTTACGGATGTGGGCTGCTTCGGCATAGAGCAACGGTGCTGCACCAGCACCGCTCAGGGCGCCAAAACTCAAGGCGGCATGAAGCGCAGCCAGCTCACTACTCCCAGTGTTGCCCTGCCAAGCGTCCTGCCAGGAGGCCCCGATTTCCAACGCGGCCGACACCCTGAACAGAGATTCCCGGATGCCACCGCCTGACACCTGTGCCACCACCTGCAGAGCATTGGAGATGGTCAGCCCAGATTCCAGGGCCGTACCCAATAGGTCTAGTAACAGTGGAACTTTCAGCACTCCCGTGGCAGTGCCCCCTTGCCGCGGCGAAAGACCCTGCAGCGACGCAGCTCTGCCGCTGACGCTGCTGGCTGAGCCGGGCAATCCTCCTGCGCTATTTCGCGGCCTTCTCTGCAGACTCATGCCTGAAACGGTTGAAAGGCTAAATACCGCAGCCGCAGTAAGAAACAAGAACATAGCTGTACCCATGGCTACCGCCTTCTTTTCGCTGTTGTTAGGGTGCGCCGTCGGTGCGCTTCAGGACGCCTGGACGCACGGCTGCCGGAGGGATGGGCGGCATGGGAAATCAGAGCTGCGGACCACATTCTGCCCGTCACGGTGAACAAAAGACCGGCGCACAATACGGCCCAGCCCACCGGTGAACCGAACAGCACTGACAACGGGTCCACGCCCATGGCAATACCCAAGCCCAAGCCGATGAAGGGCAGCCAGCCCAGCAGTCGCACCGTAGCTCGTGGGCCAGCCAGAGCCGTCTCACGCAGTGCGGCCGCATCAAAGTCGGACTCGATGGTGAGCGCCAATCTGTTCAACACGGCAGCCACGGGAGCCCCACTGGATTCACAGACTTCCAGGCAGGCCGCAATTTCCAGCCACATGTCCTGTTGCCCGGCACTCAAGATGGGGACACGACGTCGTCCTTGAGAGGAGGGCGTGTCAGAGCTGCAGGCAGTGCGAATTGCCTGCGCACTGGACAGGCCCAGAACACTGGCCCGCTGCACAGCAAGCAGCAGGGCCACCGTCGAGCTTTGCCCGATCTCCTCCGCGGCCCCAGTCGCTCCCACGCGTGCACGTAATCTCCCACTCGCCGTTCTCGGTTCAGACGCCAGGACGTGCGCCAAGATCCCCCATAGCTCCGGCCCTGTCCGGCCAGCGGCCAGAAGTGAGGACATCTGACGCACCAGCCGCGGCAGAGACTCTGATTCCGTCTCGACTCGCCCTTTCGACTTTGTGCGCAAGGTCCGGGCCCGCCCGCGCACCGGACCCTGGTGAAGTGCCGCAGGTGGCGCGAAGAGCAGCCAGGCGCCAAGCGTCAGGACCAGCAAAAGAACTACGGCACCACCCATGGTTCTTGCCCTTCCGTAGCAACTCCGAGCCGCCTACCCGCTGGCGCACTAGGCCATACTCCCGTCCCATTACCACCACCGACTGTCATGTCAGCCAGGTCCTCCTCCAAGCCCAGGCGCTCAGCGAGCAGTGGCCAGGCTGGACCGTGCAGCACCCTGGCTGTCACGGAATCGCGGGGGCTCTGAGGGATGGCTGCAGCAAGAGAAAGCGCCGGGACCGTCTCCAGCCTGCCGTTACGCAATTCCACCATGGCAATCTCAGACACCACCCGGCGGCTTTGGCGACGCTCCACATGAATCACCGCATCGAGGGCACTAGCACCCTGTAAAAACACCGCTTCCTGACTCATTCCTGCGAGCGCACCCAAAGCTGCCAGCCGGGCAGGGACATCGTGTGCCCCATTGGCGTGGATGGTCCCTCCTCCCCCGCTATGACCGGTGTTCAGGGCCATGAGGAGTTCGCGCACTTCTCTGCCCCTGCACTCGCCGACAATGAGCCTTCCGGGGTTCATGCGCATGGCTTGGCGGACCAGTTCCGCCAAATCCACGGTGCCGGCACCTTCAGCGTTTTCGTGTCTGGCCTCCAGGGTGACTACATGCGGGTGCGGAGGCTCGAGTTCCGCAGCATCTTCGATAAGGACCAGCCGCTCTGTTGGTTCACACAGCCCCAGCAACGCTGACAGCAGCGTGGTTTTTCCCGCTCCCGTGGCACCGCTGATGAGGAAGTTCAGACGCAGCTCCATCACCTTCACCAAGACCTGGGCGAGGGTTAGGGGTATGCCTCCTGCTGCCACCATTTGGGCCAGCGTCAAGGCGCTCTTCTTCTTAGTGCGGATGGACAACAGAGTGCCCGCCGCTGAAATAGGCGGCAACACGGCGTGCACACGGTATCCGCCGGAAATCTTGACGTCAACGCACGGGCTTCCTTCATCGAGCCGGCGCCCGCCAGTGGCAATGAGCCGCACGGCCAGGGCCCGCAACTGCCCCTCGGTGGCGAAGGCAACGGATACCCGTTCTGGGCCGTCGCCTCGGTCAACCCACACGGAGTCCGGGGCGTTGACAAAGATATCTGTCACCGCGGGATCTGCCGCGAGGCCTTGAAGCGGCCCCAACCCATTGAGTTCGGCCGCAATCCGGTCCATGGCCACCAATGATCCGGCAGCACCCAGCAGCCTGCCACTGCCACGGACCGCACTCGCCACCTGAAGATCGGTGATGGGGCCAGATTGTGACAAAACTGCCCTCCGAACGGTGTCCAAAAGCTCTGCGTCCAGTAATCCTGCCGGCATCCGCGCCGTCTCCACCTCCGGCGTAGCGTGCCTGCCTCTAGCTCCCCTAGGTGTCATGGCCGGACTCCGGGATGGGCTCCTGAGCTGACTGCGGCCCGGGCACTTTGAGCCGTGGCGGAATCCCCTGCCATCCAGTCAAGAACCCCAGCGACGAGACCACGCACTCGTCGCCTGTGCAGCAGTTCAGGCAGGCGTTGGGCCAGCAATGCTTGGTCTACTCCGCGCAGCCACGGCAATTCCCCCGCTAAAGGCAGTCCCGCAGCCGTTGCCACCATCTCTGCATCAATTCCTTCGGCCATGGGCCCGCGAACGACGGCGGCAGATGGCACAGCAGGCAGCTCAGATCCCATCTTCAGGGCGGCCGCCACGGCACGCGCCCTCCCCGGCACAACCACCACCATGCCGTTGCATTGAATACCAAAGGTACTCAGTGCTTCCGGAGTCCTGCCGAGGTCCACCACGACCAGTTCATAGGCTCCTTGAGCGGCACGCATGACCTCATCGACGGCGTCGTGCGTTTGACTTGGGGCATGCAGAGGCACAGCCGTTCGCCGCCCACGCACAGCAGGCAAACCAGTGGGCGCATGCATATAATCGCTGTCGGGGCTGGTGCCCGTTGTTCCAGCTTGCCCCTCACTGGCCCTCCCCTGTTCCCACGACAGCAGGGCCAAAGGCCCCACCTGTGGCAGTGCCGCCGCCAGCTGCCCCGGATTGATGGATCCGGAAACCTGCAATAATTCCGGCCAGCGGAGCCCCGGCGCTTCTTGCGCGGATAGCATCACTCCCAAACCTCCGCCCCAGCGGTCGCCGTCGACCAGCAACGTTCTTGTACCTCTGGAAGCGGCCTCAGCAGCCACCAGCAAGGACAAAGTGGAGGCGCCGGAACCACCACATCCACCCACAACACCCAACACGCCAGCGCGTGATGCTGGATTCTGCAGGCACGCCAGGTAGTCCGCGAGCCAATGGGCCGAATCCGGCAAGAAGGCAACCCGATCAGCCTCGAGCTTAGCGGCCTGCTGCCAGATACGATCGGCATCGGCGGTAAAACCCACCACGATCACGGGGCCGCGCCACCCAGGCGTCGCAGCATCCGGAGCAGCATCAACGAGCACCGCAGCGATGTCCCCGTGCGCCCCGAAGTTTTGTTCAAGTGCCTCGCCAATGACCAGTTCGACGGCGGCCGCAGCAGCAACGCGCCCCACCTCACCTTGCAGCTGCGGGGACCGCGAGAGCAGCAGCACTGTGGTGTCCCGGCGCGGCAGCCAAGGCTTGTGCGCCGGGTCGGATGCTTGACCGGTTGCCGGGCCCTGACGTCGTCTCATGCGTCAACTGTGCCCTCACCGACGCTGCTGATAAAGCCCCAGCACGGCAAAAGTGGATACCACCCCTGCCAAGGGCGCCTGTGGAGGAATTAGTGCTCCAGCCAGTGGAGAATAGAACTTATGTACGCATTGCTGGCCGTGAGTCCCCATGATTCTGCCACCGTCATCTCGCTCCGACACGACGACGGTACCCCGTCCGCGCCCGTCCAGACGGTCACACGCGCTGCCCTGGCCGCGACAGTACGCACTCTGGAGCAAGCTCACCATCCACGGTGGGTCTGGGACCGCGCCACCAACTGGTATCCGGAGCTTCTGACTCAGGACGTGCGCGTAGAGAAGTGCCACGATCTGGCCCTGTGCCAAGGGATCCTCCGGCATTCCAACTACGCGTCAGCCACCTCCTACTCCGAGCATTCAATTGACATTCTGCCGGAGCTAGACCGTGCCGGCTCTGCTTTGCGAGGCCCGCAGCCGGGTCAGGACAGCCTCTTTGATACTCCTGGCGGGTCTGCGGACTCATATGGCTGGGATTTGGACACTGTCATGGCTGAACTTGTTGCCCAAAAAACGGCAGTTAGTTCCTCCACACACCCGGCCAGGCTCACGCTTTTACTCAGTGCAGAATCAGCAGGTGCGCTGGTGGCCGCGGAGATGCATCATGAAGGTATCCCTTGGCGGGAAGACCTACACAGGAGGTTGCTACATGATTTGCTCGGCCCGGAACCCGTTGGTTACGCCCGTCCGGACAAGCTGGAGACTTTGGCCGGAGTCTTGCGGACCACCCTAAATGCGCCATCCCTGAATCCGGACTCCCCGCAAGATCTAATGCGTGCCCTGCATCGGGCCGGGATCGAAGCCAAATCGACCAGAAGCTGGGAGCTACAGGAGTTTAAGCATCCCGCCATTGAACCCCTGCTCGCCTACCGGAAGCTCAGCCGACTTTTCACCACCAATGGCTGGAATTGGCTCCAACAGTGGGTCCATGACGGCCGGTTCCACTCCGAATATGTGGTGGGCGGTGTGGTCTCCGGACGCTGGGCCTCGCGTGGCGGCGGAGCCATGCAGATCCCGGCACAGATTAGAGGTGCTGCCGTGGCTGATCCCGGATACACCTTCATAGTGGCCGACGCGGCGCAATTGGAGCCTCGCGTTTTGGCCGCCCTGTCTCAGGACACGGCTATGGCGGCTGCCGGTAGCGCCTCTGCTGGGAGCAACCCTGGGGACAACGCTGGGCAAAGTAAGGACCTCTATGAAGGCATCGCAGCCGAGGGTTTTGGAGGTGATCGCAGCATGGCCAAGGTTGCACTTTTGGGCGCCATTTACGGAGCCACCACGGGCGATTCTGGGCGCTTGGTCCCTCAGTTGGCCCGCATGTACCCGCGAGCACTGGAATTTGTGGAGCAGGCAGCCCGGGCTGGTGAGCGCGGTGAGGTCGTCACCACTTATTTGGGCCGCAGCACCCCAGCAGTGTCCCAGGAATGGCGGGATGGACAGCGCAGCAACTCGTCCCAGGAACAGCGCCAGGCGGAATCGGCGGCTCGCTCACGCGGGCGATTCACCCGCAACTTTGTGGTTCAGGGGACGGCTGCGGAATGGGCCTGTTGCTGGTTGGCTGACTTACGACGGCGGCTCCGGGCTCTCCCTTCCCTCCCACCGATCGCGGGGGGAAAGCCCGGCCCGAGGACGCCGCAGTTGGTCGCATTTCTCCACGATGAGGTGGTGGTTCACTGCCCGTTGGAGTTAGTGGAGGAGGTGACTGCCATGATGCATGAATCATCGATGGCCGCCACGAAGCTGATCTTCGGACACATGCCTTTAGAGTTCCCCGTGAAGGCCACTGTCGTTGAGTGTTACGCGAACGCAAAATAGGCAACCCAACTTAAACTTGCTGCCGATTCCGACAGCTCGGCTACGACAAGGCGGCTGCTACAGGGCGGCTACCACTGGGCCAGCTCAGATGGGGGCCGGGAGTTCTCGTTGTTCGTCCCACGGCACGGCCCAGCCCAATTCGTGGAAAACGAAGTTCAAGATGCCAGCTGTGAAGCCCCAGACCACAACGCCGTTGACCGCGAACGCCGGGCCTCGGTAGGTGTGTTGGTCACGGGTCAACACAGCGGTGAAGCGGTTCTCGGGATCAAGCAGGTCCCGCACTGGAACCCGGAAAACCTGTGCCGACTCACCGTAGTCCACCACATCGACGGGTGTTTGGCGCGCCCACCAGCCCACCACTGGGGTAACCATGAAGTTACTGACGGATAAGGGAACCTCGGGTAGGGTTCCCAGCACTTCGACGCCCAGAGGATCCAGTCCGGTCTCTTCCTGGGCTTCTCGCAGTGCCGCTGCAATGACTGATTCATCTGCCGCGTCCACGCCCCCGCCGGGAAAGGCTACTTGGCCCGGGTGGTCGTTCAAGGTCGCGGCCCGCTCCACCAGAAGAACGTCAAGATCCGCAGAGATAAATGGCTTGGAAGAGCTGGCGCCGATGTCATCCAACGCACCAAACAACATCAACACGGCTGCCTTGCGATACGCGCCAACATCCGCAGGAACCTGCCAGAGAGCCGGTCGGCCCACGACGTTTATTTCGCTGAGTGTGGCTGCCTTCTCTGCAAGAGCGAGCAAATCAGCATAGGCGCTCACGCCCGAATGCCTTTGGCCGCGGCATCCGCAACACGGTCGGCATGCTGCGACTCCTGCCTGTACTGGGCTGCCTTGTGGACATCGGCCAGCATTCGGGCCAGTAGTTCCTCTTGCCCGGGGGCCATTTCATATTTCAACAGCTTGGCGGCCTTCACGGGGTCCACCTCGCCATCACCATAGGCGGGACACAGGTGTGCAATGGGGCAGGCTCCACAAGCCGGTTTGCGGGCATGGCAAATACGCCGCCCGTGGAACACCACACGGTGCGAGAGCATGGTCCAATCGCGCCGCTCGAAGAGGGCAGCTACGTCGGCCTCGATCCGGACGGGGTCAGTGGACTCCGTCCAAGCAAATCTCCGGGCCAGGCGCATGAAGTGCGTGTCGACGGTGATCCCGGGAACGCCGAAGGCATTGCCCAGCACCACATTCGCGGTTTTTCGCCCGACTCCCGGCAGCGTAACGAGAGCCTCAAGTGAACCCGGGACCACGCCGTCGTACTCGTCAACAAGGCGGGTGGAGAGGGCCAGCAAGTTAGCAGCCTTCGCCCGGAAGAAGCCAGTCGACTTGATCAGTACCTCAAGCTCCATGCTCTGGGCCTGAGCCATCGCCAGGGGTGTGGGGAACCTGGCGAATAGCTCAGGAGTGACGGCATTGACGCGAATGTCAGTGGTCTGCGCCGAAAGAACGGTGGCCACGAGCAACTCAAACGGGTTCCGAAAATCGAGCTCCGCATGCGCATACGGGTACAGCTCCGCCAGCTCACGGTTGATTTTCCGGGCACGACGCTTGAGCCCAAGAGCCGATTCTTCAGCCACCACCATCGCCTTCTACTGGCTGTCTGAGGCCCGCTCGATACCCACCAGATCCAACAATAGTCCGGTCTTGCCACGGCTATCCTGCACGAGGAAGCTGTTGCCGCGGTCCTCCAATGCCAGAATCCACGCACCGGGGACCAGCTTGAAAGCGAACTGGCGCGTCTTTTCATCGATGGCGTTCTGGGGTCGATCAACGGCGAACCAGAACGGTTCAGCAACAACCGGAGCCACTGACGGGTTCACCGTGGCGGTGATGCTTTCGCGATTGGCGGACGGCGCAAAGGGGTTTTCCGATGCGGCTGCCGGCTTCACAGCTTCAGACTTGAGCGCTTCGGGGACCTGCGGGTTCAGCGTGGTTGCCACAACTTCCTTGGCTTCCGTTTCCTTGGCTGCTGTGGCACTGGTGGCACCGAAGTTGCCCTGCGCCGCGGCCGGTGTCTGCACCGAGGGCTGCGCAGCGGTGTGAGTTGCCGCTGACTGGTCTCCTGACGGGGTGCTCCTCGCTGAGCCACTCTCGGCGCTGGCCGCGGTGGCAGGTGCTGCTGCACCGGCCGTGCCTGCGGAAGCACCGGTTCCTGCGGTGGCTGCTGCACCGGTGGACGGAGTTGCCGCAGCTGCCGAACTTGTGGCCGCCTGGGTTGTGGCGGCGGCGGAGCCTGCGGCTGCCGAGGCACCAACGCCCGCGCCCGCGCCGAAACCAGCAACAGCACCTGCACCTGCACCTGCACCTGCACCTGCAGAGTTTTCCTTGGCGGGCGTAAAGATCTGACCGGCTTGGTTGTGCTTGCTCGCGGCCGGGGCACCGTTCCAGCCGCCCTGCTGAGCGCCTGGGCTTTGCTGGGCGCCGCCCTGCTGAGCTACACCCTGCTGGCCGGGTACATACTGGGCCGAAGCTCCCGAAACCGGGGCCCCCTGGCCGTAAGGCTGCTGACCAGCATTCTGCTGCGCAGCACCCATTTGGGCGGCCACAGGCTTAGGTGAGCCAGGACGCTTGACGGCGGGAACGGCGTCGCGCGCGGCAAGAGGGGCCGGAACTTCAACCCGGCCGGTGAAATCGGCGGCGAGGACGGGGATCCACTGTGCGCAAACAGTGGACACCAGCAGTAGCAGCGAACCAATCAGACCGATCAGGAAGGCGATTCCAAAGTTGCTCACGGTGCCCACAAAGAAGAAGTACGTGGCGAAGGCCGCCACGACCGAGCCGAACTGGTCTATGGAGAGCGAACCGATGCGAACCTTGGCGGCCGGGCTCATGCGGCGGGCCAGGAAAAGCCCACCCACAACGAGAGGCAGGACCACACCAATGCCGATGTAGAACAGGCCGCTGGTGTTCCAGAGGTTCAAGCTGCCGGCCAAGGTGTTGACGATCGGCACCAAGGATGCCACGAAGATGATCAGCACCGAACCTAGGACTATTAAGTCCCGGACGGTCAACGGCCCGGCAACGGCCTTGGCGGCAGTTGCGCTCTGGAGAGTTGCGTTCTGCGCCGTAGTTTCCTTCGGCCCGCTCGCCTGGGATGCCGACGAAGGCCTGCTTTGTTCAGTCATGGTCTTGCTCCTCAAAATCTCACGTTTGTCCCCAGCCTAGTTAACAGGTGAATCCAACACTAGCGAGCCACAGCTCAAATACCGTGTAAATGCCCCTGATGGGGAGAAGTCCCCATGTCTACGTGATCACCGCGTGCATGCTATTGAGCGCAGAAACCACGCCGTTGATCCCACGGGACTGTGACGGCTAACACTTGCAGCTGTGAGAAGCGCTACAGTTAATCTAGGAACGAATCGTTGTCCCATAACAACCATCCAGCGGAAACTAACTTCCTCTTTAGGGAAGCTATATACCGCCGCCTGAATAGTTTTTCGCGGGTCAACGGCTACGAAGGAATGAAGGGAATTTAGATGTCTGAGGTCACCACCGCAGCTGACAACCAGTCCGGCGACGCACTGGAAAATCTGCTCACGGAGAATCGTCACTTCGCACCGAGTGCCGAATTTGCCGCAAACGCGATTGTCCACGCCGATGAGTACGCAAAAGCCAATGCAGATCGTCCCGCCTTCTGGGGTGAGCAGGCCCGTGAGCTCCTGACCTGGTCCAAGCCCTTCACCAAGACGCTGGACTGGACCAACCCGCCCTTCGCTACATGGTTTGAGGACGGCGAAATCAATGCCGCCTACAACGCTTTGGATCGTCACGTCGAGGCCGGCAACGGTGACCGCGTGGCCATTCACTTTGAGGGTGAGCCCGGCGACACCCGCACATACACCTACGCGCAGCTGACCGAAGAGGTCAAAAAGGCCGCCAATGCCTTCGAATCTCTGGGACTCGTCAAAGGCGACCGCGTGGCCGTCTACCTGCCCATGATCCCCGAAGCCGTCATCACGCTTCTCGCCTGCGCCCGCATCGGTGCCATCCACTCCGTGGTCTTTGGGGGTTTCTCCGCAGACGCACTACGCAGCCGTATTGACGACGCCGAAGCCAAACTGGTCATCACCTCTGATGGCACCTTCCGCCGCGGCAAACCGAGCTCCCTGAAGCCCGCCGTTGACGAGGCACTCGTTGCGCCGGGCCACTCCGTGCAGCACGTAGTTGTGGTCAAGCGCAATGGCCAGGACGTCAAATGGGTGGAAGGCCGCGATGTTTGGTGGGACGACACCGTTGGCACAGCATCCACCGAGCACACCGCCGTGGGCCATGCAGCCGAGCACCCGCTATTTATCCTCTACACCTCCGGTACCACGGGCAAGCCCAAGGGCATCCTGCACACCACTGGTGGTTACCTGACGCAGACCGCGTACACGCACCGTGCCGTGTTTGACCTGCACCCGGAAACTGATGTTTTTTGGTGCACGGCCGACGTCGGCTGGATCACCGGGCACTCCTATGTCACCTACGCGCCGCTCATCAATGGCGCCACGCAGGTCATGTACGAGGGCACCCCGGATTCTCCGCATCAGGGCCGCTTCTGGGAGATTGTTGAGAAGTACAAGGTCACCATCTTGTACACAGCCCCCACGGCGATCCGTACGTTCATGAAGTGGGGGGAGGAAATCCCCAACAAGTACGATCTCTCCTCCATCCGCCTACTCGGATCGGTAGGCGAACCCATCAACCCTGAGGCGTGGATGTGGTACCGCCGCGTCATTGGCGGCAACAACGCCCCTATCGTGGACACCTGGTGGCAGACCGAAACCGGTGCCATTATGGTGGCACCGCTGCCTGGCGTCACCAACACCAAGCCGGGCTCGGCACAGGTCCCCATGCCCGGCATTGCCGTTGACGTGGTAGATGAACTTGGTGCCTCGGTGCCTCACGGCCACGGCGGCTACCTCACCATTCGTGAGCCATGGCCGTCCATGCTGCGCGGTATTTGGGGTGATAACGAGCGCTACAAGGACACGTACTGGTCTCGCTTTGATGAGATGTACTTCGCAGGCGACGGCGCCAAGTGGGATGATGACGGCGACATCTGGCTACTGGGACGCGTCGATGACGTCATGAACATTTCCGGTCACCGCCTCTCCACCACGGAAATTGAATCCGCTTTGGTCAGCCACCCTTCGGTTGCAGAGGCAGCTGTTGTTGGCGCCGCAGACGAGACCACCGGCCAGGCCGTAGTCGCGTTTGTCATCCTGCGCGGTTCCGCTGTGGAAGATGCTGATATCGTCACCACCTTGCGCAACCACGTGGGCAAGGAAATTGGTCCGATCGCCAAGCCCAAGACCATCCTGGTGGTGCCTGAGCTGCCCAAGACCCGTTCCGGCAAGATCATGCGCCGCCTGCTCAAGGACGTGGCCGAAGGCCGCACCGTTGGCGACGCCTCAACCTTGGCCGACAACACGGTCATGAACCAGATCGCGGAGTCACTCAAGGCTTAGCCCCACCCAAGTGTGGCGCAGTTGTTGCTAAAACAGGTTTGTTTTAGCAACAACTGCGCCACACTTTTTTGCGCCCAGCGAGCCAAATGTCCCCTTGTCACGAAAACATGATCGAAAACTTTCCCTTTTGCATCTTGACGTTCTCTTTTGGGAGTTTCATGATGAACACATGTGAGTCAACTCACGGTCATGCGTTTCAAGGGAGAAATCATGTCACCAAATGAAGACCGGTCCCCGCTTAGCTTCAACCACATCGGCATGGACCGCCGCACGCTACTGAAAACGCTCGGCATCGGGGCCGTCAGCGCCGCCGCCCTCCCGATGCTCGCCGCCTGCACCGGCGGGACGGCCCCCGGCGCTTCGGCATCAGCATCAACGTCCCTGACGTTCGGCTCAGGTTCATCCGACGATGTGCCCAAAGCCGCGTACAAGGCAGTCACCGACGCCTTTACCGCCCAGTCCAAGATCACTGTCACCACCAACGTGGTCCCGCACAACGATTTCCAGAACAAGATCGCTACCTACTTGCAGGGCAGCCCGGATGACGCGTTTACCTGGTTCGCAGGCTACCGGATGCAGTACTACGCCAAGCAGGGCTTGCTGTCACCCATCGACGATGTCTGGGAGAAGATCGGCGGCGGATACTCCGACGCCATGAAGAAGGCGTCCACGGGCCCGGACGGCAAAATGTACTTTGTCCCGAATTACAACTACCCGTGGGGCTTCTTCTACCGCAAGAGCCTCTGGACTGAGAAGGGCTACGAAGTTCCCACCACCTTTGACGCCCTCAAGACCCTCTCGGCAAAGATGAAAGCAGATGGCTTGATCCCGATCGAGTTCTCCGACAAGGACGGTTGGCCCGCCATGGGCACCTTCGACTACATCAACATGCGCCTCAACGGCTACCAGTTCCACATGGACCTCACGGCTCACAAGGAATCCTGGGACCAGACGAAAGTCACAGCTGTCTTTGATACCTGGAAGGAACTGCTACCCTTCCAAAACCCCGCCGCATTGGGCATGACCTGGCAAGATTCGGCGATCTCCCTGGGCCAGAAAAAGTCGGGCATGTTCTTGCTGGGCTCTTTTGTGACCCAGCAGTTCACTGACCCGGCCATCCTTGCTGACATCGATTTCTTCCCCTTCCCCGAGATCGCTATGGAAGGACAGGACGCCGTCGAAGCCCCCATTGACGGGCTGCTGCTCTCCAAAAAGGGCGGCAAAAACCAAGGCGCTAAAGACTTCTTGGCATTCATGGGAACCCCCGAAGGTCAGGACGCCTATGCCAAGGTGGACCCATCAAACATCGCCACCGTCAAGGGCGCTGACACCTCCTCATTCAGCCCGCTGAACAAGAAGTGTGCCGAGACAATCGCCAATGCCAAGAGCATCAGCCAGTTCTTCGACCGCGACGCTTTGCCGGCCATGGCCACCAACGTGATGATCCCGGCGTTGCAGGGCTTCATCAAGGACGGTTCCATCGACGTCAAAAACCTCGAAGCGCAGGCAAAGGCCCTCTACGCAGCCCAGTAGCTCCTGCCGTGGCGGCGGCGAAACGCTCCGCCGCCACGCCTTGCGCCCACCCACTGAGGAAGCGAGTTTGTCCGTCATGAGCAGAACCACTGATCTTTCACATCCTTCACCGGCTGGCGCACCCCGGTCCGGCCGAAGGCGCAGCGCCCCCGGAACCAACAGAAAAGTCAGGCGACTTTCCACCCGCGACAAGGTGGTTCTAGCATTTATGGTGGGGATCCCCACGTTGATCCAGCTGGCCTTCGTCTGGATCCCCACCGTCTTGTCCGTTTTCTTGTCCTTCACTCGTTGGAACGGGCTGGCCCTCTCGGACATCAGGGCGGCCGGCCTGGCCAACTACAGCTACGTGTTCAACGACAGCCCCGCGTTTTGGCCGGCCGTCCAACACAATATTTTGTGGCTGGTGTTCCTGGCCGTCATCGCCACCCCGCTCGGACTGCTGCTGGCGGTGCTCCTGGACCAAAAAATCCGCGGCAGCAAGATCTATCAGAGCATCTTCTTCGTCCCGGTCATGCTGTCGCTGGCGTTGATCGGCATCATTTGGCAGCTGTTCTACCAAAAGGACAACGGCCTGCTCAACTTCCTCTTAGGCACCGCTGGCACGCCACAGGCCGTGGACTGGTTCGGCAACTCCGACGTCAACATTTGGGCAGCCCTCGTGGCGGCCACGTGGCGCCACGCCGGTTACGTCATGATCTTGTATTTAGCCGGGCTCAAGGGCGTTGATGCGTCCCTGAAGGAGGCCGCCGCGCTTGACGGCGCCAATGGCCGCCAGACGTTCTTCCGCATTGTTTTCCCGGCCATGGCACCGATCAACATCGTGATCGTGGTCATCACCATCATCGAATCCCTGCGCGCGTTCGACGTGGTTTGGGTCATCAACAAGGGCACCAATGGTCTGGAACTCATCAGCGCCCTGGTCATCACTTACCTGATAGGCGAAGGTCAGTCCATCGGCATCGGCTCAGCTTTTGCCGTAATCCTGCTCGTAATTTCCTTGGTCCCCATCACGATCTACCTGTCCCGTACCTTCCGGAAGGAGAAGTTCTGATGTCCACTTCCATCGTTGCTAAAGGCCTGAAGAACGACGGCGTCAGCTCGCGCAGCGGCAGCCACGGCAAGTCCCACTATGGCACCCACATCTTCCTGACTGTCATGGCCATCATGTGGCTAATTCCGTTGGGGTGGGCCCTCTTTACTGCTTTGCGTTCAAAGGAAGACACCGACAAGTATGGCTATTTCAGCTTCGGCGGGGCCTTTAACTTTGACAACTTTGTGCAGGCCTGGACACAGGGCGGGTTCCCCCGCTACTTCATGAACTCGCTGATCATCACGGTCCCCACGATCGTGTTGGTCTTGCTTTTTAGTTCCATGATGGCATTTGCTGTCAGCCGGGTGAGTTGGAAGTTCAACATCACCTTGCTGATCATGTTCACCGCTGGGAACCTGCTGCCGCCCCAAGTGTTGGCCACGCCGCTCTTTGAGATGTTCAAACTCACCCCGCTGCCTTACTGGTTCAGCGATTCCGGCAGCCTGCTAAACACTTACTTCTCCGTCATTATTGCCAATACAGCGTTCCAAATCGGCTTTTGCACCTTTGTGCTCTCCAACTACATGAAGGCACTCTCAACCGACCTGACCGAGGCCGCACTGGTGGATGGTGCCGGAATCTGGCGCCAGTACAGATCCATCATCATGCCCCTGTGCAAACCAGCCATTGCCGCCTTGGCCACGCTGGAACTGATCTTCATCTACAACGACTATTTCTGGCCGCTACTCTTCATTCAAAGCGGCGACAGACTGCCGGTGACCACTGCCATCAACAATCTGCAAGGCACGTTCCTCTCCAACTACAACCTGCTCGCAGCTGGCGCCACCATCACAGTCATTCCCACACTGATCATTTATCTGGTCCTGCAGCGCCAATTTGTAGAGGGGCTAACCCTGGGCTCCAGCAAAGGTTGACCTGCCCCACTCACGCACCTAAGTGGAAAGGAACGTCCATGCTTGCAGACGTCCGGCGCTTTGAAATCCTTGCCGCCATCAATCAGGAGAGGGTCGTGCGGGTGGCCGACCTAGCCGAAAAATTTGGTGTCTCCCTCATGACAGTCCGGCGCGACATTGAAGTCCTTGAAGAAGACGGGAAGGTGGAAAAAATCCACGGCGGTGCCAAACTGCCCGGAAACACCAGCGCACACGAGCCCGGATTTGAGCTCAAGTCCAAGCAGTTCACAGCGGAAAAGCAAGCCATCGCCAAGGAGGCTGTGACGCTGGTCCACGACGGTATGGCGATCGGCCTCAGCGCTGGCACCACCACCTGGGCGTTTGCCAAGCTGCTGTGCGCCAAGGAAAACCTGACCATCGTGACAAACTCAGTGCGGATAGCTGATGTCTTTCAATCCTCCGGGTCCACGTTGCCGGTAATCCTCACAGGTGGCGAGCGCACGCCGTCGGATGCGCTGGTGGGGCCCATTGCCACCCAATCCATCCGTTCCCTGCATCTGGACATGCTGTTCATGGGCGTCCATGGTGTGGACGCGCACGCCGGTTTCACAACTCCGAACTTGCTCGAGGCCGAGATGGACAGGGCTCTGATCGAGGCTGCTCGCAAGGTGGTGGTGCTGGCGGACAGTAGTAAATGGGGCACCGTGGGGATCAGTACCATTGCCGCCCTCGAGGACGTTGACGAGGTCATCAGCGATGACGGCCTCGGTGCCGAGGCGCAACGAACCTTGCGCCAACGCGTCGGCAAGCTTCATCTAGTCGCCACCCCCGGGGCAACCCAGTGAGTTGACTCGACCCAACTGTGGCGCGGTTGAGTCTCTACTTTAAGGGCAGCCGCAAGAGCTGCGTAAGACAAGTTCGGAGGGAATGACCAAGTGTTGCGGCTCAGCCGTGCGTAGCTCACCCACGAGGGCACTGACTGCAGCCTGAGCCATGGCTCTGACAGGTTGTTTCACCGATGATAGCGGCGGCCAGCAATACTCGGCGTCGATGGACCCGTCAAAGGAAACCATCGCCATTTCATCCGGCACTGCCACTCCCGCTTCATTGAGTGCACGCAAAATACCGATGGCTTGCATATCTGAGCTGGCAAAAACCGCTGTGGGACGCTGCGCTGCGGCAATCAGGCGCTGACCGGCAGCATATCCGCCTGCGCGGGTAAACGGGCTCCGGACAATGGGCCCTTCGCCGAGACCAGCATGAGAAAGCGCATCCAGCCATCCGAGTTCACGACCGTCCATGGCACCCACCACATTGTCTCCCATCGCCAAAGCAATGCTGGTGTGACCGTGGCCGATCAGGTGCTCCACTGCCGCCTTGGCGCCAGCACGCAGATCCGTCCCGACAGTTGAAAAACCCTCAGCCTTCATGGTTGTTGCCAGGAGCACAGTCGGAATGTTGGCAGCCTGAAGCTCGGCCAAATCAGGCTCGAACAAATTGCTGGCCAGAAAGACGCCGTCCACCTGCCGCCCCGCCAAGTTGCGAATGTGAGTACGCTCCCTAGCCGGACTGCCACTGGAATTGGTCATCAGAACCGCGTAGCCCATCGCGCTGACTTCTTCTTCAACGGCTTGCGCCAGCTCGATGAAGAACGGGTTCCGGGTGTCCGGAACAACCAGTCCTAGTAGGTGGCTGGATCCCAGCTTAAGGGCACGCGCCGCTGCGTTCGGGCGGTAACCGAGGACCCGGACCGCCTCTTGCACCCGTGCCTCGGTTGCCGGAGAAACGTTCTTGGGGCCCCCATTGACAACATAACTGACCACGGCGGCACTCACCCCCGCGTACCGTGCTACGTCCTTGCGAGTCACAGCAGTTCGAAGGGGCCTGGCCACCGAGTCAGTCATAGTGCCAATGCTAACTAGATTTGCGCCGGAGCATCGCCAAAGTCAGCAATCGCAAGGCGTTCCCCACCGCGCAGTGCCGACTTGTGGGCAACGATTCCGGGCAACGTGAACCGGGCCGCCACCCAGGCGTTGACCGGCGGCAAGGTGCCGTGATTGGCGGCGCTGACGAAGTCGTCAACCAAGAAGTGGTGACTGCCCTCATGTCCGTTGGGGGCACCAACAAATTCCTCAGGCAGCCTTGCCACGTCGTGAACGCTGGCATGGCCTGACATGAACGCTGCCCGTAGAGCTGGGGCAACATGGGCCAATGACTCATCGTCGTCGTTCATTGTGGCGTGCGTGGCCAGCTCTGCGGAAATGTCTGTGACGAGTTCCTTGTCCTGCCAGACCGTGACCTCGGCGAGCTGCTCCATACTGGCCTCAGTACCAAAGTAGCGGAACCGGGATTCGCGGATATGCGACGGGTACCCCACACGGCGCATTTCGTTGATCCGCATGGCGCCGCCGTCATTGAGCTCAAACAAGGCTGTTGCGTTGGAGAAATCATTATTGAACTGACTGACGTCCTTATCGAAGACACCATCGTCCCGCTGATCCTTGACCCCAATGCAGCTGACGCTGACCGCGTGCCCGTCGATGGCGCCCAAAACGCCACCGACAGAGTGTGTGGGGTACAGCATGGGAGGGTAGCTGGCAGTGCTCTTCCACTGCTCGCCGCCACTGTACTGGTACGCCTCATAGAAGCCCAGATCCATGTCATGGACGTAGTCACCCTCAGCGTAGAACACCCGGCCAAATGCGCCGTCGGCCGCCTTGCCACGTGCGTAGACAGTGGCGGGGTTGTAGTAGCTGGTTTCACCCATCATGTAGGTTAGGCCGGTTTCCCGGACCGCCTCGATGATGGCGGCAATCTCCTCTTCGGAGACAGCCATGGGCACGGCCGAGTACACGTGCTTCCCGGCTCGCAACGCCTTCAGGACCAAAGGCCCGTGCGTCCACCTCTGGGTAAAGATGGCAACGGCATCGACGTCTGAGGCGAGCATGGCGTCGAAATCCGCCACCGTCCCGTCCAGGGACAGGCGCTCGTTCAGTTCGACGGCGCGTTCGGGCACAACGTCGGTGACGGTAATTTTCGTGACGGACGGGTGCAGCGCAAAAAGTTTGGCGAACTGACCAGCGAACTGGCCGGCACCAATGATGCCAAGAGTGATTGACATGAGGTCACCTTTCATGTGATTTGAGATACAAGCCCATGAAGTCTTGCACCCAAATCTACTCGAGTCAATAGTCCTTTTGGCTCAATAAAGGCAATAAAAATAAAGCAAAAGCCAATCCTTGCGAACAGAAATTTACTCGTGTAGACTCCTCAGAAAACTGTTACCCGCATCACATAAGAGAAAAGGGGGTCGCCGATGACCACCATGAAAACCGCGGCCGCGCAGCACAGCACCAGGGTCGCCGCGCGGACACCGAAGAGACGCCGGGCGACTGATCTGCGGACAGCACTGATCTTCATCGCACCAGCTCTGGTGGGCCTTATTGCGTTTTATCTCGTGCCAACCATTCGGGGCCTGTAACTCAGCTTCACCGAGTACGGACTCTTTGGAGACCCCATCTGGGTTGGGCTAGAGAACTACACAAAGCTCTTTGCTGACAAACTGTTCTGGAATGCCATGGCAGTGACTGGCGAATATGTAGTGCTCAACATCGCGTTTCAGACAGTCTTTGCCCTGGGACTGGCGCTTCTGATGTATCACGTGGCCAAGTCCACCCTGATTCGCGGGATCATCCTTTTGCCGTATTTGATCGCCAACGTCGTTGTGGCGTTGCTGTGGTTTTGGATGCTCGACTATCAGATCGGCATCGTCAATCAGGTCATCGAATGGATGGGGCTGCCCCGCATCGCTTTCTTTGGCAATGAAACATGGGCCATTCCCACCATTGCCTTCGTCAACGTATGGCGCCACATGGGCTACACGGCACTCCTACTTTTCGCCGGGCTGCAGGCTATCCCACGGCATGTCTATGAGGTTGCCGCTCTTGATGGGGCGGGGCCCTGGAAAACATTCTGGAAAATCACCCTGCCCTTGCTTCGCCCAATCCTTGTGCTGGTTCTGGTCGTGACAGTCATTGGTTCCTTCCAGATCTTCGACACCGTTGCGGTGACGACAGGCGGCGGGCCCGTCAATGCCTCCCGCGTGATCCAGATGTACATCTTCGACAAGGCGTTCACCGAGCAAGAGTTCGGCTACGCCTCTGCATTGGCCTCGGTGCTATTCGTCGTCATTGGCATTGTGGCATTCCTGCAGATGAAATTCCTGCGCGGTAACGAATCCGAGCTGGACTAAGGAGACTACCCATGACAACAACACAAAAAACCACCGTCCCACCCGCTCGAAAACGCACCACCACCGGCAGGAGCGTTCCACCCCAAAGCCACCGTCCCAAGGCGCCCCTGAACTGGGGCAAGATCAGTGCCTGGGCCGTCTTGACGCTGGCTATTCTGATCACAGTTGTGCCGTTCCTGTGGATGATTCGTACAGCCCTCTCCAGCAATCATTCGCTGGCAGCCAACTCCGCTAGCCTGCTGCCGGCAGACTTCAGCTGGGGAGCATTCAAACGTGTACTGGGGATGCAAAGCGCCGAAGAGGCGCTGGCTGAGGGCGGCTCCGGTGCTGCCATCAACTTCTGGCTTTATCTTCGCAACTCATTCATCGTCTCCACCATGGTCACCGTATGCCAGGTGTTCTTTAGCGCCTTGGCCGCTTATGCGTTTGCGCGCTTGAAATGGCCAGGAAGGGAGAAAGTCTTCACTTTCTTCCTAGCCACCTTGCTTGTTCCGCCAATCTTCACCGCCCTGCCCAACTTCCTGCTAATCAAGAACCTCGGCATGCTCAACACCTTCCTTGGCATCGCACTGCCCAGCATGCTGATGACTCCGTTCGCCATCTTCTTTCTACGGCAATTTTTCATGGGTATGTCCCGGGAAATGGATGAGGCCGCCAAACTTGACGGGGCCAGCCATGTCCGAATCTTCTTCCAGGTGATCATGCCCAATGCCGTTGGCCCCATTGCCACGTTGTCGCTGCTGACTTTCATCGCGTCATGGAACGAGTACTTTTGGCCGCTGCTGGTGGCTCAAGAAGAAAATGTGCGGGTTCTGACAGTGGGCTTGAGCGTCTTCAAATCGCAATCCCCGCAAGGCGCCCCCGATTGGAGCGGACTGATGGCGGCAACTCTGATAGCTGCCCTGCCAATCCTGATTTTGCTCATTGCCTTCGGCAAGAAGGTCGTCAATTCCATTGGGTTCTCCGGGATCAAATAGCCCGTCTCCCCCGAAAAACTCACCATAAACTGCACTACTCAAGCCCACCGTTGAAAGGTTTACCATGAAGAAAACCCTTAGCGTCACCGCCGTCGCTGCTGCTATTGCCTTGTCCCTCACTGCCTGTGGAGGTGGTGCCACAGCAGCAGCCGAGGGCGAAATTAGTTACTGGCTCTGGGACTCCAACCAGCTCCCCGCCTATCAACAGTGCGCTACCGACTTCCACACGGCGAATCCCGAGCTATCGGTCAAAATTACCCAGCGTGGCTGGGCAGACTATTGGTCCACCCTCACCAATGCTTTCGTCGCTGGCACAGCTCCTGACGTGTTCACCGATCACCTCACAAAGTTCCCGGATTTTGTCGCCAAGAAGCAGGTCCTGCCCTTGGACGACGCCGTAAAATCCGGGAACATCGACACCGCTCAGTACATTGACGGCCTCGCCGATCTCTGGGTTGGTCAAGATGGCAAGCGCTATGGGTTGCCGAAGGATTGGGACACTGTGGGCATGTTTTACAACAAGGCCATGACGGAAGACGCCGGTATCTCTGACGAGCAGATGAACACCCTCGCGTGGAACCCCACAGACGGGGGGACCTATGAAAAGGCCATTGCGCACCTCACCGTTGACAAGAGTGGCAAGCGCGGCGACGAGGCTGGTTTCGACAAGAAAAATGTGGCAGTTTACGGTCTTGGCCTCAACGGCAGCGGATCCGCGCAAGGCCAAACTGAATGGAGTTTCCTGACGGGCACCATCGGCTGGACGCATACGGATAAGAATCCGTGGGGCACCGTCTACAACTTCGACGATCCCAAGTTCCAAGAAACCATTGCCTGGTGGGCCTCGCTGGTCGAGAAGGGGTACATGCCCAAGTTGGAAACAACTGTCGGCGCCGCCATGCCGGACACCTTCGGCGCCAGCAAGTCAGCCATTAATACCAACGGCGACTGGACCATCGGCCAGTACACCAGTCTGAAGGACCTTAAGGTGGGAATTGCGCCCACCCCGATCGGAGCTGATGGCAAGCGATCCAGCATGTTCAATGGTTTGGCCGACTCCATCAGCTCTGACACAAAGAACCCAGAGGGTGCCGCTAAGTGGGTCCAGTACCTGGCCTCCAGTGCATGTCAGGACGTTGTTGCCGCCAAGGCCGTCGTATTCCCGGCTATTAAGACCTCATCGGACATTGCCGAGAAGGCTTTCGCAGAGAAAGGGACTGACGTTAGCGCCTTCACCCAGCACATCAAGGACGGAAGTACTTTCTTGTTCCCCATCACCGACAATGCCGCTAAGGTCGAAGCCATCATGGCTCCGGCCATGGATGCAGTCGTTTCCGGAAAGTCCCCGGCCAGCTCCTTGACCGAAGCTAATACGCAGGTCAACGAACTCTTCACAAAGTAGCCCCTCCCCCAACTGCCCCGCAGTTAGCAGCCAGAATTCATTGCAATTCACGAATTCTGGCTGCTAGCTGCGGGGCAGTTGCTTCATGACAGGTCAATGCAAGCCGGGCACAAGCGTTTAAGGGCATTATTAACCCATGACTTCCTCCCAAGCCGCACGTCGTGGCACCCTGCTGATCCTCAACGGCCCCAACTTGAACTTGCTGGGTACGCGCGAACCGGAGATTTACGGCTCAACTACCCTGTCCGACGTCGAACAGCTCACCACTGCGGCTGCCGAAGCCGCGGGGTTCAGCACTACCTGTCTGCAGTCCAACCACGAGGGAGCCCTGGTGGATGCGATCCACGCGGCGCGCGGCACGGCGGTGGGCATCATCATCAACGCAGGCGCGTACACGCACACCTCGGTGGCGCTGCGAGACGCGATTGCCGGCGTCGAACTTCCCACGGTCGAGGTGCACATTTCCAACGTTCACCAGCGTGAGGAATTCCGTCACCACTCCTACCTGTCAGCGGTGAGCAGCGCGGTTATTGTGGGCGCCGGGATTCACGGCTACGAACTGGCCGTGAACTACTTCGACAAGACTCTTGCCTAAGACGCTTCTCTGAGGCGCTGCATTAGAACCTGTGCTTAGCCAACCTTGCAGGACCCTGATCCCACCGGAGAATTCAGTGTTGGGGCCGCCGCAATGACTGGGCTTGCTTCCTTCATGGTCAGCGCGAAGCCAACGTTGTTGGTGGAAGTTGCCTTGGCGAATACCACTCCCACTACGCGGCCCTCGGTGTCCAAGAGTGGGCCACCTGAGTTACCCGACTGCACATTGCCAGCTAGCTGGTAGACGTCGACGGCGGACTCGGCCCCGCCGGTGATGTCCGGAACCATCATGGGCCCCGATGACAGGACGGTTGCCGGCCGAACCTGCAAGGGGCCACCTAAGGGATAGCCGGCAAAGGCTGTGGCTGTGTTGCGGGCAACCGTGGCGGCAGTTGACAGGGGCGCGGCATCTAGAGAGTCGACGGCGAGCACGGCCAGGTCCTTGACGGCGTCGAAATAAACCACGCGGGCAGGTAGCGCACCCTGAGTTTGGGTCTGGACCATTGGCATCGTGACACCAGCCACCACGTGAGCGTTGGTGACAACCCGTCCTGGGGAAACCACAAAACCCGTGCCCGTCTGGTTCTGACCGCACTGGAAAGCGGTGCCGGAAATTTTCATGACTGACTGTGCCGCGGCGTTCCACGCAGGGGTGTTGGTATCGGCATTGGGCGCGGCCACTTCCACATTGGGCCCTGTGGGGTTCAGTAACGCCGGAATCCCTTCCTTCAGCACCAAAGATCGCCCTTGGGCCACGGCTTCCTTTACCGGATCCGGCGTCCACGCCTCAATCCGGGAGATCACCTGGGACTTGCCCAATAGCTGTGAGACCAGCGGAATACCCAAGTTCCCCACGCCGAAAGCCACGATGGAAATAACAAGGGCTCCCACCACCACGTTCAAGGCCCCGCCGAGCACACGATTTACGGCGCGGATCGAATCGGATTTTACGGCACGTCCGATGGCGCTACCAAGCTTCATACCCAAGGTGTGACCAAGCGCAATTAATATGACTGTGGACCCAATCACCATGACCGTCCGCCAACCCGGGCTTGGAGCATATTGGCTGATAAATGGCGCCGCAAAGAATGCGCCAAAGGCTCCGGCAATAAAACCTGCAAGGCCACCTAGGCTCGCAACAAGTCCTACCTTGAGTCCATAGATTAACTGCCAAAGCAGCCACAGGATCAGCACGGCATCAAGCCAGGAGTAACCAAACACTTCTTTTGCGCGCTCCAATCATGAGCCAGTTCCGAGCGACCTCAGCCCGGCAGTGCGGGCAACATCGAAAGCAGTACAGGCAGTTCCTGATGCCATGAGGCACCTATGGCAAATATTACCGTCGAGACTCATGATTCTCCGGGGCTTTTGCCGCTGAGAGTCTGCCAATATGCTGGCAATGGGCGAGTTCAATGCCAAATTGGTCACAAAACGGGAAAATATCTGAAAGAATCAATATTAGGTCAGAACTTTTTCGATACTTAACTTTTAGGAGATTTCATGGACATCGAGGTATTGCGCCGGGCACCACTTTTTGCCACGCTCGACGACGAGGCATTCCGCCTTTTGACGGACGAACTGGCAGAGGTTGATCTGTCCCGCGGCGCTTCGGTCTTCCGTGAAGGAGACCAGGGCGACCAGCTCTACTTCATCGTTTCCGGCAAGGTCAAGCTGGGACGCACCTCCTCCGACGGCCGCGAGTCACTTGTTGCCATTCTCGGCCCGGGCGAGCTCTTCGGTGAAATGGCCCTCTTTGATCCGGCACCTCGCAGCACCACCGCGACCGCCGTCTCGGAAACTCGCCTGGCCGGCTTGAAGAACGAATCCCTCAACGCTCTGCTGCGCAACCGTCCCGAGGTGTCCATGCAGCTGCTGCAGGCCCTGGCCCGCCGCCTGCGCCGCACCAATGACAACCTCTCCGATCTGGTCTTCTCAGACGTCCCCGGCCGTGTGGCCAAGGCGATCCTCGATTTGGCCGACCGCTTTGGCCGTCCGGCAACTGACGGAATCCTCGTAGCCCACGAGCTCACGCAGGAAGAACTGGCCCAGCTGGTCGGCGCTTCACGCGAAACCGTCAACAAGGCTTTGGCCGAGTTCGTCCAGCGCGGCTGGCTCCGCCTGGAAGCCCGCGCCGTTGTCATCCTGGACGTCAACCGCCTGCGCCAGCGTTCACGCTAGTCCCCACTCGCCGGCCCGCTAAATCGCTGACGCGATTTCCCGGGAACCTGGCGAGTGTGGGCCCAACGTGGGCCCAACACCAAAAAATCCCGGCTGCCTTTCGGCGGCCGGGATTTTTCATGTGATTGAGCGCTTAGCGATAATGCCCCAAAGGTGACGACGCGTTGGGGAAAAGACCCCGAAAAGTGAGGAAGCGTCGGGGCAGACCTACCGTTCCCGGCAAGCTGCACCCTCCGACGCCGGGGCTGTGGATACTTCCAAGTTCAGCTGGTCCTCGCTACCAACCACCAGCGTTGCTTGGTACTCGTTGATGGGCCGCTTGTGGTTCAGGTAGGCAATGCATCCGCGGGCTGCTGCGATCTTTTCCAGGATGACTTCCACGCCGGGGACCACCAGTTCACTCAGGGTCCGCCCCAAAGTGACCTCCTGGCCTATTTCATCGCCCAGTACGGTGCTGTTGCGCTCCGCCAGGATTTCACTTGCACAGGCCCACCGACCCCAAATGCCCTTGCTGGTCAACAACGACGGCGCTTGGGCAACAGGCATAACGGCGGCAAAGTAGCGGGTATCAAAGCGCCTGTGGGCAAAGTCCGGGCTCAGCCAGTGACTGAGCGGCTTGAGTAGATCCGTCCGCAGGGCCAAGCCATAGCGTTCCAGCAGAGACGCGAACGTGATCTCCTGCGCTGCAATGGCTTCACGGGCCCGCATCCATTCGGGGCCGTTGATTCCTTCGGCGAGGGAGGATGCATCGGGTCCGGCAAGTAGGACCCCGGTTTCCTCAAAGGCTTCCCTGATGGCAGCCACCACGTGGCGCTTGGCTAGCCCAATATCCTCGGTGCCCAGGCTCTTGGCCCAAGCAGCCGGTGAGGGGCCCACCCAGTCGGTGACGTCGTCATCCGCGGGTTCAATGGTGCCCCCCGGAAACGCCACAATACCCAGCGGAGAACCACCGGGACGGTACGTCAAAAAAGTCTTCATGCCGGCAGGGCTGTCCTTCAACAGCACCACCGAGGACGCCAGCCGTGGCTTACCGGGTGTGCGTCCGCCAAAATCCAACCACGCCTGCGCGGCTTCCCGCTGACCTTCTGTCAGCGGGAAGAGCCGCTTGCCTGCGGGCCGAAAGCCCGCCGGATTGTTACTGGAATTCGGCAATCAACTCAACCTCAACAGGAGAATCCAAGGGCAGAACGGAAACTCCGACGGCGGAGCGTGCGTGGACGCCTGCCTCACCAAAAACTTCACCTAAAAGCTCGGAGGCGCCGTTGATGACCCCGGGCTGTCCGGTGAAGGACGGATCCGAGGCCACAAAGCCCACAACCTTCACGATTCGGGTGACGCGGTCCAGATCGCCAATGACGCTCTTGAGGGCTGCAATGGCGTTGATTGCGGAGGTTGCGGCCATGGACTTTGCGTCCTCAGCTGAAACTTCGGCACCGACTTTGCCGGTAGCTGGGAGTTTGCCGTCAATAAAAGGCAGCTGTCCGGAGGTGTAAACATGGTTACCCGAGATGACGGCAGGCACGTAGGCAGCAACGGGCGCAGCTACGGGCGGCAGGCTCATGCCCAGCTCGGCCAGGCGTGCCTCAATGCGCCCGGAGCCCTGAGTTGTCGCGGTATTCACGGCTAGGCCTTCTCTCGCTTGAGGTAGGCGACAAGGCCGCGGCCGTCGGGCCCCGGAACAACCTGAACCAGCTCCCAGCCCTCGTCACCCCAGCTGTCCAGGATCGCCTTGGTGTTGTGGATAATCAGCGGAATCGTAGAGTACTCCCATTTGCTCATACGTCAAAGAGTATCCCCTGCCGGTAAACTGGAAAAATGGCAGCAAAAAAACACCCCATTTTCGATACCGCCACAACGCTGGGTAAATTGGTCCTCTTTCTGGGCGTCAGCGCGATTTGTGGCGTCTTGGTGGCAGGACTCATGGTTCCGGCGGCGGCTTTGGCCAGCACTACAACCACCTCCTCCATCACGCTCTTTGATGAGCTCCCGGACGAGATGAAGGTGGGCACACCGGCCCAGTCGTCAAAGATTCTGGCCTCTGATGGTTCCCTTTTGGCTACGTTCTACGACCAGAACCGGACCGAAGTGGCGCTGAAGGACATCTCGCCGTTTATGAAGGACGCCATCGTTGCGGTGGAAGATGCGCGTTACTACGACCACGGCGGCATCGACACTCGTGGATTGATGCGTGCCGTTACGGCTATGGCCCAGGGCGGTGGCCGCCAGGGTGCCTCCACCATCACCCAGCAGTTCGTGAACAACGTCATCATCCAGACCTACGCTGCCGACGGCGACTACGACAAGATTAAGCTGGGTAGTGACAAGGGTGTTGGCGAGAAGGTCCGCGAGATCAAGCTGGCCATCGCCATTGAAAAGAAGTACTCCAAGGACGAGATCCTGCAGGGTTACTTGAACTGGGTGCTGTACGCCAACGGCAACTTTGGTATCGAATCAGCTGCCTACAACTACTTTGGCATTCATGCTAAAGACCTGAACCTGCCGCAAGCTGCCCTGCTGGCCGGTGTGGTCAATAGCCCCCAAATTTATGACCCCATTGCCAATCCCGAGAATTCTCTGACGCGCCGCAACTTGGTGTTGGACCACATGCTGGATCAAGGCATGATCGATGCAAAACAGCATAAGGAAGCCGTTGCCTCCAAGGTAGCCCTGAAGGTGCAGCCCACACGTAACGGTTGCACCACTGCAGTACGAGCCGAGTACTTCTGCGAGTACGTCAGCAATCTCTTCGTCAATGATGCGAAGTACGGTAAAACTCCCGAGGATCGCCTCAAGGTCCTTCTGCAGGGCGGTTTGACCATCAAAACCACGCTGGACGCGAAAATGCAGGACGCCGCTCAGGCTCAGTTTGCGAACTTCGCCCCCATTGAGAACAACCCTGACCATGTTGGCCAGGCCATTGTGTCCGTCCAGCCCGGCACCGGCAAGATTCTTGCCATGGCGCAGAACTCCAAGCTGGCGCCCAAAGAGGGCCAATGGAAAACGGACTACAACTTTGCTGTTGACCGGCTGGATGCCAACGGTGCTTCACTGGGCGGCTCAGGCGGCTTCGATGTGGGCTCGACCATCAAGCCGTTCACCTTTGCCGAATGGCTGAACTCCGGCCATAGGGTCGATGACAGGGTGGACGCCTCGGTGCGCCGCTACCCCCAGTCGCGTCCGTGGACCAACAGCTGCGGAACCACTACCGGCTACTACGACAGCTCCGACCCCCAAGTCGCCCCGGACCTGCAAAATGCCGACGGCCCGGACGGCATTTACTACCGGACGTTCACGGCCCGGCAGGGACTCTCCTTGTCCCTGAACACTGCAACCATGGCAACTGCGGCTCAGCTGGATATCTGTAACATCCAGAAGATGATGACGGCCACCGGCATCCACATGGGCAGTGACGTCACCAAGCCCTACAACGTCTCCAGCATCAGCGCCCTGCTCGGCAGTGGCGAGGTTGCGCCACTGACCATGGCCAATGCCTTCGCCACCTTTGCCTCGGGCGGCCGGTACTGCACACCTATTGCTTTGGAATCCATTACCAACGCCAAGGGCGAGAAACTCCCGGTTCCGAGCGCTAACTGCAAGCAGACCGTGAAGCCTGAAGTGGCTGCCGGTGTGAACATGGTTCTCCAACAGGTACTGCAGCCCGGCGGTTCCGGTTACGCCATCCCGCTGCAGTACCCGGCAGGTGCCAAGACCGGTACCACGAACGATTCCCAGCAGACCTGGACCACCGGCTACACGCGCGGCGTGGCTACGTCCTCCTGGGTTGGTATGCCGGAGAACAAGAATGATTCCACCAACAACAAGCTCATCGCCGGCCAGTATCTCCCCTACGTTGACGGCTCCACCTATGCAGGCAAGGCCTGGCAGGGCTACATGAACCAAGTCGCTGGAAACTACGATGTAGGCGCTTTCGATCCGCCGCCGGCCAGCATCGTCTCCCCGCCGGCTCCACCGCCCGCGCCCGCTGAAACAAAGTCCGCCGATGACAACAAGGACTCCCAGGAGAAGCCTGCCACGGAGAACAAGGACAAGCCGGCCACCGATAATAAAGACAAGAAGAAAGACTAGAGCCTAAGCCTCCATGCCTAGTATGCGAACAGCCCCGTCCCGCTTCACCACAGTGAAAGCGGCGGCGGGGCTTGCCGTTGCCGCCGGCGTGGGCGCGGTAGCCTATGGCACCTTCATTGAACGTAACTGGTTTTCCATCCGGGAGGAACGACTGGCCATCCTGCCGCCTGGTTCGGCTCCGTTCACGGTGTTACACCTCTCCGATATTCACTTGTCTCTCGGCCAGCACAAACGGACTAATTGGCTCCGCGAGCTCGCCTCGCTGGCGCCGGATCTGGTAGTCAACACCGGAGATAACCTCAGCCATCCTGAAGCCATTGCTCCGCTTTTGGACGCACTGGGTCCGCTCATGGAATTCCCCGGAGTGTTTGTTCCGGGCTCCAACGATTACTTTGCGCCAAGCTTCAAGAACCCGTTGGCCTACTTCTCCGGCCCGTCCAAGCTGCCGGCAGCCGAGGGCCGGCACCACCCCGTCCCCCTGGACACCGAAGCCTTGCACACCGGGTTTGGCATGGGCGGCTGGGTCAACCTGACCAACCGGGCCCAGTCCATCCCGCTCAAGGGAATCCGGTTCGACTTCAGCGGCGTGGATGATCCGCACCTCAACCGGGAACGCTATGCGGGCTGGCCCCGCGGCGCGGTGGGCCAGGACAGCGCCCCGCACGTCAAGATCGCCGTGGCGCACGCCCCGTACCAGCGGGTTCTGGACCATTTTACGGCCGACGGTGCGGATCTGATCCTGGCTGGCCATACCCACGGCGGCCAAGTCTGCGTGCCCGGGTACGGCGCACTTGTCAGCAATTGCGATCTGCCCACCTGGCGCGCCAGAGGCCTCAATGACTGGGAGTCCGCAGGACGTACGACGCCGGTCAACGTGTCCGCAGGCATCGGCACCGCGCGCACGGCCCCCTTCCGCTTCGCCTGCCGCCCTGAGGCTGTTGTCCTGACCTTGACGGCGAAAACGCTCAGCAGCAACTGATTGCAGCACTGTTTTCGCGGTCACTGTCCGAACCCCTGCTCTCGATTTCGTAAACTGGCACCCTGTCCGCTATTCTTGAGAGGTTGCTTTTCAAGACCGTCACTGGTCAAGGAAAAACAATGGATCGGGGTGTGGCGCAGCTTGGTAGCGCGCGTCGTTCGGGACGACGAGGCCGCAGGTTCAAATCCTGTCACCCCGACCAATGTGATGTGTCGCGACATCGTTGACTGATGTAGCGAGACATTGTTGACAGAAGCTCTCTCCTTCGGGAGGGGGCTTT
>NZ_PJIN01000045.1 GCF_002929705.1 Arthrobacter sp. N199823
AGGGTGGTTGGTGTCGAACGGGTTGTCTGGCGGTGCCGTTGCTGAACAGGGGCTTTTTTAGGCCGGTGTGAGGCTGTTGGTGTTTGCATGATTTTCATGTCGGCAGGCATTTTCGCGGTCCACGGCGGGCACCTTTGGGGGCGGCAGGGCAGTACCTGGGGCCGTAACGGACAGGCTGGCCGTTCCCCTGCCTCTCATGCCAGGACCAACGCCGTGTGGGCTGGCCGGGAGGTGGCGATCTTGCTGATTTTGAGCATGCCAAGCCGGGCGATGTTCACGGCCGCGGCCAGCAGGGAGAAGTCCGCTTTGACCTTGGCCCGGCCCCGGACCCTGGCCCGGCGCCCGCCGTGCTTTTGCCGCATCAGGTGCCCGATCTTGCGTTCGACTTTCGGGCGCGTGCCCCGGTACCCCTCCCGCCACACCGGGTGTTTCTGTGTTTCCCGGGCGCGGACAAGTTCGGCCTCGTACCGGCTGATGCTGATCGTGCGCCCGGACTTTGAAAGAGTGCAGTCCGCGGCCAGCGGGCACCCGGCGCCGGCGGCACCGAAGGCGGCCGTCCCGCCGCCGGCCTTAGCCGGGCGGATCGGCACGGATATCCCCGCGGGGCAGCTGACCGTGCCGGCACATATGTCAATGATGAAGCGGTCTTTCGCGTAGCGTCCGCCCGGGGCCACCGGCGGTTGCACTTTCACAAACACGCCCGACCCGGCGGCTTCCAACTCCACCAAGAACGCCCCGGCCCCGTAGGCCGCATCCCCATACACAGCCAAGGACTCCGGGTCTCCAGCTCCGCCGACTGCCAGGTCTTCAGCAGCCTCGGTGGCCGGGCCATCCTGGTCCTCATCACTGTCCTCGCCACGGCTCTTGCCAGCGTCCT
>NZ_PJIN01000006.1 GCF_002929705.1 Arthrobacter sp. N199823
CCCTACTAACACCGGGGCCGCCACCAGAGTCAAGGATGTCCCGACACAGCTGTCAACGATGTATTGAAACCAGACACTGTCACCCCGACCAATCAAAGCAGCGGTATCCACTGGATACCGCTGCTTTTTCTTAACTGATTTTCCCTCAACAGCTAGGATGGAAGCCATGAGCGACACACTTTCACCGTGCCCCGTATGCGACTGCGAATACACCTATGAATTGGGTGAACTTTTAGTGTGCCCAGAATGCGCGCACGAATGGGCTCCTTCCGAAGAGGGCGAATCAGCCGCCGAGGAAGAGAGCGTTGTCAAAGACGCTGTAGGCAACGTTTTGGCCACTGGCGATACCGTCAGCATCGTCAAGACCATGAAGGTGAAGGGCAGCCCCCAAGACTTGAAAATCGGCACCAAGGTCCGCAATATTCGTCTGATCACCCCAGTCAACGGCCATGACATCGATGCCAAGGTTGACGGATTCGGGCCCATGAAGCTCAAATCCAGCATCGTCAAAAAGGTTTGATCCCTGGCCAGCTGGCAGACACTGCGCCTACAGCAAGGAACGTTGGGTGACTTCTTGGATTGAGGCAGTGCCAGCATTCGCCGTAGCCGTGCTGATTCTTGCCGTGCCCGGAACCGCTGTCTTGGCGGCGCTTCGGATCCGGGGCCTCATTGCTCTGTGCCTTGCACCGGCTGTCTCCGTCTCCGTGCTGGCCGTTAGTGCCATTGTGGCGCCCATGATCCACCTGAGATGGGGCATTGCCGTTGTGCTTCTGGGCACTGCCATCGCCACTGGTGCCGCGTGGGCAGCACGTCGATATGTTCCAGCGCTGAACTCCATCGAGGCTGCGTCAGGACCTCTGTCTCGCGTTGGCCTCACGGCCGGAACCATCGGCGCCCTGACTGCGTTGGCCATCACCACTCTGCTGCTGATGTTGGTGGCGCCTACCCCCGAGCAGTTCACTCAGGGTTACGATTCCGTGTTCCACCTCAACGCAACAGCCCACGCCGTGGAGACCGGCAATGCATCCTCCTTTGCGGTTTCCAGCTTCATTCTGCCCACCATTCAGTCCTCGTTCTACCCCGGCGCGTGGCACGGCTTGGTGAGCCTGCTGGTTATTGTGACTGGCATTAGCGTCCCTGCGGCGACTAACCTCATGTGGCTGGCTGTGGCCGGGCTTGTCTGGCCGCTCAGCGGCATGTTCCTCACACGAGTGCTCTTCGGTGCGCGCCCTCTGCTGCTGGTCAGTGCAGGCGCGCTGGCCGCAGCCTTCCCCGCCTTCCCGTGGTTGTTGTTGCAGTACGGCTCTGCGTACCCCAACGCACTTTCCAACGCCCTGGTCCCGGTGGGGATCGCTCTAGTATTGCTGATCCTCCGCCCAGCCAACCATCATGGCTTGGAGCCCGCCCAGGCGCTGACCTTGGTGATCTTGTTTCTTCCCGGCGCCATCACGGCCCAGCCCAACGGCGTTTTCAGCGTTCTGCTGGTGCTGACTCCCCTGCTGGCCTACCTCACCTATTCGTGGCTCCGCGCAGGGTTCGGCCGTAGCCGCCGCACCGGCTGGTTGCGCATAGCGCTGTTGCTGCTCGCTGCAGCTGCCGCTACGGCCGCCTTGTTGACGCTGCCGCAAATTCGCAGCCTCTTTTCTTACACCAGTCCGGCTTTTCTTTTCTTTCCGCTGGCACTGATCCGCAACTTCACCCATGCACCGGCACCCATCTGGTTCCCGGCCCTGGCCCTAACCGCCCTGGTCCTGATAGGCCTCCGAACCGGGTTCCGCCGCCCGGGGCTGCGCTGGCTGCCAGCCGCCTTGGTGCTACTGGCGTTGACGTACCCACTGAGCGCTGGCACAAACTTCACTCCGGCGAACATTGTTATGGCTCCTTGGTGGGATAACCCGGAACGCATCGCCGCTCTCATGCCGCTGCTGGCCGTTCCGCTGGCAGCCTTGGGACTCGTGCGACTCGTGGATTGGCTGGGTACCAAAGGCCGGGCGCGCAATCTTTCGCCTGCTCTCTGGCAGAGCAAGGGGAAGGTGGCCGCGGCGGCAAGTCTCGCCGTCGTACTCGCCTTCAGTAATCCTGGGCTCTGGCAGATGAAGGGGCAGGTGGAAATCATGTATGAGGTCCCGCCTGAGCCCAACGGTCTGGCCCAGATTGATGCGCAGGAGCTGGCCTTGATTCACCGGCTCGGCAACTACACCACAGCCGATGACGTCATTGCCAACAATCCTTACAACGGCTCGGCGCTGGCCATGGTACTGGCGGGACGGCACATGCTGTTCCCCTACAGCTCGCAAGGGGATTTGAATTCTGACCTCTACACCTTGCGTTTCTGGCTCAACCGAGTAGGCAGTGATCAGGACGTGTGTGCCGCGGCCAAACGCCAGGGCGTGACTTATCTACTGGATTTCGGCACCGACTACATTCCAGCCTTCAATGATCCCCGCTCGCTCTATCCAGGCATCACGCTCGCTGCGGACTCAGAGGCCTTCACCCTCGTGGCCAGTGAGGGGCACGCCAAGCTCTACAAACTCACCACATGCGGCGGAGTGAAGCTGTAACCGCAACACATTGTGGTATTTGACAATCTATTTGACAGTTTTTGTCATGTTTACGCGACTATTCGTTGCCAACACAATAGAGTTGAGCCAATATCTGGTGACCGGCAAGTGAGGGAATCTTCCATGGGCAGCAGTTTTGGTGACCGGCTCAAGCAGGAGCGGCTGGCACGGCATTTGACGCAGGCCGAACTCGGCGGGGATCTGTACTCCGCCAGCTATATTTCACTGCTGGAAAATGCTCATCGCGAGCCCACTGTGGACATCATCCAACAGCTGGCGCGGCAACTTCAGCTGACACCCTCATCCGTTGCGGACTGGGTGGGTTCCTCCACCGCGGAGGACAGTGGCGCCCTGCGACTTTCTCTGTGCGCACAACAATCGTGGGACACCCGCGATTATTTGGGTGCGGCCACCAATGCGAAGGCTGCCGCCGCGCTGGCCCAAGCCAACAAGGACCAAGTCACGTGGTGGAACATGACGTTCCTGGCGACGAACTCACTTCTGCGTCATGGCGATAATTGCGAGGCAATCGCGGTGCTCCAAACGCTGCTGGATCACCCACTCACCCTTGAAAGCGACGCACTCTCGCTTCGAGCCCATCAGGTCATGGCGGCAGCAATGTTGGCACAGGGCTGCCTACAGGAATCAATCGAACACGGAATCCTCGCCGTCAGTATTGGGTCCGGCGACAGCGCGGAAGAATTCGGCTCCTACCTCATGGCGCTGCAAACCCTCATTGGTAGCCTCACCGAAGCGGGCCGGCTCGACGAGGCCTGGATCCACACCATGGCTCTGGCCGACGCCGTCACCGAATCGACACCGGCGCAGATGGCAGGCGAAATCCACTGGGTCATCGGCAATGTTGCCTTCATCCGTCAGGACATCCGCACCGGGCTCGAACATCACGCCCAAGCCAGCAGGTTGCTCTCACCCGCCTCAGACCTCTCACGTTGGGCTCAGTTCAACAAGGCAACGGCCTGGGTTCGGCTCATGGCTGGTGTGGTGGAACCAGCCACGTTGCAGGCCATTGAACGCAGCGAACTGGCCCACTCAGTGGTCGGCGCAACGCCCGCGGAAACTCTTGAGGTGTCTATGCTGCGCGCCCGCTGGCACTATCTCAACAACGAACTGCCTGAGGCATTGACCTTGCTGGAGACGATCGAGGAACAAAAGGACCAGCTTGCCCCGCACATTGCCGGAGACTCAGCGCTCCTGCTGGGAAATGCCCTGCAAGCGGCCGATCGCAACGCAGAAGCCTTCACGGCCTACACCAACGCCCAGGCGCGGTACACACAGGCCGGCGCCATAGACCGAGCAGCCGCGGCGCAGGACTTCTTGGCACAACTGGAACTTTCTGGCGCGTAGCGCGCAAGCAGCGCGCAAGCAGCGCGCAAGCAGCGCGCAAGCGCCGCAACAGCGCTCCAAGCGTGCATGCCCTGGCACCGGACGTGGGCGCACCGGAATCCGAACAATAAAAAGACCTGCACAAAGTGGACTGAAGGCCACCTTGTGCAGGTCTTTTTCTGTGCAATTTTGTCGCGGTATTACACGAACGTGGCGCCCGTCAGGCGCTCAAAGGCCTCGACATACCGTGCGCGAGTGCGCTCCACGACGTCGGCAGGCAGTGCCGGTGGCACCGTGTCTGAGGCGCGGTCCCAGCCAGATGCCGGGCTGGCCAGCCAGTCCCGCACGTACTGCTTGTCAAAGCTAGGCTGCGCTTGGCCCGGGGCCCAGAGCTCCGCATCCCAGAAACGGGAGGAATCCGGAGTCAGGACCTCGTCGCCGAGTGTGATGACGCCCGTGGCTGGATCGGTGCCGAACTCCACCTTGGTATCAGCCAAGATAATGCCGCGTTCGCGGGCAATTTCCTCGGCGCGCGAGTAAATTTCCAAAGTCAGCGTGCGCAGTGCTTCTGCCGATTTCTCGCCGACCGTTTGAACCATCTGCGCAAAGCTGATGTTTTCATCGTGTTCGCCAACTTCCGCCTTGGCCGACGGCGTGAAGATTGCTTCCTCCAGACGCGATCCGTCCTCCAAACCGGCGGGCAGCGGCAGACTGCATACTGTCTGCGAGGCGCGGTATTCGATCAATCCTGAACCGGTGAGGTATCCACGGGAAATGCACTCAATGGGGAACATCTCCAGCTTCTTGCAGACCATGGCCCGGCCGGCTACTGCCGCCGGAACACCGTCTTCTACCGTGGTGGCGAGCAGGTGGTTGGGCACGTTGAGCTGATCGAACCACCACAGGCTCAGGCCCGTCAAGATGCGGCCCTTGTCCGGGATTTCGGTGCTGAGAATGTGGTCAAAGGCGCTGATCCGGTCACTGGCAACAACCAGAACCACATCGTTACGCCCTGCGAACGGGCCGCCCGTGGAGGCTGGCTGGTAGAGGTCTCGAACCTTGCCAGAGTAAATGTGGGTCCAGCCGGGCAGAGCGGGGGCAGCGGGAATTGCTGAAGTCATGAAGAGAGTCCTATGCCTGTGAAGAGTTCGTGGTCACGGTAATTTCCCCGCGGGCTGCCTTGGCCGCAATATCCTTGCGGAACTGACCACCTTCCAAAGAAATTTCCTCAATGCCGGCGTACGCCTTTTCACGGGCGTCTTCCAGATCCACACCCAGGCCCACCACGGCGAGGACTCGCCCTCCGGCGCTGACGGTATTGCCGTCGTCGTCCGTTCCCGTGCCCGCATGCAGCACGTGCACGCCGTCGAGCCTGTTGGCCTTCTTCAAGCCACGGATCTTATCGCCCGTGCGGGGGGCATCGGGGTAGTTTTCGCTGGCAAGTACGACGGCGACAGCAGTCTCGGGTGCCCAGCGCAACTCATCGATTTCGTCCAGTTGACCCTTGGCAGCCGCCATGAGGACGCCGCCCAGTGGGGTTTTCAGGCGGGCCAGGACGGCCTGCGTCTCCGGGTCGCCAAAGCGGGCGTTGAACTCAATGACGCGGGTGCCGCGGCTGGTCAGTGCCAGTCCGCAGTACAGCACGCCCGTGAAGGGGGTGCCGCGGTGGGCCATGGCGTCAATGGTGGGCTGGGCTACGCGATCAATGACTTCCTGAACAAGACCGGCGGGGGCCCATTCCAGCGGGGAGTATGCGCCCATGCCACCGGTGTTGGGGCCTTCGTCGCCGTCGAAAATGCGCTTGAAATCTTGGGCCGGGGCCAGCGGCACGACTGTGCGGCCATCGGCCAGAACAAAGAGGGAAACTTCGGGACCATCAAGGAACTCTTCAATGACAACTGTGCCGCCCACGTCAAAGCAGGACTGGGCGTGGGCTAGGGCCTCATCGCGATCGTCGGTGACCACCACGCCCTTGCCTGCTGCTAACCCGTCGTCCTTGACGACATACGGTGCACCGAAAGTGTCGAGGGCATTTGCAGCTTCTTCGGCATTGACGGCAACCTTGGCCATGGCCGTGGGAACCTGGGCTTCTGCCATCACGGTCTTCGCGAATGCCTTGGACGCTTCAAGCTGTGCGGCTTCCTTGCTGGGCCCAAAGACCGGGATACCTGCGGCGCGCACGGCGTCAGCCACGCCTGCCGCCAAGGGTGCCTCGGGGCCCACGATCACCAGATCGCTGTCCAACTTCAGCGCCAGGGCTGCCACAGCGGCAGGATCACTGGCATTGATCTCATGGGTTGGTACGATGGCCGCGATCCCGGCATTGCCAGGTGCGGCCTGCACTTCACTGACGTTGGGGTCGCTGAGCAACGAGCGGACAATGGCATGTTCGCGGCCTCCGGGGCCAATCACTAAAACCTTCACCCCTCTAGGGTACTTTGCTTCGGTGCCGGTGCCGCATGTTGCGGGAGTTCTGTCCACACTGGGCCGGGCCACGCAGCCACAGCACATCAGGAACCAGCCGCAGGCACCCCGGAAGGGCAACCGTTCACCGTAACAATTCAACTCACTTTTATGCACAAAGTGCACAGAATCCGCAGCGAAATAACATGCACAGTCGCTCAACCATGTCAATGGGTAGCTCTTCCACCCCTGCTAAATCAGGGATCCACGGCAGTTTGTGAAGTGTTGTCATCATTTGCGTTGCGGTCAGTTAATCCATTTGATAGCTTTACCTTTGGGTTGGGCTGTTCACTCACAGCAATCATTCGCGCCTTCAGGTAGCTTCAACTCATCAGGATCTTTTCATCTTCTCCAGGGGGAACCACTTACATGCAAGCATCCACACGCGCCTTCATCAAGCGCGGAGGTGCGGCCTGCGCCGCAGCTGCCGTCCTGCTGGGCGGCAGCTTCACTGTCGCCACGGCAGCGCCTTCATCCGATCCGACGATTGCTCCGACCGTTGCCTCCGTCACTGCAGAGGCCACCAGTTCAGCCGCTCCCACGAGCGCACCTTCCGCAACTTCCTCCACCCCCTCCAGCGCAGCACCGCTGCCCGACGGCCTTGCCGAGGCAATAGACCGCGATTTGAACTTGAGCGTTGAGGAATTCAACGCCCAGGGTGAACTTGCCGCTACCGCCGCAGAGGTGCAGACCGCTATTACCAAGGCCGACCCTAAGGCGCTGGTCTCGGTTGCTGGGGACACCATCAAGGTCAAGGCTTCCCCCGCCGTCGCTGCAGCAGCCAAGGCTGCCGCCGGCAGTGCCAAGGTGGCTGTCACCACCGCTCCAGCAGCTTCCCCCTCCACCAAGGTGGTCGCAGCAAATGTTGACACCTTGTTCGCTGACTATGTCTCCACATTCGGCACGGCAAAGCTGCAGTCGATCATGGTCAACAGCAACGGTGAGGTTGTCATCCGCACCGGCGAAGCTGCCAAAGGCGGCCCGGCAAACGGCGGCACAGCAATGAAGTCCCGTACTTTCTCGGCAGCTGCAGCCCCTTCGATCAGCGATTTCACTGCCAAGTACAACAATGTGAAGATCGAGGCCGCATCAGGCCCCGCCGCCGCGTACGCTACCGACGTGACAAACGGTCAGGGCTACGCTCTGCTCTCAGGCGAGGCTACTTCCGCCTGCTCCATCGGCTGGAACGGCTTCAACGCCACCGGCGATCCGGCCATCGTCACCGCCGGCCACTGCGCTGACGACGGCAAGGCAACCCTCACCAAGCTTACCGACCCCACCAAGGACCCCGCAGTGGGCGGCCCCGGTTTCATACCGCTCAATGGTGAACTTCTGGGCGACTTCGGAGACTCACAGTTCGGGGGGCCCGGAAACGCTGCCAATGTTGTCGGCACAGATGTAGCCGTCATTGACAATCTCACCCCGGGTCTGAACCAGCTGGCCAAAGTCACTGACTGGTCCACCCCGGAGAACCCCAAGGCCTCGGGCCCCACGGTCACCGGAGTTGCCGATGCCATCGTGGGCACCCCCATCTGCAAATCTGGCCGCACAACCGGCTGGTCCTGCGGCACCGTCGACGCAATCGGCTACTTCATGGTCGAGGGAACTAATTTCGCCACGGACCCCACTGACCTCCGTGCTGTGCAAGGCTTTTCTTCGCCAGACCTAGTAGCCGACCGCGGCGACTCCGGAGGATCGATCATTGCAGGCGAGCGGGCAGTGGGCATGATCAGCGCTGGTACTCCGGGCGTCGTTTCATTCGGTGTCAGCCTCACAGACGCTTTGAAGCACACCGACGGGTACACCGTGAAGATCTTCCTGGAAGCCCCCAAGGTCACCACCACTGCACCGCTCTACCGTGAAGGCGCCGTCACCGGCACCGTTGCCGGTGCACCTGCTGGCACCACGGTCACCGTCGTCATTGACGGCGTGACCACCGAAGCCGTGACCACCGAAGCCCCCGTTGGCGCCGACGGCAAGTGGAGTACCAAGGCCCCGAATGAGTTCGGCACCTTCTCCGTCACCGCGACGACCAAGAACGGCTTTAGCACCTCGGAAACCACAAAAGCCTCCATTGAGGTCATCAAGGAGACGCTGGCCGCCCCGGCCATCACCACCCCTGCCAACAACTCCACCGTTGGCGCCCCCGTCACCACCATCTCCGGTACCGGCAAGGCCGGTGCCACCGTTGAATTGACCGGCGGCGTCACCGGCACCGCAGTTGTTGGCGCCGACGGCAAGTGGTCCTTCGCTATCGAACCGGGCTTGGAAGTTGGCCCGTACACGGTCACTGCCAAGCAGACGTTGATCGACTGGAACGCTTCCACCAACACCACCAGCAAGTTCACAGTTGTTCCAGCTGCCCCGGCCATCAAAACGCCGAGCAACGGCCAGGAATTCGCCTTCGATCAGGGCCCTGCTGCAATCTCAGGTACCAACATTGAAGGCGCAACACTCTCGGTCACCCTGAACGGCAAGGCCCAGACAGTCACTGTTGTTGACGGTACTTGGAGCGTGGCTCTGGATGCCAAGCTGGCTAGCGGTAAGTACACCGTCACAGCGGTACAGACTGTTGACGGCGTAGATTCACTGACCACCACCTCAGCGTTCACCGTTCTGGCTGAACCCAAGCCGGAACCGACCACTCCCCCGGTAACGCAGGAGCCCACCACAGCTCCCACGGTTGCACCCACCACCGAGCCCACCACGGCTCCGACGGTAGCTCCCACCAAAGCGCCGACCGATAACAACCTGGCCAACACCGGCGCATCCAGCTCGCTGCTGGTGCTCGGTGGAGCCGGTGGATTGCTGCTCCTGGCTGGAGCGGTATTTTTGCTAATCCGCCGCCGCAACACCACTGTCTAGGATCCACCCGGATACTAGATTGTCAATGAAGTACAAATACTGACGGACCCCCGCGGGTGCGAATGTAAGGCGTGGGTCCCGTTCACTTTGGACGGGACCCACTGCCGTTAAATGGAAGGTAAACGGAAGGCACAATGAACAGCAAGAAGATTTCGGCAATCGTCCTCACCGCCACCCTGACAGGAGCCCTCGGCATGAGCGCATGCAAACCCACCCAAGACCCCGAAACACCTGCAGCCAGTCAGAGCGCCAGCCCGTCAGCTAGTAACGAGCAGACCAACACCATGTTGGCGCTCAATGATTCACTACGGAGTGAACTCGGAGACGCCTACGCCGACTCCTGGATCGAGGGGAACCAGCTGCACGTTGCCGTGACCACGGAACCCGCCGCCGCGATCGTGAAGGCTGCCGGGGCGATTTCACACCTCGTCACCTTGGACGCGGCCCAACTTGAAACAGCACTGCAAGCTGTCATGGCCTGGCGCAGCTCACTGCCCACAGAACAAGGCGCAGCCATCCACAAAGTCATCCCCGACGGACGCACGGGAACCGTCACAGTCTTTGTTGCCCCCGAGCAACTAGACGCCGTCGCCAAATCCGCAGCCACGGACAAGCCTGCCGGAGACGTACCACTGCTCTTCAAAGAATCCACCGGACTTGCCACCGCTCTGTAGCACTCGCCACCGTTCAGCTCGATAAGATGACACCATGATCCATACATTCCGGGCGGACGACGCCGTCGAACTTGCCGTCCTTGAACGCAGCGGCTTCATAGAATCCCGGCACATAGGTTCGGCCGTTGTCCTGGCCGGCGATGGCTCTGTCGTGACAGCTCTGGGAGACATCAGCTCCCCCATCTACCCGCGCTCTGCTACCAAACCTTTCCAGGCTCTCGCCTCCATGCAGTCAGGCGTCCCCCTTCGCGGGGCGCAGGTTGCCTTGGCAGCTGGAAGCCACACAGGTTCCTTGGAGCACATGGATGTTGTCGAAGGGATGCTGAAGGCGGCAGGCCTCAAGGAAGCCAACCTCGGCTGCCCGGCGGATTGGCCCAGCGACCCGGAAGCCCGTGCTTGGCTGGTCCGATCTGGCCGCGGCAAGTCCAAGCTGGCCATGGCCTGCTCCGGCAAGCATGCGGCTTTTCTGTGGGCTTGCACGGAAAACGGCTGGGATCTGGACGGCTATTTGGAACTCAACCACCCCATGCAGCGAGCCGTACGAACAACTCTGGAGGAGTTCACCGAAGAATCGGTGCACCACACAGGCACCGATGGCTGTGGCGCCCCCGTCATGGCCGTGACTCTCACTGGACTCGCCAGGGCCTTCACCGCATTGGCCAAGGCTCCCTCCGATAAAAACGCCAACGCCCGGGCCGCCACCATCGCCACCTCCATGCTGGACTACCCGTGGGCAGTAGAAGGTCACGGCCGCCCCAACACAGTGGTCATGGATGAACTCGGCGTCCTGGCAAAACTGGGCGCTGAAGGTGTTCTTGCCATGGCTGCCCCGACGGGGGCCAGTGTCGCCGTGAAAATCCTTGACGGCAATGGCCGCGCCGCAACTCTCGTGGGCCTAACGCTGTTGGCGGCAAGTGGCGCCCTCGACATTCCCGCCGTGGCCGAGGTACTCAGCAAGGTGGTTCCTCCCGTTCTCGGAGGCAGCCACCGCGCCGGCAGCCTACGGCTAGGCCAGGCGGTCAGCGCACTCCTGAACTAGTCCCCACTTGCCGGCCCGATAAATCGCTGAAGCGATTTCCCGGGAACCTGGCAAGCGTGGGCCCAAACTTACTCGACCAAACAATCGCTGAAGCGATTTCCCGGGAACCTGGCAAGCGTGGGCCCACCCAGCCTGCCCAGCCCATCCAAGCCAGCCATCCGGCGTCGAACATCCCCATCAACAACTGTAGGAGTGCACATGGTCGCCCGGCGCCGCATCGACATTGCCGAGGGAAGCGCCGCCCTGGCCGCCTGGCGCGGCGGAGAACGTGGCAGGGCCGTGACAGCCATGGCCGTGCGCTACGCCTTGGAAGAAGTGGCCGCGCGTGCCCCGGGAAACTCCGTGGAAGTGCGCGTGCCACCCTTCGGCGTCACCCAATGCATCCCCGGACCCAGGCACACCCGCGGCACCCCTCCCAATGTGGTGGAGTGCGACGCCGGGACTTGGCTGGAGCTGGTGACCGGCACCTTGGACTGGGGCGACGCCGTGGAACGCGGTCTGGTGGCGGCCTCTGGGTTGCGTGCGGACCTCTCCGCCGAACTGCCCCTGTAGCGAACTTTTCTTACCTTCGCAGGGGACTCCAAGCTGGGCCGGGTACCCTTGAAGGATGACTTCCCAGCCTGAACCCACTGCCGGAGAGCCGCGCAAACTCAATGTGCGCCGCGCCCCGAAGTACGTCCCGTTCTTGATCGCCGGCGCCTTGGTCGGCGTTGTGGCAGCAGCCATTTTCACCTCTATGGCCCCGCCCAGCGAACAATTTACAACCTCATCCATCTTCGGATTTTTCACTGTTTTGCTACTGGTCCCGGGCGTGATCCTCGGCGCAGCGCTCGCCCTGATTTTGGACAAGCGGAGTATACGCCGGAGCAAGACCATCGTTGCGCAGCCTCTCCCTGATGAGGGCACCAACCCTGAAGCAGAGATCGCCTAAACGCACCGCCTGCGGTCCAGCTGCTTCACCACCGAGATCGTATGGATATAACCCACATCACAGCAGGTCGTGGTGTGCGCCATTACATGAGATAATTTTCTCGTGGCACGCGGAGACGGAAAACTATCCCATGATCTTTTACCCGGCGAAAAGGGACCTCAGGACGCTTGTGGCGTTCTGGGCATCTGGGCACCCGGTGAAGAGGTTGCAAAACTAACCTATTACGGACTGTATTCACTACAGCACCGTGGTCAGGAGTCTGCTGGCATCGCAACGAGCGATGGCAAGCGGATCAGTGTGTATAAGGACATGGGACTCGTATCCCAGGTCTTTGACGAACCCACACTGAACACCCTGACCGGACACATGGCTGTGGGCCATTGTCGCTACTCCACCACAGGTGCGGCCAATTGGGCTAACGCTCAGCCGACCCTGGGTGCAACTGGCAGCGGCACCGTCGCTCTGGCCCACAACGGCAACCTGACCAACTCTGCTGAACTGCATGAGATGGTCATTGCCCAGTATGGCGTTCCCACTGATGGCGAAATGGCCCAGGGAAACACCACCGATACTGCGCTGGTCACCACCTTGCTGCGTGGCAAAGAAGGCAGTTCTCTTGAAGAGACCGCCATGGAATTGCTGCCCAAGATCCACGGCGCGTTCAGCTTTGTCTTCATGGACGAACACACCCTGTACGCCGCACGTGACCCGCACGGCGTCCGCCCACTGGTTCTGGGTCGTCTGGAAAGTGGCTGGGTAGTGGCTTCCGAGGACGCCGCCCTGAACACCATCGGCGCCACGTTGATCCGTGAAATCGAACCCGGCGAATTCATCGCCATCGATGAAGACGGCGTGCGCACCCAGAAATTCGCCCCGGCAACGCCAGCCGGTTGCGTTTTCGAGTACGTTTACTTGGCCCGCCCCGACGCCACCATTGCTGGCCGTTCAGTGTACGAGTCCCGCGTGGAAATGGGCCGCCAGTTGGCCCGCGAAAGCCACTACGACGCTGACCTGGTCATCCCGGTTCCGGAATCCGGCACCCCGGCAGCCATTGGCTATGCCGAGCAGTCCGGTATCCCCTTTGCTCACGGCTTCGTGAAGAACGCCTATGTTGGCCGTACCTTCATTCAACCCAGCGATACCTTGCGCAAGCTGGGCATCAAGCTCAAGCTCAGCGCCCTTGAATCCGTCATTCGCGGCAAGCGCATTGTGGTGGTGGATGATTCAATCGTCCGCGGCAACACGCAGCGCGCCGTGGTGCGCATGCTCAAGGAAGCCGGCGCCAAGGAAGTTCACGTCAAGATTTCTTCTCCGCCCGTTCGCTGGCCGTGCTTCTACGGCATCGATTTTGCCTCCCGTGCGGAACTGATCGCCAACGGTGCTGCCATTGACGAGATCGCCAAATCCATTGGCGCCGATTCGCTGGAGTACATCTCCGAAGACGGCATGATTGACGCCACGATGCAGCCGCGCGAACGCCTCTGCACAGCATGTTTCACGGGTACCTACCCGATTGAACTTCCCAGCAGCGACCGTTTGGGCAAAAACTTGCTCGAGCGCACCAAGCCGGGCAATGCCACCCCTTCCACCGGCTGCGATCCGGGTCCTGATTCGGAGCTGGAAACTGTCCTGACCGATCAAGACCGCACCGCCGCCACCGGTTCTTAAGAACTCGTAAGAAAGAGACGCCATGACCAACGCCTCCCATGAGTCAGCTACCCAGGGAATTACTTACGCCAGCGCAGGTGTCGACACCGAAGCGGGCGACCTCGCCGTTGAGCTGATGAAGGAAGCCGTCAAGGCCACCCACGGCCCGTCCGTGGTTGGTGGTTTCGGCGGATTCGCCGGCCTGTATGACGTGTCCAAGCTGCTGACCTTCAAGAAGCCGCTGCTGGCCACCTCGACCGATGGAGTGGGTACCAAGGTCGCCATCGCGCAGGCCATGGACATCCACGACACCATTGGTTACGACCTCGTCGGCATGGTTGTCGATGACATCGTCGTAGTTGGCGCCGAGCCGCTCTTCATGACCGACTACATCGCCACCGGCAAGGTTGTCCCGCAGCGCGTGGCCGATATTGTCCGCGGCATCGCCGGGGCCTGCAAGGTTGCCGGAACCGCGCTGGTGGGTGGCGAGACTGCTGAGCATCCCGGCCTGCTGGCTCCTGACGAGTACGACGTCGCAGGTGCTTGCACGGGTGTCGTCGAGGCTGATTTGCTGCTGGGTCCGGAACGGGTACGCGCTGGCGATGTCATCATCGGCATGGCCTCCTCGGGCCTGCACTCCAACGGTTACTCCTTGGTTCGCCGCGTCATCAACCACGCTGGTTGGTCCCTGGACCGTGAGGTTGCCGACTTCGGCCGTACCTTGGGCGAGGAACTCCTGGAACCCACCCGCGTATACGCCGCAAACTGCCTGGACCTGACCCGCTACCTCCCTGTCACGCAGGAAAAGGCCGTTCACGGCTTCAGCCACGTCACCGGTGGTGGCCTCGCCGCCAACTTGGCACGCGTTCTGCCGCAGGGCCTCATCGGCACTGTGGACCGCTCCACCTGGAGCCTGCCGTCCATCTTCAACGTTGTCTCGCAGCTGGGCAATGTGCCGTTGGCCGATCTGGAGCGCACCCTGAACCTCGGTGTGGGCATGGTCGCTGTAGTTTCCGCCGATGCTGCCGATGACGCTATTGCCCGCCTGAACTCACGCGGCTTGCCGTCCTGGGTCATGGGTACGGTCACGGCCGAAGCATCGGACTCCGATAAGACCGGTTCTGACTACACCCAGGGCGCCAAGGGCGTCAACGGCGGCGCTGTTCGCCTGGTGGGCAACTACGCGTCCTAGCTTCACACGACGTTTCGAAAAGGGACGGCGTTTGCGTAAAAAGAGGGTGCTAGACGACCGTCTTTTTACGTAAACGCCGTCCTTTTTGCATCCCCCAGGCCGAGTAGGTTGGGGAGCGATTGGGTGGGGCCACGATCGCGAGGGACCCTGGCCGAGGGACGAGGCTAGGGAGCGATTGGGGAACAACAAAATCCCCACACGTCGCTTTCGCGTCGTGCAGGGTTTGTCGAGTTTAGATCTGTCAGACGGTCCTAGCCAATTCGGCGGGAGTCCACGTCGTCGTCCCCAAACTGATCCGCATACTTATCTTCGTACGCCGAATAGTCCGGCTCTGCCGGAATTTCGGTGTGATGGCTCGGGGCTCGCCGAGTGGTTCCACCGAGCTCTTTCTGCAGAGCTGAATAGTCAGTGCTCGGGGAGTAGTACTTAATGTCCCGAGCCTGCTTGGTTGCCTTCGCCTTTTGACGGCCGCGCCCCATGGCGTGACCCCCTTTTACACTTGGACCGGAGGTGGTCGCTCGGGCTAAGAGCGAGGCTCCGGAATATTCGGTCAGTTTGTCGTAGTCCTAGATTACATTAGTTCTGGACCTCTTGCGTCCCACTATGGGTTGTTCTGCCCATAGCCAAACCACAAATTAGCCTCGACGCAGGATCAATGTTCGGTAGAGTCACCTGTAGACGGAGCACATGTCCGCGGGGCTGGGGTGCCTGAATGCTCGTATAGGCGACTATTGGGAACGCGCATTTCCACCTCTCACCAGAGACTTTGTGCCATTTCAGGACGCAGCGCGGAAGGTTTGTCCCCATGAACGAGAGCAGCAACTCCAACGAAAAAGGCGCTCAACAAGGTCCTCCCACTGGGCCCGACGTGCCCCAAGCCCAGGACGCCTCAGAGAGTTTCTCCGGCTCTGACTACGAGTTTGCGGAGCCGCAGCTAGGTGCTGCGGAAATCAGCGACGACGTGGCAGAGAGCGTCGATCTCAAAGCCGCCGCGGCCGAAGCAGCCCGAGTAGAACATGAAGCCGAGTTGGCAGCCCGTACCGTTTCCTCGGGTTTGGGTGAGGATGCACCGCCCGCCCCAGACTTCCAAAACCCGTCTGCTGCGCCCGAGCCCATCGATTGGGACAGCGCGACTACCGTATTGCGCACAGACTTTAGCCAACCTCCCGTCTCCAGCAACCCCTGGTCCCAGCCACAGCAGCAGTCCCAGCAGGAGTCGCCAACGGAGCCCCAGCGCGATGCCCAGCTGGAGTCGCAGCCTGCGGCCGAGCAAGATTCTGAACCAGCCGCAGAGCCGTGGTCACAGCCGTCGGAGACTGCAGCCGAGCCAGCTGCTTCCCTGAATCGGACTGAGACTCCGCGGGCCGCCCCTTTCGGCTTCGAACCCCCAGCTCCCTCTCAGGCCCCTTCAGCGCCACCCGCGCCGGAGCAGGCGCCGTTCCAGCCCCCTTATGATGGGCAGGCACCGGAAGCCTCGGAATCACTGGCAGCTCCGGAATCAGAAGCAGCGCAGACCAGCGCGGACAGCAGTGCCTCATACACCGCCGCCACGGATGCCAGCTCCTCAGCAACTCCCGCTCCGGATGCGGCTCCCCGCGTAGGCTCCGGCACTTCTGACAGCCACGGCTGGCATCGCCCGGACGCCCAGTGGCAGCAATCGGCAACACCGTGGCAGCCCAAGGCCAACGCCTGGCAGTCACCTGCCCAGATGGCCCGCGGCGAAGCCGATGCAGCCCTGGCCGCAGAAGCTGCAGCAGCCGCAGCGCCGTCTGCCCCTGAGGTGCCCCCGGCCGTAGGTCAGCAAAACCCCTTCGGCCAGACTCCTGTAGCACCGGAACAAACGGTCTCTTACGGCCAGACGCCTGCCGCTAGCCAGCAGTACCCGTACGACCAGCAGGCTGGCCCGGCAGGCGATCAGGCATCCGCCTCCGCTCACTCTCCCGCTCAGCCCGCCTACGGTTCCCCGGCGCCGTACGGCCAAGCTGCAGCAGCACAAGCTCCCTACGGCGCACCCACCCAGCACGGCGCCCCAGAGTTTGGCGGACCTCCCCAGTCAGGCGGACCCCAGTCCGGCGCCTCGTCCACACCGGGCATTCCCCCTGTGCCGGGCCAGTTCGGCGGGCCTCAGGGCCCGGGTCAGTTTGGTAGTGGACCTCAGGGTCCCGGTGGTCCCGGTGGTCCCGGAAACTATGGTGGACCTCAGGGCCCCGGTCAGTTCGGTGGCGCTCCCGGCGGCCCCGGCGGCCCCGGTGGGCCTCAGGGGCCGGGTGGCTACGGCGGCGGCCCAGGTGGCCCCGGTTCCCCTCAGGGCGGCGGGAACAAGAAACTGTTCATCATCTTGGGTGTTGCGCTCGTGGGAGCAATCCTGCTGGGCCTGCTGATCTGGCTGGTAGTCAGCCTTCTGTCTAACAGCATCGCTCAGGACCCAAACCCCGTAGAACCCACTGTTCAGTCGCAGTCGCAAAGTGCCGTGGCGGAAGAATCACTTGATCCAGACACCGAATCGGCAACAGATGAATCCTTCGATGAAGGTTTGATCTTACCCAGCGTCTCACCCCTGAAATGGCTCGAAGGCGACTGCCTCCGTGGCTTCAACAACGCTTCAACAGAGGCAGATGTCGTGGTCTGCAGCGCACCCCACAACGCGCAGCTTGTGGGCACCTTCTATTACAGCGATTCCGATGAGTACCCCGGCGCCGAGGTACTCAAGGCCAAGGCTGGCGAGGTCTGTGATGCCGTTGATCTCACCACGGATGCTGCTGAGATGTCGACGCTGAAAAAGTCCACAGCCTACCCTTCTGAGAACACCTGGAATGAGTCGGCTGACCGCCGAGTGGACTGCCTAGTCCATGACACGCGAAGCGGAAACCCGCTGGAAGTCTCACTGACCAATTAGCCAAGGGCAGTTGGACCGGCCTTAAACCAGCAGGGGCTGTGATGATTGGAATCAACCAACCATCACAGCCCCTGCTGGTTAACTCATGGATCTACTTGCGGCTTACCGTCAGCCCTGCGGCAGAATCCATGTCCAGCTCATCGAAATCGGCGGCCGTGTCCACCAGAACAGTGTCCCCGTCCACAATGGTTCCGGCCAAAATCTCCTTGGCCAGCCGGTCACCAATCTGACGTTGCACCAGCCGTCGCAGCGGCCGGGCGCCGTATGCCGGATCGTAGCCTGTCATCGCCAGCCACGCCTTGGCAGCATCACTGACCTCGAGCGTCAGGCGCCGCTCATACAGCCGAGCAGCCAGCGACTGCACCTGCAGATCCACAATCCTCGACAACTCTTCGATATTGAGCGCATCAAACATGACAATCTCATCCAGCCGGTTCAGGAACTCCGGCTTGAAGGAGGCCTCCACAATGTTCATGACGGCCGCGTGCTTCTCCTTCTCTGACAGTGACTGATCAACCAGGAACTGCGAGCCCAAGTTGGAGGTCAGCACAATGATGACGTTGCGGAAATCAACCGTGCGGCCCTGCCCATCGGTGAGCCGGCCGTCGTCGAACACCTGAAGCAGGATGTCAAAGACCTCCGGGTGTGCCTTCTCTACCTCATCCAGCAGCACCACGGAATACGGACGACGGCGCACGGCCTCAGTCAGCTGCCCACCCTCGTCGTAGCCCACATAGCCCGGAGGGGCACCGACCAGCCGCGAGACCGAGTGCTTCTCGGAGTACTCGCTCATGTCGATGCGGATCATGGCGCGCTCGTCATCGAAGAGGAAGTCGGCCAGGGCCTTGGCCAGCTCGGTCTTACCCACACCGGTGGGTCCCAAGAACAGGAAGGATCCCGTGGGTCGGTCGGGGTCGCTGATGCCAGCCCGGGCGCGGCGGACGGCATCGGAAACCGCGGTGACGGCCGCAGACTGGCCAATCAGCCGAGAGCCCAAGACCTGCTCCATCTGCAGCAGCTTCTGGCTCTCGCCCTGCAACATGCGCCCGGCGGGGATGCCGGTCCACGCGGAAATGACCTCGGCAATGTCATCGGCGGTGACTTCTTCGGCCACCATCAGCTCAGGCTTGTCCGTGGACTGCTCCTCGGCAGCGGCCGCCTCCAGCTCACGCTGCAGGGCCGGGATTTCGCCGTACAGTACGCGAGAAGCCTGCTCAAGGTCGCCGTCGCGCTGAGCCTTGTCGGCCACCGATCGCAGCTCGTCGAGCTTGGCCTTCAAATCACCCACCCGGTTCAGCCCAGCCTTTTCAGCCTCCCAGCGTGCGTTTAGCCCGGAGAGCTCCTCCTTTTTGTCGGCCATGTCGGCGCGCAGGGCCTCCAACCGCTCAATCGAAGCAGGGTCGGTTTCACCTGCCAGGGCCAGTTCTTCCATGGTCAAACGGTCCACGGCACGGCGCAGCTGGTCAATCTCTTCCGGTGCCGAGTCAATCTCCATGCGCAGGCGGGATGCGGCCTCATCCATCAGGTCAATCGCCTTGTCCGGCAACTGGCGGCCGCTGATGTAGCGGCTGGACAGTGTGGCGGCAGCGACCAGAGCCGAGTCCGCGATGGCCACCTTGTGGTGCGCCTCATAGCGTTCCTTGAGCCCGCGCAGAATACCAATGGTGTCGTCCACGCTGGGCTCCCCCACAAATACTTGCTGGAAACGGCGTTCCAGGGCGGGATCCTTTTCAATGTTTTCGCGGTACTCATCCAGCGTGGTGGCGCCGATCAGGCGCAACTCGCCACGAGCCAGCATGGGCTTGAGCATGTTGGCAGCGTCCATGGCGCCCTCGGAAGCGCCTGCCCCGACAACGGTGTGGATCTCATCAATGAACGTGACAATCTGCCCGTCGGATGCCTTGATTTCCTCCAGAACGGCCTTGAGTCGCTCCTCGAATTCGCCTCGGTATTTGGCCCCGGCCACCATGGAAGCCATGTCCAGGCTGATGAGCGTCTTGCCGCGCAGCGACTCGGGCACATCCCCTGCCACCATGCGCTGGGCCAGGCCTTCCACCACGGCAGTCTTGCCAACGCCGGGCTCGCCAATGAGTACCGGGTTGTTCTTGGTGCGCCGGCTCAGCACCTGAATGACGCGGCGAATCTCGGCGTCGCGGCCAATCACGGGGTCAAGCTTGCCGGTGCGGGCAATGGCCGTCATGTCCACGCCGAACTTCGCCAAGGCCTCAAAGGTGTTCTCGGGATCCGGAGTGGTGACCTTGCCGTCCCCACGCACGGTAGGCAGCGCAGCATCGAGCGCGGCCCGAGTGGCACCCACTTGCCGCAAGGCACTTCCTGTTGCTCCGGCGTCGTCCGTCAGGCCCAGCAGCAAATGCTCGGTGGAAACGTAGCTGTCCCCCATGCGCTCGGCGGCCTGCTGGGCGGCCTGAACCGCCATCAGCGTGTTGCGGCTGAGTTGGGCCTGCGCAACGGAGGTGCCGGACGACGACGGGAGGTTGCGAATGGCTGCGCTGGCACCGACGCTGACCTCATCCGGGTCGACCCCGGCGGCCTTCAGAAGCGCAACTGCCACACCTTGGCGCTGGTCCATGAGGGCCTTGAGCAGGTGGGCGGGCTCAACCGTGGGGTTGCCGGCGGTGGAGGCGTTCATGGCCGCGGCGGAAAGAGCCTCCTGGCTCTTTGTGGTGAATTTGGCGTCCAAGAGAGGTCCTTTCGTTGGGTTCTTTAGATTCTGACTTACGTTTATAAAGTTGAGTCTACTACGCTCAACTTACGTCTTGTGGAACTTATTCCAGGGATTTTCGGTGGGCGAAAATCAAGGTCAGGCCGCTTTATCCCCTCCCACCAACGCTCCTGCAGCAAATGGTGTGTTTTGTAGAACGCTATCGCACCTTTCTGCCGGTCTCCCCGAGATTCATCCTTGACCTTGACGCGACGTCAAGCTTTACAGTTGCATTCATGAGCATCGAAGACGTTCCGGCGGACTGGTCGATTCAGGAAGTTGCAGTCCTGGCGGGAACCACCAGCCGAACTTTGCGGCATTACGACTCCCTTGGGCTGCTGGCGCCGAGCCGGATTGCAAGCAACGGCTACAGGCACTACAACCAGGCCGCTTTAATACGGCTGCAACGCATCCTATTGCTGCGCGAACTGGGGCTGGGCTTGCCGTCGATCGCTGCTGTGTTGGCGCGGGAAAACTCAGCAACTTCGGCCCTGCGCACTCATGTTGCTTGGCTGCGGGACGAACAGCTTCGCCTGTCGCGGCTGATCACATCTGTAGAAAAAACCATTGCGGCGGAGGCTGCGGGAGAGGAAATCATGGCAAAGGACATGCTGGACGGTTTTGACCACACCCACCACAAGGACGAGGTTGAACAACGGTGGGGCAAGGAGGCTTACGCCCGCAGCGATGCATGGTGGCGCGGTATGAACTCCACCGAACGGGACAGCTGGAAGGAAAACGTTAATTCGTTGAACCGAGACTGGATCGCTGTCTGGTCAAGCAGAGCCACGGCTTCGTCGACAGCGGCGCAGGAGCTGGCTTTGCGTCACGTTTCTTGGCTTCGCAGCATTCCGGGAACACCGGCTGCAGCGCCAGGCGGGGACGTCCGCGGCTACATTTTGGGACTGGCGGACATGTACGTGGCCGATCTCCGCTTCGCCGCGAACTACGGCGGCCAGGACGGGGCAGCGTTCGTGCGGGATGCCCTGACGTTCTATGCAGAGCGGGAGATATAACCGTTTAGCCGGATGGAACTTTGTTTCTACGCAGGCGCGGCCAGCCAGCGTGCGTAGGAATGATTCCACCGCAGCCGGCTCGGGCGTGGCTTGCGTATAAAGTAAGTGAACTTTGTTTATACGCAGACGCGGCCGGCAGCGTTGCGCATAAGCTCAAAAAACACGCCGCGGGCTCCCTTGTGCCGAACTAGCCCGACCCGAATTAGCCCGGCTTGCGTGCCGTCCAAATCATATTGGTGCCCATGAACTTGGGCTTGAGCTGTACGTCCACAAAACCGGCTTGCTCAAACCTGAGCCGCAGGGCTGCCGGGGTCAGGAATCCTAGGGTCGAGCTCACCAGGTACTTATAGGCCTCGCGGTCGCGCCCAATCACGGTCCCCAGCGTGGGGATGACAACCTTCATGCCGAGACGGATAAACGGAGCAAGAACTCCGCTGGGCGGGGACGATTCCAAGGCGGACACCACACCGCCGGGCTTCAGGACACGGAACTGTTCATTCAAGACCTTATCCAGATCGCTGACGTTACGGAGCAGATAACCGTGCGTCACGCCGTCGAACGCGTTGTCTGCGAAGGGCAGCTCATGGGCATCGGCAAATTGCCACACGATGCCGGAGTTGCCTTGCACGCCGCGAGCAACATCGAGCATGGACTCGGAAAAATCGGCTCCGATTATGGTGCTGTCGGGACTCTGCGCGCGAACAGCCCTAGCGATGACGCCCGTTCCAGTGGCCAGATCCAGGTAATTGACTCCCGGTGCGGCGGTGACGGTTTGAGCAACTTCCTTGCACCAGCGACTGTGGGAACCCAGCGTCATGAGCCGGTTCATCAGGTCATAGCGCCGGGCAATGCTGTTGAATGTGGCCTGGACGCTGGAGTCTTCGTTGCGCATTACCGCCGGCTTTCCGTTGATGTGGTGGTCGAAGAAAGTCTATGTGGGATGAGCAGGTTCCTGTCACCACACGCACTGGAGGCTCTTGGCTGCCCGGGCCTACACTGGGGCCATGATCTTTATCGATCCGCCCTTCTGGCCGGCCCACGGGACCGTGTTCTCGCACTTAATCTCCGATACCTCGCTGGCGGAACTCCATGCATTTGCCGCAAGCAATGGTGTCACCGACAGGGCGTTTGACCTTGATCACTACGACGTTCCCGAGCGCCTCTACGATGAGCTCATCATGGCCGGGGCGGTGCCACTGACCGGCAAGGAACTGGCCCGCACCCTCATGGCGTCAGGCCTGCGGATCAAGGCTAAATACCGGGTGAAGTCCGTCGCCTCGGTGCTGGAACGGCGCTGGAATGCTCTCATGCCGGGGCACCCGGAGCTTGGCACGGATTTGCTGAACCGGTGGAATGAGCCGCACCGGCACTACCATTCCGCGACGCATCTGCTGGCCGTTTTGGAGGCGCTGGACGCGCTCACCGGGAGGGATGTCCCCCGGCCGGTGGCTCTGGCGGCCTGGTTTCACGACGCCGTTTACAACGGAACACCGTCCGACGAAGAGGACTCGGCCATTTTGGCACAGTCGTGCTTAAATGGCCTTGTGGAGACCTGGGAAGTCGCCGAGGTGGCCCGGCTGGTTCGACTGACCACCAACCACTCCCCCTCCCCCGAAGACCGCGCCGGACACCTCCTCTGCGATGCTGACCTCGCCATTCTAGGCGGTCCAGATAGCGAATACTCGCGGTATGTAGCCGGAGTCCGGCGGGACTATGGCCACGTCTCGGAGGCTGATTTTTCGAAAGGACGGACCGCCGTTCTGCGTCGCTTATTGACGCTGGACCCCCTCTTCCGCACGCCAAAAGGGCGCGAACTGTGGGCGGATCAGGCGCACCACAATCTCACCGAGGAACTCGCCACCCTCCTGTCTAACTGATAATAATGCAACTGTACCAAAACGTTTGACGGGCAACGTAGGATAACTAGATGCCTACCCATGATGCCGCCATTGATCTGACAACTGCACCCGAATTCGCTGGCCTTCCCTTAGGTGAGTTTGCCTTTCCCGGTCCCTTGCGGGAGCAGTTGGTGGCAGCAATTCTTGACGGTTCCAAGACATCCACCACGTGCACGCTCATTGAATTTGAGGTGGACCACGAAGAGCTGCCACAGCCAGGCCAGCGCGAAGTGGTGATTGACTCTGCTGGCCGCGGGGTAGCCGTCATTGAAATGACGCAGGTGCACACTGCGCCGCTGTCCGATGTGGACCTGCAGCATGCCATTGATGAAGGCGAAGGCTTCACATCGGTGGCTCAATGGCGGGCTGGCCATGAAGAGTTCTGGCACTCTGCTGAGATGCGGGAGGCCTTGGGTGATCCCCACTTCACCGTGGACGCCACCACCATGCTGGTGCTGCAACGCTTCAAAGTCATAGCTCAGGTGCCTTAGCCACGTGCGCTAGGCTCCCGACTCTAGAATCCCGGCCGGAGACTGCGTAGCCTGAAATCATGGCAACCACAGGCGCAGTCCGCATTTGGCATGACGAAGAAGGCTGGGGAATCCTTGATTCGGATTCGACGCCGGGTGGCTGCTGGGCCCATTTTTCCCACATTGTCGGCCCAGGGTATCGCACCTTGAAGCCCGGCCAGAGCGTCACGTTTGACTGGGAGACTGCCGAGCAGGACGGCTACAGTTTCCGGGCAATCCAGGCGTGGCCGGCCAGCGTTGAGCTCGACGCTGCTCCTAGCCCCGAGCCCGGCCCCAATGCCCCCATGGAAGAAACAACCAGCGCTTACACATCCAGCATGATAATCCACTTCGACAGCTGAGCCGACCCGTGGCTTCACAGCCGAACCGACGGCGGATGACTATCAGAATATTGCCCCGGCCGCAGGCGGATAACCTAGAAGCATGGCTTCGAAGAATGCGCCCCGCGCACCCCGACTCACTCCGCTAACGCTGCATGACCTGGTGGACAACGAGGATGCCTTCTTCGGCCCCGGTGACACTTATGACGGTCAACGCTTCGACCGACCCAGTTTTGACGGCGCAAATCTCACGTCGTCGGATTTCTTGGAATGCGAGCTCAACGGACCCATGCTCAATGACGCCGAGCTCCGCGGCGTGCGTTTCCGCGGCTCCCTTATTAAGGACAGCTTCGCGCCCATCATGAAGGGTGCCCGGACCAGCTGGCGTGATACCGAAGTCACCTCACCGCGCTGGGGATCGGCCGAGCTCTATGACAGCAGCTGGCAGTCGGTCCGGATCGATGGCGGCAAGATCGATTTCCTGAACCTGCGCGCCTCAAAGATCATTGACCTGCAAATCAGTGACTGCATCATTGATGAACTGGATCTGGGCGGGGCCAATGTCACGCGCTTGGCACTGAAGAACTGCCGGATCGGAACCCTAGACCTCCAGCAGGCCACACTGAAGGACGTAGATCTGCGGACCAGTGACTTCCGCACGCTCAATGGCGTCGGTTCCATGTCAGGGGCAATTATTGACGACTACCAGATGGGCCTGCTGGCGCCGATCTTCGCAGCACACTTGGGCATCACCGTAGCCTGATGAGTCTGACCATCCTGCACTACACACTCCCGAGGCAGACGCCTGGCCCACCAGACCTAGCCCATCAGACCTAGCCCATCAGCGAGACACCGAACGTTGCGGCCACACCAAACGCGGTGCCCCACAGGATGATGGAAATGAGCTGCCACAGGATCACAGCGTTCTTCGGTGCACCAAAGGACACCATGGCGGCTGAGGTGATCTGACTCGGCAGGATCGCCTGACCCGCCAGGCTCACACCAGCAACACCGTACTTATCGAAAGCCTTGCGCAGCTTGGCCCGCCGAGGAGAAAGCTCCTTCGCCGGCTTGCCAGCGGAAACCTTGCTCCGCACCCCGTGTGCGCTGAGCACAAAGATCAGCATGGAGAGAACATTGCCCACCACAGCAACTCCGATGGCAAGCACCGGGTTCAGGCCAATGACCACCCCCACCACCGCGCCAAAGTAGGACTCCACAAAAGGAATTGCCGCTATGAGCAGCACCCCCACCCATTGCAGCATGGCAGGGAGGGAGGCGGCGAAGGACTGCAGAGATTCAATCATGAGGTCTACTTTCATGGGCGGAAACGTTGATAATTCAATCCTTTCGCAGCATCCCAAGCCGCAGTAGTGAGCTGCTGTCACGCCTTGACCTGCACTTTCGCACAGGGAATCCATGACAAATGTCATTGCCCTAGACTGAAGCCCATGCCTGCAGTCTCGTCCCCGGAAATTCCGCGCCCCACCGCCAGTCTGGGCCGCAGCGTGCGCAGCACGTGGACGTACACCTTAGGCTCTATCGTGTTCATTTTGGTGGTCCTGCACTTCATGCTGCTGAGCTTCGCGGCCAGTACTTTCACTGCCAAGAACGACGCCGTCTCCGGGCTGTTGCTGCTGGCCCTGGTTCTCGCTGTGGCCCTCCAGGTGCGTTATTGCTGGTTCCTGCGGGCTGGTTTGGGCGGTGGACTGCCCCGTCCCGTCTGGACCACGGCCATGGTTGTTACCTCCGGTGCTGTGTGGGTTTTGGGTCTGATCACCTCGGACGCTGGGTGGATTGCTGCGATTCCGCTGTGGCTGGCCGTGTCCCTCGTGGCCAGCCTGCTACCCACAAGGACTCGCTGGCTAACAGTGGCAGCCGGTGTCCTCTCGCTACTGGCATTTGCCGCTATTCGTCACTTCTGGATGGGGCAGTCAGATTCACTTCCAGAAGATTCCGCCTCCCGCATGCTGCTGGCCTATTCGGCAGGAATGCCACTGCTGCTCATCAGCAGCCTGTGGTGGTGGCGGGTGGTAGTGGAGCTTGATCGGCACCGGGTCATGGCCGGGGAATTGGCTGTGGCCCAGGAAAGGCTCCGCTTCGCCGCGGACCTGCACGATATTCAGGGCCACCATTTGCAGGTCATCGCACTGAAATCCGAACTGGCCGAGCGGCTTCTTGACAGCAATCCTGAGGCGGCTCGTGAAAACATTCATGAGACTCGGCTCATTGCCAAGCAAGCTCTCGAGGAAACCCGTTCGCTCGTGGCCGGATACCGGGAAACGTCCCTCGCGGACGAGTTGGAGAATGCACGGGAAGTCCTCACAGCAGCCGGGGCAGACTGTGAACTGACGCTGGAGACACTGCCAGCGGATCCCGCAGCACAACAGGCGCTGGCCATGACTGTGCGTGAGGCCACCACGAACATTCTGCGTCACAGCGAGGCCACTCACGCCACCATCTCCCTGACGTCCTCCGAGGCTGAGGCAACACTGACTATCCGCAATAACGGACTCAACGGCACGCCGTCGTCCATGTCATTGACGGCCGGCACCGGCTTATTGGGCTTGCGGAGACGGCTCGAGACAAGCGGCGGAACACTTGAAACCACCCTGGAAACCGGCCACTTTGAGTTGCAGGCGCGGATCCCCCCCAGAGGAATACCCGCATGACCGAAACCCTGGACACCTCCCCCATTCGGCTCTTGATTGCCGACGACGAGCACCTGATTCGCGGCGCGCTGGAGGCCCTGTTGGGGCTCGAATCCGATATTGAAGTGGTGGCGAGCGCTGATAATGGCGTCACCGCCGTCGAGCTGGCTTTGGCCACAACCCCGGACATTTGCCTGCTGGATCTGGAAATGCCGCAGGCAGACGGGCTTGAGGCGGCAGCGAAGATTCTGGCTACCGTCAATACGCGCGTCATCATTGTGACTCGGCATGCCCGTCCGGGTGTGCTGCGCCGGGCCTTGGCCGCCAAGGTCTCCGGCTTTGTGCCCAAGTCCACCCCGGCACAGGATCTTGCCCATGTGATTCGGGATGTAGCGGCCGGGAAACGTTACATTGACCCGGAGATTGCTGCGGCGGCCCTGACCGCTGAGCGCTGCCCACTCACGGACCGCGAGCTGGATGCATTGCGCGTGAGCCGTTCCACCACCAGCGTGGCTGACATTGCCAAGCAACTGCATCTGGCCTCGGGCACGGTGCGCAACTATCTCTCCTCGGCCATGATGAAGCTCAATGCTGTTTCTCGGCACGAAGCGGCCGAAAAAGCGTGGCAGCAGGGCTGGATTTAGAACTTTTCCACAGCTGTCTCCCGCATTCGTTGCGAACCGGCTAAGCTCAAGCTGTGATGATACGTCCTACATCTTTGGAAACGGTTCTTGCCCGCCGCGGCGTCGCGGGGCACCGCCAGTACCGCATCCCTGCCCTGGCAGTGTCGCCGCGGGGCACCGTCCTTGCCGCCTACGACGCCCGCCCCAACCTCGATGATCTGCCCAACCCCATCGATCTGCTCATCCGTCGCAGCACTGACAACGGCGCAACGTGGGGCCCCCAGCAAACTGTGCGCACCGGCACCGGCTTGGATGGTTATGGCGATCCGAGCCTGCTCATCGACACCTCAACCGGGCGGATCTTCCTGTTCCACGCCGCTGGAACGCATGCCGGATTCTTCGAGGCCGCCGCAGGTCTGGAAGACCAGGATGCTATCCAGCACGCGGACCTCAGCTTCTCCGACGACGACGGCGTCACTTGGCACCACCGCCGCCTCACCTCCATGCTCAAGAGCGATGGCGTCACGGGCCTTTTTGCTGCCGCAGGTGCCGGTATTCAAATCCATACCGGCCCTTTTACCGGGCGTTTAGTGCAGCAGTTTGTGCTGCTGCACGAGGGCGTGATTAAGGCCGCCAGCGCGTATAGCGACGATCATGGTGAGACGTGGGCTCTTGGCGAATTCATTGCAGCCGCCAACGAAAACAAGGTGGTGTGCCTAGCTGACGGCACACTGTTGATGCATTCGCGCGCCACTCCGCACCGCCTGACCGCCATCTCCGCTGACGGTGGCCACAGCTACACCCCGGCCCTGCCTCATCTGGAGCTGCCTGACCCCAGCGACAATGGATCCGTGGCCCGGTTCGACGGCCTGCCCAACGTCACCACCTTGGCGAATCCAGAGACCGTGGACTGGCTCATCGCCACCCACAATCACGATCCCGCCCTGCGCCGCAATACTGTCCTGAAGCTCTCGGGCGACAACGGGGTAACCTGGCCATTCGGCGTCGAACTGTGCGGTGGAAGCTCGCAATATTCCACGGCTGCGCGCCTGCCGGACGGCCGGATCGGCGTGCTCTATGAGCGTCAGGGCTACCAGGAAATTGTGTTTGTGGCGATCGATCCGGCGGAGTTGTTGGCTTCTCCCAGCGCCGATTTGCGGCACGATTCCGGGACCGTCTCCTCGCGCAGCGTCGCCTTCGACGTGGTACTGCGTTCCATCACACCGGGCCGCCCTGCCGTGTGGGAGAGCGTGGGTGAGAGTTTTGTACTGGCTTCAACCGCCGGCGATTGGGATCCGTCCGCGTGGAAGGAGGTGGGGCAGGGCTACTCCGAGGATGCTCCGCAGGTGCTTTCCAACCGGGAATCGCAGGATCTCAACTACGGTGCCCCCATTCCGGGTTATAAGGTAGGAGATGTCCTGGCTTTCTCCGGCAGGGTGCACAATACCGGCGCGGCTGCGCCGAAAGTGGCCGTGTTCCTGGAAAGCAGGACAGCAGGGATCGTTGCTCTGCTCGGTTGGGAGCCGCTGCTTACCGGAGCCGTGCGCAGCTTCACGGCCACGTGCACTGTGACCGAGGCAGATATTGCGGCAGGGGCACTGACGCTGGAGTTCACTATGGGGGTCGACGCCGGCATGGCCACCTCCGGCGCACTGCGCGGCTTCACTTTCGACATGGCTTCCGGGGACATCGCGGAACATTAGTGCGCGGGCCCATCGATCCGTGAGATATGGCTGTTATGAGCGCTCAGAGCAGCCATATCTCACGGATCGATGATGGCCCTTAGGGGTCCGCGTCGAAATCATGCAGCGCCTGGGCGATGGCCTGGTTGGCTGAGGCTGCCTTTTGTGTTGCCGTCAGCGTTTCTACGCTCACATTGAAGCCTGAGACCCGCGCCTGCAACTGGGTCAGCGCGGAAATCAGCATGGTCTCCTGCTCGGCGAGAGCGTCCCGCTGAGACATGAGATCGGAGAGTTGTCCACCCATGATCAGGTGCCGGTTCATGGCAGATTGGGCGGAGGTCTCATCACCTTCGCTGCGGGACTTTTCGGCCTGTCCGGCGAGCTTGTCCATGGCCTTTTGCAGGTCCTCGCCCTGCAGATCCAGCCGCTGCCGGCTCACCGAGACATCCGCCACGCCACGGCGCATCTTTTGCACAGCGGCTTGCTGCTTGCTCCGGGCTTCGATCAAGGTGAGCTGCCCACCGGAGGAGGAGCCGCCGTCGTGCTTCCTGCGGGGAGGTCTGGGACGGAAAAACGCTGCGATCCTGGTAAAGATGCTCATGGACGCGAGCTAGTCGTTACCGAGTTCAGTGTACGTCTGGGCCCACTTTTTCAGCATGGTGGCCTCAATTTCCAGAGTCCGGGTGAGCTCGCTCAGATCCACATCACCGGCAGGCGCGGCGGTGCCGGCGAGGGCTTGGCGCACACCCGTGGCGGTCTTGGTGATCTGCTCAACCTGCGTGCCCAACGTCTTGACGTAGAGGGCTTGGACGGCGGGATCGGGCTCCTGCTGGGCCACCAAAAGATGGTGTTCGGTGACCTTTCCGGCCTGCTGCAATGAGGCGAAAATGGGCTCCAGATTGCCCGTGTACTGGCCGGCGCCCTGAGCCACGGCAAGGGATCGGCCGGTTGCTTCCAAGGCCTCTCCCAGTGCCACCCGTTGCTTGAGGATCTCGGCGACGGGACCGGTACTGGATTCGGCCCGGGCCTTCAGGGCGCTCCGCTTGGCAGACTCATACTTAGGCTTGCCAATCTTGACCAGCCCCAACACGCCACGGGAAATCAGGACCGCCAAGGTGATGCCCACACCCAGCACGATGGCAATGATCACCAGCATGAGGATCAAAAAAACTGTGCCTAAGTCCATAGAACTGAAATATTCCTTAGCAGTTGCCGTTGCCATTGAGGGAGGTGTTGTTGCTGATCAGCGTAGCACCGCAGACCACGTGAACACTGGGCGGTTGGTGTGAAATCAGGGGTAGTACAGGGTCAACCCTGATGCGATTGTCGGGGCCAGCGGGCACAATGGGGTGATGAAGACAATCTTGAATCTCATCTGGCTAATATTTGGCGGTTTCTGGCTAGCCATGAGCTACTTCCTCGCCGGCATTCTGTGCTGCATCTTGGTCATCACCATCCCGTGGGGCATTGCCTCGTTCCGCATTGCCGGGTACGCACTGTGGCCCTTTGGCCGGATGGTGGTGGATAAACCGGGTGGAACAGGCGTGGCCAGCGCCGTGGGAAATATCATTTGGATCGTAGTTGCCGGTATTTGGATTGTCATAGGCCACGTCACCACGGCCATTGCCATGGCCGTGACCATCATTGGGATTCCCTTGGCCATCGCCAACTTGAAGATGATCCCGGTATCGCTCATGCCGTTGGGTAAGGAAATTGTTCCAACCAACCGCCCCTTCGCCAGTAACTACCGGTAACGGTTGCGGGCCGCACTGTGGACTCTGTGACCCCTTGGACTAGCAGCCGCGTAAGCTTGAGTCATGCGCAATAAGACCGATTGGCTAGACATCATTGTCAACTTCGCCAGTTTCGCCGCCATGATTCTGGTGCTCACCTTCGCTCGTGTGAACTTGCCGTTGAAGATCGTGCTGGCCTTCGCCGTTTCCCTAGCCATCACGGGCGGGTGGGCGTACTACAAACGCAAGCTCCGCCGTCGACCATCAGACCTCAAACGCCTGCACGTGTACAGCGAAAAGAATGTGGACGAAAAATAGTGGAAATTATCCGTTACGCCTCCCTGAAAAGCACTCCTTGGGCCAATGGCGGCGGTGTCACGCGGCAGATTGCGGCCAGCCCCGACGGCAAGAACTGGGACTGGCGTGTGAGCCTCGCCGAGCTGACAAAGGCCGGCCCGTTCTCCCCACTGCCGGGCATTGACCGGATCATCACTGTCGTCGAGGGCGATCTGATTGCACTGACGATCGACGGTGCCGAGCAGGCGCTCGAAAAGTTCCGCCCGTTCCGATTTTCCGGCGACTCGGACACCTCCGCCAGCCTGCCCACCGGCACGCTCAAAGACCTGAACCTCATGACCCGCCGCGGCGCCTTCAAGGGTTACGCGGCCATCATCGAGCTCTCCAAGAAGCGCCCGCACCCCGTTTTCGCGGACCAGTTTGCCGTGCTGCTGCAAGGCTCGGCCACGGTTTCTGCCGCTGCAACGGACGACGCCGAACCCTCCTCCCCCGCACCCGCACCCGAGGCGCTGGGTAAGTTTGACACCGTGGTGGGCTCCGATGCCGCTCCGGAGATTTCCGGCCGCGGCTTCCTGGCCGTGCTCAGCATTGACCCGGTCCTCTAGACACCATGAAACCGCGCCGATACAGCGAGGTCGATGTGTTTTCGGCGACGGCCTACCGCGGCAATGCGCTGGCCGTGGTTCACGACGCCGAGGGTTTGAGCACGGCGGACATGCAGCAATTCGCCAACTGGACCAACCTCGCCGAGACCACATTTTTATTGGCCCCAACTGATCCGCGGGCGGATTACCGGGTCAGGATTTTTACGGCCAGCGAGGAACTGCCCTTTGCCGGACACCCCACACTGGGATCCGTCAAGGCCTGGTTGGCAGCCGGCGGAACAGTGGGCCCCGACGGTGTGATTGTGCAGGAATGCGTGGCGGGTCTCATCCCGATCCGTATTGCAGGGGATCGGTTCGCGTTCCAGGCCCCGCCATTAACCCGTTACGAGCCCATCGAGGAAGCACGTCTGCAGCGGGTTGCCAGCGTTCTGGGGATTGCGCGTGATGACATCCTCGCTTCCTCTTGGCTTGTCAACGGACCTCGTTGGATGGGCATTCGGTTAGCTTCTGCGCAGCAAGTGCTGGCACTTCGCCCCGACCCCAGCCTGTTGGACGATCTTGAGATCGGCGTTGTTGGTCCGCACCCTTCTGGCTCGGACACTCAGTTCGAGGTCCGCGCATTCTTCGGCGGCGACGCCGTTTGGGAGGACCCTGTCACGGGGAGCCTCAACGCGGGTCTGGCCCGGTGGATGAGCGATACCGGGGTGGCGCCACCTCATTATGTGGCATCGCAAGGGACCGTTCTGGGCCGTGAGGGCCGGGTCCATATCGACATTGAAAGCGACAGCATTTGGGTTGGCGGACACGTCACCGCGTGCATCGAAGGCACCGTCCGGCTCTAAGGGCGCGGTCCGCCCTGTAACTCACACCGTCCACCGTGCACAATGAGCACATGGAACAGCAACTTTTGGACCAATCCCGGCGGTCCACGCCATGACTTTCCACGTTCTTGCCCTCATCTGCTTCGCTTCGCTGCTGGGTCCCCTCTTGGCCTTCCCGCGACGGTGGCAGATTCCGGTGGTCATCGGTGAACTGGCGGCAGGAATGCTCATTGGCCGAAGCGGTCTGAACCTTGTCGATCCCGCGGAACCGACCTTTACCTTCCTGGCCGATCTGGGCTTTGCCTTGATCATGTTCGTGGCTGGCTCCCATGTGCCCGTCAGAGACCAAAGAATCCGGTCCGCGTTGGGAAGTGGTGTGGCACGCTTGGCGGTGGTGTCCGTGGCTGCCGCAGCAGTTGGTATCGCCGTGGCGGGACTGTTTGGCACCGGGCATGCATCGCTCTACGTGGTCCTATTGGCGTCGTCATCCGCCGCGCTGGTGCTGCCAATCATCGGCTCATTCCAGCTCCGCGGACCCCAGGTTTTGGCCATGACAGCACAGGTGGTTATCGCCGATACCCTCGCCATCATTGCCCTTCCTTTAGTACTCAACCCGTCCACAGCTGGGCCGGCGGCGTTGGGCTCGCTGGCTGTATTGACCAGTGCCACCGCACTTTTTCTGATCCTTCGTACGGCTGATCGGAAGGGGTTACGGCAACGTCTGCACAAAGTTTCTGAAAAGCGGAAATTTGCTCTGGAGCTCAGGTTTCAGCTGACTGTCCTCTTTGCGCTGGCCGGACTCGCCGTGTGGAGTCATGTGTCCATCATGCTCGCCGGCTTCGTCTTTGGGCTGGCGGTGTCAGCCGTTGGCGAACCGCGGCGACTGGCGCGACAACTTTTTGCCCTGACTGAGGGGTTCTTGGGGCCGCTGTTTTTCTTGTGGCTCGGTTCGTCCTTGGACCTGCGCGAACTCGCCAGCCACCCGACGATGATCCTATTGGGCTTGGCCCTGGGGATTGGCGCGATTGGCGTACATTCACTCACGCGCTTGCTGGGCCTTCCGCTTCCGCTGGGAGTTCTTTCGGCAGCACAACTGGGCGTGCCGATCGCTGCGGCCACCATCGGGATCCAACAAAATCTACTGGCCCCGGGCGAACCCGCGGCACTGGTTCTAGGAGCGCTGGTCACCATGGCGGCTGCCACGCTGGCGAGCACCCGCCTGATGCCACGGGAAAGCCTCTGAGGCCAAACGTTCCCGCACCACCACACGTCCCGTCCCTCGAGTCAGACGGAGAGCCGTCGAGTCAGACGCCGCGCATCGTCTGACTCGACGGACTGGCGTCTGCGGTGGTGGTTAACGCAAAACGTACGACGTCGGCACCCGAGGTGGGTGCCGACGTCGTACGTTTTGCGTTGGGTGGGCCCACGCTTGCCAGGTTCCCGGGGAAATCGCGCCAGCGATTTATCGGGCCGGCGAGTGGGGCCTAGCGGCTGCGGCGCTGGTTCGAGGCCGGAGCCGTTGCGCGGCGGGGTCCGCCGGAGCGGGCGCCACCACCGTTGGAGTTGTAGCTTCCGCCGGAGTTACCACCGGTGTTGGAGGACCATACTGCGCCGCCCTGGCTGCCACCGCGGGAGTTGCTGCGCGGGGCATCGTTGGTGTGTGAAGAACTGCGCGGGGCCGAACCCTGGCCTGCGCGGTTTCCGCGAGCAACATCGCCGTCGCGAGCCGGGCGGCCTTCACCGGAACGTACCGGACGACCTTCACCGGAACGTACCGGGCGGCCTTCACCGGCTGCACGTGCCGGACGACGGTTTTCGCCGCCACCGAAGCGGGCACCCTGGGCAGCGCCTTCACGACGCTCGCCACGGTTACCTGCTGCTGCGGGACGCTCGTTGGAGTCAGCCGAAACGCGGCCGCGCCCTCCGCGACCGCCACGGCCACCGGCTGTGGGGGCTGCGCCGGAGCGGACCGAACGCTTGCGCTGAGCGTTTGCACCGTTAGAGGTGCCGCTGCCCTGTGCAGGCTGCTTGGAGGCGAGCAAGGCTGCGCGGGTGCGCGGGTCAATCTTGTCAGCAACGTCGCCAACCAAGGTGGCGATCAGCGGTGAGCTGGTGGTGACGCGCTCAAAGTTCACGTCAACGCCTGCTGCGCGCATGAGCTTCTTGACGTCGCCCTGCTGCTCGGGGAGCGTCAAGGTGACAACTACGCCGTCGGATCCTGCGCGGGCCGTACGGCCGGAACGGTGCAGGTAAGCCTTGTGCTCTGTGGGCGGGTCAACGTGGATGACCAGTTCAATGTCATCAACGTGTACGCCGCGGGCGGCAACGTCGGTGGCAACCAGGACGCGAACGTCGCCGGTGGAGAACTCGGCCAGGTTACGGTCACGTGCATTCTGTGACAGGTTTCCATGAAGGTCCACGGCAGGGATGCCGGCGTCGGTCAGGGTCTTGGCCAGCTTGCGGGCGTGGTGCTTGGTGCGCATGAACAGGATGCGGCGGCCGGCGCCCGATGCGAGCTCAACGATGACCTGCTTCTTGACGGTCTGATCGTTCACAACCAGAACGTGGTGCTCCATCGTGGAGACAGCAGCCTTGGGCTCATCCACCGAGTGGGTGAGCTGGTTGGAGAGGTAGCGCTGAACAATCTTGTCCACGCCGTTGTCCAAGGTGGCGGAGAACAGCATGCGCTGGCCCTGCGTCGGCGTCGTGTCCAGCAGACGCTTGACGACCGGCAAGAAGCCGAGGTCAGCCATGTGGTCGGCCTCATCGAGAACCGTGATCTCAACGCTTTCCAGGGAAACGATGCGCTGCTTCATGAGGTCTTCGAGGCGACCCGGGCAGGCGATGACGATGTCGACGCCGGCGCGCAGGGCCTTTTCCTGACGGGCCTGTGAGACGCCACCGTAGATGACAGTGGTGTTCAAGCCCATGGCCTTGGCGAGGGGCTCGATGGTGTTGTTCAGCTGAGTTGCCAGCTCGCGAGTCGGTGCAAGGACCAGGCCCATGGGGCGGCCGGGCTTGCGGAAGTACGGGGCTTCGCGCTCGGCCAGACGGGCAACGAGCGGGATAGCGAAGGCAATGGTCTTGCCGGAGCCGGTGCGGCCGCGACCCAACACGTCGCGGCCTGCCAAAGTGTCCGGCAGAGTCTTGACCTGAATGGGGAATGCTTCCTCAATGCCCTGAGCGGCGAGTGAAGCAACGATTTCCTTGGGCGCACCAAGGGCAGCAAAAGTTGTCATGTAAAGAGAGAATCTTTCGTAAGGCGGTTCAACGTCCCACGGGCAGTTTTGACCGCGGGTTCGCCGATTCAATGCCAGAGCGTGTCAACCGCGGTCTGCACAGTGCAAATTCACTGGGCAAGATCTATGCGGGACAAGTTGCATGCGTTCATCGACGCAGAATGCGCGAAACGCACATTAAGTAGTGTCAGTCTATCAGCGGCACGACGCCGGGCACCCCCTTAGTGCCCCATCTCACCTTCACCACCTCGGCGAGTGTCCAGATAACGTCGCTTTGATCCCTCCATAGCGGCTCTAAACGACATGATCTGCACATTGGCGCCACCACGACCCACTTTCCGCCCCGGCCAAGGCTCCTCACGCCATCGACCCGTGAGAAATGGCGGCTTTGGGAGCTGACAGCAGCCTTTTCTCCCGGGTCGATGGCGTTCAGCTTGAACCTGGAAGAGAGATTCCCGGCCAGGGTGAGCCAAAATTTCCCAACCAGACCGGCCTCGAAATCACCGGTACCCTTAACAGTGATGAGTGAAACCCCAGCTACCGACGCCCCCGCCACCGACCCCGCCGCACCGGCACATGCCTCCCTGCAGGATGGATTGCAGGATGCAGAGCCCGCACAGGAGCGCGCGCCCCGCACCGAGGACGGCTCCGCACGCCCCATCACACCGGGCAGTCAGGCCGCCGAAGGCACCTATCGCATGCAGCCGGTCTCGTTTGTGCGCCGCGGAACCCGCTTGCAGGGTCGCCGCCAGCAGGCCTGGGATGACCACTCCGACACCCTGGCCGTTGACGTTCCGCGCCACATTGCGGATACCTCAGTGCATCCCGATTACGTCTTCGACGCCGCAGCAGAGTTTGGCCGCACAGCCCCGCTGGTAGTGGAAATCGGTTCGGGCCTGGGCGATGCCGTCATCCACGCCGCCAAGGAAAACCCGGACAAGGACTTCCTCGCCGTCGAGGTTTACACCCCCGGACTCGCTCAGACCATTCAAAAGATTGTCGCCAACGAGCTCGAGAATGTCCGCGTCGTCCAGGCGAACGCACCCGAGGTCCTGAGCACCATGCTCCCAGCCGGCTCCGTGAGCGAAGTCTGGGTCTTCTTCCCCGACCCGTGGCACAAGTCCAAGCACAATAAGCGCCGCATGGTGAAGGACACCTTTGCCCCGCTCGTATCGCGCGTGCTCTCCCCCGGAGGCATCTGGCGCCTGGCCACCGACTGGTCCACCTACGCCGAGCAGATGCTCCACGTGGGCATTGCCTCTGAAGATTTCACTAACCTGCACGACGGCGAGCGCACCGGTTCCGAAAGCCCCCTCACCGCGGCACGCCTCAGCGGAGTGGACTGCGAACAAAGTGATGAGCAGGATGAGCTTGGCGGCTGGGCTCCCCGTTTTGACGGGCGCATCCTGACCAGTTTTGAGAACAAGGCTCACAAGGCTGGGCGCGTCATCTTCGATCTGGCTTTCCGCAAGAACTAAACGCCCACACGCAGCACTGCAATTGACCCTCCCCGCCGGCAGCTGAGCGACGCATCACCGTTCAGCTGCCGGCGGGGAGGGTTTTTGTGTTTTCTGAGCCACAACGGGCATCTGCCTGGGCCCAAGTGCGCGAGCGCTGCGGAAACAGCCGCCATACCTGAGCGAGCGTCTGGGGCGAGGGGCGAGCCTGCCCCACCGAACGTAACAATCACCCGCCGGACCTTAATAATGTCCCCGGCCCTTGACGCCTTTCCAGTCCCCAAATGTTAAAAGTCGCACAATATATGCAACTTTTAGCAACTAATTAGGACAGCCTGAGCTTGACTATTTGACGGGCCGTAGAGATGCCTACCAAAGCCCCCTATGGTGGGCCCATGACTGCTGAAACTTTTGTCGCCGGCGTCGATGGTCCGGCATCGGACGCAATGTTGAAATTGGGGCGTTTCTTCACCAAGTGGGATGAAACGGACGATGGCCGAGCCGTTTTCCGCGAAGGCGGACGTGCCGGTGACATCTTCTACCGCGACAGATGGAGTCACGACAAGGTTGTCAGATCCACCCACGGCGTGAACTGCACGGGCTCGTGTTCCTGGAAGGTGTACGTCAAGGACGGCATCATCACGTGGGAATCCCAGCAGACCGACTACCCCAGCGTTGGCCCGGACAGCCCCGAATATGAACCCCGCGGCTGCCCCCGCGGTGCGGCGTTCTCCTGGTACACCTACTCCCCCACCCGCGTCCGTTTCCCCTACGCCCGCGGCGTGCTCGTGGAAATGTACCGCGAAGCGAAGCAACGCCTGAAGGACCCCGTCCTGGCATTCGCCGAAGTTGCCGGTGACCCGGAAAAGCGCCGCAGATACCAAAACGCCCGCGGAAAGGGCGGCTTGGTCCGCACCTCGTGGGCCGAGGCGCTGGAAATTGCCGCCGCCGCACACGTGAACACCATCAAGACGTACGGCCCCGACCGCGTCTCCGGTTTCTCCCCCATTCCGGCCATGTCCATGGTCAGCCACGCCATCGGCACCCGGTTTGTGCAGCTCATTGGCGGGGTCATGACCTCCTTTTACGACTGGTACGCGGACCTTCCCGCCGCCAGCCCACAAGTGTTCGGCGATCAAACCGACGTCCCGGAATCCGGCGACTGGTGGGATGCCACCTACCTGATGATGTGGGGCTCCAACGTCCCCGTCACCCGCACCCCGGACGCGCACTGGATGGCCGAGGTCCGTTACCGTGGCACCAAGGTCATCGCCATCAGCCCCGACTACGCCGATAACACCAAGTTCGCCGACGAATGGCTCCCCGCGGCGGCCGGCACTGACGCCGCCCTCGCCATGGGCATGGGCCACGTGACGCTCAAGGAATTCTTCGTTGACCGCCAAGTCCCGTTCTTCCAGAGCTACGTCCGCCAATTCACCGACCTCCCCTTCCTCATCCGTCTGGAGAAGCACGACGACGGGACTTACATTCCCGGGAAATTCCTCACCGCTGCGTTCGTCCCCGGCTGCGAGTTTGTGGAAGACGCTGCGTTCAAAACCTTGCTCTTTGACAAGGTCACCAGCTCCGGGCTGGTGCCCAATGGAACCTTGGGGCATAGGTATTCCAAGACCGGTGAGGGCAAGTGGAACCTTGACCTGACGGGGATAGAGCCGGCCCTGAGCATGGCCGAGGTCTCCACGGAATCCGTGGAGATCCTGCTCCCCTGTTTTGAGGATCCCGAGGGCGCCGGCTCCATCATGCACCGCGGTGTTCCCGTGGCCATGGTGGGCGGCCATCTGGTCACCACCGTCTACGACCTCATGCTGGCCCAGTACGGCGTGGGCCGGCCCGGCCTTCCCGGCGTGTGGGCCAAGGACTACAACGACGTTTCCGTCCCTTACACCCCGGCCTGGCAAGAGGAAGTCACCTCCGTCCCAGCCCAAGCCTGCATTCGAGTGGCCCGCGAATTTGCCCGCAACGCAGAGCAGTCCAAGGGCCGTTCCATGATCATCATGGGTGCCGGCATCTGCCAGTGGTTCCACGGCGACACTACCTACCGCGCCATTCTGGCCCTCGTCATGCTGACTGGCTGCATGGGCCGCAACGGCGGCGGCTGGGCACACTATGTGGGGCAGGAAAAGTGCCGCCCCATCACCGGTTGGGTGTCCTTGGCCAACGGCCTGGACTGGTCGCGCCCGCCCCGCACCATGATTGGCACCGGCTACTGGTACATGCACACCGATCAGTGGCGCCAGGACGGGTACTCGGCGGATGCGCTCAAGTCCCCGCTGTCCACAGGCAACCTGGATGGCATGCACACGGCCGACGCCTTGGCACAGTCGGTGCGCCTGGGCTGGATGCCGTTCTACCCGCAGTTCGATTCCAACCCGCTGGACCTTGCAGACAAAGCAATCGCCGCGGTGGCGGCCGGGGAGGCTCCGGATGAGAAGACGTGGGTGGCCCAGTCCCTCATGAACCGCACCATCAATCCCGCCATTGAGGACATTGACGCTCCGGAAAATTGGCCGCGCACCCTGGTGCTGTGGCGCTCCAACCTCTTCGGCTCCTCCGCCAAGGGCAACGAGTACTTTCTGCGGAACCTGCTCGGCACCCACAACAACGTCATGGGTCAGGACAGCCACGAATCACTGAAACCGCAGGACGTGAAATGGCATGAGGAAGGGCCGGAAGGAAAGCTGGACTTCCTCATGTCCGCGGACTTCCGCATGACCAGCACCACCCTGCTTTCCGATGTGGTCTTCCCGGCAGCCACCTGGTACGAAAAGCATGACCTCTCCTCGACCGATATGCACCCCTTTGTGCACGCCTTCACCCCGGCCATCGACCCGCCCTGGGAGACCAAGACGGACTTTGAGCTGTTCAACTTACTGGCCGAGGAACTCTCACGCCAAGCTGTGAAGCATCTGGGCACGCGCAAGGACCTTGTCAGTGTCCCGCTCATCCATGACACCGTGGGCCAGATCGCCCAGCCCGGCGGCGTGGTCCGCGACTGGCGCAAGGACGGGATCGACGGCGTGCCCGGGCAGAACATGCCCAACTTCATCGTGGTGGAGCGGGACTACACGGCCATCGCGAACAAGCTCACCGCCGTCGGACCTCTGGCGGACAAGCTGGGTTTCACCGTCAAGGACATCACCTACAAGCTGGATAAGGCCCTGGACCATCTGGCCAAAGCCAACGGCGTGATGATGGGCGGCGCCGCCCACGGGCGCCCCGCCATCGATACCGACGCGAAAATGGCCGAGGCGATCCTGACATTCTCCGGCACCACAAACGGCCAGCTCGCCGTGGCCGGCTTCAAGGAAATGGAACGCAAAACGGGTATGAAGCTCGTGGACCTGGCCGAGGGCAGCGAGGAGAAACACATCTCCTTCGCCATGACCCAGGCCGGGCCGCAGCCCGTCATCACCTCCCCGGAATGGTCGGGCTCGGAGACGGGCGGGCGGCGCTACGCACCATTCACGCAAAACATTGAGCGGCTCAAGCCCTTCCACACGCTGACCGGGCGCATGCACTTCTTCCTTGACCATGACTGGATGATCGATATTGGTGAGGCGCTGCCCATATACAGGCCACCACTGGATATGCACAGGCTCTTTGGCGAGCCGAAGCTGGGCCCCAACGGGGATAAGGAAATTGTGGTGCGCTACCTGACACCGCACTCCAAGTGGTCCATCCACTCCGAATACCAGGACAACCTGCTGATGCTCTCCCTCTCCCGCGGCGGTCCCACGGTGTGGATGAGCCCGCAGGACGCTGGCTCCATCGGGGTGTTGGACAACGAATGGGTTGAGTGTGTCAATGCCAACGGCGTATTCGTGGGCAGGGCGGTGGTCAGCCACCGCATGCCCGAGGGTGTGGCGTATATCTATCACGCCCAGGAACGCACCATCGACGTACCCAAGTCGGAGGCCACCGGCCGCCGCGGCGGCATCCACAACTCGGTGACGAGGCTGCTGGTCAAGCCTAGCCACCTGATTGGCGGGTACGCGCAGCTGACGTACGCGTTCAACTATCTTGGCCCCACCGGAAACCAGCGGGACAACGTTTCCACCATCCGTCGCCGTTCCCAGGAGGTGCAGTACTAATGCGTGTTATGGCTCAAATGGGCATGGTTATGAACTTGGACAAATGCATTGGTTGCCACACGTGTTCCGTCACGTGCAAGCAGGCTTGGACCAACCGGGCCGGGGTGGAATATGTCTGGTTCAATAACGTGGAAACCCGCCCCGGGCAGGGCTATCCGCGCCGCTACGAGGACCAAGAAAAGTGGAAGGGCGGCTGGGAGCTGAACAAGCGCGGCCGCCTCAAGCTCAAGGCCGGCGGGCGTGTGAAGAAGCTGTTCGGCCTCTTCGCCAACCCCATCCAGCCCGAACTCAAGGACTACTACGAGCCCTGGACCTACGACTACAAGACCCTGGTTGATGCCCCGCTGGGCGATGACTTCCCGGTGGCCCGGCCCAAATCCCTGATCACCGGCAAGGACACGAAGATCACGTGGAGCGCCAACTGGGATGACGACCTGGGCGGCACCTCAGAAATGGGCCACCTGGACCCGATCGTGGAGAAGGTGCGCCGCGAGTCCGAGGACAAGATCAAGTTTGAGTTTGAGCAGACGTTCATGTTTTACCTGCCGCGCATTTGCGAGCACTGCCTGAACCCCTCCTGCATGGCTTCCTGCCCCTCTGGCGCCATATACAAGCGCGTCGAGGACGGCATCGTACTGGTTGACCAGGACCAGTGCCGCGGCTGGCGCCAGTGCATGACGGGCTGCCCGTACAAGAAGATCTACTACAACCACAAGACCGGCAAGGCTGAGAAGTGCACGTTCTGCTACCCGCGGATCGAGGTGGGCCTGCCCACCGTTTGCTCGGAAACCTGCGTGGGCCGGCTGCGGTATCTGGGGCTTTTCCTGTACGACGCCGATGCCGTCACCGCCGCTGCCTCGGTCACCGATCCCCAAGATCTGTACCAGTCGCAGATGGATGTGCTGCTGGACCCCAACGATCCGGCCGTCATCAAGGCAGCCCGCGAACAGGGTATCCAGGAAGACTGGATCGAGGCTGCGCAGAAGTCACCCGTGTACGCCCTGACCAAGGTGTACAAGGTGGCCCTGCCGCTGCACCCGGAATACCGCACCATGCCCATGGTCTGGTACATCCCGCCGCTCTCCCCCGTGGTTGATCTGCTGCGCGATCAGGGGCACGACGCCGAGGACAAGGACGTGTTGTTCGGCGCCATTGACGCCCTGCGCATCCCCGTCGAGTACCTGGCCGAGCTGTTCACCGCAGGTGACGCGGATCTGGTCACCGGCGTGTTGCAAAAGCTGGCAGCCATGCGGGCCTACATGCGCGGGATCTCGCTGGGCAATGATCCCGATGAGTCCATCCCCGCGTCCGTGGGCATGGACGGCGCCACCATGTATGAGATGTACCGGCTCATGGCCATTGCCAAGTATGACGAACGCTATGTGATCCCCAAGGCACACGCCGAGCAGGCGCACGATCTGGAAGAGATGGGCTGCTCCCTGGATTTCGACGGCGGACCCGGCATGGCATCCATGGGCACCTCACCCTTCGGCGAGGCCAGCGGACGGCCCACCCCGGTGGCCTTGGAAACGTTCAACGCGCTGCGAGACCGGCAAACCTCAGACTCCGTGGCCGGCGCTGACACGCTGGCCGGCCGCGTGAACCTGCTGAATTGGGATGGCAATGGCGCACCCGCCGGGATGTTCCCGCAAAAGCATCCCACCGAGCCTCCGGTGGACGCCCGGGAAGACGCCTTGGAAGGTGGCAGCTCATGAGCGTTCCAACCAGCAGAGCAGCCTCCAGAGCAACCAGCAAGGCAACCAGCAAGAAGGACCAGATCACGTTTTTAGCGGCGTCGTGGTGCTTGTCGTACCCGGATGAGCAGCTCGTGGACCGGGTACCCATGATGCGTGCCGCCCTGGGTGAGTTTGCCGGCGCAGCCCAGCCATTCGCCGCAGTACTTAACATGCTGGAGACCACCGGATTGATGGCACTTCAGGGTCAATACGTTCAGGAGTTTGACCTCGGCAAGCGGCACGCACTGCACCTCTCCTACTGGACCGACGGCGATACCCGGCGGCGCGGGGAAGTGCTGGGCGCGTTCAAGAAGGTGTACCGGGGCTCTGACACCCTGGTGGACACGTGGGGTGAGCTGCCCGATTTTCTGCCCATGGTCCTGGAATATGCGGCCACTGTGGACATGTCCGCGGGCAAGGAATTGCTTCAGCAGTACCGGCCGAGCCTGGAACTGATCAAGTTTGGGCTGCTGCGTGACACCTTGCCACATTCTGAGATTGTGCAAGCCATCTGCAACTCCCTGCCGGGCGCATCCCCGGCCGATGAACAAGCTGTCATGCGGATGGCAGGCTATGGCCCGCCCACCGAATCCGTGGGGCTGGACCCGTACGATCCTCGGCTGCTGCCCATGAAAGGGGCATGAGTGATGGACATCTTCCTTTGGGGCGTGTTGCCCTACGTCATGGTGGTCATCTTGGTGGGTGGCTCCATGTGGCGCTACAAGTTTGACCAGTTCGGCTGGACTACCCGCTCCTCGCAGCTCTACGAATCCAAGTTGCTGCGCATTGGTTCGCCGGTATTCCATTTTGGCCTGCTGGCCGTGATTGCCGGGCACGTCTTTGGGCTGATCATTCCACAGGAATGGACCGAAGCTGTAGGTATGACGGAGAGTATCTATCACTTCAACGCCCTGTTTGTGGGCACCATTGCCGGGGTGGGCACGCTCGCCGGGATCTCGCTGCTGATCTACCGACGGCGTAAAACCGGGCCGGTGTTCATGGCTACCACCAAGAACGACAAACTCATGTACGTGGTGCTCGTGGCGGCCATTGTGTTTGGTTTGTGGACCACTCTGGCCAGCGTGTTCTGGCCCGACCATGACGTGACGTACCGCGACACCGTCTCCCCGTGGTTCCGCTCCCTCTTCATCTTCCAGCCGGATATTGCAGCCATGGCCGCGGCACCGACCTCGTTCCACATCCACACGCTGGTGGGCATGGTGCTGTTCATGGTGTGGCCGTTCACCCGGCTGGTTCACGCCTTCACGGCGCCGCTGCACTACCTGTTCCGGCCCTACATTGTGTACCGCTCACGGGACAAGGGCGCCAGCGTGGCTCCCCGCAGCGGTTGGTCCGAAGTGGGCACCCGCGACCGCGACACCACCAAGCGCTAAGCCCCGCTAACCCCAGCAGGCCCTGACCCTCACGCCCCACCCCACAGGATCTAACCCACAATCAGGAGAGACCATGGCCTCAACAACAGCCCCGCACCCGCCTCCGCTTGCGGGACAGGCACTGAACCTGACGCTGGCAACCGCCGCCTCCGTGGTGGGTTTCTGGGCCTGGAACATCATCGCCACCCTGAGTACGCACTACGCCAACTCCATGGAACTCTCCGCGGGGACCATGGGCATCTTGGTCGCCATGCCCATCTTTGTGGGATCCCTGGGCCGCATTGTGGTGGGCACCATGACGGACAGGTTTGGCGGGCGGGCCTTGTTCACCTTTGTCCTGGTGGCAACCATTCCCACAGTTTTGCTGGTCGCGTTGGGAGGGGCACTGAACTCCTTTGTCATAGTGCTTGCGGCCGGCTTCCTTTTGGGTGTTGCCGGAACGGTGTTTGCCGTCGGCATCCCGTTTGTCAGCGCCTGGTATCCGCCGCACCGCCGCGGTTTTGCCACGGGCGTGTTCGGCGCTGGCATGGGCGGCACGGCGCTGGCCGCCTTCTTGAACCCGCGGCTGGTGAAATCGATCGGCTATGTGCCCACGCACCTGCTGATCGCCGGCATTCTGGCCGTCATGGCTGTTGTGGTGTGGGTGTTCATGAAGAACGCCCCCGGCTGGGAACCCAACAAGTCCCCGGTGATGCCCAAGTTGATTGACGCGTCCAAGCTGGCCGTCACCTGGAAGATGTGTTTCCTGTACGCCGTGGCCTTTGGCGGTTTTGTCTCCTTCGCCACCTACCTGCCCACGTATCTGCGCGATGTCTATGAGTTCGATCCAAGCTCCGCGGGGGCACGAACGGCCGGATTCGCGTTAGCCGCCGTGATTGCCCGACCCATCGGCGGTGTGCTGTCAGACAAGATTGGTTCCAAACCCGTGGTCCTCGCGTCCTTCACCGGCGTCGCCATTCTGGGTTTCCTCGTGGCACTTGAACCAGCGGCCGATGTCCAGGCTGGCCCGATATTCCTGGCCCTGGCTGCCGCTCTGGGGCTTGGCACCGGAGGCGTCTTCGCGTGGGTGGGGACGCTGTCCCCGGACGGCAAGGTGGGCACCATCAGCGGCATTGTCAGCGCCGCCGGCGGCCTGGGCGGTTACTTCCCACCGCTGATCATGGGCATGAGCTATAACCCGGACGCCGAAAACTACAAATACGCCATTGGCCTCTCGCTACTGGTGATCACGGCCATCGTGGCGCTCTTGTTTGCCTTGTTCTTCGTCAAGGACCCCATGAAGAAAGCGCTGACGCCAGCCACGGAGTAATCCCCTCCACGGAGCTCTACGCATAAAGCACCTCACGACGGCGGTGGGTTGGGCAATTGCCCAGCCCACCGCCGTCGTGCTTCCCGAAGGAAGAGCTTTCTGGGGAAGCACATTTTGGGCACAGGGACGACAGGGGTAAAAATTGCCGCCAATACTGCGTAGGATTGATAGATGTGGTTCCTCCCCTTGGGCCACTCCCAACCGACAGGTGGCACAGTTCAGTGACGCACTCCTCCGCTGGCTCACGTTTGATGACGCGGGTCGCCGAGTTCACCGAGAATTCCATTGCCGCTGGCCGAGCCTACGCCGATGAAGACCGGGTCAGCGACATCATGCTGGAACCGGCCACCGGCCTGCTCTCCGGCAAGGTGGCAGGGTCCGATGTTTACCGGGCCACGGCCAAATTAGTTCGCGAGCACGACGGCGTCATCGCCTGCCGTGTGGGCATCTGCAACTGCCCGGTGCGGCAAAACTGTAAGCACGTGGTGGCGTTGATCGCCGCGGCCGAAAACGACCCCTCCTTCACCGACTTCTTTGTCCCCGAGGAAGCGCCGCGGGAACCCACCTTCTTGGAAACCCTGTTGGCCAAGGCCAAGGACAGCAAGTCTGCCCCCGCTCCGGAGCCGGGTCCCGATGCCCCTGCTGTTGACTCGTGGGAAGCAGCCCTGTCGGCGCTCCTGCCGCCGGCCGCCTCCGCCCCCAGCCCGGACACCCCCGCACTGGCTCTGCAATTTGAACTTCATGTGCCCCCGCCACGCTTTTCCTACCGGGGCCGTGGCAGCACCGTCCCCTCACAGCCGGTGTTGAATGTACGCCCCGTGGTCATGGGAACGCGCGGCAAATGGGTCAAGACCGGCGTCAGCTGGGCCACCTTGGGCTACCTCTCCTACGGCGGCGCCCACGATCGCACCCAGCTCGAATGGCTCACCGAGTTCTTGTCCTCGCACAGCCCGCGCCAGTTCAATCACGGCAATGCGGGCGCCTGGCTGTCGCTCAACGATTATGCCGGCCGGAACCTGTGGCAGCTCCTGGCAACAGCGCACAAGAGCGGCATTGCGCTGATCCAGTCCGGCACCGGGGACCCCATTCACGTCAGCAGTCAGGACGCAACTCTTCAGCTCGATATCACGCAGGGTGAATCCGGTGCGTTGGCGGTTGGCCCGCTGATAGAGCTCGACGGCGCTCCCGTCACCGCCGAGATCGTGGGCCAGATCGGCTCCCCTGTCTATGGCCTGTTCTTTTCCGATCAAATAGATCCCGGGGCGTTGGCTACCTCCAGCTCCCAAGGCCGCAACGCCGTGGTCCGGGGCGGGGTAACGCTGGCGCCGCTGCCTGCCGGGACCTCCCCGCAGCTGCTGGAATTTGCCCTTCACAAGGACACTGTCCACATTCCAGCTGAGGCTAGAGACAAGTTCCTGACTCAGTTTTACCCGCAGCTCAAGCAGGCTGCGCCGGTGGTCTCGGCAGATCATTCGGTGGAACTGCCGGCCTATGTGGAACCCACCTTGTCACTGTTGGCGGCGTACGGCAGCGATCACACCGTGCGTCTGCACTGGGAATGGCACTACCCCGTTGGAACTCGGGTGACATCCCTGCCGTTGTGGCCGGAACTGGGCGAAACCGCCGTCCGGGACACTGGCGCCGAGGCTCGGATCATTGACCTCGTAGGTACGCCGTGGGAGGACATCACGGCCATGGGCGTGGCGGCCAACCACGCGTGGGGCGAGCCGTCACTGGCCGGTTCGGCGTCCTTGAGCGGTCTGGACACACTCACCTTCACCGAGACTGTGCTGCCCCGGTTGCAGGAACTGCCCGGCCTTAAAGTGGAGACCAGCGGTGACATTGCCAGCTACCGCGAGGTTACCGAGGCTCCCATTGTCACCATTTCCACCAAGGCAACCGATGAGCGTGACTGGTTTGATCTGGGCATTGTGATCACGCTGGAGGGTCAGTATGTCTCCTTCGCAGCCGTGTTCTCCGCCTTGGCCGCAGGAAACACGCGCATGCTGTTGCCCAGCGGCGCCTACTTCTCCTTGGATCGCCCAGAATTGCACCAACTGCGCGCCTTGATCGATGAAGCCCGCAGCCTCAATGACAGCAAGGACGGGCAGCTGCGCATCAGCCGTTTCCAAGCTGGATTGTGGGACGAACTGGCCACACTGGGCATTGTGGATGAACAGGCTCAGGCGTGGCGCAAGACTGTCACCGGCTTGCTCGACGGCGGTCCGCCCGAGCCACTGCCCTCCCCTGCAGGTTTGCACGCAACCCTGCGCCCGTACCAGCTGGATGGCTTCAACTGGTTGCACTTCTTGTACAGCTTCGGGCTGGGCGGCGTGCTGGCTGATGACATGGGTTTGGGTAAGACTGTGCAGACCCTGGCCTTGGTCAGCCAGGTCAAGGCCGAAGACCCGGATCTCAAATCACCGTTCCTGGTGGTGGCTCCTACCTCCGTGGTGGGTAACTGGGCCAGTGAAAGTGTGAAGTTTGCACCGGATCTGAAGGTTGTTACGGTGTCAGAAACGTTCGCCAAGAGCGGGTTTGTATCGGCAGACTTCTTTGCCGGGGCTGACATTGTCATCACCTCTTATGCCTTATTCCGCATTGATTTCCCGGAGTATGCCATGCAGCCGTTTGCGGGTCTGATCCTGGATGAGGCCCAGTTTGTGAAGAACCATCAGTCCAAGGCGTACCAGTGTGTGCGCAAGCTGAAGGTTCCGTTCAAGCTGGCCGTCACGGGTACGCCCATGGAAAACAACCTCATGGAGTTGTGGGCTCTGCTGTCCATCGTGGCGCCGGGCTTGTTCCCCAGCCCCAAGCGTTTTGCCGAGTTCTACCAGCGCCCCATTGAAAAGAATGCCGATTCCGAGCTGCTCGCTAAGCTGCGTTCACGGGTTAAGCCGCTGATGCTGCGCCGCACCAAGGAACAGGTCATTGCCGACCTGCCTCCCAAGCAGGAACAAATTCTTGAGGTGGAGCTGAATCCGCGGCACCAAAAGATTTACCAGACGCATTTGCAGCGTGAGCGGGCCAAGATTCTGGGCCTGTTGGAGGATGTGAATAAGAACCGTTTCACCATTTTCCAGTCACTGACGCTGCTGCGTCAGCTCAGCCTGGACGTGTCCTTGGTGGATGAAGGCCAGGCGGGTGTGCGTTCCTCGAAGCTGGATGTGCTCTTTGAGCAGTTGGAGGACGTGGTCAAGGAAGGTCACCGAGCGCTGATCTTTAGCCAGTTCACCGGGTTCCTGGGCAAGGTCCGTGAGCGGTTGATTGCCGAGGGCATCCCATTCCAATATCTGGATGGAGGCACCCGGAACAGGTCCGCCGTGGTGGATGCATTCAAGAACGGTGACGATCCCTTGTTCCTCATTAGCCTCAAGGCTGGTGGTTTCGGTTTGAACCTGACCGAAGCGGACTACGTGTTCATTTTGGATCCGTGGTGGAACCCGGCGTCCGAGGCGCAAGCCGTGGACCGTACTCACCGCATTGGGCAGAAGAAGAACGTCATGGTGTACCGGCTGGTTGCCAAGGACACCATCGAGGAAAAGGTCATGGCACTCAAGGCCAAGAAATCCCAGCTGTTCTCGGATGTGATGAGCGGGGATTCACTCTCAGGCGGGGCGCTTTCGGCCACGGATCTGGCCGGTTTGTTCCGCGACTAGCGGCAGCGCCGTGGGCAGCAGATAAGCTCACATTGCACTAATGAGGCGAGGGCCCCGATATTTCGGGGCCCTCGCCTCATTAGTGCGCCGTCGATGAACGCGCCGCTGGCAAGAGCTCTCGGCTAGCGAGGGGTGTTGCCGTTTTTCTTGTCAGTAAGCGCCCGCGGACTCCACACCACCATGGATTGGTTGCTGCGCGGGCGTGGACGCTGGCCACGGGCAAGAGCCACGATGTCCCCACCCAGCAACCCTGCGGCAAACACCCTGCTGTTGGAACGCGGCGGACGCGATTCCATCTCAGCTGTGACGGCCTCGAGCGCTTCGCTCAGTTCCACCACCTTTGAACGCAGGGCATCAACTTGGTTCTGCAGTTCCATGATGCGCCGAATACCCTCAAGGGATACGCCCTCCTGCGAAAGCCGCTGGACCTCGCGGAGCATGCTGACATCATGTTGGGAGTAGCGCCGGGCCCGGCCAGGTGCCCGGTTGGGCTTGACGATCCCCAACCGGTCGTACTGGCGCAGGGTCTGCGGATGCATATCGGCTAATTCTGCCGCCACGGAAATCACAAAGATCGGGGAGTACGGGTCAATAATCATTGCAATTCCCTTTCCATGGAAGTGGCTGGTGCGTTTCCGGCCCCGGCCTGGGGCCACAAGCGCGAGGGCCCCGCTGCGGTGGCCACTGACCCGAGGGCCGGTACGAGTCCCCGGAGCGCTTGCTGGGCGCCGCGGTCCCCGCTGCGGGGGGACACTGACGCGGTCCCCGCTGCGTGGGCCCACTGACGCGAGGGGCCCGGTGCGAGCTTGCGAGCAGTGGGAGCGTCAGGGGCGGTACGAGTCCCCGGTGCGGGGACTACAGCTTGGCTTTATCCGCTAGTGCTGCGCGGGGATCACCGTCGGCAGTGGCTGCCGCGAAGGCACGCACTGCCTCTTCGGCTTCCTTGCTGAGCTTTTGCGGAACGGCCACATCGATCGTGACGAGCAGATCGCCGTCGCCCTTATTGGACTTCACGCCGGCACCCTTGACCCGCAGGGTACGACCCGAAGGTGTGCCGGCAGGCACGCGGACGCGGACCGTTTCACCGGTCAACGTGGGGACGCTAATATCGGCGCCCAGGGCAGCTTCCGGGAAGCTCACTGGCACGTGGATGCGGATGTTGTTGCCGTCACGAATGAAGAATTCGTGGGGTTTAACGTTGACAGTGACCATCAAGTCGCCGGGGCCGGCAGCACCGCTCTGGCCCTTGCCCTTGACCCGGACCTTCTGGCCGTCCTTGATGCCCGCGGGGATGCGCACATCAATGACTTCGCCGTTGGGTTCGCGCAGGCCGATCTTGGTTCCGTTGATGGAACCACCAAAGGAAATGGACGTGCTGGCTGTCCGGTCGCCACCCTTGGTGGGTGTGGGTTGGAAGCCGCCAAATCCGCCGCCACCGCCGAACAAGTCAGCGAATTCCGGGGGCAGACCAGAGTTGCCAAAGCCGGGGTTCCCGCGGGATCCGCCACGTGGTGCGCCGCGGCCGCCGCCGAAGAGGTCACCGAAGACGTCTTCAAAGCCGCCACCGCCCTGGCCAGCGCCGCCTGCGCTGAAGCGGGCTCCGCCGCCCATGGCGCGGATGGCGTCATATTGCTCGCGATCATCCTTGCTGGAGAGCACGGAATACGCTTCGGAGACGTCCTTGAAGGTCTTTTCCGCCTGCGGGTCCCCCGAATTTGTATCCGGGTGGTACTTGCGGGCCAGCTTTCGGTAGGCCTTTTTGATATCGGCTTCGGAAGCATCCTTGGATACCCCAAGAATCTTGTAGAAGTCTTTTTCTGCCCAGTCCTGACTTGCCAAGACGTCTCCTTTCTAAAGTTTGTGGGTTAATGCTGTGGGCCGGTGGTGCTGACCCAGAAACTTGATCTGGGTCAGCACCACCGGCTTGGGCCCACAGTTCCGAGGGTCCCAGAGCGAGCTTGCGAGCTCTGGGAGGAACTGGGGACTACTCCGGTACTGCCACAATTACCTGTGCGGCGCGCAGAATACGCTCGCCGGACTTGTAACCATTGCGCAGCACCTGGCTGACAGTGTCAATCTCAACGTCGGCCGAAGGCTGCTGAATCAGCGCCTCGTGAATGGTCGGATCGAAGGCGACGTCAACGGCGTCGATCTTCTCCAAGCCATAAGTGGCCAGTGCCGTTTCCAGCTTGGTAGAAATCGCCGCGAACGGTCCGTCGACGATATCGCCGTGGGCACGCCCAGCATCGATGCCATCCAGGACCGGAAGCAAGGCGTTCAGGACGCCAATGACGGCCATCTGCCCAGCAACTGCGCGGTCACGTTCAACGCGCTTACGGTAGTTGACGTACTCGGCCTGCAAGCGAAGAAGGTCATTCTTCAACTCGGCGGCCTCGTCAGTGGCGGAACCTTGAGCCACGGCTTCTTCGGCCGGAACCTCAACACCGTTGAGGATCTCTTCGGCCTGAGAGAGCGCGTCGCCTTCAGCAGCAGCTGCGCTATCGGCTGCGTCAGCCGCAGCGGGATCGTTCTCCGGGATCTCTTCGGGGTTTACGGACTCAGACATGCTTACTTCTTCTCGTCTGCGTCTTCGTCGATGATCTCGGCGTCAACGATGTCCTCTTCAGGAGCACCATCGGAGGATGCGGCACCTTCGGAAGCACCGGCGTCGGCCGTGGCACCCTCAGCAGCAGCTGCGGCGTAGATTGCCTCGCCCAGTGAGGACTGTGAAGCCTGCAGCTTCTCAAACGCGGTCTTGACGGCTGCGTCGTCGTCGCCTGCAAGGGCTGTCTTCAGCGCGGTGACATCTTCCTTGACGGGGTTCTTGATCTCGTCGGAGAGCTTGTCATCGTTGTCGGCCAGAACCTTGTCCACCGAGTAGTGCAGCTGCTCTGCGGAGTTACGCAGATCTGCTGCCTCGCGGCGTTCCTTGTCCTCGGCTGCGTGCTCTTCAGCTTCGCGAACCATGCGCTCAATGTCATCCTTGGACAGCGAGGAGCCGCCCGTGATGGTCATGGACTGCTCGACGCCGGTGCCCTTGTCCTTAGCGGAAACGTGCACAATACCGTTGGCATCGATGTCGAAGGTGACCTCAACCTGCGGGACGCCGCGCGGAGCCGGAGCAATACCGGTCAGCTCGAACGTGCCCAGCGGCTTGTTGTCGCGAGTGAACTGACGCTCACCCTGGAAGACCTGGATGGCAACCGAGGGCTGGTTGTCATCGGCGGTGGTGAAGGTCTCGGAACGCTTGGTGGGGATAGCCGTGTTGCGCTCGATCAGGTGGGTCATCACTCCACCCTTGGTCTCAATGCCCAAGGACAGCGGGGTGACGTCGATGAGCAGAACGTCCTTGCGCTCACCCTTCAAAACGCCGGCCTGCAGTGCGGCGCCAACGGCCACAACCTCATCCGGGTTGACACCCTTGTTGGGCTCCTTGCCGCCAGCGAGTTCCTTGACGAGCTCGGAAACAGCAGGCATACGGGTGGAGCCACCGACGAGCACGATGTGATCGATGTCAGAAACCTTGATGTTGGCTTCCTTGATGACGTCGTTGAACGGCTTCTTGGTGCGCTCGAGCAGGTCGCTGGTCAGTTCCTGGAACTTGGCGCGAGTCAGCTGCTCGTCCAAGTGAACCGGGCCGTCAGCAGTAACGGAGAGGTACTGGAGGGAAACGCTGGTGGAGGAAGCCGAGGAGAGTTCCTTCTTGGCCTGCTCAGCAGCTTCCTTCAGACGCTGCAGTGCGATCTTGTCCTTGGACAGGTCGATGCCCTTGACCTTGAGCTGGTTCAGCAGGAAGTCAACAATGCGCTGATCCCAGTCGTCGCCGCCGAGGCGGTTGTCACCGTAGGTTGCGCGAACCTGGATGGTGGAGAAGTCGTCTTCATCCTTGCCAACTTCGAGCAGGGAAACGTCGAACGTTCCGCCACCGAGGTCGAATACCAGAATGAGCTCGTCTTCCTTGCCCTTTTCCAGGCCGTAAGCCAAAGCAGCAGCAGTGGGCTCGTTGACAATACGCAGCACGTTCAAGCCTGCGATTTCGCCGGCTTCCTTCGTGGCCTGACGCTCAGCGTCATTGAAGTAGGCCGGGACGGTGATAACAGCGTCGGTGACCTTTTCGCCCAGGTAAGCTTCGGCGTCGTTCTTGAGCTTCATCAAGGTACGAGCGGAGATTTCCTGCGCCGTGTACTTCTTGTCGTCAATGGCGACGGTCCAGTCGGTGCCCATGTGGCGCTTGACCGAAGCGATGGTGCGGTCGATGTTGTTGACGGCCTGGCGCTTGGCGATTTCGCCAACCAGAACTTCGCCAGCCTTGGAGAAGGCAACAACTGAGGGGGTGGTGCGGCCGCCTTCAGCGTTGGCAATAACGGTGGGCTCGCCACCTTCCAAGACGGATACAACAGAGTTGGTGGTTCCGAGGTCAATACCTACGGCACGTGACATAAGTGGTTCCTTTCATGAGCCGCTGCGTGAACTTGTCCGCCAGGGTGGCGGTTCGCTCAACCAGCGGTATTGAGCGTTCTGCACTCAACTTTACTCAGACTCGTTTCCATGTCAAATGAAGTTGAGCGTACTTGACTCAACTTTCACTTTAGGCGAACAAGTACGACGCCGGATGGCCGGGTTTTGGGACCTCGCTCACTATCTGGACGGTAGTTAGCAACGGAAGCCCCTTTGTAGCTACCGTCTTGGCAGCTAAGTACCGTCCTAGCGGCTAAACATCGTCCAGTCGCTCAACCGGCCACATTCTGGAAGCTCTCGCGCCACTTTCACCTCTAGGCGTACGCTCCAGATATGAACGAGTTACCAGTATCTGGAGATATTTACACCCACGGCCACCACGAAAGCGTGCTGCGATCGCACGCGTCTCGAACGGCAGGAAACTCCGCGGCGTACTTGATCCCGCACCTCACCCACGGGCGCAGCGTGCTGGATGTGGGTTCAGGCCCCGGCACCATCACGGCCGATTTTGCCCGGCTCGTAGCACCCGGAGCCGTAGTGGGCCTTGACCGTTCTCCGGAGGTAGTTGCGGCCGCCACCGCGTTGGCTCGGGAGCAACATCTGAGCAATTTGAACTTTGACACCGGCGATGTCTACGCCCTCGAGTTTTCAGATGACAGCTTCGATGTGGTCCACGCCCACCAGGTTCTGCAACACCTGACGGATCCGGTGGCGGCGCTTGTGGAAATGCGGCGCGTGGCGAAACCGGGCGGCATTGTGGCCGTGCGGGACGCTGATTTTCATGGCATGTCCTGGTATCCGGAACTGCCCGAACTTGATGAGTGGATGGAGTTGTATCAGCAGGTAGCGCGGCACAATCAGGCGGAGCCAGACGCGGGGAGGCGGCTGCTGAGTTGGGCGCTGGCCGCTGGTCTGAGCAACGTGGCACCCTCCAGCGCCAATTGGCTCTACGCAACTGTTGAACAGCGAGCGTGGCTTGCCGGGGTCTGGGCGGACAGAACGGTGGGTTCAGCGTTTGCAGAGCAAGCCGTGGCTTATGGACTGGCCAATACTGAATCTCTTGAGCGAATCGCCGCAGGCTGGCGGGCGTGGGGTGCCAGTGAAGACGGCTGGTTCCTGATGCCCAACGGGGAAATCATCGCCCGGGCCTAAATAGAACCGCGGCTTAATAGTCGCGTCATGTGTCAGCCACAGGGTCCTGCAGGAACGTTCCACGCCACGCAATCCAAACCACACATTGGAGGTACCCCGGTGGAAAAGAACCGGCTCGAAGCACTCAGCGACGGTGTTCTGGCGATCATCATCACCATCATGGTGCTTGAGTTCAAAACGCCAGAAACCGCAGACTGGGCGGGGCTAGCAAGCATCTATCCCACTCTTTTGAGCTATCTGTTGAGCTTCATTTATGTGGGTATTTACTGGAACAACCATCACCACATGATCAAGCTCGCCGATAGGGTCACCGGCGGCATTCTGTGGGCCAATCTGCACCTGCTGTTCTGGCTATCTCTGGTGCCTTTCATGACCCGATGGATGGACGATTCAGGATTCGCCATGGTTCCGGTCTTTATGTACGGCATCAATTTGATGCTGGCTGCGATCGCCTACGCTATCCTCCAAGCCGGCTTTGTCCGCCAGCAAGGGCCAAGCGGACCGCTCGCAACCGCACTGGGGAAGAATCGCAAGGCGCGCATCTCCCCCGTCATTTACATTGCTGGTTGCGCCCTGACGTTCATTGCCCCAGCGTTCGGTCTCCTCGCTTACGCAATCGTGGCAGCGCTTTGGCTGGTACCTGATCGCGGCATGGAACGGGCACTTCGCCCTGAGGGTGAAGTGAAAGGCTTCTCTGTTCCGGACAGTCAAGCAGGCTAGGCGTCCACCACGAGGAATTGTCCCATCATGCCCATGTCCTCATGCCACAACAGGTGGCAGTGGTACATGTAGGGCATCATGGGGTCGGCGTCCTTACCGAATTTCATGAGCAACCGGATGGTCACACCGGGCGGCGCATAAACGGTGTCCTTCCAGCCCGCGAGTTCCGGCGGAGGCGGCTGCTCATTCAGGGTAAGAATCTGGAATTGGACATCATGGATGTGGAAGTTGTGCGGCTGATTGTGGGCATTGAGCACAGCCCAGGCTTCCGTTGCCCCGGCCTTGACCGAGAGGTCAATCCTGTCCATGTCCATGGATTTGTTATTGATGACGTTGTCGCCGAGCTGGAACATGCGCATGGCCCCGGCAAGGGCCGGATCCGGATAATCCATTGAGGCAAGCTGTGCAGGGATCGGAGTTGCTGGGCTCAGGGTGGCGGCAGCCTTTAGTTGGAGAATGTCCAGCAAGTCTTGCGCACCGGCGTCGGCCGTGCGGGATTCGGCCACACCCAGGTCCTGGGCAAAAGAGCGCAGCGTTACAGTTTCACCGGGGAGAACCGCAACGATGATTTCGGCACGCTCACCCGGGGTGAGCATGATCCGGCTCAGCGCCACGGGTGCCCCTAGGAGGCCGCCGTCGCTAGCGATCATGGTGAATTTACGGTCATCGGAGAAGCCAAAGTTGTAACTGCGAGCGCTCGACGCGTTCAGCAGCCGCAGCCGCGTGTGCTGCGCCACCACATCCAACATTGGCGCTGCCGTGCCGTTGACCAGCACTGTGCTGCCCAGCATGCCGACCCCGCTCCGCCCGGTTTCAACGATCTGGCCCTTTTCGGAGAACGTCTTGTCCTGAACAATGACGGGGATATCGTCCACGCCATAGTTACGGGGCAGATCTAGGGCGCCCTCTTCGTCGTCGTCGATGATGAACATCCCACCGATCCCCTTGTACAGGTGCCGTTCCGTCTGCCCGTGTGGATGCGGGTGGTACCAGAGGGTCGCCGCTGTCTGGTCAATAGTCCAGGAGGGGGCCCATGTCTTACCGGGTTCAACCATTTGGTGCGGACCGCCGTCGGCCGCGGCGGGCAGGCGCACGCCGTGCCAGTGCAGGCTAGTGGCTTCGTCTAGTTCGTTGCTCACATTGAGGAGGATCTGCTCGCCGCGGCGCACTCTCAGCGTGGGCCCCAGAAAAGCGCCGTTGACGCCCCAGGTGTCAGCTTTTCCACCGGCGACGATCTCCGATTGGCCGGCTTGGGTCACGAGGTCAAAGACGCGCTGCCCGTCCGTGAGCTTCGACTTCGCCAGCGGCGGGACATGCAGCGGGTTGCGGAAATCAACCTTGCCCACGGTGTCCAGTGGCTCCCGTCCTGCCGTGCCGCCGCACCCCGCCAACGTGGCCATCGTTCCCACGCCGAGGCCCAAGGTGGACAATTGGAGAAAATGGCGGCGGTTGAGACCTAATCGTTTTGTTGGAGCGCTCATTTGCTTCATCCTAGTTGCCGCTTCTGGGAGGACCCTCGACGGCGGGTACTCGCCGTCGAATCTGTCATACCCAGTTCGATAGCCGCAGGTGGACGGACTCACTGTCCATGACACGTAAGCTAAGCGGGTGCAATTCTCCCTTTGGCTGGCCCTTGTAGGCGCCGGCGCCATGATCTCCCTGACCCCGGGCGCGGGCGCCATCAATACCATGTCCAATGCGCTGACAGCAGGATTCCGCCGCTCCATTTGGGGCATCATGGGCCAGCAGTTGGCGCTGATCATCCACGTGATCATCGTGGCGGCGGGCGTGGGGATCATCGTCTCCAATTCACCGGTCTTGTTCATGCTGATTCGCTATGTTGGCGCGGCATATCTGGTGTATTTGGGTGTCCGAAAACTGCTGGCCAAGGCCGAGAAGGTCCACGACGATGCCGCACCTGCCGCCGTCGAATCCGGCTTCTCCATGTTCCGTCGAGGCCTGTGGGTCAATCTTCTGAACCCGAAGGCGATCGTTTTCTTCCTGGCGTTCATGCCTCAGTTCATCCGGCCCAGCGAACCTCTCCTGCCGCAGTACGTCATCCTGACTGCCACCGTGGTGGTCATTGACATCATCGTCATGTGGTTCATCTTTGCCGCCGGCGCCAAGCAACTCAAGCATCTGACGGCCAGCGAGCGCGGGCAGCTGATTTTAAACCGGATCTTCGGCCTGCTGTTCATTGCTGTGGGCATCTTGCTGGTGCTCGTTTAGTAGTTCTTGTTGATCAGTGCTGGCCCGCGCAAGCTGCGCATCTCCACGGCAAGCGCGTGCCGCATCAGGGCGCCGATAGACTGATTGAATGACCACGCCCTACCGGATCACTACTGTTTGCACCGGCAATATCTGCCGCTCCCCCATGGCTGAATTCATGGTGGCGAACGCCGCCGCGGAAGCGGGCCTCAACGTTGAGGTGGACTCCGCGGGAACTTCCGCTTGGGAGATAGGGAATCCCATGGATCCCCGAGCCTTCGCCGAGCTGGCTCGCCACGGTATCGAAGCCACCGGCCACACCGCACGCACCTTCAATCCGGAGTGGTTTGCCGAGCGGGATCTCATTCTGGCGTTGGACATTGATCATTACGAGGATCTGCGCGCCCTGGCCCCAAACACCGCGACCGCGCAGAAGGTGCGCATGTTACGTTCCTTTGACCCGGCGGTGGCCCAGCTCGAACCCGCCCAACAAGGTATCTACGATCCCTGGTACGGCAATGCCAAGGACTTTGCCGTGAGCTGGGATCTGATTGAGGCAGCCCTCCCTGGCATTGTGGCGCACGCCCGTGGCTAGGCCCGTGATCATTGCCGTCGACGGACGTTCCGGCGCCGGAAAAACCACTGTTGCCGTGGAATTGGCAGCGCTCTTGCGCCGCCACCGCAGCGTCTCACTGTTCCACCTCGAGGACATCTACCCGGGCTGGGACGGCCTGGCGGGTGGCGTGGCACGCTACATAGAAACGGTCTTGGCGCCCCTCAGTTTGGGTTTGCCCGCCACATGGACGCAGTGGGATTGGGCGGCAGAGCACGACGGCGCCGCCCGCACCACTGAGTTGGCCCCGGTGGTGATCGTCGAGGGTGTGGGCTCCTCACACGGCGGCGCGGGGGCGTTCTTGGACGCCACTATTTGGGTGGATGCGCCAAGCCAAAACAGGAAAGAACGTGCCCTTGAGCGTGATGGCGACACGTATGCGCCGTTCTGGGACCTGTGGGCCGATCAGGAGGAACGCCTACTGGAAGGCAGCCGCGTACCAGAACTGGCGGACATTGTTGTTGACGGGACCCACGGAGTGGCCAACGCTCCGAGACTGGTGCTGGACGCCCTGACCCAACTTCCTGCCATGGAAAATGTGTTGACCCCGGAGCTGGCCCGGCGCCGCGGACTGGAATTTTCCGCCACCCGTCTCGAGGGATTACCGGCTGCGGCCGAGCTCTTCCATGCCCTCTACGGCACCTCCACGCACGCAGTGTGGCTGGACAGCTCCATTGCTGAAGGGCGAACCGCAACCGGTGCGGCAGCGACAGCAGCAGACGCCGGATCCGGAACTAGAATCGGAACCGGATCTGACGCCGCATCGAGCATCGCGGCTGACCGCTCACGATTCTCCATCATGGCCGATAACCGCGGCCACTTTGGCCAGCTTTCTCTCCACGAGGCCGGTCTAACAACAGTGTCTTGCGGCCAAGTCACCACCCGCATCCGTGGACCCTTTTTCCACTGGTTGGATTCGGTCTGGGGCCGCAAAGCAGTCCGCGCTCCCGAAGACTACCCGGGCGATTTCACCCTTGGCTGGCTGGGTTATTTGGGGTACGAACTCAAAGCTGAAACGGGCGGTTCACCAACGCCGGAACACCGCTCCCGCCCTAGGAGCAACAGCACACCTGGTGTTCCGGATGCCGCTCTGCTCTTTGCTGGCCGTGCCTTGGTTCTGGACCACCGCGACAACTGCCTCTACGTGCTGACGTTGACGGACGTCCACCACCTGGAATCGCATCGGGAAGCGCAGGATTTCCTTGCCGAGGCACGAGCCGCACACGCTTCCGCGCTTGCGGGCACAGCCACCGCCACAGCCACCGCCACAGCCACCGCCACCGCCACCGCCACCGCCAACCCAAGCAGCGAACCCGGCCCCACGCCGTCGAACATTCCGACCCCAGGCAATAAAGCCCTGAGCACTCAAGCACTGAGTCATCAAGCTCCGCGCATTCAAGCCCCGGTCTTCACTGCACGGGACGGCGAGCGCCGCTACAAGGACATGATCGCGGCGGCGCAGGCCCAGATCCACGACGGGAATTCCTACGAGGTCTGCCTGACCACCTCCCTCGACGCGCAGACGCCCAACCGGCGGGATCCCTGGATCACGTATAGGGCCCTGCGGACGCGCAACCCGGCTCCGTTTGCGGCGTTCCTGCGGCTGGGCGGACTGAGCGTTGCCAGCACGTCCCCTGAGCGTTTCCTGCGCATTGACTCGGACGGGCTGATGCGTGCCGAGCCGATCAAGGGCACCCGCCGCCGCGACGCCGACCCGGCTACTGACACCGCGCTCAAGACCGATCTGCTCACGTCACTCAAGGATCGGGCGGAAAATGTGATGATCGTGGACCTGCTCCGCAATGACCTCTCACGCTTCGCCCTGCCGAATTCACTGAGCGTGCCGCGGCTGTGCGCCATAGAAAGTTACGCTACGGTGCATCAAATGGTCAGCACCATCGAGGCGCAGCTGGCACCGGGCAATTCGCGCGCGCAGGCCGTGGCCGCCGCCTTCCCCGCTGGGTCCATGACGGGTGCCCCGAAAATTAGCACCATGGCCATCCTGGACCATCTCGAAGCCGGCCCGCGTGGAATTTATGCGGGCGCTATTGGCTACTTCTCGCTCAATGCGGCCACCGATCTATCGGTGGTGATCCGCACCTTAGTCCTCCAAGACACGGCCGACGGCGGCACGCACCTTTCGCTGGGGATCGGCGGCGCCATCACGGCAGACTCCGAAGACGCTGCGGAATGGGATGAGATTCAGGCCAAGGCGCACGGTGTTTTAGCCACGTTGGGCTCCAACTTTCCGGGCTGAACCGCTGAGCGGGCGCAACGGGCTGAACCGGCGCAATCGGCTGACTCTTTCGATGTGCAGCTGACGAAGCGGCACATCCCGCGTGCGGGCTACTGAATCGTTGCCGTCAAGCGTGCCACGTTGTCCACATAGCGGGCTAGCACGGGCCGCTTGACCCACTCGTCCAAGGTCAGCTGGCGCGAGACGGACCGGTAGCGATCCTCAACTTCATGCATCCGTTTCACCACGTCGCGGTCAATCATCATGACAGTGACTTCCAGGTTGAGCGAGAAGCTGCGCATATCCATATTGGAGGAGCCAATGACCGCAACATCAGAATCCACTGTGAAGTGCTTGGCGTGCAGCACATAAGGCTTCGGGTACAAATAGATCCGCACCCCGGCCTTCAACAGCGCCTCATAGTAGGAGCGCTGAGCATGGTGGACCAGGAACTGATCCCCTGCTTCGGACACAAAAAGTTCAACCACAACGCCGCGTTGAGCGGCCGTGGTGATGGCGTACAGCAGTGAATCATCCGGCACAAAATATGGGCTGGAGATGGTGATGCACTCTTCAGCCGAGTACAGCAGGGTGTTAAACAAGCGGAGGTTGTTCTCAGTGACAAACCCGGGACCACTGGGGACCACTTGGCACAGTGAACCCCCCGTGTAGGAATCCCAATGGTAGGTGGCCAGCTGTTCCAGCAAGGTTTCTTCTGTCTCGGAGGACCAGTCCGTGGTGAACATGACGTTCAGGGTTCCCACGATGGGCCCCTCCAGACGGGACATGAGTTCCACCCATTCGCGCCCTACCTTGCGGTTCTTCTTATTACGGTAGGAGGGTTCAATGACGTTCTGTGACCCGGTGTATCCCACTCGCCCATCGACCACCAAGATTTTGCGGTGATTACGCAAATCCGGTCTGCGCCATTGACCCTTGACTGGTAGCAACGGCAACATCCGGCGCCATTCGATCTCACTTGCCTTGAGGCGCCGAATCATCCCCCTATATCCGGGGACCCGAGCCGAGCCAATATGGTCAAAGAGGACCCGTACGCGAACGCCCCGCGCGGCAGCAGCTTCAAGTTCGCTAAACAACCGGTCAGTGGAGTGATCAGAGCTCATAATGTAAAACTCGGCGTTGACGAAGTTGACAGCCTTGCTGACCTCATCAGCCATGGCATCCAGGGACTCCTGATAGCCCGGAATGAGCCGGACGGAGTTGCCTCCCAGCGCCGGGAATGAACCGAGATTGCGGTTCAACTCAATTGCGGATTTCACCCATGCCGGGCCCTCATACGCCGGGACCAGGTCTGCAATATCCTTGGTTCCCTCAACCACCCGGCGGTTGACGGCGTCCTGAGTCTCCCGCCGCCGTCGTGAGAGTCTGAAATTGCCAAACATGAGGAAGAGGATCAGGCCAATGTAGGGCAGGAAGAAGATACACAGCAGCCAAGCCATGGCCGTGGTGGGGCGGCGGTTGCCGGGGATGATGCCCAGCATCACAACACGGATGGCCAAGTCGGCGAGCATCAGAAGCGTCGTCAGCCAGACACTGCCGGTTGGAAAACTAAACGCTGTCCAGATCATCCAGACATCCCCTCTTCACCGACCCAATTGTCGCCACATCACGGCAATTACAAATGACAACAGCCTATAGGCAATTGGCCCTGTCGTAGCGCTCTTGGGAACGTCCAGACACATCGAGTACTGGACGCTACTATCCGGATAAACTTGCCAGTAATTTCACCCTATACATAAAGGACTATGACCGTGAGTACTCCTAGCAGCCCGCAAGTCACTTTTGACGCTTTCGCGATCGATCCGCACAAACTGACTGAAAAGGCCATCAAGGGCCTGCGATTGGCGTTCGGCGTCAGCGGGGCAGCGGCCCTAGTTTTGGGCGTCATTCTCTTGTTGTGGCCCACCAAAACACTCGCCGTTGTTGCCATTTTTCTTGGCATCAACTTCCTGATCACCGGCGCCGTCAAGGTTGCCATCGGCATTTTCAGCCACAGCCTCTCGGCAGGAACACGTATTCTGGACGTGCTCCTAGGCCTGTTCATCCTGGTTGCCGGCATCATCGCCCTGCGTAATTCGGCTGCCACGGGCGAGGCGCTGCTGATCTTCACTGTCATCATGATCGGCATCGGCTGGATCATCGAAGGCATCATCGCCATGGTCGAGGCCGGCAAGAGCTCCAGCCGCCTGTGGGCGATCATTTTCGGCGCACTGAGCGTCATTGGCGGCGTCGTGGTGCTGGCCGTTCCCACCTGGACGGCTGCCTGGCTGCTGCTCATGACAGCCATCACGCTGATCGTGCTCGGTGCCCTTGGCCTGATCCGCGCCTTCACCTTCGGCAAGTCGGTGCTGGCCCAGCTACGCTAACTTCCACGTACGACGGCGGCACTTGGCACACGCTGGGTGCCGCCGTTTCGCTGTGGCGTCCTTTGGCCCGAGCCCGGTCTCCCTCGCAAGTCCCGCCGCCTGTAACACCATGATTGAGTGAGTTCATGCCGACAAACATCGAAATCAAAGCCCGCGTGGAAAGTCTCGACAAGCTGAAGCACGTTGTCGCCGCCTTGGCCGGCCAAGGACCTGACCATGTGGTGCAAGACGACACGTTCTTCGACTGCCCGAATGGTCGGCTTAAACTCCGAGTCTTTCCGGATGGGCATGGCGTGCTGATCTTCTACCGCAGGGACAACGGACTCGGCCCGAAGCCATCCTTCTTTGTTCATTGCGAAACCTCGGATCCAGACGGACTCCGATCGGTTCTGACTCTTGCCTACGGTGAAGTTGGCCGTGTACGCAAAGCTCGCGTGGTGTATCTCGTAGGCCAAACGAGGGTGCATCTGGACCGTGTTGACGGCCTCGGCGAATTCGTAGAACTTGAAGTCCCTGTCCACGACGCGCACCCGGCCGATGCAGCAGTTTCCGAGGCGCACCGCCTCATTGCTGCGTTCGGAATAGCCGAAGCAATGCTCGTCAAGGGCGCGTATGTGGACCTCCTCAGCGCTGCATCCGCTACGCCCGTCCCCTAGCGGTCCACGGTCAGGACGGCATCCGCCCCTGCCGGTAGTGTCAGAGCATGTCCATCACCTTCGTTGCCATGACACCTGCCGATACTGAAGACCTCATCGAATTTCTCTCCGGCAATCGTTTCCCCTTCCATGTTCAGGCAGCGCCGCAAGCACCAGACATACGCGCGGGGATTGAGCGGGGCCGCTTCTGGAATGAAGACACTCAGGGCTATTGGGTGCTGCAGGACGAGCGCCGCATAGGCATGGCTGCGCTGGAGGATTTACAAGAGGACGACGCCCCGCTTTTCGATCTGCGTCTCAACGAAGCCCAGCGGGGCAAGGGCCTGGGAGTGGAGGTGCTGCGGGCACTCTGTGGCATGGTTTTTCGCTCGATGCCGAACACGCGACGCTTTGAGGGGCAAACCCGAGAGGACAACATCGCCATGCGCAAGACGTTCATCCGGGCGGGTTTCCTCAAGGAGGCTCACTACCGTTTGGCTTGGCCAACTAACGACGGCGGGCACCTTGCCTCAATCGCCTACGCAATCCTGCGCCAAGACTGGGAAACCGGCACCGTGACCCACTTCGATTGGGCGGAGCCCGAAGTCTAGAATTCCGCAGCCGTGGATCAGCTTCCCCTCGGTGACCTAGCGAGTCGTGGGAGGGCGTGGGTGGGGCCACACGCCCGAGGGACCCGCGGCGAGCTAGCGAGTCGTCAGCGGCGTGATGGGGCCACGCCCGCGAGGGGCCCCAACCGAGGCACGAAGGTTGGGGAGCGGGTGGGGATAAGCTCTATGCCATGACTGTTTTGGTGTTTCTAGACCCCGCCCACCCGCATGGCCGACTGGCAGATCCCACCCAGCCCAGCATTCTGGCCACGGATCAGGGCGTTACCCGCGGCGATGGAATTTTCGAATCGATGCTGGCCGTGGACGGAACCCCCCGCAAAATCCATGCGCATCTTGACCGTCTGGCTATTTCGGCCCGCACCATGGACCTGCAGATTCCTGGGGCAAACGTGTGGAAATCGGCAATTGCGACGGCGCTCATGGCCTACTCCGTCAGTGATTCTGCCGCTACCGGCGAGGCAGGTCAGTGCGTGGTGAAGCTCGTTGTCACGCGCGGCCCGGAAGGCACCAACTCCCCCACAGCATGGGTCACGGTCAACCCTGTTTCCCTCGCTCTAGCCGCACAGCGTGCCAAGGGCCTGAATGTCCTGCTCTTGGAACGCGGCTACGACAGTGACATTGCCGCACGCGCACCGTGGCTGCTGATGGGCGCCAAAACCCTGTCGTACGCGGTCAATATGGCGGCCCTGCGCCATGCACACAGTCAGGGCGCCGATGACGTAATCTTCACCAGCGGCGATGAGCTCGTGTTGGAGGGGCCGACGTCGTCAGTACTTTTAGCGCACATTTCCGACGACTCGGGGGTCCCTATCAAGCGGCTCATCACACCCCATCTGGACACCGGCATCCTGCCGGGCACCACACAAGGCGCTCTCTTCGCAGCCGCCAAGGCCGCGGGTTGGGAGCTGGGCTACGGACCAGTAACACCGGCTGATCTACTGGACGCCGACGCCGTGTGGCTGATTTCCAGCCTGCGCCTGCTGGCTCCTGTGAATACCATTGACGGTACGGAGATTGGCACGCCGGAAATCCGTTCAGCGTTGACAGCAGAGCTTTCGGCGCTGCTCGCACACACTCTCTAGATACTACTGACCTAGCCGCGGACGTCGGCTGCGGACGCTGTTTGCGGCCGGCCGGCGACACGCCTGCCCAGCCAGTTTCCCAGCGCCATGATGAGCAGCGTCATGGCAACGAATGCCACGGCGATGATGAGACAGGTCAGCAGGACGGCACCATATCCGCCGTCGGCCGGGTTGAGGAAGGGGTAGGCGTACCAGCTGATGGCCGCGCCGCGAATGAGCGAGTACGCCAAATATGCCAGCGGGAACGCGATGGCGATGAGCACTCGCTTGTAAGGGATGGCGTGACGGGGCGGAGTGATGAGCCAGTCGGCCACAATGGCCACGGGCATCACGTAGTGCAGCCAGGTGTTGATCCACGGCAGGAGCGCACCTAGGTCCACATCGCGCAGCAGGGCACTGAAGACAATCCCCACCAGCGCCATGCACACCACTGAAATGCAACGCAGCAAAGCCCATGCGGGGCCCAGATCCTTCCCGCGCCACGTCAGCACCGACTCCACCACCAGCACCACGGCGGCAAAGATGTTGGAGAGGTTGGTGAAATAGCTGAAGAAGTTCAGCACGCTGAAGCCGTGTCCAATGTGGATGCCCAGCTGAATCCCTACGGCAACCAGCGTCACCGCGCCAAAGAGGAAACGGACGGCGGCAAAGGCGCGGCTCAAAGTCATGGGTCCATACTGCCATCTCAGGGGACAGCCAGGTGGCAGTGTTGTCGTCATGTTGCGCCATACACAGGCTTTTCGGGGTCCTAACGGAGGGCTGATGTGTTACTTTCAAGGGGAGTAATGAGTGCCAGTACTAAGCCCTGACTTGCTGGCCGGCAACCCTCTTTTCGGCGGGGTGCCTCAGGTGAGTACTCGGCAAACCCAGCTTCCAACGGCTGAAGTTTGCAAGCGTGAACCCCGGTGCTCGGACTGAATGTCAGTACTTTTAAGCACCGCTCTCAGCTCTCGCTTGCAGCCTGACGGCCACTTGCAATGAGGAGAGAACATGTCCGCGGACGAATCACCCCTGGCCTACCGGCTCATCACCGGCCCCGACGACCGCTCCTTCTGCGAGCGCATCTCGGCAGCCCTCGCCGAGGGCTATGTGCTCCACGGCGGGCCCGCCGTCACATTCAACGGCACCAGCGTCATCTGCGCCCAGGCCGTGATCCTCCCTCAGGCCATTGCTACCAGTGACGCCGCCGTGGCCAACGCCGTGGATGATCTGGATGCCGAGCTGGAGTTCGACGGCGAGGGCATCGCGTGAGCTACGCAGGGGATCTGGCTCCGGCAACTGCCTGGGAACATGTTGCCGCCGGAGCCACCTTGGTGGATGTGCGCACGGAGGGTGAATGGGCGCATATTGGCGTCCCTGACCTTTCCTCATTGAACACCGAGCCCGTCTTCATCCAGTGGAACTTGTCCAATGGCAGCAACAATCAGGAATTCTTGGCGCAACTCCAAGCAGCCGTGCCGGCCGAGAAACCGCTGGTTTTGTTGTGCCGTTCGGGCGTTCGCTCCATCGCCGCGGCCGAGGCGGCAACCGCAGCCGGCTACACGGCCTACAACGTGTTGGAGGGCTTCGAAGGCCAACCCGACCGCTTCGGTGACCGCGTCCTGAACGGGTGGAAAAACCGCAGCCTGCCCTGGCACTAAGTCCCGCGTCGACACCCGGCACCTCGAAAAGGTGCACGGAGGCGCTGACGAGCGGACCGCCGTCGTGCGTTACAGGGCAGCTGAGCCATCTCAAGCACAAACGAAAGCCAAGGATAAGCAATTGAGCAACTTTAACGAGCACGCCGCCACCTGGGCGCCGGACACTGCGGCCGTGCGCGGCGGGCTTGACCGTACCAACTTTCAGGAAACCTCCGAGGCCCTATTTCTGAACTCAGGCTTTGTGTACGAATCCGCCGAAGCAGCCGAGGCGGCCTTCACCGGAGAGGTGGACCGCTTTGTGTATTCGCGCTACGGCAACCCCTCCGTAGCTACGTTTCAGGAACGGCTGCGGCTACTCGAAGGTAAGGAAGCGTGCTTTGCGACGGCGTCCGGCATGTCCGCCGTCTTCACAGCCTTGGGCGCTTTGCTGGCTGCCGGGGACAGGGTGGTGGCCTCGCGCTCCTTGTTCGGCTCCTGCTTTGTGATCCTGAACGAATTGCTCCCCCGTTGGGGTGTTGAGACGGTGTTCGTCGATGGCCCGGACCTGGAACAGTGGCGCGAAGCCCTCTCGGTGCCGACCACGGCCGTATTCTTTGAGTCGCCGTCCAACCCCATGCAAGAGATTGTGGATATCCAGGCTGTGTGCGATCTGGCCCACGCGGCGGGCGCACAGGTAGTGGCCGACAATGTGTTCGCCACTCCCCTGCTGCAAAAATGCGGCGACTTTGGTGCAGACATCATTGTGTACTCGGGCACCAAACACATTGACGGGCAGGGTCGGGTCTTGGGCGGAGCCATCCTGGGGAGCAAGGAATTCATTGACGGACCTGTCAAGAACCTCATGCGCCACACAGGCCCTGCACTCTCGGCCTTCAACGCCTGGGTTCTGACCAAGGGCCTGGAAACCATGAATCTGCGCGTGACCCATTCGTGCAACAACGCGCTGGCGCTGGGCGAATTCTTGGAATCTGCCCCGCAGGTGGCGCGCGTTCTGTACCCCTATTTGCCCTCACACCCGCAGCATGAGCTGGCGAAAAAGCAGATGAAGGCCGGCGGCACCGTGTTGACGTTTGAGCTGGCCGAACCTGCCAAGGGGACCCGCAAGGACGCCGCCTTTGCGCTGTTGAACGCGTTGGCCATCATCGATATTTCCAATAACCTCGGTGACGCCAAATCCCTCATCACCCACCCGGCCACCACCACGCATCGCGCCATGGGCCCGGAGGGGCGTGCCGCCATTGGCCTCTCCGATGGCTTCTTGCGCTTGTCCGTGGGCTTGGAAGACCTGGAGGATTTGAAGAAGGATCTAGCGCAGGCGCTGGCCGCTATTTAGGCTGTTTCCGCAGCCACGCGGACAGACTCGCCACGGAGTGGCCGGGTATGACGATGACGGGCGGCTCGGTCACGGGCACTCGCATAATGACCAGCGCGTCGGCGGGGAAGTTCGCCATCCAGGCTCCGGCCTCGGAGGCCTTACCGGCCGTCGCGGCCGCTTCCACACCATGGGCGTTGCAGAGGAAGACGTCGTGGCCGCGCCCCATGGGGTCAACAACGTGGACCCGTCCGTTGAGGAGATCGAGCACCTCTTGGAACATGAACTCCACCGTGAACTCGCCCACGTTAAGCTGCACACAGTGCACTCGGCGGGTGCCTTTGCGTCCGAAGGGCAGGTCCACGTCGACGGCGCTCACCCCGGCGCCATGCCACGGTATGCCACCGGTACGGGGGATTGCTGTGGGCGAGAGGGCAGCCGCGGCGTCGCGTTTCGTCCAGGGGAACATGACTCGAGCTTACGAACCAGGAAAGCATTCGCACAATCGGGCGCCGCTATGAGACTCACCGAGCCACGCCACGCCTACGCAAGCAAAAGCGGCCGGTGACCTTTCTGTAAAAGGTCACCGGCCGCCGTCGTACTTTGAAAGGAGCTTAGTCCTGGAAGTATTCGATCTCGGCGCCGATGGTGTTCAGGCGCTCGGCCAGATCCTCGTAGCCACGCTCAATGACGTAAATGTTGCGCAACTCGCTGGTTCCCTTGGCGGCAAGCATCGCCAGCAGGATGCAGGCAGCCGGGCGCAGTGCGGGCGGGCAGCCAATTTCGGCGGCACGCCAGGCAACCGGGCCCTTGATGTCGATGCGGTGCGGATCCAGCAAGCGGACGCCGGCACCGAGGCGGTTCAGCTCCGTGAGGTAGATGGCTCGGCCTTCGTAGACCCAGTCGTGAATCATGGTGGTGCCCTCGGCGCAGGAGGCGATCACGGCGAAGAATGGCAGGTTATCAATGTTCAGACCGGGGAACGGCATGGCATGGATCTTGTCCTGCGCGGCCTTCAACTCAGACGGCAAGGTAGTGATGTCCACGAGGCGGGTTTTGCCGTTGCGGGCCATGTATTCCGGGGACTTCAGGTAACGGAAGCCCATCTGCTCGAGCACCTTGAGTTCAATTTCCATGAACTCGATGGGGACGCGCGTCACCGTGACCTCGGACTTCGTCACGATGCCAGCGGTAATCAGGCTCATGGCCTCGATGGGATCCTCGGACGGTGCGTACTCAATGTCAACGTCGATCCGGGACTTGCCCTTGATGGTCAGGGTGGTGGTGCCGACGCCTTCAACGCTGACGCCGAGACCCTGCAAGTAGAAGCAGAGGTCCTGGACCATGTAGTTGGGGCTGGCGTTGCGGATCACGGTGGTGCCTTCGCGGTGCGCGGCGGCCATGATGGCGTTTTCGGTGACGGTGTCGCCACGTTCGGTCAGCACAAAGGTGCGGTCGGCAGTGTCGGAGAGCGGCGCCTGCACCTGGTAGAAACCGTCGTGCGCGTTGACGTCCAGTCCGAATTCGCGCAGCGCCTGCATGTGCGGCTCCACGGTACGGGTGCCCAGATCGCAACCACCGGCGTAGGGGATGCGGTAGGTGTTTTCTTCGTCCAGCAGCGGACCCAGCAGCATGATGACGCTACGGGTGCGCTTGGCGGCGGCAATGTCCATGGCGGCCAAATCCAGCACTGCGGGGCGGCGGATCAGCAGATCGTTGTCCTCAAGCCAGGTGCACTCGACGCCGATGGAGGTCAGCAGCTCCACAATGCGGTTGACTTCTTCGATGCGGGCCAGGCGTCGCAAGGTGGTGGTGCCGCGGTTGAGCAGGCTCGCACAGAGCAGGGCAACGCCCGCGTTCTTGCTGGTGTTGACCTCGACGCTGCCGGAGAGTTCCCGGCCACCGTGGACGCGCAGATGCGTGACAGCGTTCTTGCTGACCGCGCCAACGCTGACCAGATTGGCCTCGAGCAGTGCTTCCATGCGCTGGATCATCCGCAGGCTCAGATTCTGTTTGCCTTGTTCCATACGAGCAACGGCACTTTGACTGGTACCCAAATGGGATGCCAATTCGCCTTGGGTCCAGCCCTTTTCAGTGCGCGCATCTCGCACGAGTACGCCAACGGTTTCTGCAGCCATTTGAGTCATGAATTATTTATATCACGGGATGCATATTTATCTTGATTTGTGTGATCCATTCGCCAGCAACTGTCCCTTTGGATAAGAATTAACCGTTACATGCGATAAATCAGATGCATTCTACCGCTCACGGCTTAGCCGCCACCTCTACGGTACCCCTCGGAAGGCCGCTGCTCTCAACAAGTGCGGAACCACGCCGGAAGATTCACGCGATAGGCTAACCTCACACGATTTAGGAGACCCCATGGCTCGCAAGGCAACCTCGCAGGATGTCGCCAATCACGCTGGAGTTTCGCGCAGCGCCGTGAGCTTTGTCTTGAATGGACGCGCCGATGGCAATATTGCCAAGGACAAGCAGCTGCGCATTCTTGCCGCAGCCAAGGAACTCAACTACACGCCCAACGCCGTAGCCCGCTCCCTGCAGGCACAGCGCACCCACACCATAGGCGTTGTCACTGACTCCATTGCAGGCGGGCCGTTTGCCGGCAAGCTGCTGCAAGGTGCCAGCAATGCAGCGTTTAGTGCCGGCTATCTACTCCTTGTTATTGACACTCAAGGCGAAGAAGTCCGTGAAAACAGTGCCTTCACCACGCTCATCAACCGCCAGGTTGATGCCATGGTCTTTGCCTCCATGAGCCTTCGCGCGCACCAGCCCCACCCGAGCATGAGCGGCCTGCCCGCGGTGCTGGCCAACAGCTTTGACCCCTCCGGCACTCTGCGCTCAATCATTCCCGACGAGGTCACCGGAGGCGGGGCCGCGGTTCAAGTCCTACTCGACGCCGGGCACCACAAGATCGCTTACCTGTCCGGCACAGCCGAGCTGGTGGCGACCGAACGCCGAACCCAGGGCTTCAACACAGCTCTGGCCGCCGCCGGATTGGCACCCGTCGAGGCCCGCGAAACGGGCTGGGAGATCAATGACGGTTTCGCCGCCGCCATGCTTTTACTGGCAGACGACGCCGGGCACTCGCCCAAGCGCGAACGCCCCACGGGCATCGTTTGCGCCAATGACAGGGTTGCCGTGGGTGTCATGTTGGCCTGCGGCCAGTTGGGGCTGCGGGTTCCCCAAGATCTGAGCATTGTCGGTTATGACGACGACGAACCACTCGCCAGAACCACGGTGCCAGGGCTCACCACCGTGGCACTGCCGCACCGTGAAATGGGAGAGAAGGCGGTGGAGCTACTGCTGGCAGACTTGGGTCATGGCGCGGCCACCCCAGCAGCAGAACATCAGCACGGTGAAACAATCATCATTCCCTGCCCCTTGGTGGTTCGCGGCTCAGTAGCACCCCCGGCGCAGTAACCGCTATCAGGGGCCCCAGCCGAGGAACGAGGATGGGCAGGGCGTGGATGGGTAGATTCCCAGTTTCTTGTCGCTTTCCTAAGAGTCGCATCGTTGTCGATGAAAATAGCGGTTCATGATTCCAAATGTGACGATCAAGCTGCTTGGAAGCACGCGCGCATTAGCGAGCGCTGGGCTGGCATGGTCGGAGCCAAATGAATGGGCTCATGTGTGCCTGAAAATCTGTCCCGTGTAACGCCCGCGAGACAGGGCTTTTTGCGTGCAGGGCATACGGCAATGTGACAGCTGTGGAACCACGCTGTTTCGGCAATTTCAGAAGTCGTTTGCACGCGCTCCGGTTCGAAACGGTGGCCTACGTGCACTCGGGAGCGCCTCGTGCTAGCTTCAAACAATGTCACAGCCACCGGCAAAAATTTCAGATTTGGAGCTAGTCAAGCTTTTCGATGACCTAGCTTCGCCGGACCCATCCGTAAGGGATGGCGATTCGCTCGGCAGACTATGTGAATTGGTTGATTCGGGTGCGCTCTCACAAGCACAGGTGGGCTCGCTGGGGGCGCAGTTGATGGGTCGACTGACGCATCCTCGCGTGGAAGCACGAAGTTTTGCGGCTTTGATACTCTCCCGGCTTGTCCTTGGCGGTGCCACGGAACCCGACTGGTTTCCACAATTCGCCTCCTGGTATGCGGCAGAGGAGGAGGTGACCGGTTATAGCTCCAAACGCGGATGGCTACACGCAGTCGCGCATGGCGCCGACGCGCTGGGAGCCTTCGGCTGGACATGGCCAGAGTCGCCACGGACCGCCCTCAATCTCGCTGCAAATAGAATGCTTAGCCCCTCTCGCACTGTCTGGCGCGATCAGGAGGACGACAGGCTGGGTTTTGCTATCGCCGTCACGCTTTCCAATCCTCATCTGACTCAGTACGACGCAACGGCGTGGATGGAACCACTTATGCAAGTATTTGCTCAAGGTGAGCCTGGACCAGTGCCAGCTTCGGTATCGAATTCGATCCGTACTTTACGCGTCGTTTGTCTACTCACGAGTGTCACGATGGAATACGAGGGACACAATATAAGGATTCAACATTCTGCTGCCGTCGAACGAGGCCTCAGGGAGGTTCTACATTCTGCGTCTCCGTGGATGTGGAGTCTCGGCTCCCGAACCTGAAACGACTCAGATGTCAGCTTCGAGACCCGAATGATCAAAAGTGACGCTTAACCTCGGTATCACCTAAATCCACACCCAAGAATTTTGCCGTAAGCCATTCCTCCTGCTGGCGCGTTCGGCAGGTCAGCTAGTATGAGCCGATGATCGTGTGGCTAAACGGTACTCATGGCGTCGGGAAGACGACGACCGCTGCCCTCGTGCAGCAGCTGATCCCCGATTCACGTGTGTTCGACGCCGAAAAGGTCGGCGAGGTGCTGATGGACGTCTACCCAGAGCTCCCCGACACGGACAACTTTCAAAACTGGCCACCGTGGCGCTCTCTCGTCGTCGAGACGGCTCACCGCATCCTCGACTACACCGGGGGAACCCTTGTCATGCCGATGACAGTTCTGGTTGAGTCATACTGGCGGGAGATCAGCCACGGCTTGGCCGCTTACGGAATTCCGGTGCGCCATTTCGTGCTTCACGCCGATCAAGACACTCTTAGGCTGAGAATTCGTGATGACTCCGTGATGGGCCCCTCGGCTTTTCGATTCAGCTACCTGACCCCCTACACCGAAGCACTCCAAAGCTGGCTGGCAAGGGAAGCCCACATCATCGATACCAGCGCGATCACACCGGCACAGGCCGCGTCGGAAATCGTAGCTTCCGTCAATGCCTCGTAGCTCGCCAATGTTGGTTGTGGCCCACACAGCTAAACGACCGGCCGCTCAAGGTTCCCGTTGCGAAACGTTCCAGACGTTTCGACTCGGTGTCACACGGCGGTGAATGACCTGTCATTGAAGCTTTGCTCTTTTGCGTGTGACGACGAGCACCCCGGAAACGACCAGAAGAATGGTCAGCATCAAGGCCAACAGCGACGTTCTACTTATTCCCATAGCTCCCGCCATACAAGTCATTGTCTGATCGATATTGTTTTCAGTTGTGTTGTTGTGCCTGGTTCCCGGACGGAGTATGTCTTGCGTGCTATTCGAACAATAAGACGAACAGGACAGCAAAATTGAGCGGGGCTCCCGCCGTCCCAGTAGACGTTGGGCTTACGGGGAGCCCCCTTGATCTCGCTGTCACTGTTGATTTAGGAGCTTCAATGGCCCGGAGCCGGACCGTCTTGCGGGAGGTTTCGGTGGCGTCCCTACGGCATGCCCGTTCGAACACTAAACAGGTAGGTAGATAGCTGAATCAGGGCTGGAGCTTCGCAGCAAGGCCACCGCTGGTACGCGCCGCGGCGAACCACGGAATGGGATTCGGCGCTTTAGGCTCTGACCCAGCAATTATTCATGCTTGGCCGTTGAGGGGCTGGAAGCCTTTCGCATAGAGGCGAAGGAAATCCAGGTGTCGGGGCTTAATTCGCGGGTGGTCCAGCAGAAGAACGAGTGGTTCCCACCAGTCAAAAACACACCATGAATTGAGACGCCCAAACGCCAAATGGTCTTCCAAGGACAGTTCTTCGTCGTTCACCAAACGAATGAGCGCATCCGCCGCGTTCCACTTTTGGATGGTGAGACTGATTTCCATGATGACAACAGGGTTGGCAGGATCCCATTTCCTCAGAGGTTCACCCGGCGATAATGCGAAGAATCGGAGACAAGTTCCATAGCGAGGACTCTATCAGGGCACAATTTCCTCATTTCAAGTCAGTCCGTAACTTCCAGCGCTGGCTTGGATGAGCCAGCGCCGAAGGCGGACCGAGCCTCGCCTGCTCGGTCAATCGTCACCCGAGCATATGGACGCAAGGGGACATTGATCTTCGGGACACGCCCAGGTGATCGAACCGTCCTGCAGAAGGTCTGGCTATCGGAGCTGACGATAAAGCCCAGATCTCGTCATTCCTGGTGTCAGTTGATTCAGGGCCTTCAAGACGGGACCCACCTGGTAGTCGTTAGGCTGGCAGGCATGAACCAGTTCCATAGCGCCCCGACAGTTTCGAGCAAGAGTGCTGTTCTGCATGATGGTGTCCGTCCTGTCTGGTCGGCGGAGGTGATTTCGTGGCTGTTGGGGTCACCCGTGCCGGGCCACCGCCTGACAGTCCTGGATCTGGGAGCCGGCACCGGCCTAGGAACCCGGACCATCGCAGCTCTCGGACATGCCGTCACCGCAGTCGATACAGCCAAAGACATGCTGTCCGTGCTTCGAAAGGTCAGTGAGGAGCTGCCGACGGGAATTGCTGATCGCATCACAACCGCTAGCGGATCGGCGGAGCGCATACCTCTAGGAAATGAGAGTGTGGACGCAATTGTTTGCCTCCAAGCCTGGCACTGGGTGGACCCCGATCGGGCAACGTCTGAATGCGATCGCGTGCTCAGGAAAAACGGCATGATGGGTCTGGCCTGGCACACTTGGGACCGCACCAGCGAGTTGGTGAAGGTACTCGCTGCAATCGTTGAGCCAGACGGAAAACCCGCCGACCAAACCCGAGGCGTACCCGAAGAATTTGCTGGGCGAGCATCCTTTGAACGCAAGGATTTCCCCTTCAATTACGAGCTGTCGGTCGACCATCTCGTTCAGCTTGCCAGCTCATGGACATTCGTCGCACAGAGATCCGACCAAGGCGCAGTCTTGGCGAAAATCCGTCGTTTGGGCGAACAAGCAGAGTCACGCGACACAGGCCTTATTAGATTCCCCCACATCACGGCCGCCTTTCGCCTGCAACAGCTATCTCGCAGCGAATGTTTGGCTGAGCTTTTCCACGACCCGGAACCGGACCAACGTGCGGGACAAGCAATCCCAAGCCAGCAAGCCTTGACTAGCTGAACTTTGCGATGGACGCAGCCAAGGTCTCCGCGGAGTGCTGCAATGCAGCGGCCTCACGGTCGTCCATAGGCGTGTCAATGATGCGCTGCACTCCGCCCGCCCCGACGATTGAAGGCACGCTGAGGGCCACGCCGTCAATGCCACGGTAGCCGTGGAGCACGCTGGAGACGGGGAGTACGCTCCGCTCGTCTTGCAGCACCGCCTCAACGATGCGTGCACCCGAGAGTCCTATCGCATAGTTGGTGGCCCCCTTGCCGGCAATGACCTTGTAGGCGGCGTGGACCACGTCATGCGTGAGCGTCTCAAGCCGTTCCCGGGGAAACAGCAGGCCCCCTGAGGAGTCCGTCCAATCAGGGAGCGGGGTCTGTCCGATGGTCGCGGCGGACCACAGCGGAAACTCCGTATCACCGTGCTCGCCAACGATCAGCGCGTGCACGCTTTGCGGGGCAACCCCGGCAGCTTCCGCCACGAGCCAGCGCAGCCGGGAAGAGTCCAGCACGGTTCCAGAGCTGAAGATGCGCCCTGGCGGGAGGTCCGTGAGGCGCTCGGCCACGGCGGTGAGGACATCGCACGGATTTGTCACGAGGATGAACACCGCATGGGGCGCCAGAGCAACAAGCTGGGGTAGCATCTTCTCCAGGATCCCCACGTTGACGGCCGCCAATTCAAGTCGGGTCTGGCCCGGCTCCTGCTTGGCACCTGCCGTGATGACGACGACGTCGGAGCCAGCCACGAGCTCAATGTCGCTGCCTCCCGTGATCCGAGCGGAGCCAACGAACGGTGTGCCGTGGGCTAGGTCGAGGACCTCCGCCTCTACCTTGGCTGTGGCGATGTCATAAAGCACCACTTCGCGTGCGGAACCGCGAATCAAGGCGGCGTAGGCGAGGGAGGTGCCGACGCTGCCGGCGCCGACAATGGTGAGCTTGGTGCTGCGGGCAATTGTCATGTTCCCAGTATCCCCGTCAACCCCCAGGCCCGGGGTGCTGCACGGATTATTTCCCGTTGTTTCACGGCACGCCAACTGCGCGGACGCCAAACGGCGGCCCCGTAGTTGGCGTGCCGTTCGGCTAGACAGCCAGACCGTGGACGGTAGCTGCACCCCGGAGTTCGAAGTTTGAGGTCGCCGTGGGATACGCCCGCACCGTGCGGGCGGTGCCGCCATCGGCAAAGACTTCCACGAGCGAGCCGTCCACCAGGATGCGTCCGGCCGCGATGGCCACAACAACGCTCTCCTGTTCACCGTCAACCAGCACCAGTTCCACGGCACTGTCAGCCATCACGTCAAAGGCCCTGGTGGACATTGGGACTGTGAACGAACCGGTATCGGAAGAAATGACACCGTTGCGCAGGGTGTCAACTTCGGCCACCGGTTCCGACCGTAACTGGCCGTCGCTAAAGGAAAGCACGCGCGCATAGGTGAGCACGCCAGCCCAGCCCGAGGCGAGGATGTCGGCGTCGTTCCTTGATTTTTCCCAACTCCAGCCCCACATGAGTGTGCGCGGCTCATCGACGCTGCCGACCACAACCTGCGGGGCGTAGAAATCGGGGCCTGCATCGATCAGGCCACCTCCTGTGGGCAGGAATTTCAGGCCGGCACCGCCTTCGCTCAGCTCCCCTGTCAGGTAGCTGACGCGGTCCAATCCGTGATCGTCGCGGTTCCAGAGCGAGAGCATCAGCACCCACTGGCCATCGATTTCGAACAGCTGCGGGCATTCCCAGATCTGTGCCGGCGCCCATTCCTGGGCAGTGCCCGAACCGCCGGTGACGAGCGGACCCAGATACTCCCAATTGGTCAGGGTGTGGCAGCGGTAGAGCAGAATGACGGGGGTGCCATCCTTGTAACCGGCGCCTTGGATGGCGTACTGAGTGCCATTGAAAGTGAACAGGAAGGGGTCACGAACTTCGCCAATATTTGCCTCATCCGGCATCCCCGCAATGCCCTGCTGCTCCTGTTTCCACCCGATCAGCGTCCGGTCAGAAGTGGCCGTCATGATCTGTGAATCATCCGGCGTCTCAGCGATGCCCGTGTAGAAAGCCGTGGGCACGTCGCCGTCCAGCGCGATGACACCGGACCAAGCACCGACGGCGTCCGCGGCACCCTTGCGGGGGTACAGCGCGATGGGTTGCTGCGTCCATCGAACCAAGTCGGTAGAGGTGGCATGGCCCCAATGGACATTGCCGTGAATGGGGGCATCCGGATTGAACTGGAAAAACACGTGGTACGTGCCGTCAACGTAAATGCAGCCGTTGGGGTCGTTAATCCAGCCCTGATCCGGACGGCCATGCAATGCCGGGAAGGCGGGGTCGGTAGTACTCACAACTAAAGCTCCTTGAATGGGGTTGAAGAAATTGCTGGTGGTTCGTTGGTTCTGCTGCCTGGTCACTTGTTGACGCCAGCGGTCAAGCCTTCACGCAGATAGCGCTGCCCAAAGAGGAAGACCACCAGTGCCGGGATCATGGAGAGCACCACGCCGGCGAGCACGGTGGACACCGATCCGGTGCCCATATTTCCCTGCAGTGACACAAGGCCCAATGGCATGGTGAAGTTTTCTTCACTGATGGTCATGATCAGGGGCCGGAAGAATTCGTTCCAGTGGAAGTTGAAGGCGAGGATGCCCACAATGGCGAGTCCGGGCCAGGCCAGCGGCAGATAAACGGAACGGAAGGTGCGCAAGGGGGATGCGCCGTCGATCGCGGCAGCTTCGGCCAACTCGCCCGGCAACCCGACGAAGAATTGGCGCATCAAAAAGGTGCCGAACGCCGTCGGAATAGCCGGCAGGATCAAGGCCAAAAGGGTGTCCGAGAGTCCCATGCCGCGGATCAGCATGAAGACCGGAACAATGGTGACCTGCATGGGGACCATCATGGTGGCCAGGACAATGCTGAACAACACGCCGCGGCCCCTGAAGTCGATGCGGGCAAACACGTAACCAGCCAAGGCCGCGGTGAACATTTGGCCTACGGCGATGATGCCTGTGACAAGGGCTGAGTTCCAGATCAACAACCACATGTTCACTTGCTTGAAAACATCGGTGTAGGAACTAAAATCGAGGCCGCCGGAGAAGATGGACCCGCCGGCTCCGAGCGATTCAGTGGGTGAACGCATGGAGGTCAGGATCGTCCAGACCACGGGCCCCAGCGTCAGGAAGGTTGCCACGATGAGAATGGCGGCCCGTCCGGCGGTACGGCCGGACACGTGGATTTTCTTGCGGGGTGCAGGGGTGCGGCCCGGTGCGGAACTGCTTTCTTTCACGGAAATGGTAGTCATGGCACGGCTCCTAGTTGTAGTGCACGAAGCGTCGTGAGAGGCGGAATTGGATGGCCGTCACCAGCATGATGAGCAGCGTCAGCACAATGCCGATGGCAAAGGCGCGGCCGAAGTCCAGCTGCTTGAAAGCTGTCTCATAGATGACCATGACGGCGGTGCGGGTTGAATCGCCGGGCCCGCCACGGGTGATGACGTACGGCTGGTCAAAGATCTGCAGGGCGGAAATGATCGCCATGACACTGGCCACCAACAGGGTGGGGCTCAGCAGCGGTAGCGTGATGTTTTTGAATTGTTTCCACCCCGTAGCCCCGTCAATGGAGGATGCCTCGTACATCTCTGTGGGGATGGAACTCAAGCCGCCAATGATGAGCAGGAACGTGAAACCGAAGTTCTGCCACACATAAACCAGAATGATCACGATCATGGCACCGACCTGCGAGGTCAGCCATGGCACTGCCGGAATACCAATCATGCCAATGACCTTGTTGACAAGACCAAAGTTCTGGTTGAACAAATAACTCATGATGATGGAAACGCTTGAGGCTGAAAGAACCAGGGGGAAGAAGAATGCCGAGCGGAAGAAGGTTCGCAACCAGTTGGGCATCTTCGACTGGATCAGCACTGCCAGGCCAATGGAGACAGTCAACTGCAGGCTGACGGCCACCACCACAAAGCCCATGGTGTTCAGAAACGCCGTCCTGACGGTGGGGTCGGCGCCGATGGCAACAAAGTTATCAACACCTACAAATTCCGGGGCACTGATGATGTCCCAGCGGAAAAACGCCAGCGTCAGTGACGCCACAATCGGGATCAAGGTGAAGATGGCAATGCCGATGATGGTGGGGGCCAGGAAAAGTGCCGCCAATCCTTTGGCACCCTTTTCCTTGCCGGAACGCTGTTGTGCCAAGTCCTTGCGGCGGGAACCACGCGAGCCGGCGGGCGTTGTGGGTATCTGAGAACTTTTGGTGGTTGTGGACATCAGACCCTCCTCAGAGCCAGCTCGAGGTCACGCTGCAGCGTGGACAGGGCAGGCCGAACATTGGCTGCGGAGCCTGTGACGGCACCAAGAACATTTTTGATCAGGGCACTTTCCACCGCGGCCTGCTGCGGCGGTGCCGGAATGGGTCCGGAACTGGGGAACTTGTCGAGCGTGTCGTAGAAGACCTGCCAGTGGGCCGGACCCTTGCCTGAATACAGAGCCTCGTTGACCATGGAGCGGCGGGTGGGGGTGGTGTTGGGATTGGGTATGGCCAGCTCCATGGCTTCCTTGGAAGCACAGAACTTGATCCACTCCCACGCCTCATCCTTGCGGGTGGAGGTCTTCATGATGGCGTACCCAGCGGCGCCAAATTGGTGCCGCTGCGTGCGCCACTTCGGGAAGAACTGCACGTCAAAAGCATCTTCTGCCATGCCTGCCTCGTGGAGACCCTGCACCCAATAGCCGCCAGCCGGTGTGGTGCCAATGAGGCCAGAAGCGAACTGGGCTACCAGCTCATTGCCGCCGCCTTGTGCCGGGCTGGTGCCCAGTCCTTCAGCCACGAGTGTGCGCAGGAACTCAAAGCTCTCGGCAACCCGTGGATCTTCGGCGTTGGGTTCTAGCCACTGGTAGCCGCCAGAACGCATGCCGCGGGTGGGATCGTTGGCATAGAACTTGTCCCAAAACCAGTTGCCTCCCGTGCTGCGAGTTTCCTTCAGGAAACTCGTGTCGTTGACATACAGCCACGGCACCACACCACCGAAGAGCCGGTTGGTCCAGTAATACGGAACAAATTGTTTGCCGCCAGTTTTTTTCATGGCGGTGAGCGAATTGTAGAAGTCATCGTGGGTCCAGTTGTCACCGGGTCGGCTCAGCCCGGCCTTTTCAAAGGCGCCCGTGTTCATATACATGTTGGCGCTGTTGAAATCGAGCGGGAGCTGGAACAGGCTGCCCTGGTACATGAACGCCTCAACCAGCGAAGGATGCACATCGTCGAAGTAGTCCTGCACCTCCGACTGATCCCGCTTCACGAACGTATCCAGCGGTTCAGCCAGGCGTTCGGCAAAGAGCTGTGCGCCTTCCGTAGCCACCAGCACCACATCCGGCGATGTTCCGGCGGCCACCATGGTCAGAATCTTGGCGAAAAAATCGCCCCAGTCCGCACCCTGGATCGCCTGAATCCGCACCTTGATGTTGGGATGTGCGGCAGAAAATGCCTTGACCAGATTGGCCCGGCTCTCCGCATCCTGCGCATTGCCAAGGATGGCAACGTTGAGCGAATCCGATCCCCGGCCAGGGATGTCCGCTCCCGTCAGCCTTGGCCAACTCGCCCCGACAGCACCCACGGAACCGATGCCCAGCAAACCCAGCATAGCCCGTCTTGATACATCACTCATGTTGCCTCCTTGCAACTACCTAACGCGTGTTAGGAATCATGACAGACGTACCTAACTCGTGTCAAGCATGAGGTGTGTCACAATTCCAGGCTCGGCGCCCGAGGAGATATTTATGGCTCCGGGGGTCGTTATTACCATTCGCCTCCGGCCTGCCAGCAGCGAATGGTAATAACGACCCCCGGAGCCAGGAAAACCCGATTCAGTAGGAGCCCGATCCAAGAAATTGCGGGATTTTAGCCGAACACCGGATTCCACGTGCCAAGCACGACGGCGGCAGTCACCGACACCGCTGCCATCACTAAACCTCCACTCGCCACCCACAGATCGCGCCGTGAATAGGTGGACTCACGAGCCCAGGTGCGTGGGCCCGCGCCGAAGCCCTTGGCTTCCATGGTGGTGGCAAGCCGTGTGGCACGCCGCACGGCTTGCACCAACAGCGCCATGGCTTGGCCCAGCTGGGCCTTAATGCCGCGGAAAAAGCCCTTTCCGCCGCCCACGCCCCGCGCACGGCGAGCCATACCCAGGGTTTGCCATTCGGTCACGAGCAAACCCACGAGCCGCATGGCCGCCAGCGCGCCGAGGACAAATCGGTGCGGTAGCCGCAGCTTCTGTGCCAGCGCGTCGGCCAGATCAGTGGGATCGGTGGAGGCCAGCACAATGACTCCGGGCAGGGCAATAGCCAAACCACGCAACGCTATGGCAACACCGGATTCCATCGATCCGGTAGTGAACACCACAGGCCCCAGTGACAGTAAAATCTCGCCGGTCTTTGGCGCCAACAGAGCGGTGCTATATCCACCCACAATGGCGGCCAGCAGAATGGGCCAGCCCCGTTTCAGGAGCAACCCGGCACTCAAACCGGCCAGCGGCAGCAGCGCGCATTCAAGCACCAGCGCCACTGTTGCCGAGACCCAGTCCACGCTGATCAACAACACGATGGTCAGGACCATGCCAGCCCCCAGTTTGGCCAGCGGATTGGCGTCCGCCAGCCAAGCGGTGGACCGCGGTGTGGCAATGATGTCAACACTCATCGCTGCACCGCCTTCTGTGCTGGCTGCGGCTGCGCAAGCTCTTGCGGCTGCGCCGCAAGCGGCCCGGCACCTTCCACGGAGTCGCCCAGAACCAGCCGGCTTCCGCCAAGAACAGCTGTGAAGGCGGCGTCGTGCGTTACCGATACAACGGCCGTTCCGGCATCCAATAGCTCGGTTAACATGGACGCCAGCTCCGCCCACGTATTGGCATCCTGACCAAAGGTGGGCTCATCCAAAATCAACACCTGCGGGCTCGCCGCCAACACCGTGGCCACTGACAACCGGCGTTTCTCGCCACCCGAAAGCGTGAACGGGTTCGCATCAGCCAAATGCTCCAGCCGGAGCCGAGTCAGCAGCTCATCGACAGAATCGCCTCCATGCCCCAAAATCCTCGGTGCAAACAGCAGCTCTTCCCGGACACTATGGGCCACAAATTGGTGCTCAGGTTCCTGAAAAACTGTACCGATCCTGCTGATCAGATCACGCCCACGCCATTTCAACGGCGCAGGCCCGGCCCCGCGAGCCAGCTCAGGCAACGCTGTGAGGCGCCCGGCAACAGGTGCCAGCAGTCCACCTAGCGTCAGTGCAAGCGTTGATTTTCCGGCACCATTGGGGCCAGTCACGCTCAACGCCTGACCCGCCTTTACCAGCACAGAAGGCACGACGGCGGCCGGCACCACCGGGTGGCGCTTGCGTCCCTTGGTGCGGGAGACAGCAAGGGACGCCGCTTCCAGCAACAGGTGCGCTCCGGCGTCGTCCGGGTTGATCATGGCGTGCGGCAGGAGCGTCCGGGGCCGGACGTGCGGGACGTAGCCCGGCACCCAGATCCCGGCCGCCGCCAACAGCTCGCGGCTCTGCGCCATAACTTGCGCCGGCGGGCCGTCAAAGAGGACGCCGCCGGGCTCACCCAGCCGGGCCGGGGCCAGGACCACGATCCGATCCACCACATCCAGCCAAACAGATACCCGGTGCTCCACAACCACCAGGGTGGCCCCCGATTCATCCAGGCTGCGGCGCACGGCATCGCGCACCTCAACAACACCTGCCGGATCCAAATTGGCGGTGGGCTCATCCAGAAGCAACAGCCCCGGACGCATGGCCAGCATTCCGGCGAGGCCAAGGCGCTGTTTCTGGCCTCCTGAGAGGGAGGAACTCGGGTGATCGAGTGGCAGGTCCAGGCCCACCGACTCCAGCGCAGCAATCACGCGGCGCCAGATTTCCTCCCGCGGCACGGAGAGGTTTTCCGCGCCAAAAGCCACGTCGTCACCAATGCGCGAGAGCACTACCTGAGAGTCCGGGTCCTGCTGCATGAGTCCAGAACGGCCGCGGGATTCCGCCACGGGACGGCCGTCGATGAGCAGCTGGCCCGATTCGTTGGCATCCTCGTCGTCGCCCAACACGCCCGCCAAGGCATGCAGCAAGGTGGACTTGCCTGCACCGGACGGGCCCAGTAGTAGAACCCGCTCTCCCGGTTCGATCTCCAAATCCAGATCATGAACGGCGCGAGTGTGCCGGCCTGAATGCTGCCAGCCCCAGCCCTTCGCACTGATCCGCGCCGGGGTACTTCCCCGGCTTCGCTGAATAGTCACCGGGCTACACCGCGCGTTCGGTGGCAGCTCCACGGGAGGGCAGATTTGCCAGGGCGCCGGTTCTGGCCAGGCCACGGACGGCCAACCAGGAAACCAAGCCGGCAATGACGGCGCCGGAGATCATGGCCAGGACTACGTAGACGAGCTTCCACTGCATAGCCCACTCGACGTTCCAGACAAGGCTGTCATTGATGCCCAAGGCCAATCCCGCCAAAGCCCCGGAAATCAAAGCCACTGTGAGGTTGAACTTGCGGTAGCGGAAGAGTGCGAAGCCCAATTCTGCACCTAGGCCTTGGACCAGGCCAGACAGCAGCACCGTAAAGCCGAAGTGCGTGCCCAACAGTCCTTCCACCATGGCGGCGATGAGTTCGCAGTACAGTGCGGCACCGGGTTTGCGGATAACGAGTCCACCCAAGACGCCGGCGATCAACCAGCCGCCACCGTACAGCGCACCCAAGGGCGGGAAGGCAACGGTAATGGCGCTGGTCAGGCCGTATCCGGCGGACCATAGCCAGAAGATGACACCCAAGGCAACACCCAAGACGGACACCACAACGATGTCCACCACGCGCCACGTGCTCTTGCGCGCCTGTGCAGCCTGTGCAGATTGCGTACTTTGTTGCGGGGCGTTTTCGCCCGCGAATGACTTGCTCATGTTTCCTCCTTTTCAGGAGGGGCGGCCGCGGCGGTATTTCCGCGCAGCCGAAGAGAACTCGACTCCCTTCGCCGGTACTAACCGGAGCAGGTTCGAGGGTCTGCGGTGAACCGCACTCTCAGCGTCTATTCCCAGGATGGGACGACGCTCCCCTGTCGTGTTTGAATTGCGGCTCTAGTTTACCCCCGGCCGCTGCCGGGAGCCAATGCACCCTGTAACGCTTCCCCTGCCGCCACCTCTGCTGTTTGACGATTTCGCCCTAGTTTGAACTGTGTCGAAAACGTCAAAGTGGCGCGAGAACTACACAACACCGCGGGGAACCGAGTGGGCAGCTGGGGTTGCCGCGACGAAAGGGCTAGGCTGGCCGTAAGGATTTCTTGGCCACAGACCCGTCAAATACGCAGGAGTCATATATGAACATCGTCTTCAAATTACTCGGAACCGGCGTCAGCTTGGGAGCCGGTTTTGCTGCCAGCAAGCTCGTGGACACCATCTGGGAGAAGAGCACCGGCAACAAGCCGCCCAAGGATGGCGCAGATCTGGAAAATAGCCTGCGTTCGGCGCTGACCTTTGCGCTGGTTTCCTCGGTGGTTGCGGCCATCATTCAGACCCTTGCCGGGCGCACCACCCAGAAGGCCATTGCGCGTTTCAACAAGCACCCGGAAGAGATCTAAGGGCGCACTCCACCCTCACCAAGGCGTCATTCACCGTCGCGTTTAACCCTCGAGGGTTCATCACGCACGACGGCGGATGGCGCCTTGTGCGTTCCCTGCGGCAGCAATGCGCTTGGCCCCCCGGCAGACAGGCTCGTGCCGCGGGGCACTCCAGCAGGGGTTCCCTTAGCGGCCCTCAGCCGGCCTGCCCTCAGTGGTTGGGCTCGTCCTCGGCCACGGCGGCAACCACTTGATCGAGCTCATCGACACTCAGCATTTCCGGGCGGCGATGCTTGGTGCGGTAACCAGCCCTACCCACCATGTGGGCCGAAACCGGCACGGTCAAAAGCTGGAACAGCCAGGCGACAATGAGGATGGGTAGCAGCGACCATGCCCGCATTTGCAGTCCAATGGCCGCCAACATCAGCAGCAGACCCAGAACCTGTGGCTTGGTGGCGGCATGCATGCGGCTCATGAGGTCCGGAAACCGCAGCAGACCTATGGCTGCAGCGAGGCTCATCAGGGCGCCCACCAGAAGGCAGATAGCTGTCAGCACATCAATGAGCGTGTTCATCCGTCGTCCCTCTTATGTGCCACGAATCGGGCTACTGTTACTGATCCAATGAATCCAATCACCGTCAGCACCACCAGGAGCGCCAAATTATCGGTGTGTTTGTTCACGGCCATTTCCGTGGCCAGCGAGGCACCAAAGATGGCCAGCAGCACATCGGCCGCAATCACCCGGTCCAGCAGCGAGGGCCCGGCGGCAATCCTGTAGATGGTTCCGGCAGCGGCCAGCGCGAGCACCACGGCAACAATAATGACAACAACACCCATGGCGCTCACTGGCCCCCCTGTTCTCTCTCAGCTTTTTCTACACCGGCAGCACTATTGAACGGTCCAATGTGAGCCCGTACCGTGTCGATGTGGGCCACCATGGGTGCACCTGCCCGTTCTCGATTCAGCGCAGACAGTTCCGCCCTGGTACCCATAATCCGGATCAACCGGGCCTCAATGTCCTGGATGCCGCGGCGAACTTCCTCGACGGATTCCGGCGTTGGGGCATTCATGGCGTGGACATACAGGGTGGCCGCTCCCCTGTCCACCTCAACCACCAGTGAACCTGGAATCAGCGAGAGCACATGGCCCACGGCAGTCATGAGCAAATCCGACGGACTGCGCAAGGGCACGGCAATCACTGCATTGCGAATTTTGGGACCCTTCACAATGGCCCAACGCAACACATGGAAGCTAGCAACGGTGACCTGCTTGAGGAACCACCCCAAGAAAACAACTGCACGCGGCACGTTGAAGCGGCCGCTGAGTTCAATGGGAGGCAGGTAGAAAGCGTGAGAAACCGCAAGTGCAATCAATGCCCCGAAGACCAAGTTACCTAGGCTGAAGTCCTGCCATAAGGCCCCCCAGACAACAACTAACCAAATAAGCAGTGGCAGCTTTTGCAGCACGTTGAGTTTGCGCCGATCGTGCCTTGACGCATCCTTGCTGGACTCGTCCACGGTGGATTCACTCACGGTGCACCGGCCCCACTGCCGAGTACGGCTTCAATGTACGGCGTACGTTCCAGCATGCCGGCGGCAGCCTCTTGGCTCAGTTCAAAGAGTGGCCCGGCAAAGACCGTCATGGCAACACCGAGAAGAACCAAACCCATGGTGGAGTACACCATCATCTTGGGCAGAATGGGGACCTCGTTATCGCCGGAGAACCGCCCCTCGGTGGCATCCACGTGCTTGCTCGTGCGCAGCGCGCGCATGCTCTGTGCACCTGAGGCATCCGGAGCCGTAGCCAACAGCACGGGGTCAGGATCCTCGGCGTCGGCCGTACTGCGCCAGAACACACGGTTCCAAACGCGGGCCATGACCAGCAGTGTGAGCAGGCTGGCAACAACGCCGCCAACCACCAACGCGTACGCCAGCGGCGACCCATCGGCCACACCAGCCTGCAGGAGCCCCAACTTTCCCAAGAATCCGGAGAATGGAGGGATGCCGGCCAAGTTCATGGCGGGGATGAAATACAGCACCGCAAGAATCGGCGACAGCTTGGCCAGCCCGCCCAAACGTGTGATTGAGGATGTTCCGCCGCGCCGTTCGATCAGACCCGTCACCATGAACAGTGAGGTTTGGATGGTGATGTGGTGGATGACGTAGAAAATGGTGGCTGCCAGTCCCAGCACCGATGAAAGCGCGACGCCGAAGATCATGTACCCGATGTGGCTCACCAAAGTGAAGGACAGCATTCGCTTGATGTCAGTCTGGGCGACAGCGCCAAGTATCCCCACAATCATTGTCAGTAAGGCGACCACCAGCAGCACGGAGTTGAACTGACCCGAGGGAAACAGCAGCGTCTCTGTGCGGATGATGGCGTAAACGCCGACTTTGGTCAGCAATCCGGCAAACACCGCTGTGACCGGGGCTGGCGCTGTGGGGTAGGAGTCAGGGAGCCAGAAGGACAAGGGGAAGACTGCCGCCTTGATACCAAAGGCCACGAGCAGCAGAACGTGCAAAAGTCCCTGCGTGCCAGGATCCAGCTCACCGAGTTTTATGGCAAGGTCTGCCAGCGTGACAGTCCCGGTTGCGCCATAAATCATGGCGATGGCAATGAGGAACAGCAGCGAGGAGACGACGCTGACCACCACGTAGGTGATGCCTGCCCGGATTCTGGACCCGGTACCACCGAGTGTCATCAGAACGTAGCTAGCCGTCAGCAGGATCTCAAAGCCAACGTAGAGGTTGAACAGGTCACCGGCCAAGAAGGCGTTGGACACTCCTGCTACCAGAATCAGAAACGTGGGGTGGAAGACGGATACGGGGCCACCTTCTTCGCTGTCGGCAGCTCCCTGCCCCGTGGCGTAGGCGAGGACTGCAAGGCAAACTGCCGAAGAAATCACCAGAAGCAGCGATGAGAACTGATCCACGACCATGACGATGCCAAAAGGCGGGGCCCAGCCGCCCAAATGGACGGCGATAGGGCCAGTGGTCCAGACGCTGGCCAGCAGCCAGACTTCAAGTCCGAGGGTAACCGTGATGGTGCCTAGGCTGACTCGGCGCTGAGCCTTGGGCCTTTTGATCAGTACAAAAGCTACGGCAGCACCCAGGAAGGGCAGGACAACGGCGAGTGGAGCAAAGCTGGCAATGTTCATGTCCTACTCCTTTCCGGGCTTGTCGGTCTTGTTGGGCTGATCGTGATCGTCGTGCGGCACGGGGGATTCGGGGTCCACCTGTATGACTGGGCCGGCGATCGGCACCTGGGCTATCTTCTTGTAGCCAATACCTGGAATGGTCTCTCGCTTAGCCACAGGATGGGTGTTCTCATGGAAATCTGAGACTTCAACGGCAATCTCTGAGTCTTCCTCGTCGTCGTACAGGTCCTGCTTGGCAACGCGAATATCCTCCCTATCCACCTGGATTTGGTCCGCGTGGCTCAGGAGCCAAGACCTGTAGATCAGGCTGAGCATGAAAGCCGTCACGGCGAAGGAAATGACAATGGAGGTCAGGATGAAAGCCTGGGGCAAGGGATCATTATATTCCGTTGATGGAATATCTTTGTTGAAGATCGGAGCCAATCCGGCGTATCCACCGGTGGTCAGCAAGAGTAGGTTCGTTGCGTTGGCCAGCAACATCAGGCCGAGCAGAACCCGCGTCAGGCTGCGTTCTAGCAACAAGTAGATTCCGACGGCATAGAGAACGCCCATGACCAGGAGCAGCGTGAGATTGACGCTCATCGAGCAACCTCCAACGGCTCGTCGTCCTCAATCATTTCTATACCTGCCATGCCGCCTTCTTCATGTTGGTCAATCTCCGACCCTAGACTGCGCAGCACATCAACAACCAGACCCACCACCACAAGATAAACGCCAATGTCGAAGAGGGTAGACGTCACAAATTTCACGTGACCAAAGATGGGCGCATCAAAGGCGATGATGGCACTCTGGAAAATCTCGCCACCGAAGAACAGCGGTCCTACTCCGGTCAGGGCGGCCAAGGCCAAGCCAACACCTAACAGCGTTCCAGCTGAAATGCGCGTTGCCTCTGCCAGCTCGAAACGACCACCAGCAAGGTAGCGGATGGTCAGGGCGAGCCCGGCCACCAACCCCCCGGCAAAGCCGCCGCCGGTCCCATTGTGCCCGGCAAGCAGCAGGTAGATGGACACCACGATGATGCTGTGGAACACCAATCGGGTGACAACCTCAATGATGATGGAGCGCCGTTCGGGTGCCAGCGTGCGCCCGGCCACCAGCCATGGGTTACTGGGTGAGGCAGTGAATTTCTTGGCAATTTCAATGGTGGGACCGAAGCCGGGCACCGTTTTTAGCTTGCCAATACTTCCGCTTTCCACCGTCATGGCCCGTGGGAGCCTTTGACCGCGCCCCCTGACAAAGATCAAGCTGGCCACACCTGTGGCGGCAATGGCCAGTACGGAAATTTCACCGAACGTGTCCCAGGCGCGGATATCCACAAGCGTCACGTTCACCACATTGAGCCCGCCGCCGCCTTCATAGGCCATGAGTGGCATGGCCAAGCTGACGGGATCGTGAATGCGTGCACCCATTGCAATGATGGCTACAACCACCATGACTGCGCCGAAGGCAACACCCAAAATCATGCGGGCCAGGCGGTGGCTGCCTGCCTGCTTGCGCTCCATGAGCCGCGCTGGCAGTGACCGCATGGCCAGCACAAAGGCCACGAGAATGATGGTTTCCACGAGCATCTGGGTCAAGGCAAGGTCAGGAGCCCCTTGCAGGGCAAAGATCAGCGCTATTCCATACCCGGTGACCGAGACCATCAGTACTGCCATGAACCGCTTGCTGGCATTGGCTGCCGCGACGGCGCCAATTACAATGACGGCGCCGGCAACGATCTGGAACGGAGAAGTGGGATCCACAAAGTAAACGTCGTGGTTCCAATCCTGTTCCGTCAAGAACAGCACAGCCAACACGGAGGCGATGGCAGTGGACAAAATGACAGCTAAGTAGAAGAAGAGCGAACCACGCTGGGTACGGCCTGTGACCCAAATGGCGACGGTATCCAAAAGCACAATGACTTGCCTGTAGATTCGTTCAAAGTCCATCGGCGACGGCGTCATCGCCTGGAAGGCCTCCATCTTGCGGCGCAGCATGAACAAGGTGATGCCAGCGGCAATCACAATGGCGCTAAGTCCCAGTGCTGGTGTGAAGCCGTGCCAGAGCAGCAGATGCATGCCGTGCGGGTCATATGCCGGGAATTGTTCGCTGTAGGGCTTGATCCAGCCTTCCACGATCTGCGGGAAGATCCCGTAGGCCAACGTCAACAGGCTCAGAAATGCCGGGGCAGCAAGGAACGTCCAACCAACCGGTTTGAACACGGTCGCCATGCCCTTGGGCTTCGTAGCAAAGCCGCCCCACATGAACCGCGCACTGTAGGCGAAGGTCAGAATAGAACCAAGGACCATTCCTACGAGAACAGTCCAGCCGACTCCCGGCCCCGCAGGTCCGTGCATCGCAGAAGCGATGAATGCTTGGAAGATGCCTTCCTTGGCAACAAATCCGGCAAGCGGCGGGACCCCTGCCATGGACGCGGCACCAATCAGGGCCACCATGCCCAGCTTCGGGGCGGATTTGAACACGCCGGACAACTCACGGATATCACGGGTACCGCTCTGGTGGTCAATGATGCCCACCACCAGGAACAACGCGGCCTTGAACAATCCGTGAGCCAGGACCATGGCCATGCCCGCCAGGGCGGATTCCTGCCCGCCCAGCCCTACCACCAGGGCGATGAAGCCGAGCTGGCTAACTGTGCCGTAAGCCAAAATTAGTTTCAGGTCGTACTGTCGCAGGGCGCGCCAACCACCCAGAATCATGGTGCCTAGTCCAAGCACCACGATGATGACTTGCCAGTATTCGGTCTGCGAGAACCCCGGCGCCAAGCGGGCAATGAGGTAGATTCCGGCCTTCACCATGGCCGCTGCATGCAAGTAGGCGCTCACCGGTGTGGGCGCCGCCATGGCACCCGGCAACCAGAAGTGGAACGGCAACAGCGCGGATTTTGTGACCGCGCCAACCAGCAGCAAGGCAATCCCAATGTCCAGCACCATCTTGGGGCTTCCGACGGCGGACATTAGCTCGGGCGCCTTCGCCAGCACCTCGGAAATGCTGTAAGTTCCGGCGCTCTCGCCCACCATGATCAGGCCCACCAGCATGGCCAAGCCGCCGAAAGTGGTCACGATGAGGGCCTGCAGGGCTGCTCGCCTAGCCGCGATACGGGTGCGGGCGTAGCCAATGAGCAGGTAGGAAAGGACGGTTGTCAGTTCCCAAAAAACAAACAAAAGAATGAGATTGTCGGCTGTAACCAAGCCAAACATGACGCCAGCGAAAGCGAGCAGCTGGGAACCAAAGCCGCCCAGTCCGGCGTCGTTAGTCTTGAAGTATCTGGCGCAATAGGCCAGCACCAGTGCGCCAACTCCCAGAACCAGCAGGGACATCATCCAGGACAACTGGTCCATTTTGAAGGATAGATCCAGGCCCATGACAGGGACCCAGGAGATGTCCAGGGCCGGACTGGGAAGTGTGTCAGAAAACACATTGCTGTATTGCGCCACGAGCCAAACAAAGCTGATTCCGGGAACCGCGGCCAGAATATAAAAGGCCGAGCGGCCCCATTTGGAGAATAAAATGGGCGCAAAAATGGCAACAATGAAGTGTGCACACAGGACAAAAAGCACTAAGGGCTCCACATGTTTCGGGCTGGAAATGAGCGAATCACGGGGGTTTACGTCGGTTCCCGACCCTTTCATCCTACCTAACCGAGTCCAGTTCCTGGCCCGCATTGCACCGGTGACGATGCTACTTGCACAAGATCCAACCATGCATTAAGGGGCAGGTTGGGGCTTAATGTTCCGCGCCCCTGCCGCGCCACCGCCTAGTGACGGATAGCATGTGCCCTATGACTGAGTACCCTCCCGCAGCCGCTGCTCTGCCTGCGTCCACGAGCAAATCAACCGGGACCACCTGGCAAATCACCGCATGGGCGCTGTGGGATTGGGGTGGCGCAGCCTTCAATGCCGTCATGACCACCTTCATTTTCACGGCCCTTTACCTGACAGGTGACGATTTTGGTGGCGCAGATAAGGCCACAGCAACGCTGGCCTTTGCCATGTCAGTTTCGGGTTTTGCCATTGCGCTTTTTGCACCTGTTGCGGGCCAGCGCACTGACCACAGCGGACGCCGCAGGCTGTGGCTGGGCATCAACACCCTCATTGTGGTGGTGCTGACGGGTGCGTGCTTCTTCGTGCAGCCGCAGGAATCGTTCCTCCTCTTTGGCTGCATGCTGATCGCCGCCGGCCACGTATTCTTTGAAATTGCCGGCGTGAACTACAACGCCATGCTGTTGCAGATTTCCACTAAAAAGACCATCGGGCGCATCAGCGGTTTCGGCTGGGCCGCCGGATACCTGGGCGGAATCGTCGCGCTGCTGATTGTGTACTTTGCCTTGATCAAGCCGGATGTCGGCATCTTTGGCATCACCAGCGCCGATGGCATGACCTACCGGGCCGTAGCCGTCTTCTCGGCACTGTGGATTCTAATTTTCTCCATCCCGGTGATGCTGGCTATTCCCGAATCGAAGCCCGACCCGAATATGCCCAAAGTGGGATTCTTCCAGTCCTACAAGGAGCTTTACCGAACTGTCATGCATTTGTGGCGCACAGACCGGCACACCGTGTATTTCCTGATCTCCAGCGCCATCTTCCGCGACGGTCTCGCCGCCATCTTCACCTTCGGGGCCGTACTGGCCGTGGGCTCCTTTGGCTTCAAGCCCGGTGACGTGCTGATCTTCGCCATCGCCGGAAACGTGGTGGCCGCCGTCGGAGCCCTGTCAGCTGGCTTCTTCGACGACAAATTTGGCCCCAAGGCCGTCATCGTCACCTCCCTGGTGGGCCTGCTGATTTCCGGCGGTGCGCTGCTGTTCCTCGACGGCAAGAATGCGTTCTGGGTGTTCGGCCTGATCCTGTGCCTCTTTGTGGGGCCGGCACAATCCTCGGCCAGAACGTTCATGGGGCGTTTGGCGCCGGACGGGCAGGAGGGCGAAATGTTTGGCCTTTACGCCACCACGGGCCGCGCTGTCTCATTCCTGGCCCCGCAACTGTTCGGCTATTCCATCTTGATCTTCGGGGCGCAGCGTTGGGGAATCATCGGCATTCTGGTGGTTTTGCTGGCTGGCCTGCTGCTTTTGCTGCCGGTCAAGGCTCCCCCGCACGAACGCTGACCCTATGCGCCAAACTCCTCGCGAATTCAGCGCATAACCTCCGCTCAGTTCTTTTATGCGCCGAACTCGCCCTGGCTTGTGCGCCCGTGCGTCACAGGCGCCAAACTCACCTCGAGTTCAGCGCATAAGAGAAAGTACGACGACGCCCGTGCGTCACAGGCGCCAAACTCACCTCGAGTTCAGCGCATAAGAGAAAGTACGACGGCGGCCGTTACCTTCTGTGGGGAAGGTACCGGCCGCCGTCGTGCGTCTGTCAGGTCTTAGCCAGCTGGACGTTGAGCTACTTAGCCAAGCTCAATCTTGGTGCGGTGGAAATTCTGGAACGACTTAGACGCCGTCGGGCCGCGCTGGCCCTGGTAGCGGTTTTGATGAGTGCCGGTGCCGTAAGGATTCTCAGCCGGGGAGGACAGCTGGAAGAAGCAGAGCTGGCCAATTTTCATGCCGGGCCACAACTTAATGGGCAGCGTGGCCACATTGGAAAGTTCCAAGGTGATGTGCCCGGAGAATCCAGGGTCAATGAAGCCGGCGGTGGAGTGTGTGAGCAGGCCCAGGCGTCCCAAGGAGGACTTGCCTTCCAGACGCGCCGCCACATCGTCCGGCAGGGTGACAGTTTCATAGGTGGAGGCCAGAGCAAACTCGCCCGGATGCAGAATGAACGCCTCATCGGGCTCCACTTCCACCATGCGGGTCAGATCGGGCTGCTCTTCCGCGGGATCAATGTGGGCGTAGCGGTGGTTATCAAAAAGCCGGAAGTACCTGTCAATGCGCACATCAACACTCGATGGCTGCACCATGTCAGGGGTGTAGGGGTCCAAGACAATGCGCTTGGCGGCAATTTCGGCACGTATATCGCGGTCAGAGATCAGCACCATCTAAAAATAGCGCATGTGAGAGCAGCTGAGGCGAAGAATGCGTCCGATTCGGCCCCGGCTTGGGCTCAATTTCCTGCTGCGGGACTATTTTTACCCTTTTCGGCGTTATATACAGGCGCGCAGAGTCATCCGCGCAGCTAAGGTGAGAATCATGAATATTGAAGAGACCCCTCTTCCCGGCATTGGTGTGCGCAGGGAATTGCGGCTTGCCACCGGACGGCGTGTGGGCGTTGTGACCCACCGTGACGGCCACACAGAGTTGATCCTGTCCCGCGTTGACGATCCCGATGCGTGTGCGGCGTCCATTCCGCTGACCGCCGATGAGGCCGCCGGACTGGGACAGCTGCTGGGATCGGCGCAGCTGATTGCCCAGCTCAGTGCCGAGCAGGAAAATGTGTCCGGCATCAGCACGCACCAAATCATGATCCGCAAGGGCTCCTCCTTTGCAGGGCGCACCTTGGGCGACACACAGATGCGCACCCGCACCGGAGCCTCCATTGTGGCGTTGCTGCGCGACGGCGATGTTGTTGGCTCCCCACGTCCTGATGAGGTGCTGCATGTTGGCGACCTAGTGGTTATCGTCGGAACCGATGAAGGACTGGCGGAGGCTGCCCTGATTTTGCAGTCTCGGCCCTAAGCCCCGCCCATGCAAGAGACGACCCTCTCCCTCATCCAGCTCGGCATAGTCTTTTTCGGGCTCGGTTTCCTGGGTCGTCTAGCGGGCCGGATTGGCCTGTCCCCCGTGCCGCTCTATCTCCTGGGCGGCTTGGCTTTTGGTGACGGCGGCTTGGTGAACCTGGGCGGCATAGACGGATTTGCGCACATTGCCAGCGAGATTGGCGTCATCCTCCTGCTACTTATGCTCGGTTTGGAATATACCGCAAAGGAGCTGGTGACGGGCCTGAGGCAGTCCTGGATGGCAGGGCTGGTGGACCTTGTGCTGAACATGCTGCCGGGCGTTGCCGTGGCCCTCATTCTGGGTTGGGGACCCGTCGGTGCGCTCGTCATGGCTGGCGTTACCTACAGCTCATCCTCTGGCATCATCGCCAAGGTCCTCGGCGACCTTGGCCGGCTCGGAAACCGTGAAACCCCAGTGGTCCTGGCAATTTTGGTTATTGAAGACCTGGCCATGGCCGCTTATTTGCCCATTTTGACAGCAGTATTGGCCGGGGTCTCCTTCCTTGGCGGACTCACAGCAGTGGGCATTTCCCTGGCCGTGATCACCCTTGTCTTGCTGGGAGCGCTGCGGTACGGGCACATGGTGTCCAACGTTTTGGACAGCCCGGACAGGGAATCATTCCTGCTGAAATTGCTCGGTGCAGCGCTCCTGGTGGCGGGCATGGCATCGGCCCTGCAGGTCTCGGCGGCGGTGGGAGCATTCCTGCTGGGCATCGCCATTTCAGGTGGTACCGCCGAGAACGCCACCCGCGTCCTGGAGCCCTTGCGTGACTTGTTTGCGGCCATGTTCTTCGTGCTCTTCGGCCTCAACACCGATCCCCGCGAGATCCCGCCCGTGCTCGGCGTGGCGCTGTTGCTGGCCTTGGTCACCAGTATTACTAAGTTGGTGACCGGCTGGTGGGCGGCCAGGCAGCAGGGTATTGGTGTGCCGGGCCGCGCTCGAGCCGGTGCCGCCTTGATTGCTCGCGGCGAGTTTTCCATCGTCATCGCTGGCTTGGCAGTGGCCTCCGGAGCGGTCCCCGCGGAACTGGCAGCCCTGGCCACAACGTACGTGCTGATCATGGCCATCAGCGGCCCGGTCGCAGCTCGCTATGTAGAGCCTGTGGTGCGGCTTTTCCAAGGCAAGAAGCCCGAACCAGTTTTTTAGCTTGACGCGGGGTCGCCGATAAGTCGCCGAACCCAAATCGCACCCACATAAGGCACGACGTCGTCGCTAGTGTGACGCTGTCAGGCCCGTCGCCGCCGGGGTCACCGTATGATGGGAATACCGGCAGTTTGGCTGCCCGGAGCGCTACTCATTCAAGGAGAAAACCATGGCATTCGGCCGACGTAATCGACGCCCCTCCCTTCTGGGAACCGCAGCCCGCACAGCTGTCATTGCAGGCACCGCAACCGCTGCCAGCAATGCTGTCAACAACAAGGCCGCCGGCCAGCAGGCAGCCGCACAGCAGGCCCAGATGCTCCCCGTACCTGCTGTAGCTCAGGCCCCGGCCGCCGCACCGGCAGATGATTTGCTCAGCAAGTTGGAGCGCCTCGCCGCTCTGCACGCATCCGGAGCCCTCACCGACGCCGAGTTTGTAGCAGTCAAGGCATCCATCATCAGCTAGCTGGATGACATTCCCTGCTAGGCACCCGGCATCTGGCCGGTTGTGCCGTCTGGCATCCACCGCTCACGTGTGCCGGACGGGACGCACCGTGTCGCTGGTCAAAATCACTGCCGTGATCGGGCTAGAATCAATACCGGAACAAAAGCTGTGGTTCGCCGCAGTAATTCAATGCGGGCGTAGCTCAATGGTAGAGCGCTAGCTTCCCAAGCTCGATACGCGGGTTCGATTCCCGTCGCCCGCTCTGTGTAGCACCAACTGTTGCCTCTGGATTCGCGTCCCGAGGCAACAGTTGGTTAACGCCGCCCTACGTGTAGGGTCGGGCTACGGGGCTATTTTGCCCCTCCTTTAGGGAGCTGACATGGGCGACAAATCACCACGGCAAACCGCGTCGAAGAAGTCCAGCAAGTCAATCAAGGAAAAACGCGCCGACAAACGAGCCGGCGACTCCGCATCAGCCACTGCTGATAAACCAACCCCTGTGAAAAAGAAATGAACACCCCCGCAGCCGGGCTGCGCTTGGGAGTTTTAGGGAAATCCCGCAAGCCTGATGAACGGCGCGCACCCATCCACCCGGAGCATTTTTCCCGGATGGAAGCGGATCTCTGCGCCCGCATGACGGTTGAGGAAGGCTACGGCCTGCGTTTTGGCGTCACTGACCAAGTACTCGCCACCATGGTGGGCGCCGTCGCTCCCCGCGAGCAGGTCATTGCGAACTCCGACGTGGTCCTCCTGCCCAAACCGCAGGCCTCAGATCTTGCAGACCTCAAGGATGGACAGATCCTCTGGGGCTGGCCGCATTGCGTCCAAGACAGGGCTATCACCCAGCTGGCCATTGACAAGAAGCTGACACTCATAGCCTTTGAAGCCATGAACCACTGGGCCCCCGACGGCGGATTCGGCCTTCACGTTTTCCACAAGAACAATGAGCTCGCCGGCTACTCCTCCGTGATGCATTCACTCGGATTGACAGGTTCAACGGGTGATTATGGCCGTCGGCTCAGTGCCGTGGTCATTGGGTTTGGTGCCACGGCTCGCGGCGCTGTGACGGCTCTGAATGCGTTGGGCATCCACGATGTGCAGGTCCTCACCAGCCGCAATGTGGCAGCCGTAGCGTCCCCCATTCACTCGGCCGAAATGGTTCAATTCGATTTTGCACCCGATGCGCCGCACATTGGTTTTGTCATGCTCGAGGACGGCGACATGCCGCTGAGCACCTTCCTGGCCGAGGCCGACATCGTAGTGAACTGCACCTTGCAGGACCCCAACGCACCCATGACCTATCTGCGGGAAGAGGACCTTGAAGCGTTCCGGCCCGGCAGCTTGATCGTGGATGTCTCCTGTGACGAGGGCATGGGCTTTAGTTGGGCCCGCAACACAACATTCACTGATCCAATGTTCACTGTGGGCAACCACATCAACTATTACGCGGTGGACCACAGCCCCAGCTATCTGTGGAACTCGGCCACGTGGGAAATCAGCGAGGGCTTGATGCCGTTCATCGAACCCGTGTTGGCCGGGCGGGACGCCTGGGCTGACGTTGACACCATCTCCCGCGCCATTGAAATTTCCGACGGCGTGATCGTCAACCCAGCGATCCTCGAGTTCCAGCGCCGTCAGGAAAACTACCCGCACCTGCCGCTGGCCGAAGGTTAATCCCGGGGGTTAGTCAGCAGGGCCGAGTGAGGCAGGGCGGACCGGCTGACGGTCGCCAAGCGTCTCGCTCAGCCGGCTTTCGCCACAATCAACACCGGGTTACGGGCGCTGCGCAGATTAACGCGCAGCGCCAGTTGTCCGCGCTTGGCCAAGATCAGGCCGATCACCACTGCGGCCATGGCGGGCATACCGCCAGCAACAAGGGTGGCCCCGTGGACGCCCCAATTTTCTGCCAGCCAGCCCATCAGCGGACCGCCCAGGGCTTGGCCACCAATCAACACCATGATGTACAGGCTCATGACGCGCCCGCGAATGGAAACATTCGTTGACATCTGGACCAGCTGATTCGCGCTCGTCAAGAACAGCAGGGAAGCAAACCCAGCCACCACCATGACGGCACCAAAGGTGACCATGTTCGGTGCAGCTGAAGCAATCATCAGCACGATCCCGTAAGTACCCGCCGCCGCCATGACGCCGCGCAATCGCAAGGTGGCAAGGCGGGTGGAGGCAATGGCCCCGCACAAAGCACCGAGAGCAACAAGAGTATTGAGCAAACCGTAGCCGCCGGCACCGGCGTCGAACACGTTGTTGGCATAGGCGGCCAGCAACACCGCAAGGCTCAAACCAAACACGGCGAAGACGGCAGCCATGACAGCTGGCCAGAAGATGGTGGGCTTGCCCATGGCGTAACGAACACCTTCCATTAGCTGCCCCTTGGCGCGCTTCACAGGAGGCATCTGCACCAGTTCGCTCTTGCGGATCAGCATCAGGGATCCCACGGTGAGCGTGCAGGCCAGCGCGTTCACTGCAAAGGCCCAGCCACCGCCCACAGCCATGATGAGCACGCCACTGACGGCCGGACCAATCATGCCGCCCATCTGGAAAATCGAGGAGTTTAGGCTGATGGCGTTGCGTAACTGCCGCGGCCCCACCAGTTCATTGACAAACACTTGGCGTGCGGGCTGATCGGCCACCACCACCAGACCCAGGACAAAGGCAATGACGTAAATGTGCCAGACCACCAAATTATCGGTCAACGCCAGCACAGCCAATATTGTTGCCAACACGGCCGCAGCTCCTTGGCTGATCATGAGAATCAGCCGCTTGGAGTACCTGTCCGCCAAGATTCCGCCCAGTGGCATCAGGAGCAAGGAGGGGATGAACTGCATGAATACGGTGATTCCCACGGCTGTCACCGAACCTGAGAGCTCAAGAACCATCCAGTCCTGCGCTACTCGCTGCATCCAGACGGCAATGACTGCCACGAGGTTGGCGGAGGCAAAGATGCGGTAATTGCGGATTTTCAGCGAGGAAAAGGTCTGACTCCACGGAGGGCGTGTGGTCACTAGATTGATGGGGGCGGTCAGGGCAGCATTCGGTTCTGCTGTTGGGGGCGTCAACGCGGGGGTCCTGAGAGTAGAAGGTGAGCGGGGTGTACCTTTTCAACCCTAGGCAGCACCAATTTATAATGAAAGGGTATGGTGCCTATAAATACTATTGAGCTTCGTAATAGCTACAGGAGTGCCGCCATGTCGGATGTCCCACTGTTTGATCCGGTCCAGCTCAAGAGCTTCCTGGCGTTGGCCGAAACTCGTAATTTCACCCGCGCTGCGGAGCGGCTGGGCATCAGTCAGCCAACCGTGAGCCAGCATGTGCGCAAACTAGAGCAAGCCGCAGGCCGGGTCCTGGTCACCCGCGATACCCGCGAGGTTCGACTGACGGACAACGGGGATGCCATGACAGGCTTCGCCCGCACCATCCTGGCCGCCAATGATGTCGCCACCCGCTATTTTTCCGGTGCCGCCATGCGCGGTCGGCTGCGTTTTGGGACCGCCGATGACTTGGCCATCACGGGTCTGCCGCGCATCCTGCGTGAGTTCCGGCAGCTATATCCTCAGATCAACCTCGAACTCACAGTCAGCCAAAGCGATCAACTGCACCGCCGCCTCAAGGCTGGCGCCTTGGATCTGGTATTCGTGAAGTGGGTTTCGGGCGCGCAGGAAGGTGAAGTGGTTAAACAGGACACCTTTGCGTGGGTGGGTCTGGAACAAACTGTCTTGGAGCCCGGCGCCCCCGTTCCCGTCATCGCCTATCCGGCACCGAGCATGAGCCGGAAATTAGCTCTTGAAGCGCTGGAGAATGCCGGGCGCACGTGGCGCGTCACGTGCACCACCAAGCAGATCAGCGGGGTCCTGGCCGCGCTGCGGGCGGGGATCGGCATTGCCGTGATGCCGACGTCGCTGGTTCCAGAAGACCTGAAGATCATTACGAAGCGTTATGACCTGCCACCAGTGGGCGATGTGGACTTCACCCTGATCCGCAACCCCCTGGCTAACACCGAGGTTGTGGATGCCCTGACCCGCGCCATCATGGGCCGCAAACTCACACCGGTCAGCAGACCGTAAGGGAACTCACAGCCAGCCCTTGCCCTCTGGCGGTAGACTTATCCCGTTATGATTCGAACAATATTCAAATCCAAGATTCACCGCGCAACCGTCACCCACGCAGATTTGCACTACGTTGGCTCCGTGACTGTGGACGCGGATCTGCTGGACGCTGCCGACATTCTGCCGGGCGAGTTGGTCTCCATTGTGGACATCACCAACGGTGCCCGGTTGGAAACCTATACCATCCCCGGCGAGCGCGGATCCGGTGTCATTGGCATCAATGGCGCAGCCGCCCACCTCGTTAATGTTGGCGACCTGGTCATCCTCATGACCTACGCGCAGATGACCACCGCCGAAGCACTGGGCTTTGTGCCCACAGTGGTTCACGTCGATGCGCAGAACAAGATGGTGCACTTGGGCACTGACCCGGCAGAAGCCATCACCGAGGGCCTGCTGCGCCCGGCCTTGGCCCAAAGCCGCTAGGACTCAGCCACTGCCCGTAACGTCCGGGCATCAATGGCATTGCGCTCTCCTACTATTGACGCATGACAGATGCCCGCCTAATGACAACAGCTCCAGCCCCTTGGCTGCCCCAGGGCAGCTCGGCGGAAACGTGGGTGGGGCATGACTGCCAGGTGCGCGAACCCGTCATTGTGACCAGGCTGCTCATCGTTCGACGGAATTCTGGCTCCGCATTGGAGTTCTTCTGTGTGCCATCGCCGAAAGGGGCAAATCTGCCCACCCGATGCCTTCGGGCAGATCATGCCGAGGAATCCTCGCTAGACGGCACTGCGAAGCTCATACGGGAAATATTCGGATACACCGCTCTGGCAACACGTTGCGTAGGATTCATCCGAAATGTGGTCCCCTCCCCGGACGAGAACTATAAATATCCCTCACCATGGGCCCACATCCCCGTCCACTTAGTCCTCAGCAGCGCCGAACCTGCGGTTGCCGGCGAGTGGTTCGACCTCAACCGCGGACACGCCGAACTATCACAGCAGCACTGGTGGCGGATCGTTGAGCACTTCCTCACCACAGCCGCCTATACGTATTTTTGCGCAGCTGACAGCCTTTCCACGTCATGGCGGCGGGCACCATTGCCGGAATACGGTGTCTTCTGTTTAGGCTGATGGAGTGCCGACAATGACCACCACCGTCCAAGGATCCCCGTGCTAGCCGTTATCGAGGGCTTCTCCGTTGTCTGGATCGTCATCTTGGTGGGCTGGTTTGTTGGCCGGAGAAAGCTCCTGGGCGAGAACGCGCAGCTGGTTCTGAGCCGCCTGTCCTTCTTTGTAGCCAGCCCCGCCCTCTTGGTGGAAACCCTCGCCCGAGCGGATCTGCACACCGTTTTTGCACAACCACTCCTTGTCGCTGCCAGCAGCGCCGTCATTACAGCCACAATATTCATGACGGTCACCCGGCTGTGGCTCAAACGGTCCGTGGCGGAGTCACTCTTGGCGGCCATGTCATCCTCAACAGCGAACGCGGCGAATTTGGGTATCCCCATCGCCGCCTACGTTCTAGGCGACGCTGCCTTGATCGCACCCGTGCTGGTCTTTCAACTGGCGTTCTACACCCCCGTCTACCTCATGCTGCTGGACGGCCTCACCAGCGGCCGGCGAGCCACGCCCGGGCGGATCCTGCTCCAGATCATCAGCAACCCCATGATCCTGGGAACGGCCGTAGGTCTTGTCCTGGCTTCAACTGGCTGGCAGTTGCCCAGCCTCGTGGCTGAACCTCTCCACCTCATTGCCGGCGCAGCCATTCCGGCCATCTTGATCGCCTTTGGCATGTCGCTAGGCACCAGCAGGCCGCTGAACCCGGCTGACGGGCGGCGCCCCGACATTCTGGTGGCCACCGGGTTCAAACTCATTTTGCACCCGGTCATTGCCTACCTGTTGGGGCACTTTGCCTTGGGCATGGACGGAGCCGCACTGTTCGCCGTGGTGGTTGCCGCATCCCTGCCCGCGGCGCAAAACGTCTACGTGACTGCTCAGCGCTACCAGGTGGGCGTTGCGGTGGCCAAGGACACCGTACTACTGACAACCGTGCTGGCCATCCCCGCCATGTTTGCCGTCGCGTTCCTACTCGGCTGAGCCGATCCAAGCCGCTCAACGCCACTGCCCGTCATCTGGCGCAGTTACCGGGTCCCTATTATGCGCCGCGGTACGCTGTGGATATGGCTACCACAACCTCGGCAGAGTTGATCTCCAAAATTCAGGCAGGCTACACGTTCAGCGGTTCCTCGATCGCGCTGGGTGCGGCCATGGTCGACGGCGAAACTCACCCGGAAGCGCAGGTTTCCCTGCCGCTTGCCATGATGAACCGGCACGGGCTGGTGGCTGGCGCCACGGGTACGGGCAAGACTGTCACGTTGCACATGATTGCCGAACAGCTTTCCACGGCCGGGGTGCCAGTCTTCATGGCGGACATCAAGGGCGATCTGACCGGCCTGGCCACGGCAGCCGAGGGCAGCGACAAGCTGACCGCGCGCACTCAGGCTCTTGGACAGCAATGGGAGTCCAAGGCGTTCCCCGTGGAGTTCCTGGCCTTGGGCGGGAACGGCAATGGTGTCCCCGTGCGCGCCACCATCACCTCCTTTGGCCCCATTCTGTTGGCCCGCATCCTGGACCTGAACGAGACACAGGAATCCAGCCTGCAATTGGTCTTCCACTACGCGGATACCAAGGGCCTGGAGCTTTTCGATCTGAAGGACCTGCGCGCCGTCATCCAATTCCTCACCTCTGATGAGGGCAAGGCGGATCTCGAAGATCTGGGCGGGCTCTCCAAGGCCACAGCCGGCGTCATCCTGCGTAATCTCATCACCCTTGATGCTCAAGGCATGAGTGATTTCTTTGGTATGCCCGAGTTCGATACAGCCGAGCTGCTGCGCACCGCACCCGACGGCCGCGGCGTCATCACCTGTCTGGAACTGCCCAGCATCCAGGACAAGCCGCTGCTGTTTTCAACGTTCCTCATGTGGCTGCTGGCTGATTTGTTCCGCGAGCTGCCCGAGGTGGGCGACGCTGACAAGCCCAAACTGGTGTTCTTCTTCGACGAGGCCCACCTGCTGTTCAACGGCGCCAGCAAGGCCTTCCTGAACGCCATCACACAGACCGTGCGGCTCATCCGTTCCAAGGGTGTCGGCATCTTCTTCGTCACCCAGACCCCCAAGGATGTCCCTGCCGACGTCCTCGCCCAGCTGGCCAACCGCGTCCAGCACGCCTTGCGCGCCTTCACCCCCGAGGATGCCAAGGCACTCAAGGCCACCGTCACCACATTCCCCATCAATGACTATGATCTGGCCGAGGTCCTGACCAGCGCAGGCATTGGCGAAGCCGTTGTCACTGTCATGAATGAAAATGGTGCCCCCACCCCGGTTGCCTTGACGCGCCTGCGCGCTCCGGGCTCCGTGATGGGGCCTAGCTCCGACGCCGCGGTCAAGGCCGTCATTGCCGCCTCCGCGCTGCTGCCGACTTATGGGACCGCCGTGGACCCCGTGTCCGCCTACGAAAAGCTGGAGGCGTCCGCTGCCCCGGCTGCGCCCACACCGAGCACCGGTCCGGCTCTGGGAACGCCGTTGCCTCCTCCGCCGCCACCAGTGTCTCTCCCCGCTCCCACTAACGACGGCGGCATGGCCTCCGATGTCATCGGCGCCTTGGGTGGGGCTTTGGGAGGCGGACTGAAAAGCATGGTCCGATCCATGGGTAGCTCTCTGGGCCGGAACTTGATGCGCGATATTTTCGGTACCGCACCGCGAAAGCGCCGCCGATAGCCGGCCAAAGGGCCGCAAAGGGCCCTAGAAGGGAGATGGCATGAGTGTTGATCAAGTACCCCTGATTCAAACCCCTGCACCCGAACCCGGTACAGTTGACGGCGTGAAGAACGGGACGCAACTCATCAAAATCGCCGCCGCGTGGCTGCTGATTTTTCTACTGGGTATCGCCGCCTCCATCGTGACCATAACCATTGTCAACACCAAGGATTTTGGTCCGGAAAAGACCGTGGCGAACTACTTGGCTGCGTTGCGGGAAGGCGATGGCTCCACGGCTCTTGGAATCTTGCAGGCCAAGGTTCCCGGAGCTAATGCCGCAGCCCTGGATGGCGATGCGCTGGCACAGTCTCAAGAGGCGTTGAAAGATGTCAGCATCGCCGAGGCGGTCTCCGCCCCTGATGACCAGAAGAAAGTCACTGTCAATTACACGGTTGGCGATTCCGCGCTGAGCACTGATTTCTTGCTTAAGCCCGGTGCCAAGCACTGGCTGTTCTTTGACAGTTGGACGATGGTCCCAAGCACTCTGCCAGTCATTAATGCCTCTGTGGTCAATGCCAACCAAGCCAGCATCAATGACGCTGACGCCAACATGCCCGATGGCCGAAATTCCTTCGCCGTCTTCTACCCCGGCAGCTACGAACTTCAATACCGTTCACCGCTCTTTGCCGCCCCACCGGAAACGCGTACCGTGACAGGATCCGCCGAGGCGGTAGCAAATGTCAGTCTCGCGACAGGACCAACCAGCGAACTGCTTTCTCAGGTTGACGGCACCATCAGGAAGTACCTGGATGCCTGCGCCAAGCAGGCAGTCTTGATGCCCACCGGCTGCCCCATGACCGCAGCAACAGACAACCGGGTTGTTTCCTCAGTGACCTGGTCCATTCAGGAGTACCCGCCCATCACCATCTCACCGTTTGGTGGCCAATGGGTCTTGGCACCACTGAAAGCCAAGGCACAGGTGGAATACAAGGAACAAAACCTCTTCACCGGCGTCATCTCCCCCGTCAAGGACCCGAAGGACGTGAGTTTCTCAGCCAAACTGACCATCACTGGCAACAACGTGGTGGTCACCCCAGTCGTCGAATACTAGGGTTCCCGATCCACGTGCGCGTGGATGGAACCCACTGGCGGCCGGGCAGCTGGCCTGACCGAATCAACGTACTACTTAAATAGGTAACTCCGGGAGACACTGGATCCGCCCGGAGTTACTTATTTAGTTTGATGCCTAAGAATCGGCGTTAGAGTCCGCGCAGATCCAGCGCCAGTTCCGTGGCGCCGTCGGCGTTCAGCAGTACTGGAATACCCCAATCCTGCTGGTACAGGTGGCATGCGGCATGGTCCGGGATCTCACCATTGGCATCTTCCGGGCCGTCGCAAGCTGCTGCGCGAGCGGTCAAGTGCAGCACTCCCTCGGGCACATCGGCTGCGAGCACCAGCGTCCGCTGCAGACCTACGGACGTTCCGCCGCCGCTGATCAGCAGTTCCGGAGGTGTTGAAGAAACCTTCAGCTGAGTTGGGTCACCCCAGCGGTCGTCAAGCTTCTGCCCTGTTGGCGCGGAGAAGTTGATGCTCAGCTTCAGTTCACCCGGGGCCACGTCAGTCTTGGGGCGCTGTGTCTGGACGGCTCCCTCATCAACCTGCAAGGCGTTCTTGGGCAGGGGAAGCCGGATCAGCTGGTGCTGGTTGGACTCAACCACAATGAGCAACGGCACATCGCCGGTTTCATCCAGCAACACGTCACTGGGTTCGGCCAGGCCACGAGCCAAAGTGCTGACGGTCTTAGTGGCCGGATCATAGCGGCGCACGGCTCCGTTGTAGGTATCAGCGATAGCCACAGAGCCATCGGGCAACACGGCAACACCCAAGGGGTGCTGCAGGCGCGCCTGATCGGCCTCGCCATCGCGGAAACCAAAGTCAAAGAGCCCCTCACCGATGGCTGTCTCAACGCTCAGTGTGGGGCCGTTCTCACCCTCACCGCCAGCCTTGAACTTGAGAACACGCAACGCTGAGGTCTCCGAGTCAGCAACCCAGATGTTGCCCTGAGTATCTTCGGTGAGGCCCGACGGCTGGGCAAACCATGCCTGCCCGGCGGGGCCGTCCAACAGCCCTTCCAGACCGTTACCGGCCACCACGGTCACAGCGCCGGTATTTGGGTCAAAGTCGAAGATCTGGTGGGTGCCAGCCATGGCAATGACAACTGTTTTCAGGACCGTTGAGTAGGCAACGTCCCACGGTGAAGAGAGCGCAACCTCAAGCGGCGCGGTGCCAAGGTTGGTCTCAGAGGCGGCTTCACCGTCGTCATTCACACGGGCAGGACCCGCCTCCAAGAGGCGCTGGACACCGTTTCCGAGCAGGGTGCGGACGGCACCGGTTGCTAGGGTGACTCCGCGCAGGCGGTGGTTGACCGAGTCCGCCACCACCACGTCGTAACCCACTGAGGCGGCCAGTTCAGCCGGGAGCAACGCCAAGCCGTGAGGTTCATTGAACTGAGCGTCGTCAGCGGCACCATCAAGGTAGCCCTTGGTACCGGAGCCGATGGTGCGGACAACAGTGGCCAGGTCCGGGCCGGTTTCCACGAGCCGGTGGTGGCCGGTGTCTGAGACGAGGAAGTTGCCGCTAGCTAACGGCAGCACCTTGCCGGGGAAACGCAGATCGCGGACAACCGGTTCCGGGGCAACGTACGGGCCGTCGCCGCGATGCAAGGTGCCTTTGGCCTCGTGCTCTGCGATGAGCTCGGGGATCAGTGTGGCCAGCCCAGCGGCGTGACCTTCACCTGACATGTGCGCCACGATGTAGCCTTCGGGGTCTACAACCACCAGTGTGGGCCAGGCACGGGCCGAGTACGCCTGCCACGTGACCAACTCAGGATCATCCAGAACAGGGTGGTGGATCTCGTAGCGTTCAACGGCCGCAGCCAGGGCCACGGGATCGGCCTCATGCTCAAACTTCGGCGAATGTACGCCAACCGTGACCAGTACGTCCTTGTATTCCTCTTCCAAGGGGCGCAGTTCATCGAGAACGTGCAGGCAGTTAATGCAGCAGAACGTCCAAAAATCCAAAAGGACAATCTTGCCGCGCAGCTTCTCTAGGTTCAGATCGGCGCCGCCGGTGTTCAACCAGCCGCGGCCTTCAAGCTCGGATGCTCTGACCCTGACCGGGTTGGCTGTGGCAGAGGTGGTTTTCGTTGCGGAATCCACTAGTTCGCTTCTCCTTGCGTTCCGGCCGGGGTTTCCGACTCACTGGTTTTGCTGTTCTGGGGCTTGCTGTCTGCAGGTCCATTGTTCTCAGGCCTGCCGCCTTCGGACCAATTGTCTTCGGGGGTGCGCTCAGTCTTGGCTGCGGCTTTCGCGTGCTGCACGTGCGGAAGTTGGGGGCCTGGTGGCCGCTCTGCCATGGAGGCGTCACGGGCCGCCAGCTGGGCGAACATGTCATTGTAAGCGCCTAGATCGGCGTCCTTATTCCTGTCTGCCGCCCGGTCCTTACGTTTGGTCTCCCGCGCGTCGGACTTTGCCCACATGTAGGCAACACCCATGGCGATCATCAGCGTGGGAAATTCTCCCACCCCCCACGCGATGCCCCCGGCGGTTTGCTGGTCCACCAAGGCACCATCACCCCAGGGCCGGCCCATGTTGCCAAAGTATTCGCCGGAGAGCAGGGTGGTGGACATCATCAAGGACACGCCAAAGAAAGCGTGGAAGGCCATGGTGGCCAGCAGCAGCAACAGCCGGAAAGGGTAGGGGGCGCGGGTGGGGAGCGGGTCCGCGCCGATCATGCTCTGGACAAAGATGTAGCCCGTGATGGTGAAGTGCACAATCATCAGTTCGTGGGCCACATGGTATTTCATGGCCAGACCGAAGGCTGGTGAATAGTAAAACAGGACCAGGCTGCCGGAGAAGTTTGCCGCAGCGAATAGCGGGTGCGTGATGACCTTGGAATACCTTGAGTGCACCAGCACCAGAATCCATTCGCGGACGCCTCGGGACCCGTCACGCCTGGGGGTCAGTGCCTGCAACGCCAGCGAGATGGGCGAACCCATGGCCAGGAACAGTGGCGCAACCACCATGAGTGCCATGTGCTCCACCATGTGGGCACTGAAGGTTACTGCTCCGTAGACGGCCGTGCCGCCGGAGGTGATGTAGACCAAGGTCAGCAAACCAACGAACCAGGAGACGCTGCGCAGCACCGACCACTTGTCACCGCGTTGGCGCAATTTCCTGATGCCCATGAAGTAAGCGGCGCCACCCAGAACGGCAAAGGCTACCCACAGCCAATCCATGCGCCATTCCGTGAACCAGCGGGAAAACTCCAGTTCCGGAGGCAACGGGTAACCCGTGAGAATCTGCGCCGGCGTCATAGCGGCTGCATCCTGTTCGCGTGACTCCGGCGGGGCGGAACGTCCCAGACCCACGGCAAGGCCGCTGACAACACCCATGATCAGCAGTTCAACGAAAATGAGCTGCCAGAGCAGACGGCGGGCGTTTCCCTTGTTCTTTGACCCGCCCTCCAACCGCGGAATGATCCATTCGCGGTGCATGTAGCCAATCACGCCCAACACCACCGTGGCCGTAAACTTCGCCACGATCAGCTGTCCGTAGGAGGAGTAGAAGAGATCATGCCAGTTGGTGATGCGAATGGCTGCGTTGATGATGCCGGAGCCAGTCACAGCCACAAAAGCAAACAGTGCCAAGGCGGAGAAACGCTTGAGCGTTTGGGCGGTGATCTTACCCAACACGCTCGAGACAACCACCAGAACGATGATGCCGCCAACCCACAACGAAGCTCCACTGATGTGCAGCAGGAGCGAATTCACAGCACCCTTGTGATCGGCGCTGGAGGCCGAGTGTCCAATCAGTGCCTGCGGGATGAAGGAGAGCATGGCCAGAACCAAGGGCACTGCCAGGGCACTGATGTTGCGTAAGCCAAAGGACAGTGTGGTGACAACGGCAGCGACAATGGTGATGGTCAGCCAAGCCTGTCCCGCTGGCAGCTCTGTCATGAAGAACACCAGCATGTTGGTGTATTCAGCGTTACCGCTCAACGGCAGGGCTGAAATGCTCGAATAGGTGAGCACCAGCACGGCGATCGCGGAGATGGTCCAGACCGCTCCGGCCACCATGGCAAGTGTCATGGCTCGGGCGAAGGCCGGGTGCTCGGGCTGCCCGAGCGCTGCGGTGCGCTTGGCGGCGTCGTCCTTTTGACGGCCGGAGTGCGGACGGTGCTTCTTAAGATCCTTGGGAAGAATCACTACGGCGAACGCCAGGGCTCCAATGACCGCGGACAGCGCCAGGTTGTGAACGGCAGTGGCCAGCGGCAAGCCCCAGCGCGTAAATGCGCCCGGATCGGCAAGCAGCGGGACGGCGGTGGCCCCAGTCCACAGAAGCGCAAGCACCACTGTGACCATGGTCGCGGCAAGCCCTAGCCACCACCAATGGCTGGGAATGCCGTCGGCAAAGGTGCGCCCCCTTGCGGTAGCGGGGGTGCGGACTGTGGCTGCGGGGGAAGAGTCTACGGGTGGCACCCTTCTATTGTCCTGCACCTAGTGAACATCGGGCGAATCAGGGAGCTCACAGGAAAGGACCGGCAGCCAAAATACCACCGCTGGACCCACTGCCAACAAGATGCCGCGGGTGGCCTACGGAGGGTCACCTTGGCATTAAAAACCTGAAGGCGGCCAGCTGATGCTGACCGCCTTCAAGGGAAACTGTGCAGAAAATTACTTCTTGACAGCAGCCTTCAGCTTGGAGCCAGCGGAAAGCTTCACGCTGTGGCCTGCTGCGATCTGGATGGTCTCGCCGGTCTGCGGGTTACGGCCGGTGCGTGCTGCACGGTCGGTGCGCTCGATGGAGAGCCAGCCCGGGATGGTGATCTTTTCGCCAGCTGCAACGGAGCTCTCGAAGACGGTGAAGAGTGCATCCAAAACAGCGTTTACTGCGGTCTGGCTGGTCTCAGCCTTTGCAGCAACTTCAGCAACCAATTCGCTACGGTTCTTAGCCATGTTTGTCCTCCTGGACGTAAAGTGAATCCAATTCCACGCGGTTGCGTGTCAACCACTGCTAGCGAACTTACCAGCATTTCCGCGGGAATCCGGTAAATTTGAACGAATTTTGAGGCAAATTTCCCGGATTCTAGGGTTATTTCGCTCTCAGCCAACTCCTGCGCAGCTATTTGCGGGGTGAGGCGGGCCGTTCTGGCCGCAACAGCGTGACCGCGAGCAGAGCCGTTAAAGGGCAGCAAAAAGGGCGGCGACCGTAAGGTCACCGCCCTTTTTACAACTGGATGCTACCAGCTGGACTTCTTGATACCGGGCAGTTCGCCAGCGTGTGCCATCTTGCGGAAGCGTACACGGGAGATGCCGAACTTCTGGAGCGTTCCACGGGGACGGCCGTCAATGGCGTCGCGGTTACGAACACGTACCGGCGATGCATTGCGGGGGAGCTTCTGCAGGCCCAGGCGGGCCGCTTCGCGCTCTTCGTCGGTGGAGGTCGGGCTAACGAGGGCCTTCTTCAGGGCGAGACGCTTCTCGGCGTAACGCTCTACGATGACCTTGCGCTGCTCGTTCTTCGCGATCATGGACTTCTTAGCCATAGTCTTAGCGCTCCTCTCGGAATTCAACGTGCTGACGGATCTTGGGATCGTACTTCTTCAGAACCAAACGGTCCGGAGTGTTACGACGGTTCTTACGAGTTACATACGTGAAACCAGTGCCCGCGGTGCTCTTGAGCTTGATGATCGGACGTACGTCCTTGTCTTTTGCCACTAGAGCTTCACCCCACGAGCGAGAATGTCGGCGACGACGGAGTCAATACCGCGAACGTCGATGGTCTTGATGCCCTTGACGGAAAGCTGCAACGTAACGTTGCGGCGCAAGGACGGTACCCAGTAGCGCTTCTTCTGGATATTCGGATCGAACCGACGCTTGTTGCGGCGGTGCGAGTGCGAAATGCTATGTCCGAAGCCCGGCTCGGCTCCAGTCACCTGGCAATGAGCTGCCATGATCACTCCTAAAAAAATGAATGGAAACGGTTCACTGGTGCAAACCGTGCGAAGAGGTAGCGTCCGCCCTTGGACAGCATGATTCCTCTTTAGTCATTTACATGATGATGAGGAGGTGACCGTCCGGCGAATACCCGAATGCACGCAACTTGAGCCCCTAACTACCGGCCGGCGGGAGGATAATCACCGCAAACCGGAGCAATTGCACACGCTCCGCGCTACCTAGCGCCTACCCAGTCTAGTTGCAAAGGAGCGGATTACCCTAATTGGCCCATATCATGCCCTGCATTAAACACGCACGCAGGGCGTGAAAGATGTTTTCGCGCCCTGCAGCTGAGTCCCCCGGCACTGTTGCCGGGTGAATCTGTCAGTGAATGTCCGACGGCGCGAGGCCACCTACCAGCCTGAGGGTTGGGTGTGTGCCCCGTGCGTGCCCCGAGAAAAAGCCCCAAAAAGTTGCACCTACACGGTGACGGCGGCCCGGACAGGCCAAATCCCGCGAATGTCTTGGTGAACGACTTCAGGTTTCTGATGCTCCACCCGTTCCGGTGCCACGTCCACTGCAAACGCCTGCCCCTGCACTACATCCAAGATTGCTATGCCTAACGAGACCATGTCCTATTCCTTCACCTGTAACGTGACGTACCCCAACGCCATTACTCCGAGCGTATGGATGGTGCGGGAGTAAAACATCGGTAGTTGCTACGTATCTTTTGGCTAGGTTTTTTGGGATCCGGTCCTAGATCAGCTCTTGCAGTAGCTCTTGCGGCAGCGTGAGCTTTATGTCAGTGCGAATTTAGAGCCAGCGGGGATCGCAGGGTGGGCCAGCGGGCGCTCAGGTTATCGCCCGAAGAGACCCCACGCAGACGGCGACTGACCCAGGGGCCCACGTATTCCTTGGTCCAGGCGGCGTTGTCCTTGAGAGTTTCGCTGGTGGTGCGCACGGGAAGGGGAGGGAGCTCGGGCATGGAGATCCGCACGGTTTCACCGAGTTGTTCCAGTACCCGGTTGGCCATATTGATATGGCCTGCGGTGGACATGTGCATGCGGTCGATCCCCCACAGCCGCCAATCGTTGTACTCGCGGAAACGCCAGTAGTCCACCAGTTCGGCACCGTGGTCTTGCGCCACTTCGCGGAGCAGCTCGTTGTAAATGGCAGTTCGCCCGCGGATGCTGGCGAAGATTTTGGAGGTACTGGCGTCAAAGCCGGTAAACACCAGGACGCGTGCGCCTGTGGCCGCCAACGTGGCGAGCCCGTCGGAGTACCGCCCCATCATGGCGTCAATGTCCACTTTGGGGCGGAGGATGTCATTGATACCGGCATAGATAGTGACAAGTGTGGGATTCATGGCCACAGCGGCAGCAATTTGCTCGCTCAGGATCTGGTTCATTTTCTTGCCGCGAATGGCGAGATTGGCATAACCCCAGGACTGTTCCGGGTGGGCCAGCGCGAGCTGTTCGGCCGCCCTGTCCGCCCAACCGCAAACTTGGTTGGGTCGTGTGGGGTCGGTGTCGCCCAGACCTTCGGTAAACGAATCGCCCAGTGCCACATACCGTGCTGAAAATTCCACGCCTGCTCCTTGCCGCATCCTGGCACACCGCCAGAGTTGATTGCGGTATTTTTGCCCCAACCACTAATTAGGCTAATCCTATGACTTCGTTGCAGCCTGTTCCCGCGTGAACGCCACCGCCACCATTTGGGGCAGCCACTACAGAGGGGCCACGCTGGGATTTTTCGGCCTAGCCTTCATGGTTGCCTACTCGTTCGCAGCCATCACCACTGCTATGCCGGCGGCCGCCAACGATCTCGACGGCCTCCCGCTCTACGGTTTGGCTTTCGGCATCACCATGGCCACCTCGGTTGTTTCGATGACGATCGCCGCCCTCTGGATTGACCGGTCCGGCCCGCAAATCCCGCTGCTCACCGGGGTGGGTATCTACGTGGTGGGCATGTTCCTCTCCGCTGCCGCACCCACCATGGAGTTTTTGGTGGCCGCCCGCGCCCTGACTGGATTCGGGTCAGGGCTGGACGGCGTGGCCCTCTACGTGGGCATCGCTCGGGTTTTCCCCGCACACCTGCGCCCCAAAATGTTTGGCGCCTTGGCCACTGCCTGGCTACTACCCTCTATTGTGGGCCCGGCGCTGAGCGGCATTGTCACCGACCATTTTGGTTGGCGATGGGTGTTTGGCACAGTCCCGGTCCTGGCCATCGTTGCGGTTGTCTTGTTGCTGCTCGGCAGTCGCGGATCAGGGCTGAACGTTCCTGCCACATCCGATGAAAGTCCGACGGCGACTACCGGACGGGGACTTTCCGCCCGCCTCTGGTGGAAGCCGGCGTGGGCGGTTGTGGCTTCAGTTTCGGTGCTGCTGCTTGGCGATGCCAGCACCCGTGCGCAGCCGTGGTGGCCCGCCCAGCTGGGTGCCGCCGTGGTACTCCTTGCAATGGCTGTCAATGTCCTGCTACCCAAGGGAATCTGGCGTGCGGCGCGGGGTCTACCTTCGCTTATTTTGATGCGTGGGCTCATGGGCACGGCTTTCACGATTGCCGATGTGTACCTGCCACTGTTCATGATCGATCAACGGCAGCTCCCGGCTTGGCTGGCAGGGTTGTCGCTGACAGTGGGCGGGGTGACCTGGGCCGTGGGCGCCTGGTTGGCGGGTCGGGGCACATTGACCCCGTCGCAATCGCTGCGCTGGGGTGCCGTATTCATGCTGTTCGGCATGCTAATTGCGACGCTGGTGCTGCTGCCGGGCTGGCCCGTGTGGATTGCCTGGGTTGGTTGGGCTGCGGGCGGATTCGGCATTGGCATTGCCTACCCGACACAATCGGTGCTGGTTCTGGGGGAGTCCAAACCGAGCGAGCAGGGCGCCAACGCTTCTGCACTGCAGCTGAGTGAAACACTGCTGACGGCTGCCATGTTGGGTGTGGTGGGTGCCGTGTTCGCCGCCTTGCTAGGGTTCGGCGAGGCCGGCTACGTCATGGCCTTTGGTGTGGCCTGCGCCCTAGGTGTTGCGACGTTGTCAGTGTCGCGCCGGGCCGCGGCAGCGGAGGGCTAGCGGGGAACTACCTGGGCACCATCCGCCCCGGTGAAGGCTGCGTCTCCTAGGAAGCCAGTTCCAGTTCACCGCCAGCCGCGATAAGTGCGGCGTAGGCTCCGCCTGCATCTCTTAAGTTCGACGGCGTGCCGACCTCAGCCAGTTCGCCCGCCGCCAGTACTGCCAGCTGATCCGCATCTTCCACGGTAGTGAGCCGGTGGGCGATGGTCAGGGTGGTGCGGCCCACCGCGAGGTGGTCCAGTGCGAGCTGCACGGCTGCTTCGGTGGTGTTGTCCAACGCGGATGTGGCCTCGTCCAGAACCAAGACTCGCGGGTTGCGCAAAATGGTCCGGGCAATGGCCAGCCGCTGCTGCTCGCCTCCTGAGAAGCGGTGTCCGCGGGCACCCACAAGGGTGTCCAGGCCTTCGGGGAGTCCGGCCACAAGGTCTGCAATTTGTGCAGAAGCCAGGGCCTTCCAGAGAGTTGCGTCGTCCGCATCCGGTGCCGCCAACAGGAGATTCTCGCGGATAGAGGCATGGGCTAGGTAGCTTTCCTGGGACACCACGCCCACAATGCGGGCCAACACCTCCGGGGCAATATCCCGCACATCAACCCCGTCAATCGTGACGCGGCCAGAGGTGACATCGTGCAGCCTCGGTAGCAGCGCCCCGAGCGTTGACTTGCCGGAACCGGTGGGGCCAACCACGGCGGTGGTGGTGCCGGCGGGAAGCGCAAGGTCGATTCCGCGCAGAACATCAGTGCCGCCGTCGTACGCGAAATGGACGCCCTCAAAGCGGACCTCACCGCGCACCATCGCAGGGTCCAGCGCAACCGGGTTTTCCGGGGCAGTGATCTCAGGGACCATGTCGAGGTATTCAAAGATACGGCTAAACAGGGCCATGGCCGTGACCCATTGGACGCCGAGGTTCAGCAGGCCCATGATGGGTCGGAAAATGGTGGCCTGCAGCGCCGTGAACGCCACGATGGTACCGATGCTCATGGTGTTTCCGGGCAGTCCGCCGGCAAAGTAGATCAGCGCCGGGATGGCCGAGAAGATGATGCCCATGGTGGCCATGCGCCAGCGGCCGGCCAGCTGCGAGCGCAGTTCCAGCCCAATGAGGCGTTCGGAACTTTCGGTGTAGCGGGTGGCGTCACGGTCGGTGGTGCCGAGGGTCTTGGCGAGCCGGACGCCGGAGATGCTCAGCCCCTCCTCCACGTAGGTGTTCATGGTGGCGAGTTCGGCCTGCATGGTTGAGGTGATGTCGCGGCGTAGCAGGGCCACGCGGCGGGAGAACCAGACGGCCGGCGGGATCACGATGAGTGAGAGCAGCGCCAGTTTCGGGGACAGGACCACCATGGCCACGGCCGTGCCAACGGCGGTGGTGACGTTGGAGGCCACGCCCGTTGCCGTTGAGGTGATGACCGATTGCATGCCGGAAATATCGTTATTCAGGCGAGACTGCACCTCACCGCTGCGAGTGCGGGTAAAAAAGGCGAGCGATTGCTTTTGCAGGTGCGTGAAGAGCCGGGTGCGCAATGTATGCATGATCCGCTGGCCCATTGAGGTGGTCATCCACGTCTGCACCACGCCAATCAGGGCGGTGGCGGCGGCAACGGCGATCATGGCGATGGCCAGCCACGCCAGCAGCGGGACGTCCTTGGCGGGCAGAGCCGTGTCTATGATGCTGCGGACCAGGAACGGCTGCGCCAGGCTGATGACGCTGGATGCGGTAATAAGAAGGACGACGACGGCTATGGTCACCTTGTGCGGTGCAAACAGCGCAACAATGCGATTGAGGCTGACGGGGTGGCGCTTGATCTGCACCTTGTCGGCCGGATTCACACGGGCCGGGCCGCGGCCCTTCTGATCCTGAGAGCCGGGGAAGTCTGATGGGCCGGAATTCTCACGGCTGGTTTTTTGTCTGTTTGTGCGGATACTCTCCGTCATATGCGCCACCTCCAAATGGTGTGCGGGGTGCGGGACTCGCACCAACTAATACAGAGGTTACCTCACTATGTGGTTACGTGTCAATAGTGGGTATGCTTGGTGCATGGCTTCCCCTCATGGCACGGCTCCCGGCGGTACGGCTCCTCAAGATGACTCCCCCGAGCTCGGCGAGCTGTTTCACGCGGCTTTTCGCGGATTGCGGCGCACCTGGGCTGAGCAGCTGGCTCCCTGGGAGCTGACGCCGCATCAGTGGCGGGCGCTCATGACCTTGATGCGCAAGCAGGCCGCCCCGCCCATCACCAGCCCACACGCAGACTGTGCACCCGCTGCCGGCGATGTTCGGCTCAAGGATCTGGCCGAGCGCCTGCGGATCGCACCGCGCTCCGCCACCGAAGTGGTCGACCAGCTCGAGGCCAAGGGGCTGGTCCGTCGCGAGGCCGACCCCTCCGATCGACGGGCCACGCTCATTGTGCCCACAGACGCCGGGCGCACAATGTTTAGCGAGGTGCAGGCGGAACGCCGCGATAAATCCAAGGAATACTTTGGCCGGCTCAACGCAGAGGACCAGGGCGAGCTGGCAAGAATCCTCTCCCAGCTCCGCGACTAGCCACCCTGCGCCACCCCGGATGGCACAGCCTTAGAAGCCCGGCTAGGCGCAGAACGCCGCGCAGCAGCCCCCTGCGGACCGTGCCGCTTAGCCGATCAGATCAGTCATGGCAGCCGTGCGGACCACCATCTTGCCCGTGTTGGCACCGCGCATCATGCCCAGGAATGCGTCCACTGCATGATCAATCCCGTTAACCACTGTTTCATCGAAGGCGATCTCCCCGGCTGCGAACCATTTGCTCATGTTCGCGTTGAACTCCGGGGCGAGGTCAAGGTAGCTGCCCAGAGTGAAGCCCTTCAGCGAGAGTCCGCGGGTGATCATGTTGACCATATTGTCCGGGCCCACCTTGCGGTCAGTGACGTTATAACCGGCAATGGCGCCACACAGAGCGGCCCGGCCACCGGGGTTGAAAACATCAAGCGCGGCTTCTAAATGATCGCCACCAACGTTGTCGAAGAACACGTCAATACCTTCGGGCGCAGCGGCCGCCAGCAGCTCACGAACGGGCCCGGACTTGTAGTTGAATGCTTCGTCGTAGCCATACTTCTCTTTCAGCAGGGCTACCTTCTCGTCACTGCCAGCGGATCCAATGACACGGCCAGCACCCATGAGCCGGGCGATCTGGCCAGCGGCAGTACCGACAGCTCCGGCTGCTCCGGAAATAAAGACCGTGTCGCCGGGCTTCATACCCGCAATGGCGGTTAGGCCGACGAAGCCGGTCAGGCCGGTCATGCCAAGAATGCCCAAGTACACCGATAGCGGCACGCCAGGCAGTTCCGGAACAACCCTGAACCCGGCGGCGTCCTCTTGGACAACATCCCGCCAGCCGAACTGGTGCAGCACCACAGAACCTACCGGAATGCTCTTGCTCGTTGACTCGACAACCCGGCCAATGGCACCGCCAGTCATCGTTTCCCCGAGAGTAAAGGGTGCCGCGTAGCTCTTCGCGTCACTCATGCGACCGCGCATGTAGGGGTCAACGGAGATGTACTCATTGACCACCCGAAGCTGATCTGGCCCCAGCTCACCAAGTTCTACCTGTGCGGTTGTGAAATCGGCGGCAGTGGGCCAGCCGACGGGGCGGGCGGCGAGTTGGATTTGGGTGCTGACTGTGGTGGACATGGCGTGAACTCCCTTGGGTGGTGCAAAAAGTATCTGTGCGGAGCTTTCGCTCTGCACGTGAACTATTATGGAATGAGTGATCCACTATATAGTGGACTGAACGATTCACAAAATGAGGGGCTCACTTGGGACGCATGCAAACGTTTGACACGGACGATGCAGTTCGCGCGGCGCGGGCAGTTTTTTGGGAGCGCGGCTACGAGGAGGCCTCCCTCCCCGAGCTTGAGCGTGCCACCGGGCTAAGCCGCTCCAGCATTTACCACGCCTTTGGCAATAAGCGCGGGCTCTTTGACGCCGCAGTGGCCAGTTATCTCCGCGAGATCATCCGCCCCCGGCTCCAGCCATTGGACTCCCCCAACGTGGCCCCAGACGCGATCATTAACTACTTCACCGGGCTGCGCGAGGCGTTGAGTCAGGCTGATTCCTTGCAGTCCCACAGCGGCTGCCTGCTCTTGAATGCGGCCGGCGCGCCGATTTCCAACGAGACTGCCGTCAGCCAGGCCATCGCTGGATATCGGTTAGAGCTACAGAGCGCGCTCAGCAGGGGCGCCGCTGCCCTTCATCCGGACATGAACGCCGGCGCCCGTCTCCAGTTGGCCACGGTGCTCAGCTCGCTGGTGATTGCCGCCATGACACTGTCCCGCATCGATAATGCTCAGGCGCTGGCCACCGTGGACACAGCGCTAACGCTGCTGCAGGACTAGGCTCCGCTGCGGCGCTAGGGCTTGGGCGAGCCGTCGATGTTGACCATCCAGGGCACGCCAAACTTGTCCGTCAGCATGCCAAAGGTGTCTCCCCAGGGCGCTTTTGTCAGGGGCTCGGCCACCGTTGCACCGTCGGCCAGCCCGTCCCACCAGCCCCGCAGCACAGCCTCGTCATCGCCGGAGAGACAAACACTGGAATTGACCCCCAGTTCCATTGAATTGGGCACATCGGCTCCCATGATGACCACATCATGGTCTCCGTTCACCATTCCGTGCATGATTTTTCCGGACTCGGCAGGGTCATCAAACATACTAAGTTCCGCGTAGGTACTCAGCTCCAGGGCACCTCCGAAGACGGACTGATAAAACTCCAAAGCGTCCTTGGCGGTGTCGCGAAAGTTCAGATACGGGGTGAGACGGACCGTCATGGCATTTCTCCTGGCGTCAGACACTGATCACGGATGGGATCAGTGTCAGTATTCACCGATCCGCCCCGCATGTCAGCAGTTTCTCGAAAGCAGCTGCAAAAACTGCTCCAGCGGGGGCCAGAACTCGGGTCCAAAACCCCGTTCTAGTCCAGCGCTTGCCCCTTGCGCCAGTAGCCCATGAACGCCACGGCATTCCTGTCCATGCCCACATCACGCACCAGGTAGCGGCGTAGATCGCGAATCGTTGCAGCCTCTCCGGCGATCCAGGCGTACAGGCCATGGCCAGCAGCGCCAGCCGGGGTCTCCCACAGGATTGAGGCGTCAATATCCACTTCCTCAGGTTCCTCGCCCACGTCGCATGCCGCTGGAACAATCAACGATTGCACTGCCGCGGACAAAGCCTCACCGTGCGGCATGCTGCCGCGGGCAAGCCACACGGCTTCTACGCTGGCTGGTGTGGAGATGTCTAAGAAATCCGCGGCCGTGGGGACTTCCAGCACGGCATGACCGCTGATATGGGCCGGCAGGGTTTCCAGAATGGCGGCAATTGCAGGGACTGCCGTCTCATCCCCCACGAGCAGAACGCGTTCGGCGTTGCCGGGTGCAAACTCGATACCGAGGCAGTCTCCCCATCGCGCGCAGGGACCAACCAGCAGCAAGGGATCCCCCACCAAAGCGCCGGCCGCCCACTCGGCGGCAGGCCCCGATCCACCATCTAAGTGCAGCACAAAGTCAATGTCCATCTCGGCCGGGACGGCAGGGGATTGCTCCGAGGCAGGAACAGCGCGGCGCAGGCTACGGACGGTGTAGGTACGCATCACCCCACGCACCGATTCATCCAAAGTCCGCCAGCTTTGGTACCAATCATCCTGCAGCGAGCCGCGAATATTGCTGAACTCCGGCAGCGCATGGCCCGGTGAGGGAATCATGATCTTCACCCGCAAATCCAGCGTCTCACCCGCAGCGTTGGAACCAAATAGATCGAGATCGGATCCCGTGAAGGTGATGCGCCGGAAGTGCTTACTCAACTGCTGCACGGCACTGACCTGCAAATCAAAAACCCGCATGGGCTTGATGGGATCCGCCTCTAGGGCCTCGATCGTGGTGGCCTCATTTTCCAAGATTGATGAGCTCATGCTTGTACTCCTTCTTCTACTGCGGAAAATTCTGTTGCAGAGGGCTTCGCTTCAAGCGGCTCTGAGATAGATAGGCGCTGCGCCGCGGCGTCGGCCAACAGTGCCGCCCTGCGCCCCACCGGCACCACCATGGGCGTGCCCACCACGGGATCGGACACCACAACGGACTCGAGCCCAAACACTTCTTGCACCAACTCGGCGGTCAGTACCTCGGCCGGGGCACCCTGCGCCACAATGTCGCCGTGCTTCATGGCGATCAAATGGTCGGCATAGCGGGCGGCTAAATTCAGGTCATGCAGCACAATGGCCACGGTGATGCCGCGCCGCGCATTGAGCTCGGAGACCACATCGAGCACCTCCACCTGATGCGCCAAGTCAAGGTAGGTGGTGGGCTCATCCAGCAGCAGCACATCAGTTTCCTGGGCCAGGGCCATAGCAATCCAGACACGTTGCCGCTGCCCGCCGGAGAGCTCGTCAATACTGCGATTGGCCAGCTCGGCAGTGCCGGTGACATTCAGCGCCGCAGCCACGGCGTCGTCGTCGGCCGGGGTCCACTGGCGGAACCAGCCCTGATGCGGACTGCGGCCGCGCCCCACAAGATCGGCCACGCTGATGCCGTCCGGCGCCGTGGGAGTCTGCGGCAGAATGCCGAGTTTGCGGGCCAGCTCACGCGTGGGCACCTTGTGAATGTCCGTCCCATCCAAGTGGACAGCGCCGGAACTGGGTTTGAGCAGCCTGGCCAGGCCGCGCAGCAGGGTGGATTTGCCGCAGGCATTGGCACCCACAATGATGGTCACCTTTCCGGCAGGCAAGTCAACGCTGAGGTTCTCCACAATGGAGCGGTCGCCGTATCCCAACGACAGGTCCCGGGCAGACAATTTGCTGGCGGATAATCCATTGGCGGACGCCTCATCGGCAAACGGTGAAGCAGCGTTTTCATGACTGTTCGCAGGGCGCATCTCAGCCTCCTTGGTTGGCACGGTTGGTGGAAATGAGCAGCCACAGCAGGAACGGCGCACCGAGCGCACCGGTCACCACGCCCACGGGCAATGACGTTCCGGGGATGGCATTGACGGCAATATAGTGGGCGGCCAGCACAATCGCGGCGCCCACAAGGGAGGCGAGCGGCAGGCTGGCCACTCCCCCGTTCAGCCGTTTGGCGATGGGCCCTGACAGGAAGGCCACAAAAGCGATGGGACCGGCCGCGGCAGTGGGAAACGCGGCCAGCAGTACGCCGAGAATGAGGAGCAACAGCCGGGCGCGCTGGACATTGAAGCCGAGCCCGGCGGCGGTATCGTCACCCAGAGACAGCCCGCCCAACTCACGGCCCCCAACGGCTACTAATGGTGTCAACACCAGCAGCACCACGGCCAGGACGCCCACGCGTTCCCAATTCGCGGAGTTCAGTGAGCCCGTCAACCACACCATGATTTCCGTAGCGTTAGTAAAGTCTGCCCGCGACAACAGGAATGTGATGGTGGCCTGCATGAACGCCGCTGCACCGATGCCAATCAGAATCAGTCCCGTGCCGCCGCGCCCGCGAGCCAAAATGGAGATGAGCAGGGCCACGAGTAGCGCTCCAATGATGGCGGCCACCGACAGCCCCGCGCCACGCAGGCCAAAAATGACAAACGCGGCAACGGCCGTGGCACTGGCACCGTAACTAATTCCGATGATGTCGGGGCTGGCCAGCGGGTTGCGCAGCATCGTCTGGAAAATGGCGCCAGCGGCACCGAACGACGCACCAGCCAGCAGCCCAAGCAGCGCTTGCGGCAATTTATTTTCCATCACGATAAAGCTGGCCCCGGGAATGGTTTTCCCACCCAACATGGCGAAGAAATCGGGGATGGTGACCGTATAGCTGCCCAGCAGGACGTTGACGGCCAGCAACGCGATGACCAAGAGGCTCATGGCCCCCATGAGGAATGTTCGACGGCGGCGAGGGGCCTTGCGCTGTTCGCGCACCCAGGCTCCGGTCGCGGCCGAAGCATTGGTATTGGTAGTGCGGGATAACTCCCGGACGGCATCTGCCATGGCGCTCATAGCTCTGCCTGCTTTCCACGGCGCACCACGGCGATGAAGACGGGAGCGCCAATCAGCGCGGCAAGAATGCCGGCAGGCACCTCACCCGGTAGCAGGACCACGCGGCCCACCACATCGGCCACCAGCAGGACGGTGGGTGCGGCCAGCAAAGACAGCGGCAGCAGCCAGCGGTAGTCGGGGCCCACCAAACCACGCAGCAGGTGCGGAACCACGAGACCGATAAAGCCAATGGGTCCAGCCAGAGCCGTGGCCGATCCGCACAGCAGCACAATGCCAATAGCAGAAATGGCACGGCCCAGACCGGGACGGTGTCCGAGCCCGCGGGCCATGTCATCGCCGAGCGCCAAAGTGTTCAAGAGCTTTCCGGTACCCAGCAAAATGACGGCACCCACGGCCACAAAAGGAAGTACCGAAAGGATGGATTCCCACGATTTTCCGGCAAGCGCACCCACCTGCCAGCTGCGGAACAGCTCCAGGGAATCCTGGCTCGTGACCAGCATGGCGCTCATGAGCGAGCCCATGCCAGCGGCCACGGCGGCGCCCGCGAGTGCCAGCTTCACGGGAGTTGCGCCGCTGCGGCCCAGACTGGCCACCGCGTACACAACAACGGCGGCAACGGCGCTGCCAGCGAAGGCGAACCACAGGTAGCTCGAGACTCCGGCGGCACCAAAGAAGAAGATCCCAGCTACCACGGCCAAGGCTGCTCCGGCGTTGACGCCCAGAATGCCTGGATCTGCCAGAGGGTTGCGGGCCACGCCCTGCATGGACGTGCCCGCCAGCCCCAGAGACAGGCCAACAATAAGCCCCGCCACGGTCCGCACAATGCGTGAAGCAACTACGGCATGATCGCCGTTGGCCGGGTCAAAATTCACCAGTGCATCCACCACCGTGGGCAGCGGGATACTACGCGCACCAACCGAAAGAGAAAGTAGCACAGCAAGCAAAAGGGCAGCAGTGAGCACCACGAGCCACGCAAAGCGGCGGCGAGCACTCATCTTTTGAGCACTGAACTTCTCCGATCCGGCCTTCCGGAGCTGGGCGGATACTGATCGGCCAGCATCGCCAGCCACCCCGGAGACAGCGAGGGAAGGCACTGACCCCGTGACCGGCGTCGAACCTTCCCTCGCAGCGGCTGGTGCGCTAAACACAGAAACGGGACCTAGACCTTGTCTGCTGCGGCACCGAGCAGAGGCAGGAACTTATCCAAGGCCCAAGGCAGGCTCAGCGGTGAGGCGGCAGAGATGGACAGCGTGAGGGTGTTGTCCGAGTCTGCAACGAAGGCTCCGGACTTGACGGCGGGGATCTGACCCAACAGCGGGTCGGCCACAATGGCTCCCTTGGTCTTCTGATCGGGAACCCAGCTGATGAACACCTGCGAGTCCAACTGGTTGGCCTTTTCGGCGGACCAAGGCATGAAGAACCCCTTGGCTTTCTTCTCCGCTTCAACCACAACGGGCGCGAGCTCCATGCCGATACTGCTGAGGAACTTGGGGCGGTTGTCGCCGGAGAGGTAGACGTTCACGCCGTCGCTCTTGGCCGGCTCCAGATTGCCGTAAATGAAGGTCTTGCCCTTGATGGAGGGGTACTTGGCGGCCTGCTCAGCAATGGTCTTTTCCGTGGCCGTGATGAGTTCCTTGGCGGCGGCTGACTTGCCTAGCGCGGCACCAATCATGGTGGTGGAATCTTGCCACCCAGTGCCATAAGCGGCCTCCGGGAACGCAATGACCGGGGCGATTTTACTGAGCTTGTCGTAATCTTCCTGCGTCAGCCCCGAGTAGGCAGCCAGGATGACGTCCGGAGTAGTCTTTGCAATCTCGGTGAAGTTCACGCCGTCCACCTCCGAGTACTGAACAGGGGCCTTGTCACTGCCCAGACCTGCGCCGGCCTTTTCCAAGGCGGCGTCCTTCCAAGGGGTGGAGCCCTGAGCGTTTCCGCCCCAGTCGTTTTTGGGCATGCCCACCGGGATGACACCCAAGGCAATGGCAACGTCGTCATTGACCCAGGACACCGTGGCGACGCGCTGCGGGGCTTTTTCAATGACCGTTTCGCCGTAAATGTGCTTGATGGTGACCGGGAAGGTGTCCGTCGAGGCTTGCGTATTCTGTGCAACCGAACCGCCAGTGGCGCCGGTGGAGCAGCCCGCAAGGCCAACTCCCAGTGCTGCAACGGAAGCAAAAAGGCCCAATTTCAGACCCTGACGACGTGAAAATTCCAATGTAGTTCCTAACGGTGACCCCAGCGAACACTCGCCCCAGTTAGGCAAGCCTTAGCTACATTACGGCATTAAGGGCTCATTAGGGAACGTTTTGCTGCCCTATTTGACGCTCGGGCCAGCATTCCTAGGCAATGGCTCCCAAAAAATCGGGAAATTCACAGCTAGAATGTGGCCAGCATCACTTTTGGCAGCAAGGGCATCTTGGGCAACTTAGGGCTGAGCCGGTGGGCGGAGCGTCCAGTGACGCTCATCCAAACCCTGGACCAACTTTCGCCCCACGCGCGCCAAGTCAGCCACATCCTTGTTATCCAGCTGATCAAAAATGAGCCCCCGCACCGACTCCACGTGCTCAGGCGCCAGGCCCTGGATTAACTTCATACCATCCGAGGTAATGGCAGTCTGCGTCACGCGCGCATCGTCGGCATGGACCGAACGCTCCACAAGTCCGCGGGCCTGCAGCTTCTTTGCAACATGAGAAAGTCGCGAGAGTGAGGCACTGGTTCGGGCGGCCAGCTCACTCATCGGCAAGATGCCACTCTCCGCCTCGGACAGCATGGCAAGCACATTGTATTCAAAGAGGGACAACTTGGCAGCTTGCTGGAGCGGCGCTTCAAGAGATCCCGGCAGCAAAGTCGTGATGGCCAGCAGCGCCAACCATGCGGCCCGTTCTTCGTCATTTAGCCAGCGTGGCTCCAAGTCAGTCATGGCGCCATCTTTTCATGAATTCCAGCGAAACCGAGGGACTCTCATGTTTTTACTTGACACTTCAATCAAATGGGCTTAGACTTTAGTTGTAGCTTCAAGTAAAAGACTTCCAGCCATTCATTAGAAAGCAGGACCATCATGAACACCATCACCATCATCGGTACCGGAAACATGGCACGCGGCATCGCAACCCGTGCACTTGCGGCTGGACGCAGCGTTGAACTTCTCAATCGCGACGCCGATAAGGCAGCCGCAGTGGCCGCAGAACTCAGCACTGCAGCGTCCGGCACCGTCACCTCGGGCACCGTAGGCCAGGCTCCCGCCGGCGACATCGTTGTCTTGGCTTTGCCGTTCGATGCCGCCAAGGAGGTTGTAGCCTCCTATGGCGCAGCCCTCGCCGGCAAGACCGTTGTTGACATCACCAATCCCGTGAACTTCGAGACCTTCGATTCCCTGGTTGTTGCTCCCGGCACCTCCGCCGCTGAGGAAATTGCAGCACTGACGCCCGGCAATGTAGTCAAGGCCTTCAACACCACTTTTGCTGGCGCCTTGGTTGCTGGTGAGACTCAGGGCCAGATCCTCGATGGCTTCATTGCTGGCGACAACGCCGATGCAACCGCAGCCGTAGCCTCACTCATGACCGACGGCGGCATGCGCCCCCTCGTGGTGGGTGCACTCAAGCGCTCCCGTGAACTGGAAGGCTTCCAGTTCTTGGTCATGACCCTCCAGGCAAACCCCGCCTTCGAGACATTCAACTGGAACACCGGCCTGAAGATCGTCGGCTAGTCCCCAACTCCTCCCGCTGTGTGGATCGCAAGCGATCCACACAGCGGGCCCCTCGGAGTTGTGGGCCCAAATTCGCACTTCCGGATGCGCGGACAGCCACTGGCGCGATTTCCCGGGAACCTGGCGAGCGTGGGCCCACCCATGTCCTCCCACAAGAAGCGTGGGCCCATTCCGACTCCAAAAGCGTGATCTGTCAAATTTAGATTGACAGATCACGCTTTTTTGTTAGAGTCGATTCATGACTGAAGCTGAGCTCGACCCGCTGGCTAAGCTCTTGAAGCTCGCTAATCAAGCGAGCAGTCAAGCAATCCGCACGGACGCCGATCGGAGCGCTACACATGATTCTGGGCAGGCCTCTGGGCATGAAACGGCCGGCATTGAACTCGCTCTTGAAATTGAGCAAGCCGCCGCCCGTCATCTGCGCAACTCTGTCGAGACAGCCCGAGTACGCGGGGCTTCATGGCAACAGATCGGAGACGCTTTTGGCGTATCGAGGCAGGCAGTCTACAAGCGGTTTGGCGCACCGGAAACTCACGATTCAAGGGGAGAAATTATGAACAAACCGATCGTAGATCTGCAGGCACGCACGGAGGCTGTGTTCCAGATGCTCAGTGAGGACAATTATGCAGGGGTCAAAGAACTCATGACCTTTAGTTGCTCCAGAGTGCTCACCAAGAAGAAGGTCACCGCAGTGTGGAACCAGGTGGTTGCTGCCACGGGGCCCTTGACCTCATGCACCGATACCGTGACACAAACCTCCGATGGCCGGAACGTCATCTTGCAGCAGATCAACCAACTGCTTTCCGGCGGTCTGGTGGGGCAGACAATGCTCAATCATGAGGCCGGAGACTGGCTGGGCCGGGTCGCTTACAACGGCTCCGGCAAGATCACCGGCATGCTCATTGTCTCTCCGCTCGAAAAGCACAATCTCCCGTTCTAAATCACAGCCTCACAAGCACAGGAGTCACTCCATGGACAGCCCAGCAATGATTATGCTCGGTGCCATCATCGTCATAGGCCTAACCGGCGTGGGCGCGTTCACCAAGCGTCGCTAAATTACTCAGCAACTTCACCTGGCCCACCCCGCGTAAAAACCGGGTGGCGGAGCCGGATTTTCCGTAGGCGACGTAAAGGAGAACTAAAGGCCGCCTGCGGCCGTAGTTCGGATAGTCGCCGAGGAAATTCCGGTTCCGCCGGCAGCAGGGCCCACGAGCGCGAGGGACCCTCTGCGAGCTAGCGAGCAGTGGGAGCGCTTGGGGACTACGCGTCCACCGGACGTGTGGGGGCGCTTCCGTTTCCGAAAGGTGAGCCACCGAGTGACTCGCGGCCGTGCGCCGTCGTCCATCCTGAGGTATCCGGGCCAAGCGGAACAATCTGAGTGGGATTCAGGTCGGTATGGACAATGTAGTAATGCGCCTTGATTTGCTCGAAGTTCACTGTGTCGCCGAATCCGGGCGTCTGGAACAGATCGCGCGCGTAGGCCCACAGGACGGGCATCTCGATGAGCTTGTTCCGGTTGCACTTGAAGTGCCCGTGGTAGACGGCGTCGAAGCGAACCAGGGTGGTGAAGAGGCGGACATCGGCCTCGGTAATGGAGTCTCCCATGAGGTACCGCTGCTTAGCCAGGCGTTCCTCGAGCCAGTCCAGTGCGATGAACAGGCGCTCATAGGCGGCGTCGTAGGATTCCTGACTGCCGGCAAAACCACAGCGGTACACACCGTTGTTCACCTCAGTGAAAATGCGCTTGTTGACCACGGCCATTTCTTCACGGAGAGCTTCCGGGTACAAATCCGGGGCGCCGTCGCGGTGGAATTGCGTCCACTCCGTGGAGAAATCGAGCGTGATCTGCGGGAAGTTATTGGTCACGACGGCGCCGGTGGGCACATCCACCATGGCCGGAACCGTAATGCCTCGCGGGTAGTTAGGGGTGCGCTTGAAGTAAGCCTCCTGCAGACGTTCAATGCCCAGGACCGGGTCAACGCCGCCCTCATCCAGGTCGAAGGTCCAGGAGCGGACATCGTGAGTGGGGCCGGTGACGCCAATCGAGATGGCGTCTTCTAGGCCCAGCAGCCGCCGGACAATGGTGGAGCGGTGCGCCCACGGGCAGGCCCTGGAAACCACCAGGCGGTAGCGGCCAGCCTCCACGGGGTAGCCGTCCTCGCCACCGCGCGTAATACGGGTTTCAATGTAGTTCGTGTCCCGCGTGTACTCCGCCCCGGTGATGTAGGCGCCCTTGGTGCTGAATTCCGAATTCAAAGTGTCCATAGGGTTAGCCTAAGACACGACACACCGGTGCTGCGCTTTACGTGACAAATACACCTTGCATATGATCAACAGGCACCAGGTGAACGATTCACAAGAACGCCACCAACAGTGAGGATCCACTCATGACGGACCAAAAGCTTACCGTCACACGCCAGGACAGTAGCCGTTCTGACCGCCAAACGGCTGGCCAGGTTGGCAACGCCATGGTCGAGTTCCAAAGTGTCAGCAAGGTTTTTCAAACCGGCCAAGCAGCCGTTGAAAACCTCAATCTCAGCATTGAGCGTGGCAAGATCACAGTCTTCGTTGGCCCCTCGGGCTGTGGAAAAACCACGTCTCTTCGCATGATCAACCGCATGGTGGAACCCACCGCCGGCACCATCACAGTGGACGGGCGTGACGTGAGCACTCTCCCCGCCCACCAGCTCCGCCGCTCCATGGGCTACGTCATGCAGCAAGCCGGGCTGCTCCCGCACCGGACCGTGATCGAGAACATTGCCACCGTGCTGCGCCTGAACAAAGTGCCCCGCACGCAGGCCAAGAAGCGTTCCCTCGAGCTGCTCGCCACCGTCGGCCTGCCTGCCTCCATGGCCGATCGCTACCCCAATCAGCTCTCTGGCGGACAGCAGCAGCGCGTGGGAGTTGCCCGCGCCCTGGCCGCCGACCCGCCCGTTTTGCTCATGGATGAGCCCTTCTCCGCCGTGGATCCAGTGGTCCGTGCCGAGCTCCAGCAGGAGTTGTTGAGGCTGCAGCGCGAGCTGGCCAAAACCATCATTTTTGTCACCCACGACATCGACGAGGCCACCATCCTTGGGGACCGTGTGGCCGTTTTTGCCAGCGGCGGGCGCGTTGCCCAATACGCTCCCCCTGAAGAAATTCTCCGCGCCCCCGTTGACGACTTCGTGGCCAACTTCGTGGGCCGCGACCGCGGTTTCCGGCGCCTTTCCTTCAGCGATGGCGCATCCGTGCCCATCCATGCGGCCCCTGTGGTGCGCTTGGACGCACACCCCCAGCCGCTCTCCCCTTCACTCCCCCCAGCGGACGACGCCGTTGCTGCCGCCCCCTCCACCGGAACCGGCACCATCGCTGGCAACACTGGGGCAACGTGGGCGTTAGCTGTGGACGCCGACAATCGGCCGCTGGGCTGGCTCGCCCCTGATACCCAACGACACCTGGACGCCAACCCTCCCAGCAGCACTCCCCAAAGCTCAGGCAATGCAGCTGACCAGCCACAGTTGATCCCCGGCGGTTCCTTATTCCACGCCGGTGATCCGTTGCGCAATGCTTTGGACGCGGCGTTATCCTCGCCGTCCGGGCTGGGAGTTGCCGTGGACAATGAGGGGCGCGTGACCGGCGTCGTCCATGCCCAAGAGGTCCTAGCGGCCATCGAGTCCACTCGCGAAAGCCGCAGCTAATGCAGTGGTTTCTGGCCAATTTGCCTCAGGTACTCAACCTCGCCGGTTACCACTTGATTCAGGCGATAGTGCCGCTGGTGCTCGGCGTCATCGTCGCGGTCCCCTTGGCGCAGCTCGCCCGTGTCAACAAGGTGGCCAGCGGCATCATTTTGTCTGTCGGATCATTGCTGTACACGGTGCCGTCACTGGCCCTCTTTGTCATTCTTCCGAGCATCCTGGGCACCAGAATCCTGGACTTCACGAACATCATTGTGGCGCTGACCATCTACGCCGTGGCGCTGCTGGTCCGCTCCACCCTTGATGCCCTGAACTCGGTCGATGACACCCTGCGGCAGGCGGCCACAGCCATGGGATACCGTCCTGTGCAGCGCTTCCTCAGCGTTGATCTTCCCTTGTCCATCCCGGTTCTCTTTGCCGGGTTGCGCGTCATCTCGGTCAGCAATATCTCACTGGTGAGCGTGGGGTCACTGCTCGGCATCCCCAGCCTGGGTTTCCTCTTCACCGACGGGCTGCAACGAAACTTCCCAACAGAGATTGTGGTGGGCATTGTGGGTACCTTGGTACTGGCGCTACTCATGGATGTGGTGTTGGTGCTTCTGCAAAAACTGTTGACGCCCTGGCTTAGGAGTACTAAGTCCACTCGCGGCGCGTCAAGCACTTCAAGCACGAGGACGACGGCGGTGACGGCATGAGCCTTTCCGTAGCGTTCCTGCCAAGCACCAGCTATACCACCAAGGACCCCTTTAGCCAAGGCTGGCAGTGGCTCACCGACCCGACAAATTGGCAGGGTCCCATGGGGGTTCCCGTCCGTGTGGTGGAACATTTGGGTTACTCCGGGCTAACCCTGCTGATCTCCGTGGCCATCGCGGTGCCCATCGGACTGTACGTTGGGCACACGGGCCGGGGACGCGGCGTCGTGGTTTCTCTGGCAGGCATGCTGCGCGCACTGCCAACCTTGGGCATCATGACGCTGTTTGCGTTGCTTGCCACCTCTTCGCTGTCCCTCATGCCGGCTATTTGGTCCCTGGTGCTCCTGGCGGTGCCACCCATTTTGACGGGAACGTATGCCGGGATTGCCGCCGTCGACCGCCAAATTGTTGACGCTGCACGCAGCATGGGCATGACGGAGCGGCAAATCCTCTTCGGCGTGGAAGTGCCTAACGGGCTCGCGGTCATGCTGGGCGGGCTCCGGTCGGCCGTGCTGCAGGTCATCTCAACCGTCGCCGTGGTGGCGTTTATCAGCCTTGGCGGGCTGGGCCGCTACATTATTGACGGTCTTGCAGTGCAGGATTACGGTCAAGTGTTAGGCGGAGCCGTGGTGATCGCGGTCCTCGCTATCGCAATTGACGGCGTGCTGGCCCTGCTGCAGCGCGCCGCGGTTTCACCAGGCTTGCAGACGGCCAAAGCGGCCCCGTCCATCGAGGCGTCCCCAGAGAAAAACACCTCTGCTGTACCAACAATTTCCTAAAAGATGTCTAGAGATTCCCCGAGTTATAGGAGAAACACCATGAACAAGATTTCCATGCCGAGCCGCCGCGCAATTCTTGGAGCAGCCGCAGGACTGTCCGTCGCCCTCGCCGTCACGGCGTGCGGCGGCGGCGACCCTTTGGGCGCCAATAGCTCCGCAGGCGGATCCGGTTCCGGTTCTGTTGTGGTGGGCTCGGCCAACTTCCCCGAGAACGCCATCCTTGCCGAGATTTACGCTGGCGCCTTGAACGCAGCCGGCGTCAATGCCAGCACCAAGTTGAATATTGGTGCACGTGAGGTCTATTTGAAGGCCCTCGAAGACGGTTCCATCGATGTGGTGCCCGAATACACCGGAAACCTGCTGGGCTACTTGGACACGGCAAACACCATCGTTGATGGTCCCGGCATTTTGGCAGCACTACCGGCCAAAATGCCCGCTGGTCTGAGCGTGCTCGATGCCGCCGCTGCAGAGGACAAGGACGCCATTGTGGTGACGCCTGAAATCGCTGCCAAGTACAAACTGAGCTCCATCGAGGATCTGGCGCCAGTGTGCGGCGAGTTGACGCTCGCGGCTCCCTCGGAATTCCAGACCCGCCCGTACGGTTTGCCTGGCCTGAAGAAGCTCTACAACTGTGTACCCAAGGATTTCAAGGCATTCAGCGCCAGCAGCGAGGCCTTGAACTTGAAGGCCCTGCTCAACAATGAAGTCCAAGTTGCCGATATCTTCACAACGTCCCCGGAAATCACTGCCAACAAGTTGGTGGTTCTAGAGGACCCCAAGGGTCTGATCGGCGCCCAGCAGGTGCTGCCCATCATCAAGACCGACAAGCTCAACGAGGCTGGCACCACTGCCTTGAACAACGTCTCCAAGCAGCTCACCACTGACGATTTGATTGCCTTGCGCACCCAGGTTGAGGGCGATCAAAAGATGGACCCTAAGGCTGCAGCAGCGGCGTGGCTCAAGGACAAGGGCATCACCAAGTAAGGAGCTTTTTATGGCCGCCGCGAACAAGCCGGAGACTGTTGATGTTGTGGTGCTCGGCATGGGGCCGGGTGGGGAATCGGTTGCTGGAGAGCTGGCCTCCGCTGGCCTGTCCGTGGTGGGCGTGGAGGCCAGGCTGGTGGGCGGCGAGTGTCCGTACTATGGCTGCATCCCCTCCAAAATGATGATCCGGGCCGGGAATGTGGTGGCCGAGGCGCTGCGCATTCCCGGCATTGCCGGCACCGTGGAGGTCACTCCAGATTTCAGCACCGTGGCAGGGCGCATCCGCAAGGAAGCAACCGACAACTGGGATGATGCCGTGGCCGCCAAGCGCTTCACCGACACGGGCGGGCGGCTGGTGCGCGGCACGGGCCGGTTGACCGGTCCACGCGAGGTCACCGTTTCCATGCCCGACGGCGGCCAGCTCACCTTCCGTGCACGCCTGGCCGTGGTGCTCAACCCGGGCTCCAACCCTGCGGTGCCAGCCGTGCCAGGGCTTGAAGGAACACCGTTCTGGACAAACCGGGAGGCCGTTCAGGCGCAGACTGCACCTAAGTCGTTAATTGTCTGGGGTGGCGGGCCGATTGCGGTGGAGCTGGCGCAGGCGTTCACGCGTTTTGGGACCAAGGTAACCATGGTGTTGCGTGGCTCCCACCTCATTTCAAAAGAGGAGCCGGAGTCCGCCGAACTGCTGGCTGAGGTATTCCGTAACGAGGGCATCAAGATCCTGCGGAACAAGGACGTCACCGCGGTTTCGCATTCCCGCGGCCGTTTCCGGGTCCATGTAGAAAATTCGGAGGACGGGAAAACTGTCGGGGCAGCTTCAGCCGGCGCTGCTGGTCCGGCCGCTTCCGCCGCAACCGGAGCCCCTAGACTTTCCGCTGAACGCTTCCTAGTGGCGACAGGACGCACCCCCGCGTTAGCTGACATTGGGCTGTCCAAAGCAGGCATCAAGGTCAAGAAAAAGGGCGCCCCCACCGTTGACGAGCACCTGCAGCTGGCCGATGGCCTGTACCTGATTGGCGACGCCGTGGGCGCCGGCGCCTTCACTCACATGTCAATGCATCAGGGCAATATTGTGGCCGGACACATCCTTGCCCGGCACGCAGGAACCCCGGAGCGGGGCGTCACCGACAATCACGCGGTTCCGCGGGTAACGTTCACCGATCCGGAAATCGGTGTGGTCGGCATGACGGAAAAGCAGGCGAGGGACGCTGGGCTATCCGTGCGGACCGGTTTCACTGCCTTGGGTGACTCCACCCGCGGCTGGGTCCATAAATCAGGAAATCAGGGTTTCATCAAGGTCGTGGAGGACAGCGATTCCGGTGTTCTGGTGGGCGCCACGTCCATGGGACCCATGGGCGGGGAGGTGCTGTCCATGCTGGCACTGGCCGTGCATGCGCGCATTCCCGTCGCCATGCTGCAGAGCATGATTTACGCGTACCCCACGTTTCACCGGGCCATCCCGGAAGCCCTGCGAGCGCTCAAATAGCAGCACTCTAGGGAGAGCCGTGCACCCCCGCTTACTTATGCCCCGGAAAGAATCACTTTCCGAACGGCGGCGCTGAGCATCATGGCCCGGCCAGCCGAGCCACCCTCCTCAGCCCGGGCCGGGACGTAGCCAAAGCCAACCCCGTACAGGGGGTCCGCAAAGCCCAGAGCCGCGTTGGCGCCGTCGTGCCCGAAGGCTTGTGCACTGCCAAAGTCCATGCGCGGGTTGGCCTTCATGAAGGTCACGGCGAAGGAGGAGATCTCGCAGAACACCCGGTCCAGACCCCAGACCTGTTCCTGGCTCATCAGTGCGATGGTTTCGGGCTGTAGATACGCCGGCACCTCACCGATTCCAGTGATGGCTCCGGCGTAGACCCGCGCCAGGCCGTCGGCGGAACCCACACCGGCGCCGCTGCAGCTGCCGGCCGCGCGTACGCTGCGGACATTGGGCAGTTCCAGCAGGTTTCCGGCCTGAACATTTCCTGACATCCCGGCGATGGAGCCCGGCTCGAAGAAGTCCGGGGCCGGCTGCTCGTCAAAGAGGACGGGCCGGAAGCGTGGTTCTTCGGATTCGGGCAGGCCCAAGAACATATCGGCCGCAAATGGCGCGCGGATGCGGCGGTTGTACACATCTTGCAGGCGTTCGCCCGTGATCCGGCGGCACAATTCCTCGAGAAATACGCCCATGGTCAGTGCGTGGTAGCCAAAGGTGCCGCTGCCGGGGCGCCAGAGGGGCGCCATTGATGCCAACCTGTCTGCCACGGCCGGCAGATCGTTGTATTCCTCCATGGCAAAGCCACCCTGCACGCCCACTAGCCCGGCTTGGTGCGAGAGCAGCTGACGCACTGTCACGGCCCCCTTGCCCTGTTGGGCAAACTCAGGCCAATAGCTGGCCACGGTGGCGTCCAAATCCACCAGTCCGTCCTGGACCAGCAGGCCGAATGCCAAGGCGGAAACACCCTTGGAGCAGGAGAATACGCCTGTCATCGAGTCTGCAGCGGAGTCCGGCCCACCCACCAAGTCAAGAACCTGTTCGCCACCCACGTAGACGCCCAGCTGCGCGCTGTACCGAGGATCTGCGTCGAGCATGGCATCGAAAAGATCCCGGACGGGGGCGAACTGGGGCGCGGAAAAACCTTGAGCAGATGCATTCATGCTTCCACTCTAGGGACTACGGCGTCGGTGCGGGCAACAACTCACTCCCCACACCGCAATAATCGCGCAGCGGCTAAGCAGCAGTGGCCAGTTTCGGTGCTGCCGGCGCGGAGGAGGCGTTGGCAGGCGGCAACTGTACCTGCACCCGACCCAAGTTTCCCCATTCACTGACCGGCACACTTCACCTCATCCCCCACGCGCGTGAGCCACCCCACTAGACTGAAAATTCAGCTCCTCTACCGTCCGCCACGGGAAGGTCCACCCACATGCATGACAAACACGGCCTGATTCAGAACCGCCTCAAACGAGTTTTGGTGGAGCGGATCATCCCGGCTATCCACACGCCCGTTGCGGCGCTGGAGCTGACGGCTTGGCATGTGGAAGGCGGGCAGGGCGAGCCCGTTGACCCCGCCGTGGCGCTTGGCCTGGCTCCCGCAGCAACGTCTGCCGCAGGAACTTCTCCTGTGAAAACCGCGGACGACGCCGGAACACCGGCAGGTGCCCCCCTCACCGACACGGCACTGAAGTCTGCGGAGCTCACGCTCTCGGCTGGCGGTACCTCCCCTGATTACCAGCCCTTCTCCGTGGGCCAACAGTGGGGCCCGGCCTGGGGCACCAGCTGGATTCACGTCACCGGCACGGTTCCGCCGCAAGCTCGGGGCCACAAGGTTGAGCTGGTGGTGGATCTGGGCTTCAGCCAATCGTGGCCTGGTTTCCAAGCCGAAGGTCTGGTCTACCGCCCCGACGGACAGACCGTGAAGGCCTTGAACCCCCTCAATACCTGGGTTCCCGTGTCAGCAGACGTGCGGGGCGGGACTGCCCAGGGCGGGAGCGGGCAGGGCGAGTCTACCCAGGGCGGGAGCGGGCAGGGCGGGGAAATCATTGACCTGTACGTGGAGGCCGCCGCCAACCCGTTCGTCTTCACTGACAACCCCTTCATCCCCACACAACTGGGCGAAAAGTTCACGGCCGGGGATGCCCCGCGCTACACCATGGCCCGGGCCGACATCAATATTTTCAACACCGAAGTGTGGGAACTCGTCCAGGACTTTGAGGTGCTGGACCAGCTCCAAGCCGAGCTGGATTTGGGCAATCCACGCCGCTGGGACATCCTGTATGCGCTGGAACGGGCCCTTGACGCCGTCGTGCTCTCAGACATTGTGGGCACAGCCGGGGCAGCCCGCGCCCTCCTCGCAGAGGTTTTGTCCCAACCTGCCAACGCCAGCGCCCACCAAATCACGGCGATTGGGCACGCACATATTGATTCCGCATGGCTCTGGCCCGTGCGTGAAACGGTGCGTAAGGTGGCTCGCACTACGTCCAATGTGGTGAATTTGCTGGACGAGTTCCCCGATTTCCAGTTCGCCATGTCGTCCGCTCAGCAGTACGAATGGCTCAAGGAGCACCGTCCCGAGGTGTTCGCCAAGGTCAAGGCGGCCGTGGCGGAGGGGCGGTTCATTCCTGTGGGCGGCATGTGGGTGGAGTCCGACACCAATATGGTGGGCTCGGAAGCCATGGCCCGGCAGTTCACGTACGGCCAGCGCTTCTTCCGCGAAAACTTCGGGATCGAATGCAAGGAAGTCTGGCTACCGGATTCCTTTGGCTACTCTGCTGCTCTGCCGCAGATCGTCAAGCAAGCCGGTGCCAAATGGTTCCTGACGCAGAAAATCTCCTGGAATACCGTCAACAAGTTCCCGCATCACACCTTCAATTGGGAGGGTATCGACGGCACCCGCGTCTTCACGCACTTCCCACCGGCCGACACCTACAACTCCCAGCTCTCCGGCGCCGAGCTAGCCCACACGGTCAGCAATTTCCGCGACAAGGGTGCAGCCAAGAATTCACTGATTCCCTTTGGATGGGGCGACGGCGGCGGCGGACCCACGCGCGAGATGCTGGCCCGGGCCAAGCGCACCGAGAATTTGGAGGGCTCTCCGAAGGTCACGATTCAGAGCCCGGCGCAGTTTTTCACAGCCGCCGAGGCCGAGTATCCCAACGCGCCTGTCTGGAAGGGCGAGCTCTACCTTGAGTTGCACCGCGGCACCTACACCTCGCAGGCCCTGACCAAGCAGGGCAACCGCAGCAGCGAACACCTGCTGCGCGAGGCAGAGCTGTGGAGTGCCACGGCCGCCACGCGCGGGCTCATCGCCTACCCGTACGAGGAGCTCGACCGGATCTGGAAGCTGGTCCTCCTGAACCAGTTCCACGACATCCTGCCCGGTTCCTCCATCGCCTGGGTGCACCGCGAGGCTGCGGAAAGCTACACCCGGATCGCCGCCGACCTCGAAGAGATCATCAGCCCGGCATTGCTCGCGTTGGCCCCGTTTGTGGAGCCGCGCGGTGCCGAGACCGAGCAGGATTTCGAGAACGCCACACTCTTCAACGCCTCCCCCTACCCCCGCCGCGGCATCGCCCCGCTCAGCGCCGGCGTTGCGGCACCGTACACCTCCAAGGTGAGCGTTGATCGGGACGGGGGCGACAGCGGCGAAATAGTCGTGCGCAACGGGCTCATCAGCGTGCGGTTCGGAGCAGACGGCGTCATCAATTCCATCGTGGACGTGGCGGCGGACCGCGAACTGGTGCCTGCCGGGCAAGGTGCCAACTTGCTTCAGCTGCACGCGGATTTCCCCAATATGTGGGATGCATGGGACATTGACGAGTTCTACAAGAACACCGTGACCGACCTCCGCGAGTTGGACTCGATGGACGTCACCATGGGGTCGGGTCAGGCTGAGATCACCATCAAACGCAGTTTCCGCAAGTCGCACATCACCCAGCGCGTGCGTATTTCCCCTGACTCCAAGACCATCACGGTTTACACAGACGTCGATTGGCATGAGCAGGAGACGTTACTCAAGGCAGCGTTCCCGCTCGATGTGCACGCGGACCATGCCCGTTTTGAGACGCAATATGGCCACATTCAGCGTGCCACGCATGAGAACACTTCGTGGGACAACGCCCGTTTTGAGGTGTGCGCGCACCGTTGGGTCCATGTGGGCGAGCCCGGTTTTGGCGCCGCCGTCGTCAACGATTCCACGTACGGCCATGATGTTTCCCGCCACCCCGGCGCCAACGGTTCAAGCTTCACCACGGTGCGGCTGTCACTGCTGCGCGGGCCGCGTTTCCCTGATCCGGAGACGGACCAGGGGCACCATTCCTTCACATACGGACTGGTGGTTGGTGCGGAGGTGGCAGACGCCGTGGCCGCCGGCTACGCCATGAACCTTCCGTGGCGCGGCGTGCCGGCCAATGGTGTCCCTATCGAGCCGCTGATCAGCACCGATTCGCAGGGCGCCATCATTGAGGCCGTAAAGCTGGCCGACGACCGTAGCGGTGACGTGATCGTGCGCCTGTACGAGCCGCTGGGCGCCCGGGCAAAGGTGACACTCTCGGCGTCGTTCCCTGTGGTTAGCGTGGTGGAAAATAACCTTCTCGAGCAGCCGTACGACGCCGGATCCCTCACCGTGGGCGCCTCGGACGTTCCAGTTGCCGGCACCACTGCTCGCGCCACTGGCACCTCAGAATCTGGCACTTCAGAATCCGAAAACCCCTCAATGGTACTCACCCTGCGCCCCTTCCAAATCCTGACCCTGCGCCTGCAGAGGGGCAGCAAATGAGCTTCCCGGCTCCGGTTCCTGCGTGGCTGGGCAATACCACCCCGCCACGAAGGAACCCGCTGCGCTGGGGCGTGAACTACACGCCAAGCGAGGGCTGGTTCCACTCCTGGCAGGACTTTGATATTGATGCCGTGCGGGCTGATTTTGAGTCGATCGCGGCGCTGGGCCTGGACCATGTGCGGATTTTTCCGCTGTGGCCCCTACTGCAGCCCAACCGCTCGCTCATTCGCCCCGCGGGCATTGCCGACGTGGGCAAGGTGGTGGATGCTGCTGCCGAGTTTGGCTTGGATGTTTCCGTGGACGGGCTGCAGGGGCACCTTTCTAGTTTCGACTTCTTGCCGGCCTGGGTGACCAGCTGGCACCGGCGCAACATTTATACGGACCCACAGGTGATAGAGGCAGAAGCGCAGCTCATTACGGCATTGGCCAAGGAGGTCACCTCCCGACCCAACGTTTTGGGCATGACGCTGGGCAACGAGACGAACCAGTTTGCCGTGGAACGCCATCCAGACCAGCAGCTCACTACCCCGGCGGAGATGGGAGATTGGTTCAATACCCTTTTGGCCGCCGCCCGCAAGGCCTGGCCCACGGGCATGCACCAGCACAGCTTTGATGACAACGCCTGGTTTGTAGACAGTTGCCCCGTCACGCCGGCCCACGCTACAAGCTTGGGCGACGCCACAACCGTGCACTCGTGGGTGTTTGTTGCTGTGGCGCACTTGTTCCCGGAAGGCCACCCTGCCCGGACCTTGTTTGCCGATTATCTGATCCAGCTCGCTGATGCGTATTCGGATGATCCGGCCCGGCCCATTTGGCTGCAGGAGATTGGGGCTCCGCACCCAGCCGTTCCGTTCGACGGCGCGGCCGACTTCTTGGAGCAGAGCCTGCGACCCGTGTTGGACACCCCAAACTTGTGGGGCGTCACGTGGTGGTGCTCGCACGATGTCAGCCGGAAGCTGGCCGACTTCCCCGAGCTGGAATACACCCTCGGGCTGCTGGACTCCGAGCGCCGCCCCAAGCCCGCTGGCCGGCGCCTGGCCGAGCTGATTGCCGCCGAGCGGGCCAACCCCACGGCCCCAGCCCAGCGCAGCACAGCCCTGTCGTTCGATCCGGGCGATGAGGCCACTGGCATGGGCCGCTCGGTGGCTGACCCATCCGGCGAGCTGTTCACGTCCTGGCTGGCCCGCGCCGCTTCAGGTACCAATCCCGCCTTAGTGCGTGCGTCCAAGACGTCCGACGCCGGATACCTCGCCGCCCGCGGCATCACCGACGTGGTTCTCTGACAAGAACCGCAGACTTGGAAACCACAGCCTTGGACACCGCAATGGAACATTGGGAGCAGGCCATCTTCAAGGCTGAGGAAGACGGATGGAAGGCGCTGGGCGAGAATGGCTGCTTGGCCATGATGGTTTAAGCTGCCGGGCCGGGGCTGAGTTCGTAATTGACACCATCGGCAGGCGGCTCGCCCGACGTGATGGCTGGCCGGTAGGCTACCGCTTGGCCAGGAAATCCTGCATCGCTCCCACCTCCACAGCCCTAGCACATGTGACATTAGTGCCGCATTCCGGAAAAACTATCCAAAAGACCAGCCTTAACCAAAAGGCTAACACCTCATTCGGCCACCGATGCCGCATCTCTGAATTTAACCTTTGATTGGATAAATCGAGTCATTAGGCATTGATACCCATGAGGCTAAATACCTTTGGCGACACTGTGCAGCACAATGGCAGGCGTCCAGCACCAAGCTATCCACCTGGTGAATCATTTAGCCGAATGACGGACCCTCAGGTGCCAGTGAAATTCACATTCCATTCCCTGTTAGTTAATCAATAACATACTGTCCAAATGGCCACATCGAACATTCCGCAAATAATCCCTTGAATTGACTAACTTGCCACCAGGAGCGCAGCGAAGGAGGTTCTCGCCGGGAATAACACTCCGCAAAAACCGCGGCACAGCACGGCTTCGGGCTCGCAGTCGCAGCTAAAGAAGGCCTCAACTGCGATATAAAATGGCGCAAACTAGTGGGATTGCCTCAGGCCGCCCCCGCGCTGCAGGTATCCACACACTGCCCAGGCACCAGTCCCAGCACCGTGCGCGTGGCCATGTCCGTGGCTCCAGAAAAGACGAGAATCATGAATTCATGACTGTTACGCACCATCGCAACATTGCGGGTGCAGCAGAATCAGAATTAGTTGCGGTCAATCAAAAATTTAGTATGCTGATCCTGTACGTAATTCCATTACCACCGGGAATGGTCTTATTCTAAATTCAATTCTCTTTTTGTAATTGAATAGTTTCACGCTCTTATGAAAGGACCGCAAAATGTTGACCAACCTTCTTGACATCCTCATTGCTCTTCTGCGCTCACTGGGCCTGTAATTTTCGAATTTGATTTACAAAGCTGCCGGCGGGATTTGAAAGTATAAACTTTTGAATCCCGCCGGCAGCTCTTTTTTGGCCGTGCTTTTTAGCACCATCCGTGTCCCCGAATTCCTGCGACGCCCTGCGGCCCCGGGCTCGGCCCTTCAGACAACACTGCACCCAAAGCCCCTCGCGGCGACAGCTCTGAGGGAAAGGGCCTAGCACTAAGGGATTTCGGCCTGCCGCTTGGCTTGTCGACACAGCGAATTGACCAGCTGGCCAAGCACTAACCCTCAGTAAGCACAAAACCCCCGCAGCGCCAGGCGCTGCGGGGGTTTTGTAAACAGAAAGTGATTAGCCGTCGGTCTTCACGATGTAAACATCGCACGGAGCGTTGTGTGAGACAGCGTTGGCAACCGAGCCCAGTACGCGGGCCAAGCCCTGCATGCGGACGTTACCGACAACGATCAGTTCGGCGTCGAGCTTGGCAGCTTCTTCCAACAGAACGTCGGCGGGCTTGCCCAGAGCAGAGGAGTATTCGGTCTTGACGCCGGAGATCTTCAGCTCTTCGGCAACGCGCTGCGCAACACGCTCAGCCTCATCTGCCGTGGAGAGGAACCATTCGTCGTTTCCAATGGCAACCTTTTCGGTCTTGTCTTCGCCGAACGCGGTCACAACGCGCAGGGTGCGGCCGGTAGCCTTGGCCAGCTCCGCAGCAACGCGTGCAGCCTTCATGGACGTTGCGTTGCCGTCGACACCGACAATGATAATTCCAGCCATTTGTTTCTTCCTTATGCTTGCTCCTGAAACACCAGCACCTTGCGCGCTGGCGCCATATCTTGATCCCTACTTTAGCCACAAAACTGCATAAATAGGCCTAAAAGTGGGCGAACTTACGCCCCTGTTACGGGAACTTTGCCAGAAACGGCGTCTGCCAGCAGCTCCAGAACATGCCGATAGTCCTCCCCAGTAGCCCGGGTCATCCCCAACTCACACGTCCGGTTACACGATGCGTGGCCGACGGCGCCCATCGCCGCTACCTCCGCCGCCTGTGCCGCCGTGGCCGACTCGGTGAGTTCCGGGTGCAACATGCCCCGATCTCCGGCGAACCCGCAGCAACCCCAGTTATTGGGCACCTGGACGGCGTCCGCTACGGCCTCCGCCACCTGAACCAGCGCCGGGTTGAGTCCCATGCGCGCGGAAGAACACGTAGGGTGCAGCGCCAGCGATTCCAGTCGTTCCCACTCCCCACCCAACAACGGCAGCAACTTCTGGGCGGTAAACGCGACCGCATCTACCACGCGCAGCGGCTTCTGCCCTGGCGCCAGCACTTCACTTTCGATGGTGTGCAGCAACCCCTCCGTGCAGCTCGAGGCGTCGCAAATGACGTCCAAGGCGCCATCACGGGTGGCAGCCCGCAGCAACTTCAGGGTCTTGGCATGCATGTCCGCCAACCCGGCCGCCATGCCCTTCGAGGACCACGGCGTCCCGCAGCACGCTTCCGAAATATCCTCCGGAACCAGCAAGTGAACCCCCGCCGCGGCACACAGCTGTTCGAAACTCGCCTGTACCCCTGCGGAACCCTCCCCTGCCGGCCCGAACATGACGTTGACACAGGCGGGGAAATACACCGCCTCCGCTTCCCCGGCAGGCGCGGGCCGCCGTCGTGCCTTGCCTCCGGCGGGAAGCTCCTTGGAGTGCAGCGGCAGCGTATCCTCGCCCAAGATCTTTCGCCCGAGTCTATTGACTGGCTGGACGACGCCGGATGGCACATTGGCGGCTACGCCCAGTGCCAGTCCAGCCCCCTGGGTGACGGCGCCCCAGTGCTTGGCTGCCGTGCCCCAGACTGCGCTCTCAACCTTTCCTGCATCCTTGGTACGCAGATGTTTGACCAGCGTTCCGGTGTTGATGTCCACAGGACAAGCAGTTTGGCACATGCCATCAACGGCGCAGGTGTCCACGCCCGCGTATTCATAATCCTTGGCCAGGGCATCAGCCAGTTCGGTATTGCCTGCGCGGCGGGCCGTTTCTATGTCCCGCAACGTGACAATACGTTGGCGCGGAGTCAGCGTCAGGTTCTTACTCGGGCAGACCGGTTCGCAATAACCGCAGGAGACACAGCGGTCCACTTCGGGATCCACCTCGGGCGGCGCAGCCTTTATATGGCGCAAGTGTGCCAGGGGGTCTTGGTCGAGAATGACACCCGGGTTCAACATGCCGGCAGGGTCGAACAATTCCTTGATTCGGCGCATCACCTGGTATAGCTCATCGCCGTATTGCCGGCGCACAAACGGCGCCATGACGCGGCCGGTGCCATGTTCGGCCTTGAGTGACCCGCCCTCGCCGAGCACGACGTCCACCATGTCTTCGGTGAAGGCCGAGTAGCGGCCTAGCTCATCCTCACTGGCGAATTTGTCCGTCAGCATGAAGTGAATGTTTCCATCCTTGGCATGCCCAAAGATGACGGAATTAGCATAACTGTACTTATTAAAAAGAGTGTTTAATTCCAGGCAGGTGCGGGCTAGGGCGGGGACCGGAACCACCACATCTTCCAGGAGTGCGGTGGTGCCTTGTGGACGGGCGCCAGCCACCGATGTGTACAGCCCCTTGCGCAGGTGCCATAGCTCGGCGCGAACCTTGGCGTCAGTGCTGAACTCAGCCGGTTCATCAAGTCCCAGCGATCCGGCCAACGCCACAGCCTTGATATGTAGATCAACCAGTTCTTCGATGGTCCCACTCTGGTATTCCACCAGCAGCGCAGCGTGTTGATCTACGGCCAGATCGCGCACTATCCCGGGAACTTGACTCAGGCCCTGGCCGACCTTCAGCGACAGTGCATCCATCAGCTCAACCGTCGCGGCCCCGCTATCCACCAGTGCGGGCAGGGCCGTGTTGGCCGCTTCCAGGTTTTTGAACACCAGCAGCCCTGATGTGGCATGGGCCAGACGCGGAACGGTGCGGAAAACAGCCTCGGCCACAAACCCCAGCGTTCCTTCACTGCCAATGACCAAGTGCGCCAGGATATCTAGGGGATCATCGAAGTCCAGCAGCGCATTAAGCCCGTAACCCATGGTGTTTTTCATGGCGAACTGGCGTTCAATAGTGGCGCGTGAGGCAGAGTTGCTGCGTACTCTTTCGGCAAGCTCACCCAGCCCCTTGAAGAGCTGTGGTTCCAAATTCCGCAGGCGGGCCGAAGCATCCGGCGCCCCGGTGTCGATGACAGTACCGCTGGGCAACACCAGCGTCAACGATTCAAGAGTTCGGTAGGCGTTGTCAGTGGTTCCGCAGGCCATGCCCGAGGAGTTATTGGCCACCACACCACCAATGGTGCAGGCGGCCTCACTGGCCGGATCCGGGCCGAACTTGCGGCCGAATCGAACCAGCCGAGCATTGAGCTCCCGTACTGTCACTCCCGGCTGAACACGAACCCGGGCGCCGCCGTCGAACACGTCAATGGCACGGAAATTCTTGCGCACATCGACCAAAAGGCCGCCACTGACGGCCTGTCCGCTGAGGCTGGTACCCCCGGATCGCAGAGTGAGTGGCAGTCCGCGGGCAGCGCTGACGCGCATCAAGTTGGCCACTTCACCAGCATTGCTTGGGACCGCGACAGCTTGCGGGATCAGCAGGAAGTGGGATGCGTCGTGCGCATTGGCGTGGCGATCAAGCGCGCCGGTCTTGGTCTGAGTTGGGCTGGCCATGGCTGCGCCCACCTCTTGCAGCAACGCTCCACCCAAAACCGTTGCATCCCCTGCAACTTCGCCTGTTTGCGCCGCCATCTTTGCCCCTTTGTCAGTACCAAAATTCGCCGCACTCGAAATCGTCACCCTCGATGACGGCATGCCTGGCGCCACCGCTGCACATATGTCCGGTGCACGCCCACGCATCCCCCGAGTATTCCATTGTGTGAGGGTCAAATACGAGCTGCGTCCCCGTCCAACTAATCGGGGCTCCTCATTGGTGCCACCAACCGGGGCGGGGCGTGCCTCACGGCGGCACGCGGGGGGGGTTCGAGGAGGTTCGGTGAAGCTCGAGGGTTAGCGGAAGAACACAGAGAAACGCGGAGGTTCGCGGAGGAGTTCAGTGAAACTCGAGGGTTAGCGGAAGAACACAGAGAAACGCGGAGGTTCGCGGAGGAGTTCAGTGAAACTCGAGGGTTAGCGGAAGCGCACCGCGGAAATCGTGGTGGGCTTGAACCATGGCTTTTCGTGGCCAGGATGGTGCTCCTGTTTCCAGTGTCCATCCAGCTCTCTTACTAGCTTTCTAGTTTTCCAGCTCTTTAGTTGCCGTCCCAGTCATCGTCTCCGGACCATCGCACCTCCAGGATCAAGTCGCACTCATCACGGACCGCGTCTCCATCTGAAGTGATCGCCGTGGCTGCCAGTGAACTGATGATGGGCCCGCCGCTCAACACATCTGCGGCAGTGACCTGGTAACGGCATATCCAACCCCGGTGAGTTCCCGGCAACATAGTCCCAATGCTCAGCTCTTCTTCGCAGGGAAAGCTGGAGTAAGCCAGCTCAGTCATGTCAGCGTTGCTGAACTGACGGGGCACCAACCGGACATCCTGAAGAACTTCTAGCCCAACATTGAGGATGTAAATCGACGCAATGATCTGTTCACCCTGTGATGCCGACGCTGTGGAGCAGCAAGTCAGCAGCTTCAGTCCATGTCCATCGCCTCTGCCCGGAACCACCAGTGAGCCGTCTGGCATCTGTGCCGGCCTGCGAGGCGTCGACCTCGGACGGGCCGGCATCGGTGCCGACCTAGCGGGCATCGGCGCCGATGTGGCGAGCAAGAGCCCCGGGAAGCGCTCCGGGAAGTCTGCTCGCCCGGACGCCTTCTGTGCTGTCCACCCCTTTTTCGGCGCGAAGTCGAGGGAAGCTTTACATCGACTGTGTCCAAAAATCTTTCCGTCCTCCATAGCCTCACTCCACTAGAGAAATAACAGTTCACTAGTAGAGCGAGCTCGAGCCGGTACTCATGACGCGAAGCATCGCACGGAAATTTTCTATGCCGAATTCACAGCGCCAGCTCTGGCGGCTTCCTCGCATCGAAATCTGACACTTGAGGAACTATCACGTGAGGAAACGTGCACCAGCACCTTAGGGATTGAAGTTCCTAGGATTTGAAGTTCTTAGGCCCCTGTAGCGGTTCAAGTTGAGACTTTTTGGTATCTGCCAATCGCACCAAGGTGCCGCTCGGCTCATGGAAGAACGCCAGAACCGTTTCGGCTATGACGCACTTGGTCTGCGTGACCGGATCAAAAATGGCATAGGCAATCGTGAAGCTGGCACCCTTGATTGCGCTGACCCACACCTGAACCACCGCGGCAATATTGCGGTAATTCAGGGGCGCCAAGTATTTGACTCGGTGTTCCACCACGAGCGCCTGTGTGTTCTGAGGAAGGTCAGAAAATATTGGTTGAGCCACCTCGACTCCGGGGAGCCCGGTACCAGCGGGCGGGCCAAACGCGTGAACGCGCGCCTCCTCCAAAATTCGCAGCACTTCCACATTGTTGATGTGGCCGTAGGCATCCATATCTCCCCAACGCATGGGAACATGCAGCGTCAGCCGCCGTCCGGCGTCGTGGTTCATCTCAAAATCCGTCACCATTTGTGCCACCTTCCTGGTTTTGGCCTTGCGTCACGATCTTGGATGCGTCGGCGGCCCTGTTCAGATAATAGTGGGGAATCTGGCGGCCGGACATTCGCGGCAAACAGTCAGAGTGGTTCGGTAACATGTGGCCATGCGCGCTATCCCCTCAACCCGCCGCCGCGTGGAACTGGTCCTCGTTCCACTGGTGGCCGCCTTTTGCATGGCCTTCATCATTGGTGCCATCATCATTGATCGCGACGCCGGCCTGTGCCCCACACCGACGTGGAAAAATCAGCTCACACTCTCCCTTACCGGCGATGTAGACGCCACCGCCGTTACCGCGTGTTCAGGGACGGACTGCGTGCCTTTGCCGCCCACCTTTGCCAAAAACGCTACCGAGAGCCCCAGCGTATTGACCCCCCAAAAGGATGGAACCTGGCTCTTCGATGTAGCAGGGACTCCGCCCAAATCCGTCAGCTTCCGGGTCTACGATCAAAGTTGGAAAGTTGTGGCAGCCCAATCAGCTGCTCTGAACTGGACGCGAGTCTCGGGCAATGAACGCTGCGGCGGACACATGGCACCCATCGGTGTAGTACTTCACGTTCCTTAGGGCGTTTCCTGAGGCACCTACTTGGAAGGCCTTTCCTTGGGTGACGACCGGCAAGGCCGTTCCTTGGCGCCTACCGGTTCAGGAAGTAGATCAGCACGCCGGCGACCCACGTTCCTGCTGCGAGCGAAGCGAACCCGAACTCCGCCAGTATTCCCAGACCGGTGGCCTTAAGGGCAGCGACAGACGACGACACAGCGGGCTTGAACTCCCTCTGGCGGGCATATTCCGAGAGGAACAGGCCCACGGCGAACCCCAGCAAGAGTCCTACCACCGGGACTACGAAGAAGCCCACCACTCCGAGAAGTAGCCCTATGACTACTGATCGGCCTGGGATGGACCGTTCTTTCATGGCTTTGCCCGTCAGTACGGCACTGGATGCCATCCCCGAGGCCACGAACACCACACCAATGCCGAAGATGATCCAGCCCAGAGGTCCGCCAACCACAATTGCCCATACCAGAAGGCTCGCAGCAATCAACAGACTCCCGGGCAAAACCGGCACAATCACTCCCACTGCACCTACGGCAATGGCCAGTCCGCAAACGATGGTCCAAACGATCTGTGCATCCATGCGGCAATTCTGCCATCATCTGATTCCGAAGAGAACACTTCTTAGAATGTTTTTGCGAGTACCTATATCATATTCATAACGGCGAGCGTATTATGGAGGTATGAGTAATCCGGAGATTGTCCCCGGAGACCGGGGCGACGAAGCCACGCAGGATGTGGTCGTACTCCTTAGCGCTATTACTCTTCCTTCCATTGAACCCTTTGGTACTGACAATCTCCTTCTTGCGGACCTGCCCGACTATGTCCCGGCAACCATGCCGGAACCCCAGCCTCAATCAAGGCTGGGATTGGCCCGGGAGAACTACGATTCAACCGTTAGTGCCTTGGTGGCCCTCAAACGCCTCGAGGATCGTGTTTCTGCTTGTAAGGCGGCCTTGGTGGCTCGGCTTATGGGAGCAGCCACCGTTGAGGCTCAGTCGACGTCGCTGGATGCGTGGCAGGCCGGAATCTACGAGTCCAGCGCCCATAGTGAACTCGCGTTGGCCCTACAGATCCCCGAACGCACCGCCGCAACGTTGGCGCATCATTCCGCCGAACTTGTCAACAACCACCAAGCAGCGTTCCAGCAATTACAAGCGGGCACCATTTCCATCCGCCACGCATGGACCATCGTGGACGAAGTGGAAACGTTAATAGAAACGCCCGGCATCACCGCCGCTCAAACTGCAGCATTTGAACAACGTCTATTGCGACTGGCGCCCGGAACCACGGCCAACAGTTTTGCACCCAAGGCTCGGAGAGCTAGGGAGGCTACGCATCCAGAGACAATCTGCACTCGCACCAAGGCTGCCCAAGCCCAGCGCGCAATGACGCTAGGCCCGGGCAAGGACGGAATGTCGTGGCTGACCCTCCATGTGCCATCGATCGCTGCCGAGGGGATTTGGGTCAAATGCACCAGGACTGCCCGTACCATCAAGAATCGGCCCAAAAATGGCGGAGATCCTGATGCGCCGATTGAAAACCGGACGCTGACGCAGCTACGGGTGGATGTCGCCGCGGCTCTTCTGCTGGGGCAGCAACCACTGCCCGGGTTCACTTCGGACGGAGCCACATCTTCCGCCGATTGGCGAGGAAACGGCTCCGGCTACGCTCAGGGCCGGGTGGATGGGATTGCCGAGAACACAACTCAGGATTACCTGGACCAGCTCGAAGCACTCCAGTCCAACAAGCTCATTGCCGAGCCGCCGCTTCCGGAGGCTACCGTTCTGGTCACGGTCCCTTTGCTAGGAATGCTGGATATCACCAAAGAACCTGCGGAACTGGTGGGGTCCAGTACCTGCTCGGGGCCGGTCCCTCTAGACATCGCCCGAAAGCTCATGCTCAAGACTGGTAGCTTTCTGCGAGTTCTCACCGATCCAGTCACCGGAGAACCTTTGGGTTTGCATCCGGAGAAGTACCAACTGCGGGATTCGGACAGGGCAGTATTGCGGGCCCTGACCGGCAGCTGTTATTTCCCGTGTTGCCCCAACCCGGTAATGGATACCGAAACAGATCACCTCAAGTCCTACGGCGCCGGCGGACAAACCATCTTGGAGAACCTGCGTCCGGCGTGTAAACGCCACCACGCTCTCCGGCATTTCAAGGACGACAAGGATCGGCACGGAATCTATCGCAGCATTCTGGAACCCGATCGGCACAATATACGCCTACGGGGCTGGACTCCCAACCTAGATAACGAAGGGTCAGTCATTTGGACCTCACCCTCAGGCGCAAAACATCGCGCTCCCGGCAACGATCCCCATCCACCGAGCTATCCAACGTGGCTCGAGAAGCGCCTAGCTGACCCCACAGATCCGCCCCCGTCAGAACCAGCGCCAGTCCCAGCACCAAAGTCAGCACCAGACTCAAAGTCAGGGTCACGAGCCACGTCAGACTGGAGCCCCGGGCCCAACCCAGTCGCCGGGAGACACAGGGCGGTAGCGGGAAAACCACAAAGCTTCTTTGAACAGCTGATCGTCAGTTACATCAAGAACCACCGCTGCTGAAAGCGCGGCTCTGTCGGAAGGGTCAAGGATTTAGCTATCGAAAGAACCTCGCACCGACAAATGACAGCACCGATAATGAACGATGCGGAAGAACCGCACGGAAGAGTTGGGGTTGCGTCGGGCCATGCCGTTGCAGCAGATCAAAGCTCAGCTTCCACGCGAAGATACTCGGTAAGCTACTGCGGCACCCAATTTCCAGCACTAGGCGCTCGTCTTGCAGGTGGCCGGGCCGTTACCGGCCGGACCGCGGTTCTGCCCTCGCCTCTAGTATCTTCGTACAGGGAGTAAGTTGGTGGCGTTTCACAATGCCCGGGTTGCCCAGCCCCCGGCCTAGACTTTCACGGTGAGCACAGTGCAGAAAATCAAAACGCAGGCGCCCGCCCGTTCGGAGACCAAGACCGCCCGGCAGGGTAATTCCCGGCAGCAGAGCCGATTCGCGGAAGCTGCTAACTCGCCCCTGTCCCTCGCGGGACTGGTGGGCGCAGTGTCTTTCATCGTGTACTCCGCATTTTCGTGGTTGCAGTGGCAAAGCTTCACCATCCGCTCGTGGGACCTTGGCATTTTCACTCAATTGGCCACGGCCTACGCCGATTTCCGCCCGCCCATTGTGAGCATTAAGGGGGATGGCTACAACCTTCTTGGCGACCACTTCCATCCTCTGCTGGTCCTGTTGGCACCGTTCTACCGATTGTTCCCCAGTGCCTACACACTGCTGGTGGTCCAAAACGTGCTGCTGGCCGCCTCGGTTGTGGTGGTTGCGCATCTGGCGATCAAGCGACTCGGAAAAATCACCGGCGCCTGCCTTGCGGTTGGCTACGCGCTGAGCTGGGGCCTGCAATCAGCCGTCGACTCCCAGTTCCACGAAATCGCCTTTGCCGTCCCACTGCTGGCACTTGCACTGTCTGCGCTGCTGGAAGAGAAGTGGCGTTCAGCCTGGATCTGGGCCGCGCTATTGGTCTTCGTCAAAGAGGACCTGGGACTGACGGTTTTTGTCATAGGTCTAGTCATGGCTTGGCGGGCCCGTACCGCCGCAGGGTTGTGGCTGTCGGTCTGGGGTGTTGGTTGGTTTGTGCTGACAACCAAAGTCATTCTGCCCGCCATGAACCCCGGATCCGAGTGGGCCTACCAGAGCCAATTGAACATCGCCGGGCTCCTGAGCGACCCCGCGTCCCTCTTCAACCCTGACAAGGTCACCACGGTACTTTTGCTGGTCGCCATCACGGCCGGGCTGTGCCTCTTCTCGCCGCTGACGTTGATTGTGCTGCCCACACTTGCGTGGCGTTTCCTCTCTGACTTGCCCGTTTATTGGGGTCAGGAATGGCAGTACAGTGCGGTCCTCATGCCGGTGGTCTTCTGCGCAGCAATCGATGCCCTGTGCCGCAGGAAGGTCCTCTCAGGTCCTCGACTACGACTGCTTTTGGGAACCACCGTCATGCTCATCGCAGTGGTTTTGACCAGCCAGTACGCTTTTGAAAAGTTGGCTGACCCTGCCAAGAGTTTCCCGCTCACCACCGTGGCGTCCTCGCAAAGCGCCCTCGCCGCCGTACCAGACGGCGTCACCGTGGAAACCGATATTTCGCTAATGAGCTACCTTGCGGACCGTACCGAAGTATTTTGGATTGGCAACAAGAACCCGTCCCCGGAGTATGTCCTCTTCGACGTGTCCGGCCGGCCAGGCCTCGCCCCCAACGCGATTGCTCAAGAAGCCGAGCAACGCTTCCCTGGCACCCGCTTTGTTACCGTTTACGCCGATGCCCGCTATCAGGTGGCCCGTAAGGAGTAATTCCTCGCTCTGGGTGCGGTGATGGTGGGGTCACGACGGCGGCCGCGAGGGCCCCAGCGCGAGCTTGCGAGCCCAGCAAGCGGTGATGGTGGGGCCACAACCGCGAGGGCCCCAGCGCGAGCTTGCGAGCCCTGGGAGCGGTTGGGGAACGACGTCGGCTAAGCAGCCTTACGATCTGCAGCCAAGTCAACAAATACTGCGCGGTTGAGTTCGAAGGAATCCGAGGCGTGGCCCAAGATGATGTCCTTCTGCTCTCGAGTGAAATCTGTGGTGTCCATGAGGTCCCGGTAGCTGTCCTTGTAGGGCTTGGACTTCTCAATTTCGGGGAAGGCGTAGAAGTTCAGGCCCTCGTCGGCAATGCCGTAGTGGCGCTGGACCAGTCGCTGAATGATCTGACCGCCGGAAAGATCGCCCATGTAGCGCACGTAGTGATGGGCCAGCAGGAATTCAATGGACTCGGCACCCAAGGTGGCCAGCGCGTCTGCGTAGGCGCGGGTGGCGGGCACAATGGCGATGCGGCCATCGGCAAGCTGAGCTTCCCAGTCGGCCCCGTGATGGTAGGCCATATCGGCTTCCAACGCCGCGACGCGGGCAAGCTTTGGATCAACAAAAGCACCCAACTGGGGGTGATCAACATGTGCTGCCAAGGCTGTTTCCAGCGCCCGGTAAATGACCAGGCTCTGGTCCAACAGGCTTACCAGTGCGCCCGCATCCAAGGCACCTCCCATCAGCTCTGCCACAAAAGAGGAATCCTCGGCTGCCGAGTGGGCCGCAGCGGTATGACTTTTGAGTTCCTCCGACAGGGCGGCCGAGACTTCTGGGGCAACTGACTCAACTGCGGGTGCTGACATGATGAACTCCGTAATTAGGTAAAGGTAACCTTAGCTAATCAAGTTGGTGACAACCTGTCAAGATCTTAACGACACTGTGTCACCCGATGAATTCACATTGATACTTTCCCTAATCGACACCCTTGATCTTGACAACAAACACGGCACCCAGCAGGCCGATGACGGCTGCCGTCACATAGAGCGTCACATAACCACCCAGAATGGTGACGAGCGGCCAGGCAATAATCGGGGCAATAACCTGCGGGAGGGAGTTGGCCACATTGATCACACCCATGTCCTTACCGCGGCTGGCGGACGACGGCAGGACCTGCGTGAGCAGTGCAAAGTCCACTGCCAAGTACACGCCGTAACCAATGCCCAGAACCGCTGCCCCGGCCAGGGCGCCAATCCACGTAGGGAAGAAGGCCAGAATCAGTGCGGCCAGGGCAATAATTGCCGAGGAAGCAATAACAAAAGGCTTTCGCCGGCCTACCTTGTCCGTCCAGCGCCCACCAATAACGGCGGTAATCAGCGTCAAGATCGCGTAAATTCCAGTCAGAACCAAGACACCGAAGGCCGGGTCCTCGTGGTGGACGGCGTCCGTGAGGAAAAATAGCAGGTACAACGTGACAAGGTGGTTGCCCACATTGACGAGGAAGCGGGTGATCCAGGCCCACGCAAAATCTGGGTACTTCCGGGGCGAGATCCAGAACCCAGACACGAAGTTCAACCACGTGAACGGGACCTTGTCCTTGGCGTCCAGCACGGGGTCACTGGCAAAAAATAAGTACGGGACCATACCCACCACCAAGCCCACGGCACAGATGATGAAGCCCAACGAGAAGTTCCCGGCAACCACGGCACCAATGGCCGCACCCATGAGAATGCCCAGCACGGTTCCCATAGACGCCATGCCGCCAATACTGCCGCGTTGGCGCACAGGAACCTGATCAGGGATGGCAGCGGTGGTGGCTGCGAGCGCCCCGTTGCAACCCAATTGCACTAGGCACCAGAGCAGCATCATGGCAGCTACGCTGGGTGCCCCAGCCAATCCCACGAGGCCGATGGTACCCAGCAGCGCACCAATGAATACCCATGGGACGCGCCGGCCAAAGCGTGAAGTGGTCCTGTCGCTAAACGCACCGAAAAGTGGGTTCGCCACCAAGGAAACAGCGGCTCCAGCACCCGTCACCAGGGCCAGAATGCCTTCTTTTTCCTCGGGGCTGAAGTGCATGGCCTGCTGGCCAAGCAGGACCTGGATGGGGCCGAAGAACGCGGCGTTGATGCCAACGTTAACCAGCACAATCGACGCGGTCCAGCGGTGGCGCACATTGACAGTTGGCTCAGCCAACGCCAAGCCCCCCGGGGCTGGTGTTAGGCCCGTATTGGCATCGTTGAAACTCACAATCGAGCCACCCTCCCAGTAGTGCTGATCATTGTTACCCAAAATTCCTGTGCCCCAGCCTACGTGCCAACGTTGACGCCGCACCCATTATGGCGCTACTTCCACTGTGGCATTGCTCCCACGGGGGCCAGTTATTGCGCCGGACAGGACTGCTTGACCGCCCTGCCCTGTTGCGCTGCGGCGAACCTCTTCAACGATGCGCAGTCCCGCCACGGAATCCGCCGGATCAACCGGAACTGGGCCGCCGAAGAGAATGGCGTCCGCAAGAAGTTCATGGAACCGCGTGAAATTGCCGCGCTCCGTGGGCACCGGATGAGCCCGACCACCCCTCCATAGCTCTCCCCACTGTTCGGGAAGTTCGACGCCGTAGCGCGGGTTTCCGGGGAGGATCCCGGCTAGAATTTGGGCTTCTTGCTGATCGCCGTCCGCCTTGACGTAGGCCGCCTCGGACCCGAGGACACGCAAGCGCGGCCCCTTATGCGTCGCGTTGAGGTTCATCCACAGATGCGAAACCACACCGTTGGCATGCTCTAAAGCCACGAAGGCATCATCGTCTGCCATCTCTGCCGGGCGGCGTGCCGCCAATTCTCCGTGAGCACGTTCCACGGGCCCAAACAGCTGGAGAGCCTGGTCAATAAGGTGTGTACCCAAATCGAAGAGGATCCCACCGCCGTCGGCCACAGTTGCCTGAGCCTTCCAAGGTTTGGTGATAACGGGCTGCCATCGCTCCAGCCGGGATTCAAAACGCCGAACCTCGCCGAGGGCGCCGTCGTCGAGCATCTTTTTCAGCGTCAGGTACTCCCCGTCCCAGCGCCGATTCTGGTACGTGGTGAGGATCTGCCCGCTCTCTTGTGCAAGGGCAATCAACGCCTCGCCCTGCGCGCTCGTGGTGGCGAAGGGCTTGTCCACCACCACCGCACACCCAGATTTCAGGGCTCTCGCCGCTAGTGGCGCATGGGTGGCTGGCGGCGTTCCCACCACAACAAGATCAATGTTTTGGTGACTGCGGGCCAGCTCCCACTCGTTGCGGGATAGTACCCGCGCGTCAGGGTGTGCAAGCTTTGCCGTGGCCGCACGCGTGGGGTCCGACGTAACAATCACGTCCAAACTGAACTGCTCCAATGCCGCGATCGGCGGGGCGTGGAAGACGCTTCCGGCCAAGCCGTACCCTAGGACCGCCGTGCGGATTCTTTGCGCCATGCGTCATACCTTACAGTCCGGGCTACCATGTGTTCCATGACGTTGCATGCTCCCAAAATCAGTTCCCCACTGGAACCCGCCGAACAAGCCGCCTTGGCGCGTACCCTCTCCGACAGTGACGATGTCACCATGTTTGTGGACGGGACAGCTCACCGCCTAGATAACGGCGCACGGGAGGCGGTGCTAGATCTACTGGCACGACTCTCGCGCGGGGAGGCCGTGAGCGTAGCGAGCATCTCCGAGCTACTCACCACCTCGCAAGCCGCTGAACTGGCAGGCATCTCCCACACCTTCCTGCGTAATCTCACCGACCGGGGCGAAATCGCTGTGGAGTACCGCGGCTCGCACCGCCGGATCAGACGCCAAGACATCACAACTTGGCTGGCCAAGCAAAAGAGCGCAGAACCGCTGAGTCCCGAAAGTTAGCACCCGGCCGGCGGCAACTAGCAAGCGCACACAGCTCACCCCACCGTGACCGTGCGGCGATGTGGTCACGGTTAAACACCCTTTGTTCACTCGCCCTATCCCGGCACCCTATTCCGCCATAGCTTGGGTGTAATGGGACAGGTGGCCGCGGGAATCCGCCGCCAGAGTGAACACTAGGAGGTAGCCATGCGCCGCACAGGCAGACTTTCATTCTTGACACTCGTGGCAGGTGCGTCCCTAGTTTTAGGCGGCTGCACGTCCACTCCCCCGACCAGCCCTGAAACCACTGTAAGTTCAACAAGCTCCAGGGCCCCCAGCGCCCCAGCCCCGTCCGGATCCATCCCTGCTGCCACCGTCCCTGCCAACCCAACCGCCGCCGGCCCAGCCCCAACGGCCAGTGACGGTGGGAGCGCAAGCCAGGCTCCGTCGTCGAACGCGCCACAACCCACTGTCATGGCAACCTCTGCCTCGGTGACGTTGTTTTTCATTGCAGAAGGGGACGCCGGCATCTCCGGCCCTGCGGTGGGCTGCGGGGACAGCGCCATTTCGGTGACCAGCCAGACCGTCACCTACACGGACCCTGTGGAAGGCGCTCTGCGAACGTTATTGGCTAATCATGCCGCCCACATTGGCCAGTCCGGGCTGCGCAACGCCCTGGCGGACGCCCGTCTCACCGTGGACTCTGTCGACAGGTCGGGAACCACCACCACTGCACATTTAAGCGGCACCCTGAGTCTGGCCGGCGAATGCGATATCCCTCGCGTTGAACAACAACTACTTCTGACGGCACAGCAAGCTGCCGGCACTCCCGTGGCCATCACCATCAACGGGAAGACGTTGACTGAGGCGCTTAGTTTGAAATAGTCCACATCTCAGAAAACTTTTGATGCCTATTTAGCAACTTTGGTTATATCCTGAGCACGTGAATACTCCAACCTCGAGCGCCAACGCCGCCGCCGAAACACTGTCCGAAGAAGCCCTCGATGCCCTGAATCGTGCCGCCGCGGAGGCCCAACCCCTCCCACCGCACCGGCACGAGGCCCTGCTCTCTGAGCGCGCAGCCAATATTAAGCAGTCTGCCGTGCGTGATGTGTTTGAGATTTCAATGCAACCCGGACTCGTATCTCTCGCTGGTGGCAACCCGTATTTGCAATCTCTCCCCCTAGACAGGCTCTCTGCCACGGCCGCGTCCATCATTGCCGAGCACGGGCTTGAGGCGCTGCAGTACGGCGGCGGCCAGGGCACGCTCGAGCTGCGCAGCCAAATTTGTGAGGTCATGGCCGCGGAGGGCATTCTGGACGCCGATCCTGAGAATGTGGTGATCACGGCTGGCTCGCAGTCGGCCCAGGATGTGGCCGCGAAGGTGTTTTGCAATCCGGGCGATGTCATCCTCCTCGAGGACCCCACCTATGTGGGCGCGCTGAACACGTTCGAAGCCTATGAAGTTGATGTCCAACCAGTGGCTGGCGATGAGCACGGCATCATTCCGCAGTTGCTGCGGGAGCGGATCGCCACCCTGCAGGCCGAGGGCAAATCCATCAAGCTGCTCTACACCATCCCCAACTCCAACAACCCCTCGGGCGTCTCCATGGCCCCAGAGCGCCGCCAGGAAGTGGTGGACATATGCCGTGAGGCGAATATCTTGGTGTTGGAGGACAATCCCTATGGACTCCTGAAGTTCGACGGCGTCCTGCCGGAGCCCCTGCGCGCGGCCAACCCGGATGACGTGCTCTATCTGGGATCGTTCTCCAAGATCTTCGCTCCCGGACTGCGCATTGGCTGGGCCTTGGTGCCGGCACACCTCAAGCAGCGCTACTACTTGGCCAGTGAGGCCGTGACCTTGTGCCCGCCCACGTTCAATCAGCTGCTGGTCAGCGCCTACCTGCGCGATTACGATTGGCGCGGCCAGATTGACACCTACCGTGCACTGTATGCCGAACGGTGCGCGGCATTGCTGGCGGCACTGGAGGAGTTCATGCCTGCCGGCGTCTCCTGGACTCGCCCCGAGGGTGGTTTCTTCGTTTGGCTCAGCCTGCCCGATGACATCGATACCTACCCGTTGCTGCATCGTGGCATTGATGCCGGGGTGGTCTTTGTCCCCGGCGCCGCCTTCACTGCCACCCCGGGTCCCAGCAACAAGTTGCGCTTGGCGTTCAGCGCCGTCCCTCCGGAAACTTTGCGCGAAGGCGTCAAGCGGTTGGCCCCGGTTTTGGCAGAGGCCATCGCTGCGGCGCAGTAGCGGAAGCCCCGGAACACAAAAATGCTGTTGTTTGACGATTTCGCGGTGGTTTGAACCCTAGCGAAAACGTCAAACAACAGCACTTTTGCGCAAGCGGCTAGTCCAGCAGCAACGCCGGCTCTTCCATGATGGCGGCAACGTCGGCCATAAAGCGGGCAGACAGGTCTCCGTCAACCACGCGGTGATCGAACGATCCGCCCAGCGTGGTGATCCAGCGTGGAATGACTTCCCCGTCCAGCACCCACGGCTTTTGCTTGATGGTGCCGAATGCGACGATTGCGACCTCACCCGGATTGATGATGGGCGTCCCCGTATCAATACCCAAGGCGCCAATATTGGTGACAGTCAGCGAACCGCCGCGCATGTCAGCCGGAGGCGTTTTGCCAGCCCGAGCAGTGGTGGCGAGGGCGTTCAGCGCAATGGCCAACTCCTTCAACGAGAGGTTTTGCGCGTCCTTGATATTCGGCACCATAAGCCCGCGCGGGGTGGCCGCGGCAATACCCAGGTTCATGAAGTGCTTGATGATGATCTCATCGCCGGTCCACGTCGCATTGACGGAAGGGTTACGCGCTGCCGCCCAAATTACGGCCTTGGCCAGGATCAGCAGCGGCGAGACCTTGATGCCCTCAAAGTCGCGTGAGACCTTCAGTCGCTTGACGAATTCCATGGTGCGCGAGGCGTCAACGTCCACAAAAATGCTCACATGCGGCGCGGAGAAGGCGCTTTCCACCATGGCTTTGGCCGTCGCCTTGCGCACGCCCTTGACCTTGATACGTTCAATGCGCGGGTCATCTTCTAGCCCCGTGCCTGTCGCTGGCGCCCAGAAAGTACCGGCGCCGTCGTGCTCGGCCGTGCGCTGATCCTGGTAGCTGAGCAGGTCCTTCTTGGTCACTTCGCCGCGGAGTCCCGTGGCGGAAACCTCGCTCAGGTCGATCCCCATGTCTTTGGCGGCCTTCCGGACCGGCGGCTTGGCCAGAACCCGGTTGGCATGCGCCACCATGCGGCTGACGGTTGCCGCCGCGTTCGTGATTAAGTTCGACGCCGGATCTTGGCCAGGTGCCTTCGCTGCGGCAGCTGCCGCGGAAGTTGGTACAACGGGCTGCACAGCAGGTGCCGGGGCAGGCGCCACGGCACTGGGCGCCGGGGTGACGGGCGCGCTTTGGTTCGGCCCTGCGGCTCGGGTGGGTGCGGCGGAGGGTGAGCTGATCCGCGGACGGCGCTTGACGGCGTCGGCCTTGGGACCAGAACCCACCAGCGGCTTGAGCACTTCGGCTTCGGGTTCAGCAGCGACAGGCGCAGGGGATGCCGGCGCAGGTGCGGCAGCGGCCCCGGTAACCTCGGAACCGATGGCAATGATGGGGGTTCCCACATCCACCGTTTCGCCTTCAGTAACCATCAACTGGGCCACCACACCGGCGTACGGCGAGGGTAGTTCCACCAGTGACTTGGCCGTTTCAATCTCCACGAGAACGTCATTGACGGCGACAATGTCGCCGAGCTTGACCTTCCAGGTGACGATTTCGGCCTCCAGCAGGCCTTCGCCGACGTCCGGCAGCTTGAAGAAGTTCAGGGTAGACATGGTGGGCCTTCCTAGTATGCGAAGGCGCGGTCCAACGCCTCCAGCATGCGGTCAATGTCCGGCAGGTAATGCTCTTCCACACGCGCCACGGGGTAGGGCATGTGGAATCCGCCCACGCGAATGGCAGGGGCCTCCAGTGAGTAGAAGCAGCGTTCGCTGATGCGCGAGGCGATTTCTCCACCAATGCCACCGAAAGTGGGTGCCTCGTGGGCCACTACCAACCGTCCGGTCTTGTTGACGGAGGCTTCAACGGTGTCAAAGTCGATGGGCGAGATGGAACGCAGATCAATGACTTCCACACTGTGTCCATCCTCGGCGGCGGCGTTGGCTGCTGCCAGTGCCACAGGCACCAACGGGCCGTAAGCCACCAGCGTCGCATCGCTGCCTTCGCGGACAACATGGGCCTTGAAGGGATCTCCCGGGCTGTTCTCGGTGTCCACTTCACCCTTGAGCCAGTAGCGGCGCTTGGGCTCGAAGAAAATCACGGGGTCTTTGCATTCAACGGCCTGCTGGATCATCCAGTAAGCGTCATTGGCGTTAGACGGGGTGATGATGCGCAGCCCTGGCGTGTGAGCAAAGAGCGCTTCCGGAGATTCGGAGTGGTGCTCAATGGAGCCGATGCCGCCGCCGTAGGGGATGCGGATGACAACCGGTGCGCTGAGCTGACCGTCGGATCGGGTGCGGATCTTGGCCAGTTGTGTGGTGATCTGGTTGAAGGCCGGGAACACAAAGCCGTCAAATTGGATCTCACAGATCGGGCGGTGTCCGCGCAGCGCCATACCCAGTGCCGTGCCGATAATTCCGGATTCGGCCAGCGGGGTGTCCATGACGCGGTGGGCGCCAAACTCTGCCTTCAGGCCTTCGGTGATGCGGTAGACGCCACCTAGGGACCCAATGTCTTCGCCCATGAGGAAGCTTTTGGGGTCATTCGCCAGCTTGGCGCGCAAGCCTTCGTTGATGGCTTTGGCCATGGTCATTGTGCTCATGCGGCACCGCCCTGTGCGTTTTCAGTGTCGACGTCAGCAAAGGACGCCTCGTAATTTTCAAACCAGGCCAGTTCTTCGGCCACGAGAGGGTGTGCCTCGGCATAAACCGTGGCGAATTTGTGGCGAATATCCGCGCTTCCCAACGCCAGCGTGGTGCGGCGTACATGGGCAGCCAGCTCGTCGCCGTCGTTCTTCACCTGCTCGAAGAAGGCGTCATCAGCAAGGTTCTCGGCGCGTAAATACGTCTCGAGACGAGCCAGCGGATCCCGGGTTTTCCAGAGCTCTTCTTCGGCGTTCATCCGGTATTTGGTGGGATCATCCGCCGTGGTGTGCGCGCCCACGCGGTAGGTGGAGGCCTCAATGAACACGGGTCCGTGGCCACTGCGGGCGTGATCGAGTGCCCACTGCGTTACGGCGTACACGGCCAGGACGTCGTTGCCGTCAACTCGGATGCCGGGCATTCCGTATCCTGCAGCACGGTTGACCAACGGAATCTTTGACTGAACTTCGAACGGGACGGAGATTGCCCAGTTGTTGTTCTGGCAGAAGAACACCACGGGGGCGTCGTAAGAAGCCGCGAAGACCATGGACTCGTGGACGTCACCTTCGCTGCTGGCCCCGTCACCAAAGTAAGCAACGACGGCGGCTGGCTCGGTTGTGGGGTCGGCCACCAGATCACGTGAGATCCCCATGGCGTAGCCCACGGCATGCAGTGTTTGCGCGGCCAGGACCAGTGTGTAGAGGTGGAAGTTGGTCTCGCGAGGATCCCAGCCACCGTTGGTGACACCGCGGAAGAGCTTGAGTAGATCCGCCAAATCCAAGCCACGCGTCAACGCCACGCCGTGTTCACGGTAGGTGGGGAACGCGTAGTCAGCCTTGTTCATGGCGCTGCCAGAACCAATTTGTGCAGCTTCCTGGCCAATGACAGGGACCCACAGTGCCAGCTCACCTTGGCGCTGGAGTGCCGTGGCTTCGGTATCGAAGCGACGCACAGTTGCCATGTCGCGGTAAAAACCACGCAGGACGTCCGGGTCAAGCTTCTCAATGTAAGAGCTGAAAGTGGCATCGTGATGGGTGGCGCCATGCTCATCAAGGAGCTGGACGGCTTCATCGGGGCCTACCCCGGCGTTGCGCAGCACACCGGCTGAGTTTCCCGCTGAGCTCGGCGCCTGGCTCCCCGCCGGCGGGTTGCCTGCTTGGTTGCCTGCCTGCGGGCGCGGCGATGCCGGAGCACCTGATCCTGATGTGCCTGTGTCAGCTTGCTGGGCGGCGCCCATGCTGTCTCCTCGTCTGCCGAATCCCGGGGTTTCAAATGCCCCGTCACGACTCGTTGGTGCCGATATATGCCGCCTTCGGAATGCATTCCGTGGTGTGCATATATATACGTTTTCGATTTACAACTGTATCGGTACAGCCCGGCAAATACTGCCTTTGTTAACCGCTAGGAACGCCGTGGCTCTTTTGTATAGGACGCACAGATTTCAAGGAACCGGCTGTTCGCCACCACCTCACCGATGCTCACCCGGACGCCGTCGTTCCCAAAGGCACGCAAGGAGAGCCCTTGACTTTGCGCCAGAGCGGCAAACTCTTGGGTGTTGCTCCCCAAAGGCAGCCACACAAAGTTGCCTTGGGCGTCAGGAATGTCCCAGCCAAGATCTTTCAGACCGGCCACGACACGGTCACGTTCATCAACCAGACTTTGTACTCTTTCCACAACCTGGCTGTAGTTTTCCATCGACGCAATAGCGGCCGATTCGCCAATTCCAGAGACGGCGAACGGTGTTGCTGCTGCGCGCACGTATTGGGTGACTTCGGGCTGCGAAATCGAGTAGCCCACGCGTAGGCCGGCCAGTCCATGCGCCTTGGAGAATGTCCGCAGGACCATGACATTGGCGTATTTGCGGTATAGATCCACACCGTTGACGGCGTCAGCTGCACGCACGAATTCTTGGTAGGCCTCATCAATGACAATGACCACGTCCCGGGGCATGCTGCGGATGAACTCTTCAGTTTCCACGGCACCCAAGGCAGGTCCAGTGGGATTATTCGGCGTGCACAGCAGCACTACCTTCGTGCTGGCAGTGACGGCGGCGGCCATGGCGGGCAGATCATGGCTGCCATCTGCGCGTACCGGAATCTGGACGCTTGTGGCACCGGCAAGTCCAACACAGATGGGGTAGGCCTCAAAGGAGCGCCACGCGTAGATAACCTCGTCGTGCACACCGTTGTCATTCTGTCCTGCGAAAGCCGCCAGAATCTGGTTCAGCGCCCCTAGACTTCCTGCGCCCGGGACAATGTCAGTAGCTGGAACGTCGAGGAACTCGCCGAGGGCTACGCACAGGCGGCTGCTGCCCGCGTCTGGATAGCGGTGGATGTCAGCGGCATTGCGCAACACGTCCATGACGGCCGGTACCGGGCCCAGGGGGTTCTCGTTGGATGAGAGCTTAAAACTTTCCAGACCGGGGACATCCACCGGTGGTTTCCCCGCAACATACTTGGGCAGGCGGCCAACCGCCGGACGGGGATGCACAACTGAATCGGAAGGAGTAGGAGTCTCGGTCATGGACTAAGCCTAATGGCCGAGGGGCCCTGGGTGGGGGCCCACGCCCGCGAGGGACCCAATGCGAGCGCGCGAGCACTGGGAGCGGGTGGGGAGAAGCGAGACCAGGGAGGACATTAGGAGCTAATGGCCGAGAAGGCTATTTCCATAGTGCCCTCCGTGGCTGGACTGTGGAACTATGGAGCCATGCGAAGAATCGTCATTCAAATAGTGCTCAATGCCGTTGCCCTCTGGATTGCCAGTTGGATCCTGCCCGGCATGCACATTGCCTCCGCCTCGGTTGTTGGCTCCAATATTGGCGGGCCCTCCGGCACAGGCGACACTATCAACACGGCCTTGGGGTATTTGTTCATCGGCTTGGTTTTCGGTGTGGTCAATGCGCTGGTGAAGCCCATTGTGAAGTTGCTATCGCTGCCAGTGACCATCTTGACCTTGGGTCTGTTCACCATCGTCATCAACGCCGCCATGTTGTGGTTGACGGCATGGCTCAGCACCTACACGCCCGTCCACTTCACTATTGACGATTTCTTCTGGACGGCAATCTTGGCCGCCCTGATCATCAGTGTCGTTTCAATGTTGACTTCCAACGTGGGCAAGTCGGCCTCTCGCCGCTAGAGGCCACTGCCGGCCTGTGAATACCGGGTCCGGACGAACCGCTCATGCCAGCTTTGTTGGCTTTCTTGAACGCCGGGTTGGTTTTTGCATCTCAAGTGGTTTGGGTGCCGGCTTGGATTGATCATTGACGTCCCGTCCTTGGTATACCCATTTGGTGCCAGCGACGGCCGCTCCGCCCACCCCCGCGGCCAAAATTGTCCGCAGCGTATCTCTGGACGCCTCAACTGCAGGGTTGTCAGACTGATCAAGTGCCGCAGCATCCAGTAGGTAATTGTCCAAGGAGTGCGCCTGCTCAATGACGTCGCCTAAATCCCCTCCTTTCGCCATGGGCGGGCGGTGCGATGTCACCGTCACCCAGTTCGGTGCCGGTTCTGGTGGACCGTAGTCACCCGCCGTGACAATATCGTGCTCATTTTCTAGATCCACCACGGCAATACTCTCGGGAATCTCCGCATTCCTTGCTGGCGACCCGGCAATAATAATCATCTTGACGTTTACCTCGGCACGGAAGGCCGGGTCCGCCGCAGCCGCGGCCGCGTGAATGCCGCCGCCGCTGTGTCCGGTGAGGAGTACATCTTCGCCTGGCAGCGCACCCGAGGCCCGCAATGCTTCTTTAATAAGCTGTTGCACCACCACGTCCTGCTGCTTAAACGCTTCCCGTTGGGCCGCTGTTAGCCCTTCCATATTGCCTTCCATGTCAAAGGGGTTTGCACTGTCTACCGTGGACCAATCTTCAGTTCCCGGCAGATGGACCACCCACACATTGCTTCCATCAGGGCGTTCGATCCGGACTACACCGATGGACCCTGGCGGATACTTGTAAGCGTCGCTGCTGCCAGCCAAGAGGCCCTCAATGCTGGCCCGGACCTTCCAAGAAGTACCTTCGCTGGAGGATGCATGACCGGGAGGGAAATACGGTTCCGCAGGATCCCATTCCTGCGCAGGAACTGCACGTACTGCCACCTTTCCCGGCTGGGCCAACCCCGCTTCGTCGAAGAATTTCCTCAGGACAATGGCCGGGATGACCCCTGACGTTCTCTGCCTGCGGATCTGGGACAGAAGATAGGTCATCGCGTATTCAGGCCCCAGCAGGCCTGCCACATAGCCACCCCCGTTGTTGAGAATCTTCTCCATCACCTCACGCAGCCCGGCCCCTGGCTGACGAAGGAGAACTGACACATCGGCCGCTACCCCCAAGGGGGCGAGGGGGCCCCAGCTCCAGGCATTCAGTCCCTTGCGCAGAGCGTCAAGCCTGCCCATCCGCGCCACTATGGCGACATTGTGCGCTTCCGCAGCTTCATAGTTCGCCTTTGCCAGTTGAGCCTTCCGGGCGAGCGCGGCGATATCTACTTGTGCCCGGCTAGCAGTCCACACAGAAGTACGAACGGCCTCGACGGCTCCATAGGGATACGGCGAGGCCGCTGTTGTAGCCCCCACCAACCATGACCCTTCAGCTTGCAGACTGTTCACGAGCGGGATCATGAGTTGCGCCAAGGCTCCCAACTGGTCTCCAGCTCCGGCGATCTCCGCCAAGGTGTAACTAACTGACCCCACCCCACCCTCTATGGAAAACGTGGTGGAATCCCCTTCCTGGTCGCTCATGTTCCCACCCTCCCCGCCGAAAACTTCACCATTGCTCTTCACCGGCGAATCACGAGAATCACGCACCTGCGCCCCCGACTGCCACCGAACCACCCTGGATGCCTAGTTCCGTTACCCTCCACTACTGGTGCCAAACGCCCCGCCAACCCCGGCGTTCCCAAGGCCATACCCTGGTCCAAACCCGGCAAAACCGGCTCCGTCGGCTCCGACGCCTGCACCGCTGAGCCCAAGGCCAACAATCGGGCCAAAACTAGGTCCAGACCCTCCGGCAAACCACGGAGCCCCTTGCCCCGGCAGCTCTGGGTTGAAGCAAAAATCCGGGCTGTCGCTCACAGCGAATCCGTAGGCGCCAACCGCATTAACTGCGCTGTCAATGGCCCGAACCACCGCCTGCATTGCCGCATCCCGTGCTGATAATTCCTCCCTGAAAGCGGTTGCGGCAGGAGATTTCCAGTCCAGAAGTGCCACCTGTCCCAGCTGTAGCCGCAAGGCCCCCATTTCTTGTGAGATTCCAGCCAGCCGCTGAGCCATGGCAGCCAGTGCCGCTGGATCCGACCCGGCCCGGCCACCCGCTCCTAGGCCAACCCCAACTCCTAGGCCAGGGCCGATTCCACCACCAAGCCCAAGCCCACCGAGTCCTCCAAGCCCACCGCGGAAGGCTTCTGCTGCTGTCATGTGATGCACCGCCTTCCTTCACTATCCACGCAGTAGACCTGCCCACGTCGGGCAGCGTTGCTCCCAAATAGCTGGCCGCTGCCGCCTGAGAAGCCAACCCTAGATCGCCAGCTAAAGGCTGCACCAGAGCATCCCTGCGAAATGTGGCTTGTCCAGCTAGATACCCCCGCTGTGGAGGAATGGGCGGTTCATGAAAGAATTAGGCCATGTCTGATTCCGCAAATGCCACAGCCCGCATCCCTTCCGGCCGCAAGTCATTGGCCGTTTCCTCCGAGCGCATCGCCTTGGGGCCCCTTGATGGCCGCTACTCCGGCGCCGTCGCACCCCTGGTTGACTACCTCTCCGAAGCTGCCCTGAACCGCGACCGCGTCGCTGTTGAAGTTGAGTGGTTCATCCACCTGACCAGCAACAATGTCCTGCCCGGCACCGAGCCGCTGACCGCTGAGCAGCAGGCTGGCCTGCGCGCCATCGTGACCGAATTTGATGCAGACTCCATCAAGGAACTGGCCGACATCGAGAAGGTTACTGTCCACGACGTCAAGGCTGTGGAGTACTTCATCGGTAACCGCCTTGCCGCACTGGACCTGGATCACCTAAAGCCGCTGGTTCACTTCGGCTGCACCAGCGAAGACATCAACAACCTCTCCTACGCCGTGGGCGTCAAGGGTGCCGTGGAGGATGCTTGGCTTCCCGCCGCACGCGCACTCGTGGCCAAGATCGCTGCGATGGCAGAGGAAAACCGCGCCGTCCCCATGCTTTCTCGCACGCACGGCCAGCCCGCCACCCCCACCACTTTGGGTAAGGAATTGGCCGTCACCGCACACCGCCTGACCCGTCAGCTGGACCGCATTGCCAAGACCGAATTCCTGGGCAAGATCAACGGCGCCACCGGAACCTACGCAGCACATTACGCGTCCGTGCCGGAAGCCGACTGGGAAGATGTTGCCAAGAACTTCGTTGAATCACTGGGCCTGACCTGGAACCCGCTGACCACCCAGATCGAGTCCCACGACTGGCAGGCTGAGCTCTACGCCGACATGGCACGCTTCAACCGCATTCTGCACAACCTGTGCACGGATGTGTGGAGCTACATCTCCATCGGCTACTTCGCGCAGATCCCTGTCCCGGGCGCCACGGGTTCCTCAACCATGCCGCACAAGGTCAACCCGATCCGCTTCGAAAACGCTGAAGCGAACCTAGAGATCTCCAACGCCCTGCTGGACACTTTGGGCGCAACCCTGGTCACCAGCCGCTGGCAGCGCGACCTCACCGACTCCTCCAGCCAGCGCAACATCGGTGTCGCCTTTGGCCACTCCCTGCTGGCCATCAACAACGTGCTGGGTGGCCTGGGCCGCCTCAACACCGCTGAAGCAGTGCTGGCAGAGGATCTGGACCACAACTGGGAGGTCCTCGCCGAGGCCATCCAGATGGTCATGCGCGCCGAGGCCATCGCCGGCGTCGACGGTATGGCCGACCCGTATGAGCGCCTGAAGGACCTCACTCGCGGCCACCGCGTAGATGCTGCGCGCATGCAGGAATTCGTCTCCGGGCTGGGCCTGTCAGCCGGTGCGCAGGAACGCCTCCTGGCGCTGACCCCGGGCACCTACATCGGCATCGCGGAGTCCCTGGTGGATCACCTAAACAAGTAAGTCCCAAACCGCTCCCTTACTGGAGCAGCTGGGGATGTTCGACGGCGGCACTCACGTTGCGTTTTCAAGCGCACCTTGGGTGCCGCCGTCGTTGCGTTCTAGATCAGCTGCTTGCTTTCACGAGCAGAAAAGGGTTCTTGAGTGCCCGGCGCAGCCGCTGCACGACGCTTCATTAGTGGTACATACCATGGTGTGTTATCGGCAACATTCATGGCACAGCTGCCCCGTTGGCCCGGTAAGTTTTACTGTATGGACACCGCCGATATTACTTTCCGCACCCGCAAATGGGTTCGACCCGAAGACCTGAACGCGAACGGCACCCTTTTTGGCGGCAGCTTGCTTCGTTGGATTGACGAAGAAGCCGCGATTTACGCCATCGTGCAGCTGGGTAACGGCAAGGCCGTGACGAAATATATCTCTGAAATTAACTTCGTTTCCTCGGCCGCCTTGGGCGATTTGATCGAGATGGGACTGACAGCGACCAAGTTCGGCCGCACCTCTCTGACCATGCGCGCCGAAGTGCGCAATATCTTCACCCGCGAATCAATCCTCACGGTTGAAAGCATCGTCTTTGTGAACCTAGGGGACGACGGCAAACCTGCGCCCCACGGGTACAGCACCATCACCTACGATCGCGACCGCATCCCCAAGACGCAAAAACAGCTGGCGAGCTAGCCCGCTAAACGTCCCCCAGCGAGGCGGCTTGGAACCTTTCGATCCGCACTAATGCTTCACTGACGGCGTCGTACCCGGCGGCGAAACTCAACCGGACTGTGGCACTGCCATGCACCGAGTCAAAGTCTCCGCCTGGTACCAAGGCAACTCCTTCCCGTTCCAGCAGCGCCGCGCAATACTCTGTGGAGTCGGAAAAGCCGGCCAGCGCCGGGCCCAAGTTGGCGTAGAAGTAAAAGGCGCCGTCAGCCGGGGCAGCATCAATCCAGCCGAGGTCAGCTACCTTGCGCAGAATGTAATCGCGGGTGCGGGAGAATTCCGCCACAAAGGCGTCGGCTTCGGCATAGGACTGCTCGCTGAATGCCTCAATGGCCGCCAACTGCGCCGGTGCTGGCGGGCAGAGGGCAACATTTCCGGCGAGCGCATCGACGCCCGCAATGAGATCATCCGGGACCAGAGCCCACCCCAGCCGCCACCCGGTCATGCCCCAATACTTGGAAAAACTGGAAATCACGACGCCGGACGCCTCCAGTTCCCAGGCGCAGACTCCTTGGGGATCGGCATCACCCGGGGCGGGATAGGTGATGCCGTGGTAAATCTCGTCGCTCACCAATCGGACACCGTTCGCACCGCACCAATGGTTTAGAGCGGCCAACTCTGCGCGTGAAACCATGGTGCCGGTGGGGTTAGCCGGTGATGCCAACACCAACCCGGCCAGTGGCCCGTGTTCGGCAACGGCTGCCTCGAGCAACTCCGGGGTGGGCTGAAAATGGGAACTTGATCCGGCGTCGAGTTCCACCACCTCAATACCCAGGGCCTTCAGGATGTTCTTGTAAGCAGGGTAGCCGGGACGCGCCAAAGCCACCTTGCCGCCGGGGTTGAACGCGGCAAGGAAGACCAGCATGAATGCGCCGGAGGAACCGGTGGTCACGGCAACATTCCTGGCCGGCACCTCGATCCCGTACCAGCGCTTGTAGTGCCCCGCGATAGCCTGGCGGAGCTCCGGCAAACCAAGGGTCGGCGTGTACGTCAACGGGATTTTTGACGTGTGGATTTGTGCGGCCCGGGCCGAGACAGCACTCGGGGCTCCGCCGCTGGGTTCACCGGCGCACAGGGAAATGATGTCCCGCCCGGCGGCGCGAAGACTGGCCACTCGTTGCAGAATATCCATGACGGCAAAGGGCTCCACGGCAGCCCGGGCCGCTACTGTGAGTGGTTTACGCATGGGAGCTCCTGAGCTGTGCCGAGCGCACGTGGAAGTCTCCAAGGTGACGTGTCCACGGTGCGCAGCGAAAAAGAGAACAGCCTCCAGCTTGTCACACGCTGCAGCGCTTACCCCTACGCTTGGTGGGTGAGTGAATTTAGCGAACGCGCTGCCGAAGAACTAGTCCAACCCATCATCTTGCTCGTGGACCGGGAAGAACCCGCCAGTGAGCAGCACGGCATTGCCGCAGCAGCCCTGGCATCAGTTCAGGCGTACCTGCATGATCCCCAGAACCCCGATTGGCGGATCTGGGCTGCGGGCCACTTCGCCAAGTCCGTGCGCCGGGCCGATGCCAAGATGTTCGCCAAGGTACTCACGGCATTCCCCGATCATGTGCTCGCCACTGTTGGAGAAGCCAGCGCCGTTGGCCTGCCGCCCATGCCAGCCGCAGCGTTACCCAAGCTGCTGTCCAAGCTTCAGGTTTCCGGGACCCAGCTGCCACCCGGCGCGCAGCTCCCGCCGCAGCCGTTGACAATCGTCCTCAATGGCTCCCTGGAGATGTCCACCGGTAAGGCCGCCGCCCAGGCCGCCCACGCACTTTTCGCGTGGGTTCTCGAATCCAAGCCCGCCGCCGTCCAGGGGTGGCTGGACGCCGGCTGCCCCGTTGGCGTGCAGGAACTTGCGGCCAGGGAGTTCAAAAAGGGCGCCCGCAAGTGCAAGGGTCCTGTGATCCAAGATGCTGGCCGCACGGAGATTGAACCCGGTTCCACCACGGCCTTCGTCACCACCGGCACGATCACCCGCTAACCCGCCAGGGTGGATTCCTTCCTGCAGAATCCGCCCTCGCCAGCTCGCACACCAGCTTGGCCGCGATGCGACGGCGGCTGGCCACCGCTTAACGCAAAGGACGACGCCGGAACCCAAGTTCCGGCGTCGTCCTTCCATGAGTGCCGCTTCAGTTAAGCGCGCCCAAGCAGGCCAAACGTTACTCGGCTGCGGCGAGCTGGCCGCACGCTCCGTCGATTTCCTTGCCACGAGTGTCGCGCAACGTGGTAGGCACGCCATTTTCGATCAGCGTGTCGATGAATTCCTGCATCACGGCAGGCTCCGAGGACGTCCAGATGGAGCCCGGGGTGGGGTTCAGTGGAATCGGGTTCACGTGGACCCAGCCGCGGCCGCGTTGATTGAGCTTCTTCGCCAGGAGCTCGGCACGCCACGGGTGATCGTTCATGTCCTTGATCAACGCGTACTCGATGGAGACGCGGCGGCCCGTGACCTTGTAGTAGTTGTACGCGGCATCCAGAACCTCGTCCACCTTCCACTTGTCGTTGACGGGGATGAGCTCGTCGCGAAGTTCATCGTCCGGCGCGTGGAGGGAAAGCGCGAACGTGATGGCCAGGCCCTCTTGCGACAACTTGTTGATGGCCGGAGCCAAGCCAACGGTGGAGACGGTGATGCCGCGGGCGGACATGCCCAAGCCCTCGGGACCATCGGCAACCATGCGGTGCACGGCGTTCATGACGCGCTTGTAGTTGGCCAGCGGCTCGCCCATGCCCATGAAGACAATGTTGGTGACGCGATCGGCATCGTGTCCGCCATCGCGGCGCAGGTGACCCAAGCCGCCCTCAGCGATGACTCGGTTGGCCTGAACAATTTGATCCAAGATCTCCGCGGTGGACATGTTGCGGGTCAGACCGGCTTGGCCCGTGGCACAGAACGGGCAGTTCATGCCGCAACCACACTGGCTGGACACGCACAGGGTCACGCGGCCCGTGTAACGCATGAGGACTGACTCCACGAGGGAACCGTCGAACAGGCGCCACAGGAACTTCACGGTGTCACCGTTGTCTGTGGTGAGGCGCTTGACCTCGGTCAGGAGCTTGGGGAACATGGTGTCCACAATCTCGGCGCGGCGGTCCTTGGGGAGGTCACTCATGCGCTCGGGATCGGTGGTGTAGTGCTGGAAGTAGTGTACGGAGAGCTGCTTGGCACGGAATGCCGGCAGACCCATCTCCTTGAACTTTTCTTCACGCTCGGCCAGCGTCAGGTCCGCCAGGTGCACAGGCGGCTGCGAAACGCGCGGCGATTTGAACTGCAGCAGCGGGCGGCCTTCAGGGTTCTTGGCCTGATCCCAGCCCTCGGTGGCAGGCATAACCTGCGCCGGGCGGGCCGGACGGCGCTTCGGTGCGGTCGCGGAAGAGGCGACTGCGGGGCTGGGAATGTTTTTGGGGGAAGTCATCCTTTCCATCATCCCCTACTTACCCCAGCCTGTCCCGTCTTCACCGCCAAGATCACATTTTGACTATTCGTAACACGGATTTTTCTTGGACGGGTACGACGGCGGCCCCTCCTCGCGCCACTGGCCACATCTCCCGCCGTGGTGGCGCATGAGGCTGCGCAACGTCCGCCCCTGGCGGCATGCCGGGGCGGTTTGGGTCCCCTAGGCTTGAGGCATGTTTTCCTTGATCTTGGCTTTCATCCTGGCCTGCAGTTATGTCTATCTTCGCCGCAAGGACCCGCGCATGCTGCGCAACGGGCTGGTCCTGGTTGCAGCCTGCTGGTTTACCGTGACAGGTGTGTCTCAAGTGCTAACCCAATGGTTCCCGTGGACACAGTGGATCACGCTCGGAATAGTCGCCCTGACACCTCTTGCAGTGGTTGTCCTGGCCGGATTCTTGATCAGTAACGGTGTGCGCATGATGCACCGCGAGGGTCGTAGCCTTGGAAACTTGCTGTCACTGATTGCCGGCCTTGCCTTGTTGGGCCTGCCGGTTGTTGCCGCACTGCTGGTGATCACGCTCAATCCGGTGGCTATTGGGCTGGCAGCGTTGCTGTTCTTCTTGTGTAGCTACTTTGGCGTGGTCTTTGTGGTTTTCCTGGCCTATGCGGTGGTGTACGGGCGCATGAATCACACCATCACTCCGGCATCCGTTGTCATCTTGGGCTCGCAAATCATCAACGGAAAAGTGCCGCCACTGCTGCGCTCTCGCCTCGACAAGGGGCTGGAAGTGTACCGAGGGGCCAGTGCCCAGGAAGAGCTGGCGCCGCTACTGATTCCTTCCGGCGGGCAGGGAGCGGATGAATCCAGACCTGAGGGTGCCGCCATGGCGGACTATCTGGTCGCAGCGGGGGCGCCCTCCGAACACGTAGTTGCCGAGGAAAGGGCCACCACCACGGCTGAGAATCTGCAGTTTTCAGCGGCCGTTGCGCAAGAGCAAGGACGGGGTGGTGCCATGGTGATTGTCACCAATAACTACCACGTACTCCGCGCCGCTCTACTGTCTCGCAAGCTCGGGCTCGACGCCCAAGTGGTGGGCTCCCCCACCGCCCGCTACTTTCTCCCGAGCGCGTTCCTGCGCGAATATGCCGCCATCTTGACCGAGCACAAGGTGCTTCACGCGCTGCTGTGCCTGCCGTTCTTGGCTTTGACGGTATTCCTGACCGCGGCGCTGGTCCTGGCCAGCAGCTAGCGCCCAGCAGATGGTGGTCAGCAGGAGCGTTCGCCCAGTCCACAACCGCACAATTCATGATCGCGCAGCCCATGACTGCGCAGTTCGTAACCGGACGGTCCGCAACCCATCAGAGCGCAAGCACTCAGTCCACAAATTCCGACTGTGTCACGATGAATTCCCACTCGCGTTCTGTAAGCGTTCCGTTCGTCATGGCGCCACCGGCCGTTTCCACGGCCGCCACCACATGGCTGGGCACCGCACCGGCGCCCGTGTTCTCACGCAGCCACTGTTTAGCCGGTAGCTCGATCTCCAGCCACCACAGATGAATTTCCACTCTGGCCACCCCCTTGGATGTTCTTCAACGTTATGCCTGTCACGGCGACTCTTCAATGGTTAAAATCACGGGTTAAAGTCACAAGGTCCTGTTGCATTTATCAATTACGGCCAGTCTTGCTTGGCAATGTCGCCGTGGTCTGCATTGCCAGCCTGACCGTGGTGTCCACGGGGCTTCGCCGCACATCGGCGTAGGAACAGCGCAACCCAGGCTCCGACGTCGTGCGTGAACGTTTTAGAGCAGCCACACCACCGTCAGTACGACGGCGATGAGCGGGAAAGTGAGCTGCACCAGGGCCGCTTTGGCCTTCTTGGGGGATGAAAAAAGCAATACCAGCCCGGCCAGCAGCATGGACCCGCAACCGGCGAGCACCAGGGCAGCACCCACTTCGTGGTGGCCCGTTGCCGCGGCAACGATTCCTACCGCGGCCAAGAGCGCTAGGAACAAGTTATAAAAACCCTGGTTGAAGGCCAGCTCCTTCGTGGCGAGGGCCTCACTTTCGCTGGTTCCAAAGGTTTTGCGGGTCGAAGGGTCCGTCCATCGCAAGGATTCCAGCACAAAGATGTAGACGTGGACCAGGGCGGCCAGTCCAGCGAAAATAAGGGCAGTGATCAGCATGGGAATCCTCGAGTGTGTGGTGGACGTTAGGGGTGGAAGCTAGCCGCGCGGGATGTTGCGCAGATTCGATCGTGCCATATTGACGGCCTCCCCGGCACCCCTATTCAACACCACTTTGGACATGGCAGTGGCAAAGCCCAGGATCTGCCCGCCCTTGATCTTTGGCGGGATGGACAGTGCATTTGGGTCCGTGATGAGTTCCACCAGCGATGGCCCGTCATGGGCAAACGCGGCACGGTAGGCATCAGCGATCCCGGCAGGATCACTGACTCGCACAGCATGGAATCCCATCGCCGCGGCAATGGCTGCATAGTTGGTATCCGGGACGTCAACCCCAAAGTCGGCCAGACCGTCCACCAGCATTTCGAGCTTAACCATGCCCAAAGTGGAGTTGTTGAACACCACAACGTTGACTGGCAGATTATGAGCCGCTGCCGTAATTAATTCACCTAGCAACATCGATAGCCCGCCGTCGCCGGAGACCGAGATGACCTGCCGCCCAGGATAGGCAGCCTGGACGCCAATGGCTTGGGGAAGGGCGTTCGCCATGGAGCCGTGAAGGTAGGACCCAATGAGCCGGCGGGTGCCCAGGGGGTTGATGTAGCGGGCCGTCCAAACATTGCACATGCCGGTGTCGGCCGTGAAAATTGCGTCGGCGGCGGCAATCTCATCCAGCAGGGACGCCGCGTATTCCGGGTGAATGGGCACCAGTTTGTCGGCCTTGCGGGTGTAGGCGCCCACGGCCTTGTTCATGAGCCTGTCATGCTTTTTCATGATGGCGTCCAGGAACTTGGAGTTCTCTTTGGCCGCAATGAGGGGCATGAGCGCTTGTAGGGTGGGCAAGACGTCGCCATGGATTGCAATGTCCACGTCGGTACGCCGCCCCAAATGTTCCGGGGCCCTATCCACCTGGGCGGTGCGGGTGTCAGGCAGGAACTGGTCATAGGGGAAATCTGTGCCGAGCATGATCAGCAGGTCCGCATCCGCAATACCCTCGGCCGCGGCACCGTAGCCCAGCAGTCCTGTCATCCCAATGTCGTACGGGTTCTGGTACTGGATGAAATCCTTGCCACGCAGGCTGTGGCCAATGGGCGCATTAATTTTCGCAGCCAGCGCCACCACTTCATCATGGGCGCCCTGCACACCGGCGCCGGCAAAGATGGCCACCTTAGTGGCAGCATTGATCGCGTCTGCCAGCGCCTGGACGCTTTCTGTGGCCGGGACCAGAGTGGCCGGACGCACGGGCCGCGACATCGGCGAGGGTGCCGTGGCTGGCAGGCTGGCAATGTCCCCGGGCAGCGTCACCACGGCCACCCCGCGCAATCCGAGCGCATGCTGGATAGCGTTGTGAAGGACTCTCGGCGCTTGGTCCGAGGTGCTGATCATTTCGGAGTACACCGAGCACTCGCCAAAGAGCCGGTCCGGGTGGGTTTCCTGGAAGAAGCCGCTGCCAATTTGCACGCTGGGCAGGTGTGAGGCGATGGCCAGCACGGGCGCACCGGTGCGGTTGGCGTCGTAGAGTCCGTTCATGAGGTGGAGGTTGCCTGGCCCGCAGGATCCGGCGCAGACGGCAAGTTCGCCTGTCAGTTGCGCCTCGGCACCGGCGGCAAAGGCTGCCGCCTCCTCATGACGGACATGAATCCAGTCGATTCCGCCGTTCTTGGACCCACCTGTTTTCCGGACCGCGTCCACCAACGGATTCAGGCTGTCGCCCACAATCCCGTAGATGCGCCGTACTCCGGCGGACTGCAATTGTTCAATGAGCTGAGTGGCAAGTTCCTTGGCCATGAGACCCTCCTGCTGCAAATTGGCTCTACATCGGTTACTGGCCACAATAGCCCCCTGCGCTGGGCGGCGCTGAGGGCTACTGTGGCTAGTCGAGCGCAGACTAGTTGCTGGCCGGCTCCGACTTCTTGGCCGCAATCAGGGTGCTAACCGCGGAAAATAGCGGATGTTCCGCGGCAAGCCCGGTAATCCTTGCCGTGGCATCCTCCGCCGTGTTGGTAGCGATGATCTCCGCCAGCTCCACCGCTTCGGCATCCGCCGCATCATCAAAGTGCAGCGCAGCGCCGATGGCCGCCAACAACGCCACCGGAGTGAGCCCATTTTCAGCCAGTTCGGCGGCGGGTCCAATGAACCTCTCGTGCCGGCTTAGCTTGCGCATGGGCGCACGCCCCACACGGTTCACGGTGTCTGGCAGGAATTCATTGGCGAACCGGAGCAGAATCTTTTGGACATAGGCTTCCTGATCCGCCGGCGCGAATTCATGCTTGCGCACCAGCAGCGCCTTGGTCTCCTCCAGCACGGCCCGCACCTGGGCCTGAACGCCGGGATCAGCCATGGCGTCGGAGATCTTTTCGATTCCTGCCGCGTAGCCAAAGTAGGCCGTGGATGCGTGGCCCGTGTTCACTGTGAACAGCTTGCGTTCAATGTAGGGGGCCAGATCATCCACAAACGTGGCTCCGTCAATGACAGGTTCATTGCCCTTGAAGGGGGTCCTGTCGATGACCCATTCAAAAAACGTCTCCACCGTGACATCCAGACCCTGTCCGGGCGCCTGGTTCGGGACGATCCGATCCACTGCCGTGTTGGCAAACACGGCGGCGGAATTCACTGTGCCCTCATCCACGCTGTCGTCCGAGCGGACGGCAGCTTCAAGGATGTCAGTGGCGTTGATGGCGTTTTCGCAGGCCATGACCTGCAACGGAGCCAGCGCAGCATCCCTGGCGGCGATGCCGCGGGCAATGAGCGGTGCCACGAATTTGAGGATGTTGGGCCCCACCGCAGTGGTGAGAATGTCCGCCGTCGCAATTTCCGCAACCACGGTGTCCGCCGAAGCGGCGGAGTTCAACGCCCGAAAATTGTTGACGGTACGCACGGTGGCGTTCTCGCCCACCTCGTGCACGTCGTAGCTGTCCGCCGCGGCTAGCTCGTTGATGAGCGCCTCCGCGACGTCGGCAAAGACAATCTCATACCCGGCATTGTGCAGGAGCAAGCCCACAAATCCGCGGCCAATGTTGCCGGCCCCAAAGTGAACAGCCTTCATTACGCGTTTACCTTTCCAAAGATATCCAGGACCTCATCCACGGTGGTGGCGTTTTCGAGCCGGGCCACCTGCGCCTTGTCGGTGAAGACGCGGGCAATAGAGGACAAGATGGACAAGTGCTCGTTGTTGATTCCTGCCACACCCACCACGAACTTGACCGGCTTGCCGTTCCAGTCGATGCCGTTCGGGTAGTGGATGATCGAGACGGCAGAGCTGGTGATGTTTCCCTTGGCCTCGTTGGTTCCATGCGGGATGGCCAGGAAGTTGCCCATGTAGGTGGACACCGAGGTTTCGCGCTCATGCATGGCCGCAACATAGGCGGCATTCACAGCGCCCCGGGCCAGCAGCAACGCACCGGCCTCATCGATGGCGCCGTCACGAGTGGTGGCGGTGCCGTTCAGGACCACGCTCTCCCGGGCCAGAACCGTGCCGCCCCCTGAGGCTGGCGCTTCTACGGGCTCTTCGGCCGCAGGTGCAGTGGCCTGTCCGGCCGTTGAGTTGCTGGTACGGACCAGCTCCACAATTTCCTCGTAGCGCGGGCTGTTCATGAAGTTGTCCACGGCCACATGGACGGCACTTGCCGTGACAGGGGCGGCACGTGCGGCGAGGTCCTGGTGCGTGACAACGACGTCGTACGTGTCGGTCAGGTTGGAGATGGCCGAGTTGGTGACCTTCACCTCCGGGAAACCGGCCTTCTTGATCATGTTGCGAAGCACCGAGGCTCCCATGGCACTGGAACCCATCCCGGCGTCGCAAGCAAAAACAACCGTGCTGATGGGGCCGGACGTGCCGGCCCCGGCGAGGGCAAACGCAACCGAGCTCTTCTTGCCCTTGAGCGCTTCCATCTTGGCCGTGGCGTCGCCCAGACCGTCGCTTTCAGCAGGAATGGGGCTTATTTTGAGGATGAGCGAACCAATCAGGAACGACACCGCCGCCGCTGCAAACACCGACAGCGCGACGCCAAAGTAGCTGTCCTTGGCGGTCATGGCAAAGACGGCAAAAATGCTCCCTGGTGCTGCCGGGGCTACCAGTCCGGAGTCGGTCAGAACCAGCATGAAGATGCCTGTCATGCCGCCGCCAATGGTCGCAAGGATCATGGCCGGCTTCATCAGGACGTACGGGAAATAGATCTCATGGATCCCACCGAAGAACTGGATAACTGCCGCACCCGGGGCCGAGGCCTTGGCTAGGCCCTTACCGAAGATGGAGTATGCGAGCAGCAGGCCCAGGCCGGGGCCGGGGTTCGCTTCCAGCAGGAACAGGATGGACTTGCCGTTGTTCAGCGCCTGCTCCGTGCCCAGCGGGGTCAGGATGCCATGATTGATGGCGTTGTTCAGGAACAAGACCTTGGCGGGCTCAATAAAGATGCTGGTCAACGGCAGCAGCCCGTTATTGACTAGGAATTCAACAACACGGCCTGCGCCGTTGCTAAACGCCGTCACCAATGGACCCACTACCAGCAGGCCAACAATAGCCATGATGCCGGAGAGAATACCTGCGGAGAAGTTGTCAATGAGCATTTCAAAGCCGGGCTTAATGCGGCCTTCCCAGGCCTTGTCCAGCTTCTTCATGACCCAGGCTGTCAGCGGGCCCATGATCATGGCGCCAATGAACATGGGGATGTCAGTTCCCACCACCACACCCATGGTCGCTACGGCACCCACCACACCACCGCGGACACCGTGGATCATCTTGCCGCCGGTATAGCCGATCAGCAAGGGGAGCATGAAGAAGAGCATGGGTTCGACCATGGCCCCCACGGTCGCGTTGGGGAAGAACCCCGCAGGAATGAAGAGAGCCGTAATCAGGCCCCAGGCAATGAATGCGCCAATATTGGGCATGATCATGCCGGATAAGAAGGTGCCAAATTTCTGCACCCCTACCCGCACGCCACCCTTCGGGGCGGCCACTGTTTGAGTTGCCATGAGAGTTTCCTTACCGTGAGTCCTGCGCCTCTGCAGGAGTAACTGGGGATGATGGTGTGTGTTGCTTTAAGTTTTAGAAATGCGGTGAAGCCATTCGAGGAAAAGCTTTAACTCGGTGGTGGAGAGTTGCTCCGGATGCGAGGATTCCAGAGCGGCATTAAGAGCAATGGCAGCAACCACCACCGACGTTGGGCCCACCGGCGTTGCCGCCGGGCTGAGACCCGCCGCCGAGGAAACCGCCGTGATGACGGCTTCTCTGGTCATGTCCGACAAATCGAAATTCCTGCCCTCTGCCGGTTCGGCAATGAGCATCAAGGTGACACCAACATTGGCCGCCAGAATGCTGCGGGAGGCCTCCACGGGAGAAACGCAGAGCAGGCCAGCCGCGGCCGCCTTTTCCAGCATTTCCTCCATGAAACCTTCCGCTTCAGCTACTCGCACAGGGCGGCTTTCAGGACGGATATTGCCAAACATGACCGAATACAGCTGTGGATTGTCCAGACCGAATTGGAGGTGGTTATCCCAAATCTGACGCACATCCTGCAAGGGGTGACCGGTGGGCACAAAGTTGTGCTCACCGGCTACATACTCTTCAAACCCAGCGTCAATGACCGCGTTGAAGAGCCCCTCCTTGTCCCCAAAATGGTGATACAAGGTGGGGGCAGTTACACCAGCCAACTCGGTGATTTGCCGTGTTGAAACTGGCTTGCCCGCCGAATTAGCCAACAACTCAGCTGCAGCTTGAAGCAGCCTCGTTTTGGCCGGAAGCTGGCCGTCGATGTTCATGACTGCTACCGTAGCATCTATAGCAACGCTATATGAAGAGCGTCACAGGAATTACTTTTAGCACGGCCCCGCATTCGCAAGGCGCATGACTTGGGGCACAGCCGCCCTGCCCACAGACACAGCGACATCTAAAGAAGTAGAGGACTTTCAATGCAGAATTTCCCAGGAGTTGGGGTCAGCCCCGGACGAATCATTGGCACCATTCGCCAGATGCCCGCACCGTTGGCTGATCCGCCCGCCGGGGAGATGCTGGCTTCAGGGATCAGCGCAGAAGAGGCCACTCTGGCCCTTCAAGCAGCCGCCAAGGATGTGCAGTCCCAGCTACGTGAGCGCGCGGCTGGCGCCAGCGCCGATGCCAAGGCCGTGCTGGAAGCCACCGCGCTGATGGCTGCGGATCCCATGCTCATCAAGGCCGCCATCAAGTTAATCAAGACCGGAACCTCGGCCGAACGCGCCGTGTGGGAAGCCGCCGAAGCTGTCGTCGCGATGCTGGTTAATCTCGGTGGCTACATGGCCGAGCGTGCCACCGACGTCCTCGATGTTCGGGCCCGGATTGTGGCATCACTGCGTGGTGTTCCGGCACCCGGCATCCCCACATCGGAGGAGCCCTTCATTCTTGTGGCAGAAGATCTGGCCCCGGCCGACACCGCCACGCTCGATCCCACCATTGTCATTGCCCTCGTAACGGCCGGGGGCGGGCCGCAGTCGCACACGGCCATCATTGCCCGCTCCCTCGGCCTGCCCGCCGTGGTAGCCGCCGCCGGCGTCGACACGCTCCCCGATGGCACGGAAGTCTATGTCGACGGCGCCGCCGGAACCATCGCCACCGAACCCGGTGATGACGAGCGCGCCGCGGCGGTTGCCTGGGCCGCCAACGCCTCAACCCTTGCCGTCTTTGATGGAGCCGGAACCACAGCTGACGGACACTTGGTGCCGCTTCTGGCCAATGTGGGCGGAGCCAAGGATGCCATCAAGGCAGCGGCCGCCGGTGCCCAGGGCGTTGGCTTGTTGCGCACCGAATTCTGCTTCCTGGAACGGGAAACCGAGCCCAGCCACGACGAGCAGGTGGAGGCCTATCGTGGCGTCTTTGACGCTTTCCCGGGCAAGAAAGTGGTGGTCCGCACCCTTGATGCGGGCGCAGACAAGCCGCTGCCCTTCCTGACCGATGCAACGGAACCGAACCCGGCCTTGGGTGTGCGCGGGTACCGGACGGATATGTCCTCACCAGGTGTGCTTGAACGCCAGCTTGCGGCCATCGCGGCAGCCGCCGAAGGCACCACAGCCGATGTGTGGGTCATGGCACCCATGATCTCAACACCTGATGAGGCCGCCCGGTTCGCATCGCTCTGTTCAGCCGCAGGCCTGAAAACGCCCGGCGTCATGGTGGAGGTCCCCTCGGCTGCCGTCACGTCGGAGTCGATCCTGCGCGAGGTGGCATTCGCCAGCCTCGGCACCAACGATCTGACGCAGTACACCATGGCCGCCGACCGCCAGCTGGGTCCACTCGCCGCTTTGAACAACCCGTGGCAGCCAGCCGTACTGCAACTGGTCCGCCTGACGGTGGCCGGCTCCATCGCCGAGGGCGGCGGAAAACCCGTGGGAGTCTGCGGCGAGGCCGCCGCGGACCCAGCTCTCGCCGTCGTACTCGTGGGCCTGGGCGTAGCAACACTGTCCATGACCGCCCGGTCGCTGGCAGCAGTGGGCGCCGTGTTGGCCACGGTAACCCTGAAGGAAGCACAGGAAATCGCTACACTGGCCCTACGCGCAACGAGCCCAGCCCAAGCCCGGGAGTTGGCGCGCGAAAAGCTGCCCATTCTCGCCGAGCTTGGGCTGTAAATTCACACCAGCAAGACCGCATGACCGCAGATTCAACCATCAGCTCCCCCAGGAGGAACCATGTCAGAACGTACCGCAACCGTCGCCAGCAGCTCTGGATTGCACGCCCGTCCGGCGTCTCTCTTCGCTGAAGCAGCCGCTGAAACAGGTGTTGAGGTGACCATCGCCATGGCCGGCACCCCCGCCGAAGACGCCATGGATGCCAGCAGCATCCTCTCGCTGATGACCTTGGGCGCCGAGCATGGCAGCGAAGTTGTCCTGCGGGCCGAAGGTGACGGCGCCGACGCGGCACTGGACGCGCTGGTCAAGATGCTCGAAACGGACCTCGACGCCGTCTAAGTTACGCACCCGCTGAGCTTGAGCTAAGCCGCTTAGCCGCCGGCCACGGACTGAATAATCATCAGTTCCTGGCCGGCCGCTATGCGCGTTTTTAGCCCGTCGAGCCGCCGCACGTCCTCACCGTCAAGGTAAATATTTACGTAACGGCGCAGCGCCCCAGTTTCGTCCCGCACCCGCCGGCCAAACACGGGAAACTCGGCGACAACGGCATCCAGCAACTGGGCCACAGTTGCCCCGTCGCCCACATCCAGCGCCAGCTCCGCACTGTTCCCTACCAAAGGCTGCAGTAGTCTGGGCACCAGTAGAGTCACTTCTCCTGTCATGAGCGCCATCCTAGGCAAGCCCGACGGCGGCCGCACGGACACACAAAACATCTGGCAGCTGATTCAGGACGGGAACAAAATGCCCTCCCTCATCGGCGCTGGCGTAGACCGTTCCGCCGCGGGTGCCGAAGAACAGCCCCACCGGCTCGAAGGTGTCCACTGCTGCGGCATCGCGCAGGACCACGTTGTACTCGGGCTGCACTAGGCCGTCAGTCAAGCATGTCCACGACACCCCGGCGTCGTCAGTCCTATGCACCCCAAGCTGCCCATCCGGCGGGATTCGTTGATAATCGGCGGCAATGGGGATGACCCAGGCCGTGTCCGAGCGCCGCGGATGGGTAAGGATGGTGAAGCCGAAGTCCGCGGGCAGGCCGGCGGCAATGTAATCCCAGGAGTCGCCATTGTTGGCACTGCGATAAACGCCGCCATGATTTTGCGCGAAGAGCACTTCCGGATGGTTGGGATCGCGGGCTATCTTGTGCACGCATTGGCCGAATTCCGGGGTTTCCTCCGGCATGAAGCTGGCACCAATCCCCTTATTCCGTGGCATCCAGGACCCTCCGGCATCCGTGCTGCGGTAGACCCCGCCGGTGCTCATGGCGACATGAATGGTGTCCGGATCGGCAGGGCTGGGCAAAACGGTATGTGCCGCTGCTCCGCCGAAACCTGCGCCCCATTCGCTGCGATGCGGGTGGTCCCAGAGGCCTCGATTGAGTTCAAAATGCTCGCCGCCGTCGGTGGATTTCCACACAGAAATGGGTTCACAACCAGCCCACACCACGTTGGGGCGCTCGGCGCTGTCCGGCTGAATTTGCCACACACGTTCCAGAGCGGCCCCGGTGTCCGCCGGGAAGGTGATGGCACCAAGCTCTGGCTCCTGCCAGGTGGCACCAAAGTCGTCAGAGTGCGCCACGGTGGGGCCCCAATGTTCACTGCGCAGGCCCACCATAATCCGGGTACGCCCACCTCGTGTATCGATACCGATGCTAGGGATCTCCTGCATCAGAAAATGCGGGCCCGTGAAAGTGTAGTTTTCCCGGTCCTCACTGGTACCCAGCCAAAGCCCCTTTTTGGTGCCCACGGCCAGTAGCGTCAACGCTCCGTTGTCAGATTCAGCTCCATTGCTCATGCTTTCAATTCGAGCACCGCAGCACCGAGACAGCAAGGGTTTTGAGCCGGTAACTTTCCACGGCGGCGTCCCACTGATGGCGTGCGGTCCTCAGTCAGCACCCACCCCCATACCCCCTAGGGGTACTTGACGCATACCCCATGGGGGTATACATTGAGGATATGGAAACAGAAACTCACACCCACGGTTACTCGGAGGAGAAGCAGGCTTACCTGCGCCGACTCAAACGCGCCGAAGGCCAGGTCCGCGGCATCGCCCGGATGGTTGAAGAGGACAAATACTGCATCGACATCCTCACCCAGATGGCCGCCGTCAACAAGGCCCTGCACGCTGTCAGCATTGGCCTGCTTGAGGACCACATTGCCCATTGCGTGGTCAATGCAGCCCACGAATCCGCCGAAACCGGCAACCCGGAAATCGTTGCAGCGAAGGTTTCCGAAGCAACATCCGCCATTTCACGTCTACTCAGGAGCTAATCATCATGAGCCACACCTTCACCGTCAACGTTTCCGGCATGACCTGCGGGCATTGCGTCAGCTCCGTCACCGAGGAACTGAGCGGCCTGCCGGGCGTCGAAAACGTCGCCATCAACCTCAACACCGGCGGACTTTCCGAGGTCACCATCACCTCAACCCTGACCCTGGATTCCGCTGAGATCGGTGAGGCCGTCGCCGAAGCCGGCTACCTCGTCGTATCCAATAATGCGTAACTCGCCCACAGATTAAGGAGCGCCATGAGCGCCTCAGATATTTTGTCCCAAACCGCCACACCCGGCCCCCGCATGGTCGAGATTGACATCGAAGGCATGACCTGTGCCTCGTGCGTCAGCCGGGTTGAGCGCAAGTTGGGCAAACTCGAAGGCGTCAGCGCTTCCGTGAACCTCCCGCTGGAAACAGCCCAGGTCACGGTCCCCGCCGGCATATCCGACCAACAAATCATCGACACCGTCAAGGCCACCGGCTACAAGGCGCGCCTGAAGAATCCCCCCACTCCCCCCGCCATGAAGCACGACGCCGGACACCCCCTTGCGCACGAATCCCACCCGGGTGCCGCGCAGGAGGGCGAAAACCACCACGCACCGGAGTACGCGGAGCACTCCGACCACGGCAGCCATGAGGACCATATGGCCCATGGCGGCACGGCGGCAACCCTGCGACCGCGCCTGATCGTGGCCGCCATCCTGACCATCCCGGTCTTCCTGGTTTCCATGTTCCCGGCTTTGCAATTCCCGCACTGGGGCTGGGTTGCCGGCATCCTGACCCTGCCCGTGGTGACCTGGGCGGCCTGGCCGTTCCACCGCGCGGCAGCCATCAACGCCCGACATTTCGCCTCCACGATGGACACCCTGGTCTCCATCGGCGTCAGCGCAGCGTTCCTGTTTTCCGCCGTGGAACTCGGGCTGGACCCCATGATGACAGCGCACGGAAGCGCCATGGCGGGCCACGCGCCCCTCTACTTTGAGGTGTCCGCCGTGGTGGTCACGTTCCTCTTGCTGGGCCGCTACTTGGAAGCGAAGGCCAAGGCCAAGGCCGGCGACGCTCTCAAGGCCCTACTCAGCCTCGGCGCCAAGGAAGCCACCGTGCTGCGCGACGGCGTCGAGGTCAAAATCCCGGCGGCAGAGCTGGCCGTGGATGAAATCTTCGTGGTCCGTCCCGGCGAGAAAATCGCCACGGACGGCGTGGTCACCGACGGCGCATCCGCCGTCGACACCTCGCTGATCACGGGCGAATCAATGCCGGTCGAGGTTGCGCCAGGAGATACCGTCACGGGTGCCACGATCAACACCTCCGGCCGCCTGCTCATCAAGGCCACCCGCATTGGCAGCGAAACCACGCTCTCCCAGATGGGCAAACTGGTCAGCGCCGCGCAGGCAAGCAAGGCCCCCATCGCCCGGCTGGCAGACCGCATCAGCTCCGTCTTTGTGCCGATCGTGCTCGTGATCGCTGTCATCACGTTCGTTCTGTGGCTGCTGCTCAGCGGCGACATCCAAGCTGCCTTCACGGCCGCCGTCGCCGTTCTGATCATCGCCTGCCCCTGCGCCCTGGGCCTGGCCACGCCCGTCGGCCTGCTCACAGGAACCGGACGCGCGGCCCAGCTGGGCATTCTCATCAAGGGCCCGCAGGTCCTCGAGGACACCCGCACGGTGGACACCATTGTGCTGGACAAGACCGGCACCGTCACCGAGGGTCGCCTGTCAGTGGTCGACGTCGTTCCGCTCACCCAGGTGCCGGCCGCCGAAATCCTGCGACTGGCAGGGGCCGTGGAATCCCACAGCGAACACCCCATCGCCCACGCCATCACCGCCCATGCCCGCGAGGCCGGGGCACTCCCCCCGCTCAGCGATTTCATGTCCGCACCGGGTGGCGGTGTGCGCGCCGTCATTGGGAACCGCACCGTGCTGGCCGGCCGCGCAGGCTGGCTGGAGGAAAACGGTGTCGAGCTTTCCGTTTCGGCTCGGGCTGAACTGGCAGCGCAGCAGGAGCGCGGCACCACAGCCATTTGGGTCGCGATGGACGGTGAAGCCGCCGGGCTGATCGCCCTCAAGGACACCATCAAGGCCGGGTCGAAGGATGCCATTGCCAAGCTCAAGGAACTCGGGCTGCGCCCCATCTTGCTGACCGGCGATAACGCCGCCGTGGCAGCCCAGGTGGCGGCCTCCGTCGGAATCGCAGCAGAGGATGTGTTTGCCGATGTCCTGCCGGAGGGCAAGGTTAAAGCTGTCAAGAAGCTGCAGGCGGAAGGTGCCACAGTCGCCATGGCAGGTGACGGCGTCAATGACGCCGCAGCCCTGGCCCAGGCGGACCTTGGCATCGCCATGGGATCCGGCACGGATGTGGCCATCGCCGCCGCGGACCTGACGGTCATGGGGAGCGATCTGGGCCAGGTGGCAACAGCCATTGCCCTGTCTCGCAAGACGCTGGGCACCATCAAGACGAACCTGTTCTGGGCCTTCTTCTACAACGCTATTGGCATTCCGGTGGCGGCGTTCGGTCTCTTGAACCCGATGATTGCCGGCGCCGCCATGGCCGCCAGCTCTGTGCTGGTGGTGGCGAACTCGCTACGGCTGCGGCGCTTTGGCCGGTAGCTCGGCAAGGTCGACTGCGTAGGATTGCCCCCTGCGGGGCGATCCGCGCAGTTCGTCCAGCCGCACCAACACCACCCCGCCCATGATCGCCAGCCCGCCGAGCAGCTGGATGATGCGGGGCATCTCGCCCAGCAGCAACCACGCCCAAATCACGGCAAAAAGCACCTCAAACAGGGCCACAAATGACGCAACCTTGGAGCCGAGCCCCCGCGTTGCCACAATGCCCATGAGGTAGGCAAACACAGTGGTCACCAGCACCAGGCCCAGCACCGGAACCAGCCAATGCACCTGACTTCCGGCAAACACGGGGTTGTTGAAGGTGAACGCCATGGGCAGGATTCCCACGGCGCCGAGCCCCACGATGAGTGCAGCCCCCACAGCCATGCCGCCGCCGGCCATGAGAACTGGAGGGACGTCGTCGTCCGCTCTGGCGGACATCACGAAATAGACGGCCGAACACACCGCTGCCGCCAGCCCCCACAGGACCCCCTCGACACTGACCTTTTGGCTGCCCGCAAGGTCAAGCACCAACACCAACCCGGTCATGGCGCACACGGCACCAATGATGGTCAGCGCGCGCGGCCGGTTCCGGGTGATGATCCACGCCCAGCCCACCAGCAGCACCGGTGAGAGATATTCCAGCAGCAGCGCTACCCCCACCGACAAGTGCTGGACGGCGTTGAAGTAGAACAGCTGGCACAACGCAATAGGCACCACGCCGTAAATCGCGATCCGCCCCAAGGACCCTTTGACCTTGGCCCATCGGCGCACCAGGGTGATAATCACCGGAATCAGAAGGACTACGGCGGCACCTCCAATGCGGACGGCGACAGCTGCACCTGGAGACCACCCGACGTCAAAGAGCGACTTCGCGAAGGGTCCCGACAGCGCGAAGGCCGCAGCCGAAACGAGCGCCAGCATGAGCGCAGGCGATGCCAACACAGTGCGTGAGCCCGTTGCGGGTGCAGTGAAAGTTGCAGGTGAAGTTGTCATGGCAGATCCATTTGTCAGCAGTAAAAGGCGTTAGACTAATGACATTACGCTCGCCACTTGTCAGGAGTCAACATGGTCTTTAGTCATGACACGGAAATGGCGCTGCTCTCTGCCGTGAACTTGATCAACACCGGCCCCATTTCGATTGCGGAGGACGGGTCCGCGACCGGGTCCGATGGGATGGAAACCGTAGCCGAGCTGGACGATTTTGTGCTGCGGGAACAGTTTTCCGGATCCCGGACGCATACTGACGCGGAAGTCGCCGCGGTGCGTGGGATACGCCAGGAACTTCGCACCATCTTCACCTCGGACGAGGCAACGGCTGTGGAGCTGGTCAACAGGCTGCTTGCTCGGGCGCAGGCGCTACCCCAGCTAGTGAAACACGATCAATGGGATTGGCATCTCCATGCCACGGCACCCGCCGCACCCCTTGCCGAGCGCATGGGGGTGGAGGCCGCCATGGCGTTGGTTGATGTGATTCGCAGCAAGGAACTTTCACGGTTGAAGGTATGTGCCGCCCCGGATTGCTGCGCCGTGGTGATCGATCTTTCCAAGAACCGCTCACGGCGGTATTGCGATACCGGCAACTGCGGAAACCGTGCCCACGTAGCCGCGTACCGGCGTCGTCAATCAACGCTTAAATAGAAACGAAAGGGGAGTAGTTGCTAATGTTTGCCTGAAACATTAGCAACTACTCCCCTTTCGCGGAGGAAAACGCTACTTCATGGTTCCTGCAGAGACCGAGCCCTGGAGCTGGCGCTGGAACAGGATGTACATGATCAGCACGGGCACAACCACAATGATGGCGGCTGCGAACAGGGCGCCGAAGTTAACGGCGTAACCCATCTGGCCGGCATAGGCGGCGATACCCTGCGACAGTACGTAGTTGTCCCTGTTGGTGTTGATGGCTACCGGGATCAGGTACTGGTTCCACAAACCAAGGAAGTTGAAGATGGCAACGGAGGCCAAACCCGGCTTGGCCATGGGCAGCATGACCTGGAAGAAGGTTCGCCATTCACCGGCACCGTCAATCTGCGCAGCTTCTGCAATTTCGCTGGGCAAAGCCTTGAAGAAGGAGAAGAGGAAGAACACGGTGAACGGGAGCGCGAACGCCACATACACAATGATCAATCCGGGCAGCGTGTTCAGGAGGCCAATGTTCTTCAAGATAAAGAACAGCGGAACAATGGCGAGGAAGACGGGGAATGTCAGACCGGCAAGCATCAGAATGTAGATGGCTCGCGAGCCGGGGAACACGTAACGGGCTAGAACGTAGGCGCACATGGCCCCGAGAACCATCACGATGACCAGCGCAAAGCCCACCACAATCACGGTGTTGAAGAAGTACTTGCCAATTCCGGCGGTTTGCCACGCCTCGACGTAGTTCTGGAACTGCCAGTCAGCTGGCAATGAGAACGGCGAGGCAAAGATTTCACTGGTCTTCTTGAATGAGGACATGAGTGTCCAGGCTAGGGGAATCAACACCAAGAGGGCCCAGAGAGAGAGCATGACGTGCGAGACGCCAGCTACAGTCTTGTCACCATTGCTGTCTAATGCCTTGCGCTCCACATGGTCGTGCGAGGGCTTTTTAGTAACTTTGAGGGTCATCATTCAGACACATCCTTGCTGCCGCCAGTCAAACGGTTCACCAGGAATACCAGTGCCGAGAAAATCAAAGTAATAGCTGCCAGCACCACACCCATGGCGCATGCCAAGCCGAACTGGTTCTTGGTAAAGGCTGTGCTGAACAGCTTCTGGGACATCACCAGAGTGGAGTTTTCGGGCCCACCCGTGGAGTTCAAGACTGACATGTAGACAAACGCGTCAAGTGCCAAGATACCCATGTAAACGTAGGCGGTCTGGATGTTGTCGCGAATGAGCGGGATCGTAATACTAATGGCGGTGCGGAAGCGTCCAGCACCGTCAATGCGGGCCGCTTCAAACGTTTCGGCCGGGATGCCCTTGATGGCGGCAATGAACAAGATCATGTAGAAGCCCACAAAGCCCCACACAATGACGAACATGGATGCAATCATGGCTGTGCGAGCATCGCCAAGCCACGGGTAATTTTCAAATCCGTTCAGCCCGATGCCTGTCAGAATGCCGTTGAGCAGGCCGTTGTCCGGGTTGAAAATCTGCTGCCAGATAATACCAATAACAACTGCAGGAATAACGTAAGGAAAGAAGGAGATGACGCGATAGAAACCGGCGCCCTTCATGCCCTTAATCTGACCTCGGCTACTGCCACCAATGGTGACAAGGGTGGCCAAAATCAGAGACAAAATGACAGTGATGACCGGAAGGAACACCGCGAGGACAACGCTATTGCGAACAGAGAGCATGAAGATGTCGTCTTGGAATAGCTTGACGTAGTTAGCGAGACCCACGAACGGCATGTTGTTGTCGTAGCCGCCCCAGCTGGTCATGGAGTAGTACACCGCCTGCACGAAGGGCGAGATTACAAAGACCAGATAGATCGCCAAGGGCAGCCCCAGAAAGACTGCCATGAAGCTGATCTTGTCGAATGTCAGTTTTTTGCGGCGCCGCCGGGCGGTGGCGACAACGCCACCGCCCGATTGCACTTCATTTGTTACTTGAGTCACTTCACTTCAATCTTCTTGACCGAGTCGTCTTTTGCAACCTTGTCGGTGATTTCCTGCAGGGCCTTGGTGAGGCCTGCAGTATCCAACTTGCCATCCAGGAATGAGTTCCACGGAACCAGCTGGTCGGGGTTCATACCGTAGGTGTCAACAAAGTTCCAGGTGAAAATGTCCTTGCCAGCCTTATCCAGCATGGAGGTCTGGGAGACCAACGCGGTGGATCCGAAGCCGTCAGCCGGGACGGTGCCCTTGACAACAGTGGGGGCCAGCTTTGTCTTGGAGAAGTTGGTTGCCGCTTCCTTGGAGAGCATGGTGCGCAGCAGTTCCTTGCCGGCAGCAACGTTTGCACCCTTGGTGGGGACAATGAAGGGCTCGCCACCTGCGGAGCGCACGCCCGTCTGGGCGATCTTCGGGCTTGCAGAAACAACAGGAACCGGAGCGCCCGTCATCTCGAAGCCAGCCTTGGTCTGGTCCTTCATCTCGTTTTCAATCCAGGAACCGGACGGGTACAGCAGCGCGTCCTGACCGTTGGACCATGCGGCTTGGGCTGCGGTGAATACCGTACCGGAGCCACCGGGCTTGAACATGCCAGCCTTGACGATCTTCTCCATGGCGGTGAAGACGCTCTGAACAGCCGGAAGTGACCAGCAATCGGGCTTCAGGTTTTCAAGGGCGAGGCGAACTTCATCGCCGCCTTCCTTGATGGCTGATTCGATGGCCATGGTCTGGTAGTACGTTGCAGCTTCCTTGCCCCAGACGAACAGGAACTTGTCCTTCTTCTTGGCCTCGAGGCCGAGCTCGTAGGCCTCGTCCCAAGTGGTGGGAACCTTCCAGTTATTTTCCTTGAACAGGCTGGCAGAGTACCACCAGGCGTACACGGTGAGTACGTAGTTGATGGCGGCGAGCTTGCCGTCAAAGGTACCGGGCGCCAGGACGCCGTCGAACAGGGTGCCGGCAATCTTTTCACCTTCGAGGTTATTGGCATCAATAACGCTCTGCAGGTCCTCGAGCTGGTCCAGGATGGTGCTGAAGCCAATCGACTTTGCACCGGAGTTATCGATCAGGTCCGGCGGGGTACCGCCAGCAAAACGAGGCTGCATTTCCTGAGCAATGTCAGTGGAGGGGTTGATGCTGATTTCCAGCTCGGGGAAGTTCTTCTTGACGATGGCGCCAGCGAACTCTACATAATCAATACCGTAACCACCCTTGAAGATGACAGCGTCGAGCTTGCCGGTAGCGGCTACACCAAACGGGTTCTTCGTGGGATCAACGTCGCCACCAGGGGCAGCGGACTTTTCAGGTGTTCCGCCACCTGCACAGGAAGCCAAGGCTCCACCCAGGGGCAGGAGCACGGCGGTGGCCAATGCACCGCGAAGGAATCCACGACGCTGCAGCGGCTTGTTCTGAATACTCATTTGTTTTACTGCCTTCCATTGATGGTACGAGCGTTAATTCGGTACTACTTTGTAATTTGTCAGTACGGTTATTGCATTTCACTGCCATTCACTCGGCTGACTTCACGCGCTGTAGCTTGCGTCAACTTCGTGGCCGTTGGAATCACGCCTCACGCCTGAGTCGGCCAACATATTGGCCCACCAGTGCGGTATTGTGTTCGTCCCCGCCCGGGATATTTGCCGAAATATAAATAGGCGGTTCCTTCCCCGCGCGGATCAGGCATTGGACTGTCTCGATGGTCAGCAGCTGCGCAATATACGCAGCGGTGATCGATGAGACAGCACCAACACCTCCTCCGCCGGAAACCTCGAGGGTGGTATCACCGAAAGGCGCTCTGTTATCGATAACAATATCTGCGATCTCGCTGAGTCGCAGCCCGGAAGGGTGTTTTGCTTCGACAGCATTAGTGTGTTCGAGACTGGTGACGGCAATCACCGTGTGTCCACGCTCCTTGGCGGCGAGCGCCAATCCGACAATGGAACCATTGACCCCGGAATTGGAGGCGATGAGGAAGATGTCACGAGGGTCCACTAGGGATAGTCTGAAAAGTTCCTCTGCTACCCCGGTATCTCTCTCCAGCACTGATCCCTCTAAGGAGTCCAGCGCCGAAACATCGCGATCACCATGGAGGACCAGATCGCGCAGTGCAATCTTGCTGGTCGGGATCAGCCCGCCGGCGCGACCGGCGATTTCCATGGCGAACGCCTCAGAGTGCCCGGTGCCGAAGGTCTGGATGACCCCGCCGTTAGTGAGTGTGTCCGCCATGGCCGCTGCTGCCTCGGCTACGCCACCGGCCAGCGCCCATTCAGTAATGACGTCAAGACGCGAGGAAACTTCAAGGCTGTATGCCGCAATTGCATCAGAGATGTCCATCACCCTTTCCACTGTTCCGCAGCGCCCTGTTGGCACTGGACTCGATCCGGGCAGCCCGAGTGGGGCGACGATGCGGAGAGACGGCCATGGCTGAGGCTGCTAATTTCGAGGTGGTCTGGGCAAAATTTACCTGGGCCACCAGTAAGTAGATCAAGTCCAGAACCAGTAACTGGACATGCTTGGCGGACAAGTCATCCGGCTGCAGGAACTGCTCATGTACCGAGGTGATGATTGATTCATCAGCGCTTTCTGCCAGCGGCGATCCCGGATTGTTGCTCAGCGCAATGGTCAGCGCCCCCGCTTCGCCTGCTTCGCGCAGCATCTGCAAGGTTTCTTCGGTGCGCCCAGTATTTGAAATGCCAATGGCCACTGTGTTGGAATCCTGAATGGCGGCACTGGTCAATCCTGCATGAACCTCGGACCAATGATGGGCGTTGATGCCGATCCTGTACAGCCGTGATTGCAACTCCTTTGCCATCACGGCACTGCCACCGATGCCATAGATGTCCACGTGGTGGCTCATGGCGATGCGGCGGGCAATCTTGTTCATCTGCGCAAGATCCATCACGGCCGCCGTCTCCTCCAGCGAACGCGTATGGGCGTTCACCAGCGTGCTCAGCACATCACGCGGCGAGTCATCAGGGCCAAAGGCACGGCCAATGTCAGCCTTCCAGGATTCGCGAGCATCGCTGCGACCAAGGTCCGAGGCAATACTGACCCGGAAAGGCACATACCCTGCATAGCCCAGCAACCGGCAGAATCGGGTCACGGTTGCAGGGGATGTTTTCGTTTGTTCCGCAAGCTCCATGATGGAGAGCTCCAAAGGTGCCTGTGGGTGCTCCAAGAGAAACGAACCAATTTTCGCCATGGCCGCCGGCATGTCAGGTAGCTTGGCCTGAATGCGGTTCACGACACCGGCAGCAGAGACCACCGCGGGAGAAGTCGTGGAGCTTGACATGTGAAAATCCGTTTCTTTTAGTTGAGTACATAATGAAAACTATTATCACCGCGGATGTAAGTCAAGTCACACCTAGACACAGAATGGTAACGATGCACAACTACCTTGCAATTGACGCCGGAGGGACCTCCACGAGGGCCGTTCTTTTGGACTCCTCAGGGCACTGTTTTGGCTACGGGACCGCCGGGGGCGGAAACCCGGTTTCTCGCGGATTTCCGGCCGCTTTGGAAGCACTCTGGCAAGCATCGAGCAACGCCCTGGGTGGCACTCCTCGGATCATCTCCCAAGCATTGCTGGCCATGGCCGGTGCATCCATGGAATTGCCAACACATTTGTTCCGCGAACGCTTCATGACACTGGGTCTAACCGGAAACGTCATGATTGAATCTGATTTATTGGCAGCCTTTTACTCTGGAACCTATCAGGACGAGGGGTGTGCATTGATAGCCGGCACCGGCGCCGTGGGCGCCCGCATTGCTCACGCGCAATTGGTTGCGGTAGCCGACGGCATGGGGTGGCTGCTGGGCGATAACGGTTCGGGATTCTGGCTGGGTCAGCAAGTAGCGAGGGCAGTGGCTGCCGCGTTAGATGGCAGAGGGCACCCCACTGCACTGACGGAACTCTTGCTGGCTAGGCTAGACATACCCCTGGACACTTCGCAGCGGAGCCAGGGCCGCTTGCGCGCCCAACAGCAACTCATCCTCAAGACGTATCAACTGAGCCCTGTCGAGCTTTCGCGCTTTGCCCCACTGGTCTTTGCAGCCGGCGAGGACACCGTGGCGGGTGAGATTGTGGACGAGGCAGCACGGCATCTAGCCCAGACACTTTTGGCCGTTGCGGGCAGCTCAGTTGACGGGCCGCTAGGCGACGCGGAAGCCGGTGCAGGTGGGCTGGCGCGGACTACAGGCGAGCTCGCCAACCAACCACTCATCTTTGGCGGCAGCGTGCTGACGAAAGGCGGGAGGGTGGCGGCAGCAGTAATGGAGCAACTGGCTGCCACTGGCTCGGGCACGGCGGCCGGCCCCGCTATGAGCGAAGGAGTTACCACGGCCACCAGCCCGGTGCTCGTCGACGACGGCGTGGTGGGAGCCGCAGTACTGGTGCTCAAACGCAACGGCGTGACGGTGGATGCAGCCATCTTTGCTCGCATCCAAGACAGCCTGGCTACACTGCGCCGGCGCTAATTGGCCTGCAGTGCACTCGAGCTGCAGCTCGGTTGGATTACTGTGCGGCACCGTCTCCATTGAACGGCGCGGCGTCATCCCCTGTGGCGTCCGTGGATTTTTTGGCTTGTGCAGACTTCCGGGCAACCTCGGCTGCCTGAGCAAGCCGATCGGAGGACTTACGGTGTACGCCCGAGCCTTCGCTCAGGGAGGCATCATTTTCCTTGTGACCCATGACCAGCAGTGAGGAAATCAGCAATGCGGCAACGAAGGCAATGCCAAAAGCAACGCCGGCAAGGTCCCAGCGAAGCCCGTACTGCGTTCCGCCAGAGGAAAAGACCAAGGTAAGAATGCCAGCAATAACGGCCAGGGCAGCGGAAAAGCCGAGGGGAAGCTTGATGGAATTGGCTGACTTGGGGTTCTGCGGCTCTTCACTGCCCACGATTGATCCTTTGCTTTGGTCGGTGTGTCGCGCACCACGCGTTTCTACGCAAAGTAGAACATCTTGCTCTTAGTTTACTGGGCTTTTGGATTGCTGCCATCATGGCGCAGTGTCAGCGCCGATAGCATCCAGAGAGCACCTGTCATCAGGGCCCCGCCACCAGCCACACCCATCAATGCATGAGGTCCAGCCGTAGCGTAGAAAGGCAGCAAAATTCCCGTTCCCAGTCCCACGACACCGGATATCCGCCAGTCGCTTGCAAGAGCCAGTTTCTTCTCGGTGCCCGCCGCTGGCTTTCGCAGCCCTGCGATCAGCTCCGAAGCACCAAGGAAGGCCAGTGCCACGCCACCCAGCCAAGCGGCCATCGCGGTGTTGGCTGAAATCGCCACGACCACGCCACCTACGGCCAGAATTCCGGCGGCCCCTTGAAGCACAAATCTGCGGTTGTCCCCGGCCGGTAAAGCCAAAGTGCGCACCACTGCGTACTGCGCCGCTGCTGAGGCAAGGAAATAAGCGCCAAGCGTCAGGCTCAGACCCAGCGGTCCGGGCGCTGCCCAGAAGACTGTGGTTAGGCCGAAAGCAAGCGTAATAAGCGCCCGCAACAGCACCGGCCGCCACACTAGGTGGCGTCCCGAAATTGAAAGTCTGGGCTGGGCAGGCTGGGGAAGGGCAGTTTCACTCACCCATCAAGTCTAGCCGTGGCTACCGGTAACCCCGAGCTGCATCCAGCGTCCCGTTCTTGCACGCAAGCCCAACGTCAGCCCTCGAGCGCCCATGTAGCCCACGCTGAAAGCCGCCCACACCCAAAACAACCCCGGAACGGTGTCCCCCAAGGACATCTGAGCGACCCAGAAGAGCAAGGGCAAATAGACCACTAGGTTGGCCAACCCCGCCAGGGCCAGATAGCGGGCATCCCCGGCACCAATGAGGACCCCATCCAACACGAAGACGTACCCTGCCAGCGGCTGCCCCACCGCCATCACAAGCAGCGCTGCCATCAGCGCCGCATGAACACCAGGATCGGTGGTGAAGGCCCAGCCAACCACCCCCGATAAGGCCGCGATCCCCGCCCCTGTCAGCACCCCAAAACCCAGACCCCACCGAGTCATGGTTCTGGTCAGCAGGCGCACCTGGGACGCATTTCCGGCGCCGAGTTCCTTGCCAATCAGGGCCTGTGCCGCAATAGCCAACGCGTCGAGTGCGAATGCCAGAAAACTAAAGAGCGTCATGGCCAACTGATGGGCGGCAAGGTTGGTGGGCCCCTGAGCCGTCACCACCACAACTGTCATCAGGATCGCGGCCCGCAAGGAGAGTGTGCGGAGCATGAGCCAGCTACCCACCTTCGAGACCGCCTTGATGCCAGCCAAGTTCGGGCGCATTCCCACCTCAAAATGACGGGCTGCGCGCGCCACAATGACCAGATAGACGGCGGCCATCCCCCATTGGGCAATGACGGTGCCAGCTGCGGCACCGCCCACCGAGAGGTCAAAGCCGTAGACGAACACAAAGTTCATCACAATGTTCACGCCGAATCCGGCCGTAGCAACGATCAGCGGCGTTTTGGTGTCCTGCAGTCCGCGCAGGACACCCATGGCCGCCATGACCAGAAGCATGGCCGGAATCCCCGCCAAACTGATCAGAAAGTATTCCTGCGCATACGTCAATACCTCGCCTTGGGCTCCCATTCCTCTAAGTAGGTGGCCGCCAGCCAATATACCCACCACAGAAACTAGTACTCCGAGGAACGCCGCCAGCCAAAGTCCATCCCGACCCACCGCGAGCGCTTCGGCATGTCTGCCCGCACCCAAGAGGCGCGCCACGGCTGGCGTTGTGGAATATGCCAAGAAGACCATAAGCCCGACGACGGTTTGCAAGACTGTGGCGGCTAGCCCCACCCCGGCCAGCTGAGGAACGCCCAGATGGCCAACAATGGCCGAGTCAGCCAACAAAAAGAGTGGCTCAGCTATGAGGGCACCAAAGGCCGGAATTGCCAGGCCACGGATCGCTTTCGCGGTGGAACGCCGCGCCGCCCGCATCCCGTCCGGCGTCGTTTCAGTTCTGGACATGATTCAACAGTATCGGCCCTGAGAGCACCTCTGGCTCGAGCAGTTCTCGCATCACCCGCTGTAGGACGTTGATGACGTGGAGCACCGCAGCACGTTCCATAGATTCAGGCCGGGCCAAGATGTCGATCCGCCTACCGAGTCTGGGATCCCGGAGCGGAAGGCGGACCAAATCGGCAAAGTAGCGCTGGCTAAGCAGATAGCGCGGCATCAAGGAAACACAGTCACCCTGTTCCACCAGTGAAGCCGCCACAAAGAATTCATTGACGCGATGGGCCACCTCCACCTCCTCCCCCGCGATGGTCCCGATCATTTCAATGGCCCCTTCCAAGGGGAACCCGCGGTGCACCGAAATCCAGCGTTCACCCCGAAGATCTGCGGGCTTCACACTCTTGCGCTGCGCTAAACGGTGCCGAGAACTGACGGCAACATCCAACGGTTCATAGGCCAGTTCGGTGGCCTTGACGGTTGCGGGCCAGGGCGCGCTGTTGGGCAGCCGGTGAGCGATCACCAGATCGTAGTCTGCCGCCAGAGTTGCAAAGTCCTTTTGGGCTACGTCTTGGTCGAAGAGCTGCACAGCTGGTCCGTCACTGTCGGCAAGCGCGCGCTCTAGCGGGCCAAAGAAGGCAAGTCCGGCGCTGTGGAAGGCCGCAACACTGACTGGTTCCAGAGCGCTGTCCCGAAAGGAACTGACGGCCGCATCGGCCTTCGCCAAGGCGATTTCCACGTCCACGGTGGCCGAACACAAGGCAAGGCCGGCAGGGGTGAGTGCCGTTCGCCGGCCAACCTTGTAGGTCAGTGCCGTCCCTGCTTTGCGTTGGAGGGCAGTGAGCTGTTGAGAAACGCTCGACGCCGTTACCTCCAACGCTTGTGCCGCGGCGGCGATACTTCCCCTGTCATGAACCTCTCTAAGCGCACGCAATTGCGAAATTTCCATAAGTTCAAACTAATGCATTGGGTGTCAAGTGCGCTCTGGTTTGCCGGTATTTTTACGCAGAGTATTGAAAGGTGAAAAGAACTTGGGATCGCCTGAATGTCGATATTGCACTACTGGCCGTGGCTTTTGTCTGGGGCAGCAGCTACCTTGTGGCGAAGGATCTGACGGCAGTGATGAGTGTCCCGGCCGTTCTTGGCTGGCGTTTCCTCGTGGCTTCAATGGCGCTCGGGGTGCTGTGGCTGCTGCGGGTGCGCCGACTGCCCGGCCGTGCCGAACTGTGCACAGGAGCCATTTTGGGCTTGACTCAAGCTGCCGTCCTGTTTCTGGAAACCTTTGGGGTGGCACATACCCAAGCCAGCAACGCCGGACTCGTCATCAGCTTAACCGTCATCTTCACACCCCTGCTCGACTCAGCGGCGTCGCGAAAGTGGCTGCCGCCGTCGTTCTTCATTGCGGCGACTGTCTCCATAGTGGGGGTTGCCCTTTTGGTCACGGGCGGCGGTTTCCGCACGCCTACTGTGGGTGACGCACTCATGCTCGGAGCCGCAGCCGTGCGCGCGGCTCACGTGACATTGCTAGGCTCATTGACGGCTAACAAGCCCTACAGCTCCATCACGGTGACCTTTATTCAATCCATCGTCTGTGCGTTGGCGGCCATCATGGTCAATCCGGCGGAGATCCTCGGCTCTGCCGCACACTTTTCAATCGCCACGTGGCTTAACCTGGCGTATCTGGGTCTAGCCTGCAGCGTCTTCGCGTTCCTGGTCCAGCTCTGGGCTGTCCGGCGCACCTCGGCATCCCGAGCCAGCTTGCTCATGGGCACAGAACCCGTGTGGGCGGTCTTGGTGGGCGTCGGCCTGGCTGGCGAAACTCTGGGCTGGCTGGGCGCCTTGGGGGCAATGCTGATCGTTGCCGGCTGTTATTCAGGGCAAAAAATCGAGCGGCGCTTCAGGGTTTCCCGTGGCAGCAGTGGCGCCAGAGCGGGGGCGCCAACCCCCGCCCGATCGGCTCAAGTGAGCAATAGTTAGAAGCCACCACTGTTTTCGCTGGCCATGTTGGCAAAGCGCGAGTAATGACCCTGGAAGCCCAGCACGATCGTCTTGGTGGGACCATTACGGTGTTTGGCGACGATCACGTCAGCCTCACCGGCACGGGCCGATTCCTTGTCGTAAATATCCTCGCGGTGCAGCAAGATCACCATGTCGGCATCCTGCTCAATGGAACCAGATTCACGAAGGTCAGAAACCATGGGCTTCTTATCGGTTCGCTGCTCAGAACCACGGTTCAGCTGTGACAGGGCCACCACCGGAACCTGAAGCTCCTTAGCCAGCAACTTCAAGGCACGGGAAAACTCGGAAACTTCCTGCTGACGCGATTCCACGCGCTTGCCCGAGGACATCAGCTGCAGGTAGTCAAGAACTACCAGCTTCAAATCGTGCTGTTGCTTCAAGCGCCGGCACTTTGCCCGAATTTCCATCAGTGACATGTTCGGAGAATCATCAATGAACAACGGCGCATCGTTCATTCGGCCCATGGTGGTGGCAATCTTGGACCACTGATCGTCCTTGACAGTTCCCTTGCGCAGGTCCTGCAAACTGATGGTGGCCTCGGCCGACAGCAGGCGCATGGCAATTTCGTTCCGGCCCATTTCCAGGGAGAACACCACGGTAGCCATGTTGTGATCAATGGCTGCCGAGCGCGCCCAGTCAAGGGCGAAGGTGCTCTTGCCGACGGCGGGGCGGGCGGCAATAACAATCATCTGGCCCGGGTGAAGGCCATTAGTTAGCTCGTCAAACTCGTAGAATCCCGTGGGCACACCGGTCATGCCTTGACCCTTGTGGCCGGATGCCTCAATTTCATCCACGGTGGATTCCATGACGTCCTTGAGCAGCACGTAGTCCTCGGTGGTGCGGCGTTCTGCCACAGCAAAAATCTCGGCCTGCGCAGCGTTGACGGTATCTTCAACTTCGCCATCTTGGGCATAGCCCATCTGGACAATCTTGGTGCCAGCGGTGACGAGACGGCGGAGGACCGCGCGCTCGGCCACGATTTCAGCGTAGAAGCCGGCGTTAGCTGCGGTGGGTACGGACTGGATCAGCTGGTGCAAATAGGCGGCGCCGCCAATTTTGGTGATCTCGCCGCGTTTGGTCAGCTCATCGGCAATGGTGACAGCATCGGCGGGTTCACCGCGGCCGTAGAGGTCCAGAATGGCCTCGTAAATGCTCTCGTGCGCGGGCCGGTAGAAGTCGTTGCCGCGCAGCACTTCAACAACGTCTGCAATGGCGTCCTTGGAGAGCATCATGCCGCCCAAGACGCTCTGTTCGGCCACCAAATCCTGAGGCGGTGTCCTGGCGAAGTCCGGCTCGCGGGAAGTATCCCTTTTGTCCATGGCTGGAGCTGACATGTTGGTGCCCACTTTCTGCCCTGCTGGCCGGGCCTTTCATCATCTCGCGATGACACATTCTTATGTTGCTGCTCCTACTTACCAGCTGATACCGACAAAGTTGTCAAAAGCGGAGGCGTTCTTTGCAACGTTAGACGCACAAATGCCATCTACCAACCCCATTGTCCACCCTGTCTGTGGATAACCGGTGCATTAACTGCCCCTGCTTGTGCACAGGATGGGGACAAGCATGTGGACAACTATTCGGACAAGCATTAAACCCGCCTCTGACCTGCACAAACACTATCCACTGCCTGTGGATTACGACATTTTTTGAAAGATGCTTCTTCTCACATCACACTGTGTACTCTGCGGTAGGCGAACATATGCCGCCGGGATATCCACAGATACATGTCGCACTGTGGATATCCCTGCGGTGCTTTGGAGAGCAAGCTGGCCTGAGCGGTTTATGCCCGCCTAGGTATGTGCTTTCGATAGGCCCTGACCACCAGGTAATCACCGGTAGCCACCGATGGCCAGGGTCAAGAGACCCAGCAACATCGTCATGCCCGCTCCACTAGCACCAGTGTCAGGCAGCTCGCCCTGGCGCGGAGCAGTTTTTGGACCAGTTCGCGGAGCAGTTGCGGCGTTGCCAGCAGTGGGGACCACTACCGGCCCATGAGCACTCTTAGTTGCCCTAGGCTCGGCTGGCGGCGCGCTTGCCGTCGGGGAGGCACCACCGTTCAGTTCACTGGTTACCAATTCTCCGCAGGCAATCCATTTTTCGGCAAAGGAGCAAACGCCCGTCAGAGGAATGAAGCCCGCAGGCGAACCCCCAGATCGACGATGACCCAATGCGGTGATGGCAATAAACCAACACCCCATGCCGAGGATCATCCACCGATAAAGCCAGTTGCCACGCTAGCAGTGGTGATGTGGTCCCCGCCAAGACATTTAATCGCTCTACATCCATAGCTGAAGCTCCTCACGCCGCATACGCAGAAAGACCCCACGATGCCCAGCGGAATGCAGGTCTGAAAAGAATTCGCCAGCACTATGCTGAGAGCAAGGACAGGAGAACGCTCCCATGGAAACGAAACCCACCGCAGCAAAGTCAGCCAACAAGACAATCCGCACCGGAGCGGACCCCGTGACGTTCATCCAGACGGTCGATACCACCGCCGGGCGCCGGGCGGATGCACTCACGCTCATGACACTCATGCAGGAAGTCACGGGCCAACCACCGTATATGTGGGGGCCCAGCATCATTGGCTTCGGCGAGTATCACTACACGTACGCTTCGGGCAGGGAAGGTGACGCACCCGCCGTCGCCTTTTCACCCAGAAAGGCCAACTTGGTGGTCTATGGGCTCGGCTATCCACCAAGAGCCGAACCTTTACTGGAGAAACTGGGCAAGTTCAAAGCAAGCGTCGCCTGCGTGTACATCACCAAGTTGGCGGACGTGGATCTGGCCGTGCTCCGTGAGCTCATTGCTCTGACGTATGCCCACTCCACCACCACAGATATTCAATCCTTGCAGTCCCAACGCACGTAGCCGCCACTAGCCCCGGCGATCCCATAACAACGGGCCGCAGAACAAAAAACGAAACCAAAAAGCCCGGCCCCACAAAGGGGACCGGGCTTTTTGAAAGCAGTGCAGCGAGACTAGTTCGCTACAACGTTCAGGGTGATCGTCGCTGAAACATCTTCGTGCAAACGAAGAGTCGCAGTGTGCTTGCCAACCAACTTGATGTGGGCGGGCAGTTCAACCTTGCGCTTGTCAATGGTTCCGAGACCTGCATCGGCAACAGCCTTTGCAACGTCGGAAGCCTTGACGGTACCGAACAGGCGGCCTGAGGCGCCTGCCTTAACCTTGAGTACAACAGCGTTGGCCTGGAGGGCAGTTGCCTGCGCCTGTGCAGCTTCAACGTTTGCGTGTGCGTGAGCAGCACGTGCAGCCTTGATGGCTTCAACCTGCTTCTCACCACCCTTGGACCAGGTCAGTGCGAAGCCGCGGGGCAGAAGGAAGTTACGTGCGTAACCGTTCTTCACCTCAACGATGTCGCCAGCGGCACCGAGGCCGCTTACTTCGTGGGTCAGAATGAGCTTTGACATGTTTAGTTATCTCCCTTAACCGCGGCCAGCGCCGGAGTAGGGCAGCAGTGCAACTTCGCGGGCGTTCTTGATTGCCTGTGCGATCTTGCGCTGCTCCTGAACGGTGACGCCCGTGACGCGGCGCGCACGGATCTTTCCGCGATCAGAGATGAACTTGCGCAGCAATGCTACGTCCTTGTAGTCGATGACTGTAACGTCAGCGGCCTTCAAGGGATTGGACTTTGGTTTGGGCTTACGGAGTTCAGCCTTAGCCATCGTGGAGCTCCTTAGTATTCGTGGAGCCCGTGGATATTAATCCGCGGGATGGTGTGCGTACGGCGGTTGCCGCACAAATAATTTTATTGCGTGGTGCGCGAGGTTCCCTTTGCGTGCCGGCGAGGCCGGAACGAATGGGCGTGCAGCGCGCTTTAGAAGGGAGGCTCGGAGCTATCCGGGCCCGCGCCCCAGCCGCCGGTTGTTCCACCGGGCGTAGCCCAGGGATCAGCCGCCGGTGCGGATTGTGGCTGCTGCTGTTGACCGCCGCCCCAAGGAGCGTTTCCGCCACCCTGAGTGCCGCCGCCGAAGCCGCCTTGTCCTCCGCCAGCGTTGCCGCCGCCGAAGTTTCCGCCCTGGCCGCCAGCGTTACCGCCTTGGCCGCCACCGAAGTTGCCCCCACCCTGAGTGCCGGAGCGCTGGGTGCGGTTAACTTTGGCGTTGGCGTAACGAAGCGAGGGGCCGATCTCGTCGACCTCAAGCTCCATGACGGTGCGCTTTTCGCCTTCTTTGGTGTCGTAGGTCCGCGACTTCAGCCGGCCTTGAACGAGTACACGCATGCCCTTTGTCAGGGATTCGGCAACGTTTTCGGCCGCTTCACGCCAGATCGACGCGCGGAGGAACAGCGTTTCGCCGTCCTTCCACTCGTTTGACTGGCGGTCAAAGGTCCGCGGAGTCGACGCAATGGTGAAGTTCGCTACTGCTGAACCGCTCGGGGTAAACCGAAGTTCTGGATCACTGGTGAGATTACCAATGACCGTGATAGTGGTTTCGCCTGCCATCTGCTCCTGCTTCCTGCTTGGTGTTTTCCTACAAAGAAAAAGCTATAAAGAAATTACCGAAATTACTCGGCAACAACCTTCTGCTCTTCCGGACGGGTGATCTTGGTGCGCAGGATGGTCTCATTGATACCAAGCAAGCGATCAAGTTCCTGAGCGGTAGCAGGCTCAGCGGTGAAGTTCACCACTGCGTAGATACCTTCAGACTTCTTCTGGATGTCATAAGCCAGGCGACGACGGCCCCAGATGTCAACCTTTTCGATGGTTCCACCATCGTTGGTGATGACATTCAGGAACTTCTGAAGCGACGGCTCAACGGTACGCTCATCAACATCGGGGTCGATGATTACCATCAGTTCGTAAGGACGCATATGTGAACCCACCTCCTTTGGTCTAGGCGGTTACGGCATTTCCGTAACAGGAGGTTCATTTGCATTACCTGTGCGGCGCGGTCACTCAACGAGTGGTCCCGTTGCCAGCACAGACTTATCTATCCTACCGTAAGTACGACGCCGGGCACTCCCCTCGTGCGCGTAACTCTCACCACACGCTGTGGTGCCGCCGCCCCTCCCCGGTTCCACGGCGTCGATCCCGCATCGATCCGTGAGAAAAGGTCGCTTTGGCGGATCAAAGCGACCTTTTCTCACGGATGGATGCCGCAGGAGGGCAAACTCACGGGAGCGCAGCCGCCACCATCACTCCCGCTATGCCTTAAAATGGGAGTAATCCCGACTCCTTTGCCGAAAGGCCCTGCTATGCGCTCCACTGACAACGCCGTTGCACAGTGGCATGCGCAAAAACAGCTGCGGTTGAGCCCGGCCTGGAAGTTACTTCAGGGCGCCCCCTGGACTCTTGCATTCCTGCGAGCGGAGTTCACCGCCTCCACGCAACGCGTGCCCCTTGAGGAGTTCCACGCCGATCTGGCGGATTTCATGAAGGAACTGCGCGAGGAAAACCTCAGCCTCAATGAGGCGTGGCAGGCCTCCCACTACGCTGATTCCTGGGTCCGCAGCCAATTCTTGGCCCGGCCCATGGTGGATGGCAAGTTCCACTACGAACCCACGGCGGCCACGGCGCGCGTGCTGGCCTTCATCGACACCTTAGGCGGGCGTCACACCAACTTAAACAGCTCGCGTCTGAGCACCTTATTGAACAGCATTGAGACGCTGTCATTGCAAAGCGACCCCAATCCGGAGTCGCGCATTTCCGCCCTCGAAGCGGAGATCCTGGATCGTCAACGTGAGATCACGGCGCTGCGCAACGGCGCCAACCCTGCAGTGTTGTCCAACGATTCCGCCGTCGCCGCAACGCGCAGCGTCTTGGACCTTGCAGCCAGTCTGCCGGCGGATTTCAAGCGAATGCGCGACGGCGTCGAGGTCATGTTGCACTCGATCCGCACCGAAATCATGGAGTCCTCCCTATCCAAGGGAGTTGCCGTGGGTCAGGTGCTGGCCGGCGATAAGGCCCTGCGCGGGACCGCCGAAGGTGAAACGTTCCGCGGCTTCACCGAATTCCTCAATGACCCGGTGCAACAGGCCCGGTTCCGGCAATCCGTCAATGAGGTGCTGGAACGGGACTTCACGGATGCGCTTACTGCCGAGGAGCGCAACAACCTGGCCTCGCTGGTTCGGGAGATGCGCCGGCAGGCTGGCGAAGTCCATGCCATCTACGGACGCCTGTCCGAGAGCCTGCACGCGTATGTCCAGTCCGCCGAGTTCCAAGAATCAGTGCTGCTGCGTAAAGCCATCCATGCCGCAGAACTGGCGGTGGCCACGGCGCCGCTGGGATCCCGGACTGGTGTGGTGGCGCCGCTGCTGTACTCCCCCAACTTTGAAACCTTGGCCGGGCTGGGAATCTTCAACCCAGAGGACCACGTGCCGCCACCCAAGCTGGCCGCCCCGCCGGCCTTGAGTGATGCCGATATCCACCGCACTCCCTCCACACCGGCGCCGGATATGCCCAAGCTGCGCGCCGCCGTCGAACATGTCAGGGAAACACGTAACGGTACTGCCACCTTGGCCGATGTCTACACGTCCCTGCCAGCGGAGCTTCAGCACATCAACACCATTCGCGGGCTGATCCTGGCCGCGCGCGGTTCCAGCAACAGCATCGACCCGGACCACACCGAGACACTGACATTCACACAGATTGACGGGACTACGCGCACTGCAACCGTCCCCCTGTTCACCTTCACGAAGGACTAAAGCACCATGAGCACCGAGCGCACACTCTTTCCAGGCGACACCGGCTCTTTCCCGCTGGACATGCGTCAGGCGCTGGTGCGGCTGCTGCGCGGACCGTACATTGACGGGACCGCCGATCCGGCGCTGTGGACAACCATCCTCACGCACGCGGTCTCGCTGCAGCAGTACCTAAGCGAGATCTTCTTGCTGTTGAGCATTGATACTGAGCGTAAGATCGCACTGCTCACTCCCGCCGAGATGGATGCCGTTCACACGCAGCCCATCGTCGCCAGGAAGCCGCTGCGCCGTGAGGAGACGCTGCTGGCGCTGCGCCTGCGGGTCTTACTGGACAGGCATGCCGGTTCGGGAACAGATGTGAGCATTTCCCGCGATGGTGCGCGTGAGATTCTGGCCGAGCATCGCCAGCCCGGCGCCGTTGATGATAAGCGCATGGACGAGCAGACCGACGCTGCGCTGGCCAGGCTGTTGAACCTCAAACTCATCCTGCCTACCGAGCTCCCCCACGAATACCGGGTCAGCAACGCCCTTGCCCTGGCGCTGCCGTTCGATTCCATTGAACAGATTCCGGCCTACTTGGCCGCCCTGGATGCGGGCACCCAGAACGAACCGTTTGAGCTGGACCCCGACCAGCCCGATGATACGAACCAACCTCTGCAGGAGATCTTCTAAGTGAGCATTGCAACCACCCTGCCCATCGGCGAAGAACTCAACCCCGGGCAGTTCCGACTAAGCCAGATCCAAATCATCAACTGGGGCACCTTCCATGGACGCCACAGTATGTATGTGGACCGCGCCGGCACCTTGCTCACTGGCCATCCAGGGGTGGGAAAATCAACACTCTTTGATGGCATCCAGCACATCTTTTATGCGGCTCCGCGGCTGAATGAGTCTGCTCACGACGCCTCCAACCGTAAGGATCGCCGCACCACGTTCAGCTACATGCGCGGGCGCAAGATCAAGACGGCCGATAGCGTTGAGTACCAACGTCCCAGCGCCACCTGGAGTGCCACAGCCTTGGTGTTTGAAGACGGTTTGGGCCGCCACGTCACCATTGCGGCGCTCTTTGATCTGCCTGCGAACGGACTTGAGGGTCAGGTGGGTAAGCACTATCTGATTCACAACAAGCCCTTGGACACCGAGGCGCTGGAGAATCACGGCAGCCGGCGCTTCTCGCCGTCGTCCCTGCACGCCGCGCTGCCAGGAGCCGAGGCCTTCGATGTCCATAAGACCTTTGCAGAGCGCTTCCGGCGCAAGCTGGGCATCCACAATGACAAAGCCTTCAGCCTGCTACGTACCCTGCAAAACGGCAAGGGCTTGGACAAGGGTGTGAATCGGTTCTTCCGCTACGAGGTGCTGGACAAGCCGGCCACCCTAGGCGCGGCGGCTGCTGCCGTTGAGGACTTCAGCCACCTGAGCGGAATCTACCGGCAGCTCGAGGACGCCCGCGGCCAGCGCGACGCACTGGCTCCCGTACCGGAACTGCACCAAAAACTGCGTGAGCTAGGCCAACAGCACAGCCGCACAGTTGAGCTAAAAAATATTCAGTTGCCATTGCTGCGTCAGCAGTTCCAAGGCGAGTTGCTGGCTGCTCGGGCGGTTGCGCTGACGGAAGCGCAGGCGCTGAAGCAGGTAGAGATCGCCTCCGCCACGCACGCCAAGGATTCCTTGAGCGATTCCGTGGCCATGCTGGCCAGCCAGCATGCCAGCCATGGCGGTCAAGCTATTGACGGCTTGGAAAAGGACATTCGGGCTGGCAAGCGCGAACTAGCAGAGCGGACGCGCATTGAAGCTGCCGTGCGGGATGATCTCGACGGTGCCGGACTCGTCTATGACTGGAGTGTGCAGGGCCTTGCCGGCGCCCGCGCGGCTGCCGCGGCCGGCGTCGACCTTCAACAGCAGGAGACCGCCTCAGCACGCGCCCTTGAGTACCAGGCTGTGGCGACCAGCGTAAACGTCAAGACGCAAGAGGCTGCACTACGGGCTGAAATTGCTGCATACCAACGCCGCGGTTCCAACATTGACTCGCGCAGTGCTGCCGCCCGCCGCGCCATTTGCGCCGCAACCGGCTTGGGCATTGCAGACATGCCGTTTGCTGGCGAGCTGGTGGATATTGGCAGCGAGCACAGCGCTTGGCGGCCGGCAGCCGAGAAGGTGCTCCGATCGCTGGCTACCACGTTGTTGGTCCGCGGCACCGATATTGACAGCGTAACTGCCGCCATCAACGCCCTTGACGGACATGGCAAGCTGCGCTGGATCAACCTGGGCGTTCCCGCGAAGCCGGCCAAGGCAGGACGAACGCATCTTGTCACGAAACTTGATTTTCACGCCTCCGACGCCGGATCCTGGCTTCGTGAGAAGATCGCCAGCGACTTTGCCCTCACCTGTGTGGACGACGATGCAGCGCTGCATGATCAGGTGAAGGCGGTTTCTAGGGCAGGGACACTCAAGCTCAGCTCCTCTCTGTTTGAGCGCGACACCCGCACCATCAATCCCTCCGATTACTTGCTCGGTTTCAACAATGTGGCCAAGATTGCTGAACTGGAAGAGCAAGCGCGGCACCTCGCTGCCGAGCAGGCAGCCGCTGAAGCGTCGGCCACGCAGAGCAGCTTGGCCAAGGACGCCTCCGCACGCAGGTTGGCCACCCTGAAGCGAATTGCCGAAGATGACAGAAGCTTCGAGCAGCTGGATTCGGCTGCTCTTGCTGCATCTCTGGCGGGGTTGACGGCAACTTTAGAGCAGACCATTGCAGGCAGCACCACTTTGGCGCAGCTGAGGGATTCCCTTACCGCCGCCCAAACCGAACTCGAGGCTGCGGTGGGCCGTGTGGCGGTACTGCACCATGACCTCTCAAGTATCGAGAAGGAGCTGGCGTCCGCCCAGGGTGTTCTGGCGGGAGGCGCCCCAGGAAGCGCCGCCGAGGACTGGGCCCAAGAGGCCTTTGCCCCCTATCTGAGCGATGGCGACCCTGCCACCTTGGACGAGCTGGAGGTGCTGTTGAGCCATGTCGCTGTAGACCTGGGTGAGCGCATCGCCACCATCAAGGAGCGCCAGTTCCGCGCGGAAGGCGCACTGAGCGACATCTTTAAGGCCTTTGCCCGCCAGTTTGGCCCCTCCATGAGCGCCAGCCATGGCACGGGCGCCGAGGCCGCACCTCACTACGAAGAGCTATATGCGCGCATCGTGTCCGACGGACTGCCGCAGCGCCAGGACGAGTTCAAGGAATACTTCAACAACCGCTCCTATGAACGCTTTTCTGACCTCTTACAGCTACTCGAGGAGGAGCGCCGGTCCATTGAGGAGCGCATCCTTCCGCTGAACCAGATCCTGGAGGATGTTCCCTTCGAGAAGGGAAGCAGACTGCGGTTGGAAGTCAAGACCAGCATTCCTGACGAGGCCCGGGTATTCCGCCAAGAACTCAAGGAGGCCCTGGGCAACGCTTACACTCAGGCCACCGAGGAAACCATGGCTTCCAGTTATCAGCAACTTGAGCGCCTGGTCAATGCCTTGGCAGACCCTGCGTTGGCCCATTGGTCCGACACCGTTCTGGACGTGCGTCAGCATGTCACCATCAGCTGCAACGAACACCGGCCCAACGGGGAGGTTGAGACGGGACTCGAGCCCGGGACTCTCTCCGGCGGTGAGGGTCAGCGCTTCACGTCCTTCATTATGGGTGCAGCTTTGGCCTACCAGCTGGGGATCGATGTTCAGGGATACAGCACCTACGGGACCGTCATGATCGATGAGGCCTTCATCCAGGCCAACTCCGAGTACGCCGGAGCCGGTATCAATGCGCTGCAGGAGTTCGGCTTCCAGCTCCTGCTAGCTGCCCCTGAGGACAAGGTTGACCTGTCAAGGCACCTAGGATCGGTCACGGACATCATCAAGCACCCACAGGCCAACGTCTCCGGCTTTGTCTCCACGGGTCAGTCCCCAGCAACCGCCACCGACATCATCCTCCGCTAGCGCAGACGTGGGCGGTGCCGGCGATGCCGGTGCCGTCCGTCTGGTTGGGCGCTGGCGGTATGTGTTTTAAAGAGTTGTGGCCACCCTGGGTGGGGTGGCCGTGTGTGGTGTGGGTTGTTAAATGCGGGGAGGCCCCACACCGTGTTTGGTGTGGGGCCTCTACCCTTCTTTTACGTGTTGTCCGGCGGTGTCCTACTCTCCCACATCCTCACGAATGCAGTACCATCGGCGCTGTGGGTCTTAGC
>NZ_PJIN01000046.1 GCF_002929705.1 Arthrobacter sp. N199823
GTTGGCTTCACTTCCCACACGGGGCATGCTGTGAATCCTGGAATAGTCATCAACTTTGAAGTTGGCACCACACATTACCCCTTCACTGTCAATCCTGGGCATTGCCTTCATCTTGTTCATCGGATGTTCAAAGCTCCTCAACCCTCCCTCACTGTGGAACATACACCCTGTTGGGAAGGGGGCAAATGATTTAGCACAGCTTGCTTTTATGACCTCCAAATTGTCAGAAATCACCAGCCACCCATCACCTCCAATACCCCAATACATCTTCACCCCCTCATCCGCACCCAATGCAGCAAAAACAGTTCCAGCCTTGCTATCAAAGAGCACAAATCCAAAGCTGCCATCCATGTCTTTAAGGACCTGATCAGCTGGATAGGGACCCCTGTCGCGGAGGGTTCGGTATGCTTCAATCACAAGCATTGCCTCATTAGTGCCCTTAGACAGTCCATATTGCCTGATGAGGCTGCATAGGTTGTTCAATGTCCCCAAGAATATGCAGTATATGTCATCCAAACCACAGAAAAACCTGTGTTGGGTGGAGTAGGGTGGGCATGGAGGAATATAAGAAAGCAATGCTGCATCTCCAAGACTAATTAAGAAAGCATTAGTGGAATGGCATGACTGAAAATCCTTGAGAGTCTCTTCTGGAACCTTGGGCTTCACAGATACCTTCACTGAAGCTGGGCTGTTCAGCTCCTGCGGCGGTTCCACCAATCCCTTGTTAAATATCGCCAACATTTTCTTCTTCTTTCTGCCTAGAAAAATCTCCTGCTCTTTCCTCTTAACCAAACGCACCAAGAAC
>NZ_PJIN01000047.1 GCF_002929705.1 Arthrobacter sp. N199823
CTAGTAAGTATTGCGGTTAAGTATCGGTATGTTTAGGCTTGTTGTATGAGTATTCGGGAGGTGTTCCCCGGGGACCGGGGCGGTGAGGCTACAGCGGATGTGGCTTCATTGCTTGCTGGGATTACTCTTCCTTCTATTGAACCCTTTGGCTCTGACAATGCTGAGTTGGTGGGGTTGCCGCCATTGCTGTTGTACCCGCTCCCGGAAGCGGACCTGGAGCCAGATAGCGGATCTATTCCGGAACCGGAGCCACGGTCGGTGTTGTCGGTTGCTCGGGGTGTTCGTGATGCTGGGTTGGCGGCGCTAGCAGAGGTGAAGCGCCTCGAGGATGCCGTGGCGGGGCGTAAAGCACGGTTAGTGGCCAGGGTTGCTGGGGCCGCTGCGGTTGAGGCATCTGTGGTGGCGTTGGATGCGTTTCAGCGTGGAGTATCCTCGGCAGGATTGGTCACGGAGGTCGCGTTTGCGTTGGGCATTCCTGAGCCGAGCGCGGCGTCATTGCTGGAGCACAGTGTGGTGCTGCTGCGTGAACGTCCCGTGGTGTTGGCGGGGCTGGAGGCGGGGGAGCTTTCCTGGCGTCATGCAGTAACCATCAATGACGAGATCGCGACTCTAGGGTCCATGGGGAGTTCCACAGCCCAAGACGAGGCGGTGTTGGAAGAGCGGTTGTTATTTCTCGCACCGGGAACCACAGCGTTTTCGTTTCTCGGTAAGGCTCGCAGAGCGCGAGAGAAGATGTTTCCTGCGAGTATCCCGGTCCGGGTGAAGGAAGCATTCGCGAAGCGGAAACTA
>NZ_PJIN01000048.1 GCF_002929705.1 Arthrobacter sp. N199823
CCCTACTAACACCGGGGCCGCCACCAGAGTCAAGGATGTCCCGACACAGCTGTCAACGATGTATTGAAACCAGACACCACCTTGGGCACATTGTGTGATGTCTCGGGTCATAGTTCCCACTATGTCTCGGGACATCGTTCTCACTTGATGTGAGGAAAAAATAGTTACACCTCGGTCTTCGGACCGGGGTGTTTCTTTTTGCCGTCAGACATGCTGGTCGGGGGCGACGAGGCGGGCACGTTCCCTGACCAGTCATTGCTGGTGATACTGGCCTAGAGGCACTCCACGCTCGCCCAGGAACATCCCTGTGGCACTATGCGCTGGTATCAGCGCCTAGGCGGGGCGATTGGGCGTGATAGCAGATCGAAAATGCTGGGAACTATGTCCCGAGACATCGGGGAAGTGTCACCTGGGAACTATGTCCTGAGATCACACATCACCTTGGGCACATTGTGATGTGTCGCGACATCGTTGACTGATGTAGCGGGACATCGTTCTCACTTGATGTGAGGAAAAAATAGTTACACCTCGGTCTTCGGACCGGGGTGTTTCTTTTTGCCGTCAGACATGCTGGTCGGGGGCGACGAGGCGGGCACGTTCCCTGACCAGTCATTGCTGGTGATACTGGCCTAGAGGCACTCCACGCTCGCCCAGGAACATCCCTGTGGCACTATGCGCTGGTATCAGCGCCTAGGCGTGTTAGCGGCCATGAAAAACTGCCCATAGGCGGCCACGAAAGTGCCCACTGATGGCCAGCAGAAATGCCCATTGGTG
>NZ_PJIN01000049.1 GCF_002929705.1 Arthrobacter sp. N199823
ACGATGAGCTGCAGGTCACCCCGGCCTACTGGGGGATCGTCGACCCGAGCCGCCTGCCTGCCCGTCCGGCGGACGTGCTGCCGCCGCGGATCGCCGACCAGTCGGACATCCGGGCGGTGTCGAACGGTGCCAGCGGGGTCAAGGTGAACTACTCCCTGCCGTCCGCCATCGACACGCTCGACGGCCCCGTGCAGTTGACCTGCACGCCTGCCCCGGGCACGCGTTTCCCGGTCGGCACCACCACGGTGACGTGCACGGCGACGGACAGAGTGGGCAACACCCGCACCACGTCGTTCGACGTCATCGTGACCCGCAAGCAGGCCGGTAGGCCCCGACGGTCCGGGACTGACCAGCGATGTCGCACGAGTTCGTGAGGTTGCGGCTTCCATCCCATTCCGGCACCTCGACGAGTGGGGATGTTCGAACGTGCCCACTCCGAGTCGAGCGGGAGTGGAAGATTCGTCAGGCGTAGGCGCCGACCAGCCGCACTGATCCGCCGTCGACGCCCTTGGCGCCCTGCACGTAGTCCGGTCCGTCCGTGCTTCCGGTACCCGCGGCCTGCACCGTGCCCATTACCCACGAGGGGACACCAGCGGCATTCAGCTGGGCCAGCGCGGTGTCGGCACCCGCTGCTCCGACGATCGCCACCATTCCCACTCCGAGGTTGAGGGTGCGCTCGAGGTCCGGCAGGGGCACGTTGCCGAGCTGCGAGACGAGGGTGAAGATCGGGGGCAGGCCCCAGGTGGCACGGTCCACCGTTGC
>NZ_PJIN01000007.1 GCF_002929705.1 Arthrobacter sp. N199823
ATGACCCGCTCCGCTTCATCGGGCAGCAATGCGGCCAGTGCATCGAGTGCGCCGCGGGCTGAGCCGAGGGCCCGCATCTCGATCCAGTGTCCCAGCAGCATGATGGCGACCAGTAAGGCCAGCTCCCACCAGAAATCCAGATCGAAGCCGCCGATACCCAAACTGGTCACCCAAGAGGCGACAAAGGCCACAGTGATGGCCATGGAGATCAACAGCATCATGCCCGGTTGCCGGGCCTTGATTTCCTGCCATCCACCCTTGAGGAACGGCTGGCCGCCGTAGAAGAAGATAAAGGTTCCCAGCAGAGGCGCAACCCAGGTTGAACCCACAAACTGTGGCGGGGTATATCCGAGCAGGTGCCCAACCATCGGGCTGAAGAACACAACGGGGATCGAGAGGACCAGAGTCAGCCAGAACCTGTTCTTGAACATGGCGGTGCTGTGCCCGGCATGCTGACCCGCAGCATGAACGGCATGGTCATCATGGTCCATGCCGCCGTGTCCCATGGCCGAGTGATCCATACTGGGCGCCTGCGTCTGCGTCATCGTGTGGCGTTCGTGATTGTGCTTGTTCTCGGGCGTTTCCATGGCTCTCCCTGATGGCTTGGAATGGTGGTCGTCAACCAACTTCAGACGACCGTGTAGCCTGCAGAGACAACGGCAGCACGTACCGTTTCTGGGCTTGCCGGACCGGCGACTGTCAGGGTTGAGATGGACCCGGATACCAGAGTAACGGCCACTGAATCTACGCCGGCTACGGCGCGGACGGACTTCTCCACGGTCTGGACGCAATGCCCACAGGTCAACCCTTCCAGCTCAAAAACCGTCCCTGATGCATCGGCTGGCTGGGCGGATGTTGTCGGGGTGGAGCAGCACGCGCAGGAACTCTCCTGGGTGGGCGTCAGGTTGAGGTCTTCACGGTTATTGGTTCCGCACATATCGGGTGAGTCCTTAGAAAGAGGATGAATTGTGCGTTGTGGGTTGAACGGCAGTGGCGACCGGAAAGATCAACGGCGGCGACAAACTACTTCACTGACAACACCCCAAACATACCCCCTAGGGGTATGCGCGTCAAGGGATCGTAGCTGTGATTCAGGCGTCAATGGCAACGGTGTTCGTCGTTGGGGGACAAGGGGACTGCAGGAAAATCCATCAACCTAGAGGTCGCTGAGGCCGATCCCCTGATCGTTGAGGCAGATTGAGTGCTTCCCGGTGGCTGGCCCGATGGAACGCAAACACGTGCAGGGGGGGCCCTTGACGGCCGGCATGTACAGCCACACGAAGCGTTGCATCCTGTTGTAGGCGCCAAAGTCCAGGACTGCGCCGTCGATTTTGGGCGCCAGGTCGTGGCTGACACTAATCATGATCCCTCTATGGTTCGGCTGGTTCCACACATCAAGGGAATCACTGTCTGGCCATCCCGGGTCAGTGAGCGCGCAACGGAGGGGTTTCTTGGGTTCCGTCCGTGAGAAGTACAGGCCCTGCATGCGACAGCCTCCTCGGCCTTGATAGCAATGCAGCAGTCCGCCGAACACCTCGATCATCTTCCACCGCGTCCCTGGTCACGGTGAAGCTGCCAAGACCGGGGATTCTCACTGAGAGGCGCTGACCTGACATCAACGATGTCATCGGAGTGACTGTTTCATTGATGCGCGTCGTGCAAGGACAAATCAAGGGTGGCTTTGTTTTCACCCACAGGGGTCGTGATGGCCTTGATCACCACGTCATCGAGTTTCGGGAGCGCATGCCCGAGCCGATGCTCAGCATCCCGGATGGTCTCTTCGACCGCTGACAGAGTGTTATCGGCAACGACAACGGTTGCTGCGCCCTGCAGTCGGTGCCCGACCCAGCGCAATTGCAGCCGTTGCACGGAGAGAATACCGGGCGTGCCAGCCAGGGCGGTTTGCGCGCTGGCTACGAGGTCAGGTTCGATGCCGTCCATGAGCCGACGACCAATGCTCTTCACCGTCCCCAAGAGCAGCACAATGATTGCCGCTGAAATGAGAAGACCAATGATCGGGTCCGCCAGTGGGAAACCGAGCATCACGCCCACGGCACCGAACACTACGGCAAGGGACGTGAATCCGTCAGTGCGGGCGTGCACGCCGTCTGCGACGAGTGCGGCCGAACCGATCTTCTGCCCGACCCGGATGCGGTACACCGCCACGATCTCATTGCCAGCGAAGCCGATCACGCCAGCAGCAAGCACCCACCATAGATTCTCTAGCGGCTGTGGGTTGAATAGCCGCACGGTGGACTGCCATGCGGCCAGGACCGCAGACAGTGCAATGACCAAAACTATGAACAAGCCGGCCAGATCCTCGGCGCGCCCATAGCCGTAGGTATAGCGTTTCGTGGCCACCCTGCGGCCCAGGATAAAAGCAATCCACAGCGGCACGGCCGTCAACGCATCGGAGAAGTTATGGATGGTATCTGCCAGCAACGCCACCGAACCGCTGATCGCCACCACGATGACCTGCAGCGCCGTGGTTGCCAGCAGGATCACCATGCTGATCTTCAGCGCCCGGACGCCTTCCTTGCTCGCCTCCAAGGCATCGTCGATTGAATCGGAAGAGTCGTGGGTGTGTGGGACGAATAGTTCAAACAACCAACCCTTGAAACCCGAGTGGTTCTTGTGAGAGTGTCCGTCATGGCCATGGCCATGGTCATGGGCGTGTGGTTCGTGGGGATGCCCATGCTTTTCCTTGTCACTATCAGGATGGTGACCGGACTGGTTGATGAGTTTCATGTCGTGGCCCGTTCAGCCTGGTGGTGCGCGGGCATCCCGCCGAGTGCGTGTTCGGCCTGGTGGATTGCATCGATCACGAGTTGTCGGGCGTGTTCGTTCTCCAACCGATACATGACCTTCGTGCCGTCCTGACGGGTGGAAACCATACGTGCAAGCCGCATCTTGGCCAAGTGCTGTGAGACCGCCGCCGGTGATTTACCCACCACATCAGCCAGCGCACCAACCGCCATTTCGCCCTCGCGCAGGGCAAGAATGATCCGGACACGTGTGGCATCGGCCAGCATGGAGAAGACCTCCACCGCCAGTTCCACGTATTGACTGTCTACATCCAACGAACAAGCCTTCTTATCTGCATTCATACGCAGATACTAACACTAGGGATCTTTTCTTGTCAGGGTCGGTCCTGGGCTACTGGCGATCGTTGAGCACCTGACGGGGAACTTATGCCTGAGTTCCGTTGCTGCGTAACTCTCGTCCATGACTCACGAAGCCCTTGGGATGCGGACAGCGGCTGGCATCCTTGCCAAATACTAAGTCAGCCAGCGAGTCACCAGAATGAAGATGCCCAACAGGTCAGAAAAAAGTGGTCAAGGTCGAAAAGGGGGAGTCAGTCCTGCTGAAAAAGGGGAGCGAAACTCGCGGAAGATTTTGACGAATTGGGGGAGTTAAAGGGGAGTTGGCCTCAAACACCTCCGACCTGCAGGGTATAACCGCAGGTCAGAGGTCCTTTTGTGCCCCGGGCCGGACTCGAACCGGCGGCCAAGAGAAACTCAGGGCTCTCATGTCAGCAGTCTCCGTTGACGATCAAAAACCACTAGTTTCCGGGGGAGTCCGGGACAACGAGACCCCTTTGACATGCCAAGGATTGCCACGGTTTTTCGTTGAAAAACGTGAGTAAAACGTGACGAAGCCCTGCAGCACAGCACCGGAGCTGCTGACTGATGACCGCTTGCAGGTTCATCAGCATGGTGCACGGCATGTCACTGGTTGTGAATGGAGGGCCGTCGTACTTCAACGCACTTCGTTGTTTTGGGCGCGGATTCGGTCCGGCTGAACGGACTGCCGATGTAGGTCGCGAAACGTGCCGTTTGGTGCATTTTTGGTGGAGGAGATGAGCATGAATATCAAGAACTCAGGTGACGGTTTGTTTCGGTGTTGCAATTCCGGTGGGTCAGAATTTGGACCATTTTCGTGAGCCAAACCGCGAATGCAATGAACACGTCAGGGCAGGATGTTAAGGGACCGTTTGGTTTGACGTGAATTCAAAGCCACACACTCCGTGGCTTTGTTACAAGCCCTTGTTGTCTCATAGGAGTGCCTCCGCGAACCTGAGGCGTTGACAGCAGTGGTGCCGCAGCTTACGATGAGCGCATCTGGACACTCACGTGATCGGCAGAGCCGCGTGGTTGTGAAGACTATTCGCTAATGAATTGGGGTCGTCGCATGAAGGACCATATTGCGTCGTCATCCATCCTCCCGGAAGCGGCGGCGGCCTTGAAGGCGCGCGGGAGAGTATTCCGGCCAGCCAAAGTCTTTGCGAGGTCCTCATCCAAGGCTTTGGATTCAGATTCTGCGACGGAGTCCACTGGTACGCAGGACTTTACCAAGGAACGGACACCGATGTGAGCCGCATCGCGGTCATCGAGGACGAACCCATCCTTGCCCGGCTCCTCGAGCGGATCCTAGGTGGTGCTGGCCATACGGTCACGGTGGCCGGCTCGGTGGCTGGCGGGTTGACCCTGATACGCGCTGTCGACCCGGACCTGATCGTCCTGGATCTCGTGCTGCCGGACGGACGTGGCGAGGACGTCCTGGTCGAACTGATGCGCTTCCGCCCCTCGAGTCGGGTCCTGGTGCTGTCATCGATGACGCAGGTGGCGACTAGGGTGGGTGTTTTGGAGGGCGGTGCGGTGGATTTCCTGGCCAAACCGTTCGCCAACGCCGAGCTCTTGGCCCGGATCAACGCCCGCCTCCGGGCGCCAGCACCGACCGTGTCTGTGCCCCGCTACCTCCGCAGGGCCGGTGTCGAGGTCGATGTTCAACAACGCGAACTCGTGGTGGACGGGCGCCGTATCTCGTTGACGCAGCGTGAGTTCGCGCTCCTGGCTTTTCTCCTCCAGCGGGCGCCCGAGCCGTGTACCCGGGCCGAGCTGCTCGAGCGCGTCTGGGGGACGACATTCGACACCGGCACGAACATCGTCGACGTCTGTGTGCGTCGGCTGCGATCCAAACTGTCGAACGATAAAATCGAAACGGTGCGAAATGTCGGATATCGGATCGCGATTTAAGATAGTTCTCGCCGCTACCTGGGCAGTTTTCGCGGCGGTGAACTGCTACCTGACGTTCTCGCTGCCTGGCAGGGAGACCATCCCTTTTCACCTCGTATGGGCCAGTTTCGCGCTGGTCTACGGAATCTGCCCGTGGCCCCGCCGTGCCACCTTGGTTGTCGTCGCAGTGATCACAATGGTGACCGGTGTTGCCCTGGTCCGCCACGCGATGGCGGGGACCATCGAATGGGAAGAGTGCACCGAGATCGTCCTGATGGGCACCATCATATCGATTTTGATCTGGCACGTGAACCGGCAATGGGCCGCCCAAGCCCGGCTGCGAGCACTGCAGGAAGCCGACCGCCACCGTAGTGAGCAGCGGGAAAACGCCGCCCGGTTCGGTTCGCACGAGGTGCGTACACGGCTGACGATCGCGAGGGGCTACGCGCAACTCATCGCCGACCAGTCGGCCGAGCCGACGGTGCGAGAGGACGCCGAACTGGTGGTGGCCGAACTCATCAAGGCGTCCGCATTGGCGACCAACCTGCTCACCTTGGTCCGGGTCGTGGAGCCGTCGGCCCCCGAACCTGTCGACGTCGACCAACTGCTGGCCGAGATCCTGCGCCGATGGTCGGTCACTGCCGACCGGATCTGGAACGCCCGGAGTACGGTCGGCACCCTTCAGGGCGATAGTGAGCGACTCGAGGCAATACTGGACTGCCTGCTTGAGAATGCGGTCAAGTTCACTGGTCCAGGGGACACCATCGCGATGGCGGCGGACGCTGAGGGCGGCGAGCTAGTGCTGGTCGTTCGAGACACCGGGGCAGGCATCCCCGCCGCCGATCTGGACACCATTTTCGATACTTTCCGGACCGGGGCGACTGCAGGCGAGCGAGCCGGTAGCGGGCTGGGCCTGGCCATCGTCAAGGCCGTCGCTGAGGCACGTGGCGGCACCGTCTCGGTTGCCAGTTCGCTCGGCCGGGGCACCACCTTCACCCTGCGATTCCCGCTGCGACCTGCGCCGCCGATCCCACCCGGACACCCTCCCGATTCAGCGGACCGTGGTCCACTCAATGAACCTGCCGGGGTCGGTAGCTGACATGTCCACCCCGCCGGGTTCATCTGCCAGGCTTCCGGCCTCGTGGACCGAGTTGGAACCGGCGAGGCTCAGCCGACGACGACCACGACTTCGACGACGGCGGCGGGCTGCTCGAGCTCGTTGACCCGGACGGCTACGGTGATCTTCCATTGTCCCGCAACGGGTAGCGTCATCTCGGACCGGTAGCTTCCCGGCTTCCCTCCGGGTTCGATCTTGGCAGCCAGCGGTCCGAGACTCAGATTGGGCTCCGCCGCACATACTTGCGGCATGCTGATCGGAACAATGGGGGTGCCACCAGCGTCTGTGAGCTCGAAGGTGATGACGTTGGTACCCACTGTTCCCGGGCCGAACCGGCCGGTCAGGTGGCCGGTGCCAAGCTCGACGAGTACCGGTGTGCCACCTGCAGCGGGAGCCTCGCTCACGCGTGGGTTTTGCAGTGTCAGGACCGAGGTAAGCCCGATGACGATCACCAGCCCAACCGCCTCCAGCCGGATGGCCAAGGCCAGCCGGCTCCAAGCAGTGCCCTTGATTCCTTCGCGCGCCAAGCGGGGGACCAGACCGAATCGGTTCCACGCCGCCAGCCCGCCTATTGCCGCGACCATGGCGAGCTTGACCAGCAGCAACTGCCCATAGGAACTGCCCAGGAGGACTGTCACGGAGCCGACCATCACGACCGCCATGACCGTCCCGGTGATGCCCAACAAAAAGACGACGCCACCGGCCAGGGTGGAGAACCTGCCGAGGGCCGCGGCGGTCTCGGCGGGGTCTCCGTTGCGCCGGCGTGCACGGGTAACGTGCAGGATCAGGGCCAAGAGTCCACCCAACCAGACCGCAGCCGTCGCGGCGTGGGTCAGGTCGGCGCCCATCATGAGCCACGCGGACCCGAAGGTCCGCGTGTGGCCCACGGGCAGGACCGAGGCGAGCGCAATCACTGCCCCTACCGTGCCAACCCAGAATCCCGTCTGACGCGGCAGTCGTCCACGAATCACCATGAGGACTGCCCCGGAAAAAGCGAGGACAAACGTCAACGCGGCTCCCCCCGCCCATCCAGTGACGGCAACCCCCGGATCGAACAGCGCGCGGAGGCCGGCACCTCTCTCATGCGCCGCAGTGAGGGGCACAAGCACGAGATAGGCGCTCACGGCAACTAGTGCGGCCACCTTGGACAGCCCTCGATCGGCCGTTGGGATTCGGACAACGAACAGGTCGAACGCCGTCAGGCCCACAAGACAGAACAGGCCCAAATAGCCAAGAGCGTTGAGCACCACGTACAGGGCGTCAACAGACGCCGTGTCGTTCTGGACGATTGTGGGCACTGAAGCCCTGGATAGCCCCACGGTAAATGAGAGCATGCCGGAAACAGGATGGGAGTCATCGGAAACTACCCGCCAACCGAGCGTGTAGCCGCCTTCTGGTAGGTCCGACGGTAGGGAGACACTCACAGTCGCGTCCAACTGCTCGGCAGGCATGGTGCGATGGCCACCGGTGTCGTCGTAGAGCTGAAAGCCATCGGGGGCCAGGGCAACTGGTTCGCCGAAGACCAGCTCCACCACGCCAGGAGCCTGGGGTAGCACCGCGCCGTCGGTCGGCGTTGAATGCAGCAGCGAAGCGTGGGCCACTGCCGGGGTTGCAGGCAGCATCAGCCCTATCGCTAGTGCTGCGAAAATCAATTCGAGGAACCGGCGCGCGATGATTCCTTGGACACGGGGATGCCGGCCGCTGATCCGGGGGGATGTTCTGGTCACGATCGCCTCCTCATTCGGTGTGACAGCGCACGAGCTAATCAGGATGCAACGCCGCCTGGCCACAGGGCCGGGCGGCGTTGAATGGTGCGGTGGATGCTAGTTGCCTGTCGTGAAGCTCCAGGTGACGGGTACTAGCGGGTTGCCAGCGGTGTCCTTGATTCCGCTGCTGAGGGTGACGGTGTACTGGGTGTTGGCCAGCAGGGTGCCGGTCGGGTTGAGCGTTGCCACTCTGGTGGTGCCGGAGTAGCTGACCACTGAGGTGAACGCGGCTCCGGTCGACGTGCGCTTGATGGTGAAGTTCCCGCTCGCCGCGGCCGCGCTTGGCAGGCCGGTGACAGTCTCGCTGAATGTTGCGGTGATGTTCGCCGTCCGGCTGACCCTAGTGGCGTTGACCGCCGGGGTGCGAGCCGTGACGACTGGGATGGGTCCGGTGACGAACGTCCAGGTCTTGGTGGCCAGCGGGTTGCCGGCCACGTCCTTGACTGCGCTGTTCAGGGTCAGGGTGTAGGTCCTGTCACTGACCAGCGGGGCGTCCGGTGTGAGCGTGGCGACCCGGGTGGTTGCGTTGTAGCTCACCTTCGACCCGATGGTGGCCGTCCCCAGCTTCAGGGTGAAGTTGGGTGTGCTGGCAGCGGTGGTGGGCAGGCCCGTCACGGCTTCGCTGAATGTTGCACTCAACGGGGTCCGCGTGGTGGCCGTTCCCAGCCCGACGCCGGTGGCTCCGGCAGCGGGGTTGGTGGTGGTGACCGTCGGCACAGGACCGGTGATGAAGGTCCAGGCCGTCGCCGCGAGCGGGCCGCCCGAGACGCTCTTGATGGCCGTGGTCAATGAGAGCGTATAGCTCTTGTCCGCCGCCAGTGCCGCTGTGGGGGTGAGGGTGGCCGTCCGCGTCGCCGTGCTGTAGGCGACCGACGCCGGAACTACCGTGGTGCCTTGCTTCAACGTGAACGTAGTGTTGTTTATACCGGTGACGGCTTCATTGAACGTGACGGTCGGCCGTACGTTGCCCGCCACCCCGGTTGCTCCGGGTGCGGGGCTGTTGCCGGTCACCTTCGGTGTGGTGGATGCGGTGAGCAGTGGTGCGGACACCGTGTTCCCGGCCGCATTCCACGCCGTGACCCTGTAGGCATACTGCCCGGTCCCGGCGGTCTTGTCGGTGTAGGTGGTGACGTTTGCCAGTGTGGTGGCGAACTGGGCGTAGGCCCCGACCGTGCCGTTGGTCAGGGGTGCACGCTCGATCTTGTAGCCGATCTCGTTCTTTGCACTGCCCCAGGTGGCGGGATTGGTGATCGAAACCGGGGTCCCGTCGGTCCAACTCAGCATCACCTCACTTGTAGCTCTGGTGAAGCTAACCACCGGGGCATCTGGCAGTGTGCGGGGTGTGCTGACCGAGATGGGCCGCATCATGTCCATCTCCTCGTGGCTGAGAATGTGGCAATGCCACACATACTCCCAGCCGAAGTTGGTCATGTTGTTGCTGATCGGGGTGATCGGGTTGCCGTTGGTGTCGGTGTTGTTGAAGCCGGCTTCGGACCCGTTCGGTCCAGTCGTGGAGCCCTTGGCGCCCAGCGGCATCATGGGGTTTAGCGGCCGATTGCTGTCTGGGATGGCGAATGGGAGTTTCGGCAGGATGGGCCGGACCGCCACGATCGTGTCCTCCAAGGGACTGACGCGCACTGTATCTTTCCAGCCGAGTTCGTTAGGTTCGGGCGGGATGATGATGTTGTCCCATGTGACCCTATTCAACAGCTGGACGTCGTTGAGGTGGAAGTGCAGCGGGTGGGTGTCAACGCCGTTGTGGGTGATCTTCCAGATCTGTGTGCCGTCGGCGCTGGTGGAGATTGGGGTCACGTTGAGGCTGTTGGTCCCCTTGGTGCCGTCCAACAGTTCCGTGGCAGGGTTGACGAACGGATAGAGGATCACGTTTTGCAGCAGCGGGGTTGCTCCTGGCGCCTCCAATCCGATGTTGCCGCTCATCCGGCCCCACTCGTCGAAGTTCGCTGAGTTCATCTCGTCGTGCACGCTCTTGCCCTCGATGGGAATGCTGAGCTGGGAGCCCGAGAGTGTGTCGAACTTGAATTTGTCTCCTCCTTGTTCGGCGATCCGTGCGAAGCCGTCGCATTTGGCTGCGGGGTTGGTGGCCGTATTGCAGTACCCATTGCCGACGAAGCTCGTTCCGTAAGCTTGGTTGTAGGCGGACTGGCCGACCACGATCGGATTTTGGCTGGACTCGAAGACCCCGGCGGGCTTGCCGGCGGCGTCGGTGTGGTGGTCAAACGCAGCCATCAGCTTGCCCATCTGGTCAGCTGTTGTGTTGGGCCGGTCGAAGGCCAGCGCGGGTGCGGTGTTGGCAACCTTGACCTGCATGACTGACCGGGTGTCGGGCCCATAGCCGGGCAGGGTTGTGGGAGCGCCACCAGGGGACATATCCGGTCCTCCGGTGTAGTAGTCGTAGCCGGGAATCCGGCCCGGGAACGCCGCCGGTGCGTCGTTGTACAGGATCAACGTCTTCCCCTTGTAGGCGGAGAAGTCTACGATCACGTCGGCCCGTTCGGCCGGCGCGAGCAGCAGCGAATGCTGGTCCACGTTGCCGACGTCGAACCTGGTCGCGTCGGTGATCCATGTTGTCTCATGGGCGGGGACCACTGCCGGGGTTGGCAGGAAGCCGCTCTCGTTGCCGATCTGAATCCAGTTGGGGCCCTTGGGGCTCTTGGCGGTGTCCGGTGTTGGTGTGACGACCGGGTCGGTTTGCGCCATGGCGACCTCGCTGGACTTCAGCGCGACCTCGGTGCCGGTGGCGGGATCGGCGACGTACCAGGAAAGGTTCCAGAACCGGTCGTCAGAGCCGTTGAGGATCCGGAACCGGTACGACTTTGGGTCCATGGTCGTCGTTGGGTAGGCGGTGCCGTTCACGATCGGCGTGTCGTGGAACGCCTCCATGCCGACCGAATTGTTCGGTGTCGACGGGATCAGGGCCGGCTCGCAGAAGTCAGCCACATTCGCGTCGCAAGCGGGGTCGTAGTAGGGGTTGGCCATGGGCGGGTACTTGGCGTCCTTGGCCGGCGGCCAGAACCAGGGGCCGTAGAACCAGCGGCCAAACGCGCTCATGCCGCTGGGGTCACCGGGGTTCTGCGCGGGCATGTAGACGTGCGGCTGCCAGAGGTTCCCCTCACCGCCCCACTTCTTCGCGTCCCAGGTCGGGTCGAGCTGGGCCATCCGAGTCGCGCTCGGCACAAAGGTCTTGTCCTGGATGGTGAGCGAGGTCCCCATGCCGAGCCCTTCCAGGGCTCCACCGGGAGCCATCAGCTTCTGCTCCGTCTCGTCGGTGATCATATACCCGGCTTCCTCGCCGGCGTATACGTTGAGCCGCGTGATACCCCACGAGTGGTCGTGGTAAAACATCATCCGCGCACTCTGCTGGTTCGTGTAGAAGAACGTCTCCGCTCCGGGACCGGGGTCCGGCATATCCGGGACGTTGCTGACGCTGACACCCTTCGGGTACGCGGTGTTCTCACCGGTCGGGGTGACCCACTGGTGCGGTGTGCCGTCGCTGATCCACGGGGTGATGCCTCCGTGCAGGTGCAATGTGGCACGGTTCTCCGAGTAGCAGGTGGTCGGCTTCGGCGTCTCTCCACACATCGGGTTGCGCACGCCGTCTAGGACGCTCTTCTCGTCCACAGCCATGTCCACAGGGACCTTGGTAACGGGATCAAGCGTCATCATCTCGGGGCCGGCACCGGCACCCATCACCGTGGTGTCGACGGGGAGGAACAGGTCGCCATCCACACCGGTGGGCAGCAGGTTGCGGAACAGCACCCGGACGGGCTTGTTTTTCGTGGCGACGATCGTGGGGCCCAGGTAGTGCGGCTTGTCCACACCGGTGAAGCTGATCGGGCTGTCGGGCAGGGACGGGTCGAGGTTGGCGTTGCCGAGGGCAACTTTCTTGCCAGGGACGACACCGGTCGAGAGCTGGACGTACCCGCGAAGCAGGGTGGCCGGCAGGTCGCGGTGGAACTTCATCCGATACTGCACAACCGCGATCTCGTAGTAGTCGGTGCCGGGGTAGGTGGTGGTGTCGGGCACTGCAACTGGGATGTACTGGCCCAAATCGTTTGCGTTGGCTTCTCCCTGGCCGGGAAGGGTGTCGACGAACTTCTTGATCCCTGGGGTGAGGTAGCCCGCTCCGGGGGTGGTGACCAAAATGTCGGTGACCGAGCCCTTGACTGCCACCCTGACAGTGGCGCTGGCGCCCTTGTCGGCCGTGCCTACTGTGTCGGCGATCGTCACGGTCGGTGCAGAGTCGTAGCCGGCACCGCCGTCGGTGACGTCGATGCGGGTGACGCCGATGGTGGCCTCAACTGTGGCCGCTTGGGTGGGAGCGGTCTTGCTGGCATCGGTGACGGTCACGGTCGGGGCGGTGGTGTACCCGCTGCCGGCGTTGGCAATGTCGACGCCGGTGACCACACCGTTGGCGTCCATCGCCGCACTGGCAGTGGCTTGCACGCCGTCGGCAAGGTCAGGCTTGGAGATGTTTACGAGCGGCTGGGACTGGTAGCCGTTGCCGCCGTCGGTCAGCTTCAGGTTGTCGACGGTCCCGCTGGCCAGTGCATGCGCCTCGGAGCCTGCCGTGGGGTTCCCGCCCGCCAGGGTCACTGCGGGAGCGGTGAATCCGTAGCCTGTTTCATTGACGTCGATGCCGGTGATGACGCCGGTGGCGATCTCTGCGGTGGCCTTGGCCACCGTGGTGGGGGTGACTCCGCCGGTGGTGATCTCCACCGTCGGGGGAACTGCGTAGCCGGCACCGGGGCTGGTTACGGTGACACCGGAGATGGCACCCGTCTTTGGATCGACTGAGGCAGTAGCTTCCGCGCCTGTGCCCGGGTCGGTGATGGTCGGTGTGACGTCCGCCCCAAAGGAGTAGGTGCGGTCGTGGGAGAAGTCCGGATAGTTGGATGCGCCGAGCTTGACCGTACTGTCCTTGGCAGGTGCGACGTTGGTGGTCAGCGTCGTGTCCCCGCTTGCCGGAGTGCTCAAGGTGTCGCCGTTGGCGGGGACGTCTGTGTCGACCGGTATGCCCTGTCCGTAAAAGCCGATCACATCGTCTTTTTGGACTGTGACAGCTGGTGCGGCATAGGTTTGTACCTCTCCGCTCTCCACGGTTGGTGTCGGTACCTTCAGCTCGTCGCTGGCGTAGACGACCGTGTATTCCCCCGCTGTAGCGGTGGGTCGCAGCACCAGTGCGTGGAAGATGTTGCCCGCCGAGGGGGTCGGGCTCGCACCGGCGATGCCCTGGTTCCAGCTCTGGAAGTCGTTGAGGGTTCCGGCGGGTAGCTTGGTATGGTCAAGCACCACCAGCACCGGACCCATTTCACCAGTGGGCTTCGCATAATCGGTCGCGTACGTGCGCTTGGTCAGCGGGTTACCGTACAGGACCGGGGTCGGTGTCCCGACGCTGATCTTCACCATGGCGTCAGCCAACGTCTGCGGGCTGTTCGCCCAGTTGGGGTAGGGGCCGAAGTAGTGCGGCACCTTCGTCACGTCGGTGGCGCTCGAGGGGACCGCGGCCGCAGCAACATCGGGGCTGGAGCTCTTGTTCATCCCTCCCAACGGTCCGATGATGCTGACCAGCAGGGCGAGCGTCGCGATGATGGCCGGCCGGGCCAAGCGCCTCCTCGGGGCCTGACGGAGGGGGTTGCTGACAGATGGTTGCATGATGGTTCCCCTAACAGACGGTGCGCTGGATTGCGGGATCTATGTGAAGAGTGTGCACCCCTCGATGTCCAGGACGTGCCGTTTATGACATAAGTGTCATCTGGCCACGAGCATTCATGAAGCGCGATGTTTCGGGGACCACAGCTTGTCGGCTGTCTGACTAACCTGTCCTTGGCTATTGGTGCGACATTGTGTCCGCAGCCGCTGTTGGTGCAGAGATGTCGTGCATGTGGAGTTGGATGCTGGGCGTGAGTATCGACGCCGACGACAGACGCATGTGAATGCGCGGCGACAGACATGGCGATCAAATGTTCCGTACTTCTCACGGATTTGGTCGTAATCCCTGTCGGCAGTTACCAACCCGGGTAGAGTCACATTTCTCGGTCGTCGACGCAGTCTAAGGCTGTGACTTGGACGATCGAAGGGCCAATATTTAGCAATGTCGGCTTCAAGTCATCAGAGTCTGAAAAAACCGCGGATTTCCGGCGATTTTCAGCCCGCCGATTGAAAAACGTGACCTCAAGTGGAATCGAAATAGGCCCCGAAAATGTCAAAAACGTGACCAGGTTTTTGTTCAATAACGTGAGTTAAGCGTGATCTGGCTTCTTAGCGCACCCGGCCGAAACAGTAAAACCGCAGGTCAGAGGCCACTTTTGTGCCCAGGACTGGAATCGAACCAGCGACCAAGAGAAACTCAGGATTCTCATGCCAACAGTGATCGTTTCACGTCAAAAACCGCATGTTTCCGGGGGAGTGTGCAACAACGGGGCCCCTTTGACATGTCATAGATTGCCATGGGTTTTCGTTCAAAAACGTGAGTAAAACGTGACGAGGACCTGCAGGGTAGCGCCGGAGCTGCTGATTGAAGGCCGTTTGCAGGTTCATCGGCATGGTCGACGTCATGTCACCGGTTGTCGGTAGCGGGCCGTCGTGCGGCAACGGCAGGTGTTGTTCAGGGCGCGGTTTCCTTCCGGGCCGTCAGACGGCTAATTGCCAGTGCAAAGATGCGGTTTGGTGACTTCTCATTGGGCGATTGGAGCATCAACTTCCGTGATTTAGGGGCAATTTGTGCCTTATCTATCGTCTTTTCCGGTATGGATTGGGATCATTTCTCGGGGCTAAATTGCGAACCTAAAAATGACTGCCGGACGCGATGAAGTGCGAATCTGGTTCCTCATCGCTTGAGCGGGCCCACGCCGGTGTTGTGAATTCTCGCCGCTGGGTGTTCTCAGATTTAGGTGTTCCAGATTGCGTGAGTCTGCCAGTTCTCTGGTGCGCCGATGTCGTTTATGGTCAGTCCGGGAACGTTAGGGAAGGAGGTCAGGAGAGCCTGTGCCTTGTTCGTCCAGTCGCTGTTCTCACCAAGGCTGTCAAGGAGGAACGCGCAGAGATACAGCACTGAGTAGATGCGGGTCTTCGGCGTTCCGGTCAGCGTATTGAGTGGGTCTAGAAGGGGTGATATTCCGGTGGGTATTCGTTGGAGCCGGAAGGTCACTGGCTGGTTCCAGACGCGCGCGTGGTGGGCGCACATATTGCGGACGTGATTGAGGACTTTGATCCAGTTGACCAGAAAGCTGCCTTGGGAGATGCCGAAAGTCCGGGAGATTTCGCTTTGCTGGGCTTTGGTCAGAAACTGCCGGAAGAATGCAGAGAGCATCCCGAAGTCAAGCAGCTCAACGGCAACCCATACAGGGGGTTTGAGTTCCCAGCGGGACCTGTACAACCGCAGAATGTCATCGTGGGTGCTTGCAAGCTTTTCTTCGTAGCGGGCCACCCACCATTGATGGGCGGTCATTGATCCTTGCGGTGTTTGAACGGTTGCCAGGCAGCGGGCCGTGTCCAAGTGGGAGGCGTTTAAGTGAGCGAAAGGATCTTGGGCGCCGATGCAGTGAGCCGTCCGGACACGCAGGGCAACCTCGATCTGTTCCAGCGCCTCGAGCAGTATGAGGCGGAGTCGTTGGTCAAACGTCCACAAAGCGTGGGCGTCATCGAACGTTGTTCCTGCTTTTAGTAGATCCGAGCGGACAACGGTCCCGTCCGCATCAACGTGGTCAATTTCGCGGAATGGATACCAGTAGGCGGCCAATCGGTAATAGCCGACATTCCGCAGATCTCGTAGCGCATACTCGTGGCTGGGGATGAGCATCCCGCGTGAGAGGAGGATTTCCAGCTGTTGCTCGTAGGTGCGATGCGGTTTCGGTTCCAGGATGGCCCCTCCGAGTTAAAGAAAGCCAGCCCTTGCCGATGGCAGAGGGGCTGGGGCTTAATACATCAAGTCTATCGCAAACCGTGCGTAAACGGGGTGTCTGTTCTTTGGGTGTTGACTACTTCCGCTTCGTCACACACCCGCCACCAATAGCGCCGTCTTGCAGATGATCTTCGGTCTGGCAAGCGACAGCTGCAATAGCCTGAGACCACGAAACGCGCGCCTGCATACCCTCTCGATGTGGTAGCAATACGCATCGCAGCGGTTGATGAATGCATCCAAATCCCACAAACACCCGAACAGGAAGCAACGTCGAAACATCATCGGCGGGGGGTGACTGCGGGACATTCTCGTGATCCAAATGGTCGGTGAACGCTCGGGATCTGAACCTGCCGGCAACGTCGAGCACTCGTCTGAAGTCGAGTCAGAGAGGTGTCCCAGATAACCTCCCATGACCGGGCTTTTTCTAGGGGTATACGGGAATGTGACACCTGCGGAACTACATAGATTCGAATATTTCAGAAGTCGTCTGCACTCGTTCCGGTGAACGACCGGCTTGCGGGACGTCTTCGTTCTGTATGGTTCAGATGTTCCTGGGATGAGCCGTACTAGCGCCTACCGACTCCGTCTGGCACTTCGACATGTATCTTGAGGTATGAACGATGGGAAGCTGGAAAAGATAATTTCCCGAGCGGCTGAGTCGCTCGGTGCCGTCGGTGCAACTGGCATCGGATTGCTACTCAGTTCAGCGGGACCTGAGGCGGCTGCATTCATTGGCGGTGCGGCCGGCCCCCTTGTGGCTGGTATCGCAAACGACGTGGCTCATCGGATGATGAGCAAGCGAGAAGAGCATCGGCTTGGTGGGGTGATGGTCTTTGCCCTTGAATCAATGGAAGCTCTTCGAGCCGATGGTGGTCGTCTTCGAAGTGATGCGTTCTGGGCAACCGACGGGGGCTACCCAAGTCCTGGAGAAGAGGTCATTGAGGCGGTCCTGATGGCTGCCAAGCGTGAACCGCAGGAAAAGAAACTTGAGTATTTTGGCTGTCTGCTTGCACAGATCGCCTACAGTGACAACATTTCTGTGGAAACTGCCATGGTAATGGTCAACATGGCTGAGCGCCTTACCTGGACTCCATACGTACTAATTTCCATGGTTGGCCGCAAAGATGAGTTTGACCTCGAAGGCATCGAGGTCGGTCAAGGAATCGCTTCGTGGAAGGGCTGGGCGATCCATGATGAATTGAGGGCAATGGGGCCATTCGGTCTAAGCATCATGGGCGCTCCATCCAAAAAGACTCCGAGGATGAACCTGCCCTTGATCAATATGGAACTGTCTGATTTTGCTCTTGGAAACGGCGGACGACTTCTCTATGACTTTCTCGGTGTCGGAGACATCGCGGCCGACGAAATCAACAGCATAATCGGAGCCCTCCGTGAAGACCTTCAGCAAGCAACAGCCCCTGCAAGTCCTGCCGAGTAGGTTCCAGGTTCCAAATGGATGGCGTTCCATTGACCGTTTGGCTTACGGGCGGCGCTGAGATTGTCGGCACACCACCTTGGCTCAATGGCCTTGTCTCGGCGACCGGGAGGAGCGTGCGTAATCTGTAGGATCGACTAGGATCGACTAGGATCGACCAGGGTCGCCACCGGCCCAGAACTGGGGACATACAGGCGATGACGACCGAAACCGAAGCTAACTACGAGACCCGGTCGATTCGCGCCGTACGCGGCATGGAACCTCGCACGATCAAGAAGTGGGAGGACAACGGCTGGGAAATCGTGTCCCAGTCGCCAGGGAAGTTCCGCACAGAGATTACGCTTCGACGCCCGAAGGCGAAGTCTCGTCGTCTGCTAAGGACCGTCGGCGCTGTCGTCTTTGCTACCGTCCTGACGGTCATCATCACTATCGGTGTGATCAGCGAGCGGAGCGCAACGCCCGATGTGGTTGAGTCTCCGGCATCAACTGCAACAGCTCCTGCGAGAACTAGCGAAGAAGGCTCCCCGACTCCGACACCCAGTGTGAACGCGACCACCGACTGTTCTATGTTGGGGGCCTCGGCGGATTGCACGTTTGGGCAGACCGTGTCCTACACCACGCGCGAGGGAGCCGTTGCACTCGAAATCACCGTGCTGGATCCCGTTGAGTTCACGCCGAGTGTCAGCGCGACCTTCTGGAATAGCCGAGCCCACGAGATGCCTCGGCTGCCCGTAAACATCTACTTTCCCGTGACAATCAAGAACGTCTCAGGCCAAGCTCGCGACAGTAGCTTCATCTTTACTCATGCAACGAATGCCACGGAGGGGGAAAGTGATGTCCTTTCTGTGAGCGACGACACCGTGAGCGATGGTTTGAGCTTTGACACGCTTGCACCTGGGGAGACTTACGAATTCAAGGATGGGTGGAGTATGTCGAACTTGGGTGGCGTCGAGTTCGAGATCAGTATCGACGGGCTGGCCGGCGGCAGGGTGACCTTTACGAAGTAGAAGATGCTGGCGCGACTGTCCGGTGAGCGTCCGCTATTGGGACTGCGCGAACCGCCATTTAGAGCTGCGATTTAACCGCCAAATAGAATTAACAGTCACAACCGACGATCAAGCAATAGCCGGATCTAACTGAAAGTTCCATGATATGCCGTCTGACATCGAACCCGCCCTCACCATTGGCGCCATACTCGGCGACTCAGATTCAAAGAACATGGCCTGGAGTCGGCAGATCAACGTGTTAAGCCAGAAAGTTCAGAATGCCCGGCAGGACATCGTCAGTCCCATTCGAGTCAATGTGGTGTTTCACGTTGACGGGAAACTTGTCCCGAATGAGTTTCTTGGCATAAGGACAGGCAGGTTCTCGAAGAAGCAATCAAAACTCATGATTCAGGCAGCAATCAGTCTTGACCCCGTTGAAGACATTCCAACGTACTTGCACCGACTCCTTGAAGAGTCGATCGTTGCGGCGGAGATTTATGCCAGAAAAAGGAAGCTCGCAGACGATTTACCCGAGCTACTAGCACTTGTCAGAGGCCTAGATCAGACCCCGTGATGGATGACTGGCATTCCACAAGCTGAAGTTCACTGTCCCGGTCAAGGGTCCGCAATCGGGCAGCCTTCAGTCTCTGAAGAAGGGTATTCAGAGGGCTTCGGTCATCCCTTTGGGCGACTTCGGAAGCTGACGGCACTCGCGCGATTCCTGCTAGCACGCGTGTCCCGGAACTTGCAACGAAGTTAGCGAGTCACGGAGATTCCGTTATATGCGAAGCTTGCACGTCTCGGCTGGATCCACTCCTAGGGGCTTTGCTCACCGGTGCGAGGCCCGGGCACGCCGGGCTTGCACGACCGTGGAAGGTGGTCAAGCCTTAGCCTCTGATCGCGGCCGCCACCGCCGTTGGCAGTGCCCGCAGCTGTTCGGACGTAAAGTCTCGGGCTGGGATGTTCGGCCGCTTACCGAAGTCGGATTGCCGTACGAGGTCGACGGGGATCGGGATTCCGGGGATCGCCTCCACCCCTTGCGCGAGTGCCTCCCGTAGTTCGGGCTGCCGTCGATAGTCGGGGAACCTCACCTCGATTTTCGCCGAGACCTCCTTTGCGGAAGCGAAAGCATACAGGGCCACTGGCCACCTCACGCCGCGAGGCGAGGTGATCGAGCAGTTGAGGGACGGGGTCTGTCCTTTGCCGCCTACAATTTGGAACCCGGCGGACTGTAAGGCGCCCAAAAACTCTAGGATAAGCGGCGTCGCAGTCGGGTCATTTGCTTCGCACCAGGCCAGGAAGTCTTCCTCTCTCCAGGTCCGCACACTCGCGGCCGGCGATGCGGATTTGGCCTCGACGAGATCGGTACCGTACGCGGTGGGGATGAGGATCTCGACGTCCCCATCCTGAGCATGTGTGAATTCGACGACGATTACCCCGGTTGCGGGGACGGTTACGGCGTTGAGGAACTCGACGATCCGCTTGACGTCGTCGTTCAGATCATCGACGGCGAGGACAAGATTGAACCGGCCGGATGCGAGGTTCTCCTTCGCTGCAGTCCTAATCCGGCCATCTTGGTCATCCAGCTCCTCGAACGGGGAGACACGGCCGCCGTCGGCGCGCCGCCATACCCGCTCGAACTCGTCCACGTCCATGCGCCACATCTTGGATGCGTAGTCGAGGACTTGCCCAATCACCTCGCGTCGCACCTGCGGATTCGCAGCCAGCTTGCATTCCACGAGGGTAAGGTTCCCCTGTGTGTCCAAGATGACGACGTCCGCTCGGCCGGCACCGGACTGGAATTCGCGGCACGCCACGGCCTGGTCGGAGACGCCGGGTACTAGGTTTGGGTGGTCGTGCAAGATCTGCTGTAGGGCGCTTTCATTCTCGTAGCCCGTGCCGGCGGGCTCACGCCAACCGCTTTCCGCGTCGCGGATCAGAATGCCCATGTAGTGGCCTCAATTCCCTTGGGGGAAGAGTAGCAGGGATCGTCAGTGCCGTGTGGCGGAGTTCTATGGGCGGTTCATTCGGTCGCAGTCTTTTGGTGTCCGGTGAAGGTTCCTGTTAGTGACGATTTGGCGTGCTTCGCATAACAACCTGAGAAAGATAATGGCCGCGTTGTCTCTAGTGAATGGAGGGCGATTTTCAGCTCAAAGACTGAACTATTTGGCTTTGAGGTTGAGATCGCCAAGTTCGGGGTTTGTGCCGTGTTTGGCGTGGGTAGGGTTGCAGACATGGAATCAGTTTTGAAGTTTACGAAGCGTTGGGGCGCCCCTCTTGTGGCGGTCGTTTTCTTTTCCCTGTGGTGTGTGGGTGAAGCCGGCCGCATGGGGGACTCGTTCATGGTCTGGCCCGGGGGGTGGCCACTGGTTTTGATGATTCTAGCCATTGCAACGGCCATGTGGATGCCATATCTGTCTCTAAGCTTCACGGTGGTACTACTTATCGGGCAGCTGACGCACATCGTTCCGGCGATGGAGTCAAACCATTGGGCCATCTATGTTGGCTCCTTTATTGCTCTTTCCTTTATCTTTTGGGGGGCCTCGAGACGAGTTAGGTGGATCGCTGCCGGAATCAACGTGTTAGCCGCTGCCGTTATGGCTTTCTTGATCCTCTCGTGGCGGTACGGTGACGGCGTCGGCTGGTATCTGCCTTTGAACTATGGTGACCGGCCGATGCTTCAGGAATATGGACTGCAGTTGTTTGCGCTCCTATTGCTTATAGGCGTATGTTGCGGACTTGTAGGCGTTTTGTTAGCGCAGTACGAGGAGCGAGGCAATCTGTTCCGCGCGAAGGAACTGGCCCAACGCAGCCTCATGGAGACTGAAATTGCCTTGGTCGTGGAGCAGGAACGAACACGTATCTCCAGAGATCTGCACGATGTGTTGGCCCATTCATTAGCGGTCATCGCGGCTCAGGCTGACGGGACACGCTATCTGAGCAAGGATCAGCCTAAATCAGTCGTTAACGCGCTAGAGACGATCGCTAGCGCAGCCCGACGCGCATTAATCGATGCTCAACGCGTTATTGAGGGAGTCGGTGGCGACGGAATGGTCGCACCACAGCCGCAGTTGAATGACATCCCGGCCTTGGTTGAAGGCATGCAACGTGGCAGCTTGAAGATCAATTCAAGCGAGTCTGGGACAGCTGTGGAACTCTCAACCGGGCAGGAAATGGCCGTTTTCCGTATCGTGCAGGAGTGTCTGACCAACGCACTCAAGCATGGCGGTCGAGGTACTGATGTCAGGCTGCATTTTGACTGGTCGGGCCCCGGCCTGACCGTACATGTCGCCTCAGCCATGGCGGTGGCCGAAACTGACATCCTTGAGGTTTCCACCACGTCCCGTATTGGACGTGGCCTTCCAGGGATGCGAGAGCGCGCACACGCAGCAGGCGGTTGGATGACGGCTGGCCCTGATGGCGAACACTTCCGTGTGGCTGCTTTCGTCCCCTACGGAATCCGGGCAAACGGTGTGGATGGAGACGACGCCCTGGCAGCGAATTGGAACCCCGTTGCCGCAATGGCCGGCGTTGGGCGAGGCCCAACATTGACCGTTGAGGGGCATCAGGACGAGGCCGCAATTGAAGGAACGACGGTCTCCCGTGGGTGAAACAGATTCTCGCATCTCTGTAGCCATGGTGGATGACCAGCCGATGTTCCGGGCAGGAATACGCATGCTCATCGACAGCCAAGAGGATATGTCGTTCTCTGGCGAGGCTGGTAACGGCGAACAAGCCGTTGCCTTGGCCGCTGCAAAGCGTCCTGACGTGATGTTAATGGACTTGCGGATGCCTGTCATGGACGGAGTAGCCGCGATCAGGAAGATCCTTCAAGACGCCGACGCGGTCGGTCTCGAAAAACCCAAGATCATCGCCCTGACCACCTTCAACCGGGATCAAGCCGTAGTTGATGCTGTTCAAGCTGGGGCCAGCGGATACCTACTCAAGAGCGCCGAACCGGAATTCCTCCTGGCCGCCATTCGAACGGTATACACAGGATATTCCGTCATTGCCCCCGGATCGATCCATACACTTTTTGAGCATGCTGCCCGAAGCTACCCCGATCTAGGCCCGGACCTCTCCGTTCTCAGTGTCCTCTCAGTCAGGGAGAGAGATATTTTTGTACTCGCAGCCAAAGGATTGAGCAACGGCGAAATGGCGGAAAGCTTGTTTGTCTCTGAAGCCACCATCAAGACCCATCTACGCAGTGTCCTGAACAAACTGGAGCTCCGCACACGAATTCAATTAGTCGCCTTTGCCTATGAACGTCACCTCTTGGGCAGCTCAACAGGCCAAGCCTAAATGCAACAATAACCGCCCCTTGAGAAGGCCCACACCGATCGGTCCCCACAACACGCATTACCCGTGCCGCAGCCTCCCCGGCGTGATCACCACGGAAGAAGTGAACCGTCCCGCCAAGGTCCTCTTGGGGGCGAGTTGACAGTCTGGCTGAACGTAAGTCTATTGCGTTGGAATGCACCCGCCGCAGCCCATCGTTGGGATGGTGGTTCACGGCAATATTGCCGAATTGTTAGAGCTGGAAGATTGAATCTGCTACGCCGGGATGCTTGCAGTCTCGAGGGAAGTTCTTGGCTAAACGACGATCGTCATTGCCGGGAGCAGGACGAACGGAGGGCCAATAGTTGGCAGCGACGGCTTCAAACCACCAGGGTATGAAGGAACCGCGGATTTCCGCCACTTTTATGCGCGCGGATTGTGAAACGTGACCTCAGGTGGAGTCGAAATAGACCCCGAAAATGTCAAAAACGTGACCAACTTTTCGTTCAATAACGTGAGTAGAACGTGATCTGGCACCTCGGCGCACCCGGCCAAAAGAGTAAAACCGCAGGTCAGAGGCCCTTTTTGTGCCCCGGACTGGAATCGAACCAGCGACCAAGAGAATCTAGCTATCTGGATTCTGCTAGGTGCGGTTACTTGCCATAATCTGCGTGTTTCCGGGGCTGCTGGTTGTTTCCGAAGACTGTGGCATGTCGTGCATTGCCGTAGTTATTGGTTGAAAAGGGGGAGTAAAAGGGGAGTGCTTCTCCGTGAGCCAGCGGCGCTGTCCGGGTACGGGTTCAATTTCTGGGCAGAGTGGGCCACGTCTGTGGTGCCGATCGAGTGGAGGTCGCTGTCCATGGTGACTATTTTACGCCCGTGGCCTGATCGATTGTCGGTGCTGAGGTTGTGTACCTGGAGCGAACATGATCAACAAAGCTAGCCACAGGAAATTTCGAGTGATCAGGTGAGCTAAATATCATGACTTCCATGGAAGAACGTCAGGCTGATTTGCTAGGAGCTGAAACAAGAGTTACAGGGCGAAGGAAAGAATAATCATTGTGGATTGAGAGCTTGTCGAACTCGTTCTATGTCGTGGGCTTCGTATCCGAGGGGATATGCAGGGGGTGTGTCTTCGTCTTCAAGTTCGATCAACCAGAAGTGCTCGAGCAGCCCTTTGCAGTGGTCCGGTTCACGTCCGATGGGGTCTTTTTTTGCCGCCGCAAGGAACGAGCTTAATTCAACGCCCTCGGGAAAGTTATCTAGCCAACGCGATGCAATCGAATAATTTAGCTTGCTGTCCATTTCGATGGTGGTTTGGAGCTGTATGGCTTCTAGAGGTGGTTCCTTGTCCAACGGCGAGAATCTCGCATATTCAATGAGGTAATTTATGTGTTCTCTGCGAATATCCCAGTCGAAGAACTTCTTAACCCATTTGCTGGCGGTGAGGAGGCGCAGCGATTCAATGTCATCGATTTCCTCGTAAAGCTCAATGAGTCCCTGGCATCCGGCTTCAACGGCTGGCACGGGGATGAGCTCCGGCTTGTCGTAGATTCCCATACGAGTTCTACCAGCCCTCGCGTCGTCAAGAATCTCCAGGAGCTTATCGGTACCCAATCGTTGGGCTCCAATCGTGTGCAGGAATCCCGCGTACTCCCCGACGATGCAGGCCAAGGTACGGCTGTCGCTTTCGAGGCCGGTGGTGTTCTCGAGTTCAGCGGCCAGAGCGTCGACTTCGCTCCGGCGCTGTTCCATTTTTGTCATGGCCGGCAGAGCCTTCTCGCGTAGCTTTTTTAAGCGTACGTCCTCAACACTCAACGTCCGCTTACGGCCTCCAAGCGTCACAAGAAGACGGGCGTGGACATTATGGGGTCGCACATCTCCATAGATGTCAAAGCTAAACAGAGCAACTCCAGCTCGTTCCCCGAATTCTTCAGCTTGACGAGTGAAACCTGACAGGGAAAGGAAGAGCACGGCTACGTTTCCATGCCCCGCACCGAGTGCGGACTGAACTGTGGGACCCCCAACTGGGACCGCCGTATGTTTCACCTGGGCGACTCCGCGATCGGAGACAACGTCGATGCCTTGGTCATTGCCAGAACCTGTGGTTCTGGCGTCCTGCATTCCAAGATATGTGCGCATGTACCATGCTGCTAGATCCTCCGCATCGCTCCAATCAGCAAGCAGGATCTCCTGATTATGGCGAGAACGAAACGGCGTATTCATATTGGAACCATAGCTTCTCCTGGCGCCCGGACCGGTCAGCCACGCTGCGTACGTCGCGCTACCTGTAGCTGCTGCGATTTTTGGCGTGTTACTGGTCAGTATGATCCCCAGTGAACGGTTCATGGGTGTGATGCGGGAGCAGACCCCGAGGCCGCCAGGGCAGGCCAGTATTCTTCTTTCAGTAGGCCCACGATGGCCTGCTGCTTAGCGCTGATATGTCCGATTCACAACTGACGAAACACACGTCTCTTGCCATTGCTATTCATGGGTAGCATGAGGAATACGAAACTATCTGGGGGCATCACCATGGCTGGCAGTATCTACGACGAACTCATTGTATTTTCAGCGACACTCAAACCATGGCAGCAGGATGCCCTTCGACGGCATACAACCACAGCCGAACTATCTGACGAAGACATCGCAGTCCTGACAGATATTGCCTATGAAGCCAACCTCAAAGACAACATCAACCTTGACGAAAGGGATGGCGAAAAGACCACATTCAGCAACCCTGCCGTAGTCCCATTCACTCAAAAACATGTCCCCAGCAGTTCATCAGCAGCCCCACCGGTGGCCCTGTCCAAGATCCAACACATCCAGGGCGTCAATCGTCTGCGTCCTGGGGCTGAACTGACACTCCAACCTGCTGGGTTGAACATTATTTTCGGTTTGAATGGCGTGGGCAAGAGCGGATACACGAGAATCCTCAAATCGTGCTGTCACGCCAAAGCAAAAGAAGAAATCAAGGGCGATGTCTTCCAACCCGAACAACCTGAACCCCAAGCCAAAGTCTGGTATCAGTTGGGCGGCACCGACCTGGACCATGAGTGGAACCCACGGGTAGAAACTGACAACACTGACTTGCCCAGGGTTGCTGTGTATGACAGCCAGTCAGCATCAGTCCATGTAGGCAAGAGCCCCACAGAACTGTCCTTCATTCCCCCTGGCTTGGAACTCGTTACAAGCATGACGGCAACATATGGATCCATCGCCCAAGAGGCAAAGAGCAGGATTGCTGTTCTCAAAGCAGAGCAGGTTCCAACCATTGTTGTGGATGCAGTGTCAACAAGTGTCCGCACCGCCATGGACTATCTGGGTAAGGCTGCCGCCATTGAACTGGTGACCACCCTTGGAACCCTGACGGACGACGACAAGCAAGACCTGACAACCCTACCGGGCGAGATATCCAACCTTAAAGGCAACAGCAAATCGGCTCGGGAAGGCACAGCCAAAGTTGCCAGCACGAACTACCGCACACAATCCAACCGCATCAAAACACTGGCTGGGAAGGTCAGCAACGAGCAGGTAGAAGCCCTGCGGTCTATCTGGATCCGCTTGCGTGCGATTGACGCAGAACAGGCAGTGGAAATCCATCATGACTTCACGACTGAACCTGTCTCTGGCGTTCTTAGCCCAAAATGGAAGTCCATGTGGGATGCAGCTCAAGAATTCGCACGGGAAGAGCAAGAGCTCACAGATGGCTTCCCCTCTGACGACAGTGAATATTGCCTACTCTGCCACCAGACACTCACGCCAGAAGCACATGACCGTCTAAACAGTTTTAAGACTGCGATGGCAAAGGATCTGGACGCAGAAAAGCAACGGCTCACACGGCAGATGACGGCTATCATTGCCGGCATCAGGACTGCCGTATCCAGCGACAATATCAATGCGGACATGCTGACAGTCTTGGAAACAGACCATCGGGAAGACATCACCAAGTTCCGTGCCAACCTTGCCCTGGTCAACCGACTGCTTGAAACACCAACAACGGGTCTGCTTGTAAGTAACGAGCTCATTGACGAAATCACCGCACCGTTCCTCGACGATGAAACAGTTAACCCAAGTGTCCTAATCCATCCCACAGTTGCTGGCGAGTTGGAAGAGACTGTCAGCCTGTTTGAGACGATAGCCAAGGGCTTAGACGACACGGTGAAGGCTATCCAGGGCGAGACCGAGGATGGCTCTGACATTGCCGGCAAGGAAACACGGCTGTTGGAACTGCAAGAGCGCTCCAAGGTTGCTGGTTCCCTTGAAGTATTGCGAGACCACCACAACCGTCTTATTTACATCGGTGCCTTGGAAAAGGTGGGGGTTGAAACGGCAACTCGGGGGCTTTCCCTCAAGTCCAAGTCCTTGGTGAAGGACTACATTGAACGCATTGCCACTGACTTCACTGCCAACCTCCGCATGATGGAAAACTTGTCACAGAATGCTCCCGAGAGTGAAGCCCGTCTGCGGGTGAAGCTGGTTCAGTCTGTCGACCGTGGCATCAACACCATCGGCTTCAATGTGGACGGTGCAATCAGTGCCACCGAAAGGGCTAACGGAGTTCTCAGTGAGGGCGAACTCCGTGCGGTTACGGTTGCGGCGTTTCTTGCTGATGTCACCAGTAGCGATGATGGCTCAGCGATCATTTTTGACGACCCCATGACAAGCCTTGACCATGACTTCCAGACCAAAATCGCCGTACGACTGGTTGAAGAAGCCCATCATCGACAGGTCATCATTTTTACCCACAATGTGTCTTTTGTGGGAGCACTGTGGCATGAAGGCGTGGAAAAGGACATCCGCCGGCAGGCACTGGCACAAATTGCCAACCCGACCAAGGTTGAAGCGAACTACGTTGAACTGACAAGGCATCCAGAAGAGGGGGCTGGGTTGCAAGTTGCGGGAACTGGCACGCCAACTCAGGGCTTCAGGAACCTTCTCGCCAAGCTTGAGCATGAAGTGATACCCGTTGCACGTAAGCATTACAGCGGGGCGGACATGGATATGACTGCTTATGCCAATGATTGCGTATGGTTTGCCACCGACCTCCGTAACGCTTGGGAGTATGCGGTTGAGGAAATCATGATTGGTGGCGTGGTTGCACGAAATCAACCTGCCATCAGGACAGGCATGCTTTCCAGCCTGGTAGTAGTCACCCAGGCTGATGTGGGAGCGATAGATAACGGCATGGATGTTAATTCCTACTATGTTCATTCCACGGGTGCAGGTAACCAAGTATCTCTCCCTACTCCCACTGACATGACGGATAGGGTAGCAATGGCCCGAGACTGGGCAAAGGACTTCAATTCCCGTAAGAATGCCTACCGACAAAATAGTTAGAGGCCCCAGGGGCATCTCCGGTGCGCCCGTTGGTGGGCCTTTTATACACAGTGTTTAGCTGAGGTTGCGCTGTGATGAATTCGGGTGTGGAGGTGATTGGATAGAGGTGAGGGCCAAGCCCACGAGTGAGACTTTCTAGGCTCCGTCGATCCAGAAGGAACTGTCGTCCAGTACTTGCGCGGGTCATCGGGTCCGGCGGTAGCGGATCAAGTGATTTAAGTTGCTTGTTTCGTCGTCAGCTCACCAAATGCCTGCAGCACCTCGGTATTGTCCGGCGCCGCGTGTGTCTTCTGGACGTAGTGCTTACTGGTGATCTTTTCGTCAGAGTGGCCGAGTTGGGCCGTCGCGGCGGCAATACCTTGGGTGTTGGCGAGGATCGTACCGACCGATTTCCGGAACGTGTGCGGCGTGACCCAGTCGTAGCCGAGGGCTTCTCTGACCTCGCGCCATTGCTTGCGGTAGCCGTTTGGATCGCGGATTGTCCCCACGCTGGAGGCGAAGACGAGGCCAAGGTTGTTGGTTCGCGTAGTGTCGGCTTGACGTTTGCGGAGCATTTCTACGGCAAAGGAAGGCAAGAAGTACCTCTGCCGAGAGTTGGAACTCTTCGGATGATCTTGAATTTTCAGTCCACTGGTGCCCTTGACTTTGATGACGGTCCCATTGATCGTCACTGTCGGCTTTTCGGACTCTAGGTCCACATCAGTCCAATGTATGGCAAGGGCCTCGCCGATGCGGGCACCGGTGGCCAGCATGATGTCGACGACGTCTAGGATGTCCTTTTCGTGCAGCCCGTTGGGGCGCCCGGTTGGTTGCTGCCACGTGTGCACGCCTTTACGAAGGGCGATGACCTCCTCCAGGGTGAGGGCGCGGACTTCTTTGGTGACGATGGGGATCTTGGCGACTTCACGTAATGGGTTGGCGCCGATGGCGCCGTGCCGAGTAGCGAGGCTGAGCATCCCGGACAGGATGGTCTTGCACATCTTCGCGGTCGTGGCGCCGCTATTGGTGCGGATGGTCTTGAGGAACCTGTCGAGGGAATTGACGTTGGCTTCCCTAATGGTCAGCTCACCGGTGCCTGGCAGGATGTGGGTGTCCAGGAGCTCCCTATACCGTTTGCTGGTGTTGGCAGCCCTGCCGAGGTCTTCAAATTCGGCCCACCAAATCCGTGAAAGCTCGCGCAGCTGCATCTCCGGTCCGATCTCATCCTCATTGATCGGGATCAACAGTGTGAGCTTGTGAATCAGTGCTGCCTCTGCTTTTGGGCCAGACGGTCCCCAGGCTTCGTATCGGCGGACTGCACCGTCGAAGGAGCGAAACTTGGCGCGAGCGCGCCAAATCTTTGGCTTGAGTTGCTTGCGTGTGATCTGACCCCAAGTACCCAACGGCAAGCGCGCTCTAGGCAAAGTGATCTTCCGTCGTTTCGAGCCAGTCGTTCAGGTCGCTCCGGCTTATGCGCAGGTGCCGTCCAATCCGGTGTGCCCGTGGCCCAAGGTGTTTGACGCGCCACTGGTAGAAGGTCTGCTCGGGGATTTGCAGTTCCCGGCAGATATCCCGTGGGGTCAGCCATTCCTCCGCGATTGCTGCGGTGGAAGGGGCCTGGCTTGTTTGCTCGCTCATCGGCTTCTCCTGTTCAACGTGGACCTACACCTGTCCATGCTGAAAAGCACTGGAACTACATGATTGCTGTTGCCATGTCGGAAGCACGACGGCGATCACCTCACCAAATATCGTGGCGCGGCACGCAGAAGAGCTGCAGGTTGCTGGCGGGAGTGAACGTGGTGTTGCAGTCGGGGCCGGTTTGCTTGGTCATCCCTCTTCATAGCGATCCGACCCGGTGACTCCATGACATGCCGTCACGCTGGCCGTGACGGCAGCCCGCTTCGGTGCCAGAAGTGTAAAGGGCTTTTTGGTTGCGGCAGTTCCATGGTGGGGTGGGGTTCTTTTGCCAGGGAACAGGTGGTGATGGGACCTGGCTGCTGCGATAGGTTTGTGGAAATATCGGTGGGCTGGTGGTGGCGCAGGGGAGTGCCGCATGAGGTTTTCATACGGCACTGGATCTCTTGCTTATGGTGACTATTGGGTGGCGAGCTTGAGCCGCTCGATTTCGGTAGGGTTGAATCCTGACCGGTGGTGGTCGTTCACGACGACGACCGGGGCTTGGGAGTACCCGAGGGCGGTCGCGTTGGTGGTCAGGTCGACGACGCTGTCGGTGATGCCGACATGGTCCAGAGCCAGTAGGTGAACTTGCATCGCTGGCAGTCTGGCTTGCTGTATGCCGTGTTGGTCATTGCCCTCGCTTCGCTCTATGCTTCCTCTGGTTTTGATTCGCACGGATGGTTTTGATTCGGACGGAATTGTTAGTGGTGGGTTCCGGAAAGTGGTGATCTTGTGTTGTGCCCGGCTGGAAACAACGCCCGCACCGAGAATCAGATCGAGCAACCTGGCTAGGTGGTAGTTGGGGTCGAACAACAAGGCGGCCTGCATGTAGTTCGCGGCTTCGGTTCCCATGGAGTTCTACCAGCAGATGTGCCCGAACGGCGTCAATGGGGTCGCGGCATGGGGCGGGGCAGCCATGGTGAGCAGCTCTCGGAGCAGCTTTTCCGACTTGTAGATGTGGGGCACCATTGCGAGGCCCTCGTCGTGGCGCCGCTTTAGGTGCGATGGTAGCGATCAATCTGGGAGAAATCTTAGACTCCTTGGCCGACGCAAAGTAGTAGGCCAAGCAACGGACAGGTATCGAAAATCTTGAAGTGCCCAACGGATAACCGGCGGTCATGGCGTCGAACCGGGAATGGAAAACAAGCGCCGAAGGAACCAAACTAGAGATTGCGCAGAAGTTGTGCACCCAGAGTCGGTTCAACAATTGCCCCGCAGCCCGTATCTTAGTTGGGGCTCAACGCTTCTTAGAATCCTCCCCGTGTGGGCGCACGAACTTCTCTTTTCTTAGGTTTCTTTCTGCAGTCAAGGTGGGATGCCAACGAAGACGATTGGACTCGGACGCCGATCCTGAGAAGTTTCGTCGCCAACATCCGGAGAGTCTAAACAACGCGGGCAGGGAGCGTCAGCACCCTGCCCGCGCCAAATATTAATGCTAAATGGACTACCGCTATGGGGTAGTGACGTCCAAGAGTTCGTCAAGATTAATCGGTTCGCTTTGTGCTAGGTCGTTTGTGATTTCGTAATCACTCTCGTCCCAAGGCCAAACCGGAGTGCCGTGTCTGCGAAAGAACAAGAATGCTCGGTCGAGGAGCACCACCCGTCTACTTGCAGCTTCGTATGCAAGAACGGGAGGGCTTACCTTGATCTTCACTTGCAGTGCTTGTACTCGGTCTAGCGCTTGTGTTAGGTCGCTTTGTCGAATGTTCTGATCCCCGAATTCAGATAACAGTGCGCGGGTGTCGAAGCCTTGATGCAGAAGCACCGCATCATCCGCTGCAGTGAATGCACGCAGAAGATGAAGATAGACAACTAAGCCCTCTGGCATCCTCCGCATACCTCTCACGAAGTTAGAGGCGAATTTTTCAAATCTTCCGCGCATTTGATCGGCCACAACGCGCCGTGCCTCTGCAAGCTCCGGCCCCAGGTCTAAGGTGACCCAGTCGGTATGTTCGTCAATTTTTGCTGCGTGACAAAGTCGTTCTGCAAGACGCTGAATGAGTCCAACATTTCCATATGAGTCCTGTACCAAAGCCGCTACGAGACTATCTGTTAGCTTTACTTTGAGAGCGGCTGTTCCGGCGACTAGTACCCTTTTCAGGTCGTCGTCGGACCAAGTTAGGTGTATGTCGTCAACCCGACCGTCTAGATCGCCGTTGAAATAGGTCATCTGGTGATCTCTCGGCCAGACTCCAACAATGACTACGTGCACACCATATTCGCCGAGTGCCTTCATCCATGAAGCGAAAACTTCCTGCTGAATTTCAGGTAGGTAATGGAAGTCCTCTAGCACGAGGCGCTTTCCGGAAAATTTGACAGCAGTTGCCACCCATTGGAGATTGGCCACAGTTTGACCTAGGAAATGTTCCAGGGTTTCCCTCTCCTCTACTTCTGTTACAGAAGCTGAGAGTGATGCCTTGATCTTGGCAAATAAAGAGTTTCCTGCTTCTGCGTCGACAGAAGACGCGATACTTCCGGTAACGGAGTCCTTTCCAGATTTGGAGAACTTGACAGTCACACCTATCTGAGAGAGCGCCTCTTCAAGGACTGTACTTGCTTTGGAAGTAGTCGTGCATTGCACCAGAATAGACGCCTTTGGCTGAAGTCCCTTTTGTCTTAGCCAGGTTTTTCCTTGCTTACTTCCTCCATGAATGCTGACGTGCCTTTTCGAATCAAGGGCTCGGCTGAACACGAGATCCAAGTCACCACGATCTACGTATGCCGGAGTGTTTGAAGCCACCCCGATACCGAACACGTCAGCTACCTTCATTTTTTTCGTCAAGACTTCCCCCAAAGATTAAGTTCATTCGATACGTCCCAGTTCAACACTGTACTAGCTTATCCAAATGATTTATGGCCGTCGTGGTCGGTGGCTTCGAACTGATGTGGCCCTGTTGGCCATGGGGACCCCTCGTATCAATCTGGTCAAGATAAAGGTGGCGTTGGATCGGAAGGGGCATAGTTAGACGCCGCATGATTGGATATTACAGCGCTTTTTTCAATTTTGGTGCTGTCAGTTATTGGATTGCGAGTTGCAATCGTTCAATCTCGAGTGGGTTGAATCCTGACCAGTGGTGGTGGTCGTTGACGACGACGATCGGGGCTTGGGAGTAGCCGAGGTCTTGGACGTATTCGAGGGCGGCGGCGTTAGCGGTCAGGTCAACGACTCTGTAGAGAATGCCGGCATGGTCCAAGGATAGGCAGGTGAACTTGCACTGCTGGCAGCCCGGCTTGCTGTAGACCGTGACGTTCATTTCCCTCACCTCACTCTCTGTTTTTCTGGTGCTGGATCGCGTGGAACTACTGGTTGTGGTTTCGGTATGCGGTGTTCTTGTGTTGTGCCCAGCCGGACACGACGCCGGCGCCCAGCATCTGGTCCAGCAGTCTGGCCAGGTGGTAGTCGGGGTCAAACGTCAGGGCGACGTGCATGTAGTTCGCGGCAGCTGTTCCCCTGCCCTTCCACCAGCAGATGTGCCCGAGCATCGTCAACGGGGCCGCCGCGTGAGCTGGGGCTGTGATGGTGAGCAGCTGCCGCAGCAGCTTTTCAGAGCCGTCGATCCGCTCCCATTGCGGGGCTTCGTCCGTGGCACCAAAGAGTGTGGATCCCATGGGTTCGTTGATGCCTGGCATGTCGGCCAGGATCTGGTCGCGGAGTCCGACGTGCTGCAGCCCGGCCAGAATCTTAGCCGACTGCTCATGGGTGGGGTCGTCGCCGTGGTCGATGAGATCCATCCACAACCGGTAGGCCGCGTCAAGGCTCTTGGCGGGGTTGGTGGTCATGTCTCGTATGGCTGACTCGACGGCGTCGTGGTCGACGGCAGCGAACAACTCGGGGATGGCGGGTGTGTCGCGCTCTCCGATGAGGCTGCCTTGGTAGACCAGTTCGGCGTTGAGGGTGCTGGACTCGAGGGCCTCCAGTGGGGTTTCCTTGCCGCAGGTGGTGGGGTTGGCGCCGTCGTAGGTGGCGTAGGATTCGGGGCCGACGATCCATACGTCATGGACGAGTAGCCCGGCAGCCAAGAACCGTCGCTTGACTCCTTGGATCAGTGAAGCGAAGGGCTTGGGGTTTCCCTTGCCCCAAGGCTGGTGGGTGAACAGGGCCATGAGGACGGCGGTGGCGTCCGGGTCGAAACCGACGGAGTGGGCGACACTTTCAGCGTAAGTCTCTACGAATTCTGTGGCGACGGGCAGGTTCACGCGCAGGGTGGGGCCGAGGGCCGCGCCGTCGAGGGCGACGCAGACGAGGCTTTTCTTCGGCCAGTAGCCGAGGCTGTGGCCCATGTAGCTGATGGCGTCGGCTGGGCTGCTGATTCTGATCGGTTCCATTGTCCTGCTCCTCTTTTGTGTTCGGTGGCTGGGTGTTCGCGGACGCCTGCTCTGTTGGTGCCTTCTGGTAAGAGGAATCACCGCTGGGTGTTAGGGGCCGGAGGGCAACTTGGGGTACCGGGCACGGGGCGAAAATTGTTTCGAGGACATAAGCGACGCAGGAGCGCCGAGGAAGAATTTTTGGGGGAGTGCCCGGCGCGTAGCGCCCTGGTTGCGTGGAGGGCCCGCCCAGCGATGATGGGGTACCAGAAGGCACAACGTGGTTCGGCATGTGTTCATATGGGTCCATCGAGTCGCAGTTGCGTTAGGACTGACCGTTGCTGCTCCATGTGTAATATTCCGGAGCCATTTTCTGTCTTCATCACTGTTCATGGGGCTGGAACGCCCCACATACGTAACTAGACGGCTGGATTCAACTGCTGCGAGTCGATTTGAAGGGTACGTGCGCGGCCGAAAGTCGGCAAATATCGTGGCTCCCGCTGTCAGTGGTGAACTGGGACGGAGTCGGTATTGGCCCTGGTCGCAATTGGCAGGATTGGGAATATGGGCGCCAGAAACTTGCGCACGGAATCGCCGAATGAGATTTCCGTGCGTATTGGGATTCCTTATGGAGTGCTGTCGATTGGAGAGGATATGTCGCGGTACCATCTCCAACGGGTTCGCCACAGTACAGGGCATGGGCAGCAACGACGGGGCGAACACCAAAGGGCCACGTGGGTCATTCATGGCACACTTAGGCCGTAGAACAATAGAATGAGGTGCTTGATGTCCGGCCAAAAAGATGAATTGGTATCGAAAATCGTCGTCGATGGCAATGCTGCCTTAGGTGCATTGATGACGAACATGAACAATGCCGTGCAAGGGCTGACGTCAGCTGAAAATTGGGATGAACTCCGAGATCAAGCACCTTATGTCATTTCTTCATGTGTTGCTTCGATCAAGTCGGAACTCTGGGGACGAGACTTTTGGGATGTGCTGACCAACCTTCGCCAGTTCGTTTCACCAACTAGCCTCTCCAACTTTAAGGAGAGCGAGTATGTCCGTTTTCCTGCAGCTGTGGAGGTGGTCGCAATTGTCGGGATTTCTGCCGTCAGCACTGAAACGGGGAGTACGAAGCGGCAGGTGGTATCTTCCGAGCCGGAGGGACTTGTCGAGAGAATCTATGCTTCTGCAGCGCAGATTATTCATTTGGCCCACATGTTGCCCGTGGCTTCCTCCGAAGAAAAGCATCGTGGGAAGGCTGCGGAGCTTGCTGGTATCCTGCGTTCCCACGACGTATCCGTTAGAGGAAGGAACTACCTTTCGACATCCAGGACCATAGCACACGAAATTTTTGACCCTTCTTCGATCCAAGCAATAGTGAAACAAACCTCCGGATACACGTACTCGGAACTCGAATCTGTCTGGGACGGCATCCAAAGCTATTTGACTTCTCTCGTTTTTGGCCGATTGGAGCGGTTGCAGGAGATTGCGCAGGAGTGGGCTAGCGGTGATCAACAGTCGCAAGCGACTGTTGACGAAGGCAAGGAAATTGCTAGGTTACAGTTTCAGAGACCGGGACTCGGGACCCGGTTCACTGCGGAAGATGTTGCCAGAGAATGCGGTGTTGATGAGAAAGTTGTCACCACGGTCCTTGAGAATTTCAGTGTCGATTCCCTCACCATGAGCCCGGTAGACGGGTGCACGAGGTTCGTACATGGCACGAGTCCGATTGCAGGCAAAGGAATGTTGAGGGATCCTGATGGCAGTTATTTGATCATTGGAGACCCAATTCCACATGACTATGTGCGACCGAAGATTGAGTCGGACCTTAAGAAGACGCCCAAGAAATGGAATCAGTACCAACGTCATAGAGACAACTGGGTGGAGGAGTCTGCCGCACGTTTGATTGCCGGGTTACTCGATGAAGACTCGCCTACATATTTTTCGCTCAAATACAGGGCGCCATCTGGGACGGGCACTTTCGATCTATCGCGTGACTCGAAAGATCCCCGACACAACACCTTAGACACCGAGGCAGATGCCCTATTTGTCACCGACGACGTCGCTATTTGTTTGGAGGTCAAAGCGGGATCGATCACGGAAAAGGCGCGTTCCGGTAATGCTTTGCGCGTTGAAACGGACATAAAGAAGACCATAGGTGAGGCGGCTGATCAAGCCGAAAGGCTGAGGAAACTGATTGAAACCAACCATGGGTTATGGAAAAGTAATGGGAAGTGGCTTGACCTCTCAAGCGTTCGGGAAGTTCATTCGGTCGTAGTTTGTTTGGACGACTGGGGTCCACTCGCCATCGCCACTGATGCGCTAGTTCGATCTGGTTTCATCAAATCGAATACTATCCCGTGGCTGGTTTCGCTTCACGATCTCTACGTGATTGAGACCCTGCTTGAACGGCCGGCTGACTTCCTGACGTATCTACGGCGTCGGACTGACTCCGGCTCGGCCCGATTATTTATCGCAGTGGATGAGCTTGACCTTGTAATGTGGCACATTCAAGGCAATTTTTACTTCGATCCTGATCCCGACGTTGTTCACAAACTACATCCTGTGTCATCTGTTCCAACGTCGAGAGATCGTCGACGCTACAAGGAGAGTAGCGTTCCGACAAGGGTTGGTACACTGACGGATCCGCTTGACGCGTGGATGTACTACAAAGAGGGTCAAAGCTCCGTCCCCGCCAGCAAGCCAGAACGGACGGCTGTGCCCCTGATCTCGGCCCTACTCGACTTCCTTCAGAAGGACCATAAACCAGGATGGCTTCGATTTGGGGCGGATATAGCGGGACTCTCTGAAGCGAGCCAGAACGGACTGGGCAGAAACCTCAAGGAGGTTGTCAAGCTCACGCGAAGTGATGGGAGAGTTCATTCCTATGCCCAGAATCATGTTGACTTGTGGGGGCATGGCGTTTTTCTGGTTTGCTCGAAGCCTGCCACGGAGTCGCTAGAGCGTTGCAGTGAGCACCTCGAATCGTATGTCCATGTGAAAAAGTATCAGCTTCGTGCAGACAGGGCACTAGGCGTAGTAGTTAACGAGCGTTCAGAGTTCGTGAACGTCCAGTACAGGAACGACAAGTTTGTGTACAGCCAAGCCATGGAACAGTTGGTCGTTGAACGAGGTCTCCGAGATCCTCGACGTACGGGAAACAGCATCCCCCCGTCGGCGAGGCGGACGACCGTCCGGCTGAAGGCCAAAAGGAATAAGAAGAGGCGCTGAGCAGGGACAAAAGGGATCACTGCACTCAGCCAATGAACTCAACGTCCCTGGTCAGTTGAACTAGTCCATTAGTGGCGTGCGTGTTTCGTCAGGGTGAAGCTGCTGCGCTATCTTGTTGTTGCATTGCTAATCGCTGATAAAATGGTTACTGTACCACGGTCTCCGCGCCGTGTATTTCCCAATCGAATGTATTTGTCCTGACACTGAGCTCAGGTCGACTTTCCACGACGCGCCCAAGTTTGCATTATGGGCCTAGCCGCTCAGGATGAATGTGCGCATTAGCGGCGAGGCGCTCAGACTCCGTTGTCACGGCGGCGGTTTTGACGCATCTCGTCCGCTGTTTTAGCTCGTCCGCCCAATATCAGTCTTCCCGTTAGAGTTGGCTGCGTGCTGGTTGTTGAATCCTTGACCCCGTGAAGCAGGTCATAAAGTTTCTTTGCTCGCTCCCGTGCATCACGGAGATCAGCCGCATCGGGCCTAGCCATGAGCTCCACAGCTTCGGTCTCGGCGACCCGGAGTGCATGGCTGAGGGTCAATTTCATGGGCGCCCATTGCCGATCCACATCATCCCAAGTGACCGTGTAACGGGCTTTTCGATCCATTTTTTCCAGCCACTCGAACGGGGAACGCGGGGGAGCCTTTCGAAGCTGGGTGCCGTGTGATCCCGGAGTTTTGTTGTACTTCTTGGACTCACTTTTTGTCCTGACCATAATGTTCAACTTCCCCCAGATGCAATCGAATGACATAAGACTATAGGATCCAGCAGCAGGGCCTGGGAGTCCCAGTTCTATTCAATTTTGCTGGCACCACCCAGCGTGAAAATTCTGGGATAGTCATTGTGCTGCATTGTGAATACTAGATGGATTTTTGCCCCGAAATGTGGGTAGGAACTGCAATGATATCTCGCCACCACACCAGTGGCCTATTGGTAGAAATCGACTCGATCAGCTGACTTTCAGCCCTTCATCGAAGGACTTCAGGACCAGTTCCAGCCGGTCAAGCACGTCGTCGCCAAACAGCTCGTCCGGTCCGGTGGGCGCCAGCTCGCTGTAGGGGGAGTCGTAGAGCGCACCGACGTCCACAGATCCATTTTCCGACAGCTGCGTTGTCAACACCGTCAAGAAGTTCAGCTGCGCGGCGTTGAAGGTTGCACCGGCGACAAAGTCCGACAAGGCTTCCTCGACGGCTGCGCGGTCCAGCCCCACCAGGGATCGAACGAAGTGGGCCAGGCCCTCGGTGCGGGCCCGTGTGAGGTCCTCCTGCGTGCCGGCGCCGCTTTCCTGAAGGATGCGTTCCAGCTCGGAGAGGTCAAGTGGAGTCAGTGGCTTGTTGCGGCGCAGGCGCTGCAGCGTGGCCAGGTCCAGGTGAGAGCGCAGGTACATTTGCGCTTTTAGGCGGTAGCGGTCAAAGTTGTTCACGCCTGAGTGGACGCCGTCGAGTTGGATCTCCAGTAGTTCACCGAGCTCGTCTTCGAAGTTGGTGTAGACGACGTTGCGGCGTTTCTTTTCAATCAGGTGCACCAGACCGCGCAGCTTCCGCCGAATGGACTCGAGCCACTCGACCGATACGGACGCCCATTCGTTGTCGTCGGCGATTTGTTCCAGCAGCACCAGCACCGGTGAAATGGCTGGGTTGTTGGGCTGGTCGGCCAGCGCGGCCGCGATGTCCTGGATCTTTTTCCGGTACGTGTCCACTGCTCCGGGGTCTACCAAAGACGCTAGCTGGGCGTTGAGCACGATCAGGTCAAAGCGTTTCGCTTCTTCCTTCTCGGCGGGGGCGCCCTGTCCGGCAACCTTGGCCAAACCGGTCTCCAGTTCGGCCACATCGGAGTCGGAGAGCGAAGCCCAGCCCTCCGGTGTCGAGTATTTTTCGACTGCCTGCCGGTGTGGCTTCACCAGGAAGTTAGCAGCAGGCAACAAGTAAACCTGCCCGGACAGCCCTTGCACCAGGTCCGTCACCAGGGACAGAGACCCCATCCCGGCGGCCCGGGAGGCGACGAGCAGCTTGGCCCTCGTGGCGAACGTCGCCTCGGACAGCGACTTGCCCACCGAGCCCTCGTTGCCGGGCAGTCCCGTATTGAAGTACTCGGCGTTGCGGCAGAGGTCAAAGATGAAGAAGTCTTGTTTGTCTTGTCCCGGGCCGTAGAGGTCGGGGCGCAGGCGGGTGCCGCGGCCCAGCATCTGCCAGAACTTGGTCTTGGAGCGCACCATCTTGAAGAACACCAGGTTGACCACTTCAGGGACGTCAATGCCGGTGTCGAGCATGTCCACGGAGACGGCGATGTGCGGATTGTCTTCCACGCGGCTGAAGGAGTCGATCAGGCTCTGCGCGTATGTTTCCTGGTACGTGATCACGCGGGCAAAGTGCCCCTTGAGGTGTGGGTAGTTCTTGTCGAACTGCCTGGCGATGAAGTTGGCGTGGTGGTTGTTCTTGGCGAAGATGATGGTCTTGCCGAGCCTGTCGCCGCCGGCCACCTTGTGTCCGTGGGTCATGAGCACCTCAAGGGCCTTGTTCACGGTGTCTGTGTTGAACAGCCAGCTGTTGACCACGGCGGGGTCCACGGCGTCGGGGATCTCGCCCTCTTCATCCCACTCGAGTTCGTCCCACTGTTCCTTCTCGTCTTCGGACAGTTCGTCGTAGCGGATGCCCTCGTAGGGGAACTTCAGCGGCACTGGCACCACGCGCGGCGGCACCAAGTAGCCGGCGTCGATCGCCTCATCGAGTTCGTAGGCGAAGGTGGGGACGTTGTCCTCAATGTCGAACATGGAATAGGTGTTGCGGTCCACATCGGCCTGCGGTGTGGCGGTCAGGCCGAGCAGCAGCGAGTCAAAGTAGTCAAAGATGGCCCGGTATTTTTGGTAGATCGAGCGGTGCGCTTCGTCCACAATAATCAGGTCGTAGTGCCCAATCCCGAACGACGGCTCACCGTCCGCACCGCCCGTGCTGCCGGAAATCATGTTCATGATGGTCGGGTACGTGGCCAGGTTGATGCGGCTGTCGGTGTCATTGTCCCGGCCTAGAATCGCCGGAGCGCTGCCGGGAAGGTGGGTCTTGAACGCCCGGGCCGCCTGTGCCACTAGGGATACCCGGTCGGCGAGGAACAGGATGCGCTTGGCCCAGTTGGCGTCCATGAGCAGCTTGGAAAGTGCGACGGCGGTCCTTGTCTTACCCGTTCCCGTTGCCATGACTACCAATGCCTTGCGGGACGACGCCTCATAGCTTTCCGTCACGGCGCGGATGGCGCCGTGCTGATAGCCGCGCTCCACAACCGAATTGTCGATGGCTTCGCCAGTCAGGTGCCGGCGCGTGGTCCGCCGGGCAATCATCAGTTCGAGCTGGTCGCGGGTGTGGAATCCCTGGACGGGGCGGTCGCCGTACAGGGTGTCGTCCCAGATCCATGTTTTGTAGCCGTTGCTGTAGTAGATGATCGGGCGGCGTCCGAACTTGGCCTTCAGGCAGTCGGCGTAGAGCTTGGCCTGCTGCTTGCCGACTAAGGGGTCCTTGGTGGAACGCTTGGCCTCCACGAGGGCCAGCGGCAGTCCGTCCGCACCCCACAGCACGTAGTCCACATAGCCGACCCCGCTGGAGCTGGGCATCCCGGTGACCGGGTACTCACGGTCCTCGTCCTGCGTGAGTGGCCATCCGGCGTCGTGCAGGTCCTGGTCAATGAGGTAGGCGCGGGTCAGTGCCTCGTCGTAGTTGTGGGCGTCTGGGGACGCTTGGTTGCGCGCCTTGGCCCCAGCCAGCGCAGCGATCTGGGCCCGGGCATCCTCGAGCTGCTGCTCCAGCGAGGTGGACTTGGCTCGGGCGTCGGCAAGTTCCCTGTCCTTGGCGGCGAGCTCGTCGGCAAGTTTGGCCACGGCTTCCATGGAAGAGGGGGCAGGCGGGGGAGTCTTCAGCTTCGGCTTGAGCAGTTCAACGTCGAAGGCCATGCCGGTGGTGGGGAGGTGCGCAGCGTCGATCGTGTAGGTGCGGGCCAGCCAGTAACAAACGTGGAAGAGCTCAGCCACTGCAAACTGTGAGTTCTGACGGGAAGGATCAGGCTTGCCGTGGACGGCGTTATTGCCGGCCTTGCGGATGGCATTGAGTTTGCTGGTGATGGTGCTGCCCACCAGGGCCTTGAACTCGGGTTGGTTCAGCAGGCCGTTGAAATCCCGCTGATAGGGGCTGGGGATGTCGGTTTCGTGCTCGTATATCCAGTCCACAATGTGCTCGGCCGTGTGGCGGGCATACATCATGGACACGCGTGGATCTATCCAAGCGAACTGCTCGGCCCTGCGGGCCCGCTGGGCCAGGTCCGGCCACTGTGCCAGCATGAAAGCAAAATTGCTTTGCACTTCCCCCAAGATCGCTCCATTCGTAGCACTGATTGTTCTCTTCAATCATTGAACCATGCAGCTGCGACACAACAGGTGTACAGGCTGCTCTTTGACGTCCGGAGGACTATTGCGGTGACGTACGACGACGGACGGCTGGTCTGGGTGCGTAGATTCGTCGACGCTGAGGTGCTCGAATCTCAAACGTGCCGGGTGACTCTGACGATGACTACGACTGCAACCGTCATTGCTGTCAAGTCAAGGTCAGGTTCCCGGAATAGTTCATAGGTGTGCGCAATCCACGGTCATCTGTGCACCGTGTCCAGAGCGGCTCGCGCATCAGCAATTGAGGCATCGTCGCAAACCCCTGTCGTGGACGGAATAATATTTCCCAGCCGAGATGTACAGGGTCTTGTGCGAAGTCGGATCGAAGAGTTCAATTCCCTACAGAAACTTGGCTGGGGGATTGTGCGTGTAGGTTCATGACGACAGCTTTCTGTACCTGTGGTCATTGGCTGAGCGCTTGCGTCGGAGCTCTGTGATTCCGTGATGATCAAGGTTCCTCGGATGTGTCGATGCCAGTTCCGCTAGCGTAGCGCTGACCCAGTAGGCTGGCGTCATGGCTTTTGACCCTTGGACCCCAGACCCGTTGAAGAAGATCCGAGAACTCTTCAACGAGTACGAGGATGCAACACCTGCGGACAAGTACTTGAGACTTTACGAAGGTGACGATGTGATCTCGTTGGGGTTGGCTTGGTTGCATGAGGAACTTGATCGGCACATAAAATTCATGAACGGCAAGGCTCCAAATGGTTCTAGTGGGCACTTTAACGCAGAGAACAGTAGAGAGTTAATCTCACTGATTGGTGACATCAACTCTTTGAAGAGTGCTGTGCGTCGAGCGGGAAGTACGCTGACTCTTGATGAGGCGTATGAAAATTTCATTGATAGTGCTGATGATTGGTTGGTCGCTACTAACGGCAGTCCGATTCCTTCCGGGCTGACCCCTATAGAATTTAAGAGGCACGAACCCGTATTCTCGTTCGGTGAGGAAACCGTCGTGAAAATCGACCAGAGGGAAGACGTCGCTCTGAAGATGGAAGGCGAGGGATCGTTCGCCAGAGTTCATTCCTTTGAGGATCCGGCCTATGGTATCAGATTTGCTCGCAAGACGCTCAAGAAGGGTGCTAGCGCGGATGACACCGAGAGGTTCCGAAAAGAGTTTGAGATCATGAGCAACCTCAGCTTTCCGTACATCTTGCAAGTCTATAAATATGACCATGTAAAAGTTTCTTACACTATGGAATACTGCGAAAACACTCTGCAGGCCTATGTCAAAGAGCGAAATGGGCAGGACTCATTCGATAGGGCCACGCGCCGCCGAGTTGCATTACAATTTCTGTATGGACTGAATTACCTGCACCTCATGGGCTTTTCCCATCGTGATCTTAGCTATAAGAACATCCTGCTCAGACGCTATGGGTCCGGAGCCGTAGTTGTGAAGCTTTCGGATTTTGGCCTAGTCAAGGACCATTCTTCGGACTACACGAGGACGGGTGTTGAAATTGCAGGCTCTATCATAGATCCGGCTCTTCGGGATTTCAAAGAATATGCGCCGATCAATGACATATATGCAGCTGGCTTCATTCTCTCTTACATCTTTAGCGGTCGTCAGAGCTTGATGAGTGATGGAAGTGCGATGTCGAAGATCGTTCATAAGTGCTCGCATACGAGGCCGGAAGAACGCTACCAGTCCGTTCTGGAAATTGTGGATGCGCTTGATGCACTAGATATTTCGGCCGAAGGTGTCTCTGCCTGAGTTCGTTAGAAGAGCTAGCACTTTGCTATGCCGCTTATGTTTGCGTGGCGTGTCGATGGGCCGGATTATTTAGAGTTGGACACTCGCATAGGGAGCTGAATTATCAATTGTGTCTTCGACGTTATTCGTAAACCAAATTTTGGTCAAGGAGCGGGCGATATGTGGCGTTCCTGAAACAGCCCGCTCGTGAGCTGTAAGGAGGACCATCAATGAGTCCTACCAGCGCGGGACTGCCGTCTGTCTCAGCGGGAACTCGAGGTTGTCATAGCTGGCCTCTGAATGCGCGGTGTTGCAGAGAGGCGAAAAGGGTATCCAGCTCGGCCAGCTGGGTGCGGTGCTGCTCCTTCAAACGCTCGATGCTGGCCACGCGTCTTGCGAAGGTCTGCTGCAGTTCAAGCGGTGGAACAGGGAATGGCATCCGAGCAAATCGGGATGCTCCGAGGTGGGCCACGCTTGATGTCTTGCTGCTGATTTTGGCGAATTCGCCGTCTCGGAAGTGCTTGAGGAACACAGCAAGGGCAAATTCAGGGGCTAACCTTGACCGGTCTGCGACAAACCGGACTAGCGTGTTCTGGAAACAGCAGCCGTCAATCTCGTTACGCCACATGGCCGGTCGACCAACGAGCTCCGTACTTTGACCCTCATTGAGCAGGATGTCCCCATGATTTAGTAAATACTGGCGAGTGTCGTGCTCGTCGAAATCCATGGACAGGACGTCGTCTAGGGCAAGTGAATTTAGCCGTACATTAGCGACTCGCATGTATGGAGTCGTGTATTTCCCTGACTGGTATTTCGGAGCACGCTGTCGTCCGAGTTGAACGCGCCCAACGTCAGAGACTGTGGTGATCGGGAAGCTGCCGTCGGCAAACATCGAATGGAAGATCGACTGTGCCAGTGCGTCGAGGTGGGCGAGGGCTTCGCGGCGCTGGGTGCGAAGGTGGGCGGCCTTGTCCAGAATGGCCGCGATCCGGCGCTGTTCGGGCGGGGGCGGGAGGGGGATACGAACTGATTTGAGGAACTTGAAGTGTCTGCTGTAGCCGGCAGAGGGAATGTCGACGAATCGGAGGTAATGAAATAGGAATCGGACGTTTGCATCGATCTTTGGAACGAGAACTTTGGTTCCGTCGGCCCCCAGAATAAAGGGGCCTTCAACGTATTTGAGGACGCGCGTGTGATCGCCAAAAATGATCACTGGTCCATGGGGCGCGGCGACCAGTGACGGATCGTTGGAATATCCGGCGATTTCCAAGCGTCCTTGGTCAACGATCGGGAACTTTCCGGTTTTAAGGTAATTTGAAGTCTGGACCTTGGGATTGCCTCCCGTCTTGTCCGCAAAAACGTCGAGGAATGCCTTGGTCTCGACAGGAGTGATCCGTGAAGTCTGTTCAACTACTGTCACTTGAGGAGCTCCCGGAGCTCGGCCATGCCGCTGAGGATGGACGCTTCCAGCTTGTCGAGGGCGCCGAGGATTTCTTCGGGCGACTTGTGGTCGACCTCGTCGTATTCGATTTCCTTGTAGCGGTTGAGGGAGAGGTCGTAGTCGTTTGCTTCGATCTCAGTGCGGGGGACGCAGAATGACTGGTCGGTGCGCGCGCGTGTGAGTTCCGTCGTCGAACGCGTCATCCAGCGGGAGAAGACATCGTCAAGGTCGGAAGTTCCGAGGGGGGTGCGCTTGTCGTCGAGGGAGAAACCGTCGCTCTTAACCTCGTAGAACCAGACGTTTTCGGTGCCGCCGGCGTTGGTCTTGGTGAAGAACAATATGGCGGTGGAGACTCCGGCGTAGGGTTTGAAAACGCCGGAGGGGAGCTTGACCACGGCGTCGAGGCGGTGGCCTTCGACGATCAACTTGCGCAGTTCCTTGTGCGCCTTGGTGGATCCAAACAGCACGCCGTCTGGGACAATCACGGCCGCGCGGCCGCCAGGCTTGAGCAGGCGCAAGAACAGGGCCAAGAACAGCAGCTCGGTCTTCTTGGTCTTGAGGATGCTGAGGAGGTCCTTGGCGACGTTGTCGTAGTCCAAGCTGCCGGCGAACGGGGGATTGGCGAGGATGAGGCTGTACTTCTCTTCTTCCTCCCCGTGGAGGTTGGCGAGGGAATCCCGGTAGGTGACCTCGGGGTTCTCGACTCCGTGCTGGAGCAAGTTCATGGCGCCGATGCGGAGCATGGTGCTGTCGAAGTCGAAGGCGTGGAATTGTTCGTTGTGGTAGAACTTGGCCGTTTCCGGGTTGGTCAGCAGCGTTGCATTGTTATCACGCAGATACTCGGAAGCCTGGACAAGGAAGCCGCACGTACCGGACGCCGGATCGCAGATTTCCTCGAGTGGCTGGGGTGCCTGCATTTTCACCATCAGGTCGATAATGTGGCGTGGCGTGCGGAACTGGCCATTGGTGCCTGCTGTGGACAGCTTTGACAGCATGTACTCGTAGAGGTCGCCCTTGGTGTCCTTGCCGGACATGTCCATCCCACTGATGACATCGACGACGGTGCCGAGCACGTTGGCCGTGGGGATGGTGAAGCGGGCGCCCTCAAGGTGTTTGGCGTAGCTGGAGACCTCGCCGTTGGACTGTGTGGGCAGCACCTCGCGAAGGAACACAAACATGCGGTCGCTGAATAGCTTGAACATCTGATCCTTGGACAGATCCTGGAAGTTCTTCCATCGCAGGTCGCTCCACGGCCGGCCCAAGTGGTCGTTGCCCAGCGGGAACGGCAGGTTGTGCGCCGTCTTGCCGGTGCGCAGCGCCTGCTTTTCAGCCCGGGTCTGCGCCTCGTCCAACCGCTTCAAGAAGAGCAGGTACGTGACCTGTTCAATAATCTCGATGGGGTTGGAGATTCCGCCGGTCCAGAACGTATTCCAAACCTTGTCTACCTGGGACTTGATTTCACCTGTGATCACCAATTGAGTTTAGCGCCGGAAACCATTCATGCAGGGCCGGTCGGTCCGGCCGCGTGTTTGTTCACCTGCTACTGGCGAAGGTGAACAGGTGGCGTCAAACGAATCTGGCATGGCGCCCCCCATTCGTTGCCGTCCAGCAGTGAGCGTCTGATCGTCCCGCTAACCGAGTTTCGTGGTGACTCTTGCGGCATCCGGCATCCGGCATCCGCCAATAGGCAACGTGACTACTGAAGGGTAAACCGTCAACTGAGATGTCAAAAGGGGGAGCTCGCCCTTCTGAAAAGGGGGAGTGAAATCGGAAGAAAATTTTGCTGAATTGGGGGAGTAAAGGGGGAGTTGGGCCGTTTTTCGCCTTAAATGCCTCTGACCTGCGGAATGAAACCGCAGGTCAGAGGCGCTTTTTGGTGCCCCGGGCGGGAATTGAACCCACGACCAAGAGATTAGAAGGCTCCTGCTCTATCCGCTGAGCTACCGAGGCGTTGGCCCAACCAAGGGCCGCATCTAAATTATCAGGTTTATTCACCGATCTCTTCCTCCACAGGCGCGGCAGAGGCTGTTAAGTCCACATTTGGGTGTTTCCCTCTGGTTTAGGTCCTTCGATCGGCGTTGGCTAGAGCTCAAGGAAGTATCGCCGTATCCGCGGCCCAATGAAAGGTAGTGAAATGGCAAACTACATCAGCCTCCGGGGATTTGTTAGCTCAGACATCACCATGAGCACCACGGACAGCGGTCTCGTGATCGCAAAATTTCGCATGGGTTCAAACACCCGTCAGCAGGATCCCGTCACCAACCAGTGGGTTGACGGGAAGACCAATTGGTTTCAGGTCAGTGCCTTCAGGGCGCTGGCCACCAACGCCATGATCAGCATTCACAAGGGCAACCGAATCGTGCTCACTGGCAAGCTCAAGGTGAGTTCTTACCTTCGCAAGGACGGGACACCCGGAAACGGTGTTGACATCGAAGCGGACAGCATCGGCCTTGACCTCAACTTTGGCACCGTCACGTACCACCGCATGCCATCGAACAGTCAAAATAACGGTGCCGCTGGTGCAGACCACGCCGGCGGATCGGTTCCCCCGGACATCGACGAAGGCGACATCCCCGATGAGGATCCTGAAGAGGTTGGCGTCAATGACGGCGGCCGCAGCGGAGACACAGACCAGTCCGACGACGGCGACGACGACGATCGCGCCGCTGCGCAAGGGCTCCAGGAAGGCGAACATGCCAACGAAGAAACAGGGGAGATCCTAGTAAACGCAGCCCCCTATTAGCCGGGTGGGCGAGGGAATCGCGATCGCCGGAGGGTGAGAGTGTCGGGTGGACATGGCACAATGGCGGGGTGACTTTGGAAAAGATGGCTTCCCGCCGCCAGCCTGCTCAGCGCCGCCCAAGCGTCCGGGCTGTTGCCGTATCGGTTCTTTTGGCTGCATCCATGGCCATGAGCGGCTGCTCACTCTTGTCCAGTGAGTCGCCAGTCCCAGATCCAGCTCCGGCAGCCACCAATGAGACTCCAGTCAAAGTTGATGAAAAAGCGCCCGTAGAAAAGCCCGCGGAACCCGTCTCTGCCGCCGAGGAAATGTCCGGCAAGATGACTGCTTCACTGAAGAAACTTGCTTCCAGCACCAAGTCGCCCAACCGCGAACAGATGATGGCAGCAATGTTGGAAGCTGGCGCCGTCAAGGAAAAGGTGGAGTTGTCCATAGACATCACACCCACGGGCCTTGCTGTTGATGCGGTTGAGTCAGCAACCTTGGTTGGTAAAGAGTGCGTCATTGGGCAGGTGCGGGACGGAAGTGTTGCAGTCACTGTCCTTCCTGTTCTCGCTTCAGGGCTGTGCTTTGTCGGAGATACGCACTAACAACCGCCCTAGGGATTGACCCTATTGTGCCGCGTTGCTCACTTCCGTCGTAGCGAATGTGAGTTATATGCCCGCACCCACTAACCTTGGGGGTATGGCGGAATTTATTTATACGATGTCCAATGCCCGCAAGGCTGTTGGAGAAAAACTCATTCTTGACAACGTAAGTATGTCTTTCTACCCGGGGGCCAAAATTGGCGTCGTGGGTCCTAACGGTGCCGGTAAGTCCACCATCCTGAAAATCATGGCTGGTCTGGACACCCCCTCCAACGGTGATGCTCGCTTGAGCCCCGGCTACACTGTGGGCATTTTGCTCCAGGAGCCACCGTTGAACGAGGAAAAGACCGTTCTGGGCAACGTCCAGGAAGGCGTTGGAGAGATCTACTCCAAGATCCAGCGGTACAACGAAATCTCCGAGGAAATGGCCAGCCCCGACGCTGACTTTGACGCACTCCTTGAAGAGATGGGCAAACTGCAGGAAGCCATCGATACTGCCGATGCATGGGACATTGATTCCCAGCTCGAGCAGGCGATGGACGCATTGCAGTGCCCGCCGGGAGACTCCGACGTCACCCTCCTCTCCGGTGGTGAGCGCCGTCGCGTTGCTTTGTGCAAGCTCCTGCTGCAGAAGCCTGACCTGTTGCTCCTCGATGAGCCTACTAACCACTTGGACGCCGAGTCCGTGAACTGGTTGGAACAGCACCTCAAGAGCTACGCCGGCGCCGTTCTCGCCGTGACCCACGATAGGTACTTCCTGGACCACGTGGCCGAATGGATCGCAGAAGTTGACCGCGGTCACCTCTACCCCTACGAAGGCAACTACTCCACCTACCTGGAGAAGAAGCGCGCCCGCCTTGAAGTTCAGGGCAAGAAGGACGCCAAGCAGGCCAAGCGCCTCACCGAAGAACTCGAGTGGGTACGCTCCAACGCCAAGGGCCGTCAGACCAAGTCCAAGGCTCGTCTGGCTCGCTACGAGGAAATGGCTGCCGAGGCAGATCGCACCCGCAAGCTCGACTTCGAAGAAATTCAGATTCCGCCGGGCCCGCGCCTGGGTGGCATCGTGCTCGAAGCGGATAACTTGAAGAAGGGCTTCGGCGATCGCATCCTGATCGACGGACTATCCTTCACGCTTCCCCGCAACGGCATTGTTGGCGTCATCGGCCCGAACGGTGTTGGTAAGTCAACGCTGTTCAAGACCATTGTTGGTCTGGAAGAGCTCGACGGCGGAAACCTCAAAGTTGGCGACTCGGTCAAGATCTCCTACGCGGACCAGAGCCGTGGCGGAATCGACCCAGACAAGACCTTGTGGGAAGTTGTTTCTGACGGTCTGGACTTCATCCAGGTTGGCCAGGTAGAAATGCCTTCCCGTGCCTATGTTGCCGCATTCGGTTTCAAGGGCCCGGACCAGCAGAAGAAGGCAGGTGTGCTCTCCGGTGGTGAGCGCAACCGCTTGAACTTGGCGCTGACCCTCAAGCAGGGCGGAAACCTGTTGCTTTTGGATGAGCCCACTAACGACCTCGACGTGGAAACCCTCAGCAGCCTTGAAAACGCGCTGCTGGAATTCCCCGGCTGCGCCGTCGTGGTATCGCACGATCGCTGGTTCCTGGACCGAATTGCTACCCACATCCTCGCCTACGAAGGCACCAACGAGAACCCGGCCAACTGGCACTGGTTCGAGGGTAACTTCGATTCCTACGAGGAAAACAAGGTTGAGCGCTTGGGCGCCGATGCGGCACGTCCGCACCGCGTTACCCATCGTCGCCTGACCCGCGACTAGTCCCCACTCGCCGGCCTGAGAAATCGCTGACGCGATTTCTCAGGAACCTGGCAAGCGTGGGCCCATGCGTGGGACCAAGGTGTGTATCTCCTTGGCGGTCCTAGCTGGCGTGGGCCCAGCGTGGCCCACACCGCATGAATACACATAAAAATAGCCGGTCCCTTCACGGGGCCGGCTATTTTTACGCCTGTAAATATCAGTCGTGCGGTGTTCCTTCAGGAATCCTGATCATGCCCTCCTGGGCAACCGAGGCGACCAGCACGCCGTCGCGGGTGTAAAAGCGGCCCAGATTCAGCCCGCGTGCCTCCGACGCGCTGGGGGACTCGGCGACGTACAGCAGCCAGTCGTCCACCTGCACGGGACGGTGCCACCACATGGCATGATCCAGGCTGGCAACGCTGATGCCCGGCGTAGCCCAATTAATTCCGTGGCGGCGCAGCGACGGCTCCAACAGGACGTAATCGCTGGCATAAGCCAGGGCCGCGCGGTGCAGATTTTGATCCGCCGGCATGGGGCCCAACGTCTTCAACCACACAGCAGTATGGGCAACGTGCTCGCCCTTGACATCAAAGTAAATATTGTGGCCAATGTGGCGAATGTCGAAGGGGCGTTCGTACGCCCAGGCGCGGGCCACGGGGTGGTCGATTCCGCCCAACAGTTCGGCCGACGTCGGAAGTGTCTCAGGTGCCACAATGCCGCTCGGCATGGCTTCCTGGTGCTCCAATCCGCTATCGGGGCGCTGGAAGGATGCGATCAGGGACAGGATCGGCACACCGCCCTGGTAGGCGTGCGTGCGGCGTGCCGCGAAGGAGCGTCCGTCGCGCAGGCGCTGCACGCCGAACGTCAGCGGAGACGCGGCATCTCCGGGGCGCAGGAAGTAGCCGTGCATGGAGTGCACCAGTTGGTCCTCGCCCACAGTGCGTGCCGCCGCCATGATGGACTGCGCCAAGACCTGACCGCCAAAAAGCCTAGGCCGCGGTGCGCTGGCATCGCCGAGCCCCACGAACACATCTTCATCGGTCTGGGCCCCGCCGGCATCGGAAAGATCCAGCATGCGCAGGAGTGTTTCCATGGGATCTGTTGCTGATGGTGTCACATTCATAACCGTGACTCTATGTGTCAAGGGGATGCCGCGACAAATGGGCAATCCCGTATGAATCCCCTCAGCCGGGCCCCAATTCTCTGTGACGTGGGGAACGTCAATTGGTGGCACCCCTGCGGCTTTGACATGATGAAGGCATGGCACCCGGTTTCCAGCACTCACAGCAAATCCGCTTCGGCGACATTGATTCCTACAACCACGTCAACAATGTGGTGTATTTGCAGTATCTGGAGGACGCCCGGGTCCAATTGACGTATGCCCAATTGCCCGGTGGTGGCACCTTCCAGGACTTGATCGGCACCGAACTGTTCATCCTCGTGGGCCGCAACGAGATCGAATACCTGGCCCCCATCAGCTTCGGCACCGAGCCCGTTTACGTGAACATCTGGGTCACCAACGTGGGCGGCTCCAGCTTCGATTTCGGCTACTCCGTCACAGACGCTGACACCTCCATCATTTACGCCCAAGCGGCCACCTCCATGGTTCTGGTCTCGCGCACCACCGGCCGCCCCATCCGGCTGACCCCGGAACAGCGCAGCGCCCTGGACGTCTGGCGCGGGGATCCCGTGCCGTTCAAGCGCAGCCCCGCCCGCCCCGTGATCACCACCGCAGAAGGAAACCGCTGATGTCCACCGCCCTACACACCCAGGAATTTGATCTTGCCGACGCCGGAACGGTCGCTGACCTACGCACCTTTGTGACGCGTGCGCGCAACGCGGACGACGGCGCCATCCGCCTTCAGGGGGCCGGTCACGTTCTCGCGGCGTACGTCTGCGTCATGCGCGGCAAGCTTTTGGGGGAGGGGACCCCCACCATTCTGGGGCTGCGCACCATGGCTCTGGGGACGCCGTCGGACATTGATGTGACAGTGTCACTATCAGCGGTGGCCGACCGCCTGGCCCGCATGGACGAAGGGGATGCCAAGCTCCCAGTTCCGCCCATGACGGTTCAGGAATCCTGGACGGGCATCAGCGCTCCGCGCAGCGCCTGGGAAGAAATTGGCACCATTTCTGCCGACGAACTGATCGCCGTGGCGAAGTCTGGCGTTCAGGAAATTGGGCAGATTATCCCCGTTAACCCGGGCGCCCTGCTGGTGAACAACGTCCGGGCCTCCGTCTGGGGGCGCCCCATGGACGGGGTACCGGGTGAGATCCCGGGCGGGGCGGCCTTCGCAGCCTACGCACTGGGCTTTGTGGCGCCGGGCGAAACCGGCACCATTTACAGCTCCCACCGCTGGCTGCGGATCAGCACCAACCGCGGCCATATCCTGATCAAGCCGGCGTCGCTGCTGTAATAGCGCCCGCTCACTGCAGCGCCTACTCGTTACAGCGCCTGAGTCGGATCTGACGGGGCGTTGACCAGCGAATGAGCTGCGCGCTCCATGTAGTCCCACAAGGTGGCTTCATGCATGGGCGACAATTCACCGGCATCCACGCCCTTTCGCATGGCGGCGAGCCAGCGGTCGCGGGCCTCAGGCGTGACGGCGAACGGCACGTGACGCATGCGCAGGCGCGGGTGGCCGCGTTCCTCCAGGTACGTGCGCGGTCCGCCCCAATACTGTTCAATGAACATCAGCATGCGGTGCTCGGCCGGGCCCAGATCTTCCTCGTGGTACATGGCGTGCAGCAACGGATCGGCGGCGATGCCCTGGTAGAAGACGTGAATGATCTTCTTGAACGTCTCGTGCCCGCCCACCTGCCCGTAAAACGTGTCCGAATAATCCACCGGCTCATCCGCTGCGGGGCCCGATGTGGAAGGCAGCGGGCGGCCCACAGTGGTGGGAATGGGCAGCAAGGTGGCAAGCGGCTCGCCAAAGCGCGACGGAATGGCCGTTCCCTCAGTAGCCGTCTTTTCGGCCGCATCGTTCGCAGCCGGTCCGTTGGCGGAGGTGGGGGTGTACTCGGAATTCATGATTTGTTCAGATCTTTCTGGGTGCTTATTCGGTGGACTCGTTGGCGCTACTAGTGCTCGGTGCGTTGCTGCTGTTGGGCGTGCTACTGCCGTTCGACGCCGGAGCCGTTCCTTGCGCCGATGCTGCGCCTGCCGCGGCGGTCGGGGACGCGCCGTCGTCAGTGTCAGCGTCAGTATCACTTGCGGGGGCGATGTAGCTACCCTTGGATCGGTTGCCCAGGCGCAATATTTCCCCGTTGCGCAGGTACCAGAGCGTGCCATCTTCACCCAATACCCGGGTGATGCGCAGGCTCACATACTCAACCGTGCCGATGACCTCGCTGGTCTGGATCACGTCGCCAATACCGTATTGATCTTCAATGGCGATGAAGATCCCGGCAAGGAAGTCGCGGATGAGCTGCTGGCAACCGAAACCAATCGCAATACCCACAACACCAACACTGGCCAGCAGCGGGGCGATATCAATCTCGAAGGCGATCAGCACGTAGAAACTGGTCACCACGGCGACCGCAATGGTCAGGACCGAGTTCAACAGGGTGCCGATGGTGCGGGCTCGCTGCACGCGTCGCTCATTTTCCAACGCCCGGACTACGGGGTCGAGGTTGCGCAGCATGGGGGCGGCCCAGCGCAAGGTTCGGTGCTCCAACGGGGCCCGGTCTGCCCTGGCGCGTTTAACGACGATCCGGATCAAATAGTGCAGCACCAGCCATACCAGGAAACCAATGGCGATGGTGATGCCGGCCAATGCTAGATGGTTGAGGAAAGTGTCGTTGGCTTCACCAAAGAAATTTGTCGCTTGCACTCGAGATCTACCTTGCATCCGTTCGGGGGTTGGAAATGGGCCTCGTTACCAACCCTAACGCGGGCACGGCATGGTTTTAGTCCTGCGTGGCGCTCAGCAGCCCAGGAACGTGTTGCACAGGAAAGTTCACGCTCCGCGCGATGAAGCACTGCGACGCTGCTTCGGCATGCAGGGATAGTGCCAGATCTGCGGTGGCAGGATCGGCCACGTAGATCATTGGGTGCAGTGTGGCCGATGCGAATTGTCCGCTGCCATCGGGGTTCAGGATGAGGGTGCCGGTGGCGTGGTCTTCATACTTGGTGACGACCACGCCATGCTTGAGTGCCACGTGCAGATAGGACAGCATGTGGCACTGCGCCAACGCCGTCAGGAGCAACTGTTCCGGGTTCCAGCGGTCCCGGTCTCCGTGGAAGGTCTTATCGGCCGAGCCAAGCAGCACGGGCAGGCCAACGGCCGTGACGGTGTGGTCGCGGCCGTAAGCCTTGTAAGCGGAGGTCCCGGTTCCCCGGTTCCCGGTCCAATTGATGTTGATCTCGTAATGATGCTCATTCAGTGCCATGAAGCTAAGCGTAGCGGCGCTCAGAGGAACGGGCGTAGTGCCGCAGCGTATCCGTATTGGTACCCGGCTGCATTGGGATGGAAGGCGAAGGGGTTTGGCCCTCCCGGATAGTTCAGCCACGGCGAGGCCGAAGGAACGCCGTGACCGCGGAATAGATAAGCCACGGGAACAAATGCTGTCCGGTTCGAGAGCGCACTGATCGCTAGTACTCCGTTGAGGAGATCGGCGGCGGCATTGAGTGTTTTAGTCCCACTGATTTGAGTGGGTGTGTAACCCAAAGCGGCCATGTTTTGCGGTTCAAAGAGCCGCGGATAGCCCAGATACAGCACCCTTGCCCCCGGGGCCTTGGCCTTGATGGCTTTGATCATGGAAGCGACGGACTTGGGCAGACTTTTCATGAGGTAGATCGAGTTTGCCACGGCTGATTTGCAGATGGCCTCGGTCGAGGTAGGTGCAAGGCAGGCCGCAATGGCGGCGGTCCAGCCAATGTCATTACCACCGGCCGTCAGCGTGATGAGTGTGGTGTTGGGCGCGAGCAAAGGGACTTCCAAGGTCCGGACCTGCTCCGTGGTGAACCCGGCACATGCCAGATTACTCACTGGGGTGCCAATCTGTGCGGCAACCCAGGTGCCATAGCCATGAGGGCTCTGGCCACAGCCGCCAAATTCCTCGCCTCCGCCGGATCCGGCCGAGTAAGAATCGCCCAACACGGTGTAACTGACGGTGGTTGAGCTGGTGTGTGTTTGGGCCATGGCCGGTGCTCCGGCGAAGCCTGCAATCATCCCGATGGATAGGAGCGCAACAGCGCCTGCGCGGGCAGCAAATCCCTTAAAATTATGTATTCCCATGCCCTGAAGATACGCCGCAGAACCGGGCGGGCATAGACTTGCAAGGACGTGCTTTTTCATGGCCGGCGCCTGCGTGTCGGCTGGAATAGCCGCATGCAAAAACGGGTGCGTCCGCAGCTTTTTTACAGCTGGGACGCACCCGAAAAAAGATGCTTAGGCGTCGGCGGCCTGTGCCTGCAGCGCGCGCACCACAGTGTCCCGGCTTTCCACCAGCAGCCGCCGCAGGGCCGGAACATCCGGGCTCAACGCGTCAAGGAAAGCATCCGTAGCATCCAGCGTTGCTTGGGATACCAGCTGCGACGGGTACAGGCCCGTGATCATGGAGGACGCCGTCTCGTACGACTTGGCCTCCCACAGCTCCCGGATGGCGCCGAAGTACTTAGCCACATAAGGCTCCAGCAGGGCCGTATCCCACACCTTTGTGAAGCCATCGATCGCCGCACGCTGAAGAGCGTTAGCTCCTTCACCTCGGACGACGACGGACTCCCAGGTAGCAGCCTTCCCCTCGGCTGTGGGGATGGCTGCGTGCGCAGTTGCTGCCGCAAGCTGACCCGTTTGCGTGTTGTCCAGAGCCAAGGCGGCCGCAATAACGGAGGCATCGGCACGGCCACCAGCAGCCAGCGAGATTAAGAACTCCCACTTCATGTCGGTGTCCAGTGCCAGCTCATCCAGCTGCTGCTCACCGTCCAGCAAGGCCTGCACAACATCAAGTTGAGGCGCCGATTGTGCGTGGCCAGCAAAGGCCTTCACAAACTGCAGCTGCGCATCTGAGCCAGCGGCAGCATTCTGGGCCAGAGTCCACAAGGAATCGGCCGCAGCAATGGCGGTTGTCTTCTGGTGTGCCGGTGCCACGTAGTAATGAAGCGCCGTGGACAACTGCCGCAGCAGCACCATGATGACGGTTGAATCGCTCTCGGAAGCAATCGTCGCCAGCACAAAGTCCACGTAGTCACGGGCAGGGGTTTCGCCGTCACGTGCGGCATCCCAGGCCGACGCGGAGACTAAGGTGCGGGGCAGCGAGTCGCGGAAGTCCTGCAGATGAGCCTTGGCCGTGGCGAGGGAAACTTCATCGAGGCGGATCTTCGCGTACGCCAGATCATCGTCGTTGAGCAGGATCAGCGCCGGGCGCTTCATGCCTACCAGTTCCGGCACCTCCGTGAGGGCTCCGTCAATATCCAACTCAACGCGGTGTGTGCGGACCAGCTTGCCGGCGTCCGCGCCGTCCGTGGAGAGATCGTAGAAGCCGATGGCTGCACGGTGCGGGCGCAACGTTGGGTGCTGTTCCACAGCGGACTGGGCGATCGAGAATGAGGTGATCACGCCGTCGTCCGCCACATCAATGACGGGCTTGAAGGTATTGACGCCAGCCGTCTCGAGCCACTTTTCCGTCCAGGTGGACAGATCGCGGCCGCTGGCAGCCTCGAGCTCCACCATGAGGTCCGGCAGCTCGGTGTTGGACCAGGCGTGCTTGGCGAAGTAGGCGCGGACGCCGGCCATGAACTCTTCCTGACCCACCCAGGCCACGAGCTGGCGCAACACCGAGGCGCCCTTGGCGTAGGTGATGCCGTCAAAGTTAACCAGCACGTCTTCGAGGTCGTTGATCTCCGCCTTGATGGGGTGCGTGGAGGAGAGTTGATCCTGACGGTACGCCCAGCTTTTTTCCAGCGAGGAGAACGTGGTCCACGCATCCACGTACTGCGTGTTTTCCGCGGCGGCCAGGGTGGACATGAACTCGGCGAAGGACTCATTGAGCCACAGATCGTTCCACCAGCGCATGGTCACGAGGTCGCCGAACCACATGTGCGCGAGCTCGTGCAAGATGGTGATGGCGCGGCGTTCCACCATGGCATCGGTGACCTTGGAACGGAACACGTAGCTCTCCAGGAACGTCACGGCGCCAGCGTTTTCCATGGCGCCAGCGTTGAATTCGGGCACAAAGAGTTGATCGTACTTGGGGAACGGGTACGGGGTGCCGAACTGCTTCTCGAAGAATTCAAAGCCCTGGCGGGTCAGTTCAAAGACGTTCTCGGCGTCCATGAATTCCATGAGGGACTTGCGGGCAAACACGCCCAAGGGAATGATGCGACCGTCGGAACTGGTCAGCTCGCCGCGCACGTTCTCATACGGACCGGCGATGAGGGCCGTGATGTAGCTGGACATGGTCAGCGTGGGCTCAAAGTGCCAGACGGACGTCTTGACCCCGTCAACCTCGCCCGCAGCTTCCGGGGCAGGGGTGGGGGAGTTGGAGATGACGTCCCAGTGCGAAGGGGCCGTGATGTGGAAGGTGAAGTTTGCCTTCTGGTCCGGCTGCTCAAACACGGCAAACATGCGGCGGGAATCCGGCACCTCAAACTGGCTATACAGGTACACCTCCCCGTCCGCCGGGTCCACAAAGCGGTGCAGGCCTTCGCCGGTGTTCATGAATAGCGCATCGGCGCGCACGGTCAGTTCGTTCTCGGCGGCGAGGTTCGGCAGCTGGATGCGGACGCCGTCGGACACCTCTGCGGGGTCCAGTTCAACCCCGTTCAGGGTCACTTGGTGCACGGTTTTGGTCACCGCATCAATGAACGACGACGAACCCTCCTTCGCGCTGAACCGCACCGTTGTGGTGGAGGCGAAGGTAGATTCGGAGGTGGTCAAGTCAAGAGTTACGTCATAGCTTGTGACGCTCAGGGTGGCTGTGCGCTCAATAGCTTCGGCGCGAGTGAGGTTCATACCAGGCAAGGTGATGCCGTCCGTTCAGGTTCTCGTGGAAAATTCCGGGATGGCCATCGTCGTTCACTGCTGTGTGCAGTGGGCGGTGATGGATTTACGATGATTCTTCCACGTTACGCCCCCACGGTGCCGCAGTTGGGCAAGTTGCCGTCCCGTCTCGATGTGGGGCAGGGTTGGTGGCAAAGGGACCGCGAGTTGGGGCCGATAAATCTAGCGTGACGATGGAGTTTTTTACGTGGGGGAGCAAGTGCGCAGCATTGACGCCGAAAAAGCCTACAATCGGCGGTGGTTGCTGGGGCTGATTGTGGGCCCGTTGCTGATGGGGGTCCTGGCCGCCGTGTGGATTTTCGGCGAGGCGGGCAGGCTGCCTGCAGAGTTGGCCTCGCACTGGAACTCGAAAAATGAGGTGGATGGCTGGATGTCTGTGGCCGGCACCGCCTGGATGACGGTGGCGATGGGCGCCCTGGGTGCCCTGCTCGCACCGCTGGGATTGCTGTTCCGCGCCCAGTCTCTGCTGCTTGCCCGTGTTGGTGTGGGTGCCGGGTTGGCCTTCGGCATTGGCATGGTAGCGCTGTCCGTTGCCATGGTTGCGGGGCAGCTGGATCTGGAGGACACCTCTCAGGCGAAACTATCCGGGCCCGTCATGGCTGCTGGATTGGCGCTGGCGTTTGTGGTTGGCTTCCTCGCGCTCTGGCTGTACAAGCCCGGAGAGGTGGATAGGACGCAAAGCCCGGAGGTTGTGCGCATGAATCAGGCTGCAACCTCTGATGGCGAAGCCGTTGCGCAGGCTGGCGTGTCGCGTGCGGCCCGCGGGGAGACCCAGCAGATCAAGGTGTCCATGGGCGTTTGGACCTGGGTTTTGGCCCTGGGCGTTGGTGGGATCGTTGCCGTCAGCACCTACTTCATTTTTCCGGTGCTGACCCTGATTGGACTGGTGGTTGCTGCGGTGATTTGGGTGTTCTGCAGTGGCACGGTGGTCATCGCTCCCGACGGCGTGAAGGTTCTGGCCGGCGGTTTCTGGAAGGTCATGCCGCTGGAGTGGAAGGAAGTCCGTGCCGCCTCGGTGGAGGATATCAAGGCCTTGGATTACGGCGGTTGGGGCTACCGGATGACCGGCGGGGCCATCGGCTTCATCATGGGAAGCGGCCCGGCCTTGGTCTTGGAGTGTGGATTCCACCAAAAATACGTCATCTCCATGCCGGATGCCCGGAGCGCCGGCGAGGCCGCTGCCTTGGTAAATGGTTATGTCCGGAGCACGAAAGTGAAAAACTAGTCTCATGGCACGCGATAGTGAAGACAAATTCGCCAGCGAGCGGCACCTTGACGTTCAGGCGCTGCGCTTTTCCTTGGTATTCCCGGGACTGCTGGCCGTGGGGCTCATCTTTGGCGGGCTCATGTTGGCCGCCAAACTCCCGGCCGGTGTGGTGATGCCCCTGGGTGGAAACCCCGTGCCCGTGCCCGTCTTCCTGGGAGTCGGCGTGGCAAGCATCATTCTTGTGGGCGCGGGGCTTGGCAGCCAGGGGGCACGCACCACCTTGCCGCGGATGCTGCGCCGCATTGTGCTCGGGTTGGCCGTGGCGCTGCAATTATCGGTCTTTACTCTTTTTGTGGCAGCGCTGCTGGGACAGGGAGCGCGCGGGCAATTGACGCCGGAGCGGGTGGATGACTACGTGCTGCTTATGGGTTGTGGCCTGGCTCTGGCCATGGGCGTGGTTCTGGCGTTGACGTTCAAACCTGATGAACAGTGGACGTCTGCCGACGACGGCGCCTTCGCCGCTCTCCTCAGCGCCGAAGCGGACCCGCAGGCTGCTCGGGATCAGCTGGCCTATTTCCTGCATCCGCGCAGCTCCGTCGTCATCATGATTTTGCTGGCTGCCGTCATGCCGGGAGCGTTTTTGGCACTGATCTCGCCGTGGATCCTGTTGGCCCTGGTGGTGGCAGCCCTGGTAGTCATTGCCATGCTGTGCGCCACCGTGGAGGTTGACCGGGAGCGGCTCATCGTGAAGATCATTGGCGTGGTTCCCGTGCTGGTGGCACCGTGCGAAGGGGTGGCTGCGGCGGTGTCCCTAGACATTGTGGCGGGTGACTACGGTGGCTGGGGCCTGCGTAAGCACAGCGGATCCGCAACCTTCTTGGCTCGCTCAGGCGCCGCCGTCGTACTTCGAGAGAACGACGGCGGGAAGGTCGTGGTGGGTGCGCCCAACCTCGACGCAGCTGATGAGCTCTCAGCGATCCTCAACCGCAGGGCCGGTAAAACGCCGCAACAGCGCTAAACGTTCGCAGCAGGGCGGCACCTCGGCGGGAGCAAGGCGCGCTGGTTAGGTAGGCTAGACGCAGCACAATCACCTCGAACTTAAGGAATTCTCATGCGCGTTCACATCGCAACCGACCACGCCGGCATGGAGCTCAGCGCCCACCTCATCACCGCACTGTCCGCCAAGGGCTACGAGATGATTGACCACGGCCCGCAGGCTTACGACGCCGAGGATGACTACCCCTCCTTCTGCATCAACGCAGCCCTGGCCGTAGTGGCAGACCAGGCCGCGGGCGTTGACGCCTTGGGCATCGTGTTGGGCGGATCCGGCAACGGCGAGCAAATCGCGGCCAACAAGGTCAAGGGTGTACGCGCAGCACTGGCCTGGAACCTGTCCACCGCGCAGCTGGCCCGCGAGCACAACGACGCCAACGTGGTTGCCGTGGGCGGCCGCCAGCACAGCGTTGAAGAAGCCACGGAAATTATCGAAGCATTCCTGGCCGAGCCCTTCAGCGACGCCGAACGCCACGTGCGCCGCATCGGCAAGATCGCCACGTATGAGACCACCGGCGACGTTGTCGAGTAAAGCGCAGCGTGTCAGTCGTTTTTAGGGGGATTAGTGCCTGAGGGGCACTCAGTGCACCGCCTGGCGCGGCAGTTCAGCGACGTCTTTGCTGGTGCCGCGCTGGCCGTCTCCAGCCCGCAGGGAAAGTTTGCTGCTGGCGCGTTGCTCGTTGACGGTCAGGTGCTGGAACGGGCCGAGGCGCACGGGAAGCAAATGTTCTTGTACTTCTCTCACGATCTGGTGATGCGGGTGCACCTTGGCCTGTACGGGGCGTGGGACTTTGGTGGGGACTCAACGTTCACTGGGGCCTCCAGCATTGGCGCGCCGCGTCGCATTGGTGAACGGGAAGTAGCGCAGGATCCTGGGTGGGGCCACGCGTCCGAGGGCCCCGTGGCGAGCTTGGGAGCCGGGGGAGAACGTGGGTGGGGCCACGCGTCCGAGGGCCCCGCGGTGAGCTTGCGAGCAGGGGGAGGGCGTGGGGAATATCAGGGCCCGCCAGTACCTAAGGGCGCCGTGCGGGTGCGTCTTGTTTCGGATCACGGTTGGGCTGATCTTCGCGGACCCACGGCCTGCGAGGTTATTACCCCAGCCGAAGCGGAGGCGGTTCGGCGCCGCCTTGGACCTGATCCACTGAACAAGCTGCCCGGTGACGCGCAGGAGTTTGCGCGTCGGATCTGTTCGAGTTCCACGTCCGTTGCCGCACAGCTGATGAAACAGGAGGTGTTGGCCGGTGTGGGCAACGTCTACCGAGCCGAGGTGCTGTTCCGGCTGGGCCTTGACCCCATGCGCCCTGGCAAGAGTCTGCAGGCCGATGAGGCGCAGGCGCTATGGGACGATATTCGGCGCATCATGGCAGACGGTGTCCGCGATGGCCGCATCATCACCACTGAGCTCAGTGATCGTCCCTCGGGTGAGGGACTGGAGGTGGGGCACGGGCTGCGTGAACGCACTCTGCCTGTCTCTGTTGGGCCCGTCACCGCTGGGCCTGTCACCGTTGGGTCCATCGCCGGCGGCGTCAGCGGCGTAGCCGCCAACACAGCCACGGCCTCAGCCACCAACAAGGACGTGCCGGTGGATGATGCGCACTATGTGTACAAACGCGAAGGTAGGCCGTGCAGACACTGCGGCACCGAGATTGCATTGAAAGAGCTCGGTGGAAGAAAGCTGTACTGGTGTCCGAGCTGCCAAGGACGCTAGCGCTCCACGATGCTAGCCATTCATGCCTCTAGTTGCCCACCCAGGAAGCCTGCCGCCGTTGCTGCCGCGGGGGAGAGCCTATTGATGCAAGGACCGTGTATCGCCTCCAGTAGAGCGGCGGCAATATGTGGAATCTGCGGCATTTTTGGGCTTGGGAGAGCTCGATTTGCAGGACCGGCAAAGTGGTTGATAGTGTTACGGAGTTGTTCCGGCGAAAGCCCACAATGATCCCCATAACTGGGGGCGTAGCTTAATGGTAAAGCCTCAGTTTTCCAAACTGATGACGCGGGTTCGATTCCCGTCGCCCCCTCCGCGTTGAGAGTTCCCCGGTCACTTGGCCGGGGAACTTTTGCGTTCCGCGGTACTTTGACGTTTTCGCGCACGTTAGAACACGTTAGAACTAGGGCGAAAACGTCAAAATACCGCGGATTCCTCAGCCGACAATCCCCGATTGTGCATCTGGGAACTTTTGCCCGTAGACTGTTGCGGGCACTACGGGGCGTAGCGTAGTGGCTAGCGCGCCTGCTTTGGGAGCAGGAGACCGCAGGTTCGAGTCCTGTCGCCCCGACTTCAGCATTATCCGGATCACGTTTGGTCAGTGACTGCCCATGTGCTGGGCCTAATAATCCATCAACAGACCATCAGGAGTACCACGCTGTGAAGAGCGCTGTCGAAACCCTCACACCCACTCGTGTAAAGCTCGATGTTGAGGTTTCCTTTGAGGAATTGAAGCCCAGCATCACCGAGGCTTACAAGACCATTGGTACGCAGGTCCAGGTACCCGGCTTCCGTAAGGGCAAGGTCCCCAACACGCTGATCGATCAGCGCGTTGGCCGTGGCTACGTTCTGGAGACGGCTATCAACTCCGGCCTCAACGGCTGGTACCAGGAAGCAGTTGTCGAGAACAAGCTGGTTCCGTTGAGCCGTCCCGAGGTTGAAATCACCGAAGTTCCGGACCCGACCGGCACCGACGGTGTAGTCAAGTTCCACGTTGAGCTGGACATCCGCCCCGAAATCGAACTGCCGAACTACGAAGGCATCGAGGTTGAGGTTGCCGCTGTTGAGGCATCCGACGAAGACACCGACAAGGCACTGGATGAGCTGCGCGGTCGCTTCGGCACCCTGAAGGCTGAAGATCGTCCGGCCGTTGATGGCGACTTCCTCACCATCAACATCGCTGCCAAGATCGACGACGTCGAGGTTGACTCAGCATCTGACCTTTCCTACCAGATCGGTGCCGGCAACATGCTTGACGGCCTGGACGAGGCCGCAACCGGTCTCTCTGCTGGCGAAGAAGCCATCTTCACCACCAAGCTGGCCGGTGGCGAGCACGCTGGTGAAGAAGCACAGGTCAACCTCAAGGTGACCTCCGTGAAGGTTCGCGAACTGCCCGAGGCAAACGACGACTTCGCTCAGCTGGCTTCCGAGTTCGACACCATTGCCGAACTGAAGGAAGACCTGGCCAAGCAGGCTGCCGAGTCCAAAACCGTTGAGCAGGGCGTTGAAGCTCGCGACAAGGTTCTTGAGAAGCTCGTTGCCCTCGTTGAGGTTCCGGTTCCGGATTCCGTCATCGCCGATCAGCTCGAGCAGCACTTCAAGCCGGAGAACTCGCACGGCCCCGAAGAGCACGACACCGAAGAGCACCGCGCCGAGGTCAAGGAAAACACCGAGAAGGCATTCCGCAACGAGATCATCCTCGATGCAATCGCCGAGAAGGAAGAAGTCAGCGTCAGCCAGGCTGAACTGATCGACTACATCGTTTCCTCCGCCAGCCAGTACGGCATGGACCCGAACCAGTTCGCTCAGATGCTGGACTCCTCCGGCCAGGTCAACATGATTGTTGGCGAAGTTCGCCGCCGCAAGGCTCTTGCCGCTGTTCTGGCCAAGGCCACCGTGACCGATTCTGAGGGCGCCGCAGTGGACCTGACCGACTTCGTGTCCGTTGCCGCTGAGGAAGAAGAAGTTGCTTCCGAGGACGAGGTTCTCGAGGCCACAGCAGTTTCTGATCCGGGCGAAGCTCGCATCTAAGGCCCTTCCCGCCTAAGGGAAACATGTTCGAAAAAGCCGTTGCCGGTTCCTTGCTAAGGAGCCGGCAACGGTTTTTTGTTTCCCAGACTCAGCGTCGCCAAGGGGCCGTTTTATTCCCGTTAGTGGGGTGGCTGCGGTGATCGTGCGCCGACAGCGAACAGTGCGCCAAAGGGGGATAATCCCGGCCGAAAAAGGGCTACTGTCCAAGTAGTGAACATTAGTGATGGCTACGTTGGACATACTCAACTAGCCGCACGAAGGAGAGGTAAACCCACCATGGCACAGCACAACACCCCCACGATGGCTAGCGCGGACCCGTCCGGCTCGGACCAGTACATCTACAACCGACTGCTCAAAGAGCGCATCATCTGGTTGGGCTCGGAAGTTCGTGATGACAACGCGAACTTGATCTGCTCGCAGCTGCTGCTGCTCTCGGCTGAGGATCCTGAAAAGGACATCTACCTTTACATCAACTCACCCGGTGGATCGGTCACAGCCGGCATGGCTATCTACGACACCATGGAGTTCATCCCGAACGACGTCGTCACCGTCGCCACCGGGCTGGCAGCCTCGATGGGGCAGTTCCTGCTCTCCTCGGGCACCAAGGGTAAGCGCTACGCGACGCCCAACGCACGCATCCTCATGCACCAGCCTTCCGGCGGAATTGGTGGAACGGCGTCGGACATTAAGATCCAGGCCGAGCTGATCCTGCACATGAAGAAGGTCATGGCCGAACTGACGGCCGAGCAGACCGGACAGACCGTGGAGAAGATCCTCACCGATAACGACCGCGACAAGTGGTTCACGGCCGAGGAAGCCCTGGAATACGGCTTCTTTGACAAGATCTCTCGCCATGCAGGAACCGTTGCCGGTGGCGGCGGAACCCACGCCAAGTAAAAGCCGAAGACAAAGATTTCAGGAGTAAAACCATGACTTACAACTTTGGCAGCACAGCGTTTGGCAAAACTGCCGGCAACCTGCCCACCAGCCGCTACGTACTCCCGCAGTTCGAGGAGCGCACACCGTACGGTTTCAAGCGCCAGGACCCGTACACCAAGCTGTTCGAAGACCGGATCATCTTCTTGGGTGTCCAGGTTGATGATGCCTCGGCCGACGATGTTATGGCCCAGCTGCTCGTGCTGGAAGCCGACGACACCGACCGCGACATCACCTTGTACATCAACTCTCCCGGCGGATCGTTCACGGCCATGACGGCCATTTACGACACCATGCAGTTCATTCGCCCCCAGATTCAGACCGTCTGCCTGGGTCAGGCGGCGTCCGCAGCAGCTGTCCTCTTGGCAGCCGGTGCACCCGGCAAGCGTTTGGCCCTGCCGAACGCTCGCGTGCTGATCCACCAGCCGGCACTCTCCGGCGGCCAGGGCGGCCAGGCCTCTGACCTGGAAATTCAGGCCAACGAGGTCATGCGTATGCGTGAATGGTTGGAAAACACCCTTGCCGACCTTTCCGGCCGCACGCCGGAACAGGTCAGCAATGACATTGAGCGTGACAACATCCTGACCGCCGCTGCGGCCAAGGAATACGGCTTGATCGATGAGGTCTTGGCACCGCGCAAGATGAAGGCTGCAGCCATCACGCGCTAAGTGATGTGCTGTACCTGCCGGAACAAGGGAAGAAATCCCTTGTTCCGGCGTTTGCCTTCCACCCAATGTCACACCCGTGGCTTAGAGTTGAATGTAATGTGAAGGACGTTTCCGGCATAAGCCGCGGAATGATCGATGTAGTAGGGGTAGCACCGCCGCCGGTGGGCTATTCGTGGAAGGACACGTCAATGGCCAGGATGGGCGAAAGCACCGATCTGCTGAAGTGTTCTTTCTGCGGAAAGAGCCAGAAACAAGTCCGCAAGCTCATTGCTGGACCCGGCGTTTACATTTGCGACGAGTGCATTGAACTGTGCAACGAGATCATTGACGAGGAACTGTCCGAAGTGGCAGATCTGGACGCCTTTGAACTGCCTAAGCCCCGGGAAATATTTGACTTCCTGCAGGAATACGTCATTGGCCAGGAGCCCGCTAAGCGCTCACTAGCTGTGGCCGTCTACAACCACTACAAGCGCATCCAGTCCGGGCACGCCGTCAAGAGCACCACCATTTCCGGCGGTGTCCACGACGAAGTAGAAATCGCCAAGTCCAACATCCTGCTCGTGGGACCCACTGGATGTGGCAAGACGTATTTGGCACAGACTCTGGCGCGGCGCCTGAACGTCCCGTTCGCCGTGGCCGATGCCACCGCCTTGACGGAGGCCGGCTATGTGGGTGAGGACGTGGAAAACATCCTACTCAAGCTCATTCAGGCCGCCGATTTTGACATTAAAAAGGCCGAGCAAGGCATCATTTACATTGACGAGATTGATAAGATCTCGCGCAAGTCCGAGAACCCCTCCATCACCCGTGACGTCTCCGGCGAGGGAGTCCAGCAGGCACTGCTGAAGATCCTTGAGGGAACCGTGGCCTCCGTGCCGCCGCAGGGTGGGCGCAAGCATCCGCATCAGGAATTCATCCAGATCGACACCACCAATGTGCTCTTCATTGTGGCCGGCGCGTTTGCCGGTCTGGAAGAAATCATTGGCTCCCGTGCGGGCAAGAAGGGTATTGGTTTCGGTGCACCGCTCAGTGCCTTGAAGCAGACCGAGGCGAGCTACGCCGACGTCATGCCGGAGGACTTGCTGAAGTTTGGGCTGATCCCGGAGTTCATTGGTCGCCTGCCCGTTATCACTACCGTCACTCAGCTGGACCGCACAGCCCTGATTCAAATCCTCACCGAGCCCAAGAACGCGCTGGTCAAGCAGTACCAAAAGATGTTCACGCTCGACGGCGTGGACCTTGAGTTTGATGATGAGGCGCTGACGGCCATTGCTGAGCTGGCCCTGAACCGGGGAACCGGTGCCCGAGGCCTGCGCGCCATCTTGGAAGAAGTACTTCAGCCTGTCATGTTCGATCTGCCCAGCCGTGAAGATATTGCCACCGTTGTGATCACGGCCGAGGTAGTAGGCAAGAAAGCCGAGCCCACCTTGATCCCGCATGAGGTAGTGGCCAAGCGTCGGAACAAGTCAGCGTAACTGAAGCTTGGACTTCCTGCCCGGAATAGTTTTTAGCCCGGAGTCGTTGGAATTGGTGATGGGCTTTGGCCCGCTCAGTAGTTGGAACCCATGCTCTACCTAGGAGATTTTTCGTGTCTGAAAGTACTTTGACTGCACCCGAAACAGCCGACTTTTGGTTTGACCCCACCTGCCCCTTTGCTTGGGTGACCTCGCGGTGGATCGGCGAAGTGGAGCAGGTTCGCAATATCTCGGTCAACTGGCATGTCATGAGCCTCTCGGTGCTCAATGAGAACAACCAGGATCTTCCGCAGCAGTACAAGGAACTCATGGCGAAGGCTTGGGGCCCGGTCCGCGTCATCATGGCAGCCGTCCAAGAACACGGCGAGCAGTTCATCAAGCCCCTCTATGACGCGATGGGCACGCAGATCCACAACAACGGCAATAAGGACATTTCAGATGTCATTGCCAAGGCTTTGGCTGAGGCAGGGTTGCCGGCAGAACTGGCAGCTGCAGCAACCACGGATGCCTACGATGTCGCCTTGCGCGCCAGCCACAGTGAAGGCATTTCCAAGGTTGGCCAAGACGTGGGCACACCGATCGTGGCCTTCAATGACACCGCATTCTTTGGCCCCGTCATTACCCGTATCCCGCGCGGTGAAGAGGCCGGCAAGCTCTGGGACGCCACGGTGACACTGGCCAGCTTCCCGTACTTCTTCGAGATCAAGCGAAGCCGCACGGAAGACCCGCAGTTCGGCTAAATAGCAACAGTTTTGGTGCCTTCCCTGGTGCCCATTGTGGCGAGCAAGGGCAGGTGGAAAAGTTTCTTATAAAAACTTTTCCACCTGCCCTTGTTTGTGTCCGGGGGCAGGAGCATACTTGTTCTTACCCAATCCGCCAAGGAAAGGGCTGGTAGATACTAAAAAATTTAGTGACTGAACCATCTGATCATTGAGCACCGTTTCGGCGGGACGCTCGCAAAGGTTCATTAGCACCGGTGACGCGGTGACTGTCCTGAAAACCATTAGCATCCACCAGACCGCGAACGTCACAAGCGGCATGAAAGTCGAAGCCCCACCGACGGCAATCAGCCGATGGGGCTTCCCCTTTGTCCAAAATCAGCTGCGGGGGTAGTCATTACCATTCGCCACTGGTACGCCGGGGGCAAATGGCAACAACTACCCCCGCAGCCGGGTAGAGCGTCCGCAAATGGCAACAACTACCCCCGCAGCCGGGTAGCGCGTCCGCAAATACTCACGCGCACAGGCCGTTCATCTAGTCTTCACCGTGATGTTCCTGCAACAGCCCGTGGCGGCAACCTCAACGCGTCACGGTTAGAGCGTGAAGATTGCCATCATAGCTGAGTCATTCTTGCCGGAGATGAACGGGGTCACCCACTCACTCCTGAAAATCCTCCAATACCTCGACGCCCGCGGTGACGATGTTCTGGTCATTGCGCCGTCGACCTTACACGACGCGCCTGCTGTGGTTGAAGGCGCAACGGTGCGGCGGCTACCTGCCATTCCGCTCACGGGATATCGAAACATCCGGATTGCCGTCGGTGGCGTCCGGAGGGTGAAGGTGCTCCTTGCCGAGTTCAATCCGGACGTGGTCCACCTTGCCTCACCTTTCGTCCTTGGCTGGCGGGCAGTTCGTGCCGCAGCAGCCCTGGGGATTCCCACTGTGGCCATCTACCAAACGGATGTGCCAGGGTATGCGGCCAAATACGGGCTGACGTACCTAGAAAATTGGGCGTGGCAGCGGGTGGAACGCATCCACACTGCAGCGACCACAACGCTGGCACCCTCCTCCGACTCGGTGAACAAACTGCGTGGCCACGGCATCCCCCGAGTGCAACTCTGGCGCCGTGGTGTGGACACCGAAAGATTTCACCCCAGCAAGCGCAACGTACAATTCCGCGCAGCTGTTGCACCCGACGGCACCAAGATCATTGGCTATGTGGGACGGCTGGCGCTGGAGAAGCAAGTACAGGACTTGGCGGTGTTGGCGGACATCCCAGATTCCCAACTCGTCATTGTGGGCGACGGCCCCCAGCGGGCAGCTCTAGAAGCGGCCCTGCCGCAAGCACATTTCACCGGCTTCCTCGGGGGAGCTGACTTGGCGACTGTCATGGCTTCCTTTGATTTGTTTGTGCACCCGGGTGAGCTGGAGACGTTCTGCCAGACCATTCAGGAGGCCATGGCTTCCGGTGTGCCGGTGGTGGCCACAGGTCGCGGTGGGCCCGTTGACCTGGTGGATTCCTCCCGCACGGGCTGGCTCTACACCCCGGGCAACTTGCACGAACTGCGCGCCTACGCCATGGACCTCATTGGCGACGATGCCAAGCGCGCCGCCTTTGCTTCCGCCGCCTTCGATCAAGTGCAAGGCCGCAGCTGGACAGTCTTGGGAGATCAACTGATGGAACATTACCGTCATGCCATTGCAGCGGGTTCAGCCATGCCCGCCGAACTGAGAGGAACAAAATGAAGATTTCAGTCATTGGAGCCGGCTACTTGGGCACGGTTCATGCAGCCACCTTGGCCGCCATGGGCCATCAGGTCATCGGGCTGGACACGGATGCCGCCAGGATTGAGCAGTTGGCCGCCGGGGTTGCGCCGTTCCATGAGCCCGGCTTGGTGGAGCTTTTGAAAGAAGGGCACGACGGCGGCCGCCTCACCTTTACCACCGACCCGGCGCTGCTGGCTGAGGCGGAGGTCCACTTCCTCTGTGTTGGCACGCCACAGTCCAAGACCGGCAATGAAAGCGACTTGAGTTTTCTCCTGTCGGCCGTGACGGCCCTGCTGCCGTATCTGCATCCGGGGGCGGTGGTGGTGGGCAAATCAACAGTGCCGGTGGGTACTGCAACACGGATCCAACAGCTACTCGTTGGCACGGGTGCGGTGCTGGCGTGGAACCCGGAGTTCCTGCGTCAGGGCACGGCCGTCCAGGATTCCCTGATCCCGGACCGGCTCGTCTATGGAGCCCAGGACGGCACCGCCGGAGCCAAGGGAGCCGCGGCACTGGATGCCGTCTACGCCCCGCTGCTGGAACGGGGCACCCCGCGCATCATCACCAACTTCGCCACAGCGGAACTGATCAAGGTTTCCGCCAACGCTTTCTTGGCTTTGAAACTGTCCTACATCAACGCGGTGGGCGAGTTTTGCGAACAGGCGGGGGCCGACGTCGTGCAATTGGCGCAGGCTCTGGGGCACGATGACCGCATTGGTGGGAAGTATTTTCAAGCAGGTGTCGGATTTGGCGGTGGCTGCCTGCCCAAGGATCTGCGGTCATTCCGGGCACAGGCGCAAGCCCACGGTGTTGAATCGCTCGATGAGATGTTGTCTCTCGTTGATGGTGTGAATGCCGATGCACGGTATCGCGTGGCCGAGACGGCCGTTCGCTTGTTGGGTGGAGACGTCAAGGGACGGGCCATCACCGTTCTGGGCGCCTCATTCAAGCCGCACACCGATGACATTCGGGATTCGCCGGCGCTGGATGTGGCCTGCCAGCTGGGCAACCAGGGCGCCAAGGTGAGCGTGAACGATCCGCAAGCAGTCGAAACGGCGTGGCTGCAATACCCGCAGCTGACCTTTGAAAATCAGCTCCAGACAGCGTTGGATGGTGCCGAGTTGGTTCTGCTTTTGACGCCCTGGCCGGAATTTCTCGCCTTGGATCCGGCCCATACCGCCACCCTAGTGCAGCGTCCTGTCATGCTGGATGGACGCAATGCTTTGGATGGTGCGGTGTGGCGTGCTGCCGGGTGGGAATACCACGGAGTGGGGCGGGCCGCTGCGGCACTTGCACCCCGTCCGCAGGCTGCGTTTTAGCGGACTGTGACACGGAGAATTCCGGGCAGGTATGTAGCGCTGGGGGACTCCTTCACTGAAGGGGTAGGCGATGCCAGCAGGCATTTGCCCAACGGTGTCAGAGGGTGGGCGGATCGTGTGGCTGAGGCGCTGGCCCGCGACACGCCTGGCTGGGAGTACGCTAATCTGGCCATCCGCAGTAAACGGCTACGCCACATTATTGCCGAACAGATCGAACCGGCCCTCGCCATGGAGCCAACGCTGATCACCCTCTATGCCGGCGGGAACGATGTCATGGACGTGGGGACCTCCATCACCAGCATCCTTGATCAGTACGAATTCTTAGTGTCGCGGTTGGCTGAATCGGAGGCGACAATTCTGCTCTTCACGGGATATGACGTGGAGGTCTCGCCCCTGCTGGCACCGCTGCGCCGCAAGAACCATGCATACAACCTCGGCATCAAGGCGATCGCGGCAAAGTATGGGGCCACAGTGGTGGATTACGCGGCGTTACAGGCCTACGCCAACCCGCGCATGTGGTGCTCGGACCGCTTGCACATGTCAAAGCGTGGGCACAAATACTTGGCCGCCCACGTGCTGGAGGTCCTACATGTCTCTCATGGGATCGTGCTCAAGGAGAAAAGCCACCCGCCCAAACTCACGTGGAAGCAGCGCGGACACGGACACTATTTGTGGGTGGCGCAGTGGGTGGTACCGCTCATTGGACGCAAAATCCGGCGCACCACCCTAGGCGATGCGCTGACACCTCGCTGGCCTGAACCCCTTCGAGTCCCACCAAGGAAGGGCCTGAAGAAGGTGGCGCGCAGCCAGTCCTCCACCGCCGCCAGCTGACCCCACCGCCAGACGCTCCATCACATCTGGGGCTTTTTTGGGCAACGCTTCTTCAGATATGCGAGCGTTGGAAACAACTGTGGCCGCCTCCCGGATCGGGTGGCGGCCACAGTCTGGCAGGCAATTAGCGGTTATGCCTGCGCGGGCTCCTCAGCCGGCGCCAGCACGACGTCGGACACGGCAAGTTCCCCTTCGCCCACAGCAACCGTAAGCTCAAGGGCGTTGGCAGCAGCCTTGAGGTCACCCAAACCGGCGCTCAACTGCGTGGCCTGAACCTGAGCTGCTGTCACCGTCGCTGAGAGTACCTGCGTGCGCTGCTTGACTTTCGCCTCGGACTTGGCCTTGCGGATGCCGCTCAAGGCGTCGCCAACGGTCGAGAGCAAGGTGGTGTCGCCGTCGTCCACCCCAACAGCGGTGGGCCACGGGGCGCGGTGCACCGAACCCGTGCGCCACCAGCCCCACACTTCTTCCGTGGCGAACGGCAGGAAGGGCGCGAACAAGCGCAGCAGCGAATCAAGGGTGGTGGCCAGGGCGGCCAGCACCGAAGCCTGGCCTTCCTCACCGGAGGCACCGTACGCGCGGTCCTTGATGAGCTCAACGTAGTCGTCGGTGAAGTGCCAGAAGAAGCTCTCGGTGATCTGCAAAGCACGGGCGTAATCGTACTTTTCAAACGCAGCCGTTGACGCAGCGACAACCTCGGAGAGCTGGGCCAGCAGGCCGCGGTCCAACGGGTTGGTCAGCACGGCGGTGTCGGCTGTGAGCACGTTAGCCTCGGTGGCGCCCAAGTTCAGCACAAACTTGGAGGCGTTCAGCAGCTTGATGGACAGGCGGCGGCCAATCTTCATCTGCGCAATCTCGTACGCAGTGTCGGCACCGAGCTTGGCGGAGGCTGCCCAGTAGCGGACGGCGTCGGAGCCAAAGTCGTTGAGCACGTCGGTGGGCACCACCACGTTGCCCTTGGACTTGGACATCTTCTTGCGGTCCGGGTCAAGGATCCAACCGGAGATGGCGGCGTGCTTCCACGGTGCGCTGCCCTGCAGGGCGTCGGCGCGCACGGCGGAGGAGAACAGCCAGGTGCGGATGATGTCGTGACCCTGGGGACGCAGGTCAAAGGGGTAGACCTTGGAGAAGAGGTCCTCATCCTGACCCCAGCCGCCAACAATCTGCGGTGTCAGCGAGGACGTGGCCCAAGTGTCCAGCACGTCCGCGTCGCCCACGAAACCGCCGGCAACGTTGCGCTGCTCCTCGGTGTAGCCAGGAGCAGAATCTGCTGCGGGGTCAACCGGGAGCATCTCCGTGGTGGGCAGGATCGGGTGATCATAATCCGGGTTAGCGTCGGCATCCAGCGGGTACCAGACGGGGACCGGCACGCCGAAGAAGCGCTGACGCGAAACCAGCCAGTCGCCGTTCAATCCGGAGATCCAGTTGTCGTAGCGTGATCGCATGAACGCGGGGTGGAATTCAATTTCCTTGCCACGGTTGATCAGGCGTTCGCGGCGTTCCTCGTCGCGGCCACCGTTGCGGATGTACCACTGGCGGGAGGAGACGATCTCCAAGGGCTTGTCACCCTTTTCGAAGAAGTTCACGGGGTGCATGATCTTCTTGGCTTCGCCGTCCAGCAGCTCGGCCTCGGTCAGCATCGCAATGACACTTTCTTTGGCGCTGAAGACGGTCTTGCCAGCAATGGCTGCGTAGTTGGCGCGACCTTCCTCAGTAGTGATCCACTCGGGGGTTTCACCCAAGATGCGGCCGTCACGGCCCACAATGGCGCGGGTTGGCAGCTGCAGTTCTCGCCACCAGATGACGTCGGTCAGGTCACCGAAGGTGCAGACCATGGCAATGCCGGAGCCCTTGTCAGCCTTGGCCAGCGGGTGCGGACGGACCTCAACCTCAACACCGAACAGCGGCGAGGTGACTTTCTTGCCGAACAACGGCTTGTAGCGCTCATCGTCCGGGTTAGCGACCAGGGCCGAGCATGCTGCGAGCAGTTCCGGGCGAGTGGTCTCAATGTAAATCTTGGTGCCGTCTTCGGCGAAGAATGGGTAGCGGTAGTACGCGCCCGGCATTTCCCGGTCTTCCAACTCTGCCTGTGCAACAGCTGTGCGGAAGGTGACATCCCACAGGGTGGGGGCTTCAGCCATGTAGGCGTCGCCGGCCTTCAGGTTTTCCAGGAAGCCGCGCTGCGAGACTGCTCGTGAATGGTCATCGATGGTGCGGTACGTCAGCGCCCAGTCAACGGACAGACCCAAGGTCTGGAAGAGGTGCTCGAAGACTTTCTCGTCCTCAACGGCCAGCACTTCGCACAGCTCGATGAAGTTCTTGCGGGAAATGACATCCCAGTCGCGCTGGTTCTTGGCCGGAGTGGCAGGGGGGCGGTACCCCTCGATGTAGGAGTACGTCGGATCGCAACGCACACCATAGAAGTTCTGCACGCGGCGTTCGGTGGGCAGGCCGTTGTCGTCCCAACCCATGGGGTAGAAGACATTCTTGCCGTTCATACGCTGGAAGCGTGCCAGCACATCGGTCTGCGTGTAGGAGAACATGTGTCCCACGTGCAGGGAACCTGACGCCGTGGGCGGGGGAGTATCAATGGAGTACACCTGCTCACGGGTGGTCTCACGGTTAAACTTGTAAGTACCCTCTTCCAGCCAGCGCTTGGTCAGAGACTCTTCGAGGCCCTCCAAAACGGGCTTGTCGGGAACGTTGCTTGTGGTGGGTGCGGGCGTGTCTGTGCCCGGAATGATTTCAGCCATGGGTCAAGTCTTTCATGAGTTGCCCCGGAACCTAGATTCAGGAGTTTTTTGCGTGGAATCCTCGTGTCAGATGTGGGAACAGTGGGAGCTGCCGGTTGCGGATGTGGCGCCCGAGCCGGAAAGCAGCGAGTATCAAGCCCACACGCTGTCCCTCGCCGGCCGACGGGCGGTGTTCCGTGTTGCTAAAACCACGCCCACCAAGGTTGGTCAGTTTGTGACGCTGTGGCAGCGTTCCGTGGCCGGTCCTATCCGGCCCTTTGACACGTCCGACGGCGTTGAGCTGTTTGTTGTTCAGGCCGGCGTCGGTGCGGGGCTGGGCATGTTCATGTTCCCCCTTGCCGTTTTAGCTCGCCACGGGGTGGTGTCTGTTTCCGGGAAGGGCGGGAAACGGGCCATGCGTGTCTACCCTCCCCACGTTGAAGTCACCAGTGCCCAGGCCCAGCGAACGCAGGCATGGCAGTGTGAGTACTTTGTGGCCCATGACGCTCCGGCTGAACGTGTCAGGGAGCTGTACGCGGCCTGACGCAGTGGAAACCGAACCTTATACGTACGCCACGCCCGGGCAGCTTGCGTATAAACAAACTCCACTTTATTTGTACCCACGCCACGCCCGGCCAAGTTGCGGTGCTCTTGTTCTACCGCAAGCCGAAACGGGCGCAGCTGCGTATAAACAAAGTCCCTCAGCTGCACGGGCCCTGACGCAGCCGCGATGCCGGGGCTATCATGCCAACATGGGCACCATCAGGATTCTGCGGGTTTATGAAGAGCCGGAACCGGGGGAGTACCGCGTTCTCGTGGATAGGCTGTGGCCGCGCGGGATCAAAAAGGACACCATTGACCTTTGGCTCAAGGAAGCAGCCCCCAGTACAGAGGTACGCAACGCGTTTGGTCACGTGGCTGAACACTTCGAGACCTTTGAGCGTGACTACACAGCGGAGCTGCACGGAAACCCGGCAGTGACGGGGCTGCGTGAGCTCATCAGAGAACATGAGCATGTCGTGCTGCTCTACGGCGCCAAGGATCACCAACAAAACCAGGCCGCCGTGCTGCTACGTTTCCTCAATGCCACGTCATAGCCAGAGTCCCGTTCACCGTCTCCGTGCAACCGCGCTAGATTAAAAGCATGGCTGAAAACACTTCCAAAAATGCAATTGTCACTGGCGCCAGCTCCGGAATAGGTGCCGCTACTGTCCGTCAACTCCGGCGCAACGGCTGGAACGTGATTGCCGTGGCTCGCCGCGAGGACCGCTTGGCCCAGCTGGCACAGGAAACTGGTGCCACGCCGTTCACCGTGGACGTCACCGTCAGTGAGGATATTGAGCGCCTTCGCACCTTCGCTACCGAGACGTTCAAAACATCAGGTGGCCTGGATACCCTGGTCAACATTGCCGGCGGCGCTCGCGGTGTGGACAGCGTGGCCAACGGCAATGAAGACGACTGGGACTGGATGTATCAAGTCAACGTGTTGGGCACGTTGAAGGTCCTCAAGGCCTTCCTGCCAGATTTGCGTCAGCACGGTTTTGGCACGGTTCTGAACCTGACATCCACCGCCGGGCACACTGCCTATGAAGGCGGCGCTGGCTACAACGCCGCCAAGTTCGGCCAGCACGCACTGACGGGTGCCTTGCGATTGGAAGAAGCCGAACACAATATCCGCGTCATCGAGGTGGCCCCCGGAATGGTCCGCACCGATGAATTCACTGTTAACCGGCTCGGCGGGAACCAGGAAGCCGCAGATGCGGTGTACCAGGGCGTGGACAAACCACTGACGGCTGAGGACGTGGCAGAGGTGGTGGCGTACGCCGTCGGGCTTCCCCATCACATCAACCTGGATCAGATCGTCATGCGTCCGGTGGCCCAGGCAGCAGCACACAAGGTGATTCGCCGCTAGCCCAGGGCCTTCGCCGCATCGATCCGTGAGAAAAGGCGCTTTAGCTGCGCCCAAAGCAGCCATATCTCACGGGTCGATGAGGGTTCGCGAGAGCCAGGGGCGATGAGGGTTCGCGAGAGCCAGATGGGTGCAGTGCCAGCCCCGCGTAAGTATCCGGTAGAATAATGGACAAAGCTTCGACCCGGCCATCACCGGTGAGCTTCCGGAAGAACGTCCTGATGAAAAAGGGCAAGTAGAACCGGACGGGTAAGCCCGTCACAGCAGCTAATGAGCGGCCGCACCTGTGTAAAAACGGGCACGGTAAGCGAGGTGGTACCGCGGCGCAAGCCGTCCTTGCATCCTGAACCTGAACACCCACAACCAGGATGATGTGATGACCCACTTCCCGAAGGCCTCAGCCGCCGCCGGCCTCCATGCCGAATCCAAGCACGTTCCCTCCTCCGTGAATTTCCCGAAGGTGGAAGAACTCGTCCTGAAGTACTGGGACGAAGACGGCACTTTCCAGGCCAGCATTGATGCGCGCGACGCCGGCCAGGATGGGTCCAACGAATTCGTCTTCTACGACGGCCCGCCCTTCGCCAACGGTCTCCCGCACTACGGACACCTGTTGACCGGTTACGTCAAGGACCTCGTGGCTCGTTACCAGACGCAGCTTGGCCGCCGCGTTGAGCGCCGCTTCGGCTGGGACACGCACGGCCTGCCCGCCGAGCTGGAAGCCATGAAGCAGCTGGGTATGACAGACAAAGCCCAGATCGAGGCCATGGGCATCGACAAGTTCAACGACGCCTGCCGCTCCTCCGTCATGAAGTACGCCGGCGAATGGCAGGAATACGTCACCCGCCAGGCTCGCTGGGTCGACTTCGACAACGACTACAAGACCCTCAACGTCGAGTACATGGAGTCCGTGCTCTGGGCCTTCAAACAGCTCCACTCCAAGGGCTTGACCTACAACGGCTACCGCGTGCTGCCCTACTGCTGGAAGGATGAGACCCCCCTCTCCAACCACGAGCTGCGCATGGATGACGACGTCTACAAGGACCGCCAGGACCAGACAGTCACCGTCACCTTCCCGATCCTCGCCGGCGAATCCGCGCTGTCCCAGGAACTGGCCGGCGTCGCCGCGATTGCCTGGACCACCACGCCGTGGACCCTGCCCACCAACCAGGCCCTCGCTGTTGGACCCAAGGTGAGCTACGCCGTCGTGCCCGTTGGCCCGAACGGTTCCGGTACGGGCGCCTCGGCCGAGAAGTTCCTCCTCGCCGCTGACCTGGTTGCCGCGCACGCCAAGGACCTCGGGTACGACGACGGAGCTGCCGCAACAACCGCTGTCACCGCCACGTACGCGGGTGCCGAGCTTGAAGGCCTGAAGTATGAGCCCCTGTGGGACTACTTCGCCGACGACGAGAAGTACGGCACCGCCAAGTCCTGGCAGTTCCTGGTGGCCGATTACGTCACCACCACCGACGGAACGGGTATTGTTCACCAGGCTCCGGCCTACGGTGAAGAAGATCAGAAGGTTTGCGAGCAGTACGGCATCCCGGTAGTCCTCTCCGTCGATGAGGGTGCCAAGTTCCTCCCGCTCTTTGCAGGCGGTCCGCTAAGCGAGATCGCCGGCGTGCAGGTCTTTGACGCCAACAAGACCATCACCCGCGTAGTGAAGGACGCCGGCCGCTTGGTCCGCCAGGCCAGCTACGTGCACAGCTACCCGCATTGCTGGCGCTGCCGCACACCCCTGATCTACCGTGCCGTGTCCTCCTGGTACGTTCAGGTCACAGCGTTCAAGGACCGCCTGGTGGAACTGAACCAGGACATCAACTGGATCCCCGGCAACGTCAAGGACGGCCAGTTCGGCAAGTGGCTGGCCAACGCCCGCGACTGGTCCATCAGCCGCAACCGCTACTGGGGTTCCCCCATCCCGGTATGGCAGTCGGATGACCCCGAGTACCCGCGCACCGATGTGTACGGCTCCCTCGCCGAAATGCAGGCAGACTTTGGCCGCCTGCCGGTGAACAAGGAGGGCGAGGTTGATCTGCACCGCCCGTTCATCGATGAGCTGACCCGCCCCAACCCGAGCGACCCCCGCACGCCGGAGCAGGGCCAGTCCACCATGCGCCGCGTGGAAGACGTCCTGGATGTCTGGTTTGACTCGGGCTCCATGCCGTACGGCCAGGTCCACTACCCGTTCGAGAACGAGGACTGGTTCAACACGCACAACCCGGCCGACTTCATCGTCGAGTACATCGGGCAGACCCGTGGCTGGTTCTACATGCTGCACGTGCTCTCCACGGCGCTCTTTGACCGTCCGGCGTTCAAGAACGTCATCAGCCACGGCATCGTCCTGGGCTCCGACGGGCAGAAGATGTCCAAGTCCCTGCGCAACTACCCGGATGTTTCCGAGGTGCTGGACCGCGACGGCGCTGACGCCATGCGTTGGTTCCTGATGGCCAGCCCCATCCTGCGCGGTGGCAACCTGGTGGTGACCGAACAGGGCATCCGCGAGGGTGTCCGCCAGGTCATCTTGCCTCTGTGGAACGTGTACAGCTTCTTCACCCTGTACGCAAACACGGCCAACGAGGGCAAGGGCTACGACGCCAAGCTGCGCTATGACGACTACTCCGATCCCATGGATCAGTACCTCATGGCCAACACCGGCGATCTGGTGCGCGAGATGGAAACCAAGCTCAACGACTACGACGTCTCCGGCGCGTGCGATTCCCTGCGCAGCTACTTTGACATGCTCACCAACTGGTATGTCCGCCGTAGCCGCGGCCGCTTCTTTGACGAGAACGTGGACGCCTTCGACGCGCTCTACACCGCCTTGGAAACTGTGTGCCGCGTGGCAGCTTCACTGTTGCCGCTGGTCACCGAGGAAGTCTGGCGCGGTCTCACCGGCGGGCGCTCCGTGCACCTGACCGACTGGCCCAACGCCGATCTGTTCCTGGCCAATGCTGCTCTGGTTGATCAGATGGATCAGATCCAGCAGGTCTGCTCCACCGGTTCCAGCCTGCGCAAGGCCGCCAAGCTGCGCGTCCGCCTGCCGCTGGCCGAACTCACCGTGGTGGCCCCCAACGCCGCAGATCTGAACGACGGCGCCGCCATTGTTGCGGAGGAACTCAACATCCGCTCCGTGCGGTTTGTTGACTCTGCCGACGCTTCCCCGGAGGAGTTCGGCATCTCCCAGAAGCTCGTGGTCAACGCCCGTGCCGCCGGCCCACGCCTAGGCAAAAACGTCCAACTCGCCATCAAGGGCTCCAAGTCCGGCGACTGGTCCGTCACCGACGGCGTTGTCACTGCCGGTGGCCTGGCGCTGGAAGAGTCCGAGTACACGCTGGAGACAGTTGTGGCTGACGGGCACGACGGCGGTAAGAGTGCCGTTGCGATGTTGCCTGGTGGCGGCTTCGTGGTGCTCAACACCGAGTTGACCCCCGAGCTTGAGGCTGAGGGCACGGCGCGCGATATGATCCGCGCCATCCAGCAGGCCCGCAAGGACACCGGTCTGCAGGTCAGTGACCGGATCCGCACCATCATCAGCGCCCCGCAGGACGTCATCGATGCCCTGCATGCCAACGCCGAGCTGGTCAAGGGCGAGACCCTAACACTCAAGCTTGAACTCATCCCCGGTGACGTTGAAACCACCATCACAGTTGAACGGACAGTGTCTTAATGAGCGCTCACCACGACGAATTCTCGGTGGAGAGTGTCTACGCCGAGCTCCTGGGCCGTGCCCCGGAGAACAAAATGGAACCGCGTCTGGCTCCCTTGTTCCGTGCCATGGACATTCTGGGTGACCCCAACAAGGCGTTCCCCATCATCCACATCACTGGCACCAACGGGAAAACCTCTACGGCGCGCATGATCGAGTGTGGCCTGCTGGCTCACGATCTGCGCACGGGCCGCTACACCAGCCCCCACCTGACGAAGGTCACCGAACGCATCAGCGTTGACGGGGCTCCTGTCAGCGACGAGACGTTTGTGCGGATCTGGGATGAAATCCGCCCCTACCTGGACATTGTCGATGCCGAACTCACAGCCGCGGGCGAAAACCGTCTGACGTACTTCGAGTGCCTGACCATCCTTGCGTTCGCCATCTTTGCCGATCAGCCGGTAGATGTAGCAGTCATGGAAGTTGGATTGGGTGGCATCACCGATGCCACCAACGTGGGCGATGGACAGGTTGCTGTCATCACCCCCATCTCCCTCGATCACACCGAACTGTTGGGCGACACCACGGGGCTCATTGCACAGGAGAAGTCAGGCATCATCAAGGAGGGCGCGTTTGTCATCAGCGCAGCCCAGCCACAGGATGCTGCCCAGGTCATCTTGGAGGCGGCCCGCGACAAGCACGCCGACTTCCGCTTTGAAGGCGTGGAGTTCGGCGTCGAAGCACGCACCGTCGCCGTGGGCGGACAGATGCTGGACCTGCAGGGTCTGGCCGGGCGATACCCGGGCATCCTGCTCCCGCTGCACGGTGAACACCAAGCCCAGAATGCCGCCGTCGCACTTGCTGCGCTGGAAGCATTCTTGGGCGGGGGAGAGAAGGAGCTGAACAGGGAACTGGTTCAGGAAGGCTTCGCCGCCGTCACCTCGCCCGGCCGCCTGGAAGTCATGCGCACTTCGCCCACCATTGTGGTCGATGCCGCGCACAACCCGGCAGGCATTGCCGCCAGCGCCGCCGCCCTGCAGGAGTCTTTTGCCTTCAGCAAGCTCGTGGTGGTTCTGGGTGTCCTGGTCGAAAAGGATGCCGAGGAAATCCTCAATTCCATCAAGGAAGCGTACGGCGATGAAGCTGCGGAACTGTGCTTGACCCAGTCCACGTCCCCGCGCGCCATCCCGGCAGCGGAACTGGCTGAAATCGCCGTCGACCTTGGCTGGGATGAGGAAGACATTCACATTGCCGAGAAGCTCGACGACGCCATCGAGTGGGCTGTGGAGCGCGCCGAAGCTAATAATGACCTGGCCGGTGGAGTCCTGATCACCGGCTCTATCACCCTGGTGGGCGAGGCTCGGATCCTGTTGGGCCGCCCCGGCGAAAAGGAAGGCGCCTAGTTCATGGCAAAACTGACTAAGGCTCAGCGAGAGTGGCGGCCTAATACGCCCAAGAAGCTGCGCTCCACCAAGATGATGTTCGCCTCGGTGGTCCTGATGCTCGAGGCGTTCGTGGCCCTCTTCTTGGGGCTGGCGCTCTTCGGCTTGAAGGATAAGAACCCGGTTTACCTCATTGCGGGTGCCGTTTTGGCGGTGTTACTTATTCTTGCCTGCGGGGTGGTGCGTAAGTCTTGGGGTGTGGCCGTTGGCTGGATCCTGCAGCTAATGCTCATTGCGGGAGGATTCTGGGAGCCGTCCATGTTTGTGGTGGGCGTGCTCTTCGCGGTCGCTTGGTGGTATGCCCTGTTTGCCGGTGCCAGGATTGACCGCGAGAACGTTGTTCGGGCGAAGTTGCAGGCCGAATGGGATGCGGCGAATCCGGTGGAATCTGCTCCCGACGAGCCGTCCAAGTAAACTGTTGTTGATAGTCCTTTTTACCTAATTATTGGAGTTATTCGTGAGCATTGAGCGCACTCTTGTCCTTGTGAAGCCCGACGGCGTGGCACGCAACCTCTCCGGTGCCGTTCTGGCCCGCATCGAAGCCAAGGGCTACACCCTGGCCGAGCTGAAGAAGGTCACAGCTACCCGTGAGCAGCTCGAGGCGCACTACGAAGAGCACGTGGGCAAGCCGTTTTACGAGCCGCTGGTTGAGTTCATGCTCTCCGGCCCGGTTGTTGCAGCGATCTTCGAGGGCCACCGCGTCATCGAAGGCTTCCGCGCGCTAGCCGGAACCACCGACCCCACCACGGCAGCCCCCGGCACCATTCGTGGCGACTTCGGCCGCGACTGGGGCCTGAAGGTTCAGCAGAACCTGGTCCACGGCTCCGACTCCGTAGAGTCCGCAGAGCGTGAGATTGGCATCTGGTTCGCCTAGTCCCCACTCGCCGGCCCAGTAAATCGCTGGCGCGATTTGCTGGGAACCTGGCGAGCGTGGGCCCAGCCCTCCCAAGGAAATCCGCTGGCGCGTCTTTCCTTGGGTCCCTCGGGCGCGTGGGCCCAGCCGGCCCCTAGTATTTCGCTCGCGCGATTTGCTGGGAACCTGGCGAGCGTGGGCCCAGCCCGCCCCTAGTATTTCGCTGGCGCGATTTCGCGGGAACCTGGCGAGCGTGGGCCCAGCCGGCCCCTAGAATTTCGCTGGCGCGATTTGCTGGGAACCTGGCGAGCTTAGGCCCAGCCCGCAAAAAAGCGACGGCGGGTGGTCACCTTCAAGGTGACCACCCGCCGTCGCACTTTTTTGTCCGCTTTAGCCGATGATGGCGTACATGAAGCGGAAGAAGATGGAGGCCAACACGGCAATGTAGAGCAGGCCGACGATCACCCAGGCCCAGTTGTTGAGGAACTTGGTCAGCGCTGGCGGTGCCGGAATGACTCCATGGTTGACGTTGCGCACTGTGATGAAGACAAAGAGCGGGATCATCATGGCCCACACGATCATGCAGTAGGGGCACAGAATAGCCAGCGTGTACAAGGCCGTAAACCAGAACCAACTCACCAAGGCCATCCCTGCCGTGATGCCTAATTGCACACAGATCCAGAACCAACGGTTCATGCGTGCACCGGCCAGCAGGACCACACCGATGGTCATGATGACGGCAAAGGCACAGATGCCAATGAACGGATTGGGGAAGCCCAGTATGGCGGCTTCTGGGGTCTTCATGACATCTCCGCAGGAGATCCACGAGTTGAAGTCACAACTCATCACAGCGTTCGGGTCTGCATAGAGATGCAGCCGTTCCATCACCAGGGTGAAGGAGGCAATCCACGCAATGGCACCTGTGATGACCAGCAGCCAGCCAAACGGTTTAGCCCGCGTCATGGCAGGTTTATCCAGCTCGGCGGGATCGCTGGTGGAAACATTCGTGCTGGGCATGGCGTCCTATTCCTGCCGAGAGGCATGATTTTGTCCTGATCGTGTCCTGATTGTAGCGTGCGATTCTTGGCGCGCCCTGCGTGAAATCGCCGTGTGGACTAGCGCGTATGAGACAATGAGTTCGGCTGGTTGGCGATCCACATGCGCCCCTCGGTCCAATGGCACGCTCACGGGCTGCTGGAGCAGAAGCTGCCTCGTGTGCAGCCATCCACCAGCCACGTTTCTCGCAAACCATTGGCTTGTCAGAGCTTGCGCACCCGGAAGTTGGTGCCGCCTGAGAAGTAATTAGACGACTTCCGTCAACGCCCGAGGGTGTTGGCACATCGGCCGAACCTGGCACTCTATGTGGGGGTGCCAAGTCGGCGCGAAGGTAATGCCCACAATGGAAAATGAACAGCCCACTCTAGATAACACAGATGTTGCGCAGGCAGCCCCGGCAAAGACCAGGGCCACGCGATCCCGCCGTGCCACCTCTGCTGTGACCAGCCCCGGCGCCACCGCAGCCACGCAGTCCGCTCCGGTTGCAGCGTCGGCTGCCACCTCACCTGCAGCCGCCGCCGCGACTGCGGGAGCCGCTCCGGTTGCCGAAGCTGCTCCGGCTAAGAAAGCTCCTGTTCGACGTAGCCGCGCCAAGAAGACTGAGACAGTCACTGATGCAGCTGACTCCGCAGCCTCAGCTGGGGCACCGGCGTCAGAAGCCAACAACGCCGGTCCGTCGTTGCTCGATGGAATCGCCGTTCCTGCCACAACAGGCACCGCCGCATCAGCACCAACAGTTACACCCGTCAAGAAGGCCACTCGCCGCCGCGCCAGCGCTCCTGTCACGGCACCTGTTTCGGCAGAGGTTTCCGGACAGGGCGAACTGAGCCTGGCAGGCGAAGGAGCAGCAACCGAGGCACTGGATGTTCCAGTTGCTGCAGTGGATGCTGCCACCACCAAGAAGGCTCCGGCCAGGCGCAGCCGGGCCGCAAAAGCTCCCGTCACCAAGGTTGCGCCCGCCGATGCAGCTCCGGCCGCAGAAGCTGCAGTGCAGGCAACGGCCCCTGAGGCAATGGCCCCCACAACCGAATCAGTTCTCGCCCCGGTCAAGGAGGCCACGGCTCCTCGGGCTGGCCGGACTAAGGCACCGGCGCGCCGCGCCGCCGCGAAGGCTGGCGCCCCTGCCACTGCATCCACCGCTGCCGCCCAGACTCAGATTCCGGTCACCACAGACGTCACGGCAACCCCTGAGGCCACAGACGACGCTGCTGTTCCTACCGTAGAGCCTGCCGCCCCCAAGAACACGCGTGGCCGCCGCCGCACCGTATCCAAGGCTGCCGGCCCCGCCGTGGCGGCACCCGAAGCATCCACAGCACCCGAAGCGCCCACAGCACCCGAAGCGCCCACAGCAGCAGCGGAAACCGTAGCGCCCGCAGAAACAGCAGAGCAGACTCCGGATGCTCCCGTGACTGAGTCCCTGTTCATGGCCCCTGACGCCGGCATCTTGGCACTGTTCCTGGCTCCGGATATGAGCCTGGCAGTACCGGCTGCCACCGCCAGCTCCACCCAAAATGGCGCTGACGGTGAAGCTGAGCAGAGTGCAGATTCTGAGCAGCGCGGCCGCTCCCGCAACCGTAACCGCCGCCCTCGCAGCAATGACGGGGAAGCCGTCGAAAGTCCTGAAGAAACGGATGCCCCTGACGATGATAACGATGGTGCCGACGACGGCGTGACCTCGCGCCGTCGTCGTCGTCGCCGCCGTGGTGATGCAGATCTGGAACTGACAGGTGGCAGCGATGAGGATCCGCCCAACACCGTCACACGTGTCCGGGCACCTCGCGTTCCTGCGGAGACCGGCGCCAGCGCCTCCAACCGTGTCACGAGCCTGCGCGGTTCCACCCGTCTGGAAGCCAAGAAGCAGCGTCGCCGCGACTCGCGTGACTCCGGCCGCCGCCGTACAGTCATCACCGAAGCCGAGTTCCTGGCCCGCCGCGAATCTGTGGACCGTGTCATGGTGGTTCGTCAGGCTGATGACAGGATCCAGATTGGTGTCTTGGAAGACGGCATCCTGGCCGAGCACTTCGTCTCCAAGACGCAGCAGGATTCGCTGATCGGCAACGTGTACCTGGGTAAGGTTCAGAACGTGCTGCCCAGCATGGAAGCTGCGTTCGTTGATATTGGCCGCGGCCGCAACGCCGTTTTGTACGCCGGTGAAGTTGACTGGGATGGTGCCAACCTTAACGGCCAGCCGCGCCGCATTGAGAACGCACTGAAATCCGGTGACTCGGTGCTGGTCCAGGTCTCCAAGGACCCCGTGGGCCACAAGGGCGCCCGCCTGACCAGCCAGATCTCACTGCCCGGGCGCTACCTGGTATTCGTACCCGGCGGTTCCATGACAGGGATCTCCCGCAAACTGCCCGATGTGGAACGTAATCGCCTCAAGCGCGTGTTGAAGGACCACCTGCCCGAAAACGCCGGCGTCATTGTGCGCACCGCGGCCGAGGGTGCCAGCGAGGAAGAGCTCACAAACGACATCAACCGTTTGCGTGCCCAGTGGGCTGGCATCAATGAGCGCGCCACCTCACACAAGACCCTTGCTCCCGAGATGCTCTATGGCGAACCTGATCTGACCATCAAGGTGGTCCGTGACGTCTTCAACGAGGACTTCTCCAAGCTGGTCGTCTCCGGCGAGGACGCTTGGGACACCATCGAGGCCTACGTGACCTACGTGGCCCCGGATCTGCTGGACCGACTGGAAAAGTGGAGCAAGTCCGAGGACATCTTCGCCGCGCACCGCATTGATGAGCAGATCAACAAGGCTCTGGAACGCAAGGTCTTCCTGCCCTCGGGTGGCTCATTGGTCATTGACCGTACCGAAGCCATGACAGTGGTTGACGTCAACACCGGCAAGTTCACCGGATCCGGTGGAAACCTGGAAGAGACAGTCACCAAGAACAACCTCGAAGCTGCCGAGGAAGTCGTGCGTCAGCTTCGCCTGCGCGACATTGGTGGCATCATCGTCATTGACTTCATCGACATGGTGCTCGAATCTAACCGCGACCTGGTCCTGCGTCGCCTGGTCGAGTGCTTGGGCCGTGACCGGACCAAGCACCAGGTAGCCGAGGTGACCAGCTTGGGTCTGGTCCAGATGACGCGTAAGCGCATGGGTACCGGTCTGTTGGAAGTCTTTGGCGAGCTGTGCCCGTCCTGTGCTGGCCGCGGCATGGTCACGCATGAGATTCCCGTAGAGCACCGCCGCACGCATTCCCCGGCTGTGGAAGCTGCTGCCGCTCACACTCACGCACCGAAGGTGGAGCAGCGCGAGCCCGAGCGTTCGGCCAACCGGTCAACCCGCAGCGAACGCAAGCGCAACCGCAATCGCGGCCAGCAGGGCGAATCGGGTGAGACGGCGCAGGAATCAGCGCTTGCTCCGTTAGCTGTTCCTGTGCATGCGCCCGTTCACACGTCTGCTCATGATGAGCTCTCCGACGCTGCCAAGGCCCAAATGGCACAAAAGGCCCACGAAGCCCGCACCGCCCTGGCCAACATTGCCGCAGCTGCTGCCGCCACGCACCATGAACACGTCAAGGTGCAGGAGCAGGCTGTTGGCGAGGGCGCCTCGCAGCGTGTAGATCAGCAGGAATCCTCCGACGCCGCCACCCTCACCTTTGGTGGGGAAGCCATTGAGCTGCCCCGCGGACACCGCAGTGAAAGCAGTGGTTTCGCTCAGCCGAACAATGCCGATCAGGCAGCCGCCTTGGCTGATCTGACGCAGGCGCTGGATCAGCTAGCCGCGCCCGGTCACGAGCCGGACCACGAGGGTAGTGAGCCCGGAGGCAACCGTTCACGGGCCCGCCGCGGCCGCCGCAACCGCAGCGCCCGCAGTGCACAGGGCGGAGCCGATATGAGCGTGGAGACCATCGAGACCCCGGCCGCCGGCCAGGGTTCTGTGACGCACAGCAGCACCGTGAGCGCAGCGCTCACACCGGCACCGGCCGTCAAGAAGAACGCCGAGCCCATCATCCTAGGTGTTGGGGTACCGGCCTCCGAGCTCTAAGAACTCAGGCCCCATACTGGCCCGCAGCAGTGACGCGAAGTGGACGCTCCCAGCGTGTTTTTCGCATCACAGCTGCGGCCCAGTTTTGTTTCCTGGGATCATGAGGGGTCTCCTACGCGGGTAAAGGGACATGTTTTCTTGGGGCGGCACCTTTGCCGTTAGTGTGGAGTGCGACACGGGGTGCCAGGCCATCAGGGCCGGCTGAGACAATACCCGTTGAACCTGCCCGGTTAGCACCGGCGAAGGGATGTCCTGATGAACACCACTGCAATTTTTTCACCCGCTCTACCTGCCCTTTCACCCGATTGCCCAGCTGCCAGCGAGGCAACTGCTCAGCAGACGATGCCTGTCAAACATCCGCGAGTCCTGAGCATTGCCGGCTCCGACCCGTCCGGAGGGGCCGGAGTCCAGGCCGACATCAAGGCCATCTCAGCCCACGGTGGTTACGCCATGGCGGCCGTCACCGCGCTGACCGCCCAAAATACGCGCGGCGTCCAAGACATTCACGTGCCACCGGTGGCGTTTCTTCGTGTACAGCTGGAGGCACTGTCGGAGGACATCACCATTGACGCCGTGAAGATCGGCATGCTGGGCACCGCTGCGGTGATGACAGCTGTAGGGGAGTGGCTGGGCCGAACCCAACCTCCCGTCGTCGTGCTTGATCCGGTCATGGTGGCAACCAGCGGGGATCAGCTCATGGACCCTGCGGCACGCACCGCCATGGTGGCGCTGCTGAAGCAGGTGCACCTGGTGACTCCGAACCTTCCCGAGCTCGGCGTGTTGCTGGGCAAACCTGTGGCCACCAGCTGGGCGGAAGCGCTGGAGCAGGGCCAGGAGCTGGCGGCCGCGCACCACGTTCGGGTACTCGTCAAAGGCGGACACCTGCCGGGACCAGACTGTCCGGATGCCCTAATAACGCTCGAGGGCACCGTGGAGGAATTCCGTGCTCCGCGGATTGACACGCCCAACACGCACGGGACGGGATGTTCGCTCTCTGCAGCGGTGGCGGCGTTGCAGGCTCGGTTCGGCGATTGGGGTACGAGCGTTCGGCATGCAAAAGACTGGCTTGTCCAGGCCTTGGAAACGTCACAGGAGCTAGGCATTGGCGGCGGACCGGGACCCGTTAACCATTTGAATGAGCTGTGGGCCAGTGCCGCGCCGCGAATGGACAGCTTCAGTCAGGAGCTTTGGGCCGATTGCGCCGAGCAGCGTGCGGCCATCATGGAACTCGATTTTATCAAGGAACTTGCAGCGGGGACGCTGTCCCGGCACCACTTTGCGTACTATCTGGCCCAGGATGCGCTGTATCTGGGTACCTATTCAAGGGTTCTGGCCAGAGCCAGTGCCCTGGCTCCCACCGAGGAGGAGCAAAAGTTCTGGGCCGGCGGGGCGCAAAACTGCATTGACGTGGAGGCTTCGCTGCACCGCGACTGGCTCAGCAGCTACTCCATGGCACCCGCCGGGACGGCACAAGCAGACACTGCCGGGACGGCCCAGAGCGTGACGGCCACGACAGCTACGGCACCGGGCCCCGTCACCAAACACTATGTGGATCACCTGCAGGGCGTGGCTTTTTCTGGAAGCTACGCAGAAGTGGTGGCCGCCGTGTTGCCTTGCTACTGGCTCTATGCGGAAGTGGGCCGCGTGTTGCACGCCGACTATGTTGCCCTCTCCGGCGAGAACTCTCACGAGCACCCCTACGGTGCTTGGCTGCAAAGCTACGCCGGCGACGATTTCGCACACGCCGCACAAACCGCTGTGCGCATCATGGACGGCGCGGCCCGGCGCGGATCTGCACGGGATCGGGCCGGTATGAAAGCCGCCTTTGCCCATTCTGCACAGTATGAGTTGGACTTCTTTGCGGCCCCGCATACCCATGCGCCAGAGCCGATCATGACCCTTGGTGATTAACACCACCTGCCACTTGAACAAAAAACTGGCGATTTTTGACCCCAAATGCACGTTTCCTGCCAGAGTCGCGCTAAAGTAACTTAGTACGATTCCACGGAACGCAGTAGCCAAGGGATGAAATGAAAGTTTCGCCCCTAGGTGTGCACGGACCGAGGAATCAGTCTCATTTGCCCCCGGAGCCAGAATTAGCGTATTCTTGATCTTCGGTGCTTACGCCAACACCTAGGGCAACCACTCCATGGTAGAACTCCATTGAGGTCCACGGCGTTGAGGCACATAGTATGCACCCCGTACTTGTTCATTCTTGAACTGCGGCGCATGCGGTTGGTAAGGATCAATCATGATCCAAGCCGGCATAAAAACTTTGTAATAAACGTCGAGAGAAGTGAGTTCCCCAGTGGTGTACGCGATTGTCCGCGCAGGCGGCCGTCAAGAAAAGGTTTCCGTAGGAGACCACGTGACCATGAACCGCGTCCCCGGTGGAGTTGGCAGCACGCTTGAGCTGCCCGCTTTGCTCTTGGTTGATGGTGACAAGCTCACCACAGCCGCGAAGGACCTGGCTAATGTGAAGGTTACGGCTGAGAAGTTGGAGGATCTTCGTGGACCGAAGATCGTCATCCAGAAGTTCAAGAACAAGACCGGCTACAAGAAGCGTCAGGGTCACCGTCAGGAACTGTCCAAGGTCAAGATCACCTCAATCGCTTAATAAGCGCTGACGGTTCGATCCACTTAGATACTTTTAGTAAAAAGGCAGGCATTTTCAAATGGCACATAAAAAGGGTGCGAGTTCCACTCGCAACGGTCGTGACTCCAACGCTCAGTACCTGGGCGTAAAGCGCTTCGGCGGTCAGGTTGTCAAGGCTGGCGAAATCATCGTTCGCCAGCGCGGCACTCACTTCCACCCCGGCGTTAGCGTCGGCCGTGGCAAGGACGACACGCTGTTCGCATTGGACGCAGGCGCAGTCGAGTTCGGCACACGTCGTGGACGTCGTGTTGTAAACATCGTTGCAGCTGCGGTCTAATACCAAAGCTTTTCCAGTGGAGCGGGCCGCATGGCTCGCTCCACTGGCTTTTAACACAAGCATTTTTTATTGATCAGCGGTGCCCACCGAAATGGTGCGCCCGCTAAGTAGCGGACTAGAATTAGTCCGCAGTAGCAAGTTCTATTCAAGGAGATTTCAGTGGCCAGCTTTGTTGACCGGGTTGTTTTGCACGTATCCGGCGGGACTGGCGGCCACGGCTGCGTCTCAGTTCACAGTGAAAAGTTTAAGCCTTTGGGTGGGCCCGACGGCGGCAAGGGCGGCGACGGCGGTAGTGTCACCTTCCGTGTCAGCGACCAGACCACCACTTTGCTTGACTTCCACCATGCACCCCACCGTCGTGGCGGCAATGGCCAGCCCGGCATGGGTGACTGGCGTGACGGCAAGGACGGGGCGTCGCTGATCCTTGAAGTTCCCGACGGCACTGTCATTAAAGACCGGGAAGGCAATGTCCTTGCCGACCTCGTGGGCATCGGCACGGAGTACATAGCTGCTGCCGGTGGCCAAGGCGGGCTCGGTAACAATGCCCTGTCCTCACTGAAGCGTAAAGCCCCGGGCTTCGCACTGTTGGGTATTGCAGGCACAGAGGCTGACATTGTCCTTGAGCTGAAGTCCATTGCAGACATTGCCTTGGTTGGTTTCCCGTCAGCCGGCAAGTCCAGCCTTATTGCATCTATGTCTGCGGCGCGGCCCAAGATTGCCGACTACCCCTTCACCACCCTGATCCCCAACTTGGGTGTTGTCCAAGCCGGCGACGTCCGCTTCACCATGGCCGACGTTCCGGGCCTGATCGAGGGTGCCAGCGAGGGCAAGGGCCTTGGCCACAACTTCCTGCGCCACGTGGAGCGTTGCGCCGCGATTGTGCACGTCCTTGACTGCGCAGCACTCGAGGCCGACCGCGATCCCATCACAGACCTCGCCATCATTGAGCGCGAGCTCGACCAGTACGATGTCGACATGAGCTTTGCGGGAACCGACGGTGACGTGGTACCCCTGAACGCGCGACCCCGCCTGATTGCACTGAACAAGGTAGATTCACCGGACGGCCGGGACATGGCCGGATTCGTCAAGGCGGACTTGGAAGCCCGCGGCTACCGTGTCTTTGAAGTCTCCGCTGCAAGCCATGAGGGCCTGAAGCAGCTTGGCTTCGCGATGGCAGAAATTGTCATGGCAGCACGTAAGGCAGTCTCCGATGCCCCCGCCAAGGTCACCCCCGTGGTTCTGCGCCCCCGTGCCATCAACGAATCGTCCTTCACCATTCACCGCGAAGAGCGCAACCTGTCTCCGTTGTTCCGCGTTCGCGGTGAAAAGCCCGAGCGTTGGGTTGAGCAGACCGATTTCCAGAACGAGGAAGCCATTGGCTACCTGGCAGACCGGCTGGCCAAGGCCGGCGTCGAGAAGGAACTCTTTAGGATCGGTGCCACACCCGGCGATACCGTGGTCATTGGTGGCGACAACGGAATGGTCTTCGACTGGGAGCCCACCATGATGGGTGGAGCCGAGCACTTGGCCGCCCCCCGAGGCACCGACCTCCGTCTGCTCGACCTGGGCGATCGCCCCACACGTTCACAGAAGCGTCAGGAACAGCAGGAACGTCGCGACGCCAAAGCTGCAGCCCGAGCCGAGCTGGAAACTGAGCGCAAGGCCGGCATCTGGACCGAGCTTAGCGACAACCGGACCACCAGCGAGGCGCACAGCATTGCCGCCGAGCTGGCAGCCGAGGGCGAGTCCAGCGACACAGGTGCAGCACAGAACTAATGGGAAGCACGGGGCAGGATCAGGTGAGCTCACTCACTTCTCGCAGTTCGATCGCGACAGCGTCACGCATTGTTGTCAAGGTCGGTTCCTCGTCATTGACATCTGTTGCTGGCGGGATCTCCGAGGAAGCGCTGAAGAAGCTGGTGGCTGTGCTTGCACAGCGCCAGCTGGCCGGAACCGAGATCATTCTGGTTTCCTCCGGCGCAATTTCTGCAGGTTTGTTGCCCCTGGGACTGTCCAAGCGCCCCAAGGATCTGGCCACTCAACAGGCTGCTGCCAGCGTAGGGCAGGGCCTGTTGATGGCGCACTACAACCAGGCCTTCGCCTCGCATGGTGTGACAGCCTCACAGGTCCTCCTGACGGCTGAAGACCTCTCCCGGCGGCACCAGTATGTCAACGCCCACCGGGCCTTGGAACGTCTGCTGCACTTAGGCGTGGTGCCGATTGTCAATGAAAATGACACTGTCGCCACGCATGAGATCCGTTTTGGCGATAACGACAGGCTGGCTGCCCTGGTGGCCCACCTGATCAAGGCCGACGCCTTGGTGCTGCTCTCCGACGTCGACTCCCTTTATGACGGTCCTCCTTCGGAAGGGGCCACCCGCATCAGTCAGGTGGATTCCGCCGAAGACCTCGAAGGCATTGTCATTGGGAGTGCCGGCAAGGCCGGGATCGGCACCGGCGGCATGGCCACCAAGGTCCAGGCGGCCATGATCGCAGCGGAAACCGGCATCCCGGCACTCGTCACCTCCACCGACCAAGCAGCGCAAGCCTTGGCGGGGGAGGACGTGGGAACCTGGTTCGGCATCAACGGCAACAAGCGCCCCGTCCGCATGCTCTGGCTGGCTCACTTGGCTGACATTCGTGGCCGTTTGATCTTGGACGACGGCGCCGTCCGGGCTGTGGGGGAGCGGCACAAATCGCTCCTGCCAGCCGGCATCACGGCCGTTACAGGCGATTTTGACGCCGGAGACGCGGTAGAAATCAGCGACTCAGAGGGCAATGTTTTTGCCCACGGTCTGGTGAACTACCGGCATTCGGACCTGCCGCAAATGCTGGGACGCTCCACCAAGGCGTTAGCCAAGGAATTGGGACGCGAGTTTGAACGTGTTGTGGTCCATGTGGACGATCTGGTCCTGCTCAACGCCTAGGACAAGCTGCGGCTCTCATCACAGCGCGCTGAGCGCCGGTACCCTAGACTTGGGTCATGACCGAGCAGATTGTTGAAGTTAATGTCGCCGCTGAAGTTAAGGCGATCACCGACCGCGCCCGCAGGGCCGCCCGCCGCATGGCTGGAGCGAACCGCGCCTGGAAAGACAAGGGGCTGCGTGCCATTGCCAAGGCATTGGTAGCGAACCAGGAAACCATCTTGGCGGCTAACGCCAAGGACGTGGCCGCTGGCCGGGCAAACGGCACCTCGATCCCCATGCTCGATCGACTGACTTTAACCAAACCGCGGATGCAGGGTCTGGCCGATGCGCTGGAAAACCTGGCAACCTTGCCCGATCCCGTCGGCAACGTGGTGCGGGGACAGACACTTCCCAACGGTTTGCGTATGCGCCAAATCAACGTGCCTATGGGGGTTGTGGCCGCCATCTATGAGGCGCGTCCCAACGTCACAGTCGACATCGCCGGACTTGCGCTCAAGAGCGGCAACGCCGTCATTCTGCGCGGCGGCACTGCAGCAGCCAACACCAACAAGGCGCTTCTGAGCATCCTGCGCGATGCCCTCGATTCTGTCGGCCTGCCCTCGGACGCCGTGCAGTCCGTGGATCAGTTCGGCCGCGAGGGTGCCACCTTGATCATGAAGGCTCGCGGGGCCGTGGACGTGCTCATTCCCCGTGGCGGCCGGGAGCTCATCCAGACCGTCGTGAACAATTCTTCCGTCCCCGTCATTGAAACCGGGGAGGGTAATGTGCACATCTTCATTGACGCCAGTGCGAAGGAAGAGATGAGCGTTGACATTTTGCTCAACGCCAAGACTCAGCGTCCCAGCGTCTGCAACACTGTTGAAACGCTGCTGGTGCACAAGGACAGCAAAGTGCTTTCGCCGGTACTTTCGGCGTTGGTGAAGGCCGGAGTCCGGCTGCACGTTGACCCCCGTGTTCAGGCGGTGCTGCCCGCAGGAATCACGGCAGAGGCTGCCACTGACGAAGACTGGGCTACCGAATACATGGACCTAGACTTGGCCGTAAAAATGGTCGATTCCATGGATGAGGCCATCAAACACATCCGCACATGGACCACCGGACACACCGAAGCCATTCTGACCAACGATCTCGCCAATGCTGAAAAGTTTATTGCCGAGGTTGATTCCGCAGCAGTTATTGTCAATGCCAGCACCCGATTTACCGACGGCGGAGAACTTGGACTCGGCGCTGAAGTAGGTATTTCCACCCAGAAACTTCATGCCCGCGGGCCCATGGGGCTCTCGGAGCTGACCACCACCAAGTGGATCGTGCAAGGCGAAGGCCAAGTTCGAGGCTAACTAGCCAAGAATGTGGGCCCAACCACTTGGGCCCAAGAAAAGTGGCCAAGTGTGGCGCACACGGCGTTGATGGTGCGCCACGGTGAGCCGATTGCACGTACCATTAGAAGAAATACAAGCAACAATTGGCTAGGTGCGGAGAAAAAACCGCCCGGCCGCGTACCCAAGGGGAGAAATAATGCTGACCCAGCTTGCCGGCGTCGTACTGGCCGCCGCAGAAGAACACGAACTCGCGCCGTTGATTGCGCCGCCGTTTGTGGTTGGCGGCGTCATGCTTGCTGGCCTGTTGTTGCTGATGTTTGTGACGGTGTCGTTCATGAACTTGGGTAACCGTCACGCGGCCGTTCCGGAGACGGAAGATCCGCACCGCCAGCACACCAACAAGCACCTGCACGGCCACGACTCGGCGTCCTCCAATCACTGAGGAAACACTCCGGGTATCTTCGGTTGAAGGTACCCGGGACCGTCTCCGGGTTGGAGTCATGGGTGGCACGTTCGATCCGATCCACCATGGACACCTTGTTGCAGCAAGCGAAGTTGCAAGCGTTTTTGAACTTGATGAAGTAGTTTTTGTGCCCACCGGCCAGCCTTGGCAAAAAACCAAGGGCCAGGTCAGTGCCGCTGAACACCGTTACTTGATGACAGTGATTGCCACGGCAGCGAATCCGCGGTTCACCGTCAGCCGGGTCGATATTGACCGTCCGGGACTCACGTACACCATTGATACGCTGCGTGATTTGCACAAAGCACGTCCTGACGCGGACCTCTTCTTCATTACAGGTGCCGATGCCATGGCCCAGATCATGTCATGGAAAGACAACGACGAGCTGTGGGATCTAGCCCATTTCGTGGGTGTCACCCGTCCCGGGCATGTGCTGGATGACATGGGTCGAACCGATGTAAGTTTGTTGGAAGTGCCCGCCATGGCGATCTCTTCCACCGACTGCCGCAAACGCGTGGCAGAGCAAAACCCCGTTTGGTATCTGGTTCCAGACGGCGTGGTGCAATATATTGCCAAGTATGGGCTGTACGTGCAACCCGGAACAGATGCCAGTGCAGGCATGCTGCCGGTGACCAAAGAGAACCGAATGAGTAAGTGATGAGCAAGGAAACAGAGCCGACTCTCAGCCGCAGGCAACTGCGCGAGAAGTCGGCACAGACAACTGGCGCCCCGGATAAATCCGCGGCGCCTGCCGGCGTTGCGCCTGTTTCGCCTGCCCCTGATGCGCCTGTACCTGCGGATCCGGTATCTGAAGCCCCTGCATCCGCGGCGCCTGCGCTTGAGGCACCCGCATCTGAGTTGCCCGGCAAGACGCCTCCGGCCGCCGATGCAGCGCTGCCGCGTGAACGCGAATCCCAGATCAGAGCACGTGACAGGGCCGCGTTGCGAGCCTTTAAGGAGCTCGCTGATTCGCCGGCCCAGGACCCGTTGCCGTCTCGGAAGGCGTTGCGCCAGGCTCAGCTCGACGCCGAGCGCGCCCCCATCACTGCTCTGAACCCCGTGGTGTCCGTCAGGGCAACAGCAGCTACCGTCGCCACTTCTACGCCCACGAATCCGCCAACACAGCCCAGCCCCAGTGTTGCCAGCCCTACGGATGCTGCCGCAGTTGACGGCGTTTCGCTCACCTCCGCGGCACCGGCGTCCGTGCAGGCCCCACGAACCAGGGGAGGCCGACGGGCCGCTGCCGTTGCCAATGACAAGTATGCCGTTCCCGTCCGTTCCACCACGGGTGAAGGCGAAAATCAGCATCCTGATGATGCTGCGGCACAGACCGTTGCCCCTGCAGCAGTAAACGTGCCCAGCCCTCCGACCACCAAGCCGGGTAGCCGCTTGGTGTCTTCCGTGTCTCCAGAAGTTGCCGCATTGACTGTGCCTGAAGCGGCCACTGTGGACGCTGCGGCGGATGCCGCACAGGCACCAGGAGCTGACTCCTCGACCACAGGGGGACAGGGCGCAGCTGAGTCCAGTGCTCATGTCCCACCCCTGCCAGCTCTTGTGCCTGGCGGCGACTATTACCCAATCTCGGCTGGCCCACCTGTGCCCCCAAGCACTCAGGATCTGCAACTTCTCGCCGCAGAAAAGGCAGAGGCCGAGCGGACAGCCATTCTGGCTCAGCGTGCCCAAGCTCGTGAACGGCTGGCACAGGAGAACGCCAAGAACCGGCGCCCCGCGGCGGATCCCACGGCAACGAACAATCTGGCCATGGTCACGCCCATGGAATTCATTGATGTTCCGGGGGTTGAACGGCCGGTAATGCGCCCGCCCACCACCACCCATGTGCCGATCGTGACGCGCAGTACCCCGCGCCAGGCGCCGGCACGGCCCAAGGGCCCGGTTCCTGATAAGGGGAAAGCTGCCGGCACGTCAGCGCGTCCGGCGGGTTCTGGTCAGGGTGCACCCCAACGTGGAGAAGCTGGAGCTGGCGTTCCCAACGTCAGTGCCGAACGGTTCGATGCGGCACTGGCAGCACGTGCCGCGCACAGGCCAGGTCCGGGAAACCGTCCCCTGACCGGTGGTCGAAGCAGCACGCTCAAACGTGCCGAGGCCATGGCAGCGGTGGATCACGGTGCCTCTGTGGCTGTTCCGTCACCGGTACCCGCGGCACGTCCCAGTGTGCAGCCTGTAAGGGAAGCCGCTGTTACGGCGCCGGTGCAACGCTCACAAATGCCGCCCATGCCCGCAGATTATGCCCACGGGCTGGAACCGCTGGATGCCATGACTGCTGGGTTGGGCCGCACGCAGCGCAATCTCTTCATTCAGTGGGGCAGCATCATTCTTGGCGGCGCGGCTTTTGTGGCTGGAGCCATCATGGTCTTGACCAACATTCTTAACTAGTTTTTTACAACAATCAAAGGAACACCAGTGACAGCAACACAACAGTCCATTGACTTGGCACGCGCTGCGGCGCGGGCAGCATCGGACAAACTGGCTCAGGATGTGACAGCCATCGACGTCAGTGAGCGTCTGGCCATCACCGATATCTTCTTCATCGCCTCCGCTCCCACCGAGCGTCAGGTTAACGCCATCGTTGATGGCATCGAAGATGAATTGCACAACTTTGGTCTGCGTCCGGTTCGCCGCGAGGGACGGTCAGGCGGCCGTTGGGTCCTGCTCGACTATGCCGACATCGTTATCCACGTGCAGCACGAAGAAGACCGTGTCTTCTACGCCCTGGAGCGGCTGTACGGGGAATGCCCCGTCATCGACCTGCAGCTTGATGCGGCCGACCCGTCGGCTGCTCCTGCCGCAGAGTAATTCGAAGACCAGAATCAGCACTCTGAATTGCCCCGTGTGGGGCTCTGGATGGGACATTATCACTTGATGGTCAACCACTCACCTGGGCGTTCAGTCCTGCAGCCCGCCGGTCCACGCCGGCGGGTGATTTTTTGGCGCCACGGGCGTACCTCTTGGAATGCTGCCGGACGCTTCCAAGGGCAAAGCGACATTCCCCTGGATGACGTTGGTGCCTCGCAGGCGAGCCGAGCAGCTGCCCTGCTCGCCGGTAAATTGGGTTCTGCCAGCAATGCGGACCACGCTGTGCGGATCATTTCCTCGGATCTGTCCCGCGCCTACTCCACTGCACAAGAATTAGCCTCGTTGATTGGCACTCCGGTCGCGGCGGATCCGCGCCTGCGGGAAACCTTTGGCGGGGAATGGGAGGGTAAGACCTTCGAGGAGATCATCTCCAGCTATCCCGAACAAATCAAGCTCTGGCAACGTGATGAGCCAGGTATCCGGGCCGGTGGGGGAGAGACCCGCGTTGAAGTGGCCCAGCGGATGGTGGACGCGGTTTTGGACAGTGTGGCGGAATTGCCTGACGGCGGCACTCTGGTCGTGGCCACGCATGGCGGGGCTACCCGGGTGGCTCTGGCTAAGATCCTGGGTCTGCCCGAGCCGTTGTGGCGCACTCTGTCCGGTCTTTCCAACTGCCATTGGTCAGTGGTTGAAGCCGCAGATCCTGCGGTTGATGGGACGGGTGTGGGGCGTTGGCGGTTGCTTGAACACAATGTCGGAACGCTTCCGCAGCCCTATGAAACACCCGAAGATCTAGCCGAACCGGTCGAGGACTAAAGTCCGTAACATCGCCGATTTGGCACTACGCCAAAACGTGCTCTAAGATAGACAGGTTGCTTCAGCCAAGACCGACAGGTCAGGGAAAAAGCAACAAGGCAACAAAGTGTTTGGGGCTGTGGCGCAGCTGGTAGCGCACCTGCATGGCATGCAGGGGGTCAGGGGTTCGAGTCCCCTCAGCTCCACCAAAACAAACTCCGGCCAGCTACTTCTGTAGCTGGCCGGACTTTTTGTTTGCCCAAGAAATCCAAGGGCTACCGGGGTTAGGAACTGGGCTGCGCACTCATCGGGCACAGATTCACCAAGATCGTGCGCGCAGTGGCACAATGATGGCGTGTCCACGCCAAAATCTCTTCCTTTTCCCGCCGCCCGCAGTTTTGAGCCGATGCCATGAGATGCCCCTGTCACAGCGGCGAGCAGTTCGAAAGCTGCTGCGCTAAATACCTCACCGTTACTGTTGGCGGGCAGCCCGGCTACCCGCCCACGGCTGAATCGTTGATGCGTTCGCGCTTTAGCGCCTTCGCCCTGCACGATGCGGACTATCTCCTGCGCACCTGGCACCCAGATGAACGCCCGGATTCGCTGGAGTTGGACCCCGATCAGCAGTGGTACCTGCTGGAAATCCTCGGCACGCAACGCGGCGGCCCATTTGATAGTGATGGCGTGGTCACCTTCCGCGCGCACTACCGCTCGGCTGCCGACCGGAAGCTGCGCGATTCCTTCACGGAAACCAGCAGCTTCGTCAAAGCCGGCAAACAGTGGCTGTACGTCAAAGCGCTAGATCTTCAGTAGTCTTCCTCGCCGGCTGGTCTAGGTTCTTGCGCAGCCTGTGGTGGCGCAGCTTGTGAACCACCTGTGGGTGCTGCGGCGGTGGCCTGTTCGGCCAACGCGTGGCGCGCGTGGAGAATGTCTCCAATGAACCAGTCATACAGCAACACGCCAATGACACCACCAATGATCGGTCCCACAATAGGCACCCAGAAGTACCAGCTGAACGCGCAAGGCACTCCGGTGATTGTCCCTGGGATGGAAACATCGCCCCAGCCGGCCAACCAGGCAAAGACACGGGGGTCAAAGTCACGGGCAGGGTCTATGGCGTATCCGGCATTCGCTCCGAAGGACATGCCGATTGCGGCCACCTCGAAGCCAATCATGAGGGGCCCAGATTCACCTTGAGCGCCATATTAGGCATATCCATGGTGGCAACAATGAAGATCACCAAGAACGCCGTACCCACGATCTGATCGATCAGCGGGATGGAAAGATCTCCCTTGAAGTATGGTGCGGGGAACCTGGCGAAAATGGAGAGGGTCGCCAGACCTCCGGCTTGGTCCCGCTGAGTCTTGGCCGCCGTATTGAATGAGTCAATGGCGTTGAAGTACACCACGTACAGCAGCGCTGCGGCGGCAAAGGCGCCACCACCAGCGCCACAGCTCAGGCCAACCCCACGTGATCAGCAGCCAGTCCCTGGAAGTGCCGCGACGGCCAGGGCGACCGCCCCGCCATCAAAACAAATCACGACGAACGTGTCGAGGAATTCCGCGAGCAGTTCTCCCCACACTCCGCCCACACGTTTGAGTTTGCTGCCATCCCGAACGGTTCTGTGCAGCGGTGTGATTTCACTCATTTCTAACATCCTTCGAGTCGTCGATGATGGCGACATATCTTTGACTGAAGAGACTGATTTCTGTAGAGATCTGCTGTGATCTTAGGCACCCTGAGGTGTGTGGGAACTTTTCGCCAGATCACTAAAACACTGCACGGTAGAGTTGAGCAGTGGAGGAAAATAGCGGTATCCCAGTCGACTCAGGCCAGCCAGCGCGCAGTGTCACGGTCGGTAGCGAGCGTAGTGACAGCCTTGCCTTTGATTTTGGGCAGTTGCGGAGGTTTCCCGATATCGAGGCGGCGAACCTCTTTGCCCACGACCCCACCGATGAGTTGATCCTGCGGGAAGCGGCCAGTGTCTTGGCAATCTCCGACGGCGGACACGTCGCCATTGTGGGGGACCGGTACGGGGCGCTGACCCTGGCCACCGCGTCGATCCACGGGCTTACGTCTTTGCGGGTCCAGCAAGACGGGCTCTCTGGCGAGCGTGCCTTGGCAGGCAACGCCGAACGGGCAGGTCTTTCCGGGCAGTACACGTCCATGGCCTTGGGGCCGGAACTGTTCGCCAATGCCCAAGTGGTGCTGTGGCAGCTGCCGCGCAGTCTCGAGGAACTTTCAGAGATAGCGCAGCTCATTAGCGCCCATGCTGCTGCGGACGTGCAGGTTTTTGCTGGCGGCCGCATCAAGCATATGACCTTGGCCATGAACACCGTTTTGGCGGCACACTTCTCTTCCGTGGTCCCCGGCCGAGCCTGGCGAAAGTCCCGCCCGCTCACGGTGACCGGTCCGGTGCAGGAGGGCACGGCGTCGAGCTTCCCAAAACGCGAATTCCACGCCGATGCGCGGCTCTGGCTGTGCTCCCACGGGGCAACGTTTGGCGGCACAAAGATTGATGTTGGCACCCGCTTTCTGCTCGAATTCCTGCCGGAGATGCGTCAGAACGCGGCCGTGGCCATCGATCTGGGATCAGGCAACGGCACCATCTCTGCGGCGCTGGCGCAGGCCCGGCCGGACTTGAGCGTCATCGCCACGGACCAATCGGCCGCCGCTGTTGCCTCCACGAAAGCTACCGCGCTGGCCAATGGACTGGCAGATCGGATTCAAGCCGTGCGCGATGACGCGCTGGCAGGATTCGCCGCAGGATCGGCCGATCTGATTGTTCTCAACCCACCGTTCCACGTTGGTGCCACCGTTCATGCTGGCATTGCCCACAAGCTATTCGCTGCGGCATCACGCGTCCTGGCACCCGGGGGAGAGCTGTGGTGCGTGTACAACAGGCACCTGGATTACAAGGGTGCGTTGGCAAAAACGGTGGGGGAAACGCGCGTGGCCGGACGCAATAGCAAGTTCACCGTTACGGTATCCATCAAGGCCCAGTTAGCAAGCGCTTAAACAGAAGTTCTACAGCCCGTCGTGGCGTGCACCTGTACATGCTTGCGCCGGGGTAATCTGGCATCTGGGAATGGTGGGGGACGGCATTGCCCAAACAGCTGGTAGTCACCAGCGCATGATTTTTCAAGGAGAAATAAGTTGGGTGTTCCTGAGTTGGTTGTGCCGCAGCGCCGCCGCGGTACAAACCTCCCCAAAATGGGAGATTTCAACCAGGCAGTAATCTTGGATTCCATCAGACGGTCCGAAGAAGGCCTGAGCCGTGTTGAATTGGCCGCCTCCGCCGGTTTGGCTGCTCAGACGGTGTCCAACATTTGCCGCCGCCTGCTGGATTCAGAACTGATCATGGAAGCTGGCAAGGAGACCTCCGGTCCCGGCAAGCCACGCACCATTTTGCGTCTGAATCCCAAAGGCATGTACGCGATCGGCCTCCACATTGACCCGGCGCTGACCAGCTATGCCTTGTTGGACGCTGTAGGCTCCGTTCTGGTGTCCGTGGATGAACCCACCGATCTTTGCAGTCCGCCAGCGGAAGCCGTGGCCGCCATGGGACGGCGCATCCGCCACATCATTGCAGAATCGGGCATTCCCGAGCAAAGGATTGCCGGCGTAGGCGTAGCCACCCCTGGCCCCGTGGATGCCAGCAGCGGAACCGTTGTTGACCCGCCCCACATGACCGGATGGCACCGGGTACCCCTGCGCGACATCCTGCAGGAGATCACCAAACTGCCCGTCGTCATGGACAAAGACGTCACGGCTGCGGCCGTCGCCGAGCTGTGGGCCGGGGCCGATGCCAGCGCTACCGACTTCATCTTTGTCTACATTGGTACAGGCATTGGAGCAGGCTTGGTGCTCAATGACGAAGTAGTCCGTGGCGCCTCAGGCAACGTGGGCGAGATTGGGCACATCATTACCGATCCGGACGGGCCGCCGTGCGATTGCGGACGCCGCGGCTGTGTCAAAGTCACGTGCATGCCCGAGACCCTAGTTGCTCAGGCCCGTGCGGCCGGAGCCCTGCCGGGCCTCGCTGAGGGACAAACGCCGTCGTTGCCCGATGACGTGGCAGCCCTGGTGGCAGCCGCTGCCGATGGTAATTCTGCTGCCAAGGACGTGTTGGCGCAGTCCGCTCGCCGCTTGGCTGGAGCTGTTTCAGTCCTGACCAACTTGTTGGATGTGGAGCGGGTGGTTTTCGGCGGGCCCTTCTGGCCGGCCCTGGCACCGACGTACCTGGCCCAGATGCCAGCGCTCCTGACACACCTCAGCGTCACGGACAGCGTTCATTCCGTGGACGTTGCAGGCACCATTGTGAACTCGGGGGAGGAAGCTTTTGGGGCAGCCTGCCTGGTCATGGAAAAGACCTTCAGCCCCAGGGCGGCCCAGCTGTTGTTGGACTCCAAGGGCTAGGTCTGCCCGGCCCCGCCTCCGGGCGGGCAGCACTTTGGGGCTGCTAAGCAGCTTCCGGCGGCCCAGCCAGGGTTAGTCCACGTCTTCCACGATCTCACCGAAAGGGATGGCAGGATCTGTGTGGGCTTGAAGTACATGGGGTGTGCGTACGATCCGCACCCCGTGGTCTTTCTCGGCCACTGATTGCTGCAATACCGGTAGGACGGTGGCAATAAAGTTCTCGTCCTTGCCCTGCAGATACGCCTCATACACAGCTGGTAACTGGCTCATGAACCTTACTGTAGTCCGTGCCAACACGGGTGGACAGGGGTGTATGGGAAGTTCTCCCCATTGCACCTGGACCCTAGAATGTATGAACTGGTCTGTATGATCTGCCCCTGATCAGTGTCATATGAAAGGTTCCACCATCGTGATTTCAACTAGCGTCAGCTCGTCTCTCGATCAGGCCGAGTTAGCGCAAGCGCAGCAGGTCATCGGCAAAATTTCTCGAAGCTTTGAGCACAAAGTCGTGGGGCAGCAACGCCTGCGCGAGACCCTGCTCATCTCGCTCATGACCGGTGGGCACGTGTTGCTCGAATCCGTGCCGGGCCTGGCCAAGACCACTGCCGCGCAGACGTTGGCAGAATCAGTGAGCGCCCTGTTCCACAGGATCCAGTGCACCCCCGATTTGCTGCCCAGTGACATTGTGGGCACTCAAATCTATGACGCCGCACAGGGAACCTTTGTCACGCAATTGGGCCCGGTGCATGCCAACATCGTTCTCCTGGACGAAATTAACCGCTCCAGTGCCAAAACGCAGTCGGCCATGCTGGAGGCCATGCAGGAGCGTCAAACCACCATTGGGGGCCACGTCCACCACTTGCCGCAGCCGTTCATGGTCATGGCCACCCAGAACCCCATTGAGCAAGAAGGAACCTACCAGCTGCCGGAAGCTCAGATGGACAGGTTCATGCTCAAGGATGTGCTGGACTATCCCAGCCCCGTTGAGGAAGCCGAAGTGATCAGGCGCATTGATTCCGGCGTGTTCTTAGCGGGTGCAACCCCAGCGCCTGTCGCTGATCTGGCGGCCATTCGGGCCCTGCAGGAAAGCGTCAAAAAAGTTTATTTGGACCCGGCCCTGATCAACTACATTGTTGGCCTGGTCTACGTGACCCGGCACGCTGCCCAGTACATTGATCCGGCATTGGCCAGGCTCATTGAATTTGGGGCCAGCCCCCGGGCCAGCATTGCGTTCACCCAAGCATCCAGGGCACTAGCCTTGCTGCAGGGCCGCGACCATGTCATCCCGGAAGATATCAAGGCTCTGGCAGATCGAGTGTTGCGGCACCGGATCATCATGGGCTTTGAAGCAGTGGCAGAAAACGTTGGCGTTGAAAAGGTGATTGCCGCCATCGTTGACTCCGTTCAAACGCCGTAAGACTGCCGTGACAACACTGTTGACAGGCGTCAAAGCCAAAATGTATATCTTTGCCCACCGCCGGGCCCGCGGCGTGCTCGACGGCGAATATGCCTCTATCTTCCGTGGCCGCAGTCTGGATTTCGATGACCTGCGCGATTACGTGCCCGGCGATGAGATTAGCGACATCGATTGGAAAGCCACAGCCCGTGTGGGCACACCGCTGATCAAGCGTTATGTGGCCACGCGCAGGCAGCAGCTTCTCTTCGTGGCAGATACCGGCCGAAATATGGCTGCCACATCCCGCGGCGGTGATATCAAAAAGAACCTTGCCGTCATGGTCATGGGTGTCATGGGCCTGCTGGCCATCAGGCACGGTGACTCCGTGGCGCTGGTTCATGGCCACGGGGCGAGCACCTCATCCCTGCCGGCCAAGGGCACCGAGTCTCATGTGGAGAACGTGTTGCGCCACATGGATGCCTCCTCGCTGGAGCACGGGTCCAGCGACCTCTGCGCCAGGCTGGAATATGCCGCCTCCCACATCAAGACCCGCACCCTCATGGTGGTCATCGCTGATGAGATCACAGTGGGTGAGCGCCTGGCCAAGGTCCTCCGGCGTCTCAACGCGCAGCATGAAATCCTTTGGGTGGAAATTGCCGACGCCGTTCTGGCCGGCCCTGATGCGGTCCATAACGCGGACGGTGTGGGCACGGATGTGCAGGGGATGGAGCAGGTGCTGTTGCTCCTGGCCAGCGAACCGGAACTTGCCCGCCACTATGCGCAAGCAACGGCGGAACGCGCCCATGGCCTGGCCGAACTTCTCAAGTCCAATGGCATTGCGCAGACTCGCATTGGCGCAACGGAGGACGTCATGAAGCAGGTCTTTGCGCTGCTGGAAAGGCACCGACGTGCACGCTGAAGGCGAATTTTATGCGCCCCTTGGCTACTCGGTGTGGTGGCCGCTGCTCGGGGTGCTGCTGCTCATTCTCTGCGCCGGTGCGGTGGCCTGGATCTGGGTTGCCACGAAACCTGCCAGCACCACGGGGGTCCCGGATTTTGTGGCGCCCCGGAACCCCTCGGCCGTCAAGGAAAAGTACTGGGCCCTGATTGTGGACATTCAAAACAGGCACGACGCCGGAGCCTTGGACATGCGTGCGGCCCACCTTGAGCTGAGCCTAGCCGTGCGCACCTTTGTGCACGAGATGACAGGGCTCAAGACCCAGCGCATGACCCTGTCCCAGCTGCGCGAACACCGGCTGCCATTGGCCGGAGACGCCGTGGAACTGTTCTACCCGGCCGAGTTTTCCCGGGCCAGCGGACACTCTTCCGTGGCGGACTCGGTGCAGACAGCCAAGAATGTGGTGTCGCAATGGCGCTGAAATATTGGTGGCTCCTGGCTCTAGGACTTGCTGCCTTGGTTACCGTTGTGGTGGTCTTGTGGCGTCGTCGCACCGCTACAAACAGCCATTTGCCGGTGGCCCATGCGGAGCGGCTCACAGCCCTGCCCGCCTATCAGCGCGCCGTGAAACGGCGCAGGACGTGGCTCACCACTGCCGTGGCCGCCGTGGCCGTGCTGGCAGTGTCACTCCTGGTAGCTGCGGCTCGCCCCGTCACCGAACGCACCAGCATTCCCGAACAGCTCAACCGGGACATCATCTTGTGCCTGGATGTCTCCGGTTCCATGCTCGACACCGATGAAGCGATTGTGCGTGTGTTTGCCAAGCTGGTGGAAAAATTCAAGGGCGAGCGGATTGGCCTGACCATTTTTGATTCATCTGCTGTCACGGTGTTCCCGCTCACGGACGATTATGATTTTGTGGCCGAAGAGCTCAAGATCGCCCAAAAGGCGCTGAGTGTGGATTCCACCTCCTTTGAGTACTTTGCTGGAACCTACGAGGCGCCAGGGTCCTCGCTCATTGGTGACGGACTGGCCAGTTGTATCAACGGCTTCCCCGCCGTAGCCGATTCGAAACGGTCCAGGTCGGTGGTTCTGGCTACCGATAATCTGTTAGCCGGAAAGCCACTCTTTAGCTTGTCTGAAGCCACGTCATTGGCCCAGAAGGCGGACATTCGGATCTATGCCTTGAACCCTAATGACTATGGGGCCGACTCGCTGTTCGGGAAAGCTGCAGATGGTCTGAAAAAAACTGCCTCAGTGACCGGCGGCGCCTACTACGCGCTGGAGTCTGAGTCAGCCGTTCCTGCCATTGTGCAAAAAGTACAGGCCACAGAAGCGGCACTCCTCAAGGGCGCTCCGCAGCGTACCTTGTTGGATAATCCTGGCTGGCCGCTGGGGGTGGCCCTGGTGTCTTTGCTGGTTTTGCTCACCGCGGGCTGGAGGCTGCGACGATGACACTTCTTCCGATATTGCCGATCTGGCTCTTCATCATCCTGGCTGTGCTGCTGGTGGCCGGCGCTACCTTCTTACTGGCCAAGGGTGCCACACCAGCGCGCTGGCGTTATGGTGCTTTGGTGCTGCTCGTCCTGATTGCCTGTGCCCGTCCGGGGCTGGTGGGCGCCAGCGCACCGGTGGCGAACACCGAACTCAATGTGTACTTTGTGGTTGACGTGACACCCAGTGTTGCCGCCGAGGATTACAACGGAAAATCTCCGCGCTTGGACGGTATGAAGGAAGATATCCGGGCGCTCGCCACCGAACTGGCCGGGGCAAGGTTCTCACTGCTCACCTTCGACTCCAAGGCGTCCGTCACTATGCCCCTGACCACCGATGCCACGGCACTGGACACAATGACCCAAGTACTCACGCCCAAGGCCGTGTACATCTCCCAAGGCAGCAGTATCAGCGTGGCCAAGCAACTCCTGGCCCAGAGGCTGGCCGCAGCAGCCAAGACTCACCCCGAACGGCCGCGATTGGTGTTTTATTTGGGCGACGGCGAACAGACAGCGGATTCTGCCCCGGAGCCGTTTAAAGAAAATGTGGAGCTGATTGACGGCGGTGCCGTGCTTGGCTACGGGACCGCGGCGGGAGGAAAAATGCGCGAATTCAGCTTCAGCAGCGGTTCCCCCGGTGGTTACATCTTGGATAAGTCAAAAAACTACCAACCCGCCATTTCACGCATTGACGAGAAGGCGCTGGCCGGCATAGCCGAACAGTTGCAGGTGCCCTACGTCCACCGAGAGCAGCCAGGGAACATTTCCTCGGCATTGGGGAAAGCGAGCCCCAAGGCAGCCGCCTCCGCACCTGAGGGAACGGACTCACGCCCCGGCGCTGGGCGCACGGAACTGTACTGGATCTTTGCTTTGGCCGCCTTTGGTGTAGCGACATGGGAACTTCTTTCACTCAACCGCGCCTACCGGCAGATGCGAACCCCGGGTAAGGACCGCTCATGATGAACCCTCGAGCGTTGGATAAGAATCAGTCAGCAAAAACCTCAGCCACCGTTTCTGACACCACGGCCACGCCCGATGCCCCTTCCTTGCAAGCTGCTGCTCGGCACAGGCGGCGCAAGCTGTTACTCATCGCAGCCCCAGCGGTTCTGGTCACCGCAGTGGTGGCACTGAAACTGCTCAGCCTGCCACTGGCCGCTGGGCAGGCGGCGCATGCCTACGAGGCCGGCAATGCAGACGGAACGGTCCGCGCCGGGCAGGCCCTGGGCGTGCTGAATATGGTGGAGCGCTACAAATCCCATTTTGCTGTGGGGGATGGGTACGTGCTGCGCGGAGACTTCGCCGCGGCTAAAGAGGAATTTGATGCAGCCTTGGAACTGGTACCGGCGCAGGAGTCCTGCAAGGTGCGGGTGAACCTGGTGCTCACTCTTGAGAAACTTGGTGAGGCGAAGGAAAAAGCTGGGGACACGGCGTCGGCCATGGAATTTTTTGCCCAAGGCAGCGAAACAGTGGCGCAGGCACCGCGGGATTGTTTTGCTCCCAGCAGCCCCAACAATGAAGACGGGGAGGGTGATGCTCTCCGTGATGCGGCGAAGCGGCTTCAGGATAAGCAGTCTGCCGCTCAGTCCGGGGGAGAGGGAGGCAAAGAGGGGGATGGCGAGTCTGAGCAGCAAGCGCCGCCGCCCGCGAGCAAAATGGAGCAGTTGCAGGAGTCCGGCCAGAAGGCACAGGCCGAACGTAACAAAGGCGAGAAGATGGACGAGTTTCTTGAACAGGATCCCGAGCCGCACGCGAAGCCTTGGTGACGGCTTCGTTATGGACTCATGATCGACCCACAATGGTGCACTAATTCGGTTTGCTGACTCAAAAGTCACCATTAGTCGAACGGGATTGCTGAAATATTCCGTAAAGTCTCGTAGTAATTCGATCCTTGGCTTGCATGGGGAGAACGGGGCTGCCTATAGTGGACACACGTTAGCTCCTCAACGTGTGTCAGCGACCTTCAGATCAATCGAAGGTGTGGGTGCCCCCATGTGGGCCTGACATTTGCTCGCGGATCAAGCCACTGAATGCGCCATAGCGCGCAGTCCAGCGCTTGCCTCCGTATGTTTTCTTCGAAAATGTGACTGTTGCTCCCTTTAGGTGTTCTAGAAGCCTGCGGTGGCAACGGCCGACCCATCCTCAAGGACCCCAGCAAATGTCTCCACCGAGCCTGATACAGGCGTCGGCGCAAGCATCGCACAGTGCGCCGATTGCCCTCTCCTATGAACTTTTCCCACCCAAGACTGATGTCGCCGAGTCCACGCTGTGGGACACCATCCGCGCCTTGGAAACCACCAATCCGGATTATGTTTCCGTCACCTACGGCGCCAATGGCAGTAACCGTGACACGGCCGTTGAACTGCTCCATCGGCTCCTGCGGGAGACCTCCCTCTTGCCCCTGGCGCACTTGACGTGCGTGGGGAACACAGCAGATGAACTGGCGGAGATCGTCACGGAGTTGTTGGACCACGGCGTCCGTGGCATCTTGGCCCTGCGGGGGGACTTGCCCCAGAATGCTCCGGCGGAACGAAAAGCTGGATCACTGAACTACGCCCAGGACCTGATTGAACTGATCCGCCGCGTGGAACAGCGGCGCTCGGCGATGCTGTGTGCCGGGAAGGTGGCCATTGGTGTGGCAGCCTATCCGGCGCGACACCCGGAATCGCCGTCCATTGAACACGATGTGGAAGTGCTACTGGCCAAGCAACGCTCTGGTGCTGACTTCGCCATCACCCAGGTGTTCTTCCACGCAGACCAGTACAAGAGCCTGGTCACCCGGGCCCGCCGCGCTGGAGTCAGCATTCCCCTCATTCCAGGGGTTATGCCGTTCACCAGCCTGCGTCGTGTCAAGCGTTTGGGAGACCTGACAGGGGTTGAGCCAAGTGCGCAGCTTCTGGATGATCTGGGCCGCGCCGATGACGCAGCGCAGAGCCGGAAGGTTGGGGTCAAGGCCACAGTGGATTTGGCCAGAGCCGCCCTGGACGCTGGCGCACCCGGCATTCACCTGTACACGTTCAACGAGCACGCGGCAGCTCTTGAAGTCCTGGACAAGCTCCAGCTGCCCCGGCCTGGACGTCCCCAAGTAGGGCCCCGAGCCGGCGCATCCCGCCTAGTGCGGGCCTAGCCGCTTCGCCTGGCCCACCACACCTTTGCTCTTCAAACATTAAAATCTTTGTCTTAAAAATCTAAGGAAATAGCCATGTCAAACACCTCTGCATTCCCCGCCGCCTCCCTGCTGGGCTACCCTCGCATTGGCCGCCGCCGCGAACTTAAGAAGGCCATTGAGGGCTTCTGGGCGAACAAGATTGATGCCACCGAGCTGGATGCTGCAGCTAAGGAAATCCAGTTGGGCACTGCCCGCCGCCTTGCCGAGCTGGGACTGAGCGAAGCTGGAGCCATTCCCGGCACCTTCTCTTACTACGATCAGGTGCTGGACGCCATCACCCACATTGGCGCCGTCCCGGCCCGCTTTGGTGAACTGCGCAACGCCGATGGCCAGCTGGACATCAACGCCTACTTCACTCTGGCTCGTGGCACGGTTGAGCAGCAGCCACTGGAAATGACCAAGTGGTTCGACACCAACTACCACTACCTGGTGCCGGAGATCGGCCCGGAGACCTCCTTCTCGCTCACCTCAACCCGCGTGGTGGAACAGTTTGAATACGCTTTGGCCAACGGTTTTGAAACTCGCCCGTACCTGGTTGGTCCGGTCACGTTCTTGCTGTTGAGCAAGGCCTCCGATGAAGCACCGGCAGATTTCAACCCGTTGTCCCGTCTGGAAGATGTGCTCCCGGTTTACGTTGAACTGCTGAGCCGCCTCGGTGCCGCCGGTGCCAGCTGGGTGCAGTTGGATGAGCCGGCGCTGGTCGCCGATCAGGATGTGCCGCTCGCCGAGATCCAGGCTGCTGTTGCCCGCAGCTACGAGGTGCTTGGTGCAGCAGTCTCCCGTCCGCAGATCCTTGTCTCCACCCCGTTCGGCGCCCTGCGGGAACTGCTGCCTACCCTGGCAGGTGCGCCCATCGAGGCCCTGCACATTGACGCCTTCAAGGGTGCCGTTCCCTCCTCTGAAGAGCTGGCCCTGCTGGCCGGCAAGACGGTAGTAGCCGGTGTTGTGGACGGTCATAATATCTGGCTCAACGATCTGGCCGAATCGGCTGCCCGGCTCGATACCTTGAAGGCTGCCGGCCTCACGGTCACCGTCTCCACCTCTACATCCACACAGCACGTCCCGCATGACGTCACCGAGGAAACCCAACTGTCGGCGGAACTGCGCAGCTGGTTGGCGTTCGCAGACCAGAAGGTCACCGAAGTGGTGACGCTCGCCGCGCACCTGGCGGACCCGGCGTCGTCCGCTGACGCTATTGCGCAAGCATCAGCCATCATTGCCTCCCGCGCCGTGGCGGCAGGTGTCAACCGTCCGGAGGTGCGTGACCGCTTGGCCGCACTGACCCCGGCCGACTTCAACCGCTCGGCGTATGAAGTGCGTGAGGCAGCGCAGGAAGCTGCGCTGGCACTGCCGCCGCTGCCCACCACCACCATCGGGTCCTTCCCCCAGACCGGGGAAATCCGCTCGGCCCGTGCCCGCGCCAACAAGGGTGCCATCAGCTCCGATGAGTACACCACGCTGATGAAGGATGAGATCAAGCGCGTCGTCGAGCTGCAGGAAGAGCTGGACTTTGATGTCTTGGTGCACGGCGAGCCCGAGCGCAATGATATGGTCCAGTACTTTGCTGAAAACCTCGAAGGCTTTGACGTTACGGTCCATGGCTGGGTTCAGTCGTACGGCAGCCGCTGCACCCGTCCTTCCATCCTCTGGGGAGATGTGACCCGCGAGAAGGCCATCACGGTTTCCTGGGCCGAATATGCCCAGTCACTGACCAGCAAGCCCATGAAGGGCATGCTCACGGGCCCTGTCACGATATTGGCGTGGAGCTTTGTCCGCGATGATCAGCCCCTGGGCGACACCGCCAACCAGGTGGGTCTGGCACTCCGTGATGAGATCGCTGATCTGGAAGCCGCCGGTATCAAGATCATCCAGGTGGATGAGCCCGCCCTGCGCGAACTGCTCCCGCTGCGCCGGGCCGACCAAGGCGCTTACCTGGACTGGTCGGTCAACTCCTTCCGCCTATCCACTGCCGGTGCGGGCGACGCCACCCAGATCCACACTCACCTGTGCTACTCCGAATTTGGGGTCATCATTGACGCCATTGACGGACTGGATGCCGATGTGACCTCCATTGAGGCGGCCCGCTCCCGCATGGACGTAGTCAATGACCTCGAGGCACACGGCTTTGGCCGCGGTGTTGGTCCGGGTGTCTATGACATCCACAGCCCCCGCGTCCCCGGACAGGCTGAGGTCTCCGAGCTGCTGGGCACCGCCGTCAAGCACGTGCCGGCCCGTCAGCTGTGGGTCAACCCGGACTGCGGTTTGAAGACCCGCGGCTACGCCGAGACCGAAGAGTCCCTGCGCAACCTGGTCAAGGCCACGAAGGAAGTTCGCGCCCAGCTCGTCTCGCACACGCACTAGCGCCACCAGCTCTACCAGCCACACAGCGCCCCGGGCCACTACACAAGTAATGGCCCGGGGCGCTGTGCTGTTGGCACCCAGCGCATATTACTGGCGGGTAACGTCAGGGTTGCGGGTAGGGGTAGATTAAAGCCATGAGTGTACAAGAGAGCGTCGCAGCAGCCCGGGCAGTCTTCAAGACCGGCGCCACCAAGCCCCTGGCATGGCGGGTACAGCAGTTGCAAGCCATGAATAGCATGCTCGTTGAGCACAGGGACGACTTCACCGCTGCGTTGGCCGCCGATCTGGGCAAGCACCCGGCAGAGTCATGGCTGACCGAGCTGGGCTTCCTCACCTCGGACATCGCTCACACCATCAAGCATCTCGAAGGCTGGCTGAAACCGCGCAAGGTTCCTGTGCCCCTTGCACTTGCGCCCGCCCGGGCACAAACGGTCCTTGAGCCGCTCGGCGTCGTGCTGGTCATTGCGCCGTGGAATTACCCGATCCAGCTGCTGCTGGCTCCCATGATCGGCGCGCTCGCAGCCGGTAACACCGTTGTGGGCAAGCCCAGCGAAATGGCACCTGCCAGCTCGGCGGCGCTGGCCCGCTGGATCCCCGAATACCTCGAGGGGGCGGTGACCATCGTGGAGGGTGGCGTGCCGGAGACCACCATGCTGCTCGAGGAACGCTTCGACCACATCTTCTACACGGGCAATGGGCGAGTTGGGCGCATTGTGATGGCCGCCGCCGCCAAGCACCTGACGCCCGTGACGCTGGAACTGGGCGGAAAATCGCCCGTCTACATTGACGAGTCCGTGGACATGATTGCCGCCGCCCGCCGGATCGCCTGGGGAAAGTTCATGAACGCCGGGCAAACCTGTGTGGCCCCGGACTATGTGCTGGGCACCGACGCGGCTCTGGCCAAGCTCGCCAAAGAACTGCCGCTGGCCATCGAGGACCTTTACGGCGCGGAGCCGGCGCACAGCCTGGCCTACGGCAGGATCGTCAATGACGGCGCCTTTGCCCGGATCACCGGACTCTTGGCCCATGATCTAGCGGACGACGCCGGATCTGCTCTCGTCAGTGGGGGAAGCTCGGACGCTGCCACGCGCTACATCGAACCGACGGTGCTCCATGTGGATGCCGCGGCCGAGTTGATGGAGGAGGAGATCTTTGGCCCCGTGCTGCCGTTGCTCACCGTAGGGTCCGCAGAGGAGGCCATTGCCTTTATCAACGAGCGGGACAAGCCGCTTGCGCTATATGTCTTTAGCAGCGATGAAAGTGTGCGGGCGGACTTCATGGAACAAACATCCTCCGGTGCTCTGAACTTCGGGGTCCCCGTGGCGCATCTGTCCATTCCCGGGCTGCCATTTGGCGGGGTGGGGGAGAGTGGCATGGGAGGCTACCACGGTCAACTTTCCGTAGAGTCCTTCTCCCACCACAAGGCTGTGCTGGACAAGCCGCTGTCCCCGGACACCCTCTCGCTGATTTACCCGCCGTACGGTGCGGTGAAGAAACAAATCATCAAGCGTCTTGTGGCTCCGGCGAAGAAGCCGAAGAAGTCTTAGAAGTTCCAGAAGCCTCAGGGCCCGTTACGGTTTGAGGTCAACGTGGCTGGTGCCAGTAACCTCGGCGAGGACGCCGGCCAGCTTGTCCACAAACAGCTCCACCCGGGCCGTTCGGCTGTCATTGATGAGTAGGGCAAAGATGTTCCGGGCCAGCCGAATCTCCGGAACGTCCAGGACCACTACGTTCTCGGCCCGCCCTTGCAAGGCCAGCTCGGGCACCAAGGCGGCGCCCATCCCCACGCCAGCCAGTTGCAGGCTGGCGTTGAAATCGTCACTGTAAACGGCCACGCGCGGATGCAGATTACAGCTGGCAAACAGCCGCTCGATCACCGCCGCATCGCTGGTCCCCGGGTGGTGCATGATCCAGGGCATGTCAGAAAGCTGAGCGGCCTCCATGACTGATCCGGGCTGGATACCCCACGACTTGGGTAGCACCACCCTGAAGTTATCGTCGCCGATCCACTGCCGGTTGAGGCTGTGCGGCCACGCCAGCCCAGATTGCCCCACTTGATACACCAAGGCCACATCAAGTTCGCCGTCCGTCCGCAGACCGCCAATGGTCTGCTGTGGCTCGCCGACTGAGACATGCAAATTGATGCCGAGGTCCGGCCATTGCGGGCTGGCCAGGAGCCGCGGCAACACATGGGTAGCCAAGGAAGGGAAGATGCCCAGACGCAGGTCCTGACCCGTGCCCGCCTCGGTCCTGGCGCTCGCAGCCAGGAGGGCGTCAATGTCCGTGAGTACCTTGGTTGCATGCCGTGCCATGACTAGGGCGGCATCCGTTGGCTGCACACTGCGGGCGGAGCGTTGGAAAAGTTGTACCCCGCTGTCTCGTTCCAAGGTGGCCATCTGCTGTGAAACGGCCGACGCCGTGTACCCCAGTCGTGTGGCCGCGGCGGCAAAGGAACCGCGGCGGACAACTTCGAGCAGGGTCCGCAGGTGCAGCGGGTTGATCACAGGGGAGCCTCTTTCTGATGGACTGGCGCTTTTCTTGAAAGTTAGTGGGAGAGCCATGGAGAGCTCTAGGGAAAGCATAGACGGGCGGCTTCCGAGTCGCTGACGGAGGCGGTGGCCAGGCGATGGGCAACTACTGGCGGTGTCAGCGCACGGGTGGCTGATCATCGGGTTGCTCGGCCATCTGAGGCCCTATACCAGCAGCCTCGCGCTGCCCTGCTCACCGGGGGCCAAACACTAGAGGCGACACGCCGCAAAACTAGACACGCCGCACATTAATTTGTGGCTAAGTAGTCCACAGCCTGTGGACAGCTCGCTTTAAACCTTGAGTTCTGGCGCATTTAAAATCCACAGCCTGTGGATGACGGGTGCATAAAATAACAAAGGTGTAATACATCATGTTGGGGTCTTTCGCGGGGGCATGCACTAGATGTAGTATTGAATCATCGATTACAGCAGTTTGGGCCGATGCCCAAAAACACTGGCGAGGCCGTAGCGGAAGCTGTCAGGCCCCATAGGCGGTGAGCGGGCCCCGCGGGGCATGAACGCTAAATTTTAAGAACAGTTTTATGAAAAAAGGGGAACTCGATCATGACCGTTACGGTTTACACCAAGCCTGCATGCGTCCAGTGCAACGCCACCTACCGCGCCTTGGATAAAAAGGGCATCACCTACAAGAGCGTGGACATCTCCACCGATCCGGAAGCTCTCGAGCACGTGCTCAGCTTGGGTTACCAGCAAGCTCCTGTTGTGATCACCGACGCTGACCACTGGTCAGGTTTCCGCCCGGACAAGATTGCCGAACTGGCTGCCGCCGTCGAAAGCGATGCTGTCCTGGAAAGCGTCAGCGTAGCTTAAGTGATCCTGCGGGCCTGGTGCCTGCGGAATCGACATCAGTTCCCGTGCGCACCACGCGCACACGTGGTGGCTGGTCAGTAAAACTGCCAGCCACACACCCGCACGTAAGTAGTTGAAAGCGAAGGCCATGTCAGCCGTTGCAGCAGAAGCCGCAGTAGGTGAGATCACGTCTCGAACCACCAGCAGCCCGCTGATCTATTTTTCCTCAGCCTCTGACAACACCCACCGTTTCGTAATGAAACTGGGAGGTGACGTGGCCCGATTGCCAATTTATACCTACGAAGAAACCCTCCTGGCGCAAGAGCCATTTGTCTTGGTCCTCCCCACCTATGGCGGGGAGAATCGGCTGGGGGCAGTACCAAAGCAAGTCATCAAGTTCCTCAATGTGGAACAGAACCGGAAGTTGATCCGCGGCGTCATCGGCGCGGGAAACACCAACTTCGGGGAAACGTATTGCCTCGCCGGGGACATCGTCGCCGAGAAGTGCCACGTACAGCATTTATACCGTTTTGAACTCATGGGAACATCTGATGATGTAGACCTGGTTCGCGAAGGATTGGAAGAATTTTGGACACGATTGTCTCTGACCAAGAAGTTGCTGTGAAGGCATCAAAGGAGATGCCCGCGGCATGGGAGGGCATGAGCTACCACGAGCTCAATGCCATGCTCAACCTGTATAACTCCAAGGGTGAAATCCAGTTCGACGCGGACAAGGCCGCTGCTCGCCAGTACTTCCTGCAGCACGTGAACAACAACACCGTGTTCTTCCATGACCTGGAAGAAAAGCTCGAATACCTGGTGAAGAACGAGTACTACGAGCGCGAGACGCTGGATCAGTACTCCATGAACTTCATCCGCGGCCTGTTCCAGCAGGCCTACAAGAAGAAGTTCCGCTTCGAGACCTTCCTGGGCGCCTTCAAGTTCTACACGTCCTACACGCTGAAGACCTTTGACGGCAACCGCTTCCTGGAGCGCTACGAGGACCGCGTGTGCATGGTTGCCCTGCACCTGGCCCGCGGCAACGAAGAGCTGGCCCTGAAGATTGTCGATGAAATCATCGACGGCCGCTTCCAGCCCGCCACCCCCACCTTCTTGAACGCCGGCAAGGCACAGCGCGGCGAGCTCGTCTCCTGCTTCCTCTTGCGTATCGAAGACAACATGGAGTCCATTGGCCGCTCCATCAACTCTGCCCTGCAGCTGTCCAAGCGCGGCGGCGGTGTGGCCTTCGCGCTGACCAACATCCGCGAGGTCGGTGCGCCGATCAAGCAGATCGAGAACCAGTCCTCCGGTGTCATCCCCGTGATGAAGCTTCTTGAAGACAGCTTCTCCTACGCTAACCAGCTCGGTGCCCGCCAGGGTGCAGGAGCTGTGTACCTGCACGCTCACCACCCCGACATCAACCGTTTCTTGGACACCAAGCGCGAGAACGCTGATGAAAAGGTTCGCATCAAGACCTTGTCTCTGGGCGTTGTCATCCCTGACATCACCTTCGAGCTGGCCAAGCGCGATGAGGACATGTACCTGTTCTCGCCGTACGACGTCGAAAAGGTCTACGGCGTGCCGTTCTCCGACATCTCGGTCACCGAGAAGTACTACGAAATGGTGGACGACTCCCGGATCAAGAAGACCAAGATCAAGGCGCGCGAGTTCTTCCAGACTCTCGCCGAGATCCAGTTCGAGTCCGGTTACCCGTACATCATGTTTGAAGACACGGTGAACCGCGAGAACCCCATCGAGGGCAAGATCATCATGAGCAACCTGTGCTCGGAGATCCTGCAGGTTTCAGCGCCCACCACGTACAACGATGACCTCTCGTACAACGAGGTTGGTAAGGACATCTCCTGCAACCTGGGCTCGCTGAACATTGCCAAGGCCATGGATTCCCCGAACCTCGGCAACACCATTGAGACGGCCATCCGCGCTCTTTCCGCGGTATCAGACATGTCCAACATCACCAGCGTTCCCTCCATTGCCAAGGGCAATGACGAGTCGCACGCTATTGGTCTGGGCCAGATGAACCTGCACGGCTACCTTGCCCGTGAGCGCGTCCACTATGGTTCCGAAGAGGGCCTGGACTTCACCAACATCTACTTCTACACGGTGGTTTACCACGCAATCCGGGCCTCCAATCTGTTGGCGATCGAAACCGCCAGCACGTTTGCCGGCTTCGAGAACTCCACCTACGCCAGCGGTGCGTTCTTCGACAAGTACACCGACGGCGAGTGGGTTCCTCAGACCGCCAAGGTAGTTGAGCTGTTCGACGGCGTCCACATCCCCACCCAGGAAGACTGGCGTGCGCTGAAGGCCTCCGTCATGGAGCACGGCATCTACAACCAGAACCTGCAGGCCGTCCCGCCCACAGGATCCATCAGCTACATCAACAACTCCACCTCCTCGATCCACCCGATCGCCTCCATGATCGAGATCCGCAAGGAAGGCAAGCTGGGCCGCGTTTACTACCCGGCTCCGTACCTGAGCAACGACAACCTTGAGTACTACAAGGATGCCTATGAGATCGGCTTCGAGAAGGTCATCGACACCTACGCCGCCGCCACGCAGCACGTGGATCAGGGCCTGTCCCTGACGCTGTTCTTCAAGGACACCGCCACCACGCGTGACATCAACAAGGCGCAGATTTACGCCTGGCGCAAGGGCATCAAGACCATCTACTACATCCGCCTTCGCCAGCTCGCGCTGGAAGGGACGGAAGTTGAAAACTGTGTCTCCTGCCAACTGTAGTAGGCTTTGTATCAAGCTAACCTCTAATTATTAGGTTATTTTGACCGAAACTGAAGAGCACGACGACGGGAGAGTCCCCGCCGTCGTGCCTTTGGCTTAAGATTGACAAGGCCTGCGCGGCCACCAGGATTTTTACTAGGAGAGAAGCAGCGATGACACCGGACAAGCTGAAGTTGGCGGGCCACGTGAAGGCCATCAACTGGAACCGCATCGAGGACGAGAAGGACGTTGAAGTCTGGAACCGCCTGTGCAACAACTTTTGGCTGCCTGAGAAGGTGCCGCTGTCCAATGACGTCCAGTCGTGGGCCACACTGACACCGGACGAGCAGCTGCTCACCATGCGCGTATTCACCGGCCTAACCCTGCTGGACACCCTTCAGGGCACCGTGGGCGCCGTCTCGCTGATCCCGGACGCCATCACCCAGCACGAGGAAGCCGTCTACACGAACATTGCGTTCATGGAATCGGTCCACGCCAAGAGCTACTCCTCGATCTTCTCGACCTTGGCCTCCACGAAGGAAATCGACGAGGCCTTCCGCTGGTCGGTGGAGAACGTGAACCTGCAGAAGAAGGCTCAGATCATTGAGTCCTACTACCACGGCGACGATCCCCTCAAGCGCAAGATTGCCTCCACGCTGCTGGAGTCCTTCCTGTTCTACTCGGGCTTCTACCTGCCCATGTACTGGTCCTCACGGGCCAAGCTGACAAACACCGCTGACTTGATCCGCCTGATCATTCGCGATGAGGCCGTCCACGGCTACTACATCGGATACAAGTACCAGAAGGGCTTGGAAAAGGTTTCCGAGGAGCGCCGTGAAGAGCTGAAGGCCTGGACTTTCGAGCTGATGTTTGAACTTTACGAAAACGAAGTTCAGTACACGCACGATCTCTATGACTCCGTTGGCCTGGCCGAGGACGTCAAGAAGTTCCTGCACTACAACGCCAATAAGGCGCTCATGAACCTGGGCTATGAGGCCATGTTCCCGGCCGCTGTGACCGATGTAAGTCCGGCGATCCTGTCGGCGCTTTCACCGAACTCGGACGAGAACCACGATTTCTTCTCCGGTTCGGGTTCCTCTTACGTCATCGGTAAGGCAGTCAACACCGAAGACGACGACTGGGACTTCTAGCCCTTAGCTGTCGCTGAACTAACAGTGCGAAAAGTGTGCCCGCAAGCCGATCCGCAGGGATCAGCTTGCGGGCATTTTTACTGCCAGAAACCAGCCTGAACCCTGCCTGTTTCGCGTCGGTGGCGCATCGCACGTTAATTTGCCCATATGATGGACAAATTAACGTACAAGAGTGATACTTCACTTATGCTGATGTATCAACCACGAGGGGAATGGCTATTATGAGCGAGTCGAATCAGTTGGGGAAACCAACGGGGGCCTTCATCGGAGCTTCCTGGATTGCTTTAGGGCTGGGTATGGGGGTCTACTTCATTGGCCTCTGGAATGCCAAGATGGAACTCAATGAAAAGGGTTTCTATCTCACTGTGTTTTTGTTTGGGCTCTTCGCCGCCGTGTCACTGCAGAAGGCCGTGCGAGATAAGGCAGAAGACATTCCCGTGACCTCCATTTATCTGGGGATAGCCTGGTTTGCCCTGCTGGCGTCGCTGCTCTTGCTGGCGATTGGTCTGTGGAACGCGGAGCTGCTGTTGTCCGAGAAGGGCTTTTATGGCATTGGATTCGCCATGAGCTTGTTTGCAGTCGTGGCAGTGCAGAAGAACATCAGGGATCTCGCGGCACACCGGGCCATCTACCCCGATCAGCATGTGCGGCCCACGTTCCTGGACAAGCCTGAGTTCTAAAGAGTCACTCTTCGTCTCACTCGACCCGCCGGTGCCGCACACTGTGGAGCGGCGGGTCCTCGTCCCGAAACACCGCAACGAAGCACTGCGCCCTTCAGCTCAAACGCAGGTTCAAAGTCAACATCGGGTCATCCATGAAGGCATCGAACTCTGCAAGTGTTGTGAAGACCGGTTTGCCGCCGTATTGAACTGAGAGTTGTCCTAGCTGATTGAGGAGGGCATCGGGGTTGGAGGATCCCAGAGTCTGGGAAATGGCTGCCAGCTGGGGGAGTATGAACTGCCTGAATGCTGTGTCGCTTCGCTTTGATTGCTCCTTGATCGCGGAAAGTTCAGCCGCCGAGTCACGTTCGATCTGCTCAATAAAGACCAGAAGCTGTTCATATCCTGCGTCCCATTGTGTCGATTCGTCACGGGCGATCAAGGCCATTTGAATTCCTTGGATGAGCATCGCGGCACCGTACTGGCCCACCAGGCCGCCAATCATGGAACCCAGCAGCGGAACGGGAATCAGAACTTGTCCCATCGCGCCGAAGGCCCAGATCATGGTTGTTCTCGTCATGGATTCGGCTGCGGCGGAGGCCGCATCAAGTGTTGAGAGCCGGCCGGTAGCGGTGCCATGGGCAATGGCGGCGATCTCGACGGTGCACTGGGCCATGGCGGCAGAAAGTGTCCCGCCAATGACGGAGCTCACGGCTGGCGCGACTCCATTGGCCAAAGCGTGTTGGGATGCAAGCGAGATGCTCTGCGCCAGCACCGACTTAGCGGCCGAACTAACGCTGCCGGATGCAGCCCGACGAGCAGCTTCCGCCCACGGCAGCTCCGACACCGAACGTTCACGGATTGCCGCCGACGCGAGCACGCTGCCGCCGTCAACAATGCCGCCCACCATGGCAGCAACAAATGTGGCGCCTGCCAACTGCTGTGCGTGGGCTGCCTGTATCCGTTGACGCAAATACTTTTCGGGATCGTCAGCTGCGGACTTGAGTTCAGCTAACGAAACTCTGCGGGATTCGATGCTGCCACTGGATACTCGGTCGTTGAGGTTCACTTTTACCCCACGGTATCTGCCGTGAATGGGCCCCTCCGGCATGGCTAAGCGACGGTTGATCAGAGACTGGGTCTCCTCCACATGTTCCGTTGGCACCAAAAGGCCCATCCCTGCGTATTTCTCGGCAGCCAGGCCCTTTGTTGAAGAAAGCCGAGTCGAGCTACTGCCGACAACTTTGGCCTGAAATTCTCCCACAGTACGTCCTGCGGAATCGAAAAGCCGGAGGTCCGCTGGGTCATGCGGAGCCCCCATGCGCTCGGTCATCTTCAGCCGGACATCGGCGTTGGTGGCGACAGCGTTCAGATTGAAGCTGAGTTCATGAAGCCATTCAAAAACATGGCCTTGCCGTTGCCCATCACCCACGTTGGCGAATCTGCGAGCCATGGTTTCGGCCCATTCGCGATCGGCTAGCAGCAGGGAAAGTTGACCGCGGGCCGAGCCTGTCACTATGACGGTGGCTTCCCAAATAGTAGCTCGGGCACCGGAAACTCTTAGAGTGCTAGGCTGCGGGATTGCTGGAATTTCCGGGTCTTTCGCATCAGGGCCATCGGCCGGCTGGGGATTCATGCCGCGAGCCTATTCGCCAGCAGTGTTGCAGCCTTGAGAGAGTCATGTGACAGAGCAGTGACGCGGCCGTCTTGATCCAACAGTGGACACGCGATGACTGCGGCGATCGTCGTGGCAAGGCCTGCTTGTCCGGCGACCAGAGAACGTTCAGCTGGAGTGTATGCGGCGTAGTCTTCAGAACGATCGAGCAGATCTGCGAGCGATTGTAATTGCTCCACGCCCACATGCGTGAGCGTGTTGAGGACAGTCGCCGTATTGTCAACATGCTTGGCTGCATGAGCGACCTTGGCTGTCTGAATATCCACATCCCATTCGGATTCATCGAGTTGGGCTTTGATTTCCATTTGTTCCCGGTACGATTTCTTGCCTTTTATGTGGATGTAACTCAGAAAAGCAATGGCTACCGGAGCCGCAATAATCCCACCCAAGACAAGAGTTCCTGCTGCCATGCCACCACCGCCTGCGGCAAGCGATCCTCCGCCGAGCCACGCCAAGGTTGCGCTGGAAGCTGCAGCACCACTTAGCGTGCTGATAGCTGTTCCGGTGGAGGCCGTCGCGAATGCGGCTACCCCGGCCAAGCTGGCGCCGCCGGCTGCAATTCCAGCCACGCCGCCACCCAGAGTGCTTGACAGGCCACCCAGTGCTTTAAGTCCCGTTGCTTTCAGCTCAATATCCAGCCCCATCAGCTCCGGAACCGCGGCTACTGTTGGCAGTTCGTCCAGGGCGACATTCTTTAGTCGGGCGAAAAGTGTGGCGAAGGGTCCCAAGAAGTCATCGAAGGCCCGTGTTAGGGCTAGGTCGATAACTCCTTGGACGCTGCCCCCGGTCTCAGTAAGCTCTTGGACCTTGCCATTGACGCGCTCCCACGTTGCCCGATTCTTCCGAGCCAACTTCTGTGCATCCAAGATTGGCGCGAATTGCACCTTAGCGCTCCATTTCCCCGGCCCTAGCCAGTAGCCCAATACTCAGTTCAGAGGCAACGGAGTTGTTCTATTGTGCCGACGTTCATGACTTTACTGTCAAGACTGTCAAGCGAGTCATATTTCTCTGACGTTCTTGTAACCTCAACGGAAGTGATCCTCACTTGTTGGTAGCGTTGAAGCCATGGATGAGGACAGTACAGTCGCGCAGGATCTCACGAAGGCCCGGTTTGTTGAAGACGCCGCTGCTAAGGTGCGCCCCGGCCACTTGGGTAGCAGCCGCAATTCCGGCGACGCCTGGGTTGAAGGAGACGCCGGCAAGTTCTGGGGCCGGTTCGGCTCTGCCGGCCTTCTAGTGTTCGACGCCGCACGTGGAATCTTGCTGCAACACCGGGCCATCTGGTCTCACCATGGTGGCACGTGGGGCCTTCCTGGGGGAGCCCTACACGTGGGTGAAAGTGCAGTGGAGGGCGCACTGCGCGAATCATGGGAAGAAGCGGGAGTGCCTCGCGAGAACGTGGAGCTGCTATTCACTTCGGTCTTCGATGTGGGTTATTGGCGCTACACCACCGTGGTGGTCAATGCTGTGGTCCCGTTCCAGGCAATCATCAGCGACCCCGAAAGCCTGGCTTTGGAATGGGTCAAGCCGAGCGAGGTTGCCCAACGCCCGCTGCACCCGGGATTCGGTAAGGCATGGCCGGAGCTACGCGCACGGTTGGCCGAACTCACCTGACCGCGACGCGGCTGAGTTTGCCGCGCCGCACGGTCCTGCTCACGGCCAGAACCAGCACAGCTACGGCGACCGCAATGGCGAGCGGCACCAAGGTGCTGGGGGTGGGGTGGAGCGTGTTGAGGAAAACCTCGGCACCCAACTGTGCCATTGCGGCTGGCTGGTAGGCGAGGACTCGTGTTCCGCCTCCCACACTGATGGCAGTGAAGAGCGCGGGTGCTACCCACAGCATGAGGACGCCGAACACTGCGGCGAGCACCCGTCCCACGGATTTCAGGCCAGCGATCCCCACCGCCACGCCGAGAATCACCGCCGGGGACCAGCGGACCAGGGCGAGCGCCGCCGCGGACGGGGTAGCCAGCGAGTCGATGGGGAAGAGCAGCCCCTCCAGCCAGAGTCCACAACAAACCGCAGCAATACTGCTTGCTGCAACGGCGCCCGGAGCCGGGGCCTTCGCTATGAGCACCAGAACCAGTAGGCCGATCAAAATCGAGGCAATTGACCCGTACAGCAAGGCCGTGAGGTAAAGCTCCGCGGCCGAGTTGCGCAGGAGCCCGTCACCAACGGTATTGAAAGTCTGGAGGGTGGCCGTGAGCTGAACGCCGACCGTCCCCATCGCCACGGCCGTGAGTGCGAATCGGGGATGGCGGGGCTTGCTCAGACGGCTGATGATGCCGGCGATGGCCGAACCAGTCACCAGCAACCCGACGATCAGCGTGAGTAGATACTGACTGAAGGGCAGCAGCACCAGCGGCATATCGTCCGGCGGGGTGGCGCTCGCCCAGAGATTCTGTAGCGGCAGGCGCATTCCGGTCAGGATCCAAGGCAGCAGGCCAATTGTTGCCGAAGCCACCCCCAGGATGAAATAAGGAACTAGTGCCCTCGCCGTTGCCGGAACTGAATGCGTTTCCATGGAACCCCCAGATTTGCCATGTTGAAAAGTGCGGCAAGCCCCGGAGTCCGAGACCTGCCGTTCCATCGTAACGGCCCGGCCGGATCCACAACCCGTTTCTGTCCAACCGTAACGGCGCTACCCTAGCCCCAGAATCTCTATGGTGCGTTCGCGCATGTCCATCTTGCGCACCTTGCCGGTGACTGTCATGGGGAATTCGTCCACCACCAGGACATAGCGCGGGATCTTGTGCCGGGACAGATGGCCGTCGCAGTAAGCGGCAATGGCGCCCTGATCCAACGGTGCGACGCCGGGCTTCATGAGGAGCCAAGCGCACAGTTCCTCGCCGTAGCGATCATCGGGCACCCCGATCACCTGGACATCGGCAATGTCTGGGTGCTTGTACAAGAACTCTTCGATCTCACGCGGGTAGAGGTTCTCTCCGCCCCGGATCACCATGTCCTTAATACGCCCCACAATGTTGACGTAACCGTCGGGATACATCACGGCAAGATCGCCGGAGTGCATCCACTGCTGCGCATCAATGGCGGCCGCTGTCTTTTCCGGATCGTTCCAGTAGCCCAACATCACCGAATATCCGCGCGTGCAGAATTCGCCCGGGGTCCCCTGCGGGACTCGCTCACCCGTGGCAGGATCGACAATCTTGACCTCAAGGTGAGGGTGCACCCGGCCCACGGTCTCGGTTCGGTGGGCCACGTCGTCGTCCATGAGAGTCTGCATCGACACCGGCGAGGTTTCCGTCATGCCGTACGCGATAGAGACGCCCTCCATGTGCATCTCGGTCATGCATCGCTTCATGACTTCCACCGGGCAGGGCGAGCCGGCCATGATTCCGGTCCGCAGGGTGGAGAGATCATAGCTGGCGAAATTGGGCAGGTTTTGCTCTGCGATGAACATGGTGGGCACCCCGTAGAGGGCTGTGCAGCGCTCCTCTTGCACGGCACGGAGCGTGGCGGCCGGATCGAAGGCCGCTGCCGGGATGATGATCGCGGCCCCGTGCGTGATAGCCCCGAGATTGCCCATGACCATACCAAAGCAATGATAAAACGGTACCGGAACGCACAATCTGTCGTGCTCCGTGAAGCCGATGGTTTCGGTGACGAAGAAGCCGTTGTTCAGGATGTTCCTGTGGCTGAGCGTGGCACCCTTGGGGTAGCCGGTGGTGCCGGAGGTGTACTGGATGTTGATGGCATCACCTGGCTCCAGGGCCGCCATGGCATGTTCGACGGCGGCCGCTGGCACCGCTTCTCCGCCCGCCACGAGCGCGTCCCAGGACGGGGTGCCAATGTAGCTGGCAGTCTTTAGATCGGGGCATTCCGGCGCAATTTGCTCCACCATGGCCTGATAGTTGGTTCCCTTGAAATCGGTCAGTGCCACAATCATGGCCATACCTGATTGCTGGACGGCATATCTTAGCTCGTGGACCCGGTAGGACGGGTTGACGTTGACTAGGATGGCGCCAATCTTGGCGGTGGCCAACTGCAGCAGCACCCACTCGGGAACGTTGGGCGCCCAGATGCCCACGCGATCTCCCTTGGTCAGACCGGTGGCGAGGAGGCCGCGGGCTAGGGCATCGACGTCGTGGTTTAGCGCAGAGTAACTCCAGCGACGGCCAGAAGGGACATCAATCAGGGCGTCCCGCTCCGGAAACTTCAGCACCACTTTCTGGAAATTGGCACCAATTGTTTCCTCAATCAGCGCTGTGGTGGTGGAGCCGGACGTCTGGGAGGCATGAGCATCAATGGTCATGTGACGATGCTAGTACGGTCGTGGGTTAATGTGCGCTAACTCACGGAGTGTTTTTTGGCGGGATGAACTCCAAGGATGATGCGTGACATGGTGCCCCGGCGTGCCGCCTGCGACGCAGCGGATGAGCCTTGTTGCCTGGGCCGGAAGCCGCTTAGCTGCTTGGCGGTCGATAAGATAAGGTAAGACTAATAACGCAGGATTTTGTTGCTATATTATTTTCTTTTTGGGGAGCTCACACTCATGATGGACAGCATCACCTCACTCCCGTTCGTGTGGGCCTTCTTGATCCTGTTTGTGATTGTCATGTTGCGCTCCAATGGCACGTACTGGGCAGGCCGTGGCCTTGCTGCTGGTGGCCGCAAGACGAAGTTGCAGCGGCACCTCAATTCACCGGCTGTGCTGCGGGCGGAAAAGCTCATTGCTCGCTGGGGCGCACCCGCCGTCAGCGTGAGCTTCTTGACGATTGGTATTCAGACGGCCGTGAACCTATCTGCCGGACTTGGCCGCATGCCCTTGCGCCGCTATATCCCCGCCACGGTGGTTGGTTCCATAGCCTGGGCCTGCATCTACGCCACTATCGGCCTGGCCGCCTTTGACGCAGCTCTTGCCGCAGCCGCGGGCTCACCTCTGGCCCTCATCATCCTGATTGTGACTGTTGGTGCAGTAGTTCTGGGTGTCCACCTCTTCCGCGTCTCGCGCACCCGCAAGCTGGATGCGAACGCCATGGAAGACTGCCCCGTGATGGGCATGGAAAGCAGCAACTCCACTGCCAAGGCTTAACGCCGTAGCTGCCGGCGATTGATGTGCGGGGCAGCTAGTGGCTGGCGGTAGAGTCGTTGCCATGGAGGACTCCACAACACTTACCGCCGTCAAGGCCACATCGTACTATCGCCACCTTGGTGGGAATCGCTACGAGTCAACTGATCATGCTCAGGGCGCCTGGAATCCACATGAGCAGCACATGGCACCCGTGGCCGGGCTCATGGTCCACGCGCTGGAGCAATTTGCGCATCGGGCGGACATGCGCCTGGTCCGGATTAACTTTGACATCCTCGGATTGATTCCGGCGGGTGAATTCACCCTTGAGACCACGCTTCTGCGCCCGGGTAAGACCATTGAACTTCTCCAAGTAGAGCTGTTGGCGCAGGGCCGCCCGGCGGTGCGCGCCACGGCCTGGCGCCTGCAAAAGAATGACACCACCGCCGTTGAAGCCTATGAGGACGAACCTCTGGGCGCCGTGGAGACGGCGATTCCTTGGGACGGCATGAGCACCTGGCCCGGCGGGTTCATCAAGACTCTGGTAGGCCGTTCCCTGCCCGATCACCGCCCGGGCCACGGCCGTGCCTGGCTGCACAGCCCGTACACTATGCTCGACGGCGGAGAGCACGCCTCAGCGCTGGTTCGCCTGCTGGGTCTGGCTGACAGTGCCAACGGTGTCGCCGCCCGCATGGACCCGAAACCTGGCGGGTGGATGTATCCCAACGTGGACCTCTCGATCCACCTCTACCGGGAGCCGGTGGGCGAATGGTTGGGGCTGGCTACGCACGTAACGATTGGTTCCGATGGAGTAGGGCTGACGTCCTCGGTACTCCACGATGTGACGGGCCCCTTTGGACGTTCTGAACAAATACTTACCGTCCGCCCCATTCCGTCCGCCCAGTGAATACGTTCTTAGCGCCAGTTCTGGAGGTGCACCGGCAGCTGGTCAATCGAGGTGCTGACGTCGACCTTAACTACGCCTTGGACCTGCTGGGTGAGGTCAAAAACGGGACCCGGGAAGCCATGCTGCGCTTCTATCGTCCCGAACCCACGGTGGCTTTTGGGCAACGTGACGCCAAATTGCCTGGGTTCGCCGCTGCTGAAGAAGCAGCCCGCAATCATAGCTTCGAGCCGGCGGTGCGGAAGGCTGGCGGCCGGGCTGCCGCCTATCATCAAGGCACGTTGGTGGTGGACCACATTCAGCGCGAGGATGATGCCATTCTCGGCGCGAAGGGACGCTTTGGGTTCTTTGGCGAACTCTTCACCCAGGCCCTGAAATCACTGGGCGTGGATGCTGGGGTGGGAGAGATTCCTGGTGAATATTGTCCTGGGGAATTCAGTGTTTACGGACGCGGCCCCGCCCACAGCATCAAGCTTGTGGGCACGGCACAGCGCGTTGTGGCTGGCGCGTGGCTGTTCAGCTCGGTCATCGTGGTGGAAAAATCAGCGCCGATCCGTGCAGTATTGACCGATACCTATGCAGCGCTGGGCCTGGACTGGGATCCGGCAACCGCGGGAGCCGCCGAGGATCTACGCCCGGGACTCACCGTGGACAGCGTGGAAGCAGCAGTCCTAGCGGCGTACGCGCACCACGCGGAGCTTGTGTACCACTGAGCTGCCCGGGCTGCCCCGCAAGCCGGCGGTCCCTGATTGAGGCGTTGATTCCAAACAGTTCGGATTCCAAACAGCAGATAAAGGGGGTAAACCGGTCCGGCACCCCGTTTACCTGCCAATTGGAATCGGAAAGGCGGGGGCAACCCCGGTTATCTGCTGTTTGGAATCGGCTCAGCTGTCATCGGCTGGCAGAGTGGATCTGTTTTACTTCCCGGCAGCCAAAACGCCCGGCGCCTCGGCGGCAATGGTGGTTGAATCGCCGTGTCCGGTGTTGACCACTGTCTCGCCCGGCAGGCTTAACAGCCGTTCGGTGATTGAGGCAACGATCGTGGGGAAGTCGCTGTAGGACCGTCCCGTGGCACCTGGGCCACCGTTGAACAAGGTGTCTCCGGAAAAAACGGTGCCCAGATCCGCCGCGTAGAAGCACACGGAGCCGGGGGAGTGCCCCGGAGTGTGCAGCGCCGTCAAGGTAGTGCCAGCAATCTCGAAACGCTCACCATCAACAATGGCGCCGTCAGGTGTGGTGCCCGGGTAGATGTCTTCCCACAGCATCTGGTCAGCTGAGTTCATCAGCACCGGGGCCTCCACCAAGGTGGCGAACTCGCGGGCGTAGCGGATGTGATCGTCATGTCCGTGCGTCAGCAGTACGGCCTTGACCGTGCGGGTGCCCACGGCGGCGGCGATAGCACCGGCGTCGTGCGCGGGATCAATGACGTACACCGAACGCTCATCGCCAACAATCCAGACATTGTTATCCACGTCCCAAGTGCCGCCGTCCAACGAGAAGGTGCCGGCGGTCACGAGCCGTTCAATGCGCGCGCTCATGCGAATTCCACCACCGAACGCAGCACGGAACCCTCGCCCATCTTGGCGAATGCGGCTTCAATATCGTTGATGGTGATCCGCTCGCTGACAAAGGCGTCCAGATCCAGTTTTCCCTGCTTGTAGAGCTCAACCAACAGGGGGAAGTCACGCGAGGGCAGGCAATCGCCGTACCAGGACGACTTCAGCGAGCCGCCGCGACCAAACACGTCAAGCAGCGGCAGTTCCAGCGTCATCTCGGGGGTGGGGACGCCGACCAGGACCACTGTGCCGGCCAGATCGCGGGCGTAGAAAGCCTGCTTGTAGGTCTCTGGACGTCCGACGGCGTCAATCACCACATCTGCCCCGAACCCGCCGGTGTGGTTCTGGATAGCGAGAACAGCGTCCTCGGTGGAGGCATCGACGGTGTGGGTTGCGCCCAGTGCCACGGCGGCGGCGAGCTTCTTGGGATCGCGGTCCACGGCGATCACTGTGGTGGCGCCGGCCAGCGCCGCACCGGCAATGGCTGCCGAGCCAACGCCGCCGCAACCGATCACGGCGACAGTGTCACCACGCTTGACGCCACCGGTGTTGATGGCAGCACCAATGCCGGCCATGACGCCGCAGCCGAGCAGGCCAACAGCGGCGGGGTCTACATCGGCGTCGACCTTGGTGCACTGGCCTGCAGCAACGAGCGTCTTTTCAATGAACGCGCCAATGCCCAGTGCGGGGGAGAGTACCGTGCCGTCCTCCAGCGTCATCTTCTGCGTGGCGTTGGCGGTATTGAAGCAGTACTGGGCCTGACCCTTGGCGCACGCGCGGCAGTTACCGCATACGGCACGCCAGTTCAGAATGACCCGATCCCCGGGGACCACGTTGGTGACGCCAGCGCCCACAGCACTGACAACGCCGGTGGCTTCGTGACCGAGCAAGAACGGGAAGTCATCATTGATGCCACCCTGCTTGTAGTGCAGATCGGTGTGGCAAACGCCACTGGTCAGGATGTCGACCAGGGCCTCGCCCGGGCCGGGATCCGGCACCAGAATGGTTTCGATGGTGACAGGTGCGTTCTTACTCAGCACCACTGCGCCCTTGACCTTGTGAACAGTCTTGTTAACCATAAAGAGCTCCTTAAGCGCCATGTTCCGACTCGGAACATCCATTGGGGGTTCCTGAAAGGCTACACGGATTTGGTGCTTAAGGAGGCTCTGCTAAGGAGGCGGCGGGTTGGCTCTGCGCCGAAAAACTTGCCGTCGCCTGATGTGCTTAGACGATGTGCTTAGACGCCCAGCTTGGCCTGAACATCCTTGAGCGAGGGGTTGGTGGCTGCGGAGCCATCCGGGAACAGGACGGTGGGCACTGTCTGGTTGCCGTTGTTGAGGCTCTCAACGAGCTCGGCAGTGCCGGGAACGTCCTCGATGTTGATCTCCGTGTAGCCAATGCCTGAGGCGTCCAGCTGCTTCTTCAGACGTTTGCAGTAGCCACACCAGGTGGTGGAGAACATGGTGATGGTGCCGGCGTCGGGGGTGAAATCCACGGGTAATGCTCCTTGAGGGAAAGTGTGCGGTTGTTATTACTGACAACGCTACCGGGCACAGGGGATATTCCGGGCTTCCTGTGCCACCATGGATGACATGTGTGGACGTTATGTCATTGCCCGGGCCGTGGGAGACCTAGTAGCGGAACTGGAAGCGGAAGCGGAGGCCTCGCTGGAATTGCGAGCCTCCTACAATGTTGCCCCCACCTCGGATGTGCCCATTGTGCTGGAGCGTCTCATTGACGGCGCCCTCCACCGGCAGGTTCATGTGGCTAAGTGGGGGCTGGTCCCCGGCTGGGCCAAGGACCCCGCCGTGGGGGTGCGTGCCTTCAATGCCCGCAGTGAGACTGTCCTGGAAAAGCCCACCTTCCGTGCCGCCATCAAGGCCCGGCGCTGCGGGGTGCCCGTGCAGGGTTATTACGAATGGAAAAAGTCACCGGACGGCTTGAGTAAGCAGCCCTACTTTGTGCACAGCGCCGATGGTTCCCTGATTGTTTTTGCAGGCCTGTATGAGTGGTGGAAGGACCCGGCCAAACCCGAAGGGGCACCCGATCAGTGGCTCCTGAGCACCACCATCCTCACCATGGCCTCCCCGACAGAGGGGGAGCTGGCCACCCTGCACGACCGCCTGCCCGTACCGCTGGGCCAAGAAGCGTTGGCCGAGTGGCTGGATCCGGAGAATAGGGCGCCCGGCGCTCTGCTGGAGGCTGCGCTCGCAGAAGCGTGGACCCTGGCTGCGGAGTGGGTTCTTGATCCTGTCAGCGCAGCCGTGGGCAATGTACGCAACAATGGCCCCGAGCTCATCGAGGCCATCACGGTGTAGTGCTTCCTGGCTGCCGGCTCCCTGGCTGGTGTCCGGGCCGGGGGTGAGGTGCGGCTAAACGGTGACGTGTCCGGCGTCGTCCACGGTCCAGGTGGGGTTGTAGGCAACTTCCCAGCGGAAGCCATCCGGATCGGCAAAATAGCCGCTGTAGCCGCCCCACTCCTGCTGAACTGCGGGATGGTCGACGGCGGCGCCGGCCTCGCGTGCCTGCGCCAAGACCGCGTCAACCTCGGCTGGGCTGGCAACGTTGTGGCTCAGTGTGAGGGCAGGGACGCCGTCGGATGGCTCAACGCCGAGCTCGGCGGTCATCGCGGCGCGGTCCCACAGGGAAAGGATCAGCCCGTGGTTGAGCTGCAAGAAGATGACTTGGCCGGGGACTTCGTGATGCGCCGTCCAGCCAAGCCGTGTGAGATAAAACTCCCGTGAGCGCTTAACATCCCTGACACCTAAGGTAATGAAGCTCAGCCGCTGCTCCACGGAAAGCCCCTTAGTCGTCTTCTTCTTCGGGGGACCAGCGGTGGAAATCCAGTGAGAGGTACAGAGCCAGGGCTGCGGAGTTGTTGGCTTCAACCCGCAGGGCAACGTCCTTGTGGCCATTGTTGAACAGGGTGTCCAGCGTGGCCAGAACCAAATCCTCCGCCAGGCCGCGACGGCGGTGCTCACGGTCGGTGATCAGCTCAATGATGAAAGGGGTATCCGGGGTGTCATTGCCCAGGGCATGCTCCACGACGAGCACGGCGGCCACAATCTTGCCGTCCTCATCCAAGGCAACGTGGGAAGCATCGGGGAGCAACTCGCCGTATTTGCCGGCGTACGATGCCCGCATGTCAGCCATGGCGGCTTCCAGTGTTTCTGCGGCAACGCCTGCGTCGTAAGCGGTGAAATAGAGTTCGCCGAGACGGGTGATGTCGGCTTCCTGCACTGTCCGGGATGCTGTTTTGAGCTCTCGTTCAAGTGGTGTGGTTTTGGCGATGAGGGTGACCATGTCAGTCATGGAACGCTCCTTTAAGTTGTTGTGGCGCCTGCGGGTAGGACTCAGCCGGTAGCCATAATGCCATGCTAGACGCAAGACGAGTTCTCAGCCATCTACATAACGTTTTGTGCACATGTTTTGTGCCGGCTCTTGCGTTTTTTCCCAAGGTGGCGGATGGGTGCCGCGTGAAATTGAGCGTACACTGAAATTAGGTTCGAATATATGTTCTAATAAATTGTGTCTGCCCTGAAAAGTCCTCATGGTTGTCCTTGTCGGGTAGAGATTGGAGTGCGCACATGGGCACCTTTACTGAGTCCGTCACCATGGAATGTTCCCCTGACGGGGAGCCTGTGCGGATGTGGTGGCGCGGGCTGTGCCACGAAATTGTTGCCAAACCCCAGAGCTGGTATCAGCGCCGCCCGTGGTGGCAGGACCATACGAGCCTGCGCCCGGGCGAAGGCGTGGGGTATGTGGACACTCAAATCTGGCGCTTGCAGATGGTCCGTGACGGCGAACCCGGGATCTTGACCATGGACGTGCTGCTGTACCGGCCCAGTCTGCGCTGGCGAGTCATTAAGGTTCACCCCCGGGTAGAGCGCGAAGTCACCGAAGCGGAGCCGGAATCCGAGGAGCCCGAGTTCCAGGAACCGGAGTGCCCGGAGCAGTTTCAGGAGACCGAATTATTGGCGGCGGGCACTGTGGAAAGTGAAGGCACTGCGGAGTGTGAAGACAGTGCGTAACTTCATTCACCTGCATGCCGCCACGGCCTTCAGCGCGCACTATGGTGTGTCCTGGCCCGAAGATTTGGCCCAGGCGGCCGCAGCTGACGGCGCCGATGCCCTGGCCATCACCGACAGAGACGGGCTGTATGGGGCTATCAAGCATGTCAAGGCGTGCATGGCTGCCGGTATTGATCCGATCCTCGGGGTTGATCTGGCTGTTGTAGAAGAAGGAGAGCGCGGCCCGGTAGTCACCGGAAGGGTTGTGGTGTTGGCTCATGGCGGGGCCGCCGGGCACCCTGGCGCGGGCTATGGGGCACTATGCCGGCTAATCTCTCTGGCGCACCACCAGCCCAAGCGGCCTGTGGGGCTGACACTTGAGCAGTTGGCCCAGGGCGTTGTTGACCCAGCGTCAGGCCACCCTGTGCTGACAGTGTTACTTGGTCCGCATTCTCCTGTGGGCCGGGCCATGGAAAGCCGCAAATATTTGCTTCCCCGAAGCAAATTCAGGCAGTGGCGCGAAGCCATGCCCGCAGGCTCCCTCGTGGCGGAAATTACCAGCCACTTAAACACCCCCGCAGCACCGCTGAGCACCACCCACGCTGTGCGTATGGTGAAGTTGGCGCATGAATTTGATGTGCCGGCGGTGTTGAGTAACGCCGTCCGCTATGCAGGACCCGAAGACGCCCCTGTGGCCGATGTCTTGGATGCCGCCAGAAACATTGCCCCCCTGGATCAACTGGCGGACCTGCAACCCACGGGGCAGGCATGGCTGAAAAGTTCCTCCGAGATGGAGAAAGTAGTGCGGGACATTGCGGACTACGGCGGCTACGGCACCTCCGGACTTCAGCAACTCTGGGCCAACACGGCACAACTGGCGGATAAGTGCCGTCTGGATCCGCACAAGGATCTGGGCTGGAAGCAGCCACGCACCCCGGAAAGCGATGTGCTTGGCCTGTTGCAACCCGCCCGCCAAGAACTGCAACAGCGCACAGAGTCAGCTCTTCTCCAACGCTTTACTGGGCTTTCTCCCAGCAAGCTAGAAAAAGCACGGGACAGGTTGTCGGTTGAGCTCGCCACCATCTCGAAGCTTGGCTTTGAATCGTACTTTCTCACAGTGGCTGAGGTCTCGGAAATGATCCGCACCATGGGGGTGCGCCGAGCCGCACGAGGTTCAGGTGCGTCGTCGTTAGTCAATTACTTACTCGGGATCAGCGCCGTGGACCCCCTAGCCAACGATCTCCTCTTTGAACGGTTCCTCTCCAATGACAGGGCTACCCTGCCCGATATTGACCTAGACGTGGAAAGCGCACAGCGGCACAACGTGTACCGGGCCATCTTTGAACGCTTCGGAGCCAAGCGGGTAACCCTGATGAGTATGCAAAACAGTTACCGGGCCCGGGGCGCCGTGCGGGATGCGGGCCTGGCGTTAGGTGTTGAGAAGGGTGAGATTGATCAGATCGCCAAGCAGCTGTGGCGCTTCTCGGCCGGATCCTTCCGGGAGGCACTGGAGGAAAAGCCGGAACTGCGTGAGCTGGCAGCCCATGTAAACCAGTCCCGCTATGCCACGGAGGGGGATGATGGGCCCGCACCCCAGTTGGATCTGCTGGTGGATATCACCCAACGGCTGGATAGTTTACCTCGGCACATCTCCATGCATCCGTGCGGAGTAATCCTGGGCGATTCCACCCTGCTGAACCGTACCCCCGTGCAGCCCAGTGGCATGGGCCTGCCCATGAGTCAGTTCGACAAGCACGACATGGACGCCATGGGCATGCTCAAGCTCGATGTCCTGGGCGTGCGCATGCAGAGCGCCATGGCCCATGCGGTGCGGGAGATCATCAAGTTGCACCCCTCACGTGAAGAGGTCGCCGCCCACGGTGGCCATGCGCCAGACGCTCCCTTTATAGGGGAGGACGGGGCCATTGACCTTGATGCCGTACCGCTCGACGACGAACCCACCTTTGAGCTGATCCGCAGCACCCACACGCTGGGGTGCTTCCAGATCGAATCGCCGGGTCAACGGGAGCTAGTAGGCAAGATGGCCCCCGCCGAGTTCAGCGACCTCGTCATTGACATTTCCCTGTTCCGCCCCGGACCCATGAAATCCAACATGGTCAAGCCCTTTCTGGAAAGCCGGGCCGGGTTCGCCAAACCGCACTACGCCCACCCGGACCTCATCCCGGCCTTGTCGGAAACGCACGGGGTGACTGTCTTCCATGAACAGGTACTGCGCACCTTCGCCACCATGACCGACTGCACCCTCTCCCGAGCCGACGAATTCCGGCGCGGGCTGGGGAACCCCGCCGTCGAACCGACCGTAGAACAGTACTTTAGGGACAAGGCAACGGCAAAGGGGTACACCGCCGCCGTCATTGAGGAGGTGTGGGGGACCCTGGCCGCCTTTGGAAGCTTCGGGTTCTGCAAAGCCCACGGGGCCGCCTTTGCCGTACCCACCTACCAATCGGCCTGGCTCAAGGCTCATCACCCGGCAGAATTCATGGCAGGACTCTGGGAACACGATCCTGGTATGTACCCGCGCCGCCTACTCGTCGCCGAAGCCCGGCGCATGGGCATCCCCATCCTGCCCCTGGACATCAACGCCAGCACCGGCGAGTACCACGCCGAACGCACGGATGCAGGGGACGGGACCCCCGGGGCCACTGGCGTCCGGCTGAGCCTCGCCGGGGTCTACGGACTCTCCGCCACGGAACTCAAACGCATCCTGGCCGGCCAGCCCTACAACTCCTTGGCGGAGCTGCGCGACCGGGCCAGACTCAGCCGGCCAACCCTGAAGCGGCTCGCCCAGCTGGGCGCCCTTGACTCACTGCACCGCCAAGCCAAAAGCCACACCTCAAACACGGCTAACCGCGCAGACCTGGTAGCCCACGTCAACAGCCTGCCAGCGCACCATGGAAGCAAACGCAAAGAACCTCTCCTCGGGCAGCTGGCACTGCCCATGGAGGATATAGAACTGGCTGCGCTCGCAGCCGAACACCCCGAGGCCGGGCTGGCCGAAACCGTGGCCACGGAGCTGGACCTGCTATCCCTGGATGTCAGCGGCCACCTCATGGAAAGTTATGCTCCGCTGCTGGACCGCCTCGGTGTGAGCCGCGCAGAGGCGCTCCTGGGACTGCGCAACAACAGTGAAGTTTTGGTGGCGGGGGTGCGGGTGGCCACCCAAACCCCGCCCATGAGGGGTGGAAAGCGGGTGGTGTTCATCAGCATTGACGACGGCACAGGTTGCGTGGACAGCACCTTCTTTACCGAGGCACAGGAGAAATCCGGGCCCTTGCTTTTTGGCACCCGCATGCTGCTGATTCGGGGACTGACCCGGCGCACCGGTCCCCGCGGCATCACTATCCAGGCTCTGGAGGCGTGGGACCTGCAAAATCTGCCGCCGGGCCCGGAGCGCCCGGGTTGGTTGCTGCCCCGGCAAACCGATACCATCGAAGAGGCCCACAGCAACCCCCGTATGTTGCTTGGATATGGGGCCATACATGACAAACAAGGAGTTACCAGTGCCAGTGGATTCACAGATCACCATTAATGTCGACGGCGAGACGACTACGGTGGCCACAGGCACCACCGGAGCGGAGCTGTTCTTTGAACGCCGCGACGTTGTTGTCATGCGCGTCGATGAGGTTTTAAAGGATCTTGCCGCCGTATTGGAAGACGGCGCCGCTGTGGAATCGGTCACCATTGATTCCCCCGACGGTCTGGATGTGCTCCGTCACTCCACCGCCCACGTCATGGCTCAGGCCGTTCAAGCGTTGCGCCCGGACGCCAAGCTTGGCATTGGCCCGTACATCACCGACGGCTTCTACTTCGACTTTGATGTGGCCGAGCCCTTCACGCCCGAAGACCTGAAGACCCTTGAGAAGATGATGCTCAAGATCGTCAACCAGAACCAGAAGTTCGCTCGCCGCGTTGTCTCCGAGGACGAGGCCCGCGTGGCCATGGCCAATGAGCCGTACAAGCTGGAGCTGTTGGGCAAGAAGAACGACGACGTGGCTGACGCCGCCGAAGGCGTCAATGTCGAGGTGGGTGCTGGAGACATCACCATCTACTCCAACATTGATCGCAAGAGCGGGGAAGAAATCTGGTGCGATCTGTGCCGCGGCCCGCACCTGCCCAACACGAAGCTGATCTCCAACGCCTTTGCGCTGACCCGCACCTCCGCCGCCTACTGGCTGGGAAACCAGAAAAACCAGCAGCTGCAGCGCATCTACGGCACGGCCTGGCCCACCAAGGACGCCCTGAAGGCGTACCAGGAACGCATTGCCGAAGCCGAGCGCCGCGATCACCGCAAGCTCGGTGTGGAACTGGACCTGTTCTCCTTCCCCGACGAGTTGGGCTCGGGTCTGCCGATCTTCCACCCCAAGGGCGGCATCATCCGCAAGGAGATGGAAGATTACTCCCGCCAGCGCCATGTGGAGGCCGGCTACGACTTTGTTTACACCCCGCACATCACCAAGGCCAACCTGTATGAGGTCTCCGGGCACCTTGACTGGTACCGCGATGGCATGTTCCCTCCCATGCATGTTGATGCCGAGCTGAACGAGGACGGCACGGTGCGCAAGCCCGGCCAGGATTACTACCTCAAGCCCATGAACTGCCCCATGCACAACCTGGTCTTCCGCTCCCGCGGACGCTCCTACCGTGAACTGCCGTTGCGCCTGTTCGAATTCGGTTCGGTGTACCGCTACGAGAAGTCCGGCGTGGTTCATGGTCTGACGCGCGTGCGCGGCATGACCCAGGACGACGCTCACATCTATTGCACCAAAGATCAGATGAAGGAGGAGCTCACCGAGACGCTGAACTTTGTGCTGTCTCTCCTGAAGGACTACGGCCTGGAGGACTTCTACCTGGAACTTTCCACCAAGGATCCGGAAAAGTTTGTCGGTGACGACGACGTCTGGGAAGAAGCTACCCGCACCCTGGAAGAAGTTGCCACTGAATCCGGTCTGAAACTGGTCGCCGATCCCGGAGGAGCCGCGTTCTACGGCCCCAAGATCTCCGTGCAGGCCAAGGATGCGCTGGGCCGCACTTGGCAGATGTCCACCATCCAGCTGGACTTCAACTTGCCCGAGCGTTTTGAGCTTGAATTCCAGGCTGCCGATGGCACACGCCAGCGTCCAGTCATGATTCACCGCGCACTGTTCGGTTCCGTGGAGCGCTTCATGGGCGTGCTGACAGAGCACTACGCCGGCGCTTTCCCGGCGTGGCTGTCCCCGGTTCAGGTCGTGGCCATCCCCGTGGCTGAGGCGTTCAACGATTACATGTTCGACGTCGTCGCGCAGCTGAAGAAGGCCGGCATCCGTGCCGAGGTGGACATCTCCAGCGACCGCTTCCCGAAGAAGATCCGTACGGCCAGCAAAGACAAGATCCCGTTCGTGCTGATCGCCGGCGGTGACGACGCCGATGCCAACGCAGTGTCCTTCCGCTTCCGTGACGGCAGCCAGGACAATGGCGTGGCCGTTGAAGAGGCCGTCCGCCGCATTGTTGAAGCAGTTCGGAACCGTACGGCGTGAGTGAACTAGGTGGGGCGTCACAGCCCGTTGTTGTCGATGATTTTGAACTCCCCGGGGTTCCTGACGCCTTCCAACGACTGTGGACGCCCCACCGGCTCGCCTATGTCAAAGGCGGGCAGGAGCAGGTCACCGGCAAACACGACTGCCCGTTCTGCGAGGCGCCCGAACGCAGCGATGAACAATCGCTCATTGTGCACCGCGGCGAGCTTGCTTTTGTGATCTTGAATCTGTTTCCATACAACCCGGGGCATATCTTGGTGTGCCCCTACCGGCACGTGCCCGACTACACGGACCTGACACTGGAGGAGACAGCGGAATTCGCGGCCCTCTCGCAGAAGGCGATGCGGGTGCTGCGCGCAGTCTCCAACCCCTCGGGGTTTAACCTGGGCATGAACCAGGGTGTCACAGGCGGTGCCGGTATTTCCGCGCACTTGCACCAGCATATTATTCCGCGATGGGGTGGGGACGTAAACTTCCTGCCCATCATTGCCGGCACCAAGGCCATCACCCAAACCCTCGGTGATGTCCGCGCGCAAGTGGCTGATGCCTGGAATAACACGGACCTAGGACAGTAATGCTCAACAAGTATGCCCGGGCACTTTTCGCCGCTATCTTTACCCCCATCGCGGCTCTGCTGGTGCGGCTGAAGGTCTCACCCGACGCCGTGACCATCATTGGCACCTTGGGTGTTGCTGCGGGCGCCTTGATCGGCTATCCGCTCGGCCAGCTGTTTTGGGGGACAGTGGTCATCACCGTCTTTGTGTTCTCCGACATCATTGACGGGCTCATGGCCAGGATGATTGGTCGCAAAGGCAACTGGGGAGCTTTTCTGGACTCCACCCTTGATCGGGTGGGGGACGGGGCGGTCTTTGCCGGCATCGTGGTGTGGTTCTACACCGGTGGCAACAACCACTTCATCGCAGCCATGGCGCTGACGTGCTTGGTGCTGGGCTCCATTGTCTCCTACGCAAAGGCACGGGCCGAAGGGTTGGGCATGACCGCAAATGTCGGCATCGCCGAGCGCTCAGATCGGCTCGTAGTCGTCCTCGTGGCGACCGGGCTGGTAGGCCTCGGGATCCCCGAAGCCGTGCTCGCCGTCGTCCTTGTCCTGCTAGCCGTCGCCAGCCTGGTGACGGTGTTCCAGAGGATGGGAACGGTCCGCCGTCAGGCCATGGAGGCGGTTATCTCGAACGGACAGTAACACTTGTTTTTATCCCCTCTGGGGGCCGGAATAGACTGACCGCACCCGTGAAACATGTCACGTATGCGGGTTTATGAATTATTCCGTTCCTTCCCAGAGGGGTTTTTTGTGTCTACACCTGAGGTAACACCTGTGACCGGCAGCAGCCGGGTTAAGCGCGGCATGGCCGACATGCTCAAGGGCGGCGTCATCATGGACGTGGTCAACGTTGAGCAGGCCAAGATCGCCGAAGATGCCGGCGCCGTAGCCGTCATGGCGCTCGAGCGGGTCCCCGCCGATATTCGCGCACAGGGTGGCGTGTCACGCGCCAGCGATCCGGACATGATTGACGCCATCATCGCCGCGGTGTCCATCCCCGTCATGGCCAAGGCCCGCATTGGCCACTTCGTTGAGGCGCAGGTTTTAGAGTCCCTCGGCGTGGACTTCGTGGATGAGTCCGAGGTGCTGACCCCGGCCGATTACGAGCACCACATCGACAAGTGGAACTTCAAGGTTCCCTTCGTGTGTGGCGCCACCAACCTCGGTGAGGCACTGCGCCGCATCAATGAGGGCGCTGCCATGATCCGCTCCAAGGGTGAGGCGGGCACCGGTGATGTCTCCAATGCCACGGGCCACATGCGCAAGATCCGCACGCAGATCGCTCAGCTGGCAGCCCTGCCCAAGGACGAACTCTATGTTGCCGCCAAGGAATTGCAGGCCCCGTACGAGCTCGTCAAGGAGGTTGCCGAGGCCGGCAAGCTCCCCGTGGTGCTCTTCACCGCTGGCGGCATTGCAACACCCGCTGACGCGGCCATGATGATGCAGCTCGGCGCCGACGGCGTGTTTGTTGGCTCCGGCATCTTCAAGTCCGGCAACCCGGCCCAGCGCGCGGCAGCCGTGGTCAAGGCCACCACGTTCTTCGACGATGCCTCCGTCATTGCTAATGTCTCCCGCGGACTGGGCGAAGCCATGGTGGGCATCAACGTGGCCGACATCCCCGAGCCGCACCGTCTGGCCGAGCGCGGCTGGTAGCCCCTCCAACGCCGCATCACTTTACGGCGTGTTTTTCGCGACGCTACATCACTTTACGGCGCCGCCGGCGTGCAAACGGTTGAGGGAGATTCTTTTCTCCCTCAACCGTTTGTGTTCCTGGCTCCTCCCAGCCAAGATTGACACCATGACGCTGCCCTTCGCCGGCCTTCTGGCCTACCCCATCACGCCCCTGAGGGACGACGACGAACTCGACTTAGCGTCTCTCGCTCACCTCGTGCGCAACGCGTCTTTCGCGGGCATATCAGGGGTGAGCGTGCTCGCCACTTCTGGTGCGGGGGTGACTTTTGACAGGGGTGAACGGCAAGCAGTAGTGCAAACTGCCGTGGAGTCAGCAGCCATGGTAGGTACCTCGGAAGGTTTGCGGGAATCCACCATGCCCGTGTATGCGGCGGTGAGCGCCCCGTCCACACTCGAGGTGGTACGCCTGGCGCAGGATGCGCAGAGTGCTGGAGCCTCCGGTCTACTGCTAGCCCCGTTTTCCTATTTGCCGCTTTCGGATACGGAAGTTCGTGCACTATTCCTGGCAGTCTCCGAAGCAACAACCCTGCCGATATGCTTTTACAACAAACCTATGCAGACGCACTTTGATGTCAGCCCCGTAACCCTTGCCTATTTGGCAAGCAATACCCACCTACGCGCGGTTAAGGACACCATGCGGCGCGAGGATGTCGTGGGCCGTGTTGGCGAGCTCAGGGCGGCCGTCGGGCCGGACTTTTCCATCGGACTCAGCTCCGATGTGCAGTTGCTGGACGAACGCCCAGATGTTGATGCCTGGCACAGTGGCCTGGCAGGGATGCTGCCGGGCGAGTACATCAACGTGTGGCGACTCGCCCAGGCAGGGGCGCCGCAGGGTGCCAGCCTGGCGCGGTTGCAGGCCATCGCGCACGCCCTGGCTGGCATGACTCACCCCATCGGCGCACTCCACGCCCTGTCCAACGTCATCGGTGTTCCGACGGCTGCGCCCCGGGGACCCTTTGCCGCCGCCACTCTGGAGGAAACCTGGCAGCTAAGCGCCGCAACTTACGGCTAGCCAGCTGCGCGAGCGTCGGGAATGGGCCGTAAAGTGATGCGGCGTTGCTGATAAACGGCCGTAAAGTGGTGCGGCGTTGCAGGGGGTTACTGGGGCGGGTGGAACCACCACGTCTGGCCTTTGCCGATGAGTTCGAATCCGCGGTTGCGGTAGAGCCGCTGACCGTCAGGGGTGGCGTTGAGCAACAAATGTTCCGCCCCGGCGTTGAACGCCGCCTCGGAGAGCGCATTGAGCAGGGCAGTCCCGAGCCCGGTACGGCGATGGTCTGGATCCACCACCATGTCAAAGATGCCCGCCAGGTGCTTGCCACCCAGTTGGTTCGGCGGCAAATACGCATAAGAGCGTCCCGCCCAGTTATCCGCGCTGCGAGCAGTGGCCAGCCACACTTGATCGTCCGTGAGGCAGGTCAAATCAACTCGGTCATCGGCACTCTCGCTGGCCGCCACCACGCTTTCTACATCCAGGGCGCGGGTCATCCACCAGGGCTGCCAGCCCCGCTCAAAACGGTAGGCCGGCAAGATCCCCTCCCGCACGGCAGCATTCATCCAAATGCCCACAGTGGCTGCGCCGCGGCGCTCGGCTTCGGCCAGCGCCGGTTGCAGGCCGGCGTCGGTAATTTCCTGGGGGAACATGCACAACATTTCACGGGTTTCCGGAAGCCACACCCAGTCCATGCGGTGCGTGGAAAAAGCCCGACCGCCAGTGGCCTCGGCCAAAGCGCGGAACCATGCGTGCTGCGTCCGTTGACAATCTGCAAGTGTCACCATGGGCCTAGATCAGCCCCCGACGAGCCAGCAGGGGAGCGGTATCTGCATCGCGGCCGGCAAAGTCCCTGAAAGCCTGCAAAGGGTCAACAGCGAAACCGCGGCGCAGCAACGTGGTGCGGAAGTGTTCACCGTTGGAACGGGTGAACCCGCCATTGGCCTTGAACCAGGCCACGGTATCGGCGTCGAGCACCTCGGACCAGATATAGGAGTAGTAGCCTGCAGCGTAGCCACCAGCAAAAATATGGTTGAAGTAGCCGGTCCGGTAGCGCGGCGGCACCGCCGGGAGATTGACTCCGGCAGCGGCCAAAGCTGCTGCCTCGAAAGCCAGTGGATCATCCACGGGTGCACCGGGAGCTAGTTCATGCCATGCCAAATCCAATAAGGTGGCGCCCAGGTATTCGGTGGTGGCGAACCCCTGGCCCCACAGTGCTGCGGCCTGAAGCCGCTCCGCCGTCCCCTCCGGCAAGGGTTCGCCCGTGCGGTAATGCTTGGCGTAGTTGGCCAGCACCTCAGGCCACAGAATCCACATCTCATTGACCTGTGACGGGTATTCCACAAAGTCACGAGGAACGTTGGTGCCGGAGAACCTCGGGTAGCGCACTGCGGAGAACAGTCCGTGCAAGGCGTGGCCGAACTCGTGGAAGCATGTCACCACCTCATCGAAGGTCAACAAGGTTGACTCCCCGGCGGGAGGCTTGGGAATGTTGAGGTTATTGACCACCACGGCCTGGGTGCCGTCAAGGAAAGACTGCTCCACGAAGGAGTTCATCCAGGCCCCGCCACGCTTGGTGTCACGGGTATAGAAGTCGCCCAAGAACAATCCCACCGTTGAGCCGTCGGCATTCTTGACTTCCCAAATTCGGACCTCAGGATGGTACCCGAGCAGATCGCTTCGGAGAGTAAAGCTCACGCCGTAGAGCTGGGTGGCTGCATAAAAGACGCCGTTCTCCAGCACCGAGTCAAGCTCAAACCAGGGGCGCAGCGCTGCAAGATCTACGCCGTATTCGTCCCGCCGGACCTGCTCGGAGTAAAACGCCCAGTCCCACGCTTCGATGGGATGTCCTGCCACGGCGGCCAGCTTGGCCTCCTCATCACGGGCATTGCGCACAGCAGCGGCGGTGATGGGGGAGAGCATGGCGTGCACGGCCGCCAAGGAAGGGGCAGTCTGCGGTTCAAGGGAACGCTCCGCCTCCGAGGCGAAACCGAGCAACGCGGCCTTCTCTGCCCGTAGCGATGCCATGACGGCGGCCAAGTCCAGCACATTTGAATCCCCTGAACCACTGCCCCGGCTCACCGAAGCGAGGTGGAGCTTGCGGCGCGTCTCCCTGTTCGTCAGCACCTCAAGGGCGGGCTGTGCCGTGGGCAAAATCAGTGTCAGCAGGTAGCCGTCAAGGTGACCTGCTGCGCGGGCTGCGGCCGCCGCCGTCGCCAGATCATCGTCGCTGAGCCCGTGGAGCTCGGCCACGTCCAGAACATGCACGGCCGCATCATTGCCGGCCTGCATGACATTCTGTGAAAACTCGGTACTGAGCGAGGATAGCTGACCGTTAAGTTCGCGCAAACGGTCCTGTGATGCGGCATCCAGCGCAACGCCGGCGCGCGTGAACGACTTGCGGTATTCATCGAGCAAGCGCAGCGATTCGGCATCCAGGCCCTCCGAAGGTACGGCGAGCATCCGCTCATACAACGGCGCATTGAGCAGCACCGTGTCCTCATGCTCGGCGAGCAGCGGGGCGAGCGTTGCCTCCAACGCCTGAACATCAGCTGTCCCATGGGAGCTGGCAATGTTGAAAAACACGTTCTGAACACGCGTCAGAATGGCCCCGCTACGCTCCATGGCGAGCACGGTGTTCTCAAACGTTGCCGCGGCGCGGTCGGCCGTAATGGACGCGATCTCCGCCAACTGTTGCGCAAATCCGGCCTGAAACGCGGGCAGGTAATGCGAGACGTCAATGGCGGCAAAGTCCGGCAGCTGGCACTCCAGCGTGCTGGCCTGCAAGAACGGCTTGGGTGAGTTTTCCTCGGTCATGCTTTGACTCTTTCATGGTTTAACCCAAGGACGACGGCGAAACGAGAGTTTCGCCGTCGTCCTTGGAAAGGTGCCGCTTGGGTTTCGGTGGCTTACTTCTGTGTGAACACGAGGGACATGGGAGTGGTCTCCGTGGTCTGGCCCTGCGGGTTGTCGCGGAAGATGTTCTCCAAAACCGTCTTGGACAGCGCTGTGTCGTGACCCAAGGCCACCACACCCAGATCATTCGCGTCCATGATGGCAGTTCCGGCAAATGTTGCGGCGTACTCGGCTGGAACCGAAGCCCGGACCAAAGCGCTCAGGCGGGCTGCAACGCCGTCAGGGTCAACCGGCGCGTACTTCACAGAGTGAGTGGAGGTGCCCACCTGGTAGCCGGCAGCGCCGTCGATCGCGTTGATGTTGTGGCCAACCACTTCATAGAACACGCCGGACTTGCCCTGCAGCTTGCCCACAACGGAGCGAGCGGAGGCGTACATGATCTTGGGCAGGCCCACCTCATCGATGGCCAACTGCATGGACCAGGGGCTGGCCAAGCCAATGCCACCGGGGTTGCGGGTGACGAACTTGGAGAAGAACCGGGCCGCATTGCTGACCTTGATGTCCCAGACAGGAATGGACCGTCCCTGGGTCATGGCCACAATCTTTTCCGAGAGGAACAGGTACCACGGGGTGTCCGCGGTGGCGGCGCCATGGTCCCCACCAGCGGCAGGCAGGCCGTCAAAGAAGCGCTTGACGAACTTCATGACCTCCGGGTCAAAGTCAGTTTCCTTGTAGAACACATCGGTGCGCAGCGGGTAGCGGCGGAACGTTCCGGCGTTGTCGGGCAGCGTGATGTCCAACTGCTTGTCGGCGTTGGGGATGTAATCGCTCTTGCCCACGATTCCGGCCTTGACCTCGGGTACATCGAAGAATTCACGCAGCCACAGTTCGGTGTTGATGAGGCGCCAGAACACCATGGTGGAACCGCCGCTCTTGCCGCTGAGGAGCTCCTCGAACGCGTAAATGACGGCATCCTGGTTCCAGTACGGGCGGTTGCCGAAGGAAGTGGACAGGAAGATCTCGTAGATCTTTTCCTTCATGTGCCCAAACCACTCCGCTTCCGGGGTGGTGAAACCGATCTTGTTCCGGCGGTTGCTGATCATTTCCGGCAGCAGCTCGCGGGTGGCGTCACGCAGGATGCGCTTGTTCCAGCCGCCCTTGATGATGGATTCATCGTCAAGGCTGAAGAGGAACTTCACCACTTCCTTGTCCAGGAACGGCACACGGCCCTCGAGGGAGAAGCGCATGGTGTTCTTGTCCTCGTAGCGCAGCACTGCCGGCAGGGACTTATGGAACAGGTCGTCGATCAGGCGCAGCTTCAAGTTATCCGGGATGTTGGAGAACTTCTCAGCCTTGTACTTGGCCGTGAACTTCTTGTTCAACAGCGCAGAAACGCCAACTTCCTTCTTGAAGCTGAGCTTACTCTGGATCCGGAACCGTGCCAGACGGAACAAGATGTCCGAGCTGGAGACCAATTCCTTGGCCAGCTTGGCGTTCTGACCGTTCTTCTTCAGCTGTCGCAGGTACGCGAAGTAGTAGGGGATGTAGCCGGCCATCATCTCGTCGGCACCCTGGCCATCGAGCAGAACGGTCACGTGCTTGGACGCTTCGCGCATGACCTGGTACTGGGCGTAGGGGCCCGAGGAGATGATGGGCTCCTCCATGGTGCGGATAAAGTCTTCCAGGTCATCCACAAATTCTCCCGGCTGGGGCAGAATCTTGTGGCTGATGACGTTGCCTTCACAACGGGCCAGTACGGCGTCGGCGTACTTTTCCTCATCATTGATGGAGTTGGGGAAAATAGCCGAGAACGTCTGCTGCTTGGCTCCGAGGGAGTCTGTGGCTGCGGCGTTCTCCTGCATCAATTTGTTGATGGTAACAACGACGGCGGACGAGTCCAGTCCGCCTGACAAGGCGGTACCCACGGGGACTTCAGACTGCAGACGCAGGCGAACACCTTCCGTGAAGCGTTCCCGGTATTCGTCAATGACGGCCTGGGAGTACGGGGTTTCAATTTTGGCCAGTTCGGCCAGTTCTTCCTTGAACCGCGTGTACGAGCTGATAGTGGCGGTTCCGGCCGGTCCGGCTGCCGTGTCCACGGTGTTCACAACCAGCTTCTCGCCGGGCATGAGCTTCTGTACGCCGGCGAAGAACGTGTTGGCTTCGTCGTCGTGGATCCGGAACTGCAAGTAGCGGTACAAGATCCGCTCATCGACCTCGGCGGTGATCTTGTTGCTGGCCAGCAGCGGCTTGATCTCGGAGCCGAACAGCAGTGTGGGCGCCTCAGCGGTGCCGGCAGTGGCGTAGTACAGCGGCTTGATGCCGAAGTGGTCGCGGGCCAGAACCAGACGGTTGTTCTTCCGGTCATGGATGGCGAAGCCGAACATGCCGTTGAACTTGTCAAAAGCGGCATCTCCCCACTCTTCGTAAGACTGCAGGACAACTTCGGTGTCCGACTTGGTGGAGAAGGTGCGTCCCAGCGCCTCAAGTTCGGCACGCAGCTCAAGGTAGTTATAAACCTCGCCGTTGTACACCAGTACGGTTTCACCGTCGGCGCTGAACATGGGTTCCTGGCCATGGGCCACGTCAATGATGGAGAGGCGTCGATGCGCCAGTCCTACGTTGCCCTGCGTGTAGATGCCCTCACCATCGGGGCCTCGATGCACCATGCAGGCATTCATCTCCTGCAACAGGGATTCATCGTCCCCATAACCGTAGTAACCGGCGATTCCGCACATACTTACTTACCTCATCTTTAGTACGTCAGTCCTGCGGTCAATGCTACTTGCTTGCGTCGGACTTCTTGCCCACCCAGCCCGGCGCGTGAGGGAAGTTAAAAGTGTGAGATAGCGCCCACATATGATGGGGACGTGACTTTTGACTCCACCATAAACACAGCAAGCGGGCCCACAGTAGGAATTTTGGCGCTGCAGGGAGATGTTCGCGAACACGCCCGCGCCATCGAAGCATGCGGCGGCAAGGCTGTTGCCGTGCGCCGCCCTGGCGAGTTGGCCGCCGTCGACGGTTTGATCATTCCAGGCGGGGAATCAACCACTATTGACAAGCTCACCAGGATCTTCGAGATGCGGGATCCGCTCCGTGAACGGATTGCCGCGGGATTGCCCGTGTACGGCAGTTGCGCTGGCATGATCATGCTGGCCAAGGACATTGCAGACCCCGCCACGGATATGGCAGGCAACCCTCAGCAGACCCTGGGCGGGCTGGATATCACGGTGCGCCGCAACGCCTTTGGCCGCCAAGTTGACTCCTTTGAAACGGAGCTCGATTTCACCGGTCTGGCTTCGGCCGGCCAACCCGAAACGCCCTTGCATGCCGTGTTCATTAGAGCGCCGTGGGTGGAGCGTGTGGGGGACGGGGTGCAGGTGCTCGCAAGCGTAACTCTGCCGGATGCTGCGCAAAACGCTAGGATTGATTCAGAAGTTCGTGCTGTCGCCGTTCGTTCACGGCATTTGCTGGCCACCTCCTTCCATCCGGAAGTGACGGGGGAGCGCCGCATCCATGAGCTATTTATTCGAATGATTAGAGGAGAAGCGTAACTATGTCAGGCCACTCCAAATGGGCAACCACCAAGCATAAGAAGGCAATTCTCGACAGCCGACGGGCGAAGTCGTTTGCCAAGCTCATCAAGACCATCGAAGTTGCTGCCCGCGGTGGCGGAGCCGACCTCCAAGGCAACCCGGCGCTGGAACTTGCCGTCTCCAAGGCAAAGAAGACCTCGGTTCCCGCCGACAACATTGACCGCGCCATCAAGCGCGGCGCCGGCCTGCTCGGCGACGCCGTCGATTACCAGACCATCATGTACGAGGGCTACGGTCCGGCCGGCTCAGCCATCTTGATTGAATGTCTGACAGACAACAAGAACCGGGCCGCCTCCGAGGTCCGTTTGGCCGTTGGCCGCAACGGCGGCAACATGGGCGATCCCGGTTCCGTTGCCTACATGTTTACCCGCAAGGGCATCGTGGGTCTGCCCAAGAATGATTTGACCGAAGATGATCTGCTCATGGCCGTCTTGGACGCCGGTGCCGAAGAGGTCAAGGATCAGGGCGATAACTTTGAAGTGATCTCCGATCCTCAGGACCTGCCGGCCATCCGCGCAGCCCTGACCGAGGCCGGCATTGAGTACGAATCCGACGAGGCTGGCTTTGTCCCCTCCATGCAGGTTGAACTCGATGTTGAGAACGCCCGCAAGTTCATGAAGCTCTACGACGCCCTGGAAGATCTGGACGACGTGCAGAACATTTACTCCAACGCCGACATGAGCGCAGAGGTTCTCGCCGCGCTTGACGAGGACTAGGAACTGCGTGTTTTAGGAGTTGACCCGGGCTTGACCCGGTGCGGGCTCGGCGTCGTTGACGTCGCCCCCAACCGCCAGGCCACCCTCGTGGGGGTCGGTGTGGTGGGAAGCTCGCATGAATTGAGCCTTGACGCCCGGCTGCTGGTAATCGCGGAAGCGGTTGACCAGTGGCTGGACGCGTTTAAGCCAGATGTTTTGGCCATTGAACGCGTCTTTGCCCAAACCAACCTCAGTACCGTGATGGGCGTGGCCCAGGTGTCCGGGGTGGTCATGGTTGCTGCTGCCCGGCGCGGGATCCCGGTGGCCATGCACACGCCGTCGGAAGTGAAGGCCGCTGTCACCGGTAATGGCCGCGCCGACAAAGCCAATGTCACGGCCATGGTCACCCGGCTGTTGCGCCTGTCTGAACCTCCCCGTCCCGCTGATGCTGCTGACGCCTTAGCGCTGGCCATTGCACATGCCTGGCGCAGTGGGAGCTCCGTGGGCAAGGACTCTGCAGGTACGACGGCGGCCCAGCAGCTTTGGCGTGATGCCGAAGCTAAGTCTCAAGTGAAGAAGAACAAGGAAAAGCCTGACGCCAAGTGGCGCTAGATGTTTAGTACGTATGTTCGATACAATGGGTAATAATGAACGTGGCCAGTCGGTCCGGTTTTTGTCAGGAGACGTAAGCAATGATCAGTTTTGTCCGTGGGCCGGTAGCTTCGCTTTCCTTGGCTCAGGCCGTCATCGACGTCAATGGCGTTGGCATGTTGGTGCATGCCACACCGAAAACCTTGGGCGGATTGCGGCTGGGGGAGGAGGCCACCCTCACCACAGCCATGATCGTGCGCGAAGACTCCATGACGCTTTTTGGCTTTGCCGACGCCGGTGAGCGGGAGGTCTTCGACACGCTCTTGACCGTCAGCGGCATTGGTCCTCGCCTGGCGCTTGCCATTCTCTCAGTGCTGGAACCGGAGAGCATCAGGATCGGTGTGGATACCGGCGATGGCAAGGTCTTTACCAAGGTTCCCGGCGTGGGTCCCAAGGTTGCCGGACGCATTGTTCTGGAGCTCAAGGGCAAACTCAAGCCGACAGGGGAGGCTGTGGCTGCTGCCCCTGCCGCAGCTGCCGCCATGGAATGGAAGGATCAGGTTGTGGCCGCCATGACCAGCTTGGGCTGGAATGAACGTGATGCGCTCAAGGCCATTGATGCCGCCGTCGCTGCCGAGCCCGACCTGGCCGAAGGCGCCAACGTGCCGGCCGTGCTGCGGGCAACCCTGCGATGGCTCGGTCAGGACCATACCCGAGCCAAGAGCGGTGTGCGCTAAAGCATGGCTGCCATGGATAATTCAATCCCGCTTCTGCCGGGTCAGATCAGTATTGGCAACGCCAGTGCTGGCCGAGGTGCCGGCATTGCCAATACCGATCCGGCCGCGCCCGTCGCCGAACCAGAGGAACGTGAGCTCGAAGCGGCTTTGCGGCCCAAAAACCTTGATGATTTTGTGGGTCAGGAACGGGTCCGCAAGCAGCTGGCTCTGGTGCTGGCAGCGTCGAAAATTCGTGGACGCAGCGCCGATCACGTACTGATGTCAGGTCCTCCCGGCCTCGGTAAGACCACCCTCGCCATGATTGTGGCCGCCGAGATGAACGCGCCCCTGCGTATTAGTTCAGGACCTGCCATTCAGCACGCCGGAGACCTGGCCGCAATTCTGTCCTCACTCACTGAGGGCGAAGTGCTGTTTTTGGATGAAATCCACCGCATGTCACGCCCGGCCGAGGAAATGCTGTACATGGCCATGGAAGATTTCCGTGTGGACATCATTGTCGGAAAAGGTGCCGGAGCCACGGCCATTCCCTTGGAGCTGCCGTCCTTCACCCTGGTTGGTGCTACCACCCGCGCCGGCTTGTTGCCGGGTCCGCTGCGCGACCGTTTTGGATTCACGGGGCATCTTGAGTTCTACTCGGTTGCCGAACTTGAACTGGTGCTGCGCCGTTCCGCAGGAATGCTGGATCTAAAGCTCACCAGCGCCGGATTCGCCGAAATTGCCGGCCGCTCCCGTGGCACACCACGCATCGCCAACAGGCTGCTGCGCCGCGTCCGTGACTGGGCGCTGGTCCATGGCATCGAATCCATCGATGCCCGCACCGCGTCAGCGGCCCTGGACATGTATGAGGTGGACGCCCGCGGCCTGGACCGCTTGGACCGATCCGTTCTTGAAGCCTTGGTCAATAAGTTCAACGGCGGGCCCATAGGTTTGTCCACGCTAGCCATCGCCGTGGGGGAGGAGCCTGAAACCGTGGAGACTGTGGCAGAACCGTTCCTGGTGCGCGAAGGTCTGTTGGGCAGAACCCCGCGCGGCCGCATCGCCATGCCATCGGCATGGGCCCACCTAGGGCTGAAAATGCCAGGCAACGCCGTTGCCGCTGCCATGATCCCCTTCGACGGAGATGACAACGACGTTTGAGATGGCGATGGTTGGGCACCGAGGTTACGGGCACAGAATGATGGAAGCGCCGCCGTCGACAGTTTTGAATTCCGCTCAGAGCGGCATATGTAGCGGCACAAACCCGTCAATTGAGGTTTTTTGCTGTCAATCTGTGTAGATATGCGCGGTTCTGGGTGGATTCTCATCTCGCGTCCAGCTTTACCCTCTAGACTGTTATGACGTCCGGCACGTTTGTTTCGAGCTGACTTGACCTTGAACTTTAAAGAATGGAAATCCAGCTGTGGCCTTGAGTAGTAATCTGACCAACAACTCCACCCTTGGGGGGTTCTCATGGACCCGATGAGTATTCTCTTGTTCGTCATGTTTGGACTGCTCATCTTCATGATGATGCGCAAGCAAAAGAAGGCCAAGGCTGCTGCTGCTGAAAAGCGTTCCAAGCTGGCCCCGGGTGTTGAGATCATGACCAACTTTGGCCTTTTCGGCAAGGTTCTTTCCATTGATACTGAGGAGAACAAGATCCTCATGGAAATCTCCCCCGGAACCACGGCAACCGTGCACAGCCAGACTGTTGCCAAGATCATCGAGCCTGCGGATGAGGTTGAGGCCATTGTTCCCGATGATGCATCGTCACTGACCTTGAACCTTGACAAGACCCCCGATGCTCCTGAGTCCGTAGAAGACTCTTTGGAACGTTTGAAGAACGAAAACAACAAAGACAACTAGCCTTATCCGGGTTGGCGGCTGCTGTACTGGGGACTTCCTTGGTGCAGCAGCATTGCCATGTTCACAATCCCGTGACCAATAGAAGGATCCCTTGATGGCACGAACAGGTCCGGCGTCAACAGCCCGCAGAACTCTTCTGTGGCTTGCGGCGCTCATTATTGCATGCACCCTGGCAGTAGGTGGGGGCGTCCTCGCTGGTGCCACCACTTGGGCGCCAAAGCTCGGCCTTGACCTTGAGGGCGGCACCCAGATGATTCTGGCGCCCAAGGTTGAAGGAACCAGCAATATCGCCGCTGAACAATTGGACCAGGCTGTGTCCATTATTCGCCAGCGTGTGGACGGTTCGGGTGTCTCTGAAGCCCAGATCTCCACGGAAGGCGGCCGCAACGTTGTTGTGAGCATGCCGGGTAAGCCCACGGATGAGGAGCGCAACCTCATCAAGGCTTCGGCCAACATGAACTTCCGCCCCGTCATTGCATCTACTGACGCTCCCAGTGGTGCCGTCCCGGAAGCTGAGCGAACTCCTGAGGCTGAGCTTCCGGTGCCCACCGCCGCCCCGTTGAATGCCAGCGATCCCAACTGGGTTGATGCGGCACTCATGAAGCAATTTGAAGCCACCAGCTGCATTAATCCGCTGACGGACCGCCCCACCACGTCGGATGCGGACAAGCCGATTGTCAGCTGTGAACCCGATACTGGCGTCAAGTACATTCTCGGTCCGGTGGAAGTTCCCGGCAAGTGGATCAAGACCGCGTCCTATGGTCTGCAGTCCGGTGCCCAGGGCGCTACAACCAACCAGTGGTCAGTTCAGCTGACCTTGGAAAAGCCGGAGGGTGCCGACGCGTTTAAGGCCGTAACACAGCGCTTGTATGCGAAGTATTTGGCCAACCCGAACGATCCTCAGGCTCGTTTTGCGATCGTTCTTGATGACAGCGTCGTTTCAGCGCCTGCTTCTCAAGCGGTCATCACTGACGGTCAGTCTTCCATCACCGGAAACTTCAACGAAGCCAGCTCCAAGGCTCTGGCCGATCAGCTGAAGTTCGGTTCGCTACCCATCAGCTTCGAGATTCAGAGCGAAGTTCAGATTTCTGCAACCCTCGGTTTGCAGCAGCTAGAAATGGGTCTATTGGCCGGCTTGATCGGTCTTGGCCTCGTGGTCATCTACTCGCTGTTCCAGTACCGGGCCCTTGGTCTGGTGACCATTTTCTCCTTGGTCATTGCAGGTGTCCTCACCTACTTGGCTATCGTCCTGCTGGGCTGGGCGGAAAACTACCGCCTGTCCCTGGCTGGTGTGGCCGGTATTATCGTGGCCATTGGACAGACCGCAGACTCGTTCATTGTGTACTTTGAACGCGTCAGAGATGAGCTGCGAGATGGTCGTGGGCTCGTTGCCGCCGTGGAGAACGGTTGGGCACGCGCCAAGCGCACCATCCTTGCTTCCAAGGCCGTCAACGTTCTTGCATCCCTGGTCTTGTACTTTGTCTCTGTTGGTAGCGTCAAGGGCTTCGCGTTCACGCTTGGTCTGACGGCCGTGGCTGACCTTATTGTGGTCTTCATGTTCACCCACCCCACACTGCAGTTGCTGGCACGCACCAAGTTCTTCGGTGAAGGCCACAGCTTCTCCGGTCTTGACCCGAAACAGCTGGGTGCTATTCCGCTGTACCGTGGCGCAGGACGTTTCCGCACTCCGGAAGAAACCGCAGCCGTGGTCAAGGGCAAGAACGTCCGTGCCGCGGGCGAAGCCGAACGCCGCCAAACCATCGCTGAGCGCAGGTTGGCTGCGAAGGAAGCAGAAATGGTTGGCAGCAAGGGCGCTGGGGCTGCACAGTCCGAGTCCAGTGACTCGAAGGAGAGCAAGTAATGAAGAGTTTCGCTACTTTCGGCAACGAGCTGTACACCGGTGAACGGTCCTACGAGTTCGTTGGAAAACGCAAGATTTGGTTCAGCATTGCTGGCGTCTTGGTATTGCTGTCCATCTTGTTCCCGCTGTTGGGTGGCGGGTTCAACTTCGGCATTGATTTCCGCGGCGGTTCCCAGTTCACTATCTCCGCGGTGACGCACACTGATGTTGCCATCGGTGAAGCGGCCGTTGCCGAGGCGGCCCCCGATACGGCGGCAGTAGTCACCAACGTGGCCGGCGACACCATGCAGGTGCAGACTGACAGGCTCAGCGATGACCAGACTCTGGCCGTCAAGGATGCCTTGAAGTCCGCTTATGGTGTCACTGAGGACCACATCACTTCCACGTTTGTTGGTCCCAGCTGGGGCCAGGATGTCTCTCGCCAGGCCATCATCGGCTTCATCGTGTTTGTCCTGTTGGCCACCGTCTTGATGGCTCTGTACTTCAGGACCTGGCGCATGTCCATTGCGGCCATGGTGGGCATGCTGGTGGTTATGGTGGTCACAGCGGGCATTTACGCCGTGTCCGGTTTCGAGGTCACGCCGTCGGCCATCATCGGCTTCCTGACAATCTTGAGCTATTCCCTGTATGACACGGTGGTGGTGTTTGACAAGATTCGAGAAAACACGGTGGACATCACCAAGTCCGAGCGCCGGACCTTTGCCGAGGAGGTCAACCTCGCGGTGAACCAGACCCTGGTGCGCTCCATCAACACCATGATGGTGGCCGTGCTGCCGGTGGCATCCATTCTATTCATCGGTGCACTCCTGCTCGGTGCTGGAACCCTGCGCGACCTCTCGCTGGCCTTGTTCATCGGAATTATTGTGAGCACCTTCTCCACGATCTTCGTGGCAGCTCCCATGTACTCATGGCTGCGCGAGCGTGAACCTGCTCTGGCCAAACAGGCCAAAAAGGTGCAACAGCGCCGCGCCAATGACGCAGTTGCCGTGTCCACTACGGCTTAGGGATCCGCCACTGAAGTTTCTGCGGCACCCAACAGGGCCGGGGTCGAATGCCAAGCATTCGACCCCGGCCCTGTTTTGGTCAATATTGCTCTGCCGGGCACCTTAGACTGGGTTAATGCCCCGGCGCAGGGGCGCACAGGACGTACGTGTGTGAGGGAGGTAATGCGTTGAACGATGAATCGCCCTCGAATGAGCTAGCGACAGATTCCGGCGTGAAAGCGCAGCCCACCGGTGAAGGTTCCGGTCAGCGGCCTGCAGATATTCGGCCCACCTTTCCAGGTCGCCGTGAACGCACTAGGTCACGCCTAGCCCGCCTCACCGGCTGGTCCACGGAAAGCTACTCACCCATCCTGGAGCCTTTGTTGCGCATTGTGCGCGCCAAGAACCCCAAAGAAGACCTGGACCTGCTCCAGCGCGCCTTCGTCATTGCCGAAAAGTACCACGACGGCCAAAAGCGCAAGAGTGGAGATCCCTACATCACCCACCCGGTGGCCGTGGCCACTATCTTGGCTGAAATGGGTCTGAGCGGCAGCACCTTGGCCGCAGCACTGCTGCATGACACGGTGGAAGACACTCCCTACACCCTGGCCGAGTTGGAACGTGACTTCGGCAAGGAAATCACCTTGCTGGTGGACGGCGTCACCAAATTGGACAAGGTTGATTACGGCGAGGCCGCGCAAGCCGAAACGCTGCGCAAGATGGTCATCGCGATGTCTAAGGACATCAGGGTGCTTGTCATTAAACTGGCTGACAGGCTACATAACGCGCGTACCTGGCGTTTTGTCTCAGCCCAGTCGTCGAGTAAGAAAGCCCGGGAAACCCTGGATATTTTTGCTCCGCTAGCCCACCGCCTTGGCATGAATGCCATGAAGTGGGAATTGGAGGAGCTCTCCTTCGCTGCCTTGTACCCGAAGGTGTATGAGGAAATAGTTCGTATGGTCCAGGACCGCTCACCCGAGCGTGAAAAGCAGCTGGGTTTGATCCGCCGTGAACTGCTTGACGTTTTGCGTGTCACCAAGATCAAGGGTGAAATCAGCGGCCGGCCCAAGCACTACTACTCCATCTATCAAAAGATGGTGGTTCGTAAAAAAGAATTCGATGACATTAACGACCTCATTGGGGTCCGGGTCTTGGTGGAGACAGTGGGGGACTGCTACGCCATGCTGGGCGAGGTCCACTCACTCTGGACGCCCTTGGTGGGACGCTTCAAGGATTACATCGCGCTGCCCAAATTCAACATGTACCAGTCACTGCACACCACGGTTCTGGGTCCCGGCGGCAAGCTTGTGGAAATTCAGATTCGTACCCGAGAAATGCACCAGCGGGCTGAATATGGTGTAGCAGCGCATTGGATGTACAAGAGCGGCAATAAGGTACCAGCTGGCACCAATCAGGACGATATGAGCTGGCTGCGTTCACTTATGGACTGGCAGCGGGAGACAGTGGATCCGGGCGAGTTCCTGGACTCCATGCGCTTTGAAATGAACGCCAAAGAAGTGTATGTCTTCACGCCCAAGGGCAAGGTGGTGGCGCTGCCTGCCGGGGCAACCCCCGTGGACTTCGCATACTCCGTGCATACCGAAGTGGGGCACCGGACTATTGGCGCCCGCGTCAACGGAAAACTGGTGCCACTGAACAGTGAACTTTCCAACAGTGACACCGTGGAGATCTTCACCAACAAGGCTGAAGGAGCCGGTCCCAGCCAGGACTGGCAGAACTTCGTCAAGAGCCCCCGGGCCAGAAATAAGATCCGTCAGTGGTTCACCAAGGAACGCCGTGACGAGTCCATTGAAAAGGGCAAGGAACTCCTCACAAAGGCCATGCGGAAGGCGAATCTGCCCCTGCAGAAAATGATGACCCATGACGCCCTCATGGCTGTGACCGAGCACTTCCACTATCAAGACATAGCTGGTCTCTACGCAGCTGTGGGGGACGGGTATACCTCCGCCCAGTCAGTGGTGGAGCGACTCCGCGACGTGATGGGTGTGGCCGATGTTGAAGAAGTTGCCCCGCCGTTGGAAACTCGTATTTCCAATGCCCGGTCAAGGATTTCAAACTCCGGAGTCATCGTCCACGGCGTGGATGATGTCCTGGTGAAACTGGCCAGGTGCTGCACTCCGGTGCCGCCGGATCCCATCTCAGGTTTTGTCACGAAGGGCTCGGGTATTTCCGTGCATCGCCGCGACTGCCCCAACCTGCTGCATCTCAAACTTGAGCCGGACAAGCTGGTCGAGGTTGATTGGGCCCCCACACAATCGGGAGTTTTCCTGGTGGAGATTCAAGTCGAAGCGCTGGACCGCAAGAGCCTGCTCTCCGACGTGACCCGAGTCTTGGCGGAGAGTCATGTGAACATTCTGGCAGCCAGCGTCAACACCAGCACCAACCGTGTTGCCATCTCCAAGTTCGCGTTCGAAATGGGCGACCCCAAGTACCTGGACCACGTCCTGAACGCGGTGCGACGCATCGACGGCGTGTACGACGTTTACCGGGCCACCGGCTCCCAGCGCCGCGCGTAGAGTAGAGTTTCGGTTCCCATCTCAGGGCTAATTCTGGTGTCTGCCAGCGCTGCGCCTAGCATTCGGGCTCCGCTGTCGGCGGAGCCAGAAGCGGGGCAAGGAACGCTTGGAGCATGGCGGTCTGCTCTGCGGGGTTCAGGGCCGCGCCCTCGAGGTCGCGGAACATGCCCTCCTCAAGGGAACGGCTCGCGGGGTCTTCGAGCATTGACTGCACGAGGGCCTGGCCGCGGAGCTTGCCGGGGACGTGCGGCGCTCCTGCGAGTGCGTGGAGAATACGCTCGAGCGGACACCCCAGGGCAGGCTCCCCGGCGAGGGCGGCCAAGACAGGGCGAGCCAGGGCTTCCGGTGCGCTTCGGGCAACATCCAACGCCGTGCGCAGTCCGTCGGTTAGCTGTGTGGTCTCCAAGGTGAGCACGCAGGGTGCGTCCAACTGGACCTGTCGCACCGAGCAGCCGCTACGGCGGGGCAGCGAGGCACTGTTGCCGTCATTGTCCACCAGCAGGGCGATCTCTCCCGGCGGTGGAGCGCAACCGTACACCCACGCCGCCGTGAGCTGGCTCAGCACTGCCCGGTGGCTCAGAAACGCAGGGATGTGATGTGCCAGCGCCGCCGCCCGCACGGCAGGGGTTTCAGGAAGCGAGGATGGCCGGAAAACCTGACCAAAAACGTGGCTCAGAACTCCGTCCATGGCCATGGCGGACAGCTCGGAGAAGATGAAGAGGGTTCCCGGCGCCAGAAGCGTCTCGGTCTGTAGATTGGTGGGGCTTGCTTGGCTCGTTGAGCCTGTTGGGATTGTCATCCCTCAAGCGTGCACCGCCTTGCGGCGAAGAAAAAGACCCCCGGGCTAGGCTGTGGACAACCTAGCCCGAGGGCCTTGTAAAACCGTGAAAACCGTCTCAAACTGCTCGCGGATTAATCCCGCAGGGACTCATGATCGCAGGAGTTCAAAAACAGGAACTCATGGTCAGGAGAAGTCCGCAGCGGCCTTCTGGATTTGCTCCAGCCACAGCTCACGTGCGGCTAACGCCTCGGTGGCCTTGGCGACCTTGCGGGCATCCCCGGCCTTCTGCGCGGCAGCCAGATCGTCCTTCAGCCCTGCAATGGTGGCTTCGAGCTGGCTCAGCGCGCTACTGGTGCGAGCCTTGGCTTCAGGATCGCTGCGGCGCCAGTTGTCGTCCTCAGCGGAGCGGACGGCTTCTTCAACCTTGCGCAGGCCAGCCTCAACACGCGCCATGTCATTGCGCGGCACCTTGCCAGCTTCTTCCCAGCGGTCGCGGATGGACTGCAGCGCCTTCTTGGCGGCGTTGAGATCCTTGATCGGCAGCAGCGCCTGAGCCTCGGTGATCAAGGCTTCCTTGACCACCAAGTTGGCTCCGAATTCCTCATCCAGGGCGTTGTTGGCGGATTGGCGGGCGGCGAAGAACTTATCCTGTGCGCCGCGGAAGCGTGCCCAGAGTGCGTCGTCGTCCTTGCGGCTGGCTCGCGGGGAGCTCTTCCACTGGTCCATAAGGCGGCGGTATTCCCCTGCGGCAAAGCCCCAGTCGGTGGAGGTGGCCAGTTCCTCAGCAGCGGCAATCAAGGATTCCTTGGTGCTCTTGGCTGTCGCGTTGGTGCTGTCCAGCTGGGAGAAGTACGCGCGGCGGTGGCGGTCAAAGACCGTCCGGGCGCTGCGGAATCGCTTCCACAGGCCTTCTTCCGTTGCACGGCCCAGACGCATGCCCGACTTCTGGGCAGTCTTCCACTGCTCGAAGAGCTCGTTCATGCGGGCGCTGCTGATCTTCCACTGAATGGTGGCGGGATCTTCGGCAGAAATGGTCTCTGCCTCGGCCACAATTGCCTCACGGGCGGCAAGTTCGACGGCGCGAGCCGAGTCGTGTGCCGATCGCTCCTGCGCAGCCAGTGCCTTGATGTTCTCTTCAAGGGTGACCAAGCGAGCAAGAGCTGCATTGACATCGCCCACGGAGGTGCGTTCACCCAGCTGCTCCCGCAGGTGGGTGACCGTCTTGGTCATGTCTGTGGTGGGGGCCTTGGCCTCAACACGCTGCTCGAGCAGCACAACCTGAGCCAGGATGTCATCAAACTTGCGCACAAAGTAGCTCAGGGCCTCGTCCTGCGTGGCGCCGGGGTACTGGCCAACTGGGAACTCTTCTCCGTCCAAGAGCAAGAAGACATGGCCGTCCTCTTCAGCGCGGCCAAACTTGGCGGCTTCGGCCAGGTTGACGGCGGGAGTTGCCGGGGCGGGCACGGGTGCCGAAACTGCTGGCGCAGCCGGTGCCTTGGGGCGCGCGGCAAATGCGGCCGGGGAAGGTGAGGGAGCGCGAACGGCTGCCGGTGCAGGGGCGGGAGTTGCCGCCGTCGTGCTTTCGACAGGTGCATTTTCCGTTACGGGAAGCTCTGTTGTTGAGGCAAGTGTTTCGTCGGATTCTTGACTGTGTGTCACCGCTAAAAGTCTTTCGCTTGATGGATGCTGGCAGATGGAACAAACGAATCTGGCCAGGACCGCTGTGGTGCTTTTCCCTGAGGTTCGCGGCTGTGCCGCATCAGGGAAGGCCTGATGAAAACTAGTTGAGCTTGAACGAGTCTATCGTCACCTTGGTGTTGGGTGCACCGTCAGAGCCACCTCCGTCGATCCCGTCCTCGGCAATAGCTGTGACAACGTCAAGGCCGCTAGTGACCTTTCCGACGATCGTGTAGCCGCCGTCGGTCTGCGGCAGGTTGGTGTCTTCATAGCTAATGAAGAACTGGGTGCCGTTACTGTAGGTGGTGCTAGCGCGCGCTACAGCGATGGTTCCGGCCGGGTACACACCGTCCGCCGGGGTGTTTTCTACCGGGCCCCACTGGTAGCTGGGATCGCCTGCGCCATCGCCCTTAAGCGAGCCACACTGGAGCACGCCGAAATTGGGCGAGTTGGTGAGGCGGTGGCAGCTTTTGCCCTCCATGAAGCCGGAGTCGGCCAGGGACTTGAACACGGCGGCGGCCTGCGGAGCTTTGGTGCCGTCAAGCTCCACACCCAGCGGCTTGCCGTTGAGCGTCAAGGTGCCGGTGAATGTTTTGCCTTTGGCGGTGTCCGCCTTGGGAACCGTGGGACTGTTGGTTTCGACAGGTGCCGCCTCGGTGGCGGCAGCCGTTGGCGTGGCCGTTGCGGTGGCCGCGGGAGCAGAACTGTTCGCGGAGGCAGCCGGGTCCGCGACGACGTCGTCCGTCTTAGGGGTGAACACCGTCAAGGCCAGCACAATGGCCAGGACCAACGCGACGCCGATCGCGATGAAGGCGATGACGTTGTCACGCTTACGCCGCTGGACCTGTTCCCGTTGGAAGGCCTGGTTGGCCTCCATGCGCGCCACACGGGCCTTGGTTTCGCGGGTGGACTTGTTGCTGTTGACCAACGGTGCCTCTTCCTTCAAATGGTTCCTTCAAAATGGAACGGTCTGTTCACGCGGCGCTATCGCGGCCGGGTAGGTTAGGGGTGTGCTGTCAAACCTTATAAAATGGCAGCCGGTGCCAGTTTACCCATGTAATGCCCGCCCTCCGGTGAGCATGACCTGGTCGCGGCGCACCGTTACGTTTACCCGCCCCGCCGAGTCCCGCGAACAACTTTGTGGACCCGGTGCATGTTAGGAGAGCAACACCCATGGCACGCAACGCCTCCTTGTCCGGTTTTCCCGAGTGGCTTCCCGAGGAGCGCTTGGTGGAGGCGCATGTGCTGGACACTCTGCGCCGCACCTTCGAGCTCCACGGATTCAGCTCCATTGAGACTCGGGCTGTAGAAACCGTTGGCCATCTTCTGCGCAAGGGGGAGATCGATAAAGAAGTGTATGGACTCTCCCGGTTGCAGGACGACGACGGAAATTCCGCCGTGGCCTCCAAGGACGATCCCAACGCGCTGGCCCTGCACTTCGATCTGACGGTGCCCTTTGCCCGCTACGTTGTGGAAAACGCTGGTTACTTGTCCTTCCCGTTCCGCCGGTACCAGATTCAGAAGGTCTGGCGCGGCGAGCGTCCCCAGGAGGGCCGCGCCCGCGAATTCACGCAGGCGGACATTGACGTAGTGGCCGACGGCGTATTGCCCTTCCGCTATGACGTGGAACTTGCGCTGGTCATCGCCGAGGCGCTCTCCGCCCTGCCGATCCCCGCCTTCAAGCTGCGCATCAACAACCGCAAGCTGGCCGAGGGCTTCTACCGCGGCATCGGCCTCACGGACACGGCCGGCGTGCTGCGCAGCATCGATAAGCTGGAGAAGATTGGCGCCGAGAGGGTTGCCGAGCTGCTCAAGACTGAGCTCGGTGCAACCCAGGAGCAGGCAGATAAGGCGCTGGCACTGGCATCCATCCGTACCGAGGACACCTCCTTCGTGGCTGCTGTGCGCGCACTGGGCGTCACTGACGAGCTCATGGAAGAGGGCCTGAACGAGCTCGAACAGGTCATTTCTGCGGCCGTCAAGAGCGCGCCCGGCTCCGTTGTGGCAGATCTCTCCATTGCCCGCGGTCTGGATTACTACACGGGAACTGTTTACGAGACTGTGCTGGTGGGTCATGAGCAGTTGGGTTCCATCTGCTCCGGCGGCCGCTACGACGCACTGGCCTCTAAGGGCAACCGCAAGTTCCCCGGTGTTGGGCTGTCCATTGGCGTCACGCGCCTCGTGGCACGGATCCTCAGCCAGGAATTTGCCAAGGCCTCCCGCTCCGTTCCCACCGCCGTGCTCGTCACATTGCTTGATGAGGACAGCTGGGGCGATGCCCAAGATGTGGCAACGGCCCTGCGCGCCCGCGGAATATCCACCGAAGTTGCCGCCAAGGCGGATAAGTTCGGCAAGCAGATCAAGTACGCGGACAAGCGCGGCATCCCGTACGTGTGGTTCACCGACGAGTCCGGCACACACCAGGTCAAGGACATCCGCTCCGGCGAGCAGGTCGAAGCCGACCCCGCCACGTGGATGCCGCCCGCCGTTGATCTGACCCCGCAGATCATCGTCGCGTAGCCCCGCTCCTCTGTATCGATCCGTGAGAACTGGTCGTTATGGTGGGCTGATAACAGCCATTTCTCACGGATCGATGCAGCGCCACCGGGTGGCAGGGCCCGCTCGACCACGGTGATGCTCAATCACCGGTAAACTTCATATCAAACACTTGTGCGGCCCGGAATCGCGGGCTGTTAACCACCATTGAAAGGAATGTTGTGCTGCGCACACATGACCTAGGCTCCTTGCGGGCTGAACATATTGGCCAAACCGTCACGCTTTCGGGCTGGGTTGCCCGCCGCCGTGATCACGGTGGAGTGGCTTTCCTGGATCTGCGTGACGCATCCGGTGTGGCACAGATTGTGGTGCGTGAGGAAGAAATCTTCCACGCACTGCGTAACGAATTTGTTTTGCAGATCACCGGAACGGTCTCTCGCCGCCCGGAAGGCAATGAGAACGCGGCTCTCGCCACAGGTGAGATCGAAGTCATGGCCGATGAGGTTATCGTCTTGAACGAAGCGGCCCCGCTGCCGTTCCAGGTGGATGACCATGTTGAGGTGGGTGAGGAAGCACGCCTGAAGCACCGCTACCTGGACCTGCGCCGCCCGGGCATGCAGCGCAACATGCGCCTGCGCTCCGAAGCCAACCGTGTGGCCCGCAACTTGCTGCACGATCAGGGTTACATCGAGATTGAAACCCCCACGCTGACCCGCTCCACCCCTGAGGGTGCCCGCGACTTCGTGGTGCCGGCACGTCTGGCTCCGGGTTCCTGGTACGCACTGCCGCAGTCCCCGCAGCTGTTCAAGCAGCTCCTGCAGGTGGGTGGCTTTGAGAAGTACTACCAGATTGCTCGCTGCTACCGTGACGAAGATTTCCGTGCGGACCGCCAGCCCGAGTTCACCCAGCTCGACATCGAAGCCAGCTTCGTTGACCAGGATGACATCATCGCCTTGGGCGAAAAAGTTGTCTCCGAGTTGTGGAAGCTGATCGACGTTGAGATCCCCATGCCGATCCAGCGCATGACGTACCGAGACGCCATGGCTCGCTTCGGCTCCGACAAGCCGGATCTGCGCTTCGGCCTGGAACTGACTGATCTGACCGAATTCTTCAAGGACACCGACTTTGGCGTCTTCAAGGCTCCCTACGTGGGCGCAGTTGTCATGCCCGGCGGAGCTTCACAGCCTCGCCGCCAGCTGGATGCTTGGCAGGAATGGGCCAAGCAGCGCGGCGCCAAGGGTCTGGCCTATGTCCTGATCAAGGAAGAAGGCGAGCTCACCGGTCCGGTGGCCAAGAACTTGACTGACACCGAGCGTGCCGGCCTGGCCGACGCTGTTGGCGCCAAGACCGGCGATGCCATCTTCTTTGCCGCTGGCGAGGTTGCCCCTTCCCGTGCACTGCTCGGCGCCGCTCGTGTTGAGATCGGTCACCGCACCGGCCTGATCAACCCGAAGGATTGGGCGTTTGTGTGGGTTGTTGACGCTCCCATGTTCGAGCCCACCAGCGTTGCCGTTGGTTCCGGCGATGTGGCCCTGGGCCACAGCGCCTGGACGGCCGTGCACCACGCGTTCACCTCGCCCAAGCCCGAGTTCATGGACACCTTCGACACCGATCCGGGCGAGGCCTTGGCCTACGCCTACGACATCGTCTGCAACGGTAACGAAATTGGTGGCGGTTCCATCCGTATCCACCGCCGCGACATCCAGGAGCGCGTCTTCGGCGTCATGGGCATCTCCGAGGCCGAGGCCGACGAGAAGTTCGGCTTCTTGCTGGATGGCTTCAAGTTCGGCGCCCCGCCGCATGGTGGCATCGCCATTGGCTGGGACCGTGCCGTGTCATTGCTGGCCGGTGTTGACTCCATCCGCGACGTCATTGCGTTCCCGAAGTCCGGTGGCGGTTACGACCCCATGACAGAGGCTCCGGCCCCGATCACGGCTCAGCAGCGCAAGGAAGCCGGCGTTGACTTCAAGCCGGAGGCCAAGAAGGCTGACCCTGAAGCTAAGGGCGACACTGACGCCAAGTAGTTTTGTGCCTGCCTAAAATGCCTGTCTTCCCGTTAGTGGGGAGGCAGGCATTTTGTTTTTTTCACGCTCGACGGCGGCTCCCTCACCTCCGCGGTTGCCTGCGAGGGTGCCGTGTGCAGCACCGTCCATCATGCAAGCGAATTCTGTAGAATCGCTGAATGCTCACCGAGACGAAACGCTTGCTCCTGGAACGACCCTGCACCGAGGACGCCGATGGCTTGCACCAGATCTGTAGCGATCCGCGCGTCTGGAGACATTTCCCCAGCCTGCGGCATGCGGATTTGGAACAGACCCAGATGATGCTGGACCAGTTTATTGCCGTGTGGGACCGTGATGGTTTGGGTCCGTGGGTGGTCAAGAATCCCAGTGACCAGCGCATCATCGGCTACGGTGGTTGCTCCGCCAAGCAGGATATGTTTTGGAACTTGGGATATCGTTTTGCTTTTGACACACAAGGCCAAGGCTTCGCAACGGAATTGGCTCGTGAAGCCATCATGGCCGCTAAGCTGAGGCGAGCCGAGCTTCCCATTGTGGCGTACCTGCTCGAACATAACGCGGCTTCCGCACGCGTCGCCGAGAAGGTTGGCCTCACCTTGGCGCACAGGGGAATCGATGCAGGCAACCCGGATCCGGCGGCAATTCGGCTTGTCTACGCAGACCGGGAGCTGACGGCGGAGGAACTGGCACACATCATGCTCTGAGCCTCCGGCAGCCTGCTCCCGGGGTGTTGCGTGCTACCAATCCACTCCCGCTGCTCTGAGGATCGAAGTGATCTTCTCATCGTGTTCCGCTTCCCATTCGTCAAGCGTTTGAGCTTGCTCTGCCTGCGCCTTGTCAGAGACGGACTCAAGCACTGATTCGAGGATTTTCCCTGGCACGGCAACGATCCCTTCCTCATCCGCCACGAGGAAGTCGCCAGCATGCACCAGGACGCCGCCGCAGTTGACCGGTTGCTGCAACGGCAGGACTACAGCTTTCAGACCAGGTTTAGGTACTACAGCACGGGCAAAGACGGCAAATCCCAGATCACGGATTTCCTGCACGTCACGGATGGCACCGTCAACTATCAATCCGGCGATCCCGCGCCGCTGCGCCACAGCACAGACGTTGCCTCCTGCGATCGCGTGGGAAGCGTCGCCGCCATCGACCACGAGCACCGACCCTGCCGGGGCCCGGTGGATCGCCGCATGCAGCATCAGATTATCGCCAGGAGCGCAGCGGACCGTATAGGCCGGCCCGCTCAGCCGAGCACCTTCCCACAAAGGGCGAATGTCAGGGGACAGGACCTGCGCGCGACTGACCTGTTCGGCAATGGCTGTGGGAGAAATGAAGCTCGTTGGATCGGCCATAGTGCTTCCTTCGGAGGAGTAGGAGTGTCGTGTATGCGATCCTACGGGTCCCCGACGTGCACCGGGTCCAGGGTATCCGTAATACCCTCCTCTAACTTTCGACGGCGTCGCCACCCTGTGGCTGTTGGCTCGCCCACAGGGTTGCCGCTCAGCCGGTCCCCGGTTGCCGTTAAGCTGTTGCAATGACAATTGCGGGCGCCGGAAACCTTGACCTTTTAGAGCAGCTCATGAACGCTGCGTGGCCGGCCCCGGATGCAGAAGACCTGGACGGCTGGTTCCTGCGCTCTGCCGGCGGTGTCACTCAACGAGCCAACTCTGTGTGGCCCGTGTCGGCGCCCAGCGATAGTGCCGCTGCGCTGCGGGCCACGACGCGTTGGTACGCCGACCGCCGCCAACCGGTGATTTTTCAGCTGAGCCACCGTGCTGAAAACGCGGCTTTGGAAGCGTTGCTCGATCAGCAGTCCTATAGCAAGCAGTCGCAGACACTCATCATGACCGCCACGGCAGGACCCGCGGCGGCACCCGGCTCAGCGGTCGAGGTCACTAATCCACTACCGCCAACGAGCACCATCACCATGAGCGATGCCCCCACGCAGGACTGGTTGGAACTGTGGTGGAGCGTTGACGGCCGCGGCGGGCCGCAGGAAATGGCTATGGCCCACAGCATTCTTATCGCCGCACCGGCCCTGTACGCCACAGCTCATGACCAACACGGCGTGGCCGTAGGCACCGGACGCCTCGCCATGCCGAACGTAGCAGGCTCCGCCGGGTGGGGCGGCTTGTACTCCATGGCCGTCCATCCCCAAGCTCGCCGCCGCGGCATCGCCACGGAAATCTTGGGTGCCCTGACTGCAGCCGGGGAGGACAGGGGCCTGCACAGCTACTGGCTCATGGTGACAGCTGCCAACATAGGCGCCCAACAGCTTTACACTCGAGCCGGGTTCACCGAACAAGGCCGGTACCACTACCGTCAAGCACCGCTGCGCCGCGTGCCCATGGCCTGCTGACGGGCCACTGCTGCTGCCCTTGACCTAGGAAACTGGCGGGCGTATCCTTCGGTTAGTTGTCAATCCTGCGGGTGCTTTCCAACACCGACTACCGGACTCGACGGCAAATGCACGTTGAAGAATTACGCCGAAAACCGGGTGCCAGAGGGCACGCAGCCAAGGCGCATCCGGTCTCCGCCACGGGAACGGGCCTAGCTTGCCTCGGCCCCGACGTGGCTGCGTCATGAATGACCCGCACGGCCGGGGTGGCTGTGGTCAGTCCCTGATCATGATGGCATGGTCAGGGGAATGGGAGTCACCATGGACAACAACGGATTTGCGGCCCTGCAGGAAAAGGTACGCGGCCAGGTCATCACTTCCGAACACCCACTCTACGACGCCTCACGGACCGTCTATAACGGCATGATTGACAAGCGCCCCGCAGCAATATTGCGTGTTACGCAGGTGGCTGACGTCATTGCTGGAATCAACTTTGCCCGCGATGCTGGTCTGGACCTTGCGCTTAGAGGTGGTGGGCACAGTGCGCCCGGATTCGGGACGTGCGACGGCGGCCTCGTCCTGGACTTCGCCGACTGCAGGGGCGTCCGGGTAGATCCCGCCGCCGTAACGGCCCGGGCTGAGGCAGGGACCACCTGGGCCGACTTCAACCACGCAACAAACGCCTTCGGGCTCGCAACAACCGGCGGAATTATCGGATCCACGGGCGTTGCCGGGCTGACGCTTGGCGGTGGCATCGGCTACCTCGCCCGAAAGTATGGACTGTCCTGCGACAATCTTAAATCCGCGGACGTGGTAACTGCAGAGGGGAAGTTCCTCACAGCCAGCGCAACCGAGAATGACGACCTCTTCTGGGCGTTACGTGGCGGAACGGGAAACTTCGGCGTCGTCACGTCGCTGGAATTCAACCTGCATCCCGTGGACGTGGTGTATGGTGGCGTAGTCATCTATCTGCTCGAGCATGCTGAGGTAGTCGCGCAACTGTTCCGGGACTACATTGCTACGGCTCCAGAAGATATGGGAATCTTCCTAGGATTCCACCAGGGTCCACCGGTGCCGTTCCTGCCGGAGGAGTACCACGGCAAACCTGTGGTGGTCGTGGTGGGTGGCTGGACCGGCCCCCATGACGAAGGGGAGCGGCAGTGGCAGCAATTCCTTGATGTGGCCCCAGTAGCGGGGTCATTCCTTGGCCCGCTCCCGTATCCGATGCTCAACACCTTGTTCGACCCGCTGCTGCCGAAGGGCCTCCAGGCGTATTGGAAGGCGGAGTTTCTTCCAGCGCTAAGCGACGAGGTGATCAGCGTGGCCCAGAATTTTGGAGCTGGCGTTCCCAGCCCCCAAACGGCCAATCATTTCTATCCCATCAATGGCGCAGCCCAACGCGTAGGAGAGGATGAGACGGCCTTTCCCTACCGTGACCTCAACTTCTCGGTAGCCATCGCCGGAATGTGGGAATCTCCGGCGGACAATGTTGCCAACATGAAGTGGGTCAGAGACTACCACCAGGCCCTGCAACCCCACGGGGCAGGCGCGGGCTACGTTAATTTCCTCGATGCAGATGACCAGTCCCGCATCGAGGACAACTATGGGGGCAACTACTCCCGGTTGGCCAAGATCAAGGCGAAGTACGATCCCGGCAACCTTTTCCATATCAACCAGAACATTAAACCGGTGGCCTGAAACGAGCAATAGGTCCGCACGAGACTTGATGTCTTCTCTGGTCGTGGCCTGGCTAAGCCGGAGAGTCAGTGATCTTGATGTGGATGGAACTAAAGTCCGTGGCCGCCCGCGTCAGCACGTCCATCTTCGGGTCCACCACGGCCAGGGGTGCCAGGCGGGGCAGCGTTGTGTAGCGGCGCAGGGCCGGGGCTGCTAGAGCGGACTCCACCAGCAGTTTGTCGCCGCCCGTGGCCAGGTATTCAAAGGTGCTTGCGTCAAAAATTCGGGCAGCCTCCTGTGCGGCACGTTCGGCAACGGCAGCGCCTGCATCCCCGCCGCGGGAGCGTGCAGAGGCGCTGCCCACCTTGTGTGCCACCAGTTTCCCACCCACGGCAATACCCACGGCGTAGCCGCCGCGCCGCACCAGCACAAGAGCCAGACGGCGTTCCTGAGCCGCGAGTGAGACCAAACGTTCCAGGCTCCCGGTGCCGCGGCCGGGCCTACCATCGTCGGGCCAGGGTGCGCAGAGCAGTGCGGTGGCGCCGTCACGCATGGCCAGCAGCACGCCGTCGTCCGTGTCTGTGGTGGACGCCAATCCCCGGTGGGAAGCGGCGAAGCGATCCACCCACCCGCTCAAGCGGTCGGCGCGGACATGGGCTGTGCGTTGGGCTGAGTTCACGCTGCCAGACTACCGGGGATAGCCTAGGAGAGTGAGTGACCTCTTTAGTGCCCTTCGCGGGGACGATGACGCGGACGACGACGGCACCCTCGCCTTGGGCGGCGGGTCCTTCGGCGGCGGCAGTGCCGAGCCGGCGTCACGCCCACGCAGCCCTCTGGCCGTGCGCATGCGGCCCCGCAGCCTCGATGAAGTGGTGGGCCAACAGCACCTGCTGGGTCCAGGCTCACCCTTGCAAATGTTGGCCGCCGGTGGCAGCGCCGGGGGAGCGGCCGGGCCTGCCTCCGTCATGCTGTGGGGACCTCCGGGAACAGGGAAAACCACTCTAGCTCACGTCATTGCCCGTGGTCCGGGACGGAAGTTTGTTGAACTCTCCGCCATCACCGCGGGGGTCAAGGACGTGCGCCGGGTCATGGATCAGGCGCTGAATGACAGGGATCTGCACGGGCGCACCACCGTGTTGTTCCTGGATGAGATCCACCGCTTCAATAAGGCACAGCAAGATGCGTTGCTGCCAGGCGTGGAGAACCGCTGGGTGGTGCTGATTGCTGCCACCACGGAAAATCCGTCGTTCTCCGTGGTTGCGCCGCTGCTCTCCCGCTCCATCTTGCTCACGCTCCAGCCACTGACTAACGCCGATATCCAAGACCTGCTGGAACGGGCCGTGGAAGATCCGCGCGGTCTGGACAAGCTCGTAACAGTGACCGATGACGCCTTGGACCATCTGGTTCGCTTGGCCGCTGGCGACGCCCGCCGCGGCCTGACAACCCTCGAGGCTGCTGCCGGCGTGGCGTTGTCAGAGCTGGCAACGGATTCCGGGGATGAACCCGTGGTGATTGATTTGGCCATTGCCGAACGCGCCATAGACGCGGCCGCCGTGCGCTATGACAGGGCCGGTGATCAGCACTATGACATCATCAGTGCCTTTATTAAATCCGTGCGTGGCTCCGACGTTGACGCAGCTTTGCATTACCTGGCCCGGATGCTGGAGGCGGGGGAGGACCCCCGCTTCATCAGCCGCCGCATCATGATTTCTGCTGCCGAGGACGTGGGCATGGCCGATCCCACAGCTCTGCAAACTGCTGTGGCTGCCGCCCAGGCTGTGGCGTTGATCGGCATGCCGGAGGCCCGGATCATCCTGGCCGAGGCCGTGGTGCATGTGGCCACCGCACCCAAGTCCAATGCCGCCTACAACGGTATTAATGCAGCAATCGCCGATGTGCGAGCTGGCAAGGGCACCACAGTGCCGGCGCCGCTGCGCGATGCCCACTATGCCGGTTCCGCTGGTCTGGGACACGGCAAGGGCTACATTTACGCCCACGATGCCCCCCATTCCATTGCCACGCAGCAGTACCCGCCGGATGACCTAGTGGGCAAGAACTACTACACGCCAACGGCCAACGGGCATGAACGCGATCTCGGTCCACGGCTCACCAGGCTGCGGGAGATCATTCGCGGCTCGTCAAATGGCACGCCACCCAAGAAGAGCTGACGGCAAGGCGCAGCAGCAGCGGGGCTGAGCCCAGGAGCCCACAAGCACGCAGAAGCCGGGCTGGGCCCGGGAGCCCACAAGCGCGCAGAAGCCGGGCTGGGCCCGGCGCTCAAGGAACTCGCCTCGACGTCTGTCCAGCCCTGAAGTGGTAGAGTTAAACCCGCACTGGCAAGCTCTGGCTCCATGCACAACATCCAAGTACTGTTTGTACGGCTTTTTGCCGTGTATTTACAGTGCTCACGGCCTTTTTGAAGGAATTGTTGTCCATGCCCAGGTGCTGTAGCGAAGGGCCGCAGTAGCCCCAGCTCTCCACAATGGAGGCCAGACAAATACTTATTGCAAATATTGGAAGGACACAAGTGGCTAACAACACACGTGCCCGCCGTCAGGCTCGCCTTTCGCGAGCCCTCGGCATTGCTCTGACCCCGAAGGCAGCTAAGTACCTCGAGCGCCGCCCGTACGGCCCCGGTGAGCACGGCCGCGCCCGCAAGAAGCAGGACAGCGACTACGCCGTACGCTTGCGCGAAAAGCAGCGTCTGCGCGCCCAGTACGGCATCCGCGAAGCACAGCTGACCCGTGCCTTCGAAGAAGCCAAGCGCACCAAGGGCATGACCGGTGAAAACCTGGTTGAGCTGCTGGAAAGCCGCTTGGACGCCTTGGTTCTGCGTGCAGGCTTCGCCCGCACCACCGCCCAGGCTCGCCAGCTGGTTGTTCACCGCCACATCATGGTTGACGGCGCCCGCGTGGACCGCCCGTCGTTCCGCGTTGCCGAGGGTCAGCTGATCCACGTGCACCCGCGCAGCCAGACCATGGTTCCGTTGCAGCTTGCTGCAGCCGGCGCCCACCGCGACGTGCTCCCCGCCGTCCCGGCTTACTTGGACGTGAAGCTGGAGAGCCTGCAGGCTCGCCTGGTTCGCCGCCCCAAGCGCGCCGAGGTTCCCGTAACCTGTGAAGAGCAGCTGGTTGTTGAATTCTACTCACGCTAAATCTTCTTAGCATTGAGTAGAGCTCGATTCATTCGCAGCTTGAAACACAAAACAGCCCGTGGCTTCCGCCGCGGGCTGTTTTGTACCCACCCAAGCCCACTTTTGGACTAAGGTACTTTGGGGAAAGATGTTGTTTCGCAGCCCCGGCTGCGAACACATTGGCCAAACGAGTCACAGACGAGTTAACGAATTGAGGCGACACGCATATGAGCGGTGGCGACATTGCAGGACTGATCGCGGCAGGAGTTTTTGCCGTTTTAGTGGCTCTACTGGCCGTGCCCATCCTCAAACTGGGCAAGGTGTTTGACGAGATTCGCGTGACCATCAAACAAATTGGTGACGGTACCACGCCGCTCATTGATGAGGTCACCGCAACGGTGGCCACCACCAATACCCAACTGGGCAAGGTGGATGGAATTTCCAATAACGTCTCCGATGCCACAGCCAACATTTCGGCACTCTCCGCTCTCGTGGCCGCCACCATTGGCTCACCGCTGATCAAGGTTGCCGCATTTTCCTACGGCGTCCGCCAAGCCTTTGCCGGCCGCGGAAAACCAACACGCGCACGGCGCAGCCGCTAAGCCAAGCACTTTCCAAGGATAAAAACCATGAAGAAAATCTTTTGGCTCGGCGTCGGCATCACAGTTGGCGTTATCGCAGCCCGAAAAATCACCGCCGCCAAGGGCGCGCTGGGACCGGCAGGACTCAACCGTGCAGTAGGCCAAATGAGCGATGCCGTTCACGACTTCGCCGACGCTCTCCGTGAGAACATGAACCAACGCGAAAGTGACTTGCGGATTGCCCTGGGTGTGGACACGGATCCCGCCGCCACCACCCGCCGCTGATCAACCGCCGGCCGGGCGCTGCCCGGCCACCCGCGCTGCGCGTCCACCGCCAGCGCATCCAAGCCTTTTGCCCGATAAAGCTTTTGCCCGATAGAACTATGAAGGAGCCACCAGGCTAATGAAATCGCACGACATTGCACGCCGCTGGGTAGATTTTTTCGCCAGCAAGTCACACACCCCCGTGCCCTCGGCCTCACTGGTGTCCTCCGACCCGTCACTGCTCTTCACAGTGGCTGGCATGGTTCCCTTCATTCCATACCTGACAGCCCGCGAGGTGCCGCCGTTCAAGCGCGCCACCAGCGTGCAAAAGTGCATCCGCACCGGCGACATTGAAGAAGTGGGCAAGACGGTCCGGCACGGCACCTTCTTCCAGATGTGCGGCAACTTCTCCTTTGGCGATTACTTCAAGGAAACCGCCATTCCCTACGCCTGGGAACTGCTGACCAGCTCAATCGCCGACGGCGGCTTCGGCCTCCCAGCCGATCGGCTGTGGGTCACGGTGTACGAGGAAGACGACGAGGCCCTGGAAATCTGGCGCGATAAGGTGGGCTTCCCCGAGGAGCGCATCCAGCGCATTGGTAAGGAAGACAACTACTGGTCCACGGGCCAGCCCGGCCCGGCCGGCCCGTGCTCGGAGATCTTCTATGACCGCGGCGCCGAGTACGGTGTTGAGGGCGGCCCCATCGCCGACGAAACCCGTTACATTGAAATCTGGAACCTCGTGTTCATGCAGTACCAGATTGACAATGTCACCTCCAAGGTTGATTTTGACGTGGTAGGGGAGCTGCCCAACAAGAACATTGACACGGGCCTGGGCCTGGAGCGCTTGGCCATGATTCTCCAAGGCGTGGAGAACATGTATGAAACCGATCAGGTCCGCCCCGTCCTGGACAAGGCTGCAGAGCTGTCCGGCAAGGAGTACACCTCCACCGAGGACCCGGCCGATCCGCACCACACTGACGATGTCCGCATGCGCGTTGTTGCCGACCATATCCGTTCAGCCTTGATGTTGATTTCCGACGGCGTCACCCCCTCCAACGAGGGCCGCGGATACGTGCTGCGCCGACTGATTCGCCGTGCCGTGCGCTCCATGCGTCTCCTCGGTGTGGAAACAGCTGTGTTGCCGGAACTGCTGCCGGTGTCCCGTGACGCAATGAAGGGCGCCTACCCCGAGGTTGAGACCGACTTCGCCCGGATCTCACGTATCGCCTACGCCGAAGAGAAATCCTTCCTGCGCACCATCGCCAGCGGCACCGCCCGTTTGGAAGAAGCCGTCAAGGAATCCAAGGCTGCCAACAGCAACCTCTCTGCCACTGAGGCGTTCGCCTTGCATGACACCTACGGTTTCCCAATCGATCTGACCCTGGAAATGGCTGGCGAAGCTGGCCTGGCCGTTGATGAGGCCGGATTCCGTGCCCTGATGCTCGAGCAGCGCCAGCGTGCCCAGAAGGATGCCAAGTCCAAGAAGAGCGGCCACGCCGACCTTTCCGTCTTCCACGAGCTGCTGGCTCAGGGCGAGACGGTCTTCACCGGTTACACCGAGCTGGAAGGGGAGGGCCGTGTGCGCTCCATCCTGGCTAACGGGGTCTCGGTGCAGCACGCCTCAACCGGCGATGAAATCTCCCTGGTTCTGGACGCCACCCCGTTCTACGCTGAAGCAGGTGGCCAGAGTGCCGATACCGGCCTCATCACAGGTGACGGCTTCGTCGTCGAGGTGCTGGATGTCCAGAAGCCCATCAAGGGCCTGAGCGTCCACAAGGCCATTGTGCGCGAAGGCGAACTGCCAGCGGACGCTTTGGTGCGTGCCGCCGTGGACCGGGAACGCCGCCACGCCGCCGAACAGGCGCACACCGGTACGCACATTGTGCACGCCGCCCTGCACCAGATCCTCGGCCCGGAAGCCACCCAGCGTGGCTCCTACAACAAGGCCGGCTACCTGCGCTTTGACTTTGCCTGGGGTGAAGGTCTGAGCACTGCAACCCGCTCGGAAATTGAAGAAGTGGCCAACGTCGCCATCCGCAACAACTACCGCGTGGACACCAAGGTCATGGACCTGGACGCCGCCAAGGCCCTAGGCGCAATGGCACTGTTCGGCGAGAACTACGGTTCCGAGGTGCGCGTTGTAGAGATCGACGGCGCCTGGTCCCGTGAGCTGTGTGGTGGTACCCACGTGGATAGCACCTCTCGCATCGGCTCCCTGACCCTGTTGGGTGAGCAGTCAGTTGGTTCCGGAAACCGCCGTGTTGAGGCTTTTGTTGGTCTTGATTCCTTCCGCCATTTGGCCGCCGAGCGCGCCTTGGTCAGCTCGCTGACCGACATGCTCAAGGTTCCCTCCAATTTGCTGGCGGAACGCGTCTCCGCAACCCTATTGAAGCTCAAGAATGCGGAAAAGCAGTTGGAGCAGCTCCGCAAGGAGCAGCTCAGCGCCGCCGCAGCCACACTGGTGGGCTCCGCTGTTGATGCCAACGGAATTCGGGTGATTGCTCACGACGCCGGTGACGTCAGCAGTGCTGATGATCTGCGCGGGCTGGCACTTGACCTGCGCGATCGTCTCGGCTCAGCGCCGTCGACCATTGCCGTGGCAGGTGCCAGCAATGGCCGCCCCATCATCTTGGTAGTTACCAATGAGGCCGCCCGCGAGGCAGGCGTCAAGGCCGGCAACCTGGTCAAGCTGGCCTCAGGCATCTTGGGCGGTGGCGGCGGCGGAAAGCCGGACATGGCTCAGGGTGGCGGCCAGGACGTCAACGCTATCGGCGCCGCACTGGCTGCCGTCAGCGATGCCGTGAAGAACCGAGCCTAGGGTTTTTGTGACGGAAACGAATTACCCGCAAGGGGTCAAACTTGGTGTGGATGTAGGCATGGTTCGGGTGGGGTTGGCAAGCTGTGACCCCGACGGAATTCTGGCCACACCCGTGAAGACCCTGAGCCGGGACACAAAGAAGAATAGTGACATCAAAGTGGTGGTCAAAGAGGCCACCACCCGCGGTGCACAGCAAATCTTTGTGGGCCTGCCCCGCACCATGAAGGGTGAGGAAAAGGCTTCGGCGCAGATGGCTCGCGGCTATGCCCAGCATCTTGCAAATATGCTGGCGGCCGCGGGTCAGCATGTCCCGGTGCGGCTTGTGGACGAGCGCTTGACCACTGTCAGTGCCCATCAAGCGCTGCGCCAAGCTGGTCTGGACAGCAGGGAACACCGTAAAGTAGTAGATCAAGTGGCGGCCGTTGAAATCTTGCAGCATGCCTTAGATATGCAAAAGGCGCGCAATTCCGATGTCGGGGAGCTCGTGCGCGCAGTCAAATCAGGCGTTGTGGGGACTGCCGATTCACCTGAAGACGAAGAGGGATTAACCATTATCAGCTCTAGTAATGCGCCCGTCGACACGCATGAGGCGCCATGAGTGATCTTTTCCGCGACCGGTCAGGGCGCCGCAGCTCCGATGCGCAGTACGGTCAGCAGCCCGGACAGCCCGCGCAGTACGACGACGAGCAAGCCGCTGGCGAAACGTACTGGCCCGACGGCAGCGAAGACACGGCCTACACCGGTCATTCAGATTATGAACACTACGAAGAGCATGGGCAACACCCGTCCTTCGAACATGTCGAGGCAGAGCACGTAGAAGCTGAGCACGCAGAAGCCGAAGCAGCCGCTCTGCCCTCGCGCCGCAACAGCAGGGTCTCCAAACGGGTTCGTAAGCGCCGTCGCACGGCTGTCTTCTTGGTCATCTTGGTCCTGTTTGGTGCTGTGGTGTTCTTTGCCGTCCAAGCCGTTAAGCCCATGCTGGGCGGCTTCACTGTGCCCGATTATCCGGGCCCAGGCACGGGAACGGTGAAGATTGTGGTGCCGGAAGGTGCCACCGGACGCACCGTAGCCAGCGATCTCAAAGCCAACGACGTGGTAGCCAGTGAGCAGTCCTTCCTTGACGCGCTCAGCGCCGCGGATGGCTCGGGTTCCTTGCAGCCAGGCGACTTCACCATGAAGAATCAAATGAAGGCCTCTGACGCCGTCGCCGTCTTGCTGGCTGTCAGTGATTCCAAGGTCCACTATGCAGCCGTGCCGCAGAACCTGCGCATCAACGAAGTCATGGCGGAACTAGCCAAGAGCACCGGGATTCCCGTGGCCGAGTTCACTAAACTGGCCAACCAGCCGGCACTGTTCGGGCTCCCTGCCAAGGCTAAAGACCTGGAAGGCTACCTGGCTCCGGGGGAGTACCGTTTCCCGCTGGAATACGATGCCAAAGAAATCCTGAGCGAAATGGTCGGGAACACCATGAAAGCGCTCACCGAAACCGGTGTCACCGACCCCGTGGAGCAGTTCCGCATCCTGACGGTTGCCAGCATCATTGAGTTTGAAGGCAATGAGGCAAACTACGCCAAGATTTCCGGTGCCATTGAAAACCGCATCAACAATCCCAACGGTGAAACCGGGGGGCGCTTGGAATCCGATGCAACCGTCGCCTACGGGTTGGGGTTGAAAACCTACAACATCACCGCCGCTCAGAAGGCCGATGCGTCTAATCTGTACAACACCTTCGCTAACCCGGGGCTTCCTGTGGGGCCCATTGGCTCGCCGGCCGTCAAGGCCATTATTGCTGCTGCCCACCCGGAAAAGAACCCGTACTACTTCTGGGTGACAGTGAACCTCAAGACCGGCGAGACGCTGTACGCGGCTACCTTTGCCGAACACCAAGTCAACGTCGCCAAGTACGTTGCCTGGTGCGATGACAACCCGGGGGCGTGCGACTAAGTGCGCTTTCTTCCCCAGCAAGAACCGCTGCCCGACATTCGTCAGGGAGCGGTTCTTGGCCACCCGATTGGACACTCGCAGTCGCCGGCCATGCATAACGCCGCGTACACCGTGCTGGGTGCACCATTCGCCTATACGGCCTACGATCTGCAGGTGCCCCAGTTGGCGGCTTTTCTGGATCAGGTGCGCACCGACGGCACTTGGTACGGGCTGTCCGTGACCATGCCGCTGAAGAATGCGGCAGTGGATCTCATGGACACCCTAACGCCCGTGGCGGCGGCTTTGGGGGCCGTGAACACCATTGTGATCACCACTGACGACGCCGGACATTCGCACCTTTTGGGGGACAACACCGACGTGGCTGGGATCTTTAACTCTCTGCGCCATGCAGGGCTGGGGGAGCGGCCCCGGGCAGCCATCTTGGGTGGCGGTGGCACAGCAGTGTCAGCTATTGCCGCACTGGCGCATCTTCACGCGGTGGAGATCACGGTGTTTGTCCGTAACTTTGCCAAGGCCGCAGGGATTCTCGAGGTGGCGGCGACTCTCGGTGCCGCCGTCGTGCTTGAATCTTTTGACGGTGCAGCAGCAAAACTTGCCGGCTATGACGTTGTGATCTCCACGCTGCCGCCACGCGGAGCGGATGGGCTCGCGGCGGAATTCGCGACCGCCGGAGAAGCCGTAGCGGGCGCGCTGTTGCTGGATGTGGCCTATGATCCGTGGCCCAGCGCCTTGGGTCAGGCCTGGGAGGGAGCCGGTGGAACTGTTGTGGCCGGCATCGAAATGCTTTTGTATCAAGGTGTTGAACAAGTCAAGCTGTTTTCAGTGGCCGGAGGGTTCGGCGAACTGGACACAGCGCAAGTCGGGGACGTCATCAATGTGATGTGCGACGCAATTGGCGTGCACAGGCGCGATTCCCATGAACAGAACATGGCAGGATAGAGAGTATGTTGCGTTGGTTGACCGCCGGAGAATCACATGGCCCGGCTCTTGTTGGAATTATTGAAGGCGTCCCCGCAGGCGTGGAGCTCACGAGCGCCCACATCCGGGACGCCCTTGCGCGCCGTCGGCTAGGCTATGGTCGCGGTGCCCGCATGAAGTTTGAGCAGGACGTGGTCACCATTTTGGGTGGCGTCCGCCACGGCCTGACTCAGGGTGGCCCCGTCGCCATCCAGATCGCCAACTCCGAGTGGCCCAAGTGGGAAGCGATCATGTCTGCTGACCCCGTGGATGCCGCTGAGCTTGAAGGCCAGGCACGCAATGCCCCGTTGACGCGCCCGCGCCCCGGCCACGCTGATTTCACCGGCATGCAGAAGTACGCCTTTGATGAGGCCCGCCCCGTCCTGGAACGTGCCAGTGCTCGCGAAACCGCCACCCGAGTAGCTCTTGGCGCGGTTGCTGCACAAATGCTGGCCGCCGTTGGTGTGGAGTTGGTCAGCCACACCGTGCAGATTGCCGGCGTAGCCTCACCGGAAACCGCGGCGCTGCCGGTCCTTGCCGATGTTGCTGCCCTGGATGCTGATCCGCTGCGCTGCTTTGACGCAGCCACCTCTGCGGCCATGGTTGAAGAGGTAGATACCGCGCAGAAGCAGGGTGAAACGCTCGGCGGCGTGGTTGAAGTCTTGGCCTACAATTTGCCTCCCGGACTGGGCAGCTACGTGCATTGGGATCGCCGTCTGGACTCCCGCTTGGCCGGTGCCCTCATGGGTATCCAGGCCATCAAGGGTGTTGAAGTGGGCGACGGCTTTGCTACGGCAGCCCGCCGCGGTTCGGCCGCACACGATGAAATTGTCCGCGATGAGTCTGGGCGCATCATCCGCACCTCTAACCGCGCAGGCGGCATTGAGGGTGGCATGAGCATTGGCGACGTCTTGCGAGTCCGTGCTGCCATGAAGCCCATCGCCACCGTCCCGCGCGCCCTAAAGACCATTGACGTGGCCACGGGTGAACCCGCCAAGGCGCACCACCAGCGCTCTGACGTCTGTGCTGTTCCTGCGGCCGGCGTGGTGGCTGAAGCCATGACAGCACTGGTGCTGGCCGAAGCCCTCGTTGAGAAGTTTGGCGGAGACTCCATCACGGAGACCAAACGGAACATGGACAGCTACCTGGCAGCCATTCCTGCCAATCTGGATACTCAAGGCCACTGATGATTAGGGGCCGGGATCCGGTTGGGGTGCCGGACTTTACGCCCCAACGGCCCATCGTCATGATTGGGCCCATGGCTGTGGGCAAGTCGGTTATTGGTGCCGAACTGGCCCGTGTGTTGGGCCTGAGCTTTGTGGACTCCGATCACAAGATTGTGGCCAAACATGGGCCCATTCCGCGGATTTTTGCCGCCAAGGGTGAGCATCATTTCCGCCAGCTGGAAGCCAAGGCCATCGCCGATGTCCTGGACGCACCGGCCCCGGCACCCGTAGTCCTGTCCTTGGGCGGCGGCGCCGTGCTGGACTCGGGCACCCAACAGCTGCTGGCTCGCACCACTGTAGTTTTCCTGCGCGCAGAACTGGACACCGTCCGGGAGCGCATTACCCGCAATACCGGCCGGCCCCTCTTGGCGGCGGATCCCGTCGCTACGTGGGAACGCCTCGCGGCCGTCCGCGGCCCCGTGTACGCCAGGCTGGCCGACATCACTCTTGATGTTGGCAACTCCAATGTGCCGCAGCTTGTTGAGCGGCTGATCCACCTGCTGGAAACAGAATCAAGGAAAGAGAATTCTTAAACCGTGAATATTCAGAACACTCCCGCAGCACCGAACACAGTCATCAAGGTCACCGGCGTCTTGCCGCAGGACAACTACGACGTCGTAGTGGGCCGTGGACTGCTGGCCCACCTTCCGGGGCTCCTGGGGGAGCGGGTCAAAAAGGTTTTGGTGATCCATCCCCGTGCGCTGCGCATGACAGGTGACGCCGTACGTGACGAGCTGGAGGCCGCAGGCTTCACAGCCCTCACTGCTGAGATCCCCGATGCCGAAGAGGGTAAGCACATTCAGGTGGCTTCCTTCTGCTGGGAAGTGCTGGGTAAGAATGATTTCACCCGTTCCGACGCCGTGGTGGCTGTGGGCGGTGGCGCCGTGACCGACGTCGCCGGTTTCGTGGCAGCAACGTGGCTGCGCGGGGTCAAGCTCGTGACCATGCCCACCTCACTGCTGGGCATGGTGGACGCCGCCGTGGGTGGCAAGAACGGTATCAATACCGCCGAGGGCAAGAACCTTGTAGGCACGTTCTACCCGCCGGCAGGTGTTCTGGTCGATCTGGACACGCTGGACACGCTGCCGCGCAACGAACTCATCTCCGGCATGGCTGAGGTGGTCAAGTGCGGTTTCATTGCGGACCCCGCCATCCTCGATCTGGTCGAAGCCAACCCGGAGGCTGTAACGGACCCGCGCTCCGACGTACTTCGGGAACTCATTGAGCGCTCCATCAGCGTCAAGGCGAAGGTGGTCTCCGAGGACCTGAAGGAAACCGGCCTGCGGGAAATCTTGAACTATGGGCACACCTTGGGGCATGCCATTGAGCTCACGGAACGGTATTCCTGGCGTCATGGTGCCGCTGTTGCTGTTGGCATGATGTTTGCCGCCGAACTGGCCCGCAGCGTTGGTCGCCTCAGCGATGAGGATGCTGACCGGCACCGCACCATCCTTGACTTGCTGGGTCTGCCCCTGAGCTACCGGCGCGACCGCTGGCAGGCACTGCTAGATGGCATGAAGCGCGATAAGAAATCCCGTGGCGATCTGCTGCGCTTTGTGGTGCTCGATGGCATTGGCCGCCCCGGCATCCTCGATGTTCCCGACCAATCCCTGCTCTTTGCCGCCTACCAAGAAATAGCGTCCTGACATGGGATTGAAAGATTGGCCCTCCGCCGGATTCCCGGGCACAGCCGTCAACCCCATGACGTTGATGCCCGAGGTGGTGGACGAAGAAGCGTGCACGCAGGCCCTGAACGAATCCAATGACGCCGCGGATACGGTCTTTGTCCTGCTGGCCCGAGGGCTGATTGCTGAGGCTGCCGATGCGGCCGCCGACGCACGCCTAGGTGACCCGGGCTCCTTGCGCCTGCAAGTTCTTGATGCCGAGATTCTGCGCGCCAGCAAACACTACGACAGGGCCGAGCGGATCCTCCGCGCCCTGCTGCCCGAAGTTGCTGGCACGCCCATGGAACCGTGGGTTTTCCAGCAACTGGGCAAGGTACATTTTTCCAGCGGCGCATTTGAAACGGCTGCCAAGACGTTCGCCACCGCGTTGGAGCTGCGGGTAGCCTCGGGATCCGACGCCTCGGCCATTTACTCAGCCACCGTCTCCCTCAAGCGGGCACTGGACCAGGCCGAACGCGCCTAAGCCCGACAACGCTGCATCACCTTTTGGGGTTTTTCCGGCGACGCTGCATCACCTTTTGGGCATTATTTGCGAACGCTGCATCACCTCACTGGCGGCAGGCCGGCGTCGTACTTGTCATAGTGGGCGGAATCATGCGGCGCGGAGTCTTGGCATGCGGTAGTATTGACAATGGATTTTTGATAATACTTATACGCTAAGAGGCAACTGTGGCAACGACTAACGACATTAAGAACGGAACCGTTCTCAAGCTTGAGGGCCAATTGTGGAACGTCATTGAGTTCCAGCACGTCAAGCCGGGCAAGGGTGGCGCATTCGTTCGCACCAAGATGCGCAATATTCTCTCCGGCAAGGTAGTCGATAAGACCTTCAACGCTGGCTTGAAGATTGAAACCGCCACTGTTGATCGCTCTGACTTCCAGTACCTGTACCAGGACGGCGAAGACTACGTATTCATGGACAATGACAACTACGACCAGATCACTGTGTCGGCGAAGACCATTGGTGACGCCACCAACTTCATGTTGGAAAACCTGAATGTGACCATTGCATTGCACGAAGGCAACCCGCTGTACATTGAGCTGCCGCCGTCGGTTCAGTTGCGCATCACGTACACCGAGCCTGGCCTGCAGGGCGACCGCTCCTCCGCTGGCACCAAGCCCGCAACCGTTGAGACCGGCTTCGAGATCCAGGTTCCGTTGTTCGTTGACAACAACACCCTGGTCAAGGTTGACACTCGCGACGGCAGCTACTTGGGACGTGTCAGCGAGTAGTGGCAAGCACTAAAGACAACAATCCCTCGGGCAAACCGAATTCGGCACGTTCCAAGGCGCGTCGCCGCGCCTTGGACATCTTGTTCGAGGCCGAGCAGCGTGAAGTTAGCGCCATGTCTGCCTTGACGGCACGGCGTGAAATCGCCGATCAGATCATCAACCTCTACACGGTTGAAGTGGTCGAAGGTGTGACGGCAATGGCTGAGAACATTGACGAATTCCTGCAGACCTACTCTCAGGGCTGGACGCTTGAGCGTATGCCGGCCGTGGACAGGAGTATCCTGCGCATTGGCACCTGGGAACTGCTCTACAACGACGACGTCCCCGACGGAGTTGCCGTGAGCGAAGCCGTTGAACTGGCCAAGGTTCTCTCAACAGATGAATCGCCTCAGTTCATCAACGGTCTGCTGGGTCGCCTGCAGCAGATCAAGCCGACACTCTTGGCTTAGCACTTAGCACTTCAGTACAATGACCCGCAGCCTGAGGCTGCGGGTCATTGTGTTTAAAACGGCTGTTCCGAAAGGGAAACTCACCCGGCTGCGCCGTTAGCGGGGCTGCTGCCAGTTGTTCTGCGCCTGCAGCTGTTGCGCCTGTATTTGCTGAGCCTGCACGTTCTGTGACTGCCACACGGCGTGCGCATGGCGACCCAACAGCTCTGTGCGGACGCCTGTGATCTTGTTCAACAGCGCCATCTCTAACTCCTGGCCGGCTCTGAACCGATTGGCTGCGGTGCTGCCAGCCCCGCCTCGGGCATCGACCAGGAGTCGCTGCCGGGTGAAGGCCAGTCGCGTGGCCAAGCGGATGAATTCCTTCATGATGGGTCCGGCCGCAAAGGTTTTGGACCATATCAAGGCACGACGACGGCCCGAACCCGTAGCGAGCATCGGCACTTCTTCTTGGGTGAACCAGCCGGACGGGACGTACTCGGACAGCCGTTTGCGTGTCAGTTTCGCCTCCGAGCGACGCAGCAAAATGATGCCGACAATGCTCAGGATGAACAGGGGCACTTGCAGTACCACATAGGCGACGAAGAAGTTTCCACCCAGAAAAGCAGTGCCATTCCACAGTCCGTGCAGCAGCATGGCGGGAACCAAGCCCACAACCCAGGCGCCCAAGACCATTAACGTGCCACCGTTGCGGGCCGCATAGCCCACGCAGACACCCAGTGTTGCGGTGAACATGACGTGGGCAAAGGGGGACATCAGCCCGCGCATGATGAAGATGCCTACCAATCCGCCCACAGCTCCGTCGGACTCGGAGAGCGCCTGGCCAAAGTAGAGGATGTTTTCTGTGAATGCGAAACCTGCGGCAATCATGCCCGCATAGACCACACCGTCAATGGGTCCGTCAAAGGTGCGCCGGCGCAGGAAGAACAGCAGCAGCACTCCTGCTCCCTTGCACAATTCCTCCACGAGTGGTGCCTGGATAACGGCACCCACCATGTCGGCGTCGGCCGTGGGGTTCGTGGTCATGAGTAGCGGTTGCACCCAGCTGCCAATGACCAGTGTGGTGATGACAGCCATTCCGGCGCCCCAGCAGAATCCAAAGAGCAACGCCGTCTTGGGTTCCGGTTCCCACCTGTCAATCCACATCAGCGTGGCAATGCAAATGGCCAACGGAATCAGGGCCAGCGCCCCACAGATCAAAAAGACGTTGGCACCAATGGAAATGGCGAAGAACGCTAAGGTCACCAGTGTGACCAAAGCAAGGACACAGAGCAAGATGATGTTGGTCACCTTCACGGCCGTGCCGCGGGTTTTCCTTTTTGCCGGGCCGGGGGCTGGGTGCACCCAATAGTCGGGCGCGTAACTCAAGGCAGTCCCCGGGGCTGCAACGTGGGGCAGGGGTGCTTGGGCATAGTGCGGTTGCTGCTGTGGTGCCCCTGCTGCGGGGGTTTGCCAGTGGCCGGGTTCACTCATGCTCTCAAGCGTAGGGCCATAGCTGGCCTGCTCAAAGATGCCGCGCGCAACAGCCTCTTACCGGTCCTACCCGGTCCGACACGTGCCAGTGATCGGCCAGCCAGCCATGCGCGCAGACGCGGGAGGATGCGGGCGCTGTGGTAGTTTGAGGTGTACGCAACCAACCTTTTAATTCCGTCCTGTGAGGCGGGGAAAGGGGACGCGAGAATGACTACTTCCTCTGCAGCATCGCAGGGCAGTCAGCAAAACTCTGCTCCTGTAACTGTGTCCCGTGTAGTGCTAAGCGCCGCGGACATTGAACGGGCGCTGACTCGTATCGCCTATGAAATTCTGGAAGCCAATAAAGGCTTGTCGGACCTGCTGCTCCTTGGCATTCCCCGACGCGGCTTCCCGCTCGCTCAGCGCTTGGCCGTCAAATTGGCCGCCACCGATCCCACAGTGGATCCAGCCACCATTGTTGGCCAACTCGATGTCACCATGTTCCGTGACGATCTGGCCCAGCAGCCCACACGAGCTCCCCAACGCACGCAATTGCCCGTCTCAGGCATCGATGGGAAAACCATTGTGCTGGTCGATGACGTGCTGTATTCCGGACGCACCATCCGGGCCGCACTGGATGCCTTGGTGGATCTAGGCCGTCCCCGCGCTGTGCGCCTAGCCGTTCTGGTTGACCGCGGCCACCGCGAACTGCCCATCCGCGCAGACCACGTAGGCAAGAACCTGCCCACCTCCTCAAGCGAAAAAGTGCGCGTGCACCTCGTCGAAATCGATGGCGGGATTGCTGCTAACGATGAAGTTGTGATTGAGGCTGGCGCATGAGGCACCTCCTTGATACCGAAAGTCTGAGCCTCGAAAACGCCATTCAAATCCTGGATACCGCTCAGGAAATGAGCGCCGTTGGCGAACGTGAAATCAAGAAGCTCCCGGCCCTGCGCGGCCGGACAGTGGTGAACCTCTTCTTTGAAGACTCCACCCGAACGCGCATCTCCTTCGAGGCCGCTGCCAAGCGTCTCTCCGCAGATGTCATCAATTTCAGCGCCAAGGGCTCCTCGGTATCCAAGGGTGAATCGCTCAAGGACACCGCCCAGACACTAGAAGCCATGAGCGCCGACGCGGTGGTCATCAGGCATTGGGCCTCCGGCGCCCCCGCGCAGTTGGCCAACTCCGGCTGGATTGATGCAGCCGTCATCAACGCCGGCGATGGCACTCACGCCCACCCCACCCAGGCGCTGCTGGACGCGTTCACCATGCGCGCCCACTGGTCAAAGATTCAAGGCACCGCCTCGGTGGGCGCCGATCTAGCCGGTATGCGCGTGCTGATCGTGGGGGACGTGCTGCACTCTCGCGTGGCCCGATCCAACGTCTGGCTGTTGCGTACCCTTGGTGCCCACGTGACCTTGGTGGCTCCGCCCACCTTGCTGCCTGTCGGCGTCGAGCATTGGCCGTGCGAGGTTAGCTATGACCTTGACGCCGCGCTGGAAACCGGGGTTGACGCTGTCATGATGCTGCGCGTTCAGGCCGAGCGCATGAACGCGTCATTCTTCCCCTCAACGCGCGAGTACGCCCGCCGCTGGGGGTTCGACGACGCCCGCCTCGCCAAGCTGGATGCCCTTAACCTCAAGGACACCATCATCATGCACCCCGGCCCCATGAACCGCGGTCTGGAGATTTCCTCCGCCGCCGCCGATTCACCCCGATCCACCGTGCTGGCCCAGGTCCGTAACGGTGTCTCGGTGCGCATGGCTGCCTTGTACCTCCTGCTTTCCGGGGAAATGCGCGAAACTCCCGCTCAACTCGCCGTTCCCTCAACCCTGCCTTCAGTAAAGGACCCTTCATGACTGCCGTAAGTTACTTGATTCGTTCAGCGTCGTTGTTGGGCCAAGAGACAACGGACATTTTGGTGCGCGACGGCGTAATTGCCGCCCTGGGGGAGAACCTCACCACCGATGTCGTGGGCGATGCCACCGTGATCGACGCCAGCGCGCTGGTAGCCCTGCCCGGCATGGTTGATCTGCACACTCACTTGCGCGAGCCCGGCCGCGAGGATGCCGAAACCGTTGAAACCGGTACCCGCGCTGCAGCCTTGGGCGGCTTCACCGCAGTCCACGCCATGGCCAACAGCTCACCGGTGGCCGACACCGCCGGTGTGGTGGAGCAGGTTCACACCCTGGGCCGCGAATCCGGCTGGGTTGACGTACGCCCCGTTGGCGCCGTGACAGTAGGCTTGGCCGGCACCCAGCTGGCCGAACTGGGCGCCATGGCAGATTCCCGCGCCCGCGTCCGGGTCTTCTCCGACGATGGCATCTGCGTCAGTGACCCCGTCCTGATGCGCCGCGCCCTGGAATACGTCAAGGCGTTCGACGGCGTGATCGCCCAGCATGCGCAGGAACCTCGCCTCACCGAAGGCGCCCAGATGAACGAAGGCGTGGTCTCGGCAGACCTGGGCCTGACAGGCTGGCCGGCCGTGGCCGAAGAGTCCATCATTGCCCGCGACGTGCTATTGGCCCAGCATGTGGGCTCACGCCTGCACGTCTGCCACGTGTCCACTGCCGGTTCCGTGGAGATCATCCGCTGGGCCAAGGAACGCGGCATTTCCGTCACGGCCGAGGTCACTCCGCACCACTTGCTGCTGACTGAAGAACTGGTTCGCAGCTACAACCCGGTCTACAAGGTCAACCCACCGCTGCGCGCCGACGCGGACGTGCACGCCCTGCGTGCGGCTCTTGCCGACGGCACCATTGACATTGTGGGCACCGACCACGCCCCGCACCCCAGCGAAGCCAAGGAATGCGAATGGGCTGCTGCGGCTATGGGCATGACAGGACTGGAAACGGCCCTGTCGGTAGTGCAGGAAACCATGATTGAAACCGGCTTGATGACGTGGGCCGACTTTGCTCGCGTCACCTCCACCACCCCGGCCCAGATTGGCCAAGTGGCTGATCAGGGCCGTCCGCTGGAAGTAGGGGAGCCGGCAAACATTGTCCTGGTTGACCCTGCCGCGCGCTGGAACGTTGACCCGTACGCCATGGCCACCAAGGGCCGCAACTCACCGTTTGCCGGGCTGGTCTTGCCCGGCAAGGTTGTTGCCACGTTCTTCCACGGCCACCCCACCGTTTTGGATGGCAAGCTGAACACCCCTTACCGGGCGGTGACACAGCAGTGAGCAAGGAAGCACTCATCGTCATCTCCGCAGGCTTACCGATGCTGATCATCTTCGGGCTGATGGCCTGGGGATGGCGGAACAAGCTCAAGCGTCAAGGCACGCTGGCACACCTGCCAGAAGTGCCCGATGATCTTGCTGAGGCCATCATCAGCGTTCCGGGCCAATACGTGGTCACCACCTCGGCCGGCGATTGGCTTGATCGAGTGGCCGTCCAAAGCCTGGGAATCCGCACCCCGGCTGTTGTCCACGTACACCCTGAGGGTGTGGTGATTGAGCGAAAAGGTGGCCAAAACCTCTTCATCGCCCAAGACGCGCTCATCGAAGTGGATACCAAAGCCGGAATGGCCGGTAAATTTGTAGAGAAGGATGGGCTGGTTGTTATCAGCTGGCAACTAGCAAACGCTGCGGTGGACACCGGATTCCGGACCACCGAGGCAGGCGCCAAGCGTCCATTAATACTCGCATTGCAGGAACTGCAGGGATCGCAGGCATTGCCGCCTAATGACAGCGACACACATAGCAACGGAAAGAACAATTGAGAATGAGTGATGCAACTATGCCTGCACAGGCACTTTTGGTCTTGGAAGACGGCCGCACTTTCCGTGGCACCAGCTACGGAGCGCAGGGCACGGCCCTGGGCGAGGCAGTCTTCACCACCGGCATGACCGGTTACCAGGAAACCTTGACGGATCCTTCCTACGCCCGTCAGTTGATTGTTCAGACGGCACCGCACATCGGCAACACCGGTGTGAACAAGGCAGACAATGAGTCCACTCGGATCTGGGCTGCCGGTTACGTTGTTCGCGACGCCGCCCGCCGCCCGTCAAACTGGCGCAGCGAGGGAACGCTCGACGACGAGCTCACCAACCAGGGGATCGTTGGCATCCAGGGTGTGGACACCCGTGCCATCACCCGCCACCTGCGCGAGCGTGGCGCCATGAAGGCCGGCATCTTCTCCGGCGCCGACGCATCCGCTCCAGAAGCCGAGCTGCTGGCCCAGGTTTTGGCACAGCCGTCCATGGCAGGTCTGCGCCTGGCTGAAGAGGTCAGCGTCGACGAGGCATACGTCGTCGAGCCTTCCGCTCACGGCTGGGAGGGTGAGCCGCTGTTCACCATCGCAGCCCTGGACCTTGGCATCAAGGCCATGACGCCCACCCGCTTCGCCGAGCGTGGCGTGCGTGTGCACGTGTTGCCGGCAGCCACCACCTTCGAAGAAGCCTCCGCGCTGAACCCCGATGGCGTCTTCATCTCCAACGGCCCCGGTGACCCCGCCACGGCCGACCGCCAGGTGACTTTCGTCCGCAGCTTCCTGGACGCTGGCGTGCCGTACTTTGGCATCTGCTTCGGCAACCAGATCCTGGGCCGCGCCCTGGGCTACGGCACCTACAAGCTGCGTTACGGCCACCGCGGCATCAACCAGCCCGTCATGGACCGCAGCACCGGCAAGGTGGAAATCACCAGCCAGAACCACGGCTTCGCCGTTGATGCCCCGCTAGATGGACCCACCCAGGCCCCCGAAGAGCGCTTCGGCCGCGTTGAGGTCAGCCACATCAGCCTCAACGATCAGGTTGTTGAAGGCCTCTCCTGCCTGGACATCCCCGCCTTCTCGGTGCAGTACCACCCCGAAGCCGCGGCCGGCCCGCACGACGCCGCCTACCTGTTCGACAGGTTCATCACTCTTATGACCGCTAGCAAGACCGCACAGAGCCAGGAAAACAAGTAATGCCAAAGAGGGAAGATCTCAAATCAGTTTTGGTCATTGGCTCCGGCCCGATCGTGATTGGCCAGGCTGCCGAGTTTGATTACTCCGGCACCCAGGCGCTGCGTGTTCTGAAGGAGGAGGGCCTGCGGGTCATCCTGGTCAACTCCAACCCGGCCACCATCATGACCGATCCCGAGTTCGCCGACGCCACCTACGTTGAGCCGATCACCCCCGAGGTCATCGAGAAGATCATCGCCAAGGAGCGCCCCGACGCCATCCTGCCCACCCTCGGTGGCCAGACCGCGTTGAACGCCGCCATCGCGCTGGATAAGAACGGTGTGCTGACAAAGTACAACGTCGAGCTGATCGGCGCGAACATCGCGGCTATTGAGCTCGGCGAAGACCGCGAAAAGTTCAAGGGTGTCGTTGAGCGTTGCGGTGCTGAATCAGCACGCAGCCACATCATCCACACCATGGAAGAGGCGTACACCGCCGCTGAAGACCTGGGTTACCCCATGGTCGTCCGCCCCTCATTCACCATGGGTGGGCTGGGCTCCGGCCTGGCGTACACGCCGTCGGACTTGGAACGCATTGTGGGCCAGGGCCTGCAGTACAGCCCCACCACCGAGGTTTTGCTTGAAGAGAGCATCCTGGGCTGGAAGGAATACGAGCTGGAGATGATGCGCGACAAGAACGATAACGTCGTGGTTGTTTGCTCCATCGAAAACTTTGACCCGGTTGGCGTTCACACCGGTGACTCCATCACTGTGGCCCCGGCCATGACCCTGACGGACCGCGAATACCAGAACCTGCGTGACATCTCCATCGCCGTCATCCGCGAGGTTGGCGTTGACACTGGTGGTTGCAACATCCAGTTCGCCATTGAGCCCGACACTGGCCGCGTCGTCGTCATTGAGATGAACCCGCGCGTGTCCCGTTCCTCGGCCCTGGCGTCGAAGGCAACAGGCTTCGCCATCGCCAAGATCGCCACGAAGCTCTCCTTGGGCTACACCTTGGACGAGATCCCGAACGACATCACGCAGAAGACGCCGGCCTCCTTTGAGCCCAGCCTGGACTACGTGGTTGTCAAGGTTCCGCGCTTCGCGTTTGAGAAGTTCCCGGCGGCGGACCCCACGCTGACCACCACCATGAAGAGTGTTGGCGAGGCCATGGCCATTGGCCGTAACTTCACGGAGGCCCTGCAGAAGGCCTTGCGTTCCTTGGAGCAGAAGGGCGCCAGCCTGGACTTCTCGTCGGTCAACGCCCTGGATGTCCCGGATTTGATCGAGGCAGCCAAGCGCCCCACCACGGATCGCCTGGCTCAGGTGCAGCGTGCCCTGCTCGGCGGCGGCACCATCGAAGAGCTGTACGCAGCCACCGGTATCGATCCCTGGTACCTGGATCAGCTGGTTCTTCTCAACGAGGTTTCGGCAACCATCCGTAAGTCCACCGCCCTAACCCCGGAAATGCTGAAGCTGGCCAAGCGCCACGGCTTCTCTGACGCCCAGATCGGTGCCCTGACCAACAACTCCGAGGCTGTTGTCCGCGGCGTGCGCCAGGCTCTGAGCATCCGCCCGGTGTACAAGACGGTTGATACCTGCGCGGCCGAGTTCAACGCCTACACCCCGTACCACTACTCTTCCTACGACGAAGAGGATGAGATTGCGCTGCACGAGAAGCCGTCAGTCATCATTCTCGGCTCGGGTCCGAACCGTATTGGCCAGGGCATCGAGTTCGATTACTCCTGCGTGCACGCCTCCATGGCTCTGCGCAAGGCCGGCTATGAGACAGTCATGGTCAACTGCAACCCGGAAACCGTCTCTACCGATTACGACGTCTCCACGCGCTTGTACTTTGAGCCGCTGACCCTTGAGGACGTCCTCGAGGTCATTGCCGCTGAAGAGCGTACCGGCGGCGTTTTGGGCGTGTTCGTCCAGCTGGGCGGCCAGACCCCGCTGAAGTTGGCACAAGAACTGGCCGACGCCGGTGTGCCCATCTTGGGTACTTCCCCGGAAGCCATCGATTTGGCCGAGCACCGCGGCATGTTCTCGCGCGTGCTGGACAACGCCGGTTTGATTGCGCCCAAGAATGGCACTGCCGTGTCCTTCAACGACGCCAAGAAGATCGCCGACGAAATCGGCTACCCCGTGCTGGTCCGCCCGTCCTACGTTTTGGGCGGCCGCGGCATGGAGATCGTCTACGACGAGGCCAATCTGTCCCGCTACATCAAGAACGCCACTGAAATCACCGAGGCCCACCCGGTCCTGATTGACCGGTTCCTGGAAGACGCCATCGAAATTGACGTCGACGCTCTCTTCGACGGCAAGGACATGTACCTTGGCGGCATCATGGAGCACATTGAAGAAGCCGGCATCCACTCGGGTGACTCGGCCTGTGTGCTGCCTCCCATCACCTTGGGCAAGGACGTGCAGGAGCGCGTCCGGAAGGCAACCCGTGCCATCGCTGAAGGTGTAGGCGTCCGCGGCCTGATCAACATTCAGTTCGCGCTGGCCGCAGACATCCTCTATGTACTTGAGGCCAACCCGCGTGCCTCACGCACCGTCCCGTTCGTTTCCAAGGCAACCGGCGTGCAGATGGCCAAGGCAGCCGCGCTGATTGGTGTTGGCGTGTCCATCGCCCACCTGCGCAGCGTGCACCACATCCTGCCTGAAATTGGCGACGGCGGCACCCTCCCGGACAGCGCCCCCGTTGCTGTCAAGGAAGCCGTGATGCCATTTGCGCGATTCCGCACCGTGGAGGGTCACGTTGTTGACTCCCTGCTGGGCCCGGAAATGCGTTCCACCGGTGAAGTTATGGGCATTGACAAGCACTTCGACACTGCCTTTGCCAAGAGCCAGGCGGCCGCCAACGGCGCCTTGCCGCTCGAAGGCAAGGTCTTCGTCTCGGTGGCCAACCGTGACAAGCGCTCCATCATCATGGCCGTCAAGCGCCTGGCCGATCTGGGCTACGAAATCGTCTCCACCGGAGGCACCGCGGACGTGCTGCGTCGCAACGGCATCGAGTCCACCATCGTTCGCAAGATCGGTGAGGGCGTCTCCGAAACCGGTGAAGGCACCATTGTTGACCTGATCAACAACGGCGAGATCGCCATGATCTTCAACACCCCTTCAGGTGGCGAGGCTCGTGGCGACGGTTACGAAATCCGTGCGGCAGCCGTCTCCATCGGCAAGCCCTGCATCACCACGGTGGCTGAGTTCAACGTGGCAGTCCAGGCCATGGAGGCACTGCGCACTTACGAGTGGGATGTCACTAGCCTGCAGGAACACGCCAAGGTTCTGGCGGCAGGTCAGGCAGCTGCGAATGCCTAACAACAATGCACCACAGGATCACGACGGCCGCGCTGCTGGGGCCCCCGATCGCGAGGGCCCCGCGGCGAGCTTGCGAGACGGGGGAGCGATCAGGGGATTTGGTGCGCGGCTCGCCGCGGCGATGCTCGCCCGCGGTCCTTTGTGTGTGGGTATCGACCCGCACCCGGGACTGCTAGCAGCCTGGGGCCTTGAGGATTCCGTCGAGGGTCTGCGAAGCTTTTCGCTGACAGTGCTGGAAGCAGTTGAGCCTCTTGCTGCGGCCATCAAGCCGCAGGTGGCGCTGTACGAGCGTCACGGTTCTGCTGGTATGGCGGTTCTGGAGGAACTGTTGGCAGCCGCTGCGGAGGCCGAGGTGCTGAGTATCGCGGATGCCAAGCGTGGAGACATTGGCTCCACCATGGCCGGCTATGCCGACGCTTGGCTGCGTGATGGATCTGCTCTTGCAGCCGATTCGGTGACTTTGAGCCCGTATCTGGGTTTTGAGTCGCTGCGTCCGGCGCTGGATCTTGCGGCAGCAAATGGTAGGGGTGTGTTTGTTCTCGCATTGACGTCCAACCCCGAGGGCGCCTCCGTTCAGCACGTCGGCGGAAACGAGTCGGTGGCCAAGCGCATTGTCGAAGCGGCCGCGCAGGAGAATCGCCGTTACGCCGAACAGGCTCTGGGTTCGGTTGGACTGGTTGTTGGCGCCACCGTTGGTAGTGCTCTGAGTGAGCTCGGCATTGATTTGGCCGCGCTGCACGGGCCCATTCTGGCTCCGGGCCTCGGTGCGCAGGGTGCCACGGGGGCGGACATGGCGCTCACTTTCGGGGCTGCCTATCCCGCCGTACTGGGCACTTCCAGCAGGGGCATCCTCGCTGCCGGACCGGATATTGCGGCTCTGCGGGCAGCTACCACACAAACGCTCGCCGGGCTAAAGTAACTCCGGCACGCCATGCTGTAACAGCTGCTCAGGCTGCGCCAAGTGCGCCAGCAGATTGATTTGCATCCCCGGTGCGGATAGGTTCGACACTATTATTGTGTTCGCCATCCGCGCCGGGGATATCCGTCATCAGGGAGCTTTTTCGTGAACTTGCCGCACCTCTCGCATGAACAACGCGCAGAAGCGCGGATTAAGGCCATTGCAGCCCGGGCGGTCAGATCCCAGATAAAACTAGATTTAAAAACAGGGCAGACCAGTGTGGCCGACGTGCTTGATGCGGCTGCGGCCGAGCCTGCCTTGGACAGACTTAGAGTTAGCGATTTATTGGAAGCCCTTCCGGGCATTGGAAAGGTACGTGCAACTGTGATCATGAGCGAGCTGGGGATAGCCCCAACGCGCAGGGTGCGTGGCTTGGGCGTGCACCAACGCCGAGCCTTGATTAGCTACCTTGGGAAAAAGTCATGAGCGAAGTATCTGTGCCGTCCGTGCCGTCTGAAAGTACCGTCCGCACCAAGCCGCACAGCGGCGTGACGGTTCTGGCCGGGCCCACCGCCGTCGGCAAGGGCACTGTCTCAACGTTCATTCGTGACAACTACCCGGATGTGTGGCTGTCCGTTTCAGCCACCACCCGCCCGGCACGCCCGGGTGAAGAAGAAGGCGTGCACTACTTCTTCCGGTCAGCGGAGGAATTTGATTCCCTCGTGGCCGACGGCGAACTCCTCGAGTGGGCGGTTGTCCACGGCGTGAACCGCTACGGCACCTTGCGCAGCACCGTCCAGGCTGCTGTGGCCGCTGGAAAATCGGTGCTGTTGGAAATTGATTTGCAGGGCGCACGCCAGGTGAAAGAAGCCATGCCCGAGGCTGATTTTGTGTTCCTAGGCCCTCCGAATTGGGACGAATTGGTCCGCCGATTGGTGGGACGCGGCACAGAAACGGCCGAAGAACAGCACCGCCGCTTGGAAACCGCTAAACTGGAACTTGCTGCCGCCCCGGAATTTGATTACGTCATTGTCAATGACGATGTCAGCCGGGCTGCAGCCGCGCTTGTTGAACTGATGGGGCTCACCCCTCACCACACTGCTTGAGCCAGCAACGTGGGCCGTTAAACGTCTACAGTGTTGGATCTGCAAGACACCCTTTCGATTTTTTGGAGAAGTAATTGACTACACAACCCGAAGGCATCATCAATCCCTCGATCGATTCGCTGCTTGAAGCTGCCGACTCGAAGTACGGACTGGTCATCTTTGGTGCCAAGCGCGCACGCCAGATCAACGCTTACTACGCTCAGCTCCACGAGGGCCTGTTCGAGTACGTTGGCCCGCTGGTAGACACCAAGCTGAACGAGAAGTCCCTCTCCATCGCTTTCCGTGAAATCGACGAGGGCCTGCTGGTTTCCACTCCCGTCGAGACCGCGTAACGGCAGCTCGATCAAACCCACTGTGTCTACCTTGAACATTGTCTTGGGCGTAGGCGGCGGCATCGCCGCCTACAAGGCAGCCTTATTGCTGCGCCTCTTCACCGAGGCCGGCCACCAGGTCACGGTCATTCCCACCGACGCATCCACGAATTTTGTGGGCGTCGCAACCTGGGAGGCCCTGAGCGGGCGACCCGTCACCAACAATGTTTTTGACGCCGTGGATCAGGTCAACCACGTGAGGATCGGCCATGAGGCCGATTTGATCGTGGTGGCCCCGGCCACCGCCGATCTTTTGGCGAAGGCCGCTGGCGGACACGCCAACGATCTGTTGACCACCACGTTGCTGATGGCCCGTGGTCCGGTGCTTTTTGCCCCGGCCATGCACACGGAAATGTGGGCGCATGCCTCCACGCAAGCCAATGTTGCCACACTGCGCTCTCGCGGCGTGCACGTTGTGGACCCTGCCGTGGGGCGGCTGACTGGAGTGGACTCCGGTCCTGGCCGGCTGCCCGAGCCGGAAGCGATTTTTGCTGCTGCCATGGCCTTGCTTGACGGCGACACGGCGGCCGTTTCTACGGCTGCTGTTGATTCTTTGGTTCCGCTTGAGCTTGTGGCACAGCAAGCACAGCACGACGCCGGATTGCCGGCGTCCGCGGACACCGCACCTAGCGTAGGGGATCAGCCGGGAGATGACGCGCTGCTTGAGTCTTCGGCGGATGTAGTTGGCCTGCTAACCGGAATGCACGTGCTGATCACTGCTGGTGGAACGCGTGAACCTCTGGACCCAGTGCGGTTCTTGGGCAATAAGTCTTCTGGCAAGCAGGGTGTGGCACTGGCGCAAGCGGCCTTGGCCGCAGGCGCTACCGTCACCTTGATCCATGCGCATCTGGAAGTGCCCCCTCCCGCGGGTGCCAAGCTGCAGTCGATTGAGACTGCGCTTGAATTGCGGAAGGCAACTCTGGCAGCGGCGGCTTCGGCCGACGTGGTCATCATGGCCGCTGCCGTGGCGGACTTCCGCCCGGCGAACGTATCCTCTGGCAAGATCAAAAAGCGTGACAACGTCGAGGACCCCGTCATTACCTTGGTCCGCAACCCGGACATCTTGCTTGAACTCGTGGCGCACAGATCCGCGCAGAACCAACAACAGCTCATCGTTGGATTCGCTGCAGAAACCGGTGACGACGAAGCCGATGCCCGCAGCTACGCTGAAGCGAAACTGCGCCGCAAGGGCTGCGATTTGCTGGTTGTCAATGAAGTTGGGCCGGGGGATTCCGGCAGCGAGCGGGTCTTCGGTCAGGACACCAACCACGTGGAGATTTTGGCTCTTGACGGTGCCGCCCCCGTGCAATCCGGAGGCAGTAAGCGCCAGGTGGCAGACGCCGTCGTGCGTGTCATTGCACAACGGCTCGGGCGAACCTAACAGCTCACCGGCAACACACTATGTATGACAAACCGTGTCTCACAGCAATGGGTGGCGCGCTATCCCAAAGTAAAGTAGAACAGTGACTTCAGTGAACCCCCTGCGCCTATTTACGTCCGAATCCGTGACGGCAGGCCACCCCGATAAAATTTGTGACCAGATCAGCGACGCCATCCTTGATGCGCTGCTGGCCGAGGACCCGGACTCCCGCGTCGCCGTTGAGACCATGGCCACCACAGGCCTGGTTCATGTGGCGGGCGAGGTGACCACCAATGCGTACGTGGAAATCCCGGCGATTGTCCGCAACACCATCTTGGACATTGGCTACGATTCCTCGGCCAATGGTTTCGACGGCGCCCGCTGCGGCGTGTCCGTCTCGATCGGTCAGCAATCACAGGACATCTCCGACGGTGTTTTCAACGCCCTCGAGGTCCGTGAAGGCACCGCCGTGGACAAGTACGACTCCCAGGGTGCCGGCGATCAGGGCCTCATGTTTGGCTACGCCAGCAATGAGACAGCCTCCTACATGCCCACTCCCATCTTCTTGGCGCACCGGCTCTCCGAGCGCCTCACCGATGTGCGCAAGTCAGGCCTGCTGGAATACTTGCGCCCGGATGGCAAGACTCAGGTGACCATCGGGTACGACGGCGAAAAGCCCGTCTCGGTCGATACCGTTGTCATCTCCAGTCAGCACGCCGAAGGCACCATGCTGGACAAGCTGCGCGCCGATCTGAGCGAGTTCGTTATTGCTCCGGTCATGGAAGCCTCAGGTCTGGATGTTTCCGGCCTGAAGACGTACCTGAACCCGGCCGGCCCGTTCGTGGTGGGCGGTCCCGTGGGCGATGCCGGTTTGACCGGTCGTAAGATCATCGTTGACACCTACGGCGGCATGGCCCGCCACGGTGGCGGCGCCTTCTCCGGTAAGGACCCGTCAAAGGTTGACCGTTCCGCCGCCTACGCCATGCGCTGGGTTGCTAAGAATGTTGTGGCTGCAGGGCTGGCCTCACGCGCGGAAATTCAGGTCGGGTATGCCATTGGCGTGGCTCGCCCGGTGGGTGTCTACGTTGAGACCTTCGGCACCGAAACAGTGGATCCGCGCCGCATCGAGGATGCCATTGCGGCCATCTTCGATCTGCGCCCCATGGCCATCATTGACAGCCTTGACCTCAAGCGTCCCATTTACGCCAAGACGGCCGCTCACGGTCACTTTGGCCGCAACGATCCCGATTTCACTTGGGAAAACCTCGATCGCGTCGATGCTTTGAAGGCTTACTTCAACGCATAATCGCTTTTTGTTATCCACAGCTGAGCACAGCCCGCCGACTACTTTGTCAGTGGCCTGTGCTTAGCTTGTTTTAGGCCGAGTTTTCCGGCTGAAATTTCAAGCCCTCAGGGGCAAGCCCAAGCGGGTGAGCCCTTGGGGCTTAGTCAGGCGGGTTTGCCGCACCACCAATCGCAGGAGAATGCCATGGCTGATTCAGCTCACCATGATGGCCCGGGCGAGGGTGTGCAGCTGAGCCTGCTTAGTGGCTTTGTGGCCAAAGAACGCGTGGCCGATCCGCACAGCGGCGTAGTGCTGGCACCTGTTCTGCCGGTGGCACACGTTGTCATTGATTCTCCGCTGCCGCACCTTGACCGGATCTTTGATTACTCCGTTCCCTTAGAGCTCGACGCCGAGGCGCAGCCGGGCGTGCGGGTGCGCGTGAAGTTCTCCGGCCAGGACCTCAATGGTTTCCTGGTTGCTCGCGTGGCAGTATCCGAGAGCGAGCGCTTAGTTCCTCTCAGCCGCGTGTATTCCGCTGTCCCTGTGCTGGCTCCGCAGGTGCTGGAGCTGGCGCATCAGGTGGCGGCTCGTTACTGCGGCACGGTTGCAGATGTGCTTCGTGTTGCCGTTCCTCCCCGGGTGGCCAGCCTGGAGAAGGTGTACCTGAAGAAGGCTGCCGAGCGAGCTGCTGGAGGTTCTGGTGGGTCAGGGGCTGACGCAGGCGCCGATGCTAGCCGAACCGGGGGAGCCGTGGCCCACGATCCCCATCTGGAGCCCCTCTTAGAGCCACCGGCGGCTGCCAAGCCGGGTCATTCCCTCTTCGGTGATTACCCGCATGCAGAGGACTTTCTGACCCGCCTTGCCATGGGAGATAGCCCCAAGGCTGTCTTGGGGACCCTTCACGGATTCGGTCCCGTGTCGTGGCACCGGCAGCTTGCTCAGGTGGTGGCCTATTGTCAGCTGTCGGGTCGGGGAGCCATCGTGGTGGTGCCGGATCTTCGGGACCTTGAGCTGTTGGATCATGCCTTCGCTCAGGTGCTCCCAGCGGACAGCTTCGTCAAGCTAACGGCCGACGACGGCCCCAGCCTCCGCTATGCCAACTTCCTCCGCGTCCTGTCAGGTGACGTAAAGATTGTCATTGGCACGCGGTCGGCTGCCTACGCACCCGTGGCGGATCTGGGCCTGGTCTGTTGCTGGGATGACGGTGATGAGCTGCACGTTGAACGCCGCGCCCCCTACCAGCACAGCCGGGATGTACTGCTGCTTCGTTCAAGTATTGAAGATACTGCTGTCTTGATGGCCGGGCACAGTAGAAGTAGCGAGTCTCAACGCCTCGTTGCGACGGGCTGGGCACAGGACCTTGTTGCCGCCCGTCCGGAGGTGCGTAAGGCCGCGGCCAGGGTCATCAGCACCTCGGACTCCTTCGAACAAGAACGCGATCCTGCAGCGGCCATGGCGCGTCTGCCTCACCGGGCTTGGGAGACTGCCAAGGCGGCTCTGAAGTTTGGACCGGTGCTGGTTCAGGTAGCTAGGACCGGGTATGCGCCGGCACTTGCCTGTCAGCGCTGCCGTGAAGTGGCCCGCTGCCAGCACTGCACCGGCCCGCTTATGCAAAGCCGTGCAGCTGGGTCTGCCTCCGTAGCGGTGACCTGCAAGTGGTGTGGGCAGCCCGAGAATGCCTTCAGCTGCAACACCTGCGGGTTCAATCAGTTGCGGGCAATCACCGTGGGTGCCTTGCGCACTGCCGAAGAGCTAGGCCGGGCATTCCCATCGGTGCCTGTTATTTCCTCCTCCGGGGACAACATCAAAACAATGGTTCCGGATAAACCGGCCATCGTGGTGGCCACCATTGGTGCCGAGCCGGTGGCTTCTCACGGCTACGCGGCTGCGCTCTTGCTCGATGGTGATTCCATGCTTCGGAGGGAGTCATTGCGTGCGGGCGAGGAAACGCTGCGCCGGTGGATGAACGCGGCTGCGCTGGTGCGCTCCGCTAAGGATGGCGGAATCGTGGTTGTCACCGCAGATGAGTCTCCTGAGGTGGCTGCGCTGGTGCGCTGGGATCCTGCTGGGCACGCAGAACGAGAGTTCGCGCTGCGTCATCAACTCGGCTTGCCGCCGGCCATGAGGCTGGCCTCGTTGACGGGGCAAGAAAGCGACGTGGAGGCGTTTGTGGCTGCATTGAAGTTGCCGGATACTGTGCGCAGCATCGGACCCGCGCCCGTTGCGGCAGCGCACCTGGGTGCTTCGAGCGCTGGAGGTGCCGATGCTGAGGATGCCCCCGATTACCGGACTATCCTGCTCTTTCCTTACTCCATGGCGGCGACCGTCACGGCCAGTATGCGTGCCTTGAAGGCGTCCAACGCGGCTCGCAGGGTAGGCTCTCCCGTCCAAGTGCGATGCGATGGTTTGGACGTCCTCTAAAACACGGCACAACAGGTTACTAAAACTTTCTTAGAGGCTGCGTATGGGTCTGACAATGGTGAGTTGGTGCGGTTACCGTGTCGGATGATGTGCGAGCTCCCAGAGCTGGTGCTGGCTGCGGTAGCTGACCCAGATCCGGGAACGGAAGGGGGCGTTGACCCGCCGTCGGTGCCGAAGTGTCTCGAGAATGCTGTGGTTGGGTTGTAAAAGCGGGCGTCATAGCTATTGATGACTTATGAGGGGTTTTGAGCACCCAGCATGCTTTGACCTGCAGCGCTTGGTCGTCTGTCAAGGGCCATGAGTTTCTGCCCACCAGCGGTCAGGTTATCTACCCACTGGTGGCCAGCAATAATGCCCGGATAT
>NZ_PJIN01000050.1 GCF_002929705.1 Arthrobacter sp. N199823
TCGTTTCCTGTCCGCTGTGTTCGACGGAACCGATGCTAGGTTCCCACTCGGGGACGCGTGTCGGGTCTGCGAGGAACTCCCACACCTTTTCTATCGGTGCGGAAACGAACGTCTCCGACGAACCCGAGATCTGCCTCTTCACCTTTTCTGCGGCAGGCCTAGTCTTCTCAGCAGGTGAGTCGAACTGGTCGAGCTGCTTGAGCAGAGCATCGGATGTCGTACCTAGACGGATCAGGATTTCTGCAATCAAACCACTGGGCTCTGTGACCAATTCTCGGAGTACTGCGGCGGCGTCGCCCGTCTTGTTTTTGCCACTGGATTTGGTGATGAGGTCAAGAGCGCGAGGACTCCACTCGTACCCGTCCGTTTCGTGAAACACGATCCGTCCGGCCTCGGGGAATGAGGCCTCGATGCCGAGCGAAGCAAGTTGCGCTTCGCGCTGTTCTTCAACCGCTTGGCGGGCGGCGTCAAGGCCAATACCCATACTGCGAAGCGCGCGTCCGGCGGATTGGTCATTAATAACGAGGGCCAGGAACAGGTGCTCGATGTCTGCTTCCCGAAGGCCTAGCCGAGAGGCTTCCTCCATGGCGGCAAGCGAGAGAGATTGACTTGTCTGAGCAGCGCGAACGAGCTTGTTCATGCGTTCCTCCTGAGAATCGGGATCGTGGGGTCAATTCGTTTGGAGTGCTTCTTGTGAGCGGCCTGCCGTGTCACCCCAAGCGCGTCAGC
>NZ_PJIN01000051.1 GCF_002929705.1 Arthrobacter sp. N199823
AATCAAGTGTCGTGAAGCTTTGCTGGCCTTCGGACGGGAGCATCAAGAGGCCGAATGGCTCACCCTTCCGGAGGTGAAGTGCAAGGTAAACGACTTCAAAGGCTGGGCCAAACTGTATGCACAGGAACTTTCCACGGGGCGCATGCGGCGCTACCTGAGTGAGATTTCCGATAAGGCGTGGGACGTCGCCGTGAGCCTTCAACACGACTACAACGCGACGGAATGGGATGCCGAGATGCTTCTGGACGCGACCGCGCACGTTCTTCAGATGTATTCAACAGCCATCGTCAAGGTCAAGCGGAAGCCACCGCGCCGATGCCCGAAATGTAGCTCATATCGCCTCGTAACAGACGGCGACATCACGGAGCAAGACGGTGAGCAGGGGTGGCTCGAGGCGGAAGTTTGTTCGGCGTGTGGATACCGAGGTCCGGAGTCATTTGAACCATGGGAAAAGCGCGAAGATGACCAAGAAGATCTTTAGTCGGCGACAGACCAAGACGCATAAGCAGGTAAAAATCTAGGCATTAGCGGTGCAAATTCAGGGCCCTTAAAAAAGTCGGGTTAAATGCTCCGATAACTTGTTTTATCCGCAATGGTGTGGTATGATTACTATGTAGGGCAAAGAAAATAGTAGTTTCTCGTTCGGCTCACGACCGGCTTGCTCACAAAACGCTGATCAGGGGTTCAAATCCCCTTGCCTCCACTTCAAGGGGGCATAGCTTAGG
>NZ_PJIN01000052.1 GCF_002929705.1 Arthrobacter sp. N199823
CACTAGCTTGGTGCGAGCTAGCGAGTACCAAGCCTCCTGAAACCTCGACGCCACGACGGATCTTCACCCTGCACCTGGGCATAAAGAAAGAGCCGGCCAATGGCCGGCTCTTTCAGTTTTCCCTTCGCACAGGAAATCTATTTAGAAAAGTGTAGGTTCTTCTGGATCAACGCCGCTCATGATCGGCCCTAAGACTGCCATATCCCAACCATGTTCCAGGGCTGCATCACGCAGCGCGTGTGATCGGGCGGCAAATGCCGCCCGTCCTGTGCCGCGCCAGTGCCAACTTGCGCCGTTGGCGTGCCTTCCATCCCACACCCGATCCAGCATATTCTCCCGCTGAGTACCCAGAATGAGGTGTTCCGGATCTGGCCGGACACAGATGGGGATGTTGCAGATGTGCCGTAGGACATCGCCGTCTCGAACCGGGGTTCCAGTGACCAACTCGAAGGCGTAGCGGTGAGGGCGCACGGAGGTATCTCGGCCATTCTGACGCAGAAAGTACCGTCCATAGCCATCATCAGCCACAGCACCAGTCCACAGCCAACAGTCTGAGGGCCCAGGACCTTTGAGGACCTTGGACCAAAAGCGGTCAGTTGGTGCGGCTGAGGTTTTCATCAGGCTCTTTCCTCTTCCTGCTCTTGGTGCCCGGACATAATGGCCAGTGCCAGTGGAATCTGCACTAATTTACGTCGTTACTTTCTAACGCCATTT
>NZ_PJIN01000053.1 GCF_002929705.1 Arthrobacter sp. N199823
CATGCCTCCGGCGCTGGGGGTGTTGGCTGTCAGTTCCGAGATTTCAGGGCCAGACATGGCCAGGTGTTCCGTCACTTGAACCTCAGTGCCGGCCGCGGGGATAAGGAGGTCCGAAAAAGAGCAGTTCAGTAGCTTGCAGATAGCCAGCATGTCCGCGGCCACCCACGCTCTGCGCCCTGCCTCCGCCAGCGACACCGTTGCGACGGACCAGGGCGTTGGGAAGTAGGCCGCTGATGCCGCCCCCAAGTTTTCTTGCGTGAGGTTGGCCCGCTTCCGCAGGGCTCGCAGGTTCGTCCCGATCACCTGCTCAACACTTTTCATCTCGTCCATGCCAGACCCTTTGCCCCTGCCTACTCGCTCGATTCAGTGAATCCGTGAAGCTCCGTGAGCTAATTATGCATTGAAGTTGACACCCTCGCACAGGCGGTGCGAGGATTGTCAGGTCAACACATTTACATAAGTATCACACGTTTTGAGTTAGATCATTGAGTACAGGGGGTAGGTCTTGGCAGCATCACAGCTTGAACAGGAAGAGCCGTATCTCAGCCTCCAGCAGCTCGCGGAACGTCTGAACGTCTCCGTATCAACCGTCCGCAGCTGGCGTGCACATGGGCAGGGTCCCCGCGCAATGAAGCTCGGCCGGCAGGTTCGCTTCACGATCGACAGCGTGCGGGAGTGGGAGCAAGCACGGCTGGACCCGCCACGGTAGATC
>NZ_PJIN01000054.1 GCF_002929705.1 Arthrobacter sp. N199823
GGCAACATTAGATTTAGTTGTAATTTTATGAAAAATAAAAACTAGGGTACACATTAAAATAAGATGCATGCGTGAAATAGGAACTACAATAATCAATTTACTCGAAAAAGACAAAAGCCTCATCAAGATAATTGAGTCTCATTTATTATACACTTTACTAGCTAACAAGGCCATTCTTTGGTACGTAGCTCCATGTTTAATTTCTCTTCTGTAGCAACAAAGTTATCCTGTACTTTTAGTGGACTGCATTGCAGTTGGTGTTGGGGCTAATAGGGTAAGGGATGCGGACACCACATGCACCAGGGAGAGCAGCTGCCTTTCCGTAGTTCATTCCTTTAATGGAAGCAGCAGCAGATTTAAGGCAAGTGCATGCAGTTTTCCTGTCAGCCGGGGTGGCGGCTGCGCTGTTTAGGGCCCTAATCCCACCACAACATGCCGGGCTTGGGCCAGGACCACCCCTAAGGAAGCCAATGCACGCTGCAACCTTGCCCGAAACTAAGCCACAGGTCACGGCGGCCTCAGCATGTGGTGCAAGCACTACCATGCACATGGCAATTGCACAAGCTAACTTAACAATAGCTGAGCTTGCCATAGTTTTTCTTGTGCTTAAGAAAATTGTAGAGTTATTACTAAAAGATCAATATGTTTTTCTTTTTTTATGTTTTGCACTTTTGCTTGATGGTTTAAGAGCTTTCTTTAAG
>NZ_PJIN01000008.1 GCF_002929705.1 Arthrobacter sp. N199823
GCGAAGGCCAGTGCGAACGCGAATGTGGCACTGGATAGCGCGGCGATAGCGGAGACCCTGCGCCGCCCGATGCGCATTGTGAGCCGGTGCGCGGGCCCTGGTATCAGACTCATCACAATGGCTCCAGGCAGGAACACCAGCGCGATGGAAACCACGTCGAGATCGAAGGCCTTTTGAAGGTGTAGCAGCAACAGCAATCCAATGGCCGCTTCAGCCAGCGAGGTTAGCGCGGTGGCAACCAGCATCGGCCGTAACCGTTGCGTCGGAAAGGCCGACTCTGCCTGTTTCGGGGACGCAGAGGGGCGTCGAGGAATGATTGCGATCATCACCGTCGCGACGAAGCATGCGCCGGAGGCGGCCAAGAAAACACCTTGGAAATTAAGCGAACTTATCAGTGTCAGGCCGGCGACGAAGGCCACCCATGATCCGGTTTCCTGCCACGTCATCAGCTTAGGGAAGGCAAACGAATCTGAGCCCGCCGACTCGCTGACTATAGCTCGCAAAGACACCCAGAACAGTGCACCCCCAAGCCCTCCGAGCACCGCGGAGATAAATGCCATCGCCGGATCGGTAGATAGTGCGTATCCAGCGCACGAAATCCCATACAGCGCTGCGCCAGCAGCTGCAATATTCCGGCGCTCCCACACATCGGCCAGTAGCCCGGCGGGGAACCTGGCAGCAAAGGAGACAAGTAGTTCCGTAGCAAGCAACAGCCCGATCACCGTCGCATCCAGCCCGAGTGCCGCGCCCGCCCATAAGGGAATCAGGAAATCTAGCAAGTCCGCCGGGCCACCGACCAAAGCGGCCGCCCACCTCGCTGAGGATTGGCGCACGGGAGCACTTTTGGTACTTGACGGCGATTTCATGATCCTAGAATACACACGTATTCTAGGATCATGAGTACGGAGGTAAACAAGAGGGACGTCTTTGCCGCATCGGTCCTGGACCTAATAGTCCGCGGTGGCATCCAAGCCGTCAGCATTCGTGCAGTGGCAGCAGATTCGGGCTGGTCCGTCGGAGCCTTGCAAAAGACGTTCTCCACTAAGGAAGCCCTGCTACGCGCCGCCGTCGATTTGGTTGTTTCCCGGGCCGAGGCACGCATGGACGCCATCCCTTTCGACGGAGACCCCGTGGACTACCTGGTTCGCATGATCGAGGAGACGTTACCCCTCGACCCGCTGCGTAGGGTGGAGGCCATAGCGTGGAACGCGTTCGCCGCCGAGGCCGTCCACACACCTTGGATCGCCGACATCCTTATAAGCCAGGACCAGCGGACTTCTGAGCAGCTCGTAGAGGCCTTGCGGACTTTCGGCATATCACAGCCGAAAGCCGCTGCGGCTGGCATCATTGCAGTTTCAGACGGCTTCGCCCTCCGGCTGCTGTATGACCCAAAACAGGCAGAAGAATTCTGCACGGCGCTACGTCCGATCATCAGTCATTTGCTCACCATCTAGGCCGTACCTAACAAGGAATCCCGCAAAATGAACGTCTAGCGGGACGGTATTGGTTCGACGAATTGTGCCTTGATTCTTTATGTCTGCGTAGCCTAACGCCAGCAACGGCCGAAGGCGTGTCCGCCAGATGGGGCATGCAAAGTGGCTTGGATTTCCTGGTGGCTAGCTAGCTCCGCAGCCATTCCAGAACCTGCTGGGCATGAGTGTTGGGTGGAAAGATCGGGTAGAACACGTGCTCGATGGTGCCAGCGTTCACGACCAACGTTAGGCGCGTGTAGAGCCGAGCATGGCCCGGTGCGCTAAAGGTTGGAAGTTTCAAAGCGTCGGCAAGGGAGAACTCTGGGTCTGACAACATGGGGAATGGCAGGCTGAGCCTGTCAACGACCTCACACTGGTAGTGAGGATCCTGGCTTGATAGCCCGTAGACCTCTTCGGCCCCAGCCTCCCGTAGCGTCGCGTGGTGGTCACGGAAATCGCAGGCCTCTGTGGTGCAGCCACGTGCACCAGGAATGGATTCCCATCCATCTGGTAGATCCGCTCCAGGGACACCAGTCAGTGGGTACAGATAGATAATCGACCGGCCGTTTCCGAGTGCCGCGAGGTTTACCGTGCTGCCGTCCGTCGCGGAAAGGGTCAGCGATGGCATGGCAAGCCCCCCTAAATGGTCGGCTGCGCCGTCGTCTTCCGGTATGGGGAGATTGTTGGGAAGGGTCAATGAGCTATCGGCCATGGTTTGGCTCTCTGTTCGGAAGGTACGGGACGCGCCGTGATGGAGTCTTTCGGCTAGGTGCTCGCGTCGGGAAGTCAGGGAGGCAATGGTTCGATCCAGCTCGGCGATGCTGGCTCGATAGGCCGCTAGTGAGGCAGGGCATTCATCGCTGTGTTCATGGCCCATGTCAAGGCATTCGATGAAGGGGTTGGCCCGAGCAGGATTGATGCCGACCCCGGCCAGCACGCGTATTTCTCCGACGACTTTCAGGTCATGATCCGAGTAATCGCGGTACCCATTGGACAATCGATTTGGTTGTATTAGGCCCAGCTGTTCGTAGTAGCGAATAGCTTTGGTCGAGACTTGGGCCAATTCAGCCAACTCACTTATGCGCATTCTTTCCTCCTGCCTTTACCCTAAACGTTGCCCTGAGGGGCAGAGTCAAACTGGGGCCAAAAGACCAAGTTCTACAGCGTCCCGCAAGCCGGTCCGGCTCCGGAACGTTGAACCGCCCAGCTCAGCAGTCGATGCCTGATCGATGGTGCTGCCCGCAGGGAACCCCCAACGGCCCTGAAGTGACTCAACCGGTGGTCGGACCGGGTTTCGCGACAAAGACAACTGGCATCTCTAGTGAGCTAAGCGCGACACCCGCTGGCGCATACGGAGATGCGCGACGTGCGTGTTCGCCACTCCCTTCCGACCAGTCACTAGCGCTGCTCCCTTTTGCTTCTCCATCGAACTCGACGAGATCGCCGCGTTTACACGCCGAGCGCTCGGGCTGCTTTGCTAAAATTCTCCCACTCCAGCCTCAAGGTCGCGAGTTGCTCGCGACCCGGACCGGAGATGGAATAGACCTTGCGTGCAGGACCTGATGCTGCCGGCTCCCAGGTCGCGGAGATTGCTCCGTCTGCTTCAAGCTTCACGAGTGTCGGATACAACTGAGCTCCTTTGATGGGCTGGAGGCCAACCTCAACAAGCGCTTGCGAGACGCCGTATCCGTGTCGGGGCTGACTTTCCAGCACGCTGAGGATCAGCATCGGCAGAGATGTCCGCTGCCAGGCTGCGAGACTCATCTTTTCTGTTCCGCCGGGCGATGGCGCCAGCTCGTGTAGGCGGTGACTATGCCGCTCACAAAGAGGAAGATCATTGCGGGTGATCGCCAAGCGCCAAATGACTCGCTGAACGAAATCAGGACGCACATCAACAGAGGCACCGCCACCTGGAAAGAGCTGCTCCATCGCCACCGGCGAATGGCGGCGCGGTTATCGTCCACGGCCAAGGATCGCGCGAACACGACAGGGTGACCGAACTCGACATAGTAGCCACCTTCGCCCTCATCGATCCCGGCCCGCACGCTGCGCTCGTGCTCCCGAGCGACATCCCCGTACACTCCCTGGCTGCGCATCGCGCCGCGAAAGCGTCTGAGCCACTCATCGTCTGCCCATGCGGATCGAAGGGGGCGCCGAGGAACCAAGCGGGCGACGAGTAGGACAAGAACACCGGGCAAAGCCATCCCGATCATCAGCGCCCAGAGCGGAACCCCTGCAATCAGCAAATAGCCAGGCCCTACGGCCGCCGCGAGCCAGATGCACCCGGCCATGTAAGCAAGACCTCCAGCGCCGACCACAAGAGTCCATCCAGTGCTACCTGCGACAAAGAGCGTCCACGCGAGATTCGCCGCGATCGACACTCCTAGAATGCCGAGCACGATGCACAATGGGCCGAGCTCGACATCAATTTGCCAGACACCGCGGGTCAGCATGACTAGCGCGCTGGAGACTCCTAAGAATGTGAGTGCGGTGCCGATAAAGCTCAGCCCCTGACGAGGGCCGCCACCCTCCGAAGCTGAGACGGCCTCCTCATTGGTGCCGAGGACGCGGACATCCTCTTCGGCGATCTCGCCGGGGTCGCCGAAGAGCACATCGGCGGGGGCATCCGCCTCACGCAAAGCGGAGATCAACTCGCGTGCTCGGGCATCGATGGCCGCTGATGACACTTCGGGCCGCGACACTACAACCATGTACCGAGCCGCCCACGGGCGGTCGCGCTCGGGCCATTCGTCGATCAGATTCATGCGCACTCCAGTATCTAGGTATAGATTATATCTAGATACTGTCTCAAAACTGGTGCAGATACAACACGGACATCACGTACCCCCATTCCGCGATTCGATAGACGCTACTCTGGGTGCACTTTGGTGACTCACCTCGACGTAGCGGCCTGGGGACGTCAGGTGCCGCACAGCTTGGGGTTCGCGACAGGAGAGATAGGTACCAGGTCGGATTTGCGCGGCGACGATGCGCTCTTGGTTGTGTCCCCCCGTAAGCGGAACGCTCAGAGGGACGCACGACGGAATGGACAGACGAGGGACCTTGAAAGGTTAGAACTAGCCAATGACATTTTGCTGAGTGGTTCGTGCCAGAATGCGTTAATGAAACTTAACCAAGAACTCGTCAATGCGGCAATAGAACACATCAATCGTCGCTGGCCGGATGCGGAGCAGGCCGTCGCTGCCGCCTTGTACCTCGAAGATGGACAAATACTAACTAGCATCAGTCTCGACAATTTTAATGCTGCGGCTAACCTGTGTGCTGAAACGGGTGCCATCTGTCAGGCGTACAACATGGATCAACGGGTAACCGCCTCAGTTTGCGTGAGTAAGGCAGCCGGTGAAGACCAAGTTAGGATTCTTGCTCCTTGTGGTCTTTGCCAAGAAAGACTCGCACTTTGGGGGCCTGGCGTTCAAGTCGCGGTATCAGATTCCAGCTCAGCTGGAGGGTGGGCTGCTCGTACTCTGCTTGAAGTCAATCCGTACTACTGGGCCACGGAGTTCACCGATGATGGGGCATGGCCAACTACTGCGGACCACAACGGATAGCCGAAGGTAACATTTCTTTCTCGCGTTATTGGCATTTCGTAACTCATGCATTCCACCGGCTAATACAAGGCCACGCTTTACAAACTGCAAAGCCATGTTGCACTAAGTGGACCATTTGGAGTCGTGCCAGCTTTTAGGTTCCCTAGAAATCAGAGTCTACATCTGTCCCGTAGGCCGGTCCGTACACGTGCCAGTTTGGCTTAGAAGGCACCACTTAGGTCCCAGTGCACATGGTGTTCCACTGGGGAACGCTCTACGGGACGCTGGCGTGTGGGAGCCGTGTCGGTGTCTGACAGGTGAGGACATCCAGTGCGACTGGCGGGGATTGGAAGAAATTTTAACCGCATGCGTTATTCGGTGCAGGCCACAGGCCCGAGGCTTAGGCAACCTCCTGCTCTTCCTCCCCGTGGCGGAAGTGCGCGTGGATCTTTTGGTTGGATGGATCATTTGGCTAACGTTTTGGGCCATTTTCGTCATCGAAATGCAGTTCTCAAAAACGGTTGATTAACTGTCTCTTGAGCTGGTGTGGATGAGAGCTGTGGCCTTTAGTACAGATAGTGGATTAAAATTGTCGTCACCCTTAGAGTGGAAGTGTTAGTGCTTGGGGGCGTCAACATCTTGATGATGTTTGATGGGCGGACCGAGCAGTAAAAAATCTCTTATTCGGTCTAACTGCAAGGTCTCAGAAAATGCGTACTCCCTCCTCTCTTACACGTAGAATCAGCATGTTTGCTGCTGCTCCCATCGCGATTTTGATCGCTGGGGGTATGGTCTGGCAAGGCTCACAGGCCGCGTTCACGGCCTCCACCCGCAATGCGGGAAACTCTTGGAGCTCTGGCAATGTGACCCTCACCGATGATGATTTAGGTGCCGCAGCGTTCACGGTGAACAATATTGTTCCGGGCCAGACCGGCCAGAAGTGCATCGTTGTCACTTCTAACTCCACCGTTCCTGGCGTAGTCCGCGCCTACACGCAGAACCTAGTTCCTTCTAAGGGACTAGAAGCGAAGATCTTCTTCGACCTAGAACCAGGCACCGGTGGCTCGTTCAATGACTGCACTGGATTCACCCCGACCGCCAACGATGTTCCTGAGCTTCCGCTGTCTACATTAGCCACTGTTAATCGGGACTTCGCCACCGGCGGTGCAGAGTGGGACACGGCAGGAGCCCCGGGGGAAACCCAAAGTTACCGTGGTACGTGGCGCTTCGACACCACCGGAATGAGCCAAGATCAGGTCAACGCTATGCAGGGTGCAGTTGTGAGTATCGACCTCGTGTGGGAACTCCAGTCAAACGATTCTCCGGTCATCCCGTAACCTGAGAGCTCATAAATAGTGATCCGGGACAGGACCGGCTCTGTGCCGGGTCCGTCTTGGGTTGCAGAGCTTTTCGCTGCTGATGGTTGGGTGCGTTTTTTGGCAGCGCTCACCTCGCGGTTGTATCTAGGCGTGATGCTTTGCCTTGCGTTTTTTGCCGTAGTACCAGTGCTCGTCGGTTGGCATGGCACCGTGGTGCAAAGTGGCTCTATGGAACCGCACATCTCACGCGGTGACGTAGTCTTAGCGGCCCCGTTAGATGCTGGCAGTCCTGTTCCCATGGGTGGGGTGGTGGAATACCGCAGCCCTGCGGAGGCCGAACCAAGCGGGGTTGAGAAGACCCGTTTGCACCGCATCGTGGGAGAAAACGCGGACGGCACGTTCGTGACGGCCGGTGATGCCAACGTTGACGTTGATAGCACCCCGATCACCAGGGAACAAATTAGCGGACAGGCGCGCTTGCTCATCCCATGGGTGGGACTACCGGGCTTGTGGTTAGCAAGCGGGGACTTCCCCTCCCTTGCCTTATGGTCGCTGCTGACACTAACTGCCGTGGCAGCCGCAGTTCTCGGGGTCACTAACCGCCGGCCATTGGAGGATGTCGGTGACAATGCTCCCCGTGACGACGGAGACGACGGAGACGACGGAGACGGTGAACATGACGGAAATGATCTAAACGACTGCGATGATGATGATGATGATGATGATGACGCATCGGGATTGGAAGAATCCGAACAAATCCAGCAAGCTACGGGTTGGCCCGATGAGACTGTTCCTTCACCTATTCAGAGGTTCGGTGCAGCTTTTGGAATTGTGACGGCTTTGGTTGCTATGACGGTGATGGGAGCCAGCGCTTTCTCCTCGGCAGCATTTACAGCCACTACAGCAAATACTGCTAATATTTTTCGTGCTGCCACCGACTGGGTGCCACCCACGGTGGCTTTAGCGAGCCCCGGGACCACGGTCAGGGAAACGGTGCTTTTGAGCGCTACAGCTTCGGATGCTGTCAGTGGTATCCGTAAAGTAGTCATCCAGTATGCTCTGGCATCTTCCGGTACATGGGTCACCCTGTGCACATCTGAATCCATACCCTATGAATGCGCGTGGAACACGACGACTCTCGCAGATGGCGCGTACCTCCTGCGTGCCACAGCGACGGATAAAACCGGTCTCAGCACCGCGACCGAGCCGATCCGCACGACAGTGGCCAACTCCTTTGCCGTGGTGCTAGCCGATCTAGGTGAAACTGCCCGCGGTACTATCAACCTCAGCACAACTCTTAGTAGCCCTGGAACCATCCCTTACACGGTACGGGTGGAATACTCCCTCGCTGACACCAATAACTGGAAACCGATCTGTCAGAAACTCACAGCGCCTTACAACTGTGCGTGGAATACGACATCGATCGCTGATAACGACTACGACCTTCGTGCCGTGGCTGTCTCTGGAACCAGTACTACATATTCCAATATTGTCCCAGATGTACTGGTGGACAATACTGCACCCTTGGTTTCCTTGAAAGATCCAGGAGTCACGATCCGCGGCACCACCACCTTCGAAGCAACTGCCTCAGATGCGACCTCTGGAGTGGCTCAGGTAGAGGTACAGTATCTCCGTTCCGGCACCTCCACATGGGTCACCATGTGCAGTATGGAGGAAGAACCATACTCCTGTCGATTCGATACCACCACCATGGCTTACGGCACCTACAGCTTCCGTGCCGTTGCCACCGACGAAGCAGGAAATACCTCGCTCTCATCTGCTACTTCTTACCGCACAGTTGATAACACAGTGGCCACAGTCTCAGCAGAAGATCCCGGCGCATACCTTACGGGTACCGTCACCCTTCGAGCTTTCGCCAACTCCACCGCTGGCATCAACAATGTCCGTATTCAAACAGCACCAGCGGGGACCACAACCTGGACCACGCGATGCAGCGTAAATGCGGCGCCTTTCTCCTGTCCTTGGAATACTGCCACGGTGACCGATGGACTATTCGACGTCCGCGCAATCCTGCTAGATGCCACCGGCAAAGAAACCGTCTCCAGCACCATTACCAATCGCCGGGTGGATAACAGCCCCTTGCGAGCAGCCGATATTCAAACCATTAACGGTCCCGGGACCGCCGGCCGAATCGACAATGGCGACACCATGAATTTCAGCTATAGCCAACTGGTGAACCTCCACACCGTGACACCCAGCTGGAACGGAGCACCGGTCCCCGTGACCATGCGCGTACGTGACGGGAATCTATTGGGGCAGGGGAACAGTGGGGACACCATAGACATCCAACGCTCTGGTAGCTCTGTTAACTTGGGATCGGTCAATACCAAGGGAAACTTCGCCAAGACTTTCAGGACTATCTATTTGAACGCAACCATGACTGCTTCAACGGTCACGATCAATGGAATTCCCCGCACCGTTATTAGCGTCACGGTGGGCAGTGTAGCCAGTGGTTCCGGCAGCCTGCGCACGAACACGACATCGGCCAACATGGTGTGGAGTCCCCTCTCCTCCGTACGAAACACCAACGGTGCTGCTTCATCCACAACACCAGTGACAGAGACGCCTCCCTTGGACCGGGACTTCTAATCTCACAACTTCAGCCGATCGGAACGCGGTACGGTCAAATCCATTAAGGATTGAAAACTCAAGATGCAACATGAGTATCCCGCAGAGGGCCAGGGAGCCGGTCAGGCGCCGGGTGGTCGGATCGCTCAAAGCATCGACGGCAACGATATCGATGGCGTGCCCACGCGGGAACGCTCAGTGGGACAGCATTTTTTCGAACAAGAGGTTGGGTTCGTCGTAGTAGGCGTCGGTGACACCGAGCGGCTTCATTCATAGGCGTTGGCATACTCGTTGTGAGGGTGCATTGAGCGGATCAGTAACTGCGACGACGGAGTGGAGCCCGTTGTTCGCTGCGTCCGTCATGACAGCACTGGCTGCTTCAGTTGCATAGCCTGCGCCTTTGGCGTCGGGATGTAGATGCCAGCCGATCTCCACGGGAGCTTCATCTTCTACACCTGCCGAGAGCGGGATCGGTTTGAGCAGGATATTCCCGATCAAATCACCCGATTCGCGAGAAGTAATGATCCAGATCCCGTGAACCGGGTCGTCAATAGCGCGACGACGAATGATCGATTGGACAGCTTCGGAGCGATCCGTCATCGGCTTAGCCTGAGGCCCGAGGAATCTAACAGTCTCCCATCGGGACTCTAGGTCAAATAGAAAGTCGGCGTCGCCTAACTCCCATGGCCGCATGATCAATCGCTCGCTGCTGATAGTTCGCATGTGTCAAGTATCTATTAGGACTACGCCAGAGTCAGTGAGCCCAATTTCATGTCCCCCATAATGGTCTGTTTGCCATTCTTAAGACTCGTCGGCGCAGCACTCCGGCATCCGTAATCGAAACCTTCTGCGGGACAACAGTACGGCGCGAACCGCAATCGTCTGAGTCTGCTGCCGCTTAATGGCCGGCCTTTGTATATGGTGACTCCTGAGTGGGAAACTGAGCACAGGTTGGCGTCGAGGCCGATGCTCATCCCAACTCGCCTAATGGAAGAAGTATGCATGATCTCGTTGTCCGCCGCAGCTGGCATCGTTCTGATCGAGCTTGGGCTCGCACTCACACCTGGGCCGAACATGATGTACCTGGTCTCGCGCAGTATTAGCCAGGGATGGCGCGCCGGGATGATGTCGCTCTCCGGTACGGCAGTTGGCTTCGCCGTGTATATGGTGATGGCAAACCTCGGGTTAGCAGCGGTGTTCCTCGTTGTCCCGTGGCTGTTCATCGCACTGAAGATCGCTGGTGCGGTCTACCTCCTCTGGCTTGCTTACAAGACGCTTTGTCCGGGAGGGAAGTCTTTGTTTGAGACCAGCGAGCTTCCGCGCGACTCGTTCGGCAAGCTCTTCCGTATGGGGCTCCTGACGAATCTTCTTAACCCAAAGGTCGCGATCCTCTATCTCGCGCTCATCCCTCAGTTCATTGACCCCGCTGCTGGCAGCATCGTGGCGCAATGCTTTCAGCTCGGTGCGATCCAGATCTTCATAGGCGTCGCGGTCAACGGTGCGATTATTGTCGCCGCAGGTTCAGTCGCAACATTCCTGCAGCGTAAGCCGACGTGGATGCGGTGGCAGAAGTTGGTAACTGGCACGCTTCTCGGTGCGATCGGTGTGAAGCTCGCGATTGATGCTCCTGCACCAGCTGTAGCCCCGTAAGTCGAACACATTTCGGCACAGTGCGATTCATTCAAGGAGGGTGGTCTTTAGTCTGAGTAAGCTTTGATGCTTGGTCGCTTTTACAAGTCGGTGCGTCGAGGAATGACTGAAACCAGTCGCTCCTGAGCATCACTAATTATTTTCGCCAGTTGCGGTTCATAGCCTGAATAGTCAGCGAATCGCAGAACACCATAGGTAAGCACCGCGTCCGCTACCTTGAGAATTTTAGTAATAGCCAGGGGGTCAGGGGCCCTATCAGTTTCATATAGGCCAGGCAGTATCTCTTTCCCGGGGTTTACAACTTGCAGCTCCAACGACGGCCACCTCTTGCCGTGGGCTGATCCTGCCGATGCTCGCCATAGGCGTTCAACCACGTCCGGGTCGGCCAGATCAGCATCCACTTTCCCTTTAACAGCCACAGTTGCAGCGGCTTCTTTGACGATGGCCATGTATCCCGGGAACCGTCCTATGTCTTTCTCGCTTATGACGGACTCAAGCCTCTCTAGTACGACTTGGCGGGCTGCCTTAAGGCGTGCCTTTCGTTCATCGCCCATTGCGGCCTTTCGCTGCTCGTCTAGATCATCGAGTAAGAGGCAGATATGCCGCCGGGCGCATTCACGCGCAGATTCGCCGTTCATCATCCAAACTGCCTGCGAAGCAGCCTCGATTGCAGCACGGGACAGAGTTTGAACTGGACGGAAAGTATGGGTTACCTGTGCTTCCTCGTCGAATCGAAGAGGTGCCACATGATCTGCCCACATTGTCATGTGTTCGATACCAGCAGTTAGAAATTCTCGGCACCAGTCGGAAGACCGTTCGGGAGGGTAATGAGCGTTGACGACGTCAAAATTTGAACCGATCTTAGGCTCACCAATCTGCGCAAGAATATCGAGCAACAGCCGCGACGAGTGGGCCACTGCAACCCAAGGCTCAATAGTGGATCTGTCGATTGCAATTCTTGTCATGGTCATGGGCTCACCCTATGCCCTCTATCCCATGGTCGTCAGTTCTGCTCAAGTCCAGTTAATTCAGCAGCGTCACACGTCTACCGAACAGACCGCGTCGCAGCGTGTCCCGCAAGCCGGTCCCTCACCGGACGAACCATCTCCTGACCTGCGGTTATGTGATGGCGGATTTTGGACTGTCCCGTAGGGGTGGCCCGGTGAGCTGTCCGGTGACGGGGCGTCGTACGGTACGGGCTAGGTGTCTTTGAGTGTCGTTCAGCCGAGTGGGGGAGTGGGTTGGGCTTCTTGGGTGTTCTGCATGGACTTTGGTGGGATGAGTGTTTGTGCGCGTCGGTAGAAGGTAGCGCGGGACATTCCAAGGTCGCGGGTGACTTGGGCTGTGGGTTCTCCGCTCTCTATGAGGCGGATGGCATTCTGGATTTGGCTGTCGGTGATGCGGCGGGGACGGCCACCGAGGTCTTTGCCTGCTGCTCTGCGCTTATTAATGGAGTCGGTGATGCGTTCGCTTTTAATATCGTGTTCCATTTGTGCCAAGGCGGCCATGATGGTGAAGAGCATCGATCCCATGGGTGTTGATGTGTCTACATCGCCGCCGCCGAGGTTGAGAACGCGTAGGCCCGCGCCCCTCTTGTTGAGCTCTTGCGCGAGGGTCAGCATGTTCTGGGTAGATCGCCCGAGTCGATCCAGTGTGGTGATTACCAAGGTGTCACCAGCAATCAGAGCATCGAGTGCCCGGTCGAATTGAGGCCGCGATGCTCTCGCTCCAGAAACGCCCTGATCAATATAGAGGTCATCTGCCCGGACGCCGGCGGCGAGAAGGTCAGCTTGCTGCCGGTCGGTAGATTGCTGCTTCGTCGATACGCGCGCGTAACCGATTAATTTCCCCACAGGGCACTCCAATGTGTCTCATAACTAATAGTGAACACACTAATTCAATCAGATAGTTTCGAGACATAGTTACGAGAAAAAATGGTTGAAGGCAATTCCCTGTGATCTTGCAGGATTTGAAGCATGCGCCTGGGGGAGTCGGGGGTAGTCGGTGAGACGTCTTGAAACCCTAGGGTTACGAGACACCGGGATTATTGGAGTTAGGGCCGTTCCCCAGTCAGGCTTGGCGTGGTTGTGTCCTATGGAGAGGAGTAGTGCCTCGCGGAAGTGTGTCAATGTGTTGATTTTTCCTTCTTGGTGACGGGTAAATTGCCGTCTTTTGTGCCTCAGTTTCGTTGACCCGTTAGGGGGCGTGCTAGCCGTAGCGGCTGAGTCGAAGGAGAAAAGTCTTCTACACCTCCTAGCCTTTGGCTCTCAGGGTTTTCCCAGATTGACGTCAAAATTCACAGGTTACTTTCAGGTAGGAGCGGAAGGGTGAACGGATGAAGCCGATTAGTAAATTCGCAGTAGGAATTGTGGCACTGGCAACTGTCGCAACTCTTGGGGCTTGTACTGGAGTCAATACACCAGTTTCGTCCTCTACATCTACATCTACGTCTGCAAGTACAACATCTACGTCTGCAAGTACAACCGGCTCTTCATCGGTATCACTGCCGAGCGATGAAACCGTCTTTGGCGCTCAGTCAAAGGTTCTTCTTGACCAGAATCCAACTGCTTCTGTAGTTCAAACAAGCACTGGCGATGGAGATAAAACCTTCACTATTCCTGCACTGCCTGAAGGAAAGACACGGATCGGGTTAGTCATTAACTGCTCTTCTGGGGACTGGAAAGTGCATATTGACCAAGTGACACCTGCTAGCAGTGGTGCACTTTGTTCGCTGGACATCACACCTTCAGCGGACTTCCCTGTTGATAATCCTGAGAAAGAAAACAAGCTCTCGATTAATGCTCAAAGCTCAGCAAAATATTGGATCACAATTTTTTACAAGTAATTAAACTAGTAAGGAAGAGACGATGAAAATATTAAGAAGTGTAACGGCGCTCCTCGGAGCCTGCGCCTTAGCGTTGACCGGGGTAGCATCCGCGAATGCATCTGATGTTAGCGGAGGCGCTTCCCCTTATGGATTGTGCAACGGTGGTGTTCCAGACCTTTCTGTCACCAATGTAAATCGAGCATACGTACCTGGTTCGTATCAGTTGCCAGGTTCCCCGGGTGCAAACCTCACGATCGCAGTGGGGACATCTTCAACTGTCACTGGATCAGTAACCGTATCAACGAGTGTTGAGGCGGGAGCAATTTTTGCCAAGGCCTCCGTTAGTGCTGGTATTACGCTCAGTGCCTCGACTACCAGCACCGCAACCTATTCTGTAAACGCAACTATTCCCGCTGAGGGTGGGTACATAGAGCTTGGATCTGAAGGACGATCATTTAACTGGTCCGCAACCACCTACAACAATAATTGCGTTGTCACCAATCAAGAAAGCGGTTCCGGAACTGGTGCAACAACAACACCTTACGGATATCTGTCATGGGTAGGTTTTGTCTAAGCCGGCAAATCATGATTTCAAATCAACACAGGTCCGGTAGTTACGTCTTTACGCATAGAGACTGAAATATCTATCAGCTGATTCGATGCAGGATCATCGAAGAGCGTCGACTAGCCTGGATCGGTTCAATTATTCAGTGTGGCCACCAATATTGATGTTGGTGGCCACACCCGTTGGTCAAATTTAGGGCTTCTTGGTCGCTATTCGCGGCTGGGGCAATGCTCTGGTGGTTCCACCTACGCGAGGATGAAGCAAGAAGCCGGATTGCTGTGTTTGGATGAACCCTGAATATCCACCAGATCCCACTCCTGCGTATCGCCAATCGTCGTCCCTGCGCGTGCGGCGATTTTGGCTCAAATATTCATCAGACCGCTCGTCACAAGGACCTACGCGGCAGTAGATCCAGAAATCTTCTACCTAGAACTCCGCTGCACGTTCGTAGTCATCATAGCGATCGCTGGCTCTGCTAGCAGTCTGGCAAATTCTCTCCATTGTGAAGCAGGGAAAAACCTCCACCGGCTCACCGATGCCTTGGGTAAATTTTATGACAGTCAGCCTCAGTCCTCCATTGAACTCATTTGCCGTTCCTCCCATTTTCCTCGCTCCCCAAGAATCAAGGAGTACGGAATAATTCTCTCTATCGTTGTTCACGCTACGCAGTCGATGTAGGAACAAAGATGTTTAGTCCGACCGGCAATGCAAACTCTGTGAATATGACGTCGAGTTGCTAAGGAGTGACGCTCACTTCAGGTCTGGATTATGTGAATAGGCCCCGCGAAGAGCCCTGAAACTCCGACCGTCAAAAAACCGTGCGGCAGTTCTATATATTGAATTGCCACTGCATCGTCGTTGTTTGTCGTCCGAGGCGGAGCAGGACTTCCCGCTGACTGTCTCATAACCCAAGTGTCCCGAATCCCATGCGTTACATGACGCCACTAAATAGTCTGTTTTGCCTGTTTCATCGTTACAGCTCGGAGGCGTCCGTGTGATCTTGCTCGAGGGCTGCGGTGATTGCTTCGGGTGAAGGCAGAGTGGCTTGCTCATTAGCAGGAAGAGCTTCGTAGGTGTAGGACATGACGGTCAGGGGTTGGGATGAACCGTCGAGTGCATAGCGGACGGTGCGCTCATTCTTGGAACCGCACGCGAGAATCCCGACAGTCGGTGCTTGCCGGGGCAGGCGGAGCATGTCGTTGACTGCTGCGGCGTAGAAATTGAGCTGGCCTAGGTGTTCTGGTTTGAACTTGCCGGCTTTCAATTCCACGACGACGTAGCGGTCAGAAGGTACGTGGTAGAGCAGCAGGTCGATGTAGAAGTCGTCTCCGTCGACGTCGAGATGGTGCTGACGACCAACGAAGGCAAACCCCGGGCCAAACTCGGTCAGCGTCTGCGCCATCCGGAGCGTCATGGCCTCTTCCATGGCATGTTCCTGGGCTTCTTCAGTGAGACCGAGGAAGTCAAATATCAGGGGGTCCTTGGCAACAGCCCTTGCCAGGTCGGTGCCTTCTCCGGGCAGTCTTGCTTCAAGGTTGTTCGGGGCCGAACCTGTGCGGCTGTGGAGGCTGGTGAGGATCTGGTGTTCCAGGACGGCGACAGACCAGCCATGCCCAACAGCCTTTGAGGCGTACCATCGGCGCAACTCTTGGTCATTGAGCTTGTTCAAGAGCACGACGTTGTGACTCCAACTCAATTGTCCAGACGGTGTCTGGACAATTGGTTCCGGGCCATTCCACGAGGCAGCGAATGCACGCATGTGATAGACATTCGTTCGCGAAAAGCCTTTCATATGCGGGAATTCTGCCCGTAGATCGCGTGCCAGCCGATCAAGTACCTTATTCCCCTAAGGTTCGGTCACTTGCCGGGTGAGAATGGTCTGCCCTATGTTCCAATACAGCTCGATCATGGCGGTATTGACCACACGCTGCGCCCGTCCTTGTGCCTCCCGTACGAGGCTTTTCAAAGTAGTGAGGGCAGCTACGTAATCTACTGGGAAGTCCGGCTCAAGCGTGGTCATGAATCCACCCTAGTGCGCCGATCCAACGGGTGAGTCCGTAGTTGTCCAGACGGTGTCTGGACAACTCATCACTACGAGGTCATAACCAATGGTCAGCTCTGCACTGTACCGAAAATTACACCTGCACGCGGAAAGCGGAAGCTACTTTTGACACTAAATTTTGGGATGGTCCTATTACGCGGAGCCCGAAAACTTCGTGTCCGTGACTGTTAACTTCGTTTGGCGGTTAAATCGCAGATTGGTTTGGCGGTTTGCTTGCTAAGTTCTTGGGGATATTACCGACCAAAGGGTCGGTCTATAAAGTTGCCATGCGCTATCCATGGTGGGGTGTGTTGAGCCGGTGGATGAACTCGTCAGCTTGAGCCAGATTGCGGGCCATTTTGGCTCGTTGATGGCGAGCCTTCTCAAGAAATTCCGTCAATCGGGCCTGCGCGTCAGTACCTGCTCCCTCGGTGCCATTCAGGGCCAAGATGCTCAGGATGTCGGCCATTTCCTCTAGCGAGAAGCTCAGGGGCTTCATCTGCTTAATGACCATGAGGCGTTCGTAGTCGTCCTCTAGATAGACGCGAAAGCCGCCCTCAGTGCGGGTGCTGGCCGGGAGTAGGCCCACGTCGTCGTAGTGCCTGATAGTGCGGTGCGACAACCCTGTTCTTTCGGCGAGTTCTCCTATATGCATCGTTGCTGCGCGCGCCTTCTCTGTCATTCGAGTCTCCATCAGTAATTCCTACATCAACTCTACCCTTACGTTAGGGTACAGTTGCAAGTGAGTGGTGAGTCCTTCAAGGCTATCTCCCGCTCCTTTGGCGCAGGGTCGCGTCCCATAACTCTTGAGAAATGCGAAGGCACTGATTTGTGCCTTCTTGACCATGAATGGAGCCAGTAAATGGCCATGACAACAGTGGGTGCCAAGCCGCCTCTTACCCCGGAACAGCTTCAATCCGTGCGGGAAACACTTCGATCTCCACGCCGCCTCAAAACTGAGGTCTTGGCCGGTCTCGTCGTGGCGTTGGCATTGATTCCCGAGGCTATCGCGTTCTCCATCATCGCCGGTGTTGATCCGCGGATCGGATTGTTCGCCGCGTTCACGATGGCGGTGACGATTTCTTTCGTGGGTGGACGCCCTGCCATGATTTCCGCCGCGACCGGGGCTGTGGCGCTGGTGATCGCACCGCTGGTGAAGTCCCATGGCATCGATTACTTCATTGCCGCCGTCATTCTCGCGGGCATCTTCCAGGTTATCTTGGGCCTGTCGGGGGTTGCGAAACTGATGAGGTTTATCCCCCGTTCGGTGATGGTTGGATTCGTCAATGCCCTGGCCATCTTGATTTTTATGTCCCAGGTCCCGGAACTGCTCGGCGTGCCGTGGATGGTTTATCCCTTGGCGGTTATCGGTTTGGTCATCGTTTTCGGCCTGCCGAAACTAACCAAGGCTGTGCCAGCCCCTCTGGTCGCCATCGTTTTCCTAACCCTCATTACCGTGGTGGCGTCAATTGTTGTTCCCACAGTGGGCGACAAGGGAGAATTGCCAAATTCGCTACCGTCCTTGTTCATCCCGAATGTTCCCTTCAGTCTGGAAACGCTGCAAGTTATCTTCCCGTTTGCGCTGGCTATGGCTTTCGTGGGTCTGCTGGAATCCTTGATGACTGCCAAGCTCGTTGATGACGTTACTGACACCCATTCCAACAAGGCCCGGGAATCGTGGGGTCAGGGAGTGGCCAATATTGTGACCGGTTTCTTCGGCGGCATGGGCGGTTGCGCCATGATTGGCCAGACCATGATCAACGTTAAAGCCTCCGGCGCCCGCACCCGCATCTCCACCTTCCTCGCCGGAGTGTTCCTGCTCATCTTGGTCGTGACTCTCGGGGATATTGTGTCCGTGATCCCCATGGCCGCCCTGGTGGCTGTGATGATCTTTGTATCCGTTGCCACCTTTGACTGGCACAGCATTCACCCCAGCACACTGGCGCGCATGCCCAAGAGCGAAACCATCGTCATGGTCTCCACCGTGATTGTGGTTGTCGCCACCCACAACCTGGCAATCGGGGTCGGTGTTGGTGTTCTGGTAGCGATGGTCCTTTTCGCCCGGCGGGTCGCGCACTTGGTCACCGTTGAACTCCACCTGGCAACCATCGATGGAGTAGAAACGGCCACCTATGTTGTGGACGGTGAATTGTTTTTCGCCTCTTCCAATGACCTGTTTTCTCAGTTCGACTACGCGCTGGACCCGGAGAACGTCGTTATCGACATGCACGCATCCCACCTGTGGGATGCCTCCACCATTGCTGCGCTCGATGCGGTCACCGAAAAATACCGGCGCCACGGCAAACACGTCACCATAACCGGACTCAACGAAGCCAGTATCCTCATGCGTGAAAGGCTCTCCGGGAAACTCGGAGCAGGCCACTAACGCCCACCGCATCCCAGACGTGCGCTCAAATAAAGAACCCCTTCTCGGCCCTCAGGCCGGGAAGGGGTTCTATTTTTGAGTTGGTGTCCCTGTCAGGGGCGGTCTTGTTGGTAGACGTCAGGGATGCCATCATGGTCGGCATCCTCTGCTTCTTCGGCGTGTAGTTTCCGGTAGTAGCGGTTTCTGGTCGACAGGACGGCTGTGGCAAGCAGTGCCGCCAACACTGATGCGGCAAGGATGCCGATCTTGGCATGGTCATCATGGGCACTGCCCTGACCAAAGCTCAACTCCGCCACGAGCAGTGACACGGTGAACCCGATCCCCGCCAACAGGGACACCCCGAACACGTCGATCCATTTCAGAGAGCGGTCCAAGGATGCCTTAGTGGTTTTAGTCAGCAGCCAGGTCGTGCCCAGAATTCCGGCCGGTTTGCCCAGTACCAGTGCAACCACAATACCGATGGCGACGGGGTCTGTGGCGGCCGAGAAGAGTCCGTCCCATCCGCCGATGGCGACGCCGGCGGAAAAGAACGCAAAGACCGGCACGGCGATACCTGCTGAGATAGGACGGAATCGGTGCTCAAAAATTTCTGACAAACCCGGGCCGTTGCCTGGGCCGCCGCTGGCTTGGGAGCGGATCACCGGGATGGCGAATCCCAGCAGCACCCCGGCCACTGTCGCATGAACCCCGGAAGCATGAACTAGGGCCCAGGTGACCAAGGCCAGGGGAAGCAGGATGACCCAGGCAGCCCACGCCTTGGTCCCAAAGAAACGGCGGTATTTTTGTGCCAAGATCGTGTAAATTGCCAGCGGAATCAGAGCTAACAGCAGCGGCCCGAGCTGGATTTCATTGGTGTAAAAAATGGCGATGATGCTAATCGCCAACAGGTCATCCACTACCGCCAAGGTCAACAGGAAGATCCGCAGGGCACTGGGCAGGTGGGAACCAATGATGGCCAACACCGCCACCGCGAAGGCAATGTCAGTGGCCGTGGGAATGGCCCACCCTCGAAGCGTCTCCGGACTGGTGAGGTTAATCAACGCATAAATCACAGCGGGTACCACCACGCCGCCCACTGCCGCTGCGACAGGGACAATGGATTTACTGAACTGTCGTAAATCTCCGGCCACGAATTCGCGTTTAAGTTCCAGCCCCACCAGGAAGAAGAAAACTGCCAGCAACCCGTCAGCCGCCCACGCACCCAAGCTAAGTTCAAGGTGCCAGGGTTCGTACCCGACACGGAAGTCACGCAGGGCAAAGTAACTGTCCGAAACAGGAGAGTTAGCCCAGATGATGGCTATCACGGCTGCGGTGACGAGCAAGATGCCACCCACGGTTTCTTTGCGCAGGATCTCTCCGATTCGCAGGAACTCGGAATAGCTGCCCCGCCCGAAAACAGTGGTCCGTGGTGGTGTGGAAGGTTCTTGCGTCATAGAGAAGTCCTTGATGGGTCGCCAATAAAAATGTCGACCAGACTTCCCGACTCACCTGCGAAAATCCTATCGCGGCGACCCCCTCTTCCTCTAACGGTGACATTCACGCAGGCGCTCATGGCACGCCCACATACCGCTCCGATCCTTGAACTTCTCAGCTCGATGAGATTCAATGTTCTCAAGCTTTGACCGCCCCTCCTCGACATTCGAGGCCGATCACTACCCCTTTCCACCTCCATCGAGGCGCACAAGACAGTTACTCCACGGTGTCTCAAATACGGTCGTTTATGGAACGCACGACCCTCATCGTCATATGGTGTCTCGTGCAGGGCTGTTCTTTGTAGCAAAAGCCAGTTTCATTTTCTATGCTTCGCTTCTACCCCCAGATGATGGGTATTGGTACATTGCGGGTATGGGACATCTCTTGGGTTACGCCCGCGTGTCAACGGCTGACCAGGACGCTGCCCTGCAGCAAGATGCGTTGGAAGCTGCTGGCTGTTACCGGGTATTTACTGATACCGCATCGGGTGCCGTGCAAACTAGGCCTGAGCTGTCTAAGGTGCTGGATCAGTTGAGGCCCGGTGATGTTTTAGTGGTGTGGAGATTGGACCGGCTCGGGCGGTCTATTAGGCATTTGATCGATCAGCTGGCAGTTCTGGAAGAACGCGGTATCGGCTTCCGGTCGCTGCATGAATCCATTGACACCACTTCCTCCGGTGGTCGTCTGGTGTTTCATCTATTCGCGTCTTTAGCGGAATTTGAACGTGACCTTATTAGGGAGCGAACTACTGCTGGTTTGGCAGCTGCCCGGGCCCGCGGCCGAAAAGGTGGGAGGCCTTCGCTGCTGACCAAGGAGAAGATTGATACTGCACGGCGGCTGTATGCCCAGCAGGAAATGACGGTCCGCAAGATTGGTGAAGTCATTGGGGTTAGCCGCAGCACCGTTTATAGGGCGTTGCAATACGACCGACAGACTGATTCTTCGCCTCGACCATCCGCCACTGAATAGAACACCCATGTAGCCATGAATGCCGGGGCCGGCTCAAAGAGCCAATATCAATTCTTAGAACCTGACAATATCGCCGTTGCCCGGTGGATGGTTTTGCGAGAACATGTCGAAAACGGTAGCCCACTCACGACACTTGCAAGCGAACACGGTATCTCGTTGCGAACACTGCAGCGATGGCACCACGCATACAAGCTCTACGGCAACGCCGGGCTAGAACCTGCTCCCCGGCCTAAGCGCGGACGAAAATCACCGCCTGAACTCATTATTTTGATCGAGGGCTTGGCGTTAGTAAAGCCGCGCAAGACCACCGAAGCGATCCATCAACAGGCCAACAAAGTAGCCACGCGACAGGGATGGCCGACCGTTTCTTATTCGACCGTCCGCTCGATCACCGCCACCTTGGATCCGGGAATGCTGACCCTGGCGCATCAAGGCCCGGTAGCGTACCGCGATCAGTACGAACTTGTATGGCGGAGCAGGGCCGAACGTCCTAACGCGGTATGGCAGGCTGACCATACCCAGCTGGATCTCTTGATCCTAGACTCCGACGGCAAAACAATCCGTCCTTGGCTGACAACAATCTTGGATGACCACTCTCGCGCGATCTGTGGATACATGGTTTTCACCGGCGCGCCCTCATCCATGAACACAGCGCTGGCACTACGCCAAGCGATCTGGCCAAAAACAGACAGCACGTGGCCGATGTGCGGAATCCCCGATGTCCTCTATGTTGACCACGGAACCGACTTCACCAGCCACCACCTTGCACAGACCGCCAAAGACCTTCACTTTGAGATCGTTTTCTCCGCAGTCGCAAGGCCCCAAGGCAGGGGAAAGATTGAACGACTATTTGGCACGATCAATACTGAACTTTTGTCAGGCTTACCCGGATACCTGACCCAAGGAGCCCGTAATCCTCGCCCGCAGCTCACCGTCGCTGAATTGAACGGCACTATCGCTGACTTCCTGACACACGCCTATAACCAGCGTGAACACCAAGAAATAAGACAAACCCCACAGCATGCGTGGAGCGGCAACGGGTGGCTGCCACGGCTACCGGCAACCATTGAAGAGCTCAATTTACTCCTGCTCACTGTCGCCAAATCCCGCATCGTCCACCGGGACGGTGTGCACTTCCAAGGACTGCGCTATATCTCACCGCTCCTTGCCGCCTATGTAGGAGAACACGTCATTGTCCGCTACGACCCGGCGGACATAGCCGAAATCAGGATCTTCCACCGAGGCGCCTACCTCTGTAAAGCGGTTGACCCCACACATGAACGGTCCACCGTAAGCCTGAAAGAAATTCAAGAAGCCCGCGCAGCCAGGAAACGTGAGTTACGGGGGCAGATCAACGAGCGAATAGCCACCGTTGCCCACCACCTGCCTGCTAAGAACCGGGACTTCACGACCGAACCAGAACAAAACAGGCGACCACCCGTAAAACATCGATTAGACACATACCAGGAGGATCGGTCATGACCCCCTCAGGCTTCATAGCGACGAAGGAACACCGCCGATTCGTGGAATTCGCCAACGCAGTACGTCGGCAACGAACCATAGGGATCTGCTACGGCCAAGCAGGCATTGGTAAAACTCTTTCAGCCCGCCACTACGCAAGCTGGCAACAAGCAGAAACGCTCCTAGAACAATGGGGCCCACGGCAAGACAGCGACCCAAGAATCTACGCGGCCCTAGCAAAAACACGATCAGTGTTTTTCACCCCAGGTGTCCTCACCCGACCAAATCAGATCCAAGAAGAACTAGCTCGTACCATTACCAGGGCCTCAGCGTGCATCGAGGAACACCTACGATCCACGAACACCAAAAAGGGTCCAGCAAAAGATCAAAACAAATATGTTGAACTGATCATCATCGACGAATCAGAAAGACTAACCGCTACATCCCTAGAAGTCCTCCGCGATAAATACGACCGCAGCGAAATCGCCATGATCATGATCGGCATGCCAGGCATTGAGAAGCAATTCAGCCGCTACCCCCAGCTTTACAGCCGCGTGGGTTTCGCCCACGAGTACAGGCAACTCGTAGATGAAGAACTCAACTACGTTCTTCAACGAAAATGGCTCAAACTCGGTCAAAACCTAGACCCCGAAGATTTCACCGATGCCCAAGCCATCGCCGCTATCGCAAGGATCACCCGCGGCAATTTCCGTCTCATAGACAGACTCTTCGTCCAAATGGAACGAATCATGAAAATCAATGAACTCACCACCATCACCGACGACGTCGTCGAAGCAGCACGCTCCACCCTCGTGATCGGAATCAGCTAAACCGCCATTCCAGGCTGCGAGAAAACCGCCACTAGAAGTTAACAGTCACAGGCCATGATGTATCCCATGTATGGGAACGGGTGGTTCGCTGTGGCCTTTGGTGTGTTGGGTGTGCAGACTCTATTTCTCGGGGGAGTGGCAGCTGCCGCTCTTATCGTGGCGCTTCGTCAGCAGGTGGGGCGAGCCGCCGCTGGACACGCACCCTGGAGGGAGGATGCTCAGGCCATTCTGAATGAGCGTTTCGCCGAGGGTGAGATTGATGAAGCTGAATTCACATCCCGACGCGCGGTGCTCAACGGCCGGGACTGAAGTGTTAGCAGGACACGAGGAGCTCAAATGGTACTCAGTGTCATCTCTGGCGCCGGGCGGTCCAGACTAGGTAGCTGCCTAGGGTCGTCACGACACCAGCGCCGCCGGCAATTAGGGCGTTTTGCCAGGTACGCAGTCGTTCCCGGTCTGCCGCTGTAAGCTCGCCGATCCCTCGAACAAATGCTGCAACTATCATCCCGGCGACCAGACGGTTGCCGATTCGTTCAGCTCTGCTCACCAGCGGGACCAATTCCTCTGACCGCAAGTGGACCTCGACGCCGTCGTCAAGAATGTCAAGTAATCGCCGTATCTTGTCGGGAAGATTGGCGCTCAGATCCGCGGCCTCCAGCCCCCATTGAGACAGGTTGCGGATGAGATTGCGGGGAATTGCCCGTTCGAAGGTCATCTTGCGGGCATAAGGCTTAATCACTGTGCCGAGGTTGAAGTTCGGATTCAGTCGCGCGCCCATTCCTTCGGTCATGAAGATCATTTTCGTCAGCATGGCGATTTCGCTCGGGAGTTGAACATGGTGATTGCGCAGAATGGCCAATATTTGCCTGATCAGGGGCGAGATTTCGATTTGGCCTAGTTGACGTCCTTGATATTGCTCCATGAAGCGCAGAACGTCTTGCCTTAGGTGGTCTCGATCCGTGACGGGACGGTTGACGGAAAGTTCGAGCAGTGCACGGGCGATTCGATCGGGGTCATTGACGCTAAATGCCATCAACAAATTCCCGAGCCGGTCCCTTAACTCTTGGCTCACCTCACCCACCATGCCAAAATCGATCAATCCTATGCAAGCAGTTGATTCAACAAAAAGATTGCCTGGGTGTGGATCTGCATGAAAAAAGCCGTCCTCGAAGATCATCTTGACGGCGGCCTTGGCTGCTAGGTCAGCCAGTCGATTTCTGTCGACGGCCGGCATGCCTATGACGTCGTCGTCGTCGATCTTCAATCCATAAATCCGTTCGATTGTCAGTACCCGGGACGTGGTGGTGGCCCAGAAGATTCTCGGAACATGGATGCTTGAATCCTGGGCGAAATTCTTGGCGAAACGTTCCGCGTTTCGGCCTTCCTGCAGATAGTCGAGTTCCGCGCGAAGTGTTGCGGCAAACCCACTGGCGATCGCCTCAAGATTGTAATCAGCCACCGCCGCCCAGTTTCGACTTGTTTGGTGGGCGAGGTTCGTCAGAATCTCTAGGTCCTCTTGGACTTGGGCGACGACTCCTGGGCGGCGAACCTTGACCACGACTGCGGTGCCGTCATGCAGTGTTGCCGCATGGGCCTGGCCAATAGAGGCACTTGCCAGTGGAACGTCACTAAAAGTACTGAAAAGCTCTTCGGGTGTTGCCCCGAGCTCCTGCTCGATGAGGGAACGGATGATAGCTGGAGGCACTTGCGGTGCCTCGGTTTGAAGTCTGGATAGTTCGGTGAGGAAGTCTGGCGGAAGGATATCTGGCCGGGTGGAAAGTACCTGCCCGAGTTTGATGAAGGTCGGACCAAGCTCTTCCAAGGCCCGTCTCAACCGCTCTGGATTTGAAACATCGTCAACTGGCCACGTTTTTGGCAGTAGGTGCAACCGTCCCAGCCCCATTCTTGTGGCCAGGGAGCCAAAGCCATGCCGTGCCAAGATTTCCGCGACCTCGGCGTACCGTTCAAAATGGTTGCTCATGGATTGCTCCCATCATTGGTGACCATACGGGATGGTTCGTCTGGCCCTTGATCCAGTCTGAACGGCGGATACTCGTCCCGCAGAAGGAGTGTGTAGGTGGCTACACGGTAGATCCACCGGTTGATGCCCATGATCAGGTCAAAGAGTGAGCGTTGGTATCGGCCAGTGAACAGGAGCAGGATGGCGACGATGAGCACCAGGATGCCAAGCAACGAGAACCCAGCTGCACGGGAGTAGTCCGATGACCAAGGGTCCCCCTGACCCCATGTCGACCACGTTGCGCTAGTGAATATGGCGACTATTAGCAGGTGAGGGAGGGCCAACAGCCACCCTTTCACCAAGACGAGTCCGTGGGAGAGCCGCTGGGGGTAATCGACCTCGAAGTCGGCGGAATAATCGGTCGACGCCAAAGTGAATGGTGGATACTTATCGGTGGCCAAGGCCGAGTAGGAATAGAAGGTCACCCTCCAGTTCCATCGCAGGACACCGACGCTGAAGTTGAACAGAGCCCATGGATAACGCCCGGTAAAGAGGATGGCGAACCCGGCAATGATCGTGCTGATGAAGACTGCGAACCACAGGAAAAACAAAATGAAAAAATGGGGGATGACCAAGAGCCATTTGACCAGCCACAGCCCTCGGGACAGTTGCGGGTCTAGTTGCCCGGAAAGTCTTGCGGGATAGTGCCGCACCGGAAGAATGTCGGAGGGGGGCACGCCGTCGTCCTTGTCGAAACTCAGCGTCTTCTCGGTGGGCATGGGACCGAAATCATTCTGCTCCTTGGCTTGTGGCCCAAACGTTCCTGGCTTAGCCGACGGGACTCGCCGGCCTAGGCCGATCGCAGCTACAAGGATCAATCCCGCCCCGATGATCAGGAAGAATATGCCTGAAATCAACAAGGCTGGTGTGAGGGCACCAAACAACTCCGAGTGGAATCCGGCGTGCATGTTCACACTGACCCCAGCGGTGGCATCGGCGTTCATGACCACCATGACCCAATCGCCACCGCGAAGGGCCATGGTGATTTGCTGCGGACCTATGCCGGAAGACGATTCAGCCCAAAAACTCTGCGCTGCCGGTGGTGTTGGGATTGCCGTGCCAAGGCTGTCAGCGTAGCTCACCCGAAATGGGGACGTTTCGATACCGGTGATTTCGGTCGTATGTACACCCCTTAGATAGTTCTCCACGTCAACCTTTGGACCAATGCCAATGAACACTTCGCCGCTGGGGGCAGTGGATGTGGCGTCAAGCCGGATGCTGCCAAGGTCAAAGGGAACCTTGTCGACCCCGATCTGGGCTGGGGGAGAGGAGAGCACGTAGGAATTGGTCGAGAGCCCGCGCGTCGGGGAATTGAAATAACCGTCAGTACCTTGCTGGGAATTGACCACTGCTGAGGCCACGCCGCCGACGATCCCGCCGACACCGAGCAGCGCAAGCAGCATACCCAGCACCAAGGCAACAACGGCGCCTACTCCTCCTCGTCGCGCATTGCCCGAGGGAGGGTTCGTGATCTCAATTGCCGAGTTGTTAGTCATGTCATCACACCGCTTTCGTTGCTTACCACTGTGTGTCCAGATGTGGCAGCACTAGAGGCGAAGGTCCCCGCTGGCTCGATCGCTGCACAGGGTCGGCTGAGGCTACTCATGTCGTTGGGACGGCCTCTTGGCCACCTGTCAGTCCATCTCCGGGATACTGCATATCAAAAGCAGAAGATTCAGTGAGGGGTAACGGTGATGAGCGTCCCGGAACTGCTCATTCTGGACGAACCAACCAAGGGCTTCGCATCGACAACCAGCCGCTGATCCCCTCTGGCTCCAGCAGCTAGAGGCTGGGCATAGAATACGCGAGCAATTCGCCGATGCGGCACCGTGGCGATTAGACGGCAGTGCCGGTGTTTCTAGGACGACTAAGGATGACTTTGAGAGCCTTGGTTTCCGAAGCGCGGGAGAAGGTGTCGTACGCGTCGAGAAACTGGTCAAAGGTGAAATGATGCGTCGCCAGTTTGTCGGCAGGGATCTTGCCCTGTGCCACGAGTTTGAGGAGCATGGGGGCGGTGTTGGTATTGACGAGGCCCATGCTGATGGTGATGTTGCGGATCCACAGCTCCGCCATGTTCAGTGTGACATCTTGCCCGTGGACCCCAACGTTAGCCACGTGTCCACCGGGCCGGACGAGGTCTATGGCCATGGTGAGTGTTAGTGGGGTACCAACTGCTTCGATTGAGACGTCCACGCCGGCACCATCAGTAAGGGCTAGTACTTGTGTCTCCCACCCGGTGGAGCCGGAAACCACGGTGTGGGTGGCACCAAAAGTGACAGCCTGTTCGAGGCGATTCTCATCCAAGTCGATGGCGATGATTGTCGCTGCGCCGTAGAGCCCGGCTGTGGCAATGGCGGCAAGTCCCACAGGTCCGGCACCAATCACTGCCACGACGTCTCCTGGGGTGACATGACCGGCTTGGACACCTATTTCAAATCCTGTCGGCAGGATGTCTGAGAGCATGACCCCTTGATCGTCGCTGACGTTCTCCGGCAATTTATATAGAGAGTTGTCCGCATACGGCACCCGAACATATTCCGCCTGGGTCCCATCGATGAGGTGGCCGAAGATCCAACCGATGCCGGGTTCCCCTTCCTCGCCGAGGCAGTGAGAGTAAAGTCCCCTTCGGCAGTTGGTGCAATGCCCGCACGACTTGATGCACGAAATGATGACACGGTCGCCCACTGCAAAGTTGCTGACGGATGAGCCCAGTTCGATGATTGTTCCGACTCCTTCGTGGCCCAGAATGCGCCCCTTTTGCACTGCAGGAACATCGCCTTTGAGAATATGAAGATCCGTGCCGCAAATGGTCGTTGTATCGACGTTGACTATGGCATCGGTAGTGTGGCGGATTACCGGATCAGGGACCTCGTCCCAGCTGATGTGTCCTGGCCCGCCGTAGACGAGTGCTTTCATTGCGTGTCCTTACTTTTGGGGCGGGTTGTCAAACAGGGTGCTACTCAAAAGAGGCACGGCGGGCATCGGCCAACGGTGTTCTCCAAATGTCGGGCTTGGTAACGTGGAATCTCCGGCCACTGATGTTTAGTGGCATGATCTGCATCAGGTGATTTTTGACGCCAGCTTGCCACGGCTCTAGTGTGAGATTTTCTGCCATGGCAAGCTCAGAGTCCGCGCGGATCGCCAGAACCGTGCCTCGCAGGACTACACTCCACGCCTGTTCTGTTTGAGGCTCATAACCATCAATTTCAAAGGCAACAGGTGTGTTGCTCGTTGAGCCGTGCAGTTTGGTGCCTTCGGCTGTTCTGAAGACGAGTGAGCCATTGCCGACGGCGTAGTTGATGGGAAAAATGTCAGGATGGTCTTCAACGACAACAGCGAGTCGCCCGATTACTTGTCCTCGGAGCCTTTCCCAGCATTGATCCTCGGATAGGAGCTGAATCTCCGGCGTGGTACCTGATGGTGGCGGCCTAGTAGTCATGAGATCGACACTAGTCACCCTCATCTTAGGAACATAGGGTACAAAGTCCCCGGCTTGGGATACCTCAATAGTGCTGTGCTGACTCACGCTAACGGCAGGAATGCTGGTATCGGGCGTAGGCTGTCAATGATGGCCCGGACTTGTGGGGCCATTGGCGCGATGACCGATATCCGATGTTCATTCCAAGGTGGGTCTATGAACGAATCTGATGCGCATGAGACCGTTCCATTGTTGCCCAACGCTGCCACGATCCGGATTGAGGACTTGCTGCGGGAGTTTGTAGACCGGGCGGGCGAATTGCTCTCCACACAGGAAAGGATGCGCGGCTTGCTGGAAGCCGTGGTTTCCGTGTCGGAAGACCTCAGTCTCGATGCGGTTCTGGAAAGGGTTGTGAAATCAGCCTGCACACTTCTGAAGGCCCGCTACGCGGCGCTGGGAGTCATTGGTGAAGACCAATCACTGAGTCACTTCATTACCGTTGGCATAGATCAGGAACTCACCCGCAAGATCGGTCCCTTACCCACCGGGCACGGTGTCCTAGGACTGCTGACTAGTGATCCGCGCCCATTGCGGCTGCACGACTTGCACGATCACCCTGCCTCCTACGGTTTCCCTGAACACCACCCACCCATGGTGACCTTTCTGGGAGTCCCAGTGCGAGTGAGGGGAAAGGTCTTTGGAAACCTGTATCTGACTGAAAAGGATGGGGGTGAAGACTTCACGGCCGAAGATGAGGAACTGGCGGTGGCACTGGCCGCCGCGGCAGGGGTCGCTATTGAAAATGCTCGCTTGTTTGAGGATGCCAGACGCCGTTCGCGTTGGCTGGAAGTGTGCATGGATGTCACTGGCAAGATGATGGATGACGAACGCAACATCACTGAAAGCAGTCTGGATATGATTGCTGCCACCGCTTTGGTGGAGTCGGATTCTGCTCTGACGATGATCGGGGTCTCCTCAGCGGGTGGACCTGAATTATATGTTGCTGCCGCCGCTGGCGAGCGAGCGCCACTCTTGGCTGGCCGGTCGTTGGCTTTGGACTCTCCAGCAATTGCGCAGGTATTGCGGACTGGCGTCCCTACGGTGTTCGATGACGCTACTGACCTGCTCGGTGCCGAGGACGGGACAGCGTTTGGGCCCATCATTGTCATTGCCTTGGGGCCCCAAGGCGAGAATCAAGGCTTGTTGATCTTGTCGCGCAGCCAGGGATCTGGCAGCTATTCCAAGGTCGTGGTGGAGATGAGCGCTATTTTTGGCTCCCATGTTGCTTTGGCCTTGGAATTGGCCAGGACTCACCGGTTGCGTGAACAGATCATGATCTTTACAGACCGGGATCGCATTGCCAAGGACCTGCACGACGTCGTCATCCAGCGGCTCTTTGCCGCGGGTCTGAGTATCCAGAGCCTGCAGCGGTTTATTACAGACAAGACGGCGTCCAATCGGATCCGGGCCGTCACTACAGAACTCGACGAGACTATTCGAGAACTCCGCAACACCATCTATTCATTGCGAGTCAGTTCCGGTGAAACAGAGTTGCTGAGCGACTTGATCTTAAGAGCCGTCCGCAACGCTGCCAAACCACTTGCTTTCGCGCCGCGATTGAATTTGGCTGGCCCCATCGACTCTGAGATTTCAGAGGAGACAGCCGAGCATCTTCTGGCTGTCTTGTCCGAAGGGTTAAGTAACGCTGTTCGACATTCAGATGCCGGGGCTATCGAGGTCTCTGTCGATGTGAACGTGGAGCACGTGACGCTCATTATTGACGATGATGGGGTTGGTCTGGGAACTCCGGAACATCGTAGTGGCCTCACCAATATGGGCCAACGTGCAGCATTACTCCACGGGACCCTTGAGCTCGAAAGTACAAGTGCCAGTGGAACCCGCCTGATATGGCGTGTTCCTGCTGCGGATGCTCAGTGACAGTCATCTCGGCACGAAACATTTCACCACCAATTTCCTGATTGGGGCAGTGCTGCTTCTCAATGCAGGACACGGCCTAGAACCGGCGTGGGCGTTCGACCTCCTTGCTCAGCGCATCACGGCGGTCCCACGGCTTCGTCAACGTCTGGTGAACACCCCATTCGGATGTGGCCGGCCGGTCTGGGTTGATGACCCCTTATTTAAGATCGCCAACCACGTGACCACGTTGCCGTGCCCAACTCCCGGGGGCGAGTCGGTGGTGCTGGGTATTGCAGCCGAGCTGATCGGACGTCAGTTGCCCCGTGATCGCCCGCTGTGGGCGGCAACGCTTGTGACAGACACTGCACCAGGGGAGGCGGCCCTGATTTTGGTCTTCCACCACGTGCTGGCCGATGTGATCGGAGGGTTGGCGGTTCTGGCGGGACTTGTGGACGGCGCAGGGGAGAGGGACAAGCCGATTGAGTTTACGCCAGAGGTGGCCGACGTGGGGTTTCCGCGACCGGGCCCGTCGAGAACGCAGCTGGCTATTGATGCCGCATTCGGACGTATCTGTTCACTCCAGCGGCTCCCCGCGGCACTGTGCCGGATCGGTAACGCGGCGGCCGAACTACACCCAATGGTCCGGGTAAGAGCGGCACCCACATCGCTCAATAGGCGGACCGGACCCAAACGCACCTTTGTCATCGTCCGGACCGATGTCAACATGGTTCACCGGGTTGCCCACGCCCGCGGTGCCACGGTGAACGACGTCGTGCTTACATCAGTCGCCACTGCGCTGCAACGCCCCTTGGAACGGCGCGGCGAGCTTGTTCATGAGATCGTCATTTCCGTACCATTTTCCGAGCCTCGCCAAGACAGGAGCGGGAACCTCGGCAACCATAGCGGTGTGATCCCGCTGGCCATCCCGGTCGTGGGGGACCCGGTTACTCGACTCAAGGCGGTCTCAGAGCCAACGCGCGCCGCCAAGCAGAAGCCACCCGGGGCTTCCACGGCTGTGCTCAGCCCGCTGTTCCGACTGTTGAGGCGAGTGGGGCTGTACCAGAGGCTCATCACTTCGCAGCGGTTGATCCATACTTTTGCGAGCACGATGCGCGGCCCAGAGATTAGGCAGGCGCTGCTTGGCTGTCCGATTACCGGTATGTTGCCCCTGAGTGTGCCGACGGGAAACATCACGGTGTCATTCGTGGTGCTCAGCTATGCTGGCGAGCTTGCAGTGACGATCGCCGACCATTGCACCGGGGCCTGTCGAGTGACCAGGTAGCCCACCGGAAATCGGCCGGGCTGACGAACCGGATCTCCCGCTGCCTTGGTTGAAGCACGTTGTTGAGAGTGAAATCGCTAGTCTGAGTTAACCTATGACTGTTTCTCTCGTGGGGCGCCAGCATGCTCATGGTGCAGGGTATGTATTACGGTGGATTCTTTATGGTCGGTTTGTTGCAACTCGGCCTGCGTTGTAGTGGGCTTGTGCTTGGCTCAGGGTGAAGGGCTTGTTGTTATAGATGGCAACGTTGTCGAGTTCCCCTTGGAAAGAGTTGTTGATCCGTCCCTCGGGCCATGCAGTGGAGGTTCCCGTGCCTATGACCCAGGTGCCTGTGGTGGCCGGGCCTGTTTTGACTGAGAGGACTCCATTAGGATTTTTGCCGTCCACAAATATTTGAAAACCTCCAGAATTGGACAAACTGACAGCAACATGATGCCAATTGCCATCGTTCAATCTAACGTTGGGGGTCAAATAGTCCGCCGTTGAATAGGGTGGCGTGAGCGCAAAGCGGAGCTGCCCGGTGGAGAGCATGGAGAGAACTCTGTCGTCGGCGGTGTCCGCGGATGTCGGGTTTTTGACGGTGAAGGACATCAATTTACCGCCTAAGGTGCTGGTGGTTCGGAACCACAGTTCGTAGGAAAAGGTTTGGGGTGCCTGAATGCTTTGGGTTGGGGTGGTGATGCTGTTGGTGATTCCGTCAAAGACGGCAGATTTTCCACCATCACCAACGCACGAGGGGGTTGACTCCGTCCGGATGCCTTTGAAGGTCGCGTTGGCAGTTCCGGGCGCCACAGAATCAACTACTGTGGACCCCGTGTCGGCGTCGAATTGGTAGAGGGAGCTGGGCCCGTCAGCCAGTATGGTCGCGCCACAGCTCAATGCGCCGGTGAAGGCATTGCTGGCGTTGCGCGAAGTTGCTGTGAAGGCAGCATGGGCGGCAACGGGAACTGATCCGAGCACCAGGGCTGAGGCCACAACTGCCGCACCCAGACGCACACTGCGCCGGCCTGTGGGCCGCATCTTGGTGCGCATCATGGCAGGGGTTTGGTTGCCAGTCACTCCCAGAGTCTCCAGACCGCCTCGGAAGTTTCGTGGGCGGAACCACCTCGGTCCTTGCCGCGCGCGGGTGGATTCGCTCGGTGTTTGCTCCGCTGCAAATCCCGATCGAAGGTACTGGCCCAGCACATGAGAATGAACGTACCCACTACGGCAAAAACTTTCAGCCACTGTGCCGTGGCCATCCAGTAGACGGGGAGCCCCACATACGGGACATTGAGGAACCCCACACCATGAACGGCGGCCGGAGCAACAGGGGAGGCGTCATTGTCATTGTTGGCATCCCCACGCAGCACCAAGGATCCGGATTCATTGGTTTCCAGTGTGATGTCTCGGGTCATAGTTCTCACTTGATGTGAGGAGAAAATAGTTCCACCTCGGTCTTCGGATCGGGGTGTTTCTTTTTTGCCTGGTAGTTCTTGCTTCCGTCGAGGATGAATTCGGCGATGATCTCTCCGGTGTCGCGATGGACGACGATGACGTCGAAGTCTTGTATGAGTAACCGAACTTTGCTGTATTTGTAGGCTCGCCGATGCCAAAATGAAGCAGTTTACCGCCGTAGCGCAGGCTCACGGTTCCTGTTGCATAGATCCGGTCCGTGCGCGCACGGAAGTGCGGCTGACCTTCAGCCATGGTCGGTGTTGCTTTGGGTGTCGCGAGGTAGCTGGCGATGGGAGTATTGTCGGCCTAGCGCGCGATGAGGACGCTGCTCGTTGTAGATGTGCTGGAAGCGGGCAAGCTACTCTTCCAGGTCCCGCCGGCTTCTCGCGGGGGTTTGCACCGCCAATCAGTTCTTCAGCGTTTGATGGAAGCGCTCGATCTTTCCCTGGGTTTGCGGATGATACGTGGAGCCATTCTTCTGGGTGATCCTGAGCCGCTTCAACAAATACTCGAACGCGTTGGGCCCGCCTTTGCCGGCGCGAAACGGTTCGTGTAGCCCATGCCGTTTCCGGTCAGCGTTGAGGCCGGGTACCCGTACACGTCCGCGGTGGCAGTGAACGTTGTCGTAACAATGATCCCGGTAACGCGCGCGTGGGCACTTATATGGAGTAGAAAACGGGAGCAGTCATCGAGCCAGGAAATGACCTTGACATCATCTCCGCCAGCCAGAACCCGGTGGGTGAAATCGGACTGCCGTGTCTGGTTGGGCTGGGCTGCTTCAAAACGGTGCCAGGAGGACCGAGGCTGCTTCTAAGGCTGCGGAATAACCATCTGCGCGCTCCGCAGCACCCGCCAGATCGTCGAAACAGCCGGAACACTGGCCCCTTCACGACCTAGGTGGTCGGCAATGGACTCCGCACCCGCGTCCAGCCCGGCAGCGGCCAGTTCAACACGGAGTTCCCGTATCCTGGCCCGCACGACTTCCGGGGTTGCCCTCGGGTTCGTGGCCGGGCGCCGCGAGCGAAGTTCCAGCCCCGCCTCAACGCTGTGTTTATAGCGTGTCAACAATACATGAATCCATTGCCGGCTGACATTGAAACGACGCGCCGCCTCCTCCGGAGACAAACCCATCTGAACAACAGCCAGATCAATGACACGATTTTGATCCAAAGATGACATAACCAATCATCGCCACCGTCAACGATGTCCCGACATCACACACCACCTTGGGCACGTTGAAAAGAAGACCTCTTGGAAACATTAACTGCCCCTATCGGGCCCGGACCAGTTCCTGCCACTCTCTGACACCCATCCCACACCTCGATCAATTAGGTGTTGCGACGACCGGTTGACTACGGTCGGTCTTCGACCTCTGTCGGGCGTTCGGGAACGGGTCGGCGTTCTTCCGGTGATTTGTGAGTTTTGCGGAGGGTCCGCTCGGCCCGCAAGGCTTCCATGACTTCGCGCCGAAAGCCGCCACGGGCCTGGATATAGAGTGCCTGGTAGATCGTTTCGGGGCTCACGCGCATCTGCTCGTCATCGGGGAATTCCTTGATCAACGTCTTTGAAATCTGTTCCGGGGACCAGCAGGTGAGTAGCATTTCCTTCACGTACTCACGCAACGGACCGTCGGCTGCCAGTTTGCTGGCTTTGGGCCTGGCACGGGCTGCGACAGCCATGCGGTGGGCGCCGTAGGGCTGGTAGCCGAGCCGGGGATGGCTGTTGCGTGAGATCTCCCGGCTGAGTGTGCCCGCGCTGCGTCTCGGAGCCCGACCGATCGCCCCGATCGACTTCTTGGCCCGCAGCATGTCGGCAATCGCCAAACATTTATACGCCACTGAGGGCTTATCGCTGGCACCGGCGCAGGACTTGATTGTCAAGGATTCTTGGTCCCAGCGGTACCCGTGCATCGGTTCACTCGTACCGCCGTGATGGCGGCCTTATGGGTTGCACCTACAGCACACAGGCGGGTGTATTCCGCGTGCTTCTGTGCACTCCTCTTGACATTTTCCACGCCAGCGACGCGCGCCCAACTATCGCCCTGACTACGCGTAATTCCGGTTTCCCGGGCGGCCACACCGATGTTGCCCACACGTTCGAACACGACTAGGAACGGGGCCCTTTTCGGCGCCAAGACTTCCTGTCGGGCCGTCATTCGCTGGCGCGGTTTGCGTTCGAGGGCCGTCAAGGCATACGACCAACCGAAGGCCGTTTGCGTGTTGCTGCCCAATCCTTGGGCCGCGGCACTGACACTGCCCAAACGCTCCTTGGCCTCAAGGAACACGCCCTATCCTCCAAGGATTACTTGCGGTTCTTCCGGACGGCCGAGGCGACCGATGAAGAACTGCATTTGTTCGTTAAAAAAGCATCTTGAAATGATAGTGGTTCCATGAGCGTGAAAACTCCCGAAGATCGGAGGTGTTTCAACGATCACTAGAACTCAAGTGGTGCATCCAGTTCTGACGTTGACGACCAGGTGCAGGGATGTAGGCGCGCATCTCGACGCCAAGGTCAGAACTCGATTCCCGGGCCCGCGCCTGCCGTCCGGACTTACGCCGTCGCTTTGGCCCCGGGGCCCCGTCCGTAAACATCGGATGTATGGGCTTGCCAATTGCTGTGACCGTGGTCATAATGGGATGGAATTGCTCCAAAGTTCGGATGTTACTAGAACCTGCGGCACGTTCCCAAGGCTTGCTGGCAGCGCACAGTCGATGCTGCGCATATTCTTCAGGTGGGCCCGGCCCGCATTTCCTCCTTCATCCGCTTCCCCCGATTGAAAGGCACGTCCCCATGGCCAACGCACCCCACCCGGAGCAGGCAGACTTCACTCCTGACAATATGGCAGCGGCGGGAGCCGTCGGTGCCGTGGTGGACGAAGGGTACGTCTGGCCGGAAGACCCCCGCACGCGCGCCGCCTTGGAGCATTGGCGCTCGCTCAAGTTCGGCGTCATCATGCACTGGGGTCTCTACAGCCTGATGGGCCAGGACGGCAGCTGGTCCCTGTGCCGCGAGAATAAGGGGACGTTCATGGACCCGCCCGCCAGCTGGACCGGCAGTCTGGACGACTATGCTGCCCACTACCGCGGGCTGCGCCGTGAATTTTCCGGCCAGGACTACCGCGCCGCCGACTGGTCCGCGGCCTGCGCCCGCGCAGGCATGAAGTACCTGGTGTTCACCAGCAAGCACCACGACGGATTCTCCATGTACGACACGGCTGAATCCGACTACAAGTCCACGGCCCCGGACGTGCCCCTGGGCAGGGACATCCTCAGGGAAACCTTTGATGCCTTCCGCGCCGAGGGGCTGGAGACGGGCGTCTACTTCTCCAAGGCTGACTGGGCGCACCCGAACTACTGGAAGTCAGATGCGAAGACTGTGGACCGATTCCACAACTACGACATCGCCGTGGACCCTGAGTCCTGGAACAGCTTTGTCCAGTTCACTCAGCGTCAAATAGATGAATTGCTCACCAACTATGGAGACATCAACGTCCTCTGGCTCGACGCCGGCTGGGTCAAGGCGCCAGAGGAGCCCATTGGAATCGACGCAATCGCCGAGAACGCACGCCGTCGCCAGCCCGACATCCTCGTCGTTGACCGGGTGGTCCACGGCGTCAACGAAAACTACCGCACCCCCGAACAGGAAGTGCCCGCGGAAACCCTCGACTACCCTTGGGAATCCTGCATCACGCTGACGCCGGGTTGGTGCAGCATGCGCCCCGAGGAAGTCACGCGCCCAGTCCATCAGATCATCGAAACCCTGGCCACGATAGTCAGCCGCGGTGGAAACTACCTGCTCGGCATCGGCCCGGACGCCACCGGCGCCCTCTCGAGCCATATTGTGGCGGCGCTGGAAGAGGTTGGCGCCTGGATGGACGTCAACTCCGAGGCCATTTACGACACCGTGCCCGGCGGTGCGCACCTGGTGGTCGCTTCCGATGGCGGAGCGGACCTCACGTGGCGCACCACCCGGACCGCTGCGGCCCTCTATGCCATCGGCCTGCTTGGGTCCGCGGAGGGCCACGACAGTGCTGAAATCTTGGTGCGGACCTCCGCCGCCGTGGCCAGGGTCCGCCTGCTGGGCCACGAGGCGCCTCTCCATTTCACAACGGACGACGGCGGGGCAGTGCGCGTCCTGCTGCCGGCCACCGGGGCGAGAAACGCCGTCGTCCTCGCCTTTGATCTGGCAGCCGCGGGAGAGTAGCCCGCAACGAAAAACGGCCCCGCCCGGGCAAATCGACCGGGCGGGGCCGCCTCAGTGGAAGCACGAGCGGAGGAGAGAGTTAGTCCTTGAGTCGCGCCGTGGTGCCGAAGAGCGGCTCGCACTCAAGCTCAACGATGATGGGCGCAGTATTCTGGAGCTGCAGTGGGCGGGCGCCAGAAACGTGGTCGATCAGCGCGTCCTGTGAGGCGATCGTCAGCTCGCGCACGGGCCAACGGACCGTGGTGAGCCTGTGGCTGATCTGGGCGCCGTTGTCGAAGCCGCCGAAGCCCACCACAGAATAGTCCTCCGGCACGCGCAGGCCGTCCTCGTTCAGTGCGTGGAGCACGCCGAACGCCAGATAGTCGTCCGCGCAGAAAATGGTGCGAACCCGGGGCAGTTCGTTCCGGATTTGGCGCATGGACTTCGCGCCCGCATCGGCCAGCCAGGACTCGGCCTCAACCACATGGACAAAGCCGTCAAACATGCGCAGGGCAACACCAAGTCGTTCGGGCTTGTGTCCGGGGCCCAGCACAATGGCAACTTCCTCATTCCGGGCCAGGTCCAGTTTTCCTAACACGGCCTCCACGCCGCCCGTCTGGCGGATCATGGCATGGCCAACGCCCGGCGGGTGCATGGCCGGGGTGCCGAAGGACATCCATACCACCGGCACCTCCATTTGGTGCAGCCGGTGTCCGGCAATCGCGTTGCGGGGCGACATTTCACTGACCACGCCGGCCAGGTCCACGTCCGCCAGGACGCGTTCCACGTAGGTGATGTCCTCGCCCTCGCCGCCGGGGTCCGCAAACGGCATGACCAGGTATTGGCGCTCTTGCGAGCGCGCAATGGCGGCAGTCACCACGTCGTGGAGGATCGGCACAAAGACATTCGGCGGCAGCGGGCCCAGCATCAGGCCCATGGTGCGCGATGCGCGGCCACGCAGGCTGCGCGCCGATGCCTGCGGCACATAGCCAAGTTCGGCGGCGGCGGCCTTGACGCGCCTGACCGTTTCGGGCGCAATGCGCAGCGACTTGGCGCGGTCGTTGAGGATGTTTGACACGGTGGACGGTGCAACGCCGGCCCGCTTGGCAACATCGGCACGTAAGGCTCTAACCATGGGACTTAGTTTTGCACAAATCCCGCCAGCAAGAACAATCGACAGCAAACTCGTGATAGTTATAAGATTCATCTGACTACGAAAGGGAGCCAATATGGCGGAAATTGACGGGCCGGCCCGCATCAGCCCCGGATCCGGGCACCGGGTGCCGGCACGAAGTGCAATAGCGACGGATGCTTGCATCCTGGACCTCTCCGGCCGGTGGGACTTCCGCTGGTCTGAAACCGCCTGCGCCCCGGTGGACTTCCTTGGCCCCGGCGCGCTGGCGTCCGAACAGTGGAGGGGCATCGACCTGCCGGCGCACTGGGTCATGCCGGGGGAGCCCGGAACGGACAGGCCCATCTACACCAACGTGGTGTATCCGTTCCCCGTCGATCCGCCGAACGTACCCGATGAGAATCCCACGGGCGACCACCGCCTGGTGTTCACGCTGCCCGGGGACTGGCCCATGACCGGTGCCACCCACCTTCGCACCGACGGCATCGAGTCCTGGGCCCGCATCTGGCTCAACGGCCAGGAAGTCGGCACCCGCTCGGGGTCGCGCCTGGTCCAGGACTTCGACGTCACCGCCATGCTGCGCCCCGGGAGCAACGTGTTGGCCATCCGCGTGACGAAATGGTCCGCCGGCTCCTACCTCGAGGACCAGGACCAATGGTGGCTGCCCGGCATTTTCAGGCCCGTCACCCTGCGCCACCGCCCGGCCGGAGGGCTGGCCGACGTGTGGCTGCGCGCCAACTATGCCAACGGCACAGGACGACTGGATCCGGAGATCACCGCGGACGACGGCGCCTGGCCGCTCACACTGGACATCCCGGCCTTGGGCGTGAGCCGGCGCTGGGAGACGCGTGCCGACGTCGGGCCCTTTTCCGTGGGCGCCGTGCGGCCTTGGTCTGCGGAAGAACCGCAGCTGTATGCGGCAACCGTGCGCTCGGCCGGTGAGACCGTGTCGCTGGCGGTGGGCTTTCGCAGCGTCGAAGTGCGCGGGGGAGTGCTCATGGTCAACGGCGAGTCCATCAAGCTCCGCGGCGTCAACCGGCATGAATTCGATGCCCAGGCTGGGCGGGTATTCAACGAGGACGCCGCCCGGGCGGAACTGCAGGCGATGAAGGCCGCCAACATCGACGCCGTCCGCACCGCCCACCAGCCCCCGCACCCGCGCTGGCTGGACCTGGCCGATGAACTCGGCGTGTGGGTCATGCTCGAATGCGACGTGGAAACCCATGGTTTTGAGGAATTCGGGTGGCAGGGGAACCCCGTGGACGATCCAGCGTGGCACGAAGTGCTCATGGACCGCATCGAACGGACGGTGGAACGCGACAAGCACCACCCCTCGGTGATCATCTGGTCCCTGGGTAACGAGTGCGGCGACGGGGCCAACCTCGCAGCGATGGCCGAATGGGTGCACCGCAGGGATCCCGGGCGTCCGGTCCATTACGAGGGTGACCGCCGCGGCGCCTACACGGACATTTACTCGCGCATGTACCCGGCCCTGGAGGAAATTCGAGCCTGGCAGGGGAGCGGCCCGGAGATTGCCGTGGCCCACCACCCCGCGTCGCGCGTCAGCGCGGAGGACGCTGCCCGGGTGCGGAGCATGCCGTACCTCTTGGTGGAATACCTCCACGCCATGGGCACCGGCGCCGGAGGTGCCCACGATTACGCAAACATCATCGAGGCCGACGAGCGCATGGCCGGCGGATTTGTCTGGGAGTGGAAGGACCACGCCATCGCCGTGCCGCAGCCGGACGGCTCGGTTCGGCTCGCTTATGGCGGGGACTTCGGAGAGGTCCTCCACGACGGCAACTTCGTCTGCGACGGGCTGGTCCTGGCCGATGGCACCGCCACCCCTGGACTACTGGACTGGAGCGAAACCATCGCCCCCGTGCGGGCCCGCTGGTACCAGGAGGGGCCGGAACTGGCGATCTTGGTTGAGTCGCTTCGCCGGTTTGCCTCCACCCGCGGGCTCAGGCTGGTCTGGACCTTCGAGGTCGACGGCGTCCCCACCGCCAGCGGGACCGTGATTCTCGGTGCCGGGCCGCGTTCTGTGGAGTCCGTGCCGGTCCCGGCCGAGCTCCGGGATGCCCTGGCCGGCCCCTACTCCCCAGCCAGCGAAACCTGGCTGACACTGCGCATTGAACTCGAGGAGCCAACGGCATGGGCCGGGGCCGGGCACTGCATCAGCCGGCGCCAATACGCCGTTGAGGTGCCGCGAACCCCGGACGGGGAAGAACTGGCTCCCCAGCCTCTGACCGCCGTGCCAACAGCCCTGCGAGGCGGCGGCTGGGTGCTGGGGGTTGCCTCATTCAACTCCCATGGCCAGCTGACTGCCGTCGGCTCCCAGGAGGTGACCGATCACGGCCTGTCCCTGTGGCGCACGCCCACGGACAACGATAACGGCCATGGCGCCCTTGACTACGAGGCCGCCGACCCGCGCCTCACCCTGGGAGCCGGCGGCGGACGGCGGGGGCCGTCGTCGGCCGACAGGTGGCGCAAGGCCGGACTGGACCGACTGGAGCGGCGGACCGTCAGTGTTGCCGCCGGCTGCGGCGGGCTGGACGTTGTCACTCGCACCTCGCCGGCTGGTGCCATGCACGGGGTGGAAACCCGCTGGGAATGGACGGCCGACGCCGGGGGTGTGTCCTGTGCCCTCACGCTTACGCCGTATGGCGACTGGCCTGGCACCTGGCCGCGCGTGGGATACCACCTGGACCTGGCCGGCGTTGATGCGCCCGTTCGCTGGTTTGGGCTGGGGCCCGGCGAGAGCTGGCCGGACATGTTCTCCGCCGTCCGCGTTGGTGAGTTCCAGAGCCGGACCATGGAGCTGGACACGCCCTATTTGCGCCCGCAGGCCTCCGGTCACCGCAGCGACGTGCGCTGGTTCGACGTCGGTTGCCCCCAGAAGGGAGGCGTGCGCGTGGAACGGCTTGCCGGAGACATGGGGTTCAGCATTTCGCCCTGGAGCCCGGAGGAGGCTGACGTCTGCCACCGGCACGAATTGCCGGCTCCCACGGCGACCCATGTCCACATCGACTTGGCACACCACGGGTCGGCAGCCGCGCCTGCGGGCCCGATGTGCGCCCCGAGCACCAGCTTTGGCCTCGGGACATGGCTGCAACTTTTCGAATTTCTGAAATTTATGCAGAAAAGGGGGTTGCAAACACGAGATAGCTAGGTCAGAATGTATCTTGCCTCACTTTTTCAACTTGCTACTACTCCCAGGAGTCATTCCATGCCAATCTTCAACCGTCGCCGCTCCGCCCTGGGTGCGGCCACCGTTCTCGCGGTTAGCCTAGCCGTCACAGGCTGCGGCCTTGGAGGTTCCACCGCATCCGGTCCGGAGGGCAATGGTGCCCCCAAGCCCCAGTTGGATTGCGACGTTCCTGCCCAGAACCTCAGCGCCGACAAGGTCGACATGTCCAAGCCGACTGGCGAGATCCGCTTCGCAACCCAGGGCCTGAAGAAGGACTTCGGCAGCTTCTTTGATCCGTTGATCAAAAAGTTCGAGGACGCCCACCCCGGCACCAAGATCAACTGGGAAGACACCCCCAGTGCCGACGACTTCGATTCGCGGATGGTCACCGACGCCCGCACCTGCGTCATGGCAGATGTGATCAACGTGCCTTCCTCGACCATCATGGCCCTCACCCAGGCCAACCTGCTGGTGGACTTTGACAACAAGATCCCCGGCATCGGCGATCGCTTCATCCCCGGCATCTGGAAGGACGCAGGCCTCGGCCCCAACAAGCACCACACCGCACTGCCGTGGTACTGGGCCCCGTCCGTCGTGACCTACAACAAGGACCTCATGAAGGAAGCCGGACTGGACCCGGCGAAGCCGCCGGCAACCGTCCAGGAACTGCAGGCACAGTCACTCAACGCCGCCGAGAACTCGGGCGGCAAGATCCAATCAATGTGGGGAAACACCGCATGGTCCTTCGTTGACCAGTGGCTCAACTCGGGTGTGAAGGTCATGAACGACGACAAGACCGAGTTCACCTTCGCCGACGACGCCGGTGCCCAGGAATGGCTGTCCAACATGGCCAAGCTGTACGCAGCCGGGGCCATTCCGAAGGACTCCGTCACGGGCAAACCGGACCCTGGACAGGCCTACAACGAAGGCGGGCTCATCTTCGGCTCACCTAACCCCTCCTTCCTGCGCAACGTGAAGAAGAACGCCCCGGACCTTTACCCCAAGACCGGTGTATCGGCCACCTTGCGGGATCCGAAGATCGGTGCCAACTTCAACGGCCAGTTCATCTCCGTGGCCGTGAGCACCAAGAACCTCCCGCTTGCCGCTGCATGGGCCGACTACATCACGAGCGCCGAAAGCGAGCTGGGCTGGGTGAAGGACCCCAACGTGGTCATCTTCCCCACCGTCACCTCGGTGCTGGATGATCCCTTCTACACGCAGCAGGACGTCAACGACCCGCTCGGCCTGGCACGTTCCGTGGCAGCCGAATCGGCCAAGTCCGGTGTTGCCAACATTGAGAATTTCATCATCTCGGGCAAAATCCAGAAGGTTATTCTCCAGGGCATCCAGCTGGGCACCACGGGCCAGAAAACGCCCCAGGACGCACTGAAAGACGCTCAGACTGAGGTCAACAAGCTGTTCAAAGCCAGCCAGTCGTGACAAGAGTCGAATATCGTGAACGTGTACGGGCCCAAGTCGGAGTGAAAGTTAACACCAAGGCGGCGGCCCGTGCACGGCGCGGACAAGTTCTCAACGGGGCGGCACGCTTCCGCAAGTGGTGGGTGCCGTGGCTTTGGATGGCCCTGCCGCTCGGAGCCGTCCTGGCGTTCTACATCTTTCCCTTCGGCAACACCGTCCTGCTCTCGCTGACCAACGCCAAGCCGCTCGGCGGCGGAACGTTCGTGGGGCTGGAGAACTACATCAGCCTCGCCACGGACCAGACATTCCTCAACGCACTGCTGAACTCACTGCTCTACGTTGTCTGTGTTGTTCCGCTCATGACCTTCATTCCGCTGCTACTGGCCTGCCTGGTCAGGGACAAGATCCCCGGCATCGGCCTGTTCCGGTCGCTGTATTACCTGCCAGCAATCTCCTCGGTCGTCGTCGTTTCTCTCTCGTGGTCCTTCCTTCTGAAGGACAACGGCATTGTCAACGAAGCACTGACCGGCATGGGGCTGCTCAAGGAGTCCGTCCCGTTCCTCACGGACCGCTGGCTGCTGCTGGGCAGCGCCATGGTACTGACACTGTGGAAGGGCCTGCCCTACTACATGATCTTGTATTTGTCAGCCTTGGCGAATGTGGACAAGAGCCAGTACGAGGCCGCGGAAATGGACGGCGCCAACGCCGTCCAGCGCTTCTGGGGCGTCACCGTCCCGGGCGTGCGCATCATGATGTACCTGGTGGCAGTGCTCTCGGCCATTGGTTCCATGAAGGTCTTCACCGAGGTGTACCTCCTCTCCAACGGCACCGGCGGCATCGCCGGTGAATCCTCCACCCTGGCCATGTACATCCGCGACGTGGGTGTTGCTGACAGCACCTACGGCTCCCTTGGCATGGCCAGCGCTGCATCCGTTGTCTTGTTCGTCCTCACCCTAGGGTTGATGGTGGCAAGCCGCCGACTAAATCGAAAGGTTGAAGAACAGTGAGTTTCCCTTTAATCCTCAGCCGCAGAAAAACCCGGCGCCTTGCCCTCCAATACGTAATCCTCGTCGCGGTCCTGATCCTCATGGTGGGGCGCCTACTGGCGCCCCTCATGGCTGCGTTCAAGGGGGCGGGGGAGCCGCTGTTCGGCCCGCAGGCCTCCATCCTGCCGAGCCAGCCGAGCCTCTCGGCGTTCCAAGAGCTCGTCACCAAAACCCCCATCGTGTCCTCCATTTCCAACAGCCTGATAGTCTGCGCCCTGTCCGTGGCCAGCCATATTGTGCTGGCCACCCTGGGCGGGTACATGCTCTCCCGAAAGGGCTGGAGTGGGCGGACCATCTCTTTCCTGATCATTACCTCGGCACTTATCTTTCCGTTCGAGTCGATCATGGTCTCCCTGTTCGCCCAGGTTCGCGACATGGGGCTGTATGACACGCTGCTCGGCGTATGGCTGCCGGGCATGCTGGGGCCCTTCCACGTCCTCTTGATGCGCGCAGCCTTCCTGGGCGTGCCCGAAGACATGGAGGATGCCGCGTTCCTGGACGGCGCCGGTGAGTTCCGCCGCTTCTGGAGCATCTTCCTGCCCCAAGCCAAGGGCGCCATCACCATCGTTGCCCTGACTTCGTTCATTTACGCCTGGGAAGACTACCTGTGGCCCCTGCTGGTGGTCCGCAGCAACGGCAATTTCACGATGATGCTCTCCATCGCCCAGTTGCAGTCCTCCTTCGGCTTCGACTACCGGGTGGTGCTGGCCGGAGCCCTGCTGGCACTGCTGCCTGTGGCCGTGCTCTTCTTCTTCACCCAAAAGTTCTTCTTCAAGGGCATTGAAGAAGGCGGCATGAAGTTTTGACGGTGGCGGCCCTGGGGGAGGGGCGCCACCACCGATTGACCTGTTCCATCCCGCCGGCACCAAGACCGGCACCACACCCAACGGCTGTCCATTCCGGAGCCCTGCTCCCGGGATGCACCGCCGTGCCCTGTGCACCAACTGAAAGGAACTGCGAACATGAACCCCTCATTGCGACGACGCACCCTCCTCGGCGGCATCCTCGCCGGATCCGCAGCCGTGGCGGTCGGCTCCACTGCCGTCCAGGCAGCCCCCGGAAAAGCCCACCCGGGCCCGGGATTCTGGCACAGGCCCACGCAACTGGGCACCCAGGACAGGGTGTTCCTGGAACGCGGCCTCATGCACGCCGCCTGGGTCCGGTCCGGTCGAGAGGACGGTTGGTACCCCAACGCCGGGCTGTGGAACGGCTCCGGCTTCACCACACCCCAGTTCTACAAGGAAGTGCTGGCTGTTTCGGCAAGCAAGAAACTCGAATACTCGGACGAGGTCATGCGTGGGCTGGACCAGCCCACCTGGGCCATTGCCCGCGCCCCGTTCGGCGACCACATCAACCCCGATGCCCAGCAGTATCCCGGCACCGGATTCCCGGATCCCACCGAGGAGTGGATGACGGAGAAGATGCAGGCGAACGTCCAGAACCTGTTCACCGTCTGCTTCGGCGATGAGGAACCGTACAGTGCAGACAGGGTGGATTTCTTCGCCAAGGCCTACGCTGCCCTGCGCGAGCGTTACCCGTGGATCCTGGTCCACAACAACCAGGCACTGAACCAGTACAGTGACGCACAGCTTTCCGCCTACACCCGCACGGCCAAGCCCGACCTGCTGACCTGGGACTGGTACGTCTGGCAGAAAAACCAGTTCCACTTGGGCGGGCGCCCCAATGCCCTGTTCGCCCATCTGGAACGCTACCGCCGCATCGCCCTGGCCGGGCACGACGGCACCGGCGCCTCACCCATCACCTTCGGCCAGTACACCACCGGGTTCCGGCTCCAGCCCGAACGCCCGGCGGATGACACCGCCAACCTCACCCGGTTCAAGCGGCGCCTGCACCTGTCCGAGTCCCAGCTGAACCTTGTCCCGTTCACCACCTGGGCCGCGGGTGGAAAGTGGCTCTCCCTGTTCCGCTGGGAGCTCACCGACGACTACACCGATCCGGTCAGCGGCAACACGTGGGAGACGGACGGGCTGTTCCTCACCGACGGTGCGCAGAATCCCTACCCCGCCTACCACCACTATGCACGCATCAACCACAACATGCGCTCCATCTCGCCCTATTTGACCCGCCTCCGCTCACAGTCGATCGGGCGCGTTGCGGGCCAGGACGCCACGGGCAAGGCACTGTCCGCCTTGGCCGGAATTGCACCGTGGGCGCCCGGCACGGACGCCGGTTCAGGCCTGGTCGGCGCATCGGTGAAGAACCTTGGAGCGGCCAACGGCGGCCAACCGGGTGATATCTTCATCGGCACCTTCCGTCAAATTCCCGGCCTGTCAGACGGGGAAAACCGCGCAGTCCTGCCGGACCGGACCAATGCCAGCGCCTTCATGCTGGTCAACGCCATGGCCTATGCCCTGGATGACTACACCGATCCCTTCAGCCAAGGCGGCAGCGGCGCAGAGCTGCGCCAGCGCCTCACCGTGGAGGTGGCACCGGCATCCGTGGCAGGACGAACCAACGCCATTCTCTACCGGGTTGACCCGGCCACAGGCGGTCTCGTAGAGGTCGCCCTGGTGAACGACGGCGGCAAGCTCACCTTCGCCGTGGATCTCGACGGCGGCGCCGGCGAGCTGTTCATTTGGGGCTGAGTGCCGTCACTGGCGCCGGCCTCGCCCTGCCAGTCCACGGACAGGGGCCCGGCATGTTGACGGGCCTGCAGCTGGAAATTGCGGTCACGGGCGCGGACGACGCCGGCATTGCCGCCGAGGAGGGGGCAGACCGGATTGAGCTCTGCAGCGCCTTGGAGCTGGGCGGCATCACACCCACACAAGGGCTGATGGAGGCGGCATGTGAAACCGTCGCCGGCAGGCTCGGGGTGCATCCGCTGATCCGCTGCCGGCCGGGCAGCTTCAGCTACACGCCCTCCGAGGTGGACACCATGGCCAGGGACATCCGCCACCTGGTGCGCCAAGGCGCCCGCGGAGTGGTGGTGGGAGCCCTGGCCGCAGACGGCGGCATCGACCTGGCGGCCGCCAGGAAGTGGATGGAGGCCGCCAGAGAGGTGGACGGGGCGGTGCAGCTGACCTTTCACCGCGCGATCGACAGCGGCCGCGACGTGCTGGAGGCCGTTGATGCCCTGGTGGAACTGGGGTTTGACGGCGTCCTGAGCTCCGGCGGTGCACCCACGGTTGCCGAAGGTGCGTCGGTGCTCCGGCGCATGGTGGCTAGGACTGCCGGTTCGCTGGAGGTCATGGCCGGTGGCGGGCTGACGGTTTCTGACATAGCCGCGGCCCGCAGCTGGGGCGTCGCGGCCGTTCACCTCTCGGCCAAGCGCATGGTCCAGGCCCGCTGCCTCGAAGGCCGACCGCGCGTTTCAGGCAGCGGCGAACCGGCCCTGCACATGGTGGTAGACCGCTCCGTCGTCGCCTCCGCCAGGGCCGCCAGCCTGGCGTAAACGGATTGCACCATCCCCTCAACGGAGCCGGACAGCTTTGTTGAGGGGATTGTGCGAATCCGGTCCGCCATTGTCGCCGGGGCGGCACCAGGTGGGATGCATGGACGGCGCAATGCGCAACTTGGCCAAACATATCGGTGTTGACGGCCACAGCCAGCAAGGACGGATGTCGTTATGGATCGTTTTGTTCGTATTGGCTTTGTGATTAAAGGCCTCGAATGGCTGGCTGTCATTGGCATCGTCGTGTTTGTGGCAACAGCTGCCGTGGGCTGGTTCCGAAACCGCGGCAGAATCAGGGGCTGGCTCCACCCACTGGTTCGCCTGGGAAATCCGGACGGTCTTTTTGTTACACCGGCTTTTCCGTCACAGTCCAATTTCCCTGTTCAGCAATGGTGGGCACGGCGTCGGCGAAGTCGCTCGGCGTTCCAGGGACGGCCCGGTGGGTGCGTTTGAGGCTGTGCCGGTCTTCGGCGTGTTAACGCCCTTGGCGTGCCGACTGTCGTTCTGCGGCAGAACTTTCCCAGCAGCTTGTGCACAAGGGTGCCGGTTTGGTCCCTGACGGAATCTTATATGGCTTAGACAGACGCCTGCACCGAGCCCTGGTTTCACAGGCGGGCGCAGGATTTCTTCAAGTTCTCCCAGTGGGCACGCCCGGCACGCACTCCCGGAACGTATCCGACGGTCATCCGGCCCGAAACGTCAATTTTGCCTTTTTTACGCGGTGCTATGTTAGGTAAGGCTTGAAAATCCGAAGTGAATTTCGGCGGAGAATGCGCCGAGGGTTGCTGGCTGGTCCACGATGACAAGGATCTTTCCTTTGGTGCGCAGGTCCGCGTATACCTCGGTGATCTTCGCTTCGTCATTGGGCAGGAATCTGTTCCAGACTTTCGTGCGGTCCCTGGTGACGGCGCAGGCGCAGTGGTCGGTTTTCCAACGTCCAGACCGAGGAAGATTCGATGTCGCTGGTGATCATTCTTAGCACTCCCTGTGAAATCGTAACTATTCAAAAGTCGGCCAACCCATTGGCAGCAAAGTCTTACATCCACGTTATGACAGGCGCCCAAAGTGCCGGCGCCGCGCCCCCAAAACAGCAATCACCCCGCTGCCATCCCGATCTCGGTGGCGACACCCCCTGTGAGTATTGGTTACACAGGGGCAAGACACCAAGCCGACGCTGGACGGCCAACAGTCCCCATGATCCTCTTCTCAGGGACTAGCAAGAAGATAACGGTGGGTGCGGAGCCGGGCCTGATCCTGACGCCATCCAACTGGTCAGTTTTGGACGACTATTTGCGCGTGGAGGGGATCTCATCTGAACCCCGAATTGGGGTGTTGACAGTGTCAATACTTTTCTAATCGGACTGGCCCGTATTGGCGAGGTGGCTTGCGAGTTCCCTGTGTTTCCGTGGGTATAAATCATTTTCGAATCCCACCTTTATTTAACGAAGAATCTACAGGCAAACTTGACCGGTCGATCCCCTGAAGAGTCTTCTTATTCGGCGCCCAGATACTCCGACTACCCAGGTCCCGATTTAGCGGTTTGTCATTGGCGGCTCCCTATTGTCTGTTCGGTGAAATTTCCCTTGCACCTAGTTCATGGTCCGCCGAAGGCCTAAGTACATGACCTCGGGTGGCAACCAGCCCAAATTACGAAGGTTTCTTCTGCATGCGGCTGTGCTGGTGATCAACGCCTGCGATTCCAGACTGCGCCACCACGGCCCGGAAGATTATGGGCAATCGTCTTGTGGTCATAAGGGCCGTCTCTCTACCTGCGGGCACCAACAAACGGCACTGTAGTTTCCAGAGGCTGGTGGGCAGAAACTCATGGCTCGCCCAAGGTGTGAAGTATGTCGAGGATTTGCGACGTTCATGCTGGAGGATCTGCCCAAGCTGTCGACTAAACCTTGGGCAGACCCGCTGGCGGCACCGGAACGATTCTGCGTTGGCGCCGCCAGCCGAGTGAGAACGGGATGTCAGGCTGTGGGGTGGCTTGCTTCGGCGACCAATGCAGTATCGACGAACTGTTCGAACCGGACAATGAGTCCTCCCCGAACGATGAAGTGATGGGCTACCCTCACGTTCAGAGGCTTTCCGGTGGCCCGATGGGTGGCTGTGTATCTAGCCAGAACCACCACGTTTTCACCGTCGACGACGTAGCTATCGTCGTGCGCGGCCCAGCCTTCCCAGTCCTTGCCCAGGACTTCCATGACATTGGAAGTTACTCCAGTTGGGGTCCGGTAGGTTCCAGCAAGCGGGAAGCCTGCCATTTCGGTCCACTCGACGTCCGGGGCCATCGTGGCACGGAGTGCTTCAAGGTCTCCCGCGGCGGAGGCAAGGTACTGCCGCCGGACGACGTCGCGTGGTGCTGTTGAAAGTGCGGGTTCAGTGGCGTTGGTTAGCCCCATGTCATTTCTCCCTTTGCGACCTTTGGTCCGATTTGTGCGGCAATGAGCATCCCAGAATTTGGGTAGCTTTCGATCAGTGCGGTCGTGGCGGCAGCGCCGTCGGCGGAGCGGGTAATAATACTCTCGAATTCCTTGAGGTAGGCCCGCGTGTAGTCAATACCGGATGCGTCATTGGCCGTCCCGGGCAAGCGGTGCCCGGCAATGACGAGCTCCGGATTTAGAGCCTGCATTTGATCCAGCAGGTCAATCCATGCCTGACGCTGTTCCGAAGTGGCTGTGTCCGCTGTCCATACGTGCTCGTTGTGAAAAACCAGAACGCCGCCTAGGACTGCCTTGTAGTCGGCATTGTAGAGGTAGTGCCGGTCGGGAAGGATTTCTGAGCCGCCACGGAGTTCAAAGACGTAACCGTCGATCTCTAGGGCCTCTGACGTCAGAGGCTTGATCGCTGGCAGACGTGTGGGAAGGTTTGCGCCTAATGCCGCCCATGCCTGCAGCTTGCCCTGGTAACTAGCTTCTATGTGCTCAATCACGATGGGCGTTGCCAAGATCGTGGCCGCCGGGAACGCATCCGCAATGACTTCCAGGCCGAAGTAGTAATCAGGATCGGCATGGCTGACGAAGACTGTTTCCAATTCTTTGCCTGAGTCAAGAATGGCCGCTACAAGTCGGTGGCCGTCGGCGCGGGTAAATCCGGCATCGACAAGCAAGGCTTTGGTGGGGCCGGTGATCAATGTTGCTGACTTGTTGGGTGAACCTGCAGGGAAGTCGAGGTCGAAGACCTCAAAATTCAGTGACATGCGGTGAACCTTTCTCGGATGAACCCGGAAACCCGGGATTGAGTCGCATGTTGCGCGCTCATTCAATTCCAACAATAGCTGACTAGTCAGGTATTCCCAGGGTTCGTTGCACACCTGATCATGGCATGTTCGGCAGCTCTTGCGCAGCGTTTTTGCTGACCTTTTTCAAGGCGGAACCAAGCACTTTCGCCTCCGTCGGAGTGAGAAGATTCAGCATGTATTTTTCGATATTCTCTGCGTGACGCGTACTGGCGCGGAGCAACACGCCTTCACCATGGTCGGTGAGTCGAATCAGTTGAATGCGGGCATCAGAGATTGAATTTTGCCGGTCAACTAGTCCTAGGGCCGTAGCCCGCTGCACCAGTCGAGTGGCGCCACCGGAGGTGAGGACTCTCGCCTGGGCGATGTCCCGCACCGGTAGCCCTTCGTCTCCTGCCCTTGCAGCCAGAAGGAGGAGCTCAAAGATGGAGTGACTGATGCCGAACCCTTGCTCCAAATCGCGACCAAGAAGATATTCGAGCCGATTCGCTGCGCCAAGAAGACGCCCAAATACCAGGACTCGAGGATCATTGGAGGCCTCTTGACCGGACTTGAATTCCATAGCATTGTTCACAAACTAACCATACGCGAGCCAGAAAACGGTCAAGACGGCGGGCTGCGCATTCACAGATCAGGCGGACAACCTCGATCACGCTAAACCCCTTGATTGCGTGGCTCAAGCGTGCCTTAGTTGCTGCTTTGCCAAGTCCGTGGGGGCCCACTGTCAAGCTGCCTGTTGACAGTGTGAAAACTTTTCCTGCCGGACTGCGTGGTCCAGGGCCATATTGGCGAGTTGGATTACGGGTTCTACTCGTTTACGTGGGTCTAAATCACTTTCGAATCCCACCCAGCACACACATGCTCGAAAGCCCCCTGGAGCAAGGGGATTTTCGTGTCTAAAACATGACTTTCAGGTTCTCCAGAATATTTATGATCCCAGAGCGTGTCTCTTCAATGGCAGCGCCAAACAGCGCCGAGTACCGGGTCAGTGACGTTGAGACTTAACTGCACTTTGGTGGCCACAAGTCGGCAGAATTCAGTGGCCGCGTACGGCGAGAGGCCCATGGGCCGTGAGGCTGTAGCGCGTTTGTGCGTGATCCGGAAAACCAGGAGATGGCAGGTCCACGTTCGGCTGAGGGGCTGAATTCAGAGCGGGCCTTCCTTTAGTAGCGTCTCGGCTAAGACCCGTGAATGAGATGTTGGATGGCTTCCAACAGTTCGTTGTCTGTGTTCTCGGACCGAAGGCCGGCAAAACCGGCGCTCACGATAGCTGCCCCTTCGAAAAGAGCAACAACAGCGTTTGCCTTCGCTTGGCGTGCGCCGGCTGCCAATCCTGGTTGCGCACGGTTGACGATGACTTCGACGCACGCCGCGTAGTCGGCGTAGAAATCTCGGAGCACAGTAGCAATTTCCGCGTCCGAGGCTGCCATCGCCCAGATTTCAACGTACAAACGCACAGTGGTGGGGTCATTTTGCTGTTGCATCAACGACGCTACAACCATGGCGGTTTCCACGCGGGAGATTGGAACAACATCATCAACCTCAAGGTCGATCCCCGTCGTTTCTCGCATCCAGGCCAGGGATCGTTGAAGTACGCGTTCCAGTACGGCCTGCATGAGATCCGAACGGGTAGGAAAGTAATGTTGCAAATGGCCAATGCGAACGTTAGATGCCGCCGCGAAATTGCGCATCGTGGCGTTGGCATTGCCCGACGTGACGAGCACCTGCTCCGCAGCATCGAGGAGAGCAATCCTTCTCAACTCACCTTTTGTCGATGTCATAGGGTTTCCACCATTACCTTGTTGGACTGTATTTCAGCTAGGGCGGCGGCCATGTTTGGTTGGGATTCTGGGAACATCACGCCCACCGCGGCCCCAGTAGCCAGGACTTGTTGGAGTCCAAGATACCCGCCCAGTGCTGTGAGGTGGGCTTGGCCGGCAGGATCGGTGATCACGGCCGAGCGGGTTCCTTCAGCACCGCGCGCGTCGATCCGGATGATGGCGCTCCCTCCTTGCCCGGGGGAGTAAAGAAGTGAACGCCGTAGGCCGGTCCACCGTTCGCCGCGCCCCCAGCGGAAGAAACCTAGAGCCTTGGCGGCGAGCAAGGCAGTGGTTGAGGCGTTGGAACTAAAACCGATTCGGGTCGCCACGGATTCCACCCCCAAAGTGAGGGGCAGCGTGAGTTGCTCAGGTGTATCCAGCCGGGCCACCTTTGTACGGTGCCCGCCGATGTCTACCCACTTGGCATCGGAGAGCGGGCTGACTGTTGCCAACGTGCCATCACGGCGCACCTCGTAGTCTTGGCCCAGGCGGTCCATGAAGTCCACTGAGTCGACCCCAGCCCGGTCATTGACGTCGTACCTGATAGCAATTTCAACACTTTGTGCGCCGCCCATCTCCTGGCTGAGGGATGCTGCCGCAATATTCACGATGCCGCCCATCCAGCCTGATGACAGGAGGACGGGCGCCGTCGGCTGGAGCAGGTTTGCCAACGTGGCGGCCCGCAGCATTCGACTCGTCCAGCGGGTCAGATCCACATAGGGGATTCCTGCGCTTACCGCAGCGCGTAAAACCCGATCTTCGGGGTCATTGACGGTGCTGACAATAGCCCTAGCTGTGGCGGAAAACGGCTCTGGATCGTTCAGATGCCAGCGACGGACGGTAGCTCCAAGCTCGGAGGCCAGCGTTTGTCCTTTTGATGGGTTCCGACCGGCAAGCAGCAGCGGCCACGAGGGTGCGCAGAGCCGCGCGAGTTCGCTGCCCACGGTGCCGTAGCCGCCGACAATGAGGATGGGGCCGGTGGGTGAGTGCTGCAGATGATCTGTCATACAATCAATTTAGGTCATTTGACCTATTAAGTCGAATTGGATATCCCAGTCCTCGAAACAAGCGGCGGCCCGACAAGTCGTCAGGAACGAACGTCAGAGCCGCCGCGTGAGCCTCTCGTCGCTAATGGGCAGCGCCTGGGAATCCATTAGCTATGAATCAGTCATGCCCAAAGATTCTGGGGAACTGTGGCAGGCATGCGGCACCCGGACCGGGGGTACCGCCGTCGTCAGCCAACTTGCTGCGCGGCCAAGCGGACCTCGCCCAGCACGCGGGCACTCGTCCTCGCCAGTGCTCGGCGAGAGAGCAAGCGAGTGCTGAGAGCGGTGAAGTGGTTGATCCGGCCTGAGACGATGCTCGGGCGACCGTTTGCCTTGTCCAGTTCCTGGAACGTCGCATCGATCACCTGCGAGGGTGTCTGTTGCACTCCGACGGATGCCTCATTAGTGCCGACGACATCAAAGAACTCCGTTTTTGTCGACCCGGGACTCACGGCGAGCACGCGAAGCCCTGTGCCCCGGGCCTCGGCCCAGAGCGCCTCGGTGAAACTCAGTACGAACGCCTTGGTCGCGCCGTAAACGGCCATGCCGGGAGTCGGTTGGTACGCTGCGGTGCTCGCCACCATGATGAGCGCACCTGGGCCCTGAAGCAATTGAGGCATGAAAGCCCGGGAAAGCTCGACGACGGCGCCCATGTTGAGCTGCATCTCGCCGGCCATGCGTTCCGGGTCTGCCTGGTCGAACGCGCCGTGGCTCGCGAAGCCGGCATTGTTGATCAGCGAGGTGATCCGTATTTGGCGGCGCTCCAGCTCGTTGCGCAAGGCGATCGCGGCGCCAGAAACTCCGAGGTCGGTAGGAAGCACCTCGATGTGCACGTTCGTCGCGGCGCGCAGTTCGGATGCGAGTTCCTCAAGCCTTTCGGCTCGGCGGGCGACGAGCACCAGGTTCGATCCGCGCGCTGCGAACCGCCTGGCAAATTCGACGCCGAGACCTGAGCTTGCGCCGGTGATCAGTGTGGTTCCGCCGCTAAGGTCAAGCTTCATATTGGATTCCTTCGGTTGAAACGGGCAATGTTGTCAGTGACATCATTCTGCAGGGACTCATCTTTGTTGTCAATGTCAACATCGCGGTAGGATCATCAGGTGCCCATTCACTCTTATCATCACGGCGATCTCCGCCGCACCCTATTGGAAGCGGCTGCGTCCAGCATCGAGATCAACGGTGTAGACGCGCTCTCGTTACGGCAGCTAGCCCGCGATGCCGGCGTGAGCCATGCTGCCCCGAGTCGACACTTCCGAGACAAACAAGCACTTCTGGATGCATTGGCGGAGGATGGGTTCAACCGTTTGGCTGCATCCCTCGAGGAGGCAACCCAAGGTGCGCCGACAACCTCGACGGAGGCTCGGCGGCGATTCGATGACCTCGCACGCAGCTATGTCGGGTTCGCTCTCGCCCAGCCCACGCTCCTGTCGCTCATGTTCAGCCTGAAGCACGCACCCAGCGCCCGCGTCGAGCTTCTTGCCGCAGGACACGCGTCGATGGCGCTGACGATGCGCGTCGTCGTGGCAGCTCAGGAGATTGGCGCGATCGGCCCCGGAGACCCACAGCGGATCGCACTTGTTGCCTTCGCGACCTTCCACGGTGTCGCGATACTTGCCTCTGGAGGCCTCCTTGACGAAGTGCCGGCAGCCGATCTGGTCGCGACCGCGAGCGAGCTTTTCTGGAATGGCCTCCAATCCTGACCGGCGCCGGGATGGTCACTCGAACAAGTCGGTTCACTCGCTAGGGCCAGAGTCGAAATTCATCCTCCGGAGACCCCGTTGTTTTAGCGGGTGACTTGCTACCAGGGCAGAAGCTCGGTTGTTGTCTGTCGTCAAACTAGGGTGGGGTAGTACTCAATTTAGCTTTACTTTAGCTATTGGCACACATAGTCGGACTGTTCCGTCCAGTCTCATAGAAGCCCTTATTGCTATGAGTATTTTTGTAGCTGCAGTTCATGCCAACTTGCCAATCTTCGCGTGAAAGCAGATCTGTGTGGTCAACTTTTCGGACAGATCAATGGGCTGGAGTTCTCCGAAACGCTCCGCGAACTTGACTAGGGAACTCGCCGATCAGGAGTTGCGGACTTCACTGGCGCGACGGTCCGTGCAGGCCGCACTGGCAGGGCTGAATCCCACCTATGTGTACTTCACTGGCGCGACGTGGCATGCCCCCTCTCATGAGGAGGAGCCTCGGTTGGATCGTCCATCGATCTCACACCATGATTGGGCATGCAATTCATGTTCTCCTGCAATGCGGCGCAGTGGAATGGGATAAAGGGTGTGACAGGCAGCGGGCTGCTGGCCCGTCAGATGGTTTGGGCGTCAGCCGGTGGACGCCGAGGGCCAGGCCGAACCTGACCTCTCGCGAGTGGCATCCTAGTGGCACTCCGTCACGCCTGCCTCGTTCGCAGCCCTAGTCGACAAACCATCGGCTACCAAACGCCGAAAGAACTTGAGAACAAATACCAGCAACACCACGCCCAGGAAAAACTGGGCGGGTGAGAATAAAGTCTCTACACGACCAATTATGGTTCAGTACGCAGATCGGGCCCGGACAAAGATGTTCGACGCCCCAGCACGATCATGGTGCAGGGCTGCAACGCCGTGGTCCCGCTTATCCCAGCAAGTCCGCAAGCCCGTGGATGAGCCAAGGATTCCACCATGTCCAGTCGTGTCCGCCCGTAATTGAACGCAGAGAAATGTCCGCGTCGAGCGGCACCAGATCCGCGAGTAATTGCACCGAGGCGGCATGGATGTCCGCCTCGTAGATGCCAGCCTGCAGCCGCAGCACCACACGGTCCGCCACCTGGGCCAGCGGTTCGGCAAGGTCATAGCGCCACAGGGACGGCGACTGCGCCAGCGCCACCCCCACCAGCTCCGGGTACCGGGCCACCTGCCACAGCGATGCCAGCCCGCCATAGCTGGCCCCCGAAACAATAGTTCCGGCAGCATCCGCGCGCACCGCAAGGGTGCGGCGCAGCAGCGGCAGTAGGTCAGCCGCCACGAAATCCACGGTACCCACGGGCCCGCTGAGTTCCTCGGACCGGGTGGCGCCGTCGTAGGAATCCACCATGGCCACGTGCAGGGGAGGCACGACGCCGTCCCGCACCGCCGCATCTAGGGTCGCCTTGAGGTTGAGGTACTTCGCCCACACCTGCCCGTCATGCAGGATGAGTAGGGGCGTTGGCTCCGCCACACTTCCGGGCGGCGAGTACACCCATACGGTGCGCAGGCGCCCGTTGCACGAATCCACAAGCTGCAGTTCTGTCAGCCCCTCCGAAGCGGCATGGCCCGAGCCGCCAGCCAGCACGCCGCCCATGACGGGCGTGGTGGCATCCGGATCTACCGAGGCCCGTGCAAGCCACGGTGCCGCAGGGGCTCCTGGCAGTCGCGCCACCGACATTGCACCTCCGTTCATGCCTGCCCCCAGCACCGGGTTGAGGGGATCGGGGCCGCCCGCGTCGGCAGCCATGCGGATGCCCCGGCGCATTGTGGCGGCCTGCCACGGTGCCTGCCCAGGGCCGCGGTGGACGGTGATCCGGTATCCACATTCCCAGTCCGCGGGCATGAGGTAGCTCAGCGCCCATAATCCGGATGGCCCGATCTGTTCAAATTCGCTGGCTGCCGTGTTGCGGTGGTCCACCAGGGCATTGGCCGACAGAATCACGGCGGTGGCATCCGGGTCCACGTGCAGGAAGGTCACGGCCCGGCGGCCAACGCGCCCGTCCGGCGAGGGCTCCACCAGAGGGAGACCGCCGCCGGCATCGGAGCCGGAAAGGAGCCGCCTTAGGAACGCCTCCTGCCGCTCGGCACCCCATGCGTTCCAGCGGGCAGCGAAGTGCCCGCGAAGCACCGGAATCTCCGGGGCTTCACTAGCGACCGGGTCCTTCGGTGCCGGAAACGCCTCGGTCCGTGTGCCCTGCAGCCCGCTCACGCCGGCACCTGCAGTGTGTCGGCAGCGGCCGCTGGTGACACGCCGTCGGGCTCCAGCGGAACCACCAGCGGTCCGCCCGTGGCCGGGTCGGTGATGACAACTGACTCAATGCCGTACACCTCCCGCATGATTTCCGGGGTGGCGATCCGAGATGGCGGGCCCTCGGCGACGATGCGGCCGTCCTTCATGGCGATCACGTGGTCGGCGAAGCGGAAAGCGAGCGAAAGGTCGTGCAGCACGGTGACCAGAGTGTAATTCCCCGTGAGGTGAAGCCGCCGGCACAGGCGCAGCACCTCCAGCTGGTGGGCGATGTCCAGGAAGGTGGTGGGCTCATCCAGCAGCAGCACCGGAGTATCTTGGGCCAGCGCCAAGGCCAGCCACACGCGCTGTCGCTGCCCGCCGGAGAGTTCACCCACGGCACGGTCCGCCAACTCCGTGACCCCTGTGGCGGCCATGGCCTCAGCTACCTTGGCTTTGTCCGTCTCCGAGAACTGCCGCAGCACACCCTGGTGTGGGAAGCGGCCGCGTGCCACGAGGTCTGAGACGGTGATGCCGTCCGGTGCGGTGGACTGCTGCGGTAGCAGTGCCAGGCGCCGCGCCACATCGCGGGTGCGGTAACTATGGATGTTCCGCCCGTCCAGATCCACCTGGCCCGCCGTGGGCTTGAGCAGCCGGGACAGGGCCCGCAGCAGCGTGGACTTGCCGCAGGCATTGGGACCAATAATGGCGGTAAAAGAGCCCGGCGGAATGACAACGTCCAGCCCCTCGGAGATGCGGCGACCGTCGTAACCCAGGTCCAGGGCGTGACCGGACAGCACGTCGCTGCCCTCAAGGTGCGAGCTTGTAGTTTTCATCGAGTTCCTTCTTATGTTGTGCATCAGATGCTCCGGCTGCGCGTGACTAGCCACAGCAGGTAACAGCCGCCAACCAGGCCTGTCATGAGCCCAATGGGCACGTGGACGGTCATCGGCAGCCTTTGGGTCAGGAGGTCGCAGGCCACCATGAGGGCGGCACCCATGAGAGCGCCCGTGCCCAGAGGAACCTGAACCGACCGGGTCAGCCTGGCTGCGAGTTGTGGTGCCGCCAAGGCAACAAAGGCGATGGGGCCCACTGCGGCCGTGGCCACTGCTGTCAGGCCGACGGCGGCCGCCATGGAGGTCAGCCGGCTCGCCTCGACCCGGACGCCAAGGGCGCGGGCCACGTCGTCGCCCATTTCCAAAAGTCCCAAGCTCCGGCCCTGCACCAGAAGCACCGGAAGCAGTAGCACCACAGCAGCCGCAACGGGCACGGCGTGCTCCCAAGTCCTTGCCGCCAGGGAGCCGGAGAGCCACATTTGCGCCTGGAGCGCCAAGTCTTCATTGCCCTTCAGGAGCAGCAGCGTGTTGACGGCCCCGAGCATGGCGCCGATGCCGATCCCCACCAAGATCAGCCGGTAGCCGCCGCTGACGCCGCCCCGCACTGAGAGGGCGTACACCACGGCGGCGGCAAGCAGCCCGCCGGCAATGGCTGCCAGTGCCGTGGCGGCCGGCCCGGCATTGAACAAGATGATCTGGGCTACGGCGCCGGTTGCCGCGCCGGTGGTGAAGCCAATGATGTCCGGGGAGCCCAGGGCGTTGCGGGAGATGGACTGGAAGGTGGCGCCGGCAGCTCCTAGGCACAGTCCGACGCCGATGGCCGTCACCGTGCGCGGCAGGCGGATCCGGTGAATCACCATGCCGGCTTGCGGGTTGTCAGAGAGGCCAAAAACGGCTGCCATGACCTCGCGGAAGGAAAAGCTGATGGTGCCAGTCTGCATGGCCAACACACCCAGTAAAGCGGTGGTCGCGAGCAAAACGATTCCTACCACAACGGTGCGGGGTGCTGCGGGGATGCGTAAGGCGTTCACAGCTGCACCAACTTCCTGCGGCGGGCCAGAGCAATGAACACTGGTGCGCCGATAACAGCACTCATGACCCCGGCCCCGATCTCACCGGGGTAGGCCACCACACGCGCCAGGATGTCTGCGGCCAACAGCAACAGCGCACCCAGCAGCATGGAAAACGGCAGGAGCCGGCTGTGGTTTGGGCCCACCACAAAGCGGGCCATGTGCGGGGCCGCCAGGCCCAGAAAGCCAATGGGTCCGGCCGCTGCCGTTGCCGCACCCGCCAGGAGCAATATGGCCCCGGTGCCCAGCAGCCAGGTGGTGCGCATCTTGATACCCAGCGCGTTGCCCAGGTCGTTGCCCAGTGACAGCGAGTCTAGGCTCCGTGCGGTGGACAGGCCCAGCACCATGGCCACGGCGCAGGCACCGAGCACCCATGGCAGCACATCGTAGCCGCGACCCTGGAGGGATCCGCTGGCCCAGCTGACAAAGTTCCGCAGTCGCTGGGCATCGCCGGCAAGGATGATGATCGCCGTCACCGAGCCAAGCATGACGCTGAGCCCGGCCCCGGCCAGGACCAGCCGGACCGGATTGTTGCCGGCGTCGTGCGCCCGGCCCAGCGCGTAGACCAACAGGGAGGCTGCGGCGGCACCGGCAAAGCCGAACCACATGTACTGAGCCGGCCCCGTTACACCCAGAAAAGCGAGCCCGGCGGCTACCGCCGCGGCGGCCCCGGCATTGATGCCCAGGATGCCCGGCTCGGCCAGGGGGTTGCGCGTCAGTGCCTGCATGAGGGCGCCGGCCAGCGCCAGTGCCGCACCGACTGCAATGGCCAGGAACGTGCGGGGGAGCCGAAGCTCAACCACCAGTAGGTGGGTGCTTTGGGTCGGGTCAAAGTGTGTGAGTGCTTGCCAGGTTTCTGCCGGGGAAATGGCGCGGCTGCCGATCGACAGGCTGGCCAGGGCCAGGGTCACCAGGAGTGCCAGGCCGCCAATCCAGCCGGTTCTTATCCGGGAATGCTTGCGCGGGGACTGGAACATCTCTAGGCACCGCCGTTGCTACGGGGGGTCATTGCTGGAACTCGATTCCTTGTGCTGAACCGGCCCAGGTGAGGGTGCCGGCGATGTGGCATAGGTAAGCCTAAGCTAATAAGTCTGCATGGATATGCATGAACTTGGAATGTTGCTCAAGGCTGAGGCGGGCCGAAAATGTGGGATGTTTCACATTTTCGATGCATTGCGAGCCAGGCGCCCCCGGAGCCGTCCTTCCGGCTCGGGTTGATCCGCGGTGGCCGATTGGCGGGGAATTGAGCCAAAAATCCCGCCCTTGCAGGACTTCCGGCGACTTCGGGCCCCGCCCTTGATGGGTCGGCTTCCTCGGCAGAGGCCATTTCGCCTACCGCTAGCTTGACGGGCTTGTCAAGTGGCAGAAATCCTCATAACGAAACAAAAATGTGACGTAAATAAGTTAGGTAAGGCTATGCTCACTTCTGATCAAGTGTTCGGATGAGCCGGACCTAACAATGGCGAGAGGGAGTCCATCACCGTGATGAAGCCAAAGACACTGCTCGTGACAGGGGCTGCCGGAGGAATTGGCAGGGCCTGCGCCCTGAAACTGGACCGGGACAGCCCTGCACAGGACGTCTTGGTGCTGGCAGACCGCGATGGCCCAGGCCTGGCGCGGCTGGCGGCGCAAATACCGGGCCGCGAGGTGCTTACCGTCCCCACGGATGTCAGTGACCCGGATTCCGTTGCATCCCTGTTCAATGCCGTTGCGGCCCGCCCGGAGCCTTTGGCCGCGCTTGTCCACGCCGCAGGGATCCTCAGCGTGGGCTCCGCACCTGACGTTGACTTCCAGACATGGCGCCAGACGCTGGCAGTCAATGCCGATGGTGTTTTCTTGGTGACAACCGCAGCCGCCCGAATGATGCTGGAACGGCCAGTGAACAACCGCTCCATGGTGTTGCTTGGCTCCAATGCGGCCGGCGTCCCACGCTCCACCATGCCGGTGTATGCGGCGTCCAAGGCGGCGGCGGCGGCATTCATGAGGTCACTTGGGCTGGACCTGGCACCACGCGGGATCCGCTGCAACACCGTGTGCCCGGGATCCACCAACACCGGCATGCAGCAGGCATTTTGGGGCGCTGATGCCCAGGCCGGGCGGCAATCGGTGTTGGACGGCGATGCCCGTGCATTTCGGGTCGGCGTCCCCCTGGGCCGCATTGCCGAGCCCGAGGACATTGCCGACGCCGTGACTTTCCTGCTCTCGGAACAGGCTCGGCATATCACCATGCAGGACCTGTATGTGGATGGCGGCGCAACGCTGCGCGCCTGAACCAGACCCCTTTTCGATTCGACTTTCACTGAAAGGCACACCATGACCGCTCAACTGGCGCCCGCGCCGATCCCAACCGCAGCCTGGCTGCGTGACCCTCTTGCCGAGTACCGGCAAGGCGACTTCCTCATGTCCGGAACTGCCGGCAGCGTCCTGGGGCGCGGCACGGAAACCCTGCGCATGGATGCGAGCAACAGCCGCGACGTCCTTGCCGCACATTTTGGTGCCGCATCGCAGCGCCCGGCCATCGCCGGAGTCCTGCCGTTCCAGCCCGGCAAGAGCGGCGAGTTCCTCGTCATGGACACCACCCTGCGCGGGCCCCGCCTGGCACGCCCCGCCTCTAAAGCCGGGGCGGTGCAGGGCACTTCCGCGCTGGGCACTGCAATCCGGGGCCAGCGCGGTGGAACCCCCATGGCCCCGCAGGCCGCGGACGGCCACTACACGGACGCCGTGGCCGCGGCCCTGAAGAAGTTCTCGCCCAGCGGCCTGCAAAAGGTGGTGCTGGCCCGTTCCCGCAGCGCGGCCCTGCCGGCCCCGCTGGACATCACCGCGTTGCTGGCACGGTTGTTGGGACAGAACCCTTCGGCGTATGTGTTTGCCGCCCCGCTGCCCGGCAACAAGACGCTGGTGGGCGCAAGCCCCGAACTGTTGATTCGCCGAAGCGGCACCCTCGCCCTGAGCAACCCGTTGGCCGGCTCGGTGCCCCGCTGCGCCGACCCCGTGCAGGACGCGGCCAATGCCCAGACCCTGCTGCGCTCCGTCAAGGACCTGCACGAGCATGCCATCGTGGTCGATATGGTGGCCGGGGTCATGGGCGGGCTGTGCCACGACCTGGTGGTGCCGCCCCGCCCGGAGCTGGTGCGGACGGACTCCATGTGGCACCTTTCCACCAAGCTGCAGGGCAGGCTCAGAGACCCGGAGACCACGTCCCTGGACCTGGCCTTTGCCCTCCACCCCACACCGGCCGTATGTGGTTGGCCCACCCAAATGGCCTGCGAGCTGATCGAGGAGCTGGAGGAAAGCGCACGCGGCTTCTACGCCGGTGCAGTGGGCTGGACAGATGCGGCGGGCGACGGCGAATGGGCCGTGAGTATCCGCTGCGCTGAAGTCTCCAACGACGGCGTACGGGTGCATGCAGGTGCCGGGATTGTCCCCGGCAGTGACCCACAGCTGGAGCTGGCCGAGACCGAGGCCAAGTTCCGCACCATCCTGGCCGGGCTGGGGGTGGCTCCGTGATGGCGACAACGGGAACCGAGCTTTGGCCACGGGAGTTGGTCGAGCAATACCGCGAGCGCGGCTACTGGACCGGCGAGCGCCTTGACGCCGTTGCCGCACGCCATGCCCGCACGAATCCGGACCGGATCGCCCTGGTCGATGAGCAGGAACGGATTGGATATGGGGAACTGGAACGGCGCATAGCCGCGCTGGCCTCCGGGTTCGCCGCCTCGGGCATCCGCCCGGGTGAACGAGTACTGCTGCAGCTGCCCAATAGGGTTTCCTTCATTGTTGCAGCCATGGCACTCATGCGTGCCGGGGCAGTCCCGGTCTACCTGCTGCCAGCCCACCGCCTCAGCGAGTTGGCCGCCATTGCCGTCCAGGCTGCCCCTGTTGCGTACATTGGCCCGGCGGTACATGCCGGCTTCGACTACCGGCACCAGGCCGCCGCCTTGTCCCAGGGGATCCCGGGCGGGCTGCAGCTGATCATCGATGGCCCGCCGGGTGAGGGGCAGGTGGCGTTGGAGGCCGTGGCGCGCAACGGTGTTGCCCTGGCGCAGCCCACAGTACCTGTGAACACCACGGAGTTGGCGTTCCTACAGCTCTCCGGCGGAACCACCGGAACCCCTAAACTCATTCCCCGCAGTCATGACGAGTACTTGTACTCGGTTCGGCGCAGCGTAGAGGTTTGCGGCTTCACGGCCAGCACGGTCCTGCTGCTGGCGCTCCCCGCGGCCCACAACTTCCCCATGAGCTCCCCAGGATTCCTCGGCGCACTTCTGGCCGGCGGCAGGGTGGTCCTGGCCGGCAACGGCTCGCCGGATCTGGCCTTCCCCCTGATTGAGCTCGAGCAGGTCACGTGTGTTCCGTTGGTGCCGCCGCTAGCCCTGGCCTGGACCCGTGCCGCCCGCAACTCCTCGCCGGATCTCAGCAGCCTGGAAACCATCCAGGTGGGTGGGGCGAAATTCCTACCGGGTGCCGCCGTCGAACTTCAAAAGGTCCTGGGCGTGCGCCTGCAACAGGTCTTTGGCATGGCCGAGGGGCTTGTTTGCTACACGCGTCCCGAGGACGACGCCTTCACGGTGGCGCAAACTCAGGGGCGACCCATGAGCGAAGCCGACGAGGTCTTGATAGTTGACGACGACGGCCAGCCGGTGGCCCCAGGGGACATCGGCCACTTGCTAACGCGCGGCCCGTACACCATCCGCGGATACTACAAGGCGGCTGAGCACAACAAGACGGCATTCACCGCTGATGGCCACTACCGTACTGGGGACATTGCCCGGGCGCTTCCCGGCGGGCACCTGGTGGTGGAGGGCCGCAGCAAGGATCAGATCAACCGGGGCGGGGAAAAGATTTCCGCCGAGGAGATCGAGGACCACCTGCTGGCACACCCGCAGGTCCACGACGCCGCCCTCGTTGCGGTGCCCGACAAGTTCCTCGGTGAGATTTCCTGTGCCGTGATCGTTCCCGACGGAGTGGCCCCCAGCCGGGCGGAGATCATCACCTTTGTGCGCGGCCGCGGTGTCGCGGCGCACAAAATACCTGACCGGGTCCACATTGTGCCGGACTTCCCCCTGACGGGTGTTGGCAAGAACAGTCGGGCGGAACTGCGCCGAGCTCTCGCCGCCCAACTCAACGCCACAGCCTGAGCCACAGCAAAACCACTTAACAAAAACACGTAAAGGATTCCCCATGCGCAACGATCTTCCCCAGACCATCTCCTATCAGCTTCCGGCCACGGCCGATCTGCCGCGGCGCTGCGTTCCTTGGACGCCGGACCCTTCCCGGTCGGCACTTCTGGTGCATGACATGCAGCAGCACTTCCTGCGTCCCTATGGCGCAGAGCAAGAACCGGGCCGGTCCCTGCTGGGCAACATAGGCCGGTTGCTCACGCAGGCCCGTGAACTGAACATCCCCGTTTTCTACACGGCACAGCCCCCACACCAGCAGGCCGCGGACCGTGCCCTGCTGACCGACTTCTGGGGACCCGGCATCGGCGCCAATGAGGAAGGTGCCCGCATTGTTGACGAACTGACACCCAAGCCGCAGGACACTGTGCTGACCAAGTGGCGCTACTCCGCCTTCCAACGGTCAAATCTGGCCGAAACCCTGCACGCGGCAGGCCGTGATCAGCTCATCATCACCGGCGTCTACGCCCACATTGGCTGCCAGGTCTCTGCTGCGGACGCGTTCATGCATGACATCCAGCCATTCATGGTGGCCGACGCCGTGGCCGACTTCACCGCCGCCCACCACGCCCAGGCTCTGGAATGGGTGGCCGGGCGTTGCGGGGTGGTCACGGGTACAGCGGAACTGGTTGCTGCCTGGGCGGGTGCCACGGATACGTCCATGCCCGTGAGCGAGCTGGTCCGCAGCCGCGTGGCCGAGCTCATTTACATGGATGCGGCAGACATTGGCGATCACGACGACCTGCTGGAACTGGGGCTGGACTCCATCCGCATCATGGACTTGGTGGAGACCCTGCGCGGGGATGGCTTGGAGGTCTCCTTTGAAACACTGGCGTCCGCGGCAACTGTGCAGGAGTGGACCACCGCTCTGGAAGGCCAGGCACCGGCACCGGCATTGCAGGGGGCCGGGGCATGAGTGCGGCAGGCAACCCCTTTGACAACGACCAGGGCGTCTTCCTGGTCCTTGCGAACGCCGAGGGCCAGCACAGCCTGTGGCCGGAGTTTGTCCCCGTACCCCTGGGTTGGCACATCATTCACGGGCCCGACTCCCACGCAGCCTGTAACGACTACATCGAGCGCCGTTGGACTGACTTGAGGCCGCTGAGCCTGCTCGGCCAGATCCGCGCCACTGTGTCCCGCTAGCCCCCACCGACAGGAAACTCCATGGCAACGCCATCACTCTCCACCTTTGAAATGCCCACACTCGATCCGGAAGCCACCCACGTGCTGCCCCTGGTTGGAGCCCAGCCGGGCATTTGGTATGCCCACCACCTCGAGGGGGAGCGCGCTAGCAGCTACAACGTGGCCCGCAGCACCGCAATCGAGGGAAGGCTCGACGGCGCTGCCCTCGCCGAAGCAGTGCGCCTGGGCCTGGCAGCCGTAGACACCCTGGGATTTGCCTTTGGCGAGGTGGGCGGTGCGCCAGCCCAGTGGCCCGCGCACAGCAGCCGCGAGCCGCTGGAACACGTTGACCTGCGCGGACAGGGCATGGCAGCCGCGGAACAGCTCATGGCAGCCGACCTGGCCACCCCTGTGGCTCTGGAGGGTGGCGGGCCGCTGTACCGTCACGTGCTCATGCAGCTGGGGGACACGCAGTGGCTCTGGTACCAGCGCTACCACCACATCCTGGTGGACGGCTACAGCTTCACCTCCATCACCCGCCACATCCTGGCCCACTACCGTGCGCTCGTGCAGGGTCTGCCGGCACCCGCGTCAGCGTTTACGCCGACCCAGGACGCGGTCAGCGCCGAGGAATCCTATCGGGGGTCGCTGCTGGAAGAAGCCGACGCGGTCTTCTGGCGCGACTACTGCCAGGGACTGCCGCCGGGCACCAGCCTTGCCGTCCCCGAATCCCGCACCGCAGGTACCGCCAGTCTAGGAGGAAGCCGACGTGCCGAGGTGCGCCTGGGTATTGGACTCAGCGCCGGCATTACAGTACTGGCGAGGGAGTACAAGGTGAGCTGGGCCGATGTGGTGAGTGCCGGAGTCGGCAGTTACCTGGCCCGCATGGCAGGCTCCTCAGACGTGGTGATCGGCGTGCCGTTCATGGGCCGCATGGGCACAGCGGCCCTGAATGCACCAGCCCCCGTGGTGGCTGTCATGCCGCTGCACCTGCAATTCGCACCAGGCGGAGGTCTGGGCCAGGCCGCCATGGCCACGGCCTCGGCTCTGGCCCGGATCCGCCGGCACAGCCGCTACGGAGCCGAACAGCTCCAGCGCGACCTAGGCATGGTTGGCAGCGGCGCGGCCCTGTACAGAACTGTGCTGAACCTGAAGATCTTCGAATACCCGTTCGAACTTCCGGGTGCCACGCTGCACACCCATCACCTCTCTGCCGGACCCGTGGACGATCTCGAGGTGTCCGTGTACAAAAACGGCGGCGAGATTGTCCTGGAACTCGAGGCGACTCCCGGCCTGTACACGCAGCTGGAGACGGAACTGCACGCCCGCAGGCTGGCGTCCTGGCTTAAAACACTTGTCGAGACGGGGCAATCCCTGGGGGATGCGGCTCTGCCCCTACCCGAGGAGCTGGGCAAGATGCAGGGGGAGTGGGGCACGGGGCCGGACCTTGCCCCAGTCGCTGACACCATCACGGGCCTGCTTGACGCCCACGCCGCAGCGCACCCGCAGGAGACGGCCCTGTCCGATGCGGGCGGAAACCTGAACTTCGCCGAGCTGGCCGCACGCACCAACGCTCTAGCCCGCTTGCTGATTGCCCGCGGTGTGGGCCCGGGCACCGTGGTTGCCATCGCTTTGCCCCGTTCCATGGACACCGTTGTGGCTATTGCCGCTGCGCTCGCAGCCGGTGCCGCTTACCTGCCCCTTGACCTGGACTACCCCGGCGAGCGCCTGGCCTTCATGCTCCAGGACGCCGCGCCCCAGGTCTTGGTAACCGCGGCAACTGTCCAACCCGCTATTGCCTTCGAAGGCCCCACCCTCACCCTGAACTCACCCGCCGTCGTAAGGGAACTGACAGGGCAGGCTACCGCGCCCATCGCAAAGAAGGAAAGGTTGCGACCGCTCTACCCTGCCGATCTTGCCTACATCATCTACACCTCGGGCTCCACGGGACGGCCCAAGGGCGTCATGACAACCCATGAGGGGCTTGCCAACCTCCTCACCGTCCACGGCGCCGGGGTTTTTGGGGAAACCGTGAACGCGCTCGCAGGCCGTCGCGTCCGGGCCGGACACAGCGCCTCCTTCTCCTTTGATTCCTCCTGGGAGCAGCTGATCTGGCTTTTCCTGGGGCACCGGTTACACGTGCTCGACGACGAACAGCGCCGCGACCCGCAGGCCATCGTGGAGGTGATCCGGGAACAACGCATCGACGCCATCGACATCACCCCGTCTCTGGGCACCCAGCTGCTGGACTGCGGGCTTCTGGAAGAAGGTGAACACCACCCCGCACTGGTGCTCTTTGGCGGGGAGGCGGCCTCCCCGTCCTTCTGGGCGGCCCTGCGCGCAGCCCCCGGCACACGCAGCCACAACTTCTACGGACCCACCGAATATACGGTGGACACCCTGGGTGCCGACGTGGCGGAATCGCCGCACCCCGTGGTGGGCCGGCCCATCGGCAACACTCGCGTGCACGTGCTCGATTCCCGCCTGTGTCCCGTGCCGCCGGGAGTGGTGGGGGAGTTGTACATCTCCGGAGCCGGCCTGGCCCGCGGCTACCTTGGTCGCCCAGCACTGACCGCTTCCCGCTTCGTCGCCGATCCCTTCGTGCCTGGCGCCCGCATGTACCGCACGGGCGATTTGGTCCGTTGGCAGGAGGACGGCCAGCTTGACTACCTCAGCCGCGCCGACGACCAGGTAAAGATCCGCGGCCACCGGGTGGAACTCGGCGAGGTCGAGGATGCACTGGGCGCGTTGCCCGGCGTTGCCGCCGCCGTGGTCATTGCCGAACAACTGGGCCAGACGAGTCGGCTGGTGGGCTACTACGTGCCGGCCCAGGCTGCTGCGCCGGTCAGTGCGGCCGTGCTGCGTGCCGGGCTGGCTGCCACCGTGCCTGCCTACATGGTCCCCGCCGTGCTGGTGCCCATTGCTGTGCTGCCCCTGACAGTCAACGGCAAGGTAGACAAGACGGCGCTGCCTGCGCACAGCGCCGCGGCCTCCGAGGAGGCGGGCCGCGCCCCGGCTAACGACCGCGAGGAGCTGTTGTGTGCGGCCATTGCGGCCCTGCTGGGCCGGGAATCTGTGGGTGCGGAGGACGACTTCTTCGTACTGGGCGGCGACAGCATCTCCGCCATGGCCGTGTGCGGGGCAGCCCGCCGCGCCGGCTGGGCGCTGCGGCCCCGTGACATCTTTGCCCGGCGCACCGCGGCCGCCATGGCCGCAGCCCTCGAACCACTCAACCAGGGCGTGCGCCAGGACGTGGCCGCGGAGGGTGATGTCCCCCCGCTTCCCATTCAATGCTGGCTGGACACCACCGCAGGGCTGGACGCCCACTATGCACAGGGTGTCTGTGTCAGCGTCCCGCAGGAATTGACGCAGGAGATCCTTCGGCAAGCACTCGCGGCATTGCTGCGCACCCACCCCGCCCTGCGCGCCCAGGTACGCGACGGCATGCTGCACATCCCTCGCGGGAAGAGCCTCGCCGCTGCCCCTATCACCATGGACTTGTCCGGGGTCCCCGGTACCACCGCAGATGCCGCCTTCCACGCAGCGGCCCAGCTGCTGGACCCCGAGGGTGGCACCATGGTCCAGGCCGTGCTGCTCGACGGCGCCCCTGTCCAACCCGTGGCGCCCGGCACCCGGCTGTTGGTGCTTGCCATCCACCATCTCGTGGTCGACGGCGTCTCCTGGCGCACGCTGCTGTCCGACCTTGAGCTCGCTGTGCAGGAACTATTGACCGGCCGCACGCCACAGTTGGAGGCCGAACAAACCTCGCTGCGACATTGGGGCAGCCACCTCCACGCGCAAAAGGAAGATCGGCGCGCGGAGCTGCCGCACTGGCTCGACCAGCTGCGCGGAGGTCCCGACCCACTGGGACGCGGCAGCCTTGACCCGGGACTGGACACGCAGGCCACGGCTGGCAGCAGCCGGATCTTGCTCAGCGAAGCAGCCACCGCTGCGATCCTCACCGAGCTACCAACCGCGTTGCAGGCCACGGCTGAGGAGACGCTGCTGGCCGTCACGGTGCTGGCCGCTGCGCACCACTTCGGTCTGGACGCCCTGGCCATGACCCGCGAATCGCACGGACGCCACAGCGACACCCTGGACCTGGAGCGGACCGTGGGCTGGTTGACTGTTGAACACCCTGTCCATGTGGCCCTCGACGGCCTCGACACAGCTGTGCTATTGACCGGCGGCGGCGACCCCGCAGCCGTGCTGCGTACGGTCAAGCAGGCCGTCCGAGCTACACCCGGAGACGGCATCGGTTACGGCATCTTGCGCCACCTTGATGCCGACAAGCAACCCGAACTTCTCGCGGCGGCGGCACACAACCCGCCGGCTCTATTGGTGAATTACCTGGGCCGTTTCAACTCTCACAACGGACATTTCACACCCGTGCAGTCCGGCGGCGCCTTCGCCGACACCTTGGCCGTCAGCCAGGACTCCACCATGCCGCTGGCCCATCCACTCGAACTGAATGCCTTCCTGGACGGAAGCCGGCTGGCCCTGTGCTGGAGCTGGGCCGCCCGGTTACTCAACGAGGCAGATGCCACGGCGGTGACTGCCAGTATGGAACAAGCCGCCACGGTACTGGCCGAGTTCTCCACAGCACAACCCGGCAAGGCAGCCGCCACCCTGGTGCCGGCCGATGTCCCCGGCACGGGTCTGGACGCGGCCGCGCTGAATCGGCTCCAGGAAGCCCATGGCCCGGCGCTGGCAGTGCTTCCGCTGGGGCCGCTCCAGCAGGGATTGCTGTTCCATGAACAGCTCGGCGATGATGCCGGCAGCTACAGCTCCGTCACCGTCCTGGAGTTCGCCGGCCCCGTGGACACGGAACGTCTTCGGGCCGCGCTGGAACACCTGGTGGACACCCACCCGCAGCTGGGCGCCTCCTTCAACACCACGGCAGGCCCAATTCCCGTGCAGTTCATCGGCCACCCCGGCTTCCGCAGCCCCGTGGACTTGAAGGAAATCACCGTGCCGGCACATGGCGACGGGCCTGCAGAAACCCTGACCCTGGAACGCTCCGAGGCCGCACGCCGGTTCGCGGTGGAGCAGGGGCCTCTGCTGACTGCCCGCCTGGTCCGCTGGGCCGACGGATCCGCCCGGCTTGTGCTCAACGCACACCATCTGCTGGTGGACGGCTGGTCCACGCCGCTCATTGTCCGATCCCTGCTCGATTGCTACAACACTGGGCGGCCCGCTGCGGCCACCACCCTGGCTGGCTATGTCGCGGCTTCCGGGGCACGCATCCCCGTTCCTGCCGACAGGAAGGCTTGGGCGGCAGACTTCGCCGGTGCCACCCCAACCCTTTTGGAGGGCACGCTGATCCCCGCCGCGGAAACCGGTGAACCGGCTACGTCCTGCCTGGAACTGGACGCCGCCTTCACTCGCTGCTTAGCGGAAACCGCACAGCGGCACGGCGCCACCCACAATTCCATCTTCGCCCTGGCCCACGCACTGTTGCTGAGTGAACTGACGGGACGGACCGACGTCGTCTTCGGCACCACCGTCTCCGGCCGTGAGGACCAAGCCGTCCAAGACGTAGTGGGGCTGATCACCAACACGGTCCCCGTCCGCGTGCAGCTGGACCCCGCCGGCACGCCTGCCGGACACCTGGCGGCGCTGCAAACCCACCAGTCCGAACTACGCGAGCATGCCACGCTGGGCCTGGGCGAGATCCAGCAGCTGGCCGGCACCGGAACGCTGTTCGACACCCTGTTCGTCATGGAAAACTACCCGGCGCAGGAGGCAGTCGAACGGCCCGGTCCGGACACCTTGGCAGTGGCCGGGCTGCGCAACCGCGGCTACACGCACTATCCTCTGACCGTGCTGGTCCTGCCGGCAGGGGATGGATACCAGGTGGTGCTTGAACACCGACTGGGTGTTTCCGCGGGCGCCGCCATCCTGCCCCGCTTCCACGCGGCTCTGAAAAAGATCATCGCCGCAGACCAGCACCCCCTTGTTGCCTCCACAGCCCTGCTCCCAGCAGAGCGCACCGCCTTGGCCGATGCCAACGACAGTAACCATGACGTCCCGGAAACCACTCTGCGGCGGCTGCTGGCGGAGCGCGTTGCCGGATTTGGGCAAGCCGCTGCCCTGCATGACGGTCCACAAACCCTCAGCCATACTCAGCTGCGCGAGCGTGTCCTGGGCCTGGCGGGCAGGCTGCGCGGCGCAGGCGTGCGCACCGGCGACATTGTGGCTGTGTCCATCCCGCGCTCGGCCCGGCTGAGTATTGCGCTGCTGGCCGTCATCGAAGCCGGCGCCGCCTACCTGCCCTTGGACACCGGCTACCCGGCCGAGAGGCTCGCCTATATGCTGGCGGACGCGGCGCCCGCGGCCGTGCTCACTACGGCCGAACTTGCTAGCGGATTCCCTCCCGGCATGGTCCGCATTCTGGTTGATGAGCCCTGCGGCGACGCCCCGGTGGGTGCGCAGGGCCCGCCCGGCTGGAGTGCGCAAGTTGCAACGGAATTGACCCCGGACCACCCTGCCTACGTCATCTACACCTCCGGCTCCACAGGCCAACCCAAGGGAGTGGTGGTGCCGCACAATGCCATTGCCAACCGGCTGTTGTGGATGCAGCACGAATACCCCCTCGGGGCAGACGATGTAGTCCTGCAAAAGACTCCCTCCAGCTTTGACGTGTCAGTCTGGGAATTCTTCTGGCCCTTCCTGGCCGGCGCGGCACAGCTGGTTGCGCCGCCGGAAGCGCACAAGGACCCCGTGGAACTCCATGCCCTGATGAGCCACGGAGCCGTCACCACGGTGCACTTTGTGCCGTCCATGCTCGCCGCCTTCGTGGCCGCACACGAGGACTCCATGAACCCACTGCCGGACCTGCGCCACGTCTTCTGCAGCGGCGAGGCGCTGCCGCGTGACCTGGCAGTCGCAGCCGAACGGCTGTTGGGTGTGCCCATGCAAAACCTGTACGGTCCCACGGAGGCCGCGGTGGATGTGTCCTTCCATTCCGGTGCAGGGGCAGTGGAGGGGCAGCTGGGCACCGGAGTCCCCATTGGCAACCCTGTATGGAACACTCAGCTGCACGTGCTGGATTCCATGCTGCGCCCGGTTGCCCCGGGTGTGGCCGGCGAGCTGTACCTGGGTGGCGTGCAGCTGGCTACCTCCTACCTGGGCCGCCCTGCCCTGACCGCCGGACGCTACATCGCCAACCCCTTCGGCAACGGCACCCGCCTGTACCGCAGCGGCGATATTGTGCGGCGGCTGCCGGGCGGCGCCCTGGAATACCTGGGCCGCTCGGACCACCAGCTCAAGATCCGCGGCCAGCGCATTGAGCTCGGTGAAATTGAGGCTGTCGTTGCGGCAACCCGTGGTGTAGAGGCTGCCGTGGTGGCGGCCAAGTCATCGGCAGCAGTCACCGGCCCGGCTGGCGCGGATGCGCGGATTCTTGTGGCTTACGTGATGCCATCCATGGTCCGCACCGGTGATCCTGCGGCGGCTGCCGGGCAGGCACTCCTGGCCAGCTGCAAGGAGGCTTGCGAACGTACCCTGCCAGCACACATGGTGCCGACCTCGTGGGTGCTGCTGGACGCGCTGCCGCTGACAAGCAACGGAAAACTGGACCGCAATGCGCTTCCCGATCCCGTCATCAGTGGCGGCATGGGTCGCGAACTACGGACGGGATTGGAGGAGACCGTGGCGGCCGCCTTCACCGAAGTGTTGGGCGTGCCTGCCACCAATGCAGGGGACGACTTCTTTGCCTTGGGTGGCCATTCCCTGCTGGCCATGGCCCTGGCCGCGCGGCTTAGCCGCTCCCTGGGCCGGCCGGTAGCCGTCGGCACGGTCATGGCCGCCGGCACCGTGGAAGCCCTGGCCCGGCGGATCGCGGAGGAATCCGATGGGCTGGAGGCACTGGGCGAGGTCCTGCCCATCCGCACCGGCAGCACCTTGCCCTTGTTCTGCATCCACCCGGCCTCCGGGTTTGCCTGGCAGTACCGCGCCCTGGCCCGCCACCTGGATCCGGCACAAACCCTGGTCGGGCTGCAGTCACCGCGCCCCGGTGGTCCGCTCGCCACCGCGGCCACCATGGCCCAGGTCCATGAACGGCACTACACCACCATCCGCTCACTGCAACCCCACGGCCCCTACCACCTCCTTGGCTACTCGCTCGGCGGCACTATTGCCCATGCCGTGGCAGCCCGGCTTGCCGCCGAGGGAGAGGACGTGGACTTCCTGGGACTACTGGACACGTATCCGCCCGAAGGTCAGGACTGGGGGCCCGGCGCCGAGGAGGAAGTAGTCGCCGAGGCCGAACGCGAACAGTTGGCGCAGGGGCCCGGTGGCACCACGGCCGAACAGGCAGCCATGGCCCAGGACATCGTGAAGAACTACCGCGACTCCGTCCGGCTGCTCTCACGCGCCACCACCGCCACCTTCCCGGGCCGTGCACAGCTGTTCACGGCAACCAAAACCATCCCGGACGGGCACGACCCCGCCCGAGCCTGGGCTGGCCTCATCGGCACACTGGACGTTGAACACATTGACTGCTCCCACGAAGACATCTTGGCACCCGAAACACTCCCCGTGCTCGGGCCCCTGCTGGCGGACCTCTTGGCCCAGAGCAGGGACGCCAGCAACCAAGGAAAGGCAACACCATGAGCAAACAATCCACAGAAGACAGTCCCATCCGACTCGTCATGCACCCCCTGGTGCCGCGACTGCTCCACGTAGCGGGCATTGAAGCCCTGACACCGTCCATGCGGCGGATCACGCTGGCGGGCCTGGCCCCAGAAGCGCCGTTTCCGTTCACACCCATGGCCGCCTCCGACCACGTCAAACTGGTGTTCCCGGAAGCTGAAACGGGGCAAATTCACCTGCCCACGGTCGTCGATGACAGGCTCGCCATGCCGGAGGGGCGGCCGCGCCCCATCTTCCGCGACTACACAGTGCGCGCGCACGACGGCGGCGCCGGCACCCTAGACATTGACTTCGTCCTGCACCAGCACGGGCCCGCCGGACTCTGGGCTATTGGGGCGCAGCTGGGAGACACCCTGGGCGTGCTGGGACCCCGTGGTTCCCACATCTACCCGAGCGATTTTGACCAGTATTTGATTGCCGGGGATGAGACCGCTGTGCCTGCCATGGCCCGCTGGCTGGAGGAACTGCCGCCCGGTGCACAGGCCACGGTCCTGGTCAGTGTGGCCTCCCTGGCAGAACAGCCCGCCCTGTCGCACAGAGTCGGTACATCCGTCACCTTCCTAGACCGTTCGGTGCACGGGGCCGGTGTCCTGGCTCAGGCCTTCGCCTCCGTCGTGCCCGTACCCGGCCGGTTGTTCGTCTGGGCGGCCGGGGAGGCCGGCTCGCTCAAGCCCATCCGTCGGCATGTGCGCGAGGTCCTGCAGCTGCCACCGGCCCACGTGGACATTGACGGCTACTGGAAGCTCGGCGTGGAAGGTTTGGACCACCATGAGCAGGACAGCGATGACTGAGCCAGCCAAGGGACGGCTGCTGCGTGGGCTGGTGATCGACACCAGCCCACTGCGCAGCAGCCCGGCGTTTAGGCGCATCTTCATTGCCCGCACCATCTCCATTTTTGGCCTGGGCATGCTGGCGGTCGCCGTTCCGCTGCAGATCTTTGAACTGACCGGCTCAACACTTCAGGTGGGAGCTGCGGCAACGCTCGAGGGGCTGTGTGCCTTCGCTGGATTGCTAGTGGGCGGGGACCTTGCCGACAGGTTTGACCGAAGACGCATCATTCTCTTTTCCCGAGTGGTGGGCGGCAGCGGATTCGTGCTCCTGGCCATCAACGCTTGGTTGCCCGAACCCTCCGTCGCAGCCATTTACGTGGTGGGCGGCGTGGACGGTTTCTTCGGTGCGCTCAGTGTCACGGCCCTCATGGCCGTCACCCCCACCCTGGTACCGCGGAACAAGCTCGCCGCGGCCGGGGCCCTGAACATGCTCACGGTGCGGCTGGGCACTATGGCTTCGCCTGCGTTGGGCGGTGCCATCATCGCCGTGGCCGGAGTTGGCTGGAACTACGCATGCGCCGCCGCGGCAACGCTGGTGACAATCACACTGCTGACGGGTCTGCCCAGCTTGCCGCCGGACCGGTCCGGGCCCCGCAGCCACCCCGTGAAGACCGCCGTGGAGGGTGCCGTGTTTGTCTACCGGCAGCCGGTGGTCCGTGCGGTAGTGCTGCTCGGAACGCTGGCGACAATGGCCTCCGGGGTGCGGATCATGCTGCCGGCCTTGGCCGCCACTACCCTCGGTGCCGGGCCCCAAGGGACGGGCCTGCTGTTTGCGGCCGTGCCCTGCGGAGCAGTCTTGGCCACGCTGTTCAGCGGCTGGACTGCCACAACACGGCGGCCCGGGCGTTCCCTGACACTGCTGTCGGTAGCCTCGTTCCTGGTCCTGGCGGCCTTAGGCCTGTGCACCGGACTGCCCGCAGCACTGGCACTGTTGACCCTGTTCGGCGCCTTGGCGTCCATGAGCGGCATCCTGCAGTACGCACTGGTCCAGGCCCACACCCCAGACCGGATGCTGGGGCGCGTCAATGCCCTCTGGCTGGCTCAGGAAGTGGGCGGCGATTCCATCGGAGCACTAGGCCTGGGCGGTTTGGGGCGCGCCGTGCCCGCAGCCACCGCCGTCGTGGTGTTCGGTGGCGCCGCCGCCTTGTTGGGCTTGGCCGGACTGGTCGGCTTTGGGTCGCTGCGCCGCACGGGGCCGGTGGGTGGGAGCGATGCCGGGAACGACGTCGGCACGGCGCAGGTGCCTGCTGCCACAACCGCCGGGGCGGGCACTCCGTGACGCTGGACGCCGAGGTGTGGATCTGTCGGGCACCACCGGAAGTCGGCATGGACGTGGCTTGGCTCAGCGATAGCGAACGGGGTTCCATTGCGGCCAAAAGGCTGCCTGCCGACCGGGCGCGCTCGGCCGCAGCGCGCATTCTGCTCAAGCGAGTGTTGGCCGCCGAGTTTGGCATCGACCCCGCCACGGTGGAACTTCTGGCGACCGGTGGGCGGGGATCCCGACCCGAGTTGGCCTGGGTCCAGCAACCCGGAGGCCCTCCAGGGCTCAGCGCCAATATCTCCCACGCGGGGGACCAGGTGCTGGTGGCCGTTGCCCGCGGCGGCATGGTCGGGGTGGATGTGGAACAGCATTGCGCAACCGGCTTTGACGGCTTTGACCAGGTGGCACTGTCGACGCCGGAAAGGATATTGGTGGCCGGCACCCCTGCGGCACTCCAGCCACGGTTGCGGGCTGAATTATGGGTCCGCAAGGAGGCCGCGCTGAAGGCCGTGGGCGCCGGCCTCCGGCGCGATCCCGCGGAGCTATGTTTTGCCGCGGATGGGCCGGGGGACAGGGTGGCGGGAGCCCGCCACGGGGTAGCCGTGCACCTGCTCGAGGCTGTGCAGGGGTACTCAGCGGCAGTTGCCGTGGCCGGAGCCTCGAGCATTAGCTGCCGGGAAGTTGCGGCACCTTCGGTACCCGCGAATAATTACGCAACAAAAACATGGCCAATTAGTTAGTTAGGTAAGGCTATGCTAAGTTTTTCCACGGCAAGCGCGGCCAAGCCGGCGCTTGAAACCGTCGGACGCATTCGTCCACACGCCAATCCGGCACCACCCTCTGAGGAGACACAACTGTGAAGTTCCAACGCAAGATCCTGCCCCTGCTGGCGGCTGTGGCCGTCGCCGGAATCGCCTTGAGCGGCTGTTCCGGCTCGGCGGATGCCACCTCGGGCAGTGCCGGCGCAAGCGCCTCGGCGAGCCAGGGCGAGTGGCCCCGCACCATCAAGCACGAATCTGGCGAGACCGTCATCCCGGCCAAGCCCAAGAACATTGCCTCCACCTCGCTAAGCGTCACGGGCACACTGCTGGCCATCGACGCCCCTGTCACGAGTTCCGCCGCCACGAACCCCAGTGATGTCACCGACAGCCAGGGCTTCTTCTCGCAGTGGGCCAAGGTGGCTACCGATCGCAAGGTCGGCGTGCTGTACCCCGCCCTGGAATTCGATCTGGAAGCCGTAGTTGCGGCCGCGCCCGATCTAATTGTGGTTTCCACCTCCGGGGCCGACAGTGCCGCCGACCATTACAAGGAACTCAGCGCCATTGCGCCAACCATTGTGGTGAACTACGGTAGCCAGTCCTGGCAGGAGCTTGCTGCGGAACTGGGAGAGGCCACGGGCCAAGAGGCTGCCGCCAGCGCTGCGGTTTCCACGTATGACGCCCACGTGAAAGATATTGCGGACAAGATTAAGCTCCCCGAGGCCGAGTCCAACATCATCAGCTTCAATGGTGCGGGCCAGGACAATGGCGTGGCCAAGAAGGGTGGCTCGCATGCAGACGTCCTGGAATCTCTCGGATTCAAGGTTGCTGACATCCCCGAGGGCCTGGACACCAGCGCCCAGCCCCGCCAGGACTTTGCCTTTATTTCCTTTGAGAACCTGACCAAGGCAGCCACCGGAAACACGGTGTTCCTGCTGGCAGCAGACAATGCAGTGGTGGAGGCATTCAAGGGTGAGAAAGTGTTGGCCAACCTGCCCTCGGTCAAGTCGGGTCAGGTAATTGCCATGGGGCCCACCTCGTTCCGTCTGGACTACTACAGCTCAACCCAGCTCGTGGACCTGCTGGGCGAGACGTTCAGCTAGTCCCAAACCATCCCAACGCCCCCTCAGGTTCTGCGGCTGCTTCGATAAGAGCAGTCACGAATATGAGGGGGCGTTGTCTGTGCGGGGTCGCTTTGGAATCCGCAGATTCATCCACCGAACGAACAATTCTCTGGGCGTGGATACGGGTACAGGAACTGTCAGCCTGTTGTCGCTGACCGGACTCGTGCCTCGGTTCAGGCTCAGGCCGCGTTGCAGGAGTTGAACCAGAATCTGGTGGGCTAACGCAAGGAGGCCGGCGCCTAGATGCACATCGCGTCAGCGAGGACTGGCACCATGTCTGGGTGACAAGCGTTATGGAAGGCTGCCATGTCTGCGTTCTCCCTATAGCCTCGGACTTTCATGACGCGAGGTCTCTGGTGCGTCAGGGCTGACCGCCTGCCTGATGGCTCCTATTGTGGCATTTTGACAGCGGCCCGTGCCTCTTTCCCTACGAACCGGCTTCACTTGGCCATCGCGGAACTCACGTCGTGGCCTGAAACAGGGCCAGCTATCGCGGCGGGTCTTGTCCAGGAACCTGTGGAATGGCTCGATGACTCAGAAACTGTCGAGCGTCCCCGAAGCGTGGCTGGACCGATCTGAAAGCTACCATCAGGAATTCTCTGGCTGAGGCGTGGGATTTTCTGACCAGAACGCCCCAGTCTGCCACCCCCAACAACTAGCGCCTGCGCGGTGAGCTGGGTGTTGTGACGATTAATGGGTCTAGCCATGAGCGATGGCAATACAAGCCAACGCTGAAAGGTGACGCGCGTATCTGGTTCTTTATTGTTGGCCACGTCGTCTACCTGGAGCAGGTTTATACGAGCCATCGTAACGAGACTAAATAGCAATGCCGGAAAACTGAACCGTACACACAGGCATGTTTTCGGCCGTGGCCTTTAAGTCTGCGTACGGCTGGTTATAAACGATCTCAATCCCCATATAAGGGTGTTGACAGTGAAGAGTCAACACTTTTCCTGTTGGACTGGCTCGGTCTACGTCGGACTGGGCCGTACTGGCGTGGTGCCACGCTATTTCCCTTTGTTGACTCGGGGTTGAATCTGGTTCGAAGCCCACCGTGGGCACGTTGTAAAGAACACCTCCTGGAAACGGGTGGTCTTCTTAGTTTGGAACCTGCCGAGATTTGCTAACAAAAATTTACATGTCTTCGGTGCCTGCACCGGGTGACTTCTGAATTCGGGAAGCAGGATCGAGTTTGAGAAGTCGTCAGGATCAAACCCGGGACCGTTCATCCTGCTCGGTTTGTTCGTATCAGCGCCAACGTTTGGCGCAAAGCTTTTTAGTAATGGATGGCAGCTCCGCTCGAAAGGTCGGCGTGGACTTTTTCGATACTGCCTGCGCGTGTTCTTATGCCAGAGTCCAGGAACACACACATTTAGTAGTTGATCCTCGTTAAAGCACGGGTTGCTGCTTGCGGTTTTCCGAAGCGCCGTCGACACCATGAGTGTTAGCCACACCACCACTGAAGAGGCGCCAGCACCCCAGAGGATATCGGTGATAGCAACACTGAGGGGAAAGTCCTTCAGGATTGAAAATGCCGTCAGGGACCAGGTTGCGTAGCTGAAGAAGCCAAAGAGTGCCCCCGCAACCACGCGATGGCGCAGCGGTTTTTTCAAATCGAGAGGGCGGACACCGTAGTGGACTATTCCTGCCACATAGATCAAGTAGAAGACTCCAGCGCCGGCCAGTTGGGGCGTAGCGGCCAACAGATCCGGGATATACCGCTGGTACTGCGGCAGCGCAACCGTAAGAATCCACACCACATCGATGACGGCGAAGATCACCGCCGCGAGAACATAGTGCAGGAGCCACGATTTGCTGCGGGAGGTCATATTTGGGGCCCTGTCTCAGCATAAATTTTGTCAATAAAAGTCAGTGAACGTTCGGTAAAGGTGTTCCGCTTGAGCTTCATGGTGGGGGTCACTAGTCCGTTGGACTCGCTGAGGTCGGCCACCAGCAAGACGATCTTACGTACCTGTTCCGAGCGGGCAATCTTGGAGTTGGCCGCGCTCACCACCTTGCTGATGGCCCTAAGGAGGCGAGCGTCGTTGATTTCCACGCACGCGCCGTCGTCGGGGGTTCTTAGACTTTGAAGATCAGTAAAGCCCTTACTCTGCGCCCATTCTGAGACAGAGCCGGAATCCAGGAGGACCAGTCCTCCCAAGAAGGGTTTGCCCTCGCCCACCATGACGGCGTGGGCTATCAGGGGATCACTTTCCACATAACCTTCCCAGATGGTGGGAGAAACGGTCTTTCCTCCGGCGGTAACAATGACGTCTTTGATCCGGCCGGTGAGGGTGAGACGTCCTTGATCATCGAGGACGCCGGTATCGCCGGTGCGGAAGAAACCATCCTGGAACGCGTGAGTGTTATCTGCAGGCCTGTTGTAGCCGGCAAAAACTCCAACGCCACGGGCCAGTACCTCGCCGTTTTCCGCGATGCGGATAGTGGTTCCAGGCATGGGCACACCAACGGATCCTGACTTGATGGAGCCCGGCAAATTTCCGGTCAGCGGCGCCGTGGTTTCCGTGAGACCGTAACCCTCAATCACCGGCAAGCCCAGCCCCCGGAAGAACAGCGAAAGTTCGGCATCCAGCGCGGCTGCCCCGGAGAGCAGATATTCTAGTCGTCCGCCCACGAGTTTGCGGATGCGGGAGTAGAACAAACGGTCAAAGAGTGCATGCCGAACCCGAAGCGAGAGCCCGGCCCTACGGCTAGGATCACTTTCGCGTTCCTGCGCCAGAAATCCCCAGTCTACGCCGGTGGCTTGCGCCACTGCCCAGAGGCCCCCAAGGTTCTTCTTCGCGGCGGCACCGGCTGCGGACGCCTGAATCTTCTGCAGTACCCGGGGCACCACCACCAAAAATGTTGGCTTCAGAACGCCCAATGCCGGCACTACCTCTTTGGTATCGCTGAGATGGGCAATGCGCATGCCGTTGGCCAGGCAAATGAGTTGCAGGCCGCGGGCCAGCACATGAGCCATGGGAAGAAAAATGATGGTGTTCCCGGATTCCTTGACCACCTCGGTATACGCGCCAGCAACACTGCGCACCTGGCCCACAAAATTTCCGTGTGTGATGAGTGCGCCCTTGGGTGCGGCTGTTGTTCCGGAGGTGTACACAATGGTGGCCACCGAGTCTAGGGTGGCCACCAGGCGCCGAGCCTCTAAAGCTTCTAGGGTGATATCCACACCGTCATGGGCCAGATCTGTGAGTGTTGGCCCGGCACCTGCGTCCATGGACCAGAGCTGCCAGCCGGACACGCCAGCCTGCGTAAATCCTTGCTCCAGTATCTGGGCGTGTTCGGTAGTGCCAGCCACGGCGAAGCGCACGGAGGCGTCTTGAAGGATCGCCGATACCTGATTCAGTGCTGATGTTTCATAGATAGGTACCACCACGGCAGAAGCAAACCATGCAGCCATATCCATCAGGGCCCACTCATAACGGGTGGGGGACATGATGGCCAGGGTTTCACCGGGCTCCAACCCAGCCGCTATCAACCCCTTGGCCAAAGCCCTGACCTCAGTGACAAAGTCTCGGGTGCTTACCCTTCTCCACGGATCGGTGATGGAACTCCCGCTAGAACGCACCTCAAAGGCGATGTGATCTGGCGCGATGCGGAGCCGCTGCATGAGCAGTTCAGTCGCATTGGGGTAATTGGAGCCTCCGGACAAAGCTGGTGTGGTGATCTCTTTCATGTGGCGTCCTTGCTAGAAAGTGTCTGCAGATGTGTGCGCATGAGATCTTGCGTTGTATCAAGAAAAGCAACAACCGTAGTGATTTGATCAGGCGGGAGGGTTTGGAGCTGTTCGGAGAGGACAGATACCAAAGGGAACGTTAGGTCCAAGATTCGCTTGGACGCTTCCGGGCTTGCCGACAAGGTAACCAAGCGCCTATCTGTCTCGCTGCGCTCACGGGTCACATATCCGTGTAATTCCAAGCGGTTGGTGATCGCTGTGGTGGTAGCTGCGGTACAGCCCAATTCCTCGGCCAGCCGTCCGGAGGTGAGCGGCGCTGACTCCACAAGCGCACACAGGGCCCTGTAATCCGTGAGGTTGAGACCTAGTCTCTGTGCCATCTCCCGCTCGCTTTCCCGGACCAGAGCAACCAGGGCCCGGAGGGTGACAGCAACGGACTCGCACGACGATTCACTCACGGCTTTCCTCACATTCTTAGGCCTCAATCATACTCAATTATCTTTGATCATCAAATCAATTTGAACAAGCTAGAGTGTAGGGGGAGATACGTCACCCATGGCATCTCCACTTACAGCCCGCAGTCAAGAGAGGTCACCTCACATGAAACAATCTGATCGTAAGGCGCTCGTTATCTTTCCCGTGGTTTTGTTAATCGGAGCACTCCTTGCACTGGCTGGCAGCAGCGGCGGTAGCTTCATCGGAGCCATCCCCACCTTCACGCTCGCGGTAGCAGCTGCCATCACGATCCAGTGGATCGTCTTCATTCCTTCTTTCATGAAGCAAACCGAGAAGTTCTATGACATCACCGGAACATTGACCTACGTCTCCATCACCGTGATGATCCTCCTGGTGACTCCCGAGCTCGACGCGCGATCCATGGTCTTGGGTGCTCTGGTTTTGGTGTGGACCTTACGACTAGGCATCTTCTTGTTCCGGCGTATCAGCAAGGCCGGCAAGGATGATCGCTTTGATGCACTCAAGCCCTCTTTCGTACGGTTCTTGAATGTCTGGACAATTCAAGGACTGTGGGTCACGTTCACGGCAGCGGCAGCCTGGGTTGCCATGACCTCCGGAAAATCGGTACCGCTTGATGGCTTCGCACTCGTAGGAATTGTGTTGTGGGTGCTGGGATTCGGCATGGAAATCATCGCTGACCAGCAAAAATCACGCTTCAACGCCGACTCCGCAAATAGGGGCAAATTCATCTCCACAGGTCTCTGGTCTATCTCTCGCCACCCCAACTATTTTGGCGAGATTCTCTTGTGGATAGGAGTGGCCATTATTGCCTTCCCCGCATTGGAAGGCTGGCAAAACATTGCGCTCATCTCACCGGTGTTCGTCATCTTGTTGCTGACCAAGGTCAGTGGCGTGCCGCTGCTGGAAAAGAAGTCAGATTCCAAGTGGGGCGGACAGGCCGACTACGAGGCCTACAAGGCGAAGACGCCAGTTCTGATCCCCAAGTTCCCTTAGCCCAACCGGCGAACGGTGCTCTTTGTCGATACCTTGTCTCCAAGCAGCAAGACAAGTCGATACCTTGTCTCCAAGCAGCAAGACAACTCGCTTGCCTGGATCAGGCACGCTCGCCAGACCCCGCATTCGCTGGTTCTTGACTGGAGCGCCGGCCTAGCCTGCCTCCAGGCTGAGAGTGATCAGTAGCGAGGATTTCGCACCTTCAGTACAGGGGAGGCTGCACTCAGAAATTTCTTGGGTGCGGTCGTTCGGGCTGCTCACAGGGCTGAAAGTACACGGCTGTTGCTCGCTTCTGAAAGTGAAGCGGCCGTCTCAGAGTTCCTGCTGGCGGATCTGGCGTAGTCACTTAGGTCCACTACTTCTGAGCAGGACAAGAGTCCGTGAGTTTGTACCAGTGCGGTGCATGTTCGGGTGAATGTGCTGGTGTGACTCCTGAACCTATTGAATAGTGGACCTTGGTCGGATGAGATCTAGACCTTCATTGAGCAAAGTCGGGGCAGAGCCAATCAGGGGTGCCTTGTGCCGATTCCGGCTAGCAGTGACCTGTAGCCCTCGATGTAGCTAGGGAACGCGAACGCGAATCCGCTGGCTTTCAGACGAGTGTTCAAACAGTGTTTGTCGCCGCCGCGGGTGTTGGGCACCGACCCTGTTGGTGGTTCGTCATAGCTCATCTCATGTGCAAGGAAGCGCAAGACTTCTCCTAGATCTACGGGGTGTTCGTCTACGCCGAGATAGAGGTCGCTGGGGTTGGGAACCGTTAGTAGGTGAACTGCTGCGGCTGCGGCATCGTCGCGATGAATGCGATTTGTCAGGCGAGGGCTGTCGGGGATGACGGCTGTCTGGTTTGTGATGAGGTCGATGAGTCGAGTCCGGCCCGGTCCGTAGATGCCGGCCAAGCGTAAGACAATGCTGTCTGTTGAAGTGCCTGCGTAGCGGGCGTGGAGTATTGCCTCTGATTCCAGTGTAATTCTGCCGCTAAAAGAGCTGGGCGTGGCAATCGTGGTTTCATCCACGTGGCCAGTTGTATCTCCGTAGACAGCAGTAGATGAGATCAGAAGTACCCGTTCTGGCTTAATCTGATCCCGTTCAAGGGCATCCAGAACATTTGTCAGCCCTGTCCTATAGGCCAAATGATAGGCCTCTTCGGTGTACCTATCAGCGGCGACGGCCACGATAACGGTGCTGACGCTCTGAGGAATATGGGGGAGATTGCCAGCCAAATCTACGGCAACGCGTTCAAATTTTTGGGGGAGCACATCGGCCCTACGACGCCATGCAACAACGTCTTGCCCAGACGCGACGAGTCGAAGCCCTATTTCCGTTCCAAGGTCTCCGCATCCCACAATCAAGATAGTCATTGGACTATCGTGCCAGAAAATTTCCCCGCCACAGTCATCGAAATCAACCTGACACCCGGCCGGCCAACTGACAGGTTCTCTGCCCGGTGTAGAGGTCGATGCAAACCGGTTCGTGTGCGCAGCGGAGGAAGGCGCTCACCAGCCGGCGGTGCCCGGGCCGCCCTTGAATGGTCCAACGATCTGCGCAGTGACCCAACCGCCGTAGAAGTCACCTTCTTGAAAGCTGACCTGCTGGCCATTGACCGTGCAGGATTCCATTCGGCCTGGGTAGAGTGCCACGCGGGTACTGAGCATCTCGAAACCCAAGGCTGGTTCCGGGTAGGTCCACCCGGCGCGGTAGGCGACGATTCCGCCGGCCATGACGTCAAAGTAGTGCGCTTCTCCCTTGTACTCGCAGATGCTGGTGCCCGGAGCTGGGACGAGTACACCCGAGGGGAATGCGTCCAATGGCAAGTAGTAGACGGGAGGATGACTCGTCTCTAGGACGCGTACAGCATCGGTGGTGTCGGCAACTACCTCTCCACCAAGGCGAACAATGATCCGTTCAGATCGTGGCTCAACTCTAGGTGGTCGAGGATAATCCCATACCGATTCCTGGCCGGCTTTGGGCTTGGTGGGCTGGGGACGGCGAGAGGAGCCTGAAGAATCTTTAGCAGCAGTCATATCCCCATCCTGCCACCTTGGGATGGGAGGCCACCGTGAATGCCGGGGATGGTCTCGCTTGGTTTACGGCTGATGGTTCAATGCTCAGCGCCGTAGCCATAAACGGTTTGCATCTCGCCGCCGACTGGCAAAAAACGGCACAGAGAGGAACGTTCTTAGTGGATAGGCTGATGGGCCACCGTCGCGGGTCCGGAGCCAGCTTGCGGGATATGGGTGCGTTCTATTTCGGTGTGAGTTCGGTGCGAGCAAGCATGGCGGCGATGACCTCAGAGACCAAGTCTTCCTTCTCGCGATTCTTGGCATCTCATTGCTGTTGTCCCTCGAACCCGGACTAAAGCCCACAGAGAGAGTGCGGACACGTAGATGACAGGACTCGAGCCAGCCCATCCACAGCTAAGACTGGATCATCACGAGCCGACGATAGCGCCCGGCTGCTGGCGTCTCCCAGTGGATTATTGCTCTAAAAACGGTCCCTTACCTGTTCGCAAGAGAGCCAATAATGTTGGTGCAATCCCAGTATTTGCAAGGGATTCGGGCCGATACCCATAACGCGAGGGGTGGTAATCCGGTGGTGCACTCGTTACGGTGGAAAACAAGACGGTCGATGAAGGTTGACCGCTTCGAGAGGAGTTCCAATGGTTTCCAAGAAAACTTCCACTGCAAAATTTACGGTCCCTGGCTTGTCACTGAAGGACGGGCACCGTGTGGCAACTATCCTGCAGGCTAGGTTGCACGCCTTGAACGATCTGCAGCTCACTTTGAAGCACGCTCACTGGAATGTGGTGGGACGGGACTTTATCGGTGTCCATGAAATGCTGGATCCCCAAATTGAACTGGTTCGGGCCATGATTGATGAAACAGCCGAACGCATTGCCACTCTCGGGGTCTCCCCGAACGGGCTACCCGGAGCTTTGGTCCAAGAACGCTCCTGGGATGACTATTCCATAGGACGCGCCTCAACCATTGAGCATTTGGCGGCCTTGGACATTGTGTACGACGGCGTGGTCTCGAGTCATAGGGAAGCCATCGCCCACACCGGTGAACTTGATCCCATCACAGAAGATATGTTGATCGGCCAAACAGCGAAGCTGGAGCTCTTTCAGTGGTTCATGCGGGCACATTTAGAAAACAGTGACGGCAAATTAAGCCACGACTCGGGCTCGAGTGAAAAGTCGGCGGCTTCAACCGCCAAGAAGAAGAAGAAGTAGCCGTAGGCGGAGGCTGGATCACCACCTGGATTCTGGCAATCGTTGGTGGCTTGGTAGTGGCCAGTGCTTACGGCGCCTTTACGGGTCGCGCTAAGAGTCGAGCTTGATAGTTCTAACCCGGGATGGCAAACACCCGGCACACATTTATAGGAAAGGAGCCCCTCAATGAAGGGAAAACTTGGATTCGTTGCCGGTCTGGCCGTTGGCTATGTGCTCGGTACACGGGCCGGTAGGAAAAGTTACGAGTCTTTGAAATCAAGGGTGAAATCGTTGTGGCACGCTGATCCAGTGCAGGACGCTGTGGCCAGTGTGGAGAGCGAACTCAAGGATGTTGCCGACGGCTTGGTTGAGAAAGCCCAGGCTGCCGTCGTCAACCATCTCCCTGCCGATCTTGGCAAGCGCTCGAAATCCGCTTCTGGCACTGGAGCCGGGGACGTCGTCACAGACCCGGCCCTTAACGACCACTTGGGTCAAGACTGGTCAGACGAAGGTGGTGCCACTCCTAGCGGTCCGGCTACTTCATCCAACTGACAGCGGCCAACACGCAACCCGAGAGCGCTCCTGACGCCAACCTGTCAATGACTTGAAGGGGCTTTCCTGACTGCTGGAGTTGCAGTCAGGAAAGCCGCGGGTTGAGACGTTGGGCAGGGTCAGGGTTTGCTGCGCGGGAGGCGGTGAACCCGTGGAGCGTCTCGCCATGCGCTTCTCATTAAAAGGGCTCTGACGCCCCACTGTGGTGCGTCACTCACGGAGACATCCCCTCTCCGTAAATTTGAAGCGCGTAAAGCAGTCAAAAGCAGGAGGAGGACTCATGAATAGTCCTCAATACCCCACCCCGGATGCGCCTTCCTCGGAACCTCTTTGTGACGTCGCGGGGTTTTTGAAGGTGCGCTGATCGTGACTCAGGTCTCATTTCATTCTCTGAAGTACGTTCGGTGCCATCTGCCCTTTGACGCGGCGCGTTTGGCTGGCAATATTCAAGGGAGAGGAATGTCCAAGGAGGGGCCATGGCACAGCAGTTGCATCGGGTGGAACCTGGCTCAGCCGGGATCACACGGAAGAGAGCCGGACGCGGGTTCAGCTACCTAGGCCCGAGCGGACGGCGAATCCGTTCCCATACTCGGTTAGAGCAAATTGCGGCATTGGCTATTCCTCCGGCGTGGACCAGCGTGTGGATTGCCGCTGGGCCACGGGCGCACATTCAGGCGACAGGTATTGATGCGGCTGGGCGCACTCAGTACATCTATCATTCGCGATGGCGTGAACTGCGTGAAAACGAGAAATTTATTCGGTCTTTGGCTTTTGCTCAGAGTCTTCCCGCCGTGCGCCGAGCCGTCACGAGGGATCTAAAGCAACGTCAGGATCTGCGGCGCCGGGCGCTTGCTGCTGCCGTTCGGATTATCGACAGGGGAGGTCTGCGGGTTGGCGGTGCCGCCTATGCCGAGGATAACGGGTCCTTCGGCGCCACAACTTTGCAGCGGCGGCACGCGAGCGTCGAAGGGGCCACCGTCCACCTGGTCTTCCGTGGAAAGTCCGCCGGGCACTGGGATGTTCACTTCACCGACGGGCTGTTGGCCGAGTTCCTCACTGCTGTGCCGACGACGCCGCGCAAAGCCCCGGTGCTGTGTCACCCGAGGATGTCAGGGAGGCGAAAAACCTGGCAGGCAATTTCGGACTCAGAGGTCAATGCGTATCTGGGCGAGATCGCCGGAGGCGGCTTCACCGCCAAGGACTTCCGCACATGGCAGGGAACCGTGGTGGCTGCGCTTTCCCTCGCCCGGTCCGCACGCGCCGGGGAAACATCCCCGACGGCGGTCACCGCAGCCATTCTCGACGCTTCACAGTGGCTCCACAACACCCCCACCGTTGCCAAAGACTCTTACGTCAATCCACGCGTCTTAGCCTTGTTTGAACAGGGAAAGGTTGCTGTGCTCAATCGCCAGCCTGACAGTGCGGTCTTGGCACTGTTGACAGAGGGCGAATAACAGCAGCAAATGTAGCTGCCAATCACTACCAAGAGTGGCCGGAAAGTTCAGCCGGCATTATCAGCCGGCATCAAACGATTGGCCACTATCTTCCTGGCCGTGCTCGCTACTGGCGGGGCGGGTACTTCCAGAACCATCAGGAATATGGTTAGGATCCTTGGCACCAGGCTGTCCGGCGGAGCTGTGTTCTTGCTCCCCGAGTTCTTGCTCATGGGGATGATCCTGTGTCGGGTTCAAGGATGCGGGGTTCTTAGCACTGTCCTGATCATGATGTGTTGGCATGTTCTACTCCTTGTGGGGGCTGGCAATGCCAGCAGGTTTGTGTGTGTATCAGGCGGCTTTAGCTGCCGACGGCGGCGGCGGGCAGGGATTTCGCTACCGACCGCGGCTGTGCTGGCGGGGCCTGGTTAGAGGGTTTCCCCGGATGCGTCCGCGTCGGCATCGACCGTGGCCAGTTCGTCGCGGAATTGTTCGTCAGTTCCGCCCAGACGCCCGGCCCCGGGCTCCCCGTCGCTGCTTGCGTCTTCGTTGTCAAAGAAGTTCTTTTCAGGTACCCCCACACTTTTATCGCTACCGAGGGATTGCGCGTCGCTGTCCTGCCCTTGCAAGGTGGGGTCCGGGGAGCCCGGGTTAGTATCGGCTCCTTCAGGCATTTCGTCTTCCGGGGTGGGGGCTCCATAGCCGCCTTCGGCCGGAGTCCGTGCGTTGTCGGAGCTGGTGGCGTCGTTGCTGTTCATGGGAGTTCTCCTTCGATCATTGATGCGACGGATTTGTTTCCAAGGTGGCTTTGAAGTTGCGGGCCAGTTGTGACCGAGCTGGCAGGCTAGGAGATGAGCCACCAAAGCCCTGCTGCTAGGGGCCGTTGCTCTCACTGTAACCACAAGTGGTGACTTGCGAAAGCCCGCGTTGTTCGGAACAGTACGTGGTGTAGGAAACCTTATCCAGTCGAGACCCCGTCGAGAAAATGGAGAGAGTGCCATGAAATTCGTCATTAAGCTATTAGGAATTGGTGCAAGCCTCGCCGCTGGTGCGGCAGCTCGGAAAGCCTTGGAAATGGGGTGGCGCAAAGGGACCGGGAACGCAGCTCCCAAGGAGGCCACAGATCTTCGAAACCCGCTCCCCGGCGTGTTGGTCTTTGCTCTGGTCACTGCCGTTTCAGGTGCGCTCATCCGGGTGCTCACCCAACGCCTTGGTCAGAAAGCCACTTTGATGCTGGAGCGCAGCGAAGGCTCTTCCCTCAGAAGTGAGTGAGACCTCTTCGGTCGTGGACAGTGTCAGGATTGCCGCTTCGATCCCAAAGACGGCGGCCACAAGATAACCCTTGCGCGGACGCCGTCTTGGCCGCGGCTACCAAGATATTCATGAAGAAAGCAAGCACCACAGTGGCGAAACCCCGTTGACCGGGGCTCTCTGATACTGGCAGATTCCTCAATTTGGAAACGTTGTTCTCCTTGACCATTGACGCGCAGCGGGTTCGGCAAAGTGCCCGTGGCACAGGCTGGAGACCCGTAGCGACAGCACAGCGGGAGGGGAGTAGAGGGCTTTTCTAGAAAGAATGTTGAGAACTTCATGTTCGGGGTACAGAAAAGGTGTAAGTAAAAACGCTGCAAGGACACCACGAGGAGGCCCTCATGACCGCGCAACTTGAGTTCCAGGAGTGCGCCGTGGATGCCACGTTGAGGAACCGCCAGCGGATTTTTACACCCTTGACTCACACCGCGCTGAGGGCCCCGGGTAAAACCCCGTGGCCCTCGTTCACAATATTGCCTTGTCACAGTTTGAGTCCTACCTTTCGGGACAATTGGCTGGCTACCTGCGTTACAGCATGCGTGGGGCCGAAATATGGGTACTTTACTTGCACGAATCAAAGCGTCCCGAAGCTAAATTTGTGCCTCAGGACTTGATCAGCTTGGTCCTCGACGATGCAGGTCGGCACCGTATCGCGGTCCATCCCTATTGCTTGGAAGTACGGACCTTCATGCGCGATCACCCTACCTTTCTGCAGCTGGTGCCCCAAGAGTGGCGTGCCCGATTCCGGCTTCCGCTAGCGCGTGAGCCAAGCCAGAATAACCGGGCCGGAGGCTACCCGATAGCTGGCTCAAGCATGCGTATCGAGACTAGGCACGCCACTCCTGGAGGCATAGCTTTTCCCGCCAGCCCTCGCTACAGTCGAAAATGGCAGATGAAGTAGACAGCACTCAGCCAAGGCGATTGGGACTAGGGACTAATGACGGCAACACTCAACGAATCAGGAGAATGCGATGAATGAGAGCAACAGCGAGCCGGTGGAAATCTCGACACGGCTGCGCCCAGGCGAGTGGACTACGGAATCGCTCACCGAATTGGTGGGTTCCTATGAGCACAAGCTGGCGGAAATGGGTGCACCCGAGGCCGAGATAGAAACGTCAGTAGAAACCACGGAGGATGGTTCCGCAAAGGTAAAAGTTAGCTGGCAACGTTCAGGAGTTCGTACCTTCGCGGCCACCGGTCAGGTCCCTGTCGCTGAGGCTGAGAACTCGCGCGGCCACGGTGAGTCCATTCCACCCGGTGACACAACCAAGGACTCCCAAGGGCTGGGTGCGGTCTATGGTGATGCCGAGCGTTCGCCAATTGATGCCCCTCCCACCAGCCGGGCCCAGGCAGCGGCAGAGCAGCTACCGACGTCGGACTATGTTGCCTACACCGATGCCGATGGAAAGAGCTACCTGGAGGATGCAGAGCCCGCCAAGGAATGACAGTCGCGCCCAGCCCTTTGGTTGTGCCGACGATGAGCGAGCAGAGAAGCTACATAGGAACAGGCTATGACACAAGGAGAAATGAATTGGGTTTGGCCGACAAGCTGATGCAGCGAAGGAGAAGATCGCAGACGCCAAGGCGCATCTGACGGAGGATGCGGCAGACCTGCACACCAGCTACACAGAGGGCGGCTTGGGAGGCATCTAAAAGCGCACGTCACAGCGGCGGGAGCGCCGGTCCTGTCGAGGCCGCTGCTTCCGCCTCGCGGTGCGTCGTAGTTTCATGCGATGGGGAAAGACCTTGGCGTATTGGTGGTCCGACCTTCCAAAGCGGCCCACAGGGCAGCACAGCGTCACCGCAACCACACTAAGATTCCGTTTGCGCTGCGAAACAGGCACAGAAAAGGTACATCATCTCCACCATGCAATGGCTTTGGATAGTGATCGGCATCATCGTTATGTTGATCATCGTTGGAGTACTCGTCAAAGTCAGCGGGACCCGCGGGCGCAATCAAACTGATCAGCAGCTAGTGGCGGACCGGCAACAAGCTTCCACGCTTCCAACGGAAGCAACAGACTCCGAATTAAACGTTCGTGAGTTCCAGACGGCTGAACATCGCCACTCAGCCCTGGGCCAGCAGGGGGAATTGTTGCAGGGATCCCACCACGCCGATGAGATCGACCCGGACGTCGACGGCCCGGGCCGCCGCGCTTCGGAGTCCAGACTGGAGAACCACAATGCCTAGACAAGATGACATCAGCGGACTCATGCGGAAGGCAAATGGGGCTGCAGCGGCCGACAATGTCGCAGGGGGCTCCTTATCCCCGGACACAAAGTGCTCGGCGGCTTGAGAAATTGGATGAAGTCGACGGTCACCGGCCAGCGACTCCTGCTTGCCGCCAAGGCTGCCTTGGCGGTGGGCGTGGCTTGGTTTCTGGGACTTCATATGCCCGGAACCGCCGACGACTATCCTTATTACGCCCCGCTGGGGGCACTCGTGAGCATGTCTGCGACCTTTATGGGATCAGTCCGGGTCGGATTTCAGACGCTCATTGGATTGACGTTGGGCATCCTGCTAGCTGTCGGGGTTTTGTTGTTGGGTACCCCGAATATCGTGACAATCTCCCTTGCCGTGGGGGTGGGTGTATTGCTGGCCGGCCAGCCTCGTTTGGGAGCAGGCAAGGAATACGTGCCCGTGGCGACGCTCCTGGTGCTGATCATTGGCGGCAGCAACGCCGATGCCTTTTCAGCAGGATATGCGCTCCAAATGGGGCTCGGCGTAGTGGTGGGTTTGGTCATCAATGTCACCATTTTCCCGCCATTGACCCTTGATGATGCCCGACTTCATATTTCACGCGGGCGCCAGGTTCTTATTGGCCAACTCGAGGATATGGCCAAGGCACTCACCGAACAATGGCCGCCTAAACATGAGGACTGGGCTGGCCGTCATGACGTGATGGCCGCTTCCGTCAACGAGATCCGCGGTGCCGTCCACGAGGCCCGTGAGAGCCACAAGGCCAATCCTCGAGCTTATCGCCGTTCCCGTCACCGTCTAGTGCGGGAGAGTCAGGGAGACTTGGAGGCATTGGAGAACGTCACAATTTACATTCGTGACATCACCGAGGTGCTCTCAGGATCTATCTGGCACGGGCCCCTGGAACTCCATCTCACGGCAGAGCTGAGCGAACCCGTCAGCGATTGCCTTCAAAGTCTTGCCGAGCTAGTGAGGGCATGGGAAGAGGGAAGAATTGATGTCGAGTCGTTCGACGGCGCTAGCGATGCCCTGGGCCGACTCACCACTGCGCTCGCTAGCGCCAACGGTGAGGGCTCCTTCGCGCTGAATCCAGGGGCCGCAGTCGCACTGGATGTGCAGCGGATCCTCACGGTGTTGAGGCACAGCGTACTTGACGATGATGAAAGCTGACCTCTCTGGCTTCTCTAGTGCCGACGGTGGCCGTACTCCCAATCGCTGGCGTTCCGGAGGCTGTGCGCACCTCGGCGAAGTGCAACTCAGTCAGCTGCCGGGAGTCACCGGAAGGAAAGAGCAGATCCTCCGCTCGTTGCGACCGTGGAGCCGGGATTTACGCTGTCGTGATGCTGCATGTGAAGCGATCAGTCCTAACGGCTCGGATCCCGCAATATGCCCAAATTCCATGAACAGGTTACTGACCAAAACTTGAACGGCTACTTGAACTCCGAGGCAACCACAAGCGACACCTGTGCGGACCGGGCTGGAGGTGCTTGGTGTTGGCCGGCCAGCTGCAGGCGTGGACGCCACGTTGGACTATTTGCGGATAGGACGGCGGTGTGGCGCGCCGTACCGGCGATGATCACCAGGAGGAACGGCAGGAACCGTGCAGTCGAGGGTGGTGATCAGCGCAGCGCCGGAGGATTGCATAACGATGGGAGGCAGTCCTGAAAGTCCCCACCAACTGGGGACCGGAGGGTCAAACGCGTCGCCACCCCCGATGTAGGGAACAAGCCAGTCGCGAATCGTGCCGCACTCGATCAACGGGTCATTTAAATCCGAGCGCGTGCGGTGTGAGTCGCTGGCCAGGTCCAACCAAAGGCAGATCAGCCCCAAGGAAGCCGGCATCGGGTGGGAGTTGTTACTCAGGTACTTGGCCAGGGAGAATGCCAGGCCGCCGCCATGGCTGTAAATCAGTATCCCGGATGACCCTCCCCTTGGAGGGGTTAGCCGCTCCGCCGGAACATTCGCGAGTCTCTATTTGCCAACCGACCACAGCTCGCATGTCGTCCATGAGAGGCCTCGCTGCCTCACGCAGGTCAAGAGCTGAAGTACTTCTGCTGCCAATCACCCACAACATACTCACATGCTGAAAGATGAATCACAGTATGGACTCAATCGGCGATCTAGAAACCCGTTTGATCACGGTGTTACTACAACCTGTTGTAAGCATAGGCCGGGATGCTTCCTCGATGATCGCGTGTTCATTACTCGTGACTTCTTTACCAAACATGACGTCGTTGCAGTTCACGGCCCCGACTGGTTATGTTCTCAGTCACACCGCGCCCCTTTAGGTGCGTTTGCTGGAATAGGCTGACGTTGTTGCCTCAATGAGGAGGCAGCCGGCAAACACTCAAAGAAAGCAATGGCGCATGAACTTTGAATCCAACTCCCTGACCCTGAAGATCTGGGACCGCTCCACGATGGACCTCACCTTGGAAACTGCGATTGCGCACGTTTCCACAAAGGCCAATGCACCGCGAGACCTCGTGAGGGTCATACGAAGTGGGCCCAATCAATTCACCGTGAGCGTCACCGAGGCATAATCGGTAGGCGTCGCCGGTCTCAGTGGCGCTGGTGTCTAAACCTGAAGTGCCGCCGTGAGAAATACGGTCATACACAGTTGGGCCCCCGGAATTCCGGGGGCCCAACTGTGTATGCACCATTACAAGGCGGGTACTGCTCCGTTGGTAGTGCTCAGAACATAGCGCTCGATGTCCTCGAATTCGTTAGGCTTTTGCAGCTGAGAGTGCCTCGGCAGCTGCCTGAACCGCGACTGACAGAGGTGTCGAGGGGCGCCCGATCAGTGCCTGCAGCGCGCCGCCGGTGACGAGCAAATCGCCACGGGCGATGCCCAGGTCGCTGTCGGCCAGGATCTGGGCAAATTGTTCGGGCACTCCAGCCCCGACCAAAGCCTGTGTGTAATCTTCCGCCGGCAGCTGCTGGTAGATGACCGGTTGACTGGTGGCGGCGGTGACCGATTCGGCGAGTTCACCCAGTGTGAAGGCAGTATCTCCACCAAGCTCGTAGACCTTCCCTGCCTGATCGTCGCCGAGTAGCACTGCTGCCGCAGCGTGAGCATAGTCAGCCCTGCTGGCTGCGCTGACGCGGCCTTCACCGGCGCTGCCGAGCACGGCTCCGTGCTGGAGGAAGTTGCCAAGTTGCTCAGTGTAGTTCTCTAGGTACCAGCCGTTGCGCAGCAGGACAAACGGCATACCGGACTCGCGCAAGGCAACTTCTGTGGCTTGATGTTCGGCAGCCAGAGCCATGCCTGTCGTGTCAGCGTTGGCGATGCTGGTGTAGGCAATCAGGCTGACACCGGCTTCCTTGGCCGCGGCGATGACATTGAGGTGCTGCGGGAGTCGCTGGCCCACTTCGCTTCCGGAGACCAGCAGTACTTTATCGGCACCAGAAAACGCCTCGCGCAGGGATGCCGAGTCGCTGTAGTCGATCGCGCGAACCTGAACGCCGCGGTCCGCAAGGTCGTCAAGCTTGGCCAGGTCCCGGCCCGTGGCCACGAGTTGTCCGGCAGGAACATTCAGGTCAAGAAGTGCTTCGACGACGAGGCGGCCAAGCTGGCCTGTTGCGCCGGTGATAACAATGCTCATGTGGGAATCCGTTCGTTGGGGGAAGTCTTTCACCTGTGCCAACAGCAGCTGTGCGGCATTTCTTCCGAAAGGAGAGTACGCACTTAAAGGTAAGGTACATACATGAAAGTAAGTACCCAATCAGTCCAGCCGCTCGCCCCTCTCATGGGCGGCATTTTTCCGGCCGCATGTCCGAGCAGGACGGTGCTCGATCACGTCTCCAGCAAGTGGGGTGTGCTTATCCTTGTGGCTTTGGCCCAGGGCCCCCAGCGCTGGAGCGAATTGCGCCGTCGAACCGAGGGCATCAGTGAAAAGATGCTCGCCCAAACTCTCAAGACGCTCGAAGGCGATGGATTTGTCCATCGCGACGCCCAGCCGATCATTCCGCCTCGGGTTGACTACAGCCTGACCAGCCGCGGCCTTGACCTTGTTGCGCTCCTCATCCCCTTATTGGAATGGATCAACGAGAACGCAGAGGACATCGTCAACGGGTCATGATGAGTGAGCAGATGATCTAGATGGCGTCGGCTTCGGGTGTTGGGCCACTGGTGGAAGAGTCCCGGAGCGCAGCCCAGTGGCGTAACCGTTCGGAGATGGCCCGCTCGTACCCGAGGGTGGTGGGTTCGTAGTAGGTCTCTCGGCGCAGGCCGTCAGGGAAGTAGTTTGCGCCAGAGAATCCGGTTTCAGTATCGGGGTCATAGACGTAGCCCTTGCCGTAGCCGAGGTCCTTCATCAATCGGGTGGAGGCGTTGAGGATATGAGCGGGTGGCATGAGGGAGCCGGTTCGTTTGGCGGCGGCCAGTGCTTTGCTGAATCCGCGGTACACGCCGATCGACTTCGGCGCGGTCGCGAGGTAGATGACAGCTTGGGCGATGGCGAGTTCTCCCTCGGGTGATCCGAGTCGTTCGTAGACGTCCCAGGCTGCGAGGGCTTGATGGACGGCGTTCGGGTCGGCCATGCCAATGTCTTCGGTGGCGAATCGAGTGATGCGACGGGCAATGAAGAGGGGGTCTTCGCCGCCGTCAAGCATCCTTGCCAGCCAGTAGAGTGCAGCGTCGGGGTCGGAACCGCGCATTGACTTGTGGAGTGCGGAGATGAGGTTGTAATGGCCTTCCTGCGATTTGTCATAGAGCGGTGCTCGTTTCTGCACGGCGGCAGCGAGGGCGGCCGAGTCGACGGGGGCGGGTAGGCCTTGTACTTGTTCGATCATATTCAGCAGGTACCGGCCGTCGCCGTCGGCCATGGCAGTGAGCGCCTCGCGTGCTTCATCAGTGAGGGGTAGTGGCCAACCGAAGAGTGCTTCGGCGCGGGTGATGAGGGTGCGCAGCGCGGCATCGTCGAGGCGCCGGAGAACGAAAACTTGGCAGCGGGAGAGCAGTGCGCCGTTGAGTTCGAAGCTGGGGTTTTCTGTGGTCGCGCCGACGAGGATGACGGTGCCGTCTTCGACGTAAGGCAGGAATGAGTCTTGCTGGGCGCGATTGAATCTGTGGATCTCGTCGACGAATAGCAGCGTGCCCTGACCAATCTCGCGCCGACGTTGCGCGAGCTCAAACACCTTGCGAAGATCCGCGACGCCGGAGAAAGTTGCGGAGAGTTGTTCGAACGCAAGGTTGGTTTGCTCGGCGAGGAGGCGCGCGATAGTGGTCTTCCCGCATCCCGGCGGCCCCCAAAGCACCATCGAGACGAGTCGCTGAGCGTCAACCATGCGCCCGATCGGCGCTTCCGCGGCGAGTAGATGGTCCTGCCCGAGGACGTCCTGCAGGGCGCGCGGGCGGAGCCGATCAGCCAGAGGGCGGGAGGCGTCGTCGACCTCGAATAACGACGGCGTATCGCTCACGTCTACTGCTCCCGGTGGGGAGGGTTGGCGAGGTCATAGGAATCGAGCACCAAGTCTCCGATCAGCTCAGTGGTGATCCCCTCGCCGGGTCCGATCGAGATCCAATGCTGCTTGTTAAAATAGCGGCCCATGGTGATGGAGTTGAAATCACGGCGGAGCGCATCCCCGTGATGTGGGTCGGCCTTCACCGTGATGATTTGCAGGTCCGGATCGTCGTCAGTGACGATGAGGAAAACCTTCTCATGCACCTTCCACACGTCTAGGTGGGCCGTGAACGGGCGCCCATGGGTGACTGCCTGGAGCTTCACGGCGCTCTCGCGGGCGTGTTGCTGCAGCTGCTCGCCCGAAGGGATCACAGTCCCCTCCGGTCGCCGAAGATCTCGGGATCGACGGGGCGTTTCGCGCGTGGAAGATTCTCGACCACCAGTAGGTAGGACTCGGTGACGAGGTCCTCGACGAGATTTTTTTGCAGAGTTTCTCCTGGATTCAAGGTAATCCAGTGTTTCTTGTTCATGTGGAATCCCGGCGTAATGTCCCTGTGGTTCTCGCGAAGAGTTTTACTGTTTTCCGGATCTGCCTTGACGATCACGATCGGTTCCCCGATGACGTCTGTCATCAGCATGTTGACCTTGCCGCGGACTTTGAACACCTCCCAGTCGAGACCAAAGGGGTAGACGATTTCAGCCCCCGGCAGCTCCTCGACCCGGTCGCGTGCTTGCTGCTGCAGCGTGTCACCGTCCAAGGCGCTCCTCCTGAAGTTATTGATATGAACCTGACTGGCATGAACGAGGGTATCCCAGTGTGTGGACCGAGGTACAGGCGTGTCTTTGCCGGGACGGGCGCACGTGCGGAAGGGTAAACCGAACAACCCGGGACGACGGTCCCACATCCTGCGGATGACGCGTGAGGTGATCTGCGCAAACGTCGTCGACGCCGACCACGCCATCCTCGACAGCTCCACCCAGTCCACGCCAAACGGCATCGTGCCGAACAAACCCTCGCTCCCTGGTGAAACCAGCTTCTGGGCTGAGGCGGTTGCTGCAATGAAGAGGGAGCTGGAAATCCCTCAAGGTAGGCAATGGCGCATGAACTTTGATTCCATTTCCCTGCCCCTGAAGATCTGCGCACCCTTCACGAGCGAGCTCGTGAAGGGTGCGCGAAGTGGGCCCGAGCTATTCGCTGTAAGCGCGACGGGTGCCTAACGGGTGCCTAATCGGTGGCCTAATCGGTGGCCGAGACGGCCCTACCCCCAGAAGATGTCTTCGGCCCGGCCGTCTTCGGAGAACAGGTGAACCTCGATGATTTTGCCGTCGCGGATGGTGAGTAGGTCGATTCCGCCCATGTCCATGGAGCCTTGAGTGTGTGTGCCGGTAAATCGAACCGGCACCGCAACAAGCTCACCGTTGACCATCGACGCTCCCGTAACGGAGAGCTGGAAACTACCTTCGCTGACGTCCATCATGCCGCTCAGTAATGCGCCGACCCCTTCGATGCCGGTGTGGTCACCTGAAAAGCGATTTGCTCCGGGTTGGTGCCAAACCACCCGGGCATCCAGCAAGCCCATGGCTGTGGACACGTCTCCCCGTCCAAGAGCGTCAAAATATGCGGCCGCGATGGCCGCGGGTGTCAGTTCCATCATTGTTTTCTCCCTGGTTTGTTTGCGAACTTGTCCATGATTACATTTGGTAACCTGTTACCTCAACGTAACTAAAGGAGATTGTTAATGACTCACCCTGAATGGAACGTTATGGTCGCCACATGTCCGTCACGGACGTCATTGGCTCGGATCGCGAATAAATGGACAGCAATGATTGTCATTGCCCTCAGTGGGGGCTCGCTTCGCTTTGGGCATATTCGACAAGCAGTCCAAGGAATTAGCGGGAAGGTTTTGACTGACACATTGCGTGACCTTGAGCGCGATGGCATTGTGTCCCGAAAGTCCTTCGATGAAATGCCCCCGCGTGTGGAGTACGCGCTGACAGATCTGGGGCGGACCCTTCAGGAGCCCCTGACCGCCCTAGGAAGATGGGCCGAGGCGAATATTGAAGAGGTAGAGCGTTCCCGCAACTCCTATGACGCCAACCGATAAAGGGCGCATCAACGTGTACCTTCCCTTTTTTCCAAGCGAGAAAGTCTGGTTGAGCAGCTCGGACGCAGTCCTACCCCGAACCGCTGAGCGGATCAACACCTTGTGGCCCACCGCGGGCCGGTAGCTTGAGCAGGATGACAGCGAGGAGGCAAAGGCATGTCAGGGTGGCCGCCGCGGCGGTCACGGCATTGCTGAGGGTGCCGCTTGAAGCAAGCGCGCCGACTCCGATGGCCGTGCCTGCTTGAAAGAAGTAGGCGATGAGGTAGAGGAAGGAGAGCGTGGCGCCGCGATGGTGCTTGGGTGCGACGCTGTTGATGAGGCCAAGCCCGCCGGTGAATGTCAGGGAGTAGGCGATGCCACCCACCAAGCACCAACTCAGGAAGAGCCAGACTGATCCGTAGATGCTCGCGGCAACCATGATGGCAAGGCTGAGCACCGTCAGTGCGGTCCCTGCCCATATCTGGGCACGGGCAGGAACACGCCCCAGTAGCAGTGCGGTGAGGCCTATGGACGCGGCCGAGGTTGCCAGAAGCGCCCCGGTGATTGCCTTGTTGTCGGTCTGAGCGAACGCGGAGATCATGTGTGCCCCGAGCGAGAGGAAGATCGCGCCCATGGAGTAAGCCAGCACAACAGATAGTGTGGCGATCATAAAACTGAGCCGGATTCCGCGGGGTACGTGGGGTGCTTGAGGGCGCCATCGATGCCGTGTCGGAGGACGGTCGCTCGGAGTCATGAGCAGGGTGGTCATCGTGGCCAGGGCCAGCACGAACAAAACGATGTAGCTCAGCACCAGGGGGAGTGGTGCGAACTGGGACAGCAGTCCGCTGACGAATAGGGCCAGCGTTAGCCCAGTCGCTGTAGCCACTGTGGCCATGGTGCTGGCGAATCGGGGGTTGCTGCGCGGGTTGTTCTCGATCAGTGAAACAGTTGCCGCTCCCATGGCTAGGCCGGAGCCGATCCCCTGCAGTGCTCGCCCAGCGAACAGGAAGCCAACGTGTGGTGCGAACGCGAACAGCAGGGTGGAGAGGGCGATCAGTAGCACTCCGCCGATCATGACCAATCGCCTGCCATAGAGATCGGAGAGGTTGCCGAAGAGGGGCAACGCGACGATGAGGGCTAGGGGATAGGTGGCGAAGATGCTGGTAATGACTACCGGGGCGAGGTCCCATTTCTCGGCGTAACTTGGGTACAGCGTGCTCGGCGCCCCGGAGGACCAAAGCACCAGGGCGAGCACGAACGCTGCGGACAGGAATGCCCCGCGCTTGCCCAGCACTCCTGACCCGCGGGCAGAGCGAGGGGCGGAGCCGTTGCGCGTCAAGGCCGCCTCTGTGCGTTTCATTGGGTGGGGCCAGGCTGGATGATCAGGCAGGTACTCGAAGCGGTGGCCAGCACGCGCCCCTCGCTGTCACGGATGTCCGCCTCAGCAAAGGAGGCGCTTCTGCCGCGGCGGGTGACCCAGCCGTGTGCTGTGACTGCTCCGGTTTCGGCGGTGATAGGGCGGAGGAAGGAAACCTTGATCTCCAGGCTCGTGTAGCCAACGCCTGCCGGCAAGGTGCTGTGCACGGCGCACCCGCATGCCGAGTCAAGAACCGTCGCAAAGAATCCGCCGTGCACCGAGCCGATCGGGTTGTAATGGGACTCATCGGGTTGCGCGGTCATGACGACGTCGCCGTCAGAGACGGACACAAATTCCAGCCCAATGTGACTACTAATGGGTGGTGGCGGGGCGGTCCCGGCAATCAGGGCACGCAGCGCCTCGATGCCTGTCTGTTCAAATAGTTTCCCCTTGTCCGCTTCGGGACTCTGGTAGTTGATGGTGCGCGAACGGTGTGTTGGCGGCTCGGACTGTTGCGTCACAGGATTTCCTTTGATTGCTAGATTTTGCCTCCGTCCGCTGAGCTTCACAAACGAGGCAGCTACACCCGAGCTTATGCTAGCTTGGTTAAAGCAACTCAGGGTGAATATGACAGATCGAGTCACCCTTGGGCAAGTTGCTGATGCACGCTGAGCAGCTTTGGAAAGGAGGCGATCATGCCCCCAAAATCACGAATTCTCGTGGATGCCTTGGGTAGCCAGTGCGCTATTGCCAGATCTCTTGGGGTACTCAGTGATCCCTGGAGTTTTCTCCTGCTGCGCGAGGCGCTGCTTGGACGGCGCACGTTCGCACAGTTCCGAGAATCTTTAGGCATCGCCACAGACGTTTTGACGGCCCGCCTCAACGCGCTGGTCGATCACGGGGTGTTGGAGAAGGTGCCGTACCAAGAGCTGGGGCAGCGCACACGCCATGCCTATGTCCTTACCTCTGCCGGGGAAGAATTAAAGCTCGTCCTAGTGGCGATGCAACAGTGGGGTGAGGTGCACCTTCCGCACGGGCCAGGCTCCAGCGTGATTCCGGTGATCGGCGAGGCTCGGGAGCGCGTCAGCGTTGCCTTGGTCAATACTCGAGGCCAGATAGTGAACCATGAGGATGTGGAGTTCCTTCGTTTCCCCGCACTGGATGAAGCGAGCAGCCCCAACTGACGCTATTGGGGGAGGATCGCAGCAACCTGCCCGCGGATGCTCTGGATAATTTCTTCCATACCAGCTGTTGCGTTGACACTGCTGGCCATGGTCAGGAACATGATGGCGGAGATGACGCGGGCCAGTGTGGTGGCATGGGAGGAGTCAATGAGTTGATCTCGTTGAAGGACCGCGGCGATGGCCTCCTGCGTCTGTTGCGAGAGCTCGAGCGCTGCGCGTCTGTGTGGTTCTTCCGGGTCACCGAAGACCATTTCGCGTAGGTACGTCCGGCCGTTCTCGACTTGCTTTCGGTTGCAGTGCACCACCTCGGTGAGGATCGCCATGACGGCCTCTAGCGTCTGGGGGATTTTCTCCGCGGCAGTCCTGCCCCGTACCAGCGAGTTGGCATAGCTGGAGTTTTGCACCATCAGCAATAATTCGCCTTTGGACTTGGCATAGAGAAACAGGGTGCCAGAGCCAATGTCGGCCTTTGCGGCAATTTGCGCCGTGGTGACATCATCCACGCCATGGTCGAAAAACAGCTCGTCGGCGGCGGCAATGATGCGGTCAAGTTTGGCTTGCTTGTTCCGCTCTCGCCGCCCCAGAGGCGGGGATGATTCTGGCACGCTGGTCCTTTCAGGAATAAAGTATGACTACCCTCAGTTATGAGTATAGTCGGTACTGCTTGGGAATGGATGTGGGTCCCCTCATTCTCCCATGACGGACCGGAGCTCCCAGCTTCGCGTGCCGTAGCGCCGGTACTATGCCCTCCCTAACTAGAAGGAACATTTTCCCCATGACTTTGTCTTCTCTGTGGCAACCATTCACTCTGGGCCGTGTGGAGCTTTCACACCGACTCGCACTGGCACCGATGACGCGTAACCGGGCTCAGGCTGACGGAACTCCAGGCGATCTTGTCGCTGAGTACTACGGTCAGCGCACTTCCTTGGGGCTGTTGATCACCGAAGGTGCCCAGCCCTCGGCCGACGGTCAGGGTTATGCGAACACGCCCGGCATCTATACGCCAGAGCACATTGCGGGCTGGCGGAAAGTCGCTGATGCTGTGCATAGCGGTGGGGGATCCTTGTTCATCCAGCTGATGCACGCGGGCCGGACCTCTCACCCGGACAACACCCCGCATCACCGTCAGCCGGTAGCGCCGTCGGCCATCTCCGCCGGTGTGGACATTGGCACCCCGAGCGGACAGCAGCAGACGCCGGTGCCGCGTGAACTGAGCATCGAGGATATCCAAGCCACGATCGCCGAGTTTGTCCACGCCGCTGCGTCCGCGATTGCTGCCGGTGCCGACGGCGTGGAGATTCATGGTGCGAACGGGTACCTGCTGCACCAGTTTCTTTCCCCAAATGCGAACCACCGCACCGATTCCTACGGTGGGTCAATCGAGAACCGCTCCCGCTTTGTCATTGAGGTGGCCCGTGCTGTGGCGCAGGAGATCGGCGCAGACCGTGTGGGCATTCGCCTGTCCCCGTCAATGCCGTTGGGCGGCATCAACGAAGGTGAGGTTGCCGATGTGCGGGTTCAGTATGGGCACCTGGTCGGTGAGCTGGCCGGCCTGAACTTGGCCTATCTGCACCTGCACCACGTAGGAGATGATGAGTTGTTGCAGTCCTTCCGTGAGGTATGGCCGACGGCGGTTCTCGTGGTCCGCTATGGCCGCACCCGCGAGCAGATCGCCGCCGACATCGATGCTGGCTTTGCCGATATTGCACCCGTGGGGCGCATGGCTCTGGCCAACCCCGACGTCGTCGAGCGACTGCGTGCCCAGGCTCCCATGAACGATTTGGACCCCGCCACGATCTACGGTGGCGGCGAATCCGGATACACCGATTACCCCGTCCTGGCGAACGCCTAACAACCCATAAATGCAGAAAGTAGGAAAAACCATGCCCTCACTTAAGGGAGCAGTTGTACTTGTCACCGGAGCAAACGGCGGCATCGGCACTCATTTTGTCCATCAAGCCCTGGCCCGTGGCGCGGCCAAGGTCTATGCCTCCGCCCGCACCCCGCGTGCGTGGGATGACGAGCGGATTGTGCCGCTGACCTTGGATGTCACCAACTCCGCCTCGATCCAAGCAGCCGTTGCGGCGGCACCGGATGTGACGGTGCTGATCAACAACGCCGGAGCCTCCACATCCACCCCCGGCATTTTGAGCCACACGGATGCGGAAATCCGGGCCAATGTGGAAACGAACTTCCTGGGTCCGCTCTTTTTGGCCCGCGCCTTCGCACCGATCCTGTCGGCCAAGACCGGAGCGGTCATCATTGACATCCACTCCGCGCTGAGCTGGTACGCCGTCGCCGGAATCTACAGCGCAACCAAGGCAGCGCTGTGGTCGGCAACGAACTCCCTGCGCCTGGAGCTGGCGCCGGCCGGCGTTCACGTGGTGGGAGTCCACGTCGCCTATGTTGACACGGCCATGGCCGCCCACTCCAACGATCCGAAGAAGGACCCCGCGGATCTGGTTCACGTAGTGTTCGACGCTGTCGAGGCGGGGGAGTATGAGGTGTTGGCTGACGACACTTCCATCAACCTTAAAGCCGGACTTAGCGCTCCTCTGGAAAACTTCTACCCACAGCTGGCAGACGCAAAGCTGTAAATCACGGGATGGACCAGTACCGGGGCCGCGCAGCATGTGCGGCCCCGGTACTGGTTAACCCTGCGCTGGTGGGCATCCTTGGCCGTCATGATTTGCGTCGGGGCGGGATGCGCAGAAATTTCCTCAGGATGCTGTGCTCGGCTTCCTATTTCCGGCCGGTGAAGTGCTCCATGGATTTGTAGACGCCAAACACCCGCCCAGCCACCACATCCCAAGCTGCTGTGGGCAGGACGCCACGCAGGGCAGAGCCCAGTTTCACCGTCCACGGCATCATCAGGATGGGTGTGCCTTCCTTCATGGCCCGCCACACGCGTTCGGTCACGGCTTCCGGTTCCATGAGTGGGGTCAGCAGCGGCCCGCGGGCCCCTTCAAACATGCCTGTCTTGATGTACGAGGGGCAGAACGTTGTCACCTTGACGTGGTCGTGGCCCGCCTGCACCAGTTCCAGCCGCAAGGAGTCGCTCCAGCCAATCACGGCCCACTTGGATGAGGAGTAAACGCTCATGCGCGGGTTGGCCAGCAGTCCGGCCGCCGAGGCCACATTCACGATTCGCGATGTCCTGCCGCCCTCGATCATGGCGGGTAGGAATTCCCGGGTGATGTGCATCAGCGCCAGCGTATTGATGGCCATCGTCGCAGCAATGTCGCTGCGCTGGTCGTGCTCCCAAAAATACTTACCGCGCACTATGCCGGCGTTGTTGATGAGAATGTCGGGGGTTCCGACGTCGTTGCGCACCTTCTCCGCGGCCGCCTCGATGTCCTCCAGCTTGCTGACATCCACCACATAACTGTGGATCGTTGAGCCGCGGCCGCTCAGATCAGCCGCCGCCGCCGCCAGCTGCTCTTCGTTGATGTCCCAGAGAACCACGTGGGCGGCGTGGTCGGCAACCGCTAGCTGCGCGTACATCCTGCCCATTCCCATGGCGGCTCCGGTGATGAGGACGGTGGCATTGCTCAGGGATTCGATGGTGCCATTCATGATTGCTCCTTGGCGTTAGGTGTGATGGGTGGGTAGCGCTGCGGACGTGTGAAGGGGATGAGCTTGCCCGGGTTCATGATGCCCTCGGGATCGAGGGTGTCCTTAATGCCGGCGAGCACCTCGATGCCCAGGCTGCCGATTTCTGCGCCAAGATAGGGGACGTGATCCATTCCCACGGCGTGATGGTGAGTGATCGTGGCGCCGGCCGCGACGATCGCCTCAGAAGCGGCCGTTTTGACCCGGGCATTCTGCGCCAAGCCGTCCTCCTCCAGTCCGGAGAGAAAAGTGAAATACAGCGAGGCGCCGTCGGAATACACATGGGAGATGTGTGTCTGGACGTAGGCCCCTGCGCCCCGGTCCCCTAGCGCGTCGAGGATGGCTTGCCGGACACTGCGGTAGGTCTGCGCCATCTGGCCCCACGTCGCGGCGGTTTCCAGGGTTTCCACATAGACGCCACGGGTCAGCAACTCATCTCGCAGATAGGGGCCACTGAACCGTCCGTGCTCCCAGGATTTACCTGGCAGCGGCCCGAGCGGGATGCCTCCGGCTCGGCGCAGGATTCTTGCGCTGCGGCGCCTCCGTGCCCGGATCTGGTGGCCGCCGCCCTCCCACACAAAGAGTGCCAAGGCGGGGGTCTTGTGGCCGCGGGCTGAGAGATAGTGTGACAGTGCTGCAGTCTTCCATCCGCCGAGGTTGAGGCTCGACGCCGTCTCAGCAGTGTCGCTCAATCGGCAGACGTGCGGCATATCGCCGCGGGCGCCGTCGTGCATGAGCTGGCGGAGGGCGTCGGCCCCGGCCGCAAAGGTGGGGAAGGCCCAAGAACCGTAGACCTTGTCAGCGGGTGCCGGGGACACCTTCAGCGTTGCACTCGTGATGACACCCAGGGTGCCTTCGCTGCCGACGACGACGTCGAGCAGCTTCGGACCTGCAGCCGTGCCAGGCGCGGGGGAGCCCGCGGTGAAGGGTCCCTGGGGCGTCTCGAGGTGGGCGCTTTTGACCATCTGGTCCGAGCGGCCGTAGCCGGTGGAGGACTGGCCGGAGGAGCGGGTCGCGACGTAGCCGCCCAGCGTTGCCTCCTGGTGGCTCTGTGGAAAATGGCCCAGCGTGAAACCGTGCGGGGCCAGCGCCGCTTCGATAGCGGGCCCCCTAATACCGGCCTCAAAAGTTGCTGTGCGGGACAGCGGATCTAGGTGCAGCAGCCGGTCCATGCGCCGCATGTCAAGGGTGATGACGCCGTCGAACCGTCCACGCAGGGGTTCCACTCCGCCCACCACTGACGTGCCCCCGCCAAACGTCACAACCGCAATTTTTCGTTGCACGCACAGAGCCAGAATGTTCCTGATCTCTTCGCTGCTACCGGGGAAGACCACGGCGTCGGGGGCATCGAGCGCGTCGCCGCTGCGGCGCCGCAGGAGGTCCGGCGTGCTCTTGCCGCCGGCGTGCAGGATCCGTTCAGTGGCGTCCGTTGTGACGTGCTGCGCCCCCGTGATGGCCCGGAGTTCAACCAGTACCTCGTCGCCCATGCTGATGGCTCCCACTCGGACGTCAGCCAGGCTAACGGATGGGTGGTTGGCGGCAACCGTGGTGAGCTGGAGTGTTCGGCGTAAATACTCCAATGCGCCGGGGGACAGGGGTTTGGCACGTGACGGCTCGCCCCAGCCGTACCAAACCGAGCGACCAATTTCCTCTGTGATCTGCGACACCATGAGTTACAGTGTTACACATGAAGTCTCAACGTACCAGCGCGTCGGCAGATGCGAAGCTCTTGGCTGCCATCCGGGAATCCGTGGTGCTGCACGGCGTGCGGCGAACCACAGCCAATGACATTGCCGAACGGGCCGGCATCTCCCGCATGACGTTTTATCGCCGTATGGGATCGGTGGAAAACGCTGTTTTGGCGGCTCTGACCCAGGAGTTCCGCAGCTACACCGGGGCTGTGTGGTCGGGTACGCCAGCCGGTTCCGGACGCGAGCAGCTGGTGCACTTCGCTGTGGAAAATGTGCGGCTTTTTGCCACGTCAGAGCTACTGGCCTCCATTTCCGAGCGCGACCCGGAATTCCTGATCCCCTATGTCACTGACAGATTCGGGGCAAGCCAGCAACTCATCCTCGAGCAGTTGCAGGGACTGCTCGACGCTGGCGCCGCCGACGGCAGCATTGCCCCGGCTGCTGGCACAGCTGTCACGCTGCTGCTCGCTGTCCAGGGTCTCGCTCTGTCCTCTCGGGTGCTGCTGAAGATGGGCATCTTCGACGACTCCCTGACGGAACTGGCGAAAATGCTGGAGCGCTATCTCACCCCGCCGCTCCCCGGGGGTGTTGAACTTGAGGGTGCCACGAACGTCACGTCTGTGGAAGAAAATCCTCTGACCAATGAGCTTGAGGGTCACTGACCATGGACGCTGTGGCCCCGCTGAATCCGAGCTGGATCAATGACCAGACACGACGGCGATCGCTGGCACACCTGGCCGGGCACACCGTTGATGTTGCGGTTGTTGGTGGGGGCATCACTGGGGCAGGGGTGGCACTGGATGCGGTGAGCAGAGGCCTGAGCGTGGCACTGCTGGAGAGCCATGATCTGGCCTCCGGAACCAGCGGCTACAGCTCCAAGCTCATCCACGGCGGCTTGCGATATCTGGCCAGGATGGATCTCCCTGTTGCCTGGGAATCGGCAGTGGAACGGCGCTGGCTGATGAGCCGGATTGCCCCGCATCTGGTCCACCCGCTCGCATTTGTCATTCCTGACGCCCGCAGTGCACCCGCATGGGAAGGTCTGGCGGCCGGCGCCGGAACGCTCATTTATGATGTGTTGCGCAGGCTTTCCGGACTGGGCAGCACGGTGCTGCCGCGGCCCCAACTGCTGTCCCGCCAGGCCGTGGGTGCCCTGGTTCCGGCGCTGGATGGAAAGGCGCTGCGCCGCGGCTATCTTTACTGGGATGGGCAGCTGAGCGACGATGCCCGGTTGGTGCTCGGCGTCGCCCGGACAGCGGCTGGCCTGGGTGCACATATTCTGCGGGATGTGAAGGCCACGGCCGTGACAGCGGAGAGCGTGGACGCCATAGACACTCGAACGGGTGCGCCGGTGTTCATCGGGGCGGCCACCGTGGTGAATGCCACGGGGGTGTGGAGTGCCGATTTCGAGCCACTGCTGAGAGTAAAACCCAGTCGCGGCACGCACCTGGTGGTTCGGGCAGAGCGCCTGGGCAATCCCCACGCCGCACACACCGTCGCAGTGCCGGGACACTTCGGCCGGTACGTGTTCGTCCTGCCCCAGCCTGGCGGCGTCGTCTACATTGGGCTGACCGATGAGGAGGACCACACCTCCAACGGGCACCATCCCCAGGTGCCGGAGTACGACGTCGGCTTCCTCCTTGGCATTGTCAACACCACCTTGGCCGTGCCGCTGACCCGCGAAGACATTGTGGGCACCTTCGCGGGACTGCGGCCGCTGGTGGAGGCTGCAAAACACCATGGCGTCACAGGCGCCGGGGGGACCGCCGACATCTCCCGGCGTCACCTGATCCGGGACGTCCCGGGCACGCCCATTACGGTGGTCGGCGGGAAAATGACCACGTACCGCCGCATGGCACAGGACGCGGTGGACGCCGTCACCTCCCGGCTCGGTTTGGACGTTCCTTGCCGCACCAAGTCCCTGCCGCTCGTGGGTGCCGGGTCTGCAAAGGAACTGCGCGCCGTCGCCGCACCGGCTAGGTTGGTGGCGAAATACGGTACCGAAGCCACCACCGTGCAGGCTCTCGGCCGGCAGTTCCCGCACCTTGCGGAGACCTTGTTTGACGGGACGGCTATCACCGGCGCGGAATTACTGTTCGCCGTGCAGGCGGAAGGGGCCGCCAGTGTGGAAGACCTGCTGGAACGGCGCACCCGGTTGGGCTTCGTGCCCGCGGACGCACATAAGGCCCAAAGTCCGGCCGCCGAAATTCTGGCGTTCGCAGCAAAACTGGCCGCCGGCGAAGGAGCAAGCCCCTGAGTTCTGGGAGCAGCATTCCTTTCTGACAGGACTGTAGAGTCACAATTCTGGAGCATGCAGCGCCGAAAAAGAGGGGATTTCCACAATGGAACTGAACTATGTCATGACCGAGGGCGCTCCGGTACCTGTGGGCCCATACTCCCAAGCATGCGGGATTCCGGGTGGGCTGCTATTCCTGTCGGGGCAGACGCCCATCGACCCGGAGACCGGGCAGTTGGTCAGCGGTGGGATCGAGGTGCAGACGGCTCGTGTGTTCGACAACCTCGGCATCGTTCTCGAGGCGGCCGGTTGCCGCTGGAGTGATGTGGTTAAAGTCAACGTCTACCTCGTCGACATGGATGACTTTGCCGCGATGAACTCCGTGTACGCCAGGTATTTTGACAGCCAATATCCTGCGCGGACTACGGTCGCCGTCGCCGGCCTTCCGCTCAAGGCAAGTGTGGAGATTGAACTACAGGCGATGCGCGGGATGGACTGAGCCTGTCAGGATCATTCGGGGATGAACGCTAGGATCCGGTCATCCTCGGCGCCCGGCGTGCCACGGCCGTCGGTGTTATTGGTGAGGACCCACAACGGCCCGTTCGGAGCAACGGTGACATCTCGGAGACGGCCGAACTCCCCGACGAAGTAGTCGGTGGAGGTGGTGGGGTCTGCAACCGGAACCGCGCGCAGCACTTCTCCGCGTAGGTTGGCGATGTACAGCATGCCGTCGCGTTGGGCCATGCCGCTGGGACTGGCCACGTCAGGTTTCCATTGCTGGACCGGATCGGTGAACCCGTCTGTCGTTGCGACTCCCTCCACTGTTGGCCAGCCGTAGTTGGCTCCTGCGGTGATGATGTTCAGTTCGTCCCACGTGTTTTGACCGAACTCCGTGGCGAACATGGTCCCGTCCGCGGCCCAGGCCAGTCCTTGCGGGTTGCGGTGCCCATAGCTGTAGACGAGCGACCCGGAAAAAGGATTGTCCTGCGGTACGTCGCCATCCGGCGTCATGCGCAGGATCTTGCCGCCGAGTGAGCCGAGGTCCTGCGCGAGGGTCCGCTGTCCGGCGTCGCCCGTGGTGGCGTACAGCATGCCATCGGGGCCAAAGGCGAGGCGGCCCCCGTTGTGGTTGCTGGCCGAGGGAATGTCCTCGAGGATGGTTTCGGCTTGCCCCAGGGCCAGTGCCCCAGGCTTGCCGGAGATTGCGAATCGTTGGATTCGGTTGCCTCCGGCCGCGGTTGAGTACGCGTAAAGGCGTCCTTGTCCATCGACGGCTATACCCAAGAGGCCGCCTTCGCCTGCGCCTTCGACGCCAGCCACGGTTCCTATGGCACGTGTGGAGCCGTCGCTGGCAACCTCCAGAATACGGGAACTGTCGCGTTCGCTGACCAGCGGGGTGTCATTGAGGAACGCCACCGACCATGGCGCTCCCAGTCCTGTCGAGATGGTTGCAGGTGTGCCCATGCCCGACGCCGGCGCCTGGCTTCCCGAGGACGGGTGGCCGGATGTGGGGGTTGCGGACTGCTGCGATGAGGACTGTGACGGTGAGGCTGGTGCTGTTGTGCACGATGACAGCAGGATGCTGGCAGCGAGACTCAAGCCCAAGAAGGTGGCGGCGGACGAACGAGTGCGGCTCACAAGTAACTCCTGAGGTTGTGGCGCCCCTGATGGTTGAGCGCGGTTAAGGAATGGCTCATCACTGTGTTCACCTCACGATGTCCACGGTGATAGCCCCACCTTCGAGTTGGGCCAACTGTGCGGCCGTGGCGTTGTAAGTGCCCAGATGGATGGTTTGATCGGAGTAGCCGATGCCGGCGGCGTTGTAATAGAAGCCGAGGTTTCCCCACGGGGTGAAGTAAATGAGATCTCCGTCTTCTGGGTCGGAGCCGGGGGAACCGTCAGTCACCAAGTCCCGGGGGAGTGCCCCTAGTTTCTCCTTACCTGCGAATTCCTCCACCGGGATGGTCAGCGGGAGCAACGAAAGGAAGTCCCTAGCGGTGGTATTGTCGGCGGCAATGCTGACATCAACAGCGGTTTCCCCGGAGGTGAAGCGGACAAGCACCTTCTCCGCCGGGGAAACTGTTGCTCCTGTTGCCGTTGTTGCCGGATCTGATGCGGCGTTGCTGCTGACCCCTTGGCCCTGGTTTAACGGAGTCCCGGTTCCGCTCGCTGTGCCGGTAGGCCCTGATTCAGTGGCCGATGTGCAGCCGGCCAAGGCCAACAGTGCTGCCAAAGACCCGATGGTGAGGACGCGTCGCCGCATGGGCTTACCTTTCTGAGGCTGGAACCCCAGGGGCTGGCGGGGTCGGCTTGGGTAGTTACAGTGTGGCTGTGTCTATGACAAAGCGGTACCGGACATCGGAGGCCAAGACGCGTTCGTATGCATCATTGATCTGCTCAGCGGAAATGACCTCGATTTCGGCACCCAGTCCGTGCTCGGCACAGAAATCCAGCATCTCCTGTGTCTCGCGGATACCGCCAATGGTGGAGCCAGCGAAGGAACGGCGTGCCGGGATCAATGAGAAAGCTTGAACGGGCAGTGCCTCCGGAGGTGCTCCCACCAAGACCAGCGTGCCGTTAACTGCGAGCAATCGCAGATAAGCGTTGATGTCGACTTCAGCGCTGATGGTGCTGACGATCAAATCGAAGCTGCCAGCTAATTCTGTGAACGTCTCCGGGTCGCTCGTTGCATAGTAACGATGGGCACCAAACTTAAGTCCGTCGTCGCGCTTGCTCAAGGTTTGAGACAGCACGGTGACGTCAGCACCCATGGCCGCAGCGAGTTTCACACCCATGTGGCCCAGACCGCCCATGCCGACGATCGCGACCTTCTTGCCCGGGCCCGCGCCCCAATGGCGCAGCGGCGAGTAGGTGGTGATGCCGGCGCAGAGCAACGGGGCAGCGACGTCGAGGGCGAGGCCGTCGGGGATGGTGACGACGAAGCTTTCTGTGACCACCACGTGAGTGGCATATCCGCCTTGAGTGATGGTTCCGTCGCGATCAACGGCGCCATATGTTCCGGTATTTCCCGCGAGGCAGTACTGCTCTTCGCCGGCCTGGCAATGAGTGCATTCGCCACAGGAGTTGACCATGCAGCCGACTCCAACGCGATCGCCCACTGCGTGACGGGTGACGGCGGAGCCAATCTCAACCACGATGCCGGCAATTTCATGGCCGGGGGTTAGAGGGAAGCTTTGCGGTCCCCAGTCGCCGCGGACCGTGTGGATGTCGGAGTGGCAGATGCCGGCGAACTTGATGTCGATCAGGACATCATGCGGGCCCACATCGCGGCGGGTGAGCGTGGTCGGTACGAGTGCCTCAGTGGCGGACGGGGCGGCGTAAGCCTTGACGGTGAGCATGTTTCTCCTGGTGTGAATAGACGGCTGTGAATGGACTGGTGTGGAACTTTGTTGTGGGTGGATCGCTTAGGGCAGTGCGGGGATCAGCGCAGTCCCGCACCGGTGTTAGTAGTGGGCGGGGAATGCTGTGCGCCGGGCGGTGAAGACAATGATCAACGCTACCGCGCCTAGCACCACCATGACGAGGGCCAGGATCGTTGCGTCGCAGTTGCTGATCAGAACAGCCCCCAGCACGCCGGCGCCGAAAATGGCTAGGTTGAACGCCACCCCGAGCAAAGAGTTGGCAACATCAGCGTTCTCGCCACTTGCTTGGCTAATGGCCGTTTGCAATTGCGGCGCTGCTCCGCCAAAGGCAACTCCCCACAACACTAGCGCGGTGAGTACAGCGATAAGGGAGTGGGCTCCTGCAAAGAAGATCACGCCGGCCGTGAGGAACAGGGCCAGACTAGCCAGCACCAGGGGTCTGGGTGCGCGGTCAATGAAGACACCTGTCAGGGCGATGCCGATCAGGGCGGATATGCCGAACACCACCAGAGCCACATCAACGCTCAGGGGAATGTTTGCCGAACGCAGATAGGACGCGATGTAGGTGTAGGTAGTGTTGTGCGCCAGCATCCACGCGAAAATGACCACAAGGATCACGCTGACACCCGGTATGGCAAAAACGCGCACCATGGGGATCTGGGATTCGGCCCCCTGTCCCGACGCGTCTGGGACAAAGAGCAGGGCCAGCAGGGCCGTGAGAATAGTCAACGCCGAGAGCACCCCAAACGACCAACGCCAATCAAAGGTGGTCCCCAGCCATGACCCGAACGGCGTTCCCAGCGCCAATCCCAACGGGGTGCCAAGGGAGGCGATGGCCAGGGCTCGGCCAGCCAGCTCCGGTGCGGTGATGCGGCGGGCGTACCCGGCAAGCATGCCCCACAGCAGGCCCGAGAATGCCCCGGCAAGGAATCGGACAGCCAGGGTTAGCATGATGTCTGTGGAGAAGGCCGCAACGGTGTTGGCGAGCAGAAATCCCAAGATGCCGACCAGAAAGACTGGTTTGCGCCGCATGCCGCGGGTCAAAGCGATAGCGGGGATCGTGAGAATGACTGTGCCGAGGGCGTAGGCGCTGACCAGCTGCCCTGCGGTCCCTTCCGCAATGTTCAGGCCTCCCGCGATTTGCAGCAGCAGCCCGGCTGGCATCGTCTCGGTGGAGATCAAGATGAATCCCATCAACGCCATGACCAACAAGGCAGGCAACGGCAGCCGGTGCCCCACCGCGACCGCTGGAATCTCCTGTTTGGGTGGCTTGGGTGGCAGCACCGTCGCAGTGCTGCTGCCCTTGCTACTTGGCGTGTTTTTTGAAGTCAAGGTGTTCAGAGTCTTCCTGGTGGCTGGGGCACTTGCGGGTTGTTGGTACCGCGTTGCGGACTGCTTTGAGTCAAGTAAACACCGGTTGGAGCGGCTCAGGGAGTCCCGGTTGGTAGGGGCACTGGCAGGGACTCCCTCAAGACGCGGGCCGTGGATAAGGTGGGGACATGAACAATCGAGCAGAAGTGCGTGAGTTCCTTTCTTCACGCCGCGCCAAGGTCAGCCCGGAGCAGGTGGGGCTCCCCGCTGGCACCAACCGGCGGGTCGCGGGTCTGCGGCGCAGTGAAGTGGCCACCATGGCCGGAGTGAGCATCGAGTATTACACCCGCATGGAACGCGGCGCCATCAGCGGTGCGTCGCCGGAAGTCCTCGATAGCCTCGCCAAGGCGCTGCGCCTTGATGACGCCGAACGCGCTCACCTGTTTGATCTCGCCCATGCGGCCAGTCCTGTGGCCAGGCCGCCGCGGCGCCGCAATTCCAAGACCTGGGCGGGGCACCAAAGTTTGCAGTGGACGCTGGACGCAGTCACTGCCGGCCCAGCGTTCGTCCGCAACGGACGTATGGACATCTTGGCCGCCAACCCGCTGGCCCGGGCGTTCTACAAGGACGTCTATGACATGCCGGGCCAGCCGCCCAACATCGCCCGGTACACCTTCCTAGACGAGCGGGCACACGACTTTTATCCCGATTGGGAGTTATTTGCGGAGGTGACGGTCGCTATCTTGCGCACGGAAGCGGCCCGCGACCCGCATAATAAGGACCTTCACGATCTGATCGGGGAGATTAGTACCCTCTCCGAGGACTTCCGGCGACGGTGGGGCGCGCACAACGTTCGCCATCACGGGACCGGATCCAAGACCTTCCACCACCCGGTTGTTGGCGAGCTCACCCTCGCATTCGAGGGCTTGGAGATGGCTGCCGAACCTGGTCTGACACTGACCATTTATGCCGCCGAACCTGGCTCCGCCTCCGAACAGTCGCTGCGCCTGCTCGCCTCGTGGGCGGCTACCGAATATGGTGCCCCGACGTTACCTGTCCACACGTCGGCAGTCCAAAACCCGGCTGTACAGACCTCCGCAATTCCGGCACCGGAATCCACTGACCGCTGACGGTGACGCTGACGCTCCACGATTCTTCACTGCCCGCGAGTTGACCGGCCTTGACAGTCCGGTTGCGGGCTGTCAGGCAATATGTGGTTGCTCATGCTTTTGCGTGGCAGCGTAGCTGCTCTGACGAGGAGCCAAGGAGTAATATGTCGCCATGACCAGCACGGAGCATGGCAAGGACGCTGCCACACATTCAGCCACGTCCAGCGCGGCCTCAACCAATGGCAGCTTTGAGCTGCGCGATGCCATGACAGGTAGGGCAAGCCCCGCGAAAGCGGCGGTTGGCGACAACCCGGTGTTCGCGTATATCGCCAGTCTTCCGGAACCGCAGCGTGGAATTGCCGAGGCCGTTGATGCGCTGGCGGCCAAGACTCTGCCGGGTCTGGAACGCTCCATTAAGTGGGGCATGGCCTACTACGGCATAGGCAAGGGTTGGTGTTTCAGCAGCGGTGCGTTCGTGGGCCACATCAAGCTTATGTTTGTGAACGGAGCAGCGCTCCAGCCCGTCCCGCCGGTGACGCCGGTGGGCATGGGCAAGGCGACGCGGGGCGTAGAGATCGCGTCTCTAGCCCGGATGGACCATTCCCAGATTGCTACGTGGATGCAACAAGCCACCGCCGTGCCCGGTGTGGGTGGGAAACGGACTTGACCGCGCCGTCGGCGATCGCTTTCCCATAGGCCTCAAGATTCTAGCTCGTGCAATCGGTTGCCAGCTACTATGGTGGGTCTGACAAGTCCACATGATTCAAGAGCTAGGTTGGCTGATATGGCAGAGACATTTTTTCAAGTTGTTGTCCGATATACCGTTAAATCCGGCGAGGTTGACACGGTGCTGGCGTTGCTCGGTGAGATGGCTGCTGCCACCCGCCAGGAAGCCGCAAACGTGTCCTATGATTTCTTTCAAGGCGCCGAGGACCCTGACCACATCGTCATCCTGGAACGCTACACCGACGCCGAAGGATTTGCCGCACATCGCGAGTATGAACATATTGCGCGGATTGGCGCGTCGCAGATCATCCCGCGCTTGGCCAGCCGGTCCATCCAGACTTTTGCGAACCCCACCGATTCCTAGTCAGGGCACTCACAGGATCTTCAGCCGTGTTGCTAAATGGAGCTCAAGGACGGGGGAGCGGCCGCCAAGAGTGAACGCGTGTACTCATGCGCCGGCGCAGTGAAGACCGATTCGGTAGTCCCGGATTCAACCACTTCCCCTGCGCGCATGACCAGCACGTGATCGCTCATGTGCCGGATGACCGCAAGGTCGTGGGAGATGAACAGGTAGCTCAGGCCAAGGCGCTGCTGCAGCTCATCCAACAGGTCAAGGACCTGGGCCTGCACGGAGACATCCAGCGCCGAGACCGGTTCGTCGCAGATCAGCACCTTCGGCTTCGGTGCCAGCGCGCGGGCTATGGCCAGGCGTTGGCGTTGTCCGCCCGAGAGCGTGGCCGGACGGCGTTGTGCCATGTCCGGCGCCAAGCCCACCAAACTAAGTAATTCAGAGATTTGCTGCCTATGGGCTCGGGGGTTGCGCGTGGCGCCAAGGCTCAGGGCGTCAGCCAAAATCGCCTCGGCACTATGTCGCGGATCAAACGATGACAGCGGATCCTGATACACGGCTCCCAGCGAGGAGCGTCGGTTTCGGCGGGCTGATTCGGGCACCTGGCTCCACGGGCCGCCGAGCAGTTCCACAGTTCCCGCGTCAGTCCGCAGCAGCCCCAAAGCCATGCGGGCAGTGGTTGTCTTTCCGGAACCGGATTCGCCCACCACGCCAAGAGTTTGACCCGGCAATAGATCGAAATTGACGTTGTGCACGGCCCGGAAATTCTCCGTTTTGGATAGCGGAAAGTTCTTGATCAGCCCCCGTGCGCTCAAAACTGGAAGCACGACGCCGTCTTCCTCACCCTGATGCACCGTCGCTTGCTCGGGTTGCAGCGGAGGCGGTTTTGGATGGGTGCTCGCGGGTGAGAGCTTGGTAAAACGGGGTTTGCCAGCGGGAGCGGCCGCCAGCAATGCGCGGGTATACGGGTGTTGGGGACTGTTGAGGACTTGTTCGCGCGTTCCTCTTTCCACGATGCGTCCGGCCGCCATGACGGCAATTGAGTCGGCCACACTGGCCACAGTGGCAAGGTCGTGGCTGATCAACAGCATTCCGGAACCTGCCCGGCGTAAATCACCCAGTAGATCCATGACGGATGCGGCAATCGTTGCATCCAGCGCAGTAGTGGGTTCATCGGCAATGATCAGCAGCGGATCGAGAGCAATGGCTGATGCAATGAGTGCCCGTTGGCGCATCCCGCCAGAGAGTTCACCTGACCTTTGGGAGGCCCGCCGCAGCGGATCGTCCAGGCCAACGGCTTCCAGCAGTTCAACCACGCGGGCAGCGCGCTGGGAACCGGAACCACTAGAATGCAGGCGCAAGGCATCGTCAATCTCCTTACCCACGGTCCGCAGCGGATCCAGCGACGTTAGTGCGTCTTGCAGGATGAACCCCACCTCTTTGCCACGCAGTGAGCGCCAGCTTCGCTGTGAGAAGTTCCGGGCGTCCTTGCCCGCGACATCTAGCGCAGTGGCGCGCACATGCGAGCCGGGTCCTGCCAAACCGAGGAGCGACCTGGCTGTCACGGATTTACCTGAGCCGGATTCACCCACCAGCGCCAAGCATTCGCCGGGGTTCACGGTGAAAGAAATGCCGCTTACCACGCTGTTTCCGCCAAAGGAAACGTCCAAATCCTTCACTCGCAAGAGAGGTTCACTAGCGCTCATCGGCTTCCTCCAGCCTTCATCGATCGAGACAGGACAGTCGCGGCGGCGGCCACCAGCACAATGGCCAGTCCCGGGAAAAAGGTCATCCACCACGCCAGCGACAGATAGGTACGCCCGGCAGATAACATGGTGCCCCACTCAGGGGCCGGCGGAGGCGAGCCCAGCCCCAAGAAGCTCAACGACGCCGCCCAAAGAATCGCCTGCCCCAGCCCCAGTGTTGCTAAAACTGCCAAGGGAGCAAGAGCGTTAGGCAAGATGTGAACGAGAAGGATCCGTGACCGGCGTCGTCCCAGCACTGTGGCAGCCTCAACCATGGCAGAGCTGCGCAAGGCGATAATCTGCGCACGAATCATGCGGGCATATCCGGGTGCCCAGGTCAGGCCCACGGCGATGACGGTGGTGGTGACTCCGGGCCCGGCCAGGGCAATGAACACCAGTGCCAGCAGCAGCCCGGGCAAGGCAAAGAGCACCTCGAGGATGCGGCCCACGCCAAAGTCCAGCCATCGTCCGCCAAAACCCGCAAGGGTGCCCAGTACTAACGCCAGGCCAAGCCCAATCGCGGTAGCCGCAGCGCCAATGAGCAGCGAGGACCGAGCACCGTGAATGATGCGTGAGTAAATATCACGTCCCGATTCATCAGTGCCCAGCAGATGCCCTGGCCCGGGCGCCGAGAACGCCGCGGCAGGATCAATGGCCAGCGGATCAACGGGTGCTAGAAGGTTGGGTGCAATAGCTGCCAGCAGAAAAAAGAGCAGAAGGGCAGCGGCCAGAAGCCGGGGGAGCTTCGCTAGATGGGTGCTCATGATCTGCCGATCCGAGGATCAACCAGGCGTTCGGCAAGATCAGAGAATGCCATGATCAACACGTAGGCGGCAGCTGAGAACAGGGCAACGCCGGTGACGAGAGGGATGTCCCGTGCCGTGACGGCTGAGAGCAGGGATCGTCCCAGCCCGGGGCGGGCAAAGATGGATTCAACCACTACCGCGCCAGAGAGCAGGGACCCTAAGGCCCATCCGGAGAGTGCAATGCCGCCCAGTGCCCCGTGCCGCAGGGAATGCCGCAGGAGTACCCCGGTCTCCGATTCTCCGCGGGCCCGGGCAGACAACGCAAAGGCGGAACGTTGGGCTTCGGCCATGCTGTCTCGCATGACCTGACCCATAAATCCAGCCAGCGGCAGGGCCAACGTAATGATGGGCAGCACTAGACCGGCCGGGGTATTGGTACTCACCGGCGGAAGCCAGCCCAGCATCGTGGAAAATAGCATGATCAGCACGCTGGCCAGCCAAAAGTGTGGCACGGCAGCTGAGATGATCTCCAGTCCCGAGCCCAGTGCAACACCCACGGCCCCGCTGCGTGTGGACAGCACGGCAAGCACCAAGGCCATGGCCCAGGCTACGAGCAGAGCCAGCCCGGCAAGGATCAGCGTGGGCGGTAGCAGCTCGGCAAGAACCTCCACCACGGGGCTCTTCAGCGAATAGGATGTGCCCAAATCACCCTGAACCAAGCGCCACAACTGAGCAAAATACTGAACGTAAAGCGGCTGGTCCAAGCCGTACTGTTCACGCGCCGCAGCCAAGGCCTCGGCTGAAGCCTGCGATCCCGGACCGCCCATGATGGCCTGTGCCGGGTCCCCGGGAATCATCCGGAGTCCAAAGAATATGGCCGTGAAAACGGCCCAGAGCACAAAGATTCCGCCCATGATCTTGCTCAGCAGCCAGCGCGCGGCGGACCTGGTGCCATGGGAGGTCCCCGCCACACCGGATGGGCTGCTTTGAATCTTGGCAAAATCACTCATGATGGGTTTGGCTCCAAGGGAGCTTAGTTAGCCAGCCAGGTATCAAAGAAGATGGGCGAGGCCACGGCTGTGGTGGCACCCACGTTCTTCAGTTTCTCTGAGTACAAGAAGTGGTTTTGCTGATCATAGAGCGGCAAAAGGTAGTAGCCCTCGAGCACCTTCTTCTGGGCCTGGGTGTAAAGGTCCTTACGCTGGGCCTCATCCTTGGTGGAACCTGCGGTGTTCAGCAAGGCATCCAGGGCCGGGTCCTTAACCTGGGAGAGGTTGGCGAAGTATCCCGACGGTGCAGGGATGGTGGAATCAGAATGGAACAGGATGGACAACACGCCAGGGCCCACCTTGGTGTACGGGGCGGAGACCAAGTTGTAGCTGTTGGTAAACAGCTCACCGTACCAGCTGGAGATATCCAGCAAGTTGATCTGAACCTCGATGCCTGATTCCTTAGCCGTTGCCTGTATCTGCTCAAAGAGCGACTGCTCGGCGGGGATGGACTGGCTGGTGCTGACGGGGAAGGTCAGGGAGAGCCGGACGCCGTTCTTGACACGGTAGCCCTGCGCATCACGTTCACTCCAACCAGCTGCGTCCAACAACGTGCCAGCCTTCGTGGGGTCGTAGTTGAACAGTGATTCCTCTGAGTAAGCCAGGGGTTCCACGCTGGACAGCGGCGAGTATGAGCGTTTAGCCGAGCCAAAGAACAATGAATCGACGCTGGCATTGATGTTCACCGCGTGAATGAAGGCCTCGCGGACCTTTTCGTCGTTGAACGGGGCCTTGGAGGAGTTCAGCTCTATCCGGTTGGAAGCACCAGGGCGCGGTGCATCCAAATGCTTGATGGTTGAAGTCTTGACAGCTGTGGCGATGGCATCTGGCTGGGCGTTGTCAATGATGTCGACTTCACCGGCCTGAAGGGCTGCGTAACGCGTAGCTGCCTCGGGGATGAAGCGCCAGGTGATCGAGTCCAGGTAGGCCGGCCCCGCATGGGCGGCCCCTGCGACCGGAAGAACGTAGTCTGCGTTGCGGACCATTTGCACGGAGTACTGCTTCTTCCAGGATTGAACCTTGAACGGTCCGGTGCCCACGGGAGCAGCACAGTTTTCTTCCTGGGTGCGCTTCAAGGCTGTGGGGGATTCAATGGCCACCCACGGCATGGAGAAGGATTCGAGCAGGGAATTATCCGGAGTCTTCAGCTTGAGCTCGAGTGTGCTCGCATCAACAGCCTTCATGGACGCGATCTTGCCCAGGGCCAGGTATCCGGTGGAGGATGCCGTTTTGGGGTCCAAGAGGTGTTCAAAGTTGGCCTTGACGGCAGCGGCGTCCAAGGCGGTGCCATCGGTGAAGGTGATACCGTCACGGATCGAAACAGTCCGCGTCAGCCCGTCGTCGGACACGGTGGAGTCCGCAGCGAGCCAGGGGATCAGCTTGCCTTCGGCGTCCTTGGTGTACAGCGTCTCCAGATACTGCGAGGCAACCAAAGCCTGGGGATAGTTGCCGCCAACGTGCGGATCCAAACAGCTGGGTTCGGCATCACCGGAAGCGTACACAAGGTTCCCACCGGTGACGGGTGAGCCGGGATCGGAGCTGGCGTCCGACGTTGTGCCTGAGGGCGTGCAGCCGGCCAGAACCAATGCTGCGGCCAGGGCCGTCGCGATCGGAAATAGCTTGGTGGCCAAGGGGCGAGCGAGAGTCATGAGGGTCTTCCTGCGAACCGGTGAATGGAGCGATGCAGGTGCTCTCTCCCTCGGTCCTCACAGGTTTTAGCCTGGAGGCACGCGTCAGCGGGCACCGCCAACCACTTTAGCGGCTTGAGGGCCGTGTGCGCAGCGATATATGAGGCACATCATAGGTGCGGTGGACTTTCCCTCAGCTACCGACTTTTCGCGTGAAGTTTACGTGGATGGTGCCGCTCTCGGCCACCTCGGTCCGCACATCATGGGTGCGCTCGAGTCCGTCCAGCCCGTCCCAGAGCCGAGTTCCCCGCCCCAGAATGATCGGAGCAATCAGCAGATGCAGGTCATCGACCAAGCCCGCCCGTAAGAAGTTGCGTGCCGTGCCAACCCCACCGCCGATCCGCACGTCCAAGTCGCCGGCGGCCAGGCCGGCTTCGGCGAGCACGTCCTCGAGTGCGGCGTTTCTGAAATGGAAGGTTGTTCCGCCCTCCATGGGAATCATGGGACGCGGCGCGGTCTTGCTGAGAATATAGACCGGGCACCCGAAAGGTGGCTGGGCACCCCACCACCCTTGCCACTGCGGATCATGGGGGAATGTGTGGAGGCCGAACATGCCCGCTCCCATAATCTCGGCGCCGATACCGTCAAAGAACGCGCTGGCGTAGGCATCGTCGACGCCGGAGGTACCCGCTCCGCTGGTGTCATTGAAGACGTGTTCGCGGAACGTACGGGTTGCGGCGTAGTTCTCTGTCAGGCGGCCCCAGTCCTCTCCCATGGGATTTTCAGCGCTTTGCTTGGTCGAAGAGGTGAACCCATCCAGTGAGAGAAACAGGTCGAGCCGAACGCGAGTCATTCTCATGCTCCCATCGTGGGGTGTCTGAGGGACAGCGGCGTCCACCATCATTCACTGTACTGCTGGGGTGTCAGGGCTGGGAAGGGCTTGGTTCACTCGCCGATTGAATGCCGGTCAGCTCCACGATGTGCGCTTCTTCCGGTTGTGGCCGTGGAATGCACAGGGCCAGCGCCCCGGCGAGCACAGTGGCGCCAAGGGCGATGGCAAAGCCCAGCTGGAATCCGGCCGCCGTGGGTGCTGAGTGACCGGCACTGGATGCTGCAAGAATGGCGCCCATGACTGCCGCTGCGCTACTGGTACCCAAGGCACGCATGAGGGAGTTCAAACCGTTCGCGGCGCCGGTCTCGGTGGGCTTGACAGCGCCCATAATGAGCATGGGCATGGCGGAGTAACCGATGCCGATCCCGGCCCCCACCAAAGCATTCGCGAGAAGAATGTGCCAGATTTCCGTGGATGCCAGCAGCGCTAATACGTAGGCGAATGCAATGACGACGGCGCTCAGGACTAAGGTGGCACGGCCTCCCACGGTGCCATTCAACCGAGCTGCTACCGGCGCCATGGCAATTTGCACCAGTCCGGCAGGGGCAAGGATGAGACCGATGGTGATGAGCGTTTGGCCCAGTCCGAAGCCGGGACTTGTGGGGAGTTGCAGAATTTGGGGGAACAACACTGCGGATGAAAAGAACGCAAAACCCAAGGCTATCGAGGCGAGGTTTGTCATCAGCACGGCCGGACGTGCGGCCACGCGAAGATCAACCGCGGGGTCCTTGAGCCGCAGTTCAAAAGCTCCCCAAGCCAAAAGCACCAGAACGCCGCCAATGCCCAAAATCAAGGTCGCCGGTGAGCTCCATCCCCACGCGTTGCCCTGGGCGACGGCTACGAGAATTGCGGACAAAGCAATGGACAGGCCAACTGCACCCACGTAGTCGAAGCGCCCGGCTGCGAATTCCGTATCCTTGGGCACGATCCACGCCACGAGCGCAAACAACACCACGCCGAGTACCGTAGCGGTCCAGAACAGGGCGTGCCAGTCAAGGGAATCTGCAATGAAGGAGCTGATGGGCAAGCCAAGTGCGGCACCGAAGCCAAAGGACGCGCTGATCAGCGCAACGGCACCACCCACTCGCTTTGCCGGCAAATGATCGCGGAGGACGGCGATGCCCAGCGGGATGACTCCTGTCATGAGCCCCTGCAGTGCGCGCCCCACCAGCAGAACGGTCAGATTAGTTGAGGCGGCTGCCAGAACGTTGCCGACAATCAGGGCGAGCAACAGCACCAAAATGATCTTGCGTTTGCCCAGGAGATCCCCCAGACGCCCGGAGATAGGAGTAACGACGGCCGAGGTCAACAGCGTAATGGTGACCACCCACGCCGTGGCTTCCCGTGGTGCGTTCAATAGTTCCGGCAATTGAGCCTGGATCGGCACCACCAGAGTAAACATGAATGATGCGCATGCACCAGTGACTGCTAGGACGGCAATGAGTGGCCACGAGCGGCGGACTGTGGTGGCGGGTTGAGCTGTTTTCATTGCTTCCTTTGGTGCGGGCAGAAGGTGGTGCCGGGAATTCCTTGAGGGGCTAACCTTGACTGGTTAATTCTGTGTTGGCGCCGCCATCTGTGGCAATCGGATGCCAAGGGTTGATTATTCCCATTGTCGCCGCTGGTCCACGCTGTGGAAGGGTGGCGCGCCGTGCATAAGTCGCCGAGTCAGACGGAGGCCCGCCGAGTCAGACGTGGCGCAGCGTCTGACTCAACGGGCCTCCGTCTGACTCGAGGAACTACGGCGTGCGCTTGCTGTGGTCCTTCTGACTTGAGGAACCGCGGCGTAGTCCTCGAACCCGCGCGGGCTCGAGCGCCAGCAGTGACAGGGGCGCGGCAATGGTGAATCCGTCTAGTTCGCCAGGCGTTTCCAGCCCAATAGAGGCGCTGGTGACGATGACCAGCGGTTCGTCACCAGCTGTGAGGGTGACGCTCGTGGGCTGTGAGACTGGTAGATCGAGCGGTTTGGCGCGGCGTTCTCCGGGCGCGTAGACGTCCAAACGGTTCCCGCCCCACACGGCATTCCAGAGACGGCCCTCGCAATCCACGTGCACACCGTCAGGTGATCCGCCGTCGACCGTGACGAACGGTTCAACGCTGGAGCCGGGCACCAGACTCTTGCTTAGAATCTTGCCAGCTACAGTGTCTGCGATCAGCATGGCCTCAATTTCCGGCAAAAAGACCGGTCCGTTGGGGATCTCGATCCCGCTCATCATGCAGCTCGTCTCGCCGGTCTCGGGGTCCCAGCGCCAGAGGTGACCATCGGCCGGCGAGCCGTCGTGCACCATGGTGCCGAACCAGCACGATCCGTCCGGGGCGAACGAGCCGTCATTGACCCGGTGGCGGCTGGGATTGAGCCCGGTGGAGGCGATTTCGGCAACGCTCCCATCCTCACGGAGCCAGGAAAGCCCAGTTCCGAGGGCCGCAATCAAACGTCCGTCGGACGCCTTTTCCACGAAGCCCAGCGGAGCGTCGAAGGTGCGCACTAGTGTGGCCCTATCCGCCGAACCCGGTGTCCACGCATAGAGCTCGCCGCGGAGCAAATCCACCCAGTGGACGGTGCCGTCAATGATGCGTAGGCCTTCGCCTAGTTCCAGGCGTGACGGGCTGATGGGTTGCCAGGGGGAGTGGGTCATTGATTGCGCTTCCTGTGTTGCGGATAGATTTGTCTGGGGTGAGCTACGGGGAGCTCGAAATTCCGGAGTCGGCAGTGGTGAACCCTGTGGACTCACGTTTCACTATGGAGAAGCCAGCTTTGACTGTTTGCGGTGCTGAGCGCGGCCCCTTTTCATTGATGCGCTCCACCAGCATGGTCAAGACCACATCCTAGGGTACGCGCCGGTTGGCGTGCACGGGCGAGCCCGGTTTCCTTGGTCCATGTGCCACCTCGCACCGCCATGTGCGGGTACTTCTCGATGCCTGCCGCGGCAAGAGGGCCTGTGCCATCCGCTATCGGATGGCACAGGCCCTCTTGCCGCCACAAAGCCTAAGAAGCCGAACGGGTTTAGTCGTCGGAGACCGTGATGGTGACCTCAATGTTGCCGCGGGTGGCGTTGGAGTAGGGGCAGACCTGATGAGCGGCATCGGCCAGTGCCTGAGCGGCAGCGTGTTCAATGCCCGGCAGGACAACTTCCAGAAGCACGGAGAGCTCAAATCCGCCGTTGCCGTTGGACCCGAGGTGGACCTGGCCGCCCACTGAGGAATCGCTGATGTCGATCTTCTGCGTGCGGGCAACCATCTGCAACGCCGAGTGGAAGCAGGCCGCATAGCCAGCGGCGAAAAGCTGCTCGGGGTTGGCACCTTCCCCTGATCCACCCATGGATTTCGGGATGGCAAGTTTGAGGTCAATGCCCCCATCGGAGGAGCGGACGTGACCATCACGGCCGGCTCCGGTGGCGATGGCTTCGGCGGTGTACAGGGGTGTCATAGTAGTGCCTTTCGTAGACATTAGTGCGGATTTAGGGTGCTGGATTAGGGGTGCTGAGGGGACGTCAGGGCGCGCATGCCGTCAGTGATGCGGTGCAACTCCTGGACTAATGCGCGGGCTTGCTCGGGGGAGTCGAAGCCATACGCGCCCCGGAGTTCCTTCAGGGCCACCAGTACCTCTTTGAGTACCGAAGTGCCACTGTCGGTGAGTGCGGCGGTCACCACACGTTCATCCGGGGAGGTTCGGGCTCGGGATACTAGTCCACGGTCATCAAGCCTGCGCAAAACCGGGGACAATGTCCCGGAGTCAAGGCTCATGCGTTGGCCCAGTTCGCCCACGGTCAAACCCTCCGACACAGTGCTGATCTCCAGCAGTGCTATGTACTGCGTGTAGGTCAGCTCCCATGGTTCCAAGGCGACTTTATGAGCCTTGGCCACAGCGTTTGACGCGGAGTAAATAGCGAAGCAAACCATGGAATCGAGGTGGTATTCGTTGTCCAGCATGATTCAAGTGTACGCAATTAAGTTGTGCACAACCAATTGCGGAGAAGCCACGGGAGATGACAGTGAATCAATGTCAAAAATAGGCTGGCAGAGCTGAACGCGGAGAGCTCCACCAGTGCAGAACTAGACCAGCGAGTCCTGCCAGGCGCCATGCATCGTGGCAAAGCGCCCGCCGCTTGCTATCAACTCTGCCGGGGAGCCGTCCTCCACAATGCGGCCCTCATGAACCACCAGGATTCGATCAGCCATGACCACTGTGGATAGTCGGTGTGCAATGATCAACGCAGTCCGGCCGGTTGCGCCACGATCGGTGCCCGTGATTCCTGTCCCATCTGCCGCCCCAGCAGCACCCTCAGTCCCCAACAACTTCTGCAAGCCGCCTTGGACCAGCCGCTCCGATGGAATATCCAGCGAAGAGGTTGCCTCGTCAAGAATGAGCACGGCAGGATTAGCCAAGAAGGCTCGGGCAAAGGAGATCAGTTGCCGCTGCCCAGCAGAGACGCGGCCACCGCGCTTGTTCACGTCCGTGTCGTAGCCTTCCGGGAGGGCTCGGATGAACTCGTCGGCACCCACATCGCGGGCGGCAGCCTCGATCTGGGCCCGGCTGGCTCCCGGGTTACCCAGGGCAATATTGTCTGCCACCGAGCCGCTGAACAGGAATGCCTCCTGCGTCACCATAACCACAGCACGGCGCAAGTCGACGCTGGAGAGCTCACGCAACTCCACGCCGTCGAGCGTTAACGAGCCAGCGCTCACGTCATAGAAACGGGCCAGGAGTTTGGCCAGTGTGGACTTTCCGGCGCCCGTGGCACCAACCACCGCTACCGTCTGACCGGCCGGAATATGCAAATCCAAACTTGGCAGCACCAGGGGTCCGGTGGCATAACGGAACTCGGCGCCAGTGAAGCGGATCGCGCCACGTGCCGCCGGCAGCGGGCGGGGATGGCGCGGCGGTCGCACGGTGGGGACTTCCTCTAACAGCCCGGAAACCTTTTCCAGCGCAGCCTGGGCTGACTGGAACGAGTTGTAGAACATGGCCATCTGGCTCACGGGTTGGAAGAAGCGTTTGGTGGCCAGAAGGAGGGCCAGGAGCGCTCCCACCTCCAACGCGCCACCGAGCACGCGGAAACCACCGGCGAGCAAAACAACCGCAACGGCCACATTGCCAATCAACACCAGTCCCGGCTGGAAAACCCCGTTGAGGTTGATGGAACGGACTGTGACGCGGCGGTAATCTTCTGCGAGAGCATCGTACTTGGCCGCGTTCTCCTCTTCGCGCCGGAAGGCCTTGACCGCACGGATGCCTGTCATGGTCTCGATGAAGTGCACAATCAGCGCCGCGGACACCACGCGCGAGGAACGGTAGGCGGCCTGCGAACGCTTTTGGTACCAGCGCGAGAGCAGGAGCATGGGCACCGCCGACGCCAGCACCAGCAAGCCAGTGATTGGATCCAGCGCGAAGATCGACACAGCCGTCAACGCCATGAAGACCAGGCCCGAGGCGAGCGAGGAAATCCCTGAATCGAGCAGCTCGCGCAGGGCCTCCAAGTCCGATGTCTGGCGCGAAATAATGCGTCCAGATGTGTATTGCTCATGAAATTCCATGCTGAGCCGCTGCGTATGCCGGAACACCTGAATGCGCAGATCCAGCAGCATCGCCTGACTCAGCCGCGCGGTCGCCGTCAGATACGCCGCCGTCAGCCAGGAGCCGATCAACGCGGCCATGATGTAGCCGCCGCCAGTGATAATGAGCGGCAGGGGAGAGGAGTCAGGCTTCATGGTGAGCGCGGGCAACGCCGTATCAATCCCGTAGGCAATAAGCAGTGGACCGGCAACTTTTGCCGCCTGCGAGAGCACCACGAGCGCCACGGTGATGGCGAATCGCAAGCGCACAGGACGCAGCAAAGCCCTCAAGAGCCTCACTGATCGACGGCGCACGGCACGGCTGGCCTCGCGGCTCAGATCTACTCGATCCTCATCCATGGTTCCCTGCGGAGCGACTTTTGCGCTCTTCAGTGTGCCTGTTTTCAGCTTGCCTGACTTAATGGTCGACGCCGGAGCGTCCTTGCGCTTCTTGCCGCGGCTCATGCGCGTGCTCCCTTGGGTCGGTGCGCGCGTGCGTCTGCGGGTGCCGGTGCCGGTGCGTGGCGCTCGGCGCCAAGGTCATCGGGTAGTTCATCATCTGGCTCGCTGTCCAGATCGCGCGGTTCCTCCGTCAGACTTGCCAGGACGTAGCGGTAGTGGCTGTTGCCGGCGAGCAGTTCGGCGTGGGTTCCCACGGCTGAAATGCGGCCATCTTGTAACAAGGCCACCCGGTGGGCCATGGCTACAGTTGACGGGCGGTGAGCCACAATCAAGGTGGTGGTGCCTGCCAATTCTTTCTGTAGTCTGTCGCTCACACGCTCTTCGGTGTTCACATCGAGCGCCGACAACGGGTCATCCAACACCAAAACGGCGGGCTTGGCGGCGATGGCCCGGGCTAGGGCGATGCGCTGGCGTTGGCCACCGGACAGGCTCAGGCCTTCCTCGCCAATCAAGGTCTCCACGCCGTCGGCGAGAGAGTAAGCAAATCCTGCCTGCGCCACCTCCAAGGCCCGTTCCAGCACCTGATCTTCGGATAATCCGGGGTGATCGGCCGCGCCCAACAAAACGTTTCCACGGACTGAGTGGGAGAACAAGGTGGTGTCTTCAAAAGCAACGGAGACGTGCCGGCGCAGCTCGGCCAGGGGCAGCTGGCGGATGTCGGTACCATCGAGGAGAACCGTGCCGGAGGTGACGTCATAGAGCCGGGGCACTAGATTGAGCAAGGCACTTTTGCCGCTGCCGGTCACACCCACCAGCGCCATGGTTTCGCCCGCCTGCAGCGTCAGATCGATCCCGTTCAGTAGATCGGGTGTGCCATCCAGGCTGTCAGGGAAACGGAAGTGCACGTCCCGAAATTCAAGCTCGCCGCGTACGTGATTTAGCGTCGAAGGCGACTTTGGATCGGTGATGGTATTCACCGCATCCATAACTTCGAAATGTCTGTCCAGAGCGGTTTTGGCGGCAAACGTCATGGCGAGCAGCGGGCCCATCGATTCCACGGGGCCAGCCACCACGGCAGCCGTGGCGAAAAACGCAACCAAGGCTCCGACGTCGAGCCTTCCCTCCGAAACTAACAGGATGCCCACCACCAAGCCTGCGCCCAAGGCGAGCTCGGGCAGCAGCGAGACCACCAGAGAGAAAATGGCGAGAGATTTGGCCTTATGAATTTCGGTGGCCTGCAGCTCCTGCGCCTGGGACGCAAATGAATCCAGCGCTTCCTGACCGCGGCCAAACGCTTTCAGTACGCGGATGCCATGGACGGACTCCTCCACAGTGGTGGCCAGATCCCCGGCCTGATCCTGGCTCTTGCGGCTGACCCTGCCGTAGGAGCGCCGGAAGCGGTAGCCGAAAATGACTATCGGCACGGCGGCGGCGAGGAAAATCAGGCCCAGTTCCCAGCTCATGGAGAACATCAGCACCACGCCAATGACTACCGTCAGCGCCGTCACCACCAGCATGATGGCGCCAAAAGCCATCCAGCGGCGCATGAAGTTTAGATCGCTCATGGCCCGGCTCAGCAGCTGTCCTGAGCCCCAGCGATCGTGAAATTCCACGGCGAGTTGCTGCAGGTGACGGTAGAAGGAGGTACGCATGCGCGTTTCCACGGTGGTGACCGGGACCAGCACAAACTGGCGGCGCAGGGCGATCAGGCCGGCTTCGAGGATGCCCAGGACCAGGACCGTGGCGGCCCCAATCCACAGTGCCTGCGCTCCGTTGCCGGGAAGAAACGCCGTGTTGACGAGGGAGCGGTACACCTGAGGGATGGCCAGGGCCACGGCGCTGGCCGCCAGGGCGCTGAGGAATCCCCAGATGAGGGGCCACATCATGGGCCGGAGCGCCGGGGCCATTCGGCTTAGGGAAGTCCACAGTGTGGTGGTGTCGTTGTTAGCCATGCGTTGGTGTATCTGCCCCCAGATAAGGATACTTTTTATGGTTTTTCTACCCTACGCCAGCCATCTTGGGGCAGTTGACATCTGCTGTTGCTGGAGCGCCACAACGCTCTATTAAGTCCTTTACTGGGCGGGCCTGTTGACGCGCTGCGTAATAGTGGCACGATTGCTGTCACGGGCCGTGAACGTAACTTATATTAGTCACTAAACAAAGTGTGAGGGTTTAGGAGCCAGTGTGGAAAAGTCTCAACAGCGCAGCATTCTATTTGCCGGAGATAGCGTTACCGATTGTGGCCGTCGTGAAGACCCTCGAAAGCTGGGTGATGGGTACGTCAACGTCATCGCCGCCGAAGTAGCCAAGCGAGGGATCGCCGTCAGTAATGTGGGCATTGGTGGAGACCGGGTGGTTGATTTGCAACGACGTTGGGCCGGGGATGTGCTTGGCAGCAGTGCGAATGTGCTCTCCATTTTGGTTGGCATCAATGACACCTGGCGCCGTTTTGATGGCAATGAGCCCACCACCGCGGAGGCCTTTGAACAGGGGTACCGTGAGCTGTTGACGCAAGCCGCGCCGCACTTTGAGCTCATCGTCCTAGTACAGCCGTTCCTGCTCCCCGTCACCGAAGACCAGCAGGATTGGGCGCAGGATCTGCAGGACAAGCAGGACGCCGTTGCACGTTTGGCAGCCGAATTCGGTGCCGCTCTGGTCCCTTCCCATGAGCGGCTGACTGCCTTGGCACCCCATCACGGTGGCAACGCAGCTCTCGCGCACGACGGCGTCCACCCCACCTCTCTGGGTCATGCCGAGCTCGCCAACATCTGGTTGGCGGCCGTCAATGTCTGAGCTCACGCTGTCTGAGATCACCGTGTCTGAAACCAACCTGTCTGAAACTAACCTGTCTGAGCCCACGCTCCTCCAGTTGCGTGCGGGCAACACCGGAGTTGTCCTCCGATTAGCAGAGGACGAAGTGCCACAGATCCTGCACTGGGGCCAAGACCTCGGTGAGGTGACCGGCGTCGACCTTTCAGACTTTGCCAACAACGCCCAACCAGGACTTGAGAATTCCGTTGATGTCCCTGTGCGAGTCAGTGTGGTGCCCGAACATTCCGCCGGATGGATGGGTATTCCCGGTCTGCGCGGCCACCGCAGCGGGCAGGCGTGGACCCCCCAGTTTAGCGAATTCGTCCACACCATCGAGGGTAACCTCGTCAGCTCACGCGGGACTGATCGCCAAGCGCAGCTGGCACTTTTCGTGGAGATGGAGCTGCTGGACTCCGGTCTGCTGCGCCTGCGAGCCACCGTACAAAACCTGGGGGAGAGCGATTACAACCTTGAGCAGCTGCTCGTGGCCCTTCCGGTATCTGGCAGTGCCACCGAGATCCTGGACCAGGCCGGACGATGGAGTAAGGAACGCGTTCCGCAACGCCGTGACATCACCGTTGGCACGCATCTGCGCGAGAATCGTCGCGGGCGCACGGGGGCCGATGCGGCAACGGTGCTGATCGCCGGTGAGCAGGGTTTTGGTTTTGGGCACGGCGAAGTGTGGGGCCTCCATGTTGGCTTCAGCGGCAATCACGTTTCCTATGTTGAGCGGACCGCAACTGGCCGGACCGTCGTGGGTGGTGGGGAGCTCCTGCTGCCGGGTGAGGTGGTCCTCGCGGCAGGTGCCAGCTACACCATGCCTTGGGTTTACGGCTGTCACGGGGTCGGCTTGGATGCGGCTGCACACCAGTTCCACAACTACTTGCGCGCCCGTCCGCAGCACCCGCGCACCCCGCGCCCCGTCACGCTCAACACCTGGGAGGCCGTCTACTTCGATCATGACCTCACCCGGCTGCTGGCCCTGGCCGACAAGGCCGCCGAAATGGGTGTTGAGCGATTTGTGCTCGACGACGGCTGGTTCCGCGGGCGGCGCGACGATTCCGCAGGTCTGGGGGACTGGTTCGTGGACGAGGATGTCTGGCCGGACGGACTCCACCCGCTCAGCAATCATCTGGCGGCGTTGGGGATTGAATTCGGGCTGTGGTTCGAACCCGAAATGATCAATCCAAAATCCGATCTGGCACGCAAGCATCCGGAATGGATCCTCCAACCGGCAGGCCGGCTTCCGCTGCCAGCGCGGGCGCAACAGGTCCTGAACCTTGCCATCCCGGAAGCGTTCGCGTACATCTTGGAGCGCATCAGTGATCTGGTGAGCACTTACAACATTGTCTATATCAAGTGGGACCACAACCGTGACTTGCTCGAAGCTGGATCCACGGCAACGGGAAGCGCAGGCGTCCACGAACAGACGCTGGCTGCCTACCGGTTGCTCGCTGCTCTGAAGCAGACGCAGCCGGGATTAGAGATTGAATCATGTTCCTCAGGTGGCGCACGGGTGGATCTGGGCATTCTGGAGCACACCGACAGGATTTGGGCCAGCGACTGCATCGATCCGCTGGAACGCGCCCAAATTCTGCGCTGGACGGCTCAATTGCTGCCGCCGGAGCTGGTCGGCAGCCACGTGGGCAGTCCGCAGTCGCACACAACCGGACGCACGCACGCGCTGTCATTCCGGGCCGCCACAGCGCTCTTTGGCCACTACGGCATTGAATGGGACATCACCACCCTCACCCCCTCGGAACAGGCAGAATTGACCAGCTGGATTGACCTCTACAAGGAACAACGGGAGCTGCTGCATGGCGGTGACGTGGTCCGGGTGGACCATCCAACCCCGGAAATCAGCGCCCACGGCGTCATTGCTGCAGACCGTTCGGCTGCCCTCTTCGAGCTCGCTGTCCTGTCCCGGCCCAGCTGTTGGCCGCCTGCCCCGGTGCGGCTGACAGGCTTGGACCCGGCGCGAAGCTACGCCGTCAGCCATGTTGGCCCCAAGCCCCCTTTGGGGACCAATAATGATTCGCCTGCTTGGATGAACGACGGCGGGATTCGGCTCAGTGGGGCCATGCTCGCTGCGGCTGGACTCGCCATGCCGCCACTCCAGCCTGAGCACTCAGTGGTTGTCTTGTTGGAGGGGCTCGATGCGGGCGAAAGTGCCTCATGAGTGCCACTAGTATCGAATCATGATCAAGGTTAAGGCTCCGCTCCGGCAAGATTCCCGCGGCAGGGTGCTGGATATTATCCGAGCCACCGAACCCACCAGCAGGATCGAGCTGGTTCGGGAAACGTCGCTAACCCCAGCCTCCATTACGCATTTGGTGCGTGACTTGTTGGTTCAGGGATTGGTGCGAGAGGTTGGGCAAGCGGAATCCACGGGAGGCAAGCCACGCACCTTGCTGCGCCTCAACCGCGATTCCATGACGGCCATTGGCGTGCAGCTCGGTGCTGCATCGGTGGCACTTGTCGCGGCGAATCTGGCCGGAGACATTGTGGGCCGGCAGGTTTTGCGTGGTGTTGCGGACCTGGATCCACAGGTTATCGTCGCATTTCTCGCCGATGCCGTGGCGGAACTCATTGACAACCTTGGCCTGGACCGCAGCACCATTGCCGGAATTGGCGTCGCGATGCCGGGCCCGCTGGATATCTCCGGTGGCTACCTGCGCAATGTCTCCTATCTGGAAAACCTCTCCGGCTTTGCCTTGGCTGATGAGCTGGAGACGGCAACGGGTCTGCCGATCGTCATTGACAACGACGCCACGGCAGCCGCCGTCGGCGAATATTGGTTGGGGACCACGGACAGGCACGCCGCTTACGCCACGGTGTACTTGGCGACGGGCATTGGCTCGGGGCTGGTGGTCAACGGAATGCCGTATCGCGGCAGCAGTTCCAATGCCGGTGAGCTGGGGCATGTGAGCGTGGACTTCCGTGGCGCAGAATGCACCTGCGGCAATCGGGGCTGTTTGGAATTAGTGGCAGCACCTCCGGTTCTTGTGGAGCGGGCCAGGCAGGCGCCGCCGTCGGCCGGTTTGGGGGAGATCTCCCGAGGCAATGTTGAGGACGCCATGTCCCAGTTGGGCATTCTCGCCGCGCGGGGCAACGAGGCGGCCCTGACCATCATTCGCGACGGCGCGGAATTGCTGGCCTGCGGCATTGTCACGCTCGTGAACCTTTTTGACGTGGACATGGTGGTGCTGGCTGGACCTGGATTCACATCGTGCGCGGCTATTTATCTCGAGGCTGCACAAAAGGCGCTGGATTCACGCACTCTGGCCAGGGGGGTGCACACGGTGCGGGTGGTTCCCTCGGCCAGCCCGCGCGATGCCGCAGCTCTTGGCGCTGCAACGTTGGCTTTGCAGGACAAGCTCGAACGGAAGCCCGTAGCTGCCGCGAAGAAATAGAACTCACGGAGCTCTGTTGCCCCGTCCCAGCAACTGTTCGCTCCGGCCCACCTGGTTGAGTCATCCTCCGTGCCAACTCGGCTCGAGTGTCCACTTAACGTACGGTTGAGGCCCAATTGCCGGCGCAAACGTACATTAACTGGACACTCGAGTCCCGAATCACGGTCCAGGGCCTGAATTCCGCCACCGCCACGGCAACCCGGGCCCATCCAGTTCTCAACTTGGCCTGCCCTGCAACCCTGAACAGTCCCATCTTGGCCTGCACTGCCCTGCTCCGGGCCTGCCAGCCATGCTCGGTCCGTCTAATGCCCCGCCCAGCCCGGCCGAGTCATCATCCGTGCCAACTCGGCTCGAGTGTCCACTTAACGTACGGTTGAGGCGCAATTCCCGGCTCAAACGTACATTAAATGGACACTCGAGTCCCGAATCACGGTCCAGAGCCTGAATTCCGCCACCGCCACGGCAACCCGGGCTCATCCAGTTCTCAACTTGGCCTGCGCTGCAACCCTGAACAGTCTCATCTTGGCCTGCGCTGCCCTTCTCCGGACCTGCCAGCCCTGCTCGGTCCGTCCAATGCCCCGCCCAGCCCGGCCGAGTCATCCTCCGTGCCAACTCGGCTCGAGTGTCCACTTAACGTACGGTTGAGGCGCAATTCCCGGCTCAAACGTACATTAACTGGACACTCGAGTCCCGAATCACGGTCCGGGACCGTCGCCGCCTCCAGCCCCAGCCCCAGCCCCAGCCACTATGGCCCATGTCACATTAAGACTCAATTAGCAAGCTCGGATCCACTTTGAAAAACATTGTTGACAGACTTAATTAAGTCCCATATAAAAGTATCTATGCGTTTCAAACGGCGCACACAGTGCGGTGGATCACATTCGCCTCGATGCGCTGTGAATCTTCAATGAAGGGTCAAAGATGTCTCATCTCAAGAAGCGCAAACTCGCCATGAGTGTTGTGGCTGTTGCTGCAGCCTCGCTCCTGGCTTTGTCCGGCTGTGGCAGTGACACAGGCAGTTCCAAGAACTCAGCCGGTGGCGGCGACTCCGCTATCACCGTCTTCAATGGCGCAACCGGAGCCATCTCCGAGAACTGGAACCCGTTCTCACCCACCATGCTCCAGCCCACCCAGGGTGTCATCTACGAGCCACTGTTTTACTACAACCTCGCGGCCGCCTCTGACCCGCAGCCCATCCTGGCCACCGCGTACAGCTGGAATGATGCCGGTACCGAGCTGACCATCACCAACCGCGAAGGCGTCAAGTGGTCCGACGGCCAGCCGCTGACCGCCAAAGACGTCGCCTATACGTTCAACTTGATCCACGAGAACCCGGCATTGAATACGAGTGGCCTGAACGCCACCGCAAAAGCCACGGACGATAAGACCACGGTGCTGACGTTCGAGAAGAGCTCGTTCATGCAGGAACCGCAGATCCTGGGTAACCAGGCCATCATCCCCGAGCACATTTGGTCGAAAGTTACCGATCCCACCACCACCATCAACGCAAACCCCGTGGGCACCGGCGCGTACAAGGTGAAATCATTCAACGCACAGTCCTACGTGTTGGAAAAGAACCCCAATTACTGGGAAGCCGGTAAGCCGGAGATTGACAATGTTCAGTACATTTCCCTTGCTACGGCTGATGCCGCCAGTGCAGCTCTCGTGGCCGGCAAAGTGGACTGGATGAGCTCCTTCCTCCCCAATCTCAAGCAGATGATTGGGACTCAAAAGAACCTCAGCTACGTCAACACCCCAGCCATGACAACATCGCTGTTCTCCTGCTCCAATGCCGCCCTGGGCTGCAAGGGTGCGCAGACAGATGTGGCCGTCCGCCAAGCCATCTTCAACGCCATGGACCGCACCCAGCTGAACAAGCTGGCCGCAGGAGATTTCGCTGCTGCAGCTTCTCCCACATTGCTGCTGCCGGAGCGTGACAAGAAGTGGATCGCCAACCCGGACGACGTCGAAATTAGCCAGAGTGCCGACGTCGCCAAGGCTACCGGCATCTTGGAAGATGCAGGCTACGCCAAGGGTTCCGACGGCATTTATGCAAAGGATGGCCAGCGCGTCAGCCTCACGGTTCAGGTGGTAGCCGGCTGGAGCGACTACATCTCTGCCGTGCAGGTCCTGACCAGCCAGCTCAAGGAAGCCGGCATTGAACTGAAGTCCGTTCAACTTTCCTACAACGAGTGGAGCAGCAACCAAACCAAGGGCACCTTCGAGCTGACCTTGGATGCCATTGGTCTGGGCGCCTCGGACAACCCGTACTACACGTACCAGCCGCGCTTCAACAGCTCCACCACGGCCAAAGTTGGCCAGGACGCCTCCACCGGTGGCAACTACGCCCGCTACCAGAACAAAACGGTAGACGCCGAACTGGCCAAGGCTGCCTCCACTGAAGACGCCGAGGCACAGAAGGCTTCCTACGCGGTCATCCAGAAGGAGATTGTCCGCGATCTGCCCTACATTCCGATGTACGTGAACTCAACACTGACCGAATTCAACACTGACCGTGCCACCGGCTGGCCCACCAATGATGACAAGTACGCGTTCGCTGCGTCGTGGAAGTCATGGGACAACGGCATTGTCTTGAAGTCCCTGACTCCGGCCAAGAAGTAGCCGTGGCGTTGGTGTCGAGCAACAGAACGGACGGTTGAGCAGTAATGCGGTTTTACCTTCAGAAACTGATTTTCTATGTGGTGGCCCTGTGGGCGGCCCTGACTCTGAACTTCTTCCTGCCCCGGTGGATGCCGGGTAATCCGGTAGACATCCTGATCTCCAAGCTCTCCGCGAAGGGCCCCGTCACGGAGTCCACCCGGCACGCCCTGGAGCTGCTGCTCGGCACCAACTCCGACCAACCTCTCCTTCTTCAATACCTGAGCTACTTCGGCAGCGTGTTCCGCGGTGACTTGGGGGTATCGGTCACGTACTTTCCCGCCAACGTCACCAACATCATTGGCGAGGCGCTACCTTGGACCATCGGTCTGATTGGTGTGGCCACCATCATCTCCTTCGTAGTGGGCATTGGACTGGGCCAATTGGCAGGCTGGAAGCGCGGCTCCTGGCTGGATAACGTCATCCCGGTCACCACCATGTTCCAAGCCGTCCCGTACTTCTGGCTCGCACTGGTGCTCTTGTTCCTGCTGGCCAGCAAGGTCCAAATGTTCCCGCTCAGCGGCGGCTACGACGTCTACTCTGTCCAACCCGGCATGAGCTGGGACTTCATCTCCAGCGTGTTCTATCACGGCGCTTTGCCGGCCCTCACCATCGTCCTATCCTCCATTGGTGGCTGGATGATGGGCATGCGCAACATGATGGTCTCCACTCTCTCCGAGGACTACATCGTCACCGCCGAAGCGAAGGGCCTGCACCCGCGCCGCATCATGACCTCCTACGCAGCCCGGAACGCGGTATTGCCCTCCCTCTCAGGGTTCGCCATCTCACTAGGCTTTGTGGTCTCCGGATCCATCGTCACAGAAATGGTCTTCTCTTACCCGGGCATCGGCTCGGCCTTGTTGACGGCGGTCCAGAGCAACGACTACGCACTCATGCAAGGCATCTTCCTCGTCATCACCATCTCCGTCCTGGGCGCAAACCTGCTCGTGGACCTCCTCTACGCCCTCATCGACCCCCGCACCCGCGTGCGCGCTTAGCCGGAAGGAACACAATGGAAACAACTCTTGAAGTAATCAGTCCCGCCGCCCCTGCGCCTGCGCCCGTGACGGCGAAGAAGGTACGACGTCGGCCCCGCTCAGCTAAGCTCGTGGCTGGCTTGGCGATCGCTGGGGCCATCACCCTCTTTGGCCTTGTGGGTCCGTGGGTCCTGGGTGATCCCAATGCCATTAGTAATGACACCTTGGCCGCACCCGGAAACGGCATGTGGCTGGGTACTACCCAGACCGGCCAGGACGTGCTGGCTCAGTTGGCTTACGCCACTCGAGGATCGCTCATCATTGGTGTGCTTGTTGGCCTGATGGCCATCGTTGCCTCGGCCTTCTTCGGCATTGTGGGTGCCTACATTGGCGGCTGGGTCGATGAGGGGTTCTCCCTCATCACCAACGTCATGCTTGTCATCCCCGGGCTGCCCTTGGTCATTGTCATTTCCAGCTACGTCCCGGACAAGGGTCTGTTGCTGATCGCCGGAGTCTTGGCGCTGACCAGCTGGGCCGGCGGTGCGCGCGTGTTGCGCGCTGTCACCCTGAGCCTGCGCAACCGCGACTATGTGGCAGCATCCAGAGTCTCCGGTGAAAAGACGTGGCGCATCCTGTTGATAGAAATTCTGCCCAACTTGATGCCCGTGCTGGCCTCACAAATGGTGTTCGCCGTCATCTTCGCCATTCTGGGTGAGGCCGGTCTGGCCTTCATTGGTCTGGGCGCCTCGGGCACCTGGACTTGGGGTTCCATGTTGTTCTATGCCCAGAACGGCCTGGCCTTGCGCTTGGGCGCCTGGTGGTGGTTTGTCCCACCGGGACTGCTCATTGCCGTCTTTGGTGCCGCACTGTCTCTGATCAACTTCTCCATTGACGAGATCATCAACCCCAAGCTGCGCGATCAAACCTTGGCCACCCGCAAGCGCTGGGCCAAGAACGCGCCCAAAGTCACAGTGACAACTGGAACAGGAAGGTAAGCGACCGTGAAAGCAACGGAACAAGAAGCAGTCCTGACCATTGAGGACCTGAGTATTGACTACCAGGGCGAAAAGACCGTCCACGCCGTCAAGAACGTCACACTTTCCTTAGCTCGCGGGGAGATCCTGGGCCTGGCGGGGGAGAGCGGCTGTGGCAAAACCACGCTGGCTTACGGAGTGAACCAGCTGCTGAAACCGCCGGCCAAGATCGTTTCCGGCCGAGCCATCTTTCACGATAAGGACGGCGGGGACATTGTCCTGAGCGATCTCAAGGGTGAGCCACTACGAGCGTTTCGATGGAACAAGATCTCCATGGTTTTTCAAGGGGCCATGAACTCCCTGAACCCGGTGTTGAACATCCAGTCGCAACTCGAGGACATCTTCACCACTCATCGCCCCGCAATGAGTAAGGCCGAGCGACGCGAACTCTGCGGGGATTTACTGGAACGTGTGGGTGTCAACCGCATCAGGGTCCGTTCCTTCCCGCATGAACTCTCCGGTGGCATGCGCCAGCGCGTCATGATCGCCATGGCCATGGCACTGGATCCGCAAATCATGATCATGGACGAGCCCACTACCGCCCTAGATGTGGTGGTGCAACGTGAGATATTGCGGGAAATCACCAGACTCCGCGAGGAGCTCGGCTTCGCCGTCATTTTCATCACCCACGACCTGCCGCTGCTGCTGGAAATTAGCGACCGCATTGCCGTCATGCGCGGCGGGGAAATTGTGGAACTCGGCGACGCCCGCCAGGTCTACACCAACCCCACCCACGAGTACACGCGCAAACTCCTGAACTCGTTCCCCAGCCTCACAGGTGAACGCGGAGACTTCATCCGCCACGGACGCACCTTGGAAGGAATCTCATGAGCACCCTTGAGTTTCACAATGTCGTCAAGGAATACCGGCTCCGCGGCGGCTGGCACGGACGCGCCCTGAAGGCCGTCAAAAATGCAAGCTTCACGGTGGAATCGGGAAAAACCGTCGCCTTGGTGGGTCAAAGCGGCAGCGGAAAATCTACCATTGCCAAGCTGCTCATGCAGCTGGAGCGGCCCACCTCAGGAAGCATCATGCTCGACGGTGTCCCCGTCCAGCGCCGCGGTGCCGGCCTGCGCCAATACCGCCGGGACGTTCAAATGGTGTTCCAAGACCCCTTTGCATCACTAAACCCCTTCCACACCGTGGGTCATCATTTGGCCCGTCCGTTGAAGCTCCACGGCAAGGCGAAAACGCCCGATGAAGTTGATGCGGCCGTTGCCGAACTCCTGACCCGGGTCAGTTTGGATCCCGAAGCAGCCCACAAACATCCCCACGAAATGTCCGGTGGACAGCGCCAGCGGGTGGCCATTGCCCGCGCTTTGGCACCTGAGCCAAAGATTCTGGTGGCAGATGAACCAGTCTCCATGCTGGATGTCTCCATCCGCCTCGGCGTGCTGAACTTGTTGGCGGATCTGCAACGCGAAAAAAACCTAGGCGTCCTGTACATCACCCACGATCTGGCCACGGCCCGGCACTTCTCCGACGAAATCATGGTCATGTACCAGGGTGAAATTGTTGAAGCCGGCCCGTCCGATGAGGTCATCCTCAACCCGCAACACCCCTACACCCAACTCCTCGCAGAAGCAGCACCCAACCCGGAAAAGAGACTTGCCCAGTGACTATCGTTACCACTGACCTGCTCGCCGCACCCACCGTGACCGATCTGAGTAGCGCTGGCGGTTCCCGCTGGCAGCTCCGTCCCACCACTGCACTGCCAGCGGGAGTGACGTTGGATGCGGAGGCAATTGACGCCGTCGTACCTGGCGAAGTGCACACTGATCTGCTGCGGGCCGGACTCATCCCGGACCCCTTTGACGGCAACAACGAACAGAAGCTGGCCTGGATCGGGCTCACGGATTGGCAGTACCGCAGCGTGTTTACGTTTGCGAACGGCCAGCATGCGCGCCACGATCTGCTCGCTGACGGGCTGGATACGGCAGCCACCATTCGCCTCAATGGCCAGGTGGTGGCCAGTACGGCGAACCAGCACCGTTCCTACCGCTTTGATGTGCGCGAGTTCCTGGTCCAGGGCGAGAACGAGCTGGTCATTGATTTCCGTGCCCCCGTGACGTTCGCAAGGGAGCAAAGTGAGCTGATTGGGCCGCGGCCGCAGGTGAACCACCACCCCTATAACGCCGTCCGCAAAATGGCCTGCAACTTTGGCTGGGACTGGGGCATTGACATTGCCGGGGCCGGAATTTGGAAGGGCATCCGGATCGAATCGTGGTCTGGGGTGCGTATTGCCTCGGTCCGCCCGCTGGCAACGCTCGATTCCGACGGCACCGGTGTGCTGGACACGCACGTGGAGCTGGAATGGGATGGCGGCACCGCTGCGGTGGGAACGGCCGAGCTGAGCGTTTCCGTGGCGGGTCAGCGAAGCGTTGTGAGCGTGGGATCGGCCGACGGCGTTGCCACCTCGGTGCTGCGGGTGCCGGATGTTGCCCCGTGGTGGCCGCGCGGACATGGCGAGCAGGCGCTGCATGAGGTTCACGTTGAACTGAGCGATGCGGGCACCGGCAGCTGGGCGTCACGCGTGGGCTTCCGCACCATTGAGGTGCGTACCGATCCTGACGCCGATGGCACGACCTTCAAGTTCCGTGTCAACGGCGCCGACGTGTACATCCGGGGCTCGAACTGGATCCCGGACGACGCGCTGGTCACCCGGATCACCCGCGAAAGCCTTGAGGCTTCCATCCGCGATGCCGCTGAGTCGGGCATGAACCTGTTGCGCGTCTGGGGCGGCGGCATGTACGAATCCGAAGACTTCTACGACGTATGCGATGAGTTGGGCATCCTGGTCTGGCAGGACTTCCTGTTCGCTTGTGCTGCCTACTCGGAGGAGGAGCCGCTGCGCTCGGAAGTCATTGCCGAGGCACGCGAAGCCGTCACCCGGCTCAGTGCTCACGCATCCTTGGCGCTGTGGAACGGCTGCAATGAAAACATCTGGGGCTGGGTGGAGTGGAATTGGCAGGTTCCGCTGGCCGGGCGTACCTGGGGAGAGGGCTACTACCGGAAGATCTTGCCGGAAATTGTCGGCGAACTTGACCCGCGCACCCGGTATTCAGCCGGTAGCCCCTTCTCCTATGGCGACCACATGCACCCCAACGATCCGCGCCACGGGACCACACACATCTGGGACGTCTGGAATGAAAAGGATTACTCCCACTACGCCTCCTACAAGCCACGGTTCGCCTCTGAATTCGGCTTCCAGGGCCCACCGGCCTGGTCCACCCTGACAAGTGTTGTTCACGATGAGCCCTTGGCCCCGTACGGGGAGCAGATGCTGGTTCACCAAAAAGCTCATCAGGGAAACCTGAAGCTGGAGCGTGGCCTCGGCGAACACCTGCCGCAACAGGATTCCATCGAGGACTGGCACTGGGCCACACAGCTAAACCAGGCCCGTGCGGTGGCGTTTGGCATTGAACACTTCCGCAGCTTGTTCCCGCTCAACCAGGGAACCGTCACCTGGCAGCTCAACGATTCCTGGCCAGTGGTTTCCTGGGCCGCTGTGGACAGCCACGGTATTCGCAAGCCCCTGTGGCACGCGTTGAAGCATGTGTACGCGCAGCGCTTAGCGACCATTCAGCCGCGCGAGGACGGCCTGTCCGTGGTGCTGCACAACGATACGGATGAGCCGTTGACGGCGGAGTTGGCGCTTCAGCGTTTGGCTACCGGCGTGGGTGGGGCTGTCTTGGCGGAGGAGCTCCTGAGTGTTTGCGTTCCTGCCCGCGATGCGGTTACCTACGTATTGCCCGCTCAGATTGCCCAGCCCGGCGATGCCACTGCCGAGTTCATTCACGTACGCGCAATCGATGCCGGACTCGGGCTGGCGCCTGCCTTTGGCTACTTTGCTGAGGACACGGCGTTGGCTTTGGCGGATCCGGCAGCGGCCTTGAGCGCATCTGCCCAGCTGGTTGAGGGCGGCGTTGCCGTGACCGTTCGTGCCCACGCTCTGGTCAAGGATATTGCGTTGTTCCCGGACCGGGTGGATGCTGCGGCGCGGGTGGATACCTCCCTGATCACCTTGGTGGCTGGTGGCGAGCACACGTTCCAGGTGACGGGTGAAAAGCTGGATCCAGAAGCGCTCTGCAGCGCCGCTGTGCTGCGTTGCGCCAATGATCTGGTGCAAGGGTAGTCTGATTGCATGATGAGCCTAGGGAGTACCAAGTCACTGCCCAAGGGCTCCGTTAATCCGGCGAGCGATCCGGTGGGCTTGGTGCTTCTGCGTTCCGCTCAGCCTGGCCAACTGGACTCTTATCATCAGGAATTTATTCGTGGTGTGGAGTCACGGTTGGCTGAGGCTGGGCGGAGCCTTTTGGTCATGCTGCAAGCAGATCCGCAGAAGGAAATTGCCACGTATCGCCGTTGGGCGCAGCAGGGTGGGATTGCTGGGGTCATACTCATGAACCTGCGCCAAGATGACGACCGGGTGCCGCTGTTGCAAGAATTGGGGCTGTCAGCAGTGGTGATTGGCGATCCGCAGATTAGCGATTTTTACCCTGCAGCCTTCACCGACGATAGGGCTGCCATGGTCGAGGCGCTACGGTACTTGATGGCGTTGGGTCACCAGCGCATTGGGCGGATTGCAGGCCCGCCGGAGCTGTTACACACGCTCCAGCGCACCGAGGTTTATACGCAGATGGTGGCGGCCGCGGGGGGAGTCGGGTGCCAGCGCAACGGCGAATATAGTTTTGACAGTGGCAAAGCATTGACGGCTGAACTTTTCGCCGCGGCGCCTACCTCAGTCGCCAGCCCCGAGTCGACCTCAAGTACGGCCGGGGCAAGCACGGGGCAGGGACAACCCACAGCGATTATATACGACGACGCCGTCATGGCCATGGGCGGCTTGGCGGCCCTCGCCGAACTGGGCCTCTCCGTGCCGGAACAGGTTTCCGTTCTCGCATGGGACGATTCGGTGCAGTGCCAGTTAGCTGGCGTCTCGGCGCTGTCTCATGATGTGGCCGCCTATGGTGAGCTTGCCGCAGACCTGCTCCTTTCTCATGTGGGGCAGACAGCTCAGCCGTCGGGGGAGTCCGCCAAGAGCTGTGCGGCGCAGGTGCCAACACTCGTGAAACGACGCTCCACAGGGCCGGCACCGCTCTCCGGCCAGGCATAGCTCGGGGGCGGTACTGTGCTCCCTGTTCCGTTTGCTGTGGCCATCCCTGAGTTCTGATGTCATCAAGCCACGGCTCGCTGAAACGCTCGGGGGAGGCTTGAATCCGCCAGCGCTGAAGAAGTGGAACAAACAGCAACCTTCGACGCCCAAGGTCGCTAAGGCCGTGGCTGCCCTGCGCAACCGGAGCAACAGCGTCGCTCCGACGACGGGCCCAACAGTTTCAGGGCTGACTCACAGTCCCGTGGTGCGGTCCGTGGTGTTTGATTGTTGACCCACACGCAACGCAGTTGGCATGCTGAGACGCACCGGTCATTTCAAGAGAAGGGGATCCCATGCGAAGGCTTGTTTACTATGTGGCGACGACACTGGACGGGTATATCGCGGCCCCCGACGGTGGAGATCCAAGCGGTGCTGAATTCTTTCCGCTGACACCCGATGTCATCGCGTTCATCGTCGAGCAATATCCCGAAACGCTTCCCGGACCTGCTCGTGCAGCCATGGGTATCGACGGCCCCGGCAAGGTGTTTGATACCGTATTGGAAGGACGGGCGTCCTATGAGATTGGCCTTGCTGCTGGGCTGACGGATGCCTACCCGCACCTTCACCACCTCGTCTTCTCCACCACGCTAGAAAGCCAGAACCCGTCCGTCGAGATCGTTCGCAGCAACGCACTGGACCGAGTGCGCGAGCTGAAGGCTGAGGACGGCAAAGACCTATGGCTGGTGGGAGGCGGCACGCTGGCCCATTCCTTGTTGCCAGAAATTGACAGGCTCATACTCAAACAAAACCGGTCCGTTATCGGTTCGGGCATCCCGATCTTTAACGGTCCATTCCAATCACACATGTTCCATCCTGTCGATGAGACGCTGCTCGACTCAGGCATGCGAGTTCTGCGCTACGACCGCGCCTGAGCCATGGCGCGTGGCCCTGCCAGCCAATAGGCTTTTGATTGGGCGTGAATGGACAGGCGTGAACAGTCCGGCCCAACTCATACATCCGTTACACACAAAGGGGAAGCACACCATGGCGTTCATCGAAGTGGGATCGCACAACAGCACAGAGATTGAGTTGTACTACGAGGATCACGGCACCGGGCAGGTAGTGCTCCTGATTCATGGCTATCCGCTCGACGGCCACAGCTGGGAGCGTCAAACACGTGCGCTGCTGGAGGCCGGCTACCGGGTCATTACCTACGATCGTCGAGGTTTTGGCCAGTCCAGCAAGGTGACTGACGGCTACGATTACGACACCTTTGCAGCAGATCTCAACGCCATCATTGAAACTCTTGACCTCAACGATGTGGTGTTGGTTGGCTTCTCCATGGGCACGGGCGAATTGGCGCGGTACGTCTCCACCTACGGCCATGGGCGTATTGCCAAGCTCGCATTCCTGGCGTCGCTTGAACCGTTCTTGGTAGACAGCGACGGCGTTCCCCAGGACGTCTTTGACGGAATCGAGGCCCAGGCCAAGGAGGACCGCTTCGCCTGGTTCACCAGCTTCTTCAGCAATTTTTACAATCTGGAGGAGAATCTCGGTTCACGCATCAGCCAAGAAGCAGTGACCGCAAGCTGGAACACGGCAACAGCCAGCGCACCCACGGCTGCGTACGCCGTCGTTCCAGCATGGGTGGAAGACTTCCGTGCGGATGTTGACGCCGTGCGTGCCAGCGGAATACCTGCGCTGATCCTGCACGGCACCAAGGACAACATCCTGCCCATCGATGCCACAGCACGGAAGTTCCGCCTTACTTTGCCGGACGCCGAGTATGTGGAAGTTGAGGGGGCTCCGCACGGTCTGCTCTGGACGCACGCGCAGGAGGTCAATGCCGCGCTGCTGAGTTTCCTCGGCAAGTAGCTGCGGCCACTCCGGGCGTCTGGGCTGTAAACTTCAGTTGAATTTGCATCTCAGTGGGGCTGCCGTCGAAGTCGAACACGACGGCGGCCCGGCTGATGAAAGACACTAACAAGGAGTTTTGGCATGGCCGGTGGCCTAGTAGCACTACTGGATGACATTGCAGCACTGGTCAAGGTCACCGCGGCGTCTCTGGATGACATTGCCGTGGGAGCTGCCAAGGCAAGCGTCAAGTCACTGGGCGTGGTGGTCGACGATGCAGCAGTGACCCCGCAATACGTCCAAGGCTTGTCACCCAAGCGTGAGTTGCCGATCATTTGGAAGATCGCCGTAGGTTCCATCCGGAACAAGCTGTTGATCATCCTGCCTGTCATCTTGCTGCTGTCACAATTCGCCCCGTGGGCGTTGACGCCGATCTTGATGATCGGTGGTACTTATTTGGTCTTCGAAGGCGCGGAAAAAGTGCTCGAGGCCGTGGGAGTCATCAAGCATCACGGCACCGGTAGCGCCGATGGTGTGCGGGATGAAAAGTCGATTATCGGTGCAGCCGTACGGACCGATCTGGTGCTCTCCGCCGAGATTATGGTCATCTCACTGAACGAGGTAGCCCATGAAACCCTGCTCAACCGGGCCTTGATTCTCATTATGATCGCCTTCGCCATGACGGTGGGTGTGTACGGGGTCGTCGGCCTGATCGTGAAGATGGATGATGTCGGCCTGCATCTGGCGCAGAAGTCCTCCAAGTTCGCGCAGAAAGTTGGACGCGGACTGGTTAAGGGCATGCCGATTCTGATGTCTGTCCTGGGCAAGGTCGGCGTCGTGGCGATGCTGTGGGTGGGTGGGCACCTGCTGCTGGTCGGCATGGACGAGCTGGGCTTCCACGCACCCTACGGCTTCGTTCACCACATGGAAATTCTGGTCCATGACGCCACAGGATCCGCCGGTGCGGTGCTGGGCTGGCTCGTGAACACGGCGTTCTCCTGCGTGGCCGGCTTCATTGTGGGCTGCGTGGTCACCGCAGTGGTGCTGGGCATCAAGAAGCTGCGCGCTAAGCACTAGTTCGCTCGGTTTTCGTTTTTCAAGTACGACGGCGGGAGCCCACCCTTTCCTCAAAGGGTGGGCTCCCGCCGTCGTACTGGGGTGAACCAGGCCGGGAAGACTAGGGCAAGAGGTGCCGTGATTCCAGCAGCAAGGTGTTCTGCAGATCCCCCCGAACGTAGCCGGTTCCGGGGGAGAGCTGCTCGCGGTTGATCCGGGCCATGTCCGGGCGGTCGGTGACCAGGCCGTCGATGCCCTCACGGAGCAATGCGCGCATGGTGGGCTCGCCGTTGACCGTCCAGGCGTACACGGCACGCCCCGCCTGATGAGCATTCCGGATCATTTCAGCGCTCAGCGAGGCTTGCTCAATGACATAGAAATCACAGGGTGAGTCCGGGAGAGGGCCGTAGAGTAGGCCGATGGTCAGCCCCACACGGAGTTGCGGCCGTTGCGCTTTAATGGTCTGGACCACTGACGGATCCAGCGAGTGGAACCTGTTGCCGTTCAAGGCGTCAAGGTCGTCCAGTTCGGCGAGAAAGGCCTCCACAAAACCAGCCTGCTCATGGCCGGTGACTTTCAGTTCAATGAGCAGCGGCATGGTCAGTTCCCGGGCCCGGGTGACGTAGGTGCCCAGCGTGGGAATCCTCTCGCTGTGGCCCTTCATGGTCACCGTGGTGGAGGTGACCTCTTCAGTAGTCAGTTCATAAATATTCTTGTTCTTACCAGAAAGCACCAGCAGGTTCGTGTCATGGCTGGCGACAAACCCGCCGTCGGCAGTCTGTTGGAAGTCCGCCTCCACAACATCGGTGTGCAGGGCAGCGGCAGCCTCGAGACCGCCGATGGTGTTTTCCACGCCGCCGGAATCGTAGCCGCGGTGCCCAATCACCAAGGCTTGTGAGGCGGTTGCCGAGCCCGCTGTGCCCGGGGAATGGTTCACACTGCCCGGGCTCCCGGCACTGTCAGGACTGCCGGCACTGCCCGGCCAGGCTGCGGCACATATGGCACAAACGGCTACTACTGCCACCAATGAGCTCAGCGCCGAGCGGACCTCGGAACCGCGGGCCAGCAACGGCCGCAGGCGAAAGCCACCGCTGGGCCGCACATGGAAAGTGGGCGTGGCCCGGGTGGCTGGCAGGACTGGCAGAGCCAAGTAGTTCCGGGCCTCGCCAACGAACAGGAAAGCAAATCCCTGCGCAGTAGCGACTGTCAAGGATCCGAAGGCCAGCGTTGCACCAAGAACGGCGGCGCCAGTGTTGGACATGACCGAATCCAAGGCGTCGACCGCCTGGCCCAGCAAGGTGGCTCCGAGCCGTGAAGCAAAGAGTGCACCAAGGGAGGCAATGGCGAACACCAAAGGCAGCCTGATCCCGCCCTGCCGGGTGGCGCGAAGGCTGAATCGAAAGCTTTTCGAGAGTTGCTGGCGGCGGACCAATGAGAACGGCAACGTCAAGATGGTTTTGTACAACCCGTAGACAATAAACGCGGCCATGGAACACCACAGCAATGCCGAGAGCGGTGTTTTCATATATTCACGCCCAACGAACGGCGGAATGCCCAAGCTGCCTGTCACCGGGGCAAAGAGTGTGAATCCCACCAGGGGAGCCAGCAGACCCAATTGCGCGGCCACCAAGAAAGCACCGCCACGGTATTGCTTGTTGATGGAACGGCGCAGGCGGACCCCCACGGTGACAATAGAGGGCCGTGCTCCGGAGAGTTGCAGATCAGCGATGACCAGTAACGTGGCAAAACAGATCAGGGTAGCCACGGCCACCAGAAGGAACGCGGCGCCAAGCAATCCCACCGAGATTGGAGAGGAGAACAGCGCGCCGATGGTGCGGTCCGTGAGAGTACTTAGACCCGCACGATGAACCGCTGCCAGCAACAAATCATTGATGAGCGGGCTGACCCCCAGTGCCAACACGGCAAAAACTCCGCCGCTGAGGAACCAATAGCGCAGCGGAAGGATGCACAGTTCCCTCATTGATCGTCCAAGCAATACAGGTTTGGACGGCAAGTAATTCTTAGGCATTATTCAAGTATTCTCACTTTGGCCAGCGAGCCCGCATTTTGAGTGGATGATCTTCGTCTCCACCTGGCGTGAGCCACGCCGCTGCCCCTTGGTGCCTGAGCGTTACTCGCAAAGTCCACCACGGCGTCAACCCCGGCCACGACGCCCAGTGCCGCCACATCCGAGGCACCGACAATGAGCACAATTTCCTCGACCGGGACGCTGGGCGCCGGGGAGGCTCACATGCCTACGGGGGCGCCGGGGCCCCACGGGATGCCCAGCAGGAACCAGGCTGCGAAGATGGCGATCCAGGCGACCAGTAGCCACATCGTGTAGGGAACCATAAGGGCGATCACCGTTCCAATGCCAGCGTCCTTCTTATACCGCTGGGCGATGGTGACGATGAAGGGCATGTAGACCATCAAGGGGGTCAGTACGTTCATGGGTGAATCACCCACGCGGTAAGCGGCCAAGAGCGTTTGCGGTGCCACATCCAGAGAGGCAAAGATGGGCAGGAATATCGGGGCGAAGATGGCCCACTTGGGCACCAGACCGGGCAGGATGATGTCCAGCAAGAAGATCACCAGAATGAACGCGATCAGCAGCAGCACGGCCGGGATGCTGGCCCGTTCCAACAGTTGCGCAGCCTCTACCGCGGCAACGGTGGGTATGTTGGTCCAGTTGAACAGGGCGATGAACTGGGAAATCATCAAGAACATGATCAGCAGGCCGCCCAGGCTGCCAAAGGTTTTCGCGATCGCCCCAACCACTGCGTCGCCACCCTGCATGGTCTTGGCTCCCATGCCGTAGAAAATGCCGCAGACCAGGAAGGCCAGCGAGATGATGAAGATCAAACTGGCCATGAACGGGGTGGCGCCAATCAAGTCACCCGTTTCGGTGTCGCGGAGCGGCGCTCCCGGCGGCAGTGAAATTGCCAGGACGCCAATGATCACCACCACCAAGGCCCAGAGTGCGAACTTTAAGCCTCGAGCCTCGGCTGCAGCATCGACGTCTTCCTCAGCGTTGTTGGAGAGCGGATCGGCTAGCTCATACTTGCCCAGCCTGGGCTCCACAATCTTCACTGTAACCAGCACGGCTACAAGCGCCAGCACCACTGAACAGACAATGCTGAAGTAGAAGTTGGCTGTGACGGAGAGCGGTTGTGCACCAATGTTCCCAAGTGCCTCGTTGGTTATTTCAGTCATCATCGAGTCAGTAGGTGTGATCAAGATATTGACGCCAAATATGGCGCCAACACCCGCGAAGGCCGCCGCCATGCCGGCCAACGGGTGTCTGCCCACTGAGAGGAATGCCGCTGCCGAGAGGGGGATCAGGATCAGGTATCCGGCGTCGGAAGCTACCGAGGAAACCACCCCAACAAAGATCAGGATGAAGGCCAGTGACCAGCGCGGGGCTACCTTTACGATCTTTCGAATCAACGCCGCCATCAGGCCGGCATGCTCGGCTACACCAACGCCCGCCATGGCAACGAGTACCACCGCGACCACGCTAAACGCCGCGAAGTTGTCCACGAAGGATGAGAAAAAGACCTGCAAGCCGTCAGCGGATAGCAAATTTCGCACGGCGAAGGTTTGCTCAGAGACGGTGTAGTCCGGCAGCGTCACGGCCAGGCCGGTTGCGGTGTCAAACGGTACGAGCGTGCCGCCCAAGGCGTCGTTGAGATGCTGGAGCTGCTCGGTGGGCACCGGGGTCATCACGGTATCGGTCACCTTCACATTTGCCCACGACATGAACGCCGATAAAACGGCAATCAAGGCGATCAAATAGACAAACATGATGGTGGGGTTGGGGATTCTGTTCCCCAGACGTTCAATTGAATTCAGGAATCGACCCGATTCATTATTTTTGCCGGCCGTATTGGGTTTTGCCGTGCTTTTCCCACTCTGTGCCATGAAACGCCCCTAATAGCTGACGGGGCTATCTATAGCGATAACACCGGCTCGATTCGTGCAGATTATCCTTAGAGTAAGACCGTGGGTAGGCAAACACAAGGCTTTTTTGGGCTTGGCACAGCAGCGCTCCTAGGAAATCGAACCGTTCGATTTCCCCAAAATCAACGGCCCTAACAGGATGCGGCAATCGTCAATAGATTTCGCGCCATTTGCCCTAATTATGACCAGTCGGGTGCGCTGGATATTGCGGGCGGAATTCATCCCTGTTCGGTGTTGCTGCGTAGAGCATTGCTCGCCACTGATCTGATTGCTTCCACGGACACCAACACCAGGCCCAGTTCCCTGACCTTGACCAGGAACCCGTGCAGTGCGGCTTGATCGGGGATGGTCCCGGTAAGACTTGTGGTCCCATCGCTGAGGTGGGCCACGGTGAGACCATCGAACCACGCCGACCAGTGGTCCCCCAGGAGCCCGCGAACCCGAATCTGGTAGTGGGCGGGCTCCCCAAACACGGGTGAGCTGCTCATGGGAGGCGAGTATCCGCCGTCGACCGTCCCAAACGGGTCAGTGCTGAGGGGCTCTTAGGCGAGGGTTCGGGCAAAGACCCGGCCGCGGGGGTTCGGTGCCACAATGAGTAGCCGAGCCCAATTAACGCCACGCCGGTGGGGACTGCGAACAGCCTTTCGTTGATCATGGGCAGGAACGGGATGGCAAGCGTTGCGCCGGTGCCAACAGCGAGCATTATGGCAGCCCATCGGGCCAGCACGGTGGCCCTCACGAGGGCGATTCCGAACATCACACCGCCGCCGATATAGGCGAACCCCATGGCCGCGTTGAGGGACGCCAATGCCCCGATGTTGCCGGCTGAATGGCCGCCCATAGCTACCGCGAAAACGTCGTTGACATAAGCCGGAGCGCGGGTGGCCAGGGTGGGGATGACCACGGCGCCAATGACTTCCACGCTCATCATGATCAGGTAGCCAGCGCCGAACACGAGGTAGCCGATCAGGCCAAGCCCTCCCATCCGCTTGGCGTGCGGCACATACATGCCAGTGATCCCGATGAGCGAGAGCACCGCCATCACCACCTTCACGGATTGGCGCACCGTGTACTCGGCGGAGGTGGCGAACGCGGTATCAAGCTGTGGATGGTTGATCTGGATGCCGATGAAGAGCAGGCCCGCAACAACGGCGCTGATGCCGGCCGTGCGGGTAAGTGTGCTGGGGTTGATGGACATGTGGACTCCTGGGTTCGCAGCTTCTCCGGCACGCTGCCGGGGGACATCTCAAACATAGGAACCGAGTGGGTGAGCGGGCATCACCCCATGATGTGAATGACTGCGTGAAAATCCACTTTTCTAGATAGGCTCAGTGCAGCTAGATGAGGCCTGTTTCGCGTGCCAGGCGGACTGCGGCGCGGCGATCGGTGACTCCAAGTTTGGTGAAGATGTGCTTGGTGTGACTGCGCAGCGTGTTGTAGGAGATGAATAGTTCTCTAGCAATCTGTGGCCCGCTCAGCTCACCACCCAACAGACGGAGGACTTGGCGTTCCCTTTCGCTCAAAAGGCTCATGGTCGACGCCGGATACTGGCGTTGCGGGGGATTGGCGCCTTCCAGCCGGCCCACCATGGGTGGTCTTCCGCTGCCCTCGCCACCCTTGGTGTCTACCTTGCCTTCGCCACCCACTGCCCATACCGCACCTTCGTTTCGCAGCAGCCACAGGTACGCGTCTGCTTCGGGGGCTTCGGCGATGACCTGGTCTACCAACAAACGGGCCTTGGAAGGTTGTCCCTGCGCTTCGTGGGCCAATGCCAAAAGCAGCCTGATTTCTATGATGCTCGCGGTGCGGCCGGATTCCGTGGCCTGGACCAGGTGTTTCTCCAGCAGCGCCTGCGCTTGTGCAGCGGCGCCGGAATGGGGCCGTGCCCGGTGCTGGGCAACTAACAACCGCACCAGGGTGAGGTGGTCGAATTCGTTCGGAAAGTTGGGCTGATCGGTGACGGTGACACCCTGGTCGTGCGCCCAGTCGCCAGCGTCTAGAAGTTGGCCCTGACTGATGTGGATTCTGGCCCTCAAGGCAGGGATTGGCCGAATGTTTGGAAAGAATCCACGCCGGAAGAGCGGTTCGGCCTGCTCCAAGAGATCCAGTGCCCGTTCCGGGGCGCCCTCGGCCCAGGCCAGTAGGGCGCTGGCTACAAACCAGCGGTATCGGCTCTCGGTCAGTGGGGCGTGCTCCTGCAACTCCGCCGCAAATTCCAAGTGGCGCCGAGCACTGGCAAGGTCATCCGTTTCACAGTCAAGCTCACTCAGGGCAACATGCAATTCGGCCGTTGCCCGCTCAACCGGCAGGCCCCTTGCCTGAGCTTTTTTTAGCGTGCTGTGTAATAGCTGGCGGGCTTTTCCGGGGCGGGCAGCCGCGCGCCACAAATCTGCCAGAACTACCGTGCCGCCCAACTCGTCAATCACGTTGCCCGCCGCCCGCAGGCTTGCCACAGATGCCGTGAAGGTCGACAGTGCCGTTGAAATATCGCCTCGTGCCCAAGCGGACAGGCCTAGGAAACCCGAAGCGGCACCGCGCGTCAAATGATCTCCTGGGCGGGCAAGAGCCAAAGCCTTTTGGGCGTACCCCACGGTCCCGGTGTCGTCGCCACGCGCCTGGGCCATGGAGGCGCGGTAGATGGCGATGGTGGCAGGCAGTCTCTGATATTCGTCTACCTCGGACCAAGGAGATTGCGTTCCTGTTGGGGCAGCCTCCATGGTGCGTTCGGCCTCCTGGAGGTAGGGTTCCACGTCGTCGAGCCTGCCGGCCGACATGCGGCTGAAAGCTTGGAAAACTGTGAGCACCGGACTGCGCCGAATTCTCTCGTGGGGCAGGGCGTTGAGCCAACCTTGAAAGAGGGCATCGCGCCGATCACGCCTGATTTGCGGTGCCGCCAGCTCGATCAGGTGCGCGGCGCGATCAAAGTTCCGGGCTGCCAGCGCATGCTCGATTGCCTCCGCCGGCATGGCCTGCTCCGCAAACCAGAGGCTGGCGCGATCATGCAACAGTGGCAGTAGCTCCGGTTCCTCGCTCAGGAGTCGGGCGCGGAGCATCTCCGCGAACAGGCGGTAGTATCGGTACCACTGGCGCTGGTCATCCAAGGGGATCAGGAACAGATTCTCTCGTTCCAGGGCCGCAAGCATGGACTCACTGCGCACGCCGCTGGCTGCTGCAGTACTGCCCATCACCGCGTCGCACAGTGGGCCGTTCAGTCGGTCAAGAATGACGCTGTGCAGCAGGAAGGATCGGATTTCCGGGGGCTGTTGTGCCAATACTTCCTCGAGTAGGTAGTCCAAAATGTACCTGTCGTTGCCGGCGAATCGGGCGATTAACTCTGCACCATCGCTCCGTCCTCTGAGTGAAAGGCCGGCCAGCTGGAGGGCCGCAATCCACCCTTCGGTGCGTTGCGACAAGGCGTCAATATCCACGGCAGCCAAGTCGACCCCCGGCACGCCCCGGAAGTACTCGGTGGTCTCCTCGGGTGTGAAGCGGAGGTCTGCAGTGCGGACCTCTACAAGCTCTCCGCGTGCTCGCAACCGCGAAAGCTGCAGGACTGGGTCCGCTCGGGTACTGATCACCACATGCACGTGAGGTGGAAGATGTTCCAACAAAAAAGCCATACCTGCAGCTACCTCACGGCCGTCGGCCAAATGGTAGTCGTCAAGGACCAGCCACAGCTGGTGGTTTGGCTGCCCTGTGGGTGGCCCTTTCCCAGTGCCTATTGGCCGGGGTATCCCTCCAGCGAGCTCGTTTAGTACTGTGGTCAGCACCCGCTCAGTAGCTAACGCAGACCTCAGCTGCTCCAGCGCCTCGGGCGCGAGGCCGGGAACTGTTTTTTGAAGTGCACTGATGACACTCGTCCAAAACGTGGCAGGGTCACTGTCTGAGGAGCCCAGCGAAAGCCACGTCACTCGACTCCCTTTTTGAGCTATCGGGGTCACCCACTGCGCCAGGAGTACAGTCTTGCCGAACCCGGCCGAGGCGGAGAGCAACGTCAACTTCAAACCGGCGCTGCGGCGCAAAAAGCCTGCGAGCCGGGGACGCGAAATAAGCTCGTTCTTGAGCGAGGGAATCAGCAACTTGCTGGCAATGACCTCAAGGGCCACAAGAACGCCTCCTTGGCACGGGCAACAACAGAGTATTTGTTTGCCGCTCACACCAGCCTAAAGCCGCGCCAACAAATCTGCCCAGAGTTTCTCAGCTACGGATTAAGAGGCGGTACGGCGAAGGCGGTCAAGCATTGTGCGTCACACTTTGGGATTTGTTGGTTCCAACTACCTATCCCCGCTAATATCCGAACATAGATCACGTGGGCAGGCGGCTTGGTCGGTTGTAGGTTGGGGAAGCTCCGTGGTTCGTGACTCATGACTTTTTAACATGTCTGCCCCTTTTCGGCCTAAGGAGCTCTCTCAAAACAATGGCAACAAAATCCCCTTCCTCTTCGGGATCTGCGGCTGCATCGGCAGCTAAAGCGGCATCCTGGTTACCGCTCATCGTTGTGGTGTTGACCCAGATTCAGGCGTCGTTCGCCGTCAATGCGCTCACTGTCTCCATGCAGGGCATCACCACCGACCTCAATACTCCTGCCACCTCGGTGGGAACCGCCATCACGGCGGGCACCTTCTCGATGGCTGCATTCGTCCTTCTGGGTGCCAAGATTGGCGCCCGCTACGGAACCCGTAAAGTCTTCCAGATTGCAGTGGCCATACACGCGACCGCCATGGCGTGTGTAGCCCTGAGCGTCAGCCCCGCTATGTTGTTCATCGCGCAGGCCTCCTCCGGCGCCGTTATCGCCCTCGTTGCCCCTGCTCTGACAGTCTTTATTGCCACCAGTTACAAGGACGCGCAGCAGGCCAAGGCAATCGGCTTGCTGGCCGCGGCCATCCCCGCAGCAGGAGTTTTGGCACTGCTGATCGCGGGCTGGTTCGCTACCACCATTGGCTGGCGTTACTCGTTCGGCATCATGGTGGTACTTGGTGCCATCAACTTGCTCTTGAGCTTCAGGCTCAAGTCAATCCCTGCTCAGCCCAACCTGAAGATCGATTGGACTGGCGCACTTATTGCCGCCGCCTCTATCATCTTCCTCAGCTTCGGGTTCAGCGGCATGGCCAGCTGGGGTGTCTGGTCAGCCACCGATCAGGCACCGTTCGCAATCTTGGGCGTCTCGCCGGCTCCGCTGTTGATCCTGCTTGGTTTGCTGGGTGCACAAATCTTCTTTGCGTGGATCCGCAAGCGCCAAGGCGCCAAACTGCCCCGCATCTTTGATTTGCGGGTGCTTGCTTCCAGTTCCGAGTTGGCCATCACTGCCTGCATGGCCATCATGCTCTTCGTTGGCACGGCAGCTAACTTCCTGATCCCGCTGTACATGCAAATGGTCCAGGGGCGCTCCGGTATTGAGACCTCGTTCTCTCTGATTCCCTACACGCTGAGCATCTTCCTGGCTAGTACGTTTGTTGCCTACCTTTACGACAAATTCGCCCCGAGCGTCATTGCCAGGATGGGCTTCATTGTTGTTGCCGCTGCCTTGTGCCTGATTGCCTTCACCATCAAAAATGACTGGGGCCAGCTGTTTGTGGTTCTTGGGCTCATCTTGCTTGGACTGGGACAGGGCGCCATCGTTGCCCTGGTCTTCAACACGCTGCTCAGCTCTGTGCCCAAGCCGTTGGCTGGCGACGTCGGCGCCTGGCGCGGTCTGGTGCACAACCTTTCCGGCTCTGTCGGCATTGCCGTGGCCAGCGCATTCGCTGTCGCCATGCTCGCCTCGCAAGTATCTCTGGGTGCCAGCCAGCATCCCGAAATTTCCGATCAATTGATCTCCGCTGTCAACATCAGTGATACGAACTTTATGACAAACGCGCAACTGGAAGCGTCCATCAAGGACAGAACGTCCAGCCCGGAGGAACTTGCTGCCGCTGTGGCGGTCAACGCAGAAGCGCGACTGCATTCACTGCAAATCTCACTGCTGGGGCTCGCCGGATTGGCGTTACTAGCCATTGTCCCCGCAGGCCGCATGCCCAAGCGTCGGCAGGATGGCTTACCTGAACAAATGGAAGCCGACGATCCGGACGCCCTGGCGCTTGATGAACTCGATCTGAAGGCCTAACCACCTCAGATGTGCTGGTCAAACACCGGCGGGCACCTGTCCGCCGGTGTTTGATGTTAATATTCGTCCACAAACCTTGAGAAGCACGAACCTTGAGAAGAAGGAAGCCGATGGTTTTTCCTCAGAGTGGCAAAAACTCCACTTCTCCCCAACTAGGTGAGCATCATGGCAACAGCTAAACCCCAGAAGCATAAATACCATGCTCAGTTCTTCTCGGAATCTGCCATTTACGGACTCATCACCGTGTCGGCACTGATCATCGTCACTGGTAGATACGACATTACGGCCTATGCAATGTTCCTTAAGGTCTTGCTGGCAGTGGTGGTTTTTTGGGTTGCCCATTTCTTCGCCAACGTTGTTGCACATCTGAGCGAGGCGCCAGATGGTGTGCCGCACTTCAAGGAATCGTTCAAATACGCCATGAGCCATTCCGTGGGTCTGCTGCTGGCAGCCGTTATTCCTTTGACGATCGTTCTGTCAGGCGTTCTCGATCTAGTTAACGACGACACTGCCGTCTGGGTTGCCCTCTGGGTCGACGTAAGCATGCTGGCACTCTTCGGATTTCTCAGCTCCCGAAGCTGGACACGCAAGCTGCATTACCGCTTCGGTGCGGCACTTGTGACTACGCTCTTAGGTGTTGGCATCGTGTTCCTCAAAGCACTCATTCATTAGAGGAGCGTGCACTAGAAAATTACCCATCAGCGTCAGGAACGGGAGAGTTGGACATGAATGATTCCGGAACACTTCACCCCTTTGTCACTCCAACGGTGAAAGTCAGCCGGCTCTATGAACAGTACGACGCTGTGATCTACGCAAAATTGGACCTGCTGCAACTTGCCGGCAGCACCAAGGAACGCACTGCACATGGCTTGATTGAAGAGTTGCTGCGCTCGGATCGGCTGCAACCTGGTGGCATGATCATTGAATCAACGTCGGGGAATTTGGGCATTGCGCTGGCCAGACAGTGCGTGGTGCGAGGCATCCGTTTCACAGCTGTGGTCGATGAGAACGCCAACCCTCTCGCTTTGGAGCTTATGAGGACCTACAGTGCCACAGTGGATCTTGTGGAGACACCCGACGACGGTAACAAGCTTGCTGCGCGCCGCCGGCGAGTTCACGAACTGCTGTCTGCGAACCCCGGATCTGTGACCACCAACCAGTACGGGGCGCCAGCAAATCCGCGGGCACACTTCGAATCCACCATGCCCGAGATCATGGCCGGTTCCGGCGGAGACCTTGATTATCTGTTCATTGCCACCAGCACCACCGGCACATTGCTGGGCTGTCAGCAGTACATTCGCGAGCATGGGCTGAACACCAAAGTAGTTGCCGTGGATTCCGTGGGCTCTGTACTCTTTGGCGGGCAATCCGGGATCCGGCGGCTTCCCGGGCTCGGCGCGGGTGTCTTGCCGGAACTGGCTGCAGGCGCCGAACCGGACCTCGTTTTTCAAATGGAGGAGATCGAGATGGTGCGCGGCTGCCGGCTGCTGGCCAGCCGTGAGGGCATCTTGGCCGGTGCATCCACGGGCGCCATCGTTGCGGCTATGGGGAAACTACTGCCCTCCCTCGAACCGGGTGCACGCATCGCCTTCATGGTTCACGATACGGGCGTGCCCTACCTGGAAACCGTCTATAACGATGATTGGGCACGTGCCACGTTGAAAGCAGAACCGAACGCCGGTCCGCTGGTGCAAGCAACCCTGGACCAGCGCACCAGCGCCGAAAAAGTCACGGGCCCGTGATTCGTATTGCCGTGGTGGGCGGAGGCCCCAAAAGCTTGTTCGCCCTCCTGGCACTCCACGACAGGCTTCCTGCGCACGCTCAAGCCGACATTAGCGCTGACGTCTATGACCCATTCCCTCCTGGCTCTGGCAGTGTGTGGCGAGAAGACCAGCCGCACCTTCTGCGCCTGAACGTGAACGCTGGCATTGTGGATGCCTCCTCAACGCTGAACGAGGCTGACTTTGCGGGGTGGCTGGCACACAACGTCCCTGCGTTCACTGGTGAAAAGTATCCGCCCAGGGCGATGGTGGGCCGCTACCTGCGGGAACAATTTCAACGTCTGGAAGAGCATGGCAACGTGGCCGTGACCCACGCACCCCATGCCGTGACCGCCGTCGACCGTGCAGGTGCAAAGTGGCAGGTGCAGGGAGCCTTCGGCAGTGCACTCTACGACGAAGTTCTGCTGGCAACGGGGCACGGGCTGGGGGACGCAGAGCTCGGCCGAACACTGCCCGGAGCGCTCAATTCACACCCACTCATTGGCGACTACAGCTCCTTGACCACGGCTGACATCGGCGCCGATTCCAACCTCTGGATTCGGGGCTCCGCGTTGACGGCTTACGACGTGGCGCTGCTCCTTACCGAGGGCCGTGGCGGTTCATGGCAGGGCCCCACGAGCGGTTCGACAACACGGGAATTGCGCTACATCCCCAGCGGACGTGAGCCGCGACGCATCACTTTTGCCTCACGCAGCGGCCTGCTCATGGACCCCAAAAGTGAGGCTGTTCCCCCAGCAATTACCGCCTGCCTTGATCGATTCAAACCCCCTTTGCGCCTGTACGGCAGTCACCTTCGTACGGCCATGCACGACGTCGGACAGCTGAGTGGACTCTGGGTGGTGCTGCTTCGCTGTGCCCAAGAATGTGCCCTGATCATGGGCACGCCAGTGAGTGCCTTGGCTCTGTGGCGCACGGCGCTGACAGGCGTGTCCGTGACGGCCGGAAGCGGCTGCCTCTCGGGGTCAGGCTCACGCGGACCAGAAGAATCCTTGCCAGTAAAACGACAGCCAGCAGATGAACTGCGGAACAGCCTTCTGGTCAACCACTGCCAGGCCCCCGTCACCACGGGCTGGTTGTGGGCTCGGATATGGTCGGGGCTGTATGCGGACTTGATCGCGGTGCTGGATCGGGTACCCAAGAGCGTCCAGACGGGGCAGCAATTTGCTACTGTGGCCCGCAATCTTGAACGGTTCGCCTTCGGCCCGCCAGAGATCACGGCCAGGAAGCTGTTGGCGTTGTTCGATGCCGGCATTCTTCACATGGCCGCGGACGGTGAGGAACCGGGCCAGGGGGCAGTGCTCATTGATGCTGTGACTCCTGGACCCGGTGTGCTCAGCCATCCAGCGCCGGAGGGTGGTCCACCAAGTGGGCTTTTCGCCGGTCTGCTGGCCGCCGGTCATATATGGGTCAGGGCAGGGGAACGAGGTGTGCTGACTGATCCCGATGGGACGTGTCTGGCTCGCGACGGCTCCAGAACCCTATCACTGGCTGCCGTGGGACGCCCTACCGAGGATCCCACGCTGGGCCATGACACCCTCAACCGAGGCTTACATGGGGAACACCAACAGTGGGCGCAGCGAATTGCCGCACGTGTCACCGCGCTTGAGTCAACACCCGCCCAACGTCCTGCACTGAAAGAGTGATGATGCGCCAGAAAATGTCCGGTACAGCCCCGCTGTCAGCCCGGCTGGAACCGTGGATGGAGGATTTACTCAATGATCCTGAGCAATGCGAGGCGTTGCTTGATGCCCACGGGTCACCTGTCAATGTTCACCATTTCGGTGCCATGGGACGCAACGTGGGGGAGTTGCGCTCCGCTGCGGAGACCCATGGGATCGACTTTCAGATCTATTTTGCCCGCAAGGCCAACAAGACTCTGGGAGCCATTGATCAGGCGATTCGCGAGGACTGTGGGATCGATGTAGCCAGCTTGAACGAACTGCGCCAGTGTTTACAACGAGGTGTCCCGGCAGACAGGATCATTGTCACGGCGGCAGTGAAGTCCACAGCGTTGCTGAGCCTGGCCATCGAATCTGGGGTGACTATCAGCGTTGACAACGAAGACGAGTTGCGCGATGCCCTTGAATTGACAGGTACGGAACGACAGCCACTCAGGGTGGCGTTGCGCCTGGCCGTCAGCCATGCCTCAATTCCGCCCACGCGCTTCGGGCTCAGGGCACCCCAGTGGCTGGAGATTCTGCGTGACGGTGAGAAGGTAAGCGGCGTCCAAGTAGCCGGCATCCACTTTCACCTCAACGGCTATGAAGCCCGCGCCCGAGCCATCGGCATTGGTGAATCCCTCGGACTCATCGAAAAGTTACGCCAGCTAGGCCACGCTCCGCGTTTCGTGGATATGGGTGGCGGCATTCCTATGTCCTACCTGGATAGTGCCTCAGAGTGGGAAGGATTTTGGTCTGCCTTGGAGGTTCTCCCTGCCGGGGATGAATCCCTTACCTGGAAGTCCGATCGGCTCGGCACCGGGGTCTACCCGTATCACCAGGAGCTGGTCCGGGGCGCGTGGCTCGACCAAGTTCTGTCAACTGTTTCTGACAATGGTTTGCCATCTGATCCCGTTGTACCTTCCGGACAGGATGGACAGTCCGTGGCCCAGGCGTTGAAAGCAGCGCAGATTGCGTTGCACTGTGAACCTGGGCGATCGTTGCTGGACGGATGCGGGCTGACACTTGCCGAGGTCGCCTTCACCAAGGAGCACAGTGACGGGGTGCCGCTGGTGGGCTTGCACATGAACAGGACCCAGTGCAGGTCCACATCGGCTGACTTCCTGCTGGATCCGGTACTCGTTCACGCGCAGCACCCGCGACGCGCGCGAACCTCTGGCAGTGCGTTTCTCGTGGGGGCTTACTGTATCGAGGAAGAGCTGTTGTTGCGTCGTCGCTTTGAGTTTCCGGCGGGAGTTACTGCCGGAGATCTAGTGGCCTTCCCCAATACTGCTGGTTATCTCATGCACATTGTGGAAAGTGCCTCACATCAATTGCCGCTGGCCGTCAATGTCCTCTGGGACGGTGGCCGGTGGGTGCTAGACGACATCGACAAGGTGTAGCGGGGCCTCGCCCTGAGAGATCCGGTGTATCTGATCAACCGTCAGCTCGGTCGCCAGACGTATGAATTCAGCGGTGTTGCCGGCCATATGCGGAGTGATGAGGCAACCAGGCGCATCCCACAAGGGGTGATCGGTAGGCAGCGGTTCCGGGTCGGTGACATCCAGGGCCGCGCGCAGCCGCCCCGAACTCAGCTCCGCCAGCAGAGCCTCCGTGTCCACTACGGGACCGCGCCCAATATTGACCAGCAGCGCCCCGTCCTTCATGCGTACCAGGAAGTTTGCATCCACCAAGTGGGCTGTTGAACCGTCATGCGGGAGCGTCACCACCACCACGTCCGCGTGCGGCAGCAGATCCGGCAGCTCCGCCGTCCCATGGATCTGGAGCCCGTCATCTAGGACCCGTGCGCGGCTGGCAACAGGAATCAAGGCGGCTGGGCGAAAGGGCTCCAGTCGCAAAAAGAGTTCCTTACCCACCCCGCCATACCCAAGAATAAGAACCACAGAACCGTGCACTGAACTCGTCCACAGCGGAACCCAGTCATGGCGGCGCTGCTGGAGGGCCGCCGTCGAAAGTTCACGCAGTGCCGCGAGAATCAGCGCCATGCCGTGCTCGGCCGTGGCGTCTTCCACGGCACCGCGAGAGTTGCTCAGTGTCACGCCAGTTGGCATGTGGGCCAGGATCCAATCGGATCCAATCGAGAGCAAGTGCACGTGGCGCAAACCCGGAATACTCGCCACCCGCGCCCGGCGCTCGAATTCACGCGGCCGTTCCGTGACCAGCACATCGGCAGCCGGTGGATCAGTCAGGCTGTCATTGATGTGCCAGAGAATTGCTTCAATCCCCGGGCCTTGGATCGCTTGCGCCAACTGGGCCGTGGGGACGAGAACGCGCAGTGTCAAAGTTCTTCCGTATCTTTTGCGTTTCAGAGGCCAACAGGATAATTCAGGCTCGACGGCGGTCCAGCCACATGCTTTTTGCAGGCTGTTGCCTATGGGCGAGGTGAGCCCGCCGCAAACCAGGCGTCGATGACTGCTGTGACAATCTCGGCCGATCGGTCGGCAGCATCATCCACATGCGTCACGAAGTCCGTTTCGGCAGCTGGGCCGCAAAGATCGGAGATGCCGCGGATGGCCAGGAACGGGGCGTTGTAGGCGTAAGCAATCTGCGCTATGGCCGACGATTCCATATCCGTGGACAGTGCGCCTTCAAACAAGCCCTTAATGACCACCGCGCGGCTTTGGTCAACGAACGAGTAACTGGAGACCATGAGTCCGTGATGGACTGTCTTGACCAGCTTGGCTGATGCTGAGCTGGATGTGCTGGATCGAGCCGTGCCGGCCGAGTCTGCGCTGCCTTCGGTGCTGCCCATGCCAACATTGCTGACGGCTGCCAAGTCATCTGGGACCGGATAGGACACCGGCATCCCCGGAACCTGTCCCAGCTGGTAGCCAAAGGCGCGGGCGTCAGCGTCGGCGTTAATGGTGTCGGTTCCGATGACAACATCACCGACCTTGACGTTTGCGCCCAGACCACCGGCAGAGCCGGCGCTGATCACTAGGGGAGGGGACGCGTCGTCGTTCTGCTGTTGGGTCAACAGCAGCGCAGAGGTGGCCGCGCCAGATGCGTTGACCAGCCCAATGCCGCCGTGCACCAGCAGGATGTTGCGGCCGTTGATGACGCTGGCGCGGTGGATGGAATTGCCCACCTGTTCCGGCTCGGTCACCGACTCGGCCAGTTGCAGGAACGGGGCCAATTCCTCTTCCATGGCCACGATAACAATGACCTCGGCGGGATTGATAGCGTTCACAAGCGAGGGGTTCACAGAAGACGTGCTCACGCGGTGACCTGCGCCCACTCATCGCGCTGTGCGAGGAAGGTCCGGGCTACGTCCTGTGCGCCGCTGAGGGAGTGATTTTCGCCCCAGCCGCACTGGACCTCGTTGGCGGCGGGGACTTCAGTGGCTTCCAGAACATCCTTGAGTGTGGCCTCGATCAGCTCCATCACGGCTGGAAGATCCGGCTCGCCCGCAAGGATGAGGTAGTAACCCGTCTGGCAGCCCATGGGGGAGAAATCGATGACGGAATCCGAGTGGTTGCGTGAACATTCGGCAAAGAGGTGCTCGAGCGAGTGAACGGATTTCATGTCCAGGTGGGCCACGTTGGGCTGTGTGAAGCGGACATCGTACTTGGTCAGGACGTCACCGTGCGGCAGCGCCTTGCGGTCGGCAACCCGTACGTACGGCGCAGCGACGGTGCGGTGGTCGAGGTTGAACGACTCGACGTTCATGCGTGAAGTATTCATGGGGTGCTTTCCTCCGTGGGTGTCGAAGCCGGGCTGCCTCGGGCCCGATTTAAGGCCACATTCATCTTAGCCGGTGGGTGTGGGCTTGGATGTGGGATCACGCCGGGCTCCACCGGATAGGTACGGCGCCGGCATCGTGGCAGGAAACGATTTCTGGTTCCAGGAGCGGCTCTGGGTCGCCTATCAAAAGACTCCGTGGAGGCCGCGGAACCATTGTTGTCCTGTGATGGACGACGGCGGTTCTTGCGTTAATCTCTTCTCCGCTGGTTGTGCTTTGTGCGTGGGATGGGGACGGGACGGGGTGGCTGGGTTTGGTGGGCAGGCTGGCCGGGTTGGGGCGGGCTTGGATGGCTGGTTGGTGCGGAATGGGCCGGGGTGGCGGGTTGGGTGGGGCGGGCTGGGCCGTGTTGGGTGGGCGGGCTGGCCGGGTTGGGATGGCCGCTTGGTTCTGCCCTCGGTGGGTTGCTTGGGCCGGGTGGTTCTGCCTGCAGTGTGGGCTGGCCTGTCCAGGTGAGATACTGCTGGCCTGTCCAGGTGCGATGCGATGGTTTGGACGTTCACTAAAACCCCACGCAAACCTTCTTTAGAGCACTTCCACACCACACTTGTTAGAAGTTACTTACTAGTAAGTATTGCGGTTAAGTATCGGTATGTTTAGGCTTGTTGTATGAGTATTCGGGAGGTGTTCCCCGGGGACCG
>NZ_PJIN01000055.1 GCF_002929705.1 Arthrobacter sp. N199823
TACTACTACGATTACGACTAACAAAGAGGATCACCATGGCCGAGCAATCAGTGAAGAGCCGCGTCTATGCCGCAGCCGGGCGCATCAGCGCCACGGCGAACCCCACCGTGGCCACGGTGCGCGAGGCTGCCGGGGTCTCCAACGCCGACGCCGGACGCTATTTGAAGGAATGGCGGGCCGAACGCGACAGTGCCGGGTCCAAGATCGCCGCGACCCCTACGATCATCACCGAGCAGGCCCTACGCCTGGCCGGAACCGTCTGGGAGGAAGCCGTGCGTACTGCCGCGGCCGAGCACGTCGTCATTGAAAAGGCATGGCGTGAGGAAGCGACCCACAAGGACCGTGAGATCAACGAGCTTGCCGCCGATCTGGACACCGCCACCGGTGCCCACGAGGAAGCGGTCAAGGAATTGCAGACCCAGGTTGAGGAAGCCAATCAGGCTGCCCGCGACAATGCTGCAGCTGCTGCCGAGGCCCGTGAGCAATTGGCCGTTGATGCCAGGAAACATGCTGAAGAGGTTGCCGAGTTCAAAAGCCATCTTGCCGAGGCCCTTGCCACTATCAGCACTCTGCAGAAAACCCAGGATGCACTGATCGCCCGCATCCAGCCAGAGGGAAATGGCGTTAGAAAGTAACGACGTAAATTAGTGCAGATTCCACTGGCACTGGCCATTATGTCCGGGCACCAAGAGC
>NZ_PJIN01000056.1 GCF_002929705.1 Arthrobacter sp. N199823
ATGCGGGCCCTCGGCTCAGCCCGCGGCGCACTCGATGCACTGGCCGCATTGCTGCCCGATGAAGCGGAGCGGGTCATCGATGGCGGCACCGAGACCATCATCGTCGCCGAACTGAAAGCCGATGATGTGGTTCTGGTCCGCTCGGGAGCCCGCATGCCGGCGGATGGCACCATCACCGAAGGCACCGCCGAAATCGATGAATCCATGATCACCGGGGAATCCAAAACAGTCCCCCGCACGGTCGGGGACCCGGTGGTGGCCGGGACCGTCGCCACCGACAACTCCTTGCGGGTCAAAGTCACAGCTGTCGGCGACGACACCGCTCTGGCAGGAATTCAGCGGCTTGTGGCGGAAGCGCAGTCATCCACCTCCCGAGCCCAGGCCCTGGCAGACCGCGCTGCAGCGTTCCTGTTCTACTTTGCCGCCGGTGCCGGCGTCATCACGTTCATTGTCTGGTCACTGTTGGGCAGCGTTCCGGATGCTGTGACCCGCACCGTGACCGTGTTGGTGATTGCCTGCCCCCACGCACTGGGTCTGGCCATCCCCTTGGTCATCGCCATCTCCACCGAACGTGCAGCCAGGGCCGGCGTGTTGATCAAGAACCGCATGGCGCTTGAGCGGATGCGGACCATCGACGTCGTCCTCTTCGACAAGACCGGCACCCTCACCAAGGGCGA
>NZ_PJIN01000057.1 GCF_002929705.1 Arthrobacter sp. N199823
CTCTGGAGATCTTCCAAAACTCGCTGGAGAACATGCCGGCCGTTGGCTGGTACTGAGAATTGGTATTGGATTAGGCCCTGCCTTCCGAACGCTGCCGGCCAGAAATCAGCTCCGTCCAAGGTGTTCAGCGCCGTGGTGAAGTGAACTATTTTGGGACCGTTATTGCCGGGAAACGTCCAGCGCACTGCGTTGGCAGCAGCAACGCTTCGGCGGTTTATGATGCCTTGGCCTGGGAAGGAGGCCATGCTGCGCATCGTGGGCCCGTGTGGTGACATCGGCGTTCCCTGCAAAGCTGCGGGCAGCATCCCTGCTGTTGCCGGGGTGCTGATGTCCACCAATCCGCGCAGCTGGTGGTGGGTTGCGTCTATCCAGGCGACGGCGTGGGATGGTGTTTGCGTCGAGGCGGCGATGAGGTCCATGGATTCGTCCAGAGTTCTTGTTTTCCCACGTTCCACCATCAGGTATGACGTTTCCAGGCGTTGGAGCTGGATTGTTGCGGAGACAATGATTCCGGTCAGGCCCATTCCTCCCACCGTCGCCCAAAAGCCGTCCGGGGTGGTCTCCGGGGACATGCGCACGATGTCCCCGCAGCCCAGCATGAGATCCAGTCCGAGCAGGTGTTGGCCAAAGGACCCTTGTTGGGCGTGGTTTTTTCCGTGGACATCGCT
>NZ_PJIN01000058.1 GCF_002929705.1 Arthrobacter sp. N199823
ATGAGTTCCTGTGTGTGCGCAGCACACTCCGCTAGTGTCCCTGGCCCCCCTCTCGAGACTCCTCCCTCGGAATTTCTTTCGGTGAGTGGCGCCAGGTGAGCTCCCAGAAAGTTCTCTGGCTTGCTCGAGGTGATGGGTCAGTTGCCCCGTCGGGATCTGCGGCAGCGGCTCTTCTGCAGGTGCTTAAAGCTGGGTTGGTCTGCGGGACCCTGGACGGGTCCCGGTGTGTGCCTGCGGCCCACGTTTTGGGTGGGTTCCGGTCTCGCAGAGCTCGCCTCTCCACCCACCCAAAACCCCTGACCGCGGGTGGGTTCTGTTCCTCCGCTGTCGGACCACCCACGGTCGATGCAAGGTATGATTGCCGTAACGCTACGGTCGCTGCGCGACCTCCTCGTTCCAGCAATCCCTTGCCCTGCGGGGCGGCCACCGCTACGCGGTTGGCGGCTTCCGCGGGTTCCCCGTCGGAAGGAGCTCGTCATGGCTGACTCGTCCCGCTGGTTCAGCCTTCTAAGGCAGCCGGCTCCCGTCCCGGATTCGGTGCCGGCGACTGCCGGCCATGAGCCGATCACTCCTGTTGGGGAGTCGCCGGGCCCGCGTGGGGAGCGGACCAGAACGGTGGCTGTCCGGTTGACGCCGGCTGAGCATGCGCAGGGGGTGGGGGCGG
>NZ_PJIN01000009.1 GCF_002929705.1 Arthrobacter sp. N199823
GCTAAGACCCACAGCGCCGATGGTACTGCATTCGTGAGGATGTGGGAGAGTAGGACACCGCCGGACAACACGTAAAAAAAAGGGTCGAGGCCCCACACCAAACACGGTGTGGGGCCTCCCCGCATTTAACAACCCACACCACACACGGCCACCCCAACCAGGGTAGCCACAACTCTTTAACAGCCAGAACCACATCGTCTGTATCCAAGCAAGCCAATGCAACTCAGGATCAGCAACCCATCTATGTATCCGGCGTCGTCAAAGGCGTGGATGAGCCCTCGGCCGTCATTCGCTTGGACCTGCAGGGGTTTAAGGATCTCCATAAGGCGGTGGGGCGGGTCCTTGCCTTACTTGAAGAGTAAGGTTGCCTGATGCACAATCTTTTTTCCCACACCCCTGAGCCGGACTATGTTGCGCCACGTGAGGCCGATCCGTTTGAGCAGTCAGTCACTATTGACGTTCCAGTTGATCAGGCGTTCGACGGTTTCTCTGATTCCGTCCATCTTTGGTGGCCTGTTGTGGAACAGAGTGTGTTTGGGGAAGGTAGCCACGTCGCCATCTTGCGTGACCATTTGGTGGAAGAGTCGGAGGATGGCGAGGAAGTGATTTGGGCGGAGATTCAAGAGTGGGATTCGCCGGGACTTATTAGATTCCATTGGACTCTTGGTGACGAGAACGTGGGTTCCAACGACGTGGACGTAAAGTTTGAAGCCGCAAATGAAAGCATGACGCGCGTAACGATCAGCTGGGAGCAAGTGGTCGATCAGCAAAGCGATTCAGTGAACGCGTTTACTTGTGATTGGTCACTCATCTTGTCCAGATACGCCAGATTCATGGGTGGAGCCGTTCATCTCGACTAGACTAGAGGATGGACCAAGTGGTCCAAGGATTTTTCGTAGAATTTCAATAGTGAAGAGCGGCTGTTACTGTGCCAGTTAGTGCGCTCGAAGGTTTAGGAGTCGGCATGGCTGAGCAGTACGAAGGTAAGCGCGAGGACAATTCACGCGGAAGCGACAACAAGGGTGCAGGCAACCGGCCCTACTCTGATCGCCCCCCGACTAGCGACCGCCAACCGGCGCGCCCGTACAACGAGCGTGGCGGCAACAACGGCCGTCCCGTCGGCGATCGCGATAACCGCGGTGGCCAGGGTGACCGCCCGGCTCGCAGCAACGATCGCCCTTCATACGGTGACCGTCCCGCTCGTTCAGGTGGCGACCGTCCCGCACGCAGCAACGACCGCCCGTCATATGGCGACCGTGACAACCGTGGCGCCGACCGTCCCATGGTCAACGGACGTCGTGAAGACCGCAAGCCTTTCGGTGACCGTGATAACCGCGGTGGCCAGGGTGGACGCCCTAGTGGCGACCGCCCGTCATATGGTGACCGTCCGGCACGTAGCAACGACCGCCCCGCATTCGGTGACCGCGATAACCGCGGTGCTCAGGGTGGACGCCCTAGCGGTGACCGCCCGTCATACGGTGACCGCCCCGCTCGTTCAGGTGGCGACCGTCCCTACGGTGACCGCCCCGCTCGTTCAGGTGGCGACCGTCCCTACGGTGACCGTCCGGCACGTAGCAACGACCGCCCTTCATTCGGTGACCGTGACAACCGCGGTGCTCAGGGTGGACGCCCTAGCGGTGACCGCCCGTCATATGGTGACCGCCCCGCTCGTTCAGGTGGCGACCGTCCTTACGGCGACCGTCCGGCACGTAGCAACGACCGCCCGTCATTCGGTGACCGTGACAACCGCGGTGCTCAGGGTGGACGCCCCAGTGGCGACCGTCCCTCCTATGGTGACCGCGATTCGCGTCCCTCATATGGCAACCGCGACGACCGCCCCGCTCGTTCAGGTGGCGACCGTCCTTACGGTGATCGCCCGGCACGTAGCAACGACCGCCCGTCATTCGGTGACCGCGATAACCGCGGCGGCCAGGGTGGACGCCCCAGTGGCGACCGTCCGGCTCGCGTCAATGACCGGCCGTCATTCGGTGATCGCGAAAACCGTGGACCCCGTGTTGCGCCCGAGCGCAACGCAGGTGACCTGCGCAGCTCCAACCGCCCGGACCGCGACCGTTCACCTCACATCGATCCCGATGTCACCGGTGAAGAGCTGGACAAGGTAACTCGCGCCCAGCTTCGCATCTTGGATTCGCGCAACAACGAATGGGTTTCCAAGCACTTGGTCATGGCTGGCCGTTTGATCGACATCGAGCCGGAGCTGGCCTTCGAGCACGCTCTTGCAGCAAGCCGTCGCGGTGGCCGTTTGGCCTGCGTCCGTGAAGCCGTTGCCATGACTGCGTATGCAGCCGGCAAGTACGGCGAGGCGCTGCGCGAACTGCGCACCTACCGTCGCATCAGTGGTTCCAACGCTCACCTGCCCCTCATGGCGGACTGCGAACGCGGTTTGGGCCGCCCCGACCGCGCCATTGACTTGATCAAGTCAGAGGATGCTGAAACTTTGGACACCGCCGGCAAGGTGGAGTTGGCCATTGTTGAATCCGGTGCTCGTGGAGACCTTGGTGAGATGGACGCGGCTCTGTCTGCCCTGGAAATCCCGCAGCTCGACATGAACCGCGCCTTCTCCTACAGCCCCCGCCTGTTCCGCGCTTACGGCATGGTGCTGCGTGCCGCCGGTCGTAAGGCCGAGGCCAAGAAGTGGGAGCACCAGGCACTCGTTGCCGAGGAGGCCCTGGGCCTCGATGAAGGTTTCGACCAGATCATCATGGATCTCGGTGACGATGAGGAGATCCCCTTGGATTCCCCTCGTGCCCGTGTACGCGTTGCTGACGTCATGGAGCCGGCCACCGCGCCGGTCATGGACGACGCCGCCAAATTGGAGAGCGCTGAGCTCACCACCGATGATGCCGACGTTGAGCAGCAGGACGAGCCGAACGTGGATGACGCTCAGTCTTCCTACTTCGAGTCGGATGATGCTGAATCAGACGCTGACAGCGTGGAGTCAGATGAATTGAACGCCGCTGAAGGCGAGGATTCCGACGAGCGCAGCAGTGAGCGCTGATATCTTGCTGACTGCATTTGATGCGGTGCTGGCGGATCTGGACGGCGTGGTTTACGCCGGTCCGGCCGCTATCCCCGGTGCTATTGACGCTCTGAACGGCCTTGCCGAGAAGAACGTCAAGCTGGCGTACGTGACGAATAACGCCTCACGTACGCCAGCGCAGGTCGCTGCACATTTACGCGACTTGGGCGCTCCTGCCGACGATGACCAAGTGGTCAGTTCCGCCCAGGCGGGCGCTGCCCTCTTGGCCACGAAGTTTCCTGCAGGCTCCAAGGTGCTTGTCACCGGCAGTGCAGCACTCGCGCAGGAAGTACTGGACCTTGGCATGAAGGTTGTTGCCAGTGCCCAGGACGCCCCGGACGTGGTGATCCAAGGTTTTGACCCTGCTCTTGGCTGGGTGGATCTCGCTGAGGCAACTTTCGCGATCAAGGGCGGTGCGGCATGGATTGCCACCAACACTGACATGACCATTCCCCGCGACAGGGGGATCGCTCCCGGTAACGGGACCTTGGTCGCAGCGGTGCGCGCCGCCGTCGGATTTGATCCGATGGTTGCTGGCAAGCCTGAAGCGCCCCTGTTCCATACAGCCGCCAATCGTTTGGGTGCCAAGGCGCCCCTGGTGGTGGGTGACCGACTGGACACCGACATTCTGGGCGGCAACAACGCAGGAATGGCCACGGCCCTAGTCCTGACGGGTGTGGATTCGGGCGAAACTGCGCTGCGCGCTTGCACAGCTGAGCGGCCCACGTTCATCATCCCTACGCTGAAGGAGCTGTACAGCGCCTACCCGGACATTGAGTTCGACGGCGCAACAGTCACCTGTGGTGCCGCTGCCGCGACCGTCACGCGTGGCAGTGACGGCGAGTCCGTGGACACCGTTCACATTGCAGGCACGACCGACGATCCAGATGCGTGGCGGGCCGCGTGTGCCGCGTGGTGGGCTGCAGTGCCCCAAGCGGATGCGGCAACCACGCCAGTCATCACCTGGCACAGCACCTTCCTATGAACGAAGAAATAATCGCAGCGTCCCAGCCCACCGGCGATCCCGGCGTTGACTCGATGGTGGAGCTGGCCGCTCAGGCTGGCCAGCTCCCGGTGGGGGACCACAAAGAGCTATACGCCACCGTCTTAGTGGGGCTGGAAAGCGAACTCAACGCCGACCCCTCCGCCGCACTCAAAGGAGTATCCCCATGACCCGATTGGACCAAGAACTGGTCAACCGCGGCCTTGCCCAGTCACGGACCATGGCCGCCACGTTCATCAAGGCTGGCCGGGTCAGCGTTAATGGCATCACCTCAGCCAAGGCCGCGCACTCTGTCACGGAGCTGATGCTGCTGGAGCTGGCCCCCGGGACGGAAGAGGACTACGTCTCCCGCGCCGGCCACAAACTAGCTGGTGCCCTGGCGCACTTCCCGCAGGTCAGCATTGCCGGCAAGCGCTGCTTTGACGCAGGAGCCTCAACAGGTGGCTTCACTGACGTTTTGCTGCGCAACGGTGCGGCCAAGGTCGCTGCCGTGGATGTGGGGCACGGACAGCTAGTTGAGTCCCTGCGCAACGATCCTCGTGTGGAAGTCTACGAGGGCCTCAACATTCGCTACATGCACCCCGAGGACATGGGTGGTGCCGCAGACCTCACAGTTTGTGACCTGTCCTTCATCTCCCTGACGAAGGTCATGGGCCCCTTGGCCTTGGCAACCAAGGAGGGCGGTGAGCTGCTGCTCATGGTCAAGCCCCAGTTTGAGGTGGGCAAGGACCGCTTGGCCCGCACAGGTGTTGTCAGCAGCGAGAATGAACGACGCCGGGCAGTCGCCCTGGTTGCCGAGTCCGCCGTCGCGAACGGACTGCGTCTGCACGGCATTGGCACCAGTTCCCTGCCCGGCCAAGAGGGTAATGTTGAGTATTTTCTCCTGGCTAGCCGTGAAGTGTCAGGGCCTGCGCCTAAGATCGAAGAACAAGAGCTGGCAGTTCAGACGCTGCTGGCCCAACTGTGGCCCGATGCTCAAGGGGCTGGCAGCAAGTAGTTCAGTAATAAGTTCTCCTGCTACAACGTGATGAGGAAACAGCACATGACACGGCGCGTCTTGATTCTGGCCCATACTGGCCGTGAAGAGTCGATGCTGGCAGCCCTCGAGGCGTGCGTGGAACTTCATGCAAACAGTATTGTTCCCGTCATGTACGCCGACGAACTGGCCGATATGACAGGGTACTTGGGTGTTTCCAGCGTCAACATGGAGATCCTTGACCGGGATGTCACGTTGGCGGACATTGAACTGGTCATGGTTCTGGGCGGCGATGGCACCATCTTGCGGGCAGCCGAGCTGGTCCGTGATTACGATGTTCCCCTGCTCGGGGTCAACTTGGGCCATGTGGGATTCCTGGCTGAGAGCGAACGCGAAGAGCTCATCCAAACCGTCTCGGCCGTGGTTCAGCGCCGGTATTCCGTGGAAGAACGCATGTGCCTAGACGTTATTGTCAAGGTTGCCGGCAAGGTGGTTGCGCACACCTGGGCGCTCAACGAGGTTGCCCTGGAAAAAGGCAACCGAGAACGCATGATTGAAGTCGTCACCGAAGTGGACGGCCGGCCCCTAACCTCCTACGGCTGCGACGGAGTGGTCATGGCCACCCCCACAGGCTCTACTGCCTATGCCTTTTCGGCCGGTGGCCCCGTGGTGTGGCCCGGCGTGGAAGCCTTGTTGATGGTGCCCATCAGTGCCCACGCATTGTTTGCCAAGCCCTTGGTGGTTGCGCCCACGTCCATGCTGGCTGTTGAAGTGTTGAGCCGCAATGGCGCCTATGGTGTCATCTGGTGTGATGGTCGGCGCACCGTGGATCTACTGCCCGGGGCCCGCATCGAGGTCACCCGTTCACCCAAGCCGGTCAAGCTGGCCCGGACCCAGCAGTCCACGTTCTCCGAACGCCTGGTGCGTAAGTTTGAACTGCCCGTGCAAGGCTGGCGTGGGCCCACGCTGGACGAGTCGCCAGCACCCACGTCCCAGCTGCCTATCATCAAAACGCCCAAGCCGAAGTTTCCGTTGGAAGGGCCACCCGCGGGCCACGTCCCACAGGTTCCGGATCTGATGCTCCCGCCCCATGAAACCAGCTATTCGGGGACCACCGGATTCTATGATCAGGACCGCCCATGATTGAAGAAATTCGCATTCGCGACCTCGGCGTCATCTCCGAATCCACCCTTCCGCTGGGGCCTGGCTTGAGCGTTGTCAGCGGTGAAACCGGTGCCGGAAAGACCATGGTGGTGACCGCCGTCGGACTTCTGCTGGGAAACAGGGCAGATGCCGGGGCTGTGCGCAATGGCGCCAAAACAGCTTCCGCGGAGGCCACAGTGACTCTGCCAGCAGGGCATCCGGTACTGTTGCGGGCACTGGAGGCCGGTGCCGAAATTGACGAGTTCGATGGCGGTGCGCAGCTGATTCTGGCGCGCACCGTCAATGCCGATGGGCGTAGCCGTGCGCATGTTGGGGGTCGCAGCGCACCCATTGGCGTGCTCAACGAGATCGGCGATGCCCTCGTTGCTGTGCATGGGCAGTCGGACCAGATTCGCTTGAAAAACCCGTCCGCTCAACGCATTGCGTTGGATAAGTTTGCGGCCGAGGCCAACAAAGGTTTCGCCGCTAAAATGCGCAGCTACAGGGGTGTTTTTGAACGCTGGCGGGCCATCCAGAGCGAATTGCAGGAGTTGCGCTCAGCCAGCCGGGAACGCCTGCGTGAAGCCGAATCGTTGACTACCGCACTGGCAGAGATTGACGCTGTGGCGCCTCTTGATGCTGAGGATGAACTTCTCAAGGCCCAGGCCGTCAAGCTGGGGAATGTGGAGGAACTGCGTAAGGCGACGCTGAGTGCGCATGAGGCGCTCAGTGCTGCCGATTACGGTGACGGTTTAGACGCGGCAACCCTGGTGGATAACGCCAAACGGTTGGTGGAAGCGGTGGCGGAGGCCGATGAGGAATTGGCTCAAACCACCAAGCGCCTCTCCGAGGTGGGTTATTTGCTGGCCGATATCGCCAGGGATCTGGCCAGCTATGCCACCTCGCTGGACTCCGAGGGGCCGGGCCGTTTGGCTGAGGTAGAAGACCGCCGCGGGGAACTGGCTGTTTTGGTGCGCAAATATGCTCCCAGCATTGATGAAGTGATTATCTGGGCCGACGCTGCCCGGGTGCGATTGACTGAACTTAGTGACGACAGTGGCCGGATCGATGCCCTCGACGCTGAAGAGGTGGCTGCCTTGGCGCAGCTGGGCACCCTTGCTGGCGAAGTTAGCGCACTACGGCGCAAGGCCGCCGAGAAGCTTGCCAAGGCCGTCAGTGCAGAGCTGAAAGCTCTTGCCATGCCTGATGCCAGGCTGGTTATTGAGATCACCGCTACTGAACGCAGCATCCACGGCGAGGATGACATTGCCTTCCTATTGGCGCCCCACGCCGGCGCCCTCCCGCGCCCTTTGGGCAAGGGAGCCTCCGGCGGTGAGCTTTCCCGTGTGATGCTGGCGCTGGAAGTAGTGCTGGCCGCCGTGGATCCTGTGCCCACCTTTGTCTTTGACGAAGTTGACTCCGGGGTAGGAGGCAAGGCCGCCGTGGAAATTGGCCGTAGGCTCGCCATGTTGGCCGAACACGTGCAGGTGCTTGTGGTGACGCACTTGCCCCAGGTCGCAGCGTTTGCCGACCAACATATTCTGGTCACCAAGAGTTCTGTGAGCAAAAACTCAACAGGAATAACCACCAGTAATGTCCGGCTTTTGAACTACGAGGAACGGGTGGTGGAATTGGCGCGAATGCTTGCAGGGCAGGAGGATTCAGCCACTGCACAAGCCCACGCCAAGGAACTTTTGGCTCAGGGCGCACGCTCAGCAGGGTAGAACCAGGGGGTGGCAGCGCAGAGATTGCCTGCCGTTCGCGAACGCATATTGGCTCATTAGATGATAGGCTCGAATTCCGTGGTGCAACGATCAAATTCCCGGTTCAGTGGTCAGTCCAAGACGACCAAACACATCTTCGTCACTGGCGGAGTCGCGTCCTCGCTCGGCAAAGGGCTGACGGCTTCAAGCCTCGGCCATCTGCTGCGTGCACGCGGCCTGTCGGTCACAATGCAGAAACTCGATCCCTATCTCAACGTGGATCCTGGCACAATGAATCCCTTCCAGCACGGTGAAGTCTTCGTCACAGACGATGGCGCCGAAACCGACCTGGACATTGGCCATTACGAGCGCTTCCTCGATGAAAACTTGGAAGGATCTGCCAACGTTACAACTGGTCAGGTCTACTCCACAGTCATCGCAAAGGAACGCCGCGGAGAGTACTTGGGCGATACCGTCCAGGTCATCCCGCACATCACCGATGAAATCAAGCGCCGCATGCGCTTGCCCGCTGAAGGCGCCAACCCGCCTGATGTCATCATCACCGAGATTGGTGGCACGGTAGGCGACATCGAGTCCCAGCCGTTCATGGAGTCCGCCCGCCAGGTACGCCAAGACGTGGGCCGCAACAATGTGTTCTTTGCACATGTTTCCCTGGTTCCCTATATTGGCCCGTCTCACGAACTCAAGACCAAGCCCACGCAGCACTCAGTTGCCGCGCTGCGCTCCTTGGGTATTCAGCCCGACGCTCTCATCCTTCGCTCGGACCGGGTCTTGCCCGAGGCCATGCACGTCAAAATTGGCCGTGCCTGCGACGTTGACGTTGAAGCAGTCATCGGTTGCCCCGATGCTCCCAGCATTTACGACATTCCCAAGACCCTTCACTCGCAGGGCCTGGATTCCTACATTGTGCGGGCCCTGGGCCTGTCCTTCAAGGATGTTGACTGGACCAAGTGGGACAAGCTCCTTGAGGTTGTTCACAACCCGGCTCACCACGTTGAAGTTGCCCTGGTTGGCAAGTACATCGATCTGCCGGATGCCTACCTCTCCGTGACCGAAGCGCTGCGCGCCGGCGGTTTCGCCAATGCTGCACGCGTGAAGATCCGCTGGGTCCCGTCAGATGAATGCGCTACGGAAGCTGGCGCCAAGAACGCATTGGCTGACGTTGACGCCATCTGCGTTCCCGGTGGCTTCGGTATCCGTGGTTTGGAAGGCAAACTGGGTGCTTTGAAGTTTGCCCGCGAAAACCAGATTCCCACACTGGGACTGTGCCTTGGTCTGCAAAGCATGGTTATCGAGTATGCCCGCAACGTGGTTGGTCTGGAAGGCGCATCCTCCTCGGAGTTTGACGACAACCCCACCTACCCCGTCATTGCCACCATGGAAGAGCAGCAGGACATTGTGGCCGGCAAGGGCGATCTTGGCGGCACCATGCGCCTGGGTCTCTACCCGGCCGTGCTCACGGAAGGCTCCGTTGTTGCAACAACGTACGGAACCACTGACGTCTCCGAACGTCACCGTCACCGCTACGAAGTCAACAACAAGTACCGGGAGCAGATCGCTGCTGCCGGGTTGGTGTTCTCCGGAACCTCACCCGATGGCAAGCTTGTTGAATTTGTGGAGCTGCCTGCAGACGTTCACCCGTACTACGTCTCCACTCAGGCACACCCGGAACTGAGCTCGCGCCCCACCCGGCCGCACGCCCTGTTTGCTGGCCTGATTGCCGCCGCTTTGAACCGGCAGAACGCCACCCGGCTGCTGGAGGTCTAAGTGACAAACCTTGGTACACCGTCAACGGGGCAGGACTCCGGAACTTTGGCGGACACGTTTAGCCAACGCACCTTGCAGTCCTCCTCGACGGTGTACCAAGGGCGCATTTGGGACATCGTCTCGGATACGTTCAGCCTCACCCCTGAGGCAGAACCTATCACTCGCGACTACATGGCCCATCCCGGGGCCGTGGCAGTTGTGGTGCTCAACGAGCAGAACCAGGTACTGCTGTTGAGCCAGTACCGGCATCCAGTGCAAATGGTCCTGTGGGAGATCCCCGCCGGGCTGCTGGATATTGAGGGTGAGAACTTTGTTGTTGGCGCTGCCCGCGAGCTGGCCGAAGAGGCAGACCTCGTAGCAGCCCAATGGCACGTGCTCACCGACTATTTCACTACCCCTGGATCATCCAGCGAGGCGATCAGGATCTACCTGGCCCGCGGGCTTTCCGAGGTTCCAGAGAACGAACGCCATGTGCGCACCGACGAGGAAGCTGAAATAACCTTCGCTTGGGTCGACGTGGACGAGGCTGCAGACGCGGTTCTGAGCGGCCGCATACACAACCCGTCCGCCGTCGTCGGTATTTTGGCGGCAGCTCAGGCCTCCCGCAACGGGTTCAGCCAGCTGCGCGATGCTAACGCGCCGTGGCCGGAACATCCAGCCCAGCGCGGCCAGTGACCTCGCTCGCACCAACTGGTGCGCCGCCTCTGCCAGTCTCTTCAGAGGTGGAGCGGCTCATCCACGACTATTTGTTGCATGTAAGCGTGGAGCGCGGTCTGGCTCCAAACACCTTGCAAGCGTATGAGCGCGATCTGCGCCGCTATGGACTATTCCTGCAAGCGGCCGGAATTACCCAGGTGGAGCAGATAACGCGCCGCCATATCAGTGAGTTTTCTCAGGGCCTGTCCGACGGCGCCGATGGGGGATCGGCGCTGGGGCTGCGCTCCGTGGCACGCACTGTTGTGTCGGTGCGCGGACTCCACAAATTTTGGGCGCTGGAGGGCATCAGTACCGCCGATCCAGCCACCGACATTCACCCGCCGCAGGCTGGCCGCAGGCTCCCTAAAGCCATCAGTGTGCACGATGTCACCCGCATCCTTGAAGCAGCCGGATCCGAGACCCCTACCGGTCTACGGGACGCGGCCATGTTGGAGTTCTTGTACTCCACAGGCGCCCGCATCAGCGAAGCCGTGGGGCTCGACGTGGATGATCTGGTGCTTCCCGCCGAATCCGAGGACGGACCCTCGCTGGTGCGCTTGTTCGGCAAGGGTTCCAAGGAACGGATAGTACCTATCGGCTCCTACGCCCTGCGAGCCTTGGAAGCCTATCTGGTCCGGGGGAGGCCTGCGCTGGTGGCCAAAGGCAAGGGAACACCTGCCTTGTTCCTCAATGCTCGAGGCGGGCGGATCAGCCGCCAAAGCGTGTGGACCATTCTAAAAACCGTCGCCGAAAAGGCTCAGGTGGATGTTGAAGTCTCACCCCACACGCTGCGCCATTCATTTGCCACCCACTTACTAGAAGGTGGGGCCGATGTGCGTGTTGTTCAGGAACTCTTGGGTCACGCCTCGGTGACCACAACGCAGGTTTACACGCTGGTCACGGCTGAGACCTTGCGTGAAGTGTATGCCGCCGCGCACCCCCGCGCCCTCGGGTAATCCCCGTGAATGCCAAGCCGGCCAGCCTGGACGCGTAACTGGATCCACAGCGTACTGACTCAGTCTCCGGAGTTGAGATTGGGGCACCTGGGCGGCAATTTCAGCCCTGGAGTGACTCCCAGCGGATGGTCAGATCCGCGGCAACGGCAATGGCAATGCTCGCCGGATCCTTGCCCGTGATGGAGGGTAAGCCGATGGGGCTTGTAATGCGGCTGATCTGCTCTCCATCGTGGCCCTCTTCGCGGAGCCTTTTGCAAAATCGCTGCCATTTGCTGTGGGAGCCGATCAGCCCAATATAGGACGGCTGGGACCGCAGTGCAGCCTCGCAAAGAATCAGGTCCTCGGCATGATCATGCGTGAGCACAAGAATGAAGGCCCCCTGCGGAAGCTCACGCAGGACTACCTCTGGGGCTGGCGCGTGATGAACGCTCACCGCGGCCTGGCCTTCAAGCAAAGGCCGCATCCGTTCCGGGGTGACCGCGTCCGGGCGGGAATCGGTGAGCACCAGGTCTACGGGAAGTCTGGCCATAATGTGCGCGATCTCGTATCCCACGTGGCCCATGCCGAAGATGGCCACTGTCCGCCGGGCGCCAAGTACCTCCAGGAGGACACTGACTTCCCCGCCGCAGCACTGCACCCCATGGCGGGTGGCCAGTTTGTCGTTAAGCGCAAAGGTCATCAGCTCCGACGTTCTCTGTCCGGTGGCGATGAGTTCCCGGGCGCGGTCAATCACCTCCGCCTCAAAGTTCCCGCCACCCACCGTTCCCCACGAGTCCTGAACGGAAATAACCATCTTGGCCCCGGTCTCGCGGGGTGAATGACCGCGTATCTGGGCCAGGGTGGCCAGGACAGCAGTTTCATGGTGTTCTCGCAGCAGCGTAACCGCTTCCAGCCAGTCCACGGCTACGGCTCCACTATTGCGGGCCTGGGAATGGCTGTGGCAGCTTCGGTAGAAAAAGGATCCGGCGTTTGCGCCGCAGCTTCGGTGGCTGCTTCGCGCGATTCTTGGACGGCCCAGAAAACAGCTTCCGGTGTTGCCGGGGACGCCAGCGTGACGCTACGCCCCGCCGGGCCAAAGGCAGCAACGGCGGCACGAAGGGCTTCACGCACGCTGAAGGCCAGCATGAAGGGTGGCTCCCCAACGGCCTTGGACCCGTACACAGCGCCCTCTTCTTCGGCGTGCTCCAGCAAATGTACGTTAAATATTTCCGGCATCTCCGAGAAGCTCGGCAGCTTGTACGTACTGGCTGACTGTGTCAGGAGCCGGCCGCGAGTTGGGCCGGTGCCTTCGTCCCACCGGAGATCTTCCAACGTCAACCAACCCGCACCTTGAACGTAGCCACCTTCAATCTGGCCAATATCAACGATCGGGGAGAGGGATTCCCCAGCGTCGTGGACAATATCCACCCGGCGTTGGGAATAGGCGCCGGTGAAGCCATCCACTTCCACCTCGGCCACGGCGGCACCGCAGGCAAAGTATTTGAAGGGCTCTCCTTGCATGGTTTCAGCGTTCCAATGCAGCCCTTCAGTCCGATAAAAGCCGGCAGCCCACAACTGGACCCGCTGCATGTACGCCGCCATGACCACCTCAGAAAAGGGGAAGCTCTTGTTCTTGACGCCCAGCGCGGTCACCGTTCCCTGGGAAATACGGACATCGTGGGATGAAGCGCCCAGCATGCCGCCGGCCACCACGGAAAGCCGCTCCACGATCTGTTCGCAGGCGTTTTTCACTGCCCCGCCATTGAGGTCTGAGCCCGAACTGGCCGCGGTGGCCGAGGTGTTGGGCACCTTGTCTGTGCGTGTGGGGGCAAGGCGGACCGAGGACAGCGGGACACCCAATGCCGTGGCGGCTACCTGCAGCATCTTTGTGTGCAGGCCCTGACCCATCTCCGTGCCACCGTGGTTGATGAGGACCGAGCCGTCTTTGTAGACATGCACCAAGGCGCCCGCCTGATTGAACGCCACCAAGTTGAAGGAGATGCCAAACTTTACCGGCGTGATAACCAGACCGCGTTTTTGATCGGTGTTAACGGTGTTGAACGCGTCAATCTCCTTGCGGCGCGCGGCGAAGTCGCTACGTTCAAATACCTGATTCCACACGGTAGCGATTCGGTCGGCCTGGCGGACAGGCATACCGTAGGGCGTGTTTTGCCCTTCTCGGTAGAAGTTTTTCCGGCGCAACTGTTCAGGTGTCAGACCCAATAACGGGGCGCTGCGGCCAAGAATGTCCTCGATCAGCAACATACCTTGTGGTCCGCCAAATCCGCGGAACGCAGTTTGAGAGGTTTTGTTGGACCGGGCCACACGGCCTTGGACTTCCACATTCGGGATGAAATAGGCGTTGTCCACATGGCAGAGCGCACGGGCCAGCACGGCCTCGGACAAGTCCAAACACCAGCCTCCATCCGAGGTGAGTTGGGCCTTCAAGGCCAGCAACGTCCCATCCTCGGAAAAGCCCACTTCCCAGGTGGTGTGGAATCCGTGCCGTTTGCCGGTCATGGTCATATCCAGAGTGCGGTTTAGGCGCACCCGTACGGGGCGGCCAGTGAGGAGAGTGCCTAGAGCAGCAATGGCCGCAAATCCATGGGATTGCATTTCCTTACCGCCGAAGCCGCCACCCATGCGCAGACTCTGCACGGTGACCTCGTGGTGCGGGCGGTTCAGTACATGAGCCAGAATTTCCTGTGTTTCCGAGGGGTGCTGAGTGCTGCTTTGCACGAAAAGCTGGCCGCCCTCGTCCACGGTGGCCAACGCAGCCTGCGTCTCCAAGTAGAAGTGTTCTTGACCGGAAAACTCAGTGACACCGGCGAGCACCCTGTGCGCGGTGGCAAGAGCAGCCCGAGCATCACCGCGACTGACGGTTTTGGGCGTACCTTGGAAAGAGCCTGCAGCGATGGCGTCGCGCACCGAGATAAGTGAGGGCAATACCTCATAGTCAACAGTGACGGCCGCGGCACCGGCACGGGCCGTGTCCTGATTCTCGGCCAGCACCCAGGCCACTGCATGGCCGTGGAACATGGCCTCGGCCGGAAAGAGCGGTTCATCGCCCTTGCCTCCGCAGTCATTGACGCCTGGCACATCCACTGCCGTGAGCACTCGGACAACTCCCGGAAGAGCCAGCGCCGCCGCGGAGTCAATGGAGCGTATTCTCGCATGTGCGTGCGGTGACTGTACGGGCCAAGCTGTGAGTGCATCCGGGGTACGGGCGGCAATATCGTCGGTATAGAGGGCCTGGCCGGTGACATGCAGTCGAGCACTTTCGTGAGGTACCGGCTGGCCTACGATGGGGTCTCTGAGGCGGTGTGAAAGTGAGCTCATGATGATACCTCCGGTGAGGCACTGTTTTGTGCATACAGTTTGAGCAAGGCGCCGGAGAGCATGAGCGTCCGGTAGCGCGAGCTGGCCCGGTGATCGTCCATGGGGGTTCCTTCGCTCTCCAGTGTTGCGGCGGCGTGCCTGACCGTTTCACGATTCCACAGCTGCCCGGTGAGGACAGCCTCCGTGGCACGTGCTCGAAGCGGGGTTGGCGCCACACCGCCCAAGCCAATCCTCGCCGTCGTAATGACACCCTCATCGATCTGGAGACTGAAGGCCACGGCAACACTGGAAATGTCATCAAAACGCCGTTTGGTGATCTTATGAAAAGCATTGGCGTTGGAACCAGGCAGCGGGATGCGAACCGACTTGATGAGTTCATCGGCTCGCTTGAGCGTGGCACGGTAGCCGGTGAAATATTCCGCCACAGGAAGGACCCGCTCGCCCATGGCGGAGACCAGAACAATCTGGGCCTCCAAGGCAAGCAGGACAGGTGGGCTATCGCCAATGGGGGAGCCGGTGCCAAGGTTTCCGCCAAGGGTTGCCCTGTTGCGAATCAGTCTGGAGGCGAACTGGGGGATGAGCTGAGCCAGGAGGGGCACCCGGTCACCGAGCACGGCTTCAATCTGTGACAACGGTACGGCGGCGCCAATCTCAATCTCTGTGTCTCCACGGTGGATGACGTTCAGTTCGGGGATGCTCTCGATGGCTATGACCAGTGGTGCCCGCCTGGCCCGGATGGTGACCTCCACGCCCCAGTCGGTGCTTCCTGCGACAAGCACGGCGCCGGGGTTCTCGGCCAGCAGGGTTACAGCCTGAGGCAGGGTTGTGGCCCGGATGAAGATTCCGTCGTCCCGCTCGAGAAACGTGGACCGGAATTCTGGTGCGCTGGTGAGCCGACGGCGTGAGATGGCGTCGTCGTCGGCCATGGGCAGCGAAAAAGCTGCGTCGCGGATGGGGCGGTAGCCGGTGCATCGGCACAAATTGCCGCTGAGGGCATGAAGGTCGAAGCCGTTTGGGCCGGTTTCGGGATGGGCGCCCACAGGCTCGCCCGGGGCCGTCGCGCCAGAAACAGGTTGGCGGTCACTTCGGTAGAACTCCGCGGCCATGCTGCACACAAATCCTGGAGTGCAGTAACCGCATTGGGAACCACCCGCTGCCGCCATGGCCGCTTGGACGGGATGCAACTTCGACGGCGTGCCCAGACCTTCTGCCGTTACCAGTTCCTGTCCATCGAGCGCAGCCATGGGAACCAGACAAGACGTGAGAGCACCCCAGCGTGCTCCGCCGGCACGATCCGTCTGGGCCATCAGAATGGCACACACACCACATTCCCCTTCGGCGCAACCCTCCTTGGCGCCGGTGAGCCCATTGACTCGCAGCCACTCCAATGCGGTGGTGTGCGCGGGGGACTGGCCAAAATGCCGCACGGTACCGTTGACGGTGACGGTCGGATCCGTGTCCACCAGGGGGTCGGGTAAGGGGCCGGGGTTGCTCATGGTGATGCTCCAACTTCATTGTCGTAGCAGGCAAAATGGTGCAGCAAACAGTTCTTCTAACACCGAGCGTACATGCCGCGCTGTCCTATGGGTCTGAGCTAGCACGTCCGTGCTCTGATTCCGTGATTCTGCGGTGCAGCAGACGCGCCGTTCACGCGCAACTTGGTCAGCGGGCACGGGGTTGTTAGTCTCAAGCTAAGCGGGCCCAACAGTCCGTTGGCTGCCGCCTGACCACAAGAAATATTCGGCAGGCGCATCATGGCCGGAACAGTTATGGTCCGGTTCCTCTGCATATTCGGCACACAAGGAGCAGCCCTCATGGAAGCATCGCAAGGACCCGATCAGCCTGTGGCCGAACAGTATTTGGCCAAAGCCGTCAAGCTTGCCACAGACAATGTGCTCAACAATGGTGGTCCCTTTGGCGCCATTGTGGTGACGGCCGACGGGCAGGAGTTTGCGGGACTGAACCGGGTCACCGCCACCTTGGATCCCACCGCCCACGCCGAAGTGAGCGCCATTCGCAATGCTTGCCAGGGTGTGGGCAGCTTTGAATTGACCGGAGCCACGCTCTACACCAGTTGCGAGCCCTGTCCCATGTGCCTGGCGTCCGCGTTGTGGGCGAGGATCGGCCGTGTGTACTTCGCGGCAGACCGCCACGATGCGGCCGCTGCTGGCTTTGATGATGCGCTCTTCTACGAGTACTTCGACGCCGGAAATGACGGTGCGCTAATGCCGGTGGCGAAGGCGAGCCCCAGCACCGGCAACGCCGTGGATCCGTTTGATCAGTGGCGGAACAACGAAAACCGGACAGACTACTAGAACCGCTTCTGAGACCGGCTTAGGGGATTGGCTTCTGGGGCCGGCTCGTAGCACTGACAGGTAGGCTGGAATCATGACTGCCGCCGATGTAACCCTGTGTTTCCTGCTCCGTGAGGGTAGCAACGGTCAAGAAGTGCTGCTCGGACTAAAAAAGACCGGTATGGGTGCCGGAAAAGTTGTGGGGATCGGCGGGCACGTGGAACCGGGCGAGAGTATTGTGGCGGCCATCTGCCGCGAAGTGGCGGAGGAAACCTCTCTCACCATCCATCCCATGGATCTGGTTCCCGCTGGGACCGTGGAGTTCGTGTTCCCGGCCAAGCCCGCTTGGGATATGTTCACCACCGTATTCTTGTGCCGAAAGTTCGACGGCGAGCCCCAAGAAAGCTCCGAGATCGCCCCGCGGTGGTATCCGAGCACAGCCTTGCCCCATGCCCAGATGTGGGCTGACGCTGTTCACTGGCTGCCGGCGTTCTTAGCAGGGGAGCGAGGCCACTGGCGCGTTGTGCTGAACCACGACAACGAAACCGTCGCCTCCAGCTCCCACACGGCTCCGCGTGGACAGCTCCCGGTTGACGCGTCCGGCAGCTGAGTTCCCCAGCGCTACGGCTTGGCTACCGTCAACAAGAAGGTGCAATCTTCCAGTGCATTCACAGAGTGCCGGACCAGCGGGACCACGAGGTGGTCGCCAGGGGAGCCTTCCCATGACACGTCGCCAGCCTGCAACACCAGTTTGCCGCTGAGGACCTGCACCGTTGCCTCGCCGGGATTGTCATGCTCATCCAGCGAGCTTCCCGCGGTCAGTGCTACCACCGTCTGACGCAGGACCTTCTCATGCCCGCCATAGACAGTCCGGGCACTGCGACCGCTGTTTTTAGTCTTGGCCGAAGCCAGTAGTTCTCTGGCCAACGCTTTCAGTGATGACTTTTCCACGATGCTCCTTGATGGCGGCTACACGTATATTTCCTCACAGTACCCGCAACCTGGCAAGAAGTGACGAAGCGTTAGTGGGGTAGACCCCAAAAGGTGAGGAAGCGTCGGAAGAAAATGCCCGAAAGGTGATGGAGCGTTTCGCGGGGAGGGGACGACGGCGGGAGCTCACCTTTCCCATGAAAGGTGAGCTCCCGCCGTCGTTCCCCAGCCGTTCCTGCGCCGCTCTCATCGCGAGCACGCTCACAGCGGCCCAGCAGCGAGCCTGGCCTACCCCAGGTGGCGTTCGTCAACGCCGTTGTACGCGCTCAACGGGCGGATCAGCGAGTTGGCGGCGCGTTGCTCCATGATGTGTGCCGTCCAGCCGGTGATCCGGGCGGCGATGAAGATGGGAGTGAACATATCCGTGTCAAAACCCATCAGGTGGTACGTGGGCCCCGCAGGGTAGTCGAGGTTCGGCTTGATGGCCTTGGCCTCGTCCATGGCCTGCTCCAGACCGTCGTACAGGCCCAGCATCTCCGGCCTGTCGAAGTACGCGATCATCTTATCTAGCGCACCCTTCATGGTGGGTACGCGGGAATCGCCGTGCTTGTATACCCGGTGGCCGAAGCCCATGACCTTCTTCTTCTGTGCCAGGGCGTCCTCCATCCAGGCCTTGGCGCGGGCGGCGGCTTCCTCGCGGGATTCCTCCTTGCGGATGCCGATCTCGTCAAAGGTGTGCATGACGGCCTCGTTGGCACCGCCGTGTAGCGGACCTTTCAGTGCGCCAATGGCGCCAGTGACGGCAGAATGCAGATCCGAGAGGGTTGAGGTGATGACTCGGGCCGTGAACGTGGAGGCGTTGAAGGAGTGCTCGGCGTACAGCACCATGGAGACGCGGAACGCATCCACAACTTCCGGTGCGGCTTCTTCGCCAAAGCTCATCCACAGGAAGTTTTGTGAGTAGTTCAGATCGGCGCGTGGTTCCACCAATGCCAAATTACGACGGCGGCGCTGATCGTAAGCGACCACGGCCGGGAACTGCGCGAAGAGCGACTTGGCTTTGGCTAGCTCCGCCTCCGGAGAGGAATCCTCGGCCTGCGGATGAGCCGCGCCCAGAACCGAGACGGCGGTGCGGCCCACATCCATGGGGTGGCAATCCAGCGGCAAGAGATCAATAGCAGTCTTGACGCGCACATCGAGGGCGCGGTTTGCACGCTCAAACGCCTCAAAGTCCGCCAGTTCAGTAGGAGTAGGCAGGTCCCCGTTCCAGAGCAGCAGGGCTACTTCCTCGAAGGACTTCTGGGCGGCCAGTTCCTGTACGGGGTAGCCGCGGTACAACAGCGAGTTTGACTCCGGGTTGACCTTTGAAACCGCCGTGTAATCGGCAATGACGCCGGCCAGACCCTTGCGTACTTCTTCTTCACTCACAGTGAGCACTCCTTCTTCAAACGACGTTGTTGATTAGAGATTCGCGTTATTGGTGGCAATGTCCAGGCTAGGAATCTGAAAATTGAAGATACCCGTATCAAACTGGTTATACGCCTCATAGTCAACCAGATCGTAGAGTCTGGCGCGCGTGAGCATGTCTGGAACGGCAGCTTCCTGCGTGCCATCGGCCGCAATTGCCTCCAACACGCGCTCGGCCGCACCCATAGCACTACGTAACAACGTCACGGGGTAGATGATCATGGCAACCCCGGCCGCCGCCAAAGCGTCACGAGTAAAGAGTTCGCTTTTGCCAAATTCAGTCATATTTGCCAGCACGGGCACGTTGACGGCTTTGCAGACGGCTTCGAATTCGGCCACGGACTTCATGGCTTCGGGGAAGATGGCGTCTGCGCCCGCATCCACCAGGGCCTTGGCCCGGTCAATGGCGGAAGCCAGGCCCTCGACGGCGCGGATGTCGGTCCTAGCCATGATCAGGAAGTTGGGGTCGCGGCGGGCATCGGCTGCGGCTGCTATGCGCTTGACGGCTGTGTCCAGATCCACCATGTTCTTACCGTCGAGGTGGCCACAACGCTTCGGGTTGAACTGATCCTCAATGTGGCAACCAGCCAGTCCGGCATTCTCCAACTCCTGAATGGTGCGGGCCACGTTCATGGGCTCACCAAAACCGGTGTCGGCGTCGATCAGGCACGGCAGATCCGTCATGCGGGCAATCTGGCCGCCGCGCGTGGCCACCTCGGTCAGCGTGGTCATGCCAATGTCCGGCAATCCCAGATCATTGGCGAGGACCGCGCCGGAGATGTACACGCCGTCGAACTTCTTTTCCTCGATGAGGCGGGCCGAGAGCGGGTTGAAGGAGCCGGGGAACTGCACTGCTGCGCCGGGGACCAGCATGGCGCGCAGATCGCGGCGCTTCTGTTCGGGAGTCTTCTTGGCGTACAGCATGTTAGAACAGTCCCTTGGGGGCAGCTGCCAAATCGATCACGCCGGGAGCTGCGGTGATGTTGAGCTGGTCCAGTTCCCCTGCAGCCAGGTTCGGCAGGTTCTCGGCTGCCTCGATGAAGCGGTCGATCTCGGCGTCCTCGACCAGGCCAGTGGCTAGGGTGCGGAACTTGTTGATGTACTGCTCACGGGCAAAGGGCCGGGCACCGAGCGGGTGGGCGTCGGCGACAGCGATGGAGTCTTCAATGACAGTCCCATCGTTCAGTGTGATGACCACCGTGCCACCGAAAGCCTTTTCGGCGATGTCCAGGGAGTGGTAGCGGCGCGTCCACTCGGCGTCTTCTTCCGTGGTCACCTTGTGCCACAGTTCAACCGTGTCGGGGCGGCCGGCTCGCTCGGGGGAGTAGGAGTCAACGTGGTGCCACGCGCCGTCCTGCAGGGCCACCGTGAAAATGTAGGGGATGGAGTGGTCAAGGGTCTCCCGTGATGCGGTGGGATCGTACTTCTGAGGATCGTTGGCGCCGGAACCAATCACATAGTGGGTGTGGTGGCTCGTCTTGATCAGGACACTGGCAACGTTCGCCGGATCCGTGGCTTCCGGGTGCTCGCCGTGGAGCTTGCGGGCCAAGTCGATCCAGGCCTGTGCCTGGTACTCGGCTGAGTGTTCCTTGGTGTAGGTGTCCATGATGGCCCGCTTGGCCTCGCCGTCGGCCGGCAGGGGTACCGTGTAGCTGGCGTCGGCGCCGTCGAGCATCCACGCGATGACGCCGTCTTCGCCCTCGTAGATCGGTACCGGGGAAGTCTGGCCGCGCATGGCACGGTCGGCTGCCTCGACGGCCATCTTGCCGGCGAAGGCGGGGGCGTGTGCCTTCCAAGTGGAGATCTCGCCCTTGCGTGACTGGCGGGTTGCGGTGGTGGTGTGCAGGCCCTGACCCACGGCCTGGAAGATGGTTTCCACCTCAAGGTTCAACAGGGTGCCAATGCCAGCAGCCGCCGACGGGCCCAGGTGAGCAACATGGTCAATCTTGTGCTTGTGCAGGCAAATGGCCTTGACCAGGTCAACCTGAATCTCGTATCCGGTGGCGATGCCGCGGATCAAGTCAGCGCCTGAGGCGCCGGTGTGCTGGGCAACGGCCAGGATCGGCGGGATGTTGTCCCCGGGATGGGAGTACTCGGCAGCAAGGAAGGTGTCGTGGTAATCCAGTTCGCGAACAGCAACGCCGTTGGCCCAGGCCGCCCATTCGGGGGAAACCTTCTCGGTGATGCCGAAGACGGAAGCGCCGGTGCCGCCGGTGGAGGGCGCGTGGGTCAGTGCCTGGGCGCGGGCCGCAACAATGGGGCTACGGTTCAGCGAGGCGATGGCCACGGAGGCGTTATCGATCACACGGTTGATGATCATATCGGTGACCTCGGCGGTCACGGCCACGGGGTCAGCAGCCACGGTGGCGATCTTGTGGGCCAACTGGTCCTCGCGGGCCAGCTTCTCTTCGCTCTTGTAAACGCGGACATTGTGATCGACTGTCATGGTGTTCCTTTCGCAGGGTGTTTCAAAAATTACTTCTAGAAAATGGGGGAAGATTTAGGAGGTGGTGCTCAAGAGGTGGCGCAGGCTGTTGTCGAGATGAACTGTGGTTGCTGCGCTGGCCACAACGGGGTTGCGGTTGGCGATGGCGAGGGCAATAGCGGCGTGTTCCCTGGCCGCATCGCGCAGCCGGACCGGATTGTCTTTAGCCAGACGGCGGACCCTGACCAGATGCACCCTCAGATTCTTCAGGGCCTGGGTGAGGTAGTGATTTCCGACGGCGGCATCCACCGCCGCGTCCAAGTCACCTGCCAGCTGGTAATAGTCGGCACGGGAGGGATCCTCGGCTGTGATGAGTTCTCCGGCATTGAGAAGCTGATGGTGGAGGTTGGCGAAAATCTCCGGATCGCAGCGCTGGGCCGCCAGTTCGGCGGCCCGGCACTCCAAGGCTGTGCGGAGTTCGAACAACTCATCCAGATGGTCAAGGGAAATTTCACTGACCACCACCCCGCGCCCGCTTTGCGGCTCGGAGAGGCCTTCAGCTGTCAGCTTGGCTAGGGCCTCACGTATAGGAGTACGGGATACCCCCAACCGTGCGGAGAGCTCCACCTCGCCCAGAACCGTGCCGGGAGTCAGCCGCCAGTTGATGATGTCGCTGCGCAATGTGGCGTATGCACGTTCACTAGCTCGCATGGTCCCTCCCTTTCTTACTTAAGCGCTTGTGCCGTACAGAACACAATACCCGTTCTGTGTATACAAGCAACAGCATTCAGGGGGCATTTTCCTAATTATCTCCCTAATAGTTCAAGGAATGTATACATAGATGGTTGTCAGGCCCCAAAGGTGGACGGTAGCATGGCTCACATCACATCAACGTGGATGGAGCAGCACCATGGCATTAGACGCCGTTAGCTATAGGGACGAATACCAGCGCAGCATCAGTGACCCCGAGGGGTTCTGGCTAGAAGCAGCAACAGCTGTGGATTGGGCAGTAGCGCCCCGGCAGGCTCACAACGGCGAGCAGCCTCCGCATGGCCGCTGGTTTGCCGATGGTGAGCTCAACACTTGCTACAACGCACTGGACCGGCACATTGCGGCCGGGCGCGGCGATCTGCCAGCACTGATTCACGATTCCGCCATGACCGGCACTCAGCGTGTCTACACGTACGCGGAGCTGACAGATCAAGTGGCCCGCTTCGCTGGGGTACTCCGCGCTCAGGGTGTGGGCAAGGGGGACAGGGTGCTGATTTACATGCCCATGATCCCCGAGGCTGCCATCGCCATGCTGGCCACCGCACGGCTGGGCGCCATTCACTCGGTGGTCTTCGGTGGATTTGCCGCCAGCGAGCTGGCCGTGCGCATCCAGGACGCCGCGCCAACAGTTGTTGTCACCACCTCGGGTGGCTTGGAGCCCCACCGTCTGGTGGAGTACCTGCCCACGGTTCATGAGGCCCTGGGTAAAGCTGGTGTGCCGGAACTTCCCGTGGTCATCAAGCACCGTGATGGCTTTGCCGCCGATCCCGCTGCCCTCGGCCTGAACGCCGTGGATTGGGAGAGTGCCCTCGCAGCCGCCGAACCCGCCGCACCCGTGCCGGTCAAGGCGAGTGACCCGCTCTACATCCTCTACACATCAGGCACTACCGGGGCGCCCAAGGGGGTGGTGCGCGATAACGGTGGGCACGCCGTCGCACTTCTGTGGACCATGAAAAATCACTACAACATTGCTCCCGGAGATGTTTGGTGGACGGCCTCCGACGTTGGCTGGGTGGTGGGGCATTCCTACATTGTCTACGGGCCGCTGCTGGCCGGGGCTACCACGCTCATGTATGAGGGCAAGCCCGTGGGCACCCCCGATGCCGGTGCGTTCTGGCGCGTCATTGAGCAGCACAAGGTCAAGGCGCTGTTCACCGCACCTACCGCGTTGCGGGCCATTCGCAAGATGGATCCGGAAGCAGAACTGCTGAAGAAGTACCACGTCGGCAGCCTGGAAACGCTGTTCACTGCCGGTGAGCGGCTGGATAGCGATACCTATCATTGGGCCGGCAAGGTGCTCGGGGTGCCTGTGGTGGATCACTGGTGGCAGACCGAGACCGGCTGGCCCATAGTGGGTAATCCTCGAGGGCTGGAACCGCTGCCGCTCAAGGCCGGCTCGCCCACGGTACCGATGCCCGGATTCGATTTGCGGATCGTGGATGGCATGGGAGTGGACGTGGCTGTGGGGGAGGAAGGCAACATTGTGCTGGGGCTGCCGCTACCGCCTGGCACACTGCCCACGCTGTGGAATGACGATCAGCGCTTCATTGATTCCTATTTGAGCGCGTTTGAAGGCTTCTACGTCACAGGCGATTCCGGCTACCAAGATGAGGACGGTTACGTATTTGTCATGGGCCGCACCGATGATGTCATCAACGTTGCCGGCCATCGGCTCTCCACAGGAGCCATCGAGCAGGTGATTGGCACCCATCCGGCCGTGGCCGAATGCGCCGTCATTGGTATTGCCGATGTCCTCAAGGGTCAAAAAGCCGTTGGCTATGTGGTACTCAAATCCGGAGTGAGCCTTTCCCCAGAGGACCTGCAAAAAGAACTGGTGGCACTGGTCCGGCGCGAAATTGGGCCCGTGGCCGATTTCAAGTCTGCAGTAGTGGTGGAGGCGTTGCCCAAGACCCGCTCCGGAAAGATCCTGCGCAAGACTATGCGGCAAATTGCCGATGGTGTCGATTACGTGGTCCCCTCCACCATCGAGGATTCCTCGGTGATCGATGCGCTCATGCCGGTTTTGCGTCCCAGCTAAAGCGTGGCAGGCCTGCGGAGACCCGCTCGCTGAACAACGGCAATAAAAAAGCTCCGGTAGTGCTGAATCAAATCAGCGCTACCGGAGCTTTTTTGTGGACAAACCCTCGGGTTTTACTGGGCCAGCGTGTGGGCAGCGTTTTCGCTGCCTTGGGCAGCTTCCACGTCCTCGTCGGAGGGGTCCTGTGCCTGCGTGCCAAGGTGACCGCGGGTGAGCTTGTTCATGATCAGTGCAATAGCACCGTCACCGGTCACGTTGGTGGCAGTGCCGAAGCTGTCCAATGCGATGTAGGCCGCGAACATGAGCCCAACCTCCACCTCGCCGAAGCCGAGCATCTGAGCGAGCAGGCCTGCGGCTGCAGCGATGGCTCCGCCTGGAACCCCGGGTGCGGCGATCATCATGACGCCGAGCATCAAAATGAAGGGCAGGTATGCGCTGAAGGATACGTCGCCGCCGGTGAGCAGCAGCACGGCGATGGAGAAGCAGGTGATCTTGACCATGGAGCCGGACAAGTGAATGGTGGCGCACAACGGAATCACGAATCCGGCGACAGAATCGGAGACGCCGTTCTTTTTTGTTGAAGCAAGCGTTACCGGAATAGTGGCCGCCGAGGAAGAGGTGCCCAGCGCGGTGAAGTACGCATCGCGCATGTTCCACAGAGCCTTGAACGGATTCAGGCCGGACATGGAGCCGGCAATGGAATACTGGGCGATCAGGACAACGAATGTCAGGGCGAAGGAGACCACGGCTACCAGCAGGAACTTCGTGACAACAGTAACGGCCGATCCACTGGCTGAGAGGTCCATGAAGATACCGAAGATGAACAGCGGAAGCGCTGGAACAATAATGCGCCGGATCACGGCTTCAATAATGGTGCGGAACTCGATGGCTCCACGGAACAGCACCTTGGACTTGAATGCTGTCAGGCCAATGCCGATCACAAACGCGAGCACCAAGGCGCTCATGACGCCGATCACCGGCGGAAGGACGATCTCGGTGGCTGACTCTCCAGCGCTACTGACCACCGTCAGGTAGGGGGTGAATCCTGAACCGTTTCCCGCGCCAATCTCTGCCAGTCCGCCGCCGGACAATGAAGCGGTGAAGAGCCACCGGCTCACAAAGTAAGCAAGGAGCCCGGCCAGGATGGTGGAACCATAGGCGATCAGCGCAGTGACGCCGAGCCACTTCCCCGCACCCTTGCCCAGTTCAGCGATGGCCGGCATCACGAGGCCCAAAATAATGAGCGGCACAATGAAGCTCAGGAACCCGGAGAAGATTGAGTTGTAGGTCAGGAATACCCCGCCGAGCCATGCAGGCATAACGGGGCCGATCAGGATACCCAAGACAATGGCTAGGACAATCCAGCCAAGTAGTGGGATCGATTTCAGCAGCTTCATGGTGGTCCTCTGGTCGTCTGTAGCGGTGCCGCGCGACGCTGCGTGGCACTCTGGCGGCGCAAGGCACGCCTCAGCAATAGTAGACGGTGTGGGTCGGGACACATAAACGGCCAGTTCCCCCTGCTACTGGCTCCTACTGGCGAGCAGTTGCCGGGGGAGTGCCGAACAAGCCGCCAGCTTGCTTGGCGGATTTGGGCTTGCGCACGTGAGTGCCCCACAAAAAAGCCAGCCAGGTCAGCGTCAGCTGAATGGGGAAGGCAATGGAGGGCACGCCGCCCGAGATCAGGCAAATCAATACCGGCAGCAACACAATGAGACTCAGGTCAGGACCACTCAAGAATGATTTGATGGCACCTGTGGGGATGGGGCCCGTAGGGGAGGCAACGGCTGGCATGTTCCAATCCGGGGCCGGTTTAAACCCGGCACGCAATGTGGCTGCGCCCAGCCCCGGGCCGGCAAGGATGGCAAGAATCAGTAAGGGGGGTGAGCCCACTCCTAGGGCCAGCAATAGGCCAAAGCAGACCGGTGCCCATATCGTCATGGCCACGGCAGGGACCACGTAGTGCACCCGTCGGACGGTGGTTGCCGGCAGCGGCATGAGAGTGTCCACCGCCGGATTACCGTTAGCGAACCGTGCGGTGGCACCCAAGGCAGTCGCAGCAAAATGGGCACACAAGTACAGGGCCACGGCAATCAAGATCGCATTGCCCAGGAACTCCACCGACGCCAATGACGCCGGAATGGCGGCCAGGACCAGAACCCGCAGCAGTGTGCTGGGGGAGCGTAGAGCCATGGTGGCATGCGTACTGGCAAGGGTCTTGATGCTGCGTGCATGGACAGTGCCACGCTTGAAAATCATTGGCAGCCTCACGTTGCTGGTGCCCGTGGCAGGTCCAGTGCTCAGTGACCGTGACAATTCAGTGGCATCCATCGATAGCAAAGAGCTCGCCGCATATGCGCCAGCCGCGGCACTCTTCTTCAGCGCAGCCGTCGTAATCCGTTCAAGGTTGACGTAGACGAGCGTCAGCAAGCCCAGCGCAAGGGCCACAATCAGCAGGGGCCAGGTGGCCCCGTCGGCCACTAAGAGCGGCCAACTCGTGGGGAGATACTTCAGCCAGGCGGTCTGCGCGCCGGTGCTGGCATGGCTACCAGCCACATTGTTGTAGAGGGCCGTGGCCACTAGCGTTAGTGGGGCCAGCAAGGTAATGACACCCATGACCTTCTTTAGCCAGGCGCCGGAGCCGGTGATCTGACACCACGACGCGATGCCGTAGAGGAGCCAGGCTAAGCCCGCGCCGCAGAGTACGGCCAAGGCTAACCGCCCGGGCGTGGGGGAGGATGCCATGCCCAAGGACAGTGGCAGCACCACAATGACGGCCGCAATGGTGGGCCAGAGCATGGACTTCAGGAAGCCGGGCTGGATGAACCCGCGGCGGCGGACCGGGAGTCCCAGCCACCAGGCGGTCTGCGGAAGCGTCATGGCCACAGGACCCATGGTCATCTCCAAGGACAAGAGCCCGGCTGCCAGAGTCAGCAGCACCGTGGCGCTTGCCTGCAGCAAGGTGACGGAATGGAACCCCGGGGCCACGGCAGTGGCCAGCAGCGCAGATTCGTTGCCCACGCCCAAGCTGTGGCGCAGGGCCACGATGAGGGCCCCGGCCATGGTGAGCAGCGTCAACCCGCCCAAGATGGAGGTATACACCTCGGAGACAAGTTCCATGAGCCCGCCCTCGGTCCGGCTGAGCCCGGCCTTGAACGTGTAATTGCGGATTTCTTTGGCGCTCAAGCGCTCTGTGGTTGTGGTGGTCATGGGCTTAGTCCGCGTGCGGGTTCTCTGAGGCGATCGCCGTCGCGGCCTGCGTGGGAGTCATGGCGTGGATGGTGTCGGAAATGAAGATGGCTTTGGTGGCCACAGTGGAGAGGAAATCCGGATCGTGGGTGACTACCAGCAACGCCAGCCCGGCATCCACCTCGGCGCGCAGCCGGGTGGCCAGCTTATGCCGCATGGCCGTGTCCAGGCGCTGCTCGGGTTCATCCAAAACTAGCAAAGAGCGGGGACGGACAAAGGCTGCCGCGAGAAGCATGCGGCGCCGCTGGCCCGAGGAGAGGTTATAGGGGCGGGACTTGGCCAGTGCCGAGAGACCGAAGAATTCCAGTTCGTCAGCAATGACAGCCTCCACATCGTCCACACCGTGGCCGGCCGAGACAATGGCCAGATGCTCCTCAACCGTGAGGGAGGGGAAAAATGCGTCATCGTCAAAGACCACTGCTACTTCCCGGCGGAAGTCCAAGGTCCTGTCATCGACCTCGGCGCCGTTGATCAGCGTGGTGCCCGAGACTGGTTCAAGCTGGCCCACCAACGTCTTGACTACGGTTGACTTGCCGGCACCGTTGGGTCCCACCAAGGCCAGTGCCTGCGCTGAGTGGAGGCTGAAGCTAACCACGCCGCAAACGGCCTCGCCCGCGTAGCCCGCCTGGAGCTTCTCGGCCCGGACCACGTCTTTACGCTGTGCCATTGGACTGGGTTTGGAGGTGTTGCCGGTGGGGCTGGTTCTTTTGCTCATCACCTTCGAAGTATAGACTTCTAGCAACATTCAACTTCAGCTTGAGGGTCAAGGCTCAAAAGCTATACGGGGCAAATGTTCAAAACATGTACCCGTCAACCGGTAACCTTGTCACTGGTAGCGCAGAATTATTAAGCAGCGAAAGTGTGGACTGACAGGTGAGCAACGAGCAGGGTGCAACGGCACTTGCCGGCGAGGATGTACTGGGCCCTACTGGGCGTCCCCTGACGGAATTCCCCGAACCTCCGGTTCTTGTTTCTCATGGCCCGGCCCGCATTATCGCGATGGTCAACCAAAAGGGCGGGGTCGGAAAGACCACCTCCACCATTAACTTGGGTGCTGCCTTGGCGGAAGCCGGGCGCAAGGTGCTGCTAGTGGACTTTGATCCGCAGGGCGCCCTTTCCGCTGGTTTCGGCACCAACCCCCACGAGCTCGACGTCACCGTGTACAACGTGTTGATGGACCGCAAGGTGGATATCCGCGACGCCATCATTCACACCGATGTGGAGAACATTGACATTCTCCCGGCCAACATTGACCTCTCGGCTGCTGAAGTTCAGCTCGTCAATGAGGTGGCTCGCGAGCAGGTTTTAGCCAGTGCCTTGCGTAAGGTTGAAGACGACTACGACGTTGTCCTCATTGACTGCCAGCCGTCCTTGGGTCTGCTGACCGTCAATGCTTTGACCGCCGCTCACGGCGTCATCATCCCCTTGATTTGCGAGTTCTTTGCCCTGCGCGCAGTGGCGCTCTTGGTAGAGACCATCGATAAGGTGCAGGATCGCTTGAACCCGGGCCTGCAGGTCGACGGCGTGTTGGCCACCATGTATGACGCCCGCACCCTCCACGGGCGCGAAGTTCTGGCCCGTCTGGTGGAAGCCTTTGGTGACAAGGTCTTCGAAACCGTCATCAAGCGCACCATTAAGTTCGCCGACGCCTCCGTGGCGGCCGAGCCCATCACCTCCTATGCGAGCAACCATCAGGGCGCTGAGTCGTACCGCCGGTTGGCCAAGGAACTGATCGCCCGAGGCGGCTCGCCCTAACTTGAGTTCATCAACATTCGTCGCGGGGATCGCGGCAGAAACACCCTTAGAAGACCCAGTGGCTGCACAGGCTTCAGGGACATCGGCGACGGCGTCGAACGGCCCCGAGTCAACGTCTCCGAGGCGCTTTGAAGTGCGCCTTGCGAACTTCACAGGCCCTTTTGATCTGCTTTTGGGGCTCATTTCCAAACATGAGATGGACATCACCGATGTGGCAATCGCCACTGTTACGGATGAATTCATCAGCTACTTGAAGGCTCTGCAGGATCTCGGGCAAGACTGGGCACTGGATGAAGCCAGCGAATTTCTGGTGCTGGCCGCCACGTTGCTGGACCTGAAGGCTGCCCGGCTGCTGCCCGCCGGTGAGGTGGAGAACGACGACGATCTGGCCCTTTTGGAGGCCCGTGATCTCTTGTTCGCACGGCTTTTGCAATACAAGGCCTTCAAGGAAGTGGCCACCCTCATGGGTGGTGAACTTGATCGCGAAGCCCGGCGTTTTCCCCGCCAGGCAGGCCTTGAGCCGCACTTTGCCGCGCTACTGCCCGAACTTCTCTGGCGGCACACGCCCCAACAATTTGCCGCACTGGCAGCCAGAGCACTGGAACCCAAGGAAGCTCCCAGCACCACTGTGGCCCTGACACATCTTCACGTGCAAGCCGTCAGCGTCAGGGAACAAGCCGCCATTATCACCGCCCTGCTCACAGCAGGTATGCCCGAAAAGGGCGAGCCGGGCGCATCGGACTGGGTGGGAAAGCCGCTGACCTTTGCCGTGCTGAGCGCCGATGCCGACTCTTCCATGATGGTCATTGCCAGATTCCTGGCCCTGCTGGAATTGTTTCGGGACCAGATGATTTCCTTCGACCAACCGGAGCCGTTGGGGGAGCTGCGCGTGCACTGGAGCGCCGGCGTTGTGCCGGCCACACCAACGGAGGCAGCACAAGCGCACCCTAGTGACGTTGCTTCGCAGAGTGAGGTTCACCATGTCTGAGATGTCTGAGAACACCGCCGGTCATCAGAAGCGACATTCGGAGAGCCCCGAAGAAGGCCTTCCGGAAAGCTCCCCGTCCGCTGATCCTGACAGCTCTGGGCTCCTTGACTCTAGGGACAGCGTTCGTGCAGCCCTGGAAGCCGTCTTAATGGTGGTGGATGAACCGGTGACGGAAGAGCAATTGGCTTCCGTGGTGGGATTGCCCGCCGTTACCATACGTGAGCTATTACACGAACTCGCAAGGGAGTACGACGGCTATACTGGAAAGGGTGACACCGTACCGGTTCGCGGCTTTGAACTCCGGCAACTTGCCGGTGGTTGGCGTGTTTATTCACGTCCCGCGTACGCCGAGATCGTGTCCGCGTTTGTTGTGGACGGCCAAACGGCCCGGCTCACGCAGGCAGCCTTGGAGACTCTAGCGGTGATTGCTTACCGCCAGCCGGTCTCTCGAGCCCGTGTCTCCGCCATTCGTGGCGTGAACGTGGACTCTGTTGTCAGGACGCTTGCGCAGCGCGGGTTGATTGAGGAAGTGGGCACCGATCCGGTGTCCGGGGCTTTCCTGTACCGCACCACGGCGTACTTTTTGGAACGGCTTGGGATGGGGAGCGTGGACGAGTTGCCGCAAATTGCACCGCACCTGCCCGGTCTGGAAAACCTTCAGGATTTCGATGATTCACACTTTTAGCATGACCACAACATTTAGCACTTTAAGGATTATTTTATGACACCGTCACCCCGCTCCGGGAACTCTTCCGGACAGTACCAACCGCGTGGCGGTAAGCCGCGCTCTGGCGCACCCAAGTCCGACGGCTACAAGGGCGGCTCCAAGTCCGACGGCTACAAGGGCGGCTCCAAGTCCGACGGCTACAAGGGCGGCTCCAAGTCCGACGGCCACAGGGGTGGATCCAAGTCGGGTTCCTCTGACGGCCTCAAGCCGGGCGCTTTGCGCGCGGCAGGTTACAACGCCGACAGGGCCAAAGCGGCCAGCGACGGCGGTTACAACTTCGGCGGCCCCAAGGCATCTTCCAGCAAGTCCAAGCCCGGTGCCCGCAAGCCGAGCCAGTCCGGCGCCCGTCCGTTCAAGAACGAGCAGTACGGCCGCACCGTTGGCCCGTCGAAGAACCGGCCCACCGAGCAGAACCGTCGCCCAACACGGACCACCGATGACATTGACATTCACAACGCAGAGGGCGTGCGCCTGCAGAAGGTCATGGCCATGGCGGGCGTGGCATCTCGCCGCCTGTGCGAGGACATGATCCTGGAAGGTCGCGTTCAGGTTGACGGCGTCACAGTTAACCAGCTGGGTCTTCGCGTTGATGCGGCCACAGTAGAAATCTCTGTTGATGGCATGACCATTCAGACCAACGATGCCTTGGTTTACATGGTCTTCAACAAGCCCAAGGGCGTTGTTTCCACCATGGATGACCCCGAAGGCCGCCCCTGCATCAGCGACTTCTTGAAGAAGCGCCAGACAGCAGAGCGCCTGTTCCACGTTGGCCGTTTGGATACCGGCACCGAGGGCCTTTTGCTCTTGACCAACGACGGTGAGCTGGCCAACCGCTTGACCCACCCCAAATACGAGATCCCCAAGACCTACCTTGTTCAGGTCAAGGGCCCCATGGCTCACGGCGTTGGCGCCCAGCTCAAGGACGGCGTGGAACTTGAGGATGGCTGGCAGAAGGTTGACTCCTTCCGTCTGGTTGACTCCACTCCGGGTCACGTCTTGGCTGAGGTTGTTTTGCACTCCGGTAAGAACCGTATTGTTCGCCGTATGTTCGATTCTGTCGGTTACCCGGTGGAGCGCCTGGTGCGCGTCAAGTTCGGCCCCATCGCCTTGGGCGATCAGCGTCAGGGCAGCGTACGCGTCCTGGGACGTCACGAGGTTGGCTACTTGCTTTCCGACGTGGGGATGTAAGCAACGGATGAATCCTTCGCACTTGAGCGGACCCGTGCTGGTTCTTGGCAGTGGACTGCTAGGGGCCAGCATTGGTTTGGGGCTGCGGGCTCGCGGCATTGATGTGGTCCTGAGTGACCCCTCGCCGTCGGCACAGGCTGTGGCCGTGGACATTGGCGCCGGGCGCGCCTTTGACCCTGCCGAAAACCTGGCGCCGCAACTGGTTGTTGTGGCAGCTCCGCCGGACGTCACGGCCACCGTTGTGGCAGCCGCGCTCCTGCGCTACGGCTCCGCCGTCGTGGTTGATATTGCCAGTGTGAAGGGTGCCGTGCTGGCCGAACTTCAAAGCCAGCAAGGCATGGATGCGGCCGCCCTTGCCCGCTATGTGGGTACTCACCCCATGGCCGGGCGCGAACGGTCGGGTCCAGTGGCGGCCCGCGGTGAGCTGTTCAATTCGATGCCGTGGGTGCTGTGCCCGTCAGAGGCGAGCAGCGCGCACGCCATCAAGGTGGCGCATTCGCTGGCCATTGATCTGGACGCTGTGGTGTTCCGTTTCACTCCTGACGAGCACGACGGCGCCGTGGCTTTGGTCTCGCACCTGCCGCAGCTCATGTCCTCGCTGGTGGCGAGCCGGCTGGCCGAAACGCCGTCGCATGCACTGTCCCTTGCGGGCAACGGGCTTCGCGACGTGACCCGGATTGCCGCCAGTGACCCCTCGCTGTGGGTACAGATTTTGGGTGCTAACGCCCCCAAGCTCTTGGAGATCATGCAGGGTGTGCGGACCGACCTTGACAGGTTGATCAACACGCTCAGTGCCCCCACGGCACCCGGCGCGCGTTTGGATTTGGCTCAGCTCATGGCCGAAGGCAACGCCGGGCAGAGCCGAATTCCCGGCAAGCACGGTGGCCCGGCACAGCAGTACTCCTGGCTGACAGTCCTTGTGGATGACAAGCCCGGACAGATCGCCAAGCTGCTGACCGAGATCGGTGAGATTGGCGTCAACCTTGAAGACTTGCGCCTTGACCATTCGGCTGGCGTGCAAGTGGGCATGGTGGAACTTTCGGTGCTGCCCGCACGCAGGGTGGCATTGGTGGAGGAATTGACGGCACGCGGGTGGAAGGTTATTCAATGAACAACGCAGATGTAACGGTGCAGCAGATCCGTCTTGGCAAGCCCTTGGTGATTGCTGTTGACGGACCCTCCGGTTCCGGCAAGTCAAGTGTCAGCAAGGCAGTGGCTCAGCGCCTGGGCTTGGCCTTCCTGGACACCGGTGCCATGTACCGCAGCGTGGCCTGGCATTGCCTGAACGCCTTGATCAGCTTGGACGATGCCGGAGCCGTTGAGGCGGCAGCGCGCACCATCAAGCTGGAGCAAAGCATGGTCCCGGAAATCGAGTTCTTCAAGGTCAACGGCATCAATGTCACCGACGCCATCCGAGATCCGAAAATCTCTGCTTCGGTCAGCTCTGTCGCCACCAACTTGGGCGCTAGGGCAGCACTGGTGCGCCGCCAGCAGGCCATCATTGCCGAACATGGCCACCGCATTGTGGTGGAAGGCCGGGACATCACCACTGTGGTGGCCCCCAATGCTGAGGCACGCCTGATCCTGACGGCCAGCGAGGAAGCTCGCCTGCGCCGTCGAGGCCTGCAGCTTGGCGGCACCCAGACTGCTGCGCAACTTCAGGAGCAGGTTTTGGCTCGCGATGCGAAGGATGCAACAGTGGTTGAGTTCCAGCGTGCAGCTGACGGTGTTTACACCGTGGACTCTTCAGATCTTGGTTTCGAAGAGACCATTGAGGCCGTCATTGCCGTGGTTCGCCAAGCAGTAAACGCCGGCCCCGCTGCATGAGCCGCGGCGAACGGCCGCTGCGGGTATTGACGGAGCCGCCGCCGCGGTGGAAAACTCTATGGAGCCGTCCGGTGGGACGTTTCCTAGACCACGTGGTGTACAAAACCAAGGTTCTGGGACGAGAAAATATCCCGGCTCAGGGTGCCATAGTTTTTGCCGCAAACCACTTGAGCTACCTTGACGGGCCTGTCATGGTGGGGGCCAGCAGCAGATACATGCATGTTTTGGTCCGCCACAACATGTTTCAGGGCCTCCTCGGCGCGGTGTTGTTTGCTTCCGGGCAGATTCCCGTCAACCGGGAGGGCGACCGGGCGGCATTGCAGTACTCCAAGGCAGTCCTCGATCGAGGAGACTGCATTGGGATTCTTCCTGAAGGCACCCGGGGGACCGGGGATGCCGCCAGTATGAACAGCGGCGTGGCCTGGCTGGCACTTAACTCAGCAGCCGTCGTCGTCCCTGTTGCGGTCTTGGGAACAAGACACAGCGGGGAACATCGCGATAAAATTCCAACACCACGGCGCACACTGCACGTAGTGTTTGGGGAACCATTGACAATCACGCGTGAGCCGGGAGTTTCCGGCCGTGTTTCAATGGACAGAGCAACCGAACAAATCCGCCTGCGGCTGGCGGCACACATTGCCGCATCGCAAGCCGCAACAGGGCAGGATTTGCCTGCGGATGATCACCTATCTTCAAAGCATAAAGGACAGCAATCATGAGCGACCCCAAGTCATCCGCACCCTACGGTGACGGTGAGTTTGGTCACCCGGAATTCGTACCCACGGGTACCGACCAAATCGCCGAGAAATTGGCGGCCATCTCTGACGAGGACGCTGATGCCCGCGCGGCTGGCCTGCTCGCTGGCCTCGCAAGCTACGAACTTGACGACGCCGACGCCGCACTGCTTTCAGGCGAGTTCGACGACGGCGAGAGCTACGACCCCTACCGCCAGAACCCGGTACTGGCCATTGTGGGACGCCCCAACGTGGGCAAGTCCACCCTGGTTAACCGCATCTTGGGGCGCCGCGAGGCCGTTGTTGAGGACACCCCCGGTGTCACCCGCGACCGCGTCCAGTACGACGCCACCTGGAATGGCCGTAACTTCACCCTGGTAGACACCGGTGGTTGGGAACGCGACGCCCGCGGTCTGGACCTGCGTGTTGCCGAGCAGGCCGAAATTGCTGTGGAAATGGCTGACGCCGTGCTGCTCGTCGTAGACGCTATCGTGGGCATCACCGCCTCCGATGAGGCCATTGTGCGCATGCTGCGCAAGTCCAAGAAGCCTGTCATCCTGGTCGGTAACAAGATTGATGACCTGGTCCAGGAAGCTGACAACGCCATGTTGTGGGGCCTTGGCTTGGGCGAACCGCTCCCGGTTTCGGCCGTGCACGGCCGTGGTGTTGCCGACATGCTTGACCACGTCATGGACACCCTCCCCGAGTTCTCCGCCGTGTCCGGTCTTGAACGATCCGGTGGCCCGCGCCGCGTTGCCATGATTGGCCGCCCCAACGTGGGCAAGTCCTCGCTGCTGAACAAGCTGGCCGGTTCCGAGCGCGTTGTTGTTGACAACGTGGCCGGCACCACGCGTGATCCTGTCGATGAAATGATCGAGCTCGGCGGGCGTACCTGGCGCTTCGTGGATACCGCGGGTATCCGCCGTCGTGTTCACATGCAGCAGGGTGCAGACTTCTACGCCTCACTGCGTACCCAGACTGCCTTGGAAAAGGCTGAAGTTGCTGTGGTGCTCTTGGCTGTTGATGAAATCCTCAGCGAGCAGGATGTGCGCATCTTGCAGCTGGCCATCGAATCAGGCCGCGCCTTGGTGCTGGCGTTCAACAAGTGGGACTTGATGGACGACGAGCGCCGCAAGTACCTGGAACGTGAAATTGATCAGGATCTGGCTCACGTCAGCTGGGCCCCTCGGGTCAACATCTCAGCTAAGACCGGTTGGCACAAGGACAAGCTGGTGCCCGCACTGGACCTAGCCTTGGAAAACTGGGACCGCCGCATCCCCACAGGCCGTCTGAACGCGTTCTTGGGCGAATTGGTTGCCGAGCACCCGCACCCCGTCCGTGGCGGCAAGCAGCCCCGCATCCTCTTCGGCACCCAGGCTTCCAGCCGCCCGCCGAAGTTCGTGCTATTCACCACCGGCTTCCTTGACGCAGGCTACCGCCGCTTCATCACCCGCCGCCTGCGTGAGACTTTCGGCTTCGAGGGAACTCCCATTGAAGTCAGCATGCGCGTGCGCGAAAAGCGCAGCAAGAAGAAGTAAAAAGCAGTAAAAGCTGCTTGTTCCCCGGCCGGAATTCACGCCGGCCGGGGAGTGAGACGCCAATCACAACAAAATCGGTTATAGAGCCTCAAAATATGGGGTAAACTATTTCCCGGTGGTTCAGCCAAGGCAGATAAAAAAGCTTGGCGCTGAACTTTCGGGCTGTAGCGCAGCTTGGTAGCGCACTTGACTGGGGGTCAAGGGGTCGCAAGTTCAAATCTTGTCAGCCCGACCGAACAAAACCGCTCAAACACTGGGAATACCCAGAGTTTGAGCGGTTTTTTGTTGCCCAAAAATGTCAAGTGATTAGTGGCTAGCGGCGAAACGTGAACTCGGACGGTTCGAGCACGCAGGTGCGCTCAACGTAGCTGGTGGTGCCTCCTGGCCAATTCGAGGTGATGCGCCCCGATCCAGGGTCTCTGTACCAGCTGTCACAGCGCACCCAGGCTGAGGTGGATAGCGCCCCTTGGACCGCGTTGTCCCAGGATTGTTCGGCGGATTCGCTCGCCTCGAGAGTCTTCGCGCCGGAGGCCACCATGTAGTCCACGCTCTGGCGCATGTGGGAAGCCTGCGCCTCCAGCATGCGGATGATGGAGCTGCCGCCAAGATTCGTGTTGGGGCCGTAAGACAAAAGCAGATTGGGAAACCCGGGGACGTAGATTCCCAGATGCGCCCTGGCTCCCTTCGCCCAGTGCTGGTGCAGGTCCACGCCGTCGGAGCCGGTGACAGTGATGCCTCGCAGGAACCCCTGAGCATCGAAGCCGGTGGCGTACACAATGGCATCTGCGGGATGAAACACGCCGTCGATGGTTTCAATGGCGTCTGGGTGGATCCGGGCTATCCCCTCGGTGACAAGATCTACATTCTCCCGGCATAGCGCCGGATAGAAGTTGTTGGAAAACAGGATGCGGCGGCACCCGATGGGGTACTCAGGGGTGAGTGCGGCGCGCAGGGCCGGATCCGCGACCTGCCGCCGCAAATGGAACCGCGTCACGGAACGGCTCACGAGAGCGGCGAATGAGCCGTCCTCAAGGGCCCGGGAGAATTGTTCGCCGAGCCACTGGAAGAACGGGCGTTCAATCCGGGCGGCGAACGGCCGGTACCAGAGGGGGTAGCGGCCATCGGGTTTGGGCCAGATGTAGTTAGGGGTGCGTTGATACAGCGTGACGCGTTCGGCGATGGGGGCCAGCTGAGGCACCGCCTGCACAGCCGTCGCCGCGGCTCCAATCACCGAAACCCGCCGCCCGGTGAGGTCAAGGCCAGCTGGCCACTGCGCCGAGTGGAACGCCGGTCCCTGAAAGCTCTGGGCTCCCGGGATCGCCGGGATAGCGGGGTTGGATAACTGGCCGACAGCGCTAACGAGGACATCGACCTCCTCATGCGTGCCGTCGGCAAATCTCACGTTCCAAGCGGTACCGCTCCACTGTGCGCCACGCACCTCGGCACTGAGTCGCGTACGGGAGGTTACTCCTTCGCGTTGGGCCACAGCGCGCAGGTACGCCAGGATGTCCTGCTGCTCGGCGTAGCGCCGCGGCCACAGCTTGGAGGGAGCAAAGGAAAAGGAATAGAACGGGGAGGGTACATCGCAGGCAGCGCCGGGGTAGGTATTGTCACGCCAGACGCCACCTATAGCCGCAGAGCGTTCCCAGAGGCGCACATCGCTATATCCGTGTCGGAGGAATTCGGCCGCGACAGCTGTGGCGCCGAACCCGGATCCGATGATCCCAATGCGCGGCATTAGTTCACCCGCACGGCGCGCAGGACCGCCGCCGTGCTGAGTTCCAAGACGTCATCGCGAGTCAGGGTCTTTCGCTGCAACCACTCTCGGCAAAGCGCTTTCGTGAAGGCGGCAACTGGGCGGAGGCGCGGACGTAATCCTGCATCGTCGGGAAGTCCCAGTGCATCGAGCATGAAGCGGGCGGCACGGTCATCGGCGGCGTCAACGAGCGCTTGCACATCGTTGTCTAGGGTCCACCGCTCGGCACCGGATGCGTTGACCCAACTCTGCCCATACGCATGCGCGCCATCTAGGATCCATGACATGGTCAACGTGGCACGCTCGGCGATGGGCCGGCCTGCAAGATCGGGAAGTTGCTCAAGAGGCAGCCGAGCGGAGGCAGTCATGACAGCGAGAAAGAGCTCTCGCTTCGATCCGAAGTAGTGGTGCAGCAAACCACGCGCCACGCCTGCCGAGGCAGCGAGCTCTTCCAGCGAGACATCGTCGTAGCGGCGTTCGCGGTAAAGCTCGGCGGCCGCGTCCAGTATCTGTTGCCGCCGCGCATCCGGGCTCAGGCGAGTCCTCGGAATGTGGTCCATAGCGCCAGTCTGATCGGCTGTTGGCAAACTGTCAATAGTAGGATAGTTTGGCCGCATGAACGACTATGACGTCGTGGTGATCGGCTCCGGTTTCGGTGGGAGTGTCGCAGCGCTGCGCTTGAGTGAGAAGGGCTATCGCGTCGCTGTGATTGAGGCTGGCCGGTGGTTTCGCGATGAGGAACTCCCGCAAACCTCGTGGCGGCTGCGTCGCTATCTCTGGCTCCCAGCCGCCCGCTGCTTCGGCATCATGCGGATGACGCTGTTGCGGAACGTTTTGGTTGTCAGCGGCACGGGTGTGGGCGGCGGATCTCTGGTTTATGCGAACACGCTCTACGAACCGTTGGATGATTTCTACCGGGATCCGCAGTGGGCGCACATCACTGACTGGAAGTCCGAGCTTGCCTCCCACTATGACCAGGCCAAGCGGATGCTGGGTGTCACCACGGCTCGCGCTACAACAGCCGCGGATGCGCTGATGCGAGATCTTGCCGCGGACTACGGTGTGAGTGACACGCTGCACCCAGCCGAAGTGGGCGTCTTCTTCGGAGACGGGCCGGGCGTTGGCGCCGCGGACCCCTTCTTCGGGGGGATGGGACCGGCGCGGAACGGCTGCACGGAATGCGGTGCGTGCATGACTGGCTGCCGTGTGGGCGCGAAAAATACCATCGTGAAGAACTATCTCCCGCTCGCCCAGCGCGCAGGAGCCAACATCCATGCGTTGACCACAGTGACTGATGTGCAACCCATCGCCGGTGGGCGCTATCGCGTCAGCGGGCACGCTACCGGCAACCCCCTCAAGCGGGCGAGCTACACCGCGGATCACGTGGTCTTCGCTGGCAACGCCCTGAATACCCAGCGCCTCTTGCACCAGCTCAAGCAGCGCTCACTGCCGCGGCTCTCACCACGCTTGGGGGAGCTCAGCCGGACAAATTCTGAGGCGGTGTTGTCTGCCCGGTCGAGTGCAGCGGACGCCGACATGACCCATGGAACGGCCATTACGTCGTCGTTCTACCCCGACCCTCAAACGCACGTTGAACCCGTTAGATATGGGCGGGGCTCGAGCCTGCTCGCTCTCCTGAATGCGCATCTTGTGGACCCTGTGGACGGGATCCCGCGCTGGCGGGCGGCGCTCCAGACGTACCGGAAGCTCGGATGGCGTGCGGCGCTGCGGATGCACTCGGTGTCGCGTTGGGCGGAACAATCAGTCATTGTGCTGGTCATGCAATCGCTGGACAACTCGCTGAGCACCTACTTGAAGCGAGGACTGTTCGGCCAGCGCATGACCACACGGCAGGGTCGCGGCGATCCCAATCCCGAATGGATCCCCACCGCGCACCGCGTGGCCCGCGACCTTTCACGCCGCGTGGACGGCCTGGCCGGCGGCTCGTCAGCCGATCTCATCGGCATCCCGATGACAGCTCACTTCATTGGCGGCGCTGTCATTGGCACCTCCATTACCGAGGGTGTGATTGACCCGTATCAGCGGGTCTTCGGCTACGACGGGCTGCATATCGCCGATGGCTCCGCGGTCACGGCCAACCTTGGGGTGAACCCATCGCTGACCATCACGGCGCAGGCCGAGCGGGCCATGTCATTCTGGCCCAACCGCGGAGATGCTGATCCGCGGCCGCGCCTTGGGGAGCCGTATCAGCGCATCGACGCCGTCGCTCCGGTCAATCCCGTGGTGCCCGAGACGGCCACCGGCGCTCTCCGCTTACCGGTGCGGCTGCCGCAGCCGGCTGTCCGTCCAGACGCCGTGCCTCCACACTCCGAAGCTGGCAGCTCATGACGGCCGCTGCGCACGTGGGAGGTGCGGGGCCCGACATCGTGCTCCTGCATGGCCTTGGCTCCCGTTGGCAGATCTTCACACCCATTATCGGCGCACTGGAACAGCGCTACCGCGTCCACGCCTTCGATCTGCCAGGGTTCGGCGCCCAACCGTACCAGCCGTCGTTGCGTCCTGGGATCGCTGGCCTCGCCGACTGGGTGAGCGCCCAACTCCAAACGCGCGGCATCCTCTCACCCCACATTGTGGGCAGCTCGATGGGAGCAGCCATTGCCCTGGAACTTGCCCGCCGCGGCATCGCCGGAAGTGTGACAGCCTTCGCGCCCATTGGTTTTTGGAACGCTGCCGAGCGCCGGTGGTGCGTTGGTGTGCTGAGCGTACTGCGCATCGCGGCACGGGCCTTGCCGCGAATGCTCGGGCTGACGTTGCACACCCGTGCGGGCCGCGCGCTACTGCTGTTCCCGCTGTTCGGGCGGCCCACCCATGTTGACCCTCAATCAGCCAGTGCCGACCTTGCCGCTCTCGCAGTCTGCGATGGTTTTACCGCTGCGCGTGCCACATTCCGCACGCAGCGCACCATTCCCGCGGCCGACGACGTACCCACCACCATCGCGTGGGGACGCCGGGATCTGGTGCTTCCCGCCCGTACTCAGTCACGCAGAGCTCGCCGCGTCTGGGGGAGCGCACACCATGTGCTTCTGGAGCGCTGCGGTCATCTTCCCTTCTCCGACGCCCCTGAGCGCTGCGTTGCCCTGATCCTGGCCACGCCTCCCCCCACCACGAAATAAGGACACCAGATGAAGAGCACCTTCTACTCAGAAGACCACGAGGCGTTCCGGGAGAGTGTGCGCGAGTTCCTGCGCCGAGAGGTGGAACCCCACTACGAAATGTGGGAAAGCGAACGCCTCATTCCCCGCGATGTGTGGCTGCGTGCGGGAACCCATGGAATGCTCGGGCTCGCCGTGCCCGAGGAATTTGGTGGCGGTGGCGAACCCGATTATCGCTACAGATTCATCTTCGCCGAAGAGGTGGCGCGCACTGCGGTGACCTCATTCGGCGTCGGAATCGGCCTGCAAGAGGACATCCTGATCCCTTACATGCTTGATCTTGCCAATGACGAGCAGAAAAAGCGTTGGCTCCCTGGTATGGCAGATGGGAGCATCATCGGTGCCATCGCCATGACCGAGCCAGGCACAGGGAGCGATCTGCAAGGCATCCGCACCAGGGCGGTGCGGGACGGCGATCAATGGGTTCTCAATGGCGCCAAGACCTTCATTACCAGCGGCATCCACGCGGATCTGGTGATCGTTGTGGCCAAAACCGATCCGGAGGCCGGCTCACGCGGTTTCAGCCTGTTCGTCGTGGAGACCGGCGACCCGGGCTTCTCCCGCGGGCGCAAGCTGGACAAGATCGGACTGAGCGCTCAGGATACTGCGGAGCTCTTCTTCACGGATGTCCGGCTGAGCGATGACCGCCTTCTCGGAAAGCTTGGTGGTGGCATGCGCTACCTGATGGAACGTTTGCCGCGCGAGAGGCTCTCCATTGCGGTGGCAGGGGTGGCTGCTTCTGAGGCAGCCGTGCGGTGGACGCTGGAGTACGTCCACGAGCGCACCGCCTTCGGCCAAAAGATTGGCGACTTCCAAAACACCCGGTTCGTTCTTGCTGAACTCGAGACCGAGACTGACGTGACCCGCGCCTACGTGGAGAAGGCCGTGCTCGCCCTGAACGAGGGGGAGCTGACAGCGGTTGAGGCATCCAAGGCGAAGTGGTGGGCCAGCGAACTGCAGGTCCGTGCCACCACCCGCTGCCTGCAACTGTTTGGTGGATTCGGCTACATGCTCGAATACCCCATCGCACGCGCCTACCGGGACGCGCGCATCCAGACCATTTACGGCGGCACCACCGAAATCATGAAGGAAATCATCGGCCGCGAACAGGCCGCCCGCTACACCACCCCGTAGTCCCTGCCCGGCACCCACCAAGGAGTGACATGACACAGACCATTGACACCCAATTCCTGCAGCAACTGGCGCCGTCGTTGGGGGTGATGTTGCGACGCCGTGTGGAAAGCACCCCGGATCTTGAGGCATATCGCTACTTGCGAGGTGCGGACTGGGTCTCAGCGACCTGGGCTGAAACCGCCGTGGCGGTGGACGAGGTGGCGGCGGGCCTGCTCGCCCTCGGACTCGAGAAGGAGGACAGGGTCGCGATCGTTGCGAACACCCGTTATGAATGGCTCCTGGCCGATTTGGGGGTGATGTGCGCCGGAGGAGCCACCACCACCATTTATCCGACGACGTCGGCCCAGGACGCCGCCTATATCCTGGCTGACGCAGGGTGCCGGTTCGCGATCGTCGAGGACGCCGAGCAGTTCGAGAAGATTAGCTTGGGCGCGGGAAATCTCGCGAAGATTATCGCGATCGACGACGTTCCGGGTGCCATGTCCCTCGCTGAGGTACGTGAGCTGGGTCGGGAACACCTCGCCGAGGTCCCCGACGCCGTTGTGGTCGCAACGGACGCCATAGGCCACGGTGACCTTGCCACCCTCATCTACACTTCCGGCACCACCGGCCGGCCGAAGGGCGTGCGGCTCACGCATCACTGTTGGGTTTACGAGGGTGAGGCGCTCAAAGGGCTCGGTTTCCTGCGGACCGACGACGTCAACTTCCTGTGGCTGCCCATGTCCCACTCATTTGGCAAGGTCATCCTCTCGGCGCAGCTCGCGGTTGGTTTTACAACGGCGATCGACGGGCGCGTCGATAAGATCATTGAGAACCTGGCTGTCATCAAGCCCACGTTCATGGGGGCCGCTCCTCGAATCTTCGAAAAGGCATATGGCAAGATTCTCTCCACCCAGGCCGCCGAGGGTGGCCTCAAAGAGAAAATCTTCCGCAGTGCATTTGCTGTGGGTGCCGAGTATGAACGCCGCACGGAAGCGGGGGAGCGCATCGGCGTCGGTCTGGCGCTGCGCCACCGCCTCTTTGACAAGCTCGTCTTCTCCAAGGTGCGTAATCGCTTTGGCGGGCGTGTGCGGTTCTTCATCTCCGGTTCCGCGCCACTGAACCGCGAGATTGCCGAATGGTTCAACTCCGCCGGGATCCTGATCATCGAGGGGTACGGGCTCACCGAAACCACGGCCGGCGCCTTCTGTGGACGGCCTGTGGACAACAAGTTCGGCACCGTCGGGCGTGCCCTGCCCGGCTCAGAAGTGCGGATTGGCGAAGAAAACGAAATCCAACTGCGCGGGCCGCACATCATGTCCGGCTACAACAACCTCCCCAGCGAGACGGAAGCTGCCTTCACGCACGACGGGTGGTTACGCACGGGAGACCAAGGCTCACTCGATTCCGAGGGCTACTTGACCATCACGGGGCGCATCAAGGACCTGATCAAAACCTCCGGCGGCAAAATTGTGGTGCCGGGCTCGGTTGAGGCCACGTTCAAAGCGCTGTGCCCATACGTCAGCCAGATTCTGGTCTTCGGGGACACACACCCGTACTGCGTCGCGCTCATCACCTTGGACCCCGACTCCATCGCGGCATGGTGCAAAGAGAACGGGGTGGCAGCACCAAGCTATGCCGAGCAAGTGGCAACACCTGCGGTACACGCGCTCGTGGATGGCTACATCACGGAGCTGAACGAACGCCTCAACAAGTGGGAGACCATCAAACACTGGGCCATCCTCGAGGCAGACCTTTCCATTGAGGGTGGTGAGCTGACGCCGTCCATGAAGGTCAAGCGGGGTCTTGTGGAGGCGGCTCAGGCCGAACGGATCGAGGCGATGTATGCAGGGTGAGCCGGGAGTTGCCTACCCGCCTGAGCCATGGCTTCTCCAGGGTAACTTCGCTGTAGGTGTGTTTCTGGTGCCCCTCCGTGTGATCCCGGAGGACGTGCTGGCCAAGTTGCCAGCGGGGTCGCACCCGCTGGTGCTGGCGGGCCGGGCAGTCGTGGGAGTGGCCGCTGTGCGCTACAAACCCGGGGGCGTTCTCGCCTACGACGAGTTGCTCGTGGCGTTGCCAGTGGTACACCACGCTCGCCTTGCGGTGACTATCCCACAGATTTGGGTGAGTTCTCCGGCGTCGCGCGCTGGAGGGAGGGCACTATGGGGGATTCCCAAGGAACTCATGACGGCACATCGGCACCACACCGGGCGCAGGCTGCAGGCGTTATACCGCTCCGAGAGCCGTGCCATCCTCGCGGAGACGAGCGTACTCGTGCGCAGGCGTCTCCCAGGAAGGTGGCGCCTGCCGCTGCCTACTGTGCAGCGTGCGCCGGACTACCTCATCCGGTCCTCGACGTTCATCCGGTCCTCGAACTCCGTGAGGGGGAGTCTGCACCTGGCGCACACGGAATGGACGTTTGAATCGGCGTTGTCCTGGCTCCAAGGCCACCGCCCAGTTCTGGGTGCCGCGATTACCCAGGCCTCTGTCGTCTTTGGCGCACGCGTCCAGCGCTGAGCCTGGACCGTTCCGCAATCAGTGAACTGGCCACTGGATCTCGGTTGTGGCCGCGGCAGCTACACTCCCGAGCTGGCTCTGCTCGAGTGGGACGTTCCTGGAATTGATGCCGCCCCGAGGCGATGGCCGGGGCGCAAGCCCGCGGCCATGCAGCAGCGCGTTTTGTCCTGAACGATGCAACGGCGCTTTGCTCGCGCCCTAGAGCAAGGTGATCTGAATCTGACCATCCGGAAGTACCTCGGCGCTCACTGCGGACAGACTGCCCACCACATGATCGGCGTCGAGATCGCTTGCAGCGCTAGTGCCCGCCACCGCCAGCGTCACGGCACCGGCGGCACGGCCCGAGGCCAGACCTGCGGGGGCATCCTCCACGACGAGGCAGCGGTTGATGTCTACCCCGAGCCGGCTGGCTCCCAGCAAGAACGGCTCAGGATGCGGTTTGCCGTGGGTCACGTGATCGGCAGTGACCATGAGAGCTGGCCCGGCGATGCCTGCTGCACTCATGCGCGTCTGTGCCAGCCCGCTGGTGCACGAGGTGACAATGGTCCAGGCGCCGTCCGGCAGTGACCCCAGTAGTTCCACGGCTCCGTCCTTGCGGACCACGCCGTTGGTATCGGCCATTTCCAAGGCCTTGATCAGTTCGAACGCATCAGACTGCCGGTCCGCTTCGATGAACTGCTCAACGAGGGCCTGTGCCGGAACTCCATTAGAACCGTAGCTAAAGTTCTCCAGCCCCATCTGCTCGCCCCAAAGGCGCCAAGCACGCTCGGTGGCCGGCGTTGAATCAATCAGAGTTCCGTCCAGGTCGAACAGCACGGCATCAACTCTGAAGCGCCGCGGTGAACCATTCCGGGCAGAGGCATCATCATGAATCGTCATGGCACCACACTAGCCGTGGCTGGCCCGCAGGAGGCAGTCGATCTTCCGCGCGCCGTGTACTGTCAACGTGGGTGAGGAAGCGGATGAGGAGACCCTTGTATGAGTGAGCTTGACGAATGGTTTGACAGCGTTGATCCAGCGATGCTGCAACGGTTGACTGATGGAAAGCAACTTCGGGACGGGTTTGCCCGCTTCATGCTCAACTACCAATTCGCGATTGACGAGATCATGACAAAGATCAACATTCTCAGAACCGAATTTGAGCACCTGCACGATTACAGCCCCATTGAGCATGTAAATTCCCGGCTGAAGTCGCCTGAGAGTCTCCTGCTCAAGGCCAAAAATCGGGATCTTGGGCTGAATCTCGAGTCGATCAGAGACGGTGTGCTGGACATTGCCGGGGTGCGCATTGTCTGCAGTTTTGTCTCGGATGCTTATTGGCTGGCCGAGATGCTCAGCTCGCAACGAGACATTACTGTGGTGACCACCAAGGACTATATTGCCCATCCCAAACCCAACGGCTACAAGAGCCTGCATCTGATTGTGAAAGTGCCGGTATTCCTTTCGGAATCTGTGCAGAACGTGCACGTTGAGGTGCAGATTCGCACCGTGGCGATGGACTTTTGGGCAAGCCTGGAACACAAGATCTATTACAAATATGAGCACGCCATACCGAAGGACATCCTCCTGGAACTTCAGGAAGCAGCTGTCGTTGCCAGCCAGCTCGATTCGAAGATGGAACGGCTGCACAATGAAGTGCACGGACCCACCTCGCGGCGCTGAAGGTGCTCCGGCTGTAACTTACTTGCTGGACCGTCGGGTTAGCAATGCACCGGCAATGATCAGCCCCTGTCCCACTGTGTAGGTGACCATGACCATGCCGCTGGTCCATTCAGGCATGAGCTCGAGGGCAAAGATTCTGAAGGCCAGTATGGTGTCTGAGGCCAGAAAGAAGGCGCCACCCCACATGATCATTGTGTTGCAGCGGGTTGACAGGGCTGCCGTTGTTCCCAGCACCAAACCGTAGGCTGCCACAGCAGGAGCCAGGCTTCCAGCCCGGGGCCAGAGGATGCTCAGCAACACAGCCCACCAGAGAAGGAAGATCAGCGCCCAAAGGGGCAACGGGCGGAGAGCCAAATGACGCCAGAAAACTCGTATGTAGCATAGGTGTGCCACAGCAAAGAACGCCAGCATCATAGGCAGTGTCGGGGCAAAGGGGAAGAAAGTGCCAGCGCCGTCGCCCAACCAGGAAAAGAACAGTCCCGCGAGCAACAGCCGAAAGACTGCCGTGTTGCCGAGCCGAGGCCTGCCCCATATGGCGGCCAGAATCAAGGCCGGCATAAGTGCCAGTTTGGTGGGTCCGGCAATGGCCTCCATCCCGATAAACAGCGCGGCGCAGTGGACAGCTGAGGCGAGAATAAAAGGTGCAAAGCCCCACCACAAGGGCCGGGGTGGGCGTTTTTGCACTACTAATTCAGCTGACATGAGTCTCCCTGCTGGCGGCCGTGCTGCCTCGCCATTGCTGGAGGAGACCTAGACTTGGCAGGACTCCGGGGTGGAAAGGAACGCGGCAATGGATAAATATGATGTAAAAAAGGCATGCAAGGCGTTGTACGCGCCCTCCGCCAAGGAATTCGCCATGGTTGACGTGCCCGTGACCCGCTATCTGGCAATTGATGGTCAGGGCGATCCCAACGTTGAGCTTGCCTACATCCAGGCAGTGGAGGCGCTGTATTCCGTGTCCTATGCGTTGAAGTTTCACAGCAAAAAGGTGCTTGGTCGGGACTATGTGGTGGCGCCCTTGGAAGGGCTGTGGTGGGCGGAAGACATGGCCGCATTCACTGCCGGTGACGGGGCAGAGCGGGATAAGTCCAGCTGGGACTGGACTATGATGATCAGTCAGCCCGAATGGATCACCACCGACGTTGTGGCGGAGATCCTGGAGCAGGTGGCTGCCAAAAAGCAGTTGCCCGGACTTCGCAGTATTCGCGTTGCCGAACTCGCCGAGGGCTTGTCTGTGCAGATTCTCCATGTTGGCTCCTATGACGACGAGGGTCCGGTCTTGGAGAGACTGCACCATGAGTTCATGCCCGCCAACAATCTTGTCTTCAACGGTAAGCACCATGAGATTTACCTCGGTGATCCGCGCCGGGCGGCCCCGGAAAAGTTGCGGACCATCCTGCGCCAGCCAGTGGCACCCGCCGGCGGTGCGAACCCTGCCGCACCAGCCGACGAGTCCGTTCCTAGCTCCTGACCTTGCGGCCGGTCCCTGCCAGACTATGTGCGTCCAGTGCGAATAGATCCTGCGCACCAGCCGTGGCTGCACCCAGCAGGCCGGCGCTTTGGGGCAGAATCTGTTGGGCGTAGAAACGGGCCAGCACCAGCTGCTCGTTCGCCAGCCGCGCATCACCCGTCTTTGCCGCGGCCACGGCCGCCCGCGCCAACATCCAGGCACTCGTGCACAGCCCCCACATGCGCAGATAGGGTGTGGAGCCGGCCAGGACGGCGTTCGGGTCACCTTGGCCAGTGCGGAGCATCCAGTGGGTTGCTGTTTCCAGCGCCGTGAACTGGCGTTCCAGTTCCTCACGGATCCCCGTGAAATCTGACCCCGCCAGCGCCAGGTCGGCCTCAATCTCACGCATAGTGGCGTGGAATTCCAGAACGGAGGCCCCGCCCCGGACGCCGAGCTTGCGGCCCACGAGGTCTGCTGCCTGGATGCCGTTGGTGCCCTCGTAGATGGCCGCGATCCGTACGTCACGCACATGCTGGGCGGCCCCGGTCTCCTCAATGAAGCCCATCCCGCCGTGGATCTGCAGCGCAAGGGAGGTGAGCTCGTTGCCCATGTCAGTGCCGAAGGATTTGCAGATGGGCGTTAGGAGTCCCACAATCTCATCGGCTCGTGACCGGACGCCGGGATCCGGATCCAGCAGGCTCTTATCCACATAGCTGGCGTCAAGCAGCATGAGGTAGCGAAGGGCGGCAATGCTGGCACGCTGGGTCAACAGCATGCGGCGTACATCAGGGAAGTCGATGATGGCTGAACTCTCGCCGCTGGCGCCGATGGCCAGGCCTTGTTGGCGCTGCTGGGCGTACTCCAGTGACTGCTGGTAGGCGCGCTCGGCCAGCGAGACGCCTTGCGATCCCACGCCAAGACGGGCAGCGTTCATCATGACGAACATGATGCGCATGCCCTTGTTCTCCTCACCGATCAAGTACCCGGTGGCGTTTTCATAGGAGAGCACGCACGTGGGGGAGGCGTGGATGCCCATCTTGTGTTCGAGTGAAACGGTTTCCACAGGGTTGCGGTCCCCAAGTGTTCCGTCGTCATTCACTAGACGCTTGGGGACAATGAAGCAGGAGATCCCGCGCGTGCCTGCGGGAGCATCGGGGGTGCGGGCCAGCACCAGGTGGACAATTTGCTCGGCCATGTCGTGGTTGCCGTAGGTGATGAAGATCTTTTGTCCTGTGATGGCGTAGCTGCCATCGGCATTCTTGAGCGCACGGGTACTCAAGGCGCCCACGTCGGAGCCAGCCTGTGGCTCGGTGAGGTTCATGGTGCCCGTCCATTCGCCGCTGACCATCTTCGGTAGGTAGCGGTTTTTGAGCTCGTCGCTGCCGTAGTGCAGGACGGCGTCAATGGCGCCCTGGGTGAGCAGCGGGCACAGCGAGAAAGCCATATTGGCGCTGGTCATGATTTCCTGGATGGCTAGCCCAATAGTGCGCGGGAACCCGCCGCCACCATATTCCTCGGGCAGCGGCACGGAACCCCATCCGGCGTCGACGTATTGCTGATAGGCGTCCTTGAAACCGTCAGGCGTCTTGACCGTCCCATCCGGTTGCAGGACAGATCCTTGTTGGTCACCTGATTGGTTGAGGGGTGCAATCACCTCGGCAACGAACTCACCGCATTGTTCAAGAAGTTCGACGGCGGTGGCGAGGTCGGCGTGTTCGTACCCGGGCATTTTGGCAATGTCCGGATACCCCACAACATGCTCAAGGGCGAAGGCGATATCTGCAATTGGCGGCTGGTATTGGCTCATAATCGTCAGCGTACCGTGGGAGGAGCCGTTTGTGGAGGAAATTTGTTACTAACCAGTAATGTTGCGTGGATCACGCTTCAATGAGGGCCCGCGAATGGCTGCGCTCCATGTGACATGTGGCTCAAAGGGCCTCCTCGATGCACGCCTTCGGCGCTGTCGCAGGTAGTGTTCTTGATAGCCAAGGCGCTCTTCTCAGAGTTAGCGGCGGTTAGGCCCGTATGAGTATCTCGCCGATGCTCTGCGGGTCGTCTTAGTTTAAAGCCCGGGTGTGGAGCGCTCCGCCCGCCGCGATGGCGTGTTCGTCATGATCTCGCGAAGGCCGCTCCCACCAGAGATTGCGGCGCTAGAATCATCTCTCAAAGTATGATCAGGGCGGGTTCTGCCAAAGCCTGGGGCTTATGGGACCGCGGCCCTACTTCTGGGGGAAAACACATGGTCTCGCAAAAATCCTTGAAGCACGCCTTGCCGCCTCGTGTTCACTGGCCCATCGTGGGCCGCGAAGACGAGGTGGCATTACTGGTCCACCGGTTGAGCTCCGGCAGCGGCGGAGTGGTTGTCATGGGCTCCGCCGGCATGGGCAAATCAACAGTTGTGGCAGCCGCCCTGGCGCAGCTGCGGACCAGCAACGCGGTGGTTGACCTGCCAGCACCCGCAGAGGCGTCGGGGGCCCTCCCATATGTGGATCAATGGCTGGGTATCACCACGCCGGCTAACACCGCTGTCGAGACTGTGGTGGAGCAAATCAAAGTTCATCTCGGTCCCGAAGTGGTTGCCACGTCGCCAATAATTGGCCTGGATGACCTCCACTTGGTGGACAACTTCAGTGCGGGGGTACTGAGCCGGCTCGTCACGAACGGGGTGATCCGGCTGGTGGGCACGGCACGCGAGGACCCCGGTCTGCCGTCAGCGTTTGATGCCCTGTGGCGCTCCGGCCAGATCGACAGGACGGACCTGGTGCCTCTGGGATACGAGTCCATCCGCCTGATCCTGCGTGAGGCACTGCCAGGCCCGGCCTCGAACGACATGGCCTACAAGCTCTGGGAATGCACTGCCGGCAACCCTCTGCACCTACGAGAATTGCTGTATTCCATTGTTGAAGCGGGCGATGTCACTTACGCCGAACATGCTTGGGTCTGGACGGCGCCGCTGCGCACGGACCGCAGGCTCACCGATCTACTGGCATCTGACATCGGCGCCTTGAGCAGCCCCGAACGTGATGTGGTGGATTTGGTGGCCATGGCTGAAAGCGTCTCCTTGAGCCTGTTGGCGCCCTCGGCGACGGACGATGTTCTGCGTGACCTCGTGGAACGCGGTCTGATTGTCATTGCCGAATACCAAGGGGATCAGAAGGCAAGGATCGGCCACCCCCTCTACGCGGAAACCTTGCGTTCCCTGTTGTACCCGCGCCGCAGGCGGGAACTTTTCGAAGTGCTTCCGGAGCCCGTTCCCGGACGGCATTCTGCGCGGGAACTGTGCCGATGGGTCGAATGGGCACTGGAATGCTCACTCATGCCCAGCGTGCCGACCCTACTGGCTGCCGGGGCTGCCTATGAGGCGTTTTCTCAGCCCTCGCTTGCGGCACCGCTGGCCGCCTTGGCCTTGGCGCATCAGCAGCTCCAGATACCCGAAAGAATCGTGGCCCTTTTACTCAGTGCCAGGGCCAACCGCGACGCCGGATGGTCAGAGAGTGCCGAGGCGGACCTTGAATCTCTGCTCGCCTTGGAGACGGATGGTCATATCCTCGCAGAATCCGTGAAGGTGGCCATGGCCAGGATTAAGGCTGATTTGCGCCTGCTGCACTATGCCGACTTTGATGGAGGCCTTGAGGTCTTGGCGACAGTGGCCAAACAGCTAGAACCTGGCGGGGTTGGTGCCGCGGAACTCGCCGTAGAGCAGCTGAGCCGGCTGGGATTCGGCGGCCGTCATGCTGAAGTGTTGGCTGCCTACGGCCCACAGCTTGCGGCCGCAGACATCCCTGCCAACTTGATCCTCGCGGCACCGTACATTTATGCTTTGGCTCAATCAGGGCGGGCTGAGGAAGCGCTGGAACTGGCGGATATCAGTGTCAAACTAGTGGGCCCGGAACACGCCGAATTCCCCTTGCTGCGGGCTTCCCTTATGGCGGCGCGGTTTTGGGCTGCCGTATGGGCTGGTCGGCCTGATTTGGCGGTGACCCTGCCGGACTATGTTGAAGACGGAATCCAGCGGCACCATTCTGCGCTGTACCAAACCGGCGCGGGCTACATTTGTCTATTCTTTGGGGCTTGGGAGCAGGCCGTCGCTGAACTACGTGGCGGGCTCTCACGCATGGGACTGTCGGCGCCGACGGGCCTGGAGGCGATGGCGTGGGCGGGGCTGGCTCAAGGTCATGCCATGCGAGGTGAACGCCAGGAAGCCATCCATGCCTGCCAGCAGTTTGGGTTGCTTGCCCCAGCCATGGACCGCAGCGTAGAAGTTGACAGCCGATACCGAATTCTCGTGACAAAACTTGCGGTGGGTGCCGGTGAGCTGCCCCAGCTGACCGAGGACTATACGGCGTGGGCGCGGAGTCATGGATTGAGTCATGGCGTCCTGTTGGGGCTCCACCTGCAAATCGTGCTGGCGTCACCGGGCCAGCGTGCGCCGCTCATGTCCGCTCTGACTGATGCGGCCAGCGCCGTTCAGGGGCAGTTGCCGCCAGCCCTGATGGTCCATGCCCAGGCACTCTCCGACGGCGATCCCGGTGCTGTCAATGCTGCGGTGGCTGCTCTGTGTCAGCTGGGTATCTGGCTTCCCATCTCGGCAAAAAGCCTAGAGTTGACGCGCCGGCAGCAGGAGATTGCTGCGCTGGTTGCCGCAGGTTTGTCGAACAAATCCATTGCGCAGAAATTGGGCATCTCGGTGCGCACGGTGGACACTCATTTGAGCCACATCTTTGCCCGAGCTGGCGTCAACACCAGAGCAGAACTCACAGGAGTGCTGACGGCTACGCTTTAGTGTTGCACCTTTCCCTGAGCCCGGGCCGCACACCCAACCCGTTCTCGGCAGACGATTCTGATGGATTTCACCTGCTGAAAGCAGATGGCGGGGCCAACCGAACGCCGCAGCATGTGATGCCAGACGAGCCGGAGATGCTGAGCAATAGACACGGCGGCCCTCCTCGCCAGCTGCCGGGCATGGCTCTCACCCTCATCGAGGATGCAATAGTTGCTAATGTTTGCGCGAAACATTAGCAACTATTGAATCCTCGAGGGAAACGAGGAACGAGTCTTCCTGACTGGCGTAGTCATGATTCCCATTGGCATGTTTCTGTATGGGCCCATTGGCGGACGTGTGGCCCGGTAGGAACACCGCAATCACGAGGATCTTTACACGTTGCTCATGTTGTTGGGTGGGGTGATCATCCTGACCGGAATAGTTCTTGCGGGTCTCAGCATTTTTCGAGCGCTTCGGAAAATTGATCGACTCCCCAATGCTGCACCTCTTCCGTCGCCCGGCCGGGATAATTCGCGTCCCACGGTTCGTTGAAGCTAGGCAGTCACTATGGAACCCACGAACTCGCAGATGCCGGGCGTGGCTCTCACCCTCCGCGAGGATGCAATAGTTGCTAATGTTTGCGCGAAACATTAGTAACTGCTGCATCCTCGATGGAAAGGGGGCAGTCGAATCCTTAGAGCAAGGAACCGCACCAGAGCCCTAATGCGGCGGCTGCAACTCCAGCCAGTAGCGTGCCAAAAAGGTTCAGCAGGGATGCAATGTAGCGCCGCTCGTTCAGGAGCCGGATGGTGTCATAGCTTGTGGTGCTGAAGGTGGTGTAGCCGCCCAAGAAACCTGCACCAAGCAGCAACACCCACTCAGGAGCGGCCAGGGCCCCTGTTAGCCAGGCCGTCAGGAGGCCCAAGGCGAAGGATCCGGTGACGTTGATGGAAAACGTTACCCACGGAAACGCCAACCGCACCCGGTTGATAACGGCACTGTCTATGGAGAAGCGGGTGGCTGCCCCCAGCCCGCCACAGACGGCTACCGCCCAGAAGAGGAACGCGTTCATGTGCGGTCTCCTGCTGGATGAACTTGGGGTCCGCCGGTGAGGCGCCCGCCTCCCAGAACCATGCCCGCCCAAGAAGCCAGGGCACCGGCAATGACGATGCCTAGAGCCCACAGCGTGGCGTGGAGCGGATCCGTGGTGCCGGCCAACAAAACCAGCCCTACGGCGAAAGTGCTGTAGGTGGTGAAGCCCCCACAAAAGCCAATGCCCAGCAGCAGCCTCAAGGTTTGGCCGAGACGGGTGGTGTGATGGACGAGGCGGCGGTGAGCCAGCGCCCCATACAACAGACCCAGCAGCAAGGCACCGGCAACGTTGGCGAGGATGACTGCCCACGGTAGGGACGCGCCGTCGGCCATAGGGAACATGCCCGCCATGGCCAGCCCGAGAGCTTCGCGGCTGGCAACTCCCAAGGTGCCGCCAACAGCCACGAGTGCCAGACTACGGGGGTGAGGCATTTAGGCCTGCGGGGTGGTGGGTGAATCAGGCGATGCCACGGGATCGGAATCCTGCGACGGCACTGTGGGGGATACGGGGGAGGACGCATCGGAGGGCGCCGGGGGAGTAGCGGACTTGCCGCGCGCAGCACGTGCAGCAGCTTTTTGCGCCTGCTTGGCATCTTCTTGGGCTACCCGCTCGCGAGCCTGCTGGTCCTTCTTGACGAGCTTCTCGGCGGCCTTGAGCTCGCGGAGCTTCCTGCTGCGGCGCAACCACATCCGGCCCAAAACCATCAGTGCCACGGCACAGACCACGCCAATCACCATGAACACTTGGCTCCAGGTGTCAAACCAGTTGGCGCTATTGGCCCAAATGTTGCGGGCGTCAGCCGCCGATTTGGTGCCGCCGTAGACAACGCCCAACGTGAGGAGGTTAGGGATGAGCAGAAGGAAGCCGATGACCAGCAGGGTTGTGCGCACCCACTTGTTCATGTTCTTGCGGAACACCTGCCAGATGATCAGAACAGGGACAAAAGTGAAGACGAATCCGTAGAACATGCCCAGGGGGATGCTGTTTCCAAGCTGGCCGCCAATTTGGTCGCGGATGGAGGTGGCCCACATTAAGGGCACCGTCACAGACCCAATCAGGTAAGCGAGGACCAACACAACGGCCGCTACCGCGCCCACGATGGTGCGCACCAGCCACGTCGGCATTTTAGACTTGGCCGCGCCAGCAGTTTCAGCGGTGGCGGGGCCTCGGTCGGCAGGGGGCGTCAGTGAATCAGTCATAAACGAATCATCTCAGATCTGGCACCATTAGTCGGTAGCGAGTCGGTCAATTTTGCTAGAATAGACCTTCGACTTGTAAACAACGGCCGCACACTAAAGACTGGTTGTGGTCGATGGGCAAAATCAGTCGTTGGCCGTGTTCTACTTTAAACTTCACTTTCCTCGCGCGTCAGCGATGAACCTTGAAAGGTGCGCACTCATGAGTAACATTCCCGCAGACTTGTCCTACACGGCAGAGCACGAATGGGTTTCAGCCCCCACAGCTGATGGTGTGGTGCGCGTTGGCATCACCGATTTCGCGCAGGATGCCTTGGGCGACGTTGTGTACGTGCAGATGCCCGAAGCTGGCACAGACGTCACCGCAGATACCGTTGTTGGTGAGGTTGAATCGACCAAAAGCGTCAGCGACATCTACGCGCCTCTGACCGGGTCAGTTTCGGCACGCAACGAGGACCTTGACTCGGATCCGGCCCTCATTAACTCCGATCCGTACGGTGCCGGCTGGCTGTTTGAAATCACCCTGAGCGATGTTTCGGCTTATGGAACCCTGCTCAGTGCCGGTGACTACCAAGAAAAGGTAGGCTAGTAGCTAGGAACCTTTGTATTAGGTCAGCACCATCATTGCGGGGCTGAAACCGGTAAATCAGGGCTTTCCCAGCAACGGCTCGTACGTTGTTAAGACTTTGGGAGTTCAAGTGGACTCTCAGTAATATTTTTTTCCAAGGAGGAGTACCAATGGTTGACAGAGGTAACGACGCCGGGGTGAACGATCAGGCGAACCTCCATGATCAGCCCGGTGCACCAGAAACCACATCGATTCAGCTTCCTCCCGTTCAGGGCGGCCCGTCAACGGTGCCGGTGTTGGCGGCCGATGAGCAAGCTGCCGTAAACTCGCTGCCCGCGGGTTCGGCGCTGCTGATTGCGCACGTGGGGCCGAACGCCGGTGCCCGGTTCTTGCTTGACAGCCAGGTCACCACTGCCGGTCGCCATCCCGACGCTGACATCTTCTTGGATGACGTTACGGTTTCTCGCCGTCACGTGAACTTCATTAAGTTCGACGGCGGTTTTGAAGTTGTTGATTCCGGCAGCCTTAACGGTACGTACGTCAACGGGGACAGGGTGGATGCTGTTCGTCTGCGCACCGGCAACGAGGTGCAGATTGGCAAGTTCCGCCTGACCTACTACTTCAGTGGTAACTCGGGCTCCGGCGACAGCGTTACGGATTCCTAGGGACACCGTGGCAAGCATGAATTCCGGTGCGGGGCGCCGGCTGGTAGACGTACAGTCTGCCGGCCGGCGTACCGGTGCCGCCGCAGTCTTGAATATTGGCGAAGTGCTGGCTTTGCTGTGCGCTGATTTCCCATCCGTGACGGCGTCTAAGATTCGCTTTTATGAAGAAAAAGGGCTCATCACCCCGCAGCGCACACCTGCTGGTTACCGCCAGTTCAGGGAGTCCGACGTCGAACGTCTCAGGTTTGTTCTGGGGCTCCAGCGCGACCACTACTTGCCACTGAAGGTTATCCGCGAGTATTTGGACGCCATCGACCAGGGATTGACCCCGGCGAATCTTCCACCAGGAGTATCTGTGGCTCCGCGGATGGTCTCTGAGGAACTGGCCCGTGAGCTCAAGAGCAAGTCCCGCCGGTTGACGGTGGAGCAATTGCGCAGCGAATCGGGCGTCAGTGCCGAGCTGTTGGACACCATGATGAGCTACGGGCTCGTGGACTACCGCGAGGGCACCTTTGATGACCACGCTGTGCGTATTGCTCAGGCTTGCACCGCCCTGGCTGCCCACGGGCTGGAACCGCGGCACCTGCGTCCCTTCCAAGCGGCCGCGGAACGCGAGTTTGGTTTGGTGGAACGCGTGGTGGCGCCGCTGTCCTCACGTAAGGACGGTACCTCGGCCGTTCGGGCAGCCGAAGCGGCAAGAGAAGTTGCCGAACTCTGTCTGAGCCTGCACAGCTCCTTGGTGCAAGCCAAGATCGCTGCGATGGAAGCACCATGATTGAAGTGGAGATTGTGGGTGTCCGGATCGAGATGCCCTCCAATCAGCCGCTGGTGCTGCTGCGTGAGCGCCTTGGCCCGCGGCATATTCCCATCTGGATCGGCGCCGCAGAAGCCACAGCGATTGCTTTGGCTGAGCAGGGCGTGGTCCCACCACGGCCACTGACTCACGATTTGTTGTGCGGGGTAGTCCAAGCGCTGGAGCACAGTATTGTGCGTGTGAATCTGACCAAGGTTGAAGAGGGTGTTTTCTTCGGCGAGCTGGTCATGGACAACGGCACTATTGTGAGTTCCAGGGCCTCAGACGCCATCGCGATCGCTCAGCGCGCCAAGTGTTCCATTTGGGCCGCCGAGGCCCTCGTGGATGAGGCTGGCGTTGAGCTTGGTGGTGACGGGCATGATCATGATACTCAAGCAGGCCAAGATGCCTCTGACGACGACGCCAAGGAACGTGAGGTTCGTCAATTTCGGGAATTCCTCAATGATGTCGAACCCGAGGATTTTGAGAAGTAATCCGCGGATTTCAGGGCTTTGCGCCGAGTCCCTAAGGTTCAAGTTGAGGTCTAAAGTTTCGACACGCTGAAATTGAAGTGCCAAGATCTTTGACCTTCGTCCCGTGCCGTTCTAACGTCAAGGTATTGAGTTCCCCATTGCAAGCCGTGGCTGGCGCGGGCAGACTTGAGGTTACGGCCCTGCAAGAGGCCCACTTCTTGTGTGTTCTTGTCCATCGGCGTGCAGCCATCCATCAGGGGACTGCGAACAGGAGGATCCACGTGAGTGCCACCAGTGACATCGGCGGGTTGAGTGCAGCCGCTGTCCCCAGCACTTCCTTAAGCGCGGGCTCACAGGGTTTGCTCTTCACAGAAGATCTGCCTGTTCTGGATCAAGATGCCGGTTACCGTGGACCTACGGCGTGCAAAGCTGCCGGGATCACCTACCGCCAGCTCGACTATTGGGCCCGCACGGGTCTGGTGGAACCTGCAGTTCGCGGAGCCGCGGGCTCAGGGTCTCAGCGGCTCTATGGATTCCGGGACATTCTGGTCCTGAAGGTGGTCAAGCGGCTACTGGATACGGGCGTTTCGCTCCAGCAGATCCGTTCTGCTGTGGAACACCTGCGTGAACGCGGTGTTGAAGACCTGGCTCAGATCACCTTGATGAGCGATGGCGCCTCCGTGTATGAATGCACCTCCGCCGATGAGGTCATTGACCTGGTTCAGGGTGGACAGGGCGTGTTCGGCATTGCCGTAGGCCGTGTGTGGCGCGAAGTTGAAGGCAGCCTCGCGGCACTTCCCAGCGAACACGCCGCCGTGCAGTCATACCCCGACGATGAACTCGTCAAGCGTCGCGAAGCTCGCAAAATCTCCTAACACAAGAAAATCGCTGCACTTTTTTCGTTTCCACTATGGTTTGAACCACCGCGAAAACGTCAAAGTGTAGCGATTTTCCGTTTCCGGCGGCGCTAGCCCCGGTACAGGCGACTTCTTGTGGCGCTCTGGGTCAGCACTGAATCAAGCAGCCGGTCAAAGAGTGCCGAGGCGTTCTTCGCCGAATCCCCGGGCCACTGGTGCACCGGATGCGCTGCACCTTGAATCTGCTGCCAATTGGCCTGCTCCGGAATGGTGGGAGAGAGCAGCAAATCGCCGAACATCGTCTTCATCTCGGCCAGACGGTACGCATGCTCGTTGGAGCCGGAGCGGACACGGTTAGCCACAATTCCTGCAGGGACCAGTGCAGGAGCAAATTCGGTGCGGAACAATTCAATGGCGCGCACCGTGCGCTGGGTGCCGGCAACGGAGAACAACCCGGGCTCAGCAACCAGCAGGACCCTGCTGCTGGCAGTCCATGCCATGCGCGTCAAACCGTTCAGTGACGGGGGACAGTCAATCAGGACCAGCTGGTACGGGGCGCTGCCGTCGCGGTCGGCGTTAGACAGGATGGTAGCCAGCCGGCGCAGATCCCGCTTACCCAGGTCGGGTCGGTCATAAATGCCGCTGAAGGCGGAGCCCATGGCGACATCGAGTGTTGGCACCGTTCCGCCGTCGGTCTTGTGGGCAGCAAGCCACCCGCTGGGCACCACATTGGCGCCAAGATCGGCCTTGCGGGCGTTCTTGATCATCTGCCCGATGTCCAACTGGCCGCGCGGCACAACACCGAGACCGGTGGTGGCGTCGGCATGTGGATCCAAGTCGATGACGAGGGTGGGGATGCCCGCGGCCAAGGCTGCCGAAGCCAGCCCGAGCGTGACTGAGGTCTTGCCGACGCCGCCCTTGAGGCTGCTGATACTGACTACTTGCACGGATTAACCATTACCCTTTGCGTTGCTTATTAAATCTTGTGTCTGGTGCTGGCGTTGACACATACAATAGCTGTGGAACGTTCGCGACTTGGAGAATCCATTGACAAACACCCCAGAAAATTTGCCCGCGCGCCACAACACAAACAACCTTGTGTCGGCCACCTTTAGCGAGCGCCACATTGGGGTTGCAGCGCAGCCCCACATTCATCATATGTTGAGCGCCCTAGGATTTGCTTCTTTGGAGGAGCTTTCTACAGCCGCGCTGCCCAAATCGATTTACAGCACCGAGCCCCTCAAGCTGCAGGCGGCAGTCTCTGAAGAGGCCATGCTGGAAGAATTGAAGGCTCTGGCGGGCAAAAATACCGTCAATAAATCCCTGATTGGTCAGGGCTATTACGGCACGCACACCCCTGGTGTCATTCAGCGCAACGTTTTGGAGAGCCCGGCCTGGTACACGGCGTACACCCCGTACCAGCCTGAAATCTCTCAGGGCCGTCTCGAAGCCTTGCTGAATTTCCAAACAGTTGTGGCAGACCTCACGGGCATGACCACCGCCAATGCCTCGATGCTCGACGAGGGAACCGCCGCCGCCGAGGCCGTGGCTCTCATGCGCAGAAACAATCGAAGTGCCAGCGACGACGCCGTCCTGCTGGTCGATGCTGACATCTTCCCGCAGACCCTCGCCGTGATCACCACCCGCACCAAGGCCATGGGAATCCCCGTCCGCTCTCACAATTTCGACGACGAACTCCCTGACGTTGAGTTCTTTGGCGTGCTCCTGCAATACCCCGGAGATTCCGGCCTGATCCGGGATATTGCCCCCGTGATTGCCGCCGCCCACGCGAAGAAGGCCGTGGTGGCTGTGGCCGCCGACCTTCTGGCCCTGACCCTGCTGGAATCTCCCGGTGAGCTCGGCGCGGACCTGGCCGTGGGAACCTCGCAGCGCTTTGGCGTCCCCATGGGCTTTGGTGGTCCGCACGCCGGTTACATGGCCGTCCGCAAGGGCCTTGAGCGTTCGCTGCCGGGACGTCTGGTAGGAGTGTCCTTGGATGCCGCCGGGAACCAGGCCTACCGTTTGGCGCTGCAGACACGCGAGCAACACATCCGCCGCGAGAAGGCCACCTCCAATATTTGCACCGCCCAGGTGCTGCTGGCGGTCATGGCCGGCATGTACGCGGTCTATCATGGGCCCGAAGGCCTGCAGCGGATTGCCACTCGCGTGCACGCGATGGCTGTGGCTGTTGCCGAGACCGCCAGCGCCGCGGGCCACACAGTGGTTCACGAAAACTACTTTGACACCGTCAAGGTCAAGGTTGCCCCTGGTAGCGGCCACGCTGCCGCTGAGCTGGTGGCAGCCGCTCATCGTGCCGGATACCTGCTGCGTCAGATTGACCATGACCACCTGCAGATCGCCGTGGACGAGACAACCACGGAGGCCGACATCGCCGCGTTGGCCACCTTGTTCGGCGCCCAGCAGCCGGACATCGCCAAGGATGCGGCCGCCGTCGTGCTTCCCACCCCGGCACGGGCCACGGACTTCATGGCCAACGCCGTGTTCCACACGCACAACTCCGAGACGCAGATGCTGCGCTACCTGCGTAAGCTCTCCGACGCCGATTACGCGCTGGACCGCGGCATGATCCCGCTGGGTTCGTGCACCATGAAGCTCAACGCCACAGCCGAGATGGCGGCCGTTACCTGGCCGGAGTTCTCCAATCTGCACCCGTTCGCGCCGGCCTCCGACACCGTGGGCATCGTGGAAATGGCCACGCAGCTGGAAGCCTGGCTGGCCGAGATCACCGGCTACGACGCCGTCTCCGTGCAGCCCAACGCCGGCTCGCAGGGCGAGTTCGCCGGGCTCATGGCGATCCGCGCCCACCATGTTGAGAACGGCAACCCGCACCGCGACATCGTCCTGATCCCCACCTCGGCCCACGGCACCAACGCCGCCTCCGCCGTCATGGCCGGGCTGAAGGTTGTTCCGGTGGCCACCGACGGCTTCGGCAACGTTGACATCGATGACCTCAAGCGCCAGATCAGCGTCCACGAGAACAATCTGGCCGCGATTATGCTCACCTACCCGTCAACACACGGCGTGTTTGAGACTGAGATCTCCAACATTTGCGCCATGATTCACGACGCCGGTGGGCAGGTTTATGTGGATGGCGCCAACCTTAACGCTCTGGTTGGCTTGGCTCAGCCGGGCAAATTCGGTGCCGATGTCTCCCATCTGAACCTGCATAAGACGTTCTGCATCCCGCACGGCGGCGGCGGCCCCGGTGTGGGTCCCGTGGCTGTTGGCGCGCACCTGGCCAAGCACCTGCCTGCCCGTGAGCTCGACGCGGGCACCTCGGTGGGTCTGGTCTCCAGCGCACCGTACGGTTCGGCGTCGATCCTTCCCATTTCTTGGGCCTACATTCGGCTGATGGGCCCAGAAGGGCTCCGGCAAGCCACCCAGATCGCCATTTTGTCGGCGAACTACATTGCCCGCAGCCTCAGTGAGCACTACCCGGTGCTGTACACCGGCGCCCACGATCTGGTGGCGCACGAATGCATCCTGGACCTGCGCGGCATCACGGCGGACTCGGGCGTGAGCGTTGAGGACGTGGCCAAGCGGCTCATCGACTACGGCTTCCACGCACCCACCATGTCCTTCCCGGTACCTGGCACCTTGATGGTGGAGCCCACGGAGTCGGAGGACCTGGGTGAGATTGACCGTTTCATCAACGCCATGATCTCCATCCGCAAGGAAATCGCTGCGGTGCAGGAAGGACTGTGGCCCGCGGAAGACAACCCGCTGGTTAACGCCCCGCACACGGCGCAGAGCATTGCACAGGACTGGGATCACCCTTACAGCCGCGAAGAAGCTGTGTTCCCGGCTGGGGTGGACCCGCGCGCCAAGTACTGGCCCTTGGTGCGCCGCGTCGATCAGGCGTACGGCGACCGCCACCTTGTGTGCTCCTGCCCCTCAATTGAGGAACTTGCGGAAGTGTTCTAACTCACTCTTTATTACGTAGGGTGCAATGAGGTACGCCACTGGATTTGGTGCACAATGGCTGCAGGGGTGAAACTTGCACCACTTTGTGTCACCGAACTACACCAATTTCTACAAGGCAACACGATTCCGGGGCTTGCGCCCCGGAATTGTGGCTGCACAAGCGGATCACGGCTCACGCTGTTGACGCTTGTGCTTCGCCACCATTGTTCACACAGGAGTGAGATGTTTTCGAAAATTCTGGTTGCCAACCGCGGCGAAATCGCGATCCGGGCATTCCGTGCCAGCTACGAGCTCGGTGCCAAGACAGTTGCCGTTTTCCCGCATGAGGACCGCACCTCCATCCACCGTCAGAAGGCCGATGAAGCCTACCTGATTGGTGAAGAAGGACACCCGGTCCGGGCGTACCTTGACGTTGCTGAAGTGATTCGCGTAGCGAAGGAATCTGGCGCCGATGCCATTTACCCCGGCTACGGATTCCTCTCCGAAAACCCCGAACTGGCAAGCGCCGCCCGTGATGCCGGCATCACCTTCATTGGCCCGCCCGCCGAAGTGCTGGAACTGACAGGTAACAAGGTTCACGCCATTGATGCTGCACGCAAAGCCGGTATTCCGGTCCTGCAGTCCAGCGAGCCCAGTGCCGATCTTGACTACCTCCTTGGCGCGGCCGCCGAGATTGGTTACCCCATCTTCGCCAAGGCCGTGGCCGGCGGCGGCGGTCGTGGCATGCGCCGCGTAGAAAAGGCTGAGGACCTCGAGGAGGCTCTCAAGGCAGCCATGCGTGAAGCCGATGCAGCCTTTGGTGACCCCACCATGTTCCTTGAGCAGGCAGTACTGCGCCCGCGTCACATTGAGGTCCAGATTCTGGCCGACAATGAAGGCAATGTCATCCACCTCTTCGAGCGCGACTGTTCCTTGCAGCGCCGCCACCAGAAGGTCGTGGAGATTGCCCCGGCCCCGAACCTGGATGAAAACATTCGCCAGGCGTTGCACTCAGATGCCGTGAAGTTCGCCAAGGCCATGGGCTACGTGAACGCCGGAACCGTCGAGTTCCTCGTTGACACTGTGGGTGAGCGCGCCGGACAGCACGTTTTCATTGAGATGAACCCACGCATCCAGGTCGAGCACACCGTGACCGAGGAAATCACTGACGTGGACCTGGTCCAGGCGCAGATGCGTATTGCCGCAGGCGAAACCCTGGCTGATCTGGGCCTGACCCAGGACAACGTCCATGTCAAGGGTGCCGCGTTGCAGTGCCGCATCACCACGGAGGACCCCTCCAACGGATTCCGCCCCGACGTTGGAAAGATCACCACTTACCGTTCCGCCGGTGGCGCCGGCGTACGGCTCGACGGCGGCACCATTTACGCAGGTGCCGAGATCAGCCCGCATTTTGACTCCATGCTGGTTAAGCTCACCTGCCGCGGCCGTGACTACCAGACAGCCGTCTCCCGCGCCCGCCGCGCCCTGGCCGAGTTCCGCATCCGCGGTGTCTCCACCAACATCTCCTTCCTGCAGGCCGTGTTGGCTGACCCGGCCTTCAACGCCGGCGACGTGGCCACCTCCTTCATTGACGAGCGGCCCGAGCTGCTGAACTCTCACGTCTCCAGCGACCGCGGTACCAAGTTGCTGACCTGGCTGGCCGATGTCACTGTCAATAAGCCGCATGGCGAACTCTCAGTGATTGAAGACCCGGCCCGCAAGCTGCCCGACGTTGATCTGGCGGATGCTCCTGCCGGTACCCGCCAGCAGCTGGCCGAGCTCGGACCGGTGGGCTTTGCCGCTGCCCTGCGTGCACAGACCGCCGTGGCCGTCACAGACACCACCTTCCGTGACGCACACCAGTCGCTGCTGGCCACCCGCGTGCGCACCCGAGACTTGCTCGCAGCCGGCCCTGCCGTGTCTATTTTGACCCCGCAGCTGCTCTCTGTTGAAGCCTGGGGCGGAGCCACCTATGACGTCTCCCTGCGCTTCCTCGGTGAGGACCCGTGGCAACGTCTGTCACAGTTGCGTGAAGCTCTGCCCAACGTCTGCCTGCAGATGCTGCTGCGTGGACGCAACACGGTGGGCTACACCCCGTACCCGGCGGAGGTGACCGACGCCTTTGTGCAGGAAGCTGCCGCCAGCGGCATCGATATTTTCCGCATCTTTGACGCGCTCAACGACGTGGACCAGATGGAGCCGGCCATCAAGGCCGTGCGCGCCACCGGAACCGCCGTTGCCGAGGTTGCCCTCTGCTACACCGGTGATCTGCTGGACCCGGCTGAAGGCATCTACACCCTTGATTACTACCTGGAACTGGCTCAGCGCATCGTTGACGCCGGCGCCCACATTCTGGCCATCAAGGACATGGCTGGCGTACTCCGCCCGGCCGCTGCCGCCAAGCTGGTCACCGCCTTGCGTGAGCGCTTTGACCTGCCGGTGCACTTGCACACCCACGACACCGCCGGCGGCCAGCTGGCTACGTTGATGGCTGCCATCAATGCAGGAGTCGACGCCGTTGACGTCGCCTCAGCTGCCCTGTCAGGCACCACGAGCCAGCCCTCAGCCTCGGCCTTGGTTGCTGCTCTGGCGCACACCGAGCGCGACACCGGCATTGACCTGGCCGCCATCAGCTCTCTCGAGCCGTACTGGGAGGCCGTGCGCCGCCTGTACGCACCGTTCGAATCCGGCTTGGCCGCACCCACCGGCCGTGTGTACCTGCACGAGATTCCGGGCGGCCAGCTTTCCAACCTGCGTCAGCAGGCCATCGCACTGGGTCTGGGGGAGCGCTTCGAGGAAATCGAGGACATGTACACCGCCGCAGACCGGATCCTGGGGCACCTGGTCAAGGTCACGCCGTCGTCCAAGGTAGTTGGAGACCTTGCCCTGCACCTGGTGGGCATCAAGGCTGACCCGGCCGACTTCGAGGAAAACCCGCAGAATTACGACATCCCCGACTCCGTGGTGGGCTTCCTCGGCGGCGAGCTGGGCACCCCTCCCGGCGGCTGGCCCGAACCGTTCCGCACGAAGGCGTTGCAGGGCCGCACCATTGTTGAGCGCATGGGCACGCTGACCGACGAGGACAGCGCGCAGCTGGCAGGCGACAGCGAAACTCGCAGGGCAGCCCTGAACCGCTTGCTCTTTGCCGGCCCCACGAAGGACTTCGAGTCAATCCGCAAAACGTACGGCGATGTCTCCATCCTGGACACCCGCGATTACCTGTACGGTCTGCGCCGCGGCGTGGAACACATCATGCCGCTGGGCAAGGGTGTGCGCTTGATTGCCGAGCTCGAGACCATCTCCGAGCCCGACGAGAAGGGCATGCGTACCGTGGTCGCCAAGCTGAACGGTCAGAGCCGTCCGGTGCTGGTCCGTGACCGGAGCATCGAAAGCACCGTCAAGGCCGCCGAGAAGGCCGATGAGACCGCTCCCGGCCAGGTTGCCGCACCGTTCGCCGGCGCCGTCTCGGTCAAGGTCGCCGTGGGCGACGTTGTCGAGGCCGGCGCAACAGTCGCCACCATCGAGGCCATGAAGATGGAGGCCTCAATTACGACGCCGGTGGGCGGCACCGTCTCCCGCCTCGCCGTATCCGGGGTTGCCCAGGTACAGGGTGGAGACCTGCTGGTGGTCATCTCCTAATCCCCACTTGCCGGCCCGCAAATCGCTGGCGCGATTTCCGGGAACCTGGCAAGCGTGGGCCCACACGACGGTGCCGCCGGTTCCCGGAGCGGGGATGGATTTTCAAGGTCGCCCAGCGACCGCGGAAATCTTACTGCCCGCGAGGGAACCGGCGGCACCATCATCCGCACCCATCACAACAGCAAGGCGGGACTGGCTATTTGCTCAGGGTTGAGTAGCCTGGACAACACGAGAGCAGCCCCCGCAACACCAACAAATAGGCCTGTGCTCCCGCTGGCCCGGAGCCCGCTTGGCCAGGCGAGGGGATCCTCTTCGAGCGTGTCAAGGGCGGCCGCCGCGTATTGCCGGGCGGCACCCAGGTGGGATTTCACGTTCCACGTTTCATGGGCAAGAATGAGCGCCTCGAGCGGCCCACCCAGTCCGTGGCACAACGTCAGCCCGGCGGGCATGGTGCCGCTGCTCAGCTCCCGCTGGAGTTCGGTGCCACAAGCTGCCACGGCGGCCTCGGCTTCAGCCCTGAGCTGATCCGCAGGAAGCCCAAGGCCTGCCCGGAGATGTAGCAGCCGTAGTCGGACTGCAGCGATTCCGGCGGCCCCGTGGCACCAGAGCGCCGGATACACCGGCGGATTGGTGCGCAAGTCCGGCCAGAGGCCCAGGACGGGGTTGAACCAGGCGGATTCCCAGCGCAGGGCTTGGACCGCGAGCTCGGTGGCCTTCCCTGCACAGGGTGGATATGCCGCTGCCGCCTCGGCCAGGGCCAGAGCAATTCCGCTGTTGCCATGGGCCATACCGCACAGTGGCTTTCCTTCCGAGGAGTTGGACTCGGGCCAACAAACACCTACAGGGGTCTGCGTTGCCATCATCGTGAGGCGCTCCACGGCGTCGAGCGTTGCCGGCCCGCAGCAGCCCATGCGCACCTGGGCCAGCAGCAGGCCAGCCAGACCGCTCGTGAGATCGGAACCGGCAACGGTTGACGGATCTGGTAGCTGTCGAGGGGTCTGGCCTGCCGCATGTTGCGCCAAGGAAATTCCGGTCTGCCCGGACAGCAGCCCCGGCTGGCTGGCGTCGCACAGGGTGTGGGCAACTGCCGCCGCAAGTTCGCCAAGATCTTTCCGGTCTGTTGCCCTGGCAAGGGCCGCGAGTGCCCACGCCATCCCGGCATCGCCGTCGTAGAGGCCGGGCCGCCCGCCCACCATCCGCCGGGGCTCACCGTCGGCAGCAAGGTCCCAGCTGAGCCATCCGGCCCGGCCTCCGTCCCTGATGGTGGTTGCCGTGATGGCGTCAAGGCACCGGTTCAGACTCGTCCGCAGCAAGCGCAGCTCTCCCTGCTCACTCATGGGCCCTCCTGCGCAGGTGCGGTGCAGTCGGATCCAGCCCAGCCGACAGGAATTCTTCGGAGGCGGTGCCAAGGAAGGTCTCATCGTCCGCGTTTGTGGTGCGCTGCAGTATCCCAGCCATGAGGGAACAGCGGCTCTCACCGAAGCTGCAGCCGTCCCCGGGTTCCTGAGCCCAAGAAACACCCGGGGCGAGTATTTCAGTCAGCGGGGGACCTGGCCGAGTCCGCACCCGGCCCCTAGCGCACTCGACAATGTCGCCAAAGGCCGCTGTCGACGCCACGTAGATGACCATCGCGTCGGGGCGGCCCAGACTGTGCTCCTGCGCGAGAACCTTGATCATCCATGGCTCGCTCCGGGTCTCAAGTGCCACTGTCAGCAGGCCGACCAGGTAGGGGAGTTCCCACAATGCAGGTCCCAGGTACACCCGTGTGACGTCTTTTGGGGCCGAGCGGGGATCCCAGCCGCCTCCCCAGCTTCGCCACCACCCCTCGGAGACCACGCCGCCGGACCGGGGAACCGCCATGATGTGCTCTCCTGCCTGTGCCGGCAGGCCGGTGCGTTCGCTGCCTTCTTGGTGCGTATAGCTTCCGCGGAGCAGGGCCCTTGCTCTGCCGTCGGCTGCCCGTGCGACGGTTATCCCGCCGGCGCCATGGCCGATGACAATGGCCGGTGTCCAGCCGAGGGCTTCTCCTTGGGCTAGCCGTAGCATGCCCTCCAAGGGAGGCCAAGCAGGGTCAACGCGAGACTCCGCTAGCGGGGCGGCATACCAGTGGCTGTACAAGGTGGCGGCGAGGTCTTGGCTCTCTGCTGCTGGCGGCACCCCTACTGCCCGGGCTTGGAGCAATGACCTCACATGAGCTGGGGAGAAGCCATGCACCGTCATCGCCTGCCGTGGGTCGCCAGGAAGGAGGCGGCATGGCGCCTCGCTGCCTCGAATTGTTCGCTGCCGTGGGCGGCATGGTCCCCCTGCTGCGTGCTGAGTGCCGCCAGTTGCCATGCGCTCTGGACTGCACGCAGGGTGAGCATCGAATCGTCAAGGCGGGCCGGCCCGTCCCGCTGCCAATACTCCGTCAGAAATTCCTCCCCGCTGCTGCCAAGGGCACGCAAGGTGGATACCGCCGTGGCTAGATCCCAGGCCGGATGGCCCATTCCGGCGCTCTCCAAGTCCACTAGCCAAGCCCGGCCTCGCTGGATGATGACGTTGTTCGCCGAGACATCCCCATGGATCCATGCTGTGGCCGTCCACCGGGAGGCCGCGTGGTTCAGGGCAGTTCGCACTCCGGGTTCGTGTGCCAGCTCCAGGACCGCAGCACACGCCGAGCCGGCGGGACTACCAGCCATCGACGGGGGCAGATGATCGGCCCGCAGCGCCCAGGGCTCCGGTGCCCGTGGCAGATCCACCACGGAAACGTCAACGGACCAGGTGTGGAGCTCGGCGAGCGATTTCGCCAAGGCCCGGCAGGCGCCGTCGAACTCCTCGCCACCAAAGGGGACTTCAGCCAGGGTCTGGCCAGGCACTGCACCCACCCAGACGGCTGCGGCATCATCGAGGGGAAGGAGGCGCGGCACACAGTCCAACCCGGCCAAGGCCGTGAGCACCATACGTTCGTTCATGACGACGTCGTCCCCGTCCAGCATCGAGGAGGCCCCGCGCTGCTTAACATAGGCCAGCGGCACCCCGTGCCGCTCCACCCGGTGGACGACATTGCTGCGTGGCTGCGGGTACACGGATACTGCCCCGTCCAGGACTTCGCCGGCGTCAAGAATTGCAGCCGCAACGCCACGGGCCACCAAGGCGGGGATCGTCACGGAACTCAGCTTTCACCTTCTTGCTCAATGGCTGCGATTTCCTCAAGTGCTGCAAGATATCCGGCGAGGTAGGCCGGATCCCCGTCAAAAGAACCCGTGTCGTATTGGGAGCCCTGCCAGCCAGCATCCCCTGAATCCCCGCGAGTCCCGGGGTTGATGACCTCTCCGGGAATCTCCCAGTCACCAGGACAGCCGGCGCGCGTCAGGACGTTGCAGATGGCCGGGCGGGTCACTAGGTTGCAGACAGGCGTGCGTGTCACTGGGCAGAGCGGTGTGCGGGTCACAACGTTACAGATCACTGTTCGGGTCTCTACGTAGCAGACCACCGGCCGGGTCAAGTTGCAGACAGCCAAGCGGGTCTCAATGTAGCAGGTGGCCGGCCGCGTCAGCTCGCAAACCGAGAGCCTCGTGTTCAGGCAGGTGAGGATGGGCCTCGTGACCACAACTGCAGGGCGCACCAGGAGGTCGACTCCGAGCTCATTGAGGGCCGTTGCGATCGGGTTGGCAAAGGTGGTGGAGCCGTCGGTGGAACCGGCGAACAGCAGGCCAACAACATTGCGGTTCATGTCCAACACCGTTGACCCGGAGTCTCCGTGGTCAGAGAAGCGGGCGGACTGCGTTGTGTCGGTGGAAATGCGGATCTGGTGCCGGAGTGTGCGGCTGCCAATGCCATCGCCGTAGTCAATGCTGAGGGTTGCATCTGTGGAGGCTACGTTTCCGAACGTGTGTTCAGTGGTCCGACCGCGCTTCTGGACAGCCATGCCCGTGGTGGCCGGGGCGGTGCCCGCCACGTCGCCGATTCCTTCCACCGTATAGTCCCAAGCCTTGGAAGAATCAACGGTGACCACGGCACCGTCGGTGTTTTCTGTCAACTGGGCCCGCGTCAGTGCGCCGAATTCCTGCGTGGCAGGGCTGCCCCCGTCCACCCGTCCCGGCTGGACCATGCGGTTGCCCACGGCCCAGCCGCTGTCAACACAGGCAACGTGGAAGTTTGTCAGGGCCATGGTGGCGCCGCTGGCGCGATCCCGCACCATGGCACCCAAGGTTCCGACAAACACGTAGTTCCCAGGGGCCGGAACATCTGGCGGGTTCATGAAGATGCTCCGTGAGGGCCCCATACTGATGCCGCCGTGCAATGTGGTGTAGCTGGTGGCATCCACCTGAAGGTCGCCGTCCAGCTGCACCATGGCAGGCTGGAGTTCAATGACCAGCTCCTGGACATCGGTCTTAACCCCCTCAACCACGGGCGGAACCACGTCCTTGGCGTTCAGTGCGGACTTCTTCTTTTTCGCCGCAACAAACACAACAATGCTCAGCTCTCCGGTGGGCTTGCCACCGCTGATCTTCTGGCCGATATCCACACCAACCACGCCCGGGGTGGCTAGGAGCTGGTCCTCAATGGCCTCCTTGACGGGGCGGATGGCCGCCTTCTGCTGGTGTTCGCTTCCGTCAGACATGATGGGCTCCTTCTCCTCCAAGCCGAGCTGCATGGCTTTGGAAAGTTGGCCCCGAAAAGCTGTTCCCCCCGAGGCATTGTATTTCCGCCGCGAATCGTTCAAGATTCGCTTACACACATGATTCGCTTCGGGAGTCTTCGTCGCCTAGTAGAAATGCGACGCCCGAGTGAGAAGGTTTGGGATCGATGCGTACTGTCCAATCCGCCCCTGCCTCGCCTGGCCTTCGCCCCTTTGTGCGGGCGTTCGCTCAGCGCACCCTGACAGGCACTTTCGACGCCCAGCCCATGCCGGCCTTTCTGGAAACGATCATCCACTTCGACTTCGGTGACCCTATGCGAGTTCAGCGGCCAGACGGCAGCTGTGAGATTGCCCGCCCCATGTCTCTGGTAGGACCGCACACGCATTCAGTCACCAGTCTGCAGTTCCAGGGCACCATCGATTCCTTCGCCATTTTCTTGGAGCCCATGGCCCTATGGACGCTGTTTCGGGTGCCGAGCCGACTAGTGGCGGAGACGCATTTCGATTCGCGGGACGTGTTGGGACATCCCCTTGAGGGGCTGTGGAACGTCTTGGCCGAATCAAGCATTTTTCTTGAGCGAATAGGACTGGCTGAGGCGTTCCTATACCGGCAGTTGTGTCTGGACAGGGGCGCACCCACCGCCACCTCGGCAGCGGTGTCCCTGCTAACCCGGTATGGCGGTCGTATCACCATCACGGATTTGGCATGGCAAATGAACCTCTGTGTGCGGGAGCTCGAGAGGGCCTTCATTCGCGAGCTCGGCATTACGCCGAAGCGGTTCGCTCGGGTGGCGCGCTTCCAGTCGGCATTAGACGCCAAAGTCCGGTGCCCGGAGAAGTCGTGGCTGGACATCTCGGTCGGCGCGGGATACCACGACCAAATGCACCTGATCCATGAGTTTGAGACGTTCTGTGGTCTTTCTCCCACTGTGGCCATGAGCCGGCTGGGGGATTCCCGGCCTTCGGCACTGGCATCCTGGCAGGGCTAGGCATGACCTCATCAATCGCGATCAACCGCGGCCCGGGTACAAGCCCATGGCTGAGTTGCGAGAACAATTTCTGGAGCGAAACGGCACCGGTGAGGGCGATTTTGGTGGGAGAAATATGTTGTTGACACCGCGTGCATGTGGGGCGCATTCTTTGGACTACTAGTTGTTGTAAGACCCGCGTTTTTCATCGCTACGGCGGCCCACCACCTGGGCCCCGTTTAGCGCCCAAAAATTGTGCAGCTCCAGTCCTGGTGGGGGTTCTCATGCCAGTGTCAACAAGTTATCCGGGCGTCTACATCACCGAAGTAGACAGCGGCGTCCACACCATCACCGGAGTGGCAACCTCCATCACAGCCTTCATTGGGAGGGCAGCTAGAGGACCGGCCGACACGCCCGTGACTATCAACAGCTACTCCGACTTTGAAAGGACATTTGGCGGTCTCTGGTTGCAAAGCTCGTTGGGCTACGCCGTTCGCGACTTCTACCGAAACGGCGGCAGCCGTGCGATCATTGTCCGCCTGTTCCACAACAGCGCCCCGGACGCAGTTGGCCAGACGCCGGGTACCGGAACCATGGCGGCCCGCAAGATTGCCATGGACACGGCCAATGCAGTGTCCGGTGCAACGCCGGCGCTCGCAGCCGACGCCGCACAGACGAAGGCAGACACGTACGTGGAGCCGGCCGACAAGGCCCTGGCCCAGAAGGTGGCTACCGCAGCAAAGGCGGCCGTCGTAGCGGGTGCCACGGTGGCATCGGTGCAGGCCGCAGCCGTGGCTGCAGCCCTCGCGGCAACCCAGCTGGACTTTGCTACCCTGGCCCTCGGTGGCCTGGTCCTGACAGCAAAGGCTCCGGGTGCTTGGGGCAACGGCTTGCGTGCCCGGGTCAAGTTGCTGCATGTGAAGGACCCGGTGACCAATTCCGACACCACGGTGCCCAATGTCTTCAACCTCATGGTCCGCGATGCCAGCACCGGCAACGTGGAAACTTTCCTCAACTTGTCCATTGAGACCGGCAACCGCCGCCGCGTGGACTTGGTGCTGGCGGCCGAATCGGCACTCGTCACCGCTGCTGGGGCGCCGGGGACGGTCCCGCCAGAGAGCCCGGAGCCCAACAATGGGAAGGGCCAGTTTGACCCATGGGCCGACAACTACGTGGCTGCCACGGCAACAGACGCCGAACTGCCGGCCACCAACACCGTAGTGGTGCCAGATGGCCAGGCGAGTGACAGCTTGGCACTTGACAGCACCGACTTCAATGGACAGGGCAAGCGGGGGGCAAAGCGGGGTCTCTACGCTCTGGACAACGCGGACTTGTTCAACTTGCTGTGCATCCCGCCGTACAAGGCAGGCGCCAGTGGCGGCCCCAACGACGGCGACATTGAGTACGGCGCTCTTGTTCCGGATGCCGTGGCCTACTGCCAGGCGCGCCGGGCTGTCTTGGTGCTCGACTCCCCGCATGACTGGAGCGAAGCGTCAGAGGTGGTCACAGGTATGGCAAACCAGGCCGTCGCTGCCACCAGCAACTACGCGGCGCTGTATTTCCCCCGGCTGGTGGTGCCGGATCCCTTGCGCGACAACAGGCCCGGGGAACTGGTGCCCAGTGGCGCCATGGCCGGAATCATGGCCCGCACAGACAGCAGCCGGGGTGTCTGGAAGGCGCCCGCCGGCTTGGAGGCCACAGTCAACGGCACCCAGAAGCTCACGGTGCCGCTGACGGATGCTGAAAACGGAAGCTTGAACCCGCTAGGTGTGAATTGCCTGCGCACCTTCCCGGCCGCCGGCACGGTGGCCTGGGGTGCCCGCACACTGGAAGGAAACGATCAGCTGGCCTCGGAATGGAAGTACCTGCCGGTGCGTCGCACGGCGTTGTTCATTGAGGAGAGCCTGTTCCGTGGCACACAGTGGGTGGTGTTTGAACCCAATGACGAACCGCTGTGGGCACAGGTCCGCCTTAACATGGGCGCGTTTATGCATGATCTGTTCAGGCAGGGCGCCTTTCAAGGGTCCACGCCCAAGGACGCGTACTTTGTGAAGTGCGACTCCGAAACCACCACGCAGAACGACATCAACGCCGGTGTGGTGAATATTCTGGTGGGTTTCGCGCCGCTCAAGCCGGCTGAATTCGTTATTATCTCGCTCCAGCAAATCGCCGGCGCGGTTCAGGCCTGAGGAGGACGCCATGGCCCAGTTCAGTGTCAATGCCCAGCGCTTTGACCCGTACAAGAATTTCAAGTTCCGCATCAAGTGGGACGGGCACTACGTGGCCGGCGTCAGCAAAGTGGGCGGGCTGAAACGGACCACTGAAGTGGTCAAGCACCGCGAAGGCGGGGACCCTTCCTCGAGCAGGAAATCGCCTGGGCGTACCGAGTACGACGCCATCACCATCGAGCGCGGTGTCACCCACGACACCGACTTTGAGGCGTGGGCATCCAAGGTATGGGACTTCGGGTCCGGACTCGGTGCCGAGGCGTCACTGAAGGACTTCCGTAAGGACATCATCTTGGAGGTCTACAACGAGGCCGGCCAGAAGGTCCTGGCCTACAACATCCACCGCTGCTGGGTCTCGGAATACCAGGCCCTGCCGGACCTTGATGCCAATGCCAACGCCGTGGCGATCGCTCACATCAAGTTGGAGAACGAGGGCTGGGAACGGGACACCTCCGTCACCGAACCCACCGAGCCGTCTCTCACCCCGGCAAACGGGTGATGAAGCGTGCCCGGGCCAGGGGCAGCCCAACTGCTGGAGGTGTGGGGGACCTGTCTTGGTCAGGACCCAGTGCGCCGGGCCTTGGTGATGCTCGCCGCTGCGGTTCCTGACGCAGAGCCGGACTCCTTAGCCGACTGGCCGCTGGGCAGGCGCGACACTGAACTCCTGGCCTTCCGTGCGTCACTGTTTGGGCCCGAGCTTGAGGCCATTGCCCAGTGCCCCGGTTGCGGGATGGAAGTGGTGCTTGCCTTCACCGCCGCTGACCTTGCTGCTCCACCGCACGCCCAGTCTGCCGCGCCGCTCACGGTAAGTCTGGAGCGCTATGCGGCCACTCTGCGCCCGGTCACGAGCCGGGACCTACTGGCACTGGATAACGCCAACCCTGAACAACCCGACAGCGTCAGCCCCGCTGAGACCACACTTACCGCCCGCTGCATTACCGCCGTCACGGAAGCCGGCGCCCCCGTTGACCCCGGTACGTTGCCACCGGAAGTGCTAGCCACCCTGGGGGAGGAGCTGGGCCGCGCCGACCCCGCCGCCGCCACAGAGTTGTCGGTGCAGTGCCCCGGCTGTGGCCAGGGCTGGCTTGCTCCCTTCCATATTGCCTCCTATCTGTGGAGCGAGCTGCACCACTGGGCCCGCCGCCTACTGATGGACGTCCACACCTTGGCACGCGCCTATGGCTGGTCCGAGCGCGACATCTTGGCCCTACCGCCCCTGCGCCGCCAGGCCTACTTGGAGCTGGTAGTGACATGAGTTTCCTGACCGGCCTGCTGCGCCGCGAACTTCCGCCAGCTCCCTCCGCCGTGGGCGCAGTTGCAGGCACGACGTCGGCACTTGCCGTGGTGCCCCGGCTAGCCTCCCGCTTTGAAAGCCCGGGCACGCCCTGGTGGCCGGGATCCGGGGAACAAGATAGCTCAGGTGGCGGGCGCGAGAGCACCGACCTTGAACGTCTTGAGGAGCGCGATGCGAAGGAAAGCCTGCGGAGCGGCACGCAAGCCAGTGAGGCGCCGATAACGGGAAATCCCGCCCTCCCATCCGAGCGCCAGGATGGAACCGACCGGCTGGAGGAACCGCCCCAGTCCCGTGCCGCCCGATCCTGGATGGTGGATGAAGCGTCAGCCCCGCACTCCAGCGTTGTCGAGGGGAACCCTCATAGGGGGGAGGGAAGCAACTCCGTTCGCTCCGCAGTGGTTGCCGCTCTGTCAATGCCCGTGTCACTGCCTGCGGTCTTTTCCGACGCTGAGAGCTTGGATGCTGCAACGGCATCCGCTGTGCCGATGTTGGCCCAGGCCACAGCGGAAGATGGGGCGGGGCGCCTGGGGCGGGTGTCCGGCGTCGTGCATGGTTTGGAAGGGACAGGGGAGAGCAGCCCCGCAGCCCACAGTGACGGGGACGGGCGCGCGGTGTGGCAGGGCAGCACCGAAGGGCAGGTACGGCCGAGGCTGGAGCCACTGGCCCGGCGGGAAGCCGCCAGGGCGCCCGAGCAGCACATCCATGTCAGCATAGGGAGGATCGAGGTCAGAGCCGTGGCGGCACCAGCCCCGCAAAGCCCCGCCAGGGAACGGGCCGGGCTCATGGGCCTGGATGAGTACCTCAGGGACCGGTCATGAGCAGCTCTTGGGCGCTCGCCGCCGTTACCGCCACGCTGCGGAACCTGCTCCAAGGCACGATGCCGCAGCTCGATCCAGTGCTGCAGGACCTCTCCGTCACCACGCGGACACCCGATATGGCCCGCAAGACCATGACCGGCACGTCCCTGAACGTGTTCTTGTACGAGACCGCCGTCAACGCGGCTTGGCGCAATCAGGACCCGGCACCGAACCAGGGAGGACCTGCCAGCCCGCCGCTGGCCCTGAACCTGCACTACCTGATGACTGCTTACGGCCGCGACGACTCCGATCAAGATGCCGTCAGCCACCGCGTGCTGGGGGCGGCCATGGGGGTGCTCCACGACCACAGCGTCCTGGGAGCCGACGAGCTCGCAGCAGCCTTGGCCAGCAGCGGCGTAGGGGAGCAAGCCGAACGCATCCGCATCACGCCTCTGCCACTGGGCGTGGATGAACTATCCAAGCTTTGGACGGCGTTCCAAACCAACATGCGAGTCTCTGCCGCCTATGAGGTGTCAGTGGTGCTGATCGACAGCCAGGCCGCTGCCCGTGCGCCCCTGCCCGTGTTGGCCCGCGGCGCCAACGACGAAGGCGTCCACTCCGTCTTGGGTGCGGCACCAGCTCTCGCGAGGATGCTGCCGCCGCGCTCGCAGGCCGCGGCACGCCAGGGAGAGACAGTGCTGGTGGAGGGAAGTAGCCTCTCTGCCGTGGGTACAGTGCTGCGATTCACGAGCCTGTGGCGGCCACGGCCGCCCACCCTGCCGCTGCCGCCAGTAGAACTGGCACCGGCAGCAGGCCCGGCCCCCGGCCAGCTGACAGTCACACTGCCAGATCTGACTAGTGACGCGCTCGCGTGGGGGCACTGGGTGCCGGGCTTCTATTCCGTCGCGGCACTGACGGAGCAGTCGGGACTGCCCCCGTTGGTGAGCGGCGCGGTGGGCCTAGCCCTGGCACCGACGATCACGCTGCGCCCGCACGCCCCAGCGACCGTTGCCATGGGTGGCACCGTCACCCTCACATGTACTCCACGTGTTGGCGAGGGGCAGAACATCGTGATTCTCTGCGGGGAAGCCTCCGTGGCACCGGACTCGATAGTCAACCCGGCACCCGGGGACCCGGCGTTCGCCAGCACCCCCACCATCATCACCTTCACAGCGCCCGACGCCGGTGCCGGCACCCACCCTGTTCGGCTCCGCGTGGACGGCGTGGACAGCATCCCCGTCACGTACACAGGTGCCGTGCCAGCATTCGACCCGGCCCAGCAGGTGATCCTCATATGAGCGCCCGGGAGCAATGGCTGGCCACCAACGACGATTTCCTGTCGGCCCGCCTCGACTGGCTGCGAGGCAGGCTGCAGGCGCTCGCGGACAGCACTCCGCGTGTACCCGGCGCCGGCGGAGTTGACATCGGTGCCGCAGTGGGCTCTGCGGCGGATCCCGCCCGGACGGAACCGGGCCCGCCGGCCCCCGAGCCCGATCTTCCCCTGGCCAGGCTGGCTGCCTCGTTCGGCCTGACCGGCTTTGAAACGGACATTGTGTTCCTCTGCGCCGCCATGGAACTGGACACCGGGATGGGTGCCCTTTGCGCGGCGGCGCAGCACGACGCCGGGCGTGACCACCCCACCTTTGCCCTGGCCATGCAGCTCTTTGACGGCCCTGCGTGGGACGCCATGTCCCCGGATGGGCCGCTGCGCCATTGGCCGCTGGTCCAGGTGTTGCCGGGTCCGGGCCAGCCGCTGTTGACTGCCCGGTTAACCCTGGACGAACGCCTGGTCAACTACCTCAAGGGTCTTGACCACGTGGATGGCCGCCTGCGCCCACTGCTCGAACAGCTGCCGCCGTCACCCGGTGTCCTTTCGCTGTCGCAGGGACAAGCAGCACGTGATGTGGCCGCTATGGCAGCGACTGCGGCAGCTTCCCACGTTGTGCTGCTCCTCGGCCCACATCTGGGAAGCAAACGGTTGATTGCTGCCCAAGCGGCGGATCTGGAGGGGAAACGGTTGTTCGCGATCGAGGCCGTCGACATAGCCGCGGCACCCGGTGGCGCCAGGGCTGCTGCTCTGCTGTGGCACCGCGAAACCATGCTGTCCGACGTCGCCCTGTACGTGGACTCTGCCACCACTGAAGCCGCAAGTACGGACGGTGAGGCCGTGCGGCACTGGCTTTCACACAGTGGGGGGATCATCTTTTTAGACGTGCGGGACCGCTGGCCTGGCCTGCGTGCGCCCGCGATTGATATCGCCAATCCAACTCCTGCCGAGCAGCGCCTGGCCTGGGCTGCGGTGGCTAGCACGTCTGGCGCAGCACGCTTGGCGGGGCAATTCGACTTTGAGCTGGACGCTATCCACGCTGCAGTTGCAGGCCTGCCACAAGCCAGCAGCCCTGTGCCCGATGTCGATGCCCGGTTGTGGACGGCTGCCCTCGCCCTGGCTAGGCCGGCTTTGGACCAGTTGGTGCAGCGGGTTGAATCCACCGCCACCTTCGCCGACTTGCAGCTCCCAGCACCTGAACAGGCGCTGCTGCACGAGATCGCAGGACAGGTCACCGGGAGGGCTGCGGTGTATGGGAACTATGGGTTTGCCGCCCGCATGTCCCGAGGTCTGGGCATCAGCGTAATGTTTGCCGGCGAGAGCGGCACCGGAAAGACTTTGGCGGCCGAAGCGTTAGCTGGCGAGCTGGGCCTGTCGTTGTATCGAATCGATCTCTCCGCCGTCGTCAGTAAATACATTGGTGAGACGGAAAAGAACCTCCGTCAGCTCTTCGATGCCGCCGAAAATGGCGGCGCGGTGCTGTTCTTTGACGAGGCGGACGCACTGTTCGGCAAGCGCAGCGAGATCAAGGACAGCCACGACCGATACGCGAACATTGAAGTCAGCTACTTGCTTCAACGCATGGAGCAGTTCCGTGGACTGGCAGTCCTGGCTACGAACCGAAAGGACAGTCTGGACCAGGCGTTCCTGCGCCGGCTGCGGTTTGTGGTCAACTTTCCGTTCCCGGCGCTGCCGGAGCGCCGGGCCATCTGGGCCGGGGCTTTCCCTGCGGCGGCACCTGTGGACGGCGTTGACTTTGACCGCCTGGCACGGCTGAACCTGACCGGTGGAAGCATCACCAATGTGGCGCTCAACGCAGCCTTTCTGGGTGCGGCTGACGGCGGCGGGGTCACCATGGAGCTGATTCTGGCCGCTGCGCGAAGTGAATACCGCAAGCTGGACAAGCCGCTGAACGAATCCGACTTCCACTGGCAGCCAGCAGGAGCAGACGCAGGAGTTGGCCATGGACATTGAGATGACAATTGACCGGCTGGTCATTGAAGGGCCCGCGCTGGACCCGACGCAGAGGGCAGCACTCCGCGACGCCCTCACGACGACGCTCGAACAGCTTCTGGCTGGCACCACTGATTGGCGACCGGCAGCAACGGCAACCGTCACGGCATCTGAGATCAAAGCAGCTGGTAATAACCAACCCGGCACGGACCATGTTGCAAGTCTGGGACGTGCCCTGGCCCGCACCATTTACGAAGGGATCCGGCCATGAGTGAATTTCACAGCCGAGAAGCGAGGCCATTGGCGGCCCGCCAGCCCGTGGCGGTCAGCGCCGTCGGGCCCGCACCGGCGGTAGGACTATTTTCGGCGGCAGGACCTGGCCTGGACTTCTCCCGTATCCCACTGCACGGTGGAACCGGCAAACGTCTGGATTCGGGCACGCGCCAACCGAGTCCTGGAGGCGAGAATGTGCAGGGGATCTCCTCCTCCGGGTCCGGAACCGTTGCCACAAGCTACGTTCCGGAATCAGGGGATACGAGCACCAAGATTGTCTTCATCCAAGTGATGCGTGAAAGCTTGGACGGTGTTCCGGCCAAGCCTGGGTCAATCGTGCCGGCATTCAGCTATCAGGACGCCGACACCACCGACGAGTTTTACCATGTGGACTACACGCCGGGTGAGAAGGACCCCTACTACAACGGCGACGACCCGAACGACTTCGGCCCGCAAGGTAATGCTGTCATGAACCCCAAGGTGACGGCCTCGACATCGGATTCGCCCAACCTTTCCGACGCCGGCATCCCGGCTGGTGGAACGAAGGTGAATTGGGATTTCCGCACCGCTGCGTTCAGCGCAGCCGGGGATGATGCCGGCACCTACTACGGATACGCCGATTGGGGTTACGAAAAGACTAAGGGTGTGGCTGGAACCACCTCGACCAAGCAGACCCGAACGGGCACCCCCGGCAGTAAATTCGAGTCGGCCGTGAAGCTGTTCAACAGCAACCGCGGGTTCAAAATGCCCGGCGAAGGAGGGGACAGTCTGCTCGGCGGCATACTGGGTGGGATTGCCGGAGGCCTGGTCGGAGCCCTGCTCGGCTTTGCTCTGGGTGGCATCGCGGGGGCCATCATCGGAGGCGTGGCAGGAGCCGCTGCTGGCGGGACTGCCGGAGCCTTTAGCTAGCACCAGAAACAGTGAATCAGGATTGAGGGAGGGGAAATGCAGATCAACGGGCTGTTCAGTGAATTGGCCGGGGCAACGCCACGAAGTCTCCGGACAGCAGCGCTGAAGTTAACGTATGTTGGGCCGCAAAAGAAGCCCATCCCCTCGGTGCTTGTGTCCACCTGGTACAGGCTTGCGGCTTTGGCCGACTTTGAACCGTTGGAAAGCGCCGGGTTGAACTACGCCAACGATGCCACCGCCCTGCTGCACTTCACCGTGGATGACACGGTGATGGGCCGCATCATGGCAGGGGTAGGGACTGGCGCCGTTTCCGGCAACGTGTTGCCGGAAACCGGCGGAGCAGAACATGCCGGCGGTGGTCACGCAGTACTGGCGGTCATTGCCCACCTGGCTTCCTCGGATGGTGCGGACGCACCTCTCCGCGGGGTCGAACTGCTGCTACCCGCCAATGCGGCATTGGCGTGCGCCACGGCCATTGCCGCGGCTTTGGACAGCGGTGACGGCACCGGTCGGGACGTCATGGCCATCTTTATGCAAGCGGCTTTTGGGGTGGTCTTGGACCGGAGTGCAAACACAAACGCGGGCCGTGCGGCAGGCACGCCATGAGTGCCCCGCCAAACGCGCCACGGCTGATCCGTGGGGGCATAGTGCTGATCGATCCGGACACCTCGGCGGTGCTGCGCATCATCGCCCTGCAATATAACCCGGCCAGCCTCAGCCGCACCTTGGCCGTCCACGGCGCGGGCACGGACACCCCTGACCGTTCGGAGGTGTTGCGCATCAAGGGCCCGCCCACGGAGACCATCAAATTTGAGGCCGAGATCGACGCCGTCGACCAACTTGAACTCGGCACCGGGCAGGCCAGTGATTCCGGGATCTTCCCCCAACTCGCCGCCCTGGAAACCCTCGTGTACCCCAGCAGCGCCCAGCTGCTGGCCAACAATGCCCTGCAGCAGGCCGGCCGCCTGGAAATACTGCCCATGGAGGCACCCCTGCCCTTGTTTATCTGGAGTAAAAACCGCGTGCTGCCCGTGCGCATCACCGAATTCTCCATCACCGAGGAGGCCTTCGACGTGAACCTCAACCCCATCCAGGCCAAGGTCAGCCTGGGTCTGCGCGTCCTCACCGTTGACGACACCGGCTTCGCGCACCGTGCCGGCAGCCTCTTCATGGGTTACCTGGCCCAAAAGGAACAATTCGCCGCCAGCCGGCCACAAGCCGGACTCGGCGCACTCGGGATCAGGGGGATCTAGTCATGGCCGCCAATTTTGCCGCCAACAGCCGCTATGTTTTCACCGGGACCAGGACGTGGACTGCGCCGGACGGTTCGGAAATTGCCTACCTTGACCGCCGCTTCCTCCCGCACCCGGAGGCCCTTGCAGGCGTTGCCACCCACACCGTGGCGGCCGGTGACCGGCTCGACACCATTGCCGCGGCCGCGCTGGGCGATCCCGAACTGTCCTGGCGCGTGGCTGACGCCAACCGGGCCACGAACCCCCGGGACGTGACAGCCGTGCCCGGCACAGTGCTATGCATTGCCTTGGCCGAGGGAATCCCGGGGGTGCCTCATGTCTAGTTCCCTGCAACTGGGGCTCATGGTGGGCCCGGCCATAGCCCTTCCGGTCCCGGAATCCGTGATTGATGCCCTGGTCAGCGTTGAAGCCACCCAGGGGGACAACGGACCGGGCGTGTTCACGCTCAAATTCACCATGAGCAACACATCAATTCTTCCCACGCTGTTCCTTGTTGCGGGCGGATCCCCCTTCCCGATAGTCCGGGTCGTGCTCACCGCCACCGTCAATGGCTCCGTGAGCGTCCTGGCCGACGGAGTGGTGACTCAGGCCCAGGTGCTGCCCGGCAACGACGCCGGGCACTCGGTCCTGCAGATCACGGGGGAGGACCTGGGCAAGCTCATGGACAAGCTTGACCTGACAGGCCTACCGTTCCCGGCCATGCCGGCCGAAGCCGCAGTTGCTCTGGTGCTGGCCAAGTACGCCGTCCTTGGCGTGATTCCGCTCATCATCCCCAGCATCATGCTGGACGTGCCCATCCCCACCGCCAAGATCCCCGCACAACAGGGCACCGACCTGAAATACGTCACGGCCCTGGCCAAAAAGGTGGGCTACGTGTTCTACCTGTCCCCGGGCCCTGTCCCGGGCGTGTGCACCGCCTATTGGGGCCCGCGGATCAAGGTCGGGGTGCCCCAACCGGCACTCAACCTCGACATGGACGCCCACAGCAACGCCGCCTCCATCACGTTCACGTACAAGCCGCAGAAGGCCACCCTGCCCATCGTCTTCATTCAGAACGAGCAAACACACATCCCCATCCCCATTCCCATCCCGCCCATCACCCCACTCAACCCGCCGCTGGGGCTAGTCAACCTGCCGCCGTCGAACATCACACGGCTCAAGGAGACAGCCAAGTACACCCCTGCCCAGGCCATCATGGTGGGCATCGCGGCTGCGGCCAACTCGGCCGACACCGTGGAGGCTGAAGGTTCACTGGATGTGCTGCGCTACGGCCGCATCCTGGCGGCCCGGCAGCTTGTGGGGGTGCGCGGGGCGGGTGTGGCCTTCGACGGGCTGTACTACGTTTCCGAGGTCCGGCATTCGCTCAAGCGCGGAGAATTCACCCAAAAATTCAAGCTGAGCCGCAACGGGCTCATTTCAACGGTTCCGGTGGTGGCGGCATGAGTGGCGAACATTTTGGCAAGTATCTGGGCACCGTGGCCCTGAACGTTGACCCGCAACAAATGGGCCGCATCCAGGCCATTGTCCCCGACGCCACCGGACTCATCCCGTCCACCTGGGCCCTGCCCTGTGTGCCGTTTGCCGGCAAGCAGTCAGGGGTGTTCGTGGTTCCGGCCATCGGTTCCGCTGTATGGATTGAGTACGAGCAGGGCGATCTTGACTACCCCATCTGGACCGGCGGATTCTGGGGCAGCGCCGCCGAGATTCCGGCAATCGCGCTGGCCGGTAATCCGCTCAGCCCCAGCATCGTGTTGCAGACGGGGCTGGCCAACTCCATCACCCTCAGTGACCTGCCCGGGCCGGCCGGCGGCATCCAGATCCGCAGCGCAGGAGGCGCATCGATCCTCATCAACGAAACAGGCATCACCATCACCAACGCGGCGGCCAGCATTTTGCTGGCCGGGCCCACAGTCACCATCAACAACGGGGCGCTGGCCGTCACCTGACGGCCACCAGGAAAGGGGAACACCATGCCGGGACCACTGCTTCATGTAGGTGCCACAGTGCTGTGTGCGCACGGCGGGCAGGCCCAGCCCACCACGCCCAACCCACGCGTCACACTCAACGGCCAGCCCACGGTGACCATGCCCCCGCCTTGGACCGTTGCCGGCTGCCCCCTGCCGCCGCCCACCGCCGGCAACGGCCCGTGCGTGACGGCCACCTGGACCACGGGCAGTACCCGCGTGTTGTCCAACGGGCAGCCGTTGCTGCTGGCCGACAGCCAGGCCATCTGTGCACCCACAGTGGCCCCGCTCATGCCGGCCGCTTTTCAGACCCGGGTTGTGGGGGTGTGAACGCGCCATGAACATCGACCACCCCTGGCACTTCGATCCCCTGGGTCGCACCGCCACCACTGACGACGCCGGACATGTGCGGGACATGATGGAGCAATTCCTGTTCACCAACCCCGGGGAGCGGGTCAACCGGCCCGACTTCGGCAGCGGCCTCCAGCAGCTCATCTTTGGCCCCAACAGCCCGGAACTGGCTGCAGCATTGCAGTTCACGGTCCAGGCCGGCCTGCAGCGCTGGCTTGGCGACGTGGTTCAAATCCAGACGCTCACCGTGGAAAGTAACGACTCCACCGTCAGCGTGGATATTAGCTACCGGCTTGCCGGCAGCAGCGACACCCGGAACGCAACCTTCACGAGCGGGGATGCGCCATGACAGCGATCCAGAACCTGGCTGGCTGTGGATCATGCGCCGAGTGCACAGCCTGCTCTGGCTGTTCAGGCTGCGGCGGCTGTTCCCGAAACGCACCGTGCGGGGGAGGACTGGCCCGGGCAGCGGCATTTGCCAACCGTGCCAACCTCAACGCCATTGACTACGTGGAAGTCTCCGATGACCAGCGCTCTGTCCTGGTGTACTTCATGGGCGAGATGCCCCAGCTTGCCGGCGGCGGGCAGCCAGGCGGGCTGGTTCCGGCCAACGTCCGCATCACGGGAGGAGAGGCCGTCACCGGCATCGTGGTGACCGGGCTGACCGTGCAACGAGCCCCCACCGACCCCTTCGACGAGGACGATGACGGGGAAGCCGACGACGGTCCCTCCTCCGGGTCTGCCCTGGCCGTCAGCGTGGACCGCCCCGGCGATTTCTCCACGTACACAGTTAGCCTGGGCAGTGCAGGCGCCACGGGCTGGGGCCCGCTGCCCGGCTTCAACGCGGACTTTTCCCAGGCGGCCTTCAGCTTCAAGGCAGGCTGCCCCACCGGCGTCGACTGCGTCCAGGAATGTCCCTCCCCAGCTGCACTGGCGCCCGATCCCTCGATCGACTACCTGGCCAAGGACTATGAAAGTTTCCGCACCTTGATGCTGGACCGACTCTCCGCCACCATGCCCGGCTGGCAGGAACGGCACGCAGCGGACGTCGGCATTGCCCTCGTGGAGGTGCTGGCGTACGCCGCGGACGAGCTGAGCTACTACCAGGACGCCGTGGCCACCGAAGCGTACCTGGGAACGGCCCGACAGCGGGTCTCGGTGCGCCGGCATGTGCGGCTCGTGGACTATTTCCTCCACGAAGGGCTCAACGCCCGGGCCTGGCTGACCGTCAGCACAGACACGGACACCGAGCCCGTGGATGCCCGCGACATTTACTTCATCACTGCCTTCCCTGCCTTGGCTGCAACTCCCGGCACCGTGCTTGAACAGGACCAACTTGACCAGCTCCCCGCGGCCGGCATGGAAGTCTTCGAGCCTGCCGACGCCACTGCCACCGGCTTGGTGTTCCACGCCGCCCAGAGCGAGATCAGCATCGATACCGGTGGGGAGCCCGAATGCAGGCTGTCGCGGGGTACCACGGAAGCCACACTGGTGGACCGGTACCGCTGGCGCCGAGCACACCCGCGCGAACCGCTGCCGGCGTCCTGGAATGGAACAGTCCCCGCGGGGCCGCTTGAGTTGACAGCAGGCAGTGCGCTGATTCTTGAGGAGGTCAAGGGACCCGTCACGGGCAACCCTGCCGACGCCCGCCCCGACCACCGCCAGGCCGTCAGGCTCACCTCCGTGGACAACCCGGAGGATAGGGGTTGGCTGGTGCGCGTCACCTGGCACCCTGTGGATGCGCTCATCTTTGACCTCTGCCTGTCCACCCGCACCGCCGCCCCGGAATGCACACTGGTGGAGGGCATCAGCGTGGCACGCGGCAACACCATCCTGGTGGACCATGGCCGCACCGTCACGGACCCGCCCTGGGACCCAGTCCCCGTGGAAACCGTGTCCGGAGAGTGCTGCTGCGACGGCGGTGCCGTCGAGGAAACCATTGCGCCTACCCGCATTGCGCCCGTACTGGCCGAGCAACCCCTAACCCACAGCGACCCCGTGGTGCCCGGTGCAGCGTGCACCGACACGGCGAGGGACCCCCGGGAGGCGGGTCCCGCCGTCGAACTTTCCTTCCTGGACCCCGCTGACGGCAGCATCACGCAATGGGGGCCACGGCAGACCCTGCTGGAGAGTTCGCCCCGCGACCGCGCCTTCGTGGCTGAGATGGACGACGCCGGCCAGGCCCACCTCCGCTTCGGCGACGGAGACTTGGGCGAGCAGCCCGCGGCCGGGCTCATCGGCACGCCTCGGTACCGCGTGGGCAACGGCGCGGCCGGCAATGTGGGCAGGGACAGTATCACGTTCATGGTGCTGCGCGCGGGTTCCTGGAGTGGGGCATCCATCAAGCCCCGCAACCCGCTGCCGGCGTCCGGCGGCATGGACCGCGAAACAGTCGCCGAGGCCCGGCTGCTGGCGCCCGATGCGTTCCGGCGCACCCGGCTGCGCGCCGTCACGGCAGATGACTACGCAGAACTGGCCGGGCAGGCCCCGGAACTGCAGCGTGCCGCCGCCCAATTGGCCTGGACCGGCAGCTGGTACGAGGCCCGGGTGGGTGTGGATCCGTGGGGCAGCGAACAGCCCTCGCCGGCCCTGCTGGACTCCACTGCCGCGGCGCTCATTCCCTACCGGCGGATGGGCCACGACCTCGCCGTCACCGCCGCCGGCTACGTGCCGATCGAGGTGGGGCTGGAAATCTGCGTCCTGCCGCACTTTGTGCGCGGCGAGGTGCGGGCGGAGCTGCTGCGCCTGCTGGGAAGCGGCCCGGACGGTTTCTTCAACCCGGACCGGCTCACCTTCGGCACCGGTGTGTATGTCTCCTCCCTCGTGGCGCTTGCGGCATCCGTGCCGGGCGTTGAAAGCGCCGTGGTGTCCTTGCTACGGCGGCAGGGCATGCCGGGCGGCCAGGAACTGGAACACGGTGTGCTTGCCGTGGGGCCGTTGGAGATCGTGCGCATGGATAATTCACCCAACTTCCCGGACCACGGGATACTCACACTGACTTTGGGAGGCGGGCTGTGAACGCACAAGGAGCCAACGCTCAGGCAACACCCGCACCGCTGCCCACCACCAACGCCCCGGGGTTACCGGCACTGTCCTACCGCGTCGGCACGCGGCCTGCCTTCCTGGCCGCCATGGTCCAAGGGCTCTCCAGTGCCGGCCACCCGGCCCTGGCGGGACTGCGCACGCGGGAACTGTCGGACCCGTCCATGGCCATGCTCGATGCCTGGGCAACGGCCGCGGACGTGCTCACCTTCTACCAGGAGCGGTTGTGCAACGAAGGCTACTTGCGCACCGCCACCTGGGAACGCTCGGTCCGGGAGCTGGCGGCACTCGTTGGCTGGCGGCCGCGCCCGGGAGTGGCCGCCACTGCCTACCTGGCCTACACCCTCGACCCCAACACCACGGAGGTCCTCATCCCGGCAGGGTCCCGCGCCAATAGCGTCCCAGGTCCTGGCGAAACCATGCAGGCCTTTGAAAGCAGCACCGATTTGCCGGCCCGGGCCGCCTGGAACCAGCTGCGCCCCCGGATGTCCCGGGCCCAGGATGCCGCTGCCGTGCTGGCCCGCGGGCTGTGCCTGGCCGGTACCGCTACCGGGCTCAAGCCCAACGACGCCCTGGTGTTGGACCTGGGCACCGGCACCGTACAGGCCGTGCGCGTCAAGTCCGCCACGGCGGATGCGCACGCCGGGCTGACCCGCGTGGAACTCACGGACTGGACTGGCGGGGACCTGGCCTTGGCCGTGCACAGGGAGGCAATTGCCGCTGCCAAGGCGGCCATGGCGGATGCCGCCGGCACTGCAACGGCGCAGCGTATTGAGGTGGTGCTGGACAAGCTGGCGCAGCAATTGGGTACCGTGCCCGCGGCTGTGTTTGCCCGCAGCGTGGGGACCGATGCGGTGGCCGTCTTGGGCACCGAACTGGCCACGGCGCGCGAGAGGGGCTGGACGCGACTGGTTCCCTCGCTCGAACGGGCCCGGGCGGCGCTGGCGGCCGTCGCCGCCAGCTCTGGAACAACCGGCGGAGCGGCCGCAGGCATTCTTGCAGGCGTGCTGCCGGCAGCGGCGCGGCTGGCCCGCAAGGGCCAAAGCCCCATCGATGCTCTCGTCGACGGCCTGCTGCTTCCGGCCTCGGTGCCGCCCGCCAACTCGCAGAAGATGGAGCGCTCCTTTGCCGCCACGTTCACCGGTGCCGGCAATGTGTACCCGCAGCTGCTCGCCGGGCTGTACGCCAAGCTGGCGCCCACGCTCTATGCAGCCCTTGCCGCGACTCGCATCAGCAACTCAACCACGGTGAGCGTGTCCGCCCTGCGCCGGCGCAGCCCGCTGTTCGGGCACAATGCCCAGGTGCAGGGGTTTTTCAAGGGTGGCGAGTACCACCCGCCGGCGGACAGTAAGGAGCTTGACTTGGCGGGAGACGAATCTCCGTTTGTGGCCTACCTGGACGGTGTGGTTGAAGGCCTGCAGCCGGGCCAGCACGTGGTCATGGAGCGCGGTTTCCCGCTGGACCCCGAAGACCCCGCCAAGACAGACCCCTTCGGTGCGCTGCTGACCATGGCCAAGCTGGTGCGGACCGGTTCCCGCAAGGCCTACGGGCTCTCCGGCCCTGCCACCACCTTGGTGCTGGCCGATGAATGGTGGAAGCCGAACAACCCAGACGCCATGGCCAACCTCCGCGCTTCCGCTGCCTACGTCCAGGAAGAAGCACTGGAACTGGCCCAGGAACCCATCACCGACAACGTCCAGGACGCGGAGCTGGAACTAGACGGGCTCTACGACGGCCTCACCGCCGGGCGCTGGGTCATTGTCACGGGTGAGCGGGCGGATCTGGGCACCGAAGGCGTGCAGGGGGCCGAACTGCTCATGCTTGCCGCCGTGGCCCACACGGGCAGAAGTGATGACGGCACCATCCTGGCCGGCGAGGAGCGCCACACCTTCCTCACCTTCGCCCAGCCGCTGGCCTACAGCTACAAGCGGGACACGGTGGCCGTCTACGGCAACGTGGCACACGCAACCCACGGGGAAACCCGGCAGGAGGTGTTGGGCGCTGGCAGCGCAGCGGCGGCCCTCCAGCAGTTTTCACTCAAGGCCGCGCCACTGACCTACCTGGCCGCGCCCACCCCGGCCGGGGCAGCCAGCACACTGGTGGTCCGGGTCAACGGCGTGCAATGGCCGGAGGTTCCGGGTCTGGCCTTCCTGGCAGACGGGCAGCGTGGCTTCTTCACCGCCAGCTCGGACACGGGAGCAACCACTGTCACCTTCGGCTCCCCGCCGCATGGGCAGCGCCTGCCCAGTGGGGGTGACAACGTCCAGGCCGGCTATCGCAGCGGCATCGGTGCACCCGGCAACGTCCGTCCCGGGCAAATCAGCCAGCTGGCAACCCGGCCTCTGGGCGTCACAGACGTGACCAATCCGCTGCGTACCTCCGGCGGCGCCGACCCAGAGCCCCGCGAGCTGATCCGGGCCAACGCCCCACGCTCCGTCACGGCCCTGGACCGGCTGGTGTCGGTGCAGGACTACGCAGACTTTGCCGCGACATTTGCCGGAATTGGCAAGGCGAGCTCGGCGCTGTTGTATGCCGGTGGCTCGGCTGTGCTTCAGGTGACCATCGCCGGCCTGGATGACGTTCCCATTGAACCCAGCTCCGACCTGTTCCGCAACCTCCGCAGCGCGCTGACGCTTTTCGGCGAGACGCAACTGCGCCTCCAGCTGGTACAGCGCGAGGCGCTGGCTTTGGTGCTCAGTGCCAACGTCTCGGTCCAGGCCGACTACGACTGGACGCTCGTGGAGCCGGCGGTACGGGCCGCCCTGCTGGAATCATTCGGATTTGCGGCCATGGCGCTGGGGGAGGACCTGGCCAGCAGCGCCGTCATCGCCACCATGGCCGCGGTTCCCGGGGTGGCGTACGTGGACCTTGATGTCCTGAAAACCCTCCAGCGGGAGGACCTCACGTCCGGCTTGGCATGGCTGAGGGGTGGGCTGCCGGGCGGCAACGTCACTCCCGGTGTCCCGGCACGCCGCGGTGGTGCCCTGCCGCGCCGCATCGCAGTTTTGTCCGGCAGGGTCGACGGCGGCATTGCGCTCCCAGCCCAGCTCGCCTACTTGCAAGCCGCTGTCCCGGACAGCCTGATCCTGAATGAGGTGCAGTCATGAGCCGGCCGGCAGACTATTTGTACAACCTCTTGCCCGCGACTTACCGCATGCGCGACGCGGAACAGGGCTACCCCTTGCGGGAGCTGCTGGCCGTCATGGATGAACAAGGCGCCTTGGTGGAGGCAAACATCGCCACCCTCTACGGGAACTGGTTCATTGAAACAGCCGAAGACTGGGCCGTACCCTACATTGCTGAGCTGGTGGGCTACCAGCCCGTGCACGACGCCGTTCGTCCTGGCGCCGGAGCCGGCAGCGCGGCCCGCAACAAGGTCCTCATGCCACGGCGGGAGGCAGCCCACACCATCAACTTTCGACGCCGGAAAGGCACCATTGCGCTGTTGGAGCAGCTGTCGCTGGAGTCGGCCGGCTGGGAGGCCGTTGCCGTTGAGGGGTTCAAGCTTTTGGGCTGGAACCAGCACCTGAACCACCGCCACCTAGACCGGGGCGGAACCGCAGACCTGCGCAATGGCCCGGCACTGTCCATGATGGGAGGTCCCGGCGATACCACCGCTCATTGCGTTGACGTCCGCCGGCCTGGTTCGCACCGCACCACAGCTCGCTTCAACATTCCCGACATCAGCCTCTTCGCCGCCCCACTAGTGTCCTATGCGATCACGGATGCCCCTGCCTGCTGTGTCGAAAAGGAAGGCAGTCAGTGCTTCACGTTCAGCGTGCTGGGCCACGACACGCCCCTGTTCACCCAGCCCCCGGATCCTTTTGGTGCAGGCGATCCAGCCCTGCGCCTGCCGCAGCGCGTCAGCAGGACCGCCATCACGGAATTGCTGGGCCGGCACCCGCCCAAGGCGAGGGCATCGGCGTCGTACTTTGGGGCCGGGAAGAGCATGTCCGTGACCGCCTGGGGCTGGCGCGGCGGGGCCAGACACGAGCTGGTCGCGGCGGAGGTCATCCCGGCGAACCTTTCCGATTGGCACGCCTACAAGGCCCCGAGGAACAAGGTCCTAGTCGATCCGGAACGCGGCAGGCTGGTGTTTGCCGCAGGGCAACTGCCCCGCGGCGTCACCGTTGGCTACCACTACGGCTTCAGCACGGACCTCGGCGGCGGTGAATATCCGCGGCGGACGGCCCAACCGGCAGGCGCGGCCATGTACCGAGTGCGCAAGGATTCCCCACGCAAGGGCGAGTTCGGCTCCATCATGGGAGCCTACAGGCGGTGGCGCAAGGACCGGCGCAACGCCGAATGGCCCGCGGCCGGAGTCATCGAGGTCGTGGACAGCAGGGCCTACGAGGAGCGCTTTGAATTCACACTCGCCCAAGGCGAGTACCTGCAACTGCGCGCGGCCGACGGCGCCCGGCCCGTGCTGCGGCTGTTGGACTACCGCGTAGACCAGCCCGATCCGCTCAGCGTCACGGGCGGCGACGCCAGCCGGTTCGTGCTGGACGGGCTCCTGGTGGTGGGGCGCGGGCTGGTGGTCAACGGCCCCGGTACCCGCCGCGGTGCCGGCGACGGTGACGATCTCACAGGCGGCGGAGACTTGTGCGACGTCACTGTCCGCCACTGCACACTGGTGCCCGGGTGGAACCTGGACTGCGACTGCGAACCGCAGCGGCCCGACGAGCCCAGCATTCTGTTGGACGGAACCCGGGCCGCCGTGCGTATCAGCCGCAGCATTCTGGGCCCCGTACAAGTTCGCCGCGACCCGGATAACGGCGAGGCTCCCATGCTGGCATTGGCTGACTGCCTATGGGATGCCACGGATCCTTGCAAACAAGTGCTGTGCGACGAGGTGGGCGGAACCGCGTTCAGCTCGCTGTGCGTGCAGCGCTGCACTGTCATCGGCCAGGTGCGCGCTCACGAGCTCATGCTGGGGGAGGACAGCATCTTCCTCGGCGAACTGGCGGTGGCCCGGCGGCAGCGCGGCTGCGTGCGCTTTAGCTACCTGCCGCCGGCCTCGCGGACGCCGCGCCGCTTCAACTGCCAGCCTGATCTGGTGCAGGAGGCAGCCAAGGCCGCCCATCCCGGCAACCCTGCCGACGGCGCGGCGGCCGCGAAGCGGGAAGCCATGCGGGTCCGGCCGGCATTCGCCAGCAGGCGGTACGGAAACACCGCCTATGGACGCCTGGTGGCCGGAACCGCGGTTGAAATTGTCCGCGGAGCGTCCGACAAATCAGAAATGGGCGTCTTCCACGATCTCTTTGCACCCCAACGTGCCGCGAACCTGCGCGCGCGGCTGGACGAATACACCGTTGCAGGCTTCTCCACCGGCATCATCTTCACGAGTTAGGGGCACACCATGAAAGGCGACTTCAGCCGGGACACGTTTGATCCGGACAACCACTACACCCGCGTCCTGATGCAGCAGGGGCGGGTCCACGTCGACGCCGATTTCAACGAACAGGCAGCCATTGCCGGGCACTACCGGAGGCTGCTGGCCCGGGACTTGATCGGCCCCGAGGGTGGACCCCTGGACAATGCCGGGTTTGCTGTCATTGCCGACGCCGCCGGAGCCAAGGCGCTGGGCAAGCAGCTGCTGCCCGGGGACTTCGTGATCGGTGCCGGCCGCTACTACGTGGACGGGCTGCTGTGCGAGAACCCCGGCCCGCTGCTGTACAGCGAGCAGCCCGGCTACCCCTTTGATGCGGCAACCACCATGGAAGCACTGGCCACCCTGAGCGACTTCACCATCTACCTGGACGTCTGGGAACGGCACATCAGCGCCGTGGAGGATCCACGCATTGCGGAGGTGGCACTGGGTGGGCCGGACACGGCAACGCGTGCGCAGCTCACCTGGCAGGTGCGAGTTCTCCTCCCGCAGCCCGATGGTGGCAATGGGGCCCTTGCCACTCTGGACCAGCTGCTGGGCCGCACTGTCCCGGAGCTGGCCGCCCGGGCCGAGCCGCCGGCCGGCAGCAACGATCCCTGCACGGTGGATCCCGCTGCACGCTATCGCGGACTGGAGAACCAGCTGTTCCGGGTGGAAGTCCACACGCCCGGGAGCGCCGGTTCCGGTGCCACGTTCAAGTGGTCCCGGGACAACGGCTCCATCGTGTTCCCGCTGACGGAGCCGCCCGTTCCGGACGCAGTGGCCAAGAAAACCACCGTCATGCTGTCCTCGCTGGGAAGAGACCCGGATTTGGGGCTTGTGGTGGGCGGCTGGGTGGAACTTGTCGATGACAACTCCACACTGCGGCACGATGCCGGGCCACTCCTGCGCGTGCACTCGGTGGACCGCGACACCTTCAGTGCCGTTCTGGAGGGCGTGGCGGATCCCCGCGTGGGTCAGGACCGGCGGCTGCATCCGTACCTGCGCCGCTGGGACCACGACGGCGACCCGGCCGCTGGTGGCGCCGTGGCGGTGGTTGAGTCCGCCGCCGTGCCCGTCACCTGGCTGGATCTGGAGGATGGGGTGCAGGTGGCCTTCCCTGGGGCGGCCAACGGCAACGTGGCCCAGTACCGCACGGGGGACCACTGGCTCATCCCGGCCCGGACTGCCACGGGTGACGTGGAATGGCCGCGGGCAGGTTCGGAAGCGAGCCTGAACCCGCAGCCGCTCCCTCCGAAAGGTGAGCTGCACGCCTACGCGGGCATGGCCGGCGTCGGACCCGATCCTGCTGGAGGCCCGCAGCCGGTGTTTACGGATTCCAGGAAGTTCTTCGGCCCCTTGGCCGTGTAGCCGGCACGCACAGTTGCCGCGGCCACGGTCCAGTTCTCCGAGAGTTCTGCCCCCGCATCCAGCCTTAAGCGCGTATGCCCCCGCTTTCTGCGTACGTTCGGACGTACGCAGAAAGCGGGCGCATACGCGCCCGGAGCCGCGGTGGGAATCTGGCTGCTGTTTAGACCGGCTTCTTGCTCAGGTAGACTTCTTCCACCACGGCTTCAAAGTCCTTCATGACCTGGGCACGCTTGACCTTCAATGACGGGGTCAGGTGGCCTGAGGTCTCGGTGAAGTCCGAATCCACGATCCTGAACTGCTTGATGGCCTCGGCGGCGGAGACCGTGGAGTTGGCCTTGTTCACCGCAGCTTGCACGGCAGCAATCACCGTGGCGTTTTTGGCAGCTTCGGCAACGGAGATTCCCGCAGGCAGGCCGTGAGCCTTACCCCACTGCGGCAAGGCGTCCTCGTCGATCGTGACGATGGCTGCAATGAACGGGCGCTGCTCGCCAATGACAACACACTGGGACACAATCGCGTCGGCCCGGATCTGGTCCTCCAACAAGGCTGGCACCACGTTTTTGCCGCCAGAGGTGACAATAATTTCTTTCTTGCGCCCAGTGATTTTCAGGAAGCCCTGCTCATCGAGTTCGCCAATGTCGCCAGTGCGGAACCAGCCATCGGTGAAGTTCTCGGCGGTGAGGTCATCGCGGCCAAAGTAGCCCTTCATGACACAGACGCCCTTGACGAGGATCTCGCCGTCGGCCGCAATCTTGACCGCGTTACCCGGGAGCGGGGCGCCCACAGTACCGATCTTGATGTGTTCGGGCCGGTTGACGGTAATGGGGGCAGTGGTCTCGGTCAGGCCGTAACCCTCGAGGATCTGCAAGCCAATGCCCTGGAAGAAGTGGCCCAGCCGTTCACCCAACGGCCCACCGCCGGAGACCGCGTGGCGTACCTGGCCGCCCATGGCGTTACGGAGCTTGACGTAGACAAGCTTGTCGAACACAAAATGCTTGGCCTTGAGAACAATGCCAGCGCCACCGTCCTGGGTGGCGCGTGAGTACTCAATGGCAGTCTTGGTGGCAGCGGCAAAAATCTTGCCCTTGCCTTCGCCCTCGGCTTTCAAGGACGCGGAGTTGTACACCTTCTCAAAGACCCGCGGCACGGCCAAAATGAACGTGGGCTGGAAGCTCTGGAGGTCCGCCAACAGGTTCTTAATGTCCGGTGTGTGGCCTACCTTGGCGCCGGCGGCCACAGCAAGAACGGAAATATAGCGGGCAAAAACGTGCGCCAGCGGCAAGAACATGATGGTCTGCGATCCGGGCGGGACCACGCTTGCGCCCAGTACGGCACGAGCGTTTTCGCTGAGCTCCACGAAGTTGTGATGTGTCAGCATGCAACCCTTGGGCCGGCCGGTGGTGCCGGAGGTGTAAATGATGGTCGCCACGTCGTCCAGGCCGTTGGCCGTGCGAGCTGCCTCCAGAGTCTCATCGGTGACATCGCGCCCGGCGTCGCGCAAAACGTCCAGGCCGTCGCCTTCCAACTGCCAGACATGCTCCAATGTGGTCAGGTTCTCATTATGAGCGGCCTGCCGGATGATGTTTTCATGTGATCCGGTCTCGGCGAAAATTGCCACGGCAGCTGAGTCGCCCAAGTTCCACGCCACCTGCGACGGGGACGAGGTCTCGTAGATCGGCACCGAGACGGCCCCGGCAAACCAGATGGCGAAGTCAACCAGCGACCATTCATACCGGGTCCGCGCCATAATGCCTACCCGGTCACCCACTTTGATGCCGGAGGCTATCAGGCCCTTGGCAATGGCGCTGACGTCGGCCAAGAATTCCTTCGCAGAAACATCCACCCACACATGGTCTTCATTGCGCTTTGAGAAAAGGGCCGGATTGGCAGCCAATTTTGCTTGGCGGAGCACAAAGTCGGTCGTATTCATGGTCCGGGGGCTGACTACTTTGGCCGGGACGGAAATCTCTTGCACAATAGCTCCTTTGATATGTGGGCCTGCGATCGTTTTGCTTCACTCTAGCCGCCAAGTGGGATATCCGCCGGGACCGCTATGTTACCCGCTAGTAACATTATGTGTTTCAGCTCACGTACGCAATTTCAGCAGAGCGCATACCCTCGCTAGAATTTGGAGATGTTCCCTCCAATTCCTGCCCGTACCCGGGCGTCCGTGGCTCCGCTGTCCCTTGGCATTGACATTGGCGGGACTAAAGTCGCCGCAGGCGTGGTGGATGCTCACGGCGTCATCCTCGAAGAAGTCCGGAGAGACACTCCCGGCCGTGATGCCCGCGCCGTAGAGGCCGTGATTGCGGAGTTGGTTCACGAGTTGGGGCGCCGGCATCCCATTGATGCCGTGGGTATCGGTGCTGCCGGCTGGATGGATCTTTCCGGCTCCCGAGTCGTCTTCAGCCCCCACCTGGCCTGGCGCGACGAGCCGCTGCGCGCAAACCTTGAGGCAATGTTGGCCCGTCCGGTCCTGGTGACTAACGACGCCGATGCCGCAGCCTGGGCGGAATGGCGCTTTGGTGCGGGCCGGGACCGGGACAGAATGGTCATGTTGACCTTGGGTACTGGAATTGGTGGTGCCTTGGTGATTGATGGCCGTGTGGAACGCGGCAGTTTCGGCATGGCTGGAGAGTTCGGACATCAAATCATCATGCCCGGCGGTCACCGCTGCGAATGTGGAAACCGGGGCTGCTGGGAGCAGTACGCCTCCGGAAATGCCTTGGGCCGCGAGGGCCGGGAATTGGCCCGCAAACATTCACCCATGGCGGCTGGCTTGCTGGCTGCGGCTCACGGCCGGCCCAAGGGCATCACCGGATCGGTGGTGACCGATCTAGCCTTACAGGGCGAAGCAACTGCCCAGGAACTGGTGGCCGAGGTGGGGGAGTGGCTCGGCCTGGGCATAGCCAACCTCGCCGCAGCACTGGATCCAGCCGTGTTCATCATTGGTGGCGGGCTCAGTGCTGCCGGTGATCTGCTGCTGGAGCCAGCACGCCGCGCGTACTTGCGGAATCTGACGGGCCGCGGTTACCGTCAGGAGGCGGTCATTGCGCAGGCGCAGCTGGGCCCGTCAGCGGGTCTCATTGGCGCTGCCGATCTTGCCAGAGAACAGTTGCGCCTCCACTAGGAAGTACTGAGCATTATGGCCAAATCCCTCGCGTCGAGACGTTGATAGCTAGACGACGGCGCCATCTCCGCTGTCATGATCGCGGTGGTTGGGCAGGCGGTACAGCAGGTATCCAGTGCCGGCAATGAATGCCACAATGACGGCCATCACCAGCAGAGTGGGGATCTGACGCCAGAAGATCGCCGAAAAAACCAAGAAGAGCGGGGCGCCTGCCGCGCCGATCCAGGACATCATGATGGCAGGATCGGAATTACGCAGGCTGGGCAATTCCTCGGGGACAAAGCCTTCCTCATCATCGTCGGCTTCATAGTCGCGTGGCCCGAAGGAGATGAAGTCTTCCTCCGCGCCACCCAGCCCTGCGGGGTTGCGGCTATCCGCGGCAAGCTCTCGTGGGGCCGGCGCCTCTTGATCATGCCAGACACCCAAGGGGTCAAAGTCAATGACTGTCTTGGGTTCGGAGGCGCGGGGTTCGTTAACTCGCGGAACCACAGCGTCAGATGCCGCGGGGTGCGGAACAGGTGTGCCGCCGTCGTGCGCGTCTTTACCGTCGGTACTACCCTCAGCTTTACTATCCGCAGTGGGGCTCTGGTCCTCGAGGAACGCGTCGTCGGCCTCCTCTAAGCGGGCCACGAGATCCCGCCAGACATCGTCGTCGTCGCCGGTATGCGGCGTACCCGCGCCGGGGTCAGATTGCATGGTGGGGCCTCCGAAAGAAATCTGCAGACTGGGAAAAGATCAAGGGTGCGTCATTGTCCATGGTGGCTACATGGTAGCTGTTTTCCAAGGGAACAACCTGGAGTTCGGAGCTGCCCAGATGAGCCTTGATGACGTCAATGCTGGAATCTGGCACCACATTGTCCACGGTGGATCGGAAAATCAGGGTGGGTGCGCTGACTTGGGGAAGCAGCTTCGTGGTGTCGCTAAAGAGCTGGCTGAGCTGGTGGACGGCTGCCACGGGTGTGCGGGTGTACGCGCCCTCGGAAATGCCGGGCATTTTGATGTCATCACCAATGGCAGGGACACTCTTGAGGACCCATTTCAGCAGTCCAGAATATTGCGCCCGTTTGTCACTAAATGTCAGCCCGGGATTGACCAAAGCAACACCCGCCACCGGGTGCAGGGCAGCAACCCGCAATGCCAGCGCGCCACCCATGGACATGCCAGCAACAAACACCGTGTCGCAGCGGGCGCTCAACTCCAAGTAGGAGGCCTCAAAATCCCGGTACCAGTTCTGCCACGGGGTCTTGGCGAGATCCTGCCACGAGGTCCCGTGCCCCGCCAGAAGGGGCATGTTGACGGCGAATCCGGCCTCGGCCAAATAGTCGCTCCAGCCCTGCATGCTAACTGGTGAGCCGGTAAAACCATGGCACACGGCCACACCAACCCGGGCCAAGTCGCCGTGACCTTCGGAACGAAACGATTTCGCCATGGTTGTTTTCCTCTCCTGCCGGCCGCCGTGGCCGGAAACGTGTATGGCATTGCTGCGGAGCCGCTGCCACGAAATCTGTGATGCTGTCACTAGACTACTGTTGATACGTCCGCAGCGGGGGTACCGCAATGACCTGAGACTGCTTGTTGGCCCGGAGCGTAATAGTAAGGAATACCACCGTGATTTATTGGGTACTGAAGAAGATATTTTTGGGCCCAGTATTGAAGGTACTATTCCGGCCCTGGACTAAAGGCTTGGATAACCTGCCCATCGACGGACCGGCCGTTCTGGCCAGCAACCACTTGTCATTCTCGGACTCAATTTTTATGCCGTTGATGGTGCCTCGGCCCGTCGTGTTCTTGGCCAAAAGTGACTACTTCACCGGACGCGGCATCAAGGGTCGCCTGACCGCTGCCTTCTTCAAGCTCACCAATCAGCTGCCCATGGACCGGTCCGGCGGCGCGGCATCGGCCAACTCATTGCAGACAGGTGTGGAAGTCCTCAACGGTGGCGGACTTCTGGGGATTTACCCCGAAGGAACCCGCAGCCCCGACGGCCGCCTGTACCGAGGCAAGGTAGGTGTGGCCAAGCTCATCTTGACCGCCAACGTTCCCGTCATCCCGGTGGCCATGATTGGCACCGACAAGGTCCAGCCCATTGGCCGGCGCATCCCCAGCATCCGCCGACTCGGCGTGATCTTTGGCGAACCTATGGATTTTAGTCGCTACCAGGGCATGGCTGATGACCGGTTCGTGCAACGCTCTGTGACAGATGAAATCATGTACGAGCTCATGCGACTCTCCGGCCAGGAGTACGTTGACTCCTACGCCTCCACCATCAAGGACAAGCTGGCCGCCGAGAAGTCGGCCAAGTCAGCCACTGCCAAGGATGGGGACTCAATCAAGACGGCTGCCGACGCCGTCCGCATTGAGCCCACCGCCATCCTTGCTCCGGGCGCCGTGACTGTCATTGGTGCCAAGAAGGCTGCGCCGGTTCCTGAAACGGGGGCCGAGGTTGAAGCTGTGGCAGGGGCCGAGGGAGCGGCGGAGCCCGCAGCAGATGCTGCCAGTGAATCGGCCGTTGAAGCGTCTCCCGGCGATCCCGAAGCCACCACGCGCTGATCGCTGTCCCTGCACTGATCACCGTCACTGATCTCTCGCAGCCGCGGCTCAAGGCCGAGCTTGCTCCTTTCGAAATCTCAGTGGCTGGACCGGTTCGCAGCTGTGCCCTTTCGGGGATAGGATTTAGCCGTGACTGATCTAACTTTGAACGCATCAAATGCACCCGCTGCCGGACTCTCCGTCCCCGGTGCTGCCGTCTACCCGGGCCTTGACGACTGGCGCGGCCTGCCGATTGCGCAGCAGCCCACCTGGTCCGAGTCTCCGTCCTTCGCCCCCACGGTCAAGGAACTCTCAGTCCTGCCTCCGCTAGTCTTTGCCGGCGAAGTGGATGTGCTGCGTTCCCGCCTGGCTCAGGCCTCCCAGGGCAAGGCATTCTTGCTGCAGGGCGGCGACTGCGCCGAGACCTTCGAGGCTGCCACTGCCGATAAGATCAGCGCCCGCGTCAAGACCATTCTTCAGATGGCAGTGGTGCTGACCTATGGCGCACAGCTGCCCGTCATCAAGATGGGGCGCATGGCCGGCCAGTTCGCCAAGCCGCGCTCCTCCAATGATGAAACGCGCGACGGCGTGACCCTCCCGGCCTACCGTGGAGACATCGTCAACGGCTTCGACTTCACCCCGGAGTCGCGTCAGCACGATCCCGCTCGCATGCTCAAGGCGTACCACACCTCAGCATCGACGCTGAATTTGATCCGCGCCTTCACACAGGGCGGCTTCGCAGATTTGCGCAGCGTCCACGAATGGAACCGCGGCTTCACCTCGAACCCGGCACACAGTCGCTACGAGCGCTTGGCCAAGGACATTGACAGTGCCATTAAGTTCATGGCCTCCTGCGGTGCCGACTTCGACGCCCTCAAGACAGTTGAATTCTTCGCCAGCCACGAAGCGCTGCTGCTGGATTACGAGCGCGCCCTGACCCGCATCGATTCTCGAACCGGCCTGCCGTACGACACCTCCGCACACTTCCTCTGGATCGGTGAGCGCACCCGCGATCTCGACCAGGCACACGTGGACTTCCTGTCCCGGGTTCGTAACCCGATCGGTGTCAAGCTTGGGCCCACCACGTCCCCGGACGACGCCCTGCGGCTGATTGAGAAGCTTGACCCGAACCGCGAGCCCGGCCGCCTGACGTTCATTACCCGCATGGGTGCCACCAACATTCGCGAAAAGCTCCCGAACCTGGTCGAGAAGGTCACGGCCTCCGGCGCTCAGGTCCTGTGGGTCACCGATCCCATGCACGGCAACACCGTCACCTCGCCCAACGGCTACAAGACCCGCAACTTCGACGACGTCATTGACGAGGTGCGCGGCTTCTTCGAAGTTCACCAGGCACTGGGTACCATCCCGGGCGGTCTGCACGTGGAGATGACAGGTGACGATGTGGCTGAGTGCCTCGGCGGCGCCGATCCCGTCGATCAGGAAGCGTTCCTGACCGGCTACGAGTCGGTGTGTGACCCTCGCCTGAACCACAAGCAGTCCCTCGAAATGGCGTTCCTGGTTTCCGAGGCCCTGCGCCAGTCCAAGTAACAGCTGTTTCACCCACCACGGCGGCCCGCACCTTCAGCGCGAAGGGGCGGGCCGCCGTCGTACTTTAAGCGTTTTCAGGCCCCGCCAGCCAATTTCCCTGCGATGGTCCTCGCCGAACCTCCCGCGAAAGTCCCTTCCAGCCTCGCGAAGATTCAGTAGTTGCTAATGTTTCTCGCGAACATTAGTCACTACTGCATCCTCGCGGGCGGCGCGGGGCGCGAAGAGGGGGGGGGAGAGAGAAGGAAAGCGGGGCTAGGGTGAGGCAGAGCGGCGCCTGGAGGTGGGACTCAGATGACGCGAAGTGTTACTGTGCTGCCTTCGGGAGCTTCGCCACCCTGTGGGTCCTGGAAACGGACAGTGCCGAAGAATCCGCCCAGCAGATTCTCCACCTTGACCTCAAAACCGAGCGCCTCGAGCTCACGTGTTGCCACACCGACCTGTTTGCCCACCAAATCCGGCACACTGACCATCTTGGGGCCCTTGGATATGGTGAGCGTGACCTTGCCGCCAGCGGTGAGCGTGCCACTATCTGGTGAGGCCGTGATGACCGATCCTGCCGGAACCGTGCGGCTGTTGACCTGCTCCGGGGAGATCACCGCCACCAGACCCAGGGACTTCAGCGCCGCCTCTGCGTCCGCCTGAGTCTTGCCCGTCAGAGCAGGCACCGGGATCGGTTTGGGGCCCTTGGAGACCACCAGGTTGACCTTGGTGTTGGCCCGGAACTCTTTCCCGGCTGCGGGATCCTGCTTGAGCACGACGCCGGCAGCCACCTTTTCGTCAAACGCTTCAGTGAGTGTTCCTACGGCGAGCTGCGCGTCGGTGAGAGCCTTCTTGGCGCCGTCTTGTGGCATGCCCGTGACGTTGGGGACCTGATAGAGCACGGGGCCCAAGGAAATTTGGACGGTGACATTGTTGAACTTGCGGAGGGAACTGCCGGCCGTGGGGTCGGTGTCCACCACAAAACCGGCAGCCACCTTTTCGTCATAGATGTCCGTCGTGGAGGTCGCCTCAAAGCCTTCGGCGCGCAGCACACTCAAGGCCTGCTCCACACTTTTGTTGCCCACATCCGGGACGGTTGCCAAAGCACCCGGACCTAAGGCTAAGAACCAGCCGGCACCTGCTGCAAGAATGCCCAGCACTAGCACCAGCAGGATCCAGAGCACGGCTCGCCTGCGGGGATGCCGCGAACCAAGGGTCTTCTTCGGTGTGGCGGCCGCCTTGGCTTTTGCCTTGTTGGCCGCGGCAGCTTGGCGTTTGTTCAGGGGAGCCGCCGGGGCCTCGTCACTGACGGGGGGATAGCTGGAGGTGCCGATGTGAGCGGGCTGTGACGCCCCGGCGTCGTACGCGGAAGATGTGGGCTCCGCAAGGGCATACCGGTCACTGTGGGGATCCTCGGCATAGAGCTGGGGGGAGCGGGGCAGGACCGAGGTGGGAAACTGCGGGGCGGCCAGAACCGTGGTGTGGCTCTGATCAAAGGCCACCGTGTGGCTGGTTCCGGGAAGCTGGGGCTCGATGGCCGGCAGCGTGGCCGATCCGCCGGCATCAAGCTCGGCAGGAGTGAGCGAGGCACGGATGTGGCGCAGATCCTCCAGCAAGGCGGCGCCATTGGCCGGGCGGTGGTCCGGATCCTTCTCCGTCATGTAGCGGACCAATTCATCCATGACAGGGGGCAGGGCCGGAATGTCGGCGGACGGGGCAGGCATCTCATCCTGAACGTGCGCCATGACCACAGCCACGGGAACCGTTCCACGGAAGGGCTGGTGGCCGGTGAGAAGTTCATAGAGCATGATGCCGGCAGAGTAAATGTCGCTGCGGGCATCGCCGCCTTCGCCGCGAGCCAGCTCGGGAGCAATGTAGGCAACAGTGCCAAAGAGCGTGCCGGTGTTGGTGGACGTGGTAACGGCTCGGGATAGCCCAAAGTCACCAATTTTGACCCAGCCTTGGTGGGAGATGAGGACATTCTCCGGCTTGACGTCGCGGTGCACCAGGCCAGCGCTGTGCGCGGCTGCGAGACCTGCGACGATGGGATCCAGTAAATCGAGTGCCTGGCGCGGGGTCAGCGCGCCCTGCCGCTCGATGACGTCTCGAAGCGTGTATCCGTCAATGAACTCGAAGACCAGGTAGGCGCACTCCGGGCCCACACCGTGATCGTGGATCTGCACCACATGGGGGTGGGACAGGCTGGCGGCGCTCTGGGCCTCCCGGCTGAGCCTGCCAATGAACGCGTTGTCGGTGGCAAGGTGTGGATGCAGGATCTTCAGCGCTATGTTGCGGTTGAGTCGCAGGTCCTTGGCCAGGTAGACGGTGGACATGCCGCCGTCAGCCACCTTGGATAGAACCAGGTAGCGGTTTTCGATTGTGGACCCGATTCGCGGGTCGGCAGACGCATCTTGCACTCTTCAAGTTTAGGAGCACAAACGTAAAGGGGCCGCCAGCAACACTGCGCTGGGGCCCCTTTTCGTTGAGAGCGTACTGCTTCCTCGTCCTGATTTAGCGGAACAGGTTCCGGTTTGCCTTGATACCGGCAACGTAGTTCACCGTATCCGGGTACATCCCGTACAGGTGGACCGAGTATTCCCCTTGGTAGTAACCGGCAATAGCCAGGTCCTCGCTGGGGGCTCCGCGCAGCAATGCGCGGATGATGGCCACGCCTGCTGTCACGTTGTCGTACGGGTCCAACAGGTTCAGCTTGCGGCCCACCAGTCCCGATGCCCAATCGCCGGCGTCGGGAATGACCTGCATGGTGCCAATGGCATTGGCGGGGGAGACCGACTGGTGGTTGAAGCCGGATTCCTGCTGTGCGAACGCCATAGCCAGGGCGGGGTCAACACCCATCTTGGAGGCTGTGCTGGAGACGATCTGTTTCATCTGCGCACGGGTGGGAGAGGGCGCGGCCAGCAGAGCAGCCTTGTTCTTATTGGCATCTGCTACTACCGCGGCAGGGTAGGTGTAGTGCAGGAACGTGCTGGGCACCTCCTGCTCCGGCGTGAGGGCCGGCTTCGGCGCAATGGGCGTGATCGAGCTTGAATTGGACTTCAGGCCCGGGATGGTGAGGACCTTGCCGGGGTAAATCACGCCGTTGACAGTGATGCCGTTGGCTGAGGCCAAAGCGGAGAGGCTCACGCCATGCTTGGCGGCAATGGCGCCCAGAGTATCGCCGGACTTGATGGTGTACTTGCCGCTTGTGGTGGCCTTGGGTGCCGCCGTTGACGGGGCCGACGGCGTTGCCGCCTTGGCGGTGCCGCCTACCTTGATCTTCTGGCCGGGGTAGATCACGGAGCTGCCGTTGAGCCCGTTCAGCGAGAAGATCGAGCCCAGGCTGACGTTGTGCTTGCTGGCAATACCGCTGAGCGTGTCCCCGGACTTGACTACGTAGCTTTGCGAACCGGATGAGGTGGCCTTGGGTGCCGCCGTTGACGGGGCCGACGGCGTTGCCGCCTTGGCAGTGCCGCCTACCTTGATCTTCTGGCCGGGGTAGATCACGGAGCTGGCGTTGAGCCCGTTCAGCGAGAAGATCGAGCCCAGGCTGACCTTGTGCTTGCTGGCAATGCCGCTGAGCGTGTCCCCGGACTTAACCGTGTAGCTCGCGGCGGCTGTGGCGGTGGAGGCGGTGGGAGCGGCGGCAGTGGATTTGGCGGCTCCTGAGATCACTAGGACTTGTCCGGGGTAAATGATCGAAGCGTTGGAGAGTCTGTTCAAACTCAGGACCTTCGATGTGCTGACGCCGTGCTTGGCCGCGATGGCAGAGACGGTATCACCGGACTTAACGGTGTACCGAACGTTGGCGGCCGTTTTGGCAATGAGCGCCTGCGCCACCTGTGTCTGGGCTACGAGAGGCGTGGCGGTCACTGCTGTTGGCAAGGAGCTGGCAACCACGGCTGCCGGAATGCTGGAGGATTTGGCCTGCACTTGCGCAGTTCGCGCCTGAATGGCGGCCAACACGTCTGCGGAGTTCAGAGCTCCATGGCTACCGTGCGGTTGAGTTCCGGGGTGGGTGGGGGCTGCAGTCGCTGGGACCGCCATCGCCAGAGACGAGAGCATAACAACGGGAATAGCTGCTGTGGCAACGGCGGCAAGCTGCTTGCCGGTGTTGGCAGACGGGCGTGTTGGAGTCATGGGTGTGGACCTCGAGTTCACGTTGCTGATGTTACTAGTGGTGTTGAAGTTACTAGTGAGACTACTGGGAATTTACACCAAAGGTCGGTACAAAGGGAGTTAAAGTCACATAAAGGGCTTTAATATGTGCACTCCAGCACAATATTCACACGCACGTTACCAATATGTGGGAACCTTTGAGGGTGAGTAATCTTGAATCAGTAGTCAGCGAATGGCTGCCCTTGCCCGATGTTGCCCAGAAACTTGATGTTTCGGTAACCAAAGTCCATGCCCTCGTCAAAGACGGCTCCTTGCTGGCCGCACGCATTGGAGAGCGCAACATTCGCGCCGTTCCTGCGGCGTTCATCGTCGAGGACCACATCTTGGAAAGCCTCCGCGGTACCATCACGGTGCTCCAAGACGCAGGTTTTGAAGATGAGGAAGCCATCGAGTGGCTCTTCACAGCGGATGAGTCCCTGCCGGGGCGTCCCATTGACGCCTTGCATGCAGGCCGGAAAACAGAAATCCGTCGACGCGCAGGCGCCCTCGGCTGGTAAGAATCCCCGCTTGTATAGAATCACTGACGCTGCTGGGTTGTTTCGGCAAACCAGCAGCGTGAGCTGCTCTGGTGAATACTTGCCAGGCGCGGCACTATTAACCGGCCAGCTATCCGGAGAGCCGCTATGGTTCTACACCAGCCACAGCGGTCCCTCAGATCGGAACCTGTTGCTCGCTAAGTGGGATCAGGACGTTCTCGATACGGCGCTCTGACCCAAGGCCAGCAGTGCTTCGCGCACAGTTTCTGAAACGGGTAGTTCTGCCAAAGCCGTGAAGGCATCTGTGCTCAGCGCAGCAATCATTTCCTCGGTGCGCTCCAGGGCGCCTGTTTCAAGCATGATGGCGCATAGCTTGGCAATCTCGGCTTCGCTCAGATCCTGACGTCCCAAGTTTTGGTCAACAAAGTCACGGTCCGCTTCCCCAGCTGCATCGATGGTCAGCCCCACCAAAACCGTGCGCTTGCCTTCTCGTAGGTCATCGCCAGCCGGTTTCCCGGTCTGAGCCGGATCTCCGAAGACGCCCAAGACGTCGTCGCGCAGCTGAAAAGCCTCGCCAAGCGGCAGGGCAAAGGCGCTGTAACTATTGAGCATGGAGTCGTCGGCGCCGGCCAAGGCTCCGCCCAACACCAACGGGTGCTCGGAAGAATATTTAGCGCTCTTATAGCGAATAATGGCCGACGCTCTAGCAACAGCTGTTTCGTGAGGTTTCGAGGGCCCAGCCACTTCCTCCAGAATATCCAAATACTGCCCGGCCATGACTTCGGTGCGCATAATGTTGAAGACGTCCCTGGCCCGGCTAGATGAGCCGGTATCGATGCGGGAGAACATTTCTTCGCTCAGCGAGAGGCAAAGATCGCCGGTGAGAATGGCTGCGGCATGACCGAACCGCTCGTTGTCCAGAGACCATTTACTATCAGTGTGCAAAGTGCTGAATCGTTTGTGAACACTGGGACCGCCGCGGCGAGTGTCTGAACGGTCGATGATGTCATCATGAATCAGTGCCGCAGCTTGGAAGAGTTCCAAGGCAGCGCCGGCCTGGATGACGGCGGGTGCATCGGCGGCGCCACCGGCACCGCGCCAACCCCAGTAACACAGCAGAGCTCGCATGCGTTTGCCGCCGGTGACGAGGGTCTTGATGGAGTCAACCAGAACTAGAGTTGCCGGAGAGATTTGCGCCAGAAGCTCATGTTTTTCTGCCAGAAAGCTATTGAGCTGCTGTGCCACCGCCGCAATGAATGCATCGTGTTCGCCGGCAATGGAGACGTCTGACTGGGCAGGCGTGTGGTTCATGCGCTCAAGGTTCCTTGCTGTGGGAGGTGCCGACTGTGACGGCGGCAAATTATGGGGACAGGCCGGACTGCTGAGTGCCTACTTCATTGAGGCTGGCAGCAATGTGGCGCCGACGGTAAAGGTGGACGTCGCCGACGTCACCACCACCGAGACGGTGATGATTTCCTCACCAGCAGCGCGAACGTATGTCTTGAGCGGAACGCCGTCCACAGCATCTCCTGGCTGAGCCTTGAAGCCCTGAGCGGTGAATGACTTGGTGTAGAACGCCAGGATCTGCGCCGGGGTCTCGGTGGTAGTAGCCGTCAGCGACGTTGTTGAAACGGTGCTGCCCGTTTCGAGGCTGGAAGCCTGAATTTGTGCACCCTTGGGCAGCGGAATCACCTTGGCGGGGAAGCCGGCGACCAATTCTTTGATGGCCGTCTGGGCAGTAGCAGTAGCAGTTGCTGTGCTGCTGGCTGATGCTGAACTAGAAGTAGCGGAAGAAGACGTTGCAGCCACGGTTGCACCAGAAGTTGCGGACGCGCTCGTGGTGGTCCCGTCCGGTTCGCCGGCACCGGAACACGCAGCCAAGAGCAAAGCTGTGGAGACTGCGGCGGCTGCCAGCAGCTGCTTGCGGCGGGGTGCCAGTGCGCGAAGCGGGGTGGGATTCATGACTGATTTCCTTAGCTGCAGGTGCCGGGTCGGTGACATCTTCATCAGTTTACCCATGTTGGGCAGCGCCGCCCTTGCTGTGTTGCGTTCCTCACCCCGGTGGGCTGTGGCAACGATTGGGTGCACCAAGCGGGTTCACTAGACTGAGCGTGTGAATCAGCCCGAACTACCTGCGGAGCCGCCCGCCCTCGACCAGGGAGGGTGCACCATCATGCATGTGGACATGGACGCCTTCTTTGTCGCAGCGGAACTGCGTACACGCCCGGAACTCAAGGGGAAGATGGTCATTGTGGGCCATCCCGAGGGGCGGTCAGTAGTATTGTCAGCTTCCTACGAAGCCCGCGCCCGTGGCGTCCGTTCAGCCATGCCCATGTCCACGGCACAGCGGATCTGCCCAGCCGCCGTCGTTATTGCCCCACAGCACCAGCTCTACCAGCAGATTTCCGGCCAGATCATGGGGATCTTTCATTCCATTACTGACACAGTGGAGCAGCTCAGTGTTGACGAGGCGTTTCTGGATGTCAGCGGATCCCTGCGCCGGCTGGGGACGCCGCTGGAGATTGGCGCCCAGATTCGTGCTCGGATTTCCGCCGAACTGGGCATAACGGCCTCGGTGGGCATTGCATCCAGCAAATTTGTTGCCAAGGTAGCCTCCACCCGGTGCAAGCCGAACGGGATGCTGCTGATCGAAAAGTCCCGCACGGTAGAATATTTGCACACCCTCCCCGTGGAAGCGCTCTGGGGCGTGGGAGAGAAGACCCGCCAGTCACTTGCCCGGCTGGGGATCTTCACCGTTGCCGACGTCGCTGGGACACCGCTCTCCACCCTGCAACGGGCGTTGGGAGTCACCGGCGCGAACCTGCACGCCCTTGCATGGGGGATCGATCCGCGGCCTGTCACCCCTGCTCACCAGGAGAAGAGCATTGGTGCCGAAGAGACCTTCGCCGTTGACACGCACGACGACGAGATCCTCACCCGTGAGTTGCTGAGGCTCTCACACCGGGTGGCCACAAGAATGCGCCAAGGGGCTTTTAGCGGGCGGACCGTCGCGCTGAAAGTTAAGTACGCCGACTTTTCCACCATCAGCCGCTCACGAACTCTCGGAGCAGGGACAGATAACGCGGCAACCATTTACGGCGCGGCAGTAGGGCTGTTGCAGGGACTCGGACCGCGATCCCAAGCGGTGCGGCTGATCGGCGTTCGCATGGAAAAGCTCGAAGCTGTCCACGATGTTCCGTTGCAACTTGAGTTGGATCCGCGGGATGAGCATTCACGCAACGCGCAGGCAGTGGGGGATGCCATTGCTGCCCGCTTTGGAAGCGCCAAAATTGGTCCCGCCAGGCTCCTGAAACCCCGGGATCAGCCTTAGCTGGCGGAGCTGTTCGGTAACTTCAAGATAGCGTCAAGACACCGACGTCACACTGGGTACCAGTTCGGCACTTTCACGCCTATTGTTAGTACTAGAAGTTGACACTTTGACAGCTTCAATGCTGTTGGCACTCAAGCCGTCAGAATCAAGAGCGGAATCCGCAATTGCCCTGGCAACTCGGGAACTAACACTGATGTCAAGGCGTTAACGAGTCAAGTGCCACGGTTCTGACCTGAAGGAGGTCGTCATGCCCCTCTCTGAGCACGAACAGAGATTGCTGGATCAACTAGAGCAGCAACTGCATGCTGAAGATCCAAAATTTGCCAATGCCTTGTCGAGCTCGCCGGCGCGCTCAATGTCGACGCGAAACGTAGTCATTGGCGTCTTGGTGATGATTGTTGGGCTGCTCATACTGCTCGGCGGTGTGGCGACGCAACTGATAGTTGTGGGTGTTTTGGGCTTCCTCGTCATGGGTGCGGGGGTCTATTTCGCAGTTTCGAAAGCAAAATCCAGCGATGCAGGACCAGCCGCGAGTAAAGACGGAGTCAAGTCTGCAGCGAAGCAGAAGAGTGGTTTCATGAGCAACCTCGAAGAAAAGTGGGACGAACGGCGTCGGGAGCAGTAACTCCGCTTTAACGCTTCACCCCGTTAGTCAACAAGTCGTCATCCTTGAGACGGCGTTGGCGGATGGAGACAATGTTTGAGCATTGTCTCCATCCGCCAACGCCGTCTCTTTTGCGTTACTAGGGTTGGTGCGTCTTGGACAGTGGCCCGGCGCAGCTTCCCGGAGCCCATCACGCCCCCACCTGTTCTCCCTCCGCTGTCCACTCCCGGATGCTCCTTTTTCCTCCCCGGCGGGTCACGACGAGCCCAAAAGTAGTGCTGGAGTGGTTCTTGAGCCACATTTTCGGCTACAGCCGGCGTCATTATTGACTTTTCCCTCCACCGTTTGTTGTGCCAAAACATCGCCGCCATCACGCGGAATTTACTCGCGACACGGTGACGAAATCAGGCCTTATGAAGTTGACGGTGGAGGATTGTGGAGTAATGTGGAGCACGTAAGAGGGGAATGGGGCTGGATTGGTCAAAAGCTCTCAACAATGAAGGCGGTGTCGGGTTGTTTCTCGGAACACACTCACCGCGTCTTGATGAGAAGGGACGGATCATTCTGCCCGCTAAATTCCGGGAGGAATTATCCAGCGGCCTGGTCTTAACCAAAGGGCAGGAAAACTGTATTTACGTGTTCAGCGCACGGGAGTTTGAAAAGGTGCTGGCTCAGATGCAGGATGCGCCACTGTCCAACATGGCGGCCCGTGACTACATTCGAATCTTCCTGTCTGGGGCCTCTGATGAGGTTCCGGATAAGCAGGGGCGGGTCACCATTCCAGCGGCTTTGCGTTCCTACGCAGGGCTGGAGAAGGAACTGGTCGTCATTGGCGCAGGTAGCAGGGCTGAGATCTGGGATGCACCTTCCTGGAACGAATACTTGGCAGCCAAGGAGATGGCCTTCTCGGCAACAGACGAGTTGGGTATTCCAGGCATTAGTTAGTGCCTGAGAGGCCAAGCGCAAAACAGCACCAAACAGCACCAAACAGCAGCAATGAACAAGAGCAGCACGGCAATAACGGTGGTCTTGAATGAGATCTCCAGCCGCCCAGCAAGGCCGTCAAACCTGGCTCACCTTCCCCGGAGCCAGGCAGGACGGGGCTTGGCGCGGAGGGGGATCTGGTTTAAGACCGGCAACGGTCTCAAACCGGCACAGTGCAGCGACGCACGCGGGCCGCCTGAACCAGATCAGTACCAAGTAAGACCTGCAGGAAAATATTTATCGCCAGTGAGCAATGCCATGGGGGAACGAGAATCCCCTCCCGGTTTTGACCGAAGAGAAACGGAGTCGTGATGACGTCGGAAACCCCCACGCCACCTACGTCCGAACGCCACACTCCAGTTCTAAAAGATCGCTGCATCAACCTCCTGGCTCCTGCCTTTGAGGTGGCCCGAGCTGCGGGGCGCACCCCTGTTGTCATTGACGCCACGTTGGGCATGGGCGGGCACAGCGAAGCCATGTTGCAGCGCTACCCTGATTTGCATCTGATTGGCATCGATCGCGACACCGAAGCGTTGGGCTTGGCCGGAGAGCGGTTGTCACCGTTTAAGGACCGCACCGACCTGGTCCATGCGGTGTACGACGAGATTGCCGATGTTTTGGCCGACCTGGGGGTTCCCAGCATTGACGGCATCCTGATGGACCTCGGAGTCTCCTCCTTGCAACTTGATGAACGTGATCGCGGATTCGCTTACTCCTTCGATGCACCCCTTGACATGCGCATGGACACCAGCCGCGGCCAGACAGCAGCCGATGTGATCAACAGCTACTCGGAAGAGGAGCTGGTGCGCATCATCCGCAAGTGGGGCGAGGAGAAGTTCGCCGGACGCATTGCCAATCACATTGTCGCCGCACGCGATAAGGCCCCGCTGACACGCACAGGGGAGCTGGTGGAGATCATCCGCAACGTTGTTCCCTCCGGAGCCGCCAAGACCGGTGGGCACCCTGCAAAACGGACGTTCCAAGCGCTGCGCATTGAAGTCAACGAGGAACTGAGCGTTCTCGAGACCGCGATTCCCGCGGCCGTGGATGCTCTCAGCCTCCACGGCCGCGCTGTGGTGATGTCTTATCACTCGCTGGAAGACAAGATCGTCAAGGCCGTCTTCGCAGCAGGAGCCGCATCGTCGGCTCCTGCGGGATTCCCCGTGGAGCTCGAAGAGCACAAGGCCACCTTGAAACGCCTGACCAAGGGCACTGAAATACCAACAGCGCAGGAAATTGCAGAGAATCCAAGGGCAGCATCAGCACGCTTGCGGGCCGTGGAAAAGATCAGAATCAGGAGTGCCGTATGAGCCAGAACGCCCTACGCTCCAGCCATGTCGTTGTGGGCAACACTGCCCGCGTCCTGACCGAGCCTCTGCCCCCTGTTGCGCCCTCGGAACCGAAGGTCAAAAAGTCTAGGGCTGCGTTGTCACTGGTGGTGTCAGCACCGCGAGGCGGGCGCTCATCCTTGGCGGTGACACTGCTGCTGATGGTGGCAGTGGCCTTGGGTGTGGTTCTGGTGATGAGTATTTCCGTTTCAAAGGGCCAGTACGAGCTGGTGGACCTGAAGAGTCAGCAATCCGAGCTGATCAAGGCGAACCAGTCTATGGAACAGGAAATTGCTGCGAAGCAGGCTCCTCAGGAACTGGCGGCACAGGCTGCGGCGCTGGGCATGGTTCCGGCAGGCGTCACGGGACAAATTGATGTGCGAACCAAGTCCGTCAGCGGTTCGCCGCTGCCGGCCTCGGCCGATACCAAAGGCCTGGTAGACATACCGGCCGCCGTCATCGACACGCCGCAGGCTCCTGTTCCGGTTGAAGCCCCGCTGAGCCCCGCGGCCCAGGTCAATGCCACGGAAAACAGTGACGCTGAAGACACTGCAGCCAAGGCCAGCGCGGCTAAACCCAGCGCTGTCAAAGAGACGCCGAAGCCCGCGGCCAATGTGCCGGCCACTCCTGACCTTAATGGCGGCACCATTCCGGGACCGGCACAAAAGGACAGTTAACTTTTCTATGATGGACTGAGCGCTTCACCAATTCGCGAAGCAAGGAATGCAAGGAACTCAAGCGGTGGTACAAAACTCAAGTCCGAGCGCACGTGGTGCAAATGCACAGCAACTCAATAAGATCGGCCGCGGGCGCATCGGGTGGGGTTTCATCGCCATGATGGTTATCCTGCTCATCATCGCCGGCAGGCTGGTCCTGGTGCAGGGCCTGGATGTGGGCAACATGGCGCAGGCGGCCGAGAACCAGCGCAAGGTGGTTCAGACGCTGCCAGCTGTCCGCGGGAAAATTGTTGACGTCAAGGGAAAAGTACTTGCCGAAAGCATCATTCGCTACAACATCACCGTTTCCCAGATTAACTTTGCGCAGTACCCCGAGTTTAAGCGGGTCGACATTGACCCAAAGACCGGTGAAGGAATCATTGATCCGGCAACCGGCCAGTGGAAAGTGGAAAGCTTCACTGCTGATGAGGGCATCGAGCAGTTGTCCCAGCTTTTGAAGCTGCCCTTCGATGACGTCAAAAAGAGCGTGACAGGCGATAAGGTCCATAACTTCGTTGCCATGGATGTCAGCCCGCAAGTTGAGCAGCAAGTCGCCGCGCTGCGAGTTCCTGGCATCTACTCCGAAGTTGTCACAAAGCGCGTCTACCCCATGGGAGCCGTGGGTGGCCCCATCGTGGGATTCTTGGACAAACAGGGCAAGGCATTGGCTGGCATTGAGCAGACAATGGATGCCAAATTGACAGGGAAAGACGGTTCGCGGACCTATCAGGCAGGCAAGAACGGCATTATCATTCCCACGGCCCCGGTCCGCACCGTCCCGGCTGTTGACGGGCAAACTGTCAAGCTCACCATTGACCAAGATATCCAGTTCTACGCGCAGCAGGCCGCACAGCAGCAAAAAGAGCAGTACAAAGCTGAATGGGTCAGCATCACAGTTGTGGAGGCCAAGACCGGCAAGGCCGTGGCCATCGCTGACAGTGACTCCTATGATCCCAACAATGTGGGCGCCTCAGATCCCTCCGACATTGGCTCACGCAGCATCAGCTCGGTGGTGGAGCCTGGCTCCACCAGCAAGATCATGACGGCCGCGGCCTTGGTTCAAGAAGGCCTGGCCACGCCCCTGAGTGAGTATCTGGTGCCACCAACGTTGACCATTGACGGGCAGAATTTCTCTGACTCCTTCACCCATGGAACCGAGAAGCGCACTCTTTCCGGAATCATCACCGATTCCATGAACACCGGAACAGTCATGGCCGGATCCAAGCTCAGCCTGCAGCAGCGCTATGACTACATGCGTAAGTTCGGCGTGGGGGAGAAGACGGGCATTGCACTGCCGGGTGAGAGCCCGGGCATCCTGGCGAAATGGCAGAACTGGGACGGCCGGCAGCAGTACACGGTGCTGTTCGGTCAGGGTGTTGCGCAAACCCCGCTGCAAACCACCATGGTCTTCCAAACCATCGCTAACAACGGCGTCCGGCTCAAGCCAGCCATCATCGACTCCTTCACCCACGCCGATGGCACGGTGGAGACGGTTCCCCAGGCCCCCGGTGTGAAGGTCATTAGCCCCGAGACGGCCAAGGACGCCAGGGACATGCTTGAAGGCGTGGTGACCATGACCGACTACAAGGTAGTCGACATTCCCGGCTACCGCACTGGCGGCAAGACAGGCACCGCCGAGGCGCCTGCCGATAATGGTGTGGGCTTCGACGGCTACACCACCTCCTTCATCGGCATGGCGCCCATGGATGATCCCCGCTATGTGGTGGGTATAACTGTCCAACGTCCGCAAGGCAACGTCTATGGAATCACTCAGGGGTATACGTTTAATCAAGTGATGGGGCAGGTGCTTCGCAGCAACGATGTGCCGCCTTCCACCACCCCGCCCGTCAAGCTCCCCAAGTTTTACAAATGAGACGCAACCCCGAAGATTTCTCCGTGGATTCTGCAGTAGAAAAGGATTTCGTTCAAGTGCCTGTGAACACCCCCGGCAACCCCTTGCGGCCTAGCCGCCACAGTGGCGCCACTCTAGCCGAGTTGGCCGGCGTGGCGGGCCTGCTCCCTGAAAGCGTGCCTTTCGAGCAGGCCAGCATCCGCATCACAGGTGTGAGCCTTGATTCAAGAGCCGTCTGGCCGGGAGATTTGTACCTTGCGCTGCCTGGCGCCCGAAGCCATGGCGCGTCCTTTGCCGAGGCCGCCATTTCCTCGGGTGCTCTTGCCATCATGACGGACGACGCCGGAGCCCGGCTCTTGGGTGAATCGGCAGCTGTGCCGGTGCTTGTGGTGCAAGACGCGCGCGCTGTGGCCGGGAAGCTGGCCGCTGCGGTCTACGGAACTTCGGGAACCGCTGCAGCAAGTGAGCGTAACTCATTGGAGCTGTTCGGGCTCACGGGCACCAACGGCAAGACCACCACCACGTATTTTTTGAACTCGCTGCTGCGGGCACTCGGTCATGGCACCGGACTGATTGGCACCATTGAAATCCTGGCTGGCGAGGAAGCAATTCCCAGCAAGCTGACCACGCCGGAATCCACAGATGTCCACGCACTCGTTGCCCTCATGGCGGAAAAGGGTTTGAGTGCCGCGTCCATGGAGGTTTCCTCGCACGCGCTGGCCTTCGGCCGCGTGGATGGTGTGGTCTTTGACGTTGCCGGCTTCACCAACCTCACACAGGACCATCTGGACCTGCACGGTGGCATGGACGGCTACTTTGACACCAAGGCCGCATTGTTCACTCCAGCGCACTCCCGGCAGGCTGTCATCACGATTGATGATGTTTGGGGCCAGCGCATGGCGGCAGCATCAACCGTTCCCACCGTCACCCTGTCCACCCACCCCCCTGTGGCTGGAACAGACGCACCTTCGGGCACAGGCACCCAGGTTGCGGATTGGCAGGTGCTGGATGTTCGCCGGGAGGGAGTGGGCTCACGCTTCACACTCAGCGGACCCAACGGCACGCTGCTTAACGTCCGCACCGGCCTCCCCGGTGGATTTAACGTCTCCAACGCGGCGTTGGCACTGGTCATGGTGGCCACCAAGTTACGGGGGATAAGCGCGCAGGCAAGCTCCGGCGTCGAACGTGTTGAGTCCTCAACAAGCCCAGAGAGTACAGCAAGCAACCAGCAGTTCCAAGCACACGTGGCGCGCTTACAGGATGCTTTGGACCGCCATGATCCGTTCACCGTGGAAGTGCCGGGCCGGATGCAGTTGATTGGCACGGCACCCGTGGCGGTAGTGGACTTTGCGCACAATCCCGACGCCCTGGCCAGGGCGCTGGACGCCGTTCGGCCTGACACTCCGGACGCCCGCGTGATCGCCGTCTTTGGTGCCACGGGGGAACGCGATGCCACCAAGCGTCCCATTATGGGTGCAGTGGTTGCCCAGGGTGCGGACGTGGTTATTATCACCGACGACGATCCGCACGACGAGGACCCTGCAGGCATTCGCGCCAGTGTCCTGGCCGGTGCACGCGATGCCAATGATTCCGCCAATCTGGGCCGCATCATTGAGGAGATCGCCCCGCGAGCCGCAGCGATCGCCCGAGCCGTGGAAATAGCCCGAGCCCAGGACGTTATTCTGGTCGCCGGACGCGGCCATGAAGTTTACCAAGAGGTCAAAGGGGTCAACTTTTCCCTCGATGATCGGGTTGAATTGCGCGCGGCCCTGGTGGCCCGCGGATTCCCCCTTACCGTTGCAAGCAAGATAGAGTCACCAACTGATGATTGAAATTACAGCAGCCCAAATCGCCGAGCTCACTCAGGGCACCCTGACGCCGGGCACCGACCCGGATCTGCTCATTGATGTCGCCGCCATCATCACCGATTCTCGTGATGCCCGCGCCGGCAGCTTGTACGTGGCCAAGGCCGGTGAAGCGGCCGACGGTCATGACTTCATCGCCGCAGCCTTCGCCGCCGGTGCCGTGCTGACACTTGCCGAGCGGGAAGTAGCGTTCGACGACGGAACTCCCGTCCCGGCTGTCATCGTCGCTGACTCCGTGCTCGCCATGGGATCGCTTGCGGCCGAGGTGGTGCGCCAGATCCGCGCCCATTCTCCTCTGAGTGTCATTGGCATCACCGGTTCTGCTGGCAAGACCACCACCAAGGACTTGTTGGCGGGCATTCTGTCCCCGCTGGGTCCCACTGTGGCTCCTGTGGGCTCCTATAACGGTGAAGTGGGTGTGCCGCTGACGGTCTTCCGCGCAGATGAGGACACTCGCTATCTCATCATCGAAATGGGTGCCACGAAGATGGGGCAGATCCGGTACCTGGGTGCCCTGGTGCGCCCCGATCTGGGTGTGGTTCTCGGTGTGGGCAGCGCGCATGCCGGCGAATTTGGCTCCATAGACAATATTGCCGTGGCCAAGGGCGAGCTCGTGGAGGCGTTGACCCCCACTGGACGGGCCCTGCTCAACTTTGACGACGGCCGTGTCCGAGCCATGGCCGCCCGTTCCGGCGCTCCCGTGAGTTTCTTCAGCAGCGCTGACGCTGATGTCCTGCTCGGCGCCGGAGCAACTCCCGGTGCAGGCACCCTTGCCAACGGGCCGGCGTCGGATGAGATGGTCCTGGCCCGCAACGTGCGCACCAACGCCGACGGGCAGCCCGAGTTTGAACTCAGTTTCCCCGGACGCTCCGAGCCGCTGCACGTGGCCAGCAAGCTGTTGGGGCTGCACCACGTCACGAATCTGCTCGCCGCCGCCTCCGCAGCGCACGCCGCCGGAGCCACCCCGGAGCAGATCGTGGCCTCGCTCAATGAGCAGCGCGCCAGCAGCCGGTACAGGATGGAACGTACCGACCGCAGCGATGGTGTGACGGTCATCAATGACGCCTACAACGCCAATCCGGAATCCATGCGTGCTGCCTTGCGCACCTTGGCCGAGTTGGGCGGCAGCGGTGCCCGGCGTACCTGGGCTGTGCTGGGGGAGATGCTGGAACTTGGCGAAGATTCGGTGCTGGAGCACGATGCCGTGGGCCGGGTTGCTGTACGGTTGAACATTTCCCGGCTGCTGGTTGTTGGCCAGGGTGCCCGCGCCATGCATGTGGGAGCAGTCATGGAAGGTTCCTGGGGAGATGAATCAATGTTCTTCCCCGATGCGGACGCCGCTGCGGCCGTTCTGGACGCCGAATTGGCGCCTGGAGACATTGTCTTGTTCAAGTCCTCCAATGGCGCTGGGCTTCGGTTCTTAGGCGATCGGATAGCATTACCCCCGGGGAATAGCCCCACATCATCAAGCGATATCACTTCAGGCGAAAGGACTGCCTAGCCATGATTGCACTGCTCATTGGAGCTGGCTTGGCTTTGGCCTTTGCCATGATCGGCACACCCATCTTCATCAAGTTCCTGGTGCGGCAAGGGTACGGCCAGATCATTCGAGAAGACGGCCCCACCACACACCAGATCAAGCGCGGTACCCCCACCATGGGCGGCACCGTGGTGATTGGTTCTGTCGTGGCCTCCTACTTCATCACGCACTTGATTGTGTGGTTGATCAACAATAATTCCACCGGCCCCACAGCCTCAGGTTTGCTCATGATCTACCTCATGGTGGGCATGGGACTGGTTGGTTTCCTGGATGACTTCCTGAAGATCACCAAGCAGCACAACACCGGATTGAACCCCAAGGGCAAGCTCGTGGGCCAGGCCGTGGTGGGCATTTCCTTTGCCGTGATGGCGTTGGGCTTCCCTGATAGTTCCGGCCGTACTCCGGCGAGCACGTTCATATCCTTTGCCCGCGACATCCCCTCCCTGAACCTGGCCTTCGCTGGTGCAGGGCTGGGCGTGGTGCTGTTTGTTATCTGGTCCAACTTGATCATCACAGCAGCCACCAACGGCGTGAACTTGACTGACGGTTTGGACGGGCTGGCCACGGGCGCCGCCATTCTAGTCTTCGGTGCCTACACTCTCATCGGCCTGTGGCAGAGCAGCCAAGGTTGCGGCTCCCACAAGGTACCCGCTGAGACCGTCTGCTACGAGGTCCGCGACCCGCTAGATCTGTCCTTGATTTCGGTCATCATGTTTGCGGCGTTGATTGGTTTCCTCTGGTGGAATACCTCCCCAGCCAAGATTTTCATGGGTGACACCGGATCCCTCGCCATTGGTGGCGCCATTGCCGCCTTCGCCATCTTGTCCCGCACCGAACTGCTGCTGCCCATCATTGGCGGACTGTTCGTTATCATCTCCGCTTCCGTCATCATCCAGGTGGGCTACTTCAAGCTGAGCCGTGGCAAGCGAGTCTTCCTCATGGCACCGTTGCAGCACCACTTCGAGCTCAAGGGCTGGAAAGAAGTCACAGTGGTAGTCAGGTTCTGGATTCTGGCAGGACTGCTGGTAGCTGTGGGACTGGGAGCTTTTTACGCTGAATGGATTGTTCGACTGTGAGTGCATTGCAAGACCGACTTGATTCACTGACCAGCTGGGATGCCGACTGGGCTGGGCTGCGTGTGGTTGTCACGGGCATCAGTAAGACCGGCTTTTCTGTGGCCGATACCTTGGCCGAGCTCGGTGCCCAGGTGGTCGTTGTTGCCGCCTCGGACGACGACGACGCCCGGGCTAATGCTGACACCCTCAAGATTGTTGGGGTCACCCAGGTGATCCTGGGTGAGGAAAGCTCCACCGTCCTGCCGCAGGTTGCTGGGGAGATAGCCCAACTGGTGGTCACGAGCCCGGGCTACAAGCCATCTCACCCTCTGCTGGCTGCTGCAGCAGAGGCGGGTATTCCCATCTGGGGTGACGTTGAATTGGCGTGGCGGGTGCGCCAGCGCGAGGGCAGGAAGACTGCTCGCTGGATCACCATCACCGGCACCAATGGCAAAACCACCACCACCACCATGGTGGAAGCTATGCTGCAAGCCGCAGGCCTGCGGGCCATTGCCGCCGGCAATATTGGCACCCCCATTCTTGATGCTGTTCGAGATCCCGAGGGCTGGGATTTCTTGGCAGTTGAACTCTCCACGTTCCAATTGCACTGGACCGAGTCCCTGGCGCCAGTGGCTAGTGTGTGCCTGAACCTGGCCGAAGATCACGTTGACTGGCATGGTAGCTTTGCCGCCTACGCCGCAGACAAAGCCAAGGTTTACGCCAACACCGAACTTGCCTGCGTGTACAACGCGGAACAAATTGAGACCGAGCGCATGGTTCAAGAAGCCGATGTGCAAGAAGGTTGCCGAGCCATCGGCTTCACCACGGGAATTCCGGCCATCAGCATGGTCGGTGTGGTGGAAGGACTGCTCGTGGACAGGGCGTTCATTGCAGAACGCAAGGACTCCGCTACCGAGCTGGCCAAGGTCAGCGATATTGGTGAGCTGGTGCCGCGGCACCTTGTGGCCAACGCCGCCGCCGCAGCCGCACTCGTGCGGGCCTGTGGCCTCACTGCCGAGGATGTGCGCAAGGGTTTGGTGAACTACCAAAACGGTGACCACCGCATCCAGGCTGTTGCCAAGGCCGGTGGTGTTTTGTGGGTCAATGACTCCAAAGCCACCAACCCGCATGCGGCAGCTGCCTCACTGGCAGCATTCAAGCCAGTCATCTGGATTGCTGGCGGACTGTCCAAGGGCGTTGATTATGACGATCTTGTCAGCAAACACGCGGCGCGGCTCAAAGCAGTGGTGCTGATTGGTGCCGACAGTTCTGATTTGGCCAGTTCCCTGGAGCGCCTAGCCCCGGATGTGCAGGTCATTGCCACGCATGCCAGCGGTGGACGGCGTTCCAGCGGCTCTGAGCTGCGCGGTGACGCTGTCATGGCCGAGGCCGTTGCAGTGGCAGCGTCATTGGCAGTGGACGGGGACACGGTGCTGATGGCTCCGGCGTCGGCCTCCATGGACCAATTCACCTCTTACGCCCATCGTGGCAATGCCTTCATTGAATCAGTCCGGGAGCTTCTGGAATCACGGGCAAGCGTCAACAAGGAGTCATAGTGGCAAAAAAGCCCGCACAGCCAAGCCGGTCCGGCAAAGCCACACCCGCTGCGGCCGTCAAGGGTTCTGCCCCCGTAACAGCTGTTGCGGCAGCCACTGTGAACCGGACGCCGCAGTCCGCTCCTGTCAAAGAGTCGCCCGGTAAGGCCAAACTGTTTCCGCGATTCCGGAGTTGGTTCAATTTTCGGGTTGGCAGGCCCACCTCGGCCTACTACTGGATCATTGGCACCACCCTGGCCCTGACGCTGATTGGGCGCATGACTGTGCTCTCGGCGTCCACGGCCGAGACCATCTCAGAAGGCAAAGACCCTTACGACCTCTTCATCAAGGAGGCGGGGTTCGCCGTCATTGGGCTGGTGCTCATGTTTATTTTGTCGTGCGTACCGCCGGCATTGTGGAAAAAGGTAGCGCCCTATTTGCTCGGCTTGGCCGTAGTCCTGTTGGCGCTGGTGTTCACCCCCCTGGGCGTGGACGTTCAGGGCAATAAGAACTGGCTCGGTTTGGGCGGTGTCCAATTCCAGCCCTCCGAAGCCGCCAAACTGGCGCTGGCTGTGTGGATGGGTGCCGTCCTTGCAGCGAAGGGGAGCCTCATCCGCCGCTTTGTCCACGTGGTGATCCCTGTGGGAATTGGCGGAGGAATGATCCTCGCCTTGATCTTGTTGGGTAAAGATCTGGGAACCGCAATCATCGTGGGCATCATGGTCTTGGCGGGCCTGATGTTCGCTGCAGTACCCAAGCGCTTCCTGTTCCTGGCATTGGGTGCCGGGGCACTTGTGGCGTTCCTGTTCTCCTTCTTCAGCGATAACCGCAGCGGCCGTATTTCCAGCTGGCTGGGCGATTGCAGTGTGGATGGCGCCTGTGATCAGTACCTGAACGGCGCCTACGCCCTGGCCTCCGGTGGCTGGTTTGGTGTGGGTCTGGGTCAGAGCCGGCAGAAGTGGAACTGGATTCCCGAAGCTCACAACGACTTCATCTTTGCCATCATTGGTGAGGAGTTCGGCTTGTTGGGCACCTTGGTCATTGTCGGCTTGTACGCCGTGCTGGCGTTCTCCATCTTCCGAGTCATCAACTCCCGCAATGATCCCTTCAGTCGAGTTGTCTGCGGCATGATCATGACCTGGATCATTGGCCAGGCAGTGGTTAACATTGCCGTGGTGGTTGGTCTGCTTCCGGTGATTGGTGTTCCCCTGCCCTTGATTTCCTACGGTGGAACATCGCTGATCATGGTACTTGCGGCACTTGGCGTTGTTCTGTCCTTTTCCCGTACTGAGCCCGAAAGAAACTTGTTAACTTCATGACACAGATCCACACCACACCCCTGTCAGTAGTGCTGGCCGGGGGCGGCTCGGCAGGGCACGTCAGCCCGCTACTAGCCATTGCCGCTGCCATCCGGGCCACGGATCCGGACAGTGCCATCGTGGCCGTCGGCACCAAGGAAGGGCTGGAAACCACGTTGGTGCCAGCTGCAGGTTTTGAGCTGGCGTTCGTTGGCCGCATTCCGCTGCCGCGCAAACCCTCCATGGATTTGGTGAAACTTCCGGTACGGATGTTCGGCGCCATTTCCGATGCCAAGCGGATCCTTAAAGATGCCAAGGCAGATGTTCTGGTGGGTGTGGGAGGTTACGTCTGCACCCCCATGTACCTGGCTGCTAAATCACTGGGTGTTCCCATCGTGATTCACGAGGCCAACACTAAAGCCGGTCTGGCTAATAAGGTGGGCGCACGTTTCACTACCAATGTGGGAACCGCCTTCGCCGCAACAGCCATCCGCCACGCACACCTGGTGGGCATGCCCATGCGCAAGGAAATCGCCACCTTGCAACGCGGCGCTGCCCAGGCCGCAGCGCGGGAGCGCCTTGGCCTTGCGCAGCAGCAGCCCACGTTGATTGTCACTGGCGGCTCGTTGGGCGCGTTGCGACTGAACCAAGCTATTGCCGGCTCACTTCAGGAACTTGCCAACGCCGGTATTCAAACCCTCCACATCACAGGCAAGGGCAAGGCCGTCCTCGGCCCCGACGGCGAGCTGTTGGCTGCGGCGGGTTACCGCCAAGTGGAGTACGTTGAGCGCATGGAAGATGTCTACGCGGCGGCAGATTTACTCTTGTGCCGCTCTGGTGCCGGAACAGTGTCGGAGGTGGCCGCCGTCGGGCTTCCAGCAGTGTTTGTGCCCCTGCCCATTGGCAACGGTGAGCAGGCACGCAACGCAGCCGGGCTAGTTGCAGCTGATGCTGCCCTGCTAGTCCCAGACAGCGCCCTGGATGCCGCTTGGGTGCGTAGCGAGCTCATACCACTGTGCCTGGACGCGCCGCGGTTGGAACGCCTGAGCGCCAATACCGCAGGGCTGGGCATTAGGGACGCCGCCGAAAGCATGGCCGCCATGGTCTTTGCCGCGAGCGGAAAGTGAAGGACATGACTGAGACGGGGAGCGCCACGATGTACACACCACCCACACTTGCCGAACTGGGACGTGTCCATTTCATTGGCATGGGCGGCGCCGGGATGTCGGCCATTGCCCGCATCATGGTGGGTCAGGGTCTGGCTGTCAGCGGATCCGATGCCAAAGACTCCGCCGGGCTGTCTCAACTAGCCACCCTCGGCGCCACCGTGTATGTGGGCCAGGCTGCCGCCAACGTGGCCGCCGTGGACACCGTGGTGGTTTCCACCGCCATCCGCGAAGACAACCCTGAGTTGCTTGCTGCCCGGGCGGCCGGGCTGCGCGTGCTGCACCGGTCTGAAGCACTTGCCGCGGCCATGGCCGATGACACTGTGGTGGCCGTCGCCGGCACGCACGGCAAGACCACCACTACCTCCATGATCACCGTCATGCTGCGTGGTGCCGGGGTCGATGCCTCCTTCGCCGTAGGTGGCACCGTTCAGGGTTTGGGTGTCAATGCAGCTCACGGCGCGGCCGGGGTATTTGTTGCTGAAGCCGACGAGTCGGACGCTTCCTTCTTGAACTACCGGCCCAAGATTGCCGTGGTCACCAACCTCGAGGCCGATCACCTGGATTATTACGGCACACCCGAGGCGGTCTTTGCCGCCTTTGGCCAGTTCGTGACGCTCATTCCTCGTGATGGCACCTTGGTTGCGTGTGCTGACGACGCCGGATCGGCTGATCTAGCTGCCCGGGCCGCAGCATCCGGGATCAACACCATCACCTATGGTTTTGCACAGGATGCAGATGTTCGACTGCTTCCGGGCAGTCATGACGGGCTGCTCACCACCGCGAGCATTGTGCTGCAGGGCTCCCAAGCAACGGCTTCCATGCACGACGTCGAACCGGGCACCTTGGCGTTGCGGCTGCAGGTTCCGGGTAACCACAACCTCAGCAACGCGGCCGCAGCCGTGGCCGTTGCACTGGCGCTCGGAGTGGACACCGGCCTTGCCCTCACCGCTCTTGGCACGTTCTCCGGGGCCGCGCGGCGCTTCGAAGCGAAAGGTGTTGCTCGCGGCGTGGCCGTGTACGACGATTACGCACACCACCCCACGGAAGTGACTGCCGCACTGCTGGCCGCCCGGACCGTGGCAGGTGCCCACAAGGTGCACGTGCTGTTCCAGCCGCACCTGTTCTCACGGACTGCCGAGTTCGCCACCGAATTTGCCCAAGCATTGGACCTGGCCGATACCGTGGCTGTCCTGGATATTTATGCTGCCCGCGAAGATCCCGTGGCAGGAGTGAGCAGCGAACTCATCACGAGGTCATTGACCAAGCCGTTCGGATATGCTCCGGATCCATTGGCGGCTGTGGCCAGGTTGTGTCAGGGTGCGGTTGCCGGAGACATTATCTTGACAGTCGGTGCCGGTGACGTGACAGAATTCGGCCCCATCCTTGTGGCAACCCTTGCCGCAGGCGGCGGCAATGGCTGAACCGCGCAAACCGCGAGTCATCCGCACCCGCAAGCCAGCCACGGGCGCGCTGCCTGTGGTCCCAGCGGTGGGCTCAGCTGCCGAGGTGCCGGCAACGCAGGCCCCCGGCTCTGCGGCGGCTTTCGGCACAGTGCGAGGCACCAGCGAAAAGGTGGCCATGCTCCCGGTGCCTCTCGACGACGCGAAGCCAACGCCCCGGGTGCCGCGTCCGGCGGCAATGACTCGTCCAACAAGTACCGGCAAGAAAACTGCTCCGGGGCCAGCTCAAGCTGCACAGACAAAGTCGGCACAGACTAAGCCAGCACAGCCAAAGTCAGCCCCAACGACGCACGTGCCAGGGAAGCTCGCGCCAAAGTCGTCCCTGCCAGTAAAAGCCGTTCCGAGGACGGTAGCGCCGGGCAAAAGAATTGTCGAAGAAGAATCAACAGCCACGGCTAAAGCTAAGGCTGAGAGCTCACTGCGGGGGAGTGCTGGCCGCGGAAGCTCGGTTGAGGGTGAGCCTGGTGCACCCGGGGACGGTAGCGCCGTAGCAAAGGTACTGGCGTTTCCGCTGCCGAGTTACAAGCGTCGCCGACGTACGATTTTGATCTCTGTCGCAGCTATTGTGGCGGTCCTGATCCTGGTGATGGGTATTGCCCTATATTCCCCGGCGTTGTCAGTACAGACCATTGAGTTTGAAGGCAACAAGTTAGTAAGCGAGGACACCCTGCAGGAGGCCTTGGCTCCCGTCATGTCACGCCCGCTCCCGCAAGTGACGGGGGCGGATGTTTCCTCGCTCCTGAGGCCGGTGGTGCAGGTGAAGAGCTCAAGAATTGAAGCCAGGCCGCCCTCCACCTTGGTAGTCCACGTGGTGGAACGAGTGCCGGTTGCGCTCTTGAAGAATGGTTCGGCGTATTCATTGGTGGATCAGGACGGGGTTGAGCTGGGCACCACCAAGGAACCGGCCAAGGCCGGCTTGCCACTGATCGATGGGGGCAAGGCGGCTATTGGAAAGGACACCTTCCAAGCTATGACCGGCGTTTTAGCAACCCTGCCCAAGTCGATTCTCAGCCAGCTGGCCAACGCGAGTGCTAAGTCCAGAGATACCGTGGAACTCAAACTCACCGACGGGCGGAGCGTCATTTGGGGCAACGCCAGCGACATGGAACTGAAGGCTCAGGTACTGGAAGCACTGCTCAATGCCCCGCTACCCACAGTCCCGGCGGGGAAGCCCGCTCCGGTGCCAGCAAAGGTGTTTGACGTCAGTGCGCCACGCCATCCGGTCACCAGATGATACTTTGGTGTCGGCGGCCACAGTTGGCCGGAGGGTGCGTAAGAGGACACAAAAGAGTCGTTTTGGACCTTTTTTACGCGGATTCGGGCGACACGCGGTGGCGGTAATTGCATGCGGCGCAGATGCGCAATAACGTCACAGACAAGAGTTAGTTGACATAACTATAACCTTCAACTTGAAGGTTAAGCTACCAAGGCTTCAGGCATTGCTTCAAGGTTGCTCCCAGGATTGATGCTGGCAGCTTGCAAGCGCATTGATTTCAGGTGGCAAGGTACGCTTTTTGATCTTCCAGCAACATACGAACAAGGGACACGTAACGTGGCAGCACCCCAGAATTACTTGGCAGTCATCAAAGTCGTCGGCATCGGCGGTGGCGGCGTAAATGCAGTGAACCGCATGATTGACGTGGGTCTGCGCGGCGTTGAGTTCATCGCCATCAACACAGACGCTCAGGCGCTGTTGATGAGTGACGCCGACGTCAAGCTTGATGTTGGACGCGAACTAACGCGTGGCCTCGGTGCCGGCGCCAACCCGGAGGTTGGTCGGCAGGCAGCAGAGGACCACCAGGAAGAGATTGAAGAAGTCCTGCGTGGCGCTGACATGGTGTTCGTAACAGCGGGCGAAGGCGGCGGAACCGGAACCGGTGGCGCTCCCGTGGTGGCCCGGATCGCCCGTTCCCTCGGCGCCCTGACCATTGGTGTGGTCACGCGCCCGTTTACCTTCGAAGGCCGCCGTCGCGCTTCCAGCGCCGATAACGGCATCGAAGAGTTGCGCGGCGAAGTTGACACCCTGATCGTCATCCCGAACGATCGCTTGCTGTCCATCAGCGACCGCAACGTCTCCGTCATGGATGCTTTCCGTTCCGCCGATCAGGTGCTGCTGTCCGGCGTCCAGGGCATCACCGACCTCATCACCACCCCCGGCCTGATCAACCTTGACTTTGCCGACGTAAAGTCGGTTATGCAGGGCGCCGGCTCGGCTCTGATGGGCATCGGTTCGGCCCGTGGCGAGGACCGCGCCGTCAAGGCTGCGGAACTGGCCATTGCCTCCCCGCTGCTGGAAGCCTCCATTGATGGTGCGCACGGCGTGCTGCTGTCTGTCCAGGGTGGCTCCGATCTTGGGCTGTTCGAAATCAACGAGGCAGCCCGCCTCGTTCAGGAAGTGGCTCACCCCGAGGCCAACATCATCTTCGGTGCCGTCATTGACGACGCCCTGGGTGACGAGGTCCGTGTCACTGTCATCGCCGCAGGCTTCGATGCCCCTGATGCTGCCCCCGTAGCTGCAGAGCCTGCTGCCGCTGTTGTTCCGCCGGCCCCTGCCGCCGTGCCCAGCAGCGCATCAGTGACCAACCTGAACCAGTGGGGCCAGCAGTCGGCATCTCACGTTCCTGCTGACGGTGGCTTTGATGTAGAACTGCCAGCTATCGTGGAGCCAGACCTCACCGGACACCGTTCCGATGACCTGGACGTCCCCGACTTCCTCAAGTAAGCAGTACGTGCCGGCGCCTACCGCAGCCGGCGCGCCGAACGTTCATGAATGGTCAGGTTGTCTTCTATGTTTTCCGCTCAGCAGGTGCGGCCAGGAATTTGGGTCGGTTTCACCGGCACGGAAACTGGCAACCTGGCCTTTCACGTTGGCGATGACGAGCACGCAGTCGTCCTGCGGCGTGTTGCGCTGAATGCCGCGCTGTCCCAGACGGCTGGCTCTCCGGTGTCTCTTGCCTTTATGAATCAGGTCCACGGAAACGTGGTGGCCACGATTTCAGAGAGTGCAAGTACTGGCGAGGTAACGCAAGTGCCCCGGGCAGCGCCAACGGCTGACGCCATGGTCTCCACAGGAGCTGCTCTTGCCGTAATGGTTGCCGATTGTGTCCCCGTGGTGCTTGTGGGTGATACCGCGGACGGCGGCGTCATCTTAGCTGTTGCCCATGCCGGGCGTCCCGGGGTTGAGGCCGATGTGGTGGGAGCCGTTGTGGCGAGCATGCATGCAGCCGGGGCCGCATCCATTGAGGGGTGGCTAGGCCCGAGCGTTTGCTGTCAGTGCTACGAAGTTCCCGAGACCATGCGGGCCTCCGTGGCCCGGAAGGTGCCTGCATCCTTTGCCACCACCTCGTGGGGCACGCCAGCGTTGGATTTGCCGGCTGCCGTTCTGGCGCAATTGGGGGCCAACAACGTCAGTGCCCATGCCAGCGGTGAGTGCACACTGGAAAACCCCGAGTTCTATTCGCATCGCCGTTCCATGAGCGACGGTTCGCCTGAAGGGCGTTTTATTGGCTTTGCCGTCTCGTCCCGTTAGTAGGCTCCCGCCCACGATTCCGTGGCTGTTGGGCACGTCCGCAGTCAGCTATTTCCCCGCAATTGCGCAGTGAAAGCAAATATTTCCATGAACTCTCAGGACCCCCGCACACTCCAACTTGCCGAACGCCTAGCCGTGGTCAAGGCGCGCATCATAGCCGCCCAGGCACTCGTTGCCCCGTCCGGTGCTGCTGCATCCGAGACCGGCGGACCCACGCTCATCGTCGTGACCAAGTTCCATCCTGGCGCCGATGTGCTGCGCCTGCGCAGCCTTGGTGTGGCTGACGTCGGCGAAAACCGCGACCAGGAAGCTGCTGCCAAGTCCTTGGAAGTGGCAGCCGCGGGTGCAGCGCCACTACGCTGGCACTTCATTGGCCAGTTGCAGAAAAACAAAGCCAAGTCGGTGGCGGCATACGCCCACTCCGTGCAGTCCATAGACAGAGATTCGCTTATTACTGCCCTGGCCAATGCGATGGCGAGGGAACGAGATTTCAGTGTCCGGGATCCGCTGGAGTGCTTCATTCAAGTGGATCTCTCTGAGGCCTATGCGGATCTGGGCAACGGAGCCGGCTCCGACGCTCCCTCGCTCGGCAGGGGAGGGGCAGCGCCGTCGGACGTCCTAAAACTGGCAGAACAGATCGCCGGATCGCCCCATCTAAGGCTCGCAGGGGTCATGGCGGTGGCTCCTCTGGGTCAGGCGCCGGCGCCAGCCTTCGAACTGCTGGCTGCCATCTCGGCGAGGTTGGTAGCGGAACACCCAAACGCTAGGGGTATTTCAGCTGGGATGAGCCACGATTTGGAGGCGGCCATGGCGGTCGGGGCGACACACCTGCGTGTCGGTTCCGATATCCTCGGACCCCGTCCCGTGGTGCTGTAGCGTTTTGAACACAGAGTTTTTTAGCTTTGCACACTAATGAGGAGCAACCATGGCTGGCGCTATGCGCAAGACAATGATCTTTCTTGGGCTCGCCGACGGTGACGAGCACTACGACGCGGAGTACGCGCCGACGTTGCCCAAAGAGGACACCCACGCAGACGTGTTTGAACGCGACGTTGCTCCGGCTCCGGCCGCTGCAGTGGAACCGGCCACACCCAAAGCCGGCGATGACGAATACCGCGCTCCGGTAACCCCCATCAAGCGTGCTGCATCTACCCGGGAAGAGGCTGAAAGTTTGCGCCAGATCACCACAGTCCATCCTCGTTCCTACAATGATGCCAAAATCATTGGGGAGAGCTTTCGGGATGGCATTCCTGTCATCATGAACGTCACCGACATGGGTGAAGCCGACGCCAAGCGCCTGGTGGATTTCTCCGCTGGTCTGGTCTTCGGTCTTCGGGGCTCCATCGAGCGGGTCACCAACAAGGTGTTCTTGCTCTCGCCGTCCTACATCGAAGTTTTGGGCGATGACAAGAAAATCTCCGACACGCAGGCCACCTTCTTCAACCAAAGCTAGTCGCACAACGCAATAAAAAGATTTCAACCAACTGCCCGGGCACTTTGTGTCCGGGCAGTTCGTTAAGCTGATGGACGCAAGTTCCGGTGAGTCCGGGGCAATCCCGCGCTCATTGCTTTACTCTGGTTGCAAGGCTCGTCCTTTCCTGCCGGTTCTTTTCCCGCCACCTAGTGATTGTGTGCACACGCGTGACAATTGTCTTTGCTCTCCTGTACCTGCTCCTGCTGCTCTACTTCTTGACGCTGCTGCTACGCATGGTCTTTGACTGGATTCAGGTGTTTGCTCGCGACTGGCGCCCCAAGGGTGCGGCTTTAGTAGGCGCCTCCGTGGTTTACCGGCTGACCGATCCGCCTTTGCGCAAGTTACGGGCCATGATTCCGCCACTTAAAATTGGGGCCGTTGCACTGGATATTGGCTTCCTTTTATTGCTTGTTGCAGTCGGCATTGGGATGAGTATCACAAGAAGTTTTGCTGGTTAGTGTCGCGTCGTTAGTTTTCGTCGACGAAAAGTTATATTGTAAAAGCGAAAGACCCAAGTTCAGATCTCCCGATTTGTATTCGGTACCGTAGTCCGGGCAGGTTTCGGCCGGTTTCTGACTCACATAAGACCAATGAGGTGACTAGATGGCGCTTACGCCAGAAGACGTTGTCAACAAGCGGTTCCAGCCGACAAAGTTTCGTGAAGGCTATGACCAGGACGAAGTCGACGATTTTCTTGACGAGATCGTCGTCGAGCTTCGCAGACTCCACCAGGAAAACGACGAGCTGCGCAAGCAGCTCGCAGACGGTGGTTCCAACACCGCAGCAGCTCCGGCTCCCGTAGCCCCGCTGCTGGCCAAGGAACCCGAGCCCGCAAAGGCCGAGCCCGTTGTCGTTAAGCCTGAGGTCAAGGAGCCTGTCAAGGCTCCTGAGCCCGTTGTTGAAGAAAAGGTAGAGGCAGCGCCTGCTCCGGCAGCTCCGCTTTCCTCCGCACAGTCAGCCAGCGGCGTTATCGCCTTGGCCGAGCGCTTGCATGACGAATACGTCAACGCCGGTGTTGAGCAGCGCGACAAGATCATTGCTGAGGCACAGATCGAAGCCAGCACGCTCGTCAACGATGCCCAGGAGAAGAGCCGTAAGACGCTTGGCGCCCTGGAGCAGCAGCGTTCAGTGCTTGAACGTAAGGTTGAGCAGCTTCGCGGCTTCGAGCGCGATTACCGCTCACGCCTGAAGAGCTACATCGAAGGCCAGCTGCGCGACTTGGACGCACGCGGCTCAGTGGCTGCCCCGGACTTTACCGAGAGCAGCCTGGAGTCCTAGCCTGAATAACTCAAAGCCGGTGGTGCAAGGAAACTTGTTCCACCGGCTTTAGTTTGTTAAACCAGTTTTCGAAAGCGGACAACGCACAACAGCCTCGTCATGGGGCTGCCGATATAGCCGCCTATGATTGAGAAGTACCTTTTGCCCGAATCACTCAAACAACCGAAAGTGTCATGAGCGAGAACTTTTTGCCGGCTACGGCACCCGCTGCCAAGTCCCGCCGCCGCCACTATTGGTGGATCTGGCTTGGCGTTGGCGCCTTTGCCTACCTATGCGACCAGCTGACCAAATGGTGGGTGAGCTCCACCATGGAAATTGGTGAGAAGATCCCCGTCATTCCAGGGGTGTTGCAGTGGTACCACATTCTCAATTCCGGTGCTGCCTTCTCCATTGGTGAGAACTTCACGTGGGTTTTCACCATCATCATGGCGTGCGTTTCCGTCGGGATCGTGATTTTCTCGCGCAGGATTGCCTCCATCTGGTGGGCTATTGGCTTAGGCCTGGTCTTGGGTGGCGCCCTCGGTAACCTGACAGACCGGCTGTTGCGTCCGCCGTCGTTCGCCATGGGGCACGTGGTTGATTTCATTTCCTTCCCCAACTTCGCCATCTTCAACATGGCAGATATGGCCGTCGTGGGCGGGGTCATTGTGATCTGCCTCCTGACCCTGTTGGGAATCGGCATGGACGGCTCCAAGGCAGCAGCGAGCACGTCCGGCAAGGCGAACGACAACGCGGCCACGGAAGCCAAGACTCCAGACGCACAGAATTCAGATAATGAGGAACGCAATGACTGAGACATTCTTGATTCCGGAGGACGTTTCCGGAAGCCGGGCCGACGCCGGACTGGCAGCGCTGCTGGGCATCTCCCGGTCCGCTGCGGCACTGTTGTGCACCGAGGGTAATGTCCTGCAAAACGGTGCTGCCTTGGGTAAAAGCGACAAGTTCGTCCTGGGTGCCAGCATTCAGGTCACCATTCCTGAGCGTAAGGATCCTCTCGAGGTTGTGGTGGAGCCCGTGGACGGGTTGAATATCTTGCTCGATGACGAGCACTTCGTGGTGGTTGACAAGCCCGTGGGCGTGGCAGCACACCCCTCGCCGGGCTGGGTTGGTCCCACAGTAGTGGGCGGGCTGGCTGCGGCCGGCTTCCGCATCTCCACCTCAGGTGCGCAGGAACGGGTGGGCATTGTGCACCGTCTGGACGTGGGTACCTCCGGCGCCATGGTGGTGGCCAAGACCGAGCATGCCTACACAGTGCTCAAGCAGGCCTTCCGCGAGCGGACCGTGGAGAAGATTTACCACGCAGTGGTTCAGGGCTTGCCCGATCCGCTTCAGGGCACCATTGATGCCCCTATCGGTCGGCACCCGGGTCATGACTGGCGCTTCGCCGTCATTGAGGATGGACGTCCCTCCATAACCCACTACGAGGTGCTGGAGGCGTTTGGCAAGGCAACACTGGTGGAGGTGCACCTGGAGACGGGCCGCACTCATCAAATCCGCGTACACTTTTCTGCGCTGCGACACCCCTGCGCCGGCGACCTGACGTATGGTGCAGACCCCTCTTTGGCTGCCGAGCTGGGGCTGACCCGCCAATGGCTGCACGCCCACAAGCTCGGATTCACGCACCCGGCCACGGGGGAGTGGGTCAGCGTCACCAGCCCGTACCCGCAAGACCTGGAGTACGCCCTGGATCACCTTCGCGGCGAACACTAGCAACCCCGCATCACTTCCCGGCGGTTTTTCTCGAACGCCGCACCACCTTACGGCGGTTTTTCCGGAACCCCGCATCACTTCCAGGCGGTTTTTCCCGAACCCCGCACCACCTCCGTGGTGCGGGGTTCGCTAATGCCGCCGGGAAGTGGTGCGGCGTTGGCCCTCTGACGCCGTAAAGTGGTGCGGCGTTAGCTCGATGACGCCGTAAAGTGGTGCGGCGTTGGGAGAGAGGGGTGGAGAATCAGCACTAGAATGGTTCGGTGGCTAGCTCATCGACTGACAGTTTTGTTCATCTTCATACGCACACCGAATATTCCATGCTGGACGGTGCGGCGCGCCTGACCGAACTCTTTGATGAGGCCAAGCGGCTCCAAATGCCCGCTCTGGCCACCACTGATCACGGTTACTTGTTTGGCGCCTTCGACTTCTGGAAAAAGGCCACCGACGCCGGCATCAAGCCCATCATTGGCGTGGAAGCTTACGTCACCCCGGGTACGGCTCGCACCGACAAGACCAGGGTGAAGTGGCGTACGGAAGAGGCGCAGAAGAAGGACGATGTCTCCGGCGGTGGCTTCTACACGCACATGACTCTGCTCAGCTACAACAACCAGGGCATGCGCAACTTGTTCCGCGCCTCCTCGATTGGGTCCTTGGATTCGCCCATGGGCAAGTACCCGCGCCTGGACCGGGAGCTGCTCAACGAATACCACCCGGGACTTATTGCCACCACCGGCTGCCCCTCCGGCGAGGTCCAAACCCGTTTGCGTTTGGGCCAGTACAACGAGGCGAAGGCTGCCGCGGCCGAGTTCCAGGACATCTTCGGCAAAGAAAACTACTTCTGTGAGCTCATGGACCACGGTCTGGACATTGAGCGCCGGGTAACCAAGGATCTTCTCCGCCTCGCCAAAGAACTGGCGATTCCACTGGTTGCCACGAATGATCTGCATTACACCCACGAACACGACGCCAAGGCTCACGAGGCTCTGCTGGCGTTGCAATCGGCCTCCACACTCACCGAACCCACCTATGACCAGGGTGGCAAGCGCTTCGCCTTTAACGGCAGCGGCTACTACCTGAAATCTCCTGCGGAAATGCGGGCGCTATTCTCTGAACTCCCTGAGGCCTGCGATAACACGCTGCTGATCGCCGAGCGGTGCGAAGTTTCCTTCAACACCAACGCCAACTACATGCCGCGGTTCCCCTGCCCGCCGGGTGACGATGAAACGTCGTGGCTTGTTAAAGAGGTCGACGCCGGGCTGAAGTACCGCTACCCCAAGGGCATCCCGGACGATGTACGTGAGCGGGCCGATTATGAGCTGGGCGTCATCATCAAGATGGGCTTCCCCGGCTACTTCCTGGTGGTTGCTGACTTCATTAACTGGTCCAAGGACCACGGCATCCGCGTTGGTCCCGGCCGAGGTTCCGGTGCCGGTTCCATGGTGGCCTACGCCATGCGCATCACCGATCTGGATCCCATCCATCACGGGCTGATCTTTGAGCGCTTCCTGAACCCTGAGCGCGTCTCCATGCCTGACTTTGACGTTGACTTCGATGATCGTCGCCGCCACGAGGTCATTAAGTATGTGACCGAAAAGTACGGCGATGAGCGCGTCGCCATGATCGTCACCTACGGCAGCATCAAGACCAAGCAGGCGTTGAAGGATGCCTCACGCGTCCTGGGCCACCCCTTCAGCATGGGCGAAATGCTGACCAAAGCCCTTCCTCCGGCAGTCATGGCCAAGGACATCCTGCTCAATGACATTGAGAACCCCGAGGCCAAGCGCTACAGCGAAGCGGCGGACTTCCGGAACCTGATGAACACCGATCCCGAGGCCGCCAAGGTCTTTGAACTGGGCAAGGGACTCGAAGGGCTCAAACGCCAGTGGGGTGTGCACGCCGCCGGTGTGATCATGAGCTCGGATCCCATCATCGATGTCATTCCGATCATGCGCCGCATCCAGGACGGGCAGGTCATCACCCAGTTTGACTACCCCACCAGTGAAGGCCTTGGCCTCATCAAGATGGACTTTTTGGGGCTGCGAAACCTCACCATCATCACTGACGCGCTGGAAAACATCAAAGCCAACCAAAATGTTGACCTTGACTTGGAGACGCTGGAGCTCGACGACGTCGGATCTTATGAGCTCATGGCCCGTGGCGACACGCTGGGCGTTTTCCAGCTAGATGGTGGCCCCATGCGCGGGCTACTCAAGCTCATGCGCCCGGATAACTTTGAAGATATCTCTGCTGTTTTGGCTCTGTACCGGCCAGGTCCCATGGGTGCCGATTCGCACACCAACTATGCCTTGCGCAAGAACGGCCTGCAGCCGATTACCCCCATCCACCCCGAGCTAGAGGAACCTCTGGCCGAGATTCTGGGTGGTACCTACGGGCTGATCGTGTACCAAGAGCAGGTTATGTCCATTGCGCAGAAGTTGGCCGGCTATTCACTGGGCCGTGCCGACATTTTGCGCCGTGCCATGGGTAAGAAGAAGAAGTCTGAGCTGGATAAGCAGTATGCCGGCTTCCATCAGGGCATGGTGGACAATGGCTACTCCGACGCCGCTGTCACCACCCTGTGGGGCATTTTGCTGCCGTTCTCCGATTACGCCTTCAACAAGGCCCACTCGGCGGCTTACGGCGTCATTAGTTACTGGACCGCTTACCTCAAGGCGCATTACCCGGCCGAATACATGGCTGCGCTGCTGACTAGCGTTGGTGATGACAAGGACAAGCTTGCCCTCTACCTGAACGAATGCCGCCATATGGGCATTACGGTGCTGGCTCCGGACGTGAACGAATCCGCCTTGAACTTCACTCCGGTGGGTCACGATATCCGCTTCGGTATGGGTGCCATCCGCAACGTTGGTGCCAATGTGGTCAACGGACTGGTGGATTCGCGCAAGGAGAAGGGGAACTTTGAAAGCTTCTCCGACTTCCTGATGAAGGTTCCCGCGGTGGTCTGTAACAAACGCACCATTGAATCTCTCGTCAAGGCCGGTGCCTTCGATTCCCTCGGTCATGCCCGGCGGGCGCTGGCCATGATTCACGAAGAAGCTGTTGACTCCGTCATTGGGATCAAACGTAACGAGGCTGTTGGCCAGTTTGACCTCTTCGCCGGCATTGGTGGGGAAGAGGAACCTGAGTCGGCTCTCATCACAGAGATCCCCGACCTGCCCGAATGGGAAAAGAAGGACAAGCTGGCGTTTGAACGCGACATGCTGGGCCTCTACGTTTCTGACCATCCCCTGCGTGGACTTGAAGGCATCCTCAGTCAGAACGCGGACATGTCTATCACCCAACTCTTGGGCGACGACGGCCCCCAGGACGGGCACATCATCACCATTTCCGGCATGATCACCAACCTGCAACGTCGCATCGCCAAGAGCAGCGGTAATCCCTATGCCCGCTGTGAAATCGAGGACTTGGGCGGCTCCATTGAAGTCATGTTCTTCGGCCAGACCTACGGACCCATTGCCAACGTGTTGGCTGAGGACTTGATTGTGGTGGTCAAGGGAAGGCTCCAAAAGCGCGACGACGGTGCCGTCACCTTGAACGCCATGGAAATGACCGTCCCTGACCTCACCGAAGGCATGTCCGGCCCGCTGGTGATCTCCATGCCCGAACATAAAGCCAACGAACAGATTCTCGAGGCGCTGAAGTCAGTGCTCAATGATCACCGCGGCAACACCGAGGTCAAGATGCACCTCGCCGGAACCCGCTCCATGAAGGTCATGAAGTTGCCATTGCACCACCGCGTCAACCCCACGCCGTCGCTCTTTGGCGACTTAAAGGTCTTGCTCGGTCCCACCTGTTTGGAAGGCTAATGATGAACGATTCCATGGCCCGGCTAACACCGGCCACAAGGTCGCGAAAAACGAGCCGACCCGCCGCCATTTGGCAGCGCTGGATGCGCGTCAGTTTAGCTTTGGGAGCCGTCATGGGTGCAGCATGGTTTGTGCTGGCCCCGGGCGGCGCCATTTACGGGGATGGAAAGGACTACGCCACCTGGTTCCCTCGCGATCTGGCACTGGCTGCCCTGATGCTCGTGGCCGGTGTCTTGTCGGCAGTGCTGTTGTTGCGGCAAGGACGCAAGACTCCGCACATCTGGGGATCGGCGGCCCCAACGCTGGCCCTGCTAGTTGCCGGGCTGGCCGGCTCGGTGCTGGCCTGGCGCGTCGGTGTGTTCGCCGGAGACCTCTTCCAGACGGTGCCGGATAATCTGCCCAGCCCCAGCATGATTTTCTCGCTCCGCTCACCCGCGGTGCTCCTGCTCTGGCCGCTGGCCAGCGCGGCGGTGCTATTCGTGGTCCACTTTGCCCACTATTTGGTGCCTCCCGCCAAAGAACGTTCGGAGGCCCCATCGCCGGAGGTCACCGCGGCGCAGCAGCCTCAGGTGAGCGAAGCAGCAGTCCAGTAACGGCGGCTACGGGGCCCGGACCACACGGGTGCCGGGCAACGGGTAAACTTCACTGTTGTGAGCAACCTTGAAACTTCAGTGTCCGGAACCGCCAACAGCCCAGAATCCGCAGTTCGCCTGCGCCGCACGGACCTCCGCGGGCACACCCTGTCCCTGGCCGAGCTCAAAAGTGCTGTTCCCCGCACCGCCTCCGCGACCGTAACCACCGCCGAAGCCGCCGTGCAAACCATCATTGCCGATGTCCGCCGCGACGGCCACGCGGCCTTGGCTGGTCTTGCCCTCAAGTTCGACGGCGTGAGTCAAGAACATCCCCGTGTCCCGGCAGCGGCACTGGCGCAAGCGCTGGCCGAGCTGGACCCCGCCGTGCGTGCGGCGCTGGAAGAATCCATCACCCGGGCCAAAGCCTTTGCCCAAGCGCAGAAGCCGGCAGATGTTGACTATCCCATGGCTGATGGAGCAGTGGTCTCCTCCCACTGGATCCCCGTGCGTCGCGTGGGGCTCTACGTACCTGGTGGTCTCGCCGCATACCCGTCGTCGGTAGTGATGAACGTTGTTCCTGCCCTGGCTGCTGGCGTGGGGTCGGTGGCTTTGGCTTCTCCGCCGCAGAAGGAATTTGGCGGACTCCCTGACCTGACGGTCCTAGCCGCAGCAGCTCTGCTAGGCATTGACGAGGTCTACGCCATGGGTGGCGCCCAAGCCATTGCCGCGTTCGCCTACGGGGTAGCCGCCGGCAGCTCGGAAAACGGTGGGGGAGAAGCTCTTGAACCTGTTGACGTGGTCACTGGCCCGGGCAACATTTTTGTGGCCACCGCCAAGCGCCTGGTCAAGGGTGTTGTGGGTATTGACTCCGAAGCTGGCGCCACGGAAATTGCTGTTCTGGCAGACCACACGGCTAATCCGGTCTTTGTTGCCGCGGACCTCATTAGCCAGGCCGAGCACGATCCCAACGCCGCATCAGTTTTGGTGACCACCTCGCTGGAACTGGCGGACGCCGTCGAGCGTGAATTGGCACAGCAGGTAGCTAAAACTACTCACCGGGAACGCGTAGAGACGGCACTCAGTGGTGTGCAGTCGGGCATTGTGCTGGTGGATGACATCGCCCAGGGCGTGGCAGTGTGCAACGCTTACGCTGCCGAGCACCTCGAGGTGGTGACAGAGAATGCGCCCGGCGTTGCCGCACAAATCACCAGCGCCGGGGCCATTTTCGTGGGCGACTACAGCCCGGTGAGCCTGGGCGATTACTGTGCCGGATCCAACCACGTGCTGCCCACCAGTGGCACAGCCGCCTTCTCCTCTGGCCTGAACGTGACCACGTTCCTGCGCGCCGTGCAGCTGATCAATTACAACAAGGAAGCGCTGGCGCAAGTGGCCGGACACGTCATTACCTTGTCGCGTGCTGAAGGCCTGCCGGCGCACGGAGACGCCGTAGCTGTGCGGTTTCCTTAGGCGCATGTCCGAGAGCGCTGGCGTGTCCGCACGATAATTACGCGATTGTAGTTTGTTTAGTTTAGAACCTAGACTAAAGATGATCTTGATTCGAAGGGGGTTGCATGTATTGTCCGTTTTGCCGTAATCCCGATTCCCGGGTGGTTGATTCAAGGCTTTCAGATGACGGCTCATCCATCCGGCGACGGCGGCAGTGCACCGAGTGCGGCCGCCGATTCAGCACCATAGAAACCGCCAGCCTGTCCGTGAGCAAGCGGTCCGGAGTTGCGGAGCCGTTCAGCCGCAGCAAGGTCATCAGTGGTGTCCGTAAAGCCTGTCAGGGACGTCCCGTCACTGACGATGATCTGGCCAAGCTTGCGCAGGAAGTCGAAGAGTCCATTCGGGCCAGCGGTGCGGCTGAGATTGAGGCCAATGACGTTGGGCTGGCTATTCTGGCGCCTCTTCGACGGCTGGACTTGGTGGCCTATATGCGGTTCGCCAGTGTCTACCAAGCCTTTGAATCGCTTGAAGACTTTGAATCGTCCATTGCCCAGCTGCGCAGCGAGGATCAGCTGCTTTCCGAGGATTCCTCCGCTGCCCAGCAATAGCAGCCGCTAGTGCATAAGCGGGACCTGATTTCACACTAAAGGGTGTGTGCTCCGATCATCACGATTGGAGCACACACCCTTTACTGTTTCGCTGAAGGCTACTTGGTCAGCTTGAAGTGAACGGCCGCCTGCAAGGCGCCGCCCACAATGCCGGCGTTGTTGGCCAGCTCGGCCGGGATAATCTTGGTGCGTAGATCCAGCTGGGGCAGATAGTCTTCGCTGCGCTTGGAAATTCCGCCGCCAACAATGAACAGCTCCGGCGAGAACAAGAATTCCACGTGGGAGAAGTAACGCTGAAGCCGGACTGCGTACTCGTCCCAGCTGATGCCGTCGCGTTCGCGGGCGCTGGCTGAAGCCTTCGTCTCGGCATCGAAGCCGTCGAGTTCCAGGTGGCCCAGTTCTACGTTGGGGATGAGCTTGCCGTTGTAGATGAACGCGGAGCCAATGCCGGTGCCGAGGGTGATGACCAAAACTGTGCCCTTGACGTCCTTGCCGGCACCGTAGCGGGCTTCGGCCAAGCCGGCTGCGTCGGCGTCATTCATGACCTGAACGTCACGGCCCAGTTCGTTCGTGAAGATCTCATCGACGTTGGCATCGATCCAGGACTTGTCCACATTGGCCGCTGAACGGGAGACGCCGTGGGAAACGATGGCCGGGAACGTGATGCCTACGGGTGCGTCTTCGCTGGGGGCGTGCTTGCGGCCGGAGAGCTCATCAACGATCTCCTTGACTACCTTGGCCACCGCCTGCGGGGTGGAGGGGCTGGGTGTCGGGATCCGGAAGCGGTCACCCACAACCTCGCCGGTTTCCAGGTCGACTATGCCGCCCTTGATGCCGGTACCGCCAATGTCAATACCAATGACGGTGGTGCGGGACGGGTGCTTCTTAGTCATGCAGGCTCCAAGGGTAGATGGATTTTCGCGTACAAGTGCCACGGCTGGCGGAGAGGTGGTGACCGGGTAATGCTACGGCAGTGTGAGGACTTCTGCACCTGTGGACGTAACAACCATGGTGTGTTCAAACTGAGCTGTGCGCTTGCGGTCACGAGTGACAACTGTCCAGTCGTCCGCCCACATGTCCCAATCAATGGTTCCCAAGGCCAGCATGGGTTCGATGGTGAAGACCATGCCCTCTTCCATCACAGTGTTGTACGCCGGTGCTGCGTCATAATGCGGAATAATCAGGCCGGTGTGGAAGGCCTCGCCCACGCCGTGGCCGGTGAAGTCCCGCACCACTCCGTACCCAAAACGCTTGGCGTAGGAGGCGATGGTGCGGCCAATGACGTTGATTTCCCGGCCCGGAGCAACGGCGCGGATAGCGCGGTTCAAGGACTCTTGGGTGCGTTCCACCAGCAGGCGTGACTCTTCATCAACGTCGCCCACAGTGAACGTCCAGTTGGTGTCGCCGTGGACGCCGTTCTTGAAAGCCGTGATGTCAATGTTGATGATGTCCCCGTCCTCCACCACCGTAGTGTCCGGGATGCCGTGGCAAATTACCTCGTTGAGGGAGGAGCACAGTGACTTGGGGAATCCGCGGTATCCCAGCGTTGACGGGTATGCCTTGTGGTCCAAGAGGAACTCGTGGCCTATGCGGTCCAGGGCGTCAGTGGTGACACCGGGGAGAATGTGTTTGCCAACCTCCACAATGGCCTGCGCGGCAATCTTGCTCGAGATGCGGATCTTTTCCAGCGTCTCTGCGTCCTTGACTTCCGAGCCCTTGAATGGTGCGGGACCGGCCTTGCCCACGTATTCGGGGCGAGGTATGGAGAAGGGGACTGCCAGTTCGGGGCTGATAGTGCCGGGGACCAATTTGCCAAGGGGTGCTGAGGTTGCTGTTGAAGACATGCCATCATCCTATAAGTTTTTGCCCGCCAGAAAGTCCTATGATGGCAGCAGTTAGAAGCGTTCAGTTACGAAAGTTGGAGACCATCATGTCGCAGTATTGGTACAACGTAGAAACCCACGCCGTGGAAAAGGACGCTCAGTCGGGTTGGAAGTCCTTGATTGGACCGTATGAAAGTGCCGCCGAAGCCGAGCGGGCTCTAGCGAAGGTCCAGGAACGCAATGCAGCGGCGGATGCCCTCGATGAAGAGTCCGACGACGACTAACTCACCTCGTGTGGCTGCTGCACACCGCCCGCTTGACTGGTGTACTCAGATTAACCACTTTGTTTATACGCACGCCACGCCCGGGCGAGTTGCGGTGCTCTCATACTGCCGCAACTCGGAAGGGATCCGTTGCGTATAAACAAAGTGCAGTTTGCTTATACGCAACTACACGTCGGTGTGGTGCGTATAAACCTCGGTTAGAACGTGTGCTCGGGGCCTGGGAAGACGCCGGTGCGGACTTCGTCACCAAATTCACGTGCCGCGTCTGCCAGCACTGTGCGCATCTGGGCGTACTGCTTGACGAACTTGGCCATCTTGCCGGTACGCAAGCCGGCCATGTCCTGCCATACCAGTACCTGCCCGGTGGTGGAGTTGCCTGCGCCGATGCCCACGGTGGGCACAGTCACGGCGGCGTCCACAGCGGAAGCGGTGTCGGCGGGGACCATTTCCATCAACACACAGAACGCGCCCGCCTCAGCCAGGGCCACGGCGTCGTCAATCATGATCTGGGCCATCTCGCCGCGGCCCTGAACCCGATAGCCGCCCAGCATGTGTTCGCTCTGCGGGGTGAAGCCAATGTGCGCCATGACCGGCACGCCAGCCTGCGTCAGCGCACGGACGGTGGGGGCGTAGTAGGCGCCGCCTTCCATCTTGACGGCGTGGACCAGGCCCTCCTTCATGAGACGAACCGAGGAGGCGATGGCTTGCGCGGGTGACTGCTCATAACTACCGAAGGGCAGATCGGCCACCACTAAAGCACGCTTGGCTCCGGCCGTCACGGCGCGGGAGAAGATGATCATCTCATCGAGGGTGATGGGCAGCGAGGTCTCGTTGCCCAGGACGTTGTTGGAGGCCGAATCGCCCACGAGCAACACTTCAATGCCCGCTTCATCAAAAATTTGTGCCGTGTACTGGTCATAAGCCGTCAGCATGGCGAATTTCTTCCCCGCCGCTTTGGCTGCCAGCAGGTGGTGGGTGCGTACCTTGGCTGCGGTGGCAGGAATGCCGCCGGGCGTTCCAGTTCGGCCGGCCGCGCCAGCACCGTAGGGAGCCGCCAGCTCGGCGGACGCGGTTGAGTCAGGGGTGCTTGTGGGTGACATGTTCCCAGCTTATTACGATTCCCCGCGTGGATTGGGCATCGGGCGCCACACTAGTTAGTAGAGTAATGACTGCAGGCAACCCACCTGCCACAAACCAGCCCGCCACCTGCCCGCAAATGGAGCCAGATGGTGGTGACCGAAGGAAGAGGCCCGTACGTGAACCGTCAACAGGAGTTTGTGCTGCGCACCATTGAGGAGCGCGATGTTCGGTTTGTTCGCCTGTGGTTTACCGACGTTGTAGGCAGCCTGAAATCTGTGGCACTGGCCCCGGCCGAAGTTGAAGGCGCCTTTGAAGAGGGGCTGGGCTTCGATGGTTCGGCCATTGAAGGATTGGCTCGGGTTTTCGAATCGGACATGTTGGCTCAGCCGGACCCGTCCACCTTCCAGATCCTGCCCTGGCGCGGAAATGGCAAGACGGAGCAGACCTCACGCATGTTCTGCGACGTGTTGACTCCCGACGGCGAGCCCTCCGCAGCCGATCCGCGCAACGTCTTGAAGCGTGTTCTGGCCAAGGCGGCAGACATGGGCTTCACCTGCTACACGCACCCTGAAATTGAGTTCTACCTGCTGAAATCCGACCGCCCCGGACCTGATGGCATCCCCGTACCCGTGGACCAGGCCGGCTACTTTGACCACGTGCCCGGTGGTGTTGCCCAGGACTTCCGCCGCACCGCTGTGACCATGCTCGAGGACGTTGGCATCTCCGTCGAGTTCAGTCACCACGAAGGTGGCCCCGGGCAGAACGAAATTGATTTGCGCTACGCCGATGCACTGGCGACAGCCGATAACATCATGACGTTCCGCACAGTGATCCGCGAGGTCGCCATCCAGCAGGGCACGTACGCGACGTTTATGCCCAAGCCGTTCTCGGACCACCCCGGCTCTGGCATGCATACCCACTTCTCGCTGTTTGAGGGCGACAGTAACGCCTTCTACGATCCGAGCGCCGAATTCCAGCTCTCAACAACTGCGCGCCAGTTTATGGCCGGAATCCTCAAGCACGCCCCGGAGTTCACGGCAGTGACCAACCAGTTCGTGAATTCTTACAAGCGTCTTTGGGGCGGGGGAGAGGCTCCCAGCTACCTGTCCTGGGGCCACAATAACCGTTCAGCGCTGATGCGCGTGCCGCTCTACAAGCCGGGCAAGGGTCAAGCCGCTCGCCTGGAATACCGCGGGATCGATTCCGCTGCCAACCCGTACCTGGCCTACGCCGTGTTGCTCGGTGCCGGGCTCAAGGGCATTGAAGAAGGCTACGAGCTTCCCGCCGCAGCCGTGGAAGACATCAGCACTTTGACCAGTGCAGAACGCCGCCTCATGGGACATGATCCGCTGCCCTCGAGCCTCCATGATGCTGTGCGCCAGATGGAGGAATCTGAGCTCATGCCTGAGATTTTGGGCGAGCAGGTGTTTGAGAACTTCTTGCGCAACAAGCGTGCCGAATGGCAGGAGTACCGTCTCCAGGTCACCCCCTACGAGATCAACCGCTACCTCGGGGTGCTCTAAGCCACTGCTATGAGCTCCCTGACGCGCACCCTGATATCCCGTGGCTTCTCCGATCTGAAAACCTGTGAGCGGTTCCTCGGATTCACCGAACTCGCAGACCTTGACCAGGCGGAGCTACTCGATGCGTTGGCCGTGGCCGACAATCCGGATATGGCCCTGCAATCGCTGGTCCGGCTACTCAGTGCCGTACCAGCCAGCCGCGAGCTGTTGAGCGTCACGGATCCAGTCTCTGGGGCCACGGTTTCCAATGTGTCCCTGTTTAGGCTTTTGGGAGCCTCGGAGGCATTGGCGGAATTCCTCATGCGCCATCCGGAACATCTTGACGTGGTGGACCCGTCCGCCAGCTCCAGCCCAGACGCTGCAGACGGAGCCGCACTGCGGGCCTCGTTGCTGGAGGCAGTCGGGGCGGATCCGACGTCGGGGCGTCCCGTTGCGCAGCTGTCCGGAACGCAGGCTCGCATCGCCTTGCGCACCAAATACCGCAGGCACCTGTGTGAGCTGGCGTTGCGAGACCTAGCAGCACCGTCTCCTTTGGAGGCAATGCCAAAGGTGGGGGCTGAGCTGGCAGATTTGGCGGCGGCTGCGCTCGAGGCGGCCTTGGCCGTGGCTCGGACCGAAGTGGGCGCAACCATGGGAGCCGAGAAGGTTGCCGCACTGCGTTTTGCCGTGCTGGGGATGGGCAAGTGTGGCGCGCGGGAACTGAACTATATCTCCGACGTCGACGTCATGTACGTCGTGGCGCTGGATGAACCCCCCGAGGAAGCGGACCCCGACCCCAGCGACAGTGCCAAAGCCGGCACCGGCAGCGACTCCATCGCTCTGGACGAAGGCGAGATGGTCCAGGTCGGCAACGCTCTGGCCAGCGCCATCTCACGCATCATTTATGCCCCAGAACGTGAGCCAGGCCTGTGGGAAGTGGACGCCAATCTGCGCCCGGAAGGCAGGGACGGCCAGCTGGTGCGCACCCTTGATTCCTACATGGCCTACTATCACCGGTGGGCGCAGAGCTGGGAGTTCCAAGCACTTCTCAAGGCCCGTGCCATTGCCGGGGACCGGGAACTGGGCCTGGAATTTGAGGAGGCTGTGTCGCCACTGATTTGGAACTCTTCCGAGCGGGATGGGTTCGTTGAGTCCGTTCAAGCCATGCGTCGACGCGTGACGGCAAGTATTCGTGACGCCGATGCGGAGCGCCAGATCAAGCTGGGCAAGGGTGGGCTGCGTGACGTTGAATTCACTGTCCAGTTGCTGCAATTGGTGCATGGCAAGACTGACTCCAGCATTCGTTTACGGTCCACCACAGAGGCCATTAATGCACTGACCATGGCCGGCTATATTGGCCGCACCGATGCTGCGCTGCTTTTGCGGCACTACACGTACCTGCGTGTGCTTGAGCACCGGATTCAGCTGGTGCAGATGCGCCGCACCCACACCATGCCCACCGCGCCTGAGCAATTGCGCGCCCTGGCCCGAGCGTTAGAGGGGCCCTTGAGCATGAAGCGCCCCAGCGCCGATTCGCTTGAGGCCGACTGGGTGAAGGTCAAGCGTTCCGTGCGCTCTCTACATGAACAAATCTTCTACCGCCCCATTTTGGCCACGGCCGCACACCTGAGCGCCGAGGATGCCGCGTTGACGTCTGACGCCGCCCGTGCGCGCTTGGCTGCCTTGGGTTACCGGGACACGGCCGGAGCTGTGCGTCATATTGAATCCCTCACCGCGGGAGTGAGCCGGCGTGCTGCGCTGCAGCGCCAGCTTTTGCCGGTTCTGCTGGGCTGGCTGGCAGATGGAGTAGACCCCGACGCCGGACTCCTCGCCTTCCGCCGCGTCAGCGAGGCGCTGGGAACCTACCATTGGTACCTTGGCATGCTGCGCGACCACCAAGCCGCGGCCGAGCGCCTGTGTCATTTACTCTCGAGTTCCCGTCTTGTCAGTGACTTGTTGGAGGTCTCGCCCGAGGCAACTGCCTGGCTGGGCAACTCCAAGGAACTGGTGCCATTGAGTTTCGAGGCTCAGTGGACAGAAATCCGCTCCAAACTTGGCCGCCACAGTGAAACAAGTGAGGCCGTGCGGCTGCTGCGATTGTTGCGGCAGCGAGAGATCCTCCGTATTGGGATTGCCGATAGCTCAGGGTTGTTGGATCAGGATCAGGTTTCCGAGGCACTCAGCGATGCCGATAGGGCAGCGGTTCTAGGCGCGCTGATGATCGCCGAGACGTCCGTTTACGCAGGCACAGAGCCGCTAACCAATGTGCTGGTCGTAGCCATGGGGCGCCAAGGCGGACGGGAAATTGGGTACGGCTCCGATGCTGACGTGTTGTTTGTCCATCAGCCGGTTCCCGGCGTGGCGGAGGATCGTGTGGATGCCGCAAACCAGCAGGCCATAGCCATTGTGCAAAAACTGATGTCGCTGCTCACTGCTCCGGTACGCCCTGCTATTCAGGCCGAACGGGTTCTGAGTATCGATGCTGATTTGCGACCCGAAGGTAGAAGTGGGCCGTTGGTTCGTTCGCTGGACGCATATGCGGAATACTATGGCCGCTGGTCATCTGCCTGGGAGGCTCAGGCTCTGCTTCGGGCACGTCCCATGGCTGGTTCGGACAATTTGGCCCGGGACTTTGTGGCCATGGCCGATCCTGTTCGCTACCCCAAGGTGCTTTCCGAAGATGATCAGCGGGAGATCAAGCGGATCAAGGCCCGCATGGAAGGGGAGCGGTTGCCTCGCGGCGCCGACCCCGCCCGGCACGTCAAACTAGGCCGGGGCGGCCTCAGCGACGTCGAGTGGCTGGTCCAATTGTGGCAACTGCAGCACGCCCATGCGCATGAGTCTCTGCGAACCACACAAACACTGCCGGCGCTGGAAGCCGCTCGCGTCATAGGTTTGGTGGACGATGAGGACGCGGCCGTCTTGGAAGCAGCGTGGCGGCTGGCCGGGAAAATCCGCAACGCCAACGTCATGTGGACAGGAAAGAACTCCGATCTTCTCCCGTCAGCCAGAGGCGATCTGGAAGCAGTCGCCCGATGGTGCGGTTACGAACCCGGTAACGCCTCAACCTTTGAGGACGATTATCTGGGTCTGACCCGTAGGGCGCGGGCCGTCTTTGAACGGCTGTACTACGGCTAAATTCGCCATCCCGGGGGCCGTTCATGAGGGCAAATCTGTCCTAGCGGGTCGACGCGACTAGTGTGTTGGGGCAAATACTGATACCGAATCGTGATGCGTCTCGCATGATTGAGCTAAAGGCTGTAACGTCGAGGGGTACTTCATTCGCCCCAACTGGGGCGCGATAACGTTGTGAGGGAAAATTTATGCTCAGGCTTCCGCCTCTACGGCGACGCAGTGGCGGCAAATTTGCCGCCCTCGCCGCCCTTTTTACTGTTGTCTTCATGTTGCTCGGGATGGGTGGCGCCTCAGCGTTGAGCCTGTCCGCCCCGGCATCGCTGAACACCGCAGTGCAGCACGCCGACGTCAAGGGTAAGAAATTTGCCATTGCCACTGACACCACCTTTGCCCCGTTCGAATTCCGTGATGGCAGCGGCAACCTTGTCGGCATCGACATGGATCTGTTGAATGCCATTGCCAAGAATCAGGGCTTCGAAGTGGACATTAAGTCACTGGGCTTTGACGCGGCACTGCAGGCACTGCAGTCCAACCAGGTTGCTGGCGTTATTGCTGGCATGTCCATCACTGACGAACGTAAGAATGTCTTTGATTTCTCGGATCCGTACTTTGACTCCGGCGTGCAGATGGCCGTGGGCAAGAACGACCAGGACATCAAGACTTACGCTGATCTGAAGGGTAAGACCGTCACGGCCAAGCGCGGCAGTGAGGGCGAAACCTTCGCTAACTCCATCAAGGGGGAGTATGGCTTCACAGTCAAGGCCCTCGCTGATTCGGCAACCATGTACGACGACGTCAAGGCCGGCAACTCTGTAGCCGTGTTTGACGATTACCCGGTGCTTGCCTATGGTGTGAGCCAGAACAACGGGCTGAAGATTGTCACCGACAAGGAACAGGGTAGCTCGTACGGTTTTGCCGTGAACAAGGGCCAAAATGCTGACTTGCTGGAAGCCTTCAATACCGGCTTGACCGAGTTGAAGGCTAACGGCCAGTATGACGCCATTCTTGATAAGTACCTGGCCAAGACCGAAGCAACCGAACAGGGCGGATTCTTCCAGCTCGTCAAGGACAGCTTCCCCGCCCTCATGAAGGGTTTGTGGCTGACTATGGTCGCCACCGTCCTTTCCTTGGTCATCGCCTTGGTGATCGGTGTCTTGTTCGGCTTCTTCAAGGTTGCAGAGAGTAAGATTCTGCGCGCCATCGCCACCGTCTACGTATCCATTTTCCGTGGTACCCCGCTGTTGGTCCAGGCGTTCTTCTTCTACTTTGGTCTGCCGCAGATGACAGGACAGCCCATTGATGTGCTCACCGCTGGTGTACTCACCTTGAGCCTTAACGCCGGTGCTTACATGACAGAGATTGTCCGTGGCGGTATCCAGTCAGTGGATCCCGGCCAGCTCGAGGCCAGCCGCAGTCTGGGCCTGGGCTACGTCACCTCCATGCGCCGTGTAGTGGTGCCGCAGGCGGTGAAGATCATGACGCCGTCGTTCATCAATCAGTTCGTCATCACCTTGAAGGACACCTCCTTGCTGGCCGTTATCGGCTTCGCGGAGCTGACGTATCAGGGCCAGCAGATCTACGCGTCCAACTTCCGTACGGGTGAAACGCTGTTGATCGTCGCTGCGCTGTACTTCATCGTGATCTCTATCTTGACCCAGCTTTCCAACGTCCTGGACAGGAAGTTCAACAAATGAGCGAAGCCACAGCAGCTGTGAAAAACGCCAAAATCAGTGTCCGGGATTTGAAGAAATCCTTCGGTTCCAATGAGGTTCTCAAGGGCCTGGACGTTGATATCGCCGAGGGTGAAGTGGTGTGTGTCATTGGGCCCTCAGGCTCCGGTAAATCCACGTTCTTGCGCTGCTTGAACAAGCTTGAGGACATTACCGCAGGCACCGTAACCGTTAACGGTTACGACCTCACCGATGCCAAGGTTGACCTGAACACGGTGCGCCAAAACATTGGCATGGTGTTCCAGCACTTCAACCTTTTCCCACACATGAGCGTCATCCAGAACATCATGATGGCCCCGGTTGAGCTCAAGAAGCTGGACAAGACTGCGGGTCGGGCCAAGGCCATGCAACTGCTCGAGCGCGTGGGGCTGGCCGAGAAAGCTGATGCCCGTCCGGCGTCGCTCTCGGGTGGTCAGAAGCAGCGTGTGGCGATTGCCCGTGCGCTGGCCATGAACCCCGGCATTATGCTCTTCGATGAGGCCACCAGCGCCCTTGACCCGGAAATGGTGGGCGAGGTGCTGCAGGTCATTCGCGACCTCGCCGCCGAGGGTATGACCATGGTGGTTGTCACGCACGAGATGGGCTTCGCTCGCGAAGTTGCCGACCGCGTGATCTTCATGGATGGCGGCTATATTTGTGAAGAAGGCACCCCTGAGGCCATCTTCACGAACGCTCAGCAGCCGCGTCTGCAGGAATTCCTGGCGAAGGTGCTCTAGCACTTTGGTTAAGTGGGGCGGTGGCTGTGAAGCTACCGCCCTTTTTCCTTGAGATCAGATTTTCTTGGCAGTCCAATTTTCTTGAAGTACGACGGCGGCACGCCAGCGGGGAGCGCACGTGAAAGACATGCAGGGGATCCTGGATGAAATTGTGGGGCATGTGGCGCCGTTGTGCCGACAGGGTGAAGTAGCCTCCTACATACCCAGTCTGGGCGAAGTCTCGCCGGACAACTTTGGTATTTGCGTAGCCATGGCTGACGGTGAGCTGTACGGCGCGGGGGACTGGCAGAAGTCCTTCTCTATCCAGAGTATTTCCAAGGTGTTCTCATTGGCGCTGGTCATGTCTTACGACTACGACTCGATCTGGCGACGCGTGTTCAGGGAGCCGTCGGGCACGCCGTTCAACTCCATGATCCAGCTCGAAGCGGACAAGGGCATTCCACGGAACCCGTTCATTAACGCCGGGGCTCTGGTGGTTACCGATAGGCTGCTGACCCTGACAGGGGACGCGGCGGGCGCCATTCGAGGTCTCATGCGTCTGGAGTCCGGCAACCCGACAGTGGACATTGACGCACTCGTGGCCGCCTCAGAAGCCGATCATGGGCACCGCAATGCCTCCCTGGCGCATCTGCTGGCCAGCTACGGGAACCTTGAAAATCCCGTGGAGGACGTGCTGGAGAACTATTTCAAGCAGTGTGCGTTGGCCATGACGTGCGAAGACCTGGCGAAAGCGTCGCTCTTCCTAGCCCGCCACGGTGTTGCTGCTGGTGGCTCCCCGTTCTTGAGTCCCAACCAGAGCAAGCGTGTGAACGCCGTGATGCTTACCTGTGGCACCTACGACGCTGCGGGGGAGTTCGCCTACCGTGTGGGCTTGCCGGGCAAGAGTGGGGTGGGTGGAGGCATTGTCGCCATTGTGCCCGGCCGCTGCTCGATTACTGTGTGGGGCCCCGCGCTGGGTCCCAACGGCAACTCCGTGGCCGGCATCGCTGCACTGGATGAATTCACTGCCCTCACGGGTTGGTCCATCTTCTAGCTCCACTCCACTACCAACGCCGCACCACTTTACGGCCGTTTTACGTGAACGCCGCATCACTTTACGGCGTTGCCGTCGTCGCCGTTGAGGCTTGTGAAATGGGTACTTGCGTACCGCTGCTCACGCTGCCTCCGTTGAAAGGCCTTCCGGAAGCAACGTTAGAGATTCTCCGTGAGGGCATAGCGGGGTTGGAGCTAGCGCTTGGCCAGAAGGCTTCTGTTGGTAACTCTTTCGAAATGGTGTAGCTAGCGTTGGCGGACCCGGCCTGTCACCTCTTCGTCCTCGTGGTCTCATCGGCCGCTGCTCCATTACTGTGTGAGGCTCAGCGCTGGGCCCCAACGGCAATTCCGTGGCAATCATCGGTGCGGTGGAGGAGCTTACCGCTCTCACGGGTTGGTCCATCTTCTAGCCCGCCGTGGGTGCTGGGCGGAGCCTCATGTCACTCGTTGGACTCCCTGAATTGTCAACAATCATTGACCTCCGAATGATGGTCAACTAAAGTTGACATGGGAGGTTTGATTATGGAAACACTGGTGGGAAATACTGAAGGAATGGGCCCCGCGGAAGCCTTGTATGCCGTTGCCGAATGGCGCAAGGAGCTTGCGCGCACAGAGTCGGAGATGGTTGCGAGAGCACGGTCTGCGGGGCTTTCCTGGGAAGCCATTGCGCTGTGTTTGGGAGTCAGTAAGCAGGCGGTGCACAAGAAATACGGGAAACGTTAAGAGGAGCCGGTCCTCATCGTTCATCCCGTTCTCAGGTTACTCTCAGATTAAGTTCGTACCGTGAATAGCGTAACCCGTTGGATTCATATTGAAGGAGGTCCTCATGGGACTCGGAGATAAGATCAGCAACAAGGCACAGGAAATGACCGGCAAGGCCAAGGAAGCTGTTGGCGATGCTGTAAACAACGAAAAACTTCAGGCTGAAGGCGCAGCCGATCAGGCCGCCGCGAAGGCAAAGCAGGCCGGCGAACACGTCAAGGACGCTGCCAACGATGTCTTCGGCAAATAGCGTGTGAACTGAGTATTAAACACTGCGGGGCCGGAACACAATGTTCCGGCCCCGCAGTGTTTAATCAGTGACTTTGCTCGGCCCGCGCCGTCCAGGGCGTGTTCTAGGACTAGGACAGTATGGGGTTACCCAGTCGATCGCATATCGTGTTTAGGGCCACGATTGTTGTAGGCCCGTTTACACCTCGGACCGCAACTGGGGCCAAAGTTGCGCCAGTAGTCTCATGCATGACCGGGACGACTGTGCAGCTCCCGCTCCGGGATCGGCGTGCAGTGTGTTGCGCGACTTCTATGTCCGTTAGATGGCAAACTCTGCATTTGATGCCAAGGTATATGTGACCGCACGCCAGGGACAGTTTCCCCCATTAGTAGCTACCGTCGTCATGTCGGACAACCTTGAGCTGGCAGATGCGAACGCTGCTGGAACTCGTGACCAGGGTCTCTAAATTTGCCTAGTCACCCATTTATTGTGAGCGGCTTAGTTCCTCGCGCAGCGATCCTATCTCAGCCAGTAAGGCCTCCAACTGTTCCGCCGTAACAGCCTGTCCTTTACTGTCCTCGGCTGAGACTTTATCGACAAGCCAGCTTGCCAAGGTGGCGGTTACCGTTCCCAACAAAGCTATGCCGCCAATCATAAGCGCTACTGCGATAACCCTGCCCGTTGCAGTTACTGGGGAAAGATCACCATAGCCGACGGTTGTGATGGTGACGATCGCCCAACACGCTGCGTCTCCGAATGACTGAATATTGGCATTTGGCACGCCCTTCTCAGCGTCGTACATGGCGAGCGCGCCAATGTAGACCAGCAATCCGGACGCTGCCACCACGTAAGTCACTACGCGGCCACGCAGCGCATTCCCGGCTACCCGTTGTAGCACTCCTATCAAAGTGACGAGGCGCAAGAGGCGCAGTGGCCGAAGCATCGGGAGTGCCACGATGGCCAATTCATGCAGGTGCCGGACGAACCAACGGCCACGCTGTTGGGCTAACCAGAGTGAGGCGAGGTAGTCGACTGCAAACAGTCCCCAGGTTACGGTCATGAACCAGCTCGCGATTGCGGCTGGGGCATTAGATGCCAGAACCTGGACCGAATATGCGGCAAGGAAAAGCACAGAAATAGCGATCAGTGGCCATTCGGAAGCCCGCTCCCAACGTTCTAATGTCATTCCGCGATCCTATCGCCACGCTCGGCTAAGCCGCCGCCAAACCCCGTCCACGAAAGTGGGCGGGGCATTCGTGCGCGGCTTGATCTCGCCAGCCGTCCGTCTCCAGTTGATCTTCTGAAGGCTGAAGGCTGAAGGCTGTAGGCTGAAATCGCGAATACGCCGATTAGCATCCTGAGGGAGGTCGCCGTGATTCTCAACCACAACCCGTCCCTGCTCGCATCCGAAATCTTTGACGAAGCCAAACATGGGTGGACGATGTGACCCTACACATTTGAGGTACGGTTCCGCGAAGCCAGAGAGTCCATTGCTGGGTTACCTGAGGGATTTCGCGCCCATGATCCGCATTACTTAGCGTCCCTCTTGATCTCGGAGGGGCTCGATGTGAAGGTTGTCCTGGCGTGGCTGAGGCACGCATCCGCAAAGACCACCTTGGACACCTATAGTCACATGTGGCCAGACAAAGATGAGGCATCGAGGACCGCTGTTGCCGGCGTCCTTGCTGCACGTAGAAAGTCTCTTGGCGGACAGGAGCAGAAGTTGGGCTCATGAGCTTCTGGGTAAAGAAAAAGAAGGGCCGGAACGCAATGTTCCGGCCCTTCTTTTATCTCAAGGTTTTTCTCTTGCGGACTGCTTGCGGACTAAACCGCGTTTAGCCGCCTGTTCTAGCTAGCAGCCGTAGTAGAGCTCGAACTCGTACGGGTTCGGGCGCAGTGAGAGCGGCTTGATCTCGTATTCGCGCTTGTAGTCGATCCAGGTGTCGATCAGGTCCTGGGTGAACACGCCACCGGCCTGGAGGAACTCGTTGTCGTTTTCCAAGGCAATGAGTGCCTCTTCCAGTGACTCGGGAGCCTTGGGGATGTCCTTGGCTTCTTCCGGGGGGAGCTCGTAGAGGTCCTTGTCGATGGGAGCCGGGGGTTCGATCCGGTTCTTGATTCCGTCAAGGCCAGCCATCAGCTGAGCTGAGAAGGCCAGGTACGGGTTGGAGGAAGCATCCGGTGCGCGGAACTCGAGGCGCTTGGCCTTCGGGTTGGAACCGGTGATCGGGATACGGATACCGGCAGAGCGGTTGCCCTGCGAGTAGACCATGTTCACGGGGGCTTCGAAGCCCTTGACCAAGCGGCGGTAGGAGTTCACCGTCGGGTTGGTGAATGCCAACACAGCGGAGGAGTGCTTGAGCAGACCACCGATGTACCAGCGAGCCATGTCAGAGAGGCCTGCGTAGCCCTTCTCATCGTAGAACAGCGGCTCGCCATTGCTCCACAGTGACTGGTGGCAGTGCATGCCTGAACCGTTGTCGCCGAAGACCGGCTTCGGCATGAAGGTGACGGACTTGCCGGCGGCCCATGCGGTGTTCTTGATGACGTACTTGAACTTCTGCAGATCGTCAGCAGAGTGAACAAGGGTATTGAACTTGTAGTTGATTTCAGCCTGACCGGCGGCACCAACTTCGTGGTGAGAGCGCTCAACTTCGAGGCCAGCGGCATCCAGTTCCATGCACATTGCGTCGCGCAGGTCTGCCTGGTGGTCAATCGGGGCAACCGGGAAGTAACCGCCCTTGACGGGGGTCTTGTAACCCAAGTTGCCGCCAACTTCTTCGCGGCCGGTGTTCCAGTTGGCTTCTTCCGAATCGATCTTGTAGAAAGATCCCTGCGGGGAGGATTCGTACTGGACGTTGTCGAAGACGAAGAATTCAGCCTCCGAGCCAAAGAAAGCGGTGTCGGCAATGCCGGTGGACGCCAAGTAGGCTTCGGCTTTTTCGGCTACGCCACGAGGGTCGCGGTGGTACGGATCTCCGGTGCGCGGGTTCACGATTGAGAAGTTCAACGCAAGAGTCTTCTCTTTGCGGAACGTGTCAACGAAGGCGGTGGTGGGGTCCGGGATCAGCTGCATGTCTGATTCGGCAATGCCCTGGAAGCCGCGGATGGAGGAACCATCGAAGAGCTGGCCGTTGACGAAGAAGTCAAGGTCTACAGTCTTGGCGGGCACATTGAAGTGCTGCTGGACGCCGGGCAGGTCAGTGAACCGAATGTCGACGAATTTTACATCTTCGTCCTTGATGAACTGAAGTACTTCTTCCGCGTTCTTGAACATCTACGCTCCTTGGCGCTGGGGGTTTCGGCCGGCTGGGTGCGGCCATCGTGCATGTGCAACTGCTACAAGCGTAGAACAGCGCCATTACTCAACAGTGTCAGAAATGTTTCCGGCATGTTACATACCCTCCGTATCAGCCCCGATGCTCGGGTTCGTCCCGGCGGCGGTAGGCTGGAGGAGTGGTAGATCGTAAAGACATAAGTTCTTGGCTCAGCGGGCCGGACACTTCTAATATATCCAAATTTCCCGGCGAGCGTTTGGGGCAACCCGAATCCGGCCCAGGATCTATGGCCCGAGCAGGGCGGCGCATCCTTGCCATTTGCATTGACTGGGCCCTGTGCTATCTGATTGCCAACGCATTTTTCGACGGCAATCCCAACGCCGTTCTGGCCATTTTCGCGATCGAGCAGATGTTGCTCGTAGGCTTCCTTGGCTACAGTGTGGGGCACCGAATTATGGGCATTGAAGTGGTCAGACTCGACGGTCGCCAGCCCAGCCTGCTCGACGGCGTGATCCGTTCCTTGCTGGTGTGCCTGGTCTTCCCCGTCATCATTGTCGATGCCGATCACCGCGGCCTCCACGACCGGGCTATCAAGTCGATCTTGATTCGCCGCTAAGCCAGCTTCGAGACAGTACTTACCGATGCGGGTGCCGAATGACGGCCCCGCATCTGACTTTAAGCTCTGGCTGGGTGGAGGCTTTGCTGTTAATGTTCGACGGCGGACGGCCCACCTAGGCTGGTGGCGTCTCACCGGCGGGAACTGCGCCCACGGTCATTGCCCAGGTCACGGTGGCTGGGGCTGAGACGCTCACGGAGGTGGTCCCGTGTGAGGTGTAGTCCCGATTCCCCGTGCTGTTCAGCTTTCCGTCCTCGCAGCGAACCATAAAGGATGTGATGCCGGCTTCGGCGTCGCCAGAGGCGCCCGTGACCAGCACTGTCACGGTTCCTGCGCCCTGACAGTTGAGCTGAAAATCGAGGCCGGCCCCGTTGGCATCGAAGCCCCCGCCTGACTGAGCACTACCTCCCGTTGCCGGTGCGGAGGCATAGCTGCCCAGTGTTTCCCCTTGCGTTTCGGGGTGCGGGACGCTTTGCTGCACAGCGGCGGCCGTCTGACTAGGTGCTGCTTCGGCTGCAACGCTGGGCGGATCCGAAAGCTGCGGTGGGCCGGAGGTAGCGGTGCAGCCAGTCAGTCCCAGCGCTAGCACGCTTACGGCGCACACCAGACTGAGGCGGACGGTGTTGCTGCGCATGGTATTCATGAAGCCCCCAATGTGAATTGCCCAATCTTGCAGCGAGCGTAGCACGGCTTCAGCAGTGAGGAGTGGACGCAGAAAGGCCCGGCAGGAATTCCTGCCGGGCCTTTCTGCGTGTTCTCATGTTCTACTGGCTAGCGTCCGCGTCCTGCTTTGCGATCCGGGCGGGCCTTGTAGGGGTCAATGCCCTTGGGGATCGGCAGCTTGTTGCCCATCGAGCTGATGCGCTTGTTGACTGCGCTAACCTCAACCTTGGTCAGCTCCTTGGGGAGCTTACCCAGAGCCTTGGTCACCTTGGCGATGGGAACCTGACCTTCGGCCTTGCCGGTCTCAATCACGGTGATCTTCACGTTCGGCAAAATGCGGCTCAGGCGGCGTCGCTCTGCATCAACCAAACCCTTGATACGGGTGGACGGGCCCTCGGTGACCAGAACGATGCCGGGCTTTCCAATGGCACGGAATACGACATCCTGCGTCCGCGGGTTCACTGAGGCGGGCTGCTCATCAAAGATCCAGCCCTTCTTCAATGAACTCAGCGCGGCCCCGGCAGCACCAGCCTTGCCTTCAATCTGAGAATAAGCGGCACGCTCGGCGCGGCGAGACATGATCAGCAGTGCACACAGCAAGCCCAAAGGAATACCGATCAGCAAACCGGTGATCCAGTTATCGAACAAGAAACCGATGCCGAGGGCGATGGCGATGGGCAGCAAGAATGCGCCAATCATCAGCCAGGTAACCATCGGATCATGCTTACGGGTCATCTTAAAGATGTCCACCATTTGCTTGATGCGGCTGGGCTTCTTGTCCTTTTTCGGCTTCTCAGCCTTGGGCTTGCGCGAGAACAAGGAGCGCTTGGTGTCGTCGGTGCTACTGGATGCGGAGTCTGTTTTGGCCATAGTGATTCAATTCTAGCGGGTTCTGAAGGAATTAGTGTGCGGCGAGGAGGGAGGCGGCTTCTTGGCGGGTGTGGCCGGAATCTTCGATGCCTTCAGCGATGTGAGCGAGGTG